>CAWBQO010000001.1:0-595279 GCA_963790965.1 uncultured Bacteroidota bacterium
TGCTGCCCTGCTTTGGTTAAGATTACGTATTGCTCGACCGTCTTCGGCGACGCCAGGATGACCACCGCTCTGCTCGACCGCCTCACGCATCATTGCGAGATCGTCGATACCGGAAACGAGCGCTGGCGCTTCGAGAACCGCCTATGACCATTGTCTGCCTCGCCCTCGCAACATGACCGGCTGTGTCGGGACAGCCCCTCATCACCACATTCCGGGGGAATAGCACGCCGATAGCGGGCCAATATTGGGCGCCGATTGACAAACAGGCCGTCCGCGAACCCAAGCAGCGAATCTTGCGCGGCCCGACCCTTGGCCGCAGCGGCGGGCCCGACCGGATCGAGGACGGCCAGTTCGTCGTCTTTGCCGGGAAGTTCGAGCGGAAGTGCATCAGGAACCGGCCCAACTGTGCCTCGGGCAGCGGAAAAGTGCTCTCCTGCTCCAGCGGGTTCTGCGTCGCCACGCGCAGGAAATCCATCCGCCCGCTGGTCTGCCGGAACATATGGGTGTCGGTGACGCCCGCCGCATGAGATCCGCAATGCACTGGATGCGCGCAAAGCTGCACTCGATCCGAGCCGGCGCATAGACCGCGTCTTGACCAAACCCGGCATGCTCTCGATCAGGACATGCCCGCCGGTCAGCAGCGCGATCATCAGCCGATCGACAATGGCCGCAGGTCTGGTAAGCTTGTCCGCCGTGCTTGCATCAAGGGTCCGGGCGTCGCGCCGAACCCGGCCGCTTGTGCCGGGTTGTCGATCCGATTCACTTCTTCGGCGTATCGGAAGAACATGCCGCTCGATCGCCTTGAAGCCCTTTTGGCGGTACGCTGCGGATTGCTCCATGCGGAGCGATTGCAGGGCGAGATCCTGCCGGTGCCGTCTGGAAGGGTCTTCTGTCGGGTTGCCGCCCGGTCTGCCGCAGATCCTCATGGAGCCGCGGATGGCGCATGGGCAGGAAAGGTGGCGCGCGACAGTATCGTGCCGCTGCCGTCAACGACGAGGCGCAGCGCGCGGCCGCCCGAATAGAAGGTCAGCCGCCACCTGCCGGCATGGTCCGCGACGCCGGTTTCGCAGCGACTGGTGATGGCTCCGGTCCGCAGCCGTGCGGGCACGTCGGCAGGTGCCACGCCGAAAGCCGCGCCGACGATGGCCGCATCGACGATAAAACCGTCGGTCATCACGGAAACCTCGCTCATGCCGTCTCTCCTATCGGGCCGGGTCAGCCGTGAAGTGCCGCCGGCACCGCGCTGTCGGCGAGGCTGGTGCGATCGGACTCGGCGAGGAATGCGCCCTGCGCGGCCCCGAGCCGAGCCTTGAGGTGACAGACCGGCGTGTTGCTGCAGATCCCGTCGGGCGGGAAACACCCGACCATCGCCTGGTCCTGTTCCAGCAGCCGCACGATCTCGCCAAGCCCGATCTCGCCAGCGGTCGGGCCAGAATCGCCCCGCCTCCGGCACCGAGCCGGGTCATCGCGATGCCGTTGCGGTACTTGCGGGACAGGCCGAATTCTTCGGCGATATCGGCGGTGGAAATGGCGCCGTCGGGCGCACTGGCCATCCGCATCAGGGCGCGAAGCCCGTACTCGGCAAAACTGGTGAGGCGCATCCGGTTCCTCGCGTGAATCGGCACTTGCCATACCTGTTACAGGGTCTGGGCAGTTCCGGCAACAAAGGGCTTTTCGCATGCCGCAGAGTCAGACTTCTCACGCAGGCATGTAAGTTGGCACGTCCGGCCTTGTACGGGGAATTGACCGAACCGGCCTGTCCGAAAGCATGCTTGTTGATCTCGTTCACGGCTTTTACGGCAAGATCCGCGTCGATCCGGTGATCGGCCCGACCCTTGCCGAACCGGACGCGAACTCGATGTCGCACCTCGCCAAAATGGCGGGTTTCTGGTCGTGAGTTGCGTTGATGACCGGGCGCTTTCAGCTTTCACGGCGCACCGGTTTCCAAGCGTGTGAACCTGCCGGTGACCGGGGAGCATTTCAAACGATGCCTTGCGCTGTTTCGCGAAACCGCGGCCGAGATCCGTCCTCCCGAGGGTGCCGCGCATGTGATCGGGCGGACCGCGCGGAATGCGCGGTCACTGTTGATGGCGAAGCGCGGCGCGGTGCCGAAGCTGCGGTGAGGCCGGATCTTCGGCTGGTCATTCCGCCGAACCGCGGTCCCCCGTTCCAGACGGGATCGAGTGCATCATGATTGTCGAGGTTCCGCCACGCATCCGCCGTTCACAGGCTGCCGCTGATCGCGCGGGCGGCCTCGCTCGCCACCGGGGCGGCCTGACGCACGAAATCTGCCGGGGTCCATTCCGACAGCGATCCCGCCACATGGATGGCACCCAGAGGCACGCCGTCGCCGCGTGACACCGCGACGCCGACGGCGACCTCGCCCTGCACCAGTTCATCGACGACGACCGCGTAGCCGTCCACCCGCGCCTGCCGCACCCGATCCATGATCGCGTCCGTCTCGACGAGGGTGCGGGAGGTGTAGGCGATGCGAGGCGAGCGTTCGACCACCGCGCGCGCCTCGGCATCGTCAAGCACCGACAGGACCGCGCGCCCGCCGGCCGTGCAGTAGGTCGGCACGCTGTGGCCGACCAGCGTCGCATAGAACGTCTCGCGCTTGCTCTGCATGCGCAGGGCATAGATCAGGCGCGTCTCGTCATAGAGGCTGAAATCCACCCGCTCGCGGATCGTCTTGCGCAATTCCAGCAGCACCGGAGTCGCCTTCTGCACCACCGGATCGAGCCGCAGCAGGTCGAGCGTGTGATCCAGAAGCCGGATGCCGGGCAGGTAGCCACGGTCGTCGGCGCTGCGCCGCATGTAGCCGAGCCGCATCAGCGTATGCACCAGCCGCTGCGCCGCGGAGCGGTCTATTCCGGCGCGCGATGCGATCTCCGAAAGGCTGAGCGGGCCGTTCGCCTGGTGGAACGCGCTGAGGACCAGCATCGCCCGGCCAGCGGCGCGCACGAACAGACGATCCTCCTCCTCTGCCTGAAAATCGGTCGCTCTGGGCGGGGCGGCGCGAAGAATGCTGGGCATGTGACACCTGCGGCTTGACAAATCCCGAAGCGGGTCGATACGCTCATTAAGCACTACGGACGTATCGCCTGACAATACCGTATCGCCGACGCGAGCGGGTCCATGGTCGGATCCTGTGACGGAGAGAAGATGAAAGTCGCATTCGCGGGCTTCCTGCACGAGACCAACACCTTTGCACCCGCGCCGGCGGATCTCGCCGCCTTCCGGTTCGGGGGCGGCTATGTGCCTATGGTGGAAGGTGCCGCGATGATCGAGGGCGTGCGGGGCGTCAATCTGGGCATCGCGGGCGCGCTGCAGGTGGCGCAGTCGCGGGGATGGGAGATCGTGCCGCTGCTCTGGGCGGGGGCCATTCCGTCGGCGCAGGTGACCCGCGAAGCGTTCGAAATCATCGCCGAAAGGATCGTGGCGGGCCTGCGTTGCGCAGGCGACCTCGACGGCGTGTTCCTTGATCTGCACGGCGCCATGGTCGCCGAGCATCTGGACGACGGCGAGGGCGAGATCGTGCGGCGGGTGCGCGCCATGGTCGGCCCCGGAGTGCCCATCGTCGCCGCCCTCGACCTGCATGGCAACATCTCGCGGGACTTCGTCGAGACCGTCGACGGGCTCGTCGCCTTTCGCACCTATCCGCATGTGGACATGGCGGACACGGGCGCCGCCGCGGCGGAGTTGCTCGATCACGTCATGACCACCGGCAAGCGGCCCGCCAAGGCGTTCCGCCGGATGTCCTACCTCGTGCCGATCCCGTTCCAGTCGACGGACATGGCGCCGGCAAAGGGCCTCTACGAGGCTCTGGCGGCTGTGGAACGGGACGGCGCGCTTTCGGTCTCGCTGTTCATGGGTTTTCCGGCGGCGGACATTCCTTGTTGCGGCCCCACCGCCATCGCCTTTGCCGATACGCAAGTCGCCGCAGACAGCGCGGCCGACAGCATCGCCGCAGCCTATGAAGCCGCTGAAATCGCGGTTCGGCAACCGGACCTGGCCCGCGCACGAAGCCGTCGCCGAAGCGATGCGGCTGGCCGGCAGGAGCGGCCCCGTCGTCATCGCCGACACCCAGGACAATCCCGGCGCGGGCGGCGTTTCGGCAACGACGGGCCTGCTGCGGGCGCTGGTTGCCGCGGACGCCCGCGACGCCGCGATCGGCCTGATCGTCGATCCCGGCACCGCCCGAAAGGCGCATGAGACCGGAAAGGGCGGCAGCGCGACGTTCCGCATCGGGGGCCATCCCGATTTTCCGGCCGACACGCCATTCGAAGTGCAGGCGGTGGTCGAGAACTCTGGCGGATGGCAAGCTTCACGCCAGGGGCCCCTATTACGGCGGCACGCACCTCGATCTCGGGCCCTCCGCCTGCCTGCGCATCGGCGGCGTGCGCGTCGCGGTCAGCAGCCAAATCGCGCAGATGGCGGATCGCGCGATGTTCCGTTTCGTGGGGATCGAGCCCGAGCGGCAGGCGATCCTCGTGGTCAAGAGTTCGACGCATTTTCGCGCCGACTTCGCGCCGATCGCCTCGCAAGTCCTGATCGGGCTTGCCCCGGGGCCGATGCCGTACAATCCTGCGGATCTGCCCTTCACGCGCTTGCGCGACGGGTTGCGGCTTTGCCCGAACGGGCCCGCCTTCGAGACCGCGCGCGCCGCGACGGCGCGTCCTGACCGCACCGGCCCGACAGTCGGCGCGGTCCAACAGACCTGAACCGGAAACAACAACACGGGAGTTTTCCATGATCACCATGAGATCCGCACTGAGACAGACCCGCTGCCTTGCGGCGGCCCTGCTGACCGGCAGCGCGCTGATCGCGCCCGGCGCACTCGCGGCACAGGAAGAAAAGACCATCACTGCGGTGATGCACTCGGGGCTGCGCGTGCTCGATCCGGTCATCACGACCGCGCACATCACGCGCAACCACGGCTACATGATCTATGACGTCCTGACCGCGGTGGACGCGAATTTCGAACCGCAGCCGCAGATGGCCAGCTGGGAGATGTCCGACGACGGGCTGACCTACACCTTCACCCTGCGCGACGGGCTGATGTTCCATGACGGCGCGCCGGTGACGGGCGCCGACGTGGTTGCCTCGCTCGAGCGCTGGGGCAAGCGGGATTCCGGCGGGCAGCTGATCTTCGACGTGACCGAGAGCCTCGAGGCGCCCGACGACAAGACCGTGGTCTGGACGCTGAGCGAGCCCTTCGCGCCGCTGCTCGACGTGATCTCCAAGCAGTCCGCCGTGCCGCCCTTCATCATGCCCGCGCGGGTCGCCGAAACCTCGCCGGACGAGACGATCACCGAATACGTGGGATCGGGGCCCTTCGTCTTCAACGAAGAGGAGTATGAGCCCGGCGTGTCTGTCACCTACGAGAAATTCGACGATTACGTGCCGCGTGACGAGCCCGCCTCCTGGATGGCCGGCGGCAAGGTCGTCAATGTCGACCGCGTGGTCTGGACGACGATGCCCGACAGCCTGACCGCGATGAACGCGCTCGCCGCGGGCGAGATCGACTATCTCGAGCAGGTGCAGATCGACCTGCTGCCGCTGCTCGAAGGCAGCCCGGACGTGACGGTCGAGACGCGCGACGAACTCGGCTACGTGACCATCGGGCGGCCCAACTTCCTCCACCCGCCCTTCGACAACAAGCAGGTTCGCCAGGCCGCACTCCAGGCGCTCAGCCAGGAATCGATGCTGGCGACGATGCAGGGCGACCCTGCCTATTACAACGTCTGCGGCGCGATCTTCGGCTGTTCCACGCCCCTCGGCGACGAGGCCGGCTCCGATCCGGTCACAACCGGCCCGCATCCCGACGAGGCCCGCGCCCTGCTCGAGGAGGCCGGTTATGACGGCACGCCGATCGTGCTGATGGCGCCGACCGACGTGGTGAGCCTCGTCAATCAGCCCGTCGTGGCCGCGCAGGCGCTGCGCGAGGCCGGCTTCGAGGTCGACCTGCAATCGATGGACTGGCAGAGCGTGGTGCAGCGCCGCGCCCAGCAGAGCCCGCCGTCCGAGGGTGGCTGGAACCTGTTCTTCACCAACTGGATGGTGCCCGAGATTTCGGATCCGCTCATCAACGTGATGGTCAACGGGCGCGGCGACGACGCCTGGTTCGGCTGGCCGACGGACCCCGAGGTCGAGGAGATGCGCGCGGAATTCGTGGCAGCCGACTCTCCCGAAGCGCAAAAGGAGATCGCGGTGCGCATCCAGGAGCACGTCATGGACAACGTGAACTACATCATGATGGGCGAGTACCTGATCCCGCAGGCGCGGCAGAACTACATCCAGAACATGCTCCCGTCGCCGGTGCCGGTGTTCTGGAACGTGACCAAGGAGGCGGAATGATCCGGGGCGCGACAGCGTCCTGCCGTCTCTGACGACGTCTCCGGCGGAGCGCTGCGGCGCTCCGCCGACCCGGTACGATGCAAGGAGCATTAAGCGTGTTCATCTACATCCTGAAACGCGTGCTGGCCACGATCCCGGTGATGGTGATCGTCGCGGTCTTCGTGTTCCTGCTGCTGCGGCTCACCCCGGGCGATCCGGCGGCGATCCTTGCAGGCGATGCCGCGACGCCGGCACAGCTCGAGCGCATCCGCGACCGGCTGGGCCTGAACGATCCCTTGATCGTGCAGTTCGCGACCTGGATGGGGCAGCTTTTGCGCGGCGATCTGGGCACATCGCTCATCTCGAACACATCGGTGTCGGGCATGATCGGCGAGCGGCTCGGCCCGACGTTAAATCTTGCCCTGATGACCATCGTGATCTCGGTCGCGCTGGCCGTGCCGATGGGCGTGCTCGCGGCGTGGCGGCACCGCACCTGGGTCGATTTCCTGGTGATGTCGTTTTCGGTGCTCGGCTTTTCCGTCCCGGTCTTCGTGATCGGCTACATCCTGATCCAGATCTTCGCGATCGAGCTGCGCTGGGTTCCGGTGCAGGGCTACCGGCCGCCGTCCGAAGGGTTCGGGCCGTTCTTCAGCCGCGCGATCCTGCCCGCGCTGACGCTGGCGACGATCTACATCGCGCTCATCGCCCGGATGACGCGCGCCTCGATGCTCGAGGTGCTGGGAGAGGATTACATCCGCACCGCCCGCGCCAAGGGCGTGCGCGAGAACGTCGTGCTGTTCCGCCATGCGCTGCGCAACGCGGCTGTGCCGATCCTGACGATCATCGGCACTGGCTTCGCGCTGCTGATCTCGGGCGTGGTGGTGACGGAGTCGGTGTTCAACATCCCCGGCATCGGGCGGCTGACCGTCGATGCCATCCTCGCGCGCGACTATCCCGTGATCCAGGCGATGATCCTGCTGACTGCGGCGATCTATGTGGTCGTGAACCTCATGGTCGACGTCTCCTATTCCTTCTTCGATCCAAGGATCAGGTACTGACATGACAGACACGCCCCGATCTCGTCACAGCGCCTTTCAGGCCATGACCGGCATGCTGTCGCTGCCGGCGAGCGCGCGCGTCGGCGCGGGACCGATGATCGCCGCCGTCATCCTCGTGGTGATCGTACTCGCGGCACTCTGCGCGCCGCTCTACGTGCCCTACGATCCGCTCGCGATGGAGGCGACGGCGCGGCTCCGGCCGCCTTCCGAGACGCATCTGCTGGGCACCGACCAGTACGGGCGCGACGTGTTCAGCCGGGTGATGACCGGCGGGCGCGTCTCGCTGCTGATCGGCGTCGGGGCGGCGGTGGTGAGCGTCGCCGTCGGCCTGATGATCGGCCTGGTGGCCGGCTTCTTTCGCGCCGCGGACGGCGTGATCATGCGGATCATGGACAGCCTCATGGCGATCCCGGCGATCCTTCTGGCGATCGCCCTGGTGGCGCTGAACGGGCCGAGCCTCACGTCGGTCATCGTCGCGATCACCGTTCCCGAGGTGCCGAGGGTCGTGCGGCTGGTCCGTTCGGTCGTGCTTTCGGCGCGCGAGGAGCCCTATGTGGAGGCCGCGATCGCGCTCGGCTCGTCGATGCCCAAGATCCTGGTGCAGCACCTGATGCCGAACACCTTCGCGCCGCTGATCGTGCAGGGCACCTACATCTGCGCCTCGGCCATCCTGATCGAGGCGATCCTGTCCTTTCTCGGCGCGGGCGTTTCGACCGAGATTCCGACCTGGGGCAACATCATGGCCGAGGGCCGCACCTACTTCCAGATCAAGCCGGGGCTGATCTTCTGGCCGGGGCTGATGCTGTCGCTGTGCATTCTCGCCATCAACCTGCTGGGCGACACCGCGCGCGATCTGCTCGATCCGCGCATGAAGAAGCGGGAGGGCTGAGCCTTGGAGTTCAAGTCGCGGGATTTCACGAACGCGGAGCGGGTGCTCAGGATCCGCGACCTTCGGGTCGGCCTGACCGGGCGGCCGAACGCGGCGCCGGTGCTGGACGGCATCGACCTCGACATCCGCGCGGGCGAGACGCATTGCCTCGTCGGCGAATCCGGGTCGGGCAAATCGGTCACGTCGCTCTGCGCGATGGGGCTGCTGCCCCGGGATGCTCTCGAGATCCGCGGCGGGTCGATCGACCTCGAGGGTTTCGAGATCACCACCGCCACGGCGGGCCAGATGCGCGAATTGCGCGCGCGCCGCATCGCCATGATCTTCCAGGAGCCGATGACGGCGCTCAACCCGGTGCTTCGGGTCGGCGACCAGATCGGCGAGGTGCTGAACATGCACACCGATCTGACCCAGGCCGAGGCGAAAAAGCGCACTCTCGACATGATGGAGCAGGTGCATCTGCCGGATGTCGAACGCATCTATCAGGCCTTTCCGCACCAGTTGAGCGGCGGGCAGCGACAGCGCATCATGATCGCCATGGCACTGATCCTCGATCCGGACCTTCTGATCGCGGATGAGCCGACGACGGCGCTCGACGTGACGACGCAGCTTCAGATCCTCAAGCTGATCGCCGAGATGCAGGAGCGTCAGGGCACCGCCGTGCTGTTCATCACCCACGACATGGGCGTGGTCGCCGAAATCGCCGACACCGTCAGCGTGATGCAGAACGGCCGCATCGTCGAGCGCGCGCCGATCCGCAAGCTGCTGACCGAGCCCGGCGAAGACTACACCCGCAAGCTGCTGACCGCGGTGCCCAACCTCGCGCCGCGCGCCGCCCGGGGCACCGCGACCGCAAGCGACGTGATCACCGTCGACGGGCTGGACATGACGTACGGCGGGGGCGGGTTCTTTCGCAAGTCGCCCGGAGTGAAGGCCGCGCGCGACGTGAGCTTCACCATCGCGCCGGGGCGCACCCTCGGCATCGTCGGCGAAAGCGGTTCGGGCAAATCGACGGTCGCGCGCTGCATCATGCGGCTGATCGATCCGACCGCGGGCAAGGTGATTGTCGCGGGTACCGAGATCGCTCAGTTGTCGCGCCGCCAGTTGCAGCCGCACCGCAAGCATCTTCAGATCGTGTTCCAGGATCCCTACCGCTCGCTCAACCCGCGCTGGACGGTCGCGCGCAGCCTCTGCGAGGGGCCGATCAACTTCGGCACGTCGCGCGCTGATGCGATGACCCGCGCGGCCGAGTTGATGGAGCTTGTCGATCTGCCGCGCGATGCGCTCGACCGGTATCCGCACCAGTTCTCGGGCGGGCAGAGGCAGCGCATCGCGATCGCACGCGCGGTCGCGATGAAACCCGACCTGCTGGTTGCGGACGAGGCCGTCTCGGCGCTCGACGTCAGCGTTCAGGCGCAGGTGCTCGACTTGCTTGACGACGTTCAGGAACGCTTCGGCATCGCCATGCTGTTCATCACCCACGACCTGCGGGTCGCCGCGCAGATCTGCGACGACGTGCTGGTCATGCAGAAGGGGCTGGTGGTCGAGCACGGCCCCGCCGGCGAGGTTCTCGCGAATCCGCGCCACGATTATACCAACAGCCTGATCGAGGCGGCCCCCGGCCGCCACTGGGACTTTGCCAATTTCCGCGCGCTGGATGGCGCGAACGCATACAAAGGAGCCGTACAATGAGCGTCATTCCGCAGATAGAGACTTTTGCCGACGAACTTACCGCCATCCGCCGGGATTTCCACGCCCACCCCGAACTCGGGTTCGAGGAAACCCGCACCTCGGGCATCGTCGCCGAAAAGCTGCGCGCCTGGGGCGTGGACGAGGTGCACGAGGGCCTGGGCGGCACGGGTGTCGTCGGCATCATCAAGGGCACCGGTGGCGGCAATCGCCGCGTCGGCCTGCGCGCCGACATGGACGCCCTGCCGATAGTCGAGGCGTCCGGCGTGCCCTATGCCTCGACCAGCGCGGGCCGGATGCACGCCTGCGGCCACGACGGGCACACCACGATGCTGCTGGGCGCCGCGCGCTACCTCGCCCAGACGCGCGACTTCGACGGCACCGTGGTGCTGATCTTCCAGCCCGCCGAAGAGGGGCTTGGCGGCGCGCGCCGGATGATCGCGGAGGGGCTGTTCGACAAGTTTCCCTGCGACGAGATCTACGGCATGCACAACGACCCCAATTCCGAACCCGGAGTTGTCAGCGTCACCCCCGGCCCGGCCATGGCGGGAGCGACGTTCTTCGACATCACCGTCAAGGGCACCGGCAGTCACGCCGCGATGCCGCACCAGTCGCGCGACCCCATCGTGATCGGCACGTCGCTGGTTCAGCAGTTGCAGAGCATCGTCAGCCGCAACACGCCGCCGACCAAACCGGTCGTCCTGTCGGTGACGAAGTTCAACGCGGGTTCCGCCTACAACGTGGTGCCCGACGCCGCGACCATCGCCGGCACGATCCGCTATTTCCATGACGAGGTGGCGCAGATGGCCGATACGCGCATCCGCGAGCTTTGCGCCGGAATGGCGCAGGCCTACGGCATCGAGATCTCGGTCGACCTGCGCAACGTCTTCGACGTGCTGATGAACGATCCCGACCTCACGACCGCATACGTCGCCGCCGCGGCCGACATCGTGGGCGCCGACATGGCGGCCGAATCCACAGAACAGGCCACCGGCTCGGAGGATTTCGCCGACATGCTCAAGGTGGTTCCGGGGGCCTATTGCCGGGTCGGTCACGCCGGCAGCATCCCGCTGCACAATCCGGCCTTTGTTCTTGATGACGCGATCCTGCCGGTCGGCGCCTCGATCTATGCCCGGCTGGTGGAAACGCGCCTGCCGCTCGGCCATGCTGCCTGACGCTGCCACCAAGCACGCGACCGTCGCGCCAGCCCGGGCCGCGCACCCCAAAGGAGTATACATGACGACCAATCCGCTCGATCTGCCGTTCGATACCCAGGAAATGCTGGAGGGGCTGCGGCCCTGGATCGAAACCGAAAGCCCCACCTTCGATGCCGCCGCCGTCAACCGGATGATGGACGTGGTCCAGCACGATCTTGCCGCTCTGGGCGCGCGGGTCGAGCGTATTCCGGGGCGCTTGGGCCTCGGTGACAGCGTGCGCGCGACCATGCCGCACCCGAGGGCCGGCGAGGGCGGCGTCCTGCTGCTGGGGCATCTCGACACCGTTCATCCGGTGGGCACGCTGGGCAAGCTGCCATTCCGGCGCGAGGGCGACATCTGCTACGGCCCCGGGATCATGGACATGAAGGGCGGCAACTACGTCTATCTCGATGCGCTACGCAAGCTGCTGGCGGCAGGGGTGGAAACCCCGCGTCCGGTCACCGTGCTCTTTACCCCCGACGAAGAAATCGGCACCCCTTCGACGCGCGCGCTGATCGAGGCGGAGGCGAAACGACACGAGTTCGTGCTGGTGCCCGAGCCCGCGCGCCCCGACGGCGGCGCGGTGATCGGGCGGTATGCCATCGCGCGCTTCAACCTCCAGACCCGCGGCAAGCCCAGCCACGCCGGATGGGCGCTCAAGGACGGCCGCTCGGCGATCGCGGAGATGGCAAAATCGGTGGCCCGGATCGAGGGCATGACCAGCGACGACTGCACCTTTTCCGTCGGTGTCTTCAACGCGGGCCAGTGGGTCAACTGCGTCTCCTCCGTCTGCGACGCCGAGGTGCTGTCGATGGCCAAGACGCAGGAGCTGCTGGACGAGGGCGTGGAACGGATGCTCGCGCTCAATTCGGACGAGGGCGACGTGGTCATGGAGGTGCGACGCGGCGTCACCCGGCCCGTGTGGGAGCCCGATCAGCCCGGCACGATGGCGATGCTGGCCCTCGCGCAGCAGATCGCCGGCGAAATCGGGTTCGAGATGTCGGGCGCGTCGGCGGGCGGCGGGTCTGACGGCAACTTCACCGGCTTCCTCGGCATCCCGACCCTCAATTCCATCGGCGTGCGCGGCAAGGATCTGCACACGCTCAACGAACACATCCTCGTCGACAGCCTGGTGGAGCGGGCGCGGCTCGCGGCCGCGCTCTTTTGCCGCCTGGGGGCCTGATGTCGGAGTCCCTGTCGCGCACGATGCAGATCCGCAAGCACGTGGTGGAGACGGATCGCGGCGTCGTCGCCTCCCAGCATCGCCTTGCCGCCGAGGCCGGAGCCGAGGCCTTGCGCGCGGGCGGCGACGCGGTGGATGCGGCCGTTGCATGCAGCTTCGTCTGCGGTGTGCTCGAGCCTTGGATGTCCGGCCCCGCGGGCGGCGGTGCCGCGATGCATTGGCGCGCCGACACCGGCACGGCGCATGCGCTGAACTTCGGCATGCGCGCACCGTCCGGCCTGCGGGTCGGGGATTTTCCGCTCTCCGGCGCCGGTGTCGCGGGCGATCTGTTTCCCTGGAAGCGGGTGGTCGACGACCGCAACGTGCTCGGTGCCCGGGCCGTGGCCGTGCCGGCGGTGGTCGACGGACTGGAGGCGGCCCACAAGCGCTGGGGGCGCCTGCCCTGGGCAGAGCTTGTGGCCCCGTCCATCGCCCATGCGCGGCGGGGCATGGCCGTCGACTGGTACGCATCCCTCATCATCGCGAGCGCGACGCGCGATCTGGCGCGGGATCCGGACGCGGCGGCGATGTTCCTGCTCGAAGGCCAGTGGCCGCGCCCCTTCGCCTGGACGGCCCTTGCCGAGGATCGAATCGAGCAGTGCCGCATGGCAGACAGCCTCGACGTCATCGCGCGCGAAGGCGCCGGCGCGCTGCATGGCGGCGATCTGGGCGCGGCGATGGCGCAGGACCTGCGCGACAAGGGCGGCTACCTCAGCCGCGAGGATCTGGCCCTCAACAGGGCGCAATTTCATGCGCCGCTGGATGTCGCCTATCGCGATGCGCTGTTTCACGTCATGCCGGGGCTGACCGCGGGCCCGACCTTTGCCGGCGCGATGGCGCGGCTCCAGGACGCGGCGATGCCGTCGCTGCAGGACGCGGCTCCGGCCCATGCGCACGCGCTTTTCGGCGCCTACGAGGAGCGGCTCGCGCAGATGGGCGCCGCGGGCGAAAGCGACGCCGCGCCGGGCTGCACCACGCATTTCTGCGTCGTCGACCGGGACGGCAACATGGTGTCGCACACGCAGACGCTGCTCTCGGTCTTTGGCGCGCGCATCGTCTCGCCCTCGACCGGGTTCCTCATGAACAACGGCATCATGTGGTTCGATCCCGAACCCGGGCGGCCGAATTCGCTCGGCGCGGGCCGCGCCTGCCTGATGAATGTCTGCCCGATGATCGGACAGGCGCAAGGTCGGCGTTTTGCGCTTGGCGCGTCGGGCGGGCGCAAGATCGTTTCCGCGGTCGCGCAGATGGCTTCATTCCTCGCGGATTTCGACATGGATCTGGACGCGGCTTTCGCGCAGCCACGAATCGACGTGTCCGGCGGGGACCGCATCATCGCCAACGAGGCGCTCGCGCCACAGACGCTTGCAGCGCTGGAGGCGATCGCCCCCGTGACAACCGCGCGGCCGACTTTGCTGCCCTATCCCTTTGCATGCCCGTCGGCGGTCATGGACAGCGGCGACAAGCGGTTCGGGGCCACCGAAACGATGTCGGCTTGGGGCGACGCCGTCGGCGAACCCGCCTGAAGCCGTCCGGCGGATCCATGCAGCGCGGCAAGCAGGACGGGACATCGGTCAAAGGTTGCGGCCATGGTGCCAGCCGACGATGCACCTGCGCGCCTTCTGTGTCTCGACCTTGTCCGCAACCGGGCCGGCGGCACGCGCCGCACCTGCCCCGCGGTGTCATGGCCGGCGCACCGCAGTTTCAGGAAATGTCTTGTGCACAACCCATTGCTTGCGCGGGCCGCGCAGCTTCGCCCCGCATCCTGACCTGCGTTCAGGCGGCAGCCGCGATCGGCGCGCGCCGCGACTCGATGTAGGCGAGGCCGAGCACGGCGATTCCGCCACAGGCAAGCGCCGTCCCCACCAGCCCCGTCGAGCCCCATCCATAGCCCGCCGTCAGCGCCAGCCCCGCCAGGAACGGCCCCAATGCATTGGCGAGGTTGAAGGCGGCATGGTTCAACGTGGCGGCCAGCGTCTGTGCCTCGCCCGCGACGTCCATCAGCCGCATCTGAAGCGGTATGACCAGTCCCGCTGTCATGCCGAGGAGGAAGATCGTTGCAACCATGAGCGCCCAGTTCCCGATCACGGCGGTGTAGACCAGCGGCACCACAGCCATCCCGGCCAGCAGCACCAGGGCGCCGCCGAATCGCGACCAGGAGGCGAGCCGCCCGGCGAGCATGTTGCCGATCGTCGCGCCGACCCCAAAGGCGGACAGCGCAAGCGGGATCGCATACGTCGGCGCATCGGTGGAGTCGATCATCGCGGCGGACAGGTAGGAGTAGACGGCGAAGACACCGCCAAAACCGACCGCACCGACCAGCAGGGACAACCACACCGCGCGGTTGCGCAAAGCGCCCAACTCCCTCAGCGGGCTTGAATCCGGATCCGGGCACTCGTAGGGCGCGTTCTTGAGGATCATCGCCGCAGACAGCAGCGCCAGCGCGGTCACGATGTAGAACAGGCTGCGCCATCCAACCGCCTGGCCGATGGCCCCGGCGGCGGGAACGCCGATCACGTTCGCAAGCGTGAGCCCGAGCATCACCTGCGCGACGCCGGTCGCGCGGCGCCCCTTGGGCAGCAGGTCCGCGGCGAACAGCATGGCGATCCCGAGATAGGCACCATGCGGCAGGCCCGCCAGAACCCGGGAAAACGTGAGCGCGCCCATCGCCGGAACCACGGCCGACAGCAGGTTGGCGAGCGCGAAGGCGAGGATCAGCCACATCAGCATGATCTTGCGCGCGACCCGCGCGCTCAGCACCGCCAGTACCGGCGCCCCGACGACGACGCCAAGTGCATAGGCGCTGATCGCGTGGCCGGCCGTCGGCTCGTCGACACCCAGATCGGCGGCGTAATAGGGCAGAAGCCCCATTGCGGCAAATTCCGACACACCGATGGCAAAGGCGCCCACCGCGAGCGACAGGATGGTCAGGCGCGCGCGACGCTCGTCATGTCTCTGTTCGTCATGCATGGCGGACATCCTCGTTTCGGGCTTTCATGCTGCATTGCGGCAAAAGAATAGGTGTTATCGCTATCGGTGCAATGGGGCAAGCGCACAAGGCTGCCTTGCGGGTCCTGCATGCGTGCGTTTCCCGAAAGACTGCTCTCCGGACTTGATGCGCCGCTCTGGACGCCGCAGATGGCAGAGGCAATTACGCACGCAATCCGCGCGAAGCTTCAGCCGATGCGCAACCCGGTCTTCCTATTCCAGGTGAACGTCCCCACGACGTCCGCTTTCCGGTGAGACCGACGGAGTCATCCGCAGGCACTTCGGGTTCTCGGCTCACATGCGCGAAAGGAGCCCGCGGGGGCCGCACTACAACCGGGTCCTGCCAAGACCGTCAAGCGGAACGTCCACACCGCAAAACCCGATCTATCCCACGCCACGGCGTCGAGCACTTCTCCCCGGCCTCGGTCCTGATCAGCCTGCTCTCGCTCGGCGCGATCTTCGGTGCGATCCTCGCGGAATTCATCGCTCTGCCGCTCTTCGGCTCGGTCGCAACATTGCCAACTGCGGCGTGGTGACGCTTCCATGCATTTCTTACCCGCAACGGCACGGTCGGCCCCGCAGCCCTTGCCGGAGCGGTTATGACGGTCGCTGCCGGTCTGGTCGGTGGATCGGCGTGCCGCTACGCGTCAGGCTTGTGGTGAATCGACGTTGTGAAACGGGGCAGCGCGGTCTTTCTTTATTCCGCCGCACCCAGAAGGCGGTGGAGCGCATCTTTCCGAACGGTAAAGTCAGCGCTTCTGACAATATGCTGTGATACTTTATGCGCAATGGGTTTGTGCCCGCATGGACCGCGACCTCGGTCCAGCACCGTCCGTGCTTCTCGTCGGCGGGGCGGACACATGCTGGGTGTGCGCCAGATCATGCCTTGCGCCGGCGCAAGGATAGATGACGTCGGCTACGACGGTCAGCCGGCCCACCAAGCCCAAGGCCGACTGGGCGTTATCCACGCGCACGGGCGGGTCGACCTCAACCAGACCGATCGCCGGTCCGACGCCGCGATCATGGATGCATTTTCCTCCGGACCAGTGCCGACTGGCGACGCTGGAGGCCTATCGGCGTTTGCGGGACATCGTGGCGGGCCTGATATACGTGAACCCGTTCGATATGCCCGACGGTCCGCTTGCGCGTGGCATTCACGCAGAACTGCGCGACCTGTCGCCGCATTTGAAGTCGGTGCAGGCACCGGTCAGCCTTCGCGGTCGCGCGGCTATCCTTCTGCCGGCGTCGCGCCAACGGCCCGAGCCGCTGAAGACGTTGTCGATTGACCGTGTGAAAATGCACACCAAACCCGGACGCCTCTTTGACGACGACCGCGGCTGGGTTGGCCATCGCTGGAATGTCGAGCGTGAGACCTTGAAATTGGCATGCTGCGCGCCGGATCGGCGCGGAACTCGGAGCGGTCGCGCCCACGTCGGACGAACGCTCGGCATCGAACGAGCGACAGCGTGGATCCGCTGCCGCTCGCGAACTCTGGTCAGAAGATCAGCGCCAGCAGCCCTATGACCACCAGAAGACCGATCAGGAAGATGATGCCGACGGCACCGCCGAGAAACTTGAACATTCTACTTCTTCCCGGTTACCGCGTCCTTGGCCTTGCCCAGACCTTTCTGCGCCTTGCCTTCTGCCTGATCGGCCTGGCCGCTCCGTTCGGTTTCCCGGTCTCCGGTGGCCTTGCCCAGTGTTTCCTTGGCCGAACCCTTGATGTCCTTGGCCTCGCCCTTGCTCTTGTCGTCGCTCATGGCTTTTCCTTTCGGTTGCGTCATATCGGTAACACGCGGGGGGTCTGCTGTGTTCCGACCCCGCGTTGGTGAAGGTCGAAAATCTCTCGGCCAGCCCAATGCCGAAACACCAATTCGCTTTGCGAGGGCCATTGTGAAACCTGCGGCACACTGTGCCTCCGCGCGCTCGTGAAGGCGCGCGCGCCCCGGGTGGCGATGCGGGAAACGCCCGCGACGCGGCCCGGACGCGCCGTAGTACTGCTCAACCATGAGCGCGACAGTTTCGAGGCGCAATCAAAGCGTGTCCGGTTGTCTACAGATACTTGCTTGCCAACCGCCGACATATTGCTAGGTTTGGCTCCGATACGCCATTTTGATCAAGATAGAGCGTAATCAACGCAATGAAATCTCTGGGAGGGGAAACATGACAGACAACCAAAACCTCAACCGCCGTTCGTTCCTGACGAAGTCGGCACTAGCGGGTGGCGTCGCAACCGGCAGCATGCTTGCGGCACCCGCGGTGCTGGCGCAGTCTCCGCTTGTCGTGAAGATGCAGACATCCTGGAACGATGCCAACATCTGGCAGGACTTCGCCCGCGATTACGCCACGCGCGTCGAGGAAATGTCGGGCGGCCGGTTGAGAATCGACGTCCTGCCGGCGGGTGCCGTAGTCGGCGCGTTCCAGGTGCTCGACGCCGTGAACGACGGCCTGATCGACGCCGCCCATTCCGTGCCGGTCTACTGGTACGGCAAGAACAAGGCCGCGTCGCTGTTCGGCACCGGCCCGGTCTTCGGCGGGTCCGCGACGACGATGCTGGCTTGGTTCTACGCCGGCGGTGGCCAGGAGCTGTATGACGAACTGACGCAGGAGATCATGGGTCTCGATGTCGTCGGGCGCCTCGGCTTCCCGATGTTCGCGCAGCCCTTCGGCTGGTTCAAGAACGAGGTCACCACGGTGGCCGACCTGCAAGGCCTGAAGTATCGCACCGTGGGTCTGGCGGCCGACCTTCTGGACAAGATGGGCATGTCCGTCGCCCAGCTGCCCGGCGGCGAGATTGTGCCCGCGATGGAGCGTGGCGTCATCGACGCCTTCGAATTCAACAACCCGTCGTCGGACAAGGACTTCGGCGCGCAGGACGTGGCCAAGAACTACTATCTGTCGTCCTATCACCAGGCCTCGGAAAGCTTCGAATTCCTGTTCTCGCGCACGTTCCTCGAGGATCTTGATCCGGATTTCCAGGCCATCCTGAAATACGGCGTCGAGGCGGCCTCGACCGCGAACACTGCCAAGGCGATGGACCGCTATTCCGCCGACCTCCAGTGGCTGCAGGACGAAGCGGGCGTCACCGTGCACCGGACCTCCGACGAGATCCTGGACGCCCAGCTCAAGGCCTGGGACGAACTGATCCCCGAGCTCGAAGTCGGATCCCTTCATGAAGAAGACCCTCGACAGCCAGCGTGCCTGGGTTGAGCGCGTGTCGTATTACGAGCTGATGAACTCCCCCGACTACGGGCTGGCCTACGACCACTACTTCCCTGGCAAGGTGAAGCTGTAATCCGGTCCGGGCGACCTCAACGAACCCCGGCGCAGGCTGCGCCGGGGTTTTCCTGACGATCCGTGGAGACATCATGATCGCATACATTCGGTTCGCCGACAGCCTTTCCGCATGGTTCGGGAAGGCTTTCGCGTGGCTCATCATCGTCATGGCCGTCGGCACGGGCTACGAGGTCTTCGTGCGCTACGTCCTGAACGACCCGACCGCCTGGGCGCTCGACGTGTCGTTCATCATGTACGGCTCGCTGTTCATGATGGGCGGGGCCTATACCCTGTCGCGCGGCGGGCATGTGCGGGGCGACTTCCTGTACCGGCTCTTGCAGCCGCGGACCCAGGCCAAGATCGATTTCGTCCTCTACCTCCTGTTCTTCTTTCCCGGCGTGACGGCCCTCATCTTCGCGGGCTGGAAATATGCTGCGCGATCGTGGAGTTACGGCGAAGTCTCGGTTTCCAGCCCCGCCGGCATTCCGATATATCAATTCAAGACAGTCATCGTTGCGGCCGGACTCCTGCTGTTCGTCCAGGGGATCGCGCAACTGATGCGCTGCATAATCGCGATGCGCACCAACCAGTGGATCGAGGCGGCGGAAGACGTCTTCGAGACCGAAGACCTGCTGATGCGTGAAGCCAACAAGGCCGAGAAAGATCATTTGTCATGACCGACCCGCAAGTTGCCCTGATGATGTTGGGGCTGTTCATCGTCTTCGTCTTTCTGGGCTTCCCGATCGCCTTCACGCTGATGGCGATGGGCGTCGGCTTCGGCTACTTCGCCTATTTCGACGCCGGCAGGATGTGGCGCGCCTTCGACCGGCTGGACGAAACCGCCAGCACCTGGGACAGCTGGTTCACCTGGACGGAAGGGTTCCTGAACAACCGGATATTCGACCTGCTCGTGAACCAGACGTTCACGGTCATGTCGAACGAGGTTCTGACCGCGGTGCCGCTGTTCCTGTTCATGGGCTACATCGTCGAACGGTCCAACATCGTCGACCGTCTGTTCAACACGCTGAACATCGCGTCGAAGAACGTGCCGGGCTCGATGGGCGTCGCTGCGCTGATCACCTGCGCACTGTTCGCGACAGCGACGGGAATCGTCGGTGCCGTGGTCACGCTGATGGGCCTGCTGGCGCTGCCCGCGATGCTCAAGGCGCGCTACGACCCGTCCTTCGCGGCGGGGATCATCTGCGCCGGCGGCACGCTCGGCATCCTGATCCCGCCGTCGATCATGCTGATCGTCTATGCGGCCGCGACCAACGTGTCGATCGTCCGGCTCTACGCGGCGGCCCTGCTGCCGGGCCTGACGCTGGTGGGTCTTTACCTCATCTACATCGTCGGCCGTTCGATACTGCAGCCATCGTCGGCGCCGCGGCCGACGGAAGATGAAGTGCCCGACATGCCGAAGATGCAGCTGCTGCTGCTCATCATCACGTCCTTCGTGCCGCTTGCGTTCCTGATCCTGGCGGTGCTCGGGTCGATCCTGTTCGGTCTTGCCACCCCGACCGAGGCAGCCGCGATCGGTGCGCTGGGAGGCATCCTTCTGGCCTTCCTCTACCGCGCGATGACGTGGCAACGGATGCGCGAAAGCGTCTACCTCACGGTGCGCACGACGGCGATGGTCTGCTGGCTGTTCGTCGGCTCCTACACCTTCTCGGCGGTGTTTTCCTATCTCGGCGGGGAACACGTCATCGGGGAATTCGTCGCCAGTCTCGACCTGACGCCGATCCAGTTCCTGATCATCGCGCAGCTGATCATCTTCCTGCTGGGCTGGCCGCTGGAATGGTCCGAGATCATCATCATCTTCGTGCCGATCTTCCTGCCGCTGCTCGAGGTCTTCGGGATCGATCCGCTGTTCTTCGGCATTCTCGTGGCGCTGAACCTTCAGACGAGCTTCCTGACGCCGCCCATGGCCATGTCGGCCTACTACCTCAAGGGCATCGCCCCGCCGGAAGTGCGGCTGACGCAGATCTTCAGGGGGGTGATGCCGTTCCTGTTCTGCGTGATCATCTGCATGGTGCTGATGTACGTCTTCCCCACATCGTCTTCTACCTGCCGAATCTGTTCTATGGCCGCTGAACCCAAGCGCAACGACCGGCTGGTCGCGGCACCCGGCGCGTGCTGCTGCGCGACAGGCTGGCCTCGGGCGCGCTGGATGCGTCGACGCTGGTCGAAAGCTACATCGCCCGGATCGCGGAGCGCGAGGAGGTGGTGGGCGCCTGGGCCTGGTTCGATCCCGAGTTTGTCCGCACGCAGGCCCGGGCGCTGGACGCGCACCGCCGGGCGGGCAGGCCGATCGGCCGCTCCACGGCCTGCCCGTGGGAATCAAGGACATGATCGACACGGCCCGGATCCCGACCGAGAACGGCTGCGCCCTCGACGCCGGCCGGGTCCCCATCCGCGACGCCTACGTGGTGGCGCGGCTGAAGAAGGAGGGCGCCATCGTCATGGGCAAGACCGTGACGACGGAACTCGCCTTCATGCACCCCGGCAAGACGGCCAATCCGCACAACCCGGCCCACACGCCCGGCGGCTCGTCGTCGGGGTCTGCGGCGGCGGTCGCGGACGGCATGGTGCCGCTGGCGGTCGGCACGCAGACCGGCGGATCGGTGATCCGGCCCGCCGCCTTCTGCGGCGTGACCGGGTTCAAGCCCACCTTCGGGGCGATTCCGCGCACCGGCATCCTGCCGCAGTCCCCGTCGCTCGACACCGTCGGCGTCTTCGCCACCGACCCGCCGGCGCCGCGCTTCTGGCCGAGGCGCTGTTCGGCCAGGACGCGGCGATCCCGCGACCCGACACGAGCCGGCCCCGGCTCTGTTAGGCAACCCAGGCCGCGCCGCCGCTGCCGCCCGTCTTTGCCTTCGTCCGCCCCCCGGCTGGGACGAGGCCGATCCGGTGCTGCAGGAGGCCTTCGCGGAACTGGTGGCCGCGCTCGGCGATCAGGTGTTCGAAGTGACATTGCCCGAGATCTTCGAGGCCGCCTCGGCGGAGCGCCAGACGATCAACTCGGCCGAGATGGCCTATCACTACTATCGCTACTGGCGGGACGGCGCGGACAGCCTCGGCCCCGAAACCCGGGCCTTCATCGGAGAGGGCAATGCGACGGCCGCGCGGGACTATCTGGCGGCCCGCGACCTGCCAAAGGTCCTGAACGCCGCGCTCGAGGAGATCTTCAGCCGCTGCGACGCGATCCTCTGCCCCGCGGCCACTGGCCCCGCGCCATCCGGGCTCGCCTCAACAGGCAACCCGATCTTCAACGGGCTCTGGACGTTCTGCGGCACCCCCTGCGTGACCTTGCCGATTCTGGTCGACGCAAACGGCATGCCGATGGGCGTGCAACTCGTGGCAGCGCATGGCAACGACGCGCGCCTGCTGCGCACGGCGCAATGGCTGCACGACTGGGCCTCCGGTGAAGACACGACGCGAAAGGAAACACAATGAACCGCATACTCGCCCTGTTCGCATTCATCATCTTTGCGATCTTTCTCGGCATCCTGGCGTTCGGCGTGCCCAGTCCCGACCTGTCTCATCGTGCTGGGCCTGACCATCGTGCTCGTCGCCTGGGACTTCGTTACGTCGTGCCGCGACAACACGACAACCGCGACGCCACGGAATGAGCCGGGTGACAAGACCGGTCATCTGGATCACCCGCACCCTGTCCGAGGCAACGCTGGAGCGCGCGCGGCGCGACTACGAGGTGATCTGGGACGACAGCGACGCCCCGAAAAGCGCCAGCGAGATCATCGCGATGAGCGCGCGGATCGACGGCGTCATCCCCTGCCATTCCGAACATTTCACCGCCGACGTGGTGGCCCGGCTCGATCCGCGGCTGAAGATCGTCGCGAACCATTCTGTCGGGGTTGATCATTGCGATCTTCCGGCATTGAAGGCGCGCGGATCACGGTCACCAACACGCCCGGCGTGCTGTCGGACGCCACTGCCGAACTGGCGATGATGCTGATGCTTGCCGCTGCCCGCCACGCCGTGTCCGGCGACAGGATCGTGCGGTCGGGCAAATGGGACTCCTGGTCGCCCGCTTTCCTCGTCGGCAAGCAGGTCACGGGCGCACGTCTCGGCATCATCGGCATGGGCGGCGTCGGACGCGCGATGGCCCGCAAGGCCCGCGGCTTCGACATGGAGATCCACTACCACAACCGGTGCCGGCTTTCGCCCGATGTCGAAGATGGCGCGATATATCACGAAGATCTCGACAGCCTGCTGGCGGTGTCGGATTTCCTGTCGCTGCACTGCCCCGCGACGCCCGACACGCTGGCCTGATGAACGCCGCGCGACTTGACCGGCTGCCATCCGGGCGCGATTCTGGTCAACACGGCGCGCGGCAGTCTCGTGGACGAGGCGGCGCTGCTGGCGGCGATCGGATGCGGCCATCTCGCGGGCGCGGGGCTCGACTGCTTCGTGACGGAGCCGGGCGGCAACCCGGCCTTCGCCAAACATGAGAACATCGTGATGATGCCGCATGTCGGAAGCGCCACGGTCCGGACACGCGACGCGATGGGGGTGAAGGCGCTCGACAACCTCGACAGTTTCTTTCGCGGCGAAACGCCACCGGACGTCGTCTAGCTGTCACTCCTGCGGACTGTCAGAGTGAATCCGACGGTTGATCCGGCGCAGACGCATCCACCTCGGCTTGAGGGCGCCACTTTCCGGTCTAGCAACGATTTCAGGCGCAACGCCCGCTCGACCTGCGTTGCCCGCCAAGGCCGCGCCGGCACTTTCGGGCACGGCGGAGGTCCGAAAATCTTGCCCGGGAATAGCACGGGCCCGGTTGCTTATTCCTGCGATCAATGCGGTTGTCGAGTGCATGGACGATTCTGCGAGCGCCGCATTCCGATCCGTACAGTTTCCAAACTTTTCCGTCCGTCGGACGAACTTCAACGCGCAGGTTCGCTAGACAGTGCAATGTTGCACCCTGATCAGGACGGAACGAGAATACCTGTCGTGACAACATCCATTGCCCGGGAAAGGACAGCTTTCATGTGTGATGTCGTCCGCCGAACCATGCTCGCCCGCTGCGAGCGACCTGAAGGATTTCAACGTCGGTGCGAGGCCGACGGCAGTCGAACACTCGACAGTCGCTTTGTTGACAGCCAAAGGCTGAGGCGCAATGCAGGTTCATCATGGGGTTTGGTCATCGGGTGCCTTCCTTGGTTCAGGTTGGTTGTCACAACCTGATTTCATCAGGGAACCGATTGAGCAACCTGCGGTCTGGAAATTCTGCTGCGAGCGGGTCACGCATCCTGGCATTCCCATTTGATGCAGGCCTTGGTTTCGGAGGCCCGTTTCTCGTCGATCTCCACCAGGACGGCGCTGACCAGTCGCAGCAGGGCGTCGTCGCCTGGAAAGACCCTGACCTTTGCGGTGCGCCGCTTGAGCTCCTGCTGAACGGATCGCTCCATCGGGTTTGAAGTGCGTAGCCGGCGGCGATGGTGCTCGGGCAGCGTGAAGACCGAGAGCCCCTCAGGTGCGTTTTCCTCGAGCCACGCAGACAGCTTCGGCGCAGAGGTGCGACAGCTTGCGATCAGCTCGGCCAGGGCGGTTTCAGGCCCTGGCGAGCGTGCCGGCGTTGCACACGGTGCGCAGCTCGGCTCCGATGCGCTTGCGGATCTCGACGTTCGGAGCGGGATGGATGGCATCGCGCGCGAGATGGAACTGGCAGCGCTGCCAGGTGGCGCCTCCGGACACGGCGCGCCGGGCTGAACGCAATCCAGGGTGATCATCCGCACGATGAACTCGACGCCGCGCAGACCGCGCGCGACCGGGCTCTCGAGGAAGCCCCGCCAGTGAACCTCGGCCTCGGACAGGGCCACGGAAACGCCCGGAACACGCCGCCGCTCGTCCGGACCGATGCCGATAGCCGAGAGCACGTTCGTCGGGAAAACGATCCCCCGGATCGTTTTCTTGTCCTCCTCACCGTCCCGCACGACCCCGCCGTGGCGCATCTTCTCGTACCGGGCGTCGAGGATGAGGTATTTCACCTGGCCCAGAGGGCGGTCGCGCCATGCCTCCGGTTCCTCATCGAGCAGCTTGGCAGCCCGGCTGATCCGGGAGGACGACAGGCTCTCGATCCCGAACTCGCGCATGACAGCCTCGGCGTCACGCGTCGGGACGCCTTTGACGTACATCTCGGCCACCGCCAGCATGACGGCCCGGACCGACCGCCGCCCGCGCCCCGAGCGATTGCGGACAGAAGGGCTCTCCGTCGTGCCCGGCGGTCTTGGGCACCTGCACATTCACCGTGCCCGCGGCGTGTCGATCCGCTTGGACCTGCAGCCGTTGGCATAGCCGTGACGCTCGGGCGTGCGCCCGTGATGGCCCGCGCCGAGAAACCGCTCGCGCTCGATCTGCATCGCAAGTTCGAAAGCCCGCGCGAACACCGATGCGATCTCGCCGGGTCCGTGTTCGATCAACTGCTCCAGGACCACCTCAAGCGCCGTATCCTTCCGCTTGTCCATTCGTTCTTCTCCATGGTCGTGCTGCAACTCCATGGAATACCAGAATGGGCGGCCTGTGCCGGGGCGCGCCCCAGCACAGGCTCATGCCCCAAGGCTCAAATGAATTTCCAGACCTGAGGTTACAGCACCAGGGAACCCGACGATTACCGACAACGACACCATGCCCCGCGTCTTATCCAGGTTATCAGGCCACGTGCCATCCTTGAGCGTTCACATCACAGCAAATGCAAAGGTGTTTCGGACACTTTGAAGAATGCTTGGAAAAGAGCATCAGAGCGGTGTACGGGGTTCACATGGGATCAACTTGACGGCTTGGAACTCCACGGCGGCAGGTCGTCGCTACGGCGAACAGAACGGCGATGCAGGGTCAGGTGCGACTGCCATCATCATGCCCTGCGCAGCGTGCGTCCTTCAGCTTTCAACCTCCGATGCGGCGGGCAAGGCGTCTTTCAATCTGCACCATCGCGTCGTAGATCAGGACTGCGAACAACCCGACGATCAGCCCGCCCTGCAGCACGTAGGCGGTGTTGTTGGTCAACAGGCCCGCAACGATCACTTCGCCCAGCGTTCGCGCCGCCACCGTCGACCCGATTGTCGCGGTGCCGAGAGCGATCACCACCGAAAGACGAATACCGGTGAGCATCACCGGCAGGGCCAGCGGCAATTCGACCCTTGTCAGCCTCTGCCAGCGGTTCAGGCCGATCCCGCGCGCCGCTTCCATCGTCGCGGGCGGCAGGGTAGACAGGGCAGTCACCGAATTCTCGAAGATCGGCAGCAGGCCATAGAGGAAAAGGGCGACCAGCGTCGGTCCTGCGCCGAAGCCGAGCGCGGGCACGGCAAGGGCCAGCACGGCGACAGGCGGAAAGGTCTGGCCCATGTTGGCGATCGTGCGCGACAGTGGGCGAAAGGCCGCGCCCGCGGGCCGGGTCACCAGGATCGCGAGCGTTACGGCCACGACCGTCGCCGCCGCAGTGGCGAGCGCGACAAGGCCGAGATGGCTCAGCGACAGCGACAGGAGCGAGGCGCGCTCATAGATAACCGGCCCGCCTTCCGGCGCCAGCGGGGCAAAGAGAGGCTTGAACCACGCGGGCTTCAGGACCAGCGCCAGCAGCAGCAGGACAAGCGCCGGGCGCAGGATCGTCCCGATCCTCATGCGTGAAGCTCGGCGCGCTTCCGGATGGCATCGAAGGTCACCCGCCCCACCACGACGCCCTCCTGCTCGACCGGCACCGCCGAGCGGCCCGTCCAGAGGCAGGCCGACAGCGCGTCGCGCAGGCTGGCATCCGCCGGCAGCGGAGCGCCGTTCGCGGCCCCCTCCTCGAGGACTTCGGACACCGGCAGCAGCGACAGAAGGCGCAGAGGCCGCTCGACGTCGCCCACCATGTCGGCAACGAACCCGCTCGCCGGTTGCGAGATGATTTCGGCCGGAGTGGCGTGCTGCACCAGCTTGCCCCCGTCCATCACGGCCACGCGATCGCCCAGCCGGATCGCCTCGTCCATGTCATGTGTGACCAGCATGATCGTGGAGCCGAGCGCTTGCTGGATCCGCCGCAGGTCGTCCTGCGCGCGGGCCCGAGTGATCGGGTCCAGCGCGCCGAAAGGTTCGTCCATCAGCAGGAGGTCAGGACGCGAGGCCAGTGCCCGCGCCACGCCGACGCGCTGCTGCTGGCCGCCCGACAGCTCGGCGGGATAGCGGTCGCGAAACGCGTCCGGTTCCATAGAGAACAGGGTCAGCAGTTCGTCGACACGCGCGGCGATCTTGTCCTTTGGCCAGTTCAGCAGCTCGGGCACGGCGCCGATGTTGCGCCCGACCGAGTGGTGAGGGAAAAGCCCGTGTCCCTGGATCGCATAGCCGATGCGCCGGCGAAGAAGGTGTGGTTTTACCGAAAGCGTGAACTCGCCGTTGATCCGCACCTCGCCCGAGCTTGGCTCCTCGAGACGATTGATCATGCGCAGCAGCGTGGTCTTGCCCGAGCCCGAGGTGCCAACGATCACTGTGATCGTGCCGGTCTCGACGGTCATCGTGACGGTATCCACGGCATGCACGCCGTCGTAGGTCTTGGTGATGCGGTCGATCTCGATCATGCGGCCCCCTTGGGCGTCGGGCGGGCAAGCTCCACCAGAATGTCCATCACGATGGCCGAGGCGAGCGCCAGCGCGACCGTGGGCAGCGCGCCCAGCAGGATCAGGTCGGTCGCCGTCTGGTTCAGCCCCTGGAACACGAAGGCCCGAATCCGCCGCCGCCGATCAGGCCCGCGATCACCGCGAGCCCGATGTTCTGGACCAGCACGATGCGCAGCCCGGTCAGGATGATCGGCAGGCCCAGCGGCAGTTCAACCCGCAGTAGCCGTTGCAGCGGCGTCATGCCCATGCCGCGCGCGGCCTCGAGCGCCGCCGGCGGAGCCGAGCCGAGCCCGGCCACAGTGTTGCCCACCACCGGCAGCAGCGCATAGAGCACCAACGCGAGGAAGGCAGGCGGGAAGCCGATGCCCGCAATTCCGACCTCCCGCGCGCCGGGCACGTTGCTGCCGACCCAGCCGAGGATCGGGATCATGAGGCCGAACATGGCGAGCGAGGGGATGGTCTGAAGGAAGCTCAGCACCGGCAGGGTCGAGCCCCGCAGACCCGGTCTGCGGTGGCACAGGATGCCCAGGGGGAAGCCGATCGCCGCCGCTGTCGCCAGCGAGCCGAAGGCCAGTTGCAGATGCCGCAGGGCCGCGCGATTGAAGGCGGCCTTGCGGCTGGCATATTCCTGCATGACCGAAAGTTCGGACAAGGCGCCCGACCACAGGATCAGCCCCACCGCTGCGAGCACGACCGCGAGCAGCCCGCCCCGCGCCAGCGGCCCCGGCGCGAGGTGCGCCAGCGCGTCGGCCATGAGCAGCATCAGCACCAGCAGAAGGCACCAGAAGCCGATTGCCGGCGAGACTCGTGCATAGTCCCCTGCGCCCACGAGCAGGGCGGAGGCCCCCTGCATCAGCAGCCAGAGCAGCCCCGAAAGCCCGAAGATCGCGCCGACGAGGCGCAGGCGCGGCCAAGCGCCCGGCAGGCCCAGCACCAGCCCCGCCACGATGGCCGCCAGCCCCGGCAGCGTCACGCTCTGTCCTGCGAGCGCAATGATCCCCACGCCCTCGCCCGCGACGATGCGGTTCTCGGCGAGCGTCATGAACGGGACAAGCAGCGCCGCGAACCCCATGATCGCGAACAGGAGTCCCGTCGGAGACAGCCCGGGCCCGGCTTGCCTGAGCGATGCGACGGCAGGGATCAGTCGAGCACCCCGGTCTGGGTGAGGTAGTCACGCGCCACGGCCTCGGCCGGCTCTCCGCCGACCTGGATGCGGCCGTTCAGCTTCTGCAGCGTCTGCATGTCGAGCCCGCCAAAGACCGGGTTCAGCACCTCGGGGATCGAGGGGTATTCCTCCAGCACTTCGGCGCGCACGACCGGCGCGGGTTCATAGACCGGCTGCACGCCCTCGTTGTCTTCCATCACCACGAGGCCGGTCGCGCCGACGCCGCCGTCGGTGCCATAGACCATGGCGGCGTTGACGCCCGAGGTGCCGCGCGCGGCGGCCTGGATCGTCGCTGCGGTATCGCCGCCCGACAGGATCACCGTCTGGTCGGGGGTCAGTTCGAACCCGTAGGTTTCCTGCATGGCGGGCAGCACCGCGGGCGAGGAGACGAACTCGGTCGACGCGGCAAGCTTGACGTCACCACCACCCGCGACCCACTGGCCGAAGTCGGACATGGTGGTCAGCCCGTTCTCTTCGGCGACGGGGCCGGTCACGGCTATGGCCCAGGTGTTGTTGGCCGGCGCGGAGTCCAGCCAGACGATGTCGTTCTGCGCGGCGTCCAGCTCTGCGGCGCGCTCATGGGCAGCCTCGGCATCCTTCCAGACGTCACTGTCGGCTTCGTTGAAGAAGTAGGCCGCGTTGCCGGTGTATTCGGGATAGATGTCGATCTGGTCGGCCAGCAGCGCCTCGCGCACGACCTGCGTCCCGCCAAGTTGCAGACGCCGCGTGACCGGCAAGCCGGCATCCTCGAGCGCGAGCGCGATGATGTTGCCCAGAAGACCACCCTCGGTGTCGATCTTGGACGAAACGGTGATGTCGGCATGCGCGGTGGCGGTGAACGCGCCAAACAGGCCTGCCGCGAAGGTGAGATGTGACTTCATGATGGGCTCCGGTTGCCGGGATATTCGTTTTGTTTCAGCAGTCTTGCCAGATGCGCCGCATTCGAGGCGGCGGTTTCCAGCGTCGTCTGCAAGGGGGCGGGAATGAACTCGAGATCGACGTAATTGGTCGCCTGCATCGCCTCTCCCACCCAGTAGACGCCGGAATTGGCGGGAATCGTGAATCCGACGTCGTTCAGGGCCTGGAAGCAGGCGGCGTGGCAGGCATGCGCTCCGTCCTCATTGCCGACGACGGCGACCAGGGCAACCTTGCCGGCCGCCGGCATCCTGCCCCGCTCGTCGGTTTCCGACAGGAAGGCATCCATCCGTTCGAGCACCCGGCGCGCGATACTGGAGGGATGACCGAGCCAGATCGGCGTGCCGAGAATGAAGATATCGGCCGCCAGCACGCCCGCTCTCAGCTCCGGCCAGTGGTCGCCCGAGCCCATATCGGAGTAGACACCGGCCTTCACGTTGAAATCGGCAACGCGCTCGGTTTCGCCGGTAACCCCGTGGGGGCGCATCGCCGCGAGAAGATCGTCGATCATCCGATCCGTTGAACTTTCCCCATCATCATCCGAATGGCGTAATGAACAGTTCAGCGCAAAAGCCGTCAAGGGCTGTTTGGTCTCTGACATCTTTACCCCCTGCCCACAGTTCGACCCGTTAAGATTCCAGCATGCAGAACCCGCGTCTGAGGGTCAAGAGCGGGGCGGGCGTGTGGGCCGGCGAAGCCAGCCGGGAGAAGCTGATGGTGCGGTTCCGCACGTCCGGCCGGCACCCCTGACGACGTGCCGGCCGTCGCGTCGCAGATGCGCTGCATCAAGAAAGGCGGTGCCGGATCGTGAGTTCCAAGACCGGGGCTCGTCGGCACCGGAGGATGCACGAACGCTCCGACCAGGTTCGCCGCCGCAATCCACGGGTGACAATTCGCGCCGAGGTTGGAATCTCCGGTCACTGTCCGACACGGAGCCGCGCCCGGGGCGGCGCCGCAGGTGGAGCGATCGCCGGCGTGGAGCAATCGCGGAGGCCCGCCCGACCGCAGGCACCGGTGCACTCCCGTTGCGCACATTCCGCTCCGGCAACTTCGCGGATGCCATATGGCTTGCCAAGCAATTGGCGGCCGAATGAGATATTTTCGGAAGTGCCGTGGACTGTGTGTATCCTGCCCGGTCCATGCGGTTTCGGATGCTCGAGCGTCGAAGCGCTCGCCGAACTTCATGGCGAACTGTTTGCGTGCCGCAAACCCTTTCCCCGGACATTTCGGCCGTCCTTTTCCAAGTTGCGGATGGCGAGGCAGATCAGCCTGGTCGCGGCCTCGCCGGTCGGGAAGGAGTCCGCGTCTTGATGAATTTGCGGACAAATGCTCTGACATACACCCTGAACGGCCCGTTCGGGCACGATCTGACTGGCCGGAAGGTTGGCGAACGCCGTGGAATTGCAGACCTCCGGCACGGCCGCGCGTTCCTTGGCGTCCGGTTTGCCGGCCGGTTCCGGGCGCGGCATGAGGGGGCGATGATCGGGCTGAACCGCGCCACCTTTCGTCCAGCGCCGCAAGGTCCGGTCGCGGATATCCAGTGCGGCGCAGGCCATGGCGCGACGCGCGCCAGCGGTGACAGCCTTGTTGAAGGAGAGGAAAACAAGAAGGCCGGACACCTACGCTGACACAGGGGGGATCCGTGGATCGAAGCCGTGTAACGGGATCACCTCCCGCGATGCACGGGCGCCAGGCCAGGGCGATCGCGGCGTGTTTCCCCGCTCATGTCTCCTCGAAGGCTCGTTCATCACCGGGAGACGGAACTTCGCGCCCGCGTTCTCGGCGATCCTCCGGCCCGTGACCTCCCGCTGGCCGTCGCGGGTGACGCCCGCCACTTGGCGGCCTTGTTCTTCGCCATCCGGCCGTTCGCTGCCCGGCCGTGCATCCCGCAGGGAGGTCACGAGAGGGGCGTCGCGGATGACCCGGTCGATCAGGTCGGGCGAGACCTTCAGGCCCCGGAGATCCGGCGAAGACTGGGAGGTTGTGCCCAACACCATCGGACCTTTCATGCGCGAAGCTCTAGGGCATGACCGGCAAGAACGGGGTTGATCTGACACACAGCTCTGACTGAGCCAACGCCAGACGAAAGTCGGTCAACGATGTTCGACGATGGCAACACCGGGTTGAAGCATCGGCTCGACAGCCTGGTCAGGCAACTGGAAGACAGGATCACCAGAACCACCACGAGCGGCGCTCGCCTGCCGGAGATGGCCATCGTCCTGCGGACTATCCCGGTGGATGATCCGATTTCCAGCAGTGCTGATCGCAGAGATGCCCGAGTTCGACGCCATCGTCGGTGCAGAGGCTGCCGAACCATCCGGATTGGGTCCGTCGCGCACGACAGCAGCCGCATTGCGGAAGACGGGCCAATGCCGTGCATCGCCTTGCCCTGCGGACGAGATGCCCCAGGCTGCCTTGGTCGCCGCATATCACAACCCGAGCCCGACAGCTTTTGCAGATCGCATCTGCGGAGCAGGAAAACCGAACTATGTCATAATGACAGCCCGCGCCAGAAAGCGCGTCACCATCGCCAACGCCCCGTGCAGGAGCCGTCGGAAATGGGTGGATCACGCGACATGACAGATAGAGTTGCCAAGCTATTGCGGGCAAAGGTCGCGACCGACCGCCGCCATAGATGCGTTTCCGTTCGCGTCGCCGCATCGCAGACGGCCCGCGTACGCCGGGTTGCGGGCCGTCTCTCGGGCGTGACAGCCGATCAGGCGACGGGGTTGGTGATCGACCCGATGCCACTGATCTCGACGGTGACACTGTCGCCGGGCTTCAGGTACTTCGGCGGATTGAACCCGATCGCGACGCCCACCGGCGTACCGGTGGCGATGATGTCGCCCGGCTGCAGGGTGATTGCGGCCGAGATGGTCTCGATGATGGTCGGGATGTCGAAGATCAGGTCGCTGACGACGGCGTCCTGACGGGTCTCGCCATTCACGATGGTCTTCAGCGTCAACTGCGTGACGTCCGGCACCTCGTCGGCGGTCACGATGACCGGTCCGAAGGGACAGAACGTGTCGGGCGACTTGCCCAGGAACCACTGCTTGTGCCTGTTCTGCGTCTCGCGCGCGGTCACGTCGTTGAGCACCGAGTAGCCATAGACATGCGCCATCGCGTCGGCGGCCCTGATGCCGCGCCCGCCGGTGCCGATGATCACCGCCAGCTCGCCTTCGTAGTCGAGCGTGCCGGTGGGATCCAGCTCGCTGAGAATCGAGCCATCCGGGCCGACAACGGAGCTTGGCGCCTTGGTGAAGATGATCGGACAGGCGGGCACGTCCTCTCCTGCCGACGAGGCGTCGAAGCCAGAGTCCTGGAACTCCTTGGCATGGGCGTGGTAATTCTTGCCGACGCAGAAGATGTTGCGCCGTGGCGTCGGGATCGGAGCGAGGACGGTCACTGCTGCAGGGTCTACGAGGTCGGCCGATGCCACCGTTTCGAGGGCTTTCCTGATGCGCTGCGCCGCGTCCTTCCCGGCCTCGATCACGCCCAGCACGTCTTGCGGCAGCCCATCGCCCAGAACGGAAAGCGGCGCGATGCCCTTTTCGGTCCAGACGCCCGCACCCGGCGTTTCGTCTTTGGTAAAGCTTACCAGTCGCATGTTTGGTCTCCGTCTCTTGCGAATTGATTTGTGAGGGTGGATCACCCGGACCGGCCGCCCGGCGCGGCCTTGCGCTTGCGCCACCAGCTCGACAGGGGCGGCACCACGAGGGTCGCGACCAGCATGACCCAAAGGATCTTGGCGATCGGCGTCGAGAACAGCGCGCCCAGATCGTTGCCCGAGATCCGCATGACCAGCAGGAAGGATTTCTCGATCAACGGGCCGAGGATCACGCCGATCAGGATGGCCGCGACCTGATAGCCGGTCTTGCGCGCGACATAGCCCAGCACGCCGAAGGCGATGGCGATTACGATGTCGGCCATGAAGCCGCGCGGCACGAAGGCCCCGACCAGCGTGAAGGCGACGATCAGCGGCGCCATGTACCAGGTGGCGACGACCGTGATGCGAGACAGGTAGCGCGACATCGGGAAGATCACGAGCAGCATGAAGATATAGGCCACAAACATCGACATGATGACGCCGTAGGCCAGCATCGGGTCCTGAACGAACAGCCGGGGCCCGAAGGGGACGCCGTGGAACTGAAGCACGATCATCATGACGGCGGCGGTGCTGCCGCCTGGGATGCCGATCGCCAGCAGCGGAATCAGCGTGCCGGTGGTCACGCCGTTGTTGGCCGCTTCCGGCGCCACGACGCCCGGTTCATGCCCGGTGCCGAATTTCTCGGGCTCCCGGGAATACATCCGGGCCTGCTGATAGGCCACGAACGCCGCGATCGAGGCGCCCGCACCGGGCATGACGCCGATCACGAGGCCCAGGACGCTGCTCCAGGTGATCAGCCACCAGTGCCTGAGCGAGGAGAAGATGTTGGTGATCGTTTCGTTCCATGTCGGCACCACCTTGGCGGTGTCGACCTTGGACACGCTGCGCTGCTCGAGCATCACCAGTGCCTCGGAAACCGCGAAGAGGCCGATCAGGGCGGGCACGAGCGGCACACCATCGAAGAGTTCGAGAATGCCGAAGGTGCCGCGCGGCGTGGCGTAGATGTGGTCCGCCCCCATCGCGCCCAGCATCAGACCGAACGCCCCGGCGATGAGACCCTTGAGCATGTCGGCCGCGGCTATGGCGGCGATCAGCGCCAGGCCGAAGAGCATGATGACGACCATCTCGACGGACTGCACGTAGAAGCCGACGCGGGCGAGATACGGCAGCGCGAAAAGCGTGATGCCCGAGCTGATCAGCCCGCCCATGACCGAAGCCACGAAGGAAAGCGCCAGCGCCTTGGCAGCCTTGCCGTTTTTCGCCATCGGGAAGCCGTCGAGCGTGGTCGCCGCCGCGCCGCCGGTGCCCGGGATGTTGACCAGGATCGCCGGGATCCCGCCGCCCAGATGCGACGCGCAATAGAGCGCGACCATGAAGGTCAGGGCAACGTCGACGTCGAAGGCCAGCGTCAGCGGCAGAAGCATGATGATCGTGTTGTGCGCCGCGAAGCCGGGAATGGCCCCCATGACGACACCGATGAAGACGGCGGGGATGATCACCCACCACATGCTCATCGAATAGAGGAAGAGGTCAAGGAAGCCCGCGTTGCCTACGTCCATGGCTGAATCATCCAGGCTACCAGTTCCTCGAAGGGACCGCGCGGAAAGCGTGTCTTCAGAAGCACGATGAAGAACAGCCAGCCGCCGATGGACGCGACCGCGGCAAAGATGGCCGCCTTGCGCACCGGCGAGAGGCCCGCCAGCATGCTGCCGAACAACAGGAAGAGGAACGTCGTGAGCGTGAAGCCGCCCCACGGCACCACGAAGATGTAGGCGATGATCAGGCCGAAGAAGGCGGCGCGCCTGGCCCGCCCCTCACGCGGCCCGAAAACCGATGAAAACTCCCATTCGGCGTGGCCGCGCAGCAGCTGGATCGCGGTGCGGATGAAGAACAGGGTCGAGAGTCCGATCAGAAGGACGGCGAGGAACATCCCGCTGCGCTGTGCTTCCGGCGGGAAATCCCAGACCGATGCGACGTAGTATATCGCATAGAGCGTGGCCGTTACCGGGATGATGAGATCCGCTCCGACCCGCTTCGGGGGCCGGCCAGTGTCGTCGCGCATGGTGCGACCTCCAACGATGGGTGGTGACAGGGTGGCTGCGGGACGCCCGACCCCGGGCGCCCCGCACCTTGCTGCGGCCGGCGCCTAGCTGCCGGAGAGGAGGTCTTTGTACTTGATGGCCATCTCGCGCATGCTGGCGGCCGTCTGCATCGCGACATCCTCGCCGCCGGCGTCGATGAACAGCGGCGGCACGCCGGTGCCCGCGACCGCCTCGGCATAGGCCGGATCGGCGATGGTCGCCTTCATGGTCTCCACCAGTTTCGCAACACGCTCGGGATAGGCGTCATAGGCCGCGCGCTGGATGCCGAAGGCGCGTGACGAGGTCATCGGCGGGATGGACGTGCCCATCGCGTCGTTCACCGTGGGCGCCTGATTGGTCTGGTCGGGCACCACGTTCTCGTCGGCAAAGATGCCCAGCACCCGCGCCTGGTCGCCAAGAACGATCGTGTTGGTCACCGGCAGCGCGCAGCAATCGACTTCGGCGGTGATCGCCGCCATGGCCGAGGGATTGCCGCCGCCGTAGGGTACCAGCACGAAGTTCGCGCCGGTCGCCTCGCCAAGCGCCAGCATCCCGATCGACGCAGGGTGCGGCAGGCGGCTGACCGACACGGTGACCGGGCGGGACTTGGCCTCTTCCACAAGGGCTTCGAGGCTGTCGAAGGGGCTGTTGGGCCCGACCCAGACCGCCATCGGCTCGGACAGGGTCTGCTGGATGTAGACGATGTCCTCGCCGACCGACACGTCTGTGTCCTGCAATTCCAGCATGATGACCTCTGGGCCGAGGTTGGCGAAGATGAGGCCGTAGCCGTCCGGCTCCCGGTTCATGAAGAACTCGTAGCCCACCTGCCCCGCGGCACCCGGATAGTAGCCGAATTCGAAGTTGGTATCGAGGTGATTGGCCCAGACCTTGGCAAAGGCGCGCGCGTCACGGTCGGCGCCGCCGCCCTCGCCGGTCGGGATCACGATGTCGATGTTGCGTTCGGGGAAGTCCTGCGCGAAGGCGGGCGAAATACCTGCAAGGCTGCCCAGACCCGCGGCCCCGGCAAATGCCGTCGACCGGCGCAGGAATGCGCGGCGGTTGACCGCGCTGCTGTCGGAAATCTTCTTGTCTGTCATGTCTCTCTCCCTTTGTGACCCAAACCGAAGGTGTGGCGTCGGGGCTGCGTCCTCCCGCTGCCCCTGCCCGGTCCGGGTCCGTGCACCCTCACAGCGCCAATCCGGTCTGTCAACCATTTTGATCCATTGCGCCGCATTGGTCAACCAGTTCAGGCGTCTTCCGTCGCATGACGGACCCGGCGCCCGTGCCCCTCTGCGGCCTTCGGGCGCCGGAACAATTCATTCGCCGGTGTAGACCGGCGCCGGCTGTTCGAAGAAGGACTGCAGGATGTGATAGACCATCATGTAGTTCTTCTGCTGGAACGAGGCGTGCGATATGCCCTGCATCACGGTGAACTGCTTGGCCGGGTGCGGCAGTTCGGCAAAGAATTTCAGCAGGTCGTCCATCGCCGCGATACCGTCGTATTCGCCGCGCATCACGAGGACCGGCATGGTCAGCTTGACCGGATCGGTCAGCGGCAGGCGCGAACACATGTCCACGTAGGTCCCGGTGGGCATCGAATCGTCCAGCGCGAGGATGGCGTCGGCAAAGGCGTCCACCACATGCTCTTCTGCGGCGCCGGGGTGGTCGCGGTTGAAGATCGAATGCACGAAGGGCCGGTCGATCGGGCGCCGCTTCATCGCGCGAAATTCCTCGAGGCGCTTGCGGCGCTGCTCCAGCGTGGGCGCGCCCTCGCCAGTCCAGACAAAGGCGTCGAGCGCAATCCTTTCAATGCGGTCCGGGTGCCGCTCCGCAAAGGCAGCGGCCCGCAGCGCGCCCGAGGAAATGCCGTACACGTAGAATTTCTCGACGCCCGTCTCGCGCATGATGTAATCGGTCGCAGCGCTCAGGTCATCGGCGCCATCGGCAATGTTGGAGGTGATGTCACGGTTCTTGTCGGAGCGGCCGTAACCTTCCATGTCCACGCACCAGGTGTCGTAGCCCTGCGCCACGAACCAGTCCATCGCCGAGGAAAACGGCCGTCCCTCGACCTGGAGATCGAAGGTCGGCTGCGAGGCCATCGAGGAACCGTGCGAGAACAGGACCGTTCCCTTCGGCTTGCCGCTCGGCACCTTCTTGTTCCACAGGAAGAGGTTCACGTCCCCCTTCTTCGTCCAGTGCTCGGTACCCTCGAAGGTCCGGGGCTCTACGTTCATGTCCATGTGCGTTCCTTTCTGCTGCTGACAGCAGGTCGCCCCTTCCGATCCCGGAAGGGACATTCCTCCATGCGGCGAAGTGGTGACATATTGGTGCGCAACTGGTCAACCCTATAGACGTTTGGTTCGGAATGTTGCACAAATGGATGCAGGCGTCGCAACGATCCCAGCCCCTGCGACATGATTTTCAGGAACGGAGCGAGGACCATGACAATCGCGCGGCCGCAAACGGCACTGTCCGACAGTCTCGCCCCTGCCGACCCCAGCTCGTCGCAGATCGTGGACGAGGCGCTGAGCGCGCTGCTCCTCAGCCCCGGCATGGGCCCCGGCAGCAAGCTGCCGACCGAGCGCGTTCTGTCCGAGCAGTTGAAGGTCCCGCGCAGCGCGGTGCGCAACAGTTTGGCCCGGCTGGAGGCGAGTGGCAGGGTCGTGCGCAAGATGGGCAGCGGGACCTATGTGGCCAAGGCGCCGGAGCGGCCGTCCGGCAGCGACGATGCCAGCCCGCAGGAGATCATGCAGACCCGGCTGCTGGTCGAACCGATACTGGCCGATCTGATCGTGGCGAATGCGAATGCCTCCGACATGGAAAAGATCCGAGTGGCGATGAAGACGGCCGAAGCCTCCACCAGTTTCGCCGAGTTCGAGATCTGGGACGCCCGCTTCCATCAGGCGATCGCGGATGCCACGCAGAACCGTCTGATGATCCGTGTCTACGCCACGATCACCACCTCCCGCGACCTTGCGGAATGGGGCGAGATGAAGCGCCAGAGCATCACAGAGGCACGCCGCCTCGCCTACACCCGCGAGCACGAGAAGATCTTTGCCGCGCTGAAATCGCGTAACGCGCCCGCCGCCCGCGAGGCGATCAGCGCACATCTTCTCACGGTCCGGCACAACCTGCTGGGTGTGTGACGCGGCAACATGAGCGGGATCTTCATACTGGCCTTCGCGCTGCTGGCGGGCGTCACGTCCTTCATCGCCGGTGTCTTCGGCATGGCGGGCGGCATGTTGCTGATGGGCGGACTGCTGCTCATGGTCTCGGTGCCCGACGCGATGATCCTGCACGGCATAACGCAGATGACGTCGAACGGCTGGCGCTCGTTTCTCTGGCGGCGCTACATCCTCTGGCCGATCGTGCTGCGCTATTGTGCGGGCCTGCTGCTGTCGGGGCTGGTGTTCTTCAGCTTCGTCTTGGTGCCGGACAAGCGGATTGTCATGATCATTCTCGGCCTCATACCGTTTGTCGGCCGCATGGTGCCCGCCGACCTGCTGCCACAGGCGACAAGGCGCGGCGGCGCGGAGCTTTGCGGTCTGATCTGCACCTCGCTGCAATTCCTCTCGGGGGTTTCCGGACCGATGCTCGACATGTTCTTCGTGCGCACCGCGCTGGACCGCCGCGCCGTCGTCGCGACCAAGGCCGCCTGCCAGGTCGCGACCCATCTGGCCAAGCTGCTGTATTTCGGTGCGTTGGTCGGCGGCATGTCCGGCGCCGCGCTGGACCCGCTCGTCGTCGGATTGGCGATCGGCATGGCCATTCTGGGCACGACGGCCGCGCGTCAGATCCTCGACCGCCTGAGCGACAACGATTTCCGCCGCTACACCTGGCAACTGGTGCAATGCATCGGCGCGGTCTACCTGGTCAGAGGGATCGCCGGCTACTTCTAGCGACGCTGCCGGGGATACTGCGCCACGCGCCGCCGGACTGCGTATGGCTCATCTTGCCGTTCGGGTGCGGTGCGGCAGGTTACCCGCGCGAGCCAAATAGTCGCCGAAGGATGCGCCGAGCGAGCGTGTGAAGATGCAGCAGAGCCAGAAGGCGCACATCCCCCCGAGCCCGGTCGCGAAACAGCCGATCGATAGCGAAGCGATGATCGGGCCGAACGGGATTCCGGTGGCGGCAAACCCGAGGCCGCAGGATCCGGAGACCTGGCGGCCGACCGCCGTTTCCATAGCAAAGGCGAAAAGGTTCGCCAGTCAGCAGAACGCCTCGCGACGGAAGGTAAAGACCTCGTGGGTGGAGAGCGGCCGGTCGACAGGGAACCAGGCGACTGAGTTGCCGCGAAAGCCAGCGTGAATCCGTTGGTACAGTCAATTCATGGTTTGCCGGTCGCTTCCGTCATGTTGTCGGTGATCAGCGTGCCGACGACCGAAATCGGCACGAACGCGATCCGGTGAATTGCGGGAACATCGCCGCGTTTCCGGAACTGCCAGCCCATCGCCGCGACGAGGACGGCTCTCATCAGCACCGGGGTCGCGCCAAGGCCGAGGCCGTGGTTGACGGCCAGGAAATCCGCAGTCGTCTCGCCCATGGTCACGGCCATCAGCTTGATCAGGCAGAAGCCGTGCGTCACGTCGGAACCGCGGTCGATGCCCGCGCGCCGTGGCAGCGGACTGTCCAGATCCGCGAAGGTCGCGTCGCTCATGATCCTGTATCTGAACTGCTTCTGCGGAGGCGGTCTGCGCCGTCGGGGCGATGAACACCTTCGCCCAGAGCAAAGCCCCCGGCCGGTACGGCGACAAGGACCACCGACAGCGTGCGGAACGGAAGGGGAGAGGGGATGAAGAGCGCCGTCCGGCGAGGGTCGATGTGATCGTCGGGCACACAACAGGCAAGCCCGGATAAAGCTACCGCAGGCGCAGGACGGCCGCCGGGGACGTCTTGGCCGAGGGCTGTCGTGACTGTTGCGACGAGGCCGAGGCGGCCGAAAGGTCGAGGCGCGCGACCTGCGTCGCTCCGTTCCGCAGAAGGCCCGGTATGGCGCAATCCTGCGATACCGGACCGTCCGGCCCTGCGGCATCGGCTGCCGGCACGCCGCTTTCGTCCCGGCCGCATGTCGCGACAAAGACCCGCAACCCTTCGGCCGTCACATACTCCGTCCGCCAGAACCGCACTTGCGCAGCTTCGCGCGACCCGCTGTCCTGCTCCACCGGACGGTTGCCGAAGGCCAGTGCGTTCGGCTGTACCGAGAGCATGAACGGCTCGCCCCGATGCTCGCTGATGAAGCCTAGCGCATGATCGGTGATGATGTCTGTCGTGAAGCCCTTGAAAGCCTTTGGCTCGCCGTCTTCTTCAAGTATAGGATCCGTGGGACTCGTGCCACCGTCGCGAAAACCGAAGAACTCGTCATAGCCGGTCCGGGTCGGATGGAACTGGTCGAGCATGCCGAGGTGCCACTTTCCAAAGAGTCCCGTGGCGTAGCCTGCCGCATCGAGCACCTCCGTCCATGTGACCGTTGACGGGTCGAGACCGAGGTCGGGTTCGAGGGGATGGAGCAGGTGCGGTGCCTCCCAGGTCGCATTGATCCAGTCGGTGATGCCCAGTTCGGTCGAATAGCGGCTCGTCATCAGCTCGGCGCGGGCGGGACTGCAGACGGGCGTAGCGACGAAAGCGTTGGGAAGCCGGGCACCCTCGCGGGCGATGCGATCCATGTTGGGCGTGGCGATCTGCTCGTTGCCGGAGGTGCCCCAAGCCCAGGCGGCGTGGTCGTCGGCGAGGATGAAGACGATGTTCGGCCACGTCTTCGCCGATTCGGGCACCGCCCCCGAGCATCCGCCGAGAACTCCGGCGAATGCGAGCAGCAAACCCGAGTTCTTTATGAAGGCACGTATCACGATGTTGGTGCAAGGTTTACGGGTTGGCGATGTCCGCACGCGCGGGCAGCCGGTCCGGTCGGCAGGCGGCTAGGCTTCACGGTGCGACGGAAGCGCCGTCCCACGGGACCGCGCGGGTCCATGGGTCGCCAATTTCCTTGAGTCGCTGCATAAGCTGCTTTTCAAGCCCGGCGACGAGTTCCGGATGTGCCCCGGCAATGTTTTCCATCTGGTAGGGATCGGCGACGTTGTCGTAGAGCACATAGCGAGAGTCGCGACTACTGCCTCGGACAATGACGAAGGTGTAGCGGTCCGTGCGCAGGCCTCTGGCACCCTGCTGCTGCAGTTCTGGCTGCGCGGTGGTGTTCAGGTAGAGTGCGGCATCGGGGCGCTCGGCCTTTTTGCCGCGGAAGATGGGCGAGAAGTCGCGGCCCTCTACCTGCGGGGGCACCTTGTCGCCGAGGCCCATCAGGCTGAGGAGCGTCGGCATCATGTCCGGCACGCTCAGCAGCAAGTCGTCTCTGCCCGTGGGCACCTCACCAGGCCAGCGGACGATAAACGGGATGCCGATCGATTCCTCATACCAGGTCGTCTTCTGCATCATGCCATGGCTGCCCATCATCTCGCCGTGGTCGGACGTGAACACGACGATGGTTTCCTCGGCCTGGCCGGCTTCGTTCAGGCAGTCGAGGATCCGGCCGAACTGCTCGTCGACGCCCGTCACCGCGGCGAAGTAGTCGTTGACGCTGCGCCGCGCCTCGGCGGATCGGCTGCTTTCCAGATCCACGTTCGGGCGAACGAGCAGGTCCTCCGGGGTCTTATCGGCATAGCGTTCGCGATACCGCTCCGGCACCTCGTTGTAGGGCGGATGCGGCGGGTTCATCGCTACGAAGAGCGCAAACGGTGCGTCGGGCCTACGCCGCGCATCCTCATTCCGGATGAACGAACAGGCGACGTCGGCTTCGTGCTCGGGCGACCAGGCATCGACTTCCGTCATCTCGTCTTTTGCCGCATCGGCCGTCCAGTAATGCGGGTTCAAATGGGCGTCATAGGCACCGTAGGCGTACCAGAAGTCGAACCCGTGCCGGCGCTCCGGCGGCGTGAAGTGGTCCCAGACGAAGCCGTCCCAGGGACGCGGCTCTTCGACATACGGCTCGCGGGGGCTGTCGAGGTGCCACTTGCCGATGTATCCCGTGCTGTAGCCGGCATCGTGAAGCACGTCCGAAAACGTGCGGGCATCGGCGCTCAGTTCGATACCATACTGCGCCGACGAGGAGTTCGTGTTGGTGAGGACGCCGTTGGAGAACGGATACTGGCCGGTCATGAGCATCGCACGCATGGGACTGCACACCGGCCGGTTGCTAATGGCCTGGGTGAACAGCAGTCCCTCGCTCGCGAAACGATCCAGGCGGGGCGTTTGGACCGGATCTTCGTCCATAACTCCGACCGCCTGCCGCCGGTATTCGTCGGGAAAGACAAAGAGCAGGTTCGGTGGCGCTCGATGTGTCGTCGGTACGCCGCTGCAGGAAAGCCCCGCACACACGATCAAGAGCGCACCCCCACGGATGGCGGCGGCGCGAATGCGAATCCTTACAGGCGGTGAGGATGGATTCATAGGGTAAAGAAGGATCAACGCTGCCCGAGCTGTCGACCGCGCGCGGGACGGTCAGCGCACGCAGAGGGCGCAACGACGATGGACAGGGGCCCGCACCCGGGCGGGTCGGATGCCCGTGAGCGACGGCCGTCCAACCGCCCGGTGTGGAATGAGGGAACGCTTCAGTTCGAAGGGTCGGCGTCGAAAGCGCTCAGGTCCCAGGCGTCCTCCCATTCGATGGCAAGCCGGTCGCCGTCGAAACGAACGGGTAGCCAGAGGTAGCGGCTATCGCGGAGGTTTCCGGGATTCCACTGGTCCGCCATGAAGATGAACGCGTCGTCTCGCCCTTGAACCGGCAGCACATGCGTGGACTGCCCGCCGAATGTTGAATCGGCACCGGGGCCGCGAAGGGGGTTACCCTGCTCCTCCCACGGTCCCCAGATGGAGGGCGCGGTGTGATAGACGGCCTCGTTGGGCCGCCAGCCGGTTGCGGCGCTGGTAATGAGATAATAGGTGCCGTTGCGCTTAAAGACGGCCGGGGCCTCGCGGTGCTTGCTGAAGAGCATGGAATCCTGCGCGGTCGGCGTGAGGTAGTCACCGCTCAAACGGCTCGCACGAAGGTCGTAGTTCTCTCGCGAGGAGTAGATGTGGTAAGCCGTTCCGTCGTCGTCTTTGAAGAGCGTCATGTCGCGGGACATATTGCCGTTGGGGCGGAAGCTGCCGACAAAGCGGTACGGCCCCGTGACGTTGTCGCTCACGGCCACGGCGGCGCGGGCGGCGCGGTAGCCCTGGCTCTTGAGTTCGAGGTGAAACCACATCACGTACTTCCCGGTGCTGTCGTTGTAGATCACCTTCGGACGCTCCATGATGGCACCGCGAGCGAGGTCGTGGTTCGGGTCATCGTCGACCGGCGTGAGGGCCAGTCCTTCGCGCTTCCAGTCGTAGAGGTTCTTGGACGAGTAGACGGCCACGCCCTCGGACGCGTGCTCTGCGCGCTGCTCTCCGAACCAGTAGTAGACCCCGTCTTCATATAGGATGCCGGGGCCGTGCGCGTTGATGTGCTCGCCGTCGTCGGCAAGCCACGGCCGGCCGGGGAGAAACGTGCCGTCCTCTGCAGCGCCCTCTGGCACCGCAGGTTCGGCGCTCCCGCACCCGCCAAGCATGAGGGGCGCTGCCAGGAACGCCAGGAGAGAAGCGCCTCGAATGAATACGGATCGGATCATTTCGGTAGATCTGTAGCTGCGTTTATGAACGTTGTGAAGGACGATGGCTACTGCTGCGCCTGCACGGTGGCCCCGATGTGCGCCGGATGGAGCCGCACGGCTTCGCTGAAGGCGTCCGAGGCGGCACTTTCGTCGCCCCGCCCAAGGTAGCCGAGGCCCATGAGGTAATAGGCGTTTGCACGCCGCCCGGCCTCGAAGCCTTCGCCGCCGAACTTGGCGAAGAAATCCGGGGCATCGCCGCGCTCGAGGGAGCGCTGTCCGGCGGCCACGAGCTCGTCATAGATGCGGCGCGCTTCCTCGTCGCGGCCGAGCTTCTGAAGGGCGCGCCCCTGGAGGTAACGACCGGCCTGCGGCAAGTCGTCTGCCCCTGCCGCCTTCTCGAAAGCCGCGCGCGCCTCGCCCTGGTTCCCGAGCGCCTGCTGCGCGAGGCCGACGTAGTAGTTCGCCTCGCCTTCACGGCGGCCGACGGCCACTTCGAGGTTCTTCGGGTACTCGAGCGCAGCCTGGAAGTCGCGGAGAGCTGCCCGGGCCTGCCCTCCTTCGAGCGTCTTCTGCCCGCGCAGGAGATGCGCGTCCACCCACAGGTCATGGATGCCCTCGGCTCCCTCGGCGCGGCGGAAGTGCTGTGTTTCCATGCGCGTGATGGCCTGGTCGTAGCGGCCCGCCTGGACGAGCAGCCCGGTCTCACGGGCCAGAGCGGCGTCGTGTTGGAGGATGGCCTTCTCGTGGCGCTCAATCCGGGAAAGGCGCTTCGCCGGCTGTTCGGCCGCCCACTCGGCGTACAGGTCCGCTTCGTAGTAGTAGCGAGGATCGTCCTGCCGAAGGGCCAGCGCCCGCTCCATCGAGGCGAGCGCGCGATCGGCGTCATTGCGGGCGTAGGCATACCCGAAGGCCAGGTTGCGATGTGCGGCGGCGAGGGCCGGATCGAGCGAAGCGGCCTGCTCCCATTCCGCGATGGCCGTTTCGGGCTGATGGTCGTAGTAGAGGTTACCCAGGTACAAGTGCGCGCGTGCGTCCTTCGGATCGGCAGCGAGTGCGGCCCGAAGTGCGCGCGCGGTCTCGAAGCGGAAAGGGAATACGTATTCCGTCGGGAGCGACGCCGCGCGCTTCCAGTCCGCCGCAGCTGCCAATTGCTCTCCTTGCAGCGCCGCGTAGTAACCGCGCAGGTAGTAGAGCGTCGGATCGCCGGACATCTCGCTCTCGGACGCGGCCAGGCTCAGCACCTCCCGAGCATCGTCGTAGAGGCCAGCATTCCCGTAGTCGGTGGCGAGTTCGGCGTAGTTCTGCACCTCGCCCCGCATGAGCGGCAGAAGCGCGGCGAGGTCTCCGCCGAGCAGTGCCATCTCGTAGCGTCCAGGGAAATAGAGCGGATCTTCCGCCACAAGCCCTTCCGCAATCGCGCGCGCTTCATCGGTGCGACCGGCGTGCCGCAGGAGCGCGGCCTTCAAGTGGAGCGCGGCGAGGTTGCGGGTGTTCGCAGACAGCGCCTCGCCGAGGTGACCGAGCGCGCGTTCGTAGTCCCCCCGGCGCGCGTCGATGCGAGCCAGAAGCGTATGCGCGGGGGCATACCAGGCGTGGTCCCAGGCGGCGCGGCTGAGCAGGTCGTACGCCTCGTCAAGCTGTCCCTGCTCCAATTTTGTCAGGCCAAGGTAGTAGAGCGGCTTTGTGTCCTCGGCGCGCGTGTGCCGCTGCGTGACGCGCTCGACGGCGCGGCGCAGATGGTCCTCCGCCTCCTGCAACATTCCCCGCTTCAGGTAGAGCAGCCCGAGGTGCGTGTTCGCCGGGGCATAGCCGGGATCGCGGCGCAGCGCCTCCTCGAAGTACGGGTACGGACTATATCCAGGGTTGTGGAACTGATCGAGTCGAAGTCCGGCGAGGTACAGCTCTTCGATGCTTTCCACCGCTGCGGGCGGCGGCGGCGGTTTCACCGCGTCCGGCATGGGCTGGTCCTCGCGCCGGACCGGCTCATACGCGATGAGTGCCTCCCCGGCGGCGGTGCGCACTACCACGCGCACGCCCTCCGGCGAAACGCCCGTGGGCAGCGCGATGTCGGCCTCAAAGGGGTGTGCCGGATCGACGTCGATGATTTGCTCGTGAACGACTCGGTCACCGTCGAGAAGCGTCAGCACGGCACCCGCCTGCCGCTCCGTCGTGTTCAGCCCGACGCGCACGCGGCCGCCCTGGAGGGCATCGAGGCTGATGGCGGCATCGAGGTTGGCGTTCTCAACGGCCCCGAGGCCGCGCAGCGGGAAGAAGTTCAGCGTCGCGCTCTTGCGAACGAAAGGATCGGCCCAGCTGTAATCAGGCTGATTGTCTGAGTAGGCACCCGCCATGATTTCCAGGTACGGGCCGTTCGTGTCCGTCAGGAGGTCATACCAGAGCTTCGCGTGCGGGCCGGTGCCCCAGTTCCATAGCTTCTTGCCGGGCGCGACGTTGTGGTCCGCGACGATGGCCAGGCCGGCCTCCTGCCCATGATCGTACCCGGCCACGAAGTCATCCTGGTAGTTCCACGCAAAAAAGGAGACGCCCTCCGGGTGGTTCTTCCACCAAGAGACGTCGACGCCCTCCGTATAGTCGACGCCGAGGTAGCGCTGGTGAGAGATGGGCCACTGGCTGAACTGCGTCTTGGAGTGGTAGGTCGCGTACTGAGTGCTCGGCGGGAAGACCACCTGATAATCGGCGTTCGCATGAACGGCCGTGTTCGCCCACATGAGCAGCGAGTTGGAAAGCGGCGTGCGGTTGTACAGGCGCATTTCTGCTTCAAGGACGGATCGGCCGGGGCGCAGGGTCATTGCGACCACCCAGTGCGTCCGGTTCCGCCGCTCGGTCTCCCCGATCCAGATCGTCTTGCTACCGTCCGCGTTCTCCTTCAGCAGGTAATCGACGGGCAGGTCGGACGTGGCACGGTGGTGGTGCGGGATGTTCCACTCGACGCCGCCGGAAGTCCACGCGCCCAGCATCCCGATAAACGCGGGCTTAACGACCTCGTTGTGGTAGATAACCTCGTAGTCGTTGGTCTTGTCCTGCATCATGTAGAGCTTGCCCCCGAGCTCGGGCAGAACGCAGATGCGGATGTACTCGTTTTCGAGAAAGAGTCCGGTGTAGGTCTTTTCAACGAGATCATCGGTGAGGCGATCATGCATCGGGTACGGGTAGACACGCCCCTGCGCCCCCTGATAGGCGCGCCCGGTGTAGAAGACGGGGTTCACCTCCGCCTCGCCCGTCGCATAGGTCGGTATGGTGATGGCTTTTTCGTAAACCTGAACCCGTTCCTGCGCCGACGCGGCCGGCGCAAGCGCCGCTGGAATGAGCAGCAGAGAGAACAGGGAGAGAACAAGACGGCCCGGCGTGAACTGAAATAAAGTGAATGCTTGCATAAGTGGCGCGTGATGTCTTTGATGCACGTGGAAAAAGCCTCAGTCGAGGAGGCCTACGACGTCGGTATCGAAGTCAGTATAGGCCGTATAGCGTCCGCGCAGCCAGAGCACGGCGTGATGGTTGCCATTCGAACGGGGCACGAATGGGCGGATCTGGTCCTCGGCAGCCCCAGGCGTCAGCGGAATCCATTTCCAGGACGCGCCGCCATCTGTGGTGATGCCCCGGTAGATCTCGTAGTGCGCCGTCGGCGCTCCGGTCTCGGGATGGACGTCGGAAGAGGTGTAGACGACGCTTGGGTCGGATGGATCGAGCGTGATGCCGCCCGCGTAGTGGTTCTCGCCGTCGTACAGGTGTGTGCCGGCGTAGGCGATCTCGCGCTCGATCCAGCGCCCCGTGCCGGCGTCCCAGCGGGCGTACCGGTAGCGCAGATCGTTGCCGGTCGTGCTGTCTCGCGTGGCGATGTAGACGGCGACCGGCGCACCGGCCGCGTCGTACTCGAGGTCCCACACCCAGGCGCGGCCCGCCGTCTCGGCGTCATAAATGCGCGTCCCGGCCCCGACCGGCATGGGGCCGGCACCGTTTGAGCCGGGCAAGGGCTGGATCGGCGTTCCGTCGCTGCGGCGGAGGCTGCCGTCCTCGTAGTACACGTGAAGGACGTCGTTGTCCACGTCCCGCGGATGCCCCTGCGTGTAGAGCACATCGATCCGGCCGGTGCCGTTGGACGTGTACTTGAAGTACGGCCGGGTGCCGCCGCTGCCGGAGAGGATGAAATGCTGCGGCGCGCTCCACGTCTCGCCATTGTCGTCCGAGGTCATGAGCGTCGGGTTGAAGTTCGTGCCTCGGTAGAAGTCGTAGAGCATGCCGCCCTCACCTGAGAGACGGAAGAGGTTGCTGTACGTAGCCTTCGAGCCGAGATCGGCCGTCCGGCTCTCGGGCGACCACCGGATGGAATCGCCGGATACTTGGCCGAAACGCCGGTACCAGAATGGCTCCACATGATGCCGCGCGTAAGCCGCCATGACGCGGCCGTCCGGCAGGGCGACGAAAGCCGGGTTGTTGTGGTCGTCGCGCTCCGTGAAGGTGCTGAGCCGGGTCGTATGCTTGCGCGCCTCGCCCTCGACCGGCACAACGGTGACGGCGGAGTGGCCAGACGTGTCCACGTAGCCGACGAAGAGGTTCGGCCCGACGAAGGCCGCGCGCTCGTCGTTGAACCACGTCCAGGCACCGTGTCTCGCCACCACTTGCGGCTCGCGGAGCGCGCCGCGCCCCGTCGCGCAGCCCGAGAGCACGAGTAGCAGCATAGCGGCGGCAGGCAGCCCGCACCAGGCGGGCGCGTGCGAAGAGTTCGCCGATCTCAGGTTCTTAAAGAGTACTGTCATTCTCCGGTATCCGTAGAATAGTTAGAGAGTGAGGAGGCAACACGGTCTCGAAGGCACTTCCGACGGTAATCACATCGGTTTGGGGCAACACCGTGTCCGGAGCTTCGGGATCGTTGACAGCCATCGGATCGCCCGTGAGCACCGTTCGCCGAGCCTTTTGCGCGCCCGCGGCCAGCCCGGCGAGGCTCGCAACAAGGGGCCTCGCCACGGCGTCGCCATTGACGAGCTTGATCACCACATCCCCGGAGGCGGTCTCCCGAACCGATGAGACTGCCAGAAGCGCATCGGGGGGGCGGTTGATCAAGTCGGCGGGCAGCAGCCGGTCGCCACTGTTCGTGCTGAAGAGCTTCTGCACGTGATAGTTGATGGTCGGAAAAACCTCCGTGTTGGTAAAGTAGATGAGGTCCGGAGTCCACTGCGTCAGACCGCGCTTTCCCAGCAGCGGCGCGTAGGACGAGAATCGCACGAGATCGCCGTTGCGCTCGAGGTGCGTCATGTAGGCCGCTTCGGACAGGGCGGAACGCAGGGTGGTTTGCCGCCCCACATCGTGCGCGGCGTACTCGCCGAGGTAGACTTCCGGGCCGTTGCGCTCGTAGGCGTCGAAGCGGTCCAGGTGGTCCCAGTACCATTCGGGCGGCTTGTAGCCGTGCTCATCAACCATGTCGAGGTCCAGTTCGCGCGCAAAGGCCCAGCCCTCGCGGTAGTCTGCATCTTCAGGATCGGGGCTTGGCCCTACCGTTCCGACCACGACGATTTCAGGGTACCGCGCGGTCACGGCTTCCTGGATCATCTTGAAGCGATTCTTGAAAAGAGGCGTGATCTTGTCCTCATTTCCCACGCCGAGATACTGCAAGTTGAAGGGAGCCGGGTGACCGGCAGCCGCCCGCTTCGCGCCCCACTCCGACGTGACGGGGCCGTTGGCATACTCCACCAGATCGAGCACCTCCTGGATGTACTCCGGCATTTCATCAAGCGGAATACCGGCCTGCCCGCGCCCGCCCGTATGCCCGGCATTCTGGCAGCATACGCCGGCGGGAACGACGGGTAGCGGCTTCGCGCCGACGTCTTCGGCGAACTGGAAGTATTCGAAGAACCCGAGGCCGACCGACTGGTGGTAGCCCCAGAGATTCGGCTGGCCCTTTCGCTGCTCGACAGGGCCTATCGTGTCCGGCCACCGGTACATATTGACCGGCCCGTTCCCATGGACGAGGCAGCCGCCGGGAAAGCGAATGAACTTCGGTTTGAGCTCCGCAATTACCTCGGCCAGGTCGGCGCGGAGCCCGTTCGGGCGATCGCGGAAGGTGTGGGTGGGAAAGAGCGAAATCATGTCGAGCGCGAGTCCACCCCGCTCGCCAGCCAGGAGCACGAGGCGGGCATTGTCGTCCGCGGCGGAGGCCGTCAGACGAGCGGCGTAGCGCTCCCAAGCCTCTCCCTCGATGTCGAGCGGCGCCTCGGCAAGCACCCGGCCGTTCGCGCCTTCGAGGCGCACGACGAGCGGCATTGGCACCCCGCCCAACGGCCCTCCGCCCAGCGGCTGCCCATGTACAACTGCCTCGCATAGAGTGACACGTCGTACGACGCGCCCTCTGCTACGGGTATTCCAGCGAAGCCTCCGTTGGATAGCCCCACCCCCTCTCCGGGATTGCCGACGTGAAGCACAGCATACTGCGGGTTGTTGCCGTGGAGCGGAAAGGCGTAATCGATCGCCCAGTCGCCCTCGCCGCCGCCGCGCTTCTCCAGTTTCCAGAAGCTGAGCGCGTTCCACGACGCGCGATCCCGCGCAGAGAACTCGAACGAGCGATTCTGAACGAGTTCGGCGTAGAGACCACCGTCAGCCGCGTAGTTGAGGTCTTCGAAGAAGATGCCAAACAGATCCGGACTAATCGGCATCCCGGGCGCGCCCGCATCGACGTTCAGCCTCATCGGCTGCGCCGCGACACCGCCCTGATGAGCCGCGCTGCCGAGAAGCACGGCGAGAAGGAGAAGCATTGAGTTGGCTCTCATATTGATCTCAGATGATGGCGCGGCCCGCCGGTCTACCGCGCGGACAGTGGCAGGCTATCAGTACCGTTCACTCTGGCCCTCCCGCAGCCGCAGCATCCCTTCGAGATAGTAGTAATCCGCGTAGGTCAGCGGCACGTCCACTTCGCTGTTCTGCGGGATATGGCCGACGCTGTGCTCGAGCAGGAAGTTGTGGTTTTCCCCTACGGCGGCGCGGTAGGGTGCGGCGCTCAGCGAGCGCAGCGTCTTTTCAGCGGCTTCCCGGTAGCGGCTCGCACGCGCCGGATCGGCGTAGCGCGCAAGCTCGAGAAGCGCCGAGGCCATGATCGATCCGGCGGAAGCGTCGCGCAGTGCGTTCGGAATGTCCGGCGCGTCGAAATCCCAGTAAGGCACACCGTCCTCCGGAAGGTTCTGATGGTTCAGGAGAAAGTCCGCTATCTTCGTCGCCTGTTGCAGGTAGCGGTCCAGCCCGGTCTCGCCATAGGCTTCGGTGAAGCCGTAGAGGCCCCAGGCCTGGCCGCGCGCCCACGCCGACTCGTCCGCGTGCCCCTGCGCGGTGCGCTTGCGGAGGACGGCACCCGTGACCGGATCGTACTCGAGAACGTGGTACGAGGAACCGTCCGGGCGGTAGTGATGCCTCAGCGTGTTGTCCGCGTGGGTGACGGCGACGAGGTAGAACGTCGAGTCGCCGGTAAGTCGGGTGGCTTCGAAGAGCAGGTCGAGGTTCATCATGTTGTCGATGATGACCAGGTACGGGTTCTTCTTGTCGCCGAGATTCCCCCAGGATCGGATGAGCCCGACGGCCGGGTCGAAGCGGCGAACGAGCGTCTTCGCAGCGGTAACGACGACGGGAGCGTAGCGCGCGCTGTCGCCGGTGAGGCGAAGGGCGTTGCCGAAGCTGTCATTGATCTTGAAGCCAATGTCATGGTCGCTCACGTTCCCTTTCTCCCCTTCGATGAGCCACGTGCGGGCTTCCGCACGGGCCTTCATATCAGGGTCGCCGGTGGCCTCATAGAGGTACCAGAGGCTGCCGGGAAAGAAGCCGCTCGTCCACCAGCCCGGCCGGTGCGTGACGAGGGTGCCGCTCGGGCTGATCGTGCGGGGCAGCAGGGAGTCTGGCAGGCTCTCGTCCATCATGCGGTACTGCACGGCGGCCGATGCGAGGGACTCGTCGATCCATACTCTCCCGTGCTCCGGCGCGCGCGCCGTAAGGCAGCCGGCCACGGCCGCGGAGAGGAGGAGCAGAATGAAAGGCGCAGTGCGGATCATATCAAGCGTAGTGTGGGGTGAGCGATTCTCGCCGGCACCTCAGAAGTCCAGCGGGGGTTTTCCATACAGAACCGTTTCGGTAATTTCGAGTGTGCCCGTAAGCACGATATCCTGCGACGACTGGCCGACCATCACCTCGAAGGTACCCTTCTCGACGGCCCAGTTCATGTCGCGGTCGAGAAGCCAAAGGTCGTCCGGCCCAAGTTCGACGGTGACCGTCTTCGTCTGTCCTGGCTGCAAGGGGACGCGGGAAAAGCCGCGCAGCTGGCTGTCGTATGTGGTCACGCTCGCCAGCACGTCCCGCACGTAGACCTGCGGCACGGCGTCGCCCGGACGGCTGCCCGTGTTGGTCACGTCGAAGGCGACGGTTACAGTGGCACCGCCGCGCATCCGATCTGGAGTAATACGCAGGTTGCTGTACTCAAACGTGGTGTAGGAAAGTCCATATCCGAACGGAAATAACGCGCCGCTAACCCTCGTACGGACGCCCACCCAACGCGATACGTCCGCCTGGGAGCCGCGTTTAAATGGAAAGTTGTACTCGATCTGACCCACGGTCCGCGGGAACGTGATCGGCAGTTTGCCGCCGGGATTCGTTTCACCGAAGAGCGCTTCGGCAACGACGCGCCCGCTCTGCTCACCGGGAAACCAGGCTTCCAGGATAGCCGGCACATGTTCGGCCGCCCAGTTGATGGTAAGCGGACGGCCGTTGATGAGCACGAGCACGACGGGCGTACCGGTGGCGTGTACGGCCTGGAGCAGCTGTTCCTGATAGCCGGGAAGATCGAGGCTTGTGCGTGATCGGCTCTCCCCGACGGTGCCATTGCCGCCACCGAGAACGGCAATCACTACGTCGGCTTCGCGGGCTGCCTCGGCTGCGCGGTCGATGCGCTGCTGCACGCTGTCCGGCGGCAACTCTTCATACAACTCGCTCTCTGGCCAGCCGACGCTCTTCTCCGTGACGCCCTGTTCATAGCGCACCTTTACCCCGTTGCCAAGATAGGCGCGAAGGCCTTCGAAGACGCTGACGACATCGAGGTGGTTGGCTCCGTATCGCCCGGACGCGTACTCGGTCGCGGTGGCCATCGGACCCGTAATAAGCACGGAGCGCAGACGGCTGCGGTCCAGTGGCAATGCGCCGTTCTCGTTCTTGAGCAGTACGAGCGCCTCGCGGGAGGCGTTGAGCGATGCTTCCATGGCGTCAGGGGCCCGCACGATGTGGTCGGCCGCGTCGGGATCGGCCACATATGGATGGTCGAAAAGCCCCAGGCGGAACTTGACCCGGAGCACATCCCGGACACGGTCATCAAGAATGCGTTCGCTCAAACGGCCCTCCCGGAGGGCCTCGCGGAGGGGCAGGACGAACATCTCCGGCGGCGAGAAGTCCGTGCGCACGTTCATTCCCGCTTCCATGACCTGGGCAGCGGACTCCTTCTGATCTGCGGCGACGTGGTGCTTCTCGTGGAGGTATTCAACGGCGCGGCTATCGGAAACGACATACCCCTCGAAGCCGTACTCCTGGCGTAAGAGATCCGTGAGAAAGAAGCGGCTGCCGATAATGGGAAGGCCGTTCCAGTCGTTGTACGAGGCCATCGTCCCCATCGCGCCGGCGGCGAAAGCCTGCCGGAAAGGACGCAGCAGCAGCTCGTGCATTTCGCGGGGGGCAACGTGGGGGTCGGTCCGGGCATCGCCGTCGCGAGCACCCTTCGGAACGCTGTAGACGGCAAAGTGCTTCGGTGTCGAGACCACGCCCTCCGCCTGCAGGCCGCGGACGGCCGCTTCGCCGAGGGTGGCAACCAGGAACGGGCTTTCGCCGTAGGTCTCGACGGTGCGGCCCCAGCGCGGGTCGCGCGTTACGTCCAGGATGGGCGAATAGATGTTCGTATAGCCGAGCGCCCGCGCTTCGCGGCCGGTTACGTGGGCAATCTTGCTGACGAGCGGCGCGTCCCAGGTACTTGCTTGGCCGATCTGCGACGGGAACGCGGTGGCCTTGTGATGCGCCAGCCCGCGAATGCCCTCGTTCGTAAAATCAACGGGAATGCCAAGGCGCGTTTCCTCGACGAACCAGCGCTGCGTCTCATTAATCGCGCGTGCATGTTTTGAGTAGGGAAAGGCGTACTCGGTCTGGCTTTCGACGTGGTTGTGCTGCTCGTCGATGTTGGCGAGGCCGTCCTTCCAGAGTTCGTCCTTCCAGGCGGGGGTCGGCATGGCATCTTTGAGGACGCGGCCGGAGCCGTAGAGGGTGACGGTTTGCATCGTCTTCTCGTCGAGCGTCATCTGCGCAAGCAGGTCCTCCACACGATCTGCGACAGTGTGTTCAGGGTCTTCGTAGACATCCTTTCGCCCGTTTTTATTAAGATCGATCCACCCCTCGTGGTAGATGCGTGCCTGTCCTTGCGCCCAGGCAGGAAATAAAAGCGGGAGGCCAAGAACGAGGAGCGACGTGCAGAGGAGTCTTCGCATCGTTGATTAGAGTACCTATGGTCGAATAGTAGGGCCGTCAGGTGGTCAGCCGTCGCTCGGGTGCTCGCCGGGGCCGATATCGACCCGTCCGCCGGTTGGGACTGGCCGCCCCCAGAAATCGCGTCCGCCGTGGTTTTCGACGAGCGTACCAGCGTCGATGGCAGGTGAACCCGCCGCAAGCTTGTATCCTTCGAGGTTATTGATGCCCGCCGGAGCGGTGGGCGGAGGAGCCGCGTAACGGGGCGGTGCCTGGATGCCGACCGCCTCGCCGGGCAGGTTGACGAAGGGGCCATTCCAGAGATTGCTGCTGAAGCGCGTACCAGCCGCCTTGCCCTCGTCCCACGAGGTCTCTTCGGACACGTCAAAGATGTTGTTGGCGAACAGGGTATTTTCGGGCCAGGGGCCGCCCCAGTTCTCCATCTTGACGAGGGTCCGGTCGACATCGCCGGGAGGCTTGGGTGGGGAAATGATCAGGTTGTTGTAGATCTTGGTATCCTTCACCGGCCCGGTGATGTGCATGAGGGGCGAAAAAACACCGGCGTGTGTCGGGACGGCCCTGATGCCGTCATTGACGCTGATGTTGTACCGAATGATTGACCCCACATTGCCGATACTGGCCGGCGGCCCGGCGTTGCCGTCGTTGCAGACGAGCAGGAATCCGCCCTCATTGTCGTGGCTGTAGTTGTACTGGATGATGGTGCCGCGGCAGTTCCAGTCTGCGTCGAAGCCCTGGCCGTCCCAGGGTGCCTTGTGGTCGCTGACTTCGTTGAACTGTATGACGGTGTTGTCGCTGCTCCAGGGCCATATGCCTGCGGCCGGGTCGCCCGAGGGCAGAAGACTCGGGCAGTCTCGCATGACGTTGTGCTCGACCAGCGCGCCATCGCAGCCGATGGGAACGATGCCATCTCCCGGCACGCCCTCGAGAAGGTTTCTCCGAATGACCACGTTCAGGTTCGGGTGCCACTGGTCGCGCCGCCAGTAACCGCCGCCGGTGATGCCATTGCGGGCACACCGCTCGATGTGGCAGTCCTCGATGGTCAGCCCATCGAAGCGCGACTTTCGTTCATTACCTCCGTTGGTAAGGCCAATGCCGGTACCGCCGCCCTCCTTCTTGACAAGGCTACCGTTTACGTCATGGATATGCAAGCGGCGGAGCGCAATGCCGCGGGCCGTACCGTAATCTGCGATTTCAACCCGAACACCGGTCCGCCGCGCCTGGCGCTCGGCACCCGTATTCGTTACTGCCAGATCTTCCAACTCGACGAACTCGATGTTGTACAGGTGGACGGCCGCGGGCACCTTCCCCTCTCCGTCAATAGAGGGGGCGGCTCCTTCGCCATAGCGGCTAAAGAGGATCGGCCGCGCACCTTCCGCCTCCAGCGCGCCGGCGCCTTGCGGCTTGAGCTGCCCAAGATAGTGCTCTCCCGCTTTGAAGAGGACCCGATCTCCCGGGCGAAACGTCTCCCCGTTCACTCTTGCCAGCGACTGCCACGCTTCGCCTTCACTGAGGCCGTTATTCCGGTCATTGCCCCGCCGGGCGTCGACGAAGAAGGTGCGCAGCGCCGTCAGGCGCGAGCCGGACGAACAGGCCGAGAGGGATGGTGCCAGCAAAAGGCCGCCCAGGAAAAGCGGGGCGCGTTCGAGAAATCGGCGTCGGTCGATCATCGCTTGTGACGGTTTGTTGCTATTCAGCAGCGGGTTGGCTGCCTGAAATTTAGTTCGGTAGTTCGGGCAGCGGCCTCGCGGCAGCTTGTCTTACGGACCCCGCCTGACCCGCGAAGGGCCGGAGCAGGTAGCCATAGGTGTATACCGGCTCTTTCATCCAAAACGGCGGCATGGGACGCGCTTGCTCGCTCCAGGTGTCGTTGCCCCCGACGCCCATCTGCCCATAATCAAGGTTGACGGTCACGAAATCCCGTTCGGGAAGATCATACGTATGAGACGCCGCCGCAAGGTCTTCCTGGGTATAGGGCCACGCGCTGACGTTTATCAGGGAATCCGCCAGCACGATCAAGCCCTCAGTGCCGGCCTCGTTCGTGAAAGCGGCCCAACGCACATCGGTGCGGTTGGCATTCTCCTGCGGGTGAATGTAGGGCGTCGCGAATTCGTCCAGCCCGGCCGCGTACACGCCGATTTCCGCCGCGGTGTTGCGGTCAACGTAGCTCTCCTGAGGGCCACGCCCGAACCAGGTGACGTGGTCGAAGGCCTCCGGCAGCGCCGCCTGCATGCCCACGCGGACCATGCCGAGGGTGGCCGCCGTGTCGCGTCGCACGGTGTGGCGCACGTGCACCTCACCGCTGCCGAAGACGGTGTACTCAGTGCCGTAGGTCGAGCCTCCGACGGGCAGCGAGCCGCTTACGCGAACGCGCACGGCCTGCGGCGTGATCATCTCTGCTGTCGCGGTAGTGGTCGTCCGGCCCGCGGCGGCATGTTGCCAGGGCCGAAGCAGGTTGCCCATGCCGGAGCCTACGCGGTCGTTGTCCGTCTCGGCGCGCCAGTAGTTGGGCGCGAGCGGGCGGAGAAGCCATTCACGGCCTCCGACGCGGTAGCTCCGCATGGCTCCCGACTCGTCGATGTCGACCTCGAACCCTTCTCCGGTCACGGTGAATCCATCCGGCTGCTCATCGAGCGATACGTTCGGCATGCCGCCCGGGCCGCGCGCAACGGCAGGCACGACGGGCAGTTGCAGCGCAAACTGTCCGGAACCGACTTCGTGCCCGGCGTCAGCCCAGCGCGTCGCCTCGGGCAGTACGAACTGCAAGCCGGCATGGTACTCCGCGCCCGCGGTCGGTGCCGGGAGTTCGAAGGGCAGGGCCACCGATCCCGTCGTTCCGGGCGCGATGTCGACCGGCGGCAACGTTCCCTGCTGCACGACCTCGCCGTTCTTGAGAAGCGTCCAGCGCGCTTCGAGGGCGTTCAGATTCGTGAAGCTGTAGCGGTTGACCACCCGGAAAGCACTCGCACCCGGCGCGACATCCATGTGAACGGGCGCGTAGACGCGCTTGACTTCCCACAGCGCCGGCTTGGGCGTGCGGTCCGGGAAGACGATGCCGTTCAGCAGGAACGGGCCGTCATTCGGCTCATCGCCAAAGTCGCCGCCGTAAGCCCAGTACTCCTCACCGTCCGCGGTCGTCTTGACGAGGCCCTGGTCCATCCAGTCCCAGATAAAGCCGCCAATAAGGCGGTTGTGCTCCCAGATGCGATTCCAATACTCGTAGAGGTTGCCCGTGGAGTTACCCATCGAGTGGGCGTACTCGCACATCACGACCGGGCGGCCGCTGGCCTCGTTCTCGGCCAGCCACTCGAGATGCTCGGGCGACGGGTACATACGGCTGACCACGTCCACGTAGCCCGGATCGGCCGAACGCGCCTGCGCTCCTTCATAGTGGATGAACCGTGTCGGATCGAAGGCCTTGATCCAGCCCGCCATAGCGACGTGGTTCGGCCCCTCCCCACTCTCATTCCCGAGCGACCAGGAGATGATGGCCGGATGGTTCTTGTCGCGCTCGACCATCCGTATTGCGCGGTCCAGAAACGCCGGACTCCAGATGGGTTCGTTGGAGAGCTTGCCGCCCTGGCCGTGCGTCTCAAGGTTCGCCTCGTCCATCACGTAGAGGCCGTACTCGTCGGCCAGCGCGTAGAACTCCGGGTCGTTCGGGTAGTGCGATGTACGCACGGCGTTGATGTTGAACCGTTTCATCGTCACGACGTCCGCGATGAGGTCTTCCCGGGTGACGGCTTTGCCATCGTACTGGTCGTGGTCGTGCCGGTTGACGCCGTAAAGCGTGATCGGCTCACCGTTCAGCAGCAACTTCCCACCGGCGATCTCCACTTCGCGGAAACCCACGCGCGCGCTCGTCGCCTCGACGGTTCGCCCCCGCGCGTCTTTAAGCGAGAGCACGAGCGTATAGAGATGAGGCGTCTCGGCCGTCCACTTGCGCGGTGCCTTCACGTCCGCCCGGATGAGGCCGAAGGGGACTCTGCCAAGCCTCGGGTGCGATTCATCCAGGATCCGCCGCACGCCGACACTCGCCACCTCGGGCAAGACGGCCGTTCCATCGGCATCGAAAAGCTGCGCTTCGACCCTCCATCCTTCGACATCGGCCTGGTCGAACAGGGCGATCTCCGGGCGGATCTCCATCCGGGCATCCTGATAGGCATCATCCAGATCGGTGCGGACGGCGAAGTCCGCGATCTGCACCTGCGGACGAGCCGTCAGGAAAACTTCCCGGTGGATGCCGCTCATTCGCCAGTTGTCCTGGCCTTCGAGGTAGCTGCTGTCGCTCCAGCGGAGCACCTGTACGGAGACCGTGTTTTCTCCGGGACGCACATGCGGCGTGACGTCGAACTCGGCCGGAAGGCGGCTGTCTTCGCTGTAGCCCACCTTCTTGCCGTTAATCCAGACCTGCATGGCCGAGCTGACGCCGCCGAAGTGGAGCGTGATTTGCCGCCCCTGCCATGCCGCGGGAAGGGTAAACGTCCGCCGGTAGGATCCGACCGCGTTGTTCTCGACCGGCGTGTGCGGAGGATCGACGGGGCTGAAGGGATAGCGAATGTTGATGTAGATGGGTGTCCCATAGCCTTTCATCTCCCAGCTCGACGGCACGGGAATCTCGTCCCACCCGCTCACGTCCGCGCCTTCCTCAAAGAAGGTCTGGGGTGCCTGGTCCGCGCCGGAGGCATACTTGAACTTCCACTGGCCGTTGAGCGACTGGAACCACTTCGAGTCTTCCCGGACGCCGCGCAGAGCCGCCGTCTCGTCCGAGAAAGAGTAGAAGGTGGCGTGGGCCGGTAGCCGATTGATGCCGGTGACCTGCGGGTTCTGCCACGGAGGCAGCTCCGTCGCGTCGTTCCAGGGGGCGAACTGGGCGCCGGCTGCGGGCGCGAGCGAAAGCGCCAAGAGGGCGGCCGGCAGCATCGCCCAAAGCGGTAGCGATCTGAAAGTCCGTTTGAACATAGCGTATTTACACTTCTCGGGTAGGCTGGATACAGCACGTGCCGGCGGGTCCCGGCACGTACTACTCTTCGCAAAGGCGATCTCGGCGGGGTGCAGGACCTACCAGCCCGGATTCTGCGTCAGGTTCGGATTCTTGAAGATCTCCGCCTGCGGAATGGGATAGTAGTACATAGCCTCATCGAAGGCGCGGCTTTCAAGGAGGAAGTAATCGTGCTGGAACTGCTTGAATCCGAGCTTTGTGACGTTGACGCCGTAGATGTCCGTGGTCTGGGGGAGGATCATCCAGCGGCGCACGTCCCAGAAGCGGTGGTCTTCGAAGGCCAACTCAATCATGCGCTCCTGGCGAAGCTCTTCGCGGAGCTGTTCCTTCGTCAAGCCCGCGGGCAGGCTGCCGATCTTGGCGCGCTGCCGGATGCGATTGACGGCCTGAAGGGCGGTCATGCCGAACTCGCCGCCGTTGTCCGGCCCGTAAGCTTCGTTCATGGCTTCGGCGTAGTTGAGCAGCACCTCCCCGAAGCGGAAGAGCACCCAGGTGTGCTCGCGCGTCGTCGTGTTGGACGGGTCGAGGCTGACGTCTTCAATCAGGTACTTCTTCAGGTAGTATCCGGTCTCGGTTCCGCCCTGCTTCGGCAAGCCGTTCACGCCGCCGCGGAAGGTCTCGATGACCTCGCCCTTGAAGGGTAGCCCATTGAAGATGACGGTTGCGTAGAGGCGAGGATCGCGGTTGTGGTACGGGCGGTCCGGGTCGAAGCCGGATCCCTCTTCATCGATGTCGAGCCCTGTGCGCTGCATCTCGTACTGATCAACCAGGTTCTGCGTGGGCCGCGTGCCTCCAACAGTCGCGCCTTCGAACCCTACGGGGATGTTGGCACGCTCAAAAGAGTTGGTGGCCCCCTCCCGGCGGTCGAGAATCAGTTCTACACTGGTGCGGTTGTTGAACGCGTTGGCGTACTGGTCTTCGAGGCGGTACCAGCTCGAATCGATGAGCGCTTTGGATGCCCGCGCAGCCTCGATCCACCGGGTGGCATCCCCGGACTGATTGTGCAGCGGGCTGGCTGCATAGAGCAGGAGCCGCGCCTTGAGGGCCATGGCCGCACCGCGCGTGGCGCGGCCCGTTTCCTGACCCACTTCGGAGGTGTAGGTTACCGGCAAGTGGGCAGCAACCGTGTCGAGCTCGGCTACGATGAAGTCGGCGACTTCATCAAACGAGGCGCGCGCGACGGCGTTGGCCTCAGCCGGATCGAGCACTTCGGTGATCAGCGGCACGCCGCCGTATCGCTTGATCAGCTCGAAGTAGAAGTAGGCCCGGAGGAACCGCGCCTCGTAGGGATAGCGATCGAACTGCAGCATGATCTCCGCATAGTTGTCGTTGAAGCGGCGATCTTCGAACGTTTGTCCCTGCGTTTCCGCAAGAAAACGGTTGACAGCGCGGATGCCGGTGTAGTTGGACTCCCACTGCGGGTCAACCAACTGGACGGCGCTCCAGCTACCGTTGTTCATCTTCTGCACGTCCGAGAACTCCCAACCCTCTTCGGACTCATCGGAGGCGGATGCGCGCATGGCCCCATCGACGGCGTTGAAGCCCTGCGGCATTCCGGCGTAGATGTTGGACAGGAAGGCCTTAACGCGGTCAAAGTTGGTAAAAACGTCTCCCTCCTCGTAGGTGGAGGACTCGTCATAGTTCAGGAAGTCACACCCCCCGAACCCGACAAGCAGGATGAGTAGGAAGAGGATACTGCGGCGTCTCATATTCGTATCGCTTTGTAGTAGCTCAGTGTGAGCAGGAAAGGATGAGTCCTGCTTAGAAGCCAATCCGGATGCCGAGGCTGTAGGTTTTCAGCAGCGGGTAGCCCGCCGAAAGGTGTTCCGGGTCGAGCACGTCGATGTTGTCGATGGAGAAGAGGTTTCGTCCCTGGACGTACACCTGGGCATTGTGTACGCCCCACATGCGTGAGACGCGCGGGTCGAGGGAGTAGGAGACCTCAAGGGTGCGCAGCTTCACGTACGAGCGGTCGACCATCCACAGATCGCTGGACCGATAGTTGTTGTCGTTGGCCTGTGTGGTAAGGCGCGGCAACGTCGCGTCGGTGGTGCTGCCCGGTGCCCAGCGGTTCTCGTAGTAGTACGTCGAAAGGTTGTTGTTGTCCACCAGCGGCCAGTAGACGCCCGGGGTGTTGAGGTAGGCGGTATAGTTGCCCGTCCCCTGCAACTCGGCGGCAATGCCAAATCCCTTGAAACCGAGCTCGAGCGTGGCACCGAAATACATTTCCGGATACTGGGTCGCATAGCCGAGCGCAACTTCGTCGAACTCGTCGATGACGCCGTCACCGTTCTGGTCGCGGTACTTGACGTCGCCGGGGCTGACCGGGGAGAACTCCTGCCGGGGGCTGTTCGCGATGTCTTCCGCGCTCTCAAAGAAGCCGACGGTTTCGAGTCCGAATACCTGCCCTACAGGCCGCCCGGTGCGTTCGAGATAAGCGAACGGCTGATAGGCCTCGTTCATTTCGATGATCTCATTGCGAGAGAAGGCGAAGTTGCCTCCGAGGCGGTACGTGAAGTCGCCGGCGGCGCTGCGCCAGTCGAGGGCGAGTTCAAGGCCCTTGTTATCCACGACGCCGTCGGTCGCGAGCGGCTTGCCGATGCCGATCACGTCCGAATAAAGCCCTTCGCTGCTCGTGAGGATGTTGGTCCTCCGGGCGTAGAACACGTCGGCGGTGAAGTTGAGCGCGCGGAGTACGTTCAGGTCGAGGCCAACGTTGGTCTTATAGGAGATCTCCGGCCCGAAGTCCGCCGTGGCGAGCTGTCCTTCGTAGAAGCCGCCGTTATACGTGTTGTTGTTCGTGAAGTAGTATCCATTGCCGCTGTAGTAGCCCTGGATGTCCGGGTTGTTGGTGGGCAGAAGGTCGCTGCCGCTCATGCCCCAGGAGGCCCGCAGCTTCAGGTAGTCGAGCCAGGCGGAGCCGCTCGCGAAGGGCTCTTCGGAAAGGACCCACGCGGCGGAAACAGCGGGATAGAAGTTGTACTTGCTTCCCTCAGGAAGCAGGTTGTTGCCGCTGTAAGAAAGGGCAACATCGGCAAAATACTTATTATTCCAGCCGTAGTGCAGGTTGCCGGCAAAGTTGCGACGGTTGTACGTCTGGTTCTGCCCATTGAGCACATGCGAATCCTGGTGGAAAAGAAGCGTCGCCCCCAGGTTCGCCTGCCCGTACGTGCGGTCGTAGTTGAACTTGCCGAGCAGGTCGGCATGGCGGCGCTGCACGCCGAAGCTGTCCCAGTAGTTCAGCCCGGTCGTCTCTCCATAGCGAGAGATGGACGTGTCCACGATGGCCCCGGTCTGGTCGCGGACGGCCACAGCGGACTCGTAGAGGAAGCTGCGGGAGCTTTCCTCCCAGTAGGACGCATAGGTGTTGTAACCAACGGCCGCTTCCGCGCTAAGGCCATCCAGAAACTGATTGAGATTCGTCTTGAGGTGTCCGTCCAGGATCAACTCTCGCATGTTGGGCTTGTCCCAGCCGGTTGCCGTAAGGAGAGCATACGGGTTGTTGCTGTAGACCTCTGTACCACCGAAGGCACCGGAAGCGGTGCGGACGGGGAAAGCGGCCGATGGGACCCGGTAGAGCGCCCTGAAGATCTGATCGGGGTCAGCAGAGGCCCGGTTGAGGCTCTGGATGTTGCCGCCCACGTTGAGCTGGAAGAGCACTTCCTTCGTGAGGTCGATGTCGAGGTTGCTCCGGAAACCGAAGCGCGTGTTGCGGGCCTGTGTATCGTAGTCCGGGTTCACGCCGACGGGGCCGAAAAGCCCGGAGTCGTTGATATAGTTGACCTGGGCAAAGTACCGGGCGATGTTATTGCCGCCGTCAAAGGAAAGGTCCATCTTGGAGCGGACGCCATTGTCCCGCAGCACTTCGTCGAACCAGTTGACATTGGGAAAGAGGTACGGCGAGCTTCCCGAGGCGTACGCCGCGATGTCGGCCGGCGTATAGAGCGGGTCGAGCCGGTCGTTGGTAAGCGCCTCGTTCATAGCGGAGGCATAATCGGCCGCACCGACAAACTCGGGCATCCCGATCGGATCGGTCATGCCGGTTTCCATCGTTGCGCTCACGTTCAATCCGCCGGTGGACCGGCCGCGCTTCGTCGTCACAAGAACGACGCCGTTGGCACCGCGCTGGCCGTACATAGCCACTGCGCCGGCGTCCTTCAGCACCGCAACACTTTCGATCTCCTCAAGGGTCACCGAAGACATAGGCCGCTCGAAACCGTCCACAAGGACGAGCGGGGCGGCGTTGGTCATCGTCTCGCGTCCGCGAACGAAGAGCGTTGCGGCGGCGGGCGGCAAAAAGCCGTTCTGCAGAACGGTAAGCCCGGGCAGCTTGCCGTATAGTGCGTTTTCGGGGTTGATTACAGCAGATTCATCGAGGTCGTCGAACGTAACGAGGTCGATGGCTCCGGTGGTGGCGATCCAGGAGCGCTGTTGGTTGAAGCCGATGGGCACCTGCACATCCTGTGCCTTGAGGGTAAGAAACATTTCATCGGCGTCGACGGCCACGTCCAGGCGGCGGTTGGCGGCATCAACGACGACGAGGTGCTGACCGCGCAGGGCGGGCAGCGCGAACCGTCCGTAAGGATCAGTAACCACCTGCGTGGTCGGGTCCTCCGCCAGGCTCACGAGAGCGCCCTCGGCCGGGTCGCCCGAGGCGTAACGCACCGTCCCCTTCAAAACGGGCGCGTCCTGCGCAGCCACGGTGGTGGCGAAGAGGAGCAGCCACACGAAGAAGGAGAGGCTTATAAAAGAGTGCTTCATCACACTGAGGGGTATGTAGGATCTTTGATGCGCTCGAGCGCCGTGGCGTCTGCCCGCAGCCTCCCCCGCCTGACCGGGGGGAGGCGCGTACCAACTCGAGAGATTACCAGCCGGGGTTCTGGACCAGTCCGTAACCCTTGTTGATTTCATCTGGGGGAAGGGCACTCAGGTACCACTTCGGCGACCAGTTATTCTTCCAGTACCGATCCGGCAGGGCGAAGCGCTCGAAACGGAGCGAGCCGTCGTCTTCCTTCCAGATGTTCATGCCGTAGAGCGTCTTGGTGAAATCCTCGTCCATCTTCCAGCGGATGAGGTCAAACCAGCGCACCTGCTCGTAGCCAAACTCGAGCGCGCGCTCCCGGAGGACGGCCTCGCGGAACTCGGCCTGGGATAGGCCGGTGGGCAGGTCGTTCAGGTCCACGCGGTTGCGGACGCGGTTGACGAAGCGGTAGGCTTCGGCCGTGGGGCCGCCATTGATTTCGTTGAGCGCCTCGGCATACGTAAGGTAGATTTCCGGCAGACGGAGATAGGGCCACTGAATAACCGAACCCTCTGCACTCGTCACGTCGAGAATGAACTTGCGCATCCGGTAGCCCGATGCCGTCGAGCCGCCGTTCTGCGTCCGGCGATCACGCCCGCCGATCCAGAGTTCCGACTGGCGGCCCTGGTACACGTCGTCGTTGACAAGCACCGTCTCATAGAGCCGCGGGTCGCGGTTGGCATACGGGTGCTGCGGATCGTAGCCGGAGTTCGGGTCGCTGATCGGTGTGCCGTCCGCCATCGGGAACCACGTCACGTAATTGTCGGTGGGGTTTCCGATACCGTAATCGACGGCCTGCAGGTAGTAATTATTCCACTCCCACTTGCCGCCGGCCTTGTACTTGTACCGGGTCGAGATGAGCAATTCCGGGCTGTCGCGGTCATAGTAGGCATCCTGGAAGTCCTGGCGGGGGTTGCCCGTATCCTTCAGGTGGTAGGAGCTGCCCTCCGTCCGGTCGATGAGCGCCTTAGCGGCGTCGGCCACGTCTTGCCAGAGGCTCGCATCGTAGCCGCCGAACCACACCATCTTTTCGTCCGCCGCCTCGCCCTCGAGATAGGGAGCGTCGTCGTTGAAGAGCGGTGAGGCGCCGAAGAGTAGCACGCGCGCCTTGAGGCCCATAGCCCCGGCCTGCGTGAAGCGGCCCGACTCGGTGTTCGGGTTGGCCAGCTCGAAGGGCAGGTTCGGGATCGCCTCATCGATGAGCGCGACGATCGAATCCATGGTGGCGCGGGCGGTCATGCGGGGGGCCGTGAAGTCTTCGTTCGGGCCGTATGCATGATTGATCCAGATCATGCCTCCGTAATGCCGGAAGAGGTCCGTATAGTGGACAGCCTTGATCATCTTGGCCTCCGCCTTCAGCCGCTCCTTCATGGCCTGATCCATGTCCGGGACGCGGTCGATGTTGGCGATAAAGATGTGAGCGCGGCGGATGCCATCCCACGCACCGGAGTTGTAGAAGCTGTACTTAGTGCGATTGTCGCCGTTGTCATTGCCGGCGCTGTACTGGCCGGAATAGTAGAGCTGCATGACGCCGGCCCAGCTGAGATAGCTCTGATTGAGGTCCGTGAGGGACTCGAGCTGGTCCATGCCCATCTGGTTGTAGCGGTCCGACCACTCCATGGGCAAGTTATAGGGCAGCGTCTCATAAGCGCCCCAGAGGAAGCGCTGGGCGTAGAGAGCGCTGGTGAAGATGGTGTCCGCCGTAACGTCGACGCTCGGCGGCTTCTCGAGGAAGTCGTTGCCGAAGCCGCCGAAGCTGTCACAGCCCTGCGTGCTCACGAGCAGCCCTACAGCCGCCACGGCAAACAGAATGGAGCGAGCCTTAGCGTTCATAACCGTGGATTTTTTATTGCGAAACATCAGATGGTCCCGAAAGCGGACCGCCGCTGAAGGCGGTCCCGTCAGAAGGTGCGCGAGCAGCTTTAGAAGTTCAGCCTAACACCGAGGCTGTAGACCTTCGTGATCGGATAGTCGGAGTCGTAGCCCGTACGCGCCTCCGGGTCGGTGATCTTGAGCTTGGAGAAGGTCAAGAGGTTGTACCCGTTGCCGTAGATGCGCACGCTCTCAGCCCCGAGATACCGGGCCAGCAGGCTCGAGGAGAGCGTATAGCCGATTTCGAAGTTTTTCAGGCGCAGGTAAGACGCATCGTACATCCAGAAGTCGGAGGTCTTCAGGTTGTTGGTCTTACCGGAGAACGTGAGCCTCGGGTAGGTGGCTTCCTCGGCGTTCTCAGGGGTCCAACGGTCATCCGCATGCCAGAGCAGCAACCCACGGTCGTCGGTGGTGCCGAACGTCGAGCGGTACGGCTCACCATCGAGCAGGCGGCTCGTGCGCGCGGCACCGGCCCAGACCATCGTCATGTCGAACCGTTTGAACGAGAAACCAATGTTGGCACCGAAGACGAGCTCGGGGTACTCGGGGTATCCGATGGCGGTCTGGTCGTTCGTGTTGATGATGCCGTCGCCGTTGAGGTCCTTGTACATCAGGTCCCCGGGCTTGGCGCCATAACCGTGATCGGGGATGTTGGCCCCGTCCGTGAGGTCGGCCTCGGTCCAGAAGCGGTCAAAGATGTATCCAAAGCGCTGCCCGACGGGGTGGCCGGTGGCCTGCATGTACGGCTCGGGCTTCACGACCTCGTCGATGTCGAGCACGGTGTTGTGCGCGTAGGAGACGTTCGTATTGATATTGTAGAAGAATTTGCCCAGCTGCTGCCGCCACTTCAGTTCGGCCTCGAAACCGCGGTTCCTCACCTCGCCGATGTTTACCGCCGGCAGGGAGGCGGCAACGTATGCCGGAATCGTGTTCCGCGTGGTGAGAATGTTATTGCGGTACTCGCGGAAGTAGTCGACGATCATCTCGAGCTTGTTGTCGAGCATGGTCAACTCGAAGCCGTAGTTCTGCTTATGGGCCGTCTCCCATTGCACTTCCGGATTTCCGATTTCGCCTTCGCGAGCGCCGGTCAGCTCCTCCGGCACGTTATTTCCGAAGCTGTACGAGCCGCTGCTGGTGTAGTAGCGATCCGGCAGGTAGAGAAAGCGCCCGACGCCGTTGTCGTTGCCGACGATGCCGTAGGAGCCGCGAATCTTGAAATAGTCGACGAAGCCGACATTTTCCATGAAGGACTCGTTCGAGAGCACCCATCCGAGCGACACGGCCGGGAAGAAGCCGAAGCGGTTGTCTTCGGCGAAGTTCTCAGAACCGTTGTAGCCCATGTTGAAGTCAGCGAGATAGCGATCGTCGAAGCCGTAGCTGACGCGCCCAACGATACCGACGAGGCCCTGCGGAATGGCGACGAACGAGGACGGGTAGTAGTTCTTCTGCTGGTTGTAGAGCAGCATCATTCCGAGATTGTGCTTGCCGAACTTCCGGTCGAGGTTGGCGCGGGCCTCGAGGTACCAGTCGCGGTCGCGACCGTAGCTCTCGCTGTAACCCAGCTGCCCGTCCGTCCCGGAGACGCGGTACACGATGGTCGAATCGCCGGGAGCGCCCGGGTCTACGTCCGTCCGATAGAACGGCTCGTAGGTTGCCACCGAGGAGCTTCTCGCTTTCGTCTGGCTGTAGTAGCTATTGTAGGCACCCTTGACCCCAACCGAGAGGCCCTTCGTCAGGAAGTCAAGCTTCTGCTTGACGCCGAGGTCAAGATTGAGAATGCTCGCGTCAGAGGTGCTGTACCCGGCCCCATAGAATGGCTCCAGGCCGTCTTTCTTGCCGCCGGGGATGTAGTAAGAGCCGGCACGAACCCACTGGCCGTCTACGACGCCCGCTCCGGAGAAGGGAACAGACCAGTAGATCTGCCGCCACAGGTTCTCCGAGTTGCGATTCTGCGGCCCCTGGCTATCCTCGATCCGACCGCCGCCCGTAATGCTGAGCAGCGTGGACGGTGTGACGTCAATGTCGAGGTTCGTCCGGAAGTTGTAGCGCTTGAACGCAAAGTTGTAGTCGTAATCCGACGCGAACGTATTGAAAAGGCCGTCCTGCTTGAGGAAACCGCCGGCGACGAAGTAGCGCACGTTTTCCGTGCCGCCGGAGATGTTGATGTTGTTCTGCGTCTGGAAAGCCGATGACTTGAGCATCGTCCCCACCCAGTCCATGTTCGGGTAGATGAGCGGGTCCGAGCCGGTGCGGAAAGCTTCGAGGGCTTCGGGAGAGAACCGAAGGTTCTCAGGCGCAATGCCGTCGTTGATCTGCGCTTCGTTATAACGCAGCGCATAGGTGTAGCTGTCGGCAAAATCGAGCGTCGTCGTGGGCAGCTGATAGCCGGCCGTCGTGTTGATCGAAATGCGCGCCGGGCCTTCCTGGCCGCGCTTCGTCGTCACGACGATGGCTCCGTTGGCACCGCGAACGCCGTAAACGGCCGTTGCCGAGGCATCCTTGAGGATGCTGATGTTCTCGATGTTGTTAGGATCGAGCTGCGCAAACCCCGCCCGCTCTACGCCGTCGATAATGATGAGCGGCTGCGAACGGCCCGTGCTGATGGACCCGACGCCGCGAATGAAGATCTCCGGCGTCGTTGCGCCCGGCTGCCCCGAACGCTGGATCGTTTGAATGCCCGTCACCTTGCCGACAAGGGCGTTGCCGATGTCGGTGGTGGGCGCTTTAAGAAGCGTTTCCGTATCAACCGAAGAAATAGAGCCGGTGATGTCCGTCCGCCGCTGTGTTCCGTAGGCAACGACGACGAGCTCCTCGCCCTGGATCACCTCGGGCACCAGCGAGAGGTTGATCGTGCGCCGGCCCGCGATCGGTACGGTCTGCTGGACGAAGCCGACGAAGGAGAACACGAGCGTGTCGCTCATAGTCGGCACTTCGAGGCGGTAGCCACCGTCAACGTCAGTGATCGTACCGATCATCGTTCCTTTGACGACGATGTTGGCCCCCGGAAGCCCGTCACTCGATCCCTCCGCCGTGACACGGCCTTGGACTACGGACTGGCCCCATGCCACCGTAACAGTGCAGGCGAAAACAAACGCCATCGCCAGAATCTGTCGTAGCATCCTGGAAGATTGTACTCTCATGGCCTTATGCATGTTGGAAGTTCTTGCTGAGCGGGACGGCCGCGCCGGCCTTTTCCGGCACACTGCACGCTCCTTCTTCTTCACCTTCGCTCTGGTTCCTGCGCACCGAAAACGCGACTAAACGCAGTGAACGAGTTCAGGTCGTTCAAACTCGCCTGGTATAATACATCGAAACCCCTTCCAACACAAGCCAAAAGTCGATAGAAAAGGATATGCGTAATTTTCTTGCTTCCTCCTGGGTCATGGTTTACGCCAATTCAGAGCCTCAGGGGCGCTTTATCCCCCGATCTTCAATTGATTTTCACGTTGTAAATTTGAACATCACGATTTTAGTTGACCAAGTCGAACAGTTCACGTACATTTGCACGGAACCGGAGTCTTTGCGAAAGTGGTGGCGGACTCCGCGGCAGAGGCGGGTGGCAGGGCTTGAAAAGTGAAAGCCCTTTCTCTGTGTCACGCGTTAACCATCATCCATATGATCGGCGAGCCTCCTTCCGGCCGCCACCCCATTGCACCCAAGTTCCACGAGGCCGGGAATGAAGAAACCAACCATGGCGGATGTTGCCGCTCAGGCGGGCTGTTCAAAGGCTACAGTGTCAGCTGTCGTCAATGACAAAGGCACGGTCAGCAGCAGCACCCGTCGCCTGGTGTTAAATGCCATGGACGAGCTGCACTATCACCCGCGCGGGTATGCGGGGCCCTCCTCTAAAAGCGCGTCCTCCGCGGGCGTGATCGGCTACGTCATCAAGGAGGCTACCAACCCCTACTATGCGGAGGCTCTTGCCGGTATACAGGAGGTTGCCGCAGCGGCGGGCTACCTTGTTGCCACGAGCAGCTCGGAAGGGAAGATCGAACTTGAACAGCGCATCGTAAACGAGTTCGCCTCATGCAACTTCGTCGGAATGATCGTCACGCCGATCCTGACCGACGAATCCGATTTCTCGCACTTTTTTGATCTCAAGCGGCTGAACGTGCCGGTCATACTGATCGAGAGTGTTCGGGGCATTCGGGCCGGGTTGGTTGATACGAACAACGTGAAGGCATCCGCCGAGGCGGTAAAGCACCTGATGGAGCTCGGCCACACCCGTATCGCCCACTTTGCGGGGCCGGACTACTCGAAGCACAGCGGCGAACGCGTAGAGGGCGTGCGGAGGGCCTGCAGCGAATCCCGGCTCATCTTCAATGACAACACGATGATCGTGCCCACCGGCGACTCCGTCGAGGACGGTTACCGCGCCGGACTGGCCTTTTTCTCTGCGCATCGGCGCGATTATCCCAGCGGAGTTACCTGCTACAACGACCTCGTTGCGATTGGCCTGCTCAAAGCGCTGCGTGAGCTGGAAATACGCGTGCCTGAGGACGTCTCCGTGGTCGGCTTCGATGACCTTGACGTGCTCGAGCAGCTTTCGATTCCGCTCACGACCGTCCACGTTCCCAAGCGCGAGATGGGGCGAAAGGCGGCAGAGTTACTCATTAAACAGATCGAACACGGGTCAAATGCAGCCGTGGAACGCGTTTACCTCGAGGCGCACCTCGTGATTCGAAACACTACGCAGATACGTTTTCCGGCCGCTCTCGAGCTGGAGGGCGTTGCCACGAGCCGTCATCCTGCGCCGCTTACGGGGTGGGTGGACGGTCATGATGGCACGGCAGTGCCGCTCAATCCGGTCAATAAAGGCTGATGGAGCGTCGTTCGACAGCCAGAGCCCTTGCACGGCCGCCGACCCGCTCTATGGACAACTTATCTTCTAACAATCCCATGAAAACACTCTTTACTGTTCTCTTCACCACGGTTCTGCTCGTTGGCTCAGTCCAGGCGCAGTCCGCAGTAAACCTGAGCAACCCCAGCTTTGAGCTTCCCGGAACGGGCAAACTGACCGGCTTCGGGTTGGTACCGGGCTGGTCAACCGACTCATCCCCCAAGGATTCCGGCGTCGAGGCATCGAGCGAATCGGCTGCCGGGTCTTTCCAGGCATTCCTTATGAGCGGTGATCCGGCCATCTGGCAAACGACGGACTACCTGCTCGAGGACGGCGACAGCCTCGCGCTCGAAGTTTCTGCTCGGGTCTCGTGGGCTGCTGACAAGATGCGGATGTTCATCTACTACGAGCTTTTCGGGCAGCGCGTGGTAGTTGCCGAAAAGACCGTGACGCTCTCCGGATCTAACGCGACCTACTCGCTGGGCATCTCGGCCGCGGATATTCCCGAGGCCATACGCGAGCAGATTGGTATCGGCTTCGCGAATGCGTCGAGTGGTTCTACGTGGATCGCGCTGGACAACGTCCATCTCTGGCGCGTGAACAAGGTTCTGGCGAATGAAGACGGCTCCCTCATGCCCGACGGCTTTGCTCTCGAACAGAACTTCCCGAATCCGTTCGTCAACCAGACTACCATTCGGTACGAACTCTCGAGTGCCGGTCACGTGCAGATGAAGGTGTTTGACCTGCTGGGCCGCAACGTTGCTACGCTCGTGAACAACGCAGAGACCGCCGGCCTCCACGACGTTCGCTTTGCCGGGCGCGACGATTCCGGGCAGCTGCTGAGTAGCGGCGTGTACGTCTATCAGATTAGCGTGCAAGAAGACGGCCGCACATCCACCTCCACCCGCTCGATGATGATCGTTCGATAGAACGGCTACGCCCCCGCCCGTCGCCGGGTGGGGGCGGCAGAGGGCCTCCCGGGCGCGCTCGTCGACCTCGGCGGCATAGGCGAGAAGCCGCGGTGCCGTGAGCGCGTCGAACTTCCCCGACATGCGGGTGGCGCAGGCTTCTGCGGCGTCGTGAAGATCCTGGATGCCGAGCTGATGCACGATGGCCAGGTGAGCGGCGTGAAGCTCCCGAGTGGCTTCTGCAAAGACGCGCTCGGGTTGGGGATGTGTTGAGGAGCCGGTGGACATAAGGTCGTTAATGGACTGGTGTAGCTTCGCAGCGCTAGATGCTCTGCGTCATGGCTATCGTGCCCGGAAGTGCGTGAAAATTGCGCCCATTCTGTTCTTCGCTTGCGGAGCAGGCGCCCGTCCTCCCACGTGAGACGGTGGAATCACCCCGTCCGGCGGCGCGCCTGCTCCGCTGAGGCGGCCGAGCGGGCGGCGGTGGTCTACCCGCTGCTCTCCACCTGCAATCGCACGAGGTGAACGCGCAAGACTGGCTCTCCGACGTGCTCGCCCGCATTCGCACGCACCCTGTTCGTCAAATGGACGAACTACAGCCGCATCACTGGGAGACACAGGTAGTTCACCGGGCGCTTACGTTGCGATCGCGATAGGATGTAAGCGGTAGGGCATCGCAAGTTGAAAACGCTCTTCATTAGAGCCGTCCGTAGGGCACGGGGAGCGCCATGACGGCCTTCTTCTTGGCGCGCTCACCGCGGCGGTTGTAGCGGGCCGTCGTGTTCGCCGAGGCGTGGCCCATGAGCTTCTGCACCGCCACGATGTTCACGCCCGCGTCGAGGAGATCGCCGGCGAGGGTGCGGCCCCACGTCGTCACCGGCCGCTTCGGCAGCGCGTCATGAACGACCTCTTCTGGTTTGGTGAATGCCAAAGACCGGAGGCTTCCGGTCCACTGCTATCGTGCGGGCATAGGGCGGATTCTTGCACGCGTCGCAGTCCGCCGCAGACACGGGAACCTGTAGCACACGCGTACCGAACGCTGTGGTACGGCACGCGGTGAGTGAACGAGAATAAACTCATTAGTAAATGTACGCCGTCGAATAAACGGCCCTACAGGGGTTCCAGGAGCGAGTCGCAAAAAGTGTCGTCACATTGTGCATCGTTTGTGACGCGTATTCTAGCGGATCGTGCCGGCCGTCCCGGAGGTCGAGGAGCATTCGCTTCTGCTGAGAGGGCGTGGACCTTTCGGCGCGTTTCAGGCCGCGGGCCGGGGATCTCGGCCGGCAGCGTTCGAACAGACGAATGCGACGCCTGAACCGCCCTATTTTTTCGTCGGCTGGTTTATGTAAGTGCCGCCACAAGACACCCGATCTCCAGGCAGTGTTATATGCCAGATGACGCTGGACATTTCGCCCTTCTGAGCTATCCTGCGGTGACGGCTCGTCGAGCAAGGCACATCCCGGCGATGCAGATGGAGATGTCGTTCATGCTGCTCTACAACCAGCAGAAGCAAGACGTCAGCATTGACAGCATCGGTCGGATAAGGCCAATGGTTCCGATGATACAGGTGGCCGACATCCTCATTGGCGTCGCTGCGGCCCTTGCCCCGTAATCAGAGGATGAGTCGCATCTCGTTGAGTTTAGTTGAGAGGCGCAATGGATATGAGCATGATTTCAGACGACCTTTTGGAGATCATCATGCTGGAGATCGATGCAGATCGCGACATCATGTCGGGAGGCCATGGTCTGGCTGCTGCCGCGCTCGAAGAAGCCGCTGCCAGGAGTGCCCGGTGAGGACGAGAGCCTATTCGACGTATCCCAGACGCTTGGCCTCCTGCTCGGCGTCGTGCAAGCTCAGCTGAGAGGCACGACGAGCATGGACCCTACAGTCGTCCTCTATAGCGTCATCCGCTCATTGGAGCCCGGAGCCGGTGTGCCCATTGTTCCTCCAGCCCCGAGGGTTATGAAAGCCCAGGATGCCACACAGGCTCTCTTCGATGCACTTATCGAAATGCACGACGGTGGCTTTGCCCTACGGCGCTTCTCCTCTTCAACGGAGGTGGGGATCGCGTAGCCGAGCGACAGCGCCGGGCGATCTGGGCCACCTTGGTGAAGGTGAACAGGTCACTCCGCGCCTCAGCCCGCGCTCTATCGTGGCAAGGACGCTCTCCACCGGCGCGTTGTCCCGGCAGTTGCCCTTGCGGCTCTGCACCAACGCCCTGAGGACGGGCAGGGTCAATTCCTGGAGATACGCAGATCCCGCGATAGCACGTTCATTCCGGCATCTGCATCCCAGACATCCTCATTGGCAAAGCGTACCGCATAGCGGGCGTCATCATAGAGGGTAGGGGCAGGATCCGGCAGACGGATGCCTACAGTGTAGACGCCCTCCTGCAGCTCGCCTGGAACCGGCAGGGTTGCTTTCACCGTAGTCTCGTTGCCCGCGGTCCAGAAACGCGGATCCTCCTCCACAGGGAGAACGACCACGTCGCCCGTGCGGTTGTTCTTAAGGATTACCTCCACAGGACGCGGATTGAAAAGCTCCCCGAAACCGACGTTGTCGATGCTCAACTCCAGGGAAAGCGGGCTTCCCGGTGAGAGCGATTCCGGCAGCTCTGCGGAACGCAGTACGAAGCGGTAGCCAAGGCGACGCCGGATTTCGCCAAAGCACCCCTCCTCCTGCCAGCGTCGAATGACATCGGGATTGTAGTCCAGGTTGAGGTAATTGACGTGCAGCAGTTCCATCTCCCTTACGGCGTTCGCGCATCGGCCGCGTTCATCCATGCCGCAGGTTTCACCACCAAAGGGAACGAAAGGCGATTCGGCCCCGATATATTCCAGTTCCCGCTGAAGCGGCCAGCCCTCGTCGAGATTCTGATAGGTACCGACATCGTCGTTCGCTGACAGAAAGCAGTCGTTGAGGTGCCCTACTCGGGCCAGCTTGCTGCCATCGAAGGCGCGGTCGCGTGTCAGGACGGAATCGGCGTTGGTCTCGCTGCCGCCGAACATCTCGCGCTTGAACCGTGGATAGCGCTGCACTACCATGCGGTCTTGTGGCACCGCATCCAGGATGGCGAACAGGATGTCTTTACGATCTCGCGGATTGTCAAGGCCGTGCGCCGAGTTGTGCCATTCTCCCCAGCCGCCGATAAAGCCGGCATCTACGACATTTATGACGTCCTTGTTCTTACGCCAGAGAGGCTTCAGCTGCTCGATGTGCATCAAGATCGTCTCCTTCGGTGCATCGTCGCCGTAGCGTGATCTCTTTCCCGGATGGGGCCCATAGTTATAAACCATGCGCGGATTGACCTTGACGCCGTGCTCTCTGGCCCGGTCGAAGCCATCCTGTATTCTCTGCAGAAATTCCTCGGGCAGGGGCGCATATCGGAACGAATCCGCTGATATGCGCCCGTAGATCAGTGTAATGCCCTCATCTCTAACATCGAAATCGTTCGTCCTACCTCCCAGGTCGAAGTCTGCCGGCGCGGCCAGCAGACCAGGGCGATAAAACCCGCGCTCCGGATTCGGGAAATCTACATTCGATTCCACATAACTCGTCTTCCGAGTACCCTGCGCGTGAACCATTTCGGTCGCGGACAGAAGTAGAATGAAAACCAGCAAGAAGTATTTCATTTCAACAACCTTGGTTGGGGCTTCCAGAATGGCCGGGGGAGCAAGACTTGCATTACATACGAGCAGCGTCTATCATCTGATATCCCATGCCTGCCGTTTTTCTCTCCTGTACACCGGTGATGCCGGCTGCTCGGCGCACAAATTATAGCCTAAAGAGAATGGAATCGCAATACTTTCAACCATGAATCGTAATAAAACGAAATCTTTCGACACGTCAAATTCGTCGGAGGGGGGAGCGACGCCCTCTTCCTCGCGGGGGTGCCAGGCTCGGTGCCAGTCATATCTGTGGTCGGGCATAGGATCTGTATCGCCGCCGGTGCTATTCACTACAGGCGAGCATCGCGCCCACGCTACTGGACCTTCTCAAGCCTCGCCTTCCGCTCCGGCCAGTCCGGCATCGCCCGGCTGAGGAGGTCTCGAAAGTCGCGACCATGATGTGGATGCCGCAGGTGGCAGAGTTCGTGGAAGATGACGTAGTCGATGCAGGCGGTAGGGGCCAGGACAAGACGGGGATTGAGCAGAATCCGCCCTGCAGGCGTGCAGCTTCCCCACCGCCGCTCCATTCGGCGGATCTGCATCGGCGGTACCTCTACACCGTACTTTCGCATGAGCGCACAGGCCTGGTCGAACCGCTCCCGCAGGCGAAGCCTCGCCCTGTCACGGTACCATCGCTCCAGCAGGATCCGCGTATGATCCGGATCGTCCGGCCGGCGCGTGGTGATCTCGAAGTACCGGCCAACCAGGCGGACGCCTTCGGCACCGCCTGACGCTGCCTCGTTGTGCCCGGCGCGAACGATCTTCAGGCGGTACTGGCGGCCGAGGTAGCGGTGCGTCTCTCCGCTGACGTACTCGTATTCCGGCAGTTGCTGGACAAGCTCGGCGAAGCGAAGGCGGTTTCGAAGAATCCAGCGCGCCCGCCGCTGCACCCGCCGCCGGATTTCTTCGGGATCGGCACCGACGGGAGCGCGAACCTCGACCAGCCCGGATGGGTGAACGACGATCCCGAGCGTCTTCCTCTCGGCCGGTACGACGTCGTATCCGATCGAGTGCTCTCCGAAAGTGATCACGTCGCCATACCTTTCGTATTCCGCTGCGGAAGCGGACGGCCGGTGCTCCGATTCCATTATGCCTCTGCGCGGCTGCGGGCGATGCGGAGCGCCTCGTCCAGAATGCGGTCCACAGCATGCTGCCAGTTCGGCTCGTTCATGTCGACCAGGCCGGAATCGAACAGCAGGTAATCCTCAAGGTCGCTCCGCATCTGCTTCTCCACGTCGGGGTCGCGATGCCAGTCCACCTTCTTGCGCGTCTCGATGAGCCGGTCGATGTCGAGACCTGCGGCAGCGCACCGATTCACCGCATCGTCCACGGGCGCTCCGTTCCCTTCCTGTCCGCCATTGGCCGAGCCGAGGACATCACATAGAACACCGAAGTAGGCACGTGCTTCCGGACGGCCATGCAGGACACGTGGAATGCCTCGCGCGGCCCCGGTCTCCAACTCGGCCTCGATCTCCTGAACCCTGCGGAGGTACTCCAGTTCGCTCAGCCGCTGCTGCCGGAACGCCTGGATGGCCTCCTCGATAAGGGCCGAGAGCTTTTTGAAGAGGATGGGGTCCTCGTCCATCCGCTCGGTGAGAACCTTCTTCGTGCGATGCGCGATGGCGTCCGCCTTCGAGGCGGGCGTTCCCGCTACCCGCTCGACCTCCTCGGCGAAGGCATCGCGGTCGAAGATGTTGACGGGCTTCACGACTTGTTCGACATCTTCGACGGCGACGTATGTGTCCAGAAGCTTCTCCACGCGGCGCTCGTACTCTCCGAAGTCAACGGTCTCGGCGTAGCGGAGCCGCACGGAGCGGCGCAGCGAGACGAAGAACTTCAGGTCGGCAAGGTAGCGTTGCTGCTGCGCCTCGGGGACATTCGCGTGGTAGTATTCCGTCGAGAGGGCAAGCTGGAGCGTTCGGGCATATGCGGTCAGGCGCTCGTAGAAGGTGTGGCCGGGCGCTCCTCGTCGGCGAGGTGGCGCTCCATCTGCTCGATGTCCGCCTTGTTCTGCGACGCCGTCGAAAACGTCCCACAGATCGGTGTGGCGCTGGCCGAGGCTGCTCGACCTCCGCCCGGACGCTCTGAAGGCTGCCGGCCAGGTCGCCGGCCTCGTAGCCGCCGAGGGCGCTGTAGCTCGTCAGGGCCTGGTCGAGCTCGCCGAGGATGCCCCAGTAGTCGAGGATGTAGCCGTAGTCCTTGCCCTCGTGGAGCCGGTTGACGCGGGCGATGGCCTGGAGCAGCGTGTGCTCCTTCATCTCCTTGTAGACGTAGAGCACGGTTGCCCGCGGCGCGTCGAAGCCGGTGATGAGCTTGCTGACGACGATCAGCAGCTCGATGCCCGGGTCGTCGTCGCTGTACTCCTTGAACCGGTCGATGACGTGCTCGTCGTAGGCCTCCTCCCCTCCTGTCCCCTGCCGAAGCGGTCCTCGACCTCTCGCTTCCACCACGCCTGAACCTGCGCCATCGGGGCTTCTTCGTCTTCGTCCTCCTCGCGCTGGTCGGGACCGGAGATCACGACGGCGCTACGGACGCGGCCGTCCTGCTCGACGAGATCGTGCGCCCGAACGGCGGCCGGCTCGGCTCGGGACGACCAGCATCGCCTTGAATCCGGTCCCCTGCCAGTTGCTCGGCGTAGTGCCCGACGACGTCGAAGACGACCTCTTCGAGCGTCTGCTTCGTCTGGGCCAGGCGCGTCTTCGCCGTCGCCTTCCGCTTGAGGTCCCGCGTCTGCTCGTCGCGAGAGCGGCTCGGCCACGCGGTCGAACGCGCGGTCGAGCGGCTTTTCGTAGACGATCTGGCGGGCGTGGCGGCCTTCGTAGAGCAGCGGCACGACGGCCCGGTCGGCGACGGCCTGCTCGATGGTGTAGCGTCGGCTCGATGAGGCCGCCGAACTTCCGCGCCGTGTTCTTCTCCTGCTTCATGAGCGGGGTGCCCGTGAAGCCGATGTAGCACGCGTCAGGGTAGCACCTTCCGCATGAGCGCGTGGAGCGTGCCGTACTGCGTCCGGTGGCTCTCGTCGACGAGGACGAAGATGTTCTTGCCCTCTGACTTCGGCGAGCTTCGCGCTCCGCGGCGGTCTTGAACTTGTTGATGAGCGCCGTGACGACCTCGTTTCGGGAGTCGGCTAGCAGCGTCGGCCAGCTCGGTGCCGGTCCTCGCCCGCTTTACCTCCTTGCCGCAGTGGCGGAAGGTCTTCTCGATCTGCTGGTCGAGGCTCTTGCGGTCGGTGACGATCACGACGCGGGGGCGCCGGATGTCGCCGGCGCAGCGCGAGCGCCTTGGCGAGCATCACCATCGTCAGGCTCTTGCCGCTGCCCTGCGTGTGCCAGATGACGCCGCCCTGCCGCCGTCCGTGCTCGTCGAGCGGCGCACGCGGCTCCATCGTCGCCTTGACGGCGAAGTACTGCTGGTAGCGAGCCACCTTCTTCACGCCGGCGTCGAAGACGACGAAAAGGCGCGTCAGCTCCAGGAGGCGATGCGGGCGGAGGAGCGACCACAGCGCCCGGTCCTGCTCGCATGGCTCGTACGCGCCCGGCCCACGGTCCTGGATGAGCGGGCGCACGGCGGCCTCGGCCTCGGGCTCCTTCCACACGGACCAGAACTTCTCCTCCGTGCCGACGGTGGCGTACTGCGCTTCGTTGGGCTGGACGGAGAGGGTGAGCTGGACGGTGTGGAAGAGGCGCGGGATGCCGCTCGGCTTCTGGTTGCGGAGCATCTGGCGGATGCCCGCCTCGACCGACTCGTTCTTGTCCCGGCGCTTGCACTCGATGACGGCGAGGGGGACGCCGTTGACGAAGAGGACGAGGTCGGGGCGGTACGTGCTGCCGTCGGCCCGCTGGACCTCGAACTCGGGGACGACGTGGATAGCAGGTTGCGCTCGGGCTTCTCCCAGTCCACGTACCGGATCTGCGGGCTCTTCCGGTCGCCCTCGATCTCCTGCTCCACGCTCGTGCCGAGCATGAGCAGGTCGTACGCCTTCTCGTTGGCCTGGATGAGGCTGGCCTCGGGGAGGCGGCGGAGCTTCTCGGCGGCCTCGTGGGCGTTGCCGTCCGAGAGTTCGTACCGGCGGCCCCGGTACTCGATGGGGTTGAGTCGGCGGAGCTGGGCTTCGAGGACCGGGCGCAGGAGCACCTCGCTCGTCGGAGCCGCCACGCATGACGAGGGCCTCCTCGGGCGGAAGCACGGTCCAGCCGAGCTTTTCGAGGAGGCGGAGCGCCGGGCTCCTGGGCGTCGGGCCATTCGGCGTACGTGGGTGCGGGCATGGCGATCAGTCCTCCAGCCGTTCGGGGTGTGCGGTGACGGCGGTACGGAAGCGGGCGAAGACCGGGGCGACGTAATCAAGGCCCACCGTCAGCTTCTTCCAGTCGAGTTCGATCCCGTATGCGGCGCGGGCGACGTGACGAAAACGGCGAAACACGTCCAGGTCTTCTGCGAGCGCGTCGTCGAAGAGCGCGGGCAGGCCCGGAGCGGGCGGCGTGCCGAAGCGCCCGAGCAGCGCGACGTGCCACGCCGCGGCGGTCGGCAGCGGGACGTCGTTGTGTTTCGAGATCCGCTTGAGGATGTTTTCGATGCCCGTGTAGAACTGCATCAGGAACGAGCTCACGGCGGCCACCTCGCGGATTGTGGGTGCCCGTCTGCCGGCATCCCGGCGGAGCGCATCGAGTTCGTCCACCATAAGCTGCATCTGGCTGAGTGGTGCCGATTTCAGCCCTCAGCTCAGGGACTGTTCATAGAGCAGGCGGCTTCGTTATGCGGATGTGAACCAGCTTCCCCGTATCCAGCGGGATGACGTCCACGGGCACCTGGAGCGCCCGGTCGATCTCGTCCACCATGCCGAAGCGCCGGGCTACCTCAACGGCGCGGTCTATCTGATCCTGGGTGAAGGCATGACGTTGGAAGATCAGGTGTCGGTTTTTTGCGGCTGGTAGTCCTTGGCGTCCGGCGCGGCGCGGATCTCCCCGGTAAGGAGCCGCTGCATGAGGCCCTTCTTCTGCCGGGCAAGCGCGTCTCGCCGAGTTTTAAGCGCCGCAATCTCGGCATCTGCGGCGTTCAGCACGGCAGCGATCCGGCGCTGCTCTTCCACGTTCGAGGGCAGCTTGAGCTTCATCAGGCGAAGGTGATTGAAGTAGATGCGCACGCGGACGCTGCCACTGCCGGCCCGCTCCATGAACCGGTGCCACTGATGGCTGCGCCGGACGTGGTTCAGGTAGTCGGGATCGAGCTGGTCCGGCCGACACTCGAAGACGACGTAGTCGGGGCTGACAAGCACCGGGAACGGCTCCTCAAGGCGGGCGATGGAGCCGATGTTCAACCTCATCGGGTTGTACGCGAACGCCTTCGGGCGAACGATCTTGTACCGGCTGACGTCGTCGACCTGGATGCGGTCCTGGTTGGGGATCATGCCCTCGTGCTTTCGTGACACCGTAGAGTCGATCTTTTCCGAGGCTGCCGTCGTTCCGCTTCCTGGACTCGCGCGTGACCTCCGTGAGGCGCACGTGTCGCCACGGCTTGTCCTCGAACCCCGGCAAACGCAGTTGGCCTGTCAGGAGCCGCTGGGCGAGTCCTTCCTTCCGCCGGCGCTTCGCCTTGATGAGCGCGTCGAGGTCGGCCAGCGCCCGGTCCCACGCGCCGAGGATGCGGACGATCTTCCGCTGCTCGGGGAGAGGCGGAACAGGCACGACAATGTCGCGCAGGATACCGAGGTTGATGTGGGGGATTCCCGTTTGAATCGTATCGAGTTCTAACTGCCTGAAACAACAGAATCGCTCCTGAACACATGTAGGCAGTATGTCGGATCACACTTACAGGGATCAAGAGTCGACCTTCATCTGACTCTGGAAGACAAGATGTAGCGTGGGTATGGCGCATCCGGAACCAGACTTGCTTGCCCCAAGCTTCCGCGTTGTGTAACCACCAAATCGTACGGTTTGGCAGAGTTCGTTGAGAGGCTTCGGGCCTTGCTCTCACTCACGCAAGCGAAGTCTCCGCCTATCCACAGCTCCCCCATGTTCTGGCCGCGAATGACGGGTATGCCGGTCGGCACGTAGTCATCCGAAACCAGCCGCGAGCCGAATGGTCCTCCCGCAGTTGCGTTTTGCTCGTCGGCTGCAAGGTCAGAGATGCCCTGAATCCTCCAGTCCTTTGGTATCCATCCCGTTCGCTTTGTAAACTTGTATCCCGGTCGCTCCTCGCCCGCATCGTCAGACCTGGCAGGTCTCGAACCGTCGCCATGTCTCAAACTGTCGTCAACCGTGGCGTTGATAGACCTGTCAGGTCCTGAAGACCTTAACAGGTCTGGTTGGAAGATCTCGTTCTTCATAACTACGCGGGGAGGCCGAGTTCGTGGAGGTAGCCGTCGAGTTCGCGGCGCGTATCGGCCAGGCGCGCTTCGATCTCGCGGATCTCGCCCGCCAGCGCCTCCAGATCCACCGGCTCCTCCTCCTCGAAGGTGTCCACGTACCGCGGGATGTTCAGGTTGAAGTCGTTCTCCTCGATCTCCTCGAACGGCGCCCGGTAGGCGTACTTGTCCTCGCTCTCGAAGGCGCGGTACGCCCGGACGATCCGCTCGATGTCCTCCGCCCGCAGCCGGTTCTGCGTGTCCGCGTCGTCGTAATCGCGGCTGGCATCGATGAAGAGCACGTCGGTGGTGTCACGGCCCTTCTTGAAGACGAGGATGGCGGCCGGGATGCCCGTCCCGTAGAAGAGCCCCGACGGCAGCCCGATCACGGCGTCGAGCAGGTTCTCGCGGATGAGCTGCTCGCGGATCCGGCCCTCGGCGCTGCCCCGGAAGAGCACGCCGTGCGGCACGACGACGCCCACGCGCCCCACGTCCTGCTTGGCGGTGTGCACCATGTGGAGGATGAAGGCGTAGTCGCCCTTCGAGGCGGGCGGCAGAACGGGATGGTTGAAGCGGTTGAACGGGTCGGCGGCCGCGTCCTCGTAGCCCCACTTCTTGAAGCTGAAAGGCGGATTGGCCACGACCACGTCCGCTTTCAGAAGCGCATCACCCTCCCGGTGTTTGGGGCTCGAAATGGTGTCCCCGCGCTCGATCGATGCGCCGTCTATGCCGTGGACGAACATGTTCATCTTTGCGAGCGCCCATGTCGAGGCGTTCATCTCCTGGCCGTAGATGGCGAAGTCCTGAGACGGCTTGCCGTCGGCGTCTCGCACCTCGTCGGCGACCGTAATCAGGAGCGAGCCCGATCCGCAGGTCGGGTCGTAGATCCGGTCGCCGGCGCGGGGTGCCACCAGCCGGGCGATGAGCATCGAGACCTCCTCCGGCGTATAGAAGTCGCCGGCCTTCTTGCCCGAATCCGAGGCGAACTTCTTGATGAGGAACTGATAGCCGTTCCCGATCACGTCCTCTCGGCCCGTCTCGCCGGCCTCCACGAAGGGGCGAAAATCGAGCACCGTGCTGCTGAAGTCGTCGAGGAGGTGGCGGAGGCGCCGGTTCCGTTCCTTCGTCTCGCCGAGGTTGGCCTCGCTGTTGAAATCCACGTCCCGGAAGACGCCGTCGAGCTTCCGCTTATTAGCGTCTTCGATGGCCGTCAGCGCCTTGTTGATGCGGTCGCCAAGGTCGGCGGCGCGGTAGTGGTCGCGCTTGACATCGTAAAACGAGGCGCCCTCCGGGAGCACGAACCGGTCGCGTTCGAGCTTGCGCCGGACAAGCTCATCGTTGTCCGGGTACTTATCGCGAAGCTCGGCCTCATGCATGCGATGCACGTCCGAGAGGTACTTCCAGAAGAGCGTGACGAGCACGTAGTCCTTGTACTGAGCGGGGTCGATCGTTCCCCGGAACGTGTCGCACCCCCGCCAGAGGGCATCGTTGATCTGCTTTTGTGTGGGTCGGGTCATGAGGTCACCGGCGACGCCGGAAAAGGTCGCTGTTGCGCGTAACGAGTAGATCGGGAAGGGCGGCTGCAGAACGGCCGCCGAGGCCGCGATTGAAACCGTACGGTGCCGGCAGAATTCGCTCGGCTTCACCGCCGACTATCCGGCTTCCCCTCGGCAAATCAAGCACGGTGACGCCGCCAGGCACACCATGGTCATCGCACCGGGCGCTGAGGTCCTTCGTGCTTGCGGCATACCACTCCGGGTATCGTCCCGCGCCACCGGCAGCTTTAATGACCTGCGCTGCCTTATCAGCCTCAACGAGGTATGCGAGTAGCGGCATTTGAATGTGGGTCTTTGACGGCGCGGAGGCAGACCTCTTCAACGAGGTCGGTCTTCCTGTCGCCGAGGGAAATCAGTAGTCTCCGCTGTTCGCGCGCGAGCCGGATGGCTTCGGCGATCCCGTGCTGTACGGACAGCGGTGGCACGGGAACCGGCAGAGAGGCGATGCACGCTTTCGGTACACTCTGGATGTTGGTCCCCCGCCCTCCGGCCTGAATATGGCCCTGAGCCTGGCTCGTGTTGATATACCATGCAAGAAATGCCGGCAGCAGGCGATCCGGGTGCGGGCGAAGCACGAAGAACGTAGCGGCCGGTACGGTGTCATTACCCGACGTTATGAGGATAGCCCGATTCACGCGGCCCTTGGCAGCGAATAGAACATCTCCTGCTTGCAGAAGGTGACGCGGCAACGGTTCAATGCCGCTCACCCGCGGGAGGCTTGCCCACGAGACCTGCTCTCCGTCCCAGTCGATGTCGCCAAGCTGAACGACCGCGTAGGTGCCGCCCGGCTTGTCGCCCACGCTTCCGCGGAAGGAGAAGCCTGAGCTGATCTCGCAGATGTCCTCCAGGTGCAGCATGGTCGACCCTGTCGTGTGAACGGACGGGTAAGGTACTCGCCGGCCGGCCGAATGTCAACAGTAGCTTAACTACAGAGTCGAAAATATTGCTATGCGCCCGACTGACCCATCAGGTGGCCGGCGTTGCCCGGTGGTGAGCGTCACGCTCTGCCTTGTCTAAGGCTGAGATCAGCGTGTGGATATTAACACGTCCTTTGCGCGTGACTTGCGACTCGATGCCGGGGCGAACGGCCTCTCCCCGCCCGAGGGCACCACCCGAACATCAGGTGAGGAGCAGGTTAGATCTACTCGGTATCGCCACGCTCGGCCCGCAGCCGCTCGCCGGCTTTCTGCAGCGCCGCCGCGTCCAGCTGCCTCTCCAGATACGGGAATAGCTCGCGCTCTTCGAAACGGATGTGGGCAGCCAGTGCATCTGCAAACGCCGTAAGGCTGCCGCGGGTCGCTTCCGCGTCATCCCGGACGGACGCACGCCCTTTCAGATCCCTGTGCTCGCGCAGCATACGCTCCCCCATCGCGGCGGCTGAGGACGGAATAAGTGGCAGCAGCACCGACTCTTCCTCCGAGAAGTGATGGGCCAGGTGGCTCTGCCAGAAAGCGGAAACCTCTCCGAACAAGAGGGCAGGGTCCTCGCCCGAGCGGACCCCTTGCCTCAGGCGAGTGGCGAACTGGAGGCCCTCGAAGTGATCATGCGAGAGCGGTTCGAGGGCCGGGTCGCGCTTCATGGTCCTTCCTCTGCATTAATGACCGTCCAGAGGCCGAGCTTCATCTGGAAAACACCCGCGATCTGCTCGGCCCGGCTCTTCACCTGCGCGGCGCGCGCTCCCGCGAAGTGGGCGTCCACCGCAGCGTGAAAGCGCTGCACCCAGCGCGCAAAGTGCTCGCGGCTGAGGCCGGGCATCCGCGCATGAGGGACGAAGGGACGCCCCCTGTACTCGCCCGTCTGGAAGGCTACCGAGGACCAGAAGCGGACCATCTTCGGCAGGTGCTCGGGCCAGTCCAGACCGGCAAAGTAGGAGCCCAGAACGGGATCATTCTCCATGCCGTCGTAGAAGGCATGGACGAGCGTGCGGATGTCGTCGGCTGTCGATATGTCTCGCTGTTCGGTCTTCATCATGAGCCGCCTGACGGGCGGGGCCTCTCGCGGAGGAATTCGGTCACGTCCAGCGTCTGAATGGCCCCCAGGGCCGCCTCCCAGGCTCCTTCGCTACACAGGCCTCGCATGGAGGCATCCTTATACGCCGTCCGTGCGGCGCGCACGCAGACCTCGCGCAGCGTTTCGGCCAGCCGAACCTCGCCGGGATCAGGGGTGCGCTCGCCCATCATGCGTCTTGTAAGTCGGATCTGAAAGCTCTCGTGTGCAGAAGGCGATGTTCTGGACGAATCCACTCCTCCCTCATAAGAGGACTTACGAGCGGACCGCGCCTGAGTTCGTGCCGCAGGAGCGAAAGTGTTCGCTCTACTTCAGGTGCCGAGAAAGGGAAAGAGATCTCGGTGGCTCTACCGGCTGTCCCTGGCGTAATGTTCGTCTACCCACCCGCCGCTCTACACCCCCTTCCGCACCTCCCCGCCCGGCCCGACGTACCTGTATAACGTAGCGGACGAGCAGCCGACCGCCTTGCACACCTCGCCGACGGCCATGTCGGGGTCTTTCATCAGGCGCGCGGCGAGGCGGACCTTCGCGGTGTCCATCGATGGGCGGCGGCCGCCCTTGCGGCCTCGGGCGCGCGCCGCCTTCAGGCCCGCGTTCGTCCGCTCGCGGATCAGGTCGCGCTCGAACTCGGCGAGCGCGCCGAAGACGTGAAAGACGAGCTTGCCCGTCGGACTCGTCGTGTCGATGTTCTCGGTGAGCGAGCGGAAGCCGACGCCCGCGGCGTGCAGCTCCTCGATGCGCGCGACGAGGTCCTTCAGGCTCCGGCCGAACCGGTCGAGACGCCAGACAATGATGGCGTCGCCGCGGCGGGCGAAGGCGAGCGCCTCGGCGAGTCCCGGCCGCTCGGCGCGGGCACCGCTCAGGTGGTCGGTGAAGATCCTGTCGCACCCGGCTCTCGTAAGGGCGTCCGTCTGCAGGTCGAGCTTCTGCTCCCCCGTCGAGACGCGGGCGTATCCGATGAGCATTGTTTTTTCTCTATCCTCTCACTGTGCCGTAGAAAGCTTCAAGATACGAAGCGATGTTTACGACACGGCAAAAGAGAGAAGGATCGTCCGGAAAGAAGAAGCCTTCGCGCCGCGCGGCGGGCCGTCTCATATAACGAGGGTTTGTGAGAGGGCGGCATTCAAAAGGATTAAAGCTTCATCTACCGTGCAGATCCATTCAAGACAGCGCAGGCGTTCGCTTGAACCAAAGCTAACGGGGAGCGTAACCGAAGCTGTTACCACATACAAGCCATTCGTGTTACCACAATGCCAACTGAAAAGAACTTCGGCATGCGGCTCGCTCCGCACGAGCGCCACCAGATAGAGCGCCTTGCCAAGGCGCGTTCGGCGACGATGAAGGAGGCCGTCCTCGGTGCCGTCCGGCGGCAGCTCGCGGAAATAGAGAACGAGGAGCCGTTCGTCGCGCAAGGCCGCCTCAAAGGGGCCGAGCACCTTATCGGGTGTTTCGATGGGCCGGGTGACCTCTCGTCCAATCCCGCGTACATGGAAGGTTACGGTTCTTGATCGGCCCGGTGCAAGAGCGGACCAGAGCCTACCTGCTCGATGCCGGTCCGCTCGTTGCCCTCTTGAACAGGCGCGACTTTCATCACCAGTGGGCCAGGCACACCATCACCGCCGATGGCGAGGTGCCGTTCCTTACGTGCGAGGCCGTGCTCTCTGAGGCGTGGTTCATCACCCGCCGCGGCGGCGGCGACCCTTCCCGCGTGGTGGATCTGGTGCGGGCGCTGGGTGCCGACGTGGTGCCGGCCTGGAGTCCCCGCATGGAAGCGTTTCTGCGCCGCTACGCCGGCCGCGCCAGTGTGGCCGACGCCGCGCTGCTGGCGCTGGCCGAGGCGGAAGAGGGCCGCGTCGTCGTAACGACGGATCGCACGAATTTCAGCATCTACCGCATCCACGGGCGCAACGCCGTCCCCGCGCTGATGCCCCCATCGTGATGGTTGCTGCATCGATCCACCGCGCCGCACCGGGCGAAATACATACTCGCAAAGTATTCTCGGGTGGCGAGTGTAGAAGAATAGACGCAGAGGTATCTGGTTGCCGGTGTAGAAGAATAGACGCAGAGACGCAGAGACGCAGAGGGTTTCGGGGCGGAGCCTTGTATTAAAGGGCCCAGACCTATCGCGCCCCCACGCCGCGGCCGCGAACGCTGCGGAATATAAAGTCTCTGCGCCTCCGCGTCTCTGCGGCAAAATTATCCGTCCCGAAGGGCACCTGCCCCGCCGCCGCGCGAAATACAAGGACGCAAAGGCGCAGAGACGCAGAGGGCTTGGGCAGAGCCTGTTCTTGAGGACGAAGACCCGTCGCGCCCCCACCCCGCGGCCGCGAACGTTACGGGATAGAAGTCTCTGCGCCTCCGCGCCTCTGCGTCAAGTCTTAAACAGGATCAGCAGAGCCTTGACCTTGACCTTGACCCCAAAAATCTGCGCCTCCGCGCCAAATGCCAAACAGGCTTGGCGGAGGGTTGGGGTCGGGGCACCGGCCTGAATGAACGGGCAGGCTGCACTTCGTGCGCCACTTGAGTACCGCCTTCAGGACTGCGGGTCGAACCCGAAGACGCGCAGTTCCTGGTCGCACCGGCAGGCCCTGACGATGCGTGCGGCCCACCGCCTCCCGCTCGCCGTCGGGCACGACCATCGCCGCGCTCGGAAAAGAGATCAAGTGCTTGGCGGAGGTGCGCTTTCCTTATACTGCCGGTCAGGGTCACGGAATTACTCGGCTGAGGGCATATTCGTCCGGGCGATTTGGAGAACGTGCGTCGGCGGTAAGGAAAAATCGGCGAGAAAGGGGCTGGACGAGAGAGGCCAGCGCGGCCGCCGGTTCCGTCGGTGCCGGGGGGCGGGATGTTTCGCTGCAGGACCGTTCTCTGCGTACGATTTGTTGCGCCGCTGGGGAATTGAACGCGTCTGGCGAACCGGGGCCGGGATCTCTCGTATTGTCTCCTGCGCCAGGTGGTTCACCCCCGCTGCGCGGGGATCGGGTGGGCGCAACCACCGCCCTGTTTGCTCAGCGCCGAGCGCCTCCAGCAGGGCATCTGCGCTCACCACGCGGACGCTCCGTCCGCGGCTGCCCACCGACGACGATGCCCACTGCTCTCAAGACTGGCTCCTCCGGAACCGAGGTCGAACGCCTTCAGCGCCGCCTTCGCGCGGCAGGGTTCCTCGACAACGAGGACGTATTCGGCGAGTCCACCCGCCGCGCCGTCATTGCCTTCCAAGAGGCACAGGGACTGCTCCCGGACGGAATCGCCGGCCCGGTAACCCTCAGCGCCCTCGACGAACCGGGCCGCTCCCGGCCGCCGGCCCAAACCCTCAGCTTTGACCGCTCGCTCCGCCTCCTTTCAGGACAGTTCGTGGACGAAGTCCACCCGAAGTCGCTCATCGTCCTTCACCACACCGCCGGAGCCTCCGCCCGCTCGACCTTCGAGTGGTGGAACAAGGGCGATCAGGGGCGCATCGCCGCAGCCTACCTCATCGAGCGCGACGGCACGATTCATGAGACGTTCGACCCGCGCAAGTGGGCCTTTCACCTCGGTCTCTCGCGGACCGGCGGCGTCCATGACCGCCGCTCGATCGCCATCGAGATGGCCTCCGAAGGTCCGCTCCAGCGCAAGGGCGACAAGCTGTACGCCTTCGGCAAACCCTTTACCGGCGTCGCTTACGAACACCCCGCCGCGTGGCGGGGCTACCGCACGTTTGCCGCCTACACGCGCCCCCAGGAGGAGGCCACAGCCCGGCTCGTGGACGCGCTCTGCAACCTGTACGGCATCGCGCGCCGGATGCCGGCCGATCTGACGCGCTGCCTCGGCCCCTCCGGCTACGGATTCACAGGCGTCATGACCCACGCCCAGCTCCGCCCCGACAAGACCGATCTTCATCCCGGCTTCGACCTCAGCCTTCTGCAGACCCTTGCGGACCTTCAGTTCGTTTCCACCTGAGAGGCGCACCACTCTACGCTATCGTCCGCCGACGGTGTGAGGCAGAAGCGATGCCAGCAACCCGCGCCGCCCTAACATAAGACCCGGCTCAATCAGCGGGGCTTGTTCCAGCGCCTCTCGGGCGGAAGAGGTTTGCCCGCGCAGAACAAAACCACGCCGAACGCGACTGCCACGGCCACCGAGAACGGAAGCCAAGAACGGGCGCGGCGGCGCTCAACACTCGCCCGTGTGCCCAGGCTTACATCGGGCGCACTGTTCGGGTATCGGCGGCGGCGAGGGCTACGCGGAGACTACTGCGCCGGCACCGCAGTCTGTCGCGCGCGACCGAGCGGCAGGATCGTCGTGGAGTCCGTCCGCGCCACGGCGAGCTGTGCATCCGTCAGGTTGCGCGCCGCACTCAGGTCGGTTCCCATGAGGTTCGCGTCGTCCAATCGAGCGCCTGAGAAGTCCGTGCCGACGAGCGACGCCCCGGCGAACGTCGCGCCGTTCAGACGTGAGCCTTGCAATGATGCGCTGTCCAGTCGTGCCCTCCGAAGACCAACGCCGTTCAGCTCGGCATTGTCGAGACGGGCGTACCGTAGATCCGCATCGTCAAGTGTCGCACCGTCCAGATCGGCGTGCTGCAGATTGGCCCGCATGAGGGTCGCCCCATCGGTCAGCCACGCACCGTCGAGGTGCGCGCCGGACAAGTTGGCGCTGTCAAGACGCACGCCGCGCAGGTCAACCCCGTACGCGCCGGCGATGCGGGCATTGCGCAGGTCTGCTCCCTCGAGACGCACGCCTCGCAGGCGGGAGAAGTCCAGCTGCGCGTTTGGCGCGACCAGGCCACGCAGGTTCGCGCCGCTGAAATCGGGGCGCAGTGGGCCCGGATCGCCGTCCGCCGTGCGGCGCGAGACGGCGGCGACCGCAGCCATCACGTCCGCGTCCGGCGGGAACGACTCGCGGCCCTCGCCCCTGCGCCCTCCCTCCCGTGCGAACAGCACCAGCGTCTCGTACGCGGGCCGGTGCAGCGCATCTGAGCTTCGCGCCAGCTCCTCCAGCAGGTGCACGCCCGCGATGCGCACGATCAGGTGCTCGCTCGCCAGCTGCGCCGTCGCTTGCGAGAGCCGCTCGGCGAGCGCGCCCTGCTCGATCTCCCGTGCCGTCCCGAGCGCCCTACCGAGCACGAAGACCACCCCGACTCCAGCCAAAATTCCAATCAGCGTCCGGCGGTATCTATCGACGAACTCTGCGCGGTCGCGCGGCGACACGTCCCCCGCAATCGCGATCGCCTGCCTCCGGGGGACCCACCAGAGGGCGAAGATCACCGCCGCGCCGAGCGCGAGGGCGCCGATTGCGGTGAACTGCTCACCCATCGGCGGAATGTCGCCCTGCCGGCGCAGGATTACGAGGACCACGAGCGAGGCCGCTCCCAGGAACAGCAGCGATGCGGCGAGCAAGGCGCCCAGGACCCGCGGGGCCCAGCGCCGGGTGAACTGCCACGGCGACTTCAGGTTGATTGGCATGACGACAGCTTCCAGATCCGTTAATGGAGAGCGTCTCTCAAGCAAACCGGGAGGTTCTTTAGGCCCGAGAGAGGAGTTTTGCAAGCTTGCCGGGTGACATTCGCCATCCGAAGTCACTATTCGCCGGCGACGGGACCGGCAGTAGATTGTGATGTACGGCGGACAGGGTGATTCCTAACTCCGTGAGTTCGTAGCGGTAATATACACCAGTTATCCTTGCTGATGTCGCTTCTGCGCGCGTGGGCGGCGTGCGGGTCGGCGCGCTCTTGTGGAAGAGCCTCTGGCTGAAGCAGGTGCCTTCCGAGGCTACCTACCGGCGGCGTCTCGGCGCGCGGGCGCGAGGATTCGATTTGGAAATGCGCATGGGCAGTGCGAGGTCGGCAGCGTGCGCCTCTCGAACGGAAGAGGTATGCCCGCACAGAACAGAACGGCGCCAAACGCGACTGCCACAGCCGCCGAGCCGCGTGCAGCCATTACCCCGGCCGGCTTGCCTGTCAGGTCGCATGAGATGCCCGGGTGCGACGAGCCTCTTCGGCAAGGCGGACGAGGCGGCTTCAATCCACCCGCAGGTAGCGCGCGTTGATGGCGACGATGACGGTCGAGAGGCTCATCAGCACGGCACCGGCGGCGGGGCTGAGCACGATGCCCGCCCCGGCGAGCACGCCCGCTGCCAGCGGAATGGCAATGATGTTGTAGCCCGCCGCCCACCACAGGTTCTGGATCATCTTGCGGTAGGTGGCCTTCGCCAGCGCGACGATGCGCACGGCGTCGCGCGGGTCGCTGCGGGCCAGGATCACGTCGGCCGTCTCGACGGCCACGTCGGTTCCTGCACCTACGGCGATGCCGACGTCGGCCGTGGCGAGCGCCGGCGCGTCGTTGACGCCGTCGCCCGTCATGGCGACGACTTTCCCTTCCGCCTGTAGCTGCCGGATCATCGCAGCTTTCTGGTCGGGCAGGACCTCGGCGAGCACCCGGTCGATGCCGATCTGCCGGGCTACGTGCTCGGCCACCTCGCGCTTGTCGCCCGTTAGCATGATGGCCTCAATGCCCATCTCGTGCAGCCGCGCGATGGCCTCGCGGCTTTCGGGCCGGACCACGTCGGCCAGGGCGAGTGCTCCCGCTACGCGGCCATCGCGAAGGACCCACACCACGGTCTTGCCCTCGCGCCCGAGGCGGTCGGCCTCTTGCCCGAGAGCCGGAGGCACCGCAACGCCGTCGCTCTGCAGGGCACCCGGACTCAGGATCTGCACCTCGGCCTCCCCTACCCTTGCGCGGACGCCCTTGCCGGTCAGCGCCTCAAAGTCGAACACGTCGGGCAGCGCCAGCGAGCGTTCGGCGGCCGTGCGGGCAACGCCTGCCGCGATGGGATGCTCGCTGCCAGCTTCGACGGCGGCGGCTGTTGCCAGAAGGTCGTCCTCCGAGATGCCTTCGGCCGGCAGGAGGTCCGTCACGCCGAAGCGTCCTTCGGTGAGGGTGCCGGTCTTGTCGAAGACGAGCGCAGTCAGCTCGCGGGCGCGTTCGAAGGCGGCTCGGTCGCGGATGAGCAGCCCGTTCCGCGCCGAAAGGCTCGTCGAGACGGCCACGACGAGCGGGACGGCGAGGCCGAGGGCGTGCGGGCAGGCGATGACCATGACGGTCACGGCCCGCTCGACGGCGAACGTCAGGCCGGCGTCGGTGAAGAAGGCCCACGCGATGAACGTGATGGCACCCACCGAGAGCGCCGTGACGGTCAGGTAGAACGCGGCGCGGTTAGCGAGGTCCTGCGTCCGGCTCTTGGACGCCTGCGCCTCGCGGACGAGGCCGATGACCTGGTTCAGGTAGGCTTCTTCGCCGGTCTTGCGCACCTCGACGGTGAGCGCGCCTGTTCCGTTGACGCTGCCGGCGATGACTTCGTCGCCATCCGCTTTCTCGACCGGGACCGATTCGCCGGTCAGCGCGGCCTCGTTGACGGCGCTGCGGCCCTCGACCACGACGCCATCGGCCGGGACCTTCTCGCTCGCCCGGACGAGCACGCGGTCCCCCGCCTGCAAGCTGCTCGTCGGCACGTCCTCGGTGGTGCCGTCGGGTCCAAGCCGGTGGGCTTCGTCGGGCATGAGCCGGGCAAGCTGTTCGAGGGCTTTCGAAGCGCCCATGACGCTCGCCATTTCGATCCAGTGGCCGACGAGCATGAGGTCGATGAGGGTCGCCGTCTCCCAGAAGAAGAGTTTGCCTTCGGCGCCGATTACAACGGCAAGTGAATAGAAAAAGGCTACACTGATCGCCATCGCCACGAGCGTCATCATGCCCGGACGCCCGCCTTTCACCTCCTCGACCATCCCAGTGAGGAAGGGACGGCCGCCGTAGACGTAGATGACGGCCGCCAGCCCCGTCAGCACCCAGATGGAGCCGGGGAATGTCACGGAAAAGCCCACCCATGCCTGGATCATAGGGCTGAGCAGCACGATCGGCACGGTGAGCGCGAGGCAGATCCAGAACCGCCGCCGGAAGTCCGCCACCATCATAGCGTGGTGATCGTAGTGGCTGTGCCCGTGGCCCTCGTGGCCTTCGTGCCCGGCGTGAGGAGCCGCGGCATGGTCAGCCTGCTCGTGCGCGTGCTCCATCGGGTCATGCCGCTCGACGGGGCCTTTGTGCGCGTCGGCGTGAGAACCGTGCGGACCTTCATGAGCCGCCTCGCGCAGCTCCGCCTGCTTCAGGCCCGGCTTGTCGGCCGCGTGGTCGTGACCGGAAGCGTGGTGGTGATGCCCGGAATGTTCGTTCATGAGGGTGTGGGAAGCGTAGCGTGAGCGTGCGAAACGAAGCCAATGTAGGAGCGTCCGAAGCGGCTACCGGCGGCGACAGGGCCATGCCCGGCCCTTCGGGTAAGGAATACTGTCATTGCGAGCGTAGCGAAGCAATCTCGGGACTTGTGCCCGGCCCGTCTGGATTGCCGCGTCGCTGCGCTCCTCGCAATGACATGGGCGAGGGGTGATGACATGGGCGTGCCGCCCGTCTTTTCGGGCAAGCAATATTGTCATTGCGAGCGAAGCGAAGCAATCTCGGCACTTGTGCTGCTCCTTTCGGGATTGCCGCGTCGCTGCGCTCCTCGCAATGACATGGGCGAGGGGTGATGACATGGCGCGGGGCCGGTCGGGTAAGCAATACTGTCATTGCGAGCGTAGCGAAGCAATCTCGGGACTTGTGCTGCTCCTTTCGGGATTGCCGCGTCGCTGCGCTCCTCGCAATGACATGGGCGAGGGGTGATGACATGGGCGGGCCGGGCCGGTCGGGTGAGGAATACTGTCATTGCGAGCGTAGCGAAGCAATCTCGTACATCGTGCTTGGCCAATCGGGTTGGGAATATTGTCATTGCGAGCGAAGCGAAGCAATCTCGGGACTTGTGCTGCTCTTTTCGGGATTGCCGCGTCGCTGCGCTCCTCGCAATGACATGGGAGGGGTGATGACATGGGCGTGCCGGGCTGGCCGGGTTGGGAATATTGTCATTGCGAGCGAAGCGAAGCAATCTCGGGACTTGTGCTGCTCTTTTCGGGATTGCCGCGTCGCTGCGCTCCTCGCAATGACATGGGAGGGGTGATGACATGGGCGAGGGGTGGCGGCCGGTCGGGTGAGGAATACTGTCATTGCGAGCGAAGCGAAGCAATCTCGGGACTTGTGCTGCTCTTTTCGGGATTGCCGCGTCGCTGCGCTCCTCGCAATGACATGGGTGCCGCGCGTGACGAGATTGCCGCGTCGCTGCGATCCTCGCAATGACATGGGTGCCGCGCGTGACGAGATTGCCGCGTCGCTGCGATCCTCGCAATGACATGGGTGAGGGGTAGTGGCACGGGCGTGCCGGGCCATTTGGGTACAGAATACTGTCATGGCGGGCAATCGGTGGGGCGGTCGCGGTGCGTTTTTACAAGTAGCCATGCACTCCGTGCCGCATTGTGGCCTTAAAAGGCTCAAAGGTGCGTGACGACGCTGCAAAGTCGCGCCGAGGTTTGCGGCGCAGGCGGAGGTGGGCTGGGAACTTCACGACACCGGCGGATTGTTTTTACTGCGGTGGCGAATCCCGAGGCCCGCCTCGGCCGCGAAACAGAGCGCGAACCGGCCACCGGGGTGAGACGCAATACAATCGGCAAGAATGATGCAGTGGGTACTCCTGATCGAAGACGAAGCGCGGCTGGCCGCCAGCGTCCGGCGTGGACTCGAGGAAGAGGGGTACACGGTGGACATCGCCCTCGATGCGGCGGAGGGCGAACGGCTGGCCCTCAGCCGGGGATATGACCTATACGTGGTCGACTGGCGACTTCCGTGCGGCGACGGCAAGACGCTGGTCGAGCGCATCCGCGCGGCCGGCCGCCGCGAGCCTGTGCTGATGCTTACGGCGCTCGCCGACGTCGAGCACCGCGTGGCGGGCCTGGAGGCCGGCGCAGATGACTATCTCCCCAAGCCGTTCGAGTTCGAGGAACTGCTGGCGCGCATCCGGGCGCTCCTGCGCCGGCCGCCGCTCGCGCAGCAGGAGCAGACCCTCCGCATCGGCGCGCTGACGATGGACGTGGGCGCGCAGCGCGTCACGCTGGCAGGTCCGGACGGAACCGCGCTGCTCAACCTCCGCCCGAAAGAGTTTGCGCTTCTCGAAGTGCTCCTCCGAAGCGAGGGGGCCGTTCTCTCCCGCTCCGTCCTTGCCGACCGCGTCTGGGGCGGCGCGCTCTACGTGACGGACAACGCGCTCGACGTCACCACGTCGGGCTTGCGCCAGCGCCTTTCCGACGCCGAACGGGAAGCGGGAACGGAGGCGGCACGGGTCGAAACCGTGCGAGGCGTGGGCTACCGGCTCTTCTCGTCCAATGATCCGGCCGGCGGGCTTAGGGGGTAGACGCATGTTCAGGCACCTCCCGATATCCGTCCGCCTCGCCCTGTGGTATGGACTGACGCTGATGCTCCTCCTCAGCGCCTTCTCCGTGTTTTGCTATGCCGGCTTCCACCTCGCCGTGCACCGCGATTATGAACGCCACCTGACCCATGAACAGCGAGAGTTGATACCCTTTATCACGGTGGGGACTGACGGCCCGGCGTTCAGAGATCTCAATGAGCTTTCATCGGTTTCGTATAAAACGGAGGGTGTTTACGGCACGTATATTAGGCTGCTCTCGCCAGGCGGAGCGGTGCGGTACCGGAGTCCGAACTTCAACGCTTACGGGCAGCTTCCCGTCACGCTGCCGGAAAAGGTGTCCGAGACGACGCTCAGCCGCTCGTGGGGCGGCCTCCCCGTCCGCTCGCGGTACGTGCCGCTCTTTCAGAAAGGCGCGAGAGCCGACGCGCCGGCCGGGTGGCTGGAGGTCACGGGATTCGAGTGGTCGCTGCACCGCGAATTGCACCATCTCGGCCTTATGCTCCTTCTGGGCGTACTGGGAAGCACCGTTCTGGCGCTCATCGGCGGGTGGTGGCTGGCGCGGCGAGCGCTTCGTCCGGTGGTGGCCATGACGGCGGCGGCGGGCCGGATCGGCGCGCGCGACCTTTCGGCGCGTCTTCCCGCTTCGCAGGGGCACCCCGACGAGCTTGGGCGACTGGCGGAGACGATCAACGAACTTCTCGGGCGACTCGAGGCCTCCATGTCCCGCGAGCGGCGGTTCACGGCCAATGCCGCGCACGAACTGCTGACTCCGCTCGCCACCCTCCGCAGCGAGGCCGAGGTGACGCTGCGCCGCGAGCGCGACGCGCCGGAGTACCGGGAGACGCTTACGCGGCTCGTTGCCGACGTCGAACGGATGACGGCGACAGTGCAGGAGCTGCTTCATCTTGCCCGCGCCGACCGGCTCGCGAGGCGGCCCGAAGACCGGCTGGATTTTTCCGATCTGACGCAGGAGCGGGTCCGAGCCATCGGCGAAAAGGCGCGTCTGCGCCGGATCCGGATCGAGGCCGACATTGCGCCGGGTATCTTGCTCGCCGCGCAGTCGGCACCCCTTGCGGAGGTGCTCGACAATCTGCTCTCGAACGCGGTCAAGTACACGCCCGTGGGCGGCAGCGTTCGCGTCCGGCTCACCCATGCCGACCGTGAAGCCACGCTGGCGGTCTCCGATACGGGCGTAGGCTTCGATGCTGAGGAAGCCGACCGCCTGTTCGACCGGCTCTACCGCTCGGACCATCCGGCCGTGCAGGCCGAGAGTGGCAGCGGTCTCGGACTGGCCATTGTCAAGACCATCGTGGAGAGCTACGGCGGCACCGCTCGCGCGCGCAGCGACGGGCCGGGAGCCGGGGCGACGTTCGAGGTGCGCCTTCCGTGCCTCGTGCGGCCGCAGTGACGGGGCGGCCGCCGTGACGGGGCCGTCGCAGCCATGTTACGCTACCTTTGGGTTCTTTAAGGCACCTGACCGGCTCTCAGGCTTTGGTTGTAGAGTAGATTCCAGCTTCAGCGCCGCATATGTTCCTCTTCCTCGATCAGTGCGCTGCGCCCGGTTTCACCCTTCACCTGTTCCGCATCGATGTCCTACAAGCGTTTCTTCGCCATGATCGCCACTTCGATGGTGGTGATGTTCATTCTGATGTACTCGACCGCGTACGCCTTCACGCATGTCTGGTGGAGCCAGACACGCTTTTGGATGGCACTCTACATGGGGGCGGCGATGGCCGTGATCATGCTCTCGTTTATGCTCTCGATGTATTCCGACAAGAAGAAGAACGTCGCGATCTTCGCCGGGAGCCTCGTCCTCTTCGTCGCTGCGCTCTTCTTCGCGCGCAGCCAGACGACCATCGGAGACACGGCGTGGATGAAGGCCATGATCCCGCACCACTCGATCGCGATTCTGACGAGCGAGCGGGCCGAGATCTCCGACCCGCGGGTCCGCCGCCTGGCCGACGAGATCATCCTTTCGCAGCGGCGCGAGATCGCCGAGATGGAAGCGCTCATCAGAGACCTCGACGGCCTCGACGACGACTCGGAGCCGATGCCCCCAGACGTGCCGCCGGTTGAGGGCGGTTCCGTTGAGAAGACCGGCCCCGTGCCCGGCGCGCCGAGCCTGAAGGTCGCCCAACCTGCGCTGCGCGGCGAAATCGTGATGATCGCCGAGACGAAGGTCGAATCAGACGCCTGGGTGGTCCTGCATCCGGCCGCACCCGGCGGAGGTCCGGACGCCTCGGCCGTGATCGGCGTTTCGTTCATCCAGCACGGCAAGACTGAGAACGTGCCCGTCCGCCTGACGGCCGCTGTCGAACCGGGCACTCCCCTCTTCGCCATGCTCCACGACGACACGGGGAAGGTCGGCGTGTTCGAATACGCCGCCGGCAATTCGCTCGACCAGCCGCTGTCGGGCGGCTCCGTGGCGCAGCGCTTCGAGGCGCGTTAACCCAAATCCTGATTCTTCCGATATGAAGTACGTTCTAACCGTTCTCGCGACGCTCGCCGTTCTGGCCATTGGCGCGCTGCTCTTTCCCTACACGGGAATCTACAATGTGGCCGCCACGGCGGGGCACACCGGTCTGATGCGGTGGTTTCTCTCGACCACGACCGACCACTCCATCAAAGCGCGCGCCGATGACGGGGCTGTTCCGGTCGATCTGGAGGACTCCGGCCGCGTGGAGCGCGGCGCGCGGGCATACGGCGAGATCTGCCAGACGTGCCACGGCGCGCCCGGCCACGAGCGCAGCGTGATCGGTGAGGGCATGGTGCCGAAGCCGCCAAAGCTGAGTGAGGCGGCGGAAGAATGGTCGGCGCAGGAGCTTCACTGGGTTGCCGAGCACGGCATCAAGTTGGCGGGGATGCCGGCGTTTGGCCCGACGCACTCCGAGGAAGAACTCTGGGAGATCGTCGCCTTTCTGGAGCAGCTTCCCGAGATGACGCCGGAGCAGTATGCGACGCTCACGGCCAGGAATCCTGCCGCTGCCGACAGCGCCGCGACCGGGCCGGCGGACGACGGGCACAACCACGTGCATTGAGGGCATAGGGCACGTTCATTAAGGGCATAGAGGGGCAGAGCGCCGGTCGGGGCTGAACCGCTGCTGATCCACCCCGCGTCCCCAGACTCGCACGTTGTCTCGAACTCCGATTGATCTAAAGAAATCGATCAGCGGCTCCGTGGGCACATAGACGTGATCACATTGATTGTAGAACCAGCGCGTATACCAGGTCACAGCGCCCTTCAGGAAGCCGAGGTGGTAGTAGGCAAAATATGCGACATAGTGCGTGTGGTAGGTTGCGACGACCGGCACTGCGTTTCGCTTGGCCCACCGAATGGCCGTCAATCCTAACAGATCCGGCGTGGCTACATGAACAACTGTCGGATTGAACGCTTCGAGGCGTCTTTGCACGCTGCGGTGCAGGCTCGATGACAAGCGGTACTCCGAACGCCCCGGGATCGGAAGGGAGGGGACGGACACATAGCCGGCGTCCGTGTTGCTGTCGTGGGGCCGTCCGGAGGGGCCGAAAATCAGCACCTGGTGGCCATTGCGCCTCAGGTGTGCGACGAGCCGCCTGAGCGTCAGGAAGACGCCGTCGACGACGTGGCCGTAGTTTCCGGTAAAAAAGGCGATGCGCTGGGTCGCGGCTTCCCTCCCGCCGGCGGGCACGCCGCGGCCTTGTGCGGCTTGCCGGGTACCGCGGCCGGAGAAAAGTTCATGCGACATAGCGCGTGCTGTATTGAGCAGAAAACGGGATGACGATCCGTGTTCAACTCACCTGGTCAGAATTCGCTTCCTTCCTCACGGGACCTGACGCTCGCGCGGCCGAAGCGGCGCAGGATAGAAACCGGGGGATGTTATGTTCAGGAGTTGGCAAACCCGTCGTTCCAAAGAACCTTGCAGAAGGGGCCTTCAGCAGACGGTGGTTTGCCGCAATTCGGCCTCTCCCCTCCCCCGGCTTCGTGGCCGCGCTGACGGCGGGGAGAATAGATGCCGGGCCGCTCTGCAACATTGTACCCGCAATTGGCAGAGGTGGCCGTCTTCACGTCCTCTCGCAACGGAGCGGAGTCACGCCGGACGGTGCAGGGCCCGCGCCTCGCAAGAATCGGCCTTAGACCGGCCGTGGGCGGCCTTCGATTGCCATATCGGCACCGCTCTATACGGTCTCCCGCGCGCGATCATTTTGGAAACGCGGTCTTGATGCGAGCTGCGCCCTGGCCTTCAGGTCGGCATCGGAGGGTTTCGCCCCGCTTTGCCGCGCGACGCCTGAGGACGACAGTGGGTGCTGCCCGGCTACGCGCTTCCGGTGGCCTGTTCGAGGGGGCGTATCACTGCCGCTCTCGGAGGACGCGCTTCATCTCGGCGCGCAGGGCGATGTCGTTGGTGAAGGCTCCCAGGGCGGCTCGGGCTTCCTCCTCGATGGCAAGTCGCGCCTCTGGCTGCAGCTTGCCCAGTTCGGCGTCGAGGTCGAAGGATGCCGCCGGCACGTCGACAAACGCCGCGACCCCTACCGGTGCGGCAGCGATCTTTTTGCGGGCAGCGGGCGGAGGAGCCGGCGGGCGCTCCTCGATCTTGAACTTGATACGTTCGACGCGCCCTTTGGCCACTTTTTCGAAAAGGACGGTGACGTGGAGATCGCTGCTCTTGTTGATTTCGCGGACGCCGACGTCGAGCACTCGGCGGCGCCACTTGTTGAAGTCGGTGTAGGAAGCCGTGTCGGTGAGCTTTTTAAGCCCGTCGAGGTCGATCCAGGGGGTCTCCCCTACCCCCCTGAAATCGCAGGCGAGTTCGTAGAGTGCGAGCGCGTGCTTGGAGGAGAACTTGCACTGGATGGCAAGCTTGATTTTGCTGTAGATCCGAGGGTTGTGCAGCAGTTTGCGGAGGTGGGGCGCGTAGGCATACCGGCAGATCCCTTCTTTGATGATAACCTGAGCGAGGAGGCTCATCGCCCCCCATTCTTGTGCGCCGTCTCGCCCGAGCACGTTCCACTCGACGGTCGTGGAGGTGAGGCCGCGGAGGGCGTCGCGCACGTGGGCCACGTTGCGCGTCGATGTTTTGAGCTGATCCAGCAGGTCGCTAACGGCGATTTCGTGCTCCTGCTGGCTTTGCAGCTCGTCGTAGGCATTGGCCAGGAGCACGTTATAGGCCTGCCGCTGGAGCAGGGTGATCCTGTTCGTGATCGAGATGCTGGCGCTGTGCTTGATGACTTCCGCTTTCATGAGCAATAGAGTACGTCGCCCGTTCCGATCATGCAAGCCTCCTCGATCACAAGTTTGTGGGGGGCAGAATGATTCTCGTCACAAATCTGTGGGGGGCACAGCCCCTCTAATCCGCCGATTCAGGCTATAGGAAGGGCCTGATCACAAGTTTGTGGGGGGCAGCACAAGTTTGTGGGGGTCTGATCACAAATCCGGGGGGATCTGATCACAAATCCGGGGGGGTCTGATCACAAATCCGGGGGGATCTGATCACAAGTCTGTGGGGGGCAGAGCATCGCAGGGTACTGTGTTGCAAGGGTTTGCGCGAACGGTAAACTCTATAAACCTTTATAAACTTTGTAAGCGCGCGTCCCGCGCGAGCGGCAGATCATTTTTTGTTTTTTGAAAACGATCGGGGGACAAGCCTTCAGGTGAAAGAAGGTCTGACACGGCACGCGCGAGGCGGGGGAGTGGTCCGGTACACGTTCGACGCTGAACGGGCGGCCGTGAGCAAGTGGCGAACGCGCGGGCATCATATCACGGTATGATATGAAAATACTAAATAGGCCGCAGTGCGCGTGACCGGTGCTAAAACGCCGAAATGACCACGGATTACCATGACATCATGTCATAGTATGATACCATCATACGAACCGATCATACGCCCGTTCGATACCAGGTGCCAGTATGGTCATGGCGACTTCGTGCATGCTGCGGCCGGTGGCGCGGCTCACCCCCTCGAGCTTCGCGTGGAGGTCCGGCGGGAGGCGGAGATTGAATGTTTTGAGGCGAACGTTCTCCGGCGGCGTGGAAGGGGAGAGGGTCGAGACGAGATCGTCGATGCTGCCGGCGGGCGGAGAACCGGCCGCGCCGGCTTCATTGATGAACCGGTCGGGATTGGGGCGCTCCCCCATGTTCCTCGGTGCGGGCTTGCGCTGGATGCCACGGGATTCGTTCATGCGGTTACCTCGTCAAAAGCATGGCGGTAGAGCAGGAGCGTTTCGGAAGCCGCCTTGCTCACAGGGTTTAGTTCTTCAGCGGAGAGGCCGAGGCCGAATGAACGCCGGTAGTCGACGCGCTCACCGAGGGCCACCTGGCTCCACTGGAGTAGCTGATATTCTCCGAGTAGATCGATCACGCCGCTGGTTTCGGGGATGCGCCGGTCCGTGTAGGCGCGGCTCAGTACGACGAAGGCGTCGAGATCTCCGTAGGCGAGCGCCTGGTCGACGAGCTGTTCCATGGTGTCGAGCGTCCACACGTCGGCGCTCGAGGGTTGTACGGGCACGTAGAGGCGTTCTGCGACGACCATGGCGGCGCGCAGTTCTTTGGAGTCGCGGCCGCCGGCGTCGATGATGATATCCTCGTAGCGCGTGGAGAGGTCGAGCACGTCTTTGCGGAACGACGGGCCTTGCTTGGAGACGCACGTGAGCCGAACGACGTCTCGGTCCGAGCGGGCGGTGGCCCAGTTGGTTGCGGAGCCTTGCGGGTCGGCGTCGATGAGCAGCACGTCGTGCCCGCGGTGCGCGCGCATGGCGGCGAGCGTCGTCGCAATGGTGCTTTTGCCCGTCCCGCCTTTTTCTCCGCCGACAAGTATTATCATATCATACCATGTAGTAGTATTACAATACCATTCTGTGATTTCAGTCACTGGTATGATACGACGAGATCATCCCATGAATCAATATGATGGCAGGATATTATGGCATTATGCGCAGGCCGAGCGGCAAACGAACACAAGTCACGAGAGGGCAAAGTTCGCCGTGGCGTTCACGCGTCGTGGGCGCGCAGACGGGAGGTCGCGCAGCGCCCGGCCTCCAGATGCGGCTCATAAAACGGGTGGGCCGTCATCGCGCTTGCGAAGACCCTGAAGAGGGCGGGGGAGAGGCCGTGCTTGCCGCACGGTCACTTGTCGAAAAGGCAGAGGCGGCCACAAAGGCCGGGGCGGACGACCGGCTCAGGCTCCACGCTTCCGGCGGCGGGTAAGTGGCGGGTAGGTGTAGCGGCACCGGGGGAGAGGCGCTCAGGTCGATCTGGATCTCGACGGGATCGCGCGAAAGGCCCTCGCCCGTCGCTTTCAAAACGGCTTCCTTTAGCGTCCAGAACTGAAGAAAGGCGCGGCTCTGTTCACGGGCAGGGAGGCTGCCGAGGAAGCGGCGTTCCCCGCCCCCAAGCACCCGCTCCAGGACGGCCTCTGAGACCATGTGCTGATCCGCGCGTTCGAGGTCGACGCCAACTTCGTGATCCCCGTGGAGCGCGAGCAGCATGAGCGCCCCCGAACGCGAGAGGCTGAAGCAAAGCCTGCTCGCTCCCGCCAGGGCGGGCTTGCCGCGCGGCCCTCGCTCGAAGGCGAGTTCTCGTGCCGGTTGCCCGGTGTAAAGGGCGAGGATGGCCCGCGCGCACGCCCACGACGAACGGTACCGCCGCCGGTCTACCTCCCGAAGAAAAGACCGGGCGCGTGCGTGTTCGAGCGTACCGGGCGCGTCGAAGAGCGCGATCCATTCTTCCGCGCACGTATCCAGATCGATGAGGTTGACGACCGGGTCCTCTGCGCCACGCGGCAGCGGGGGAGGATCTCCCGGCATCCGGCGCGGATCCCAGGCGTGCAGGATCATGCGGGTACGCGGGCCTGCAGCGCCTCCAGTCGCTCCCGAAGAACGCGGACAATCTCCCGGAATGCCGGGCCGGAAAGCAGCTCCAGGTGCTTGCCCGAGAGCGGCACCACCTCGAGTGAGGATGGCTGGAGGTGCTGCCACGCCACGCGCTGGTTGAAATGGCTGTCGCTTGCCTGCAAGACCGTCACGGGCAGGGCGCAAGGTTGAGGGACGTAGCGCGCCCCGAGCACCTGGTAGTAGTCGGAGCCTATTGGAACGGCTATCGGTTCAGCCGAGTGGCCGTTTTGCCGCAGCCCGCGCGGACGCACATGCACCGCGAGCGCCTTTCCGCGGAGGCGCAGCGAGGAGAGGGCGCGTTGTGGCGAGGCGGAGAGGATCGTCTTTGCATGATAGCCCGCGCGCCGGGCCAAATATCCGGCAGAAGCCGACAAACGGACGCTCATCGGCAGGTTGGAAGGGTGCGTATCGAGCACGAAGACCATCCCGACCTCAGCTCCGGAGCGGTGCAGGACGCATGCCGTCTCGTAGGCAATCATGCCGCCGACGGAGAATCCGAGCAGATAGTACGGCCCTTCCGGCTGATGCGCGCGGATCTCCTGGGCATACTGCCGGGCCATGGCCTCAATAGACGAATGCCGGGCGGCGAAACCTCTATGCTCGACCGCCTGGATGCCGAATACCGGTTGGTCCGCGCCAATGCCGCGGGCCAGTTCGCGAAACCCAAAAACGTCTCCTCCCCAGCCATGGACGATGTAGAGCGGAGGGCGATCTCCGCCCCCGGCGAGCGGCACCAGGGCCTTCTTTTCCCCAGGCACCTCGACCTGTTGCAACGCTGCGGCCAACTCGCGGATGGTCGGGTGCAGGAAAAGCTGATTGAGCGGCAGCGGTTTGCCTGTGGCTCGTTCAGCTTCCGCTACAAATCGAATGGCGAGTAGCGAGTTGCCGCCGAGATCAAAAAAGCTGTCTTCACACCCCACGTCTTCCGTGTGAAACAACCTGCGCCAGATCTCGAGGAACTGCTCTTCCAGCCGGCCGGACGGCGCGCTGCCAGGCGAGGCGTCATGCTCCGCGCGGGGCGGATCAGGCAGCCGCGCCCGGTCGACCTTGCCGTTGGGCGTCAGCGGGAAAGAGTCCACCGGCACCCACTGGGCTGGAATCATGTAGAGCGGCAGCAGGGAACGGGCGTGGCTCTGGGCGTCACCGACGGCGTCCCGCCCGGTCTCCCCGCGAACATACGCAATCAGCCTCGCGTCGCCGGTACCGTCCTTGCGGGCTACGACGATGCACTGGTGCACGTGCGGCGCTTTGGAGAGGGTCGCCTCGATCTCCCCGAGTTCCACCCTGAATCCGCGAATCTTCAGCTGCGAGTCCCTGCGCCCCAGAAACTCGACGATTCCGCTCGGGAGGAGTCGGGCCATGTCGCCGGTGCGGTAGAGCCGCGCGTCGGGGTCCTGCACAAAGGGATGTTTGACGAACCTTTCCGCCGTCAACTCCGGGCGATTCCAGTAAGAAAGCGCAAGGCCATCGCCGCCGACGAACAGTTCACCCGGCATCCCCACCGGCTGCGGCCGCAAGTGGTCGTCCAGAACGTAGGCCTCCGAGTTGGCAATCGGGTACCCGATCGGGATGCTCGACGCGAAATGATGGTCCCGCGGAACCGTGTAGCAGAGGCTGAACGTCGTGTTTTCCGTGGGACCGTATCCGTTGATGAAGCGCAGATCCGGACAAGCGTCGAGGACCTTCTGCACGTGAGCGGGCGAGAGCACGTCGCCGCCGGCGAGTAGCTGCCGGAGCGGCCTGAACGCCTCCGGAGCGGTGTCTGCAACGAGGTGGAACAGTCCGGCGGTCAGCCAGAGGGTTGTGACGCCATGCTTTTCGATGGCCCGCTGGAGGTCGCTCACGGACGGCGGAGCCGGTGGCATCAGGACCAGGCATCCGCCGTTGAGCAGCGGCGCGAAGATCTCGAAGGTGGCTACGTCGAAAGATGGGGAGGAGGCGTGCAGCACCGTCTCGTCTTTCGATACGTCCGCGTAATCCGCCCCGCGCACGAGGCGCACGATGCCGCGGTGCGGAATGAGCACGCCCTTCGGCGTACCCGTCGAGCCTGAGGTGTACATCAAATAGGCAGGCTCCGTCGGCTCGACGCGAACCGGCGTGAAGGACGCATCGGCACCTGACTCGAACAGGGCTTCAATGAGGAGCGGTTCGGCACCAAGGCTGCGCACCCGCCCGAGGCTGCCGGCGTCTGTCAGGGTCGCGAGAACCTGCGCATCGCCGATCATCATCTTGAGCCGGGCCGGCGGATATTCCGGGTCGAGCGGAACGTAGGCGGCGCCCGCCTTCAGAATGCCCAACATGCCCACGATGGCCTCGAAAGATCGGTCGAGGCAAAGCCCGATCCTCGTTCCCCGCCCTGCGCCGCGCCGTCGCAGTCCGGCGGCAACCCTCGACGACAGGCGGTCAAGTTCGGCGTAGTTCATCTGCCGATCACCCAGGACGAGGGCAGTCGCGTCCGGACGCTCCCTGGCCACTTGCCTGAAGAGCGCGGGCACGGATGCGTCGCGCGGATAGGCTTGCGTGTTGCGCGGCCACTCGGACGTAACCAGCCGGCGTTCCTCCTCGTCCATGAGGCGCAGCGCGCCAAGCTGCTCGTCCGGGTCTGCAATCGCGTGCGCCAGCAGGGTCCGGTAGTGCCGCAGGAGGGCGTCTGCCGAATCTTTGCGGAAGAGGCGCGTCTGGTAGGTACACGTTATGCGGGGCGCGTTGTTGCCCGGCAGGATCTCGAGCATAAAGGGCATCTGAGAGGACCACCGGCGGGAAGAGCGCACTTCGGCGGCGCAGGCACCCAGCGGGGCAAACGTGGGGACGAAGTTGCGGTACTGGAACGTCGTGTTGTAGAAACCGAACGCGCCTTTCTGCTCGTGCGAAAGTTCCTCCACGAGGCGCAGGAACGGCATGTCGGCGTGGCGAATGCCCTCCATCATGACCTTGCGTGTATGCCGGACCGTCTCTTTGAACGTCCATTCCGGATCGACACTTTGCCGGATGCTCAGCATATTGATGCAGCAGCCAAGGACCTGCTCATCCTCTTTGGACTGCCGCGCGCTTACGGGCACGCCGATGATCATGTCTCGCCGGCCTGTCTGCCGAAACCACCACGCAAAGTAGGCGGCCAGGTACACCACGTTCGGAGTGGTCGATTCGGCGCGCGCGAAGGCGATCACCTCGTCATGCAGGCTACCGAGCGGCAAGGCGGCTTCCGCCTCGGTCAGGCGGGGGCCACTGCCGCCGGGATAGTCGTAGGTGAACGCCATCTCGCCGGGTGCATGGTGAAGCTGCGCCGTCCAGTACCGCAGCGCCTCTTCTTCTGCCGCCGTGGAGAGGCGAGACTGTTGCCGGGCCGCATAGGCTTCATACTGCGCCGCATCCGGCGGGCGTGGTGGCGTCGCGCCGCGCTCGGCCGCTTCGTAGGCGCTCTTTACGGCCGTCCAGAGGGCGCCGTACGTGAGACCGTCGTTGGCGATGTGGTGGAGGACGAATCCGAGAACATGGCGCTGTTCATCGAGGCGGTAGAGGCGCGCGCGCAGCGGCGACTCCGACGCGAGATCGAAGGGGCGGATGGCCACCTCGCGGAGCCGCTCGATTGCGTCGTCCTCGAAGGTAGCCGGATGTCCTGTCCACTGGACCTCCAGGAAGTCGGGAAGGAGGTCCTCCTTTACGGTTGCGGCGATTCGGCCGCCCTCTTCCGTGTAGACCGTGCGGAAGATGCGGTAATCCCGGGCGACCGAGCATACGGCCTCACGAAGACTTCCGGCGGAGAGCGGCCCGGTAAGAGAGACGATCAGGAGCGCGTTGTACGTACTCTTGTCTTCCGCCATCTGGTGCAGAATCCAGAAATTCCGCTGCTGATAACTCAATGTGGGGACCGCAGGCGATTCGCGCACCGATTCGGAACCGGCATGGAGCCTGCCGGCAAGGCGCGCCCGGTCAGCGGGGGACAGCGCGGCCAGCCGCTTGCGAAGTTCTTCAGTTGAATCGGCCATTGTGCGAGGCTGCTGTGGGGGCGAGTGTGAGGCCGTGCAGATTCCCGTTCAGCACGTCGTTGCACTCCGCCAGGACAGAGTCTCTTTCCAGCGCCGATGCAAGGGATCCATTATTCCGGTCGAGCGCGTCCAGCGCCTCCTCCATGGCGCGCTGCGCAGCAAAAAGGCAGGGGGTGCTGTAAATGACGATCGAGACGCCGATTTGCTCGAGGGTATCCCAGTCGCACGCGGGCGACTTCCCGCCGGAAAGCTGGTTGAAAGCGATCGGGCACTGGACGGCGTTCCGGATCCGGTGGAGGAGGGAAAGGTCGCGAATGCCGTCCGCGAGCACGGCGTCCGCCCCGGCCTGTTCGAAGGCCTGCACGCGCCTGACGACCTCGTCCGGATCAGCGGCATCGGTTCGAGCGACGACGAAGAGCCTGCTGCGCGCCTCGAGAACGGCGTGCAGCTTTTCGAGGTAACTCTCGAGCGGTAGAATCTGTTTTCCGGGGAGATGCCCGCAGCGGCGAGGGCGCTGCTGATCCTCGAGAACAACGCCGAAGACGCCCATCCGGTCGAGGGTACGCGCGACGTGGGCCGCCACTTCGGGATCGCCGTAACCGTCGTCGATGTCGACGAGCAGGTGCGCCTCGGGAAGGAGGGACTGGATGCGCTGCACGTACATGGCGATGTCCGACCACGTGGCAAAGCCCACGTCCGGCAGTCCGTAGTGACTGGCGGCAAAGCCAAAGCCGCTCAGGAAGAGGGTTGGATGCCGCCTCGCGGCGATAGAGGCGCTGAAAACATCGTAAATCCCGATGAACGGGGTGACGGTGCCGGGCTGCGGTCGGAAGGGGAGAGGCTGGTCGGAAGGGGAGAGCATAGGGTTGTCTTGCAGGTCGGGTATGCACCCGTGCGTGAGAGCGGCGGGACGCGCTGATCGGAGCGAAGCATCTCAGCCGGCGGGAACGTTAGACGCTTCGCTGCGCGCAGGATGAACCGTGTCAAGCCCCGAGAGAAGCTGTTCCTGCTCTTCGGGAGAGAGGCGCGAGAGCGCTTCGGCCAAGGCGTCGAGATCGGAGCCGGACTGGCTCAGTCGCTGCAGTTCTGCGCCGAGAAGGGCAGCGGTGGGCATTTCGAACAGGCGGACTGCGGGTAGATCCCCATCGCAAGCCTCACGCAGCTCCGCTGCCACACGCATGGCCCGGAGCGAGTCGCCCCCGAGGCTGAAGAAGTTGTCGTCACGGCCCACCCGTTCAAGATGGAGCACCCTTTGAAAGGCGTTCATGACGAGCTGTTCGTGCTCCGACTGCGCGGCCGAATAGGCGACATGGAGCGCGTCCGCCAGTTTTTCATGGAGGCCAATCCGCTGAATTTTGCCTGTGGCCCCCTTTGGAATGGCGTCTACGATGAGAATGCGGCTCGGCACCAGGTGCGGCGCGAGGCGGTCCGACAGAAACCGGCGCAGTGCCGGTTCGTCCGCAGCGGCGTGCGGATTCAGGACAACGGCTGCGGCCAGGTCCTCTCCAAGCGTCGGGTGGGGGAGCGCGAAAGCGACCGCTTGCCTGACGGCCGGATGCCGAAGCAGCGCCTCGTCCACTTCGACGGGCGCGATCTTTTCTCCGCCGCGATTGATCATCTCCTTCAACCGGCCTGTCAGGAAGAGGTATCCATCGCTGTCGAAGTATCCTTCGTCGCCCGTGCGAAACCAGCCGTGAGCGAAGGCGGTGGCGTTGGCGGCCTCGTTTGCTTCATAGCCCTGCATCACGTTGGCACCGCGGATCACAACTTCGCCGCGTTCGCCCGGGCGGAGCATCGTTCCTGCCGCATCCATGACGGCCACGTCAGGCCCCGCAGCGAGGCCCACCGATCCCGGTTTTCGGTTCTTCGGCGGGAGCGGATTGCTGGTCATCTGGTGCGCCGCCTCGCTCATCCCGTACGACTCGACGACCGGCACTTTCCACGTCGCCTCCATCCCCGCAAGGACGGTTGTGGGAAGGGGGGAAGAGGACGAACGGATGAAGCGCAGCGGGATCCGCGCCGCCTTTTCCGGCGCAGATGCTGCCTGTTCGAGCGCGCTCTGGTGAATGGTCGGCACGGCCGTATACCATGTCGCGCCGGAGTCTACGGCCCAGTCCAGGAAGCGCTTTGCATCAAAAGCCGGCGCGCAGATGACCGTGCCGCCGGAGTACATCGGCGCGAGAAGTCCGCCGATGAGGCCATGGATGTGAAAGAGCGGCATGACGTTCAGGCAGCGATCATCCGGCGACAGCCTGAGCGTGGCGGATATGTGCCGTCCCGACGCAAGAAGGTTGGCGTGCGAGAGCGGTACGATTTTGGGGCGAGACGTGGTGCCTGACGTATGCAGGATCAGCGCGATGTCCCTTTCGTCGGGCGCGTCCTGTTCGAAGACCTCCTTCCGCGAGCGCGTTCCGGAAAGGCTAAAAGACGGAACGCCGGCGGATTCGCTGGAGCGAAGCGTGAGCACGGGGATGCCTCGCTCCCGAGCGGCCTCGCGCAGCGGTTCGACGTCATGAGACGCCGAGAGCATCACGGCCGACGGGCGCAAGTCATCGAGGTAGAAGTCGAAGTCGCTGCGTTTGTAAGCGGGGTTGAGCGGTGCGCACGTCGCGCAGGAAGCGATCCCCAGGAAGGCAAACGCCATTTCCGGACCGGCGGGGATCGAGACGGCAACGCGGTCTCCGCGCGCGATGCCGGAAGCGCGCAGTTCGGCGGCCAACCCATTGAGTTGCTGCCATAGTGCACTGTAGGTCAGCGTGGCACCATCCACGCTACAGATAGCTGGATGGGAGGCCGCTCCACGCTTGAGAACGTCGGCTAAGGTCGTCATGGCATCCGGACTGCTTAGAGGATAGAACCCCGGGCGCGCTCCCTGCCGTGGCATCGATGCCGGTTGCAGGTATGCGCTGCGTCGGCACGGAACCACGACTACGGACTGATGAGCGATTCTTCACAATATAATCATTCGTCGCCGGGCAAGCCGCGCCTGCAGCACAATCGGGCTTGCGCTTCCGGCTTATCTCCTGGGGCGCGGCGCGGTCCGTGTGGACCAGAAGCCGGAGGCGCGAGGAAAGCAAGAAGCTCCACGTCTGTTCGAACTGTTGTGGATCGCCGCCCAACGCCGCAGCCAAAGCGCGGGGGGTTCTACGGTAGCTTTACACCTAACGACGTGACCACCGGCAGCCCCTCGATGCAGAAAGCACCCCTTATCTGGCGCAGAGGACCGGACGTGCCGAGTGCCGGGCGAGAAGTGCCAAGCGGGTAGCGCCACCCCTTTCAGCATTCCGCAGCGCCTGGCGGAAAGACGAGCGCATGGCGGAAAGTCGAGCGCGCGACGGCCGGGTGGACAAGGATATCCAGCGCCGCCCGCAAAGAAAAGTCGGCGAAGCGCTTTTTTGCCTTGACAAATCATCGCGCTGGTCGTAGTATAAGCAATACATCATACAAGTGCATGTACGGCCGGGTAGGGGAGACGCTGCGGTAGCGCGGCCCTACGCGGGTGCTGTTGTAAGCGCTTACGCCTGTTGTGGAAGACACAAGCCTCATGAACGCCAATCCTATGACCCGTTCCATGCGCGCTCTGCTCGTGGCAGCGCTGCTGCTCCCGGCCTCTTTGGCCGCTGCGCAAACCGGCAAGATCTCCGGCGTTGTCACGGACGCGGCCTCGGGCGAACCGATGCCCGGCGTGAACGTGGTCATCGCAGGCACCACGACGGGATCTGCGACCGACGCCGAGGGCCGCTATTTCATCTTGAACATAACGCCCGGCTCCTACGCCCTCCGCGCCTCAATGGTGGGTTATCAGACGGTTGAGAAGCAGGAAGTGGTCGTGAACCTGAACCGCACGACGACGGTGGACTTCGCGATGCCCTTTGCCACGTTCGAGGGTGAAGAAATCACGGTGACCGCCGAGCGGCCGGATGTGGTGCGCGAGCGAACGTCTTCCAGCGAGATCGTCCGTATGTCCGATGTCGAGAGCGCTCCCGGCGTGCGTGACCTCTCGGACGTGCTCGCGCTCACAGCCGACGTGGTGGACGGTCACTTTCGCGGCGGTCGGCAGGGGGAAGAGCTTTATAACCTTTCCGGGATGGCCATCGTCAATCCGCTGACGAACGCCCGCGCCTTTGTGCCGATCATGAGCGGTGTGGAGGAAGTCGAAGTGATCACGAGCGGCTTTAGCGCCCAGTACGGCAACGCGCAATCCGGCGTCGTGAACATATCGATGAAGGAAGGCAACCGGGAGCGGTGGGAAGGGCACCTTGAAGGCCGCACCCGCACGCCGGGATACAAGCACTTTGGTGGAAGCGTATTCTCCGTAGACGCCAACCCTTACCTCCAGATCCTCGACACTCCTGAAGAATGGGCCGGCACGGACCCTGTAACCGACCGCGTCTTCTATGACCTCACGTATGGATTTACGACGCACTACCCCGACTCCGCGGTAGCTGCATCGATTGCTTATGGTCTCTGGAAACAGGCCCGGCGCGACCTGAACCGCGAGTATGACAACACCTGGGACGGCTCAATGGACCTGAGCCTCGGTGGGCCGCTCTCTTCCCACTCGCGCCTCTTTCTGGCCGGACGCTACGAGAACGAATGGCTTGCGCTTCCTACGGATACGCCGGACAAGGTGCGCCAGGTCATGGGCAACGTCGTTTACGAACTCCGTCCAGGCCTCTCGCTTCGCTTCAGCGGCGCGCTCGACACGCGGCGCGGCACGGACCTGAACGGGCTGGGCAGCCGCTCTTATTCAAACTTCCGGTACTGGATGTGGGACCGTCTCATCGGCTCGAGCAAGTACCGCGACCGGAGCTTGCAGCTCGGCGTGCGCCTGGCACATACGCTTTCCGCGCGCACTTTCTACGAGCTGAAATTCAATACCCTCTCGACGTCCTACCGCCTCGGTGCCGACGTGCTCGACCCCACCGGCTCCCGCGATGATGCCGACGCCGCTACGTGGCGCTACTTTAACACGCCGGACTTCTTCCGCGTCGGCTACACGGAGAACGACTTCGTCGATGAAGCCACTCGGACCTACACGGTGGACGGCTACATCACCTCGCAGGTGACCAACAACCACATGATCATGGCCGGCCTGCAGGCCAATCGCTATGACGTGGACGTGCAGAGCCGCCGCAATCTTTCCTCGGCCGTGCAGTCGGACCTCGAGTTCTACAAGGCCAAACCCTTTGAGTGGGCGCTCTTCTTCACGGATAAGATGGAGTTTGGCGGCATGATTGCCAACGTCGGCCTTCGCCTGGACGGCTACGACCAGAACATCGACTATTACACCGACATTTTCCAACCGCTGCGTAATCCCGGCTACGACCCTACGCAGCCACCTGTCGGTGAGAACAAACCGCGCGATCCCAGCCTAGCGGCGCGGGCAAAGACCGATCCGGTGCTTTACCTCCAGCCGCGCGTCGGCGTCTCGTTCCCGATCTCCGTCTCGACGGTCTTTCACCTCAATTACGGTTCGTTCCTGCAGCGTCCTTCGTTCGAGCGCACCATTTTCACGCGCGTCGACCGGGCCAACCTCGAACCGATACGGCTCGGCAATCCGCGGCTCAAGCCTGAGAAGACGCAGCAGTACGAAGTTGGCCTTGCGCAAGGACTTGGCGAAGGCTTTACCCTGGACCTGAGCGGCTACTATAAAGACGTTAAGAACCTCGTCGAACTCGCCTATTTCCAGCCGAGCAGCCTCAATCTCCAGCCGCAGGAGACGTTCATCAACGTGGATTACGCGGACATTCGCGGCTTCCGGATTTCGCTCAACAAGCGGCGCGGCGCGGTTACCGGCGCGGTGCGCTACAACTACGGCATCGCCACGGGCAAGAACATGGCCACTTTCGACGCGCCGCCCGTCTACTTCGAGAATGAACAGGACCAGCCCAGCACGCAGCTGGCGAACCTTCGAGACGTGCTGCTGGACTTTGACCGGACGCACAACACGGTGCTTCAGCTTGCGGCGCACTCGCCGGCCAAGTTCGGGCCGCGGATCGCAGGCTTCCGTCCGCTGGGTGGGATCGATCTTTCCCTCCGCTCCTCCGTGCGAAGCGGACGGCCCTACACCTACAACACCGAGGGCCTCGCCCTGCGCAACAATCGCCGGGCACCCATGGAATACAACACCGACCTGAAGCTCACGCGCCGCTTCAAGACGCCCACCGCCCGGGGCACCGTCTACGCTGAAGTCTTTAATGTCTTTAACCAGCGCCTCTACGACTACGACGTCGTCTTCCGCAACCGGGAGAACATCACCAAATACGAGGAGGACCGGGACGCGCTCCGCTACTTTGACCAGGACGTTCCCTTCCTGGCGGACCAGTCCTTCCTCATCTACGGCAACAGGCCGCGTTCCATCTTTCTGGGGATGACCATTGACTTCTGAGCGCCGGACGCTCTTTCTCTCGACTTCCGGACCCTCGATGCGACTTATGAACCGAAGCCTTCTTATTGCTGCGATCCTGCTGCCGCTGGGCGCTGCCTCCGTTCGCGCGCAGTCCGACGACTACCGCATCCATAATCGCGGCATGCTGCACGAAACCCTCTACAACTCCGGTGAAATTGGGCGAGCCTACCACCAGGGGCAGGCCGGCAATCAGACCAGCGTGCCTCTGATGGAATGGCCCGGCAATTCGCGCGCCGTCGTGGACGGGATCGAGTATGACGGCATGAACAACACGCTCGGCGGCGGCGTCTGGATCGCGGCGGACGCGGCGGACTCTACGCGCCGAATGTACGCCTTTTGCGGGGGCGTCGGCTCTTCGCGGCCTGAAACGGCCACCGGCGTCTGGTCCTTCCCGCTTGTTATCTACAAGACGGAGAACTATCCCGTCCTCGAAGACGGAGGGCTGAACCCGGATTATGATCCAAACGAGGCAGAGGAGATCATCGTTGCCAAGTGGGCCACCTCCGTTGGCGTAACCGTAACCCGCACGACGCGCGCGTGGAGCTATCCGGATTATGACGATTTCATCATCTACGAATACGAGTTTGAAAACACAGGCAACCGCGACGGCGACCCAACGACCATAGAGTCCACCGCTACGCTTCAGGACGTGCTCTTCGCTTTCCCGTATGGCTTTGCTCCCTCGATGTTCGGCTATTTGCGCGAGTACAACCGCTACGAGTACGACCTCATGGAGCGCAACAACCTGCGCGGCCGGTTTGATCATACACGCTGGCTCAACTACGTGCTTACGATGCACGGTATGCCGGACCCCAAGTACGCCGACGAGTGGGCGCGAGAAAACCGCCTCAGTGGCGGCCTGAACGCTCCGGCGGCCGTCGGAAACATGATGCTCTACTATGACACCGAGCATCTGGCTCGCGCCGGTGAGACCAACGCCACGGCCGGTTACACGCCAACCCAGCTCGAGCTGGCCCTGCATCCGGACGGCTACATCAAGCAGCCCTACTTCAACCGCCTCGAAACGACCAATATGCGCTCCTCGAAGGTGGCTGCGGACCTTGAAGTGCCCTCGCGCCGCGCGTCGATCTACAGCAAAGAAACCATCGCCGATCCGGATCCTGCTTTTGACTGCGCCGAGGAGCCGGACTCTGTGAAGTGCTGGATTGGACGAGGGCAGTTCAACCACCGGCAGACCCGCAAGGCCGTTGGCCGCTATTTCGCCATGGGGCCATACAAGATTCCCTTCGGTGAGAAAGTGCGCTTCAGCCTCGCCGAAGTGGCCGGTTTCGGCGCGGCGACGGTCGAGCAGACGCGCGCCGGCCTGAAAGACTTCGGTGGAAGCTGCGGCGAAGACTGTGGCGAGGAGACCAAGTTCGGCCTCTACCCGGTCCCAAACCTCTATGAAGAGATCACTTACGGCGGCAACACCGGAAACGCCTTCACCTATGGCAGCGACTACCTGAGCAAGTATCCCCTGCCGTCCTACGTCAACTCCGACGTAGTGACCATCCGCGACGTGGCGGACAAGGCGAAGCAGGCTTACACCGGGAGCACGGAAGATCCGCCGTACTGGCCGTTCGAGTTTCCCGCCCAGGGCCGCTACAGCATTCCAGTCCCCGTTCCGGCACCGGGCATCGAGGTCGTGAGCGATTCGCTGGCGCGCAACGTCGTCCGCTGGGGACCCGCCATCGAATCCTTTCAGCACCCGCGCCTTCAGGGTAGCTTCGACCATTATCTCGTTCAGAAGAGCATCCATCCGCTTGGCCCGTGGGAGACCCTTGCCACAGTCTCTTCGGGCGAAGCGTCCTACTTCGACGGTGCGCAGTACAGGGTTGTCGACCCCGTCACCCGCATTGGCGAGTCATACTACTATTCGGTGCTTTCGGTGGACGAAAACGGGCGCATGAGTGGCCGCACGAACCTGACCTCGCATACGACGCAGCTCGGGTCGACGGAGCGGCTGGGGACGGTCCACGTGGTGCCAAACCCGTTCATTGTGCAGTCGGGTTTTGAGGGAGGCGGGCAAGCAGCGCAGCGGATCGGCTTCTACAATATGCCCTCACCGGCCACCATTCGCATCTATTCCTACAGTGGGCAGCTCGTCGAGACGATCGAGCACAACGAACCGCTCTACTCGACGGCGTGGTTTCAGGTCTCTCGCAACGACCAGCTCATTGCCTCCGGGGTGTACTTCTACGTCATCGAGACCCCGAGCGGCGAGCGCAACCACGGCAAGTTCGTGATTATCCGATAAAGGAAACGCATGACCCGAAACTCTCTTGCTCCAAGCGTACGAGTGGCCCTCCGGTGGTCGGCGCTCGTCCTCGTGGCGGCGCTGGCCATCCGGCCGGCCGCAGCGCAGAAGGTGGGTACGACCTCCTTCCAGTTCCTCAAAGTGATGCCCTCTGCACGGGCCACGGGAATGGGGGAAGCTTTTACAGCCGTAGCCAGAGGGAGCGATGCGCTCTTCTGGAATCCCGCGGGCCTTACATCCGTCGAAAAGATGCAGGTCTCGGCCACGCAGGTGCTCTGGCTCTTCGATACCGGGCAGAGCGCCGTCGCCTTCGGAGCCAACGCCGGGCGGTGGGGGCATGTTGGCGTGCAGTTCCAGTACGTCGACTATGGGGCCATCGAGGAGACGCGCGTCGAGGACCTCGGTTTTGGGCAGGGCGGAACGTACAACCCGGGCCTTACCGGTGCCACCTTCAGCCCGCGCGCTTACGTCGTCGGCCTCAGCTATGGGCGGTCTCTGACCGACCGGTTTTCGGCCGGCCTGACGGCCAAGTATGCCTCGGAATCCCTCTACAGCAGCGGCTCGGTAAGCGTTGGCGAAAACTCGTACAACACGTCCGCCTCAGCGGTGCTGTTCGACTTCGGTATGCAGTACGACACCGACTTTCGCTCGACGCGGATCGGGGCTTCGGTTCAGAATTTCGGCCCCTCGGTCCAGTTTGCCGAAGAGGAGTTTCCGGCACCGATGACCTTCCGGCTCGGAATTGCGGCCGATCTGATGGGCCGAAACGGGCTGATCGTGCCCAACAACATGAGCCGGCTAACGCTCTCCTACGACCTTGTGCAGCCGAACGATTACGATCAGCAGATGCACCTGGGGGCGGAGTACGGCTTCATGGACGTGCTTGCCCTGCGCGGCGGCTACAAGCTCAACTACGACGCCGACAACTGGACGTTCGGTGGGGGCCTTCATACCGGCGTCGCGGGGGTGGGTCTTGCCATCGACTACAGCTACGGCGGGATGAACGCGGCGCTGGGCAGCGTCCATCGCTTCTCCATCTCCGCAGGTATTTAGCCGGAGCCGGCGCGCTCCTTTTCGCCTCCTGATATGAAACGATTATCCTTTCTCCCCGTGCTCTTTGCGGCGCTCGCCGCGGTGCCGGCAGCGCGGGCGCAGAGCGTCGCAGAGCCGCTGCTCATACAGGGCGTGGACCAGTTCATCACCATCGGCGCGCGCGCGCGGGCAATGGGCGGGAGTGTGATTGGCGCCGGCAACGACGCCACGGCTCTCTTCGGCAACCCGGCTGCGCTCGGGATGCTCGCAGGGCCGGAGGTGCGTCTCGGCGCAGCCTACAGCACTACCGAGTACCGGCAGGACCAGGAGTGGCTGCCCAACCGCATCTACGCTGAGATGAGCCTGATCCTGGAAGGCGATCCAGCCGCCGTCACGCGTCCGTTCGACAGCATCACGCCCGACTGGAAAAGGACACAATCAGCCTTCAAGCCGGGTTTCGTCGCGGCGGCCATGCCGTTTCGCGCGGGGCCGGTGCGCCTCACGGCCGCGCTGGGCTATGGCCTCATGATCGACCTGGACCACTATTTTCAGAATAACAATGCCCTTGATCCGAATATCGGACAGCTTCGCCCGCGGCCGATAGAACGCCTCAAGCAGGGCGATACGCTCGATGTAAACTGGTACCAGTTCAGCCGTTCGCGAGAAGGCAGCATCTACAGCCTGACGCCTGCCCTTGCCGTTACGGTCGGCAATGCCTGGCATTTTGGCGCGGCCGTCGGCTTTTTGAACGGTTCGTCCGACGACGTGGAGAGCACGCGCGGCCGCGGCGTCTTTCAGCTGCGCTACAACAACGACTTTTCGCTGCTTGAAAACCCGGCCGATTATGCGCTCGCCGGCACGTCCGATTACAGCGGCACGTTTGTTACGCTCAGTCTGCTTCACACGAGTCGCTACTATCGTCTCGGGGCGACCTTCCGCCCCGGCTATACGCTCACGAGATCGTGGGACCTGGACGGCGGCCAATTTGCTCCTGCTTACAGCGCAATGCGTTCCGGCAAGGACGAGATCGAATATCCGTCGGACTACAGCCTCGGCATTGCGCTCACGCCCACCGAGCGGTGGAACGTGGCCGTCGACTATGAAGTCCGCCATCTCAGCGATGCGCGCCTGAATGCCGATACGACGCAGTGGCAGGACGGCAACACGCTGCGGCTCGGGGCCGAGTTCGAGGCTCTCCGGTGGCTACGCCTTCGTGCCGGGTTCCGAGACGAGCCGCAGACGTTCGTTCCGGCGGGCGCGGGCCTGCTCGACGATCCCGCCCGCGCCTCGGTCTACTCGCTCGGAGCTGGACTGGCTTTCGGAATGATCTCCTTTGACGTGGCCTACGAATACCTCGATCTGGCGTACCCGGACCGCTGGATGTCCAACATCAACCACAACGAGCGCTACCGCCACGCCGTAGTCCTCGAAGCGGGTGTTCGGTTCTGAAGTTCGGCGCGCTTGGTGACGAGAATGAATAAGGCTTTGCATTTGCACCTGCGGCTGGGCGTCTTTATGATGGCCTTGCTTCTGGGCGGGACTTCAGCCGCCCGCGCGCAGACGCTCTACAATTCGTACTCGGGCTTCACCGTCCCCACGGACCCGGTGCTGCCTGCGGCGGAGGTGCATCCGTCGCTCATGTTCGCCGCCGCCGACGTGCCGGGCCTTCTCGCCAAAAAAGACCAGGACGCTTATGCCATGACGCTATGGAACCGGCTCTTCGGTACGTCATCGGGCGCGTGGTACAACAAGTACAAGAGCAGCGCGGCGACGGACTTCTCCGATCCTGCCGAGCGGTCGCAGTTCACGAAGCTCATGGCTTTCGCGTGGATCATGAACGGCGACGCAGCGGCCCGCGGCAAGGCCATCGATGGGCTGCTCGCCGCCTATGCCAACGTGCCGCGCACGGGCGCATCATCGTCGTTTGACAAACCCTGGGACGAGATCTACCGGGGCACGTGGCTGCAGAACTACGTCGAGGCGTACGACTGGGTGCAGCCACAGCTTACGCCTGCTCAGGATGCCGCCATTCGGGACTTGCTGGTCGAGGAAGTGCTGCTTCTGCGCAATAACATGGTCTCGGGTGCCCGGTACGCGCCGCGCCCGCACAACCACCGCGCCAAGCCGGCCTACGGCATCGCCTCCGCCGCCCTCGCGCTCTCGGCTGATCCACGGGCAGCGGACTGGCTTCGCTTCGGCCTTGAACAGGTCAACACCGTCACAAAGTACCAGTACAGCGCCGACGGCATCTACCGGGAAGGAGGCCACTACGATATGTACTCGGCCGTCAACTTTATTCCCTTCTTGTGGCAGTATCTCAACGTGTCCGGTGTCAACCACTTCCCGTACTACCAGGCCGCCTTCGAGTGGCCCGTGCTGACTCGCACCGGGCGTGGATGGATCCCTAACCTGGAAGACAGCTATCTGAAGGTCTTTCCGACCCACATGGTCGCTGCCGCGTACACGGGTACCAGCACCCGCCTCCATACGAGCGCCCCGCTGTCCGAAGTGCTCCAGTGGCACTGGTTTGCCTCCACCGACTTCACGAACGGCAAGTATACGGGTGCCTCGAACGATGTCGTCTGGGAAATCGACGAGTACGTCCTCTATCATCCGGAGATAGCAGAGTCGGCCCCGGACGTCGATCCACTCGTCCATCTGGCTACCGGGCAGACGGTCTTCCGCGCGAGCTGGACGGACACGCAGGCTCCTTACCTCCTCTTTCACGGGGTGGCGGCGGCGGACAACCACGACCATCCGGACCTGCTTTCCTACTTCGTCGAGAGCCGCGCCGCCGTGCTCGTGCCGGATGCCGGCTACGGCCCCGGCGGTTTCAGCGACGACCGACGGGATTCGTGGTATACCACGCCCGAGGCGCATACCACCCTCACGCTGGGGGGCGCGCCGCTGACGAACTTCCTTCCTGCCGATCAGAACCTCGGGCCCAAGGACGTTCACTTCCTGCAGGCCGATAGCTTTGCGCTCAACGAGAAGCAGGCGACCGCCGCCGGAAAGTCGTACGAGAACAGCATCAGCCGGGGCGTTGCCTTCATCGACGGTGCGTTCTGGGTCGTGTATGACCGCGTGGCTACGGCCGCACCCGAGCCGGTGCCGATCAAGATGTTCCTCCACGGACGCGGCTCGCTTACCCGGACGGGCAACACGATGAAGTGGGTCTCGCCGACCGACGTTTATGGATTCAGCGCCGCGCTGCACGCTTTCGTGCTTACGTCCGAAGACGCTACGTTGTCGGAATCGACCGGATGGACGAGCTTCGCCAGCGGCCGCGAGGAATCGCAGCGCTACGTTGCGGTCGAGCAAACCGCCGATTCGGCGCTCTTCATGCACCTGCTCTACCCATCGGCACCCTCCGAGAGCCTGCCGCCTATCACAGACCTGAGCGGCGCCGGCCGCCTGGCGTTCAGCTTGGTCGAGAACGGAATCCAGCACGTCTTCACGCTCCAGGGGGACAGCTTCGTCCGCACGACGGGGGACATGACGACGGACGCCCACTTCACTTCCGCAAAAAGCGACGCGACGGGTTGGTGGTCGCTGGGCTTCGTGGAAGGGAGCTTTGTCCGCTGGAAGGGTGCCGATGTGCTCCAGGCGGAGCGGCCGGTAACGCTCTTCGTGCAGCGCATGGCTCTGGTGCCTCCCGGCGAGCCGGGTGGAGGCACGGTGTATGACTGGCGCGTTGAGGTGGACAGTCTCGCTGCGTCCACCCGCCTCACGATTGGACTTGAAGGCGATGGGCCGGTGGAGGACATACGCTTCAACGGAGAGGCGCTCGCCTATGAGCAGCAGGGGAGGACGCTCTCCGTCCTCTTGCCGGGACGCGGCACGCTTCAGTTTCGCCATTCGAGGACGACGGGCACCGAGCCGGCCGCGCGGCCGGGGGAACCTTCGTTCGGCCTCACGACGCCCTACCCGAACCCGTCACTTGGCGCGGCGCGCGTCTCGGGCATGATCGACCTCCCCGGCCTCACGACGCTCTCTGTCTACGACGTGCTCGGCCGGCGAGTGGCGGTCCTCTACGACGGGTTCCATCCCGGTGGGCCCATCGAGGCTGCGTGGCGGGGCACGGACGATGCCGGGCAGCCGCTCCCCGGCGGCCTGTACCTCTTTCGTCTTCAGAACGCCCGTTCGACGGCATTAACGAGCGCCGTACTGATTCGCTAAACACACCCCGATAGACCTTTGGTCCAGACCGGCGCACTTATGTGTATGATATCATGCAGCGTGCCGGCCGGTGAAGGATAAACCAGCAACTCAAAACAATCCAGTGACGAGGCCAACATGAACAAGCACTTACTACTCACATTCACGCTCACGCTGCTCGTGGCAGCGGCGGCGGCGCAGCCGGTCATCACGCCGGTCGTTTACCCGCGCTATCTCGGCTCCAACGAAAACACGGCTGACAATGGCGTCCGGTACGGCGGCTTTGGCTCGACGCCGATGGCCATTTACCTCTCTGTTGACGGCTTGCAGCCGAACACTAACTACGAAACCCATAATAGCGGCGCGCTCGGCCTGATTACGGAGCAGGGCACCAGCACGCGCGGCAGTCAGTGGGACGGGCAGGCCTGGATCTCTCCCAGCAACTCGGTTCCGTTTGGCGTCTCCGATGCCAGTGGGCACATCGAGCGCTGGGTCTACGTCCGCACGCCCTCCGGCTATCCGGCAGGTGTCGATACGACCTCGCTTCGGGTGCGCCTCCGCCCCGTGGGTGCCTCGACGGCCGAGGTGGAGTACGGCCCGAGCAACGCGCCGGAGGGAGAGATCACGGTCCTCGAGGTTGACTCCTCCGCCACGCAGTCCTACGTGCCCGGCGGCGCGATCATCCGCGGCATGGTGGATCCCTCACACGCAGGACAGTACATCTTTGCCTACGCGCTTCCCACCGACGTGCGCCCGCTGGCAGGCTGGCTTGTGCAGACCGAGGGGCACAACGACGACGGTGGCGATCTGAATGCTCGTCTTGAGAACGACTCCACCGCGGGAGTCTTCGAACTGACGGTTCCGGCCGGAATCACCGTCACGAAGCTCGAAGTGCGTAACGAGCAGGGGCAGGTCGTGGCGACGGCTGCAGGAGCTTGGATGGCCGGTGCGCCTGCAACGATTACCGAGTTGAACAATCTCGCCATTATTCCGCTTCCCGCTGAAGTGACGGATGTACCGACCCGCGTGTCGCTCGGCCGCAACTACCCCAACCCCTTCAGCGCAGTCTCTACGGTTCCCTTCAGCCTTGATAAGGCGCAGCGGGTGCGACTGGCCGTCTATGATCTCCTCGGCCGCGAAGTGGCCGTTCTGGCGGACGGCATGATGGCCGAGGGGCCGCACGAGGTCTCTTTCAACGCAAAGGGGCTGCCGTCGGGTATGTATCTCTATCGCCTTGATGCCGGCAGCGAGCGGCAGATGAAGACGATGGTGCTCATTCGATAACTCCCGATATGGACGCACGGCCGCTCTATGCGGCAAGCGCGTCTCACCGCGGCGCATGCCGGCGCGGCCTGAGAGGGCCGCGCCGGGGCGCGCCGCTTCTTTTAAGCCCCGCTTTTCCATGCCAAGCCTGTTTTGCTCTCGCCCGTTCGGGCTGATGCTGCTCTTCATCCTGCTCGCGGCCGCCCCCGCTGCGGCGCAAACGAGCGCCCGTACGCCGGCGGAGCTCCAGCGCGCCATCAAGCGCGCGCAGCCCGGCGACGTTATCATCATGGAAGACGGCCGGTGGACCGATGCGGACATCCGCTTCGAAGCGCAGGGTGCGGTTGGAGACTCGATCTATCTTCGCGCCCGGACCCCGGGGCAGGTCGTGCTGGACGGTGCCTCCCGCCTGCGGATCGGCGGGCAGTACCTCGTCGTGGATGGTCTTCGCTTTGAGGGCGGCGCGCTCGAAGGCGGCCACGTCATTGCCTTCCGCATCAACGAAGACTCCGCCCGGCAGGCTCGCCATTGCCGACTAACCAACAGCGCCGTGATCGATTACAACCCGCCCGACACCCTCACCGAGTACAAGTGGGTTTCTCTCTACGGCACCGACAACCGCGTGGACCACAACTATCTCGCCGGCAAGCGGCACGACGGTGCCACAATGGTTGTCTGGCTCGAACCCCCGCCGCTGGACGTGCCGAACCGTCACCGGATCGACCATAACCTCTTCGGGGCGCGCCCTCCGCTTGGGAAGAACGGTGCCGAGGCCATCCGCATCGGCACGAGCCACCGCTCCATGCAAGACTCGGAAACGCTTGTCGAATACAACCTCTTCGAGCGGCAGGATGGTGAGGTGGAGATCATCTCCAACAAGTCCGGCAAGAACGTCTACCGGGGCAACACCTTCGTCGAAAGCACCGGCAGCCTGACCCTCCGCCACGGCAACGGTGCGCTGGTGGAAGGCAACTACTTCTTCGGAAACGGCAAGCCCGAGAGCGGCGGTGTGCGCATCATCGGCGAGGACCACCGCGTCGTGGGCAACTACTTCGAGGGGCTGCAAGGCTCCAACTACTACGCCGCGTTGCCCATCGCCAACGGCGTTCCGGACTCGCCGCTCAACCGCTACTTCCAGGTCAAGAACGCGCTCGTAGCGGACAATGTGTTCGTCGGCAACCGCTACACCGTCGTTTTTGGAGCCGGTGCCGACGGCGAAAAAACGCTGCCTCCGCAGAACGTCAGCTTTCGGAACAACTTCTTTGCTACGGACGGCCCGGCACCCGTTATTACGGTCGTTGAGGAAGCAGAGGGGACCCGGTGGGAGGGGAACGTGGCGCTCGCGGAGTCGCTCGGAATCGAGCGGCCGGCCGGCATCGAAGTGCGGCCGCCCCTCGTGGCGGACGAGGCCCTGCGCGAAGCGCGCGCCCGCTTGCGCGGCGGTTTCCACCCGCTCACCCGCGCCGATGTCGGGCCTGCGTGGCTCGGTGCCGCCGCAACCACGAGGGTGCGGTAGCCGCTATGTACCGTCTCCTCGCAAAAGCAGGTCTGCTCGTACTGTGCCTGATGCTGGTGGCTCCGGCCTTCGGGCAGGGCGTAGCCGTGCGGCTCATCCAGCCTTCAGCGGGGGTCATCAATCTCGACCCGCAGGCAGCGCAGTATGAGCCGGGTACAACCGTCACGGCAACCGTCGTGCCCTGGCCGGGCTACCGCTTCTGCGGCTGGCTGGGCGACCTGGACGGCGAGAGCGCTTCGGCCACTTTTGCCGTTCAGGAGCGCATGGTGATCGGGGCCGAGGTCTGCGCAGATCCATCCGAAAACCCGCCGGGGCGCCTCATAATGGTGGCAACTGCTTCGGCGCTGAAGGATGCCGTCGGAGCCGCCCTTCCCGGCGATGTGATTGAAGTGGCCGACGGCGTCTACAACTGGGGCAGCACGCTCTCGGTGCGCCGGGGCGGCGTCGAGGGGTACCCAGTCACGATTCGCGCCCGCAACCGCGGTGCCGTAGAGATCACTGGCGGATCGTCGTTCGTGCTCAAGCAGGTCGCCTGGGTGACCATCGAAGGCTTCCTCTTCACGAGCACGGACAGGACCGCTGTCAAGGCTGAAAGCGCCCGCCACACCCGTATAACGCGCAACACGTTCCGCCTGCAGGAGACGGAGTCGCTCAAGTGGGTGCTGATCGGAGGCACGTACGACCTCTGGGTGCCCTTTAGCGAGCACAATCGCATCGACCACAACCTCTTTGAGGGAAAGTCGCAGCCGGGCAACATGATCACCATTGACGGCTCGCCCAAGCCGGAGCCGCTTTCCTCACAGTACGACCGCATCGACCACAACTACTTTCGAAACGTTGGGCCGCGCATTGAAAACGGCATGGAAACGATTCGATTGGGATGGAGCGCCATGTCGATGTCGAGCGGCTTCACCACCGTCGAGGCCAATCTTTTTGAAGCGTGCGACGGCGATCCGGAGATTGTCTCGGTCAAGACGTCTGACAATACGCTCCGCTACAACACGTTCCGCCGCAGCCAGGGCACCCTCAGCCTCCGGCACGGCAACCGGAACGAAGCATACGCGAACTTCTTCTTCGGCGAAGAACGCGCCGGCACCGGCGGCATTCGTCTATACGGAGACGACAACCGCGTCTTCAACAACTATATGGAAGGCCTCGACGGCACCGGCATGGACGCGCCCATCGCGCTTACGAACGGCGACGCCGACTACGCTTCCACGTCCGACCTGACGAAGCACTTCCGCTCCCGACGGCCCTTTATCGGCTTCAACACGCTGGTGGGCAACCGCTCCGGCCTCGAGGTAGGATACGTCGGAAGCTCGTATCGCAAGGGCCCTCAGGACGCCGTCATCGTCAACAACCTCGTCACGGGGGACCGGGGAGCGCTCATTCGTGTCTACACGCCTCCCGAGGGGGCCGTCTGGCAGGGCAACCTCGTCTGGCCGACCGGTTCGGCCACGGCCGGCGTCTCCATGCCCGAGGGCCAGGTGCGCCTCGCCGATCCCTTGCTCGTACGCGATGCGGCCCTGTGGCGGCCCTCAGAGGCCAGTCCGCTCATCGATGCCGCAGCCGGAAGCTACCTCTTCGTGGACCGGGATATGGACGGGCAGGTGCGCCTTCTGCCGGACATCGGTGCCGATGAGCGGCAGGCGGGCGAGCCGCTCGCCGGGCCGCTTCTGCCCCGGGAGGTAGGGCCGGACGGGCCGGAGTTCGCCGTGAGCGCCGTTCTCCCTTCTCAGGCCGAGGGGTCTCTGCCCGACGCCCTTCAGTTAGACGTTTATCCGAACCCGTTTGCCGGGCAGGCTACTCTCCGTTTTCATACGCCCAGTGCGGGCACGGTCAGGTTGGACCTTTACGACGTGCTCGGCAGGCATGTCGCGCGCCCTGCGGAAGGGTTCTTTCCGGCAGGGGTGCATGAAGTCGACTTCGACTCCGCTTCGCTGCCTTCCGGGCCTTACTTCGTCCTCCTACACGCTTCAGGGCGCGCGCGCACGACTGCCGCCTTTCACCTACAATGATGCTCAGCCATGCCGACGCGACTGATTCTTGCGCTCCTTTTGATGTTTACAGCGGCACTCGTTCCCGCCCGCGGGCAGACGAGCCGGCATCCAGGCCTGTTCACCACCCCTGAGGAAGCAGCGTCGATCAGGGAGTCCCTCGGAAACTACCCGCTGCTCGACGCAGCTTTGGATGAGGCGAAAGTGACGGTTGCGGCAGCCTTTGCGGCACCGATGGACGTGCCGCTTCCGGGCGAAGCCGGCGGCTACGCCCATGAGCGCCATAAACAAAACTACCGCGAAATGATGGACGCGGGGCTGCTCTTCACGATCACCGGAGACGAGCGCTACGCAACCTTCGTCCGCGACATGCTGCGCCTTTATGCGGACCTCTATCCGACCCTCGGCGCGCACCCGCTGGCCCACAACCAGGCCGCCGGCAAGCTTTTTCACCAGACGCTGAACGAGGAAGTCTGGCTTGTCCACGCTGCTGTGGCTTACGATGCCGTTTACGACTGGCTTACGCCCGAGGACCGGGCACTTTTCGAGAAGAACATCTTCCGCCCGATGGCCGATTGGTTTTCCGTGCGAAACGAAAACGAGTTCAACCGCATCCATAATCACGGCACCTGGGCCGTGGCCGCCGTCGGCATGATCGGCTACGTCATGGGCGATCAGGAGTACGTCGATAAGGCGCTCTACGGCAGTAAGAAGGACGGCAATGGCGGCTTCCTTGCGCAGCTCGACAGGCTCTTCTCGCCGGACGGCTACTACATGGAGGGTCCTTACTACATCCGCTACGCGCTGATGCCCTTCTTCTTCTTCGCCGAAGCGATCGAGCGCAAGCAGCCCGAGATCGGCATCTATGCCTACCGGGATCAGATTCTGCGCAAAGCCCTCTATTCGGCTCTGCAAACCACCTTCCCCAATGGCGTCTTCCCGCCCATTAACGACGCATCGCGGACCATGAACGTCGCCGCGCCGGAAGTCGTGCTCGCGACCGACCTGGCCTACGCACGGTATGGTGCCGACGAGTCGCTGCTCGGCGTGGCAGACCGTCAGCGGCGCGTCGTGCTTAATGGCGCAGGACTTCAGGTGGCCCGGGACTTGGCCGCACTCGACCATGCGCCGGGCATGAACTGGAAGAGCGTCGAGTTCACCGATGGCTACGAAGGCCTTCAAGGGGGCCTGGGCATCCTCCGCGCCGGCGACGACGCCAGCCAGACGATGCTGCTCATGAAGTACGGCGTCCACGGCGAAGGGCACGGCCACTTCGACAAGCTTCAATTCATCCTCTTCGACGGCGGCCGCGAAGTGGTACCGGATTACGGCTACGCCCGGTGGATCAACGTCGAACCCAAGTTTGGCGGCCGCTACTTGCCCGAGAACGATTCCTACGCCATGCAGACCGTGGCACACAACACCGTTGTGGTGGACGAAAAGACGCAGAACGACTTCGACCTCGATGCCGCCGATGCCGTCTCGGGCAAGCGCCACTTCTTCGACGGTAAGGGCGAGCGGGTACAGGCCATGAGCGCCCGCGCTGACGACCATTATGAGGGCGTCGAGATGCAGCGCACCATGTTTCTCATCGACGACGAGCGGCTGGACCATCCGGCCGTCCTCGACCTTTTTCGCCTGACTTCGGGCGAGACGCACCAGTACGATTATCCGCTCCACTTCCGGGGGCAGTTTGTCGCCTCCAGCGTTCCTTATGAGGCGCACACCGAGACGCTGGAGCGCCTCGGCACCCGAAGCGGCTACGAGCACTTGTGGAACGAGGCCGAAGCACGCACCGACGAGCCGCTTCGCATGACATGGCTCGATGGAAACCGCTACTACTCCTTCATTACGGCCGCTGCACCCGACACAAAGGTCATTCTGGCGAGAACCGGTGCCGGCGACGCCAACTTCAACCTGATCTCCGAGCCGCTGTTAATTCTCCGAAGGAAGGCGCAGGACCACCTCTTTGCTTCCGTTATCGAACCTCACGGCTACTGGAACGAGGCCGAAGAAAGCTCGCGCCGCGCCACCGGCGTCATTGAGACCGTGCGGGTCATCGGCCATTCTGATGAGGCGAGCGTTGTGGAAGTGACGGGGCAGGGCGGCTTGCGGTGGACGGTCATGGTGGCCAATGGCACGCCCTCGACGAGCGCCGCGCACAGCGTCAGCTTCGCCGGGAAGAACTACACCTGGACCGGCAACTACAGCGTTCAAATTTCCGAGTGAGCGCAGGCATCCCTTCAAACAATCAATCCATAACGATATGAAAATCGACCTGACCGGAAAAGTCGCCCTCGTGACCGGCGGAGGCAGAGACATCGGGCGCGCTTGCGCCCTCGAACTGGCCGAAGCCGGCGCAGCCGTTGCCATCAACTACCGCGGTAGCCGCGAGGAAGCCGAGCGCACCGCCGAAGAGATCCGGGGCAAGGGCGGCAAGGCCGTCGCCCTGCAGGCGGACGTTACCAGTTCACAGGAAATCACGCGTCTCGTAGAGCGCGTCCGCGATGAGCTTGGGCCCCGGATTCACATTCTCGTGAATAACGCCGGCGGCCTTTTGCAGCGCTGTCCGATTGCCGAGATGGACGAAGACCTGTGGGACCGCGTGATGGACGTCAACTTCAAGAGCGTCTATCTCGTCACTAAAGCGGTCGTTCCGCACATGGCCGAGGGAGGCGCAATCGTCAATCTCTCCTCGCTCGCCGCGCGCAATGGCGGCGGTGGTGGCGCTGTCGCCTACGCCGCTGCCAAGGGCGGTGTGCTCACGCTCACGCGGGGGCTTTCAAAGGAGCTGGCCAACCGCAAGATCCGCGTGAACTGCGTTTCGCCCGGCCTCATCAACACCACTTTCCACGACACGTTCACGCCGGACGAGGCGCGTCGCCGCGCAGCCGCCGGCACGGCTGCCGGCCGCGAAGGACTCCCCGAGGAGGTGGCACATATCATCGTATTTCTGGCCTCGGACGCCGCCGCCTACATCACCGGCGAATCCGTCGAGATCAACGGCGGCAGTTATTTCATCTGAGGCGGCCCGCTGCCCGGCAAAAGGGCGGCAGGAGATTGCCTGTGCTGCGAATGCTAACCAGGCGTCTTCTGCCGCCGCTTTGCACCCTCCATTTTAAAGAGCTTGGCGATTATGGAAAGAGCAACGCGCAGCGCGTTCATCGCGGCGAAGGACGCGCCGTGGGAAGCCGCGGGCGAAGGCATCCAGCGGCAGATTCTTGGGTATGACGACGGCCTCATGCTCGTGCGCGTACGCTTTCAGAAGGGGGCCATCGGAGTGCTGCATAGCCATCCTAACCGGCAGGTTACCTACGTGGAGTCCGGCGCGTTCGAGGTGTCCATCAACGGCGAAAAACGCCTGCTTCGCGCCGGAGATTCGTTTTTCGTCGACCCGGACCTGGAGCACGGCTCCGTGGCCCGAGAAGCGGGCACGCTCCTCGACGTCTTCGCGCCGGCACGAGCGGACTTTCTTACGAACGGCGGGCACCGAACATCGGCATGATCAAACGACTCGCGGCTGCGCTGCTTCTGCTCGTGTTCGCGGCGGGGTGCGGGCAAAACAGCGATGTGGTTGTGCTCCGCATGGCGCACATCCTCGATCCGGCGCAGCCGGTACACAAGGCCATGGTGTTCATGGGCGAGCGGCTTTCGGCGCTCTCCGGCGGCACCATGGAGATGAAGATCTACTACGGCGGCACACTCGGCAACGAGCGCGAGTCGCTCGAGCTGCTTCAGCTCGGGATGTTGGACATGGCCAAAGTGAACGGCAGTATTGTGGAGGCTTTCGTCCCTGCGATGGGCGTCTATGGCCTTCCATACCTCTTCCGCGACAGCGCGCATCAGTGGGCGGTTTTCAATGGACCCATCGGAAAGGAGATCCTCGAGCAGGGCGAACCCTACTGGATCCGCGGCCTTGTCTACTACGATTCCGGCTTCCGGAGCTTCTACACGACTAAGGCACCCATTCGGCGGCCGGAGGACTTGAAGGGCATGAAGATCCGCGTCATCCGCTCGAACGTCGCCATGCGGACGATGGAGGCGCTGGGCGGCAGCCCGACGCCAATGGCCCTCGGCGAGCTTTACACCGCGCTTCAGCAGGGGGTCGTGGACGGTGCGGAAAACAACCCGCCCAGCTACTACTACACCAAGCACTTCGAAGCGGCTCCATACTACTCGCTGGACGAACACTCGGCACCGCCGGATGTCGTCCTCGTGAGCACCCACACGTGGAACCGCCTCACGCCGCAGCAGCGACAGTGGCTGACGCAAGCCGCCGAGGAAAGCGTCGTTTACCAGCGCAAGCTGTGGCAGGAGGACGAGCGCCGCATTCTGCTCGAACTCGAAGCCGGCGGTGTCACCATCGTTCGGCCGGACAAAGAACCTTTCCGAAAGATCGTCGAACCCATCTACAAAGGTCTTGAGGGCACCGAACTCGGCCGATGGGCGGACCGCATCCGCGCCGTAGAAACGCCCGCAGATTCGGCGCTCGCCTCCTCCCAAACACCATGAGACGAACGCTTGCCCTTATTGATTACGGCCTGAGCCGCCTGCTGATAGCCATGATGGCGGTTATGGTCGTGACGGTCTCCTGGCAGGTGGCCTCGCGCTATCTCGTTCAAAGCCCCAGCCCCTGGACGGAGGAGTTGGCTACCTACCTGCTCATCTGGATCTCGCTGCTCGGGGCGGTCTACGCGCTGCGGCTCAAGGCGCACCTCGGCATCGATCTACTCGCGCGGTACCTTAGCGGGCCTTCAGAGCGCTATTTGGGACTTGCCATCCAGTTTTCCGTGGCACTCTTTGCGGCTATCGTTTTTGTTTATGGCGGCGCGCGACTGGTCTACGTGACGCTCCGGCTGAACCAGTCCTCGGCCGCGCTGCAAATCCCGATGGGGTACGTCTATATCGTGATCCCGCTGACCGGCGTTCTCCTACTCCTGTACACGGCCGCTGAAGCGGTCGCCATCTGGACGGGCACTTCCCCATCGCCGGCATCCACTTCACCCGTCAATGCGGCAGAGTAAGCACGTGGCATCGCTGCCCAGGAACGGTTCGCGCCCATGTTGATCGACGTACTCGTCCTTCTGATCGCCTTTCTGATCTTGCTCGCACTCGGCGTTCCGGTGGCCTTCGCTATCGGACTCTCGAGCGTCCTGACGATGTTCGTGAGCGCGGACTTCACCCCGGCCGCTGCCACCATGGCGCAGCGCGTCGCAACGGGGCTTGACAGCTTTGCGCTGCTTGCGATTCCGTTCTTCATCTTGGCCGGCAACATCATGGGCGCTGGTGGCATCGCCCGGCGGCTGATAGACTTTGCGAAGTCGCTCGTGGGGTTTCTGCCGGGTGGGCTTGCCTTCGTCAACATCGTCTCAAACATGATGTTTGGCGCGATCTCCGGCTCGGCCGTAGCGAGCGCTGCGGCCATCGGCTCGTTCATGCACCCGCGCATGGTCGCGAGCGGCTATTCGCCCGGCTTCAGCGCCGCCGTGAACGTAACGAGCGCCACGACGGGGCTGATCATCCCGCCGAGTAATGTGCTCATCGTATACTCGCTGGCGAGCGGCGGCGTCTCGGTGGCGGCGCTCTTTGTCGCGGGATATCTGCCGGGCCTGTTGGTCGGGTTCTCCCTGATCGTCGTTGCAGGTTTGCTGGCCTATCGCGGCGGGATGGCGGTGCGGGAGCGGCTGTCGGTGCGAACCGTCGTGCGCAGCTTCGTCGATGCGTTCCTGAGCCTCACCCTCATCGTGGTGGTCATCGGCGGCATCATTGCGGGCATCTTTACGGCGACAGAGGCAGCGGCGATCGCGGTGCTCTACGCGCTGCTGCTTGCCATGGGGATCTACCGCGAAGTGCGGGTGCGGGACCTCGGCGCAATTCTGCTTAACAGCGCCGTGACGACCGCCGTGGTGATGCTGCTCGTCGGAACGTCCATGGGCCTGTCGTGGCTGCTTTCGTATCTGGAGATTCCGCAGGGTGTCGGGCAGGCGCTCATTGCGCTGAGCGAGAACGGCCTCGTGGTGCTGCTCATCATCAACCTCGTCTTCCTCGTTGTCGGCACGTTCATGGACATGACGCCCGCCGTCCTCATCTTTACACCTATTTTTCTCCCGACCGCCGTTGCTCTCGGCATGGACCCGATCCACTTCGGCATCATGATGATCGCCAATCTATGTATCGGACTCTGCACGCCGCCTGTCGGGACGGTGCTCTTCGCCGGATGCGGCATCGCCCGCGTATCGATTTCAGAGATCATGCGCCCGCTACTGCCGCTCTATGCGGGCATGGTGGTGGCCCTGCTCCTTATCATCTTCTTCCCGCAAATTTCCCTGTTCTTGCCCCACCTTTTCGGGCTATAGACAAAAGTTGTACAAAGAAGTCACGGGTGGTGCTTGCGGAGCGTTCCCGTATGCGATACGTTGAATAAACAAGAAACGGGAATGCCGGCTATGGCAAAGCTCTTCAAATCGGTCGTAAAGTCGCCGCTGCTCAGTGCCACGGTGGAGGCGGAGATCGAAAAGTCCATCCGAAGCGGCAAGCTGCTTCCCGGCGGGCGTCTTCCCTCCGAGATGGAGCTGTGCGAGCAGTTCGGGGTGAGCCGCACCGCGATCCGCGAAGCGCTCCGAATGCTGAGCGCCAGAGGCTTGATCAGCATCGAGAAGGGGAGAGGCATCTTTATCAGCCACGTCTCCGCCGATACCGTGGTGGCTCCCATGGAGTTGTATCTGCACCTGAACCAGGGGCCGGAATATGGTCTCGACGTTGTCCATGCCCGGCAGCTCATCGAGCCGCCCGTCGCTGCACAGGCGGCGCTCCACCACACCTCTGAGGATGTCGAGCGCCTGCAGCGGGATCTGGAACGCCTCGACATGGCCTCTCGGGACGATCACGGGCTGCTGACAGAGCTTGATATGTCCTTTCATATGCACGTCGCCCGCGCTTCGCATAACCCGGTGATCCCACTGCTGCTTCATCCTATCCATTTACTCATGCCGGGGATCAAGGCGGGCGTGTACGATGTCGTGAGCGACGCCCGCGAGTCGGCGCGGCTCTGGCATGGCCTCATCGTCGCGGCTGTACTGGCTCGGGACCCGCAGGAGGCGCACAGGGCCATGTCCGGCCATCTCGTCGTGGCGGAGCAGCACGTCCGCCAGGCGAGCGCTGCGCGAGAACCGGTCGAACAAGCGGCCTGATGGGCCTGCGCATCGCTTCGGCCACGCTGCCGCTCGGTGCCCCTCCGGAAGGACGCCGTCCCTGTGCCCGTCCGCGCCATCCCATCTTTTTACCTGCTCCATCATATCACGGCGGCCGCTCCGGCGACGCGCGCCGGCGCGAGCCGTACACGACCCGGACGCACGCTGCCACCCGCTTCCTCCGTTCGGCGCTAAGTGGGCGTTGAAATAACAGAACACGCTGTATGTATCTGACGCTATCCTGATTTCCTGATCAAGACTGAGGAGGCTGGTTGTTGAGTGTACGCCGACCGTCGAAGCTTACCTGGCGGCATGGACCGCCGCCGCGCCGGTTCTTGGCTTCCGGTGTTGACGGCTGTGGCAGTAACGAAGGCCGACATTCTGTTCTGCGCGGGCGTACTTCTTCCGTCCGGCTGCTTTTGGAAGCCGCCTTCTTGCGATGCCGATCTGGGTAGACGTCCCTCGACGCTGCCGTCTACTAGCACGTCATCCTCGGGCTTGTCTTCCTCGAGTACGTCAGCGATGCCTTCGAGGAACGCCGCGAGGAGCTGAGGCGCCAGTTCCGCAATCCCACCCACCCGTACTTCCTCCCGCCGGAGGACTACGACGAGGCGGCCCTTCAAGAGGAGCTGGAGATCCGCGACTACTCCACGGAGAAGAACGTCTTCTGGGTCCCCGTCGAGGCCCGCTGGCAGACGCTGAAAGACTTCGCGAAAGTAGCTCCCGGAACATCTCTCTCGTGGACCGCGGGCGACGGCGCGCCGGAGAAGATGCGCAGTACGGCCTGGCTCATCGACAGCGCGCTGGAAGCCGTCGAGCGGGAAAACCCGAAGCTCAAGAACGTGCTCGAGAAGCGCTATGTCCAGCTCCAGGTCCCCTCCGGCAAGCTCGGCGAACTTGTCGACCTGTTCTCGGACGCGAGCTTCCACGTCTCGGAGTACAAGGGCAGGCCGATCTCTCTCAAAGGGAAAGACATCCTCGGCCACGTCTACGAGTACTTCCTGGGCCAGTTCGCGCTCGCCGAGGGCAAGAAGGGCGGGCAGTACTACACGCCGAAGACCATCGTCTCGCTCGTCGTCCGGATGCTCCGCCCCTGCGGTGGGCGCGTCTACGACTGCGCATGACGTCCGCCATGGCATCGGTTACGACGAGGCGGGCGATGTTCTTTTCAACCTCCTCCCGAAGCGTCTGCACATCGTCGGCCTGGCGAACGTCGGAGCGAGCGAGCGATACGCGGGCGAGCGGCGCGTCGGACGGGACGCCGCCTCCCCGCGGCCGCATTGCCGCCGAACGAGCTTACGGCATCCTACCGGCCGCGCTGGAGCGCGGGCGAGAGGTCTGCTGGTGGAGACGACCGCACATCGGGATGCCCGGCATCGGTGGCGAAAGGGGCATCTATTCTCGTCATGCCCGCAGAGGCTAAGCGGCGCGGTCTCGCGAGTAAACCGAGAAGGCACTGTCGGCGGGAACCGGGCGGCCTACCTTCTATATGAACGAATCCTCTCGCATCGTCGCGCAGGCCCCGAGCCCATGATCCGACTCGATTACATCAAGACGCGCTCCGCTCCGGCCGCCTGGCTGCTGAGTGTGCTCTTGGTGTTCGCGCCGCTGGGAGCCCACGCTGCCGAGCGGGTCGTGCTCTGCATTGAGTCCGATGGCGAGATCGCCGTCGAGCGTGCCGAGGACGCGGACTGTGCCGGCGGGAACGATGAGCACGACCCGCTCGGCAGCGCCCACTGCGACGTGTGCACCGACGTCCCGCTCCCGGCGGGCGGCGACGCGGATTGCGCTTCGTTCAAGACGGAGGCTGGTCCCTCGGCACAGACCGTTCTTCCCTTCGTGGTGCTCCTGCCAGGGCTGGACCGCCTCCCGACGCTCTCTCCAAAGGCGTTCCCTTCTCAGGATGGGCGAGGTGCCTTTCCTTCTGACTCGGCTCCCCTCCGCAGCGTGGTGCTGCTGGTCTGAGCCGCTCCTGATCACGGCCGCTCGAAGATCGCCGCCCGCTCTTCGTCCCGCAGCCGGTCCCGCCCGACCGCCGTGCCCGCCCGGCACGGCCCTCGTCCACGATCAGGAGATCAGATACATGATATACCGCCCGCACGTGCTGCGCCGGCTGGCGCGGCTCGGGGCCGCTGCCGCATTCGTGGCCTTCGCCACCGGCTGCGCCGCTCCCTACGACCTCACCTATCCCGAACCGCGCCCCCTCGGTTCGGTCCTCACTCCCGCTGCCTCCGCACCCGTTGAGGGTGCCGGATTGGAGGTCAGCGCGCCCGACAGCGTAGCGCTCGCCGAGCCACTCACCCTCGGTAAGGCCGTGACCCTCGCGCTCGCTCAGAACCCTGACCTCCGCGCCGCAGCGGCCGAGGTACGCGCCCGCGAGGGTGAGACCCACCAAGCCGGCCGTCCGCCCAACCCCGAGGTCGAGGCCGGTATCGAGGAGTTCGGCGGAAGCGGCGACCGTGCGGGTGTGGGCGCGACCGAAGTCCGCGGTGGAATCGCCCAGACCATTGAACTGGGCGGTGACCGCCGTGCTCGCGCCGCCGTCGCGGCACGCGGGGCGGAACTGGGAGCATGGGACTATGAGGCGGCCCGGCTCGACCTCGTCAGCCAGGTCCATCAATCGTTCTCGGCCGTGCTCGCGGCCGAAGCCCGGCTCGCCCTTGCCGACGAGCAGCGCGAGATTGCCCGCCGCTTCGCCGAAGCCGTGGCCCGCCGCGCCGAGGCGGGAGCGGTCTCGCCGCTGGAAGCCCGCCGCTCGGCGGTGGCCGCTGCAACGGCCGAGGCCGCCTTCGGGCGCGCGCTCCGCGTGCTCGGTACGGCTCGCGCCCGCCTCGCCCCGCTCCTGCGAGTGCCTGCGGACGACCTCGACGTGGTAGGAGACCTCGACCGGCTGACGGACGTCCCGCTCTACGAGCGGCTCCTCCCTTCGCTCGATCTCAATCCCGACGTGGCGCGGTACCGGACGGCGCTCGCGCAGGCCGAGGCGCAGGTGGCTCTCGAGCGTGCCCGCCGGATCCCCGACCCGACGATCCGGGCGGGCGGGGCCTACTTCAACGAGGTCGGCGAAGCCGCCGCCACCGCCGGCATCTCGATCCCTATCCCCCTCCTCGATGCCAACCGCGGAGCGATTCAAGCTGCCCGCTCGCGTGTGGCACAGACGGCGGCCCAGGCGGAGGCCGCCCTGTTGCGCGTCGAGCGCGAGCTGGCCGAGGCCTACGGTACCTACGCTGCCGCCGCCGAGACCGCTCGCACCCTCCGCGACGACGCGCTTCCCAACGCCCGGATCGCTTTCGAGGGTATCCAGACGGGCTACCAGGAGGGGGAATATGACCTACTCGCCGTGCTCGACGCGCAGCGCACGCTTGTCGAAACGCAGAATGCCCTTGCCGACGCCCTCGCCGACGCCGCCCAAGCCCGCGCCGCCGTCGAGCGGCTCATCGCTACCTCCCTCGATGCGGCCGGCACCGGCACGCTCCCCAACCTTGACCATGAGTAGAGCCATGAACGAGCACAAGAACCCTACGCCGCCGGTGACCTCAGACGCCCCGCCGTCGCATCCCGGCCAGTCAGCGTCCCACCCTCACTCTCGTGAGTCTCCTGAGCCGCCCCCCAACGTGCGCAGTGCCCGCTCCGGGACCCGTGCCCGCCTGCGGGCTTACGTCGCCGGGAAGCGGCGCGCCCGGCTCCTCGCACTCGGCCTCGGGCTCCTCGCCGCCGTCGCCCTCCTCTGGTGGTTCATCGCCCGCAGCGGCGAGCCGCTTGGGGACGCCGCGGCCACCGAAGCGGGTGACCACGCCGGTCAAGAAGCGGGCGAAGAGATGGTCGTCCTCACCGCTGCCGAGCTTGACGAGTTCGATATCGACGTGCGGACGGCCGGACCGGGCGCCCTGCCGGTCGAGAAGGAGATGCCCGGCGAGGTCCGCGCGAATGAGGACCGCTACGCGCACGTCACGCCGCGTGTGCCTGGTGTCGTCCGGAGCGTGCGCGCGGGCGTCGGGAGCTACGTACGGGCAGGCGAGACGATGGCCGTCGTCGACAGCCGAGAACTCGCCGACCTCAAGGCCGACTACCTCGCTGCCGTGGAGCGCCAGGAATTGGCACGGTCGTCATTCGAGAGGGAGGAGCGGCTCTTCAGGCAAGAGATCACCTCCGAGGCCGACTATCTGGAAGCGAGGCGGGAGCTGGCAGACGCCCGCATCCGCACGCGCTCGGCCCGCCAGAAGCTCGTCGCCCTCGGATTTTCCGACACCTATATCGAAGACCTCCCGCAGGAGGGGGAGCGGAGTCTGGTTGCGTACCCCCTCACGGCACCTATTTCCGGCCGGGTTGTCGAGAAGCACATCGTACCGGGTGAGGCCATCGAAGCAGATACCGACGCCTTCGAGATCGCAGATCTCTCGGTCGTCTGGGTGGATCTCTCGGTCTATCAGCGCGACCTCGGCATCGTCCGCGAGGGGCAGGAGGTCGTCATCGACGGCGGTCCCGGTGGCGTGCGCACGCGCGGAACGATCTCCTACGTCCGGCCCATCGTAGGCGAGGAGACGCGGACGGCGATCGCACGCGCCGTCGTCCCCAACCCCGATGGGCTACTGCGCCCCGGCCAGTTCGTCACGGGCCTCATTGCCGTGGATGAGGCCGAGGTAGAGGTCGCCGTGCCTGTGACGGCCGTGATCGACGTGGAGGGCACGCCCTCGGTCTTCGTCCAAACCGACGAGGGGTTCGAGGCCCGCCCCGTCGAGGTCGGCGACCGCACGGCCGCCCGGGTGGCGATCACGAGCGGCCTCCGTGCCGGCGAGCGGTATGTCGCCGCCGGAGCCTTCGCCCTCAAGGCCGAGCTCGGCAAGAGCGAGATGGAAGGCGGCCACGGGCATTGATCGGAACACCAGCCCCTGATCGGAGCCGCCGAGCCCGACCGAAGCCCCTGCATATAGAACTCCCGACACCATGGAAAAGATCATCCAGCTCGCCCTCAGGAGCCGGCTCCTCGTCCTCGCCCTCGGCGCGCTCGTCGTGGCCGCCGGGTGGTGGACCTACCAGCGCCTCCCCATCGACGCCTTCCCCGACGTCTCGCCGTCGCTCGTCCAGGTCTTCACCGTCACCGAGGGCCTCGCGCCCGAGGAGGTCGAGCGCTACGTGACCTTCCCCGTTGAGACGGCGATGAACGGGCTGCCGAACCTGGAGCAGGTCCGCTCCGTCTCGAACTTCGGTCTCTCCGTCGTCAGCGTCTACTTCGAGGAGGGGACCGACATCTACTTCGCCCGCCAGCTCGTCGGCGAGCGGCTCCAGGAGGCGCGCGAGTCGATCCCGCCCGGCTTCGGCGAGCCCGAGATGGGGCCGATCTCGACCGGGATGGGCCTCGTCCTGTTCTACTACCTCGACGACAAGACGGGCGAATACACCCTCGAAGAGCTGCGCACGATGCAGGATTGGATCGTGAAGACGAGCCTCCAGACCGTCCCCGGCGTCACCGAGGTGCTCGGCATCGGCGGCTACGAGCGGCAGTTCCAGGTTATCGTGGACCCCGAGGCGCTGCTCCGCTACGGCGTGACGCTGGCCGAGACGGTCGAGGCGCTGGAGGAGAACAACCTCAACGTCGGGGCGCAGTACATCGAAAAGAACGCCGAGCAGTTCGTCGTCCGCTCGGTCGGCCTCGCCACGAACATCACGGACATCGAAAACGTTGTCGTCACGACGCGCAATGGGACGCCGGTCTTCGTGAAGGACGTGGCCAGCGTGCAAATCGGTGGCGCGATCCGGCGGGGCTTGCAGACGCGCGGCGGCGTCGGGGAGGTCGTCTCCGGCATGATCGTCAAGCTCTACGGCGCGAACTCGTCCACCGTCATCGGCCGCGTCGAGGCGAAGCTCGCCGAGATCAACGAAGCGCTCCCCGAGGGCGTCGAGATCGTGCCGTACTACGAGCAGAAGACGCTCGTCGAGGCGGCCGTTGCCACGGTGACGAACGCGCTCTGGCAGGGTATCTTGCTCGTCGTCTTCGTCCTCGTCGCCTTCCTCGGTTCGTGGCGGCCGAGCGTCGTCGTCGCACTCGCCATCCCGTTCTCGGTGCTCTTCGCGGCGATTTTCATGGGGCAGTTCGGCATCTCGGCGAACCTCATGTCACTCGGCGGCCTCGCGATCGCCATTGGGATGATGGTGGACGGGGCGATCGTGATGGTCGAGAACGTTGACCGAATGCTGCGAGAGGCCGATCCGGACGAGCCGAGGGTTCACGTCGTCGCACGGGCGTGCCGGGAGGTGGCGCGGCCCGTCGCCTTCGCGGTCCTCATCATCGTCGTCGTATTTCTCCCGCTCTTCACGCTCCACGGCGTCGAAGGCAAGACGTTCCGGCCGCTGGCCTACACCGTGGCCCTCGCCATGCTCGGCTCGCTCGTCTACGCGCTCGTGCTCGCCCCGGTGTTCTCGGACCTCTTGATGCGCCGCCCGAAGGAAGTGGGCAGTGACGGTGCCCCGGCGAAGAAGCCGCCGGCCGAGCGGGCGCTCGAGCGAATGATCGGGTGGTACCGGCCCGTCGTGAACTTCTTCGTCCGGCAGCGGACGTGGGCCATCGCCCTCGCCGTGGGGCTGCTCGTCGCCGGCGCGGCCGTCTTCCCGCTTCTCGGGAGCGAGTTCACGCCGACGCTCCAGGAGGGCACGATCGTCATGCGCCTTACGATGGCACCCTCGATCTCGATCACTGAGAGCCAGGCGACGACGGCCCGCGTCGAGCGCCGGCTGATGGCGATCCCCGAGATCACCGACGTCGTGAGCCGGATCGGCCGCGGCGAGGTGGGGGCGCACGCCGATCCCATCAACTCGGCCGAGATGTACCTCGTCCTCACGCCCGAAGACAAGTGGCGCTTCGACAGCCAGGAGGCGCTCATGACGGCCATCCGCCACGAGATCGGCGAAGTGCCGGGCGTGCTTACGAACTTTACCCAGCCTATTCAGATGACTGTTGACGAGCTGTTGGAGGGGGTGAAGGCCGAGCTTGCCATCAAGCTCTTCGGCGACGACCTGGGCGTGCTGAAGGCGAAGGCAGACGAGATCGCCGCCGCGCTGAACATGGTCGAGGGTGCCGCCGACGTCCAGGCCGACCAGATCACGGGTACGCCGCAGCTTGAGATCAACATCGACCGGCAGGCCATCGCCCGGTACGGCGTGAACATCTCCGATGTGCAGCGGATGGTGGCAACGGCCGTCGGCGGGGCAGAGGCTGGGCAGATCTTTGAGGGTATCCGCCGCTTCCCCATCTACGTCCGCTTTGAGGAGGCCGCGCGCTCGACGCCCGACGCCATCGGCGACCTCCTTATCCCGCTCCCCGGCGGCGGGACCGTCCCGCTCGGGGCGCTCGCCGAAATCGCGGAGGTCGTCGGGCCGCGACAGATCACGCGGCAAGACAACCAGCGCTTCATCACGGTCCAACTCAACGTCGAGGGCCGCGACATCGGCTCGTTCGTCGCAGAGGCGCAGGAGACCATCCGCGCCAGGGTGGATCTCCCGCCGGGCTACCTCACGACATGGGGCGGGCAGTTCCGGCTCCAGCAGGAGGCGAACAAGCGGCTCATGGTCGTCGTCCCGATCACGCTGCTCATCGTGTTCCTCCTGCTGTATTCGAGTTTCAACTCGCTGAAGAACGCGACGCTCATCGTGCTCAACATCCCGCTCGCGCTCGTCGGGGGGATCGTCGCGCTGTGGATCTCGGGGCAGAACCTCTCGATTCCGGCGTCGGTCGGGTTCATCGCCCTCTTCGGAATCTCGCTCCAGAACGGAATGGTGCTCGTCACCTATTTGAACCAGCTCATCCGGGATGGGACGCCCCTCGACCGGGCGAGCGTGGAGGGCGCGCTCCTCCGCCTCCGCCCCGTGCTGATGACGGCGGCAACGACGGCGCTCGGCCTCATCCCGCTGCTGTTCTCGTCGGGAACCGGGAGCGAGGTGCAGCGCCCGCTTGCGACGGTCGTCGTGGGCGGTCTCGTGACAAGTACGGTGCTGACGCTCCTCGTCATCCCGGCGCTCTACCGGTGGTTCAGCGAGCCGCCGCTGCGGGCCGAGCTGGTACGGGCCGACTACGAACGCTCCACCGTCCACTCGAACGCGACCGTCTAACACCGTGCCCTATGGGCGGGGGCCGGTTGCTCCTCAGAGCGCTGCTTCCGGCAGCAACGGCGTCCGGCAGCAACGGCGTCCGGCACCGCCGGCGCTCCGGAGCACCACCACCCCTGTTCCCTGCCCTCCAGGGCATCCTTCCCTACACACCATGAAACAGATCCAGGCCTACATAAAGCCGCACAAACTCTCGGCCGTGACCCGCGCCCTCCACCACGTCGACGGCCTGACGGGGGTGAGCGTGCTCGACGTGAGGGGGTTCGGCCGCGGCCGAGCCAAAGGCACTCTCCATTGCATTACCGAGGACCTCGTGGACTACGTCCCCCACGTTAAGCTCGAAGCCGTCTGCGCAGACGAGATCGTGGAGAAGGTTATCGAGACGATCCGCCGCGAGGCGTACACCGGCCTCCGCGGGGACGGCAAGATCTACGTCGTGTCTGTCGAGGACGCCGTCCGCATCTCCACCGGCGAACGCGGCGAGGCCGCCGTGTAGCCCCAGCCATATGCGTGCGTACGGGGTGAGGGAGACGAGGCCTCGTGTTCAAAGCAGGAGCTCGCGGTGGCGGGCGTGGCCGCGATGGGTGCCGGGGCCTACTTCGTCGTCCGCGCGAGCGAGAACATCGCCTCCGGGATCGGCCTCTTAGAAATCATGACGGGCCTGTTCATTACGGCCCTGGCCACGGCGTTCCCGGAGCTGTTCGGGGCGTGGAGCATCGCGCGGAGCGGGCAGGTCACCGCGGCCCCATCGAGCGCCTTCAGTATGATCGACTTCTGATTCGCCCCCTTGTCGACGAGCGAAATAAACTGGACGTCGAGGTCCTTGAGAATGCGCTTGGCAGCCATGTGCGGGCGGACGATTTAAGTTTGCCCGCAAGGTAGACCTCCGCCCGAGCGGAGTTGTAGCACGGTTCTATGCCACAAAACCATGCCTCACAAAAAAAGCGAGTCCCTTGCTCTGAATGTGCTGCCTCCACGGAGCTTCAGTCCGCCGCGGAGCTTCAGTCCGCCGCGGAGCTCCAGTCCACCGCGGAGCTTCAGTCCGCAACGGCCGCGCGCCACGCATCCGGGTCGTACCACCAGTGGCCCGCTCGCGCCTCCTCCTCTACCGCCAGCAGGGCCAGAGCCTCCGGGTCCTGGAGCGCCTCGCAGGCCGCGAGCGCCTGCCGCAGCTCCTCCCACAGGTCCGCGTTCTCCGCCTGGTCGAAGAGCGTCAGGTTCGCAAACGCCGCCTCCACCGCTACCGGGTGCCTGCTCGCGCGGTACGAGCGAACGACCTCCACGTAGTTCCTCAACCCCTCTCGCTCGGCCTCAGCCATAACCTCGTCCTCTTCATGTTCAGAAACGCCTTCTCCGCCCCGCCGGGCTTCAGGTGACCCGAGCAGTTCGTGATCTCCAGCGCCCGGTTCACCACCGCCAGTCCGTCCGCGCCCCAGAAGATAAACTGAAGCTCTCCTTCGTACACGTGCACCCCCACGCAGTTCGCCTCCCGAATGATCGCGCGCCTTGCCCGCAAACGCCGCCTCGCTGCCCAGGCCGAACTCCTGCCTCCCATGCTTCTCCAGATCATCCTTCATGTCCTGCTCCCGGTAAACGAGCTTCGGCCGCGAGCGCACGTCCCGCACCATCTCCCCGTATTCCTCTTCCGTGTACGCGCCCAGCAGCGCCCGGTGCTCGGGAGGCAAGAGGTCGCCGCGACCAGGTGCTCCCCGAAGAGCTTCCCCGCCGCCTCTCGGCTCAGGCCGGAGCGCATAGCCTCCTCGCCGAGCGCCGCCACGCGGCTCCGGGTCTGCCGGTCGAAATGCTCCCGCACCCAGTACAGGTGATGCTCCTGCAGCCAGCCTATCGCCCGCTCGTCCGCCGCGCCGACCCGGATGCCCGCGCCAACCCGCATACCCTCGTCATAGGCGAGCGCCACCTGTTCGGCAGCCGCTCCGCCACACGCTCCGCGTACAGCCGTCCCTCGTGCCTATTTCCGGCAGCGTGCGCTTTCCCCGCATGCGCGGGGGTGAACCGGCGCTGCGGTTGTGCGCGTCGCCGTAGATCTCAAATAGAGATTGTAACGGTGAACCCGGCTTTACTTGTTCTCTCGGCTGCGTGCGTTGGAGCATTCGTCGCGGCGACTGCTCTTTCTCTACCCCTGCGCGGGACGCGAGCAGAGCGTGACATGGAGCGAAAGGAAGTCGAGTCAGAGCACAACCAGCTTTTGGCTCTAAAAGGGCGATTACGGCCGGTGCTTGATGCCCACGCGGAACGGGATCGCGTGCCGGCGAAGTTGGAATCTTGGCGGAAGACGTTGGAGGGAGAAATCGTCCGGTTCGAGTATCGGCGTGATGAAGTCGAACATGAACTCGAGCAGGCGCGACCGGCCCGAAAAGTAGAGGCAAAGCGCATACCGGGCGGCATCAACCATCTGCAAGCCGATCTTGACAGCCTCGGTGAAGAGGCGCATCTTCAGAAGTTTGGGTTCTACACGCCTGTGTACGGGTTGTAGTCGTACGAGCGGTATGTGAAGGAGATCGAGTAAATCCGGGGTAAACAGAACGCTGCGCTCAAGGGTAAGAAGGCCGCCGTATGCCCTACCGAGTGGCAGGTCGAGGGCGACAAATGCAAGGAGCAAGTGCTGACTAAAAAGCGCCTCCAGCTTATGCTTCGCGCCTTCAACGGAGAATGCGATGCTGCGGTAGTCTGGTTCGTAGCTTAAGGCTTCCGTTGTCTGCCTCCTGGTACCTTGCAATTCTTTTCGCGCCTCCGATAGCCTTGATTGTAGCGGCGTTCCTACTGCCGAAGGAGAGGAAGCCGGTAGCGGATGTAGAGGTGCAGATAGTCAATCGAGTAGTAGCCCCTTCGGACCTCGTGTCGGGACGGGTCGGCATTGCGGCGGGTACAGGTACCAAAGTACGCGATCTACGCTCTTCGGTACCTGGCTGCGCAGACCGATGCCGCGCGCGCATAACGGCACATCAAGCGACCTGCAACAAGAGCGCGGAATTGGATCTATACGGGTCCATAAGATTCCTGATGAACATAGGGTACAATCGCTCCCTCCCTTTCTGCCGGCAAAAACACTTAGACTCCGGGACAGGGTAAACGGATTGCATCAGTAGCTCTTTCAGGTAGATAATCATGCAAGCGGAGCGCGGCCTAACGCGCACATCAACCAGCAAGCCTGGTCGAGGGCATCACGAAGAGGGCATCGAGTAGATAATTGGTCGGTAGCAGATGATCGATAGGCAAGAGGAATTTCACCGAGGCGAGAAGCACGAGCACCCGCTTCCTCCGTTCGGCGGTGCTGTAGGTGCCCAGGCTTCGCCACGTATTGCCGCCGTCATTTGCTGTCGTGTAGCCCTCCCGTATCCGGGTGTCGTGCACGGGCGCGGGGACGACCACCTGCGTCTCAAAGACGAGCGTGCCCGCGGGCTTACGCTGTACAACGTGCGTAATAATGCCGCCCAGCTATCTACTGCCACAACACAGGCTGGCGAATCGGAAAGTTGCGAACGACTTCCTGTTCAGTGGGATCGGGGTCGAGACGGCTCCAGAGGGCGATAAGGTCCGGCAGGTCGAGTGCGCGGCCACCGAATAGCAGCGCCGGATGCCGGACGGGCCATGCGTCGAAATACATGACGTCCGGTGGATAGGGCCACGTATCTTTGTCCCGTATGTAGGGCGTCATGAATTCGAGCGCACGTGCCATGCCACGGCCGTCGGGCGTCGTGAACGTCCACAGGTTGTCCGTCGGCTCCGAGGCGATTTGCGCCACCATCGCCAGAACGTCCAGGTTGAAGAGAGCGTACCCGTAGGGCTTGGTGCGTGCAAGCTCTTTCGGAAATGAGCCGTCCGGAGCCATCTGCTCTGGAATCAGAACCTCCTTGAAGAAGCGCCGCACCTCGGCCAGTCGCTCTTCGTCGCCGACGAGCCGGGAGAATGCCGCTATTTGGAGTGCCCACGCACTGCTGTGGTTGTTTCCGTTACCCCGCTCATCGAGGCCGTACTGAGAAGTGGTCATCCACTTCAGATAGGCCCTAAACCAATCCTTTATGGGCCGCGCGGCGTCGTCGGTGAGGTAGCCCTCTGCCTCCAGAACGTGAACGGCGCGCGCTACCTCCACGAGGTGGATTGTGTCGATAATGCCGATACCACGCCCCGTGACACGGCCCGAGATGGCCTGGGCATAGAGCAGGTTGGGATTCATGCGCGTGCCTTCTTCCACGAACCACGCTCGGAGATGCCGGAGGGCTTGTGCCGCGTAGACGGTATCGCCGGTAATGCGGTACGCGGCCGTAAGCGCCGGCACGATGATGCTCATCCGACGCATGGCCTCCCGATGGGCTACAAAGAGGTCAGGATTCGTAAGCCCGTCCCTGCGGACATACGGCCCGCCCGGATTGTCGGGATCGGGCCACCAGTAGTCGCCTTCGGAGTAGTAGTCATTGACGCCACCGGCGCTTCTCTCGGCGCGACTGGCCGTGACGGTGACGGGCGGCTCGTCGAGCAGGGTATCGGCGGCGGCAAGCACGCGGATCCGTTCTGCCGCCGAGAATCGCTCCGGGCCTTGAGGTTTGCTGCTGCTACACCCTCCAAGAAGTAGGATGAGTCCGAAGAGTTGGAGAGAACGAACCAAAACTTTCATGCATCTGTATGACTTTTGCTTCTCAGTCGCGCCGATAAGGAGAGACTACTGCGCCACTACCATGCGTCGCGTGATGACCTGTGTCTGCCCCTCGATGGCGGCACGCATGCGGTACAGGTAAACGCCCGGCGCAAGGCCCTGCGCGTCAACGCGGATGGTGCGGCGTCCTGCCGCGAAGAGCGTGTCCGCAGGCCGCAGCACTTCGCGCCCGAGCAGGTCGTACACGGCCAGCGTGATCTTACCCGGCACCTCGAGATCAACGTCGATGCTCGTTTCGCCCCGAAAAGGGTTGGGGTAATTCGGGGACACCCGGACCCTTTCGTCCGGCAGTTCCGGCTCCTCTTCCCGCCGGACAGGCTTGAGGCGCTCCTCGAGCTGCCGGCGATAGAGCGAACTCGGATCCAGGCCGCTGCGGTTGGTGCCCTCGATGTAGGGATTTGTGTTGGCGGTGAACGGCCCGTAATCCAGTACCTTCCCCTGGACGCCAATGGCATAGTTCTGCGCCGTGGGAGGCTTTTCGACCACGACGGGACTGCCGTTCATATTGCTGTTCCAGACCACGCAGTGCGCGCAGGCCCATCCGTGGGCCGTTCCATAGTCGCCGCGATTGCCGATATGGATGCGGCGGTCGGAAACGCTGCTCCCTCGAGAGCCGCGTTCCGTGTGGTTGTCGAAGAGAAAGCCCATTCCCCAGGTGCGGTGCGCCTCCGAGGACGTATGGGCGTCTTCAGAAACATTGTCCAGCAAGACGATGCCGCTGTCACGTGTTTCGCCGTTGCCGACGAAGGCGTGGCGGGCCTCCGTGGCCAGGTTGCCCTCGAAAAGGACGAGCTGAGAGTGGTAGACCTCGAAGTTGTACCGCCTTTCTCCCGTGATGATGGAATGAGGTTCGAGGGCGCGGGAGCCTCGGACGGTCACGTGGCGGGACTCCTGAATGGAGACTCCGGCGTGCCAGAAGTGCAGCGCCGTGACGCCCGTCACCCAGGAATCCTCGACGAGGGCCAGTTCGACGGCGTTGGCTGCCTGCGTCTCGGCAGTGGGGCCTTCCGAGTCGATGTCAATGCGAAGCGACTCGATGCCCACGTTTGCGATCACCCCGTTCCGGTTGCGGAGATAGATGTAGGATTGCGCAAGGCTACGGTCCAGATGGTTAAAGACCGGCGCGTCGATCGTGACGGTGTTGCCGTCGACACGTTCGATGCGGCGTACGAAGGCGATGGGGTCTTGCCCCACTCTCCAGCCGGGATCGGATGCCGTGCCACCGAAATCAACCGCCGACAACCAGGCGAGCGTCGTCGGGTGCAAGACCACGATTTCGTCTCCCTCGGCGTAGCGGGAAGGCTCGTCGACGTTGAACGACGTGGAGCCTACAGGGACAAAGGCGTCGGTAATGAGGGACGCCAGCCGACTGTTGTCGCGGCGAATGAGCGCTTCGTTGCCCCCTTCCAGATCGTTCCGGCCCGCGTAGATGATCGGATCTTGGCCAAGACTCGTCCGGTGAAGAATGGTGTTGGACGCAGGGTCTTCGTCGCCGCCCGCGCCGCGAAGCACCATGCCGCCCCGGCGGAGATAGAGCGTTCCATTTACGATGTAGGTGCCTGGAGTGAGCAGGACGGTGCCGCGCAGGCCGTCTGCGTCTGGCTCAGTCGCGGCCACGCGGTCGAGCGCCGCCTGGATGTGCGCCGTGTTGTCGCCCTCTACCGGTGACAACGTCTCCAGCACCGGCACCTCCGGAATCGCGACGCCGCCGCCACCGTAACCTGCATGAGAGAAATCCGGGATGCGGTTGCCATCCGCGTCGGAGACGTAGGCCAGCCGCCCGCCCGCGTCTTCATAGATAATGTCGGACTGCCATCTTTCCTGCGCGCGCGCGGTCAGCGCCGTCAGGCAGCAGAGGGTGACAACGAGCAGCTTTGGGCGCGGTGCGGAGAGGAACATAGCGTGTTCGATAGGAAAATACCTGACGCGCCGGGCGGCAGGGGGAGAGCGGCCTCTCCCCCTGCGCCAGACGCCCGTGAACGGATGCGGCGAGCTTACTACTTGAGGAGCGTCATCGTGCTCGTCCTCACGACGGACTTCTGCCCCGACTGCGCCGTGACGCGGTAGAGGTAGAGACCCGAGGGCATGTCCGAAGCGTCGAGGGCCAGTCGCTGCCCGGCTCCGGAGGCCATCTGTGCAGGCGGCAGCGTCATCACGCGGCGGCCGAGCACGTCAAAGACTTCAACCGTAACGAGCGAAGGCGTCTCGAGGTCGAGGACCAGCGTCGTTGATGTCTGGAACGGGTTCGGGAAGTTGCCCTCGAGGCGGAAGCCTTCCGGCATGTCGGCAACCTCCTCGTTCGGGGTAGCCTGGTCGCCTCCCGCCATGAGCCACGCAGCCTTGCGATCCGGGAACCAGTTCAGGTCGCCGAGCGGGAATCCGCCCATTGCGGCGGTGTAGGCAACATCTGTAGTCGCGTAGGCAAGGTTCTCCGGCAGCGGAAGCTCGGCCGGGAACAGATCCACCGTCTCGCCAACGGCAGAGCTCGGCGCATCAGGCAACTGGTCGCGGAACATCGTGAACCAGGTCAGGAAGCGCTCGTCCGTGGGCGCATCGACAAAGACCACGCGGTCACTGATGTTGTCTCGGATGACGGCCGTCGCGTTGGAATCGGCGTAGACGCGCGAAGCGGCTGAGAAAAGCTGGTGGGCGATGATGCTGTCACCGGCAGCCGACCGCGTGTCGTAGAAGTCGAGGATAGGCTGCGTGTAGAAGAAATCGTTGTGGGCAAGCAGGACGTCGCGGCCGGACTCCTCGTAGCCGTTTTCGATCGCCGGGTCGAGGAAACCCACCTGCACGACGCCGCTCGGCTCGGCACCGGAGCCAACCGGCGCCTGTCCCTGGCGATAAACGTTTACCAACAGGTTGTTTGCAACCTTGAAGTTGATGGTCTGTGTCGCGAGCGCAAGCGTGAACAAATCGCGGTTGGTGCCATAGACCGTGTTATGATTGAAGATGAAGTTCCGCATCACCGGCCCGTCGTACCGAACGAGATAGCCGCTGATCTCGAGGAAGGTGCTGTTTTCGATGATGAGCGTGTCCACGGGGACGGTGCGGAAGTCAAAGAAGCGCCCGTTGGAAGAGCCGTCGGTGCGGATGGCGTTACGGAACTGGCTGTCCCTGACAATTATCCGCATATCTGCCGCGTTTACTTCAAAGAATCGCGCAGAGCCTCCTTCCATAACGCTGCCCTCGACTACGAGGCGCTTTCCGTCGCCGTTTACGGCAACGGGGATCGACTTTTCACCACCATTTGAGCCTACGCCGAGCAGGTACACGTTGGTGAAGTATGCGTCATCCACGAGGCGAATATAGCGGTTGCCGGGAATGCTGCCGGTGTTGTCCGGTGCGGCGTAGAGGACGGGTATTTCTCCCTCGCCATCGGCGGCCTTGATGCGGAGCACGAACGTTCCGCCGCCTTCCAGCGAGTTGTTGAGCTCGCGCGTGATGCCGTAGTAGGTTCCGCGCTGGAGAACATACACGCGGTCGGCCGGACGGTTTGCGTCCCCCTCGATCGCGTCGTTGAGCGTGCCTACGCCCGGCGGGACCATGAGTGCGGACTGCGCGCGGGCCGTGGAGACGATGCCGACTGCTGCAAAGACCACCAGAAGGAGTGCCCGTGCAAGGCGGCGTTGCGGATTTCGGGTAGCAGTTGTCATGAGGTGAAACACCTTTGGTTGAGTGGTACGAGGTGCGGACGGTCATCCTGCCTGGATTGAACCGCTGCATGAGAGACTCCGCCGCCGATGGGCGGTAGGATTGGAACTCGGCTTGCCTTTAGAACGGCCGGTAGCGGAGCCCCAAATTGAACGAGCTGCCGTAGAACTCCTGGTTGCGCAGGAATCGAGCGGTGCTCTGAACCGACGTGTCGGGTCGGTCCGTAAGGTTGTTGAGTTGGCTATACACGGTCAGAGAGGGGAGCAGGCGATAGCTGATCTGTGCGTCCCACCGCGTGTACGTATCAAAGAAGGCGACATTGCCGTCGTTCGAGCCGTAGGAGGTCAGGTTACCTTCCTGATAGAGGAAGGAGACGCGGCCGGAGAACTTACCCTTGTCGTAGCCGAGAGACACGTTGGCCACATGATCCGGCTGGTCCAGCATGCCGAGCGTGACGTAATAGGTGGAGTAGGTCGTCTTGGGGATGTAGAACGGCGGCTCCGCGACCGTCTTTGCGCTCAACCGCTCGATCTGCGTCTCCGAAAAGATGCGGGCATAGTTGGCGTTGAACACGATACCGGAGAGCGGCCCGGGCAGCCACAGCAGATTGGCCTGCCAGTCAAGCTCGAGGCCGCGCACGTACGTCGGCTCCTCAAGATTCATCGGCGCGTTGATCGTGTAGCCGGTAAACTCCGGGAAGTTGTACGCCGCCGCCGTGGCTCGGTCCTGCAGTACGATGTCGGCGTCGTAGATCACGCCGTCGATCTTCTTGAAGAACCCGCCCGCGCTGAAGAGGCCGATCCGGTTGGAATAGAAGGACACGTAGGCATCGATGTTCTGCGAGCGGGAGGGCCGCAGGTCCGGCGTTCCCTTGTCGATGCGCTGCGTCGCATCGCTGATCCGGATGCTGGGCGAGATGAACGTAAACTCGGGTCGAGACTGCGTCTCGGTATACGCGAGGCGGATGTCGAACCAGTCCGTCGGCCGAATGCGTGCCTGCACCATCGGAAACCATCCATCATAATTCTGGGTGGAGGTAGTGTCCCGAAGCCGAATAGAGAGGTTGTCGTCATCGGCGAAGGTGCTCGGCGCGCGGCCGAAGAAGGCGTCGAACGCCGTGCGTGTGTGCTCATACCGAACACCGGGCAGTATCATGATCCGCGGACCGATGTTGATCTCGGACATGATGTATCCGGCCGCGACGTCCTCGTCGGAGCCGTAGTCGGCGAAGTCTCCCCACGCCGCGCGATTCATGATTGGGAAAAGCGCATCATGAATACTGTTCGCCAAGCTTCGACTGCCCGGATAGTAGAATGTGAAGGAATCATCGAGTAAGCCACGCTCGAGGTCGTCGTCTTCGAGGAATGACGCCAGGCCGATCTGACCGCCGGACGTTCGAGCGGCATCGGGAAAGAGCGCGACAAGCTCATCCAGCCCGCCGTTCACGCCACTGAAGAAGAGCTGGTACCAGTACTGCGTATTGTCATTCTCCCGATGCTTGCGGGCGTACTTGCCGCCTACTTTGACGAAGCCGGTGAGATTGCTACCGAGGGTGTAGTTGAGCTGAAGATTGGCCCGGGCGGTCCGGTCCTCTTCTTGCATCTCCTGCAAGAAGAAGTCCGTGCGGTCGAGGAACGTATCATTCAGGTCCCGCTCCACGAAGGTCGGGACAATCTCCGGCCCTTTATCGCGAACGAGGTTGCCGGTGTCGAAAGCGGCGTTCTGAGTAAAGCGCAGTCGATTGTCGAAGGGCTTGTCCAAGAGCGAGGTCGAGCGGCTGAGATTGAAGTCCAGCACGCCAAGATCGGCAAGTTTGAATTCGCCGCTGAGTGCCACGCTCCACACGTCCGTCTGCATCTCCGTATCCCGGACGTCATAGGAAGTCGAGACGATAGCGGTCGAGTAGAGGTTTTCGCGCGTCACGAAATCGCGATTCAGACGATTGAAGAAGTTGGTGAGTTGGAGCGTGCCCATGGGCAGCTTGTAGTCCAGAAGAAGGCTCGCGCCGTAGCGATCGCGCGTCTCCACGCGGTCGCGAACCTGAATATCTTCTGTCAGCAGAACACGGGACGTATCTATTGAACTGCGTGCCTGATTGATAAAGTCGGCGTTCACGCGTTCCGAGTTGCGGTCGGCGCGTTCGAGATTGCCCTGCCCGAAGATGCCCAGCTTGTTGTTGAAGAAGCGATTGCTGAGCGTGAGATTGCCCTTGTACTGCCCCACGCCCTCGCTCATCGTATTGTAGCCGGTCTGAAAGACGGCGTTGGCGCGGAAGCCTTTCGGCGCTCCCCTGAGGCGGAAATTGACCGAGCCGCCGATGGCGTCGGCGTCCTGATCGGGCGTGAGGGCCTTGAATACTTCGATGCCGGCAAGCATTTCCGGAGCGACCATGTTCAGGTCCGTGCTGCGGTTCTCGAAGTCCGTGGCCGGCAGCTTGACGCCGTTGACGGTTACGTTGTTGTACTTGGGCGAGAGGCCGCGAATGACGACCTTCTGGCCCTCGCCGGCGTCGCGCTGGATCGAGATGCCTGCCAGGCGCCCGACCGACTCGGCGGCGTTAGCGTCGGGCAACTCCTGAATGCGCGCGTCGGAAACGACGCTGACGATCTGGTTGGAGGCCAGCTGCTGGTTGATGGCCGCCACCTGCCCTTCCGCCTGCGCCGAGATGACGATTTCCTGGCCCTCGAGCACGTCGAGGCCGAGCGCTACGTTCACTTCCATGTTTTCGCCCGAAGCGAGCGTCACCGAGACACGCTTCTGCTCATAGCCGACGTAAGAAACGATAAGCTCCATGGCGCCTTCCGGAACGCGGGGGATGCGGTATTCTCCGTTCAAATCGGTTGCCGCACCGATGGAAGTGCCGTCGATGCGGACCGTAGCTCCGGTTAACGGCTCGCCCGTTTGCGCGTCGGTGACGGACCCGTAGATCGTGCCCGGCGCGAGTGCATGCGAAGGGGCGACAAGGTACCCGGAGAGGCCGGTAACGAGGACCAGGCAAATCGCACGGCTGATCTGGCGAATGGGTCTCATGGTATTCTTCAAGGTTGTGTACCGCATAATCACAAGGCAATGCTCCTCACCGGCCTTCGGCGGGCAGCACGAGGTAGGTTCCTTTAAAATCCTGATTGATGGCGCTGACGACGGCGCGGCCGCCGGTCGGCAGCGTCATCCGGATGGTGGCCCGGCCGTTGGCCATGGCTACCCGGCGGCTGGCGTCCGGTACGCCATAGCCTTCGAGCAATCTTCCGTCGCCGTCGAGGCTGAAGTAGACGGGTTCTTCGTAGTCGAGCACGCGGCGGCCGGCTTCGTCCACCATCAGCGCCTCAACGAGCCACTCGCCGGTGCCGAGCGTGCGCGCCGACAGGCGTAACTCGGCCGGGCTTCCGTGCGGCGTATAGCTGTAGTGTACCTGGAGCGAGTCGCGGGTGGACTCTGCACCACCCGTGTAGCCGATTGCCACCAGTTCGTTCGCCCCTTCGGCAAACGGCACCGTCCAGACCAGCCCGGAGGCGGGGAACGCATCGATGTCCTTCTCGCGCAAGCCGAGGTCCTGCCCATTGACGATCAGACGAGTGCTCTCCGTGTTGCAGAACACGTTAATCTCGCGCGGCTCGCCTGCGGGACCCTGCCGCTCCGTCCACGTATGCGACTCGATATAACAAAAGGCGGGGTCGCCCGCCGAGGCGTCCGTCCAGTAGCTCTTAAAGACGTAGTAGGCGTCCTTCGGACGCCCGGCGCGGTCCACCAGGCCCTTCTGATTGACGTATGGCAGATCGTTCTCCGGGCGCAGCGGCGTTCCAAAATCTTTGAACGCCCACTGCGCATTGCCCGCCAGGTCCGGAGTCGTCTCCGAAACGCGCAGGTACCAGTCGAACAGGTCCACGATGTAGTTCTCGCTCCAGTCGCCGTTCTGCGCGATGTTCTGCACCAACACCTGATTGACGGCCTCTTCGCCGCCTTCGTCCGGTCGCACGAAGCCTTCGCCGGAGATGGGATTTTCGGTGTGGCGGCCGACGTGGCTTGATCCGCCGTACTCCATGTGAAGGAGCTGCGGATACTCCCGCTGAGCCTTCTCCAGCGCGTCTTCATATTTCGTATAGACGCCGGAATACCACCCGGACCAGATCGAGGGCGAGAATACGTCTACGATGTCGGCACCGTCATAATACTTGCGCAGGGCCGTCAGTCGGCCCGGATCGAGTTCGTGCGCGACGTCGTGGAGCCGCTGCAGGAACGGGTTGATGGCCTCCGGCCGATCGCCGCCGGGAAAGTCAGGAAGCCAGTAGATCTCGTTGCCGAGCGACCAGAAGAAGATGCTCGGGTGGTTGTAGTTCTGCCGGATCTGCTCGCGCAGGAGGCGTTCGGTGTTGCGCTTCCACGCTTCTTCGCCGACGCCGCCCCGGTTCCACGGCAGTTCATCCCAGACGATGAGACCGAGCGAGTCAGCCATGCGGTAGACCGTGGGGTCCTGCGGGTAGTGGCCGAGCCGTACGAAGTTGGCGCCGAGTTCCTTGATCATCTTCATGTCGCGGCGGTGAAGGCTGTCGGGTAGGGCCGATGCATACCCGGCGTGGTCTTCGTGCCGGTGCGTGCCGCGCAGGAGCAGGCGCTCGCCGTTGAGGAAGAACGCGCCATGCGGCTCGAAGCGGAAGAACCGGTAACCCAGCGGCTCGCGGACGCGGTCCACCTCCTCGCCACCTCGCTCGAGCGCCACCTCGACCTCGTAGAGCGACGGCGATGACGGCGACCAGAGTTGCGGGTCGCGAACGGGCTTGAAGCCGATTTCTGCCCCATCTTCCCCTTCCGAAAGCGCCCTTCGCACGGTTTGTAGCACGCGGCCGCCGGGATCCATGAGACGGGCGACGAGCACATACGGCAGCGCATCGTGCCGCTCAACCTGCACGTTCAGCGTGGTCTGGGCGCGACGGGCGGAGACCTCGGGCGTCCTGACGAGCACGCGGTCCAGGTAGGTGGAAGGCACCTGCCGCAGCCACACGTCGCGCGTGAGGCCGCCATAGAGGAAGTAATCAGCCTTTTGCGAGGGTATGACGTCCGGGTCATAGGCGTTGGATACGCGCACGAGCAGTTCGTTGGAGCCGGGCTGCAGGAAGTCGGTGATGTCCACTTCAAATCCCACGTATCCGCCGATGTGGCCTCCGGCGCGGCGTCCGTTCACGTACACGTCCGCCTTCATGGCTGCGCCTTCGAAGTAGAGGATCGAGCGGCGACTGCCCCCCGCGTCGGGGACGTCGAGCGAGCGACGGTACCAACCCGCGTCGCGGCGGTAGCCGGGGATGAGATCCGTCGTATCCCACACATTCCAGGAGTGCGGAAGCGTCACCGGAGACCATCCTGGGGCGGCGCGGGCCTCTTCAGGAAGGGCGGTGTTGTTTTCCAAATAGGCCCAGCCCCCATTGAGCGGCAGGGTTGTTCGGCCCGGTCCCGCGGTCGCGCTGAAGGCACCAGGCGCTACGAACAGAAGGAGCAATAGAATGACTTGGAGTCGCATCGTGACGAGGTGCGTTCAGGGGAGAGAGATCAGTCGGCCGAAAGCTGTAGTCGGCGCAGGAGCGCTTCGAGGTAGTAGTAATCGGCGTAGATGAGGGGACCGTCGACCTCAAAGCCGCCGGGCATGCTGCCGGTGCTGTGCGTGAGAAGGAACGGTCCGGGCGTGCCGTCGGGAGCGCGATAAGCGTTCGAGGCGAGGCTCGCAAGCATGAGGTCGGCCGCGCTTCGGTAGCGCGCGGCCTCATCCGGGCCTACGAAACCGCTCAACTCGTAAAGCGCCGACGCCATGATGGCTGCCGCCGAAGCGTCGCGCGGCTCCTTCGGAATGGCGGGCGCGTCGAAGTCCCAATACGGGATGCCGTCCTCGGGCAGGCGCGGGTGGTTGAGAATGAAGTCGGCCACGCGGCGGGCTTGCGCCAGAAATGCTGGGTCGCCTGTTTCACGGTAGGTCATCGTAAAGCCGTAGAGCGCCCAGGCCTGTCCCCGGCTCCATGCGGAGGCATCGTTGTAGCCCTGGTGCGTCATCTTGCGCTTCGCCTGGCCGGTGAGCGTGTCGTAATCCACGACATGGTAGGAGCTGGCGTCGTCCCGGAAATGATTTGCGAGCGTCGTTCGGGCGTGCTGGACGGCGGCATCGTAGAACGTCGAATCGCCGGTCAGGCGGGTGGCGGCGAAGAGAAGTTCGAGGTTCATCATGTTGTCGATGATCACCGGAAACTCCCACTTTCCCCAGTCCCACGAGCGGATTGCGCCGACCGTCGGGTCGAAGCGCGTCATGAGCGTGCGGGCGCTCTCGAGGACTACATCGCGGTAGTGGGGGTCGTTCGTGAGACGAAGGCCGTTGCCGAAGCTGTTGTAGACCTTGAAGCCCATGTCATGCGTGCCGGCATTACGCTTCTCCGGCTCTACGAGGGCGGTCCAGCGGCGCGCGGCGTCGGCGTAGGCGGGGTCGCCGGTGAACTCGTAGAGATACCAGAGCATCCCCGGATAAAAGCCGCTCGTCCATTCCGTAGATGGACCGGCTCGCAGCACACCATTCTCGACCGAGCGCGGGATGCGGTCCGCATCGACGGAGTCGTCGAGAAAGGGGCGAAGGTCGCCCGTTGCCCTGCCGAGCGCGCGGGAGGCGTCGAGCGGAGCGTCTGCGATGCGCACCCGAAGGGGGTGGGCCAGCCGGCGGGCGCGGGCATTCAACTCGGACCACCACGCTTCGGCATCCCGCACACCGGCCGACGTCCACCCGGCCCCCACGTAGTGCGTCACGGCTTTTCCGGCGGGCGCATTGCCGTGTAGCACGGCGTGTCCCTCCGGCTCCGCTATTCCCAGGACCAGGTTCTCCGGGAGGAGAATGGCCGTTCCAAGGTCCCCGTGCCCATTGTTGGCAACAGGTCCCCAGCCACTGAGCCACGTCCAGCCCTCTTCGGTGCGCGTGGACCAGACCAGCCCATCCCTGCTCACCAGCCCGGCGGCAAATGGAACCGATTCCACTCCCGGGGCCGAAAAAACGGTCTCCTGCCGGTAAACCGGCGACCCGGCATCGATCGTGATGCGGCGCGTCTCGGCCACTTGCAGCCCATCAACGTCCCGGGGCGCGTAGCGCAGTTCGACCATGGCGCGGAGCGGGCCGTCTGCGAGTAGCCGATACCCGGAGAAATTCGGCGCAGGCAGAAGTTCTCCGTTCCGGAAGACGGCCGTGCCGCCGGCTCCGAGGGTCGGGCCAACGGAGAAGAAGTCCGCGCCTTCGCCGGTGTCCTCGTGGTAGTGCCCATCGGCGTACCAGCGGTCGACGACGAGGTCCGGCGTGCGCTTGAGCCATACGTCGATGCCGCTGCTCACGAGTGGTTCGAGGGCGGCAAGGCCCTTGCCATAGGTGCGAAACGCCACCCGGTCGTTCTCCCATGCCACGTCGTCCCGGCGGGCATCATGGGCGACGTGCGCCCGTGAAGGAAAGGAATGCTCGGGAGCGACGGCCTGAACGTAGAAGAGGCGCGTTTCGGAGGCGCGGAAGGAAGCCAGAAACAGCAGACTGTCCACCGAGCCATCGCCGTCGGCATCGAGCGCCTGCACGGGCAGCTCCTCTCCGCTACCGAAGCCCACGACACGGACCCGCTCGGACGCGAGTTCGGGCAGGCGATCGGCGAGCGCGCGCCAGGGTACGCTCACGACTTCATCCGCACGATCAGCCGCAACCGGGTTCTCGACGATCAGTCGTACGCCGCTCTGGGCTGCAGCCGGGCCGCTGAAGACCGGCCAAACCAGCAGCAATCCTAACGCACAGGCTACCCATCGGAGCACAGGAACCGCTGTCCCGGCTTTTATCCACGTACAGGTTGGGGCCGCGCCGGCGTCATCGACAGGGGTCGGAAACATGGATGCTGTATCCTTAAAGGAGAAACACGAGGTGGTACCGGGCCTTCCCGCCGTCCGCAGCCGGCCGGATGGCATCAAAGTGGGGTCAGCGGTAGACGACCGAGGCCACACCGGAGAAGGGTCGAGAGGTGCTCGGCAGCCTTGGAACCAGCGCCAAGGAGCCGCCGGCGCGGCGCGGCGACCGGTGGTGACGGCAACGCGCCCTTCGGTATCAAACATGCGAGCCGCAGATACTTGCATGGCGTTTACTGGATTTCGGGTGCTGAAAAGGGACTATGATGCGGCAGCGCACTCCGGCAGCCCGAGCTGCTGCGGACAACGAGTTCCGGCACGATCGTCGTGCGGTCGGGGACTACGTCGCCGGCCATTCGCCGGAGCAACACGTCCACTGCGGTTCGGCCAATTTCCGGGGTGCGCTGCCGCACGGTCGTAAGCGGCACGGGCGCGTAGCGGCTGCGGACGATATCATCGAAGCCGACGATGGCGATATCTTCCGGCACGCGGAGGCCTGCTTCGAGCACGGCTTCCATGAAACCGATAGCAAGCAAGTCGTTGTAGGCGAAGAAGGCTTCCGGGCGCCCCGGCGCCGCGGCCACCTGCCGCCCGCGGGAGTTTCCCGCACCATAGTGGTTGCGTTCGCCCTCGCTTTCGGCCCGAAGGATCCACCGCTCCTCGACGGGTAATCCGCTCGATTGCATGGCCTGGCGGAATCCTTCTTCACGAACCAGGCTCAGGCGGTTCTCAGGTTCGGCAGCCAGAAACCCGATGCGGCGGTACCCCTGTTCGATGAGGTGCTGCGTGGCCCAGCGCGCGCCGGAAGCATGGTCCGTGCCGACCTGCACGATACCCGCATCGGCCACATAGGAAACCATTACGTAGGGAAAGCCGGATGCGTGTAGCGCCCGCAGCGTCGGAGTGGCGGAGTGGTCCGGCTGCATGGAGGCCATGATGATGCCCTGCACCCCCATCTCCTGGAAACGGTTGAGCTGGAGCTTCTCCTTATCCTGCTCGTCACCGACGGCCGAGAGCATGATACTATAGCCGGCCTCGTAGGCGAAACGTTCAACGGCCTCCACGATGAGCGAGAAGTACGGGCTTCGAAGCTCGCGCAGCACCATGCCGAGCGTCCGATGGGTGGGCACCGGCACGCCGGACGCCCGGGCGCTGCCCGCGTGCCCATCGGAGACGAACGTGCCGAGACCGGCACGGCTGTAGATCAGTCCTTCGCGGGACAGCTCCGAAAACGCCCGCTTGATCGTGATGACGCTGACGCCGTACTGCGTCGCAAAGTCGCTCTGCGTCCCGATTTTCGTGCCGGGGTGGAGGACGCCCTGCTGGATATCCTCCTTTAAACCGTCAGCGAGCTGGCGGTAGAGCGGGGTAGAGAGGGCGGGATCGAGCGCTATCATGCGAATCGCGAACGGATGTGGGTTCAACGTATACTGAATATGCTGAATATATCTTTTCAGTGCAAGTCATTTCGTAAGCGGTTACAAGAAAGGATGCGGGCGAAGGACGCCCTGTGTCGCCCTCCATTGTGAGGGTAACCTTCGGGCACTCGTACTCCAGCCGGAGCAGCATCAGTGTGATGTGCTTGCGGCGCAGCTGAGCCTCGATTGCCGGCGTTGCATCCGCATAGGACCAGCCGGGATCCGGGCGACCGCGCGCGCGAGGACCCGCTGGAAAGAGCCGCTCCTCGATCTGCTCCCCGGCAAACAGGTACGCGACAGGCCCGTAATGCCCCGCCGCATCGGCACGTTCATGGACATGACGCCCGCCGTCCTCATCTATACTTTAGCCTGGACGGTGCCGGCAGGCTCCTCGACGGCGACGGCATCCTCGGCATCACCGCCGCGCGCTGCGCGATGTTCTGGTGAAGACCGCCGGGCAGGATTTCCGGCCGACGCCCGCGCCGCAGGAGGCCCGCGGGTTCGGCGCGGCAGCGCGAAAGGGCGGCCGACCTGCAGGTGCGCCGTTTCCCCCCACAATTTCGTACGCCTGCCCCCGCCGCCGCTCGGTGGCGTGCCGTATTATCACGTCCGCAGTATTGTTTCAGATCTTACCTCTCCGGGGATGAAAAGCAGCCTCCGTCCTCAACTGGCGAAATACGCCGGCTTCACGCTTCTTGTCGTGGTCCTCATGTGGGTCGTCACGCTTCTGCTGACGCCCTGAGAGGCCCTACCGCAGCGCGCCGCGCTCTGCCATGCGCACTCTATCCGCTGCGGGTTTCTTCATATACACCGAAGGCGTCATGCCGAACTGCTGCTTGAATGCCTGCCGGAAGTACTTCAGATCCGTGTAACCGACGGCATAGGTCACCTGGGTGATGTTCAGGTCGGAGGTGGTCAGTAGCTGCGCCGCGCGCTTCATGCGGACGAGCCGGATGAACTCGCCCGGCGTCAGGTCGCTCAGGTCCTTGAACTTGGCGTAAACGGCGGTGCGGCTCATCGGCAGACTGTCCACCGTAAACGCCGGGTCGTCGATCCTCGTCTCGACCACCTCCACGGCTTGCGCGAGGAACTGCTCGTCCAGCGACGTCGGGGTGACCTCGGAGGGCTGGAGCGTGATCTCGTGCTTGAACCGCTCGCGCAGGTGCCGCCGCGAGTCGATCAGGTTGCGAACGCGGGCTTGCAAGAGCGCCGGATGGAACGGCTTGACGATATAGTCGTCGGCACCCGTGTCGAGGCCGTCGACCTGCTGGTCCGGCGAGGTGCGCCGCGCGGTGAGCAGGATGACGGGAATATGACTCGTCGCGAACTGCGTCTTGAGCGCACGGCAAAGCGCGAGGCCGTCCATCTCGGGCATCATTACGTCGCTGAGGACGAGGTCGGGCCGGTGGTCCCGCGCCGCTTCGAGCGCCTCCCGCCCATCTCCGGCCGTGACGACGCGGTACTTGCGCTGCAAGATGCTGCGAATGTACCCGCGCACCTTCGGGTTGTCTTCCACAACGAGCACGACGGCCGGCCGGCGGCGGTGCCTTCATCCACCGCTACCGAAAGGGTCGTGAGGGCATCCACGTGGAAGGCGGCGTCTCGAACGGCCGCCACATGGCCGTCTCCCGATGGTTCGGGAAAGCGAACCTGGTCCGCGCGAAGGTGCTTGCGGCCGAGCGGCAGGCGCACGGTGAAGGCAGCTCCTTCGCCGGGCGTGCTCTCGAGCGCGATCGTGCCGCCATGCAGCTCGGCAAACTCCCGCGCCAGCGCCAGTCCGATTCCGGTGCCCTTGTTGCTGCCGCCGGCCCGGCCCTGGAAGAACCGCTCGAAAACCCGGGGCTGGTCCTCGGTCGCGATGCCGGGTCCGGAGTCCGTCACGCGCAGCTCGGCCATATCCTCCGGCCCTTCGGCGCGGCGCACCTCGACCGTGATGCGGCCCTCCTCCGGCGTGTACTTGAAGGCGTTCGCGAGCAGGTTACACAGTACGTTCTCCAGCTTGTCCTCGTCGAACCACGCCGGAATCTGGGGGCTTTCGCTGCGGAAAGCGTAGTGGATGCGCTTGATTTCCGCCGCCTCGTCGAAGAGGTGAGCGGCGTTTCTGGCGAACGCCACGAGATCCGCCTCGCTCGCCTGCAACTTCAGACTGCCGGCGTCGGCCTTGCGCAGGTCCATGATCTGGTTGATCATGCGCAGCAGCCGGTGGGCGTTGTGGCGGATGGTCTGCAGGTGCCCGAGCGCCCCTTCGTCTCTGGTTTGCCCGATCACCGTTTCGAGCGGACCGAGGATGAGGGTGAGCGGCGTTCGGAACTCGTGCGAGACGTTCGTGAAGAAGGTCAGCTTCGTCTCGCTGATCTCGCGCTCTTTGTCCCGCTCGAGGTGTTCGAGCAGGAGCGCATTCTTCTGCTGAATGTCGATGATCGAGAACTTGTGGAAGAAGTAGAGCAGCCCGATGATCGCCGCGAGATACGCCAGATAAGCGTACCACGTCCGCCAGAAAGGAGGACGAACCGCAAGGCCCACCGAAGCGGCGGCGTTGTTCCAGGAGCCGTCGTCGCTCGTGGCGCGCACCTCGAAGGTGTAGGTGCCCGGCGGGAGGTTCGTATAGGTAGCCGTTCGGCGCGTCCCGGCGTCTACCCATTCATCGTGGCTGCCCCGGAGGCGGTAGGCATAGCGCGTCTTGCCGTCGGGCGCAAAGTTGAGCGCCACCCAGGAGAAACCGACGAACGCGGACTGTGCGTGCGAGAGCGCGATTTGCCGGGTTTCGCTGATATGGCGGGTGAGCGGCGAACCGGAGGTGCCGATCGGGACGGGGCTGTTGTTCAGCCGGAACTCCGTCAGGACGACGGGGGCGCGTAGGTGCGCGGCTTGAGGTCTTCCGGGAAGAAGCGCGTCAGGCCGTTGATGCCGCCAAAAACCAGCTCGCCGCTCGGCCTTTTGAGGCTGGACGTAACATTGAACTGGTTGCTCTGAAGCCCGTCGGCGCGGGTGTAGCTCACGACCTGGCCGGTGTCCGGGTCGAGCTTTGCCAGGCCCTTGTTCGTGCTGATCCAGAGGTGGCCGTGCGCGTCCTCTTCGATCCCGTTCACCACGTTGTTGGGCAGGCCGTCTTCCACCGTAAAATGCGTGAAGGTCTGCGCCGTCGCGTCGAGGCGGTCGAGTCCACCGCCGAGGGTGCCCACCCACAGCCGTCCGCGGCTGTCCTCCCGTATGGAGGTGAAGTCGTCCAGGCTGAGGCTCGCCGGGTCCGCCGGATCGTGCAGGTAGGTCCTGAACGTCTCCGTGCCGGGTTCAAACAGGTTCAGCCCCTTCGCAGTCCCTACCCAGAGGCGCCGCTTGCCGTCCTCGTAGAGGTACATAACCGCGTTGGAAGAGATGCTCCCCGCCCGTCCATCCTGCCGGTAATGGACGAAGGTGCCGGACTCCGGCTCGTAGCGGTTCAGGCTGCAGGATCGAGAGGACGGTGCTCTGCGAGAGACCCTCGTCGAGCGAGAGATGATGGAAGGAAAGGTCCCGCGTCTGCGCCCCGGCGGGAGTCGCAGGGAGCAGGCCGGCCGCAGCGGCGAGTGCGAAGACGGCAACAAGCAAACCTGTTGATCGCACGGTGATAACGGTCAGTGAGCGGGAAGGAAGCCTTCTATGGTACCGTTTTTACAAACGCGCCACAATGGAGTTGCAACGCGGCAGCGACGGCCGGGCGGGTCATCACGCAAGAGGCCGTGCAAGGAGGCTTTGAGCGCCTGTAAAGGCCGGGGGGACGCCGTTTTACCCTGCCTGGTACATATCACCCCCTAAATCTGTACGGGTGCCCCCGGTGTTTTCCGGTACCGCTACCGACCTTGGTGCCCGATGGGTAAGCCGGGGAAAGCCAGCAATGCGGGCGCTGTGGAAAAGCGCTCACGAAAGGGCCGAACCGGCATCCGGGTACCAAAACCATACGATCCGTTCTCATGAAGACTACCTTACGAACCCTCTTTCTGCTCTTGGCCTTGCTGGCCAACGGGGGCCTCCTCTCGGCCCGTGCGCAGGTCACCATCAGTGGCCGTGTTGTCGACGCGCGCGGGGGGCAGCCGCTGCCCGGCGTGAACATCCTCGTGCAGGGCACCACGCGCGGTACCGTGACGGATGTGGCCGGTATGTACGACCTCACCGCGAACTCCGGAGCCGACACCCTCGTCTTCTCCTTCATCGGGTTTGAACCGCAGACCGTGCCGGTCAACGGCCGCTCGACGATCAACGTCACGATGCGCGAGACCGTCTATTCGGGCGAAGACCTCGTTGTGGTCGGCTATACGACGCAGCAGCGGCGGGACATCACCGGTGCCGTCTCGACCGTCGACCCGGACGAGCTGCTCACGCTTCCTCCCACCACCATCTCCGGCACGCTCGTCTCGCGCCTGCCGGGCGTCAAGGTGCGCACCTCCGGCCAGCCCGGCCAGCCGCCCGCAATCGAAATCCGCGGCCTCGGTAACTTCGGCAGCAACCGCCCGCTCTTTGTCGTGGACGGACTGCTCACCGACGACACGCGCGACTTCAACCCGGACGACATTGCCTCCATCCAGGTCCTTAAGGACGCCTCCGCCGCCGCCATCTACGGCTCCCGCGCCGCCAACGGCGTTGTCGTAATTACCACCAAGAAAGGCCGCCCAGGCCCGATCAAGGTGGACTTCTCCTCCCAGGTCGGCGCGCAGAACATCCAGAACACGTACGACCTCATGGGCGTCGACGAGTGGAGCCGCATCATGCAGCAGGCCTACGCCAACGGCGGCGTGATCGCTCCGGAGTATGTCAAGAACCCGCCCGCCGGCATCAACACGGACTGGCAGGACGCGGTCATGCAAACGGGCACGCTTCAGGACTACAACCTTGCCCTCTCCGGCGGACAGAACAACCTGAGCTACTACGTTTCCGGCAACTACTTTACCAACAAGGGAGCGACCATCGGGCCGGACTTCAAGCGTTACAGCGCCCGTGTGAACGGTGGTCTCGATCGCGGCCGCCTGAACGTTCAGGAATCCCTGTTGCTCTCCTACACGGACGGCCAGAACCAGTCCGGATCGCCGTTCACGCAGGTGATCCGTATGCTGCCGGTCATCCCGGTGGAGGATCCGAACAACCCCGGCGGCTTCGGCTACGGCAGCCCGTCCGCCCCTACGCTCGGCACGAACCCGGTTGCGGAGGAGACGCTGAACGACTCCAACAACGAGTCCGCCCGCCTCATGGGATCCATCTCCGGCGCTTTCGACCTGACGAAGTACCTCTCCTACAAGTTGAGCCTTGGACTGGAGTACAACACGAACATCCTGCGCAATTTCCGGCAGGACGGCTTCTGGTACTGGAGCCAGCCCTACGAGCCGGCCGGCCTCTTTGAGGATCGCAACCGCTACCGTTCGACCCTCGTGGAGAATACGCTCAACTTCCAGAACGAGATGGGTCAGCACGACGTGAACGCCCTCGTCGGCTACACCGTCCAGCAGACGAACTTCTCCTTCTCGTCCGGTGCCGCCAAGGGTTACATCTCGACGAGCGGCGGCGGCTACTTCCCGGTGCTTGGTGCCGGCACGTCCTCCCCGACCGTCAACGGGCGCATGGTCGAAAGCGCGCTCATCTCTTATCTCGCCCGACTCGAGTACGGCTACGCGGATAAGTATCTCTTTACGTTCAGCTTCCGCCGGGACGGATCCTCGCGCTTCAGCCCGGACAACCAGTACGGCAACTTCCCTTCCTTCTCCGCCGGACGGCGCTTGACTACCTTTTCTACTCCCCCGATGTTGACCCAGAGGGTTCTTCGGACTGTTGAGCACTGAGTGGCGGGTATAGAAGAATAGACGCAGAGGCGCAGAGACGCGGAGGGGTTTTGGCGTAGGAGCGATTGAGGGTAAGGGGCGATTAGGTCGAGGTGAGATGTGGGGCACGGTAGGGGCACGATATATCGTGCCCCTACGGCGTCCCGGCGAATGCTGCGAACGTCACAAGACGAAGATCTCCGCGCCTCTGCGCCTCTGCGTCAAATCACCGTACCGTGGGGCAGATGGCAAATCTCTGCGCCTCTGCGTCAAATCACCCCGTCCGCCAGGCACATACCCCCCAGCCTGTCATCCCGACCCAGGCGGCGGCAATGCGCTTGGCCGAAGAAGGGCCACATCCGCCGCCGCGCGGAGGAACCTCCTCAAACAGTCGAATTATCTATCGGAGAACAATTCTGCGAGCAGCTGCTTGGCCGCATATCCCGGCCGCCCCCGTTATTGCACGTTGAACACCTTCTTTAATACACTCCCTCACCGATGTTATATATACCCGATAACCGTTGTTATCGGGTAAACGGGAAGTCGGTGGAGAGGACGTGGTTGAGGAGTGGAAAGTGCAATAACGGTTGCCGGCGGGTGGTTGCGGTTTGCCTTGCTCGGCGGGTCGGGCCGATGCACCTTGATCGCGATTGGTCGTGCACGTTGTAGAACTGAACGCTCTCCTCGCATGAAGCTCTCTTCCCTGCCGTTCCTCCTGCTCGTTGTGGCGGCGGTGCTCGCCGCTCCTTCCTTTGCGCAGCCGCTGCCAGTGCCGCGCACCGACAACGCCGGTGACCTTGCCGCTCCCGAAGCGGCCGGCCGGACGCTTATCGGCGGCGTCGAACCTGTGGAACCTCGTATTTCCATCGGATACCGTGCAATCCCTGGCACCTCCGCTGCGTCTGTACCTTAACTTTCCCGTCCGAGGCGTCTCTTTCCTCCCAAGTGCGTCCTTCCGCCGGGCGGGCGATGTCAACGGGGATGGCCGGCAGGACCTCATGGTCGTCGAACCGGCCCGCGACGAGCGCACACCCGGCTTGGACGACGACGTCTGGAAATCGCTCGTCTACTTTGGGCCCGACCTGGACATTGCGCAAAGCCGTCTCCTCTATGCCAGGCTCTTTTCCGTCGGAGACGTGAACGGCGACGGCTATGACGACGCGCTCTCCGGAGAAGGCGTCTACTACGAAGGCTCGCCGGCGGGCCTGTAGCCGACCGCCCATCGGCTTTCCGAACCATTCGACGAAGTCGCGTCTTTCTTGGATCTCGACGGCGACGGGCGCGCCGACTTCGTTCTTTCGGGCAGCAAAGCGGGCACGCTCGTCGTGGTCTTTGGCGCTGCCTCCTAGCCGGCGGTGTCAGCGAAGACCTTCCAGGTCCCTTCCTATCCGAGTGATCTTCGTTTCGCGGCTGACCTCGACGGGGACGGCCGGGACGAGCCGGGCATTGTCTATTTCAAGGGGCGGCTGGAACGGCCTATATATATAAGGTGTCGCCCGAGCGGCTGCTCGTGCCGGTGCAGTCGGCCGAAGTCGGCTACGGGTACCGTGACTACAACCGCGCCGCAACGGTGGACCCGGACGGAGACGGCCGCGAGGGCGTGCTCTTCACCAACCACTATGATGCTGCCTACGCGCCGCCTCTTGCGCATAGCGCCGGCCTTGATTGGGCGAATTTCAAGGAGCTCCCCACTTTTTCCTCTACGGTCATCTCCCCTGCCGGAGACCTTGACGGGGACGGACGGACGGGCTTCGTCTTGACGCCGTACAAAGGCGCCGCCTCGCTCCTGTGGGGTCGCTCGGACCTGTTCGACAGGCCGCTCGTCGGAGACCTTCCTATACAAAGTGCCGGCACCTTCGCCGCAGGCGTTCCGCCCCCCGGGCACTTTGGCGATCTCGATGGAGACGGCCGGGATGATGCGCCCTTCCTTCCCGGCTTCTTTGGGTGGGCTGTGATATCGGCGGACGCCGGACGCGCCCTCGCGCTCAGAACGGTCCCGTTCAACCAAAACCACTATCCCGCAGGGCGGCAGGTCTTCCACACGTCTAACCTAGGCGATCTGGACGGCGACGGTCTCGATGAAATGGCGGCTACCTCCTGGTGGCCCGCTCAGGTTGAGATCCGCTACGGCGGGAGGGCCTGGACGCACATTCCCGACGTTACGCTGCTCCCGTCGGACGCGGCCGCCGTTGGCGCTTACTCGGCCACGGCAGGTGACTTTAACGGCGACGGCTACCGGGACGTGGCCGTTCTTTGGACCCAGCGCGCGCCCCGGCTGGATGTTTACTTCGGAGGACCCGCCGGGCTGGACGCTGAGGCGGACTTCACGCTCCCGCTCAGCGACGGGGACGCGGGCAGGGCCGATCGCTTTTCGTCGGCTGAATACGTGGGCGACCTCAACAGCGACGGCTTTGACGACCTTTCGCTGGGCGGACCCGACGGCGGCAACGAGATTTACCTGCTCCCCGGCGGAGCCGATCTCGGCACCCAGGCGCTGTTACCCCTCAGCGTTGCGCCGGTCGCGCGGCGCTTCTACGACATCTCGCGCGCCATTGGCGACTTCAATGAGGACGGCTTTGACGATTTTGCGCTCGGGCTTCGAGGCAGAGCAAACGCCAACGGAACGCGCGGAGGCGTCTACCTCTGCTTCGGCAACCAGGAAATGGTGTTCGATGCGCCGGACCTCATCCTCGAGCCGCAGCGGTCCGACGAATCCGTGACCATCTCCAGCTTTAGCTCAAGCATGGCTGCCGCCGACTTCAGCGGGGACGGCGCGCCGGATGTGGCGGTTACCGCTGTCTCCTTCGGCAGGCAGCCGCTGGGCACCGACGCCGGCCTCGCGGCACCGGGCGTGCAGGTGTTCTTTGGCGGCCAAACGGCCGATACCGCGCCGGATCAGTTCATCTACCTGCCGGCGGGCATTTTCGGGGTGGAAAGCGCGAACGAATACCTGAAGAGCGCCTACGCCAGGCTGGCGGGCGTCCCTGACCTCGACGGCGACGGGAAGGACGAAATGCTTGTGGCTTCCGGTCCTCTCTACACCAATGCCGCCCTGTTTGCAGGCACCGCTGAGGCGGGCTGCCACAAAAACGTATGGGTTGCCTGGCGAAAAGCTTAGTGATAAAGTGCGAATAGGCAGGCTGTAGATAGTGCAAGCTCAGGATGCGACAGGTGAATGATTCCTGCTGATTATACAGGACTTAGCGACGTACCATAGGTAAAATGATGTACAACTTATACCATTTCTTTGACCAGCATTCATGACACAGTCTATTGAGGGATACATTTGATCGCCTGCTGCCGCGCCCCCTCCCCCTTTTCACCGCGGCTCCCACTCGAGGACGGAGACCATCTGCGGGGGCAGGGGCTGAAGGGTCTCGGCGTCGCCCTGGCCTACGCGCTGCACGAGAAGGTGCAGCTTGCCCTCGTCCGCCCACAGGACCGGGTCGAAGGTCGGCTCCCACGCGCCGAGTGAGGGCCGGTACAGAGGCTGCATGTCCCACCTCTGGTGACCGGGATCGGTGGACATGGCGATGCTGACACCCTTCTGCCGCTCGTCGTCTCGGAAGACGATGAAGAGGGCGTCGTCCCGTCCGGCGAGCACCAGCGGTCGCGACATGGGGATCCGTTTCGTAACGCCACCGCTCAGGCTGAACGGCTCCGCGCGGCGGCTGACCTGGCTCGACCGCCATGCCTGCCCGTCGTTCCAGACAAGACGGAACTGGGGCACCGAGTCCCCTTCCGCACGCCAGTAGGTGGCGATGTAAGGCTTCCCGCCCTCACCTGCCGCCATCGTTGTTTGATTGATAAGCTCGTGCCCCTGCGGCACACGCTGCGCGATCTCAGCATTCGCGGTCGTTATCGGCAGCGCATAGTGCTCTCCCGTGGACCGCTGCCACGTCCTCCCTTCGTCGGGCGAGTAGGCGTAGAGGATGTCGTGGTTCGTCGATACGTCCCACGTCTCGCGCCAGGTCCAGGACAGGTGCCAGCCGCCGCTCGCGTCTATGGCGAGGCTGTTGACGTAGGCGCTCCGCTCTCCTTCGCCGCTGATCAGCGGGTGCTGCACGGGCGACCACGTCTGCGTGTCTGCCGAATAGCGGTTCATCATTACGTCGCCCATGCCTGACTGGCCGTCGCGGTATACGAACAGCAAGTCGCCGCCGCGCAGCCGGTAGAACTGCGGGTAGGTGACCTGCTCCTCGTTCGCGCCGGTCATCGGGAGCGGGTCCGTCAGCTCGAGCCAGCCGGGACGCACGCCGCGCGCGTAGTGGACCGGCCCGCCGTGATGGTCCCACGACACGTGGAGCACGCCCTCGCCGTCGACCGCTATGCTGATCGCGTTGTGCGCATCCTCGACCGTGCCCGTGTACCGCGTCACGCGCCGCTCCCACTCCCGGTCGCCGAGCCTCCGCCGGGCGAGCACGACGTGAGCCGTGGAATCGTAGTAGGCCGCATACTGCGTGCCGCCGTGCGAAACCAGGCTGCTTTGGCGAAAGATGACGGCGTTGACGGACGACTGCGCCCATCCCGGCCCGATTGGCACCAGCCGTACCTCCGTGTCCCCGCCCCCGGGCAGCCGCGCCCCCGCGCACCCACTGACCAGGAGCGCGAGGGCGACAAGCCGGATGCCCTGCCGCCGGATGGATGGCCTGCGGGGCACGTCAGACGTTCTCATCTCGTACGTCGTTAAAGTCACGGCTTCCCAACCGGCCGGCGGGCCAGCCGGGCCGCTTCTTCCGCGCCGCCCTCGAAGGGACGCAGGCGGAACGAGTACGTGTAGCTCGGCGCGAGCAGCCGGTACTCGTCGTGGACGGGCGCGCCCCAGGAGTCGTCCCCGCCGAGACCCATCTGCGCGAGGTCGAGATTCAGTGAGACGAGGTCGCGCGGCTTCACGTCCGTCGTGTGGCGGTTCTTCGCCTGCGAGCGGTCGTCATGGCCGACGTATCCGGCCTCGGGGCTTTCGAAGTCCTCCAGCCGGTTGTGATGAGCGCTCACGCTCAGCAGCGGCATCCCCACGGCCAGCAGGCCCCTCCCCTGCCCGTTCGTGAGCGCCAGCCAGCGCACGTCCGTCTTGTTGCCGTTCTCCTGCGGGCGGATGTACGGCACGTACTGCTCGGCCACCGTGCCGCTATAAAGACCCACGTCGGCGGACGTGTTGCGGTCCTGATAGTTCTCGTGCGGGCCGCGCCCGAACCAGGTCATCTGGTCGAACTGGCGCGGCAGCTCCACGTTCATCCCCATGCGGGGCAGCTCCGGAAGATCTGCCGAGCGCTTCGCAAACGTGTTCTCGACGAGCACGTCGCCCGTGCCGAGGACGGTGTACGTGCTCGTGTAGTCCGCCGCTGCGCTGCCGTCCGCCCCGCGCAGCACATAGTCGAAAGCGACGCGGGCGCTGCCCTCCGACGGCTGCTCGACGCGCACGCCGGTGACGCTGCGGTTCTCCGCCGCGTGCCGCCAGACGGCCGCGCGCACGGGAAGGCGGTTGCCCCAGTCGTTGTCGATCGCGGCGCGCCAGAAGTTCGGCACGAGCGGCTTCTGGATCATCTCGGTGCCCTTGTAGGTGAGCGAGGAGAGCGTTCCCGCCTCGCGCGAGAACACGGCCGCAAAGTCCGGCCCGCTCACGCGAATCGTCCCGCCGGTCTCCTGCACGCTCACGGCAGGCAGGTCCGCGGCGGCGACCTCCGAGTCCCACGCGATTGGCAGCTGGAACTGCGCCGCGGCCACCTCATAGCCCGCGGGCACGAAGCCCATCGGCCCTTTCGCGCGAAAGCTCAGGTTCAGGAAGTACTCCGCGCCCGGCTTCGGCGAGGGCAGCGCGTAGCCGAGCGCGATCTCCGCCGCGCTGTTCGGCGCTACGTCGAGCGCGGGCGCGGTGCCGGCGTCAACCACCCGGCCGTCCTCCTCTATGCGCCACGCGAGGGCGAGCGCCGAGAGGTTCGTGAAGTCGTACTCGTTGGTCAGGCGCAGCCGTCCCGCCGCCGGGTCAAGCATCTCTACGTCCAGCGGCTGGTAGACGCGCTTGACCTCGTAGAGCGACGGGTGCGGCGTCCGGTCCGGGAAGACGAGGCCGTTGATGACGAAGTTCGCGTCGCTCGGGGTGCCCGGCGGACCGTAGTCGCCGCCATAGGCCCAGTAGCTTTCGCCCTCGGGGGTGGTTTCGAGGAGGCCCTGGTCCACCCAGTCCCAGATGAAGCCGCCCTGGAGAACGGGGTAGCGGTCGATGATGTCCCAGTAGTCCTTCAGGTTGCCGACGCTGTTGCCCATCGCGTGGGCGTACTCGACGAGGATGAGCGGCCGGTCCGGGTTCGACTGCGCGTAGCGTTCGATGGCCTATGGTTTGGCGTACATCGGGACGTAGAGGTCCGTGTGCCGGGGCAGCGTCTCGTTTGTTAGCCCGCGCGTGAAGCCCTCATACTGCACCGGGCGGCTGCCGTCGCGCTCGTAGATCCAATTGTAGCTCGCGACCATGTTGCGCCCGTCGCCGGCCTCGTTGCCGAGCGAGAAGATGATGACGGACGGGTGGTTCTTGTCGCGCTCGACCATGCGCCGCGTCCGGTCGAGGTGCATCGGCCCCCACTCGGGCTTGTCGGCGAGCGTCTTGTCGCGGTCGTAGCCGATGCCGTGGCTCTCGATATTGGCCTCGTCGACAAGGTACATGCCGTACTCGTCGGCAAGCTCGTAGAAGCGTTCCGGCTGCGGGTAGTGCGAGGTGCGAACGGCATTGATGTTGTGACGCTGCATGAGTTCGAGGTCCTTGCCGCATCGTCGCCTCGTCCTGCACGTGCCCGGTGACCTGGTTGTGCTCGTGCAGGTTGACGCCTTTTAGCGTCACAGGGACGCCGTTGACGTGCAGCTGCGCGTCCTTGATCTCGGACGCGCGGAAGCCGACGCGGCTCGCCACGGACTCTGCCGACGCGGCCGTCCTCATCTTCCAGTGTCAGGACGAGCGTGAAGAGGTTCGGCTTCTCGGCCGACCAGCGCTTACGCCGTCGGGAGCGTCTTTTCGAACACGGCGGTCGTCTCGCTCTCCAGGTCTACCTCGCGCGCCTCTTCAGCTACGAGCGCCGCGCCGTCGTAGAGGCGGTAGCGGAGCGCGTAGTCATCCTCGCCGCTGCCGAGGTTGCGCAGGTCCACTTCGAGGCGCAGCGTGCCGTCGCGGTAGTCGTTTGAAAGACCCGTGCGGGCGAAAAAGTCGCGGATGTGCGCCTTCGGCCGCGCGATGAGCTTAACGTCGCGCGTGATGCCGCAGAGGCGCCACATATCCTGGTCCTCGAGGTAGGAAGCGTCGCTCCAGCGGAAGACCTGCACCGCCAGCGTGTTCTCGCCCTCCTTAAGAAGCGGCGTGATGCGGAACTCGGAGGGCGTCTTGCTGTCCTCGCTGTAGCCGGCGGGCTGGCCGTTGACCCAGACGTAGTGTGCCGGTCCGGCGGCGTCGAAGCGGAGGAAGACCTCGCGCCCGTCCCAGTCTGCGGGCACGGTGAACGTGCGGCGGTAGGAGCCGACGGGGTTGTTATCCGCCGGGATGTGCGGCGGAGCGGGGTTTGTCGGGGCGAAGGGGTACTTCGTGTTCGTGTAGATGGCCGTGCCGTAGCCTTGCCGCTCCCAGTTCGAGGGCACGGGCGTCTCGTCCCAGCCGCTCACGTCGTAGTCCGGGCGGAAGAAGTCCTCGGGCCGCTCGGCAGGGCGCGGCACCCAGTTGAACTTCCAGCGGCCCGTTCAGGCTCTTCACGTAAGGCGAGGCGGAGGCGTCGTTCAGGCCGCGCCGGGCCGCCTCTTCGGTGGCGAACGGCACGAAGCTCGCGCGCGGCGTCTCGGCCCCGACGCTGTAGACGCTCACGTCCTGCCAGAAGGGCGTCTCGCCCGCCTGTTCAAAGGTGACCGTTTCGGGAGGCGCGGCCGCCCGGCGCGTGGACGTGCAGGAGGCCATCAGGCCCGCGAGGAGCAGGCAAACGGCCGCCCCCGCGAGGAGCTTGCCGGCCGGTGTGGAGCGTCGCAGCATGGTGTTCACAACAAGGGGGTGGGTTGGTAGAAATGCAGGGATTCATCGCAGAGAGGGATTGTAAAGATACGAAAGTGGTGGCTCGGGCCAATTGTGGTGAAGCCGCACGCGACGAGAGAGCGAGACTTTAGCCCACTATGGGAAAGTGACAGGAATATCGCAGAGACAAAGTGCCGGATGTGCGAGGTTGAGTCGTATCACAATGCTTTTCAACCAGCTACGCCTCGCCATGCACCAGATCTTATCCAGGAGCCGGGACGCCTTTGTCGGCATCCGCCTCAGCGGCACGCTCACACAGGCCGACTACGACACACTCGTGCCCTTCCTCAGAGCGCGAATCCGCGAGCGCGGGCCGCTGCGCCTCCTCGTTCTTATGGAGAACTGGCACGGCTGGGACTCCGCCGGCGCGCTGTGGGAGGACGCGAAAATGGACGCTCGACTCAAGCAGCACGCGGAGCGGATCGCTATGGTCGGGGACGAAGATTGGGAGCGATGGATGACGAAGTTCGCAAAACCCTTTGTTGAAGGGAAAGTTCGCTACTTCGCCCTCGATCAGATCGACGCCGCATGGAAGTGGCTGGGCGCGGAAGACGCCGCATCGGCGGCGTGAGCCACTGCGCTCGGCTCTTCCGCAGCTACAGGCTCACGGCCGTTCCGTCTTGGATAACATCCGACGGGAAAAGGATGACGCGGTCGCCGTCCGAAAGGCCTCCTATTACCTCCGCGGCCTCTTCAGACCGGTGCCCGATCGTAACCGGCCTGAGCGCCGCACGCCCGTCCACCACGGCGAAGACGTGCCACTGTCCATCTTGCTGAAAGAGCGCGCTCGTGGGCACGGTCAGCACGCCTTCGCCTATCCAAACCGCGATCTGGGCCTCGACGCGGTAGCCGGAACCGAGGGAGGATGGCGGGCTGAACAGGTCCGTTATGACATTCACGCGCTGCTCCTCGACGCCGAGCGCCGACACCTCGGTGAAGGCGTCCGGCTCTACCAGTCGGACTAGTCCGCGCAGCACTCCCTCGCCGCCCCATTCATCAAAATAGACCGGGTCTCCCGGAGAGATGCGGACGGCGTCCTCCGAGAGCACGTCCACGACCACCTCGAGTCCGGCCGCGTTGCCGAGTTCGAGCAGGGGCGTTCCTGCCGCAACGATGCGCTCGCTCTTCTCCAGCACGCGGAGCACCCGTCCGCCGGTCGGAGCCGTCACGGGCACGCCGGGAGCGTTGCTCTGCGGCGCTGCGCCCTGGAGCACCGAACGGGCAGCCTGCGCGTCAGCTTCGGCGGCGCGGCGTGTGGCCTCGGCCGCGTCCAATTGCTGCTGCGCCGTCTCGGCGGCGAGTTCGTCCTGCTCCAGCCGCTCGCGGCTCAGCGCGCCTTCGCCCGCGAGCATCCGACTACGCTCCAGTTCGCGCTGCACCTGGCTGACGAGCGCCCGCGCCTGCCCCACAGCGGCTGAAGTCTGTCGAACCCGCGCATCGGCCGCCTGCACTTGCGCCCGTGAGACACCGAGGTCCCTCAGGTCCGACGGGGCCGGGAAGATGCGGCCCAGGAGCGCCCCTTGTGCCACATGGTCACCTTCTTCAACGCTCAGGCGTCCAAGCCGACCCGTGACAGGTGCCGCCACGACGAAGCGTTCCTGCACCCGCGTACGCCCTTCTTCGCTCACTGCTTCGCGCAGCGTGTCACGCCGGATCTCGGCGGTGTCCACCGTTATCGGTGTCTTGGACGAAGCCAGTAGCACATATGCAATAACGGCTGCAAGCGCAGCGGCTATGAGAATCCAGCGGGTTCTTTTCTTCATGCGTCAAGCGTAGACGTGCGCAAGGCTATTCTCTTGTCTTTAATACTTCTATGAGGTTCAGGCGGTCCAGTCTCCGTCGAACGAGCCATCCGCTCACCACAGCCGACCCGATCGTGATAAGCGCCGCCCACATGAACGTGGACGGATGAATAATGAACGGGATGCGATAGGCCTCCGACTGAATGCTGGAGGCAACACCCGCCGCCAGAAGATAACCGAGACCCCAACCTACTGGAATGCCGATCGCAGTGGTCAGGCCCTGCTCTCCGAACAGCAGAACAGCCACTTCGCGGCGCGACAGGCCGAGCACGCGAAGGCTTGCTAGCTCGCGTCCTCGCTCAGAAAGCGACACGCGCGCGCCGTTGTAGATCACGGCCAGCGAGATGACGGCGGAAAAGCCGAGAATAAAGAAGACGGCGATAAAGAGGCCGCGGGCGAGTTGATCCTTGAAGGCTTTCAGCGTCTGCTCCGCGGACGCTACGCTCGCTACGGCAGGTAGACTCTTCAGGCGCGCATTGAGCGCCGCCATGCGGCCGCGGTCCACCTTGAGGAACGCCCCCGAGAACGAACGGCTGCCTCGGGTAAGCCGGGCGAGCGCGTCCATGCTCATGTAAGCCGAAACGCCGATGAAGTCGTTCACGACGCCTGCCACCGGCACCCGCGCCACAAGCCGCTCCCCTTCGAGAACCTCAACCGTTACCAGGTCGCCCGTCGAGAGGCGAAGCTGCCCGGCGAGATAGGCGCTCAGAACCAGTCCCTCCGGCGGGAGCGGCTGCGCGGCACCGGAGGTGGTGACGATCTGCCGAAGCTGCGCGCCCAGTTCCATGCCGGTGATGGCGGTCTCGCGCCGGCGGTGCCCGGCCATAAGGCGCACCGGCACCGCTCGGAACGGCTCGACCCGCGTCACGCCGTCGAGTCCGGCCAGTTCGTAGCGCACCCGCTGCGACAGCGGGCGGTTGAACGTGAGGGCGAGGTCCTCCCGCTGCGCGACACGGAACTGGAGGTCCATCATGTAATCCACGCCGTCAAACATAAACAGTCCGATGACGAGGATAGCGACGGAGAAGGCCACGCCAATAGCGGCTGAAAGGCTTCGCATGGGCGTCCGCTCCACGTTCCGCAAAATCATGCGTCCGGAGGCAGGCAGAATGCGCCCCAGCCCCAGGCGCTCAAACACTCCCGCGCGGAAGGAGGCGGGCTGCTCCGGACGCATCGCTTCAGCCGGCGGCAGGCTCACGGCTCGGCGTACCGCGCCGAGTGCCCCCACCACGGCAGCAAGCGTGCTTACGCCCCCGGCAATGAGAATGAGGTTCGGCCGTAGGTGGTACGTGAGCGTCGGGAAGTCGAAATAGGCCCCGTAGAGCGTCACCATAGCTCCCCCCAGCGGAATGCCTGCCGCAATGCCAACCACGGCTCCGATGAACACGGCGGCCATCGCGAAAAGGAGGTAGTGAAGTCCGACCTCAACGTTGCTGTATCCGAACGCTTTCAGCACGGCTATCTCTCCGCGCTGCAAGGCGATCATGCGGCCGAGCACGATATTCAGGAGAAAGGCAGCCACGAGGAGGAAGACGGCGGGAATGGCAGTCCCCATCGTACCCAGCTGCGCGATCTCGGTCGCTATGATCTCGTGGGAGAACTGATGCTCTCGCGCGTAGGCTCCCAGGCCGCCGAAGGGACCCAGCAGTCGGTCCAGAAGCGCGATGACGTGCTCGGGGTTGGCACCGGGAGCGAGCTTCAGCACGACCTCGTTGAAGGCTCCGTCCATGTCATAGGCTGGACCGAGCGCGTCGCGGCTCATCCAGATGACGCCGTAGCGCTTGTCGTCCGGATAGATCGCCCCGGGCGGCACGGTGTAGATGTGCTCCGGCGAGATCGCCGTACCGACGATCTTCAGATCCCGGTAAGCGCCGTTGATAATGGCGTTCAAGGTGTCTCCGGGACCATAATCATTAGCGACGGCAAACCGTTTGCTGATAATGGCTTCGTCGCGGGCACCGGGAGCGAGATAGCGCCCGGAAACCAGGTGCAGGTCCGACAAACGCGGCCGGCGGTTTTCCGGGACGGACACGAAGCGTCCGAGTGCCGGCGCATCGAGACTCGGCACGTCGAGTGTGGCCGTGAATGTTACGCGCGTATCGACGGCCGCTACGCCGGGCAAACCTTCGATGCGCCGGCGAAGCCCCTCGGGTGCGCGTTCCAACTGCGCCCATACCTGTCCAAAGCGCGACTCCCGACAGTAGAGGTCCTGAGAGATAGTTAGCGATTCGTAGGCACCGCGAATCGTCAGCACCGTCATGATGCCCACGGCCACCACGGAGCCGATGGAAAGCATTTGGCCCCGGTTCTTCCAGACCTCGCGAAGGAGCTTTTGGTTGATCGCCGTCATATCACCAGTGGATGCTGTCCAGCGGAGCACGCTCCGCGTTGCGCTCTCGGGAAGCCACTTCGCCCGAGCTCATGTGTATCACGCGATCCCCCATCGCAGCAATAGCTGCGTTGTGGGTAATGATAGCGGTGGTGGTGCCGACCTCGCGGTTGACGCGGTCCAGCACGCCGAGGACGAGTTTGCCCGTTTCGAGGTCGAGCGCGCCCGTAGGCTCGTCGCACAGAAGCACCTCCGGGCGCTTGGCCACCGCGCGTGCTATCGCGACGCGCTGCTGCTGGCCTCCGGAGAGTTGCGCCGGAAAGTGGTCCATCCTGTCGCCGAGATCCACGAGAGCAAGCGCCTCCTCGGGCGTCATCGGGTTTCCGGCGATGTCGGTGACGAGCGCCACGTTCTCCCGGGCCGTAAGGCTCGGGATGAGATTGTAGAACTGGAAGACGAAGCCGACATGTTCGCGGCGGTATCGCGTGAGCGTCCGGTCGTCGGCGCGGCTAAGATCCGTGTCGTGGTAGAAGACCGAGCCGGAGGTGGGCGTGTCGAGGCCGCCGAGGATGTTCAGCAGCGTGCTCTTGCCGCTCCCGGACGCCCCGAGGATGACGAGCAGTTCGCCGCTGAAGAGCTCGAGATCGATGCCGCTGAGCGCGTGGACATCCACCTCTCCCATGTGGTAGATCTTAGATACCTGCTGCGCCCGGAAGACGGCTTCGGTTGGTGAAGCAGGTGCAGGCATGGACGGCTGAGCAATGGAGAGCGACGGCGTGGTATTGCATCAAACTACGTGATTTGATAACGAAATATCACATTTTTCGAACAGTTTGATCCATGAAACCACTCATCGCCGAAAGCGCCGGTATCAGAACCTGCCGGGAAATCCCCCGACCTCAACCGTGATCTCCACCGAAGGTCTCGACGCATTCATCACAGCAACGCGCGACCTCGGCAGCTATAATGCCCGCGGACGAGCGAGCTTGCCGCGCGGCGTTCCGTTCTCAACCCGCAGGACATCTCGGCGCTGACCATGCTGGGGCTGGACGGGCCGTGCCGGATCGGCAAGGTGGCGAGGCCGCAAAGTCAGCGCGCGGTTAGCGCGGCACTGGTGCTGTACTCGGTCGCGAGGCCGCCGTGGATTTCGAGCGGCACATCGAAGCCCGCGCCGAGGTTCAGCCGGTGTCGATTGCGCGAGTGATCAACGGCAACTTCGTTCGAGGCGGGTTCAGCATCCAGCCTCACTTGGCGCGACTGGCCTCTAACTCGGACGTTTTCGAAACGCAGCAACGCCGGCTACGAAGTCAGGTCTCCTCATCCTGAAGGAACCCTTCGGCGAGCGCCACCAACTCCGGACTGCCGATGTAAACAGGTGTGCGCTCGTGCAGCGCACCGGGCGTCCGGTCGAGGATGCGGCCCCGGCCGTCTGTAGCGCGCCCTCCGGCCTGCTCGGCGATGAACGCGATCGGGTTCGCTTCATACATCAGTCGCAGCTTGCCGTTCGGGTTCCTGGCATCCGCCGGGTAGATGTAGATCCCGCCTTTGAGGAGGTTCCGGTGGAAATCGGAAGCAAATGAGCCGATGTAGCGCGTCTTGAAAGGACGGCCAGTCGCCTCGTCCTCCACCTGCATCCACTTGATGAACTGCTTCAAACCAGGCTCCCACGAGTTGTAGCCGCCCTCGTTGATCGAGTACATGGAGCCGCTCTGCGGAATGCGGATGTCCGGGTGAGACAGAATGAACTCGCCGATAGACGGATCGAGCGTGAAGCCGTTGACCCCGTGGCCGGTGGTGTACACAAGGATGGTGGACGAGCCGTAGACGATGTAGCCGGCCGCTACCTGATCGCGACCGGGCTGCAGCGCGGCTTCGACGACAGGCTCCTCGTGCGCCTCCGGCATTCGATAAACACTGAAAATCGTCCCAATGGAAACGTTCACGTCGATATTAGAAGAGCCGTCGAGCGGGTCCATGAGGACGATATACTTGCCGGCCTCGTCCGCGGTCGCGCCCAGAGGAATGGCTTCCGCGTGTTCTTCCGAACCGATGAGCGCGCATTCGCCGCCCCGGTAGAGCGCCTTGACAAACTCGTCGTGGGCCAGCGCGTCGAGTTTCATCTGCACTTCGCCCTGAACGTTGATCTCGCCGGTCTCGCCAAAGATATCTACGAGCGCGGCGCGGCGGACGTCGCGGTTTACGATCTTCGCCGCCAGCCCGATGTCGCGGAGCAGGCGCGAGAATGTCCCGGTCGACCCGGGGTGCAACTCCTGCTGATCGATGATGAACTGCTCGAGCGTCATGAAGCTGTTCACAGCGCGGTCTTTTTCAGCGATGTCCATGTAAATGAAGGGTGATGGTACTACGGCGGCCCTGATCATTGCTCCCGCGCCGCACGCTGTCGATGGAGTCGGGCGGCAGGAGCCTCTTTAGCAAGATACTCCTTTCCGGCTTCTGGTGCGCTCCCAGCCGATCCGTCACCCGGGTGCTTCTATACAGCGGCTCGCCTACGCGCCGGCGTCAGCGTACGATTCGCTCGTAGTAGGGCAGCGTGTCGAGACCGACCGCCACCTCCACCTGTCGAGGCCCTTTGACCACGGAGCCGTCCCAAGCCCTCCACCGTCCGGGCGGCACGGTCACGACGCGCGACTGCGCGCCCCGCTCCAGCACCGGCGCAACGAGCACGTCATCACCGAGCATGAACTGATCGAGGACCTTCGCATATCCCGCATGGGGAAACACGTATTCCATTGGCCGCACAATGGGTTCGCCGGAGACGGCGGCTTTCTCTGCCATCGCGACGATTCTGTCTACGAACCGACCGCGCAAAGCTACAGCTGCCTCTACGGCAGCATGATGTTCGGCATCCAGGATGCGCCAGGGAGCGACGGAGAATTGCATCATGGGCATCAGGGCGGATGCCTGCGCCGAACGCACGACGAGATCCTGATCGATCGTCGATGCGCTGAGAAAGGACCCGTATTCACCACCGCCGATCATGTCCGGGCAACTGAATGCGTAACCGCTCAACCCCTGCAACATGATGTGCGGCACGAGCATCTGCAGATCATCCCAATTGTGCGCCTTGTCGCGTAGCCGTTCGGCAAGGGGCTGCCCGCCCATCTTCCACATGGCGCGGTATTCATTGAGGGGGTACTTCAGCCCTATCCGCCCGTACAGCTCCGTATGCGCGTTTGCCGACACGGCCTCATTCGCAACAAGGCCCGTGTAATATTCGGCATCGCCACCGTCAAGTTTGAAGCCGTCAACAGCATAGGTATCAACAAGGAGGTCGAGCTGCGACTGGAACCAGTCCGTCGCCGCCGGGGTGGTGAAGTCGAGCAGCGCACTGGCCCCATTCCACCAGCGTACTAACGCCGGCTCGCCCGTTGCGTCTTTAAGAAAGGCACCCTCAGCCTGGAGTTTGCGGTATACGTCTGAATCGGGACTTACCCAGGGGCAGACCCATAACATGACTTTGAACCCCATCTCGTGCAGGCTATCCATCATTGCCTTTGGATCGGGGAACCGGCCGGGATGAAAGTTCCACTTTCCGTAGTCCTCCTGCCAGTTGTCATCGATCATGAGCACTCCAGGCGGGTAGCCGTTGTCGATAATGGCGCGCGCGTACGCAAGGATGTCGGCCTGATTCTGGTCGTACATCAACTCAATCCACGTGTTGTACTGCGGCGCAGTGAAGAGGAGCCTGTCTGGGAGGGCACCCGTGGGGGGGAAATACTGCCGGGTGGCTGCCAGGTACGCCTCGCGCAGCGTCTTCCCATGCCGGGAATATGCAACCTTTCCGGCCGCAGGGGTAACGCGAAGGGAGTTATCGCCCATGCTGATCTGAAGCGGTTCCTCAGACCAGATGACGTGGCCGTAGTTTGAGAGCAGCAGCGGTTGCGCTTGGTTGCCGTACTCGTTGCCTACTTGATTCGCCTCGTACCCGGGCGTCAGCGGCATCAAGTCGCCATGGGTAACAATGCCGGACCACCACAGTGTGTCGCTATTCGCCGGAATAACGAGCGTACTGACTTCCTGACCGAAAGAGGCCCCGACCACCGCAATGCACGACGCCAGCAGGACGGCCCCTGCTCGGGCGAAGCGCCCGACGTTTGAGGACAATAGGGATAGCACAGTCTGTAATTAATATTCGTTATTAAGGGCAAAAACCGGTTCGCGGCTGATCCAGCGGCCGCGAGTGAAATCAGGGAACGGTTGCAGTGCGCCGCCCATGGCAACGGACTGTTCTGAAAGGGGGGAGATTGCGCTCCAGGCCGCCGCGTCGTATGCGTCCAGCGGTGTCGGAGCCTGACGTTTAACCGCCTCGACAAAAGCATTGATCACGAAGAAGTCCATGCCCCCATGACCGGCACCGACCGCGTTCTGTTCATATCGCTGCCACAAGGGGTGGTCGTAGCGGTCGATGTAGGACGCCGCATTCTCCCACTCGTGCGCGGGACTCTTACCCTCGATGTAGATCGAATCGTTCACGTCCATCCAGAGGCCGTTGGTGCCCTGCACTTTAAAGCCGAGCGAATATGGCCGTGGTAGGTTCGTATCGTGCTGCACGATGATCGTCTCTCCGAGCGCAGTCTCGATCATGGTCGTCACCACGTCACCGAGGGCAAAGCGAACATCGGCGTTCGGATGATCCGGGCCACCGTGTTTAACGATGTACTCGTTCAGCCCCCGGGTCTTCGATGCCATCGAGGTGAGCGTCAAAAACCGGTTGCCGCGATTGATGTTGACGTACTCGGCTACCGGGCCGATTCCGTGGGTTGGATAGAGATCGCCGTTGCGCTTTACGGAGTGCTGGGTTCTCCAGCGCGCCTCTGAGAACGCCTTGTCTCCGAACTCAACGCCGCCGCCGTAGGGCTGCTCTCCGTTATTGAATTTTACCTCACGCAGGTCATGAAGGTAACCGCATTCGAGGTGGACCAACTCGCCGAAAAGATTCTGCCTGACCATGTTCAGGATTGCCATCACGTCGCGGCGATAGCAAACGTTCTCGAGGATCATGACTGGCACGCCCGTAGCCTCGTGCGTATCGACAAGATCCCAGCATTCCTCGATCGTGTTGGCGGCCGAGACTTCAACGCCCGCGTACTTTCCGGCCTTCATCGTGGCAACCGCCATACGGGTGTGCCACAGCCACGGCGTGGCGATGATGACACCGTCGATGTCGTCCCGAGCGAGGAGTTGATGATATGCGTCCTCGTCGCCTGTGCAAACGGCCGCTTCAGGTCGGCCCGCCTCCCGGATCATGTTCTGGGCTTCGGCTATAGCCGCCGGGGCAATGTCGCAAATAGCAACCACCTTGGTGTCCTCTCTTCGCAGCGCGAGATCCAGGTGCGAACGGCCGCGAAGGCCAACACCAATAAAGCCGAGCCGCGCTACGCGGTCATCGCGCTTCTTGAGGATGACCGGGCCGGCTTTCGACGTGGCTGCTGAGGCGCGACCGGCTCGAGAGACTGCCGCCACACCGGCACCCATGAGGCCGACCTTCAGGAAGTCGCGCCGGTCGAAAGCGCCTGCTCCGTTCTTTCCGAATCTGTTCTTCATCTGAATAGGGACGTCTGTTGCTGTCAGGGAATGTAGAGTGCGCTGCGAGTGGTATGAAAGTCTCTCCCGCGAACGGCCACCAAATAGAGGCCGCCCGGAAGGCCCGCCGGCTCGAAAGAGAATGAATGCCCCTCCCCTGGCACCAGCATTCCATCGAAGAGCGTGGCGACCGCGCGGCCGACTACGTCATAGACGCGAATACTGATGGGCTGAGCCGTAGATACTTGAACTTCCAGAACGGTGCTGGAGGCAAATGGATTTGGATATGTGGCCGATACCTTGAAATCGCTCGTGGGCTGCTCACCTTCGGCGGACACGTGCGCGTCGTAGGGCCGGAACCAGATGTTGCCTTCGTAGACGACTTCCGGTGCATCGGACGAGACTACCGCCGCGGTCAGTAAGCTGTTGTAGCCGTTCTCCGGCTCCCAAACGTTCTGATTGGCGAGGCGTACAGCATAGTCAGCGCGACCGTAGATGGATCGTTCCGGGGCCGGGAGGTTCAGCAGTACGTCGTATATACCCTCCGGCATATCGGGCGGAATGCCGACCGTGGCCTGTAAATACGTCGTTTCGCCGGGTGCCCAGTACCGGGCGTCGTCGCTGAGGCGCACCACGTGGCGCTCGCCGGTCTGCTGCTCTCTAAGAACGATCTCGACGGGCCTTCGGTTGAATGGTGCCGAGAACCCGTCATTGGCGAGTCGAATACCGAATGTGAACGCAGAGCCGGGCTTCACGGCAGCCGGAAGATCGCTATCGATGAGCCGAAAACGATATCCGAGCCGGCGCTTTACCTCATCCATGCACCCGCCGGTTTCCCAGCTATTGAGCACTGTTTGATGATAGTCCTGGTTCAGATAGGACCAGTGGAAGGCGGCGAGTTCGTCGAGAGCCGTCGCGCATTCGGAACGTGGTGGATTTGGGTTGCACGTCTCCCCTCCCATTGTAGTATAACGGGAGTCTGCCGCGAGGTACGGCTTATCGGACGGACTGTTGTACGTACCATAGTCCGTGCTGCTGGCAAGAAAACAGTCATTATGATGACCTGTGCGAGCATAGTTCGAACCGTCGTACGCTTCTTCAGGCGCAATGGGCGTGTTTCGCCCGTAGATGGCCTTCTTGTAACCCGGGGTGCGCACCTGAACCATGCGCTGCGAGGGTAGCACGGAAAGCCATTTCTGCAGTACGGCCCTGCGGCCTGCCGTCGTATTGAGGTTGTTCGACGAGTAGTACCACTCGCCCCATGCTCCAATGAACCCGGCCTCAGCGGCGGCAATTACGTCAAGATTATCCTCAAGAATAGGCTTGAGTTGATCAAGGTGGGTTTCGATAGTTTGGAGCGGCGCATCGGCTTCGTTCTCACTGCTGCTGTAGGCAAAGCGCAGGATGGCCTTCATTCCCACTTCCCGAAGCAAGTCCATGTCCCGCTGAATGAGCGTGAGTTGCGCCTCGCTGAGCGGCGTTGCCCGAAACTTCTTCAGATAGTAGATCCGAAGGATGAGCGACACATCGTTCTGTTTAAGCTGCTGGAGTTGCGATCGTGATAGCGCGCTATACTCCGTCTGCGCCGACTGGTGGGCGTAAAAGCCTCGCTCCGGGTTAAAGAGGATCTCGTCCGAGGCGGCATAGGTAGTATGAACCGGCTGAGCGCGAGCAGCGGGAATAGGCGCCGCCACAGAGGCTGCGAGAGACAGAAGAAAGACGGCCCGCATTATGCTCATGTTTTTCGAGTCGTTCTCGTTACAAGTTGGTGTCTGGACGGTCTCTGGCGCGCCGCGTCGAAAAGACGCCGAAGGGTGCGCAGAAGGCTATAGATGCAAAAGTCGCCTCGCGTTTCCGGCGTAAACCGCCTCCAGCGTGTGCTGCGGCAGGTTCAGGCCCTCGACGTGAAGAGGAACAAGCAGTTTGTCGGCGATACTGATCGTATCACTTCCGGCGAGATAATTCCAGTGCGTTTCCAGCAGAGCGCGGTAGGAAGCCTCCTCCTCTTTCATCTCCGTGGAGGTAAGCACTGCGGCCGGTTTATCCCAGATCACGTCGGTTCCGTACAAGATCCGGTCGGCATACTTGAGAAGGAAGGAGCGAACCGCCTCGCGAGGTTGGATGAGAAGATCGCCGAATCGCTCCGCCGTGTCGACGTAGAAGTTCGGAAAGCGGTCCAGCCGCTCAGCCACCGCTTGTACGTCGTGTTCCATGCTGCCGAGATGAGCGCCAATGATGGTCAGACCGGGGTTTCGCTCTACCCATCGGTCGCGCGCATCGATCAGCGCGTCCCAGGACGGCTCTTCCGGATGATGATAGAGGTGATACTGCGGATGGGTACTGTAGTAGGCATAGTGCGGACTCTTCTTGTCGAGCGGAAGCCACGCCGCGCGTGGTTCGGCAATGTGGGCAAGGACGGGTATTCCGCGTTCGGCCAGAAAATCCCAGACGGGCCGGAAGCGATCATCATCGATCATCAGGTACGCCCCGGACCGGTCGCGAAGGTCGAGGCCGATGTCCTTCCAAACCTTTACCATCACCGCCCCTAAGTCAATGTCTCGCTGCAAATCAGCGACGACGCGGTCTGCGAAGTCCGCTCTTTCGATAGACTCGGCGTCGAAAGACGTGCAGAGAAAGAACCGCCCTGGGTGTCGGTCGCGCTGCGCGAGCATGGCAAGCCAGCGCCGGTCCATCGAATCGTCGAAGATCTTCTTACCGGTGATGTTAACGATTCCCACCTTCATCTGCCATTCGTCCAGCAACGGAATCATGAACGGCCGATCGTAGAAGAGGTGCGTATGAAAATCAATGCGCTCCATGTCGTTGTTCGTTGTGCTGCCCGGAGGCGGCCAGTCTGGGCCAGAGGACAACAAGCCCGATGATGCCCGCGGAAGCAATGACCGCGCAAAGAATGGCTTTGGCCCACATTCCGTAGATGAGGAACCCCGTGGCAAACAGGGTGCTGTAAATGGCAGCGGTGCCAAGCGCAGCAGCAGCGAGTCCCTCCGGGAGCCGGGTTGGCGTGCCATCCTCAACCACGTCGCCCTGCAGACGTGCCCGTTCGATGACGGCACGCCAACCCGGACCACCGGGCTGAATCTTCCGATAGAATGATCGTAGTACTTCTTCCGATGTCGGGCGGGTAACCAGCGTAGAGACAACCCACGCAAGGGTTGTGAGTCCTACACCAATAATCAGCCGTTGCCAAGTCTCAAGGCCGTGGCCGCCCACGAACTGAAAGAAGACAGCGATGATAAAGGACACGACCATCGCTACGATCTCCGCAACAGCGTTGATGCGCCACCAAAACCATCGAAGGAGCATGAGCAGCCCCGTCCCTGCGCCGATCTGAAGCAGAATCTCGAACATCTGGAGCGCATTTTCCAGCACGAGCGCGAGCGCGCACGCCGTTACCATCAAGAGCACGGTGGAAAGGCGGCCGACCCAGACAAGCCGGCTCTCACTCGCGTCCGGACGGACGAAGCGCTGATAAATGTCGTTTACAATAATTGACGAGCCCCAGTTGACCTGGGTGGACATGGTCGACATGTAGGCTGCTGCAAGGGAGGTAACCACTAATCCAAGCAGCCCGGCAGGAAGGTAGGTAAGCATCGCCGGATAGGCGAGATCGTTCCGGACGACGTGCTCCGGAAGGTTTGGGAACCGCGCATGAATTGAGGCGAGATCGGGAAAGACGATCAGAGACGCGAGTGCGATCAGAATCCAGGGCCAGGGCCGTAAAGCGTAATGTGCAGCGTTGAACAGGAGCGTTGCGGAAACCGCGTTGCGCTCGTCCTTGGCCGAGAGCATACGTTGTACGATGTATCCACCTCCTCCCGGTTCGGCACCGGGATAATATGCCGCCCACCATTGAACGGCGATCGGGATGATGAACATGGGAACCAGTATGTCCCAGCCCATGGTGTCCAGCGATGGCAGAAAATGCATTCTTAGCTGCACCTCTGGATCTGCGAGCATTTGGTGCAGGCCGCCAACCTCTGGGAGATTGAGGATGTAGATGGCAGCGAAAACGGAACCGAACATCGCTATTGCGAACTGAAAAAGATCCGTCAGCAGGACACCTGTCAGGCCACCGAGTGCACTATAGATCACGGTTACCGTCGCGGCGACGACGACAGTCTGAAGCGGCGTCAGGCCCAGCATCACCCCGCCGATCTTAATCGCAGCAAGGGTCACCGAGGCCATAATGATGATATTGAAGAAAATGCCGAGATAGGCAGCCCGAAAGCCCCGGAGAAAGGCAGCCGGTTTCCCGGAATAGCGGATTTCGTAGAACTCGATGTCCGTGAGCACGTCGGAGCGACGCCAGAGCCTCGCGTAGAGGAACACGGTCAGCATGCCGGTCAGGAGGAATGCCCACCATGACCAGTTGCCGACGGCTCCGTTGGTGCGCACCAGGTCGGTCACGAGGTTAGGCGTGTCCGTAGAAAAAGTCGTAGCGACCATGGAGATGCCAAGGAGCCACCATGGCATGTTCCGGTTTCCCAGAAAGTAAGAACTGAAGCTCTTGCCGGCTGACCGCGAAACGGCTACACCGATGAGCAGGGAGACGACGAAGAACGTCCCCATGATCACCCAGTCGATTGTCGTTAGATGCATTCTCCCTCTATAAATCCGTAGCGTGCCAGGTGGAACGGTATTGTCAATCGCGTCTGGTGAGGCGATACGCCTGTGTGGTGGCGGGTTCGATGTGCCCGCGCCACGTGAGCGTCGCGCCGTCCAGTGATGCCGTCACAGGTTGATTCTCGATGAGCCGGGTCAAATCAGCGCGGCTCCATCCCAGCGTATTCAGATCGAGCGTCACCTGGAATTCGGTAGGGCCGGCGTTGCTGAAGTTGCGCAGAGTGAAATAGATAGGTCCTTCACCATTCCCAAACCGCTCCAGCCCGAGCGTAGCCGGCGACACGCGGGCGAGCGTCACGGGCTGCCATCCTGCGGATGCCACCTCGCGTATGACGGGAACGTACTTCTTGAAGAAGGGCCGACCGATGTTATAGTGGAACGGACTGTTCCAGTATGGGTCGTCGGAGGCGTTCTCGCTGAAAAAGGACGGATGGAAACCGTAAAAAAGGGCCTCCTCAAAATACCGCGTGTAGCCCGGATAGGGTGCCTCAACAAAGGGCGGGCTATAAAGCCCTGTGTTTAGGAGCAGCACGATCGGCTTGGTTCCCGCCAAAGCCCGCCGGAAGTGCCACTTGCGGACGCGAGTGGTGTCGCGCTGAGTATAGTCGATTTCGGACCCGAACAGGTCCATTAAGCCGGCTGTAAACGGAATCCACTCAAATCCATTGCCCATAGTTAAGAGGCCGGCCGAGTGCAGTGTATCGGCCACATACCGGCCGAACTCGTACTCAGATGCGTAATTCCAGATGGCAGGGCGAGGCTCCTCCAATGAGGCGCTGAACGTGAGAGGATAGTCGGCCGTCTCAAAGTGTTCCGTGCGGTAGTTGAGATCGTACATCCACTTAAACTCCCACGAGTCAAAGTAGACGCCGCTATGGCCGTTTCTGACGGCGGGCCTGACCACGTCATCAAGGGCGTACCGCACTCCTTCCCTCCGCGCAAGCTCGGGGTCGGGGTTGAGCGTGTAACTGACACCATATTCCTCGTCAAACCAGGGAGCCCACATATACCGTATCATCCACTGCCCGCGGGCATCGCGGGTTGAAAGTGCGGCCAGCACCGGATCGGCTTTGCTGCGCTCTGTTTCAGAAGTATACGTGAGACCCTGAGGAAGGCGACCCTGCTGCAGATCCCATGGTTCGATATAGGGGAACGTGTAGACGCCCGCCGCCTGCTCGCACACGGCAGTCTCACGCGACGTCGAGCCAGTTTCGAGAAATGCGAAGCCGAAGTCCTGATGCCCCTGAACCGATGACACGTCGATGAAGGGCATCCAGATGCCTTCGCGCGCTACACGCTTCGCAAAATGCTCCGGGAAGAGCGCGTAGTATGCTTGCGCCGTGCTCCGGAGGCCCCACGCTGGATCATGGGGAAACAAGTAGATACTGAAGAAACTCTGGTTCGGAAATTTGGATGTAGCAGGTGAGACTGCTGTGTCGTACTCGAACATAAGCCCCTCTTCCCGCTGCACCTGCAGGCGGAAGACCTCCGGAAGACCCATGTCAACGCCGATCGAGATGCCGACATTCTCTCTGCTCAGCGCAGCGAACGGGTAGAAGCTCATCTCGCCGGTACCGACCGCATTTCCCACGTCCCCATTGCCGAGGGCACCAAACTGTTCGCTGTTAAGGCTGCCTGCCTCGCCAGATGTTGTTTGCGCCGAAACGACGCTCCGGTAAAGGGTATTTGTATCCAGCGAGACGGCACCATCGAGCTCGCCTTCCCACGACCAGTTGCCGGACTCCATTTGCACGGGCAGTGTGAATCGTAACGTAAACGCGCCGGGCTGCCGGTCAACGGCTTCAATCCGCCCTGCGAGATGAATCGCGGTCCCGACCGGTGTGGCTTGTACCGTCAGGCGGTATCGATCTCCGGCTCGGTAGACGAAGGTGTCGTGATCGTTCCCTTCGAAGGAGAGCGTTGCAAAAGCGTCTTCTCCGGCTTGACGCAGAGAGAAGGGCATCGCGGAGCGAAGCGCCACGGACTGGCCGCCGAGGCGTAGGGCCGTAATCTGCCCATTCGCGCCGATTTCGAAGCCGTCCGATGACGGTCCTTGCGGTGCCCGGCACGCCGGAAGGAGGGCGACGAGTGCTACTATAAATATCCGGTACCGGGTCATTGGCGTCACCCTCTTCGACTAATCTATTCCTTCTGATGTACTCGCTCTGCGACTAGGAGGAGATGCCCGTCGAAGGAGACTTCCATCGTGGCCGTCGGACCTTCCACTACGCCGAGATCGCGGTCTTTCTCGTAATCGCGGACAGCGAACGAGCCAACACCGAGGCCCCGAAGCTCTATCTTCCCCTGGTACGGAAGCGGCATGCCCGCCGCCTCCCCCTCGCGTTCACCGGCGAAAAACGCATAGTACATCTTGCCGTCCTTCTCGATGGCATGCGCTTCCGGAACGTCAAAGCCAATGTCATAGAGTTCGCCGCGGTACGTCCCTTCGGCCAAGCGCGTCTCGTCATAGATGCGGCTCCACTTGGACCAAATCAATTCTCGCATTGCCGTGAGATCGGCTGCTGAGGCGGCCATTGCGCCTAATGGCCAGGTGAATTTGGTGCCGATTACGGCCCCGACGCCGACCTGCGAAGCAAAATCCTCCTGCGTAGTGGTAAGCTCGACGTGGTCGCCATAATACGGCGTCGATGGCCCCATCAAGCCTTTCAGCGTCTTTGCTTTCAGACGCACCTGCCACGAGGACGTAGGATCTGAGGCTACTCCCTGCGTCATGAACGGCATTGTATGAAAGCTGTAGGCGGTTCCACATGGGCAAAGTTCGATCAGCGCGTCGGGGACGTGCGCTGTAGCCGTCTCGTAAATGCCCCGAAAGAATTGCGGCACGGCTTCAACCGATTCCTCTGGGCGGGCGTGATGGTGAGCGGGGTTGTAACAGGGAGGTGCTGCGTTCAGATGTTGCCCGTCGATCTTGAGACCGTCATATCCCCATGTGCCGAGTATCGTGTCCACGAGGTCGTTCGTATAGTCCTGAACAGGCTTGTAGGCCGGGCAAAGATAGTAGGAGTCCCACCACGATATGTCGACCGGATTGCCGTTCACGTCGAGCAGCAGGTATTCGGGGTGCGTTTGGTAGAGGTCCGCATCCGGATGGACGGCCATCGGCGCCCACCACAGCTTGGCGCGGAAACCCTCTTCCTCGACGCGCTTCACGAAGGCAATCATATCCGCATCGCCGTTTGGGTACTTCTCCGGGTTAAGCTCCCAGTCCCCCACGTTGGTCTGCCAGCCGTCGTCAAGAACGACCCAGTGATAGCCGAGATCTTTGACCTTTGGCAGCGTACCGTAAACCTGATCCATGGTAAAGCCGCGCTCATATCCCCAGGCGCACCACTGAGGCTCATAAGCATCCGGATGGACGGCCGGAAACTGAATGCCCTGAGCGATCATGAGATTGCGGTAGGATTCTAGAGAAGCGAAGTAGTCACCTTTGTGAACACCAACAAAGGTGCGGAAGGTTGAGAGGGTCTCCCCTGGCGCGAGTGTCACGGCGTGGTCGTAGCGGACCGCAAGCTCCGCATGGTCCGCGTCCGGCATTGTGATTGGCAGCGACACGAGCTTCGGTACCAGTTCAACATGCCCGACGGCCACGCCCACGTCCCGCCGCCATAGGTCTACGAGCGGTGTGCCGCCGCCATAGTCGGAGGCGTTCATACCGAGGTAATTATCCTGGCTGAACCCCGCATTTACGGGGAGCAGCCAATCGGGGCGGCTGCTATAGGACGCGCTCTGGTACGACCAGAAGGCATCTCCGGGTTGCTCCGACGCGCTCACGGCGTAGTGGTTGTTCGTCCAACTGTCGATCGTCACGGGCGTGCTGCTGCCGTTCAGGTATTGGACTTTGTAGACAGCCATGGCCGGGAATGCATCATAGAGGGTTATCGCTACCCTCTTCGTCAGATCTCCGTGCGTTCCGGTAATAACATACTCCCGGCCGCTGCCGACGCCATCGTTGACGTCGGTCATTGTATGGGTCTGTAAGGCGAAGTCCGTGATCGGTTCGCCACCTACGACCAGATATTCAGACGGCTGAAATGGCCCCAGCGGGCGCCTTTCGCCACCGTCCTTTGCGACAATTCGACTGTGCAGGTTCTGGTCGAAATCAATTCGGAAATCCACACCGTTTACTTCCACGGATCTGGAATCGTCCATGTACACCGACTGCTCATGAGCGCAACCGGCGGTAAGGATGATGAAAGCGAGAAAGAAGAGTAGACTCCTGCTCATAATATCGGGGGTGTAGAGGGAGGCCAGGGTGCCATGCACTTATCTATCGGGCTGTACGATTCTCGCGGGCACTGAGCATCTTGGCCGTGTCGTTATGGTGCACCTTCTGCAGCGCGCCCCCGAGTGGCCCACTATGTTAGGCTGACAATCCGGTCTCCAGGTGCGCGGGATTACCAAGCCGCAGTTAGTAGAATCCAACACAAAGTATATCCCGCGCGACTCGACAACTCGCAGGTTGACGATCAGCCCGAGTTCGCCGGCTTTTCGGGAAACCGGGTCCACCCGACGGCCTTGCGGATAACGGCCAGTGGCATTCACGCGGCCGGAGATCAGGCCTTTCCTTCTGTCGCTCGGTTCGCCGATACCGCGCCCGCCCAGGTCGACGCATCGCTCCATGTCGGCGTCGCCCTTAGGGCGGCATTCCGGTTCAGCGCAGCCCTTCATATCGATTCCGGGCCACGCTTCGCCGGTGCCTCCAGACGCTGAACATGCACCAAAAAGGGCGACCGGAGACGTGTCGGCCGCAGCAATTTGAATGATTTCTGGCTCTGCGCATATTCCGTTCATCGTGCGCACCCACTTGTTAATCACTGTGGGCTGCTCCGTACAGGCGTGCAAGTGCAAGTCGACTACTGGGACGCGCGCCCTTGCCACATCCGCGGCCGAAAGGCGATGCGCGGGCTGTGTACTGTAGTTTGCCGGGAGGAGGCCATCCGCCAGTGACGGCGCTGGCCGCATGGCGGTCGCCGTCCAGAGCAGTGCAAGGATGCCGACGCCCTCGAGGAGCCGCCGGGCAACCCGGAGCATCATGGCTGCACCTCGATCGACGTAAGGGGATAACGGCCGTCACGGTCTCGGCCGGCGTTGGCCAGGTAGATGCCGGGCCGCCCGGTTGCCGGGTCAAGAACGCCCATCCGAACCATGTACCGGCCTGGAGGAGCGCTTTGCGGGATGACAATTTGGAGAGGAAGGGCGTGCAGGCCAGGTAGCCACTGCCGAATGTCCGCACTCACCGTCTGCAGAAACGTCTGGCCCGTTTCTCGATTCTGCAATTCGATCTCTACGGGCCAGTCAAAATAGAACGGTGCCACACCGACGTTCTCCAGCGTCAGCGAAACAACCCACGGCTTGCCTGCACGAGGGGCCGGGGGATGCGTGAGCTCGCGGAGCACAAACCGGTATCCGAGGGTCTTGTGTAGCTTGTCGAGGTTACGCCGGTGCGCTTCGTCCACCGGAACTATCGCGCCGCCCGCTGGGCCGATCCAGGACCAGTGCGTCTGCCGGATAAAGTCGAGCGTCGATGCAAAGGTCTCCGTCGTCCCCAGCACCGCCCCGGCGGCACCGCCGCAGAACTCACCGGTAATAACGGCCTTCTTCCAGGTGTCAGTGAGAATGGCAGGGTCAATGCGGCGGATGCTCGTCAGATACCATTCGTTCTCGTCTGGCCGCCCGAGGCAGTCGTTTCGAATGCCCCCGCCGCGCTCAGTGACGTAGCGCGTCGCGAAGTCGTCGTCAAAGGCGATGACCTTCGGGGTCTTTGGAAAGGCTTTGAAATAGGCGTCGAGGATTTGGCGCTTCGTCTCTTCAGTGCCGGCAAGCTGCTCATTCTCAAAGACGTGCCACTCGCCCCAGAACCCATAGGATCCGATATCGATCCACCCAAGCCTCGGGTCTGTATCATAACGTGCGCCTAAAGCCGATATAAGGTGCCGGTGTGCTTCGAGGAATCGGGGGTCGTCCCAGTCTGGCGCGAGGCCGGGCTTATCGTCAATTTCGTATGGGCGCATTGCAATGCCCTTGTCGATGAGCCACTGAGGCAGGTCAGGCTCCGCGCCGCCGGGATAGGCTGCGGCAACGCGCAGTCCCGCTCGGGCTCCGTCGGTGCCGTCCGGCCATCCGTCCTCCACGAATGCCCAGTCTATCTCACCCTCCTCCGGCTCCACGAGTCGCCAGGGCATCGTCGACTTCTGGAGCATCTTTTGGTAAACGGGCGTCTCCGTCCCAGTCCATGGCGCAAAGCCCTTGTAAGGGTTGGGCAGCACGTCCTGTATTTCCTCAAAGGTGACACGTGCCGCTTCGATCTGTTCATCCTGCGCCGCCGCCGCAAGGGGGAAAAGCAGCAGGGCCAAGAGAGCGGGAAAACGGGATATCATCTTTACGTCCTCTGGCGATCTAAGGCAACAGCGTCATGGACAGGGTAGCCGTAGAACCATCGGAGGTTGCGATCTGGTAGAAGTACCGTCCGCCCGCGAGGCCCTCGGCGGCAAAACGGGCTTCATGGATTCCGGCCGACTGAGACGCGCTGAGCAAGCGTTGAACGTGCCGACCGAGCGCGTCGTAAACGTCGAGCGTGACATGGGCTGGTTCTTCAAGTTCGTACTGGATAGTCGCAGCGTTTCGAAACGGGTTTGGCGTACTCTGAAAGAGCCTCACGCCAACGGAAGCACGTGAGGGCCTCTCGGACGAAAGGGTAGAAGTTCCTTCCTTGACGAACCAATTGCCGCCGGTGTACGCTGCCCCCCCGACCGAAGCGTCCACCTGAACAACGTGATGAAGGTCGTTCATGCCGGTTTCATTCTCCCAAACTCCTTCGTTTGCCATGCGAATGGCGTACTCAGGACGGTTGTGCAGCGCCTCCATGGGGTCGGGAAGGAAGAGGTGAAGCGAGTAGTCGCCTTCCGGCATATCGCCAGGGATCCCCAGGTCGAACGCCAGCATTTGCGTTTCGCCGGCCGTCCAGAAGCGGGGGTCAGACGGCAAGTTCACCTCATACGCCCGTTGCGGATCTGTCTGACTGCGAAGCACCGCCTGCAGGCCCCGGGGATTGTAGGGAGCGGCGAATCCCTCATTTGCCACATTTAATTCGAAGCGGAACGTGGCTCCCGGCGCAACCGCCGGCGAATACCGGCCTTCATGCATTGCGAACCGGTAACCGAGGCGGCGCTCGATCTCCGGCATGCAGCCCTCCTGCCGCCAATGGTTCAAGATGCCGGCGTAGTAATCGCTGTTCAGGTACGACCAATGCATCTGAGCAAGCTCCTTGAGCGCATTCGCGCAGAGATAATACTCGCCCTCCTCCACCGCGCAAGTCTCCCCGCCCATGGGGAGATACCGTGTCTCCTTGTTGAGATAGTTCTTTTCCCACGTGGGGCTGATCCGGTAGGTGCCAACGTCGTCGTGAGAGGCAAGGAAGCAGTCGTTATGATGTCCGGCGCGTGCCTTGTCAGTGCCATTGAACGCCTCTTCCGCTGTAAGCGCGGTGCTCGTCTCGAAGATCTGCATTTTCGCCTCCGGATAGCGAATCTGAATGGCCCGCTGCGGTAGGACATCCATGAACTTAAAGAGGATGGCCCGCATATTCTCGAGGCGCGTCAGGTTGTTGGTCGACGAATGCCATTCGCCCCATGCTCCGATAAATCCGGCCTGAGCGACGGCGATGACGTCGTAGTTGCGTTCAAAGACGGGCTGGAGTTGATCGAGATGCCGCAGGACAACTTCGAGCGGCGCGTCCGGCTCTGTCATGCTCCGGCTATAGCGAATGCGGAGGACGCACTTGACGCCGGCCTCACGCAGCGCGGCAAAATCGCCGTCCATTTTGTCGAGAAGAGACTGCGGCAGATCCTTATCCCGAAAGGAGGAGATGGTGTATAGCAGCCAAATCAGCGATTGTGCCTGCAAGCGGCCGCTGCGCAGATTTTCCGCTCGGAGAACCGGGGAAGTCGGATAGGTCTCGACGTAGTCGAAGAACCCGCGCTCAGGATTCGCGAAGTGTTCGTCCGTAGGCGCATAGCTCACCTGTGCAAGCTCGGAAGTCTGCGCCCGAGCCGTTGTGAATAGCGGCAGGGCCGCCATAAAACAAAACAGAAGCACTAAAGCGCGTATGAGCATGAAACTGATGTGTTAGCCTGAGAATCAGCCAACGAGGCCGGGCGGTATCACGGGTGGGCATGACACCGTCCGGCCTACGATGGCGAGTCACTACTTGATAAGCGTCATCGTGCGAAGCGCGCTGGCTTCTCCCGCAGTGACTTTATAGACGTACAGGCCGCTTCCGAGCTGCCCCGCGTCGAACTTAACCGCGTGACTGCCGGCTGCCATGGGCGCATCCAGAAGCGTCGCGCAGTGGCGGCCCAGCAGGTCATACACCTCAACAAGCACGTTCTCCGATTGCCGCAGCGAGAACTGGATCGACGTGCTAGCACTGAACGGGTTCGGGAAGTTCTGATCGAGGACAAATGCCGCCGCAATCTCGCCGTCCTTCTCGGTGCCAACCGCGTATTCCGCCTGGTACGTGTAGATGTATCCGAGCATATCATCATTGGTCGTAGCCGACTGCTGCCACCAATCGTTCCCTGCTCTTGTATTGGCAGATCCCGATTGCAGCCAGATAGACACGAATTCTGTGCTGAAGTCATCCATGTAGGTGGGGTTCAGGAGGACGCTCTTCGGGATGGCAATCTCCACCTGATTGTATGCCTCGTTCCACTGCACCCAGGCACCGCCCTGTGGATGCGGGCTTACGAATGACCACTCGTTGTTCACCTGAGTATGCTCCGCAATCACCGCCTGGTACCCAGTTGAATCTTCGTAGGCCTGGTCGACAGGATAAAGCGATATTGAATAGTCGACGCCACTGAAGTACCAGCCCCATGTCATTCCCGTGGTATCGACAAAATCTGCAAACAGGTCCGGATCAAGCGAGATGAAAAGCTCGATGCGCTGATTGGCCGGGTACATTTCGGCGTCCGTCCAAACCTTCCGAACGTCTGCGAGAGGATTCATGTTGACTCTTATATACAGGTTGTCCTCGTCATCCGTGGCGTACAAGTCTGCAAAATTGAGGTCCACCATGTACGTGAGGTCTTCCGGGTCGGCCGGAGAGTTGTCCCGGCCGTCAGCTCCCTCCTGCCAGGTAAGAATGGGTCGGTTTGGCGGCACATCCAACTGCATATCTTCCGTCCAGTCGTTCATGTTGCCGTCAACGGTGATGGTCGTCTGTGCGGATGCTGTGTTCAGGCCAAGCGCGAGCATGAACGCTAAGGCGCAGGCTGTGGTAACTCGTTTCATCATGACGTCCTCGGTGTGTGGGTTTTGTTTGCTGAACCATGCGGCACCTTCCATTCATTTCGAACGATCGGCACCTTTCGTTTCCGTTCGCATGCCCGGAGGCATGTTTTGAATACTTAGTTATTATATACGGATCGAATTCCACTATGTCAATGCGAAGGCCGGGATAAACCCTAATAAATCGATGCTGATATCCATAATCCCAAGGTTGAAACGAAGGGCGCACTCGCACAATCGCAAGCTTCCGATGATTCAAGCACAAGGTTCGAAAGGATCCGTAATCGCCCAGGGCCCTTCTTTCCACGAGCGGCAGCCGTTTCCTGTGCCGCATGCGTCCTCGGAGCCGTTCGATGGGTGGCGCACGCCCTCTTCGACTGCGCCGAGAGAATGGCCGCCTAATCAATCCCTTCCATATCGCGGCGCGTTCTGGTTACCGATAAAGATTCGCCAGACTTTACCGTCCGGCGTATCCTGAACCAGGTACATAACAGACCCATGGATATACACGTCACCGAGTCTGTTGGCCACCTTGCGAAACGGATTGAGCCGATCTTCTTCGTTAGGTATCTCGGTGATGTCGCTGTCATCCTCGCGATCGGCGGCCGCCTTCAACACGTAGTCTCGCACAAAGCCGCCGGCATAAACACTCCCTTCAGCGTCAATATCCAGACCCATAACCGCCGTACCCGCGTTATAGTATATCTCCATGCTTCCCAGTCCTTCGCTCGTGATGGGAAAACGCGATACGCGAGAGCGCGTCAGTTCCGTCACATACACGTGGTTGTCGAATATGCGCATTCGCTGGCCTTGCGTCACAGAGGCGACTTCCGCGAGTGCTTCGCCTCGCCTAAGGTAAATTTTCCTTGCCGTAAGGACGTACAAGTCACCGTTGGCGTCCCAGTCGAAGTCCGTTACCCCGGACTGCGCCACGATCGGCTGAACGACTCCGGCCGGATCGACGCTGCTGATGCCATCAGAAGTAACCACGTAGAGCGACCCGTTTGGACCGAACTCCATAGGCCCGTTCACGGGTAGGGTAGCGAAAGTTGAACGCGTACTATCCACCCCATCGATGCGGTAAATGGCGTTTTCGCTACCCGAGCTGATGTACAGGTTTCCCGCGTCATCGACTGCGACGCCCTTCGGCGCGGGTATTGCATAGGAGAACGTGACGAAGTCCGAGAGGTAGGTGAATGTAAGCGGATTACTCCATTCCTCAGCTCCCCAGATAGACACGCGGACAACCTGCTCGCCCGAGGAATTCAAGGGCAACCGGACGACGATCTGATCATTGGACACAGAAAGCTCTTTTGCCGCCGCCGCGCCTATCTTCACGAGGACTTTGTTGGTATCGGGCAAAAAGCCCTCGCCGCTGATCACAATCTCATCTCCGGCAAAGCCTCTGTCTGGCGAGATGGAAACGAGGGTGGGTGGCGCACCGCCGCCGGCGTGCGGGTCCTCGTCCGTTCCGTAGTAGGTAGGTTGAACCGGCCCGTCGCAGCCTGATACGATGAGGGCAGTCAGCAGGAAAAGTCCGGCTATTCGCATGTGTAGAGAAAAGGGTCGATCCATGGTGTTAGACCTCTTCGGGAGAGGGTCGCGAGGCGGCTCCGGGTTTAGAGCGCAAAGTTGAGGCTAAACATGTTCACACCGTCGAAGGTGTCCATCTGCATATAGGCGTAGTCGATCCGGGTGGAAAGGCCGTACGCTTCCACTTTCAATCCTGCGCCGAGCGAGAAACTTTCGATGTCGTAGTTGACCTTGTATCCACCCCGCAGGAAGAGAAGGTCACGGAAGCCGTACTCGGCCCCCATGTGCAAACGCTCGCTGTAATCACGGGAGTGTACAAAGTCGGTGGACAGCGTTAGCGTGTTTGCGGTGCCCGGTCGCAACGCGTTCATCACGTCCATCGCGACGCCAACGGTAAAAGTCATCGGCAGCGAGAAGGTCTCCACGCGGTACGCTTTCTCGTTAGAGAAATTGCGAAGGGACACGCCGATGCGCAGGTCCTGATAACCGACGTAGTAGGTGGTTCCGAAATCTACCGCGAAAAGGTGCATCTTGGCATCAACACTCTCAGGCTGGTCAAAGCTGCCAACCACACCCGAGCCGAGTCGCTCGTAGAGGTACTTGACGTTGCCGCCGACGCCGAAGCCGTCAGAAATGCGGTATGCGTAAGAGACGCCCGCCGCCATACTTGTAGGCGAGAACGTGCCGGTATCCTCGTATCCACCGGCCGTCCGCCGCGTCCCGTGGAAGGTTCCCCAGTCCATCGCTGAGAAGTTGGCTCCGATGACTCCCCACTGGCCTGCGTTATAGGACATCGCGGCGGCATTAATGCTCATGTCTGCGATCCATTGGGTTCGGTTCACGAACACGGAGGTGCCATCGATGAATGCATATGCGGACGGGTTCCAGTAGAACGCTCCTGCATCGTTTACAACGGCGGCATTCGTGTAGCCCATGGCCGCGTTGCGCGCCCCCATCGGTAACTCCAGGAAGGTCATGCCTGCTTGCGCCACTTTGGGAGCCTGGGCACGGGACGGCACGGCGCTCGCCAGAAGTGCGCACGCTAAGAGCAGCGCAGCGGGCCCGTTCTTATTGAATGAGACTTTCATTGGATTGCAATTGTTATTCGCAGCAGAGTGGGGCTATCGCACGATGACGAACTTGTTGATGGCATCGGGAAGAGGTTCGCGGTTCTCGTCCTGTGCATTCCGCACTTGCATGATGTACACGCCGCTTGCCGCCAATTGATTGTAATCCGTCACCTGGTCCCATGTGGCGTCGGCACTTCCGTTCGCGTGCTCAATTGTTTTGACCAGATTGCCGCTCGCGGTATAAATCCGGATCGTACAATAAGGCGGCAGATTGACGAAAAGCAGCTTGTTGACTTCATCCGAGAAGTTATAGTCGCCCGCCGACGCGAAGTAGGGATTCGGGACAACACGTATGTTGTCTGTCGCGCCCACACCTGGCTCGAACGAGAATGCCGGCTGTCGACTGCGATTCGTGTATCGCGAGCTTTCGACGGGACCAGAGATCAATCCCTGGTTTCCCGAACCGTCGTCCATGACCGTGACGCCATAGTAGTAGGGTTCGCCGCGGACGACATCTTCGTCCACGTAGCTCGTCTGTGAGGCAGGCACCTCAGCGATTACGTGCCAGCGGCGGCGTTCACCGTCCGGCCAGAGGGAGCCGTCAGAATGCTCGCGAACAATCGACTCCAGCTCCTCGTCTGTGTCGTTCATGAAGGTACCGCGTTTGCGATAGATGCGGTATGACTTGGCGCTGCTGTAGCGCGCTGCCATATCCGTCCAGCTCAAGGATATGCGGTTTGCGCCTTCAGTAACCGTCAGGTCCGGCGACGGTAGTGCCTCGCCTACCTGTAGGTCGTGCTGCCACGCCCAGTTGGCACGATCGAGCGTAAGGCGAAGCGAGTCCATCCCCGATCTGATTAGCGCATCTTTGGCTGCGTCATCGAATGTAGCGCCAGGTTCGCCACGGTACCAGGCAAGCCATTCCTTCCCCTTTTCCTCGGCCATTTCGCGGGAGATGCCGCCTGCGCCGACTGCAAAAACGATGTTAACGGTGTCACCCATGACGAGGTCGTAGGGACCGTATGCCATAAAGATCAGGTCTCCCGGGCTTCGGCTGGGGTCATCAGGCCAGCCGGGCACGTCGGCCGCATGGTTCCGGCTATGCGAGGCCGCCCAATCCCAAAGCGTGCCGTAACCCGGAATCTTCCGATCCCAGATGTTCTGGATGTTGCCGTTAGTAAGCACCGTACGCGGTTGATTGGCATCGTCGGCGTTGGACTTGCCGCTGACATCGGCGTGCAAGGTTGTAAATCCAGCGTAGGTGGATGCGGTGAACTCCGCCGTCGGGAGGAAGGATGTGCTGGGCATGATGCCAACCGCATATCGCGGGTCGCCGATGTTGTCGAACGGTTTCCCACCCGACTCGAACGTGTTAATGTCTGGATGCTGCCCGTCGTAACCGTAACCGATAAGCAGATCACGGCCGCTTGGCACCAGCTTCGAGGGCGTCACCTCGTAATCAGACCACTCACCGCGCGACTCGCTGTACCATCGCGTCTGGTTCATATTCACCGCAGCGATGTTGTTAAACGAATAGCCGATAACGAAATACACGTCCTCCAGCACCTGCGTCGTGTCGACACCCAGATCAACGCCTGGATCCTTATCGCCATCGAACGTGACAACGTACTGGTTATGCTGAATGATGTAGTCGTCGTGCAGCTGGTTTGCGAATGAATACGAGCGCTTGACCACGTCAAGCCCCGGCGGCGTCTTGAAGTGCAACTCAATCATGACGTCGGAAGGTATTTCCGGATCGACCTCAACCTCAGACTGCCGGTTCACTGGGGCAATCGAGCCATCAGCCTGCTCCAGATACGTGACCGGCGGGCGTACCCTATGAACTTCTCGGAGGCCATAGTTCGGCGGCTCACGGAAGCCCGCGTTGGCCGGCCACGTCTCGTCGTACCGCTGCATGTCAAGGCCATCCCCGTTCACGAAGTGCCCGACCAGGGTCGCGTTCCAGTGGAAGCTGATCGTCCCGTAACGGTAGTAATCTTGCGGCCAAGTACCTGTAAAGGAGAACTCGGGCTGGCTGCTCGTATTGTAAATGTCCTGCGCGTCGACCGCGTACTCATATGCCCCCACGGAGTGGGTCCGGCGCTGCGCAAGGGCAGTGTCGGCGGCGGCGTGCAGCAACACGCCTGCAAGCAGCACGCCCATCCATTTTGCTGGAACACTACGATTCATATCCTGCACCATCGGTTGAATACTGAGCATGAGAAGCATTACAGGTACATCCGCAGCCCAATCGAGAATTGCCTCGGGTTGACGAACTGGTTCCATGTGTGATACCCCAGGTCGATGTGGTCCTTGTTCCACTCACCCCACTTATCGTTACCCTGCCGTTCTCCCTGATACCAGGGGAAGCGGAGTGATTCGGTATATCTAATGAAGTTCTGCGCATTCGGAAAGCCCCGGTAGTTCGTCAGGTTAGTGGCCTGCACGTAGATCCCCACCGTGTTCTCTCCGAATTTGAATGAACGGCTGAGTTGGGCGTCGGTGTTGTACCAGTCAATGGCGTCAACGTAACGGCGCTGCCCGAACCGCGCTTCAGGGTTGGTCAGGTAGCGGCCGCCATCGCTCCAAGACTGGTTGATGTTCAACCGCCAACCGGCCAGCGGACGGAACCCGACGAGCTTCGGGCCAAAGTCAGTCGGCGACGTGAATGTCAAATTCGCGGAGACCGACGGCACCGGCTCCTGCCGCTGCTGGTTGATGGTCTCCCGCTGATCCCGCGCGCGGAGCGGATCTTCGTAAATGTACCGAAAGCCCGTAAATCCGATGCTCCGCGTACTGTACTCGACCGACCCCCAGCCCTGGAACCACCGCCCGGCATTCTTTTGAAGCCGCATTTCTAAACCGCGGATGTCAGCATAGCCGTTGTTGTCGTAGGTCTGAACATCGTTATCCCCGTCCATGGACACGATGTTCTTCATGCTCAACTGGTTCTGAATGTCTTTGTAATACCCTGCGAAAGTCACCAGATAACTTTCGCGAACCCCGATTTCAAAGCCAAGCTCGTACGAAATCGTTCTCGGCCACGCTGCCTTGAGGTTCGGGATGATGGCACCCCTCGTCTGCGGCTGCAGCGTGTAAAGCTGATCGAGCACGGGTGGCTGATAGAAGTGCCCATAATTGAAATAGACCTTGCTTGACGTCGTAATCGGGTGCGAGACTCCGAGGCGTGGGCTGATGTAAAGCTTGGACACCACCGAGCCAGTCCGCAGACTGTCGAACGTCAGCTCGTTATCTACGAAGTTGGACAGGGAGTAGGGCAGTTCATTGAAAATGAACTCCGGATCGAGGTTGTACGCCCGTTCGCCATAGTACATGTAGTCTCCTCTTAGACCGATGTTGGCGATCATGCCTCGAAATTCGAGTTTGTTCTGAAAGTATAAGGAAGCATTGATCGGCTGCGCGTCGAATCTCGTCCAGTACTGAGGGCGCTCCTCGTAGGGCTGCGTGGAAGCTTCGTTATTCACCTCGCGCCGTTCCTTGTAGGAGGCGTATTCGATGTCTCCCCCGCCCTTCACCTGGTAGTAAGGATTCAGCTGCGATGTCAAGGAGAATCGGCCGCCCATCGTCCAGTAGGAGGAATTGTCGCGCCCGCGACCGCCGCCCGCCATCAGGAACTGGTTCAGGATATCGTAAACCTCGGAAATACGTCCGATCTCGCTGGACACATAGCCGAACGGCGCTTCATCGTAGCACTTGCCGGCGATGGTCTTGATGCAAGTCGTATCTCGAACGCCCTCTGGCTGCTGCTTCGTCTCATACTTCGTAAACTCGGCTGCAGCTTCGTAGTACGTCTTCGCGCTGACGGCCTGGTTATACTGCAAGCCCGACCTGAAGTGATAAGTCGAAATGGGGTTCAGCGCTGCGTCATGCCAGATCTTGTCCCACTCGTACGAGTTGCGCTCAAAGGAGACGCCCTGCCGCGTCCCATCGATGATGCCCACGCTGGTGCCATACATTCCGGCACCGACACCCCGCTTTTGCGTCAGTGCATTATTGAAGCTCAGCTTCCTCCCATTGCCGAGGTGAGCCGTCAGCTTGAGAAGCGTTGAGGTAGCAATCGAGTTGTCTCGGCTCAATGGATATGCCAGTTGCAGGTTGTCGTATCGCTGCGAAGCCATGAAGGAGACGTTCTTCAGCGCGGGCACGGGTCCGGTTAACGTCACGTCGAAGACGTAATCCGGCTGCTGCGCGTACCCAACAGGCCTGTGCTGCCACTTCCAGATCTCAAGGGCTTCCTGTGGCGTCACATCCGTTTGGGGATTCCCGTCCGCAAGTCGCTGCTTTGCAAACTCGTTCCACCCGATGAATGTAAATGGATACTGCCCCCCGTCTACCATCTCCTGCGAAATGCCGGTCATGGCGTCTTGTCCTGCATAGACTTGCCACCACGGCCCATCCGTGCTGTACGGACTCGGGCCGAAATGCTTCTGCTGGGGAGGAGCCACCCGGATGTCCGCGAAAACCCGGTACCGGTCCAGGTCGCCTTCCCGGGTGACGACGTTGACCAGTCCGGAACGAACGCCGCCGTATTCGGCCGTAAATCCACCTGCGATTACTTCAAGTTCGTTGATGGCCGTCAAATTTAGCGTGGTATTTGGCTGCTGCGTTCGCATATCTCGCGTCGACAAGCCATCCACGACGATATTCGTCTCATTAATATTGCCACCGCGAATGACGAGGCCCGATCCCTCGGCGCTTGCTTGCAGCGAGATGCCCGGGAATGAACTCAGCACTTCCTCGAAATTCGTAACGGGGATCTGCTGCAGGTTTTGCGCCGTGATCAAGGTGCGGCTCGACGAGACGTCGAGCTTCACCGTCTCGGCGCTCGCCGTGACGACGACCTCCTCTCCCTCGATGGTCTCTTCGTTCATGGCAAAGTCGAGGGTGCGGGATTCGTTAAGGTGAACTCCGAAGTCCTGCACCACCTGCGTAACGAAGCCGACCATCGAGGCGCGAACGTCATAGTCCCCCGGCTGGACATTGAGGATGTAGTAATAGCCATCCGCATCGGCCATAGCGCCACTGGTGGTGCCTACGAGCATCACATTAGCGCCTGTGAGCGGATCTCCGGTATCGGCATCGGTAATCCTGCCCTGTATAGAGCCTGTGGTCTGCCCGACGGCAGTAATGGGAAGCGCCAAGCACGCTATCGCGGCGAAGAGCGGCAAAAGACGATGAATGTTGTACCTCATCTCTCTATTCAAGCGGTTAATGGTGCGCGTGCTGGATTTCGACGTTGAAACGATCTGCCGGCAAAAGATGCAGCGTGGGAAAAGTGCTAAGGGCCGCCTCGCCGTACATAAAGATGACTCTATGGGAATGTCGTGGCCACGCTGGTTCACACAGATCCTCAGGATCAGTACCCGGGGTTCTGTGTCAGCTCGGGATTCACTTCTCGCTCCGACTGAGGAATCGGGAATACCAGGTGCTTGGGCTGGATGTTTATACGTTCGTCAGCAGACATGACATCCAGGGCGCGCCCGGTGCGCACGAGATCGAACCAGCGCTGGCCCTCGAGGGCAAGCTCGACGCGACGCTCATGATAAACAGCGTCTCGAAACGCCGACTGGCTCATCCCCTCGGCCGCGCCGGGTAGTCCTACCCGGTTACGCACACGATTCAGCGGAGCGTAGGCTTCGCTGGTGCGCCCCATCTCGTTCAAAGCCTCGGCGTACATGAGAAGGATGTCGGAAAAGCGAATCACGCGGTAGTTCACCGGCGAGTCTTCCCCGTCGCCTACAAAGCCCTCCTTCTTGTACAAATACTTTCGCTCGTTGTACCCGGTAGATGACCATGCGGGATCGTACGTCTTGCCACCGATTGTAGATCCCTCCATGAGCACGCTGGCTGCAAGTCGAGGGTCGCCCTCTTCAAACTCGTCGACGAGGTTTTGGGTTGGCATATCAAAACCCCAGCCTTCAAGGCCGGGAACACCCGAGTTGCGGGGCGCTGTGCTGATGTGCTGAATGGAGCCGTCAGCGGTGTTGTCCCATGGCCCGTTGGGGCCATTTTCCATGAACTGAACTTCAAAAACGGATTCGACGCTGTTCTCGTACGCCTGCTCGAAATTGCTGGCGTAGTCTGGGAGCAAATCGTACCGTCCGGAGTCGATAACGCGCTTTGCGGCGGCTGCCGCTTCTTCCCAGTTCTTAAGCCAGAGATGGACGCGTGCGAGCATCCCATTAGCGGCACCACTCGTCGCACGTCCCACATCGGAGGATGGGTAAGATGCCGGAAGCACGGCGGCAGCAGCCTCGAAATCGGACAGAATCAAGGCAAACACCTCCTCCTTCGGTGTCCTCGAGACGTTCAACTCGCCGAGCTTGGGTTCGGTGGTGATGAGCGGCACATCGCCGAAGAGGCGGGTCAAGTAGAAGTAGTAGAATGCTCTCAGAAACTGCGCTTCCGCAACGATACGCGCGCGCGTCTCCTCGTCCATATCGATCTGCGGGACGCGGTTGATGACGATATTCGCGCGGTAAACACCCGTATAAGCATCACGCCAACTCTCAGTCAACAATGAGTTCGACGGCTGAACCTGCAAGAGGTCGAACTCCCACCAGGCCGGGCCGTCGGACTTGCCGCCATCGCCCTTGTCCGCGTCGTCGGAAGTGATGTCGCCAATCGACCAGTAGCTGTTGGCGAACAGACCAGAGTACTGGAGCGGATCATAGGCCGCGATGATGGCGGCTTCGGCGTCGTCGGCCGTTTTGTAAAAGTTCTCCGTAGTGACCTCGTTTGGCGAAGTTTTCGTCAGGAAATCGTCCGCGCAACCAGCGAGCAAAAGACCCGCGGTGCCAACGACGAGCATGTTGCGAACTGTATTCTTGATATTCATGAGGAGATGCATTCGGTTGGAAGAGGCATGCACGATGGACTCGCCACAAGAGGCCTGATTAGAATACAAGATTGACACCTATGGAATAGGTCCGAACAACGGGATAGTTGCCCATGTCAATACCATAATTCAGGTTGTTGTTGTCAACTTTTCCGAGCTCTGGATCCAGACCGGAATACCCGCTGATGGTGAAGAGATTCTCCGCGCTGGCGAAGACGCGAACGTCGCGCACCTGAAGGCTGCGGTTGAGTCTGGCCGGCAGGGTGTAGGTCAATCTCACGTTCTTGAGCCGCAGGTAGGATCCGTCCTCCACGTACCGATCGGAGATGCGGGCGTTGTCGTTCGGGTCATCCCAGGTGAGCCGAGGCATTTCGTTGCTCGTGCCGGGGCCGGTCCAGCGATCCAAGACAGAGGCCATCTTATTGCCAACGAAGGATCCGTTCATCAGGCGGTACCCCATTGTATTCATGACCTGATTACCCTGCACTCCGTAGATGGAGAAGTCGACCGCCACGTTGCGGAAGCTAAAACCACCGTTGAAGCCATAGGTGAAATCCGGAATCGGACTGCCGATGTAGGTACGGTCGTCATCCGTGATGAAACCGTCGCCGTTCACGTCGACGAACCGGATGTCGCCCGGCTGCGCACCGGGTTGTTCGGCATGGGCTTCGATTTCTTGCTGATTCTGGAACAGCCCGTTCGTCTTATAGCCGAAGAACGATCCCATCGGGCGGCCCTCAGCAGTCCGCGTCAGACGCACCGACTCGCGATAGAGGATGGGCGATCCGATCGGCAAGCCGCCGCCCAGGCTCAGCACCTCGTTACGCACCGTCGTAATGTTAAACCCGAACCTGTAGCCAAAGGCACCTGCTCTGTCGGCGTAGTTGGCGGCCAATTCAACACCCTCGTTGAGAACCTCGCCCGCATTTTGATAGGGCGCATTTACGATCCCCGACGATGCCGGGATCGGAAGCGGCACCAACATGTCGTACGTGTTCTTGCGGTAGTAGTCAGCCACCATCTCCAGCCGGTTATTGAGCAGGCCGAGGTCCATGCCGAAGTCAGTCTGGCTGGTCGTTTCCCACTTCACGTCCGTATTGGGGATGCTCCCGGGTGCCACGCCGGTGACGACGTTCTGGTCGTCTCCCAGAACGTAGTACTGCGCCAGGTTCAATCGCGCCAGATAATTGTAGTTGCCAATCTCCGAATTGCCCGCACGTCCCCAACTCGCCCGCAGTTTGAGTTCACTAATGGCCCCAATGGACTGCATGAAAGGTTCCTCGCTTACGCGCCATCCTGCCGAGAACGATGGAAAGATGCCGTACCGGTTGTCCGCTGCGAACCGCGACGATCCATCGATCCTGAGATTGACCGAAAATAGATATCGATTCAGATAATCATAGTTGATTCGGCCGAAGTAACCGACGCTGGAGGCCTCCTCGATGAACTCGCCCGTGCTGAGGATCTGGTCCGCTGCGCTAATGGTGGTTACGTCCTCACTGGCAAAACCCTGGGCCGAAGCATCCTTTGATTCGTACCGGTCCGCTCCGAACGACGCACCTATCAGCATCTTTAGAAAGTGATCGGTTCCAAGGATACGTGTGTAGGTCGCCGCCGTTTGTGCCATCCAGCTATAGAAGGTGGAGTTGCTTGTCGATAGATTGGCGATGCTGTTCGAGGTGATGCCCCACCGGTAAGTCGGATAGAAGCTCCGATAGTCACCGTAATTGAAGTCCACGCCAAGATCAGAACGGATCTCAAGCCCCTTTATGGGCGTCAGTTCGACGAAGGCGCGCTCGTTGACACCGGTCGATTTGTTCGCCACGCTGTTAATGGTAGCCAGCCCGACGGGGTTCGGCCCCTGGCTGCTGCCTTCTTGATCCCCGAGAGGCCCGGCAAACTGACCGTCTCGATAGACCGGGACGACCGGTGCCATCTCGAGTGCCGCGACGATGCGGTTGTCGGTAGCAAACGGGTAATCGGTTGGTATCGTTGACTGATCAGTTCGCGAGAGACCGATGCGGTTGCCGATGCGAAGGAGGTTGGATACCCTGTAGTCTGCGTTGGCTCGGAGGGAGACCCGCTCAAAACCGCTCCCAAGCAGCGTTCCCTCCTGGTTGAGGTAGTTTCCGGACAAGAAGTAGCTGGCCTGGTCGCTACCTCCGGAAACGGACAAGTCGTACTTCTGGAGGAGGGCCTCGCGGGCAAGGGCACGCTGCCAATCAGTGCCGGTGCCGAGGGATATCGGATCGTCCCAGTAGGTAGGTAGACCGGAGTTGCTGCGGGCTTCGTTCTGCAACGAGGCGTACTGCTCGGCGTCGAGCATGTCCATGGTATGGCCGAGCTGCTGCATTCCTATGGTAGACGACAGACTCACGCGCGCGCCATCGACGTCCCCGCCGCTCTTGGTTGTGATGAGCACAACGCCGTTGGCTCCGTTGGCACCATAGATAGCTGCAGAGGCTGCATCCTTCAGGATGTCGATAGAGGCGATGTTGTCCGGGCTGATGGCGTTGATGTCGCCGCCCGGCACGCCGTCGATAACGTAGAGCGGACTACTGTTGCCGATGGTTCCGATCCCACGGACCTCCACCGAGAGGCCTCCCCCCGGCGTCCCATCATTGCTCGTGACGTTAATACCGGCCACCTTGCCCTGCAGAGCCTGTTCGATGGTGGTATTCACGTTGCGAGTGAGTTCCTCAGCAGAAACAGAGGCAATGGCCGTCGTGATCTCTGAGCGCTGCTGTGTACCGTAGCCGATCACCACGAGGTCCTCGGTCATTTCCACGGTCTCCGCCAAAACCACGTTTATGACCCGTCGGCCTTCGACCCTTATAGATTGGCTTTCGAAACCGACGAACGAGAAGAGCAGTGTGGCATCCGCAGCCGGCACGGCAAGCTCGTACTCCCCGTTTTCGTTCGTTACCGCCCCTCGCTGCGTACCCTCGATCAGCACGTTTACTCCCGGAAGCGGTTCGCCGCTGTCGTGAGAAACCACCGTACCGGAGACAATGATGTTGCCGGTGACATTCTGCGCAAGGCTAACCCCCGTTTGCCCTACATTGAAGATCAGAATAAGGAGTAAGCTGCCTGCTCTGAAAAGCTTTCTGATAGTTATGGCATCCATCCTGCGCACCCTTGCCTGGTTACTGTTCATGGTCTCCGAGGTATATGTTAGCCTGTGAGTCTCTTTCGGCTACCTACAGCTTCAAAATGGAGGCGGCGTTGCCGTAGTAGACCTTTTGCAGGACTTCAATGGGCAGGCCGAGGCCTCGCGTATTGACCGGTGAGGAGATCATCGGGCTGTCGAAGTAGAGCGAGTCTGATCCTGACAGATACTGCCAGTGCAGGGAAAGCATCTTCTCCATCGAGGCGCGTTCGGCGGCCTGATCTTCCGCCGTGACTTTGCTCGGCGGAACCTCGATGCCCATATCGGTGCCGTATAGAATGCGGTCCTGATAGAGAATGAAAAAGTCCCGCACCTTGTCGCTCGGCTGCCGTGTCATGTCGCCGAAGCGAGCGGCGGTATCGACGTAGAAGTTTGGAAAGCGGTCGAGACGCTTACCCACCTCATCAACGTCGTAGGCCATGGATCCAAGATGCGCACCGATGATGATGAGGTCGGGGTTGCGCTCGATCCAGTGATCACGGGCCGCTATGATTGTTTCCCAGCGCGGAATCTCCGGATGTTGGTAGGCATGGAATTCGGGGTTGTCCCTATAATAGGTGTAGTGTGGACTCTCCTCATCCAGAGGGAGCCAGGCTGCGCGCGGCTCTCCAATGTGCGCCAGTACGGGCACGCCCTTACTCGTAAGGAAATCCCAGATCGGCTGCAAGCGCTCGTCGTCGATCTGAATGAAGTTGCCGGCGGCGTCCTTCGTAGTTAGGCCAAACGTCTTCCAAACCTTTACCATTACCGCCCCGCGCTCGATGTCCTGCCCGAGTTGCTCGATGACCCCATCGGCGTAACCCGGCTGGTCTATTCCCTCACCGTCGAAAGCCGAAACCATGAACAGGTGGTCAGGGTGTTTCGTCGCATGGGCGACCGTCGCTTCCCATTCCTCCCGCCAGGAATCGCCGGATCGAGCTACGTTCACGATGGCTACTTGCATGCGCCACTCATCGAGTAGTGGAATGAGGAAATCGCGTTCGTAGTTGTCGTGTGTATGGATGTCGATCTTCTTCAGATCGGTCTGAACGGGGCCCGTCGGTGGTTCTGCCTGCGCCCTGCAGGACGCAATGCCAAGGGCCAGAAAAGCCGCTACAGTCAGGGAAAGAAGTGGATGGACGGAACGGGTAAACATGGTGCTCAACAGGAACGATTATGCATTTAGGAAATGTTAGTTGCCGATCCTTCTGTCTCCTGAATGACTGGCTTGGCACCTCAGGTGACAACGGATAGCTACTTCAGGAGGACAGTTCTTTGTATTTGATGTCTTCCGCAAGATCTCCGCCCGATTCTTCTTCAATCGCCATCAGAAAGGCAGCTGCAATTGCGAGCACCATCCCAGCAATCGTCAGCGGGTGCGGCATAACAGCATAAATAGTGAGAGAGAGGAGCACCGTCAGCACCGGAGCCAGCGCGTTGGTCATTGGCGAGACAATGATGGCCTTTCCGTGCCGGAAAGCAAACACGAGAGAAAGCGCTCCGATGGCGTTGAGCGTCTGAATGGCCGCCGCGAGCCAGGGTCCTTTGATGCCCCAGTTGATCGGTTGCGAAAAGTCCGTCATTGCTACCGCAAAGGGCGCGAGCAAAAGGCCCGTTGCCATCATGTAAAAGAAGACGCTCTCGGCGCTCATCGTCCTGTTGGCAAATTTGATCACGTAGGCCTGCAGGCCCCACGCGAGAAAGACGCCAATGGCGAGGATGAGCCATAAATAACCCCTGACCACCGTGCTACCCGGGGCTTGGTACGACAGGAGCGGCACGGCGACGAGGGCAAGGACGATTCCGAGCCAACCCCTCCTCGATGCTTTCTCTCGCAGAAGTACGAGCGAGATCAAGATGGTGACTACCGGCGACAGCGATATAAGAGGAAAGACTATGTAAGCAGGACCAGCAGTCAGCGCGTGGAAAAGGACAAGCTGCCCGCCCGCGCCCAGCAACCCGGCAGCGCTTCCCAATAGAATAGATCGCCGATCGTGCTCAAGCTGCCATCCCGCCATGCGCAGAGCAATAAGCGCCGGTGGAATCATCGTCAGCGCCCAAACTGAGTATCCAAGGGTCGCTGGAAAGCCGGCACGCTCTGGCACTTCAATGAACGCACCCCACACGCCCCAGAAGACGGTGGTAATGACAGCATAGAAAAGCCAAAGCTTGGATCTCATACAGATTCTCTCCAACTGTCCGCAAGGCTGGTGAGCTGCCCGACCCATCCTGCTCGGGCGGCCCACCAAGGTATCAGCATCTGGTTTGAATAAGATAATGAAACGATCCGTAATGTCAAGGCAAATAAAAAGGAATGAAATGAAAGACGCGGCGGGTGCATTCCTTGCCTGTGGCGGGCTGCGGTTTGCCGAAGCCTCATGTTCTGTCAGGACAAAGGACTGAGAAGATGCGTCTGCCTCAGGCGGTGACGACGACGACGCCGCGCTCGTCGAGCCGGCGGCGCACGTTCTCGGGCACGGAATCGGTCACGATCGTGTCGACGGATTCTATCCCGCAGATGGAACAGAGGCCGCGGCGGCCGAACTTGGAAGAGTCGAAGACGGCAATGGTCTGCATCGCCGAATCGATCATGATCCGGTTGAGATGCGCCTCCATCGTATGGGTCGTTGTCAGGCCGAACTCCACATCGAAGCCGTCGACGGCCAGGAACAGCCTGCGGAAGGAGTGGTCGCGAACCATTTTCTCGGCGTAATGGCCCACAACGGCGGCTGAGTTGGGCCGAACGTTGCCGCCGAGCATGATCAGTTCCGTGTCCGGCAGCCGCAGCACTTCGGCCGCCACGGAGATCGACGAGGTAAGAATCGTCAGATTCTTCTTGCCCCTGAGGTGGCGGGCGACCTGGAGTACGGTCGTGCCGGCGTCAAGGATCAACGAATCGCCGTCGTTTACCAGCTCGGCGGCGGCCTTTCCTATGCGCGCCTTCTGTTCCTGATATCTAAGGCCTTTCTCCTCCAGAGGTTGGTCGTTCACCAGGTAATCGAGCCGCATAGCCCCGCCATGCGTGCGATGGAGCAGATTCCGCTCCTCGAGATACTGAAGATCCTTCCGGACGGTAACTTCCGATACCCCCAAATGGTCGCTCAGATCAGCAACAGACACGCTCCCGCGTTCATTGAGAACATCGATGGAGTACTTCCGCCGCTCCGCTGCATTCAGATGAGGTTTTTCCACGTTGATCGCCGGTTATGACTTTACGCTCGCGCCCGGCCGGCTAATGGAGGCCGGTAGACCCGGAAGCCGAGTGAAACCTTCGACTTTTGATTCGAAAGCAAATATAAGGTAGTCTCGCGAAGTTAGATGCGCAAAAAACGGGCAAATGTGCGGGTTTTCAATGGAAAAGCGGCGACTTTGGCGAGTTGAGACGGGGATTGTACTCCGCTTGCACAAGGCAGACGTTAGCCGGGCGGGCGGGCGGAAGAGAATCCGCAGGGCACCGGGTACTACCCTCCCCCGGTGCCGGCCCTCGGCGAAAGCGTTTCTAAGTCTCTGCCGGCGCGGGCAAACTGTTTATGCTATGGTTCTTCTTGCCGATACCCAGGAGGCTGTTGGGTTATTACCAATGGGATGTATCGCAAATGACCGGGACGATGTACGAGGCTGGAATGTTGTCTAACACCCCCTTGAATCCCCCTGGAGGGGGAGGTTGCGTTGAGGGGTCGGTGCCGCGGGCGGCGCTGCGGAGGCGGCTTAGCGGGCCAGATACGCGCCGTCGACGGGGTAATAGCCCCCGGTCACGAAGGACGCTTCGTCGGAGCTGAGCCAGGCCACCAGCGCGGCGACTTCCTCGGACGTGCCGAGGCGGCCGATGGGATGCTGCGCCACGAGCCAGCCGAGCGTGTCGTCGTCGTTTTCCAGCGCCGCAATCATCGGCGTCTTGATGAAGCCCGGTCCGACCGCGTTCACCCGAATGCCGTCCGTTCCGACCTCGATCGCCGCGGTCTTCGTAAGCCCGACGACGCCGTGCTTTGCCGCCACGTAAGCCGGAGCCGTGGCAAAACCAACCTGCCCGAGAATGGAGGCAATGTTGACGATGGCACCTCCCCCCGCCTTCTTCATGGCGGGAATCTCGTACTTCATGCAGTAGAACACGCCGGAGAGATTGATTCCGATGACGCGCGACCAGGCGTCCAGAGGGTATTCTTCGGTCGTCTTCTGGTCCCCGCCGATGCCGGCGTTGTTGCAGGCAACGTCGAGTCGCCCGAAAGCGGAAACGGCCTCGTTAACCAGATGCTCGCAGGCAGCGGGGTCGGACACGTCCGCACGCACGTAGCGGGCCGTTCCGCCTTCCTTCTCGATGGCCTTCACGGTATCCGCTCCAGCGGCATCGTCCACATCGGAAACAACGACGCGGAACCCGTCTCGGGCGTAGCGAAGTGCAACGGCGCGTCCGATTCCGGACGCGGCACCGGTTACGAGAGCAACGGCTTTCTCGTTCATGGTAATCTCGTTTTGATGAACCGTGACCTCAGACGACCACCGGCCACGGCGTCCATGTCTGGTCGCCTCTAATGTTTACACGGGCGATCTACACGGCCGTTCCGGCGCGCTCCATTCACGGGAAAGAAAACGAAGGCTGACGCGCTAACGTAACAGGACCTGACCACATATGCGATGACCCAAAATGGCACGGGGCCGGAACGCTCCTGCGCCCCGGCCTCGTGCTGATCGAGGATGTTCGAACCGTTTAGTTGCTCTGCATCACCACGGCGCTGTTGCCGCTGCCGTTCTGCATGATCGTGCTCTCATGGCCGAGGCCGGTCTGCGTCTGGCTTGCGTAGTTTCCGCCGCCCTCGCCCATCTGATGGATGCTCGCCACGAGGTTGGTTCCAGTCTGCGTCTGATACGCTGCGTCGCCGGAGCCGGCGTTTTCCTGCAGAATCTCTGCATAAAGGCCCCCGAAACCAGCCTGCGTCTGCTCGGCGACCGCCCCGGCACCGCCAGACTGCGTGATGACCGCCTCTGCTCCGGCCATCGCCATCTGCATCTGCGTCGCCGTGCCGCCCAGTCCGGACTGCGTGATAGCCGCATCGTGCCCGATCCCGATCTGGCTCTGGATCGCCGTATAGCCCGCTCCGCTTTGCATGATGGCGGCTTCGTGCCCGCCGAGGTCGCCCTGGGACTGAACGGCGGAGTTCAGGCTGCTGCCGAGTGTTTGCGTGACGACAGCGTGGCTCATGCCGCTGATTATCTCGCCGGACTGAATCTGGGATACGCTGGAAGCCGACCCCAACTGGTAAGCTTCTGCACGGTGGCCAAGCCCGGTCTGCATCTGTTCGGCAGTGTTCGTGCTTCCGCTCTGCTCGATGGAAGCGTAGTGTCCGTGGCCGTTCTGCTGCTGCTCCGCGGTATTGTCGCTGCCGCTCTGCATGATTATGGCCACGTGCGCGCTGGCATCTTCATCCGGAAGAACCTGGCGATCCTGGCCCTGCATGGCGGAGTTGTTGTTGCCGCTCTGCGTGATGGTGGCCGTGTTGTCGCGGCGCGCCTGGTTTTGGGAGGCAAAATTGTCGTCTCCGCTCTGGGTGATGGTTGCCTGGAGGTTGCCGAGCACTTCGCCAAGCGGCAAGCCAAAGAAGGTGCCGTCTTTTCCGGAAGCCGGCCCCTGCATCTGCACGGCGTTATTACGGCTGCCGGCCTGCGCGACGGTGGCGTCGAGGCCCCCGGCGTCGAGGCGCTTGCGGTTATGATCCTGAGTGACGCTCGCACTGTTCGACGCGCCGGACTGCGTGACGGTTGCTTTTACTGCGTCGCTGTAGTCCTTTGTCTGGTCGATGACGGCGCTGTTGGAGGGGCCGGTCTGGTAGACGTAGGCTTCCGCGCCGTTGCCGTTCTGCGTGACGCCGGCCGCGTTCGAGCTTGCGGACTGCTCGACGGTCGCCTTGTGCTGATTTCCCGTTTGCGCAACGGTCGCGTTGTTCGACTGGGCCAGCGCCGGGGAAGCGCAAAGCGCTACGAGTGAGAGTGTAGAGAGTAGCTTTTTCATGGGTGTCGAGGGGGTTGTTGTTGGAGTGGATGGGGTGGCTTTGGAGCGCGTTCGCCTCATCCTTTTTAACAGATTATCCCGCTGCGGGCGTCGTTACCGGCGGGTATGGATCTCGCTTTCGTAGTGTTTGGTGCATTGACAGAAGGCATTCGGCGCACGGGCCAAAGGAGGCGCTGCATCATGAACAACTCGCGAAAAAGGCGCGAAGCCGAAGCCCCGCGCCCTTTTGGAAGAAGATTGACCTGCCCTTTGCTTCTGAAGAGGTCCCGCCGAGTTTTCGCCGCCGGACTGCGCCTCAACGGCACGGTGGCAGGCTGTATATTTGTCGTCCATTGCGGTCCCATTCCCCTGCCCATCGCGATCATGAGTGACGTTGAAAAGAAGGATGTGTTTGAGCTTCGTACCGGCGACCAGTTGACTGCCGAAGTCGAGCTGCGGCGCGGCGACAGCGTCTGGCTGGACCGTTTCGGAGAACACGACGTGAAGATCCGCCGCGTCTCCGGCGATGCCCCATCGCCCCCCGGAACGCCCGTTTACGTGGCGGACCGCGATCCTGCGTCCGGCGCGCTCGCGCTTCGTCTGGCCCCGGATGCGCCGGGGGCGGCGCTTGCGGTCGTACCGGATGAAGTGCTCGAAAGCTACCTGCCGTTCTTTCGCGACACGGCGCTTCCCGCCGCAGCGCTGAATGCTTATCGGGCCGGACAGACTCTTTGGGAGCCGGCGTTCTGCGATACCTCGTGGAAGTTCGGCGGGTTCGTAGCGCCGCACCGCTACGTCATCTTCTCCGCGTCGGCGCGCGCACTTCCTGATCCGCGCGCTGAAGCCTGGGGGCTGAGCCTGTGGCCGCACGGCCGGTTGTTCCGCGTGATTGGCGTGCTGCACGCTGGAGCGCAGTCGCAGATCGCTCTTCTGGATGTACACGAGGGATTTGCCGCAACGTGTAGCGATGCCGAGCGGGAGGCGCTTTCGCAGAAGCTTGCAGCCTTCGCGCAGCACCTTTTCGAACAAGCGCGGGAGGCAGCGCCGGTGGCGGAATTGAACCAGGATGAGTGGCGGAAGCGGCTTGTCGATCCGGTCGGCATCAACGAGGACGGCGTGCCGTTTCCGCTGCCGGTAAGTCTATAACGGCACAGGGGGTGCCGCTCCTGCGAGCAGCACCCCCCTCCGAGTACGTGAGGCCGGACCCTAAGGCACCCTTCTCACGTGCAGGGTTCAGTTTTGCGTGATCGTGCTCATGTTGCCGGTGCCGTTGATCAGCACATCGGCGCTGTTGCCGAGGCCGGTCTGGCTTACGTCTACGGTGTTGCCGTTGCTGAACATCATCGTTCCGATGGTGATCTCTGCAGAGGAGCCGCCGGTCTGCATAAGACCTACGATATTATCGCTGCCGGAGATGTCGATGCCGGCTCCGTTGTAGCCGCTTCCTGCTGCGTTGCCGTTTCCGTTCTGCACGGCTGTGACATGGTTCCGGTCGCCTTCGATGGAGCCGGAAAGCACGTTGCTGTTGCCGAGCTGATCGAGGTCGACTGTGTTGTCGTCGGTGTTCGCCGCCTGACCCGGGAGCGTGGTGCCGGTATTCGGGCCGGTGCCACGCAGGTTGAAGTACGTGAAGTTGCCGTTTCCAACCTGATCGAGAGTCACCTCGTTGCGATTGCCGCCGATCTCGACGAGCGTCCCGTTGCGGCCGCTGTTGATATCGCTGCCGATTTGCGTGATCTTCAAGTCGTTGGACGTGCCGGACACGATCGTCTCGCCGGCGCTGTTCTTGTAGCCAAACTGCGTGATGGAGGTCGTGTTATCGCTGCCAACCATCTGAGCACGCGCCGTATTCTCGCTGCCTTCCTGACCGATGGTCGCATCCTGGTTGGTGCCCGTCTGCGTCAGCCGCGCAAGGTTGCTGGTTCCATCCTGATCGATGTCGAGGGAGTGGCTTCCGCCGTCCTGGACCAGGTCGCCATCGACCACGGTCTCGGCGCGGTTGGAGGTGCCCTTCTGCGTCACGACGGCGGTATGCCCACCGGCTTCGCCCTTCTGATCAAGGTGGACGTAGTTGCTCGTTCCGTCTTGCTCGATTGTTGCCGAGTTCATGGCACTTGCCGATCCTCCCTGCAGAATGGAAGCGTCGTTCAAGTTGCCCTTCTGGTCGATCTCTGCATAGTGGTTGGGGTTGATCGCAACGCTGTTCCACTGCTCGATGGCGGCCTTATTAGCCGTTCCGCTCTGGCTTATGATGGCTTCGGCGTTGACCTGGAGCGACTGATTCACCTTCGCGACGTTGTTCGTTCCGTCCTGGTCAACATTGGCTATCGCTTTGACGGGGCTGATATCCAGACCGGAAACCGGTGTGTCGCGATCCTGCAGCACATCGGCCTGGTTGCCGGTGCCGGACTGCATGATGTCGGACTCGTTGTTGTCACCGGCGCGCTGGTAGTTGTAGGCGCGGTTGCCCTCGCCTTTCTGGTCGATGTAGGACTCTGATTGGCGTGAGCCGCTCTGCTTAATTTCGGCCTGGTTGCCACCCACGCCCGTTCCATCCTGGCGAATCTCTGCAACTTCGCCGCGCGCGCCGCTGATATTGATCGTCGCCGTAGAGGCTGCGCCCTTCTGGTCAACGAGAACTTCGCTGCCGTTGTAAGCTGCGGCACCTCCGCCGTTCTTCTGATAAACGGTAGCGGTATGTCCGCTTCCGGCTTGGTTCACTTCAGCCGAGTTGGTGGACTGGAGCGACGCACTGGTACCTCCGTCGATCTGCGTCACATTTGCGGTGTGGCCGGAGCCGGTTTGCGCGACGGTGGCTTCGTTCAGGCGGCCCGTCTGGTCGGTGGTGGCTGTGTTGCTCTGCGCGAAAGAGACGCCCGTCGTGAGGGCGATCGCACATGCGAGGGAGAGGAGCTTCTTCATAGACCCTTTAACCTGTGAGTTCTACCGGGTTGGCCGGCGCACTTTGCGCCTGTGTTTGCCTCGCCGATCTGTAGCGTAGACTAACCCCGGCTACAGGCTGGAAGAGGTGGGATGCGGCGTATCCGATTGTCGTGTGTGGCGCACACTGGAACCGCTTTTCGGCGCATGAACGTTGTTGCGACGGCCTTTAGCCGCGGCGACCCCGGCTATGCGCCTGCTGTTTCGCCTGGCATCCGGACATTCGGCACCGGTGACGCTCTCCGGTGAACGGTCTTTGCGTCTGATGCCGTGAGGAAGGAATGATTTTGACGCAGAGGCGCGGAGTCGCAGAGACTCTTTCACCGTGACGGTCGCGGCATTCGCCCGCATGCCTGTAGGGGCGCGATGTATCGTCCCCGTACTGCGGAATAAAACAGATCCTTCGCTGCGCTCAGGATGACAAGTGGGGCGGGCGGAGGATGACGGGCGGGGCGGAGGATGACGGGCGGGGCGGAGGATGACGGACGGGGCGGAGGATGACGGGCGGGGCGGAGGATGACGGGCGGGCGGCGTTGTTGTTCTTGTCCGGGGCGGCGGGTGGGCTGGGGGTGCGTGGTTGCCCCTTGAGGAGGTCCCTCCGCGCGGCGGCGGGTGGGGTGGGTTCAGGATGAGGGCCCGTGGCGCCGCCTTGGTCGGGATGACAGTCTGGGAGGGCGGTGCCTTTCGGGGCGGATGATTTTGACGCAGAGGCGCGGAGGCGCAGAGACTTTTTCGCCGTGGCGGTCGCGGCATTCGCCCGGATGCCTGTAGGGGTGCGATGTATCGTCCCCGTACTGCGAATGAAACAGATCCTTCGCTGCGCTCAGGATGACAACTGTGGGGCGGGCGGAGGATGACGGGCGGGCGGCGTTGTTGTTCTTGTCCGGGGCGGCGGGTGGGCTGGGGGTGCGTGGTTGCCCCGTGAGGAGGTCCCTCCGCGCGGCGGCGGGTGGGGTGGGTTCAGGATGAGGGCCCGTGGCGCCGCCTTGGTCGGGATGACAGTTTGGGAGGGCGGTGCCTTTCGGGGCGGGCTGACGCGCGGCGCTCAACCGTTGCCATTCTCTGCGTCTCTGCGTCAGATTCTGGGGGGCGCGGGATTCGGGTGCGGTCAGTCGTCCTGGCCCTGGAACCAATAGTCGTCTATCAGGACGGCGGTGACGGCTTCTTTCGCGGTGTAGCGCTCGAACTGCTCGATGTCCGACTGCCCCACGCCCAGGTTCGTCCCGCGCACTTCGTACAGGTAGTCCTGCGAGGGTGCCTTCATCCTGAAGTACACTTCGTAAGACGGGATGTTGATCTGGCCGATGTTGCGCACGCGGTAACCAACATTCACGTACGTGCTGTCTCCCGATATCCGGGTGCTCCAGTTCGTGATCTCCACCGACATCGCCGGGCGATCCGCTTCTTCCGCCACGGACAGAAACACGGTGGCCTCTGCCGTCCGGTTCTCCCGCACCGAGACGGTCGCGGTGTTCTTGGCGAAATCAGGGTGGTTGGCGGTGATGGTGTAGTTGCCGACGTCGATGTTGTCGAACTTGAAATTGCCCTGTGCGTCCGCCACGATGGCATCGGTCGGCGGACTCGTCGTGACGCTTGCGCCCGCGATGGCCTCCTTATTCTCAAAGTTGAGAACACGGCCGTGGATGGATCCGGTCAGCTCCGGGCTGAGCGTAGCGTCCTTGCAGGCCGCGAGAAAGAGCACGCCAAGAATAAGGCTGCCGAGGAGGAAGCGGGAACGAGTCACAGCAGAAACAGGAATGATTTACTACGCAGGTTTACGGTTCAGTCCGGCGCGCCGACGGTCCATGCACGCCGATCCTTGCCTACGATGCAGTCCGATGCCAGCACCGTGAGCTTGACCACGATCTCGTCGCCCGTCGCGGCATTGATCCGGACCGTGGAGAGCGGCGCGCCGCGTTCAGGCACCTTTCCCCCCTGACGAGACGTGGAGGTGCCGGACTTGCCCTTTTTCTCCACCGTCAGAAAGTACTCGAGGTTGTCGTAAGCCAGTTCTGCATCAACGAACGTGCCATTTATCGTGTAGGCATCTCCTTCGTGGGCGACAAGGATGTGGGCACCGGAGGAATCGGGCGGAGTGGCAGCGGTTCCGAGAAGGAGTCCAACCGCCAGTGTAAGAAGCGTACTCATGGCATCCAGGGTTACAAGTTAGGTACAAGGTACATACAGCTTCGGCGAAAGGCAATACAGTTTAGCAGCACAGAGACGACCGCGCGCCTTTTCGCGCAACAATTCACAGTAGTCTCCCCCCGGCGCGCAACAATAAACGATTCCACGTCTGCCGTCGCCCTTTAATTCAGACCCGAGAGGCCGATACCCTGCCCAGCGGCGGCCTTTCGCCCGTCGCGGTTCAAACCGGACGTATATGGCTTTATCTCTTTCCCCGCTCACCGGCATCGAGCGGCCATTCACCGACGACGAGATCATCGTCAGCAAAACGGACCTGAGCGGACGCATCACCTACGTGAACGATGTCTTCGTCAGGGTGTCGGCGTTCTCCCGCAATGAACTCATCGGCGCGGCGCACAGCATCATCCGCCATCCGGATATGCCGCGCGGCGTCTTCCAGCTCCTGTGGGATACGATCCAGGAAGGTCGCGAGTTGTTCGCTTACGTCGTCAATCGTGCTAAAAACGGCGACCATTACTGGGTGTACGCCCACATCACGCCCACTTTCGACGCGGCGGGCAAGATTGCGGGTTACCACTCCAACCGTCGCACGGTGGACCGGAAGGCTTTGCCGGAAATCGAAGCGCTCTACCGAGACATGCGCGCCGTCGAAGCGCGCCAGGCGCGAAAGCAGGATGCCGTCAGCGCGTCCGTGGATTACCTGAACCAGAACCTCAGCCGGCTTAACCTTTCTTACGATGAATACGTCTGGACACGCTGAATCCCCGTCTGTGTTGCAGCGCATTCGTCTTGCCCTGCGCCCGGCTTCCGTCCGGCGGATGGAGGCGGAACTGGCGGCCTGCCGCGCCGAGTGCGACCGGCAGAGCGCCGAACTCTACCACTACGACACAGCTCTCGGCGACATAGAGGCGCTGTGCACTGCCATGGCCGGCGGCAATCTCGAACTGCGCTACATTGACCACGACGGCGATGATCGGCTGGACCGAGTAGGACGGAGCCTGAACCACCTGACCGACCTCATGGACGCTTACGTCCGCGAGTCGACGGCGGCCCTTGCGGCGGCCAGTGAAGGGCGCTTTTACCGCCGCTTCCTTGTGCGCGGGATGCTCGGGACCTTTGGCTCCGGCGCGCGCGCTATCAACACGGCCACGCGGCGGATGGAGGAGCAGGCGGGCCGGCTTGCGCAATCGGAAGAGGAGCGCCTGAAGCTCGCATCCGACTTTCAGCGCACCGTGATGGAGATTGTGGTGAGCGTGGCGTCGGCCGCGGAAGAGGCTGCAGCGGCGGCAGGTGACCTGACGACTGCAGCCGATGGAGCGCGCCACCAGTCCTCTGCAGCGGCAGAGGCTTCGGCAAGGGCGCTGGCCGAGCTGACGATCACGGCCGAAGCGGGCCATGCCGTCGAACGCTCGGTCGAGAGCATCGAGTCCGAGGTGCGGCAGGCGGAGCTTTCTACCAACGCGGCGATCGCGGGCGTCGAGAAGATCAGCGGCAGCCTCGACGGTCTGACGGACGGCTCCCGGGCGATCGGCGAGGTGGTCGCGCTCATCGAGGGCATCGCGTCGCAAACGCGCCTGCTGTCCCTCAACGCTTCCATCGAGGCGGCACGCGCCGGTGAGGCAGGTCGTGGGTTCTCGGTCGTAGCGAGCGAAGTCGGCAAGCTCGCTGCGCGCACAGCCGAGGCCACGGGACAGATTTCTGAACAGGTCCGAACGATGCAGGCCGCCACGGAAGGCGCTGCTGCAGCCATCACGGCGCTTGCCGACGCCACCCGCACGGCCTCCGCCGGGATCGCGGCAGCCGTGGCCCACCAGCGCACGGCGACCCAGCGCATCGACGTGGGCATCCGCCAGGCGGGCATTGAAGCGGAAGCTTCTTCGACGGCGCTGACCGGCGTTCAAGATGCGGCCGAAAACACCAACACCGCTGCGGTCGAAATGCGTTCGACGGCGGAGAGCCTTGCCGGTATGTCCACGCAGCTGCAGGAGGCGGTTGCGCTCTTTCTCAAGAACATCGGCGGCGCGGATGAAAAAGGCGGATCGAACACCGTGACGCTGTCCATCACGCCGCGCCGCGCTCCGGCTTACGGCTCGACCACGACGCCTTTCCAGAAGGCAAGCTTCCCGCGGATGGCCTGAGCTGCTTCGGAGGGTTCCGGGTAGTACCACGCGGCGTTCTCGTTGCGCTTGCCGCCGGCGACGATGCTATAATACTGCGCCTTCCCTTTCCAGGGACACGTCGTCGTGTGGTTGCTCGGTTCGAGCAGCGACTCGTCGACGGAGGCGCGCGGAAAGTAATGGTTGCCCTCGACAACCACTGTGTCGTCACTCTCGGCCACGACGTTGTTGTTCCAGACGGCTTTCATAGCGGGTACCATTTGGGAGGCTGTTGATTAATGGCGGGCGGTTAATGTAGAGGCTGGATCACGCCCAATGCGCGTATTATAGGCTGCATAACACCCCCTTGAATCCCCCTCGAGGGGGAGGTTGCGTGGGTGCTTTGATTCTCTGTCTCAGCCATTTATAAGGCTCCTTGTTAGTTCAACGGCCTCTTAACACTCGGGGAAGGACAGATCCTTCACTTCGTTCAGGATGGCACGTGGGGATGTTGGAGGAGGCGCGGCTTAAAGGCTGCATAACACCCCCTTGAATCCCCCTCGAGGGGGAGGTTGCGCGGGTGCTTTGATTCTTTGTCTCAGCCATTTATAAGGCTCCTTGTTAGTTCAACGGCCTCTTAACACTCGGGAAGGGCAGATCCTTCACTTCGTTCAGGATGACACGTGGGGATGTTGGAGGAGGCGCGGCTTAAAGGCTGCATAACACCCCCTTGAACCCCCTCAAGGGGGAGGTTGCGCGGGTGCTTTGGTTCTCTGTCTCAGCCATTTATAAGGCTCATTATTAGTACAAAAGCCTTCTAAGCCGTCAATGGGTGACGCGCTTTATCCAGTCGCCGATGAGCGTCAGGGCGGTCTCGTCAAAGGTGGTTGAGATCTGCGCGTACTCGTCGATGCCGCCCGTTCCGGCGGGCTGGAAGAGGTGGTTGAGGTCGGGAAGAATCTCGATCCGAGTGGCCGGATTGCGGCCGTCGAGCGCGCTACGAACGGGTGGCTCGTTTAGCGAAGGCGGCACCTGGAGGTCCTTTTCGCCGAAGAGCGCAAGCACCGGCACTTCGATCTGCGCCAGCGCGGGCGCGGGATCGTAGGAAAGAAGCTCGCGGAACCAGTCCGACGTGACTTGACTCACCTGTGCGTCCGTCTGCGCCGCAGGCATTCCTAACCCGGCAAGCATGGCGCGCACCGAGTCCGCAGCTTCGGGACCCGGAAGACGTTTCACAATCGCGAACGTCCTTCGCTGGAGCGCATCATTTTGCTCGATCTGCTGCTCGGTTGCGCCGCCTGCGCGCATCAGCAGTGCCGACTGTTCGTAGAGCAGCGCTTCCCCCGGGACGCCGGGGCCGGCGAGCAGGACCACGAAGGCCGGCCCGTCCTCCTCCGCTCCCACGGCCGCAGCCACGGAAGCACCTTCGCTGTGCCCGATGGCACCGGTGCGGGAGGCGTCCACCTCCGGGCGCGCTCTGAGGAGGGCCAGCGCAGCGCGCGCGTCGGCCTTGAAGTCCGCCATGGTCGCGGTGCCGAACTCGCCCGTCGACGCGCCAACGCCGCGGTCATCAAAGCGTAAAACGGCGACGCCACGCCGCGTGAGCGCATCGGCAAGAACCAAGAAGGGCTTGTGGCCGAAGATCTCCTCGTTGCGGTCCTGCGGACCCGAGCCGGAAAGGAGCACCACGGCGGGGAAAGGACCGTCGCCCACCGGGATGGTAAGCGTTCCGGCGAGTCGCGCGCCCGGGCTGTCAAAGGACACCTCCTGCGTGTCGTAAGGGAATGGCGGCAGCGGCTCCTGCGGCCGCGCCGGTGGCCGCAGCGCGTCGGACCGTTCGTCCGTGCGTTCGAGGGAAAGCGGGAACGAAGCGCCGCCCTGACTCCACGCTCCCTCCAGGCGGTCTCCCGAAAGTCGCCCTTCAAACTGCCCTCCGATGGCCGGCATGGTGAGGCGAAGCGTGGTGCCGTCCAGTGTCGTCGACGTTACCGGAAGGCCGATCGCACCCTGATCGGGGCTGTCCATCGTGCTCGTCAACCGGTCGTCCGGGCCGCGCGCGATGTGGAAGATCATGCGCAGTTCCGCGCCCGGTACGGAGAGTCGGCCGAGCCACGTGCCCACCGGATCGACGCCGAGGGTTGGCTGCGCAAGAGCGGTCAGCGGCAAACAAAGGAGCAGCGCTGTCAGAAGGGAGCGGTACATAGGATCTGCAGGTTCTGTGAATCTTCAGCGTAGGAAGATACGCCCATCACGCCAATCCACAACCGATGCCGCGCCGCCGCCTCAGGAGGCTGTTGGTTTATTATCGACGGGATATGTCGCAGATGTTCGGGACGATGTACGTGACTGAAATACGTTCTAACACCCACTTGAATCCCCCTCAAGGGGGAAGTTGCGAGGGTGCTTTGGTCCATACGGTCAGATACATATAGCGCGTTCTGTCATTTCAACAGCCGCTTAGAAGCCGAACAGCCGAGGCAGCCAGAGCGAGAGGGCGGGGATGTACGTCACGAGCATCAGCGAGACGATCATTGCGGCGAACATGGGCATCAGCGGCTTTACCACGCGCGCGATAGAAACCTCGGCGATGCCGCACCCGACAAACAGCACACTCCCGACCGGAGGCGTGCAGAGTCCCACGCAAAGGTTGAGGACCATCACAATCCCGAAATGCGTCGGGTCCATGCCGAGCGCCGTTACGATGGGCAGGAATATGGGCGTAAAGATGAGCACGGCGGGCGTCATGTCCATGAACGTGCCGACGAAGAGCAAGATCATGTTGATGATCAGCAGAATCACGATGGGGTTATTGGTAAGCGAGATCAAACTTTCGCTGACCGTCTGCGGAATGTTCTCGTACGACATGACCCAGGAAAGGCTCATCGACGTGGCGATGAGGAGCATGACGATGGCCGTTGTGCTTCCGGTCTCCAGAAGAATGTCCGGGATGTCGCGCACTTTCACCTCCCGGTAAATGAGCGAGAGCACGAGGGCGTAAAGCACCGCAACCGCCGACGCTTCGGTAGCGGTAAACAGCCCTGCTACGATCCCGCCGATGACTACGATGAGCATGAGCAGACTCGGAATCGCCTCGATGAAGTGGCGGACGACCTGCCCGAAGTAGATCCGATGGTCGCGCGAGTAGCCCCGCCGCACAGCGATGATGCCGGCGGCCAGCATGAGCATCAGACCCGTAAGGATGCCGGGTATGTAGCCTGCCAGAAAGAGCGCGGCAATCGAGACGCCGCCGCTCGCGAGCGAGTAGACGATCAGGATGTTGCTCGGCGGGATGATCAGGCCGGTTGTGGCGGAGGTAATGTTGACGGCCGCCCCGTAGGCCCGGTCGTAGCCTTCCTCGTCCATGCGGGGCACCATTACGCCGCCCACGGCCGATGCCGCAGCGACGGCCGAGCCGGAGACGGCACCGAAAAGCATGGCGGCAAGGATGTTCACGTGCGCCAGTCCGCCCGGCAGCACGCCGACGAGGCTCTTCGCCAGGTCGATCAACCGGCGCGCGATGCCGCCACGGTTCATGAGCTGACCGGCGAGGATGAAGAACGGAATGGCAAGCAGGGCAAAACTGTCGAGGCCTGTCGCCATTCGCTGGGCAACGGTCGTGAGCGCCGGGATGCTCTGAATGGTCATCAGCATCGTCAGCGTCGCCGAGATGCCAATGCTGAAGGCCACCGGCACGCCGAGCAGCAAGAGCACGACAAAACTGGCTACAAGAACAAAGATTTCAAGCCACTCCATGAGATTCGATCAGTTTAACCCTTCAAGCAATTGCCCCGCAACGCCGTCCTTTCCTTTTGGTCGGCACGCCTCACTCCCCGTGCGAGGCCGGACGCTCTTCAGTCGATTGGCAAGGTGGTGGATCTGTCGGGATCATCCAGTTCTGCCGGTCGGTGCCGAAGCGCCCGCACGCGCTCTGTAATGCTGACACCGGCGAAGAACATGATGAGCAAGCCGCTGAGCGGGAGGACCGCGTAGACGTAGCCGAGCGGCACGCCCAAGGCGGCGGAAGTCTGCCGGAAAAGCAGCGTCAGGTAGACGAGCCTTATGCCGCCGACGAACATGACGCCGAGCGCAAAGAGGAAGGTGAGGGTCTGGATGAGGATCTCGAGGCCGTGCCGCGAGCGCCCTTCGAGCTTCTCTGGCAGCAGATCGATGGCGAGGTGCATCTTCTTCCCTGCCGCGAAGGCTGCACCGAGGAGTCCGACCCAGACGAGCAGGTAACGGGCGAGTTCTTCGGTGTAGGAGCTTGGGTTCTGGAGCACCCAGCGCGTGAACACCTGCCAGAGCACGTTCAGCACGGCAATGCCGACGAGTACCGTCAGCGCCCAGGCGAGCACGGTTTCAAGTCCTGTTCGTAGCCGCTCCAGGGGGCCGTGTACGGTTTCCATAATAGGGTGTTAAAAAAACTTCGTAGTTAGCTTGAAGTTAGGCTATACGTGCCTTCGCAGTCGTCTTATTGAACGGAGGGCAAGGGGCTGTCAGGCGGCTTTCCAGTCTTATACTAAGCGGGGTCAAGAGGCGGTTGATTTACTATCGCTGGAATGCGCTTCAGATATTTGAGACGATGTACGCGACTGAAACGCTGCCTAACACCCCCTTGAATCCCACTCAAGGGGGAAGTTGCATGGGTGCTTTGGTCCATATGGTCAGCTACATACAGCTCGTTCTATTATTTAAACAGCCTCTTAAGAGGCGGTCCATTTACAATACTCCTTTGGGGTTGATTACGCCGGGTGCGTGTCTTGAGGTCTGCCTAACACCCCCTTTTGTCCCCCTCGATGGGGAGGTTGCGTGGGTGATGTGGTTTATAGAGTGAGGTATATACCGCGCGTTCTATTATTTTAACGGCCTCTTAGTCTTGGGCGCGGATGCGTTCGATTAGGGGGCCGACGCGCGGGAGGGCTTCGTACGCGGCATACATCGACTGCACCTTTTCGGCGAACGGCTCTTTGTCCGGGTGGATGATTTCGACGCCCTCCCGCTCCACTCCTGCCAGCGCCTCCTCCACCGCATCGCGCCACAGCCGGCGCTCGACCTTTGCGGACGCTTCGGCGGCGCTCTGTATCCACGTGCGCTCCTGCGGCGAAAGCCGGTCCCACAGGATGGTGCTGATCATCAGCACGTCCGGGACGGCGGTATGCTCGTCGAGGACGAAGTACGGGGCGACCTCATAATGCCGGGACGTGTAGAACGAGGGCGGATTGTTCTCGGCACCGTCTACGATGCCCTGTTGCAGCGCTGTGTAAAGCTCCCCGTACGCGATCGGGGTGGCCGAACCGCCGAGCGCCCGGACCATTTCAATGGCAACGGGGCTTTCCTGCGTGCGGATCTTGAGGCCGGCCAGGTCATCGGGCGAGCGGATGGGGCGCTTGACCGTGTAGAAGCTCCTCGATCCGGCGTCGTAGTAAGCGAGTCCGCGCAGATTATAAGGCTGGGCGCTGAGCAGGATGTCTCGCCCAATCGGACCTTCGAGGACGGCAAATCGGTGCGTGTCGTCGCGAAAGAGATAAGGAAGCCCAAAGACCTGAAACTCGGGTACGAATCCTTCCAGCACGGCCGAAGAGACCTTCGTCATGCCGAGCGAGCCGATTTGCAGCAGTTCGAGCGTCTCCCGCTCAGATCCAAGCTGCTGACTCGGGTAGAGGTCGATTCGCATCTTGCCGCCCGATTCACGCGCGACTTCTTCGGCCATGAACTTCATCGCCTTGTGGACCGGGTGGGTCGGGTCGAGTCCATGACCGAGCTTGATCACCCGCACTTCTTGATCGCGCCCGCAACCGGCCACCAAAAGCCCGAGCAGCAGCAGGAACGGCCACGCACCAGCAACAAGCCGCGACATTCGAGAACCTACAGGGTTACACCTTCTTTCCATATCGCTATTTCGCGGTAGTTGTTCAGTTCATTGCGCACCTGCCGCTCACCCGAGGCCACCTCCACGACGAGCTTGAACAGGTCGTCGGCCATGGCGTCGATTGTCGAAGAGCCGTCGAGCAGCGCGCCTGCGTTGAAATCGATCCAGTGCGGCTTTTTCTCGGCGATGGCCGTGTTCGTAGACACCTTCAGCGTCGGCACGGGGAAGCCGAGCGGCGTGCCCCGGCCTGTTGTAAACAGCACCACCGTGGCACCGGCCACCACCTCGGCCGTGACGGAGACGCCATCGTTGCCCGGCGCGTAGATGAGCGAGAGACCACCGAGTCCGGCCCGGGAGGTGCGCCCGTAATCTACGACTTCTTTGACGGGCGCGCGGCCTGCCTTTTTGAATCGCTCCAAGCGACTTCTCCTCGAGCGTCGTCAACCCGCCGTCTTTGTTGCCGGGCGAAGGGTTTTCGTAGACGACCTGGCCGTGTGAAATGAAGTAGTCCTTGAAGCGGTTGATCATGGCGACCATGTCGCCAAACACCGAGGCGTCCGCAGCCCGGTTCATCAGCTGGCGCTCGGCACCGAACATTTCCGGCACCTCCGTCTGCACAGCCGTTCCGCCCGCAGCCGAAAGGCGATCAGCAATCCGCCCGAGCAGCGGATTGGCCGTGACGCCGGAGAATCCGTCCGAGCCACCGCACTTGAGGCCAATGACGAGGTCGGATATCGGGCACGGCTCGCGCCTGTCCTCTTCCATCGTCTCGACGAGCGCCGCAATGGCGTCGAGGCCCGCCTCGATCTCGTCGTCGACCTCTTGCGAGTTGAACGACCGGATGCGCTGCGGGTCGATGGGTCCGGCCTCGTTTAGGAGCGCCTGCATACGGTTGTTCTCGCAGCCGAGTCCGAGCACAAGCACGCCGCCCGCGTTGGGATGGCGCATAAGCCCTGCGAGGATTCGCTGCGTGTAGTTAAGGTCGTCGCCGAGCTGGCTACATCCGTACGGGTGCGCGAAGCTAAAGACGCCGTCGATCACACCCTTGTAGCGCTCGTTGGCCGTCTGCGCAATGCGATTGGCCGCCTGGTTGACGCACCCTACCGTGTTGATGACCCAGATCTCGTTCCGCGTGCCGACGCGCCCGTTCGCCCGGCGAAAGCCCATGAACGTCGGCGGTGCCAGTGATGCCTCCGGGAGGTCGAGTTGTACCGGCTCGAACGTGTACGGCTCCTCGCCGGAGAGCAGGGTCTTGAGATTATGAACATGGACCCAATCGCCAGGCTCAACCGGCGCCACGGCGCGGCCGAGCACGTAGCCGTACTTCCGCACGGACTCGCCTTCTGCAATTGGAACGAGCGCGAACTTGTGACCGGCAGGAACGGCGTCTCGCAACCGCACAGACACCTCACCGACTGCCACGTCCTGGCCTTTCGAAAGCGCCTCAACGGCTACGGCTACATTGTCCTCCGGGTGGATCTTTACGGCGACGGGTCTCATAATCCCTCTGTTCTTTTCGTCCTTTATAGCTACCGCTCGACGCGGCCCGAACCGCTGCCTTTCGCCAGCTTGTCGACTTCGTCCACGCTGACGAGGTTGAAGTCGCCGGGGATGGTCTGCTTCAGGCAGCTCGCAGCGACGGCGAACTCGAGTGCCTGCTTCGAGTCGGGTTTGTTCAGGAGGCCATAGATAAGGCCGCTTGCGAACGAATCTCCGCCGCCGACGCGGTCAACGATCTGGATGTCGTAGCGGCGCGAGCGGTACGGCTCGGCGCAAGCCGCTTCGTCGTGCAGCATGGCGCTCCATCCGTTCCGGGAGGCGGAGAAGCTCTCGCGCAGCGTAATGGCAACGGTCTTGAAGTCGAACTCCTGCTTGAGCGCCCGCGCAAGGTCGGCATACGCCTTCTCGTCGAGGTCCGCGTGCTCGACGTTCGTCGTGCCGGCGTGGAAGCCGAGGCTCTTCTGCGCATCCTCTTCGTTGGCGATGCAAACGTCGACGTACGCCATGAGCGGGCGCATGACCGCTTGCGCCTCCTTCTCGCTCCAGAGTTTGGCGCGGTAGTTCAGGTCGGCGGAGATTGTCGCTCCGGCGCGCTTGGCGGCTTCGCAGGCGGCGCGGACGCAATCCTGCGCATCTTTGCCGAGCGCGGGGGTGATGCCCGTCCAGTGGAACCAGCGCGCTCCATCAAACGCGGCGTCCCAGTCCACTTCATCCGGCCGCAAAGTCTGCACGGCGGCCCCGGCGCGGTCATAGACGACCTTGGACGCGCGCTGACTCGCGCCTGTCTCCAAAAAGTAAATCCCGACCCGCTCGCCGCCGCGCACGACATAATCCGTATGCACCCCGAACCGGCGCAGGTGGTTGACGGCGCTCTGCCCAATCTCGTGTTTGGGTAGCTTGGAGATGAAGTAACTCTCCAGTCCGTAGTTGGCGAGGGCGACGGCAACGTTGGCCTCACCGCCGCCGTAGGTCGCGTCGAAAGACTGGGCCTGCACAAACCGCGTGAAGCCGGGGGTTGAAAGGCGAAGCATGATCTCGCCGAGTGAAAGGACTTTCATACGATGCCCAATGAGGATCTGATTAAAGTTTAACTTGAAGTCGAACGATCAAGACGCGACGCGGCCGCCGCGCGGAAGCGACTGCAAAACCTCGCGCGCGCCGTGGCGAAGCAGTTTTTCGAGATAAGCACCCACGAGAACGGCGAAGCCGGGTATTCCGTGGAACGCGCCATCCCACAGCGCCTCGTCGGCCATGACGGCGTAGACGAGGTGCGAGGCGGCCTCCGGCGCGGCGTTCTGATGGCGCGCCCAGTGCCGACGCACGCCCACCGCGCGGTCGTCTTCGGGGAACCGCGCAGCAGCGTTCGGAGGCTCTCGGAGGTAGGCCAGGTAGGCGGCGAAGCCGAGCGCAAGCCGCTCCGGCACGCGCTCGAACCGGTCTGTGAAGCTTCGAACACTCGGCGCGACGCGCACTCCCATCTTCATCGTTTGATGAAGCGTGATGTTGCGCAGCTCGTGCGCGATGAACGGGTTGGCGAAGCGGTCCAGCACCTCCTCGGCAAAACGCACGGCATCACCGGCGTCGGAATCCAGGCTCGGCACGATCTCTTCGAGCATGACGCCGCGAATGAACCGACCCATGTCCGGGTCAGCGAGGGCTTCCGACACCGTGCGGCATCCGGCGAGGAGCGCGAGGGGGGTCATGATCGTGTGCGTGCCGTTCAGAATGCGCACCTTCCGCTCGCGGTATGGTTCGATGTCGCGTTCGATCACCATGCGTGGCGAGACTTGTAGCGAGGATAGTCGCTTCCGGAGCGCCTCGTCTCCCTCTATGGCCCAGAGGCGGTACGGCTCGGCCTCGATGAGTGCGTCGTCGCGGTAGCCGAAGCGCACGTAGAGGGCTTCGCAGTCCTCGGCGCAAGGACGGCCGGGTACGATCCGGTCCACCAGCGTGTTCGCGAAAACGTTGGCCGACGCGATCCACTCGGCGCAGCGGAGGTCGGACGCGGATTCGTTTACGAGTTGGAGCACGATCTTGCGGAGCTTGTCGCCGTTTTTTTCGATCAGCTCGCACGGGAGGACGACAACGCCTTTGTCCGGCGCAAAATCGAATGCCCGCGCGCGCTCGCAGAGGACGGCCGCGAGCTTGCCGGGAAACGATTGGGGCGGATCGGCATCGATGCGGTCGTCCGGGTCGAAGCGAATGCCGACCTCCGTGGTGTTCGAAACGACGATTTCGAGCTGCGGCGCGCGCGCAAGCGCAAGAACCTCCTCCCAGTCCGTCGCCGCCGAAAGGGCGCGGGACACGGACGCGACGATCCGGGCCTCATCCACCACCTCGCCCTCCCTCATTCCGCGGGTGCAGACGGTATAAACCCCCTCCTGCCCGCTCAGCGTCGCCGAACGCCCGCTGCCGGTCGAGCCAACCATCACGACGCGCCCGCCGAATGTGCCCTCGCGGTTGGCCTCGTCAATGAAGAAGTCCGCGAAGCCGCGCAAGAACACGCCGGTTCCAAACTGCAGGACCTTTTCGGGCAGGGTGTACGCATCGGGGCGCGGCGGCTCAGCCACGGGGCTGCCGGCGGCTATGCGGCGGCTCAGGCGCGGCAGGTCGGGTGGAAGGTTGCTCATAAACTTAGCAGGCTGTTGATTTACTATCGATGGAATGCGCTGCAGACATTTGAGACGATGTACGCGACTGAAACGCCGCCTAACACCCCCTTGAATCCCCCTCAGGGGGAGGTTGCGTGGGTGCTTTGGTCCATATGGTCAGCTACATAAGGCGCTTTCGATTCTTTCGACGGCCGCTTAGCAGCCCGGAAAACAGATCCTTCACTGCGTTCAGGATGACAGGTGGGGGTGGTGGAGGGGGTGACGATCTGAGGAGGCGGTTGATTTACTTTCGATAGGATGCATCAAAGATTTATGGGGCGATGTACGCGACTGAAACGCCGTCTAACACCCCCTTGAATCCCCCTCAAGCGGGAGGTTGCGTGTGTATTTTGATCAATAACGATAGCCACATACGACGCCTTTTTTGCTTTTAAACAGCCTATTAGACGCATAGACATTTACGGGGCGGTAGTCGGGGCGGGGGGATCGGCACCGACGCGGCCGTTGACGGAGGCGCTTTTCGCGAAAGGTGCCACGATCTCGGTGGCCAGCACCACCCGCTCGGTCCCTTCGTCTACTGCGATCTCCGGGCTGCGCGACTCCTGCTGGTGTTCAATTTCGGCGAGGAGCATCGCAACGGCCTTTCGCCCCATTTCGTCGACGGGCTGGCGGATGCAGTAGTGCGGGAAGGTATAAAATTCGTTAAAGCCGCCGTCGCCGAAGGACACGATCTGGATGGTTTCGAGCAGTCTTCGGTCGGTTTCGGCGAGTGCGGCGCGGATGCCGAGTGCCACCGGGAACGACACCGCGAAAAACGCTTCCGGCACTCTTCCGGATCGAAGTATGGACTTTCCGGCGGCGTAACCGAACTGCTCGTCGAACGCCCCTTCCGGTACCCACGGCTCGAAGATCGGAATGCCGGCAGCCTGAAGGGCTTCCTCGTATCCTGCCCGGCGTTCGCGCCCAATGAGGGTTGCCGGACTGCCGGCGGCGTGTGCAATGCCGCGGAAGCCTTTCTCTATTAGGAACGAAACCGCCTCGCGCGCGCCGCGCCGGTCGTCCACGGTGACGCTGGAGAAGGGCAGGCCGGGGACCTCGCGGTCGAAGAACACCAGGGGCACACGCATCTGGCGCACCTTTTCGTAGATGCCGAGGTCGGGCGCTTCCTGCGACACCGATACGAGCAGGCCATCGACGCGCATGGCCAGCAGCCGGTCGATGTGCTCGCGTTCGAGGCGCGACTGCTCGTTGGAGACGGCCAGGAGGATGCCGTAGCCGTGCTCGGTGGCGTACTGTTGGACGCTGTCGAGCAGCGAGGAGAAGAACGTATGGGCGATCTTCGGCACGACTACGCCGAGGACGTTGGAGCGCCGGGATGAAAGCGAGCGGGCGACGAGGTTCGGCGAGTACTCCATCTCCGCGGCCAGTTTCTTGACGAGCGCGCGGGTCTCCCGGGAAATGTCGGGGTGGTCGCGGAGGGCTTTCGACACGGTCACTTTCGTGATGTTGAGCCGCTCGGCGATGTCGATCAGGCGAACACGTTTCGGCATGGGACCATGGACTGGCTGCCGCGGAGAGGATCGGCAGCGTCATGAGAACGGGCTAACTTTACCGGTTAAGAAGATACAACGTTCCGTTCTGTTCCGCAACCGGCGGCCGGATGCCTGCGCAAATAGAGGCGGCGGGGCGTTGGTTTTCTTGTTCGCGGCGGATGTCAGTCTGGGGGCGGATGCTTTGCAGGGTTTGACGCAGAGGCGCGGAGGCGCGGAGAGTTTTTCGCCGTGATGTTCGCGGCCGCGGCGTGGGGGCGGCGACGTGTCTGGGCCCCTGTTATGATAAAGGTAGATCCTTCACTCCGTTCAGGATGACAGCCCGGGGGCGAGGCAGAGGTCGGCGGGCGGGCGGTGTTGTTCTTGTCTGGGGCGGCGGGCAGGCGGGGGGTGCGTGGTTGCCCGGTGAGGAGGTCCCTCCGCGCGGCGGCGGGTGGGGTGGGGTGGGGTCGTGATGAGGGCGCGTGGCGCCGCCTTGGTCGGGATGACAGTCTGGGGGGTCGGTGTCTTTTGTTTTGGGGCTGCGATTTTGTGGGGACGCGGTCATGTGGGGGCATGATGTATCGTGCCCCTACTGTGATAAAGGCAGATCCTTCGCTGCGCGCAGGATGACACTCCCAGCGGTGGGAGGATGACGGGCGGGCGGGGGCACGGGCGGGGCGGCGGGGTTGGCGGTTGTGGGGCGGCTCGGTGGGGAGGTGGGGGTTTTGGTTTGGCTTGTTTCGTTGATCTGCGAAGTACCTTATTATGGACGTGATCAAGCTGCCTTTATCTGTGCACAGGTGACACCGATGGCGATCCCGATCGAGCGCCGGTCTTCTTCCCTTCGCAACTCGCAGATGCTGCGGCTGGTCATTATCGGCGTTCTGGTGCTGGTGCTGCAGATTCCCGTTCTCATGATCAGCGGACTCGTTCGCGAGCGGCAGCAGAGCAGCCGGGAGGCGGTTGAGGAGGTGTCGGGTAAGTGGGGGCGGCAGCAAACGATCACGGGGCCGGCCCTTATCGTCCCGTACCTCCACACCTTTGCGCCGCCCGCGTCGGGGCGCGAGACGCCTCCGCGTTCGGAGTGGCGGCAGGCGGTCATTCTCCCCGAAACGCTCGGCATCGACGCGGCGCTCCATGCCGAACGGCGGCGGCGCGGCATCTTTAGTGTTCCCGTATATGACCTCCAGCTCGAGCTTAAAGGCACCTTTGATCGTCCGGATGTGTCGGCGCTCGGGATCGACGAGGGTGCGGTGGCGTGGGAACGCAGCCTTCTTGTTGTCGGCATTTCGGACGCGCGCGCCATCCAGACGGAAGCGGTGCTCCTTTGGAATGCCCAGCCGGAGGCGTTCCTGCCCGGCACGGCCGACCTTGCCGAGATACCGGCGGGCATCCATGCGCCGGCGCCTCTCGCCGAGGGAACGGAGTCGTTCAGCTTCTCTTTTCCCCTTGCACTGAATGGCAGCACGGGCGCTTACTTCATGCCCTTCGGCAAGAGCACCGCGGTGGATCTCACGTCGAACTTCGCCGATCCCTCCTTCCAGGGCAACTGGCTGCCGGTTGCGCATGAGGTTACGTCGGAGGGCTTCGAGGCGCGGTGGGCGATCCCGTTCCTCGGCCGCAACTACCCCCAGGCGTGGCTTTCCTCGGCAGAGAAACAGATGTCCATCGGCGAGTCGCGCTTTGGCGTGGATCTCGTGAGCACGGTCGACCACTACCGCATGGCCCTGCGAAGCATCAAGTACGCCGGGCTGTTCATCCTGCTGACCTTCGCGACCGTCTGGCTCATCGAAGTGCTGGCCGGTCTCGATGTTCACCCGATCCAGTACCTCTTACTCGGCGCGGCGCTTTGCGTGTTCTACTTGCTCGAACTCTCGCTATCGGAGCATCTCGGATTCCCGGTGGCTTATGTGCTTGCGAGTCTGCTCATCGTCGCGATGGTTTCCTTCCACGCCTATGCGATGCTGCGCGAGCGGCGGCGGGCGGCGGTGGTGGGCGTGGGGGTCGCGCTGCTCTACGCTTTCCTGTACCTTCTGCTGTTGAACGAGGATTATGCGCTCCTGATCGGCTCCATCGGCCTCTTTGCCTTCCTCGCCGCCATCATGGTTGCGACCCGCAATATGGACTGGTATGCGGTGGGCGCGAGGCAGCCTCAACTTTGAGCGTAGGGATTCCCTCTCAGGCGTATGCGCCAAAGACGCATGAACGCTTTACCGATTCTTAGTGGGGGACTTTGCAACAGTATGGTAGTTTCTCGGCAACAACTGGCCGCGAGCGGTTACCTCGCAGCGGAACTGGCACGCAGGAGTTTATGCAGCCTACAGTAAATACAGCAATTAGCAGCAAGATCGGCCTCTGGCTTCCGGCGTTCTTCGCCCTCAGCCTCGCCGCTCTTCCGGCCGCCGCGCAATCGGACGTGCGCCTTGACCAGCCGAGCGACAGCCTCGGCGCGCGGGTCGCGACCGACCAGGTCGAAAGCGCGCCCGAACTCCTCCTCTCCGCACCGGACTCGACCAGCCTCGCCACCGCCGCCGATCAGCAGGGCACCGAGTCGCGGCAGCTCCTGAGCAACAGCGACACCGCCATTGAAAGCGTCGAGGAAGACGGCGTGCAGCGCCTCGAGATCGACGGCCTTGTGGTGGACGAGACGCAGAGCAAGCTCGGCCGCGACTTTTATGAACTTTTCTACAGTGGATGGCAAGCGCCGCCGGATGCCTTTAACTTTACCGTCGTCGTTCGCGAGCAGCCGATGCCGAACCTCGGTACGCGCATCATGGTGCTGATCAACGACGAGCTTGCCTTTCAGGCGCAGCTTCAGCCGCGCTACGATGTGATCGAGAATATGGCCCAGCAGGCCGTGGCTTATACTTACCGTCGCCTCCAGAATGGAAGCGGTTCCGCCCAGCGCTTCTATTGAAGCCGGTTTTCGCCGGTCCGCTCCCCGACCAGACGCCTACTTCTTTATAAAACATGACCTTCCGACTCTTCATTCTCGCCGCCGCGCTCTTTGCCGTGAGCATCGCCCTCCCGGAGGCGGCCGCTGCCCAGCAGTTCGCGTTCGAGTTTAAGAATCCGGCCTTTGGCGGCAGCTATCTCAACTATTCGTGGATGCTGCAGTCGGCCGAGGCGCAGAAGGACTATACGGAGCAGCGCGCCGACCCGTTCAACCGCGACCCGCTCGCCGACTTCCAGAACTCTCTCCAGCGCCAGATCCTGAACCAGCTCTCCCGCGAGCTTATTTATGACCGCTTCCGCGACATCGACCTCACCAAAGAGGGCCGCTTTGAACTCGGCGACTACACGGTCGACATCGTGCCCGGCCTTGAAGGCATAACGATCACCATCTTCGACGTGCTCAACGGCGGCGAGACCACCGTCAGCATTCCGAACTTCTAAGCCGGCGGCCGGCCTGTAGCAAATCGCGACCTCGAAAATAGTCCGAAGCATCAGACACAAAACGTCCACTTTGCCTCGCACCCGACCTTAGATTCTCATCAGACTCTTCTCCCCTCCCCCCATGACGCGCTCCCGGCTAACCTATTCCCTCGGCAGCCTTGCAGTCCTGCTCGGACTCGCGGCCGGCGGGTGCGCGCCGTACCTGCATCCGTTCACGACCGAGCGGGCGCATCCGGGCCTCCAGAGCGCGAAGTTTGCAGAGCTGACGAGCCTTCCGCAGCCGCAGGAGAAGATCGTGGTGGCTGTTTACCGTTTCCGCGACCAGACCGGACAGTACAAGGCGTCCGACCGAATGGCGAGCTGGTCGACGGCCGTGACGCAGGGCGCGACGTCCATCCTCATGCGGGCGCTCGAGGAATCGGCGTGGTTCATTCCCATCGAGCGCGAGGGCCTGAGCAACCTGCTCAATGAGCGGCAGATCATCCAGAGCATTCGCGCGCAGCACTCCGGCCCTGACGGGGAGGCGCTCGGACCGCTCCCGCCGCTACTCTACGCCGGACTCCTGCTCGAAGGCGGCATCATCGGGTACGACACGAACCTGCTTACTTCCGGCGTCGGCGTGCGGTATTTCGGCGCGGGCGGGTCGGGGCAGATCCGGCAGGACCAGGTGACGATCTACCTGCGGGCTATTTCGACGCAGAACGGCCGCGTGCTCAAGACGGTGCACACCACCAAGACGATCATCTCGCAGAAGGTGGACGGGAGCCTCTTCCGCTACGTCGATGTGAAGCGCATTCTGGAGTCGGAAGTTGGCTACACGGTCAACGAGCCGCCGGTGCTGGCGGTGACGGAGGCCATCGAGGAGGCCGTGAAGAACCTCGTGGTCGAGGGCATTCGCGAGAATCTTTGGGCCATGAACCCGACGGATTCGCTGCGTGCCGCGGAAGTTTTCGCCTCCTATGACGAGGCGCGCGCGGAGGCCGACGAGATGGACTACTTCGGCCGCATCGAGCGCACGAACCGTCCGGGCCCCGGCATCGGGCTTTTCGGGAGCGCGCTGCTCCTCAGGGGCGACTACCACGACGCCGAAGCGCGGCCGGGCGGCGAGTTGACGCTCCGCAAGACGCTCATACCCTCCGTATCCGCCGGGCTTACCGGCTCCTTCGGGCAGCTGGCCGCGCGGGACGCTTTCGAGCGCAACCATCTTTCGGCCGAGGCCGACCTGACGTGGTACCTGCTCCCTTCGGTGCGGCTCACGCCCATTGCGAAAGTGGGCCTCGGCTACCTCGTGCAGTCCTACAGCGCCGCTTATCGCGGCGGGCGTTCCGAGTTTCCCTACGCCACGGCGGCGCTCGGACTCGAGTACATGATCTCCAGCCGGGTGGGCGTCAGCGCCCTCGTCGGCAACGACTACCCCCTGTATGAAGGTTTGGACGGCGTCCGGATGGGGTCGATTCACGACAACGTCTGGTCCTTGAAAACCGGCCTGACCTTCTACCCTTTCTAACCATGCCCTGCGCTCACCCAGACCGCCCGAGGAGGCCGAAGCCGTGCGATAGTTAAAGCAGAAAAAAACAGCGACCCGAGCGGAGACTCTTTTCACGTCCTGGTCCGGCAAGAGCAGACGTGAAAGGAGACCGAGACCGCCAAGGCCGCCGGCACCCCACAGGTATCCCATGGAAGTACCATGTAGACTACCTGACGGGTGCGGGCAAGTTCCAAGTACTTGTTCGATGGGATTTAAGGCAGAGTGCCAAGCGTCCCTAAGTACACAACACACCTAAATCAGGTAGGTAACACATGAAGAGGATTCTCACTCTCGCCATCGCCCTCGTCTTCACGACGGGAATGGCATTTGCGCAGGCCAACCAGGCCACCGTTACGCAAACGGGCAACGGCAGCGACGCTGCTATCACGCAGACCGGGCAGGCCCAGACCAGCACGGTGGAGCAGATTGGCGGCAACGACAACGCCGCCACGGTCATTCAGAACGCAGAGGCCTCCAGTTACGGCCCAGGCGCACAGACCTCTTCGATTCTTCAGAACGGCTCGGAGAACCAGGCCAACGTCAACATGCAGCAGACGGGCGGCGGCGGCAAGGGCCTGAATACGGCCGTTATTGAGCAGATCGGTGATCGCAACAAAGTGCTTAGCCAGAGCCTGAATGCGCCGGGCTCCAACAGCGGCCAGCATGCCAAGGCGTACCAGACTGGAAACGATAATACGGCAACTCAGGAGATTCAGAACGGCTATACGCAGTCCATGCGGGTCGATCAGATTGGCGACCTCAATACCTCTGTTCAGACCGTCGGTGGCGGGTCTTACAACACCGTTGAGGTCTACCAGGACGGCAATGAGAATCAGGCAGCGCAGACGGTTAACGGTAATAACTGGGGATACTCCTCGGCCGTTGCGAAGATCGACCAGCAAGGCGGCGGCAACAACGCAACGCAGGACATGCTCGGCGGCGGGTCAAACGACCTCAACAACGGGCAGATCACTCAGGCGGGCGACGACAACCAAGCGGTCCAGATGCTGAAGATCGCCGGCACCGCGGTTGGTGGTGACGACGGCAATGACGGCTACATCACGCAGACCGGCAACGGCAACTACGCCAGCCAGTCGGCGACGGGCTACCTGCACCAAGCGCGCACCACGCAGCTTGGCAATGACAACCGTGCCGAGATGACGATGACGGACGGCGCGAATGGCGCACATGCGACCTTCACGCAGGAAGGCGACCTCAACGTTGCTCGTCTGCTCCAGGAAGGCGGCGACACGTTCACGCTCATGCAGGACGGCAACTCCAACCTGCTCAAGGGCATCGGTGGTGACACGGCCTATCAGACCGGCGGCAGCACGGCCACGGTCGACCAGATTGGCGACAGCAACATGCTGAGCCTCCATCAGGAGCTCGGTGCCAGCGCCACCGTCACCTCGACTGGCAACGGCAACACCGCCAGCGTTGATCAGCGCTAAAACAGGCACGCTCGAAGAGATGGGCAAGCAACCTGCTTGACCGGTTCTTCCTATGCGAAATGTAAGAAGGGGGTGAGGCGAAGACCCCACTCCCTTCTTACTCTCTGCGGCCCGACCCTGCCCGACCAGCATTGAGTTCACGCAAACACCAATAGGTATAGAATGAAAAAGCTTCTCACCCTCGCATTCGCTCTTATGCTCACGACGAGCATGGCGTTCGCGCAGAGCAATAAGGCAAGCGTTTCCCAGCAGGGAAACAGCCACGATGTGGCCCTTCAGCAATCGAACGGCGGTTGGGCCCAGATCATGCAGGCAGGCACCGACAACCAGGTTGGGGGCTCCCTTTCCAAGCTCCACCGTCATCTCCTTTTGTGCAGGACGACAGCCGCATGGATGTCCGGCAGAAAGGCGACAGGAACGCCGTTCATGGGTCGCAGACGGGAGGTAGCAACCTCGTCGTAGATCAGAACTGGTTTGCAGGCCCTGGCGACGGTAATTACACCGCAATTATTCAGTCTGGCGCGGCAGTGGCAAACATTACGCAGCATGGCCCGGATGACAATGGCACCTACCTCGGTGGTAACCGCGCTTATGTGACGCAGGTTGGCGGTCTGGCAACGATCATCCAGAAGGGCGACAACAGCCAAATGACCGTTGATCAGATGGGTGGCACGGGCAACGAAGTGGCTATGGAGCAGTCTGGGAACGCCCACAACGCTGTCGTCAAGCAGGACGGCTCGAATAACTACGTCAGCACCTACCAGCGCTTGTGGAGAGGCGACATCAATGTCGATCAGTCTGGTATGGGCCAGCAGGTCTACCTCGATCAGAGAGACATGTCCAACCTCGGCGGCGGATCTGACATGAAAATCGTCCAGGAAGACGGCGTCGGCACGGGAGGCAACACCGTTGGCACGAGTGCCGATCGCTTCCTCCAGAGCGGCGACGGCAACATGCTCGATGTCATGCAGTCCGGCACGATGAACACCGTCCTCGGCTCGCAGGCAAACGGCGGCTCCGCCACGATCGATCAGACCGGGGCCAACAACACCGCCACCGTCGCGCAGAACTGAATACTGAATAGGGCGCGGGGCTTCGGCTCCGCGCTCTTTTTCAGATGCGGATCGTTCGTTTTTCGCGCTGCGGTGGTCCTGAAAGCGGAGTGCTCCAAAAGCGACAACAGCGAAGTAGGAGAGCCGACGCCATCATCGCGAACCGCATTCTAAACTGAACCTCAAGCGATGGGGGAATCAAACGGCGCCTGCGGCGCCAGCCTCCTTTGCAAATTAACTTCTAAGCACGAGTCTTATGAAAAAGCTTTTCACCCTCGCATTCGCCCTCGTCCTTACGACAGGGATGGCATTCGCGCAAAGCAGCACGGCCACGGTCAACCAGACCGGCCCCGGCAACGATGCCGCCGTCACGCAGAGCGGCGGCGCTCTGGCGACCGTCGACCAGACCAGCGCAACCACCGGCAACAAGGCAACGGTAACGCAGGCGGGCGATAATACCGCCGACGTAGACCAGCTGGGCGATGACAACACGGCCACCGTCAATCAATCCGGTGGGGCAGACAACGTTGCAACCATCATGACGCACGGAGGCGTCGACAACGAAGCCGCCATTACGCAGGTCGGCTCCAATAACGAGGCCGAAATCAAGCAGGAGACCACAACGTCTGGTCCCGTGAGCAACAACGACGCGAGTGTTGACCAAACGGGTACCTTCAATGAGGCTTCTATCTTGCACCAGGGCAACAACAACGTTGCCTCGATCGAGCAGAATGGCGCCTCGAATAACGCCTCCATTCGCCATCAGGGGAGCTTCAACGACGCCTCGACCATCGACCAGTTTGGCAATGACAACAATGCCGGTATCGTGATCGCCGGTCAGTATAATTCCTCGGAGATGATCCAGGACGGCAACAACAACTTCGCCTACTGGGGCGCGACGAATCACGTGACCAACAACACGGTGTTTGTCGAGCAGACCGGCAATCAGAACCGCGCGTATGGACGGGTCATCTCGCTGCAGGCGGACGGCAACGAACAGTCGGTCACGCAGACCGGCGTTGGCAACAAGTCCAGCATCATTCAGGCAGCAGCTGGTGGCGCGTCGGTGACCGGCGGCAATGGCAACAGTGCGACCGTAAGCCAGGACGGCAACGGCAATCTCGCCGGAACAGGCAGCCCGACGGGCTCCACCATGATGACGGGAGGCATCCTGCAGACGGGTGAGGACAACACGGCCAGCCTTTCGCAGAATGGCGATGCCAACCGCTCGTGGCTCGACCAACTTGGTGACATGAACACGGCCACGATTTCGCAGACGGGCAATATGCACCAGTCTGACGTGACCCAGCACGGCGACGGCAACAACACCACCATCACCCAAAACTAAATACCCAGTGGGCGCGGGGCTTCGGCTCCGCGCCTGTTCTCTTACACGTCAAACGGAGGCGATACTGCAGCATTGTTCCAGTCGCCACCAACAGGGTGCGCCAGAAGCGACATGCGGCGTGTCGGTAAACCGACGTGAATGCCTCGCAACGCATCCTAAACTAGACAATGAACGATGAGGGGCAACAGGGCGAAAGTTTCGCCGACCTTCTCAATCGACAAATACAAGTACAGTTCTTATGAAGAAGCTCTATACCCTCGCCTTTGCGCTCATGCTGACGACCGGAATGGCGTTCGCGCAGAACGACGCAAGCATTTCCACCGCGGGAGATGATAATGCGGCCAGCATTCTGCAGTACGGCAATAATGTCGGCCCGAATGCAGGGGCTTACATCAACCAGGTCGGCGACCTGAATGAGGCATACGTCAAGCAAAATGGTACCGCCAACCTTGGCACGATTGAGCAGACCGGCAACTCAAATCTGGCTCGCTTTAACAACGAAGAGGACGTCAAAGCAGGTGTAGACCAGCGCGGCGACAACAACATCGGCTCCGTTGTTCAGAATGGTAACGAGAACCAGGCAGAAGCCAAGGCTTACGGCGACAGGAACGATCTCGATATCGATCAACTCGGCAACTCGAATGCCGCCATGACCGCTGTAATGTCGGGCGACGACAACAACCTCACCACCTATTCTAAGGGTGACGGTAACATCGCTTACATCGTGACAAAAGGCTCTGATAACGAAGCTTACATTCAGCAGTATGGCGACTACAACACCGGCACTATCAATCAGACCGGTGACAACAACCTTGCTCGAGTGAACGACGGATCGGGTCTGAAGGCGGGAGTTAAGCAGGTAGGAGACAACAACAACGCCGATGTCGATCAGTTTGGCAACATGAACCGCGTTGAGACGAAAGTAAGCGGCAACCTTAATGATCTCACCGTTAGCCAGACGGGCGATTTCCAGGCCGCTCTTTTTGATGCGGATGGAAATAGCAACATCTTGTCTACCGAGCAGAAGGGTGGCGATTACAACGTGACCTACGTAAAGGTGAATGGTTCTTCTAACATGCTGGACGTCATGCAGGACGGCAACTACAATAAGCTTACTGGCGAGCTTGGTGCAGGTGGTTTCTCGACCATCGATGGCAGCTTTAACACGGTTAGCGTAAGCCAGACGGGCGACTACAACAACGCCGTGCTCAATATCGACGGCGACAGCAACACCGCGACGATCACGCAGAACTAAATACTGAATAGGGCGCGGGGCTTCGGCTCCGCGCCTGATGACCTTACACAACAATAGTTCGACCAGCAGAATACTTCATCATATCTGCAGCTCGGATCAAGAGCATTTATTTTTATCATGAAGAAGTTCATCACCCTTGCCATCTCGCTTTGCTTTACCTCCAGCATGGCCTTTGCGCAGAGCAACAATGCAACCGTAAGCCAAACGGGAGACAAATTAGACGCCGCTGTCGAGCAAACTGGTTCAAGCAACATAGCTTCTGCAACCCAGACCGGAAGTCTGAATGCCGCCGAAGCTGCCCAAGTGGGATCAAGCAATTCGGCCGCAATAATCCAATCCGGCCAGAGCAACATTGGTGGCGTCTGGCAGGGCCTCGAAGATGCGGCTGCGACGAACGCAGTGGCGAACGTGGAGCAGACAGGGACCTCGGGTGAGGTCTACGTCGTGCAGGGACGCAGCGCCAACGGATCAGTTGATGGCTCGAAGGCAACGGTATCGCAAGCTGGAACAGACAACTTCGTCTATACTATTCAAGGCGCGTCGGGCGCAGATAACGGAAGCGAAACCATCGTCAATCAGTCGGCCGAGACCTCCAATGGCATTGCCTATGTATTCCAGGGCCATGGCAGTGGGAATGTCGCTACCGGCAACGAGGCGACGATCAACCAGATCAGCGGCGTTGGTAACAATGCTCAAATCTCCCAAGGAGCCGAGGTGTGGAGCGGGTCGGGCATTTTCGCGGCAGATAACGATGCTTCGGTAAAGCAAAATGGCAACAACAATGATGGTAAAATCTACCAAGGCGTTGCCGTAGAGTGGGAGGTCCGTTTTGATGGTGGTTCCGCCTTGAATAACCATGCTTTGGTTGATCAGAACGGAGACACCAACAAGGCCCGGGTTTTCCAGGGCATCAATGGCATGTCGGCCAGCAACAGCAGCGCGGAAATCTTCCAGCTGTCCAGTGGCAATGATGCCTCCATTACGCAGCACGGCGACAGCAACACCGCCACGATCACGCAGAACTAAACATGGTCGAGGCAAAGGGGTGCGGGGGCAAACACTCCGCGCCCCTTTTCTTCTTTCGGCAGGATGCTCCAGAGGCGCGGGCCGCCTTGCGCCGGAAGGCGGAGAACAGCGGGCGCGATGGGGCATAAGATGGGAAGGACCCAGTCAACCAGGGCAGGACTCATGCGAACACTGAAAGGACTTCTCCTCATAGCGGCGCTCTCGGTTGCGCCGGTGGCAAACGTCCTCGCCCAGGGCTACAACCCGGACGAGTACGTCACGAATCCGAACGCGCCCGGGATCGAGATCGAGCGCTCCATGGCCGCCGCGAAGGTCAAAGACGCTGATGCGAAGGGCGGTTCCTCGTGCAACGGCAACTGCTCGGAAGAGGAGATGCTGAAGGCGCTGCAGGACGACATCAACACGGAGACCGGCCTTGCGCTCACGCTCCCGTGCGCGGCAGGAGACTGCAGCCCGAGCGGCAACCATTCGCTCGTCAAGCAGTCCGGCGCGTCGAACGTGGCGCAGATCGTCCAGGCGGGCACCGGCAACGTGGCCGTCTCGTCGCAGTACGGTTCGCAAGGCAGCACCACCTACCTGAACCAGGACGGCAACAACAACGTCGCGGGCGCATGGGTCGGCGGGGACGGCAACCTGATCGAGCTTTTGCAGAACGGAAACGCGAACGTTTTCGGCGCGTGGCTGACCGGCTCCAAGAACTCGCTCGATGTGGAGCAAACGGGTGACGAGAATGTGTACCTGATCGATGCCAACCGGAGCAACTACGAGTCCGGCCCGGTCGTGCAGAGCGGGCAGGGCAACGTGATCATCCAGCACGGCACGCCGGAGACGCCGGTATCGATCGAGCAGCGGGGCGGCGCGCACATCATCATTGACCACCGGAACTGAGGCGTTGCGGTTACACGCGATGTCTCTGTAGACGAAAGCCGAGCGGCCCTGCCCCCGCTCGGCTTTCCACGTTTATGGCGGCGCTCCGGCCGCTTCCGCATCGCGCCGGGGCCGTGTGCCTGTTATGGGGGCGGCTGCGACGGCTACGCGCCACCTTCCTTCGGCTCCGCTCAGGACAATTCTTTTCTCAACTTAGCCGGACTATACGATTTGCCATTCCTGAGCCGCACCCCTCCGTCGCTTCGCGCCACCTTCCTTCGGCTCCGCTCAGGACAGGCTCCCTGGAAGGGGAGGAATTTCGTGATCTGAAAGCGTGGTCATATTCCTGAACGCTAATCCTTGCAAACCCTCCCCCTTCCAGGGGGAGTACCCCGAAGGGGGGAGGGGGTTTTTCGCACCGGCAAACTGAACGTCCAGCCATTCCTGAGCCGCACCCCTCCGTCGCTTCGCGCCACCTTCCTTCGGCTCCGCTCAGGACAGGCTCCCTGAAAGGGGAGGAATTTGGTGATCTGAAAGCGTGGTCATATTCCTGAACGCTAATCCTTGCAAATTCTCCCCCTTTCAGGGGAGGAATTTCTCTTGCTGTAGGGCGTCGCCTTATCCTGAACGCCAATTCTTGTCTTCGCGCGGCGCGGGAGGCTCAGCCAAACCTGCGCCGCGCGAAAATCTCTGCGTCGAATACTGAACATCCGCCGCTCAGCGGCTCTGGAGGCCGAGGGCGAGGCCGCGGAGTTCGGCAAGCCCGCGCAACCGACCGATAGCGGAGTAGCCGGGATTGGTGCGCTTCTTCAGGTCATCGAGCATCTGGTGGCCGTGGTCCGGGCGCATGGGGATCTCAGCGTCGTCCCGGCCAGCCTTGCGCCTTCGCCCCTCCTCCTCCAGCAACACGCGCATGACGGCGGGCATGTCCACGTCGCCGCCGAGGTGGTCGGCCTCGTAGAAGCTGCCGTCGGACTCGCGGTCGGTGCTGCGCAGGTGCGCGAAGTGGATGCGGTCGGCAAAGCGCTCGGCCATCGCCACGAGGTTGTTGTCCGAGCGCACGCCGAAGGAGCCGGTGCAGAACGTGAGGCCGTTGGCGGGCGAGTCGATGGCTCCAAAGAGGTCGGCCACGTCCTCCTCCGTACTCACCACGCGCGGCAGGCCGAGGATCGGGAACGGCGGATCGTCGGGGTGGATGGCGAGGCGAACGCCCGCTTTCTCTGCCACGGGGACGACGGCTTCGAGAAAGTAAATGAGGTTTCGCCGCAGCGCGCCCGCGCCGATGGCGTGGTAAACCGCGAGGGCCTCCCTGAAGGCGTCGACGGTGTACGATTCCTCCGCGCCGGGGAGTCCGGCGAGGATGGTCCGCGACAGCCGCTCGCGATCCCCGGCGCTCATAGCCCCGAATCGCGCCTCCGCCCGCTCGCGCGTATGCGGGTCGTAATCGCGCTCGGCGTCCTTTCGTTTGAGGATGAAGAGGTCGAACGCCGCGAGGTCGGACCGGTCGAAGCGGAGGGCCAGCGAGCCGTCGGGCATTCGGTAGCCGAGGTCGGTGCGGGTCCAGTCCACCACGGGCATGAAGTTGTAGCAGACCGTAGCGATGCCGCACCGCCCGAGGTTGCGCAGCGTCTCGGCATACGCGTCGATGCTGCGGTCGCGATCGGGGCCGGCGGTCTTGATCGACTCGTGAACGGGCACGCTCTCGACGACGGCCCAGCGCAGCGCGGCCGCGCCCTCCCCCACCCGCGCGATTTCCTTCTTGCGCGCCTCGATGGCGTCAACCGGCCACACGGCCCCGTTGGGGAGGTCATGAAGGGCCGTAACGACGCCGCGCGCGCCGGCCTGGCAAACGTCCCACAGCGCAACCGGGTCGGTCGGTCCGTACCATCTCCAGCTATCGAGCATTCTTTCCTTCTGTCTTTCGTGATCGCGGGATCACGTTTCTTTGTAAGCAAGCAGTCGCAGGGCGTTGAAAACAACGACGAGCGTGCTCCCCTCGTGGAGAGCCACCGCGGGGCCGATGCCCAGCCCGAAGAGCGTTGCCGGGACGAGCACTGCGACCATGCCGAGGCTCATCCAGAGGTTCTGCCGGATAATACGGCGCGTCTGGCGGGAAAGCCCCACGGCGAACGGAAGTCGCCGCAGATCGTCGCCCATGAGCGCCACGTCGGCAGTCTCGAGGGCCACGTCGGAGCCGGCCGCGCCCATAGCGATGCCGACGGTGGCGGTGGCGAGTGCAGGCGCGTCGTTGACGCCGTCGCCGATCATGGCGACGCGGCCCTCGCGCGCGAGTTCGCGGATGGTCTCGACCTTCCCCTCCGGCAGCAAGTCGCCCCGGGCCTCATCCAACCCAACGATGGCCGCAACGGACGCCGCGACGGTCTGGTTGTCGCCCGAGATCATGATCATGTGGCGGATGCCGAGATCGCGCAGCTTGCCGATGGTTTCGGCAGCCGCCTCGCGCGGCGTGTCCATGAGGCCGATGATGCCGAGGAAGCGGTTGCCGTGGCGGACGATCATGGTGGTGCGCCCCTCCCCTTCCAGCCGCTCCGCCGATGCGCGGAGACTGTCCGGCAGCGCCGGGCCTCCCTCTTCGAAAAGATCCGGCTTGCCGATGAGGACGGGCCGGCCGTCGACTTCCGCGCGAACGCCTTTGCCGGTGATGCTCTGCAGGTTCTCGGCAGAAATGCGCGGCGCGTCCTGCTCGTCGGCGTAGCGCACGATGGCTCTGGCGAGCGGATGGTCGGAAAGGCGTTCAACCGCGGCGGTTACGGAGAGAAGGTCCGCCTCCGAACCCTCCGAAGGAACCGCATCCGTGACGTGCGGCCGCCCCTCCGTCAGGGTGCCCGTCTTGTCGAAGGCCAGCACCGTCAGCGTGCCGAGGTTTTCCAGCGGACCGCCGCCCTTGACGAGCACGCCGCCGCGACCGGCGCGGGCCACGCCCGAGAGGACGGCGCTCGGCGTCGCGATGGCGAGCGCGCACGGACTCGCGGCCACGAGTACGGCCATTGCGCGGTAGAAGCTTGCGGCGAACGGCTCGTCGATGACAACCCAGGCGAAGAGGAGCAGCACGACCAGTCCGAGCACGGCGGGCACGAACACCCGCTCGAAACGGTCCGTGAACCGCTGCGTTGGTGAGCGCTCCGTCTCCGCTTCCGCCACCATCTGGACCACGCGCGCGAGCGTGGAGTCGGCGGAGCGCTTCGTCACGACGATTTCGAGCGCGCCGCCGCCATTGATCGTCCCGGCAAAGACGCGGTGCGCCGCATCGAGCGCGTCCGGCGACTCCTCCGCGGCCGCGCGATCCGGGACCGGCCTTTTATCGACCGGTACGCTTTCGCCCGTGATCGGGGCCTGGTCTACGGCGCTCTGGCCTTTCACTACAAATCCGTCGGCCGGGAGGCGCTCGTTCGTTCGGATGATGACCGTGTCTCCCACCTTGAGCGACTCGACCGGCACTTCCTGCTCCGTTTGGCCCCTGCGCACCGTAGCCGTCTTCGGGGCGAGATCCGCCAGTGACTCTATCGCGCGGCGAGCGCGGCCCATGGCGAAGTGCTCGAGGGCGTGGCCCAGGGAAAACAGGAAGAGCAGCAGCGCTCCTTCGGCCCATTTTCCAAGGGCAGCCGCGCCCGCCGCCGCCACGAGCATGAGGAAGTCGATTTCGAAACGACCGACACGTATGGAGTCGGTGGCCTCTTTGAGCGTGAAGTAGCCGCCGAAAACATAGGCCGCAATAAAGAACGCCGTCGGCAGCCACGGCGCGACGTCGAGGAGCCAGATGGAGAGCCAGCCCAGCACGACGAACACGCCCGCGAGAATGGCAAAGATGATCTCCGATCGCTCGCCGAAAGGCCCGCCGTGAGCGTGACCGCCTTCGCCATGATTGTGCGCCTCGTGATCGTGATCGGCATGATCGGCATGGCCTTCCGCTTCCTGTTCCTCCCTCGTCTCTTCGCCCGAGACGCGGACGCCGAGGTCGGCCAGCATCGCGCGCAGGGCGGCTTCGTTTGTCTGCTCCCGGTCGAACTCGATCCGAATAGGACCCGTCGCGTTCGCCTCCGCCTCCACGACGCCGGCGTTCTGATTGAGGCGCGTAGCAACGGTTCGGGCGCGGCGCTGGTGCCGCAGTCCTTCCACTTCCCAGAGCACGTGGCCGTAGCGGTCCGTGATGGCGGCCCCCGCGTGCACGGCCATCCGCCGGATGCGCGTAAGGCCGATCTGGGCAGGATCGTAGTGAATGCAAAGCTTCGCCGGGTTCTCCTCATCCGCATGCACGACGTGAACGCGCTCGATGCCCTCGCTGGACTCCAGTTCCGTCACCAACCGATGCGCGCAGCGGTCGCACTCGTCTGGCAGATGGGGAAGCAGGACTTGCAGATCGAGGCGCACGTTCTTAGGCATGGCTTCAGCTGAATGAAAGATGATCAGGGTAGGCGCTACTATACCCGCACCGCGCCGGCAGGTTTGTGCGGGGCGCGACTAAGTGCGATTGCGACGGAGAGCGCACCTGCGGCTGCAACGAGAAACGGTGCCGCCGGGCCAACGCCGCTCCATAGAAGTCCGGCTCCCGTGCTCGCCACGAGCGCGGCAAGGCTCGTCGCGGCGGCGTGCAGCCCCATCGCGCGCCCCCGCGAGGATTCTTCGGGGGCGGTATCGGCCAGCCACGCCTTCGCGACGCCCTCCGTGAGCGCGGCATAGAGTCCATAAAGTGCAAAGAGCGCCCCGAACGCCCACAGCGAGGGGCCGCGCACGAGGGCAAACCCGAAATAAGCGACGGCGTAGAGCACGAGTCCGCTCACGAGGACCGGCCGCCTGCCCCATTTATCCGACAGCCCGCCGGCCGGGTAGGAGGCCGCTGCATAAACGAGGTTATAGAGGATGTAGCCGCCGAGGGCAAGCGTCTCCCCGAGCGCCTCGCGCGCTTTGAGGATGAGGAACACGTCCGAGCTGTTGACGAGCGCGAAGATCGTGAGCAGGCGAAGGAGGCGGCGGTAATCGGGCGTGGCTTCGCGCCAGAAGCTGAGCAGATCGCCGCGACTTTTCGAGGGAGCCACAGCCGCTGCCTTCTCGCGCACCAGAAGCGTTAGCGCGGATCCAATGATCGCCGGAACGAAAGCGATGAAGAAGAGCGGCTGGTAGTCGCCGGGGCGCTGCGTGAGCCAGATCAGCGCGACGGCCGGACCGAGCGCCGCTCCGAGCGTATCGAATCCGCGGTGAAGGCCGAACACGCGGCCCCGCATCTCCTTCGTCGCGTAAGACGCAAGAAGCGCGTCCCGAGGTGCCGTGCGCGCGCCCTTGCCGATCCGGTCGGTGACGCGCGAGAGCAGCACCGCGGGCCACGCTACCCAGAGGCCCGGCAGCGGCTTCGACAGGGCGGAGAGCGTGTACCCGCCGACAACAAAGATCTTTCGCCGCCGAATGCGGTCGGAGAGTCCGCCGAAGTAGCCCTTCGTCAGACCGGCTGTAACCTCCGCCGCGCCTTCGATCAGGCCGATGAGGGCAAAGGGTGCGCCGAGCGTGCCCGCCAGGAAAAGCGGCACGACGGGGTAAAGCATCTCACTCGAGAGGTCGATGAACAGGCTCACGAGCGAGAGCACCCACACGGGCCGGGGCAGCTTTTTCAGGGAGCCGCCGGCTTCGTTTACGGGCGGTTGTACGGGCCTGGCCGCCATTAGCGCAGCATACGGCCGCAGCCGTTGAACGTCTCGCCGTCGAGTTCCACCCGCACGCGGTGGCTGAACACTTGTGCGCTCATGCCGTCGATGCAGGACTCATTGGTCACGGTAGCCGTGAGCGTGTGCGCCTCCGTCGCTGCGCGGTAGACGCGCCTATTTCCGGTCACTGCCGGGGCAGGAGCCGGAACGACGGCCTCTTTCTCGCCATAAGCATACTGAAAGCGGATGCGCTCGCCCTCGGTGATCTCCAGCAGCCACCCGGGTTCATTGCCCGTTCCCCGGAACGTGACGCCGAGCCGGCGCGCGTCCTCCCACGGTGCCGCGGACGGATCGAGACGGCAACCGGTGAACTCCTCTCCATCGACCGTCAGCAGCGCCTCCTGACCCTTGCTCCAGACCATGACGCCATCGCCCTCGTACTTGGCCCCGGAAGCGGCGCCCGCCTGTCCGAGCACCAGGTAGCGCGAGCCGAAGCGCTCGGGCAGCCAGACGGCCGCCTCACCGGGACCGGTCCGGACCGTGAAGCTGAACGCTCCGCCCTCGGCGTCGCAGTTGAACACGCGGGTGACGCCCGTGCGAACACCCTGCATCTCCGTCTCGTCCGTGCGCGTGAGGCGCAGAAGCGGATCACCGGCCGCCGCGCGCAGGACCAGCGCTCCGCCCTCGATTGCATGGCTTCGCACCCGGTCCAGGTCGTTGAAGAACTGCTGCTCGGCGTCCATGACCTCCGGCAGACACGCCATCCGCGTCGCGCCGACATTGGAGAGCGTCAGCGCCTGTCCGGCCACTTCGTACTGGCCGAAGAACCGGTTGCAGCCGCCGGAGCCTGCGAAGCGGCCGTCTTCCATGAACCGCAGCGTTACGGGAGTTTGCGCGGGTGCCGCGCTGTCGAGACGCCATTCGACGCCCATCGGAAGGGTCATGGAGGCGTCTGCCAGGCCCGGGTTCGCTGCCGGCGTACAGGCGCTGAAGCCGGTAGCCGCAAGGACCAAAGCGCCGGCAGCCAGCACACTTGAAATGGTCGATCTAGAACCCAACATGAGTAAAGCTCGGTAGAGCTGTTTGTCTAAAGCAAACACCTTCTACGGAACCTGTACGGGATCGTTCAGCCGGGTGCCTTTCTGTTGCGAACCGTTACAAGGGACGCGGCGAACCGGTAGGCCGCCGCGCTACCGGTTCATCATGTGTTCGAAAAGACCTTCATCCACCGCGATGCGGCTCTTGGCGCGAAGCCTGCGCAAAAGATCCACTTCCGGAAGGGACGTCCGCAAGAGCGCCTCGATCTGCGGCCGCACGTCGCCGAGCGTCGTAAAGGTGAGGGAGCGCTCCGACACGTAAAGAAGCAGCGGGCGGTCAGCCACTTCAACGACCACGGGAAGGCGTAGCGGTGCCTCCCGCGCCGCCCGGCGCAGGGGATCCCGCCCCATCAGCGGGGCACCGGACATCGCCCGGTACCCGGGTTCCTCTTCCGGGCGCAACGCGCCGGACTGCAGCCTATCACGCGCCTCCTCCGCCAGCGCAACGTTGGCGTAAGGGATCGTCCAGTAATCTCCCACAGCGTCCTTGAGGTGCCGGTAGCCGAGGCGGTCAAAAGCTTCTTGCATCTGCGCCTCCGTCGGCGGCGGAGCCTCGTCCCGGCGCAGCGCCTGGCGCGCCATGCGGGCGAGGTAGACCGCTTCCTGGAAGCGCAATTCCTCCCGCACGTCTTCCGAAGCAGCCAAGCCCGCCGCGCGACCCTTTTCCGCGAGGAGGGCGTTGCGCAGCGCCCGGCCCACGGATGCGCCCACGCGGTGCCGCACTTCGCCGTAGGGCAGATCCTCCAACCACTCGGCCCAATCTCCGGCGGTAAAGAGGCGCGGTTGCCCCTCCATGACGTAGCGAAGGAGCGGCGTAGCCGGTGTAAGCTCGGCTTGAATGGCCGCGATCTCCTCCGACTTTAGGCCGGTCCGGGCGGACTCTTGCGGGTCTTCTTTCGCTCCGAAAGCGCGCCCAACCGATGCCTGCAAGAGCGCCATTCCCTCGGCGTCGGGATGGACCTGCAAGCCATCCATCAGGCTGCGCACGAACGAGTCTCCTTCCAGCCGCACGCGACGAGCGCGCAGCTTGCCGCTCACTCCCTTGCGGCGCGCGAGGTAATCGGCCTCCGTGGGGAGAGGATCCGGGAAGCGGTCTTCCACCTTGATGAGATGCCAGCCGTATCGCGTGCGCACCGGAGCTGAAACACCGCCCACGGGCAGACTGAAAGCCGCCTCCGCGAAGGTGTCGTCGGCGTCCCAGTACCCGATGCGCCCGAGCAGCCCGGCCGTCGAGTCGAACGCCGCCGTGCCGTACAGTTCATTCGCCAGGTCAACGAAGCGCTCTCCTCGCTGGAGCCGGTCTGCGGCGGCGCGCGCGTACTCTTCCGACGAAAAGAACAGGTGGCGCACCAGCAGCTCTTCGCGCCCCCGCAGATATGCCTGCCGCACGAGCGCCTCGGAGGGCTGGGCAACGGAGTCCCTGAACGCGGATTCAAACCACGCTCCACCCACGGCCCGGTCGGTCGCATGGGCGACGAAGCGCTCAAACTCGGCCCCGCCGAGTCCCTGCCGCCGGGCCTCGCCGGCGAGCAGGTACGTATCGATCAGATTGTCGAGGTGGCGGCGGCGTTCATCCGGCGTGTCGTTGCGCCCGGTGCGGATGAGATGGTCGACGTAGGACGCATTGAACCGCGCCTCCGAGATAGCCGTCCCGTCCACCGTTGCGAGGATCCCCGCGCTGTCCGCCGGCGCTTGCGCACTGGCTGAGAGGGCGACAACGCAGCAGAGCGCCAGCAGTGCGGGCTTGAGAAGGGTTCGAGTCATGGTTGCGCGGTACAAAAAGAAAGCGGCCGTCCGACGGCAACATCGAACGGCCGTCCTTTTCAGCGCGTTCCGGTGAGCAGGTCGAAGACGAGCTGGTCAAGCCGCTCGTACCCGAGTCCGCGCCCGGCGATCTTCGCGCGGTCGAACGCATGGTTCTTGAGCGCTTCGGCCTTCTGCGCCGAGAACCCACCGGCGTAATCCGGCAGCCCGTCGACGTTGACCTCTTCGAGCAGGCTCTGGATCTCTTTGTCCGCGGCAAACTGCTGCGCTTTTTCTTTCAGCACGAGGTAGCTTCTCATGCACCCTGCCGCGAAGGCGCGCACGCCGTCGGCGTCTTCCGTTCGGTACGCGTGCGCGTCGAAGTGCTTTGGCCCGGCATAGCCGACTTCCTCCAGGAACTTGACGAGGAAGAACGCGGCCTTCGGGTTGTGCGCCGCGAAGCGGAAGTCCTGATCGTAGCGGCCGGGATTTTGATCGTTCAGGTCGATGTGAAACAGCTTGCCTGCTTCCCACGCCTGCGCCACCGCGTGGGTGAAATTGAGGCCCGCCATCGTTTCGTGCGCAAACTCTGGATTCACGCCGACCATCTCCTTGTGCTCCAGCGTCTCGATGAACGCAAGCGCGGCTCCGACGGTGGCGAGGTAAATATCGCCTCGCGGCTCATTCGGCTTCGGTTCGAGCGCAAAGCGGTAGTTGTATCCCTGGTCCTTGGAATACGCGCACAGGAAGTTCATCGCCTCGCGCATTCGTTTGAGGGCCTCCATCGGACTGCGGCAGGCGTCGGTCTCCGTGCCTTCCCGGCCGCCCCAGAAGACGTAGGTTTCGGCCCCGAACTCTGCGCCGAGATCCATGCCGCGCATCACCTTTTGCAGGGCATAGGCGCGGACGGAGGGGTCGTTCGACGTAAGCGCGCCGTCCCTAAAGACCGGATCGGTGAAGAGGTTGGTCGTTGCCATGGGCACCTTCAGGCCGGTCTCGTCGAGGGCGGCCCGGAAGTTGCGCTTGATCTGGTCGGCTTCGCCTTTCGTGGCATCGATCGGGATGAGATCATTGTCGTGGAAGTTGACGCCGTAAGCGCCCGCGTCCGCCAGCAGGCGAACGACGTCTGGAGCCGACATCGCCCGTCGCACCGGCTCGCCGAAGGGATCGCGCCCGACGTTGCCGACGGTCCAGAGGCCAAAGGTGAACTTGTCTTCCGGCTTGGGTTGGTACTGATTCATGTTTGTGAGATGATTAACGCGGTGATGATCGCGGTTTTTCTTATCAGCGCGCGAGGAGCATCTGCCCGGTCCGGCTTTCGGCGCCCGCACGAAGGCGGTAGATGTAGAGCCCGGTGGGTAGATCGCTGCCGTCGAACTGCACGGAATAGGAGCCGGCGCCGACAAGCCCGAGCGCGCGATCTTCGACGCGGCGGCCAAGGAGATCGTACACCTCAAACACCACGTCTGCAGGTGCGGCGAGCGTAAAGTCGAGCGTCGTTTCGCTCGCGAATGGCTCCGGATAGTTGTCGCTCACAGTGAATGCGTACTCGTCCGGCACTTCCGTCGCCGTCACTCGGCTGGAGAGTGTGACGGGGGCGGTTCCGTTCGTTTCGAGCTTCGCGTCGATCGTGATCGTGCTGTCGGGCGTCTCTGCCGTCAGCACATAATCGCCGAGGAAGCCCCGGATCGTGGCCTTACCCGTAGCGTCGGTGGCAACGGTCTCGTCCGTCCACCACTGGTTGAAGACGAGGTCGAGGAACGCCTCTCCGGAGGGCTTCAGCGACCAGTCGTTGCGGTACATCGCCGCGTCGCAGCGCCAGTGGTCGCCGTCCCAGAAACCCCACATGAGGAAGCTTTCGACGGCGGGGTGACTGAAGATCATTGTCAGGAAGTCCCGCATATAGGTGCCCGCCGCCGCTTCATTGGCCTTGCGGCATTCGCCGGGGGCCTGGTTGTAGGCGTAATCGTATTCGGTGATCGCGATCTTCTTATCGAACCGGGCAAAGTCCTGCAGCGCCGCGTAGACGTTGGGCATGGTCGTCGCGCCGTCGGGACCAAAGTGGCCCTGCATCCCGATTCCGTACAGCGGCGCGTCCGCATCGATGAGGTTTTGGATGATGCTGCGGTAGCGCTGCACCGCTGCAGACGTGGGGCTGTACCACGCCACAATGTTGTAGTCGTTAATGAACAGGTGGGTGGCCGGGTCCGCTTCGGTGGCCCACTGGAACATCTCGGCGTAGATTTCTTCGCCGGTCGTATAGCCCGGCTTGCCCTTGAAGAAGTCCCGTACGTCGAAAAGGTGTGCAGGCTCGTTGAGCACGTCCCACTCGCGAACGATGCCGCGCAGGCCTCGGTAGCCGACAGCGCCCCGAATGCGGGTGCGGATCCGATCATGAACGTAGTCAGGATCGGTGTCTGTCAGATGCTGCCGAACATCGAGCGGGAGCAGCTCCGCCTGCGGCCAGACGAGGTTATGACCGCGCACTTCAATGCCGCGGGCGTTTAAACCCGCAATCTGCGTAATGATGCCGGTCTTGTTCTGGTTATCCTCCCAGTACGGCCACTTCATCGCATTGCCGAAAACGACGCGGTTGAACGTCCGTCCGTCGCCCGTCAGGTCGAATACTTTTTCCCGGTATTCAGGGACGTTGCTGTTGCGCAGCATGCCATAGGTCACGGCCGTGCCGAACCCGAAGGCGTGGCGCTGCATGGCTGCACGGACGGGAGCGCCGGCGACAGGGTTGCCGTTGCGGTCGAGCACCGTCACTTCGAACGTGCCCGTGCGGTACTGCTCGATACGCGCTTCCGCGTCGGTGCGCCACGCCTGCGCACGGGCAGAAGTTGAGAAGGCGGTCAGCAGGAGCGCTATAAGGACGGGGCGCAGAGAAATCTTCATCGCGGTGCGACTTGTACTATAAACAAAATGCCTCTTTTCGGGAGGCGCTAACATCCAGGCACCCTCATCGAGGCACCAACATAGAGGTACCAGCATTGAGGGGCCAAGGCTGCCTTTTGAAAATAGGGGGCGAGCAGCCGGGCCACCCGCCCCCCTTTCAGGCTCGTTTAGCGAACGAGCATCATCTTCTTCTGAAGCACTTCGCCACCTGCCTCCAGGCGGTAGAAGTACAGGCCGGACGCGAGGCCATTCGCCTCAAAACGTACGTCGTAACGACCCGCACCCTGGCTCGCGTTCACGAGCGTGGTGACTTCCTGACCGAGCACGTTGTACACCTTCAGCGAGACGTGGCTTACGCTCGGCACGCTGTAGGAGATCATCGTGGACGGGCTGAACGGGTTCGGATAGTTCTGCTCCAGCACGAAGTCGGTCGGCAGATCCATGCCGGCTTCCTCATTCGCAACAACGCGAAGCTGATCGCCGATCCACGTGTAGAACCAGTTGCGCGGCTGGCCGTGCGAGTTGTCGTTATTCCAGAAAGAGTAGGCGAGAATGCCTTCGCGGTTCACGGAAGCGACCTCGTCGTTGTCCATGATCACGAAGTCGAGCGGGATGCGCATCCCGTTCATCGGCTCGAAGGGCAGAACGGAATCGTACGCGAAGTCGGCAAAGGCAATTTTGCCTTCAATGACGTAATCGTGCCCGTTCTCCTTCGTCATGAAATAGTAGTCCTTGTCCGACTGGACGAGCAGCGAATCGAACGAGTCGGTGCGAAGCTGCTGCGGGTAGACGTAGAACTTGTAATCCGGCTCGTCGCCTTCCGTGGCGGCACCCGAGTGGCGGATGCCCGTCTCGTTGTAAAGCCCCAGATAGATCTCCGCGCCGTCGTAGAGCCAGCGGTTCTCCGTCGCGCCGTCGGGAACGGGGACGTAGATGTCATCCGTGACGTCGAAGGCGAAGAAGAACGTGTCGGCGCTCATGGCGAGGTAAACGTCGGCGGAGAGGTCGCTGTCGCCTCCCTCGATGGCGAACGGCGTGTCCGTTCCTTCCGGAACGTGGCCCAGCCCGTCGCCCGTCGCGCTCAGATGGATCGGCGTGATGCCCATCCAGTCCGAGAGACTGCCGTCGGCCATGAATTCGGCCGGTTTGGCCATAGAGATGGTCGGAATGCCCATGCCCGTGTTGGTCACGGCAGCGGACGTAACGGTCAGCGGAGAGGTCTGTCCGATGCGGTCTTCCGCCTGTATGGCGTAGTAGTACGTGAGTTCGCCGTCATTGACCGGATAGAAGATCCGGTGCATGTAGGCTTCCATGTTCTCCGAGACGTCGGCCGCGGCGAGCATCACACCGTCGGCCTCCACATCGGTGATCGGGTCGAAGCTGTAGTAGAGATTGTACGTCTCACTCTCTTCGCCCGGGATGTCCTGCCACGTGATGATGTTTTCGTACGGCGTGCCGGAAGGAGAGACGGTAAGGCCGGAGACTGCAACCGGCGGGTCCTTCAGGATCGGCGCGTCGCCGTAGCTGGTCAGGCGGTCGAATAGGACCTTGCCGGTCACGTCTGCGCCGGCGTTCACGGCGACCTGGAACTGCAGCTTGGAGATGCTCTCCGGATTCAGGTGCTGGTTGCCCTGGGGCACCCAGCTGGGGAGCACGAAGTCTTCGAACGGCATGACGAGGCGCTGCCACCCGCCCGTCGTGTCGCTCAGCAGCATGGTCGACGTATACTGCCACTCTTCATCAACACCGTCGCTGTTGTCAATGATCTTGAACACGAACTTGACACCGCTGCCCTCGGAGGCAACGACCGGATCCACGACCTTGTAGAACAGGCTGAGCGCCTCGCGAGCCGCGAGGTTCGGCACGGACGAAGTCAGATCGACATCCGCGCTGCCGCCCCAACTTTCCCCGCCCTTCACGTTGTAAGTAAACAACATGGCACCGGTGCCCTGCACCGTGTCCGTCGTGACGATCTCACGCGAGGACGTGCCGCCGCCGTTATTCCAGCCGCCCGGGGCGGTGTCGAAGGCGTGCAGCAGGTCGTACTTGACGCCGCTGACGTACATGTTGTCAAACGCCACGATGCCGTTGCTCAGGCTGTCGCCCGTGCGCACGCTCGTCGGAGCGAAGAACTCGAACGTCCAGCCGGAAATCTGGTCGAGATTGAGTTCGAGATTGCCCAGCAGGCCGCTCCAGCAGCCCGACTGCGTGGCAGGATCGCCATCAGGATTACAGCCCGGGCGGTAGAATCCCTCGGAGGTCGGGTTCGCAATGCCCATATCCACGAGCGGGATGCTGACGTTGTGCCAGCCCGGCGCTACCGAAGCCGCGAGCGGGTTGGTCGGAAGCACCGTAGCCCAGTCTTCCGTCTCCGAGTTGGGAGCGGTTCCGAGGCCGAGGCTGGCGTCATGCAGTTTGAACCGCATTTCCATGGCCCGGGTGGCCGCCTGGAGCACGTTGTACGAAAGGTGGATGGTCGTGAAGTCGGAAAGGTCGTAGAGCTTCCCCATCGTCGCGAAGGAATCCGGTAGCTGATGCCCGAGGCCCGATGAGCCGCCGTAGCCTGTCGAATTGGCATCGGCAAACATTTGCCACTGAACGAGAAGGGCGTGCATTCCCTGGACGGGATCGACGCCATACTCGCCCGGAAGCACGTCGTAGCGGAAGAACGACTTGTTCTGCTCCGTTGCGTTCATGAGGTAGGTTGCGTTCCAGAACGAGGTGTCGGCCAGGCTCTCGAACATGTTGAGGTGCGGCACGGATGGAGCTTGCTCCATGGCCGTAGACTGGGCGCGCGCCTGTCCTGCTCCTAGGAGCAGCGCAGATACGGCCAGGCCGGTTAGTACTGTAGCGAGACGTTTCATTGCACGTTACTTGCTGGTTGCGGTGATGGAAAGACGAGCCGCCGGAGGCAAGCCCGATTGGATGAACAATGGGTTAGAAGTGAAGGCGGAAGTCGAGCATGGTGACCTGCCCGAGTTCTTCAAAAGGCACATAGGCGAAGTCTGCCCCGAACCGCACGCCGGCGAGGCGCACGTCGAGGCCGCCGCCATAGGACATATGCGAGTCGATATCCTGAATAGCGAGATCTTTATAACCGACGCGCAAGCTCAAGCTCGTTGCGCCGAGGCTGTAGTGCAGCTCAGAACCGAAGTCTGCGTTGAGGCTGTTGTCGTTCGTCTGCTGCGCGTCGCTCAGAAGGTCGAGCCGCAGCCCGGCTGTGTTGATAACGGGCAGCGCCACGCCGAACTTGAAGGAGAGCGGCAAGTCCCACTCATCGGTGTCGATGCGGGCCGGAATGCCGTCGTTGCTGCCGGAGGAGGTGGGGTCGACGTCGGTAAAGACCTGCGTGTTGATGCCGCTCATCTGCATCCGCCCGCCGAAGTTCATGATCGAGGCCCCGAGCCGCAGCCCGTTCAGGTACTCGCTCTGGAGAATGAATCCAATGTCGAACGCGGCGGTGCTGGCCGCCATGTCGTAGATGTTCTCGCGAACGTACTTCGCCGTGCCGCCGATGTAGAAAGCGTCCGTAAGCGGCTGCGCGTAGGAAAGCCCCACGACGAGCGCGCCGGCACCAAAGGTCTCGCCGGTCCCGTCGGGTAAATCCACCGTCGTCACGTCCATTCGTCCGTGGTCGAGCTGCGCGATGCTAAAGCCCACGACGCCCGCCCGCGTAACCGGGACGACGAGTCCAAAGGCGTTGTAGTCCGTGTCGACGAGATACCGCGTGTTTGAGAAGAATAGTCCGCCGCGACTCGTGCCTTCATAGGCGCGGGCAGCACCGGCGGGGTTCCAGTAGAGCGCGTCGGCACCGGTGGCGACCGCCGTGTAAGCCTGGCCGAGGGCGCTTCCGCGCGCGCCCGTTCCCATGGTGAGGAACGGTGCCGCCGAGGTGGCGACGCGGCTCTGCGCCTGCGCGTCGGTCTGCGAAAGGAGGCATGCCGTGAGCAGCAGGAGCGCAACGAACCGGCATCCGCCGTTGAAGATTGGTCTGTTCATAATTCTTAGCCTTGCAGCACTTGTAGAGATCAGAAGGCTACTTGATTAAGGCAAACTTGCCGGTTTTCTCGCCGATGCCGTCTGCCTTCACGTGGTAGTAGTACACCCCGTAGGCAACCTCCTGATTGTCTTCGGTCAGGAGGTCCCACCATTCCGCGCCGTCTCCGGCCACGCCCTCATGGTAGAGCGTGCGGACAAGCTCGCCGCGTAGCGTGTAGATCTTGATGGTGCAGGTCTCCGGCAGCCGGATGAACTGGATCATGCGCGGCCCGCGCCCGGTGACGCTCGGGCTTGGCTCCCACTCCGCCGCAGCCACGTAGGGATTGGGAACGACGGCGATGCGGTCCATCTCCTCGGACGCTCTCGCCTCGTCGGTGTACCCTGAAGCCATGGTGAACTGGAAGAAATCTCCCCGAGCAAACGGCCGCTTCGTGCCGATGTGAACAACGGCTCCCGCAGCGGGGGGGCGGCTCTCTCCGCCGAAAGCAGCGAAGCCAACCTGGTAGCGGGTGTCGTAGAGCTTGATCAGATTGCCACGCAGATCGCTCAGGATGAAGGTATCCCCCGTTAGATCGAGTACGCCGTTTTGGTTCTGGTCATACGCGAGGATGCCGCACGGCTTGTCGGCCGTCACGTTGTAGCACGAGAACGGCAGGTCCACCCCGTTCAGGTAGCCCTTATCGGCGATCGTCGGCGTGGTGTAGGGCGTATCGGAGAAGCGAAGCTCGTATTCGGCAAAGCTCTCCCGGTGCCGGGTAGCCGACGTGTCCGGCTTGATGGTCGAGATGAACCAGTTCGTGTTCAGCCCCGGAATGCGCGCAGGATTGCGGTTGAAAACCGTTTCTCCCTCACTCGTGCCCATCCAGCCGGAGCGGTCCATATCGAGCATGGTCTTGTCGTTGAACAGATCGATCACGAAGCCGTCCACGACGGGCGTGCGGGAAACGATGGGCGCGCGGGAAATCAGGACCTCGTTCGTTGTGATGTTGCGAAGCTCGTATCCGGTGGTGGTATAAACGTCCATCCCGACCTTAGTAGAGTCGAAGAACGTGACGCGGTAAACGGCGTCGGTGTCAAGCTCGGCGCTGTTGACGACGGTAACTTCCGCCGAACCGGTGCCTCTGCCTTCGGTGAGCGTGCTAAGGTCCTGCATCGTGCTGGCGTCCACATATCCGGCAGCACGTGCGCGCGGCACGACGACGGCCACGTTGGTGGTCAGGCGACGAACGTTGAACGTATTCTCTTGCGGATCGAGCTGCTGCCCCTCTCCTTCGTCACCACGCACGCATTCGGGATTCTGCGTCCCGTGATCGTAGGCCACGAGGGCGTAGTAGTACGTCTTGCCGTTCGTCACATCGCGGTCGATGTAGGAGAACTCGAGTCCGGTATCGGTGCCGAGATCGAAAAAGGCGGTGTTTTCGTAAACGGGCACGCGCCCGACGATGCCGTTCTTCTTGTCCCAGCGCGCGATGGGTTTGTAAAAGCTCGCGATGCCGTTCACGTCCGTGATCGTGCGCGCGTCGGAGAGAAGCTCGTCGGTACCGCGGTAGAGCTTGTATCCCTCGAAGTCGCGGCACTGCGTGAACCGGTCCCAGGATGTCAGCGACAGCGTGTCCCACGAAAGCACGACAAAGCCGTCGCCTTGCTCCGCTTTAAGCGTCGGCGGAATAGGCGGTTGTGCAAACCGGTAGTCGGCGTTATAGATGTTTTGCACCGTCTGCCGATTCTTGAAGAAGTCCTGTGCGTCCTCGCCGAAGATCCATGCGGTCGAGAAGAAGTCCGTCTCCTGCGGCCCGAGGTTCACGGGCCCCGAAGAGAAGTTGACGAACGGCTCGATGTCGGCCACGAGAGACGCCGCAGGCTCTTGCGTGATCTCGAACTGATTCTCGCGAATGCGATCCCACATCCAGCGGTCGGACGTCATGTTTGTCGCGTTATCCGGCTGGTAGCGAGAACGGGTGCTGAGGTGGAAACCGGTAAGCCCGATCTGGTCGCTCTCGTCAACATCGAGCTGATCGAAGTTCGGTTCGCCCGCCGTCGGGCGCCCGTCGCCTTCGCCTTCATCCGGTGCCGTATAGCCAAAGTCGAAAGGTCCGAGACCGTCGCGGCCGTAGTCGTCGTTAATCAACTCGCCGACGTCATAGACGCCGTTGCCGTTTGCGTCGGTGTAGCCGACCCAGTCGAGGTTCTCGTCTTCCGGCCACCAGACGCCTTTCACGTAGGCCGGGCGGTCTTCGAGCCGACCGTACTTCTGCTCGAACTTGACGAGGTCGTACTTGGCGCTCGAGTTGATGTAATTGCGGATGTTGTCACGCCCGACGATCGGCGAGACCGCTCCTCCGCCGTTCGGCGTAAACCGGTGCTCGTCGATGATGCCGTCCTGGTCGTTGTCCTGGCCGTCGATGTCGTTGGCCGGACTTTCAAGGAAGGCAAAGCCAACGTAGCCGAGCGGGTAATTCTGCCCGGCTCCGTGCGGCGTGCCGATGCCGTCGCGGTCCCAGCCGTAGGCCACGTCGAGGAGCGGGTCATATGCCGCGAGCTCGTCGCCCTCCTCCTCGCCAAGTCCGAAGTCGACAAATTGCGTAAAGAAGAGGCCGGTTTTCACGTCGTTGCCCGGACACAGGCTGCGGACGTACTCGCGGTAGAGCGGCTCGGCGTGCATTTCGAGCGCGTTCGGCGGGTACGATCCGCCGAGGTCGATGCACTCTCCGTAGTGCGTTGCGCCGGTATTCGTGATCCGGTAGAGCAGGAACATGACGTCTTCGGCGAGGATGTTCGACCACTGCAGCGCGCGCACCTGAACCTGCAAAGCCAGGCCGCCCTTCGTGGAATCTTGATGATCCGGGTAGAAGACGCCGTACTGGCTGTAGGGCGAGCCGGTGAGCGGATTGATCTGGTAGGTACGGTCCCTCATGTCGTCCATGACGTAGAACGTCTCCTGATCGGCGTTGAAGACGCCTTTACCAAAGAGGCCATTCCAGCTTCCCGGCCAGCCCGCGTCCTCCATCTGCAACTTGTCGGGCCAGATGGTCGGCCATGAAGTCGGGTCGGTGCTGATGGCGGGAACAGGCTCGCGAAGGCCGTTCGCGCTGACGCGCAAGGTGTTGTGAAAGCCCGGCAGCGGCAGCCAGCCCCACACGCTGCCGTCGTCGCCGACGGTGGTGCCGATGTTCGATCCGCGGAAGTTGAGCACCACCGGATCGAGCAGCGTGTCGCGGCCGCCCCAGTACGAACGATCGCCCTTGATGAGCGCCGCCACAACCACCGCGATGCCGTCGATGTGCCGCCCGCCGATGCCGCGCGGCCAGACGCCCCACGGCACGTCGTCCCAGCGCGAAAACTCGCCGTGATTGCGATAGTTGGTCTCGATCAGGTTGCCATCGAGAATGCCGCGTGCAATCGCGACCTCCGAGCCGCGAAGCTCGTCGGGGATGGTCGAGCCTTCCTGTGCGAGTGCCCGTTCCGGCGTCGCCACCGAAATGAAGGCCATCAGCAGGCCGAGCAGCAATGCGCGCGCGCCGGATCTGAGAGGATGAAAGGTAAGGAAACTCATCATGGGTAAAGATTCACAACGCGAAGGGCGTGTCTGCTATCGTTCAGAATAAAGGTGCCGCCTGGCTAAAACTCGTACCGTAGACCCACGATGAGGCGCCTCGGACCGGAGAAACGCCAGGTCTCGATGTAGTAGTCTTCAAGCGTATTGAGCCGGGCCGCCTCGGCACCGCTGCGCCGGTAAAGCTCCATATCCACGGACTCGTCGGCGCGGCCGGTGTCGTTGTAGACTTCGTTGTGGCTGCGGGTGTCGAACAGGTTCTCGATCTGCGCCATCAAGCTCAGGTTACCGAGGATGCCGGGCCGGTAATAAACCCGCACGTCGGAGGTGAACGTGCTCGGTCGGTCCGCATTATTCTCAATGAGCGAGTTGCGGTACTTCCGCCGGGTGGTGTAGGGGCGTCCCGACTGGAAGCGGTTGACCATTGTGAGCATGAGCGCCTTCGCGGGCGTGAGCGTAATGCTGTTCGTCAGCACGTGCCGCCGGTCCCAGTCGAGGCGGACGAGCCGGAGAATGTCGTCCTGTTGGGCCTGGAAGCGCTGGAACGCCTCCCGCGGATCGGACGAAGTGCCGCCGGCAAACTGCAGCGTGTAGTCGATGTCCCAGGCGATCGGCCCGACGGGCTTCTGGAAGAGCGACAGCGTGATCCCGCGTGAGGTGCCTACGTCGCGGTTGATGTACCGGACGAAGAGTGCCGACTGAAGGTCGCGCCGCACTTCGACACCGATCAGGTTGCGAATGTCCTTGGAGAAGAGGGTCATCTCCATGCCGAGGCTTTCCGTCAGGCCCTGCTGAAGACCTATTTCGAACTGCAGCGTGCGCTCGGGGTCGAGGCCGGCGTTCCCGAAGTCGACGGTAGCGTCGGGCGAGACCTCGTAGTTCGGATTGCGATAGAGAATGTCGAACCGGGGCGTCTGGAAGAAGAGTCCCGCCGAAAAACGGACGACACCGCTCGCAGAAATCGGGAAGGCAATCCCGAGCCGCGGGCTGACCTGGAAGCGGACCGGTGCCTGCTCGCGGTTGGAGACGTACCCGTTGAAAGCGCCGTTCTCGTCAAAAGAGGGGATCTGCAAGGAATCGGCCTGGCCCCAATCAACCGGGATCTTGAAGTCCGGCTGAAAATAGTCGAAGCGGACACCCGCGTTCACGATGAGGTTGTTGACCTCCATCTTGTCCTGGATGTACGCGGCCAGCTCCATCGGCCGAACTTCCATCGTATCGCGCCCCCACGGGTTGATCGACGGCTGCGGGACGTAGTTGCGGCTCTGCGTCACGTCGATGCTGTAGTTGCCGCGCCAGAGGTGATGCAGGCGCGCCGAGACGCCCATCTTGATCTGGTGCGCCCGCGTGATCTGGTTCGTAAAGTCCGCCATGAGCGCGTGCGTCTCCGTCAGGTCCGCGCCGTTGTAGAGATCGTTGCCGCCGGTCGCAAACATCGCGGTGCCGACCACATTGCCGACGAGGTTGGACACGTAGCGGCTGTCGAGCACGCCCGTGGCGTCGAAGTCATTGGGGATATCGTAGAGCCGCGACTCGCCGCGGTCGCGCAGATAGCTGTAGTTGAGGTTGGCAAAAGCCTTCGCCCCGAACGTCATCTGCAGACCAGCCATGTGGAACTGGCTGCGGTTGTAGTAGCGATTCTCGCCGTCGGGATTGTACTTGTTCGTGTGGTAGTTGTCGTAGCCGAGATTCCACCCGTGGTTGCGCTGGTACATTCCATTGTACTCCAGCCGCATCATCCGCGAGAGGCGGAATGTGAGCGAGCCGTTGAGCGTGTAGCGGTCGTGGTAGGACGGCACGTACGACTGGTCCCCCGTCGAGGCAAGAATCCAGTTGTTGGCGTCGGGCGAGTCGAGGTTCTGCGACGAGTCCGACGGGACGAACAGGCGCCGGGAGATCTCATTGCCGTCGGCATGGTAATAGCGCCCTGAAAGGTTGATTCCGAGACGGTTCTTGATCAGTGGCCCGCCAATTGAGGCCTGAAGATCCGTGCGCCCGATAGCACCGGCTGCTTTGTAGTACGGAACGTAGACCGTCTGGAAGTCGGTCGAGCGCAGCGTCGCACCCGGACCCGACGTGCGTTCCAGGTACTCCAGCTCGCGATTTGAAGCAACACCGCCCACCTCCGTCGCAATGGACCCGCTCCAGGAGGAAGGCGCATCCTTCGTGACGATGTTCACGATGCCGGACATGGCCTGGCCGTACTCGGCGTTGAACACGCCGGAGATGACTTCCAGGCCGGAGACCATGTTCTTCTCTATGTCGAACGCGGCGCTGTTATTGAGCGGGTTATTGATCGGCATACCGTTGACGAGGTACGCCACTTCGCCCGTTCGTCCGCCACGGAAGTGCCCGTCCACGACGCCCGCCTGCAGGTTGATCACGTCGCCGATGTTCGAGACCGGGAGCGCGGCAAGCTGCGCCTCGTCCACGTAAGACGTGGTGGTGGTGCGGTCCATCTCGACGAGCGGCCGTTCGGCCGTGACGACGACCTCCTCTCCCTCGATCACCTCCTCGCGCATCGTGATGTCGATGGTAGTCGTCTTGTCGACCACGACGTTGACGTTCTCGACCCGCGTCTCCGCGAAGCCCACATACCGGAAGACGAGCGCGTAAACGCCGGGCTTGAGGTTGATCATGTCGTAGTAGCCGTCCAGGTCGGTCACGGTCCCGGTGCTGGTGCCGTCGAGCACGATCTGGACGCCCGGCAGCGGCTCGCCGGTCGGATCGGTTACCCGGCCGGAGATCTTGCCGGTGGTACCGGCCCACACGGCCGGCGCAAGGGTACCGCAGAGCAGAAGTAGAATGGCAAGCAGGGCGACGCGCGCCCGACGGGCCTTCAGGTGACAACACTCGCGCATAGATTCGTACGGTATCGGGCCGTCGTAGATAGCGCTTCCATCCACGGCGGCAGGAAAGGGTGATGTTAAGAGAGAAACTGGTGTTCGGTTACGCCATGAAAAGCCCGCCCGAGCGTGCTGGCGCGAGGAACGATCCGCGTCTGGACGAGCGCGGGCACCTCCACGGCTTCCTCTTCTTCGTTGAGAAGACGAACGAGGTATTCGACCGCACGAGCGCCCATACTCCGGATCGGCACACTGACGGTTGAGAGCGTCGGCTGGACGTACTGCGCCATCGGGATGTCGTCGAAACCCATTAAGGCGATGTCCTCGGGCACGCGAACACCCCTGTGGTTGAGCACGCTCATGGCCCCGATCGCCATGAGATCGTTAAAGGCGAAGATGGCCGTCGGCCGCTCACACAGCGCCAGGATAGCCTGCGCGGCCTCGGCACCGGTGTCGCGCATGAAATTGCCTTTGAAAAGGAGTGCCGGGTCCGGCATGATTCCCGCCTCGAGAAGCGCAGCGCGGTATCCATCCAGCCGCTCCTGCGATTCGCTGTTGACGTCCGGACCGGCGATGACCGCGATCCGTTCATGTCCAAGTCCGATAAGGTGCTGCGTCGCCCGAAATCCGCCTTCGCGGTTCATGAGGCGCACCGACCGGTAGCGCCGGCCGAGGTCGGGAGAGTTCAGAAACACGGAAGGCACTTCCGGCGGAACGACGTCCTGCCATGTCTCCACCGGAGCATTGGGCGCAACGACCAGAAACCCATCGACTTGTCCTTTCATCGAGCCGTAGGCCACGCGCATGTCTTCCGAGCGGTGGTGCGAACCCGTTATCATCAGCAGGAACCCGTACCGCTGGGCCACTTCGTCCATCCCGGCGAGCATTTCAATGAAGTACTCGCTGTGCGGGAACGGCACGATGACGCCGAGGATGTTCTTTCTGCGGACGATCAGGTTGCGCGCGGCGGTGTTGGGGACGTACTGGAGCCGGTCGGCGTGCTCCATGACCCGCTTGCGCGTCTCGTTCTTAACGAGGTGCCCCTGATTGAACACCCGCGACACGGTTGTGATCGACACGCCGGCGGCGCGGGCCACTTCGCGGATGGTTATGGTGTCCTGCACGTGCAGCATAAAAGAGGGACTCGCCCGGTGCAATGAAAGCCTTTTCATCCATGATAGTGAAACCGTTTTCAAAGCGCAATGCCATTCGGAGTGATAAGAGATCAAACTTCTTTTTTATTCCCGCCGGGACGCAGGAAGAGCGGCTACTTCTCTGCCGCGGTAGCCAGCACGGCTTTCATCGCGGGCTTCGGCGCTCCGTCTCGCCCGAAAAGCAGCGGGTAGCTCGTTCGGCCACGGACGGGCCAGCCGTTCAGCCACGAGTCACTGTCGCGCACGCCCCAGAACGTGACGCGGGTGACGGCGTCCTTGTGTTTCATAAAGACGCCGAAAAGCGCTCCGTAGCGTTCCGCGAGTGCGGTTTGCAAGGATTCGGGCAGCCCTGCTTCGTACGGATTTAGTTCCTCCCAGGCGTCCGCGCTCATCGACACGTCTGCCCCGGTGTTCTGCGTAGCGCGCGGGAGAAGGTCGATGTCAAGCTCCGTAAACATGACGTTTACGCCGAGATTCCTGAAGAGCGTGATCGAGGAGTCAACCTCGGCGGCCGTCGGCCAATCCATTTTGTAGTGCCCCTGCATGCCGATGCCGGTCACGGTCAGGCCCTCATCGAGCATGTTCTGCACGATCCGCGCCGCGCCTTTTGCTTTATCGGCGTTCGCCAGCGAATAGTCGTTGTAGTACAGTTCGGCGTCGGGGTCGACCTCGTGAACGAGGCGGAAAGCGCGCGAGAGAAAATCGTCTCCAATGATGCGCCGCCAGGGCGAATCGCGAAGCGAGCCGTCTTCGTTGAGCGCTTCATTAACGACATCCCACCCCTTGACGCGGCCCTTGTAGCGCCCCACGACCGTGCGAATATGGTCCTCCATTCGCGCGATGAGCGTGTCGCGGGAGGCCGGGCTGCCATCCTCATTCTCGAACACCCAGTGGGGGGTCTGCGAATGCCACACGAGGGTGTGCCCGACGACGAACATGCCGTTCTCCTCGCCGAAGTCCACGTAGCGGTCTGCGTCGGTGAAGTCGTACCGGTCCGGCTCGGGGTGGATGACCTCCCACTTCATGACGTTTTCCGGCGTGATGCTGTTGAACTGCTGCCGGACGAGGGCCGCGCCGAGGCTGTCACGCCCGTAAAACTGCTCCGGATTGAGGGCCGCGCCGATCAGAAAATCGCCGTCGAATGCGGACTTGAGAGAGGGTTTGTCCGCCGGCATTCCCTCCGGAGCCGGATCATTGCAGCCAAGGAAGATCGGGCCGGCGACGGCGAGGAGCGCGAGAATAGATGTGGATTTCATAGCAGAAAGCGTGTTCTCAACTTGATACAAGAAGACCGGCCCAGCGTTGTGGGCGGATAGGTTAGCGAGACAAATTGCGGCAGAAGTCCGACGACAACTGAACGCTGGCTTAAGACCCACCGCCAGCCCTGCCCGTTGAGGCGTTCAATCCTGCTGCGGACGCTCTGCGTCCTTTCGGCGCTTGTGCTCGCTAAGCCCGTAGCCACCCAGCCCGCCAAACAAACCATATCCCACCATTCGGATGATCTCAATAGCAACTTCATCCTTTCCAAGGTGCAACAGATAGGCGGTAAAGACCGAACCGATGAGCAGAATTGCGAAGGCACCCGCCAGCACGATTTTCAAAACCGACACGCCGTGGCTTCGTTGCGCCGCTCGGTCGCTAAACTGGGCATCCAAGACGCTGCGCGCGTGATCATAAGAACGCGCGATCTCGTCCTTCTGCAGGTCGAGTTCAACCTTCCGGACGGCAATCTCCTCCATCTGAACCTGAAGGAACCGATCGATGATCTCCGGATCCGGAGGCGTCGGATCGCGCTTGTCCTGCTCCGCAGCCGATTGCTGCACAGGAAGATTTGGCACCTGACTACCACGATTCGCCATCTACAAGCTGATCGGTTGCGAACGTTTAAGCACTCCCGTTCGCCCGGAACGCTTTTGAAGGGACGCAGGCCGTTTATAACGGACGAAGAAACGTCCGTACCCTTTCGCGCCAAGCTCCGAAGGCACAAACCGAACGGAAGCGATGTTCATACGCTCCGTCTCCGTAAGCGCCAGGAACTCCTTCGTGTTAAGCGCCTGTACTCCGCCCGACTGGAATTCAAATGCTTTCATAACGCTACTTAGGGCTGTATGTAGTTGAACAAAGAAAACGTCATGTCGAGGATATTGTTGCTTCTGTTCGGAGCGGCCTCGCTCCCATCCTGCAGACGCAGACACCGGCCCGCGTGCTGTAGAATATCCTTAAAACCGGTCCGCGCAGGAGCCGAAAGAACGGTTCTTGTATTCGCCTGCGTTTAATAAAGTCGCCCGCGTGAGGTGGCGTTCATCTCCGTCACACCTCGGGGTGGCGGGCGGTTAGATCTTTTTCGATGGATACCATCTTCGCGTCCGTGAGGGGATACAGGTACATGAGCACGCCCGCGAGCACGCCGAAGATGGCCGGGTAGAAACTGAACAGCAGCCGGATGCCGGCCAGCGATTCGGGCGTTTGCACCGCATTCGCCACGAAACCGTAGAAGCTGAGGATCCAGCCGACGATTGCCCCGCCGAGCGTCAGGCCGAGTTTGAGGGCGAACAGCGAGGCGGCCATGATGAGACCCGTTGCGCGCCTGCCAAATTTCCACTCGCCGAAATCGGTAGTGTCGGTGTAGATTGCCCACTGGAGCACAGACACGGGGCCGAGGAAGTAGGAAATGATGATGTTGAGTGCGAAGAGCACCAGCACGCTGCCGGGCGGAACGAAGAAGAACAGCGTGGAGAGGATGGCTGTCCCCGCCAAAAACGTGGCATAGACCGTCTTCTTGTTCATGAACCTCGTCCAGAACCCCGTCGTGATCGCCCCGAGGATGGTGGCAACGGAACCGATGGTCACGAAACTCGAGGTGAAGACGGCATATGTCAGGTTGATCGAGGTGCCGAAGAAGTTGAGTTGTTGATCGAGGACGTAGTACCGGAAGAAGTATGGGGTCGCCGAGCCGCGCATGACGACGAACGTGAGCTGCATCACGGTCGCAAGCGCAATGAGCACCCACGGCCTGTTTCGTATGAGGTCTTTCAGGTCCTGCCCGATTCTCCCCTGCTGCTCGGGCGCGGTCTGCACGCGCTCGCGCGTCAGGGCGAAGGTGGCGAAGAGAAGCGCAGCGGCAAGAATGCCATAGAGCACGAACGTGAGCTGCCAGCCGCGCTGCTCACTCCCGGCCCCGAGCCGCTCAACGAGAATGAGCGCCGTAGACCCGATGATCACCTGGCCGACGAAGGCTGCAACGAACCGGTACGTCGACACCTCTTGCCGCTCGGCGGAGTTCGGCGTGATCACGGCCATGAGCGCCGAGTAGGGCACGTTGACGACCGTGTACATGACGACGAGCAGCATGTACGTGCCGTAGGCGTAGGCCAGTAGCGCGCCGCCGCTCAGGCTCGGCGTTGTAAAGGCGAGTACGCCCGCAACGGCGAACGGAATTGCGAAGCCTGCGATATAGGGCCTGAACTTGCCCCAACGGGTGTTCGTGCGATCCGCAATAACCCCCATGAGCGGGTCGTTTGCGGCGTCAAAGATGCGGGTTACGAGCAGCATCGTGCCCATGGCCGCCGCCGAAATGCCGAACACGTCGGTGTAGAAGATCGGCAGAAAGACCACGAATACCTGGAAATACAGGTTCGAAGCCAGATCGCCGAGGCTGTAGCCGACTTTCTCCTTGAAGCTCAGCCGGGCGCGACTCGCGCCGAGGTGCGGTGCGCGGTGGTGCGGCGCGCCGGAGGCCGTCTGGAGGTTCTGTTCTGTCATAGGATCATAGGTGCATGGCCGAACGGTTCGGCAACGTGTGATCAGCGGACGGTGAGGCGGACGGTTTGCAGGTCTTCGTCGCGCGAGGACGTGCCGGCCATAATGTCGAACGCTCCCGGCTCCACGCGGTACTTCATCTCGATGTCGTGAAAGGCGAGCGCGTCAGGCGTGATGTCCAACGCCACCGTCTGCGCTTCTCCCGGCATCAACTTCACCCGGGCGAAGCCCTTCAGCTCCTTGACCGGGCGCGTGGTCGAGGAGACGCAGTCGCGCACGTAGAGCTGCACCACCTCCGCGCCCGCGCGGTCGCCGGTGTTCTTTACCTCCACCAGCGCGCGGGTGCGGCCGTCGGGCGCGATTGCATCCTGCTCCAGCCGCACATTCGACAAGGTAAACGTCGTGTAGCTCAGTCCATAACCAAACGCGAAGAGCGGAGAAACGTCGTCCAGCAAGTATCCCCGCCGCGCGGAGGGCTTGTGGTTGTAAAAGACGGGCAGATGGCCTACCGAGCGCGGGAACGAGATGGGCAGCTTGCCGGACGGGTTTACGTCTCCAAAGAGCACCTCAGCCACCGCGTGGCCGCCCTCCTGACCGAGATACCAGCACTCGAGCAGCGCCGGAACCTGTTCGGCCAGCTTATTCACTGCAAGGGGTCGTCCGTTGAAGAGCAGCGCCACGACCGGCTTGCCGGTAGCCATCATGGCGTCGACCAGCGCCTGCTGCTCTCCGAAAAGCGCCAGGTCGGTCCGGTCGCCCATGTGGCTGAGCGACCACGCTTCACGCGACGTCTGCTCGTTGCCGCCGATGGCGAGCACGATCACGTCCGCGTCCTGCACATCCGCTACGGCCTTTTCAATCAGCCCCTGCTCCTCCTTCGGATCAGGCGCGACGACCTCGTCAACGCCCCATCCGCCGCCGACCGTGATCCGGCAGCCTTCGCTGTGGACGACCTTAACCCGGTGGCCGAGGTAGGCGCGGATGCCCTCCAGCACGCTCACGGCGTGGTCGGGGACGCCGCTGTAGCCGCCAAGAAGCGCCCGGTCGGCGTTCGGCCCCACGACGGCGACTGTGCGCAAAGACGATGCGTCCAGCGGAAGCACGTGTCCGTCGTTCTTCAGCAGGGTGATGCTCTGTCGCGCCGCCTGCAATGCAAGCGCATTGTTCTCCTTGGAACCGACGAACCGCTCCGCTTCCTGCGGATCAACATACGGATCCTCGAAAAGGCCGAGACGGAACTTCCAGTGCAGCATCGGTGCCACGAGGCGGTCCAGATCGGCCTCTGAAAGCGCGCCCTCACGGACGAGGTCGACGAGGCTAAGGTAACAGTCCGGCTCCGGCAACTCGATGTTCACACCGGCACGGACCGCGAGCGCTGCCGCCTCCTTCTTGTCCGCCGCGACGTGGTGGCCGTGCGTGTCCGGCCGGTCGTGCAGCTCCCAGATCGCGTAGTAATCGGACACGACAAAGCCGTCGAAGCCCCACTCGTCGCGGAGCACCTTCTGCAATAACCAGCGGTTGGCGTGGGAGGGGACGCCGTCGATCTCGTTGTAAGAGGCCATGACGCTCCCGACGCCGCCTTCCGTGACGCTCTTGCGGAAAGGAGCGAGAAACGTGTCCCGCAGCTCGCGCTCGGAGACGTTCGCCGGGCCGCAGTTCATCCCCGACTCGGGCTGCCCGTGTGCCGCGAAGTGCTTGAGCGTCGCGATGACGCGGCTCTTGTCGCTGAACGAGTTGTCGCCCTGGAAGCCGCGCACCGCTGCCAGGCCCATCGCGCCCGCGAGGAACGGGTCTTCGCCGAAGGTCTCCTCGACGCGGCCCCAACGCGCGTCGCGCGCCAGGTCCACGACGGGCGTGAGCGCCTGATGCGTGCCCCGAAGCCGCGCCTCCTTCGCGGTCATCGCGTAAAGCGCTTCCACGAGCGCCGGATCGAAGGTGCCGCCGAGGGCGATGGGCTGAGGAAAACTCGTGCCGCCCGGCGCCGCTTGGCCGTGGAGACATTCCTCATGAAAGATGACCGGAATGCCGAGTCGACTCTCCTCAATAAAGAACTTCTGGATCTCGTTCGTAAGTGTCGCCTGGGAGCGCGCGTCGCGGCCGTTCCACGGCTCCGTCTGCGTAGACCCCGCGTCGGAGGGCCGCCCGACCTGTCCGAGGCCATGCCCATCGCCAAAAGCCGACCCTGCCTTATCCGGATCAAATGCACCGTGATCGTCTACGAGGGTCTGTGCCTTCTCCTGCCAGACGCATATCATTTGCGCGGCCTTCTCTTCGAGGCTCATGCGGGCGAGCAGGTCCTGTACGCGCTCCGCTATCGGCGCTCCTGCGTCTTTGTAACGGGCCGTTTCTAATGCCTTATCTTTCATAACCTTCTACTTGAAAACCAATCGCCCGTGTACATGCATCAGCGGCCAAAAACGCGAAGGCAGGCACCTCTATCTACGCAAGGATTGACTCCAGCTTACGAATGCCGTAGATTATCGGCAGCGCTCATAATATCACTTTACGAGTCATAGAGCAAGGGGCAGTGACGATGAAAATTGATTTTGCACCCATTGGAAAGTCGAATCTCTCGAACGATCTGGCAGACCGCATCGTGGAGATGATTCAATCAGGCGTCTATGGGCCTGGAGACCGGCTTCCCGCGATCATGCAGATGGCGCGCTCTTTCGGCGTTGGCCATCCCACCCTCCGCGAGGCGCTCAAGAAGCTGGAGAGCGTGGGCGTGGTCGAAATTAAGCACGGCTCAGGAGTTTATGTAGGTACGGGGCAAAATTCTCTGCTTGTTCAGAATCCCGCCTTTAAAACCACCTCCTCGAAGAAGCTGATGCTGGACCTCGTGGAGGCCCGTTCGGCTATCGAAGTGCAAGCCGCCCGAATGGCCGCAGAGAAGGCGGACGATGCCTCACTGGCGCGCATGAAGGAGTATTTGGACATCTCCGGTGCCAACCTGAACGACGACTCGGTCCTCAATGCGAACAACATGGCGTTCCACCACGAGATCGCCGAGGCTTCCGGAAACGCGGTATTCGCGCAGCTTCAGGAGCTCCTTGCCAGCCTCTTCCAGCGGGAGCAAAAGGCCATCCTCTACATCTACGGTTCGCGCGCGAAAGACCACGCGGAGCACAGGCGCATTCTCGAGGCCATCGGGCGGCACGACGCCGATCTCTCCGAAAGGCTCATGCAAGAGCATCTTGAAGGCGTCCGCGCTACGCTTTTGGCCTGGAACGGAGGAGAGCATGAAGCCTGATGCCCTCGCCTCCAAGTACGGCCCGAGTTCGATGAAAGCTACCCTCCTCGTTGTCTTGACGCTCACCTTCGGAAGCGCTCCCTTCGAGGCCTCGAGCGCCGAGGCTTTGCCGGACAGCTCCTTCCTGATCGTCGATGCGCCTGCGCCGGGTAGTTTCCCGCTCGCCATGAACGGCAAGGTCGCAGCGCTCGTCGTGGCGGAAGATGAATGGCCCGGCGTCCGTCGCGCCGCGCAAGACCTTCGCAGCGATCTCGGCCGCGTCGCCGGGAGCGTCCCCGCTCTCCATAACAGCGCTCCTGGTTCCTCCCCGCTCGTCATCGTCGGCACCCTCGGGCATAGCGCCGTGCTCGATCCCCTCGTGGCATCCGGCAAGCTCGACACGACCGGTCTTTCCGGCCGGTGGGAGAAGTTCGTCCTCGCGACGGTTGAAGACCCGGTTCCCGGCGTCGCGCAAGCGCTCGTAATTGCGGGCAGCGACCGGCGCGGAACGATCTTCGGCATCTATCATCTCGCCGAAGCGGCCGGCGTTTCGCCGTGGTCCTGGTGGGCTGATGTGCCCGTTCCGCACCGTCCCGACCTGTACGTGCTCCCGAGTCGCCACGTCTTCGGTGAACCGGCGGTACGGTACCGCGGCATTTTCCTCAACGACGAAAACCCTTCGCTTTCCACCTGGGTCAACAGCACCTTCGGCGGCGTTAACCACGAGTTCTACGAGAAGGTGTTCGAACTCATCCTCCGCCTGAAGGGCAACTTCCTCTGGCCGGCTATGTGGGGCAAAGCGTTCTACGACGACGATCCGATGAACGCCGTACTCGCGGACGAATACGGCATCGTCATCGGCACCTCGCACCACGAACCCATGGGCCGCGCCCATGTCGAGTGGGAGCGCTACGGCACCGGCGACTGGAACTACGCCACCAATGCGGACACGCTGCGCGCCTTCTGGCGAGCCGGACTCGATCGCCTGAAGCCCTACGAGACACTCGTGACGGTCGGCATGCGCGGCGACGGCGATGAGCCAATGACGGAAGGCACCGCGACGGCGCTCCTCGAAAAGATCGTGGCTGACCAGCAAGCGATCATTGAAGACGCAACGGGCCGTCCGGCTTCGGAAACGCCGCAGGTCTGGGCGCTCTATAAAGAGGTGCAGGACTACTACGACAAGGGAATGCGCGTCCCGGACGACGTGACGCTCCTCTTCTCTGACGACAACTGGGGCAACCTCCGCCGTCTTCCCGCCGAGGGTGCGCCGGAGCGCGAGGGCGGCTACGGCGTCTATTACCATTTCGACTATGTCGGCGGGCCGCGCAACTACAAGTGGATCAACACCACGCAGATCGAGCGCGTGCGGGAGCAGATGCAGCCTCGCTTACCGGCGCGGCGCGGACCGGATCTGGATCGTGAACGTCGGCGACCTCAAGCCGATGGAGTTCCCGATCTCGTTCTTTCTCGACTACGCCTGGGACCCCGGCGCTTACTCCGCAGGCGCGATCCCGCGGTACACGGCCGGCTGGGCAGCGCAGCAGTTCGGCGCGGCGTACGCGGAGCCGATTGCTCGCCTCTTGTCCGAATACACGCGCTTCAACAGCCGCCGCAAGCCTGAACTGCTGGCGCCGGACACCTACAGCCTTCTCCACTACCGCGAAGCGGAGCGCGTAGTGCAGGAGTACAACGACCTTGCGGACGAAGCCGAGCGCATCTATGCCAGGCTCGATCCCGCCTACCGTGACGCCTACTTCCAACTCGTACTCTATCCCGTTCTCGCCTCGGCGAACCTGCACGAGCTGTACGTGACCGTCGGCAAGAACCGGCTCACGAGCCGCCACGCGCCGGCCACTACCGACAGTCTCGCCCGGCGTGCCCTTGAACTTTATGCACGCGATGCCGAGCTTACCCGCCGCTATCACGAGGACTTGGCCGGGGGCAAGTGGGAGGGCATGATGCTCCAGACGCACATCGGCTACACGTACTGGCAGCAGCCGGAAGAGAATGCGATGCCGGAGGTCTACAGCGCCGAGCCGGTCGACGGTGCCTCCATGGCGGTGGCGGTCGAAGGCAGCGAAGCCGTCTGGCCGGACAGGAGTGAGCCGCTGGTCCTCCAGGAGCTGAACCCGTGGGACGGTCTCGACGGCCGCATCGAGGTGTTCAACCGCGGAAGCGAGCCGTTCCGCTTTGCCGCCCGGGCGGAGGCACCCTACGTCCACGTCACGCCGGAGGAAGGCGTGGTCCGTGCCTCGCAGTCGCTCTTGGTCCGGGTGGACTGGCAAGACGCGCCGGCCGGGAAGACCCTTATCCCTGTCGTCATTGAAGGAAGCGGCGGTACAGCCACGGTGTCCGTTCCGATTGTCCGTCCTGAAACGGCGTGCGAGCGCTTCGAGGGCAGCTTTGTCGAAACGCGGGGCACCGTGTCGATGGAGGCGTCGCACTTCACCGGCAGGCGCGACGTGCACGGTGCGGGCTGGCGCGTCCTCCCCGGCCTCGGGCGCACGCTCGATGCCGTAGCATCGCAAGGCAAAGTTACCGGGACCGAGCGGCCGGCGCTTTCCTACGGTTTCTACCTGTTCGAGCCGGGAGACATCACCGTCTGGACTCACGTCTCTCCAACCCTCAACTACGACGCGACGGAGGGCCTGCGCTTCGGCATCTCCATCGACGACGGGCCGATTCAGGTCCTCAACATGCACGAGGGTGAGACGGACCGCGCGTGGGAGCGCTGGGTAAGCGACAACATCAACGCGGTCCCGTCCGGGCACACCGTACGAACCGCCGGTCGCCACACATTGCACCTTTGGATGATCGACCCGGACGTGGTCGTACAGAAGATCGTCATAGACGCGGGCGGAATGCAGCCGTCCTACCTCGGGCCGCCTGAAAGTCCCCGTCCCACCCGCGACTGAGACCATGAAGCAAACCCTCTTCCCACCGGGTCAACGCCGGCTTTGCCGCGCGCGCTTTTTGCTCCTGCTCCTGCTTGCGCTCGGCCCGGCATGTTGGAATCGGGCGGCAGCGCAGGTTCCGGATCTCCCCGGCGACTACCCGCCCGGGCAGTACGACGAGCGCCTCGTTCCGAGTTATGTTCTTCCCGATCCGCTGCTTTTTGAGGATGGGACACCGGTCGGGGATACCACGCAGTGGCGCGCGCGGCGGCGGGAGATCATTCAGCTCTTCGAAGACCACGTCTACGGACGGCCGCCGGTCGAACGCCCTGCGGGAATGACGTGGCGCGTTGCCTCGGCCACGCGCACCGATTCGATGACGGTCAAGAACGTTGTCATCTTGCTCTCGGGCAAGGAGTCCGGACCAAAGATGGATCTTGAAGTCGCGACGCCCTCGCACGGACCCGCTCCCGTCTTCCTGATTCCGTGGGGGAGACGGAACCGCAACGCGCTGCTGGAAAGAGGCTATGGCGTCGCTTCATTCAATCCACTGGAGGTGCAGCCGGACCATCCCGACAGCCTTTTCCTGACGGGCATGCAGGCGGCCTTCCCCTTTCCGGACGCAGAGCAGGCCGATTCGGCACGGTGGGGCGTACTTGGCGCGTGGGCCTGGGCCATGAGCCGCGCCATGGACTTCCTGGAAACGGACCCGGACGTGGACGCATCGCGCGTTGCCGTGCTCGGCTTTTCGCGCTTCGGAAAGGCGGCTTTGTGGGCGGCCGCTCGCGACAGGCGCTTCGCCGCCGTATACTCAGTTCAGTCCGGACTTGCAGGCTCCGGCCTCGCCCGTCGCGGGTACGGCGAGACGATGCAGAGCATCACCGGGTACGCGCCGCAGTGGTTCAATGCCCGTTATAAGACCTACGTCGGGCGCGAAGAAGACCTGCCGTTGGACGGCCATTTGCTGCTCGCGCTCATCGCGCCGCGCCCGCTCTTCGTCAACGTTGCCGAGCGGGACTACTGGGGCGATCCACGCGGGTCGTTTCTCGCCGCCGGAGCTGCCACCCCCGTCTACCGCCTCTTCGGATACGGAGGCATCGAGTCCGGCATCCTCCCGCCCACGGACACGTTCGCTGGAGACCGTCTCGGCTTCAGCATGGGTCCCGGCGGGCACGGCATCACTGCGGCCGACTGGTCGCTCTTCCTCGACTTTGCCGACCGCCAGTTTGGTCGCATCTCCCCGCAATGATACGATTTCTCGTGCTTCCGCTCCTGTTACTCTCCGCCTGCGCCGCGCCCCGGTCGGTTATTAAGATGGGCGCTTCGCCGCGCTTCGACTGGTTCGAATATGCCGGTAGCGACAGCGTCTTCGACCTTCCGGTCGGGCCGGATGACTTCCGAAACCCGATCCTCGCCGGTTTTTACCCCGACCCGAGCATCGTGCGTGTCGAGCAGGACTATTTTCTCGTCAACTCCTCCTTCGCGTACTTCCCCGGGGTGCCGATCTTTCGGAGCCGCGACCTCGTGAACTGGACACAGATCGGGCACGTTCTCGATAGGCCGTCGCAGTTGCCCCTCACCGGCCTTCGCATCTCCGAGGGCATCTTTGCGCCCGCCCTGTCTTACCACGACGGCGTGTTGTACATGATCACGACGCTGGTAGGCGCGGGCGGCAATTTCTACGTCACCGCCAGGGATCCCGCCGGCCCCTGGTCGGAGCCTGTCTGGCTGCCGGGCGTCGACGGCATCGATCCGTCCTTCTTTTTCGACGACGACGGGAAAGCGTACGTGGTCAACAACGGTCCGCCCGAGGGCGCGCCCCAGTACGACGGGCACCGCGCGATCTGGATACAGGAGTTTGATCTTAAAACCGGCGGACTGGTCGGGCCGCGCTCGGTGCTCGTAGACAAGGGAAGCCGCCCGGAGGAGAACCCGATCTGGATCGAAGGTCCGCACCTGTATAAGTTGAAGGGCCGGTACTTCCTCATGGCGGCCGAGGGCGGGACCGGTCCCGGGCATTCGGAAGTCATCTTTCGCAGCGACGCCGCCACCGGGCCTTACACACCTTATGGCGGTAACCCCGTCCTGACGCAGCGCCAACTCGATCCGGCGCGGCCTTTCGCCGTCACCTCGACGGGCCACGCGGACCTGGTGGACACCCCTTCCGGCGAACTCTGGGCCGTCTTTCTCGGCACGCGCCCCTACCGGGACGACCTTTATAATACCGGTCGCGAGACTTTTCTTCTGCCCGTGAGCTGGAAGGACGGGTGGCCGGTCATTCTGGAAGGCAACAAGCCCGTACCGCCGGTCGCCGAGCGACCACACCTCGATTTCGGGCCGGTGCCGCCCGTTCCTACGACGGGCAACTTCACCTTGCGAGAAGGCTTCGACGGACGAACGCTCCCCCTCTACTGGAACCTAATACGGACACCCGAGGCGCTCCCGTACAGCCTCGACGCGAATCCCGGCGCGCTCACCTTGTATCCGCGCCCGGTGGCGCTGGAAGACGGGGGTCAACCCGCCTTTGTGGGCAGACGGCAAGCGCACGGCGTCGCCACGGCGACAACGCAAATGCGCTATAGGCCCCGAGAGGAGGGCCCCCGGGCCGGGCTTGCCGCGTTCCAGAACGAAGGGCACTTCTTCACGCTCACCGTTGCGCGGCAGGACGGCCGGCAGGTCGTTCAGGTGCAGCAGGCTGCGGGCGGCGCGCCGACAGTGCTTGCCTCTGCAGCTATCGGTGCTGCCGACACGCTTCGCTTGCGCATCGAAGCCGATGGAGGAACGTACCGATTCCTTTACGACACCGGGGAAGATGACTGGCGTCGGCTCGCTACGGCCGACGGCACCATCCTGAGCACGAACCGCGCCGGCGGCTTCGTGGGCACTTACTTCGGACTCTACGCCTACGCGCCCGACGCCCCTTGATTCTTTCCACACGCGACCCGTACAGAACCGCTCATGCACCGACTTACAACAGCTTTTCTCCTCGCTTTTACCCTCACGCTGGCCGCGTGCGACAGCGGCGGTAGCGACCCCGTGAAGGAAGAGGACGTGCCGCTACGCACGCTCGCCAGGGAACGTGGCATCGAGATCGGCGCAGCGGTGAACATGGACGCGCTCGCCGGCGAACCGCAGTACCAGCAGGTGCTCGCGCGCGAGTTCGGCATGGTCACCGCCGAAAATGTGACGAAGTTCGGCCCCATCCACCCGGTGCGCTCGTCGTACAACTGGGCCGCCGCTGATGCTTTTGTCAGCTTTGCCGAGCGAAACAACATGAAAGTGCGGGGGCACACCCTCGTCTGGCATCAGCAAAATGCCGCGTGGGTGACCGAACGCGCGTGGACGCGCGAGGCGCTCATCGAAGTCATGCAGGAGCAAATTGCAAGCGTCGTCGGACGCTACAAGGGGCGCGTAGCCGCGTGGGACGTTGTCAATGAGGCTATCAGCGACGGCGGCTCGGATCCCCTTCGCACGTCCGTCTGGCGGACCGGAATCGGCGACGATTACATCGACATCGCCTTCCGGGCAGCCCGCGCCGCCGATCCGTCGGCGAAGCTCTTTTACAACGACTACAGCGCTGAGGGCCTCGGCACCAAGTCGGACAGGGTGTACAACCTCGTAAATGGCCTGCGGCAGCGCGGCGTGCCGATCGACGGGGTGGGAATGCAGATGCACCTCAGCGCCCGTTCGCCGCTGAGCACGTCGGATTTGAAGGCGAATATGAAGCGGCTGGCCGACCTCGGTCTCGAGGTCCAGATTACGGAACTCGATGTGCGCATTCCCCTCTTACCGGACGGCTCAGGTCCTGATAGCGGCGATCTCATGTTGCAGGGGGAAGTCTACGACGGCACGATGCGGGTCTGCCTGGAAGCCGACAATTGCACCGCGTTCGTCCTCTGGGGCTTCACGGACAAGTACTCCTGGGTGCCGGGGCAATTCTCGGGCTGGGGCGCGGCACTCATTTTCGACGCGCTTTACCAGCCGAAGCTGGCGTACACCCGCCTCGCCGAGCGCCTCCAAATGCCGCATTAGCTTTGAACCGGAATCAGTAATACTATGGCTTCAGCATAAGTGCAATAGGACAGTGTGCAAGCCTCTTGGCAGACGCCGCCGCGATTCAGATCCGCCGGTTTGTAACCAACTGGAACGAAGGACCGCCCTTTTGGCATTGGCGACAACTCAGGAGGCTGTTGATGTACGACGGAGTCTTTTTATCACGGCTTCAATATGCGCGGTGCATGACTTAAATGCTGCAGAACACCCCCTTTTATCCCCCTCGAGGGGGAAGTTGCGTTGGTGCTTTGGTTTTGATCTTCAGCTACATGTAGCGGTTTTATCTATTTCAACGTCCTACTATACAACGACCCTATTCGGCTGTTGATTGAATTCCTATAATCTTTGATCAAAGCTCCGTGTTCACGTTGCTTCGACAGCTTCTTAGCAGGCGGGAAGGGTAGATCCTTCACTCTGTTCAGGATGACACGTGGGGGCGTTGAAGGAGGCGGGAAAGGGGCGGTGCACAAGGAGAACGGAACGTCAGGACCGTGTCATGACGGCGGGGCGACGCATCTCAGCCTTGCTTTAAGAGGCTGTCGGTTTAATATACATTTGATCCACTGCATATATTTATAACTTTTTGCGCAACCGGGACGCTGCATAACACCCCCTTTTATCCCCCTCGAGGGGGAAGTTGCATTGGTGCTTTGGTCGATGGTGTGAGCTACAGACGATGCGTTCTATTATTCTAATAGCCTCTCAGGAACTTCTTTGTCGTTTGGCTTGATTGGATCGGCGCTTATAAACTCGCTCACTGCCCGTATCCCAAGGATCAACAATCTTTCCTGCACCACCTTTGCTCCTGCTTTTGCCGGAACTGAACCATGCGCATAACGGATATCCGGGCCACGCCCGTCACGGTCCCCCTGGAAGCGCCCGCTGCGCCACGCCAACGGCTGCCACTGGGGGCGGTTCGTTCGCACCATCGTCGAGGTGGAGACGGACGAGGGGCTCGTCGGGCTGGGCGAGATGGGCGGCGGCGGCGAAAGCGCGATCGGCCGCCTTCGAAGGCCTGAAGCCGTACCTCCTCGGGCGCGACCCGGCGCGGATCGAGGAGCTGCGTTTCCTGGTCGCCAACCCGACCGCGTCGCTGTACAACAACCGGACGCAGATGTTGGCGGCGATCGAGTTCGCCTGCCTCGACCTGCTCGGGCAGAAGTGGGGCGTGCCCGTCTCCGAAATCCTGGGCGGCCGGCTTGCGGGAGCGGGTGCCGTTCGCCTCCTACCTCTTCTTCCGCTACCCGCATCCCGGGGACGGCAGGGCGAGGTGCGGACGATCGAGCAGTTGGTCGCGGAGGCGCGTCGCGCTCAAGGAGCGGTACGGGTTCACGACGCACAAGCTGAAGGGCGGCGTCTTCCCGCCGGAATACGAGCTGGAGTGCTACCGCGCCGTCGCCGACGCTCTTCCGAGGACGACTCGTTCCGGTTCGACCCGAACGGCGTGTGGTCGGCCGAGCAGGCGATCTGGTTCGGCCAGCAGATCGAGGGCATCCGAAACGACTACTTCGAGGACCCGGTGTTCGGGCTTGAACGGGATGCGCCGCGTGCGCGAGAAGGTGCGATGCCGCTGGCGACGAACACGGTCGTGGTCAACTTCGAGCAGCTGCAGCGCCAACGTGCTGTGACACGGCGGTCGACGTGATCCTGCTCGACACGACGTTCTGGGGCGGCATCCGGCCGTGCATCAAGGCCGCCGGCGTGTGCGAGACGTTCCAGCTCGGCGTGGCCGTCCACTCCTCCGGCGAGCTGGGCATCCAGCTGGCGACGATGCTCCACCTCGGCGCCGTCCTGCCCAACCTCGCGCTTCGCCGCCGACGCCCATTACCACCACCTCGTGGACGACGTGATCGTGGGCGGCAAGATGGCCGTACGAGGACGGCGCCATCGCCGTGCCGGACGGCGCCCGGCCTCGGCGTGACGCTCGACCGCGACAAGCTCGGCCGAGTACCACGAGCTCTACCTCCGGCTCGGCCCCTACCCGTACGACCAGGACCCGCTCCGCCCGGGCTGGGCGCCACTCATCCCCAACAACCGGTGGGCCGACCCGCGCGATGACCGCGCGCCGGAGGTCCCCTCGTAACCGCACCTGCGGCATCTCCATACTCCTTCCGAGCGTCCGTCATGCGAAAGGCATTCCGCCCCTGCTCGTCCTTGCCCTCTCGATCCTGATCGTCCTCCTGGCCCGCGCGGAGGACGGCTACCGGCTCTGGCTCCGCTACAAGCCGGTCGCCGAGGCGGAGCGCCTGGCGACGTACCGCGCGCTGGTCGGCCGAGATGGTCCTCGACGGCGACTCGCCCACCCTCCGGGCCGCGCGCGACGAGCTGCGTCCGCGGGCTGAGCGGGCTCTGGGTGCGTCCCCGCGGACGGCGCGCCGCGGACGGCGGGGCCGTGATCGCCGGACGCCCGGCGGCTCCCGCCGCCTCGCGGCCGGCCTCGCGGCGGACCTCAAACGCCTGGGGGAGGAAGGGTATCGTGATTCGGACCGTCGAGGTCGACGGAGGGCCTGGCGACCGTCATCGCGGCCAACACGGACGTAGGGGTGCTCTATGGCGGGTTCGCCTTTCTGCGCCTGCTCCAGACCGGCCAGTCGCATCAGCGGCACCTGACATCGCCGCGGCGCCCGGCGTCGAACTCCGCGTGCTCAACCACTGGGACAACCTCGACCGGACCGTCGAGCGCGGCTACGCCGGCTTCTCGCTGTGGGACTGGCACCAGCTGCCCGGACTACCTCGACCCGCGCTACACGGACTACGCCCGCGCCAACGCCTCGCATCGGCATCAACGGGACCGTGCTGACGAACGTGAACGCCAACGCGCACGTGCCTGACGCCATGTACCTCGACAAGGTGGCGGCGCTCGCCGACGTGTTCCGCCCGTACGGCATCCGCGTATACCTCACCGCGCGCTTCAGCGCGCCCATGGAGCTCGGCGGGCTCGACGACGGCCGACCCGCTCGACCCGGACGTGGCCGCGTGGTGGAAGGACAAGGCGGACGAGATCTACCGGTACGTCCCGGATTTCGGCGGCTTCCTCGTCAAGGCCAACTCGGAGGGCCAGCCGGGGCCGCAGGACTACGGCCGGTCCCACGCCGACGGCGCCAACATGCTCGCCGACGCGGTCGGCCCCACGGCGGCGTCGTCATGTGGCGCGCGTTCGTTTACTCGGCCGACGAGCGCGGACGGACCGCGCCAAGCAGGCGTCAACGAGTTCGTCCCGCTCGACGGGCAGTTCCGCGACAACGTCATCGTGCAGGTCAAGAACGGGCCCATCGACTTCCAGCCGCGCGAGCCTTTCCACCCGCTGTTCGGGGCGATGCCGGAGACGCCGCTCATGATCGAGTTCCAGATCACTAAGGAGTACCTCGGCTTCGCGACCCACCTCGTCTACCTCGGCACGCTGTTGGAGGAGGTCCTCGACGCCGACACCTACGCCGACGGGCAGGGCTCGACGGTCGCGGACGTGATCGACGGCGACGCTCCACGGTTACCCGATCACCGGCATGGCCGGCGTCGCGAACATCGGCACCGACCGGAACTGGACGCGGCTCCATCTTCGACCAGGCCAACTGGTACGCCTTCGGGCGGCTCGCCTGGGACCCTACGCTGGCCGCCGAGGCGATCGCCCGGGAGTGGATCGCGGATGACGTTCACCGACGAAGCCGCCTTCGTCGAGCCCGTCGTGGACATGATGATGGCCTCGCGCGAGGCGGCCGTCAACTACATGACGCCGCTCGGGCTCGCACCACCTCATGGCGACGGGCCACCACTACGGCCCCGGCCCGTGGGTCGGCGACCTCCCGCGCCCCGACTGGAACCCGGTCTACTACCACCGTGCCGACGCGCAGGGCATCGGCTTCGACCGGACGGCGAGCGGCAGCAACGCCGTCGCGCCAATACTCCGAGCCGATCCGGCGACGCGCTATGGCAATCTTGCCACACGTCCGGACGGAAAACCTGCTCTGGTTCCACCACGTGCCCGTGGGACTACCGCCTGCCGTCTCACGGGCCGGACGCTCTGGAACGAACTGTTCGTCACTATGACGCCGGCGTCGACGCGTGGTGGAGATGCACGCGACCTGGGCAGAGGCTCAAGGGGGACGTCGATCCCGAGCGGTTGGAGCAGCGTGCGCGCCTTAACTTGCCATCCAGGAGAAGGAGGCCAGTGGTGGCGGGACGCGAGCATCGCCTACTGGCAGACGTTTCGCGCGGCGGCCGCTGCCCGGGGGCGCGGCACCGCCCCGAGCGCCCGCCGCGTACTACGAGTCGCTCGCGTTTCCTTACGCCCCCGGCAATTAAGATGCAGAAGCGCGTTATGAAGGGACTTAAAGGCCGCGTGGCCGTCGTCACGGGCGGCTACGGGACGCTCGGCGGGAGCATGGCGGCAGGCTCTGGCGAGGCGAGGGGGCCACGGTCGCCATCCTGGGCCGCGACGCCGAAGGGCCGAGACAGCCTGCGCGACGCTGCGCCAATGGGGCATCGATGCGCTCGCGCTTCTCGCCGATGCGCTCGACCAAGGGGCCGCTTCGAGCCGCCCGCGGGACGCTCCTGCGGAGCGGGGCCGCGTCGACGCTGCTCATCAACGCGGCCGGCGGGAAACGTGGCGCGGGCGCGGACGGACGACGGGCCCGTGTTCGAGCCTGCCGTTTGACGCCTTCGACGAAGTCGTCCGCCTCAACCTCCACGCCACGGTGTACCCGACGTCTGGTCTTCGGCGAGAGCATGGCGAGCGCGGGCGGGGCAGCATCGTCAACATCTCGTCGATGGCGGCGCTGCGCGCCATGAGCGGTGTGATGGGGCTACTCGGCGGCAAAAGCCGCCATGGACAACGTCACGCGCTGGCTGGCCGTCGACGTGGCGCAAAGGCGCGGGGCGCCGGGCGTTCGCGTCAACGCCATCGCGCCGGGGTTTTTCATCGCGACGCAGAACCGGGCCGTGCTCGTCCACGCCGACGGCTCCTTCACCGAGCGCGCCGAGAACATCCTCGCCCGACGCCGGTGGGCCGGTTCGGCGAGCCCGAAGAACTCCAGGGCGCCTGTCGTGTGGCTGTGCAGCGACGCGGCGTCGTTCGTGACCGGGCGCCGTGATCCCGCGTCGACGGCGGGTTCAGCGCGTTCAGCGGACTTTGACCGGACGCCGAGCGGCTCGGCCACGGAATGCTTTTGCAACGATCCTACAAGGAGATGAACCCGGGCCTCTCGGGGGCGGTCAAAGCGCGCACGGGCACGAACCCGCCCTCCTCCAACGCCAGTCACCCTTCGTCGAATCCTATGCCTGCCGCTTCCGATCTTCTAAAAGGTGCCGCCGCCGGGCTTGTTGCCGGTCTCGTCGCATCCTTCGTCATGGAACGCTTTCAAGCGGCCGTGCCCGCCGATGTCTTCAAGAAGCTGCTCGGGGAGCCGGAAGAGGACGACGCAAGCGACTCCTCCGGCGGCGAACCGGCTACGGTCAAGACCGCCGAAGCCATCTCGAAAGCCGCGGCTGGTCACGAGCTAACGAAAGAGGAGAAGTCCCCGGCGGGGGAGGCCGTGCATTACGGGTTTGGCAGCGCCAATGCCGTTCTTTACAGCGTGGTTGCTGAAGCCGCGCCCGCCGCGACGCTTGGCGGCGGACTTCCGTTCGGCGCGCTCGTCTGGCTCTTCGCCGACGAGGGTGCTGTTCCCGCGCTTGGCCTTTCGAAAGCGCCGTGGAAGTACCCCGCGTCCACGCACCTCTACAGCCTCGCCTCGCACCTCGTCTTCGGCCTCACCACCGAAGCCGTGCGCCGGCTGGCGCGCAGGTTGATTTGATCGCCCGCAGTTGCCGCCCCCGCAGAATGCTTCCGGCGTTACATCTCGTAAGCCACCGAAAGGCGAACCATCCGCCCGGGTTCGTACACGTGCAAGCCCGCCGCGAACGGGTCGCGCTGATAGGACAGGTGCTGGTAATAGTGGGCGTCAAATAGGTTAACGATCTCCAGCTTGAAGCGCGTGTGCTGAAGCTCCATCGATGCCCCGGCGTCGGTCCTAAACCAGGCCGGCGTGCGCCTCCTCGCCGAGCACCGCGTCTACCCGCGATTGCGCCGCAGCAAAGTCGCCCCGCAAGAACAACAGGCCGCCTGCGAGCGTCGGCGTCCGTACCGTCGAGGCGGCGGTGAAGGGCGACGTGTCTGCCAGCGGCGTCCCCTCCGACTGGTTGCGCGCCCACGTGTACGCCGCCTGCGCGTCGAGGAGACGCCACGTTCCATAAGCAGAAAAGCCGAGCATGACGGCATCGATGTTGCGGTACGTCAGGAAGGGCTGCCCTTCGGAGGCGGCTTTGCGGGGATGCACGTAGTCGGCGACGCGTACCGCGTAGCCCTCCAGACCGGCGTGCCGCGATCCCACCGTTCCCCGCAGGGCCATCTTTACAGGTGCCGTTAGCTTCGGATTGCCCGACCAGTACGGCTTGCCCATCGGCTTTCGAACCGATATATAAAGCGTCTGCGCCTCCGGCACCTCCGACGCCACCTCCGCCATGAGTCCGACCGTGAAGGGACCGACCGCGCCCGGCGATGCCGAAGCCGTCGCCGCAAACGGCACAAACAATCGGCTCGCTTCGGCCTCCGGGAAGATCCCCTGGTAGAACGAGAGTCGATCCTCGTCTCGAATGCGGAACTGGTTGAATCCGAGCCGCCCCGTAAGCCGAACGGGACCCGCCTGGATCGCGTGGTAAGCGGCGGCCGACAGAATCGCCACGTCCGGCAGCATGTGCTGCTCGAAGCCTTGCCACTGAGCCGCCCTGCGCGGTTCAAACCGGTTCCACAGCCCCCACTCCCGGTAAAACGCTTCGTAGTGCCGACCCGTGAGGCCGACCGTCAGGTTGGTGGCGTCGCTTTGCATGAACATCTTGTCGCTCGACACGCGCAGCGCGTTGTCCATGGAATGTGCGGTCCGGTTGACATACAGCTTGTTGCCGCCGTAGGAGACGTGCGCCCCCCACATGCGGTCGTACCGCTCGTCCATCTGCAGATAAGGAAACGGGACGTCGTCCGTGGCCGAAAGCGTCGCGCCGTACGCGAGCCCGGCGGCCTGCCCGTGGAAAGCGACCTCGACGCGGCCGTAAGAATGGTTCGCCTCCCGGTACCCGTAGAGGTTGGCGAAGTCTGCGCCGCGGCCGTCGGTGTACGGCTCCCCTCGTACGACCTGGACGCTCAGTCGCTGCCTGCTCTTTTCCACCGAGAGCGCCCCGTCAAAGCTTCGCCCGCTGGCTCCGCTCGCCGAGACGCCACCGCGCACCCGCAGCGGATCGGAAGGCTGCGACCGCCGGTAAGCTATCGCGCCGCCAATGCCGGACTGCAGCGAAGCCGATGATCCGTCCACCACGACCGCCTCCATCTCCAGCGGGTTCACGCGGGTGATCGGCGGGTCCATCCGGTTCGGACAGGCATTCGGATAGCGCTCCCCGTCCACCGTCACTTCCAAATCCCCGCGCTTGAAACCGTTCAGGTACACGTCGCTCGCCATGAACACGCCGCGCCGGATGAGGCCGACGCCGCTCTTTTCGAGCGCGTGGTTCAAGTCGTCCTTGTCGAGCGGCGTCTCCCTTGCCCCCCACGCTACGCGCCGCGCGCTGATGGTGAGCGGCGCGAGTTCGTAGACGCGAACGCCATCTTGCACGTACGTCGTGTCCACGTCACCCGCGACTTCCTGCGCTGCCGTCGGTGTTGCTACAGCAAGAATGGAGAGGATAAATGCAATAACGGTTTTCATTGACGAAAGGGAGCGTGATGGTCCGGCGCGGCACCCGGCCCGTGCGCCGCAACAGGGTTAGGAGGCTGTTGATGTACTACGGGTGGAATACATCACTTATTTATAGTGCTTTGCATGCAAAGGGAATGCTGCCTGGCAGCCCCTTGAATCCCCCTCATGGCGGAGGTTGCGTGGGTACTTTGGTCCACATGGTGAACTGCATACAGCGCGTTCTGTTATTTCAACAGCGATTAAGGTACTGCAAGTGCTCATGAGATACCCGGCGCGGTTGCGCCGCTACGAGCGCGGGGATAAACAACGCGAATCGGGGCCAATCGCGCGGCCGACGGCGCTGCCGATCTGCGTCTCCTACCGCTGCCATGAACATAATGCCCAAATCGCGATGAATAGCGAGACGCCCGCTATAGGTGCTTCAAAGAAGACCGATAATGAGGCGGAGAGAGTCTTCAGTCTCCGCGCCCTTTCACCATCGCATTCGCCGTTTCGTGTGTTCATGAGCCATCGCAGTTACATTCTTTTTACAGTGCTACTCGGCCTCAGCACATCCGCTGCCGCGCAGACGCTGGACGTGGTAGGATACGTCAAGGCGGAGAACATCTTTGACACGCGGCAGGTGCTCGCCGTGCGCGAAGGTCAACTCAGCCTCTACCCTCTCGAAGACAGCCCGGCCTCCCGCACGGACAACCTGATCCTCGCAGCCTTCGAGTCGCGCATCGGCGTCGCGGCGGCGGGTGCCGAGGCGTTCGGCGCGAAAGTCACCGCCCTTCTCGAAGCCGACTTTTGGGGTTCTGTCAACAGCAACGTCAGCACCCTCCGCCTGCGCCACGCCTACGTGCGGCTCGACTGGCCGCGTCATGAAGTGCTCGTCGGGCAATACTGGTCCCCGTTGTTCAGCCTCGCCGCAGCGCCGCAGGTCGCCGCCACGAGCGGCGGCGCGCCCTTCCAGCCCTTTGCCCGCTTTCCGCAAGTGTCCTATACGTGGAAGCCCGGCGGCTTTCGCATCCAGGCGGCGCTTTCGCAGCAGCGCGACGGGTTCTCGGAGATGAGCGGCAACAAACTTCAACAGCAGTCCGGCCTCCCCGGTATGCATCTGCACGCGGAGTACGGGTTCGGCAAGCACAGTATCGGTGCCGGCTCCTACTTCAAGAGCATCCGCCCGGAGGCAATGGAGGCGCGCTTCAGCGCGTGGGCCGTTCAGGGGTATGGTAAAGCCGCTTTCAGAAGTATGGCCGTTCGAGCAAAAGCCACCTACGGCACGGACCTGGCGGACCACCTCATGACGGGCGGATTCGTTGAAACGGAATCCGGCGGATATGAGGCGCTGCACGTCGCAGCCGGCTGGATGGACGTTGCCACCACGGGCGAGGGTCTTGCGGCGGGCTTGTTTGCCGGCTACCTGACCAATCTCGGTGCCCGCTGCGACGTTGCGGCCGTATCCACGGCCGGCACGCGGGCCGCAAACATGGACCATCTCTGGCGCGTCGCGCCGCGCCTCGTCTTCAATGCCGCCCCACTTCGAGCGGCTGTAGAGTTGGAAGCAACGTCCGCACGCTATGCCGCCCGTATCGATTCGCGGCTGCGTCCGGACACGGAAGCGGATGCGCGTTCTGCGACCAACATCCGCACCCTCCTGGCACTCTACTACTTCTTTTAGACCAAACCCTTTACAACAAGGCGTCAGTCAAGGCATCGGTTTAGTTCTTCGATTCCGCAGGCTTCGCGATCATTCTCCGAATAAACTCATGCCCGCTATGTTTTCATGGTACAAAGACTGGAGCCTCTTGAAGAAGGCTTCAGCAGCACTCGTTCTCCTTCTCGCACTCACCCTTCCCTCCATCGGGATTGTAGGCACGAAACTGGTCCGCACAGCAATCCGGGACCAAAAACTCACCGCTATTCAGAGCCTTGTCGAATCCGCTTACACTTTGCTGGAGGAAGCCAATCGGAAGGCCGTCTCCGGTGAGCTAACGAAGGAGGCAGCGCAGCGGGAAGCCGCCGATGCTATCCGCGCCATGCGCTTTGACGACGGGAATTACTTCTTTGTTATTGATGAAGCGTCCGTCGGCATCATTCATCCAATCAAGCCTGAATTGGAGGGAGCAGACCTCAGCACGATGGAGGACGCGAACGGCAAGCTGATATTCCGCGACCTGGCCGCAGATGTCTCCGCAACAGGAGAGGGTTTCACGCACTACAGCTGGACACGTCCTGAGACGAACATAGCGACACCCAAGATCTCCTACGGCAAACTCTTCAAGCCATGGGGATGGATCGTTGCAACCGGGGTCTATGCGGATGACGTGGCTACTGCCTCAGCAAAGGTGAATAGAGCCATCCTCGGTCTGCTTCTTATCAGCCTGCTCTTCGGCAGCGTGGGCGTGCTCTTCATTTTCCTGCACGTACGCCGTGGCGTGGCGCGCCTGAAAGAGACCGCACTGGCCGTAGAAGCCGGAGATCTGTCCGCCCGCGCGCCCGTAGACGGGAAGGAGGAGATCGGGGTCCTCTCCGCCGCCTTCAATGCGATGGTTGAGGGGCTCGAGGCTTCCAGCGCGGCTCGCGAGCACGCCAGAGAGGAGGCGGACCTCAGCGCGCAACGGGCCGCCACGCTGGCGCGGGAGGCAGAGGCCGAGCGCACGTATCTCGCTGACTCCGCCTCCCTCCTCCTTGACCGGATGGACGCTTTCTCCCGTGGCGATCTGACCGTCAGCCTGGAGGCCGATCGCGACGATACCATGGGTAAGCTTTTCAGCGGCTTCAACCAGGCTGTGGTCAATATGCACCGCACGATTGAGGCGGTACAGGGAGCCGTGCACGCGACCGCCTCTGCTGCCTCCCAGATGTCCTCCGCCACGGAGGAGCTCGCCGCTGGCGCACAGGAACAGTCGGCACAGGCAGGTGAAGTTTCGGCGGCGGTGGAGGAGATGACGCGCACGATTGTCGCCAATTCCGAGAGCGCAGCGGATGCGGCTTCGGCCGCAGAAGCAAGCGGCCGGGCCGCTACGGATGGCGGGCGCGTGGTCGGCGAGACGGTCGCTCAGATCGAAGAAATTGCGACCGTCGTCACGCGAGCAGCCGCGACCGTAGAACGTCTTGGTGCCTCCAGCCGGGAAATCGGCGAGATCACGGAAGTCATTGACGGCATCGCAGGTCAGACGAACCTCCTCGCCTTGAACGCAGCCATCGAGGCCGCCCGTGCAGGCGAACACGGGCGCGGATTCGCCGTGGTGGCGGACGAGGTTCGCAAACTCGCCGAGCGCACCAGCGAGGCGACAAAGAAGATTACCCTTATGATACGCGCCATTCAGGACGAGACGGACACTGCCGTCGAAGCGATGCACAAGGGCGATGCGCAGGTGAAACACGGCATCCGACTGGCCGAGGAAGCGCGAACTGCGCTTCACCGAATGGTATCCGAAGCGCAGTCCGTCGTAGATCGGATCAACGGGATTGCAGCGGCGAGCGAAGAGCAGTCAGCCACGAGCGAGCAGATCTCCCGGAGCGTCGAGGCGATCTCGACCGTGTCCGCCGAGTCGGCGGCCGGCATCACGCAGATTGCCCGCGGCACGGACGACCTCAACCGGCAGACGGAGCGCCTATCTGAACTCGTGGCAACGTTCCAATTGGCGCAAGCGGCCGAGGCCGCCCGTCCGTCGTCCACCTCAGCGCCCGCATTCCCGCGCAGCGGCGACGGAGCGTATCGGGGCATTCCTAAGCTTCGTCACTAAAGAAATTGCAGGGCCGTCCGATCCCTTGAGTAGCCGAACGGTCGGCGCTCCGGCGGGAAGCCCTGTTCAACCGAGCGGACAGCACCAGCGCGCTCCGCCAATCATCTATCCAGTAAGTAACCAGCCATGTCTACACTCGTCGATCAGTTCGTTAGCTTTGTCGTCGGAGAGGAAGAGTTCGGCGTCGACATCCTCAAAGTCCAGGAAATCATCAAGTCCGTCGCAATAACGCGCGTCCCGAACGCGCCGCCGTTCGTGGAAGGCGTCATCAACCTGCGCGGCCGCGTACTTCCGGTGCTCGACCTCCGGGGCCGCTTTGGCCTGCCACCGCGGGAGGCCGACAAGGACACCCGCATTATCGTCGTCGAACTGCGCGCCGGAACGGTCGGCTTTCTCGTCGATCGCGTACGCGAGGTCATCCGCGTCGATCCATCAACCATTGAGGCCACGCCGGCGCTTGCGGCAGGTGTCGACTCGGCCTTCATTCGCGGGGTTGCCCGTCTTGGCGAACGCCTGCTCATCCTCGTCGATCTGGAGCGCGCGCTTGCCGCCGGAGCCGACTATGTTTTTGAAGAGGCCGCCGAAGAAGTAGCGGCTTGACCGCCACGGCAGACCATCCCCTGTAACCTCTTGGGGAAACCGACTCTCCGGCCGGCTTTGAAGCCGCTCAGGAGGAAACTGCAGCGGCACTGCGGCACATAACGGAAGGCGAGGCGAAACGGACCCGTACGTCCGGCGCGCCTCGCCTTTTCTGTTCTGACCAAGCATCCTTTCTGCCGTGCCGACCATGACCACCGCTACGAATGCCTCCGAAAAAACAAGGCCGAGTAAGACCCATCCCTCAGAGCGGCTGATCGTGGAGGGCGGTGGCAAGCTTCGCGGCATGATCGCAGCAGGCGGTTCGAAGAATACCGTGCTTCCGCTCATGGCCGCAGCGCTGCTCGCGCCCGGCCGCTCGACCATCTACAACGTCTCCGTTCTGCATGACGTTTGGACCCTCGCGGACGCCATGCTGAGCCTCGGCGTGGGCTACGACTACGACCCCGATCACGATCCCAACACGCCGGAGACGCTCGTCATAGACGCGACCGACGTGGCGGGCTGGGAGCCGCCCGCCGAACTGGTAAGCGCCATGCGCGCCTCCTTCTACCTGCTCGGCGCGCTGCTCGGCCGCTGCGGTGAGGCGCGCGTAGGATTGCCCGGCGGCGACGCTTGGGGCGCAAGGCCCGTGAACCTGCACCTGGAAGGACTCAAAGCCCTCGGTGCCGAAATCAGCATCGAGGGGCCAACGGTCTATGCTCGCGCCCCCGGCGGCCGTCTTACCGGCGGCACGTTCAGGATGGAGCCTTCGAGCGTCGGGGCGACCATCAACGTGCTTCTCGGGGCCGTCCGCGCGCGGGGCACGTCGCGTATCTCCAACGCCGCCGCCGAGCCGGACGTAGTTGTTTTCGGGGAAATGCTACGCGCGATGGGCGCGCACATCGACGGCCTCGGCACGCGCACCATCGAGATTGAGGGCGTCGATGTGCTGCACCCGGTGGTCTACCGCAACGCATCCGACCGGATTGAAGTCGGCACCTACATGATCGCCGCCGCGATGGCAGGCGAGCCGGGCGTCGGGCTACGCATCTCGAACGCAGAGCCGGACCACCTCGGCAACGCCTTTACAGACGCTTTCCGGGCGACAGGCGCGCACTTTAATAGCGGCGCGAGTTGGATCGAGGTCATTCCACCCGAGAAGCTGGACACCGTATCCGTCACCACCGGCGTCTACCCCGGCTTTCCGACGGACTTGCAGGCGCAGTGGACGGCGCTCATGACGCAGGCGGATGGCGTATCTACGGTCACCGATCCGATCTATCCGGAACGTTTCCAGCACGTTCCCGAGATGAAGAAGATGGGGGCGAAGATCGAGGTCAGTGGCAACAGCGCCCGTATTGAAGGCGGCAAGCTCCACGGCGCAAAGGTCGAAGCTGCCGACGTGCGCGCCGGCGTGGCCCTCGTGCTGGCCGGCCTCTGCGCCGACGGTACGACAGAGGTCGGCGGCCTGCACCACCTCGACCGTGGCTACGAGCGACTCGAGCAGAAACTGATCAACCTCGGTGCCCCCGTCCGCCGCGAGCGCAAGGCCGAGTGAAGGCACCGGCGTGTCCTGCCGAGCGAGGCAACGCGGCAATCCCATACCGCCGTGCACCACGGCACCCCACCTTGTCATTGCGAGGAGCGAAGCGACGCGGCAATCCCGAGAAGAGCAGCACCCATGTCATTGCGAGGAGCGAAGCGACGCGGCAATCCCGTACCGACGTGCACGAATGCCGAGATTGCTTCGCTACGCTCGCAATGACAATATTCCCTACCCATAAGGCCCGCCTCCCATGTCATCGCGAGGAGCGCAGCGACGCGGCAATCCCGAGAAGAGCAGCACCCACGTCATTGCGAGGAGCGAAGCGACGCGGCAATCCCGACAAGAGCAGCACAAGTCCCGAGATTGCTTCGCTGCGCTCGCAATGACAGTATTCCTTATCGAAAAGGCCCGCCACCCATGTCATTGCGAGGAGCGAAGCGACGCGGCAATCCCGAGAAGAGCAGCACCCATGTCATTGCGAGGAGCGAAGCGACGCGGCAATCCCGCACGGGCAAAGTAATCATTCCCAATGCCACTCCAGCCGCCCCGGCGATATTTCGTCTACATTCTGACCAATAGTCGCCGAACCGTGCTCTACACAGGCGTCACCAGCAACCTCCACACGCGGGTCAAAGAGCACAAGGAAAAACGCACTCCCGGATTCACGAGCCGCTACAATGTTGACCACCTCGTCTACTTCGAAGAGTACAATCGCCCCATCGATGCCATCGCTCGCGAGAAACAGCTCAAGGCCGGCTCTCGTCAGAAGAAGTTAGACCTCATCAATGCATTCAACCCCGACTGGAGCGACCTCAGCGATGACGTGTGGCAACTGTGACGGGTATATCATTTCAGGCCCAAGGGCCCGGCGCGCCCATGTCATTGCGCCTCACCCATGTCATTGCGAGGAGCGCAGCGACGTGGCAATCTCGAAAAGAGCAGCACAAGTCCCGAGATTGCTTCGCTGCGCTCGCAATGACAGTATTCCTTACCCGCACAGCCGGGCACTCCCATGTCATTGCCCCTCACCCATGTCATTGCGAGGAGCGCAGCGACGTGGCAATCTCGAAAAGAGCAGCACAAGTCCCGAGATTGCTTCGCTGCGCTCGCAATGACAGTATTCCTTATCGAAAAGGCCCGCCACCCATGTCATTGCGAGGAGCGCAGCGACGTGGCAATCTCGTGACGCGCGCCACCCAAGTCATTGCGAGGAGCGAAGCGGCGCGGCAATCTCGTGACGCGCGGCACCCATGTCATTGCGAGGAGCGAAGCGACGTGGCAATCTCGTGACGCGCGCCACCCAAGTCATTGCGAGGAGCGCAGCGACGCGGCAATCTCGTGACGCGCGCCACCCAAGTCATTGCGAGGAGCGAAGCGGCGCGGCAATCTCGAAAAGAGCAGCACAAGTCCCGAGATTGCTTCGCTGCGCTCGCAATGACAGTATTCCTTATCGAAAAGGCCCGCCACCCCTCACCTTGTCATTGCGAGGAGCGCAGCGACGTGGCAATCCCGTGGCGCGGCGTACATTCGTAAAATGGGTTGCTTATATTGGCGCGGGGCCGACGGGCGTTTGCCTCGGCTCCCCTTTATCCAGTCAACCCCTATCGCCATGCGCTTACGCTCCATTCTATTCATGGCCATCCTGTCTGCCGGCGCGGCAACTCTGCCACCGGTCGCTACCGCCCAGCTGAGCCTCCCGCGCCTCTTCGCCGACGGGATGATGCTCCAGCGCGACTTCCCGGTCCACATCTGGGGCAAGGCCGCCCCGGGCGCTGCCGTCTCAGTCAGCCTCGACGACGCCGCTTATGAGGCCACCGCCGATGTGCAGGGGCGCTGGGATCTCTTGCTGCCTGCCCTTCCCGCCGGAGGCCCGCACAGCATGAGCGTACGGTCCGGCACGCAAACCATTGGCATCCAAGACATTCTTGCGGGAGACATTTGGGTGGCCTCCGGACAGTCAAATATGGAGTGGCCGGTCGAGAACGTCATCAATGCGGAACAGGAAGTTGCCTCGGCCAACGATCCGATGATCCGGCACTTTTTCGTTCCGCATTCGTGGGCCGAAACGCCGGAGGAGACGCTCGCCGGCGGCGAGTGGGAGCGCGCGGACCCGGCGCATGTCGGCAGCTTTACGGCCATTGGCTACTTCTTCGCCCGAACGCTGCGCAAGGAGATTGGCGTGCCCATCGGCCTCATCCATACGTCCTGGGGCGGCAGCCGCATCGAACCGTGGATGAGCGCCGAAGCGCTCGGGCTCGACAGCGCCGGAATGGACGCGATTATGGAACGCGAACGGGAAAAAAGTGAACGCATCATCGAGGCCCTGACCGCGCGCGTCGGCCCGCTTCCTGAGAAAGACCCCGGACTCGTCGGCGGGCAAGCGGTCTGGGCCGATCCGTCGCTCGACGAGGACGGGTGGGACACGGTGCCCGTCCCTTCTTCGTGGGAGCAGGCGGGCTATGCCGGTATGGACGGCATCGGCTGGTACCGAACCGCCTTTAACCTCACGGCCGAGGAGGCGCGGCAGCCCGTGGAGGTCGGCCTCGGTGCCATCGACGACTCGGACATCTCCTGGGTGAACGGCGTCGAGGTTGGTCAGACAGAAAATCAATGGAACCTGAACCGCGTCTACACGGTGCCCGCTTCTGCGCTTCGCGAAGGGCGGAACGTCATTGCCGTTCGCGTGGAAGATACGGGCGGCGGCGGCGGTATCGCCGGAGCAGCCGAGGCGCTCTACGTCCAGACCGCCGGCCGGAGGCTCTCGCTCGCCGGTCCGTGGCGCTTTCGCGTGGGCGAAGTCACGTTCAATTCGTCGGGCGAGAAGAACCAGGTCGCTACGCTGCTCTTCAACAAGATGATCTACCCGCTGCTGCCGTTCCCGATCAAGGGCGTCATCTGGTATCAGGGCGAGTCCAATGCGGGCGGCGACGACGCCGTCGCGTACCGCAACCAGTTCGCGACGATGATTGAAAGCTGGCGCAACCAGTGGAACGTAGGTGCCTTCCCGTTCCTGTGGGTCCAGCTCGCCAATTACATGCAGCCGCAATCTGAGCCCTCCGAGAGCGATTGGGCCGTGCTGCGCGAATCGCAAACACGCGCCCTCGCCCTGCCGAACACGGGCCAGGCGCTCGCCATCGATCTCGGCGTTGCGGAGGATATCCACCCGCGCAACAAGCAGGATGTGGGCAAGCGACTCGCCTTTGCTGCGCTGCACGTCGCATACGGCAAGACGCTCGTCTACTCCGGTCCCGTTTACGATAGTCACTCCGCCGCCGACGGGCGCGTGAGGCTGCGTTTCAACCACACCGGCAGCGGCCTGGTGGCGAAAGACGGTCCGCTGAAGGGCTTCGCAGTGGCCGGGCCTGACCGCAAGTTCCAGTGGGCGAACGCCCGCATCGACGGCGACGAGGTCGTCGTCTGGAATGACGCCGTTCCCTATCCGGTGGCTGTTCGTTACGCCTGGGCCGACAATCCCGACAAGGCCAACCTTTACAATGCCGAGGGCCTTCCCGCTGATCCGTTCCGAACGGATGCGTGGTAGAACCGTGAAGGCTGCGCGGAGAATCACGGGTGTCAGTGATCATCCGTGGCCGGGAGTGGCGTAGTTTAAGGGCAGCCGGAGCCACCGGCTGCCCTTCTCCATTCCGAGCCTATGCACGGATCCTTGCTGAGCCAGGCCCTCGCCGTTGGCGTGCCACTGGCGTACGTTCTTGGCGTGCTGAGTGCCCTCGATGCGCTCATGAACACGCGTACGCCGCAGGGTGCCGTGGCATGGATCCTCGCGCTCGTCTCCATGCCGTTCGTTGCCCTCCCGCTCTACTGGGCCTTCCGGCGCGTGCAGTTCAGCGGCTACGTGCGCGTGCTGCGCTCATTCGACCGAGAGGTGGAACGCCGCGTGCGGGAGAGGAACCGTCGCGAACTGGAGCACATCGTCATTCGTCCGTCCGATGAGGCGGACCTTCGCGCGCGCGGCGAGTTGACGGCCTTTCACCGTCTCGCCACCCATCCGATGACCTGCGGCAACCACGCCGGTCTCCTCGTGAACGGAGAGCAAACGTTCGACGCCATTTTCGAAGCGATCGACGCTGCCGAGCACTACGTCCTCGCCCAGTTCTACATCATAGCCGACGATGGTCTCGGGCGCGCGTTCAAGAACAAGCTGCTCCAGGCCCGCGCGCGAGGCGTTCGCGTGTATCTGTTGTACGATGAGGTGGGCAGCTACGGCCTTCCGAAGTCCTACATCGCTGCCCTCCGAGCGGCAGGGGCCGAGGTGTCCGGCTTCAGCGGCAAACGGCAATGGATCGGGCGCTTCCGGATCAACTTTCGTAACCACCGCAAAATTGTCGTGGTTGACGGGCGGCTCGGCTTTGTGGGCGGACTGAACGTGGCCGACGACTACATGAGCCGTAACACCAAACTGTCGCCCTGGCGGGATACGCATCTTGCGCTTGAAGGTCCGGCAGTGCTCGGGTTGCAGTTCTCGTTTCTGCGCGACTGGTACTATGGCAGGCAAGAGACCCTGGATGTGCAGTGGTCGGCGGAAACGCATCCTGCTGACCAACGCGGGCTCATCCTCGCCTCGGGTCCCGCTGACGCGCTTGAGACCTGCGGCCTCCTCTTTACGCACGCCATCGAGAGCGCCGAAAAGCGAGTCTGGATTGCCACTCCCTACTTCGTGCCGGACGGCCGCATTCTCGGCGCGCTCCAGCTCGCTGCGCTGCGCGGTATCGACGTGCGCGTGATCATGCCGCGCCAGAGCGACAGCTTCCTGTTCCACTACGTGCCCTACGCCTATCTTCCCGACGCCGAGAGCGCGGGCGTCAAGATTTACCTCTATGAGCCAGGCTTCATGCACCAGAAAGTGCTGCTCGTCGACGACGACTACGCCGCCGTCGGCACCGCCAACCTGGACAACCGTTCCTTCCGTCTGAACTTCGAAGTGACCTGCCTCGTGAGCGACGCCGGTTTCAGCAGGAGCGTAGAAGAGATGCTGATCAGCGACTTCGCGCTTGCGACCCGCCTTACCGAGGAGGACCTTGCCGGCCACTCGTTTGCCTTCAAGCTCGCTACCCAGGCCACACGCCTCCTCGCGCCCGTGCTTTAAGCGCCCTCTGCAGGTCCGAGACGCTGTGCAGGTACCGCACGCCCAGCACTATGCGCCAAAAGCGCATGACCAGGTACTCCAAAGACGCCTGAATATCGGGTCCTTTGCGACAGTCCGCCTTCCGGCATTCCCGTACAATAGGGAGTGTAGCGCAGCCCTTCCTTTTGACAGCGCGCCGGAACGCCCATGCACAACCGCCTGCTTTCATATCTGACTTTTGCAGCCCTGCTGACGGCTTCATTGCCCGCAGCAGCGCAGCCGCATTTTCAGAACTGCCTGACCCGGACAAGCGGCAGCGCCACCATCCTCATCCCCGTTGATGCCGCGCCGGCGGTAGAAGGTGCCCCGCTCGAAGCCGGTGATGAGATTGCGGTCTTTACCGCCGAAGGCGATTGCGCCGGGTCGCTGGTCTGGGCCGGACAGAATGCCGCCCTCGCCGTCTGGAGCGACGACAGCTTTGTGGAAGGCAAGAAAGGCTTTGCGGCCAATGAACCGCTGCTCTTCCGCCTCTGGGACGCCTCGACGGAAACCGAACATTCGAGTAGCACGAACCGAATCGAGATACGCTTCTCTGATTCAGAACCGTACTACCGCGTTGTTAACACGTATAAAGACAACGCTATTTTTCTCGTGCGCTCGCTCAAGGTGTCCGCCATTGAACAGGGGTCTTCTATCCTCGTGCCGGTCGAGGAGAACGAAAGGCCGGACGATTTTTCGCTGAGCAACTACCCGAATCCTTTCAGTCCTGCCACAACGGTGCGGTATTCCCTTGCCGAAGCAGGCGACACGACGCTCGAAGTCTATGACATTCAGGGGCGGCTCGTTGAGCGGCTTTCGAGCGGATTCCAGGTCGCCGGGCGGCACGAAGCGCGTCTCGACGCCGGGCTTCTCGCTCCCGGAATGTACCTCTGCCGATTGACTTCCGGCAGCCGGTCTCTTATTCACCGCATGACGCTCGCGCGGTAAGAACACGATGACGCCCGAGCCGACGAATCAAGCAAGACAAGCGGCTCGCGTAGGGCCGGCCTCTGCCGGGGAGGCACTGCACCAGAAGCTCTGGCGCTACGCCCGCCGACTTCGGCTGTTCAGACATCTGCGCCCCTCTGACCTTCGTTTGCTGGGGGAAATGGCGTACTTGCTGGCTCGGTACACGCGGAACGTCTCGTCTCGCTCCCTCCCCGATCTGGTTGCGCTCTTCGACGCCCCCGACGCCCCCGCGGCATCCGCTGCCGATCCTTCACGCGACGTGCGGCGACTCGTGCGGCTCGTGGACATCGTCATGCGCCTCACCTACCGAGATCGGTACTGCATGAAGCGCTCGCTTCTGCTGTTCCGCTATTTGCGCACCTGGGGCTACGCCGTGCGCATCCACTTCGGCGTTCAAAAACTGGGAGAACGGCTGGACGGCCACGCCTGGGTCAGCTACCAGACCATTCCCATCGCAGAAGCGGGCGACCCTCGCAGAGTATTCAAAGAGATGTACAGCTATCCACCGCTGCCGGCCACCAAGTGAGGAAAGTTCTTCCGCCTCGCAAGGCACCGCCGCAGGAAAGACTTACCGGAGGAACGGGGCTTCAGCCTCCCCGCCCCTCCGGATCGGTCCGCTTACCGGACGGCAAACGAAGGCTGCGATGCCTTCGCAATGCCCGACTGCTCCCCCACCGCATTCCCTTCCGAGACCGAAACGCTGCGCGGCAAGTCTTGATGTTGCAAGAAGTTAAGCCATACAGCCCCCACGGAGAATCCACCAACGAGGAGCGTGAAGCTGAGGAGAACAAAATGTGCGAGCATGATGCGTAGCCGGTTATGATGCGTGCTCCCCAAGAGCCTGCATATGGCCTTATTGCAATAGGCATACCGTCTTTTGCGACGCTTGTATCCACTCCGTGAACACTGTAATAGAAGCGTTCCTCTTTTCAATCCGGCTGAATATTTGTTGTTGATGAGCGTACGTCTTGGCGTACTCCGAATCTGACCCTCTGCCGTTATGTACCGAAGCCTGCTTTTGCTTCTTTTATGGAGCGCTACGACCGTATATGCGCAGCCGCTGCTCCGCGGGCCGCTGCTTTCCCTCGAGGCGGATCCCTCCTGCGTGGTGGACGCTGCCGGTCACGGTATTACCGCGGGATCTGCTGCCCGACCGGGCCGTCTGCTCATCGACAGCTCCGTTGTGTGGCTGCAGTATGCGTGGCAGTCGGACACCTGGATCGCGACGCACCGCCAGACGCAGGGATACAATGAGCTTGGACAGCTCACAAGCGACGTTGTCGAGAAGCGCTCGGGAGACACCTGGGTCAACCAGACGCGCTTCGACTATGTGTATTTGCCGGAGCGCAGGCTCGACTGGTACAGCATGAAGACGTGGGACGGCGGCGAATGGGTGCCCGTTGAATCGTATACTAATTTCTACACCGACGCGGGCCATCTGTCGGAGACGGTCACGGAGCGGTGGATCAGCTCCAACAAGGAAGTGGCCTCTCGCGTCGTGTATGCCTATGACGCGAGCGGCGTGGTCAAGTCGGTGGTCGGGCAAACGTGGCTCACCGACCGTTGGACCAACACCCTGCGCTACAACTACGTCTACAACGACGACGCCGTTCTGTCCGCGGTGACGGTGCAGCAAGGCACAGGGACCATCTGGATCGACGGCAAGCCGGAGGGCACCATCTGGAAGAACCACCAGCGCTACACGTACGAGTATGATGCGGGTCGCCAGACGGGTTATGCGGTCGCGCAGTGGCTGGATGGAGCGTGGGTGAATGACCAGCACATCGGCAACGTCTATGACCCGAACGGCCGCGTCAACGAGGTGCTGATTTTAGACTGGCAGAACGGTGCCTGGGAGAATAGCGGGCGGCGCACGATTTTGAACCTCGCACTGACGAATGCAGAGGTCGCCGATATTCCCGACCCGGCGGCGGCGCTCCAGGTCTATCCAAACCCGGTCGTCGATCACGGCACCGTCCGCTTCTCGGCCGCCGCTAACGGGACGTATGACGTGGCCGTTTACGACCTGCTGGGGCGGGAAGTAGCCACGCTCTTCTCAGGCCCGATGGCAGCCGGCGACGAGCGACGGCTTACGATAGACGCATCCACGCTCCCCACCGGGTCGTACATCGTTCGCGCCGGGGCCGGCGGTGCAACCCGGACGTTCGCCGTGGTCAGGTAATCCTTTCAGGCGGCAGTTCGCAGCTTCCGCACGACCGCCTCGACGTCGGCGCGAAACGCAGGTTCGATGTCGAGGCGGTCCTGCGTTGTTGTCACGGCATGGATCACGGTCGAGTGATCACGACCGCCGAAGAAGTCGCCGATAGCCTTGAGCGTGTGGGCGGTGTGCTCCTTGCAAAGGTAGATGGCCACGTGCCGCGCCTGAACGATTTCTCGTTTGCGCGACTTTCCCAACAGCTTTGCAAGGTCGATCCCGTAATACGAAGCGACGAGCTTCTGAATGGCCCCCGCGTCGAGCCGAGTCGGCTCCAGGCGCATCAATCCGCGCAAGGCGTCTATGGCCATCTCCGGTGTGATCCGGCGCTGCTGCAGGCGGGCATGGGCAAGAAGCCGGATCAGGCTGCCCTCCAGTTCTCTTACGTTGGAAGTAACCCGCTCTGCCACGTACGTGATTACGGAGTCGGGTACATCCACGTTCTCGGCGTCGGCCTTGTGGCGGAGGATCGCCATGCGCGTTTCCAGGTCGGGCATCTGCACGTCGGCGCTCAGTCCCCATTGAAAACGGGACAGCAAGCGCTCTTCAATGCCTTTGATATCCCGGGGCGGCCGGTCTGCGCAAAGCACGACCTGCTTGCCGCGTTGGTGCAGGTCGTTGAAGATGTGGAAGAACTCTTCTTGCGTCTTCTCCTTGCCTCCGAAGAACTGGATGTCGTCGACAATGAGCAGGTCCATTTGCCGGTAGTAGTTCGTGAAGTCGGCAATCCGGTTGCTCTGGATGGCCTGCACGAACTCGGTGGTGAACTGCTCGCTCGAGACGTAGCGCATCTGCTCAACGGCACCCGTCGCCTGAACCTGATTGGCTATTGCCTGCGCGAGGTGCGTTTTCCCGAGTCCGACGCCGCCGTACACGAAGAACGGGTTGAAGCTCGTTGCGCCGGGCCGCTCGGCGATGGCAAGCGCCGCGCTCCGCGCAAGCCGGTTACAGTCGCCTTCAATAAAGCGGTCGAACGTATACGAAGGGTTGAGCGGACCATTCGGCAAGGCAGCTGCCGCACGGTCGGTCTGGACGCGCGCCGAGGACGGCACCGGCGGACGCGGGGCCGCCGTACCCGGTCTCCCGGACGTGTTCAGGGGCGCGGGTGACGCCGCGCGCAGAGCGGGTGCTTCTTCTCGCTGCTCCGTTGCCCGCGCTTCATTGATCGAAAAGGTAATATGCCCCGGACGGCCGAGCGCGCTGCTGAGCGAGCGGTCGAGCAGCGGTCCGTAATGCTGGGCAACCCATTCGTGGTAGAACTGGCTCGGCAGCTCGACGAGCAGCTCTACTTCCCCGCTACCTTCGCCACCGGAAAAGGATACCGGACGCAGCGGCGCAAACCACGTTTTGAAAGCCTGAGAAGAAACTTCTCCGGCAACGGTGTCGAGGCATCTCGCCCAAACGTTTTGCGCCTGAGGGACGGGAGGAGCGTGAAACAGCGAAGCAGCCTGCATGATCGGGGAGGTGTTGGGGCATCTTTTCGGCTCACAGTCTACTGGAGAAATCGGGACCGTGCAAGAGGAAACCGCTCACCGAATCCCCACATGGTTTTCCACGATATGGCGGGTTTTCCACACGCAATCAACAATCACGATAGTTCCACGCCCACCCGTTTTTCATACCACGGCCGAATCGTCCATTTTGAGCCGCAGAGGCACCCGGTATGGCTTAACCCTATGCCTTTATTACGCTTACGCGAAGGATGAATTCCGCAGATCCACGAAACCTTCGGGAATAAGCCACCTGAAGGCGCTGAGGGGGCATCCCTTTGTTCACAGCAGGTGAACAGAGCGGCATTCGCGGCGTAAGGCGCTCTTAGCGGGCTCCCAGACGTGTGGATAAGTCACTGGGCAGCCGTGTGGCTGAGCGCGACGAGCGACATGAGCCGCACAAAATCCGGAGGATCGAGCACCGGATCGGCCGTGAAGTTCGGCTGCAGAGCGAAGAGCCGGGCGGCGGCGCTACGGGCGCGGCCGAGGTCGGCCGTCTTGAGTCGCATTAGGGCGATGAGTTTCAGCGCAGCGATCGCCTCCTCTTCACCGAGCCGACTGCCGTTGCGGTCTACGCAAGTTTCGAGATCGTCGGCCGCCGGGCCGAACACACCTTCATAATACCGCGCCTGCGCCTCGTCGAGTGCGGACCGGCATGAGACGAACGAATCCGACACGATAAACAACGAACCTCTGACCTCTCGCACCGCGTCCACGTAGACGGGCGGGTCGTAGAGGGAATCGGCCACATAGGCAGGCTCGCGAGCGAGGAGCCGGAAGATGTTTAAACGCGCCTCCTGCGAGTCGTTCTGCAACAAGGCGTAGAGCGCGAGGAGCCTGTACACGCGCACGGCCTCTGCGGCGGGCAGATCAGCTACGGAGATCGTGAGCAGCACGTTAGGATCGATCAGGGTGCCCTCCGAATACGCTGCTTCCGCCGCGCGGATCGTCTCCTCGGCACCATCCTGTGCTTGTGCGCTGCCAGGCACGGCCAGAATCAGGGAGACAAACAGCAGCAGGTAAAGCCGGCGCGGAAGGAACATCATGAAGGCCACCGGCGGCGTTACTTACCGGGCATCTGGAAGCGGATGGCGATGGCGTGCCACACCGGCACAGCTTTCCCACCGATCTTTCCGGGCACGAAACGCGCGTCGTTGACCAGGCGAAGGGCTTCTTCGTCGCAGCCGAGACCGAGGCCGCGAGCGACGTGGGCGTTGCGAACCCGCCCGTTCTCGTCGACTACGAACCGCACGAACACGCGACCTTCGAGTCCGGCCTGGCGGGCGGCATCGGGATATCGCGCTTTGCGCAAAAGACCTTCAACCCCGCCGATGATTTGCGGGGTTACTTCAGCAACGGCATAAATGCCGTCGTCGCCCGGGCGCACGGTTGTCGCGTTCGCTTCCGTACGAGGCGTCTCGGCAACGGCGGGGGATGTTTGGGCCGGTTCACTTGCTTTAGCCGGTACCGGAGCAGCTGCCGCAGCGCCATTCCCGGTAAAGTTGACCGCGATGCGCTGCGGCGCGTCTCCCGTAACCTCCACCTGCTGATGCCAGACGCCGAGCGATGGATGAACGACGCGGACGTCGTGCATGCCAACCGGCAGGTCCGTCGTGAACTGAACGTCGGTGTCTTTCCGCTGTAGCTCTCCGTCGACGTAGATCGAACCCCATGGCTGCACCCGGACGATGAGTTGCCCGGTTGTGGCCTGCAGGCGAGCCGTGACGGTTTCCGTGTCGCCCGCCTTCAAAGCGATCTTTGACGAGAAGGACGAAAAACCGTCCTGCTGAACGACCACATCATGAGCGCCGGAACGAAGGCTCTGCAGAAGCAGGGGCGTGCGTCCGGCCAGTTCGCCGTCTATAAGGACGTGGCTTCCGGTGGGTTCAGAAGTCACGAGCAGCACGCCCGTCGACCCGCGCGAGGAAGTCGAGCGCGTAGCCGTTGTTCGTTCCGGACGCGCCGCGCGGCGGCTGTTCGCCGGCGTGGTCGCGGAGGCTTCGTAGGGCGCGGCGACTTCCGAGGGGCGGTCCGTTTGCATCCACGAGTCGGCTTCGGCGCGTTCCCACGAGGACAGATTCCGATCAGCGAGGCTGAACGCGAATCGTACGGGCGAGCCGTCGAGCACGACCATCGTATCGATGCGGGCGTAACCTTCGCGCTCCAGCGAAAGGGCATAGACCCCACGGCCGACGGGAAGGTTGTCCACCGGCGTCACGCCCATGGAGTCGAGGTTGATGTACACGGTTGCGCCGGCAGGGGCCGTGACGACCGACAGTCCGTATGCGGCCGCAGCCGGAGCGCCCTCCGCGGCGGTTTCGGGGAGAAACGAGGCCGCCCACTCGCCCACCGGCGTCGTTCGGAGGAGCAGGTATCCGCCTAACAGGGCAATCGTAAGCACGATGGCCGCTGCAAGAAGCAGCACGGGATCCGCTACCATCCGAAGGCGCTCGAAAGTTGAGGGTCCCTCGAGCGGCGAGCCCGGCGGCGCGCCCCACGTCGGTGGCGGGGGCACGTTGGGCAGCGGCGCGGGTCGGGGCGCGTGCGGTTCAGGTTCAAAATCCGCCCGCGTTTCCGGATCTGGAACGACTTCTACCGTTGGGTCTGGGCCAAACCCTGCGTGCTCGTGCGCCATATGCTGCACCTACATAGTAGCCGTCATCGCGGCGACAGCAGAGGCCGGCGCACGCTGGGAGTGGTGGGGGCTAACAAAATGCAGCCGTTTGCCTAAGGCAGGAGACAAGCGACCGTTGCGAAGGTACACCCGCGGCGGCGTAGCATGATGGTAACTTTGGCGCTATGCAGTGCCGGGTTCCGGCGCAAAGGGCTTTCGCCTCCACGGGAAACCATTCCGGAAGTCCGCGCCGTTACGTCTCGCCTTTTACGCACGCAGCCCCTCGTTCGCCGTCAAGTGCCGGTTTCTCGCAGGCGCTCCAGCTCCAGAGCCTCCGTGAGCGTCTCGATTCGCTCCTCGAGTTCTTCCTGCTGCGCCGTCATCCACAGCCGCATCTCTTCCTCTACCGTCGACATGGCCAGCATCGCTCGGATCAAATCCAACGCTTGACGCACGTTGGCCATTTCGTGGCGCAATTCTCTTGACATTCGCGGAGGCTGGGATCAACAAGGCCGAACGCACGGCGGCGGAGACAGGAGGTTGAGACCCCCCGCTCCGCCGCTCGTTCCGTCACCGGCCGGTGCGCCGCGCGCTCTTCACAACTTTGGTGAAAGGCGGGCCGCCGGCAGCGCGCCCTTTACGAAAGCTCCGGCCAGCTGATGCCTGGAATGCGGTTCGCGCCGTCGCCGCTCATCGCCGGTCTGCGGTTGGCGGCGAGCCGGTCGGCAGGGGCAGCGTGCCCTTCGAGCCGAAACGAAGCCACGAGGCCCCGGAGCGTCTCCGTCATCTGATTCAGATCGTTGGCTGCTTGCGCGATCTGGCTTACGCCGGCGGCCGACTGGTTGGACACCGATGCGATCGCTTCCACGCTGCGCGATATCTGCTCGCTCGTTGCGCTCTGCTCTTCAGACGCGGACGCGATCTGGGAAACGCGGTCGAGCACGTCTGCCGCGGCATGAACAACGCTCGCGAGCGACTTCCGGGCTTCTCCGGCGAGGAGGATGCCTCCGTCCACTTCCTTTCCGCCGCGCTGCATCACGCCCACGGCTTCTTCCGCTTCGCGCTGGATCGTGACCACCATGGCGGCAATCTGCTTCGTCGCGCCGCTCGTGCGCTCGGCCAGCTTGCGGACTTCGTCCGCCACGACGGCGAAGCCTCGGCCGTGCTCTCCCGCCCGGGCAGCTTCGATGGCGGCGTTGAGAGCAAGCAGGTTGGTCTGGTCGGCGATGCCGTCGATCACATCCGTGATTTCTCCGATCTGCGCGCTTGAGGTGCCGAGGCGCTCGACCGTCTCGGCCGCACCGCGCACGACCTCCGCGATCTGTTCGATCTTCTTCACCGTCTCTCCCACAACGAGGCTGCTCTTCTCCGCCGTCTCGCCGCTGCCCTTTGCAGAGCCGGCAGCCTCGCCGGCCGAGCGCGTATTGTCGAGAATCGTGCGAACCATCTGTTCGACGGCCGCCGCGACTTCACTGGCCTGCGCCGACTGCTCCTGCCCTCCGGCAGCCAGTTCTTCGGATGCCGAGGAAATCTGCGTGGCCGCACTCGCTGCGGCTTCTACGGCGACGTTCACTTCCTGGACCGTGCGCCCGATGTTCTCGACCGCGCTATTGAAGCCGGTGAAGAGACGCCCCATTTCATCGTCCTTTTCGACGTTGAGGCGCACCGTAAGGTCGCCGGCGGAAAACTCCTCCATCTTTTCGAGCATCGTGGAGACGCTCTGTGCCAGATAGAGACGCTCCTTTTCGGCCGCGGCCCCCTGCTCCTCCGCTTTCGCTGCAGCCTTTTCAGCTTGCGCGGCATTGGTCTCGGCTTCGGCGATCAGGCTACGGATGTTTGCCACCATGGTGTTGAAGGCAGACGCCGTTCGGCCGATCTCGTCCGTGGCCTTGAGCGAGACGCTTGCGTTCACGTCGCCCGCCGCGACCTTCGAGGCAGCCGCTTCGATCATGCCGATGGGCTTTGCGATGAAGTGCGACATAGCGAATCCGAGCCCGATGGCCAGCGCGACAGCGAGCCCGACCAGCATGAGCATGGACCGAATAGCTTCTGCGGCCAGCGCCGTGTTACTCTCCGACTTGAGGCCGGCGTGTTCCACTTTCAAGGCCACCATGCCGTCGATGGCCGCTTCCAGATCCTTCGCCGTGACAAGCGCTTCGCCACGCATGAGTCGGAGGGCATCCTCGTTCTGACCCGCGAGTGAGAGTTCGAGCAGGCGCTCTTGGTCCGGGCGAAAGGCCTCGCGGGCGCTGGTGAAACGTTCGAACGCCGCTCTCATGTCCTCAGATAAGATGCGCGTCTCGACAGAGGCGGAGAGGCGGTCTATGTCCGCCGTAAGTTCGTCTACCTTCTTCGCGTAGACTGCCATTTCGGAGGGTTCTTCGGTAAGGATCACGTCGCGCAGATTGATGCGTACGCGCTGAAGCGCTTTGGAGAGGTCACCGAGTTCGCTGATCGGAACGGTCATGTCCTCGTACATCTCTGTGTCGGCGCGTTCAATCTTGTGTATGTTGTTAATGCCGACATATCCGACGAAGGCAGCCACCACAGCGAGGGTGCAAAAGGCGGCCAAGAGCTTGGCCTTGAGGGATAGATTAAGGAGCCACTGCATTGAGAAGTGCTCTCGGGCTGCTGCCCGACATGTAAAAGGTTATGAACAGCGGGGGTGCGTTCACTGTGTTTCTGTTATCGTCGGGTAACACAAAGTACTTAAGGATTCTGAAGGGACTTTTTGATACTTGTACAACCCGCCTCCGGCAGCACCAACGCCAAAGCCGCTGAGCGTCACACCGTCGCCCGCCGCCTTGGTCGGGATGACAAGTGGGGAGTTTGTGACTTCTTTTGGCCCTTTCAGCGAGTAACACAGCGAAGATCAGGGGCGCGTTCGATGCACGCCGGCGCTGAGGCTTTGTTGTCCTGCGTGTTTGAGGCAGATCATTCTTGGAAGTGCGGGCGTCGGTGGGGCGGTTCGCAAGGGTGGGCGGCGTTGGAGGCGGGGTGAGGATGTGCTGGTCTGAGCAGGTCCCTCCGCGCGGCGGCGGGGGGCGCGGGCGCACGACTGGTCAAACTGCCGCCGCCTTGGTCGGGATGACAGTGGGGCGGTTTGTGCCTGCTCATAGGGTTCGATGAGCGGATAACACGGCGAAGACCAGGGGCGCGGACGATGCACGCAGGCGCTGCGGCTTTGTTGTCTTGCCTGATTGAGGCCGACTGTTGTTTGAAGTGCGAGCGTCGGTGGTGCGGTTTGCGAAGGTGGGCGGCGTGGGAGGCACGGGGGCGGAGCGCGAGGGGCGGAGCGCTTTTATACGACAGGGGCGCTCTCCCCTTGCGAGGAAAGCGCCCCTGGAATCTACTTGAACAGCTTCGGTCAGACGGGCACGTTGTGGCTGTTCATGCGGATCTCTCGCCGGGCTTCTTCGAGATCGCTCTCCATCATGTGCGCGACGAGTTGATCGAGCGTCCTCGTGGGCGTCCAGCCGAGCTTCTCGCGGGCCTTGGAAGCGTCGCCGAGCAGGAGATCGACTTCCGTAGGGCGGTAATAACGCGGGTCGATCTGGACGACGACTTCGCCATTGTCCGTCCGGCGGCCCACCTCGTTCTCTTCGGCTCCTTCCCACGCAAGCTCGATGTCCGCCTCGCGGAACGCCTTGTTGCAGAAGTCGCGCACCGTGGTGGTGATGCCTGTGGCGAGGACGTAGTCCTCCGCCTCCGGCTGCTGGAGGATGCGCCACATGCCTTCGACGTAATCCTGCGCGTGGCCCCAGTCGCGCCGGGCGTCGAGGTTGCCGAGGAAAAGGCAGTCTTCGAGGCCGAGCGAGATGCGCGCCGCGGCGCGGGTGATCTTGCGGGTCACGAACGTCTCGCCGCGAAGCGGGCTTTCGTGGTTGAAAAGAATGCCGTTGCAGGCGTACATGCCGTAGGCTTCGCGGTAGTTCACCGTGATCCAGTATCCGTAGAGCTTCGCCACCCCGTACGGACTGCGCGGGTAGAACGGGGTTAACTCGGTCTGGGGCGTCTCGACTACTTTGCCGTAGAGTTCGCTCGTCGAGGCCTGATAGAACCGGACGCGGTCCTGCATCTTCAGAATGCGAATGGCTTCAAGCAGGCGCAGCGTTCCCAGGCCGTCGGCATTTGCGGTATACTCCGGCGTCTCGAAACTGACCTGCACGTGGCTCTGCGCGGCGAGGTTGTAGATCTCGTCCGGCTGCACTTCTTGAATGATGCGGATGAGGTTGGTCGAGTCGGTCATGTCTCCGTAATGGAGCACGAACCGGAGGTTGGCCTCGTGGATGTCCTGGTAGAGGTGGTCCACGCGCTGCGTATTGAACTGGCTGGCGCGGCGCTTGATGCCGTGGACTTCATACCCTTTTTTCAGCAGGAGTTCGGCCAGGTAGGCTCCGTCCTGTCCCGTGACGCCGGTAATCAGCGCGCGACGCATATCGCTCATCGTTGGTTTGTTTTGGTATGCCATCGGGCCGCGAATGGGCCGCGTGGCGGGTGTTACTGAACAGGGGTCGTTGGCTGCACCGAGCGTTCCGCCACGTGATTGGAGGCGGCATAGTCTTGATAGACGCGGGCCACGCCCTCGCGTAGCGAAGTGGGTGCCGTCCAGCCGAGTGCGCTCATGCGGCTCACGTCCATCAGCTTCCGCGGCGTGCCGTCCGGCTTGGACGGATCGAAGACGATCTCGCCCTCGAACCCGGCAACTTCTTTAATGAGCCGCGCCAGATCGCCGATAGACAGGTCGGTGCCGACGCCGATGTTGAAGATGCCGTCGGGGGCCGCCTGCTGAACGCGCTCGCGCGGCTGCTGGAGTAGGAAAACGAGGCCGTCGGCGAGGTCGTCGCTGTGTATAAACTCCCGCAGCGGCTCTCCGGAACCCCAGACGGTTACTTGCTCCTCGCCGCTGAGCTTCGCTTCGTGAAACTTGCGAAGGAGCGCCGGGAGGACGTGGCTCGTCTTGAGGTCGAAATTGTCGCCGGGGCCGTAAACATTCGTCGGCATGGCGCTAAAGAAGTCAGCCTCGTACTGCGCCGAGTAGGCCTGGCAAAGCTTGATTCCCGCAATCTTGGCAATCGCGTACCACTCGTTCGTTGGCTCGAGGGGGCCGGTTAGCAGATACTCCTCGCGGAGCGGCTGCGGGGCCAGCTTGGGGTAGATGCAGGACGAGCCGAGAAAGAGCAGCCGCTTGACGCCCGCTGCGAAGGAGGACAGGATGACGTTTAGCTCGATCGAGAGGTTCTGCGCGAGGAAGTCGACCGGGTAGGTCGCATTGGCCATGATGCCCCCGACCTTCGCGGCCGCGAGCACGACAAAGTCCGGGCGTTCCTCCTGAAAAAAGCGGTCGGTGGCTGCCCCGTCTCGAAGGTCCAACTCTTCAAACGAGCGCAGGACGAGGTTCGAGAAGCCCGCCGCCTTTAGTCGCCGGACGATGGCCGAGCCGACGAGACCGGTATGGCCGGCGACATAAACCTTTTCTGTATGGGACGTTAGGTGCATTTTGAAGCGTCGACATGAACGGTGTGGTGGCGGCAAGCGTACGCCGGTCCGGCGGAGAAGATGCCTCGCGGATCGTCCCGGAAGCTACGGTTTGTACGCGTTTCGGCTATGCACCTTCGGCGCTACGGGATGTCGCCTTAAGCGCCGGTCGAGGATGAACGAACAGGCTCGGCACGGCCGTAACGCTCCTGAAAATGGTTCGAGAGAAGCGGACTGTTCCTGAACGCGGCCGAGACAGGCCGGGTTAAAGTATCGATCGCAAAAACGCTAAACAACCATTGGAGGCCTTGGTCATGACGCTCGAAACACTTCAGGATCTATATGTCGACGAATTGCAGGACGTGTACGATGCCGAGCACCAGTTGCTCGACGCCCTCGAAAAATTGCAGAAATCCGCTTCCCACAAGGAGCTGAAAGCTGGTTTCAAGGAGCACCATCAGCAGACGCAGGAGCACGTCAGGAGGCTGGAGCAGGTTTTCAAGAACCTCGACAAGCCCGCCAAACGCAAAACCTGCAAGGCGATGAAGGGCATCGTCAAGGAGGGGCAGGACATGATCGAAGAGGACGCAGACAAGGACGTCAAGGATGCCGGGCTGATCGCGGCCGCCCAGCGCGCCGAGCATTACGAGATGGCCGCTTACGGTACGCTCGTAGCTTACGCCAAGCAGCTCAACCGGCGCGACGACGCCAAGCTCCTGAACGAAACGCTCAAGGAGGAGAAGGAAACCGATAAGAAGCTGACGGAAATGGCCTTGAGCGTCATCAACACTGACGCGGCGGCGTAGCGCCGGCAAGCTTCCCTTCGCGCCGGAGGGAGGAGATGGTATGAGGAGAAGGAACTCCGGCCGAACTGCGGAACGGCCTCGGGCTTCGAGAAGAGGCTCGGGGCGTTCTGCGTTTCAGGGGTGCGGTAAATAGACAGGGCGGCCAGGGCGTCAATAACGATGCCCGGCCGCCCCCTGTCCGTTAAACCCGAGCGGTGTTAAACCGTCCTTCTGCCTGCTACCATTCGGTAGATCCAGAGGAGGAGGATTGCGCCCACGATGGCGGTGATGAAGCTCGTAAGGTTGAAGCCGCTCACACCGCCGACGCCAAAGAGCGAGCCGATCCAGCCGCCCAGAAGCGCGCCCACAATGCCGATAACGATCGTGATGATGATGCCACCCGGGTCGTTACCAGGCATGACGAACTTGGCGACCGCGCCGGCGATCAGGCCAAAAAGGATCCATGCGAGAATGCCCATAGCGTAATAGGGTCAAATTTAGTGGGATGAAAATGTCCGACAGCCCATTTTACTTCATATCTAAATTTCTTCCTCTATTCGAGCAGTTATTCTCCCCGCCTATTACAACACATTCACGGGGCGGCCGATTCTGAGGGAAGTCCGTTCGCAGAAAGAGGAAGCGCGGTGCCGGCCTGATTTGCGTTCGGGCGCATACGGTTCTCCGCCATGCGCGGTGCGTCCCGTTACTTTCTTGCATAAGCGGAAGCTAAAGCGCCCCACCTCCCGCTTTTACTCCTTTGACCTTGCAGCATGAACTACTGAGCGACCTCGTGGGCGCTTTCCTATGTCGCAAAACGACTCGGCAAAACTTGGCTTCAATTCAACCTGGTCGATGGCGGTTGGAGGGATGGTTGGCGGAGGCATCTTTTCCACGCTCGGGGTCGTGATCGGGATTGCCGGCAGATGGGCATGGCTGAGCTTCACCGCTGCCGGGCTAATTGCCTTCTGCGCCGGATACAGCTATGTTAAGCTGGCCGATCACTACGGGGAAGGAGGTGGTGCATTCACGTTCCTCCGCGAGATTCACCGCAACGGATTTGCCGGCAGTCTCTCCTGGGTTCTGATCGTCGGGTATGTCCTGACGAACGCGGTCTACGCCTCGACCTTCGGGGAGTATCTCGGGCATATGGTCGGACTCGGGCCGTGGTTTCCCCGCGCATCGGCTCTGGCGATCATGACGCTCTTTATTGCCCTCAACCTACGGGGCGTTGGGAAAGCGGGAGGGGTCGAGGTCATTCTGGTCTGGTTCAAGCTGATGGTACTCGTGGGCCTCGCAGGCTGGGGCTTTGCTCGCTGGAGCACCCCGATGCTCGGCCAGGGCGTCCCGAATACAGGCATAACGGCCGGATTTTTCGGCGCGGCTTCCGTTTTCATGGCGTATGAAGGATTTCAGCTTCTCACGTACGACTACGACGATATTGCCCATCCGAAGAAGACGCTGCCGCGTGCGGTGCTTTCGGCCATAGTGGTGGTGATCGCCGTGTACGTAGTGGTTGCGCTTGGCGTCGCGATGCTCGTCGGTGCGGGCGCGGTTGTCGAGAACCAGGAAGTGGCCCTTGCCATTGCGGGCAAGGAAGCGCTCGGCACATTGGGCCTCATTCTCGTTACCATTGCAGCTGCCTTCTCGACCGGCTCCGCCATTAACTCAACCCTGTTTGCAACCGCGCGCCTGTCGCACACCGTGGCAAAGGACGGCGAGTTACCGGCGGCGCTCGAACACGAGAACGGAGCGGGTGTGCCGGACCGGGCAGTGCTTGCCCTCGGCATCGCCGCGGCGCTGCTGGCCGTCGTGGGAACGCTCACGACGCTCGTGGAGGCGGCAAGCCTCGCTTTCCTGTTCACCTTCAGCGTCGTGAGCGGGCTTGCCTTTCATGAACGCGCCGGCTTTCGTGTCATTACCGCCGCTGGCGCGGTGGCGGGAAGCGCAGCCACCCTTGCGCTCATCATACGGCTTGTTCAGACCGACCTTGTCGCGCTCGGCGCGCTTGCCGGGCTGGTGCTACTGTCGGTTTTCGCGCGCCCGCTGATCCTGCGCAAGCTCCGCAGCGCGCACCACGAATAGCACGCCTCGGCGGTGTACTGGGGCGGAATAGAGGTGCGCTGGGCCTTGTTAAAACAGCCTCCCGCGCCTGCCGGCACCCACCTCGCCGCATATCCATTCTGTTCGGCGATCCGGCGATCACCCTTCGCAACTCCGTTGTGGATGCGTCGTAGTGACGCTTCGGCCTGCCCCATTGCTTCGCCCGCTCTATGAGCCGCCTCCGACGCTTTTTCCCGCTGCTCGGGTTTCTCTTTGCCTCGGTGGCTATGTGGCTGCTTTGGCGAGAGATGCGCGGCTTTCACCCGTCCGAAGTGGGCGCGACGCTTCGGTCGCTACCCGCGTGGCGCATTGCCGCTGCGCTCCTTCTGACCGCGATCAACTATGGCGTTCTTACCGGCTACGATGCCCTGGCGCTGAAGTACGTCCGTCAGCGGATCCCTTACCGGAAGACCGCTCTGGCCTCGTTCATCGGGTACGCTTTTTCAATTTCCCTGGGCCACGCGGTGCTTACGGGCGGCGCGGTGCGGTTCCGGTTGTATACGGCATGGGGCGTGCCGGCTGATAAGATCGCGAGGATCGTGGCATTCTGCGGCTTCGCGTTCTGGATCGGATATCTCTCGCTGGGCGGCCTTGTCTTTGTCGTCGATCCGATCCGGCCACCGGCCGGCTTTCCGCTGGATCCGCGGCTACTCGGGGCCGCTTTCCTCGCGCTCTTCGCCGGGTGGTTGGCGCTCAACGTACTTCGAACAGGAGCCGTGAGTGTCGGCAAGTGGACGTTTGATCTTCCGGGCTGGAAGATGACGGTGGCGCAAACGGCGGTTGCCTCTACGGATTTGACGCTCGCGGCCAGCGTCTTGTGGATGCTGATTCCGCCGGATGCCGCCCTGTCGTTTCCGCATCTGCTCTCGGCCTACTTGATCGCTGTCATTGCGGGAGTCGTCAGCATGGTACCGGGAGGCCTCGGGGTTTTTGACGGACTCCTCATTGCCCTGCTCACCCCGAGCGTTTCCGCGCCGGTCGCCGTGGGCGCGCTGCTCGCTTACCGCGCCGTCTATTACGTGCTGCCCCTTCTCGCGGCTGTACTTACGCTCGTAGCGACCGAGCTCAGGTGGCAGCGAAAGGTCATGCTTGGCCGCATCAGCGCGCTTGGCGAAGTCACGCAGGCCTGGCTGCCGCGCCTCGTGCCGCGGGCGCTGGCTGCGCTCACGTTCGTCGCCGGGTCGGTCCTGCTCGTTTCCGGAGCGCTTCCCGCGATCGGCTCCCGTGTGGACCTTCTCGCCGATATGGTCCCTCTCGTGGCGGTGGAATTATCGCACTTCGCCGGTAGCGTGGCGGGCGCGGCGCTGCTCGTGATCGCGCGCGGACTGTGGCTGCGGCGCGACGGCGCGTACTGGATGGCGGCCGTGCTGCTCGCGCTCGGCTCCGTCGCCGCGCTGCTGCGCGCAGGAGACGTGGAGGAAGCGGGATTGCTGGCGCTTTCGCTCGTAGCGCTTGTGCCCTGCCATCGCTTCTTTACACGGCGAAGCGCGCTGCTGGGCGGCCCGGCAACTCCGGGCTGGGGAGTGGCCGTCGCGCTCGTACTGCTCGGCACGTTTGCCGTCGGACTTTTCGCGTTCCGCGAGGTGGGTTATGCGCATGACCTCTGGTGGCGCTTCGCGTTCCGCGCCGATGCGCCGCGGTTCCTGAGAGGAATGGCGGGCGCGTCGGCTGTCGTTCTCGTTGCCGGATTGGTGCGGCTCCTTCGGGCGACACCTCTTCCGGCCGGCGTCGCAGCGTCACCCGCTTCGCTTCAGCGCGCCCGCGCCGCAATCGCCCGGAGTTCGAACACCGAGGCCTGCCTCGCGCTGCTCGGCGACAAGAATCTGCTCTTCGCCCCTGAAGCAGCGCCTGGAGGCGAGGATGACGGGTTCGTCATGTATGCTGCCCAGGGCGCGAGCTGGATCTCAATGGGCGCGCCCGTCGGGCCGGACGACACCGTAGAGGACCTGTACTGGGACTTCCGCGCCGCCGCAGAGGCCGCCGGGGCGCGGCCGGTCTTCTATGAAGTGCCGCGAGCGGCTCTTCCCAACCTGATCGACCTCGGGATGGCGCTCTACAAGCTCGGCGAAGAGGCGCACGTGCCGCTTGCCGGCTTTACAATGGACGGCGGCGCAAAGAAGAACTTGCGGAGGACGCTCCACCGCATAGAGGCGCTGTGCGTCCTGGAGATCGTCTCCCCCGCCGACGTCGGCACCCTCCTGCCGGCGCTTCGCCGCGTGTCGGACGCCTGGCTCGGAGGCAAAGCGGGCGCGGAGAAAGGCTTCTCACTGGGCGTTTTCAGCGAGTCGTATCTGGCTAACTTTCCGCTGGCGCTGGTCCGACTGCGCACGGAAGACGCGGCAGCTACCGGTGAGATCGTCGCGTTCGCCAACCTGTGGGCGAATGACCGGCTCGCGGGGACCTCACCCGGACCCCAGGCGCGATCAGAACTCTCCGTCGACCTGATGCGCTTTGACCGCGAGCGCGCGCCGGACGGGGTCATGGAGTATCTCTTTGCAAAGCTGATGCTCTGGGGAGCCGCCGAGGGTTACAGCGCCTTTTCACTGGGCATGTCCCCGCTTTCCGGACTCGCATCCGAGGGCGACACCGGACTGGCTCCGCTGTGGAACCGTGCCGGGGCGCTCCTTTTTCGGCACGGGGAGCATTTCTACAACTTCCAGGGCCTGTGCGCCTACAAGAACAAGTTCGATCCCGTCTGGACGCCTCGCTATCTCGCCGTTCCACCCGGCCGCGTCGCTCTGGCCGCCGCGCTCGTGGACGTGGCCGCGCTCGTATCCGGCGGTCTCGGCGGACTCATTCGGAAATAGAGCGCCGTTACCATTGAAGATCATCCGCCGCCTGCCCTTTACCCTCCTGCTCATCACGGGCATTCTACTTGCGACGTTCCTCGCCTCGGGGCCTGGGCTGAAGTCGCGGCCGGAGATCGTGGCAAGATGGGGGTTCGCGCTGCATGATCTAGGGGATGGGACGTTCTGGTCGCTCGTAACCGCCGTCTTCTTCAACCACCGTCCGTACCTCTTCCCCCTGACGATCATGTTCGCGCTGGCCACGGCCGGTGTTTATGAATGGCACGCGGGCACACGGCGGGCCGCGATTGTGTTCTGGCTCGGCGATCTTGGTTCGACGGCGCTGCTGATGCTGCTCTTTGTCGCGCCGCTCTATCTGGCGCGGACGCCGATGGGCTTTGATCTCGCATACGCCGACGACGTGGGCATGTCCGGCGGAGGCTTTACCTGCCTCGGTGCGTGGGTGGGCAGCCTGCCGACGAAATGGCGACGCATTGCTTTTGCGTTGGCAGCCCTTTACCTCGTGGCCGACCTGTTCATCGAACCGTATCCCGAAGGAGACGTGCTGCACGCCATTGCTTTTCCGCTGGGCGTATGGCTTGGAACCCTCTTCCCGCCTTACAAGGCTGTTGATTTGTGATCTACGGTCTGCATTCCAGCGTCATGATGCGTGAGGCCTGACCCGGGTGCTGCCCTCGGCCTGCTTGATCGCCGTGATCGCGGCGATCATCAGTATGGTTCCAGTGTCTACGGCGCGTGCCCATCAGCCGGAGTGAGGGGGCGTAGCATGTCGTAAGAACCGGTGATCTTTTGCCGCATCTTCTGCAAATCCAACTTTATCGGCCGAGCGCCGTATGGAGGCGACACACCGCTCGCTTGTCATGCCGACTATTTTCACGGTCGGGTGCTTGTAACCGGGAGGCGGACGAACGGCTGTGGGGCTTTTGAGATCGACTACTCGCTTTAACCGGCGGGGCGCATCTTTCGGCACTCGTTTACGGAGGGGCTAGATATGACGAACGTCTACAACGGCAACACCACCGCCGGCGCGCAGGGCTATGCGACGCTCAAGCTGAAGGGCCGCGTCAAGGCCCTCAGCCGCGACTTTCGCTACCAGCCCAACGTTCTCCGGCGGTTCGCCAAGGGGATGACGGCCGAGCGCGTCGCGGGCAGCCGGTTCGTGATTCAGGTGGATAAGCCGCACGCCCGGCCGCTCGCCCGGCCGCGTTCAAGCGCTCGATCGAGCAGCGCGTCGACCCCGGCGGTGCCGCCGAGGCGCAGATGGAACAAGATCGCGCCGCAGCTGAGGTGAAGCCGCCGCCGGACACCCCGTCTGCGCGCGGCCGTTAAACACGCACCCTTCCACACGCTCTCCCCATGAAGCCGCACAAGTCCTCCCGTCTCATCCTCTCCGCGATAGCGCTTTTCATGGCAGGCCCGGTCCTCCTCGCCCAGCCGAACGGCTTGTCACGGACGATCGCCGCCTCGGGCGGCACGGGTGCCGCTGGTCGCGCCGGCGCGAGCGGCGGCAGCTACGCGCTGGATCAAGGCTTCGGGGCCGCTTCCGCGCGCAGCACGCCTTCCGGCGCGACCTACGTGGTGAACTCGGCGAACGACCCCGGCGACGGGACGTGCGACGCCGCCGAGTGTACGCTCCGCGAGGCCATCAACGCGGCGAACGGGTCAGCTCTGAAGGACGCTATCCACTTCAACATCCCCGGCGCGGGGCTGCATTCGATCATTCCGTTGACGGCGCTGCCTGCCGTCACCGACGCGGTCGTGATCGACGGCTACACGCAGCCGGGTGCAAGTCCGAATACGCTCGCCATGGGCGACAATGCCGTTCTGCGCATCGAACTCAACGGAAACGGGGCGGCCTTCGCCGGACTAACCTTCCTCGCGGGCGGCTCGACGGTTCGGGGCCTTATCATCAACCGCTTCAACGGCAACGGGCCGGCCTATGGCATCGCGCTTCATACCGGCGGCGGGCACGTGATCGTCGGCAACTGGATCGGGGTTGACGCCACGGGCGCAGAGGACATGGCGAACAGTCGTGGGGGGATCTACATGGACAACTCGGCGGGGAACATCGTGGGCGGAACCAGTCCCGCGGACCGCAACGTGATCGTGGGGGCGGGCAACACGGCCATTTTCGATCAAGGGGTGGGCGGCGGCCATATCATCGAGGGCAACTACATCGGGACCAATGCCGCCGGCACCGCGGCCCTCGCGAGAGGCGGCATCTGGCTCGTCTCGCCGGACAACCGGATCGGTGGTACCGAACCGGGCGCAGGCAACGTGCTCTCGACGGGAGGGGGCGTGCCCGGCATCTTTTTCGTCGAGGAGGGTGCCAGCGGCAACACGGTTCAGGGCAACTACATCGGCGTGACGGCCGACGGCACGGCGGCCCTCGCGCCCGGCGGAGGCAGTGCGGGCATCTCCATGCAACGCGCCGGCGGCAACCTGATTGGCGGAACGGAGCCGGCGGCCCGCAACGTGATCGCTTCGGTGAACGGCGGCATCTTACTTTTCGGCAGCCCCAGCAGCGGGGCGGGCAACACAATCCAGGGCAACTACATCGGGACGAACGCGGCAGGGACGGCCTTACTTCCCTCCGGCGGCAGCGCGGGGGCGGGCGTGCGCATCGAAGGGATAGGAAACACCGTGCTCGGGGGCACGGCACCGGGGGCGGGCAATGTGATAGGCGGCTTCAGCACCGGGGTTATGTTCTACGGATCCTTGCCGGGCAACGTCGTGCAGGGCAACCGGATCGGCACGAACGCGGCCGGGACCGCCGCACTGCCGAACAATGAGGGAATGTTGTTCGCTGGCTTTTCCTCGGACGACGGAAACGTTATCGGCGGGACAACGGACGCCGCGCGCAATGTGATTTCCGGCAACCTCGGCGACGGCATCCGCCTCAATGGCAGCGATAATGCCATTCAGGGCAACTTCATCGGCGTCGCCGCCGACGGCACGGTGCCGCTGGGTAACGGCGCGAACGGCATCGAGATCGGCGAAGGCAGCCGGAACGTGATCGGCGGGATGGTGCCCGGCGCGGGCAATGTCATCGCCTACAACGGCGCGGGGCCGCAGGGCCGGGGCTACGGCGTCGTGGTATTCTCTGGGACTGGCAACAGCATCGACGGGAATGCAATCTACGGGAACGGCCGAATCGCTCTGAACCTGTACGGCGGCGACGCCGTCAATGGGGCCACCGCGAACGACCCCGGCGACGCGGACGCGGGGCCGAACAACCTGCAGAACACGCCCGAGGTCATGCGCGCCTCCATAGAGGGAGACCGGATGACGGTAGAATACCAAGTAGACACGGCCCCGGCGAACGCTGCCTATCCCCTGCGCGTCGCGTTCTTCCGCGCGTTCAATGGCGAGGGCGGCGCGGCCTTCCTCGGCACCGATACCTACAGCGCGGCGGACTATGGCGGCTGCAGCGCACCGCCTTGCTCGAAAACACTGGCGTTTATCCCCACCGCGCCTCTGACGGACTTCATCGTTGCCACTGCGACGGACGCCGCCGGCAACACGAGTGAGTTCTCGGCGCTGGCTGCCGCCGTGCCGGCCGAGGAGGCGGAAGGCTTACCGTCGGAAACGGCCCTGCGGGCACCGTGGCCGAATCCGGCGGTTGGCCGAGCCGTGCTGACGTACAGCCTCGCCGAAGCCGGACGGGTACGGCTCGTCGTCTACGATCTGCTCGGGCGGGAGGTCGCCGTGCTGGTTGACGGCGAGCGCGCGGCGGGCCGCTACGAGTCCGCGGTGGATGTCGGGCCGTTGGCCGCCGGCGTCTATCTCGCCCGGCTTGCCGTCGGCGACCGTTCCTTCACCCGTCGGCTAACGGTGCTCCGATGACCTCTTTCCTCCATCTTCGCCTTTCTCCCGGTGTCATTACCGGGCCTCACGGCGTAACGAAGAAAAAGGCCAGTCCGAAGAGCAGGTACACGGCAATCAGAAGAACGCCCTCGAACCATGTCGCTTCGCCGTCTTGCGCAATTGCATTCACGACGAAAGCGACGCCGGCTATGGCGATGAGTTCAAGCGGGTTCTGGAACACGAGGTTCATCGGCGTCCCCATGAAGTAGGAAACGATGACGAGCAGCGGTGCCAGCAGCAGCGCAACCTGAATGGTCGACCCGACGGTGATGCTCATGACGAGGCTCATTCGCCCCTCTTTCGCAAAGTAAACCGCTGCCACGTACTCGGCTGCATTGCCCACCACAGCGAGGACGATAACGCCAAGAAAGAACGTCGTCAGCCCGAGGCTTGCGGCGGTGCTTTCGAGCGCGCCGGAAACCATTTCGGCTTCGAGGGCGGTGACGGCTGTTCCGCCGGCAAGAACGACAAGGGACGTCCAGAGCGGCCACGGCGTGCCGCTCTCGTCGTCCTCCTCTTCTTCAAGGGAGAACACGTCGCGGTGGGTAAAGAAGGTGTAGGCGAGGTTTGCGGCGTAGACGATGATCAGCACCACCGATACGCCGAGGCTCAGGTACTCATCGAGGCGGGTAGCTTCCGCCGGTGCCGCAAGGCCGCGTTCGGTGTAGTCGAAGAGGGCCGGCAGCAGTAGCGCGACCACGGCGAGCATCAGCAAGCTCGAGAGCAGCCCGGCGCGGTTCCGGTTGAAAAGGAGCCGCTCGCGGCCCCACGTGCCGACGATGATTGCCAGGCCGAGTCCGAGAAGGCTGTTGCCGATGATGGAGCCGGTTATCTGCGCCTTGGCAACGTCTGTACTTCCTGCGGCAAGTACGAAGAGCGCCAGTACCAGCTCGGCGGTGTTGCCAAACGTCACGTTCAGCAGCCCGCCTACGGCAGAGCCGGCCCGGTTCGCGAGCTGCTCGGTTGCCCGTCTTATCCATTCCGCAAGGGGAACGATCGCGGCTACGGAGGAGGCAAACACCCACATCGGCGGCGCGCCAAAGAGGTATTCCAGCGCCAGCGAAAGCGGGACGAGGAGGAGGAGCCAGTTAAAAATCACAGGAAGTCACAAGCGTCGGTGAAGGCAACTCGGGCCGGATCGCGCTGCGTTGGCATGGAACAGACCGTGCCCCCCGGCCGAGCGCCGGTGCTCAGTCTCTCGCCTTCAGGCTCCAGATCAGCGTCAGGGCCATTGCAGCCGCTCCCGCTATCAGCGCGTTTCGTGCCACCCTCGCGCCCCTGATTACGGCCTCGCCCGGCTTCACCTCCGGATGGTATTCCTCCGGCCGTCCGCTCGGCCCTTCCGGACCCGTGCGCAGCGCCATCCGCAAAACCTCAGCAAGGTGAAGTGCCCGCCGGTCCGTCGTCTGCTCGATCTGCTCGCGGCAAGAAAAGCCGTTGGCGATGATCAGCGTATCGGCGGCGGCGTCCCGGACGGCGGGCAGAAGTACCCGTTCTCCACACGCAACGGACACGTCATAGTGATTGGCTTCGAACCCGAACGCGCCGGCCATACCGCAGCATCCTGATTCCAGAACTTCATAGTCGAGGCCCATCGTCTTGAGCACCGCGACCTCTGCATCCATGTGCATAATTGCTTTGTGGTGGCAGTGCCCGTGGACAACGGCTTTGCGCCGCAAGACCGGGATCGGGAGGTTCTCCTGCGTCAAAAACTCGCTGAACAGGTAGGTTTGCTTGCTGAGTCGCAGCGCGTCTTCGTCATGAGGAAAGAGGTTCGGCAATTCGTCGCGGAAAGAAGCAACGCAGCTCGGTTCCAGTCCGACGACCGGCGTACCGGCACGTATGTGCGGCCGCAGCACTTCGAGCGTCTGACGCCATAGATATTCGGCGGCGTCGAGCATTCCCCAATCGAAAAGCGGCCTGCCGCAGCAGAGCGGACGGGGCGGTATGATGACTTCGATCCCGGCGTCCTCGAGCACTTCCACGGCCGCTTTCGCAGCTTCGGTCAAGAGGTAGTTGTTGAACGTGTCCGGCCAGAGGAGCACACGCCGGTAGCCTCTCGGTCCTCCCTCCGCATAGGGGTTGAGGCTGTTCTTCTGTTGATCGCTTCCGTGCGAAAAGGTCTCGTTCCGGTGGCGCGGAACGTCTTCGTGGCGGACCGCCCCGGCGCTGAAATCCGCGCCGTCGCCGGATACGCCGGCTCGGCGACGGGCTGTTCCATCACGGCCGGCCTCCACCGACCAGTCGCGGTGAGGCTCGCGGGCGCGAAACCAGGACGTGAAGGTCACGTCGGCGAACTTCGGCATTCGGCGCTCCTGCGCAATGCCGCCCATAGCCTTGACGATGGTTGCGAAGGGTTCGGTCTGCGTGAAGAAGTTGGCGACACCCGGCACCCGCGAGGCGATGCGCGCCCACCAGTAGATCAGGCCCATCGCGTAGGCCTACCGGGCGCAAGCGGCCGACGTAGTAGTGGGACAAGAAATTCGGCTTTATAGGTGGCCATGTCCACGTTGACCGGGCAATCGTGTCTTGCAGCCTTTGCAGGCCAGACACAGATCGAGCGACTCCAGCACGTGCTTGTCCCGCCAGCCGCTCGGCGCAGCACATCGCCCTGCAACATCTCGAACAGCATCCGGGCTCGGCCTCGAGTGGAATGCTCCTCTTCGTGCGTCGCCATATAGCTCGGGCACATCATTCCGCCCTCGTCGACGGCGGCACTTGCCCACTCCGACGCACCGGTTGGCCGCGCTGCGAAAGCTGCCGTCATCGTCCGGAAACTGGAAATGGTCTCGGTGGTTCCGGGGGCGATAAGTTCGGGCCGAGCCGGAGGTTTTGATCGGGCGTGTAGGGATCGACCACTTTGCCCGGGTTCATCTGCCCGCCAGGATCCCAAATCGCTTTAAACTCCTGAAGGCCGCAACGATGTTCTCGCCAAACATGTTTGGAAGAAGGGCGGCGCGCGCTTGCCCGTCGCCATGCTCTCCGGAGAGGGATCCGCCGTGCTGAAACGACCAGGTCTGCTGCATCGCTCGAGGAAAGCCCAGTAGTGCTGAACGCCCGGCTCGCTTTTCAAGTCGAAGGTAATTCGGCAGTGGATACAGCCCTGTCCGAAATGACCGTACAAGGCGAGCCTGATAGCCGTACCTTCGAGCAGCATCGGAAATCGCGAAGGTAGGCGCCCAGCTGGTCGGGCGGAACGGCGGCGTCCTCCCAGCCGGGATACGCCTCATGCATCGCCGGCACATGAGCGGTCGCGCCAAGGCCGGACTCGCGCACCTCCCAGAGCTTCTCTTCCTCCCACTGGTCGTCGAAGAGCTTCATGCGTTGGGGCATTTTCTTTGCCCTTGAGCGCGTCCATCAACCCGTCGGGCCGCCGCATCCGACGCTTCCTTGGTGCTCTCGCCGAACTCGCACAGCAGCCAACCACTCCCCTCCGGCAGGAGCTGCACGTCGTCCGGACGCAGGCCCTTCTTCTTCATAAAGTCGACCAGCCGCTCATCGATGCCTTCCAGGCCGATCGGCTTGTGCTTCATGACGTCCGGGGCATGGTCCCCGGCCTCATACACGCTTGGATAGCCAAGCACGAGCAAGCTCTTCGCCTTCGGCTCATTGATGAGCGCCAGCGTTGCTTTGAGAATGACAACGAGCGAACCCTCGCTGCCGACGAGCGAACGAGCGACGTTACAGCCGTTCTCCGGCAGCAGGGCGGGCAGGTTGTAGCCGGAGACCCGCCGAGGAATGTCGGGGAAAGTCTCCCGGACGCCGGCAGCGTACCGGTCTCGGAGATCACGTATCTGCCGGTATATTTCGGCCTGACGCCCGCCGGCCGCGATGATGCGGTCAAAGTCGTGCTCGCTTGTCGGCCCGACGCGGAGGCGTTCGCCGTCGTAGGTCAGCACCTCCAGTTCGACGACGTTGTCCTCCGTCCGCGCGCCGGGGCCGTAGTGCTGCGCCATGACAGAGTGGATTCCGCACGAGTTGTTGCCGAGCATCCCGCCGAGCGTGCAATGATTGTGGGTGGCGGGGTCGGGCCCAAACGTCAGATCATACTTGCGGGCCTCCTTTCGGAGTTCGTCCAGAACAAGCCCCGGGCGCACCGTTGCCGTGCGCGCCACGGGATCGATCTCCAGGATCTGGTTGAAGTATTTCGAGAAATCGAGCACGACCGCTACGTTCGTACACTGCCCGGCCAGACTCGTGCCCCCGCCCCGCGAGGTTATCGGCGCGCCGAAGGCACGGCAGGCCGCGACCGCGGCTATGACATCGTCTTCATCCCTGGGCACAACGACCCCGATGGGAATCTGCCGGTAGTTGGAACCGTCTGTGGAGTAGGCTGCGCGGCTACCACTATCGAAGCGCACCTCGCCGCGCACGGTGCGTCGCAGTTCCGCCTCGAGCGCCGCAACGTTTACATCGGCCGTATGCACGGCACCGGCGTGGCCTTCGGGCGGTGCCGAGCCAAAGCCGTCGGCACCTCCGCTGTGGCCCAACGCGCGCGAGGTTTCATGCGGGTGAAGAACGGGAAGCGAAATCGAGGGAAGATTCATGTCGATACTCTCGGGAAAAAGGGGGCCGTGCGGCCGGAGCGGCTACACGGCGAAGGCGGTGGCATCCTGTCGTTTGAAGGTCAGCCCGAGGCCGGGGCGGGAAGGGTCCGGGCGGAGTGTGCCACCGTCCGGCTCGAGCACGCCCTCAAAGAGGCACCGCTCGATGCGCGCGTGGTCGTAGAAGTACTCGAGATGCACGAGCTGCCGGGCGGCGGCACCGGCGTGCGCGTGGATGGACGGGCCGCAATGCGCCGAAAGCGGCACGCCAAACGCATTGCAGAGGGCATCGGCCTGCAGAAAGCCCGTGAGGCCGCCGCAGCGCGTCGCGTCTGCCTGTAGCACGCTCACCGCGCCGGAGGTGAGGAGTTGCCGAAAATCTCTTGCCTCCCACCCATACTCTCCCGCAGCGATGTCCATGCCGGCCGGCGCGCGGTCGCGCAGGAGGCGCAGACCCTCGTGGTCCTGCTGCGGCACCGGCTCTTCGAACCACGTCACGCCGAGACCTGCGAACTCTTTGGCAAAGCGCAGCGCCTCCGAGCGGGTGTAGGCTCCGTTTGCATCGACGAAGAGCGCGGCTTCTTGTCCTATGGCCTCTCGCGCCGCGCACACACGGGCCACGTCCACGCCGGGATCACGACCGACTTTCATCTTCACCCGGGGAATGCCCTGCGCGACCCATCCGGCGAGCTGGCTCGTCAGTCGGTCAACGCTGTACGACGTGAAGCCGCCGCTGCCGTAGATCGGCACGGCGTCTCGCGCGGCCCCGAGCAGCTTGAAGAGCGGTACGCCAAGCAGGCGGGCCTTCAAGTCCCAGAGCGCCACGTCCACTGCCGAGATCGCCATGGAGGCGATCCCCGGCCTTCCAATGTTGCGGACCCGGTGGACGAGCGCTCCGTACGTGCCGGGCACGTCGAATGTGTCGCGGCCCATAACGACCTCCGCCAGCGTCGACTCGATGAGAGACGCCGCCGTGGCAGACGCGTACGTGTAGCCCAGACCCGTTTCGCCCCCGGCCTCCGCCTCGACCAGAACGAGCGTCGTTTGGTCCCACTGCATCGTACCGTCGGATTCCGGCGTATCCGTCGGGATCGTGTAGGCGGAGGCGCGGACAGCGGAAACGGGTGCTATCGGATTGCCCGCCCGTTCGGGCGCATCTTGGCGCATGGGGCCGCCTCCCTTACTTCGAGAATTTCCCGACCACTTCAGACGCGACGCCCTTCATGGAAGTCACGGCTTCATGGACCGGGTCGTTGTCGCCGGGAAGCGACATCGCGAAGCTCTTCGCCTGCTTGAAGGTGATGTGCGGGGGCAGCGTGGCCACTTCCGGATCCGTGTATGCATTAATAACGACGGGTCGCCGCGCCCTCATTGCTTCATCCCAGACCCTCGGCACGTCCTCCTTCTTTTCCATGCGCAGACCGATGAGGCCCACGCTTTCGGCAAGTTTGTCGTAGTCGAAATCGGGGACGGACTGGCTCGCGTCGTAGCGCGGATCGCCCTCCATGATGCGCTGCTCCCACGTAACCTGATTGAGATCGCGGTTGTTGATCACGAGGATGATGGCGCGCGGGTCCGACCACTCTTTCCAGTACTTCGACATCGTTATGATCCCGTCGTTGCCGAGCATCTGCATGGCACCGTCGCCGACGCAGGCGATGGCCGGGCGATCGGGGAAGCAGAACTTGGCGGCAAGCAGATAGGGCACGCCCGGACACATCGTGGCGAGGTTGCCCGAGAGCGAGCCGCGCATTCCCGGACGCATTTTCAGGTAGCGCGAGTACCAGTTGGATGCGCTCCCGCTGTCGGCCGAGAGGACGACCCGCTCGGGTAGACGCTTGTTCAGCTCGTGGAAGACGTACTGCGGGTTGATCGGGTCCGCCTCGTGGGAGGCGCGGTCGTCTTCCGTGGCGTACCATTCTTTGATATTGTTGCGGATGGTGTCCTGCCACGAGCGGTCCTCGTTGCGGTGAAGCATGGGCAGGAGCGCCTGAAGGGTCTCCTTCGCATCTCCGTGCAGGTTCACCTCCATCGGATAGCGAAGCCCGAGGCTCCGGGCCTCGATGTCGATCTGGACTCCCCGCGCCTGACCTTCTTTAGGTAGGAACTCGGCATACGGAAAGCTTGACCCGATCATGAAGAACGTGTCGCAATCCATCATCAGGTCCCATGACGGCTTCGTGCCCAGCAGACCGATGCCGCCGGTAACGAAGGGCAAGGTATCCGGCAGAACGTCCTTGCCGAGGAGCGCTTTTGCCACGCCGGCACCAAGCGTCTCGGCCACCTGCTGCACTTCGTCGGCCGCTCCCTTTGCGCCCGCACCGATGAGTATGGCGACCTTCTTGCCCGCATTCAAGGCGGCGGCGGCCCGGCGGAGGTCCTCTTCCATCGGGACGACACGCGGGCGGCTGTATCCGATGCCGGAGAAGGTAGAGCCGTGCTTGCGCGGCGGCTCGCTGTATGGGGCGCTCTGCAGGTCGTTTGGCACGATGATGCACGTCACGGCGCGGCGCGCTATGGCGATCCGGAGGGCTTCGTCTACGAGGTGGCGCACTTGGGGCGCGACGGAGGCTTGCTGCACGTACTCATGCGCAACGTCCTTGTAGAGGTTCGTCAGGTCGACCTCCTGCTGAAAGTAGGCCCCGAGGCCTTGCCGGGCTTGCTGCCCTACGATGGCGACCGCCGGCACGTGGTCCATGTGGGCGTCATAGAGGCCGTTGAGGAGGTGGATGGCACCGGGGCCGCTCGTGGCCATGCAGACGCCCGTGCTCGCCGCATCGGCACCGCCGAGCCATTTTGAATGGGCGGCAGCCATGAAGGCGGCTTCTTCTTCGTGGCGGGCCTGGATGAACTCGAGCGCGTGGTCGGTGCCTTCGGCCTTGTTGAGGGCGCCCATGAACCCGTTGATCCCGTCGCCGGGGAACCCGTAGATGCGGCGAACGCCCCAGCTATGGAGGCGCTCGATGATGTAATCGGCTACGTTCTGAGCCATGGCAGCGTATGGACTGGTTTGTATGAGAACGGCCTCCGGCGGAAGGGTTCTCTCGCTGCAGAAGTGCTTCCCGCGGGAAGAGAACCCGTCGGTTTTGGCCGCTTAGCTTTTGCGATAAGCTACTAATCAGGCTATGGTTGCGCCGGGGCAGAGTTCCAGAGGCTCATCGTACTTCCACGGACGTTACGGGCGGCGCGCAGCCCGGCCGGACCAGCCTCCGCCGCAGCGTATTACCGCAGTCCGGTGCGCGTCAGATAGTCGCCGAACGTGAGCAAAAGCATGATCACGATCCAGAGCAGACCCGCGAGCGCAAAGAGCCTCGTCAGGCCGCTGCTCTTGTGAATGTGCATGAAGAACAGAAATATAAGCACCGCCTTTGCAGCGGCGATGCCGAGCGAGAGGACAAGGTTGAACGGCCCCAGCGAGACGTAGGACAACGCGCCGGTTAGCACCAGCAGTGCCATCAGCGCGCCAAAGACGCGGTAGAGCGTTCCCTTCGATACGGCTGTTGCTTCCATGCTATTGCTGCGAATTGGCGCTGCGCCTGCGCGCCGTCATCCCCCGTGCTTCCCGATCAGGTAGAGCAGCGGGTAAAGAAACACCCAGATGATGTCCACGAAGTGCCAGTACAATCCGGCGACGTCGACGGTGTTGTGCCGCCCGCCGTCGAACCAGCCGCGGTGCGCCAGCACGGCCACGGTGGTAAGGACGCCGATCCCGATAAGCATGTGCAGCGCATGAACACCGGTCATGACAAAGTAGAAAAAGAAGAAAAGCTCCACTTCCCGCGCCATCGGCCCGCCGTACGTGAACGCATCGCCGGGAAGGAACCCTTCATGGTAGTGCTGCACGTACTCGTAGGCCTTGATGCCGAGGAACAGGAGACCAAGCGCGACGGCGATGGCCAGGAGCGCCACCACGGCCTTTCGGCGGCCGGCGCGCGCAGCGTTGACGGCGAGCGCCACGCAGAGGCTACTCGACAGCAGTAGGGCCGTGTTGATCGTTCCCTCCCAGAATCCGAGATGACTGCTGCCGGTGGCGAACGCCTGTGGATGCAGCGTCCGCATGATGGCGTACCCGGTCATCATGACGCCGAAGAGCATGATCTCCGTCGCCAGAAAGCCCCAGATTCCCAGCGTGTCGGCTTCCGTCTGCTGTTCGGCGTCGTCGAACTGCTCCGCCACGAAACCGGGACGGCTCCATGCTGACTCAGGGTCCGCAAGCTTCTCCATAGTCGTCTCTATTAACCGCCTATGCGGGTTCGTACGGATGCGCCGGCACCCTTAGGCGCGGAAGTCCTGCACCGGCTCGTCGGTCCGGTAGGCGTAGGCCTCCTCGGTCACGACCGGCGTGGACTCGAAGTTGTGCGGAAGGCGGCGGCGAGGCGGCCATCCCACTCGAGTCCCGTTGCGCTCCCACGGATTCTGCTCCGCTTTCCGGCCCGCACTGCAGCGACCAGAGCAGGTAGACCAGCGGCAGCAAATAGCCGACCGCCAGGATCGACGCCCCGAGCGGTCGACAGCACGTTGCAGCACCTGGAACTCCGGCCGGATAGATGTGGTAGCGCCGCGGCATCCCGAGGTACCCAAGCAGAAACTGCGGGAAGAACGTCAGGTTGAACCCGACGAAGATCGCCAGCGCCGACAGCATGCGCCCAGCCGATCCGGGATACATCCGGCCCGTCATCTTCGGCCACCAAAAGTGCAGCCCGCCCAGGTACGCCATCACCATGCCGCCCACCATGATGTAGTGGAAATGCGCGACGACGAAATACGTGTCGTGCACGTGCACGTCGACGCCAAGCGTCGCCAAGAAACAGCCCGGTCAGTCCGCCGATCGTGAACAGCCCGATGAAGCCCAGCGCGTACAGCATCGGCGTCTCGAAAGAGATGCGAGCCTTTGTACAGCGTCGCCGTCCAGTTGAACACCTTGATCGCCGAAGGAATCGCGACCAGGAAGCTCAGGAACGAAAAGACCAAGCCGGCGTAGATCGACTTGCCCGCTGACGAACATGTGGTGCCCCCACACCAGGAACCCGAGCACGGCGATCGCCAGGCTGGAGAACGCGACGAACCTGTAGCCGAAGATGCGCTTGCGCGCAGAAGCAGGTGATCACTCGCTGACCACGCCCATGCCCGGCAGGATCATGATGTAGACCGCCGGGTGCGAATAGAACCAGAACAGGTGCTGGAACAGCAGCGGATCGCCGCCCAGCGCCGGGTCGAAGATGCCCGACTGCCGAAGACGCGTTCGAGCGCGACCAGCACCAGCGTGATCGCCAGCACCGGCGTCGCCAGCACCATGGATGATGGCTGGTGGCGTAAGTCGACCAGACGAACAGCGGCAGCCGGAACCAGGTCATGCCCGGGCGCGCGCATGGTGTGGATGGTGACGATGAAGTTCAGCCCGGTCAGGATCGAGCTGAACCCCGCGATGAAGATCCCGATGAGCCGTCGCGATCACGTGCGTCGTTCGAATAGGCGGTGCTGAAAGGCGTGTAGAACGTCCAGCCGGTGTCCACGCCGCCGAGCACGATGGCCGCAAAGCGTGAAGGTGCCGCCGATCATGAAGAGGTACCAGCTCAGCAGGTTCAGGCGCGGGAACGCCAGGTCCCTCGCGCCGATCATCAGCGGCAGCAGGAAGTTGCCGAGCGTCGCCGGAATCGACGGGATCAGAAAGAACCAGACCATGATCACGCCGTGCAGCGTGAACAGCTTGTTGTAGGTCTCCGACGAGACCAGGTCGGCGGCCGGCGTGACCAGCTCCAGCCGGATGATAGCGGCGAAGATCCCGCCGATGAAGAAAAAGAAGGTGATCGACATCATGTACAGCAGCGCCGATGCGCTTGTGGTCGGTCGTGAGCAGCCACGATTTCCACCCGAAAGCGTTGTTGAGATAGCTCGGCTGCGAGGCGACGAGGGTGTTTTGTTCGCTCATGGAGTTGCGTCGTTTTGCGGCAGCGCCGGTAGCCGCCCGTTCTGCGGCAAAGGCTCAGTTCCGTCCCCGGCGGGCGAAGAGGACGGGTTCGTGCCCAGGAATTTCAGGTAGGCGATCAGTTCGACCAGCTCCCGCGTCGTGATCTGGCCCTGGAACGTCGGCATGATCGGCTCATATCCGGCAACGATCTTGGCGCGAGGGTCCAGAATAGACTCGCGGAGGTATTCTTCATCCACCATGACGGTGCCGTCCTGAATCGTTTGCCGCCTTCCGAAGAGGCCCTGCAGCGGCGGTGCCTGAATCGTCGCGTTGGCACCGTGACAGTCGTTGCAGCCGAGTCGCTGGAACACCTGTTCGCCGGCGGCCGCCACAGGGTCTGCAAAGGACTTGCCGTTACGCTCGACCGCGCTGTACTTGGGCAAGACGGCATTGGCCCCGCCGCCTGTGCGTAGCCACTCTTCAAAGTCCGCAGGCTCCATCACCGTCACCCAGCCTTCCATGCGCGAATGGTTGGTGCCGCAGTATTCGGCACAGAAGAGGTGAAAGCGCCCGGTCTTGGTTGCCTCAAACCATTCGGAGGTGAAGCGGCCCGGCAGCACGTCTTGCTTGATTCGAAAGGCGGGCACGAAAAAGCTGTGGATGACGTCCTGCGAAGTCAACATGAGGCGCACGGCCCGGCCTTTGGGCACGTGAAGCTCGTTGATCTCGCCGACGCCGTTCGGATGCTGCACCATCCACATCCACTGCTTTCCGGTCACGTAAATCTCCATGGCACCGTCCGGCGGCGTTTCCTGCACGTAATAGAGACGCGCGCCCCAGACGAAAACGCCAAGTGCCATCACGAGGGGAACGACGGTCCACGTGAATTCAATCGGCGTACTGGACGTGTTCTCGTTGGCGCGGCTCACATTCTCCCGCGTGTGCCAGAACTTGTAGGCAAAGTAAGCGAGCGCCCCGGCGACCCCCAGGCTGAAGAGCAGGCTCAGGCCCATCAGGACAAAGAAGATCGCGTCCACGCGGGCCGCCCCGGTCGAAGCCTGTTCGGGAAAGAGTCTGAAGGGTTCCATAGCGACGGTCACTCACGAAGTCCACGTTCCAGCCCGGCGGCGTCCGCATCGGCCCCGGCGCGCGCAGCCTGCACCGGCCCATGCTCCTGCACAGGCATCTGCACCGGCGTCTGCTCCCGCACCGGCATCTGCTCCTGCACCGGCAGGCGCTCCTGCACGAGAAGGGCCATGGCGCGCTCGATGGGAATGCGCACGATGCCCGAGTCGCGCGAGATCCAGCCATAGCTTTCGAGCGACGGATCCGTCATCTTCTTTAGCGCTGCGCCGGACAGGATTGACGGCGGTTTTACAGAGAGCGACTCCCTCGGTGCGAGTGGCGAAAGCGCGCGCTCCGCTACTTGAGGATGCCGGCTGAATGCCTGTAGCAGCAGCGCTACGGCTCCCATCGACAGCAGGACAACGATGACGATGGCGAGCGCCGCCTTGAACACGGGGGAGAAGTGCGCATCGCTCAGCTCATGTCCGGCCCGCGGCGGCAGGCCGGTCTCTGCCGAAGGCGGCGGCAAGGCAGCCTCCTCGGCCCGTTCCCGCGCCCGGGATGCCGCCCGGCCCAGCAGTGCGGCCGTTCTCTGGAAAAAGCTCTGTCTTATGTTCATGGTGCCATCCGCCCCTCCGGTGCCGATTCAGCCAGATGCTCTGCCAGACGCGCGTCGTTGATGGGAAGGAGCGGCAATTTCTGAACGAGGCGGAAGAAGACGACCGACCACAGCCCGCCTATGGCAAGGAAGAGTACCGGATCCAGCCATGAAACCCCTCCCCCTTCTACAAAGGACGGCTTGACGAGCCAGAGTACATCCACCACGCGCAGCACGAGCAGCGCCGCCGCGAGCGCCGAAAGCACCCGAACGGCGCGCTTGGCTTTGCGCGAAAGCAGCACAAAAAAGGGCGCGAAGAAATGAAAGACGATCAACACCACCGCAGCCACCAACCACACCCCTTCGCGGTCAAGATACCACCCGATCTCCTGCGGCAGATTACCGGCCCAGATGATCAGAAACTGCGAGAAGGCGAAGTACGCCCACAACATGATAAAGGCCAGGAGCAGATTTCCGAGGCGGTGAAACTGCTCCGTAGTCGCCAGGTGTTCGGGCGCGTATCGCGCGGCGAGTAGTATACCAACGATGATGGCAGTGAGGACCTGCCCCACTGCGACCTGCGCGCCATAGATGGTCGAAAACCATTCCGACGAGAGGGACATTATCCAGTCGATGGCGGCGAAGGAGGCCGTAAGGAGAAAGAGGATCAGGCCGGGGGGCGCAAGCCGCCGCAGTCGCCCCATAAGCCGCATTGCCTGGCCGGTGTCGGTCGACCGGTCCTGCTCGGCCGACCACCGCCTGAGCAGCAACGCCAGCGCGATCCAGACGGCAAAGTACAAGATTGCGCGCACGGCGAAGAAGGGGCCGTTCAGGTAGCTCGTCCGGTGCCGCAGCACCTCGGAGGCAGTCAGGCGCTCGGGCTGCGCCCATGGATAAAGCGCGTCGAGTCCGAAGAGCAGTGGCACGAAAAGAAGCGCCATGAGCGGCAGCACCAACGCCCCCGCTTCCAGGAACCGCTGCAAAACAAACCCCCACCTGGCACCAAACACGTGGTGCATCAGCAGCAGGCCGAGACATCCGAGCGAAAGATTGGTCCAGAAAACATAGGCGAACAAGTACGACCGGAAGAAGGCGTCTGCGTCAAATACCAGCCCGGCTACGGCCACGAGGATGCCCACCAGCCCCGTCCCGAGCGCCAGACGGGGCGCGCGGCCTGCGTCCATCCGGAAGCGTTCATCTGCAGTCATGGCGCAAGGGAATCAGGTGGTGAGTCATGCCCGCCGAGGAACGACCGCTCGGAGGGCGGCACATCGGCAGGCGTTGCATGACGGCTCCGTTGCAGCGCGAAGATATAGGCGGCAATCGCCCAGCGATCTTCCGGTTCGACCCTGGCGGCGTAGGGATACATGCGGCCGATGCCGTGTTCGATCACGCGGACGACATGCCCTGCGCTCATAGCCCGCAGCCTCGGCGAGTGAAACGTGGGCGGCGGCGTAAATCCACGCAAAACAACGATGCCGAAGCCGTCTCCCGTCAGTCCGTGGCAGGGCGAACAGTAAATGCCGTACCGCTCCCGGCCGCGCGCCATCACGGCTTCAGTGACGCGCATCGGGAAAGCCGTCTGCCCCTCGCGTACGTCCGCCGGCACGGGGGCCTCTGCATCGAACCTCGCAACCGTCCCCGACACGAGAGGCCGCGCCGAAAGGCTGTCCTCAAAGAACCGGTTTGCTTCGAGCGGTTCGTAGCGCGGCTGGTCGTACATACCCTGCCGGCATCCGGCAACGAGCATGGCCGCAGCAACCGAGGCGAACAGCACGAGATTGCGCCCTCCGGCAGGAAGATATGGAGGGCACCTACGGGTCCACACGATGCACCTCCACGGGATTTAGGTCCATGAGAAACCGGTACGTCTCGTCGATGCGGTAGCGTTCATCTTCCGACTCGATGACCAGGAAAAAACCGTCGCGCGAAGCATGCTCCCGGAATGCTTCCACATTGAACACCGGATGGTACGGCTGCGGCAAATGGTTGAGGACGAGCATTCCTATCACAGCCGACAGACCCGCAATGAGCACCGTCAGTTCGAACGTGATGGGAATGAACGCCGGCCAGGAGTTGAGCGGCCGTCCGCCTACGTTCAGCGGATAGTCGATGACGGCGGAGTACCACATCATAAAGAAGCCTCCGACCGCTCCGACGATGCCGCCGATCAGCACGATGAGCGGAACGCGGGTGTGCCGCAGCCCGAGCGCGTCGGTAAGCCCCTCAACGGGGAAGGGCGAGAACCCGTCCATGCGCCGGTAGCCGGCAGCTCTCGCGCGCCGTGCCGCCCGCACGAGCGCCTCCGCCGTGGCGAACTCCGCCATCAGACCGAACGGACTCGTGATTTCGCTCATGTCTTGTCCCCGGCTTTTTGCTGCTCGTGCAGCAGTTCCTTCACTTCAAACATCGTGATCATGGGAAGGAGCCGCACGAACAGGAACAGTAGCGCAACGAAGAGGCCCATGCTTCCCGCAAGCGTCGCCCAGTCCCACACCGTGCCGTGGAACATTCCCCACGACGAGGGCAGAAAGTCGCGGTGTAGACTCGTAACGACGATGACGTATCGCTCCAGCCACATGCCAATGTTCACGATGATCGACACGATGAAGAGCAGCACGGTGCTCGCGCGCACCCGCTTCAACCAGAGCACTTGCGGCAGGACGAGGTTGCACGTTATGAGCGTCCAGTACACCGGAGCGTAGGGGCCGGACATGCGGTTGATCATCATGTAGCTCTCGAAGGGATCGCCGCTGTAGAAGGCCATGAAGGTCTCCATAACGTAGCCGTAGCCCACCATGAGGCCTGTGGCGAGCATTATCTTCGCCATGTATTCCAAATGACGATGGGTAATAAAGGCCTTCATGCCATAGAGGCGTCTCAGCGGGATGACGAGCGTCAGCACCATCGCAAACCCTGAATAGATCGCTCCTGCAACGAAGTACGGCGGGAAAATGGTCGAATGCCACCCCGGCACAATGGCGATGGCAAAGTCGAACGAGACGACGCTGTGAACCGACACCACGAGCGGCGTCGCAAGGCCCGCCAGGAGCAAATACGCGGATTGATGCCGGTGCCAGTGCCGCGCCGATCCGCGCCAGCCCAGCGCCAGGACACCAAACATCTTTTGCTTCCAGCGCGTCTCCGCCTTGTCCCGCATGGTGGCCGCGTCCGGTATGAGGCCGATGTACCAGAAGATGAGCGATATGACGAGGTATGTGGTCACGGCGAACATATCCCACACGAGCGGACTGCGCCACTGCGGCCAGAGACCCATCGTGTCCGGATAGGGCGCGAGCCAGTAGAACACCCACGGGCGGCCCAGATGAAGGATCGGGAAGAGGCCGGCGCAAGCTACCGCGAAGAGGGTCATCGCCTCAGCAAAGCGGTTGATGGAGTTGCGCCACTGCTGATGCAGCAGCAGCAAAATGGCGGAAATGAGCGTTCCGGCGTGCCCGATCCCGATCCACCAGACGAAGTTCGCGATGGCAAAACCCCACGCCACCGGAATGTTGATGCCCCAGATACCAACGCCTCGGGCGAACAGGTAGGTAATCGCGTAGAAGAGCAGGAGAACGAGGCCGAAGGACAGGCCGAAAACGAGGTACCAGAGCGGCGGCGGTCTGCGGTAGAGCGGCACGCGGCCGATCCGGTCCGTGATCGTCCCGTAAGTCTCCCCGGAAGCCAATAGAGGAGGCCGCGTGATCTCGCCGCGGAGGTCCACGCCGTCGCCGGCCATCCCGTCACCGGAAGCTATGTCTTTGGTCTTGTTCAACAGCGTGTCCTACCCGGCTGCCATCCTGCATGATCGATCTTTACCTATGCCCCGCCAGAGCATCAACGGTATTCTATCCTGTATCCTATTCCGCCGAAAGCGCGCGCAACCAGGCCCGCTGCCGGGGAGCTGGTCTTCCGTTGCGCGATTTGCCGATTGCCAAACCTGATTTTCCATTCGTGTTTTACCCCTCGCCATCCGTCTCTCGGTTCCGCACCCGGGCGAGGTAAGTGGTGCGGGGGCGCGTGTTCAGCTCCGCCAGCAAGCCGTAGTTGAGCGGACTGGCCTTCGCCCGCGTTGCAGCGGACGACGCGTCGTTCAGGTCTCCAAAAAGAATTGCGTTGGTCGGGCACGTCTGCGCGCACGCGGGCACGACCTCGCCGTCGCGAATCCGGCGATCCTCCGTCTCCGCCGCGATGCGCGCCGCGCTGATGCGCTGGACGCAGTAGGTACATTTCTCCATCACCCCGCGCGTCCGGACCGTCACGTTGGGGTTCTGGAGCATTTTGAGCGTAGCATCTTTGATGGTGGCATACGGCAGAAAGTTGAAACGGCGCACTTTGTACGGACAGTTGTTTGAGCAGTAGCGCGTCCCGATGCACCGGTTGTAGACCATCACGTTCAGTCCCTCGGCGTCGTGTACGGTGGCCGCCACCGGGCACACCAGTTCACAGGGCGCTTTCTCGCAGTGCATACATGGAACCGGTTGAACGACCATGCGCGGCTCCTCCGGATCCCCTTCGTAATAGCGGTCCACCCGGATCCAGTGCATGGCCCGGCCCGCCATCACCTGCTCCTTGCCTACGGTTGGGATGTTGTTCTCCGCCTGGCAGGCGGTAATGCACGCATTGCACCCGATGCACGTCGTCAGGTCGATGGCCATTCCCCACTTGTACCCGTTGTATTCGTACTCGGGGTAGAGCGATTCCTCCGGGGCCGGTGTGTCGATCCTGCGCTGCACGAAGTTCGGCGCGCGTCTGAAGGTCTCGAGGGTACCCTCGACGATCAGGTCCCGGCCGTGCATGTTATACTGATGTTCCGTGACGGCGAGCGGGCGCTTGCCCGGGAGCTTGCTCACCGTCAAACCCTTGCCGCCCCAGAGCGCTTCGGAGGGCCGAAAGCGGTAGGCGCTGAACCCGACGCCCGTGGCCACCTCCCCGGCGTGCTCCCTGCCGTAGCCGAGATGAACCGTCACGCTGCTTTCGGCATGACCGGGCACGATCAGGACCGGCACCTCGACGCTGCGCCCGCGGAAGGTGAGCGCGACGACGTCCTCGTTCTCGAGGCCCAGCCGGAGCGCGGTGGCCGGACCCATACAAGCCGCATTGTCCCAGGTTAGCGTCGTGACCGGCCGGGGCAGCTCTTGCAGCCATGCGTTTCCTGCAAACGATCCGTCCCAGACACTTGCATCCGGCTGGAAGAGGAGGTCGAGGTCCCCGTCCTCGCTCGCAAACGGAAGTGGCTGAGGGCCGGTCGAGCCGGAGGGTTCGGTGGCGGCCCGGTCCGGCTGCGGAACCGCAGCAGCGGGCCGCACGGCTACCGGGTTTGCCGCCGGAAGAACGCCCGCCTCCGGCGCGCTCGTCCCCGCCTCTGCCGGTGCGCGCAGATCCCCTTCGGCCACGACGCCGCGGCGGAGCGACCTGTACCAAAACGCATCGAAGTCCCCCGCAACCCGGCTCCGCCAGTAATCTTGCAGGATGCTAAAGCCCGACTTGCCGGGTTCGCCGAGCAGGACCGAGAGCAGTTCTATGGGCGAGGTGCTGTCGTAGAGAGGCGCGATGAGCGGCTGCATGAGGCCAACTTGCCCGCCCGTCGCCCGAAGGTCTCCCCACGACTCGAGATAGTGGGACTCCGGGAGATGCCACTGGCACCATCGCGCTGTCTCGTCACGGTAGAGTCCCTGGTGTATGCGAAGGCGCACCTTCTCCATGGCCTCGCGGAAGTTGAAGTCGGCGGGCGCGTCGTAGACCGGATTCGAACCAAGAACGACGAGCCGGTCTACCGCGCCGCGGTTCATGTCCGCGACGAGCCGTCCGAGCGAGGCGGCCGGGTCTTCGGGCGAAGCCGCGACCGGTGCGGCGTACCCGACGGTCTGCCCGACGTTGCCCAGCGCCTCGTTCAGACTCCGCGCGAGCGCATGAACCTCAGGCGGCGCGTACGGCCCTGCAACGACGACTCCTGATCCCCGGTGCGCGCGCAAGTCGGCCGCCGCCTTTCCGATCCAGGATGCCGTCGCATCCTGATCTCCAACTTCGCCGCCGACGGCCCGCGTCAGGGCTTCCGCGAGACGGACAAGCTCCCGGGGACGCACGCGCAACCGGTAGTCCGCCGTCATGCCGGTCATCGACGGCATCGTTTCGGCCACGTACAGGCGGCTCATTTCGGCGGACTGATTCCAGACCCTGCGACGCTGCATGAACGCCCTGCCGTGCCGCACCTGGGCCGGGCCGGGTCCGAGGAAGTCCGCGCCCAGAGAGACGACGACTGCCGCCCGGTCGAAGCTATACAGGGCGTTTTCTGCCGCGCCCGGCGTGCTGAAGACCGGCTCCCACTGGTGCCACTGCGCCTCGGGGAGCATTTGCAAGAGCCGCTGAATCTGCGCCGTGATCGTCGGCGAGGTGACGCGCCCGGTCAGCAAGCGAAGCCCGCGGCCGGCCGTGCGATGCAGTTGCCGGATCTCCTCGTCGATCTCGGCGAGGAAGAGATCCCACGTGACGATCCGCTCCACGTTCACAATCGTCTGCGACCGGTTAGGGTCGTAGAGCGTCAACACGGACGCCTGCGCAAAGGCATCGGCCGCCCCGAGGCTGTCCGGATGATCCGGATTGCCCTCGATCTTCGTCGGACGGCCTTCGTGGCTTTCGACCAGCACGCCGCGCCCGTAGCCGCCGAGCGGCATAACCGTGGCAAAGAAGAGCGGCTTTCCCGGCACGACGCGCTCCGGGGACTGCACGTATGGGACGATCCATTCCTCCGGCTGGCGCGTAACGCAGCCCGTGAGGCCCGCCAGCGCAAGCGACGCGCTCGCAGTCTTGAGAAAGCCGCGGCGGCTCATGCCCTCCGGCCACTCGGAGGCCCCTTCCGGAAACTCCCGGAAGGCCGCCTGCGCGTAGGCCTCCTCCCCGTTGCGCTCTGACAGGCTCCGCCAGTGGGCGCCGAACGAAACTGCACGTCCGGGGGCATCCGTGCCCGGTTGCGTCGCCTTTGGCGGAAGCCCTTTACCGCTCTTGGTCACCTTCTTTCTTCCTCTTCATTTACCCAACTTCTTTATAGAAACAGCTTCGTTTCTGCCCGCTCGCCGTTCGCCACTCCCTTACCGGTGGCAGATGGAACAGTCCGTGAGATGGTCTTTCTTGATGCCGTACTCGGCCACGAGGCGTTTGCCCAGTTTCTGCTGATTTTCAGACGCCACGTAGCCCATCGTGAACACCTCCGATCGCGGCCGGACGTACGTCTCCGGCGCGCGGTGACAATCGAGGCACCACTTCATGTAGAGAGTATTCGTTTTCCAGGTAAGCGGCATCTTGTCTACACGCCCATGGCACGTCTCGCAGGCGACGCCTTTCGAGACGTGGATGCTATGGTTGAAGTAGACAAAGTCCGGCAGGTCATGGACGCGCGCCCATTTGAGCGGCGTGTCCGTGCGATAACTCTCCCGAACCGGTGCCAGCATGGCGCTGTTCGTCCAGATCTGCGAGTGGCAGGTCATGCACGTTTCCGTAGGAGGCATACCGGCAAACGACGCCTTTTCAACCGACGTATGGCAGTACCGGCAATCGAGACCAACATCCCCCACATGATGCTGATGGCTGAATGGCACGGGCTGTTCGACGGGCTTTCCTACAGCGGTGGCGAAGGAGGACCAGACGTCCAGCACCGCCACCGCCCAGACCACAACGACGAGCGTCAGGAGCCCGCCGATAATGCTCATGCGCGCAAAGGCATTCGCAGATGGACGGAATAGCTGTGCCATGTTGCTGCCCCCGGAACGGGAGAAGAAGATCCACCGCCGGGTCATTCTGGAGACGATCCCGTCCTTCGAGAGGATCAAGCTCCGGCCCGCCCTACAAGCTTACGGATTTTGCAGGTGCATATCCACGCTTCAGCATAGTAGCTTGTAAACTCCATGCAACACCCTCCGCCATCAGCGGCCGTGACTGAATGTCCACCCGCGCTTTCCCTGCGTTAACGGATACCCATCACTCTGCGGCGCAAGTCGCTCCGCAGATCGCCACGCACCACTTCATTCTTTAGCGCACACCCGAGGTGTCTGCCGGAGGTTGTCCGACGCCGCGTAGCACCAGCCCGCGCGCCGAGCCATTGCGCTCGTAGGGCGGACACCTACAGACAAAAGCGCTTTCCCACATGCCCTCTTCCACCGACTATTCTACACAGCCCCTTAGCTTTCGAAAAAGGCAGATCCTTCACTGCGTTATAGATGACAAGCAAAGATATAAGAAGGCTGTTGATATACCGTCGACGGGATACATCACGGATGTACGGGGCGATGTACGTGATTGGAAGGTCGTCTAACACCACCTTGAATCCCCCTCAAGGGGGAGGTCGCGTGCGTGCTTTGGTCCATATCGCCGGCTACATACAGCGCCTTCGATCATTTCAGCAGCCTTATAATCCCCCGAACTGCGGTTCGAAACGCCGCAGACAGGCGGCGGGCCGGAGGGGCGGAGCTTGAGAGCATGGCGGGGAAGGTGCCTTGGGCCTTGCGCCAATGCCGGCCTTATGGCCGGTGCTGCGCAAAGACGTCGTTGCCCTCCGGACCGAACGCGATTACTTCATACGGCTGCGGGTTGGGGCCTTCCATGCCGGGCGAACCGATCGGCATTCCGCCTACGGCAATGCCGGCGACGCCCGCAGGCCGCTCGGCCAGCAGCCGCTTCACGTCTTCGGCCGGAACGTGCCCCTCAACGACGTAGCCATCCACGACGCCCGTGTGGCAAGACGTGAGGGAAGTCGGCACGCCGTGCTCCCGCTTGATGTCGGTCAGATTGTTCACGTTGACGGTCTTCACCTGGAAGCCGGTCGCCTCGAGGTGCTCGACCCACCCCTCGCAGCAGCCGCACGTGGGAGTCTTGTACACGGTCACTACGGGGAGGTCGGCCGTGGTCACCGGCGTCTCGATCGCCCCGGAAGGATTTTCGGCAGAAGCAGCCGGTTCATCGGAGCGGGCGCAGCCGGCCAGCACGCCGGCCGTAACGAAGAGGAGCGCAAAGGCGAAAATGAGGCGTTTCATGGTTCATGGTTCTGTGGTGGGCAGGATGTCCCCTGCCCACCGGGTACTAAGGGAAACGTACAACGGGACGCGGGTTACGAGCGGACGAGGATGGCACCCTTCAGCATGTTCATTCCGCAGAGAAAGGTGTAGTTGCCGCTCTCGGTGGGCGTAAACTCAATCGCGACGGCTTCATTCAGCGGCAAGTCCGTCGGCTCGATGCCGAACTCCGGAATCTTGACCTGAAAAGCGCAGCCGCCTTCCTCCGTGCGCGTGAAAACGAGCCGCGCCGGGACGCCCGCCCGCAGCGCAAGGCTGTCGGTTTTGAAGCCGGTCTTGCCCACCTCAATGTTGACCACCTGCACGCCGTCTACGATCTCTGCCTGAGCAGCCCCGGACACTGCCTGCGCGCTGTGTTCGTGTTGCATGGTGCCGTGCATGGCATGATCCATCGGCATGGTGTGGCCTTTCGGCATGGCGTGGCCGTCGTGCGACTGCGCTGCGGCGTTTCCGGCTGCGAGAAGGAACAGGCTCGCAAAGAGGGTTACGATGAGATTCTTCATAGTAAGTAGCTATGGTTTCCCCTCGAAAGGGTGGTTGAAAGTACCGAATGATTTCGGCGTTAAGCGGGCGTCGCGAGATGCCCCTGGTTATGATTTGAACCGGCCGCAAGGGCCATTGCCGGCTCCGGCTCTCCGGCTGCGAAAGAGGACCCGTCCTGCCGCTCGTCAAAGGTCTTCCGGTGCTGGTGTCCTTTGACAATGGCATAGATCGCCGGGATGACGACGAGCGTGAGGATGGTCGAGGAGACGAGGCCGCCGACCATCGGGGTCGCTATGCGCTTCATGATCTCCGAGCCGGTCTCGGTGCCATACATGACGGGCAAGAGGCCGATAATGGTCGTGAAGACGGTCATGAGCTTGGGCCGCACGCGGTCGACGGCGCCTTCTTCCAGCGCGGCATCGAGCGACCGTTTCGACGTGAGCCTGCCTTCCGCGCGGTATCGCGCAATGGCCTCGTCGAGGTAGACCTGCATCACCACGCCCGTCTCCGCCGCGAGTCCGGCCACCGCGATGAAGCCGACCCCGACGGCAATGCTCATGTTAAAGTCGAGCAGCACCATCAGCCAGATCGCTCCTACGAGCGCGAAGGGGAGCGTCGCCATGAGGATCACGGTCTCCGTGACGTTGCGGAAGTGCAGGAAGAGGAGCAGGAAGATGATCGCCAGGGTGATCGGGACGAGTACCTGCATCCGCCGGTTCGCTCGCTCCATGTACTCGTACTGGCCGCTCCACTTGATGGAGTAGCCCGGCGGCAGGTCAACCCTCTCGGCGATCGTCTCTCGCGCGCGCTGCACGTAGGTACCCACGTCTACGCCGGGCTTCAGGTCCACGAACACCCAGGCGTTCGGACGCGCGTTCTCGCTCTTGATCATCGGCGGTCCACCGACGAGCTTCAGATCGGCCAACTGCCCGAGCGGCACCTGCCCGCCGCCGGGCATCGGCACGAGCACTTCGCGAAGCGAGGGAAGGTCGCTCCGCAAGTCGCGCGGGTAGCGCACGTTGACGCCGTAGCGCTCCAGTCCCTCTACGGTGGTCGTGACGTTCATGCCGCCGATGGCGCTCATGATCACGTCCTGCACGTCGCCCGTCGTGAGGCCGTAGCGCGCCGCCTCGGCCCGGTTGATGTCGATGTCGAGGAACGAGCCGCCCATGACGCGCTCGGCGTAGACGGACATCGTCCCTTCAGTCCCTTTCAGCGCCCCTTCGATCCTTTCGCCGATCTGTTCAAGCGTCTGGAGGTCCTCGCCGGCGATCTTGATGCCCACGGGCGTCTTGATGCCGGTCGCGAGCATGTCCGTGCGCGTCTTGATCGGCATCGTCCATGCGTTGGTGAGGCCGGGGATCTGGATAGCCGCCTCGAACTCGGCGAGCAGATCATCCCGCGACAGCCCCTCGCGCCACTCGCCCTCGGGCTTGAGGATGATGGTCGTCTCGATCATCGTCAGCGGTGCCGGGTCGGTCGCCGTCTCCGCCCGGCCGATCTTGCCGAAGACGGATTCGACTTCCGGAAAGCTCTTCAGGATGCGATCTGTTTGCTGGAGAAGTTCTTTCGCCTTCTGCGGCGAAATGCCCGGGAGCGCCGTCGGCATGTAGAGCACATCGCCCTCGTTCAGCGGCGGCATGAACTCGCTGCCGATCTGCGGGAAGGGCACGTAGGCGTGGCCGAACATCATCCGCTGCACCGGCAGGAGCGTGACGAGCAGGAGCGCGGCGCTGACGCCAACCACGAGCCAGGGACGCCGGAGCGTCCCGCGTATCACGGGTCGGTAGATGCGGATGAAGAAGCGCGCAATCGGGTTCTGCGCCTCCGTCCGGATCTTCCCCTTGACGAAGATGACCATCAGCGCCGGCACGAGGGTCACGGCGAGGATGGCGGCCATGCCCATCGAGAACGTCTTCGTGAGCGCCAGCGGCCTGAACATGCGCCCTTCGACCTGCTCGAGCGTAAAGACCGGCAGGAAGGAGACCGTCACGATGAGCAGCGAGAAGAACAGGCTCGGGCCGACCTCCTTTGCGGCGTCGAGCACGGCCTGCACCCTTTCGGGCGGCTCCAGCTCGCGCCCGCGCGCTGCTCTGGCGCGCTCGATGTGTTTGTGCGCGTTCTCCACCATCACGAGGCTCGCGTCCACCATAACGCCGATGGCGATGGCGATGCCGCCGAGGCTCATGATGTTGGCGTTGATCCCGAGCAGGTACATGATGAGCAGCGCCGCCAGAATGCCCACCGGCACGGTGATGATCGCCACGAACGCGCTCCGGGCGTGCAGGAGGAAGATGATAACGATGAGGGCCACGACGATCAGTTCCTCCCAGATCTTGCCCGTGAGCGTGTCCACAGCGCGCCCGATGAGCGCCGAGCGGTCGTACTCCGTCACGATCTGGACGCCTTCAGGAAGGCTCGGCCCAAGCTCCGCGATGCGCTCCTTCACGCGCTCGATAACTTTCATCGCGTTGTCGCCGTAGCGCATGACAACGATGCCGCCAACGACTTCTCCCTCGCCATTCGACTCGGCGATGCCGCGCCGGATTTCAGGGCCGAGCTGCACCGTCGCCACGTCGCCGACGGTGATGGTGGTGCCGCCCGTCGACTTCAGCGGAACCTGCCGGATGTCGTCCATGCCGCGGAGATAGCCCTTGCCGCGGACGATGAACTCGCGTTCCCCAAGCTCCAACAGCCGCCCGCCCACGTCCTGATTGCTCCGCTGAAGCTGCATCTTGACCATCGAGAGCGGGATGCCGTAGGCCGAGAGCTTCTGCGGATCGACGACCACTTGATACTGCTTCTGGAAACCGCCGACGGTGGCAATCTCCGCCACGCCTTCGACCGCCTGAAGCTCGTACTTGAGGAAGAAGTCCTGAAAGGCGCGTAGCTGCGCGAGGTCGTAGGTGCCCGTCGTATCGCGGAGCGAGTACTGGTAGACCCAGCCCACGCCCGTCGCGTCCGGTCCGAGCGCCGGCTTCGCGCCCGCCGGCAGCGTGCCGGCCACCTGGTTGAGGTACTCGAGCACGCGAGAGCGCGCCCAGTACATATCGGTCCCGTCCTCGAAGATGACGTAGACGAACGAGGTGCCGAACATCGAATATCCGCGCACCGTCTGGGCGAACGGTGCCGAGAGCATCGCCGTGGCGAGCGGGTAGGTCACCTGCTCCTCGACGATCTGCGGCCCCTGCCCGGGGTACTCCGTCTTGATGATGACCTGCACGTCCGACAGGTCCGGAATGGCATCTACCGGCGTGTTCAGGAGCGCCCACGTGCCTCCGACGGCCAGCAAGACCGTGAGCAGGATGACGAGCAGCCGATTATTAGCGCTCCAGGAAATGAGATTCTTAAGCATGGTATATCCGTATTAACGTCTTTACGAAGCCGTCTTGTCGGCGAGCTACTTGTTGACGACGATTGTTCCCTTCAGCATGTCCATGCCGCAGGCGAAGGTGAACGTTCCATTCTCTTTCGGCGTGAGTTTGAGGGTGACCTCCTTGTGGAGCGGCAAGGGCGTTGCCTCGATGCCGAAGTCCGGGATCACGACCTCCGTGGCGCACGTGTTCTCGGTGTGCCGCGTGAAGACGAGCCGCGCCGGAACGCCCTTCTTGAGCGAAACCGTCGCCGGCTCAAATCCTTGCGGCGTAATGTTGATGCGCGCCACCTGCACCCCGTCCTCCTCGGACGGTGCAGCAGCAGCCGGAGTGTCCATGCCCGCTCCCTTCTCCATTCCGGCATCGACCGGCGCGGAATCGGCCTGCGCGCCGCCCTTACCCGCCATCGCGTTCACGGCGGAGGCAAGCCGCGCCTCGGAGTCGATCAGGAACTGGGCGCTCGTCACAACCTGCTCGTCGCCGGTGAGGCCCGAGAGAATCTGCACGCGGCCCTCCGACTCAGCGCCGACCTCCACATCCGCCGGGCGAAAACGTCCGTCGCCGAGCGCAATGATAACGATAGCCTGGTCGCCGCTCCGAACAACGGCCTCAGACGGCACCAGCACCGTCGGAGCCATGCGTCCGCCCACCAGTCGCACGGTGGCGTACATGGACGGCTTGAGCTTCAGCCCCGGATTGGCAACCCGCACCCGCGCCTTGACCGTCCGCGTACCCGCGTCCAGCTCGTCGTAGAGGTAGTCCACCACCCCGTTAATCGTCTTTCCCGGCTCATACGGCAGCTCGATCACCGCGCGCGTGCCGACACCGACCCAGGACAGGTCCTGCTCGTAGACGTCGACCATGAGCCAGAGCACCGAGAGATCGGAGAGCTTCATGAGCGCCATGCCGGGCATGATCTTCTGCCCCTCGATCACGTTCGTCTCGGCGACCGTTCCGGAGGCGGGGGCGTAGAGCGTCAGCGTCCGCGTGGGCGTGCCGGTCTGTTCCAGCCGCTTGATCTGCTCGTCGGTGATGTCCCAGAAGGCGAGGCGGCGACGGGCGGCGTCGACGAGGCGCTGCGCGTCGGCACCGCCGCCGAGCCGTTCGGCGTTCCGCAGCGCCAGCAGGTACTCCTCCTGCGTCGAGACGAGTTCGGGCGAATAGATCTCCAGCAGCGGCTGTCCCTTGCGCACGCGCGCGCCCTCGAAATTGACGTGCAGATCTTCGACCCACCCGCCAATCTTGGGCGAGACGACCGCCGTGCGCTGTTCGTTCACGGCAAAGCGACCCGTCGTCCGCACCGTGCGGTCGAGCGATGCTACCACGGCGGGGGCCGTGCGGACGCCGATGTTCTGCGTCGTGACGGCGTCGATCGACACGACGCCCTCGCCGGAGGCTTCGTCGGCGTAGACCGGCACGAGGTCCATGCCCATGCGCGACTTGCCCGGCTGTTCGTAGATCTCATTCGGGTTCATTGGCGCGCGCCAGTACAGGATCTCGCGTTCGCCCTGCGCCGGAGCGTTCGCCACGCCCTCGGCCGCCGCATCGCCCGCGCCGTTGTCGTCTCGCGTGAGGACAAGCCCGAGCGCGAGCAGAACGGCGACGGCCAAAGCCGCGAGGCCGATGAGAACGTTACGTTTCTTGTTCATAATCATGACAGATAAGGGCCATAGGAGCCAAAGGCCCCGGCGGCTTTAAAATGTGTTGGCTTCGGAAAGGTTGGAGACGCCGAGCGCGCGTTCGAGGCCTGCGGCGGCCTTCAGGTAGCGCGCGAGCGCATCTTCGTAGCCCATCTGCAGGCTGAAACCATGCGCTCGGTGTCGAGCAGGTTCAGGAAGTCGATGCGGCCGGTGGTGTACGCTGAGACCGTTGCCTCGAGCGTCGTCTCCGCCTGCGGGATGAGCGTCCTCTGGTAGAGTTCGAGCTGTTTGGCCTCCCGCTCCAGCTGGCTTACGAGGTCCGCGATTTGCGTGCTGAAGGTCGTCTCGAGCGCCTCCTGCCGCGCCTGCACTTGCAACGCGCGGACCTTCGCCTCCTGCAGTCCGGCCTTCAGGCGGCCACGCTGAAGCGGCACCTTGACGCCCACGCCGAGCGCGAGCGCATCGCGCCCATCGACCGAGGCCATGGCCCCCCGGTCGGCCATGTCGAAGTAGGTGAGATTAAAGCTGAAGTCGGGCATGAACTGCTTTTCGGCCAGCGCGATGCCTTTTTGGGCGCGGCGCTCGGCGGCGGCAAGCGCCTGAACCTCCGGGCGACGCTCGAGGGCAAGGGCGACGAGGCGCTCGGCGTCGCTCAGCGGCAGGTCAGGCTTCTGCACCTGAACCGTGAACTCCCCTTCGACCGCCCGATTCAGGATGCGGGCGAGCGTTTCGGTTGCCGTGCGGCGGCGGGCGGAGAGGTCGAGCAGGCGCTGCGTGAGCGTGTTCTGTTCGAGCTGCGCCTTCAGAATGGCCTGCTGCATGCCGGTCCCGACCTCATACTGAGTGGCGGCAACGTCTTCAAACGTCGCCAGTTGCTCCTGAAAGGCCCCAACGAGATCTACCTGCTCCTGAATGCGGTAGAGATCATAGTAGGCCATCTTCGCCTGTACGATCAGGTCCAGCGCGTACGTCTCGGCCTCCGCCGAGGCAACGTCGGCCGAGAGGTCGGCGATGTCGCCCTGGAGCGAGAGCTTACCCGGATACGGGATCTGCTGCTCGACGCGCCACTGCGAACGCTGCGCTCCACGCGCGGTGTAGACGGGGAAGGGCTGATACGTGCCCATCACCGTCGGTTCGGGCAAGGCCGAGACCTGCGCCGCGCGCGTTTCGAGCGCGTCGGCCTCGAGGTAGGACGCCCGCAGCGAAGGATTGCCCGCGCGGACCTCCTGAAGAACCTCGCCGAGGCGGAGGATGGGGAGGTCGAGCGGCGCGGCCGCGCCGGACGCTTCGGCCGGACGAGCCGCTGCCGGCACCTGGGCGGCCGCGGGCGGCCCGAGCAGCATGAGGCTCAGTAATGCGGTGCAGAACACACCGACACGAATACGGGGAGACATAGATTCCTGATCTGGATACGACGGTTCGGAGAGAGGGCCTTTCCCTGCCGGCCATGACGAAGCGGCGGCAGAGGTTCCGAAGTCGGTCAGATCAGGTACGCGCCGAGGAATGCCAGCCGGTCGGCAGCCGGCCACGCGGCAAAATCGCGGGCCTGCCGGGGCGGCAGCAGGATAAATTCGCCAGAAGTACGTGCGTCCTCCAGAGGGAGAACGGCAGCCAGAGCCGGTTCAAGCAGGCGCGAGCCGATATTGACGCCGACCGTTGCAACCTCGTCCGCCACGCCCGTGTCGATGCAGCAGAGGCGGAGGCCGGTTGGGGCCGAGGTGCCGCAGGGCGTTTCGTCGGTGACGGGCGTGGAGGCGGGCGTCTGCTCGCCGTGGCAGGGCATGGCGGACATGTCCGCAGCGGCCTGCATATGATTCGAAGTAGCCGCGCATACCGCTGCAACCGTGGGCATGGTGAACCCAAGGAAGAGGCTCGCCGCAAGGAGCAGCGGCAGCAGTCGGTATGTTCGTCCTTTTGGCATATCTCTTTTGTACCCGCCCATTTCAATCAGGTGCCCGCCCGGAGCCTTAAAGTTAGCTCAGGTTCACTGTTTACATGCCGCACCTCCCGCTCAAGCGCGAATGCCTGCGAGGGCGTGCGCGCTTGCTGCAGCGCCGGCCGGAGCGGCAAGCGCCTTATCTTACCCCCCGAGCCGCCACGCATCCTCGCCAACGCCATGCCCCGCATCCTCATCGTCGAAGACGAACCGCACATGCAGCAAGGGCTGCGCGACAATCTTGAGTTCGAAAACTACGACGTGGAGGTAGCCGGTGACGGCGACGACGGCCTGCAAAAACTCCTCGCCGGCACGTTTGACCTCGTCCTGCTCGACGTTATGCTCCCCGGCCGCTCCGGCTTCGACGTGTGCAAGGAAGCGCGCCGCCAGGGCGTCACGACTCCCATTATCATGCTCACCGCCCGCAGCGAGGAGATCGACACCGTGCGCGGACTCGAAGGGGGCGCCGACGACTACATCACAAAGCCCTTCAGCCTGCGCGAGCTGCTCGCGCGCGTCCGCGCCGTCCTCCGCCGCCGGCCCGCCGCCGAGGACCCCGCGCGCCTCCGCCTCGGCCGCCTCGAGGTCGACCTTCAGCGCTACAGCGCCCGCTGCGACGGGCAGGACGTGGACATGAGCCACCTCGAGTTCGAGGTCCTGCGCTACCTCCACGCCCACGCCGGCGAGCCGGTCTCCCGCGACCAGCTCTTGAGCGACGTATGGGGCTACGAAAACAGCCCCACGACCCGCACCGTCGACAACTTCATCCTCAAGCTGCGCGGCAAGATCGAAGCGGACCCCGCCTCCCCCCGCCACATCCTCACCGTCCACGGCATCGGCTACAAACTCGTCCCGTAAGCTCCGCAAGGATGAGTTTAAAGCGTAATCCGCTTACCGATCCCATTATGAGTCATCGCAACTCACGGCGGCACCGCCAACCCTCACCGCCCAGCCGCCGCCAGGCGGAGGGGAACGATAGTTCGCGCCCACAAAAGATTTTCACCTCCCATTATCCGCCTCCATTCCCCCGGAGTGTCATCCTGAGCGCAGCGAAGGATCTGTTTTCTTTCACAGTAGGGGCACGATCGTTCGCGCCCCTACATGATCGCCTCCCTACAACATCGCAGCCCCGAACCAAACAGCACCGCCCCCCAGCCTGTCATCCCGACCAAGGCGGCGCTACCGACCCTCATCGTGAGACCGCATCATCCGCCGCCGCGCGGAGGGACCTCCTATCCAGGCAAAGAACACCCGCCGACTCCCATCCGCTCCCCACTCGCGTCTTCGACTTCCCGAGCGCACCGAAGGATCTGTGCTTACGGGAGCCTGAGATGCTTCGCTTCGCTCAGCATGACACGCAGGGAGGGTATGCCGTTCTTGTGGTCCTCAGTGCTTCCTTTCTCGTGGCCCTCAGCGCTGCCATTAGCCTCCATTCCCCCCCCGGTTGTCATCCTGAACGCAGAGAAGGATCTGTTTTCTTTCGCACTAGGGGCACGATCGTTCGCGCCCCTACATGATCGTGCCCCTACAACATCGCAGCCCCGAACCAAACAGCACCGCCCCTCGGCCTGTCATCCCGACCAAGGCGGCGCTACCGACCCTCATCGTGAGACCACCTCATCCGCCGCCGCGCGGAGGGACCTCCTACCCAAGCAAAGAACACCCGCCGACTCCCATCCGCTCCCCACTCGCGTCTTCGACTTCCCGAGCGCACCGAAGGATCTGTGCTTACGGGAGCCTGAGATGCTTCGCTTCGCCGGCATGACACGCGGGGAGGGTGATGCCGTTCTCGTGGTCCTCAGTGCTGCCTTTCTCGTGGCCCTCAGCGCTGCCATTAGCCTCCATTCCCCCCCGGTTGTCATCCTGAGCGCAGCGAAGGATCTGTTTTCTTTCGCACTAGGGGCACGATCGTTCGCGCCCCGACATGATCGCGCCCCTACAACATCGCAGCCCCAAACCAAACAGCACCGCCCCCCAGACTGTCATCCCGACCAAGGCGGCACCGCCAGCCCTTACCCCCGAGCCTCCGCCCGGCGCAGGGCCTCCTACCACCATTTCGCGCGGCCCTCCATTTCAACCCCGCTGATCGCCGGTCCACAACACGCTCCGCGTCTATTCCTCCGAAATGAGCGCTAAAACTCCGCCCCCCGGCGCCGATACCCTTACGGTGCGCCAAAAGCGACAGTCGCTACTGCGCCGCGGCGCAGCACAGTCGAACCCGAACAGGTCGGCCGGCGTTTGTTATGCGCCGCTATATTGAGCACTGCCCCTGAACGCGACGCAACAACCCCACGCATGTCCGATATCGCTCCCGTCCTTACCGCTCCGCCCGTCAACGGTAAAGCACGTAAACCCGAAGCCGCCGCCCCCGTCCCGTACCTGCGTATCGCCCCCAAAAAGGGCTGGCAGGTCATCGACTGGCGCGAACTCGTCGCCTACCGCGACCTCTTCTGGTTCCTCACCCTCCGCGACGTAACCGTCAAGTACAAGCAGACCATCCTCGGACTCGGCTGGGCCGTCATCCGCCCCGTCTTCTCGATGGTCGTCTTTACCGTCGTCTTCGGCGGCCTCGCCTCGGTCCCGTCGGACGGCGTGCCCTACGCCCTCTTCTCCTTCGCCGCCCTCCTGCCGTGGACCTACTTCTCGACCGCCCTGAACGCCTCTACGGGTAGCCTCGTCGCCAACTCGGGCATGCTCACGAAGGTCTACTTCCCCCGCCTGATCATTCCCACCACGCCCGTCCTGAGCAACCTGGCCGATTTCGGCATCGCCTTCATCATCCTGCTCGGCATGATGGCGTGGTTCGGCGTCATGCCCACCGCCGCCGTCGTGTTCCTTCCCGTCCTCATCCTCATGATGATGCTCACCGCCGTCGGCACCGGACTCTGGCTCTCCGCCCTTGCCATCCAGTACCGCGACGTAAATCAGGCCATGCAGTTCATTGTGCAGCTCGGCATGTACGCCGCGCCCGTCGTCTGGCCTGTCTCGCTGATCACGGAAAAACTGCCCGTCTGGGGCGAAACCATCCGCCTCGTCTACGCCCTCTACCCGATGGCCGGCGTCATCGAGGGCTTCCGCGCCTCTTTGCTCGGAACGACCGCGATGCCATGGGATCTCATCGGCATCGGCTTCGCCTCCGCCCTCTTCATGGCCGTCACCGGAGCGTTCTACTTCAAGCGCATGGAGCGCGTCTTCGCCGACGTGGCGTAACCGACTCGGCAAGCCCCATTTTTCTGATATAGCATGAGCAATCTCGCCATTAAGGTCGAAGGGATCGGCAAGCAGTACCGCATTGGCCTGCAGGAAGAGCGCCACGATACGCTCGTCGGCTCGATCACGGCCGCCCTTAAGTACCCGATGAAGAACCTGGCTCGACTTCGCAGCCTGAGTGCCTTCCGCCGGGACGACGAGGCGGACATCGTCTGGGCGCTGCGCGACGTTTCGTTCGAAGTGCAGGAGGGCGAGGTCGTCGGCATCATCGGCCATAACGGCGCGGGCAAGAGCACGCTGCTCAAGATCCTCTCGCGCATCACCGAGCCGTCGCGCGGCTACATCGACCTTTACGGCCGCGTGGCGAGCCTGCTGGAAGTAGGCACGGGCTTCCATCCGGAGCTGACCGGCCGGGAGAACGTCTTTCTTAACGGCACCATCCTCGGCATGACCAAGGCCGAGATCGACCGCAAGTACGACGAGATCGTGGACTTCTCGGGCATCGAGAAGTTCATCGACACGCCCGTCAAGCGCTATTCCTCCGGAATGAAAGTGCGGCTGGCCTTCGCCGTAGCCGCGCACCTGGACCCGGAGATTCTGCTGATCGACGAGGTACTGGCCGTTGGCGACGCCGCTTTCCAGCGCAAATGCCTCGGCAAGATGGAGAGTGTCGCGCGCGGTGGCCGCACCGTCCTCTTCGTGAGCCACGACATGGCCGCCGTACAGCAGCTCTGCCGAAGGTGCATCCTCCTGAAGGACGGGACCGTCGTTGCTGATGGCGACACGGACGAAATCATCCGCCAGTACCTCACGCACGCCTCGGCGGGCAGCGGACTGCAAGGTTCGTGGACCATTGAGGACGAGGACATCACCGCAATGTCGTGCCGCCTCCTCGACGCCGCCGGGCTGCCCCGCGGAAGCTTCATGAGCAGCGAACCCATCAATATCGAGGTGGAAGTGACGGCCCGCCGCTGGACTTCCCACCACGAGTTGAAGATCGTGGTTGAGAATTCGCTTGGACTCACAATATTCGACACCAATAACTTGAGCTCGCTGCCTCCCGCGGAAGAGACAAGGTCGGGCGTGGTTCGCTTTCAGATATCCTTGCCGCAGAACCTGTTCAACAGCGGCTCCTACTACATCTCGCCGGAAGTCTCGCTTCACGGCGAGCGCTGGATTCACCGCGCCTCTCGCGCCCTGCAGTTCGAGGTAGAGTACAGCCCCGGCCTCAACGGCCTCAAGTACAAAGGCCGCAGAGGATTCGTCGCGCCGGAGGTGGAGTGGGAACGACTTGATCAGTCTGCCGCGATCAGTATGGTAGCATTATGAGTGCAAGCGAACGGGCCACCGTCCGCCGGGACGAAGCAGCGCGCCTCTCCCACCTCATGGAAGCGCAGCGGCCGTTCTCGTACGTTCGGCTTGGAGACGGTGAGCAGCGCTACCTTCGGCAACTTGCCAATGGGATTACTGATCTCTATGAGGCGTCAAACTCACGTGAGAACACGTCTTTGGACACGCACGCCAACATGCGGTCCTTCGGGGTACGTCCTGAGTTTTACGAGCGGCTAAAGCGCAGTTTTGAGAGAGCGTCATACCTTGATCTGTATGATCACTATCAGGGGCGCGAGCATCAACTGGCGGGGTTAAAGCTCGACCTTCCTCCCGCGCAGACTACCAATCCGATTCCGGAGACCGCTCAGATCTTCTTTGACTGGACGCAGCAGCACTTCGCCTCCTTCATTAGCGGCAAGCGCGTACTGATCGCTTCGGCCGAGTCGCCGCTTCTGGAAAGGCTATACGCGAACTCGGCATATCGAACCATCGCGAAGAGCTACTGGCCTGCCGAGGGCGAGGTGTTCTTCTACCGCTTTCCGGAGGACGGTTTTAAGTTTTGGGAGAACCTCGACAGCATCAAGGCCGAGTTGGCCGCGACTATTCGGCGCGAGCGTATCGATGCCCTATTCGTTTCCGTGTCATGGGGAGCGAAGATCCTGGGCGTGGAGCTTGCCGAGGAAGAGAACATCGTAACATTCGATCTGGGCAGCCTTACGTGTGGACTCGCCTACGCCGCCACGCCCGGGTTCAGCATCCAGCGGCGCAGCCATTTCCCCTATTTCTTCCGCGTACCGCTCGACGTGTATGCCGCCGCCATGATGGAGGCCTACCCGTACCTCTCCGGCGACCAGATGCTGCGGAAGATCCAGGCACAGCTTTGCCTGGACCTCTACGAGAAAAAGTCGGGCAACAGCGTGGGGTTCATGACCGCCGAGCGCTCATCTTTCGATCCTCGTCCGGAGGACCTTGCGGCTTTTAGGGAGAGTCACAACTACTACAAGCATACTCTTCTGCCGATACTCCGCAAAGAACACGGCCCCATCTCCGAAGCGCTCGTCAGAGACTTCGAGCAGTGGCGGAGAGTGAGGGGTGTTGGATGGGATGGGAAGGTGTTCAGGGCAGCGTTAGCAGTTAAGAAATCGGTCAGCCAGAAGGCCTAAAGTTATGACAGCGTCGTCTCACCCTCTTGTCAGCGTTCTCATCCCCTGCTACAATGCTGAGCGGTTCATCGCTGACGCCATTGATAGTGCTCTCGGGCAGACCTACCCTAACATAGAAGTCGTTGTTGTAGACGACGGATCGACGGATAGGAGTGTAGAAGTCATTAAGTCATATGATGGGAGGATCACATGGGAGGCCGGCCCTAACCGCGGCGGCTGCATGGCTCGTAACAGGGCATTTGAACTTTCGACAGGTGAGTACATCCAGTTCAACGACGCGGATGATCTCCTGTGCCTCGATAAGGTGGAGAAGCAGATTGGCTTTCTTATCCGCGATGAGGCGGATATCGTCCTCAGTCAAGGCGCAAGCGTATCGGAGTCACTAGAGCCCCTTCCCCTGGCGGAGCCGTACCCGTTCTGGCCTGACAAGGACGCCTTTTCCTACTTTCTTGATTACAGTTATTGGGTGTGTCTCCCGTTACACAAACGAAGCTTGCTTAAATCGGTGGGCGGCTTTAGACCGGGGCTGCGCCGAGCACAGGAAATGGACTTGCACCTTCGCCTTGCTGCCGAACAGCCTCGCCTTGCTATGGTAAACGAGCGGCTCGTCAAGGTTCGGCAACATGGCGGTCCCCGAGTCACCGATATTAAGGTGAAGCAGGCAGAGATGCTGAGTCTGTTTACCGCCATTGGCGAGGACGTACGGGACAAGCTCTTGCCGCATCAGAGCGCTTTGCTTGCAAGCAAGATTCATGACTGGAGTTCATGGTCGTACCGCCATGGTGACACCGCCGCGGGGGTGGAGGGCTTCGCGTTTGCCCGTACGCTGGCGCGCGATTATCCGATCCGGGAAAGGACATGGGTTCGCTTCATGGCTCAGACTGTTTCGCCCGTGTTTGCGGAACGGGTGCTCGCCACCGGCCGCAACATCAAGCACGCGTTGACGGTGACTTCCTGATACCTTCATGCCTTCTTTGCCTCTCATTTCCATCATCACCCCCTCCTTCAACCAGGCGGAGTACATTGAGGAGACTATTGACAGCGTCCTTTCGCAGGGCTATCCGAACCTCGAGTATATCATTGTGGACGGGGGGAGTACGGATGGGTCGGTCGAGATCATCCGTAAGTACGAGAAGCACCTGGCCTGGTGGGTGTCCGAGAAGGACCGGGGGCAGAGCCACGCCATCAACAAAGGGCTTGAACGCGCCACGGGCGACATTCTCGCCTACCTGAACTCGGACGATTATTATCTTCCCGGCGCGTTTCAGGCGGTCGCGGAGCTGCACCGGGCGAATCCCGACGCCGGACTCCTGCACGGGAGGTGCCGCCGTGTAGACGAACACGGGCATACCTTGGGTAGTCAGTTCGGTAGATTTGATAGCCCAGAGGACCTTCTTAATGTGTGGGAAGTGTGGTGGCGTAAGCGGCAGGTCGTTCAGCCGGAGGTATTCTGGACCCGCGCAGCTTCAAATAGGGTCGGCCTCCTCCGAGAGGATCTGCACTTCATCATGGACTACGACTACTGGCTCCGCATTGTGCTTGCAGGTTTCGCCGTCGCGCGCTCGGACCAGGAGTTCACTGCTTTCCGATTCCATCCTGCTCAAAAGTCGGAGCGTAGCAAGGAAGTGGCGCTGGAAATGCTCCGGCGCACCGAGGGCGATCTGTGGAATCAGGAGGTGCCGATCAGCCCTCTGCGGCGGAGACGGATGCAGGGAAGCTGGCTCTACAGTGCCCGCTTCATTCCGGAGGCCGACGCCTCTCTCGCAGCGGGGGAAGGCGCATTGAGGCGACACCAGAAGCTACTGGGCCTCGTGGCCCGGCGTCCGCAGCTGCTCCTCTCGCCCGGACTGCGCGGGCGCATCGGCACCTTGCTGCGCGAGCGGCTTCAATCAGAACCCGGCTCATGACGCTCTCCCCCGGTGCCCTCCTCTCAAGTTTCGCCAGACGTTCGGCCATGGGCTGCGCGTTGCGTATTACCGTGATGTGGTGCGGCCGCGGATCTTGAAGTCCGCGCCGGTTACGGGGCTGACGGACGGCCGGTGCGAGATCCACGTGCTGACTTCTGCGGGCGACTGGCTGAACCTCGCGTGGGCGCTGAAGAGCTTCTACCGCGCCTCCGGCCGCCGCTACCGCCTGTGCATTCACGAGGACGGCACGCTGCCGGATGAGGGAGCGGCGGCGCTCGGGAGGCTCTTTCCAGATGCCCGGCTGATCCGCCGCACAGAGGCAGACGCCGCCGTCCTGCCGACCCTCGAGGCGTATCCCCGCTGCCACGACTTTCGCTCCACGAACACGCTCTCGCTCAAGCTCTTCGACTTTCGTCACTACCTCGAGAGCGAACGAATGCTGCTGCTCGACAGCGACGTGCTCTTTTTCTCCGAGCCTACCGAACTCCTGCGCCGCATCGAGGACCCGTCCTATCGCCTCAACACGGTTAATGGGGATGTGGATTCCGCGTTTACGGTAGATCCGGCCGTGGCGGAAGAGGCGGCAGGCGTTAAGCTCCTCCCCCGCTTCAACTCCGGCCTCGGCCTCATCCACCGCGACTCCCTCCGGTTGGACTGGATGGAGGAGTATCTTGGCGTTCCGGACATAAAACGAAAATACTGGCTTATCGAGCAGACCCTTTTCGCACTCTGTTCGTCTCGCTTCGGCGTGGAATTGCTGCCTCCACAGTATGACGTGTTTCTTCCGGCTCCTTGAACGGAGCACCAAGCCGACACTATGTCGGCGCCGTCCGGCACAGGATGTACGGTGAGGGTGTTTCGCGCCTGGTTCGCGACTGCGCGCTTTAGTAATAACCGATCAACAGAACTCTTCCATGCGCATCATTGGCATGTGTACCGTCCGAAAACGAGGGCGACATCATAGGTCAGTGCCTTGATCATGCCTCCCGTTATCTGGACGCCATCTTTGTGACAGATAACGGGAGCGATGACAATACCGAAACGAGATCCACGCGCAGCATCCAGAAACTCGAAGGTGCGCTTTCTGGGAACGTTGGCCCATGGTCGCCGAAGAGTTCGTTGGCAGATCTGGGATATGTTCCGCAAACAGCTAACCATGCACGACTGGTGGATGTTGTAGATGCTGACGAGTTTATCCATGATGACCGACGGCGAAAGTGGAACATGCTGCTAGCGAGCGAGCTGACCATATCTTCGGCTTGATCGCAAACTTCTACTATACTGAGACTGAGTTGCGCGATTGGGAAGAAGGTCGAGAGAGTCTCGCGGATAGAAATCGGCCAATCGAAGAGCGAAGGCACTAGTACCGAATGCACAGTTGCCAGCCTCGGCTTTTCCGCAACCTTCCGTGGCTGCGGTGGAATGAGAACACGAGCAAGCCGTCCAATCTTTCCTGCCCTGCATCCTCGAACGTCATTTTGCGACACTACCAATACAGGGACGTACCGCAGATTCAGCTTCGAACCGCCACGCGCTCTGGCATGACACTGACCCTGAGCCTGGGCGGAGAATCCTCACTGGCGACGTGAGGATTGGACGAGCGCCGTATCGCCGAATGATGATCCCAATCTAAGGGAGTGGAATCCGGCGAACCCTTAGTACCTTGTTCAACGTGGCGACGTTCTCCAAAACCGTGCCGACACGGAAGACCTCACTTAAGTATATACGAGGACTCTTCGCCTCACTGGCCATGCAGCGCCCTGCTTTCATGTTTGATGATGCCTTTGACTCAAAGATAACGTCAGTGATATCGCAGGATTCATAGCCTCCTTTCAATCAAGTGTTTCTCGGAATTCCTAATCCTTCGCTATTGGCATACACGATGAAATCATTACAATCCGCCGTTCGCCATATTGCCAGCAAGACAGTTAGAACTTACAGATCATCCGAATGGGGTCGAATTGCAAACATAGTTCCTCGTCGTTTTTCCCCCAGTTGTGATTCTGGCCCTTAGCCACGGACTCCACCAGTAGGTCTAGATTTCGGTGCTTTTTTTTGTACGATACTCTGAATCTGGGTGATGACATTCGGCGACCATTGCACAGCTTGGCTTCCTGCCGACACATTCTGCCGTTCTCGACCATTAAATAGGGATCGGCTTCATGAATATCATGGCCCTGGTGCGGTGGAGCCTGTTCAATGGTTGGTTTTCCCACAGACCTGAAAACTGGCCTCCACCAAGCCAGATCCACCCATTGTTCGTCGCATTTCACGTCACTCCCTCTTGTCGATCCATTATGTAGTAATAATCGAATATTTCCTACAAATATTAACCCATTGGCTGCCGTGATTTATTTACAAGCCAGTTATTAGCGGAATACGGTGTGGAAAGCTATTTTTCAGGCTGTCTCAATTAACACTTACAAATCTGGTATTGAAAGATCCGATAAGGTATTGATTGTTGATGGTCGACTCGACTCTAGTGATCACCACAGTTTGGCATCTAGTCTCATTCGAAAAATCGTACCGTCAGATATCACATGGCTCCGCTATTCGGCTATCTCCTATTGTCCAAGAGGCGGAGAGATACAACTATGCAGGCAAACTACGGAGAGCTCTCGCTCTTCTTCATAATTATGCAGCTGCTAGCCTCGTTATTACGTCACGTCTCCATTGTGCCCTTCCCTCTCTCGCTCTTGGTACCCCTGTCATCTTCGTTCACCCGAAATATCATGAAACCTAGCACGGTCCGATTTGATGGCTTTAGGAATATTCTTAACGGATATAGCCATCCGGACGAGACTGTTGTGATTTCTGATGATGTTTTTCGTAACCAGTTTGAGGCTGTTCTACCTCTGCGGAATCAGTTACTGCAGACTATTTCATCTCGATCTCGTCTATCGACACGAGATCTTAGTATGTAGGTGTATACTAGAGTATTTGTCTGAATGAACGTCCTCATGGCCCCCGACTTCCGCGCGGACAATCCGTACCAGCGCTGCTTGCCGGTGCGCTGGAGGCGGAGGGCGTGCGGGTGCACTTTCCGGTGGGCTACCGCCGGGGCCTGCCACTGCTGCGCGCCGTGCGGTCGCTCGCTCAGAAGCCGGACGTCCTGCACCTGCACTGGACAAGCCCGTACGTCCGAAAACCGGGCCTCTCGTGGAAAGCGGCTTATTACGCAAAGCTGCTCCTTGACCTGTCGCTCATCCGGGCCGGAGGCACGCGGCTCGTCTGGACGAACCACAACGGCATTTCGCACGACAAGCCGTATCCGCGTCTGGAGCACTGGTTCGACGCCCGGCTCACCGGACTGGCCGACGCCGTGATCGTCCATGACGGTGTGGCGAAACAATACGTCGTTGAGCACCTCGGCGGGCGAGCGGACCGCGTGAGCGTCATCCCGCACGGGCACTTTCGCGACGCCTACGCTCCGGCCGTTCCAAAAGAGGAGGCGCGCCGGGCGCTCGGCCTTCCGCCCTCGGGCCGCGTGTACCTCAACCTCGGCATGCTGCGCCCGTACAAGGGACTTGAAGACCTCTTTGCCGCATGGCAGGCGCAGCAGGAACGGTTCGCCGGGGATACGCTGCTCGTCGCGGGCAAGCCGCTGGACGAAAGCTATGGCGGGCGCTCCGCGCGCTCGCCGCGGCCACGCCTGGAGCGCGCCTCGATGAAGGATTCATTCCCGATGAAAGCGTTCACCTGTACCTGAGCGCGGCGGACGTGGTCGTGCTCCCCTTCCGTCAGATCTGGACCTCCGGCAGCCTTATTCTTGCCATGTCTTACGGGAAGCCGGTTATCGCGCCCCGTATGGGCGGTGTGGCTGAGACCTTAGGTGAGGCGGATGCGCTGCTTTATGATGCACATGATGAGAATGGGTTGAAGGATGTGCTGCTAGGGAGCAAGCATAAAGATCTGGAAGGACTCTCGAGTCTAACCCGATCGGCCTGTGAGCGTTTGAACTGGAGAGACATTGGTGTTGCCCATGTATCCGCTTACCACCGGTCAGGCGCTGCTTTGTAGACACGCTCAATCTCCTTTGACGCATGCTCCGGAAGTACCCGTTACTACGAGTCGAAAAAGGAAGCCAGTAAATCCGCTGTAGTCGTCTTAGCGTCCCGAGGTGTTAGTTTGGTTGGAGCGCATACACGTTCTACCTCGTGGAACTAAACACACGCCGCGATCTGCATTCTTCAATCTCCCCTGCCGAACATTGACGGCCATATTGTCCGGACCTCCTTCCCAGTACCCCTGCATCAGTTCATGGTCAACTTCATTATCCCGCTGAAAAGCCGCGCGGTGGCTCACGATTGGGCCAAAACTAATGCCCTCGTTGCGCGGACCGTAGGTTCTATTCTGAATCAATCTTCGGACGAATACCGCATCTTTCTCGTCTGCACCGACGCGCCCGTCGATCGAGGCGCACCCTGCTCTAAACATCATCCAGTATCCGTTCGCAATTCCGCAGACGAAAGACGAGGCGCGAGCAGAAAAGTGGCAGAAGATCAAGCTGGGGTTCTCTCATGCACGCGACTTCATGCCCGGCTACGTCATGTACATGGACGCAGATGATTGCATCCATCGAAATCTTGTACGCTACGTTCATGATCATCCCGCTAAGAGCGGCTACTACTTTGAGTACGGTTATCTGCACGTGGAAGGGAAAAAGTGGGTCTGGAAGCTCAACGACTTCCATCAGTACTGCGGCACCTCGGCGCTCCACTACTGCACTGCCGATGAACTACCGGTAGACTTGAACGATGATCGCGATAAATATCCTATTCTGCGCTGGGGACACCCAGCGATAAAGCGCGTGAAGGAAGAACTTGGCCGGCCACTCGATCCACTCCCATTTCCCGGTGCCGTCTACAACGTCGGAACCGGCAGCAACCTCAGCGAAGCAGACTCCCATCCATGGCAAAGCAGACGTGATTTGTGGAAGGCTTTGCAAATGCGCGCCCATTAACAGCGGCATTTCGGGATCGATATTCTCTGTGCGATCTCGATGCTGTAACCGCTGAACCCGAGTACGCGCTTACACGTGAGGGCTGATGAAGATGGTCTCTATCCTCATCCCATGTCATAATGCGGAGCGCTTTGTTGGCGAGGCTATTCGGAGCGCGCTGGCGCAGTCGTGGGCGGAGAAGGAGGTCATTGTGGTGGATGACGGATCGACGGACGGCTCGCTGGACGTGATCCGCTCTTTCGGCGAGCGCATTCGCTGGGAGACGGGGCCGAACCGGGGCGGGAACGCGGCGCGGAATCGCTTGCTTGATCTGGCCACGGGGGAGTGGCTTCAGTACCTCGACGCGGATGATTTTCTGCTTCCCTCGAAGATCGAGGCGCAGATGCGGTTCATACAGGAGCACCCGGAGGTGGACGTTGCGTACGGCCCGAGCGTGATGCAATATGAGCAAGAGGGCGCGGCGCGGCAGGAGATCCTTCCGATCCCGGAACCGCGCGATCCGTGGGCGCTGCTGGCCCTGTGGAAGCTGCCGCAAACGGGCAGTCCTCTCTGGCGAAAGGCGGCGGTCGTAGGGGTAGGCGGATGGAGTGCAGACCAGCCGGTTTGCCAGGAACACGAACTCTATCTGCGGCTTCTCAAATCCGGAAAGAGCTTCGCGTATGTGGACGATGCCGGGTCGGTTTACCGGCAGTGGAGCGACGGGACGGTCTGCCGACGGGACGTGCCGAACACGTATCGACACCGGCTCGCCATCACGCGAGAAGCGGAGGACTTCCTGTTGGAGCATGGCGAAATGACGCCCCTCCGACGGCGCGCGTTCGACCGCGCGTATCTTGCGTGCGCTCGGATTATCTGGACCTTCGACCGTTCCTGGGCGTCGGAGATCATGGCGCATGTTGAGAAAGCCAACGGCGGGCGCTTCAGGCCGGAGCGCGAGCAGGTGCCCGGTATGTACCGAAGCCTGTATCGGCTGTTTGGGTTTCATACTGCCGAACGGGCCGCCGCATGGCGTCGCCAACTGGCCGCAAGGTGAACCAGATGCCGCCCCTCTTTTCTATTGTCATTCCGGTCTTTAACCGGGCACTGCTCGTCGGGAGGACGCTTGAGAGCGTCTTTGCGCAGACGGAGGCGGATTATGAGATCGTGTGCGTGGACGATGGCTCTACCGACGGCAGCGTCGATATCCTGAAGTCTTACGGCGACCGCGTACGGGTCGTCGAGCAGGAGAACGCCGGTCCGGGAGCCGCCCGTAACAACGGCATCCGTCAGGCCGCGGGCGAGTACGTCGTCTTCCTCGACTCGGATGACCTCTGGTTCCCGTGGACGCTTGCGACGTATCGCGAGGTCATCGAAGCGCAGGGGCGGCCGTCGTTTCTGGGCGGAGCGCTCTGTCCGTTCAGGCACGGGGAGGAACTTGCCGCTGTCTCCCGGGAGGCGACGCGCGTCGACGTCTATTCCGATTATCTTGCCGCAGCGGCGGAAGGTGTTTTCGTTGGCAGTTGCATGGCCGCCGCACGCCGGGAGGCGCTGCTGGAGATCGGGGGCTTTACGGACCGGCCCATCAATGCCGAGGACCACGACCTCGCCCTGCGCATCGGAGCGCATCCGGGCTTCGTATTCGTTCGTCCCGAAGATGGTGGGATTGCGCGCCCATGAGGGCCGTATCTCGGGCAACGCGCAGAAGATGATCGATGGATTGCACTACCTGCTCGATCAGGAAGAGGCGGGGCGCTATCCCGGCGGAAGGGCGCGCTCGCACGACCGGCGGCACATTCTCGCGCAGCATGTTCGTAGCCTGAGCTTCGATCTGTCACGCGCCGGACAGCCGCCGGACTCGCGCTGTACCGCCGCACTCTCCCGTGGCAGATCCGTCAGGGGAGATGGAAGTATGATGCGGGATTGCCGCTCTCGCCCTCCGGCAGGCAATAACGAAGAGATGTGCCCATGAGTAGCCGCGACGAGTGGATCAACCGCATCATGCGCTATCCCGGCGCCGCCGCCATCCGCTTGCGCGTGGCGTATTACCGCGCTCTCGGCGCCCACATCGGGCGGCGCTCCCACCTGAAACGGGTCAATATCCCCCGCAACCCGTGGGACGTCTGCATCGGCGATGACACCTACATCGACGATTTTACGGTGCTCCTCAGCTCCGGGCCGCGCCTGATCCGAGCCGCGCATATGGATCGGCAACAGCTGCGGCTTTAATCGCTTCTCGCTGATCGATGCGTCCGAAAGCATCGTCTTCGCGATGGCGTCCGCGTCGGCCCGCACTGCTACATTACGGACCATGACCATGGCACGGCCCTCGACCGCCCCGTTTCTGATCAGCCCCTCGTAAACGCCCCGGTCCACATCGGGCGAGACGTGTGGATCGGCGCGGGTGCCACCATATTGAAAGGGGTGACGATTGGCGATCAAGCCATCGTCGCAGCAGGCGCAGTGGTTACGAAGAGCGTCCCCGCCGGGCCATCGTCGGCGGCGTTCCCGCGAAAGTAATTGGCGAAAGAGGAAAGTCTACGCAATTGAAAACGCACAAAGTATGAGCGCTCTATACAGCTGGCTAAAATATCGCGCCGACAGCTGGGCATGTCACGTGGACCTGCAGTGGCAAATTGGATTTCGCGCGGATGCGGCATCTTGGCGGCTTCATCGCCTGGCTTCGCAGATAAAATTCAACCGCGAATTGTTTCGGAACCGCCTCCCTCCAAAGATGCGGAAGCCCGCATGGAGTGAAGAGTGGGCGGCAACTGCCCTATGGATCGCTGTTCTGGTGTGGCATGGCAGCCGTGAATGGTTCAAGTGGCATCGTGATATCGCCAAGACCGTTGGCGTACATTCAGCAGCGCAGATTAAGCGAATGATAATCGCGTCGCTTGTTTATAACGTATCGCCCCTTTACTTCTATGGGTACGCCCTATATAAACAGGAAAATCTCGCAAAAGCTGCGCTCTATATCACTGACGTGGAGATGGGACATCTCTTGCCGGCGCTTTCGTGGGCCAATAAGGCCGATCTTGGTCCCATAAGCCAGAAACATCATTTCGCGGACTTTTGCGCCGTCAATGGCCTTAATACGGCAAAAACAATTTCCGTGACGGGGCCTGAGAAGGAAGCCCCGAGCAGCCTGCCGCCTGTCGATCTGTTCCTTAAACCGGTGAACGACTTTTCGGGACATGGAATCGAAATGTGGTTGTACGATAATGCGGCAAAAACATGGAGACGAGGGGAATCATCTTTTGATGAAGCAGAGATGCTCGATTACCTTCGCTCCAAATATTCGGAGCGGCTGTACATTGTTCAGGAGCGGCTTGTAACCGCCCCTGACCTTTCCGATTTAACAGACAAAGCGCTTTGTACCTGCCGCGTCGTTACTTACAAGTATCCAGACGGGCAACCGGAGGTATTGGCAGCCAGCTTGCGGATGCCGGTGGGCGCAAGTGAAGTGGATAATGTCTCACAGGGAGGCATAGCCGCACCGATGAATGCCGCAACGGGAGTGCTCGGACACGCAATCGCCCCGAGGCACGCAGGCGTGCGCTACGAGCGGCACCCGCGCACGGGCAGCCTGATCGCTGGTCGCCGCATTGCAAATTGGCAAGAAGTTGCCTCTCTGTGCCGGCGAGCTCATGCCTGCGTTCCGGATTTTGCTTTTCTTGGATGGGATGTCGCTCTTGCTGATGAAGGGGCGCGTTTGATAGAATGCAACGTATGGTTTGCGCCGCGCGTTATCCAAATCGATGGTCATAAACCTCTCGGCGACACTATCTTCCCGGACGTCTTCTTTGCGCATTGGGAACGCGCTTATGGCAAAGAGGCGCTTTCCTGATCGAGAGGGCGTGATCGATCGGGCATGTGGGATAATAGAGTCGTCATTCGCTGCAAATCCACATTGCGCCGTCGGTCTGCATTGGGCAGCGCCGGATGCCTTATCTTGTCGGCTGATTAACCTTCCGCCCCCAGCCGCCTCTCTGATCAGTGCCCCCGGATGACCGAGTTAAGTCGCGATACGGCCCCTGTCTCGGCAATCATCCCGACGTGGAATCGTACCGCGCGCCTCGCAGATACCCTGCGCAACCTGAAGGCGTGCCACCCGGCCCCCGCTGAAATCCTCGTCCATATTGACGCGGGCGACGACACGACGCGCCCGTGGCTGATGACGCATCATCCGGACGTGCGCGTGCTCGAAAGCCGGGATCAGGTCGGTCCCGGCGGCGGACGCAATCGCCTCATCCGGGAAGCACGCTACGGTATCATCGCCAGCTTCGATGATGACTCGTACCCCGTAGATCCGGACTTCTTTGATCGCCTCCTGCTCGTCTTCGGCGCTTTCCCGGACGCCGCCGTCCTCTCGTGCGCCATCTATCACCAGGGCGAAACCATTAAGCCGGACACCCACTCCGCCGGGTGGACTTCCAATTTCGTCGGATGCGGGTGCGCCTATCACCGCGATGCTTTCCTCGCGCTCGATGGATACCTGAATCTCCCCATCGCTTACGGGGCCGAAGAAGCGGACGTGGCCATCCAGCTCCAGGAACGCGGCAAAGCCGTCCTTCATTCGGATTGGTTGCGCGTCTATCACGACACCGTCCTCACGCACCATGAAGCCCCGGACGTGAATGGTGCCAAGATTGCCAACCTCGCCCTGCTCGCCTACGTCCGCTATCCCGTCTCGATGTGGGGCTACGGCGCGCTGCAGGTGCTCAACCGCGTCTCCTATGCCCTCAAGAACGGTCGCCACGCGGGCATTCTGCACGGACTCGGCATGATCCCGTCCATGATCTGGACCTTCCGCCGCCGCCGCCGTCCCGTGAGCCGCGAGGCCCTCGAACGCTACCTCGCCTCCCGCTCCGGCCTCACCCCCCTCCCCTGGCCCGCCCAACTCTCCGCCGAACGCCCCCAACCCACCGCCGACTGACCCCACCTGCCCCGCGGAGCGGCATCCCCCGGCCCGCCACAAAAACTGTCCGCGCCTCCGCGTCAAAGACCCTCCCCCAAGGCACTACCACCACCCGCCTGTCATCCCGACCAAGGCGGCGGCAGGACGGACCATACACCCGCCGACGCCCCCCGCCGCCGCGCGGAGGGACCTCCTCAAACCAGCACACCCAAAACGCAGCACCGAACCGGGCGAAATACAAGGACAAAATGGTATAATGATCTCCGCGCCTCTGCGTCAAATCTTCCATACGCGCCAGGCCGGCCATAACCCCATCCGCCAGGCACATACCCCCCCGCCTGTCATCCCGACCAAGGCGGCGGTACCGACTCTCATCGAGAGACCACCCCATCCGCCGCCGCGCGGAGGGACCTCCCAGACCGAGCAAACCTACTACCGCTGGAAGAAGGAGTATGGCGGCATGGATCGGGACAATCTCCGCCGTCTGAAGGATCTCGAACGAGAGAACAGCCGCCTGAAGCGGCTTGTAGCCGATCGGCGCTCGACATCTCGATCTTAAAAGAGGTGGCTGAGGGAAAATTCTAAGCCCGTCGCGACGCAGGGATGCCGTGCGCCACGTTCAGGGGGTGCTTGGTGTCAGCCAGCGGCGGGCTTGCAGAACCCTCGGACAATGGCGCTCGACGCAGCGCTACCAGTCGAAGATGCCAGATCGGGACCAGCCGCTCCTGGCACGCCTCCAAGAACTTGCAGCGGCGCACCCACGAGCGGGATGTCGCCGCGTCACGCAGATGCTGCGGGCGGAGGGCTGGCGCGTAAACCAGAAGCGTGTACACCGGCTCTGGAAGGCAGCGGGGCTTCAGGTGAAGCGAAAGCAGACGAAGAAGCGGCGGCTGGGCACCTCGGAGAACGGGTGCGTGCGGCTCAAAGCGGCCTACAGAGGACACCTGTGGAGCTACGACTTCGTCTTTGACCGGACCGACGACGGAAAGCAGCTAAAACTGATGCCAGTGATCGACGAGTTCACAAGAGAATGCCACGCCATCCTTGTAGCGCGCTCTATCACGGCGAAGGAGGTTACACGGGCGCTGGGAGAGGTATTCGACGCCGAAGGCGTGCCGGAGAACCTGAGAAGCGACAACGGGTCGGAGTTCATAGCCGAGAAGGTAAAGACGTACCTTCGAGGACAGGGCGTGCAGACGCGCTACATAGAGCCGGGTGCTCCTGGCAGAATGGTTTTATCGAAAGTTTTAATCGCCCGTTCAGAGACGAGCTGTTGGACCGGGAAGTCTTCGTCAACTTGGCGAGGCAAAGGTTCTGGTAGAGCAGTTCGCAGTAGGGGAACGATCGTTCGCGCCCCTACAACATCGCAGCCCCGAACCAAACAGCACCGCCCCCCAGACTGTCATCCCGACCAAGGCGGCGCTACCGACTCTCATCGAGAGACCACCCCATCCGCCGCCGCGCGGAGGGACCTCCTATCCCAGCAAAGAACACCCGCCGACTCCCATCCGCTCCCTACTCGCGTCTTCGACTTCCCGAGCGCACCGAAGGATCCGTGCTTACGGGAGCTTGAGATGCTTCGCTTCGCCGGCATCACACGCGGGGAGGGTGATGCCGTTCTTGTGGTCCTCAGTGCTGCCTTTCTCGTGGCCCTCAGCGCTGCCATTAGCCTCCATTCCCCCGGGAGTGTCATCCTGAGCGAAGAGAAGGATCTGTTTTCTTTCGCAGCAGGGGAACGATCGTTCGCGCCCCTACAACATCGCAGCCCCGAACCAAACAGCACCGCCCCCCAGACTGTCATCCCGACCAAGGCGGCGGCACTGCGCTCGGCCAAAGAACAACCCCATCCGCCGCCGCGCGGAGAGACCTCCTCAACACAGCACACCCTCGACGCTGCGCCAAGAAACCCAATCTCCGCTCGAAACAAGAAACCTCTGCGCCAGAAACCCTGCCCCGCCATATCTTCCGGAACCACCAACCCGACGCTATAATGTCCGCCTCCTGGATCGTCGCGCAGATCGGCGCGCGCGAACACTACGCCGTCCCACGCGCCCTCCACCGCAGAGGCGCGCTCCAGCGGCTGTACACCGACTTCTGGAGTCCACCGCCACCGGCCACCCTCCCCGCCTCCTCCCGCGCCCTCCGCGCCCTCCTCAGCCGCCGCCACCCGGACCTTCCGCGCGAGCGCGTCACGAGCTTCAATCCCACCGCCGTCCTGGACGCGCTGCAATACCCGCTCCTGCGCCGCCTTGGCATGGCACCGGATCAGCAAGACACGTTCATCCAGATCGGCCGCCGGTTTGCCGAGAGCGTCCGGCGCGACCTACAGCGGCGCGGCCGCCTGCCAGAGAACACCGCCTACTTTGGCTTTAACACCGGCTGCCTCGAAACCCTCTCGCTCCTCAACGAGCATGGCCTGCCCTCCGTCGTCGACCAGATCGACCCGGGCGTTACGGAAGTCGAACTCGTGATCGAAGAATCCCGGCAGTGGCCCGGCTGGGCCGAGACGCCCCCTGCCGTCCATGCCGCGTACTACGAACGCCTGAAGGCCGAGTGGGACGCCGCCACCCGCGTCCTCGTCAACTCGGATTGGTCCCGCGAGGCGCTTATCGATCAGGGGGTTTCGGCCGATAAGATAATCGTAGTGCCCCTCGCCTACGAACCGCCTGCCGGCCTCCCGGAGACCAGCGTGCGCCCGTCGACAGGCCCCTTGCACGTGCTCTGGCTCGGGCAAGTGGTCCTTCGAAAAGGCATTCAGTATCTCATCGAAGCCGCACGATCACTGCCGGAAAAAGATTTCACCTTCACCATCGCCGGACCCATCGGCATCTCACCGGACGCCCTGCGCCGGGCACCCGCCAACTTGAAGTTTCTTGGCACCATCACCCGGGACCGCGTCTCGGAAGTATACCGCGAGGCCGACGTGTTCGTCTTGCCCACGGTCTCCGACGGCTTCGCGCTGACGCAGCTCGAAGCCATGGCGCACGGGTTGCCCGTGATCGCCACCCGCAACTGCGGCCGCGTGGTCACGGACGGGGAAGACGGATGGCTGATCGAGGCGCGGAGCACCCGCTCGCTCACGGACGCCCTCGGGCGGTGCCTCGACGAGCGAGATCGTCTGCAGGAGATGGGACGGCGTGCGCGCCAAAAACTCAGCGCCTACACGCTGGAAGCGTATGCGGATCGTCTCGATCAGGCGTATCATGCAATGATTACTGAACGTAGCCTCCTATGAACCGGCCGCACGGCCACGCTACCAACACCTGTCTTTAGTCTTGAGCACAGTCGCCCCCCCACTTCAGCGCAGACCGGCCGCCGCCGAATGGATCTCCGCGCCGAATAGCGCCGGCACCGCGTTCCTGCTCCTCGGGCTGCTCCTGACCTGGGCTGCCGTGACGGGCAGCACCCCGACGGTAATGGCGCGAACGGCCGCCATCGGTGCCGGGATTGCCATTGGCGGATCGCTCGTGTTGGACCTGCGGAACGGCATCTACAGCGTCCTTCGCCCCGACACGATGGCGCTCGTGGCCCTCTACGGCCTCACCCTGCTCGAATTCCTTTTCCCCCAGCCGAACTTCGACTTCATGGTGAGCGCGAAGGGCACGGAGATGGCCATTACCGCCGTGCTCGTCGGTTTCGGCGGAATAGGGATCGGGCGGAGCATATCGACCGGCCGCGCGGAAAAGATGAAGACCCTTTTCCGAACGCCCGTCCCGCCGACGCTCGTCATCCGCCTCTTCTGGATCTGCGCCGCCATCGGCTACCTTAACATGCTCATTGCCGTCGGCTTCAGCGTGGTCGACATGATCCACTACTTCGGATCCGGCCGCTTCACCCAGCCCTGGCAGCGCCCGAAGTTCGGCAACTGGAGCTCCTTGTTCTACGAGCTGAGCATGCTCATCATGCTCATTCCCCCGCTTGCGGGCGTAGTCTTCGCCCGAGCGACCAAGTTCACGAAGGCACAGCTTATTCAAGTCGGCGTTATTCTGGCAGTAACCTTCTTCTATGGTTTTGCCAGTGGCACGCGCAATCAATTCGGCTCCTATATCATCGCTTTCGTAGCCGCCTACCTGATCGCCCAGCCGCCGCGGTTCCAGTTTGGAAGTTTTGCGCAGAACGCCCGTAAATACGCACTTGTGGGTGTCATTCTCATGCTGTCCGCAGTGGGCATGTATCACATGCTTGCCTTTCGCAATATGGGCCTCTGGACCTATCTGGCGTTGGGGCAACCGGATGTGGAATACATGGAATCCACAGTATTCGTGGATTACAACCTCTGGGCCATATCGGAGATCACCGAAGTCTTTCCGGATGAACACGAGTTTCTTGGCTCAGAAATCGCCTACCTGGGACTGATTCGCCCGATCCCGCGCGCCATGTGGCCCGGCAAGCCGGAAGGATTGAGCATGTCCATCGAGGACGCCGTGGGTGCCAGCCAGATGACCGTGGCGGCCTCGTTTGTCGGCGAAGCGTACATGTCCGGCGGCCTATTCGGCGTTTTCCTCTTCGGACTCTTTTTTGGCCTGCTCGCGCGATGGTGGTCCGGCTTCGGCGGCCCCTATAACTCCGACCTCGGCGTCCTGATCTACGCCTCCGGCTTTTTCGCCATCGCCGTAGGCATGCGCAGCTCCATGACCTTCACGACGGTAGCACTCCCGAGCATCGCCGCCCTCGCATTCGCCTGGCTCTTCGCCCGCAAGTACACTCCCGCACCAGCCCCCAAAGCAGTGCCCGCCTACCGGTAGGAGCCTGTTGAATAGTAGAACGCGTAGTATACAACTGAAACCACGGACCGCAGTACCCGCTCAACCTCCCCCTTGAGGGGGATAAAAGGGGGTGTTCTGCAGCATTTAAGACAGGCAACGAGCCCCATCAGTACTTGAGAACACCCGCCCGCCATAAATGAACAGCTTGTTAGGACACTGTTTAAACAAGGTAAACCCACACTGATCGCCTTAGAACATATAAATCACGCCAACGCAACCTCCCCCTTGAGGGGGAAAAAAGGGGGTGTTCTGCAGCATTTAAGACAGGCGACGAGCCCCATCAGTACTTAAGAACACCCGCCCGCCATAAATGAACCGCTTGTTAGGACACTGTTTAAATAGGGTAAACACTGACTTATCGCCTTAGTACATATAAATTGCGCAAGCGCAACCTCCCCCTTGAGGGGGATAAAAGGGGGTGTTAGGCGGCAGTCCAGTTAATAGACACGGCCCCGATTATCTGCGATAGATCCCGGATATCTGACATTATGGACCAAGGCACCAACGCAACCTCCCCCTTGAGGGGGATTCAAGGGGGTGTTAGGCGGCGGTCCAGTTAATAGACACGGTCCCGATTATCTGCGATAGATCCCGGATATCTGACATTATGGACCAAGGCACCAACGCAACCTCCCCCTTGAGGGGGATTCAAGGGGGTGTTAGGCGGCAGTCCAGTTAATAGACACGGCCCCGATTATCTGCGATAGATCCCGGATATCTGACATTATGGACCAAGGCACCAACGCAACCTCCCCCTTGAGGGGGATTCAAGGGGGTGTTATGCGGCGGTCCGTTCGCGTACAAAGCCCTATAAATCTGTGATTCATGCCATTAATGGTAAATCAACAGCCTCTGAACATGATAGTAAGCGCTGTATATATCTGACATTATGGACCAAGGCACCAACGCAACCTCCCCCTTGAGGGGGATTCAAGGGGGTGTTAGGCGGCGGTCCAGTTAATAGACACGGTCCCGATTATCTGCGATAGATCCCGTCATTAGTAAAACAGTAGGCTTTGAAGTTGCTCCGCGTCGCCTTCGTCACCATCCTCCCCTCGCCCTACCAGGTCGATCTCTTCCGCGCCCTCGCCCGGCAGCCGGAAACAGACCTGTCCGTCTTCTACATGGAGGAGGAAGCCCCCGATTCGCCCTGGCCGGCCACCGCCCGACAGCCCTACGAACACGTCATGCCGGGCTTCTGGCTCGGTGCCGCCGGCGCGCGCCTGCACGTCAACTGGAATCTTCCCCGCGCAGCCGATTACGACGTGATGGTCGTCAGTTCCTATATGTCCGCCACCGGCCAGTACCTCATGCGCTTCGGTATGCGCGGCACCCCCTGGATCTTCTGGGGCGAACGGATGCGGCAACAGCCCCACCCCTTAAAGCGCCTTGTCCAGAACGCGCTCTCGCTGCCGCTCCGCCGCGCCTCGGCCATCGTGGGGATGGGTACCCTCGCCGAACAATCCTACCGCACGCGCTTCCCCGGCGTACCCACCTTCAACATTCCCTACTACACCGACCTGCAGCCCTTCGAAGACGCAGCCGCCGGCACCGATCGATGGGAGGACGGGGAGATTCGATTCATATGCTGCGGCCAGATGATTGCCCGCAAAGGCATCGATCTTCTCCTGCAAGCCTTCGATCGGCTCGTGGCCGAAGGTTCGCCCGTCCGGCTTATCCTCGTCGGTCGCGAGGCCGAGCTGCCGTCCATGCTCGCCCGCATGAGCGAACGGGGCCGTTCAGCGGTCGATTTTCGCGGCTTCCATGCCCCTTCGCAGCTCCCCGCCGATTTCGCCGACGCCGACGCCTTCATCCTCCCGAGCCGCCACGACGGCTGGGGCGTGGTGGTTAACCAGGCCCTCGGAGCCGGACTCCCGATCCGTGTTCCGACGCCGTCGGCGCTGCGCATGATCTTGTTGAAGAAGAAGTCAACGGGATCGTCTTTCAAAGTGACGACGCCGAGGCCATCTACGCGAGCATGAAGCGCCTTTCGACAGACCGGGATCTTCTATCCCTTTGGGGACGTGCCTCTGCCGACAAAGCCGCCGCCTGGTCGCCGGAATCCGGTGCCCGGCGGTGGGTCAACGTCCTTCAGCAGGTGACGGCGGCATGAAGATACTGTTTGCGAGCAGCTCCTCCGGCTCCCGCGGCGGCGGCGAGATTCATCTCCGCTACCTCGCGCAGGAAGTCGCGAGGCGCGGCCATAACGTTGTTCTTTGGGCTTCCGCCCACCCGCGCATGGACGAGTTGTCGGACGCCTTCGCCGAGTTCGGGCAGGTCGTGCGCGCGGACTACACCAACACCTACGACCGTCCCCTCCGAACGCTTCATCCCCACGGCCGTACCCCCGCTCGCCTCGCCGCCGAATGGTCGCGACTCGCCCCGGACTTCATCCACATCAACAAGCAGAACCTGGAGGATGGACTGGATCTGTTGCAGGCTGCCGACCTCTCCGGCATTCCTTCGCTTGCCGTCGTTCACATAACCCAGCACGCCCGTTATCTAAAGGCAAAAGGTGCCGCTGCGCGCGACTGGAGGGCGAGACAGGCGCTTCTTCGATACCGCGGCCCTTTGGTTGCCGTTCAGGAAGCGCGCCTCGACGACCTCTGCGGGTTCCTCGGAGATCGCGCTGACATCTACGCGATTAACAACGGCGTACCCCTCTTGAGCGTGGAAGATCGGGCGAACCTGCGCCGAGCGACCCGCGCAGAACTCGGCCTCTCGGATGACCAGACGCTGGTGCTGGCCGTTGCGCGCATGATCGAGCCGCAGAAACGGCCGTCGCTATTTCTCGATGCCGCTGAGGCAGTGACCGCCGCCCTTCCATCCGCGCACTTTCTTTGGGTCGGAGATGGCCCCTACGCCGAAACCTGGGACGAGCGCCTGTCAACGGCTCCGTCCGAACGCATCCGGCGTATCCCCTGGGCATCGACCGTCCTGCCGTATCTTGCCGCCGCCGATGTGTTTCTGCACACGGCCGGCTATGAAGGCCTGCCCCTTGCGGTAATCGAGGCGATGTCCGCGGGCCTGCCTTGCGTCTTACCGAAAGACCTTGCGGCCGACCTGAAAACCTTCCCTCACGATGCCATTGTGCCTTTCGGCGGCGCGGCCCAGCTCACCGCAATCCTGAGCAACGCCGGTGCCCTTGAAGCCGCCGCATCAGCCGGTCGCGCTTTCGTTGAAGCTGAACTATCCTTGGACAGAATGGCTGATCGTTATCTTGACCTCTATACGGTCGGCATCAACCAGGCGACGTTCGTCCGAAGCGGTGAGACGAAACGAAGGGTGGCCCAACCATGACCGTCGCCTTCTTCGAACCCCCCGCTCCCCTGCGTGTCGGCGGCCTTGACCTTGCCATTCGGACGCTCGAAAGGGATCTTGCGCGCAAGGGCAGCTCCGTCCTCCTCCATCCAGAGCTATCTGCCGTCCGCCCCGATGTGCTGCATTTCCACGGCCTCTGGCAGCGCCCGTTCCTGAAGGCGGCGCGTTGGGCGCGCAAGAACAGCGTGCCGTACGTCGTCTCACCCCATGGGATGCTCGAGCCGTGGGCCTTCGAGCACAAGGGCTGGAAGAAGAAGCCCTACTTCTACGCGCTGGAACGGCCGCTCCTGCGCCGGGCCGCTTGCCTGCTTGCTACGGGTGAACAGGAGGCCGCGAACATCCGTCGCTATACAGGTCACCCGAACGCCACCGTCATTCCGCTTGCGCTAAGCAGCGACACGGCACCTGACTACCAGGGCGCGCGAACACGGCTCGGCTGGAAGGAACACGAAACCGTCGCCGTCTTTCTCTCGCGCATCCACCCGAAAAAGGGACTGCCGATGCTCTTCGAGGCGCTGTCCGACCTCGGTCCGGAGGCGGCCGCGCGCAACCTGCGGCTCGTCATCGTGGGGGACGGCGATGCCTCGTACATCGCTGAACTTCGGAAAGACGCCGCCCGCCTGAGCTGCACGGTATCAGTAGAGTGGACCGGGCCCGTCTGGGGCGACGAGAAATGGCGCTATCTGCAGGGGGCCGACCTCTTCTGCCTCCCCACGTATTCCGAGAACTTCGGCATCGCCGTACAGGAAGCCTGCCAGGTCGGCACCCCCGTCCTCACCACCGACACGACCCCGTGGGGCTTCTTGAACAGCTGGAAGGCCGGCTTCGTCGTCAGCCCCGATGCAGAGCGTATCAAAGCCGCCCTTCGCGAGTTCCTCACGAGCTTCACGTGGACCGACGCAGACCGGCAGGCGCTCGCCCGGCGCACCCGTGAGCGCTTCGACCCCGACGGAGTGACGCAGCGCTACCTTGATCTTTACGAGGCTTTGTAATGCCGGTCGACACGCCCCCCGCGCTCGAACTATCGCAGTTCAGAAGCGCCCACAGCCTCCGGAACAAGATCGAGCGCGTCCTGTGGGGCCTCGTCTACCTGTTTCTCTATCGCCCTTCGCCCCGGCCCTTCCATTTCTGGCGACGATTTCTGCTTCGCCTTTTCGGCGCGCGCGTCGCGCCCGGTGCCCGTCCCCATCCAACCACCCGGTTCTGGTACCCGCGCAACCTCACGATGGGCGAGAATAGCATCCTCGGAGATTATGTCGACTGCTACTGCGTGGACCGGATCACCCTCGGCGCGAACGCCGTCGTCAGCCGGTACAGCTATCTTTGCGCCGCCACGCATGATTACAAAGACCCCGCCTTCCCCCTCGTAACCGCCCCCATCACCATAGGGGCCGGTGCCTGGGTCGCCGCCGACGTGTTCGTCGGCCCCGGCGTCACAATTGGAGCCGGAGCCGTAGTCGGCGCCCGCTCCAGCGTCTTCCGCGACGTTGCCCCCAGCGCAGTAGTGGCAGGAAGTCCGGCAAAACAGATCAAAACCCGCTAACACACCCCCCAGAACTGTCATCCCGACCAAGGCCGAGCCAGAAACCCAACAAACGCCGCACCGCCCATCCGAGGCCGCGCGGAGGGACCTCCTAAACCCGCTTCAGCCCACCCCCCCAGCAAACCGCCGCCACCCAAAAACTCCCAAAGGCCCGCCCCGGAAAAGCCCTAAAAGCCCGCCCCGCACAGCCGCAGACGCGCTCCCTCAAAGCCGTCAAAGCCCGCCCCATCCAACGCGAGCACACCCCCCAGAACTGTCATCCCGACCAAGGCCGAGCCAGAAACCCAACAAACGCCGCACCGCCCATCCGAGGCCGCGCGGAGGGACCTCCTCAATCCACTTCAGCCCACCCCCCCAGCACACCGCCGCCACCAAAAAACTCCAAAAGTCCCGCCCCGGAAAAGCCCCAAAAGCCCGCCCCCTCAAAGCCGTCCAAGCCCGCCCCGTCGACGCCGAGCACATACCCCCCAGATCTGTCATCCCGACCAAGGCCGAGCCAAAAACCCAACAAACGCCGCACCGCCCATCCGAGGCCGCGCGGAGGGACCTCCTAAGAACAGCACAATGTCACCCACACTCCGACGCTGCTCACCCGGGGTTTTCCGTCGAGACGTTACAAGCCTCTTGGCGCGGTGCCGTAAAAGAACTGCAGCCAAGCGCGGATGGACGCCAAACGCGAGCACACACACCCCCAGAACTGTCATCCCGACCAAGGCCGAGCCAGAAACCCAGCAAACGCCGCACCGCCCATCCGAGGCCGCGCGGAGGGACCTCCTCAACCCACTTCAGCCCACCCCCAAGCACACCGCCGCCACCAAAAAACTCCAAAAGTCCCGCCCCGGAAAAGCCCCAAAAGTCCCGCCCCGGAAAAGCCCCAAAGGTCCCGCCCCGGAAAAGCCCCAAAAGTCCCGCCCCGGAAAAGCCCCAAAAGCCCGCCCCCTCAAAGCCGTCCAAGCCCGCCCCGTCGACGCCGAGCACACCCCCCAGAACTGTCATCCCGACCAAGGCCGAGCCAGAAACCCAACAAACGCCGCACCGCCCATCCGAGGCCGCGCGGAGGGACCTCCTCAACCCACTTCAGCCCACCCCCCCAGCACACCGCCGCCACACAAACACTCCCAAAGTCCCGCCCCGGAAAAGCCCCAAAAGCCCGCCCCCGCACACCCGCACACCCGCAGAAGCCCGCCCCCTCAAAGCCGTCCAAGCCCGCCCCGTCGACGCCGAGCACACCCCCCCAGAACTGTCATCCCGACCAAGGCCGAGCCATAAACCCAGCAAACGCCTCCCCTTTATCCGAGGCCGCGCGGAGGGACCTCCTATACCCGCTTCAGCCCACCCCCAAGCACACCGCCGCCACCCAAGAACTCCCAAAGTCCCGCCCCGGAAAAGCCCTCGACGCCGAGCACACCTCCCCAGACGGTCATCTCCACAACGCCCGTGAAGGATTCGCAACAGGTGTGACCACGAAATCCCCACAATACCAGCCTTGCCTGCGGGTAGAAGAAAGCCTGACGATAGGTCATAGAAGCGAGATAATGAACCACCCCGGATGTGACCGCCCCCAACCCGATGCCGGCGCGCAGTTACTTCGTCTATATCGTCACCAATGAGTACCGCAACGTACTCTACACAGGCGTGACTGGCGACTTGCAGCACCGCACGGCACAACATGCAGATGGGCACGGCAGCGGCTTCACAAGCCGGTACAAAACCACAGAACTAATCTACTTCGAACGCCACACCCATGTGATGGACGCGATTCGGCGAGAGAAACAGATAAAACGCTGGACCCGTCTGAAAAAGCTCCAGCTGATCTCCACGATCAATCCCCAAATGCAGACGCTCTCCCCGACCCCATACAGTTCACCACCTCACGTCAACAAATAAACCCCAGCCCCACCCCGAGCAAATCGCCACCACCCACAAACCCCAAAAAGCCCGCCCCCTCCAACGCGAGCACACACACCCCAGAACTGTCATCCCGACCAAGGCCGAGCCAGAAACCCAACAAACGCCGCACCGCCCATCCGAGGCCGCGCGGAGGGACCTCCTAAGAACAGCACAATGTCACGCACACTCCGACGCTGCTCGCCCGGGGTTTTCCGTCGAGACGTTACAAGCCTTATGGCGCGGTGCCGTAAAAGAACTGCAGCCAAGCGTGGATGGACGCCAAACACAGCACACACCCCCCAGAACTGTCATCCCGACCAAGGCCGAGCCAGAAACCCAACAAACGCCGCACCGCCCATCCGAGGCCGCGCGGAGGGACCTCCTCAACCCACTTCAGCCCACCCCCCCAGCACACCGCCGCCACCAAAAAACTCCAAAGGTCCCGCCCCGGAAAAGCCCCAAAAGCCCGCCCCCTCAACGCGAGCACACACCCCCCAGAACTGTCATCCCGACCAAGGCCGAGCCAGAAACCCAACAAACGCCGCACCGCCCATCCGAGGCCGCGCGGAGGGACCTCCTTAGAACAGCACAATGTCACCCATACTCCGACGCTGCTCGCCCGGGGTTTTCCGTCGAGACGTTACAAGCCTTATAGCGCGGTGCCGTAAAAGAACTGCAGCCAAGCGCGGATGGACACTAAACGCGAGCACACACCCCCCAGAACTGTCATCCCGACCAAGGCCGAGCCAGAAACCCAGCAAACGCCGCACCGCCCATCCGAGGCCGCGCGGAGGGACCTCCTTAGAACAGCACAATGTCACCCATACTCCGACGCTGCTCGCCCGGGGTTTTCCGTCGAGACGTTACAAGCCTTATGGCGCGGTGCCGTAAAAGAACTGCAGCCAAGCGCGGATGGACACTAAACGCGAGCACACACACCCCAGAACTGTCATCCCGACCAAGGCCGAGCCAGAAACCCAACAAACGCCGCACCGCCCATCCGAGGCCGCGCGGAGGGACCTCCTAAGAACAGCACAATGTCACGCACACTCCGACGCTGCTCGCCCGGGGTTTTCCGTCGAGACGTTACAAGCCTTATGGCGCGGTGCCGTAAAAGAACTGCAGCCACACAAAAACTCCCAACATCCCCCCGCAAGCACATCGCAGCCCGATCTACCGCACGCTCCACGTCATCGCGCCACGGTCGAACACAACCTTAACAGACGCCCCGGGCGCGATCACCAGGTCCCGATCCCACCCGTGGCCCGTAGCAGACGCTGGAAAAGCAATGGCGAAATCGCCGCTATTGATCAACTCCACGACCTGCCCGTCGGCCGACTGCGAGCCAAGCACCGCCGTCAGGCCCTCGACCGTGGGCGCGACATAGTGCCCGTCGAACCGGGGCTGCACCACCTCATCACCCGTCTTGATCGTAGTCTTCGGCCACTGCATCGTTCCGTAATCATTACCCTCAAACCTGGGCCAGACACACGCGCCGCAGAAATCCCCGCCGTTCGAGGGAGCAGCAAACGTGTTTCCCGAAATGACGAACCCGCTCATGTTGCCGCCGCCCGTCATCTCAACGAGCCTGCCCGCCGTGGTTACGGTGTTTCCGGTGAAAGCGCCCACAATGTAGCCTGACTGCGTGAGGATGAGCCGCTGCGGGATGCCCGTGAACGTGTTTCCGGTCACGGTAGCTGTCACGGGATCACTATGGCCCCTGTTGCCGACCCAAAGGGAGCAGTCGGTGAATTGATTGTTCTTCACAACGAAGTTGTATGGCGCGCTCTTGAGGAGAAAAGCACGCTGCCCGCCGCAATCGATGTCGTTCTCCTCAAAGGTCCACGTCTGCGCTGGCGTAGGCACGTCTGCCGCATTGTCTACAGCCATTGCGATACAACCGTTGCCAGTGCTACAACCCTCGTAACGGTTGCGCCGGAACGTACCGGTAGCCCCCTTCATGCGCTCCGGCAGGTACTCCGCCCAGAACCGGACGTGATCCTCTGGTCGAGCCGTATTACCGAACTTGGAATCCTCTACAAGCATCCGTTGTGTGGTGGCGAAATTATGCGCGCTACCGTTGGAGCCGTAGCTCCATACCCGCCGCATCGTGACGCCGTGGTTCGAGAACCCGCCCGCGTAAATGATTTCCCCCCGATAGTGGTGTACTTTGACATCCTCGATGAGAATATCTGTCATCAGCTTACCGCCCCCGCCAAGCGTTATTCCTTTGTGGGAGAGATCCCACCCATTCTCCGCCTGAGCTGCATCGTTTCTGTAATTGAAGCTGTAATTGCCAGTATTTCCTGCCTGCCCGTCAAGTTCGAAGCCCCTCAAAACGATGTTGCGCAGTGTATCTCCACTTGGTGCGGGTTTCATTGTAAACCCGAGTCCCGCGCCGCGGATAACGTCCGTCGATCCGTCGCCTTCTGGATCAGGACCCCGGTAGGCATCTTCCCCGCCGGGCGTCGCCAGGTAGGAACAACCGTCCAGCGCTCCCCATCCGCACGCGCCCGTGCCCCAGATCGTGATCCGGTCACGCGAGACGCGAATGTGATTATTGCCCGGATTGCCCCCCTTCGGCGGCTGATCCCAACCGAGGTATAGCCGGCCCTCCGGCAGGCACACGGCCCCGTCCAGAGGTGCCTCGGCAATCGCGCGGTTGATGACCGCACTGTTTGCCGCGCGTTGCAGCGAATCCGCCCCGGCACCAAAGGTAAGCGTCCCGTAATCTTCGAGCAGAACATGCCCCGGATAGGCGATGCACGCAGGCGCGTAGGTGGCCTCGCCGGTCGGCTGATCCGCCGGGTACACCAGTTCCGCCGCCTTCTGCGCGTACACGCGGTAGCCTGCCCCCGGCTTCAAGTCCCCCACCGCGTCGATGCCGTAAGAGGGCGCGTAGACCCGTCCTTCCGCATCCGTCATGATGCCCACATCTTCTTTGACAGACGCCAGCGCCGCGTCCGCTTTGCCGGACTTCTGCGACGGGTACGGCACCAGATTCCAGCCTTGTTGAAGCGCAATGACCTCCTGCGAGACGGGCGTTCCCGCTACCGTGAGCGTATCCGCCGTCCGGACAAAGACATAGTAGGCCTCCCGCGCATCCCAGGGAGAGATCTGGTCCACACCAAGCCCGGGGTCATAGATGCGCCCCCGCTCGTCCTTGACGAGTGCGATGGAGGGCAGCACGTCGTTCAGGATGACGGGCAGTGCAGGATCCTCCGGCAGGACCCGCAGCGAGATCAGGTTCCACCCCGCCGAGAGCGGCACCAACTGAGTCTCCACCCCCGACTGCGCCCGAGCCTCGGATGCCATCATCAGCGGATAAAGAGCACAGACGAAGGCTATTAATGTGATCCGTTTCATAACTAAACTCGTTGGCCAGATAAACGCGACGTCACTACTTGGAAGCCATCTCCGCCGGCGACCGAAGGGTAGCGCGGTAGTAGAAGATGGTGCCATTTGGTTCCTTATAACCCTTCTTGACGTAGATGTGTGCTGTACTACCCTCTACATAAATTCTATGTCCTTGAAACGAGCGTGTATCTCCTGGCGTCTGCTTGATATAGGGAACTCCAGGCCAAACCGCGCTACCATCCGCATTAATCTCCACCATGCGTAATGTTTCTAAATCTCGCTTGCCATTTGAAAATGTTCCAAACAGCTTCCCCCCGTGTCTTACAAAGCCGCGATAGCTTGGCAGATAATCGCGAACCGCTGTCGCTATTTCCCTCTTCCAAGTAATGCCGTCAGGCGAAGACCACCACCCATTGTATCCCGGTCGTCTCGGAAGAGTAACAGGACCTCGTGTGCCGTCTACAAGAAGAGCACTGCTTAGGCCAGGACCCGCCATACCATCCTGTAGATTCGAATAGCCCCGCCACGTACCGTCTCCCCACTCCAACGCAGTCAAATATCCAGTATGATTAAACAGCGTGTCCACTGTAGTGGGAAAATACGTTCTCGGCGAGGCTGGAAGTGCTACCTTGACGAACTCCCACGTTTTAAGATCTGCACTCTTGACAAGAATCGTCTCCTGATAAACCATAAAGCTGTGAACCGTCGCCGTCAGGTACTTCGTCAAATCTATATTTGAGGTATGAAGCGTCATATAAAACGGCTTTCCGTCTGGATCTTCGGGATGATAATGCACATCAGGCGTCTCCACTTGACTCCCCCAATCGTTGTCGTCTTGAGCCTCAAGCATATCGGCGTCATAGGCAAGCGTCCAATCCGAAGGGGGAACGGCTGGAGAGTTGGAGTAGCCGATGAACGCGCCATCTATTGCCCCCGCGTGGTCCGTAGAGCGAAACCATACATAGCGCCCCCTCTCCGCAGCCATTGTAGGGTCCCACTCATATAGAGGATAGGGCTGCAACCAGTAGGTACCAGCGGAATCTCCCGAAGCAACGAGACTCTGATCTGTCACGAACGCGCTGTCTACGAGCGTCACGTCAGCGAAAGGAGATAATGGAGGCGTAAACGAAATCCCAAAATACGCCGGCCCTCGATGATTCACCATCATATCCGCACGCAGCGAATCGGACGGCAAGTAGTCCGTCCAGATCATCATCTCGTCCACCGTGACCCCATACTTCTTGTCTGCATAGCCAGTCCCGACCGTATAAAAATCCATAGCCGGTAATGGCGAGGGTAAACTCGCGGTCTGCCACGGCCTATCATTCATCGCCACAGACAATGTAAGTGCACTTGCATCGTAATGCAGCCAGAACATTTTCCATTCGGTATTTAGTCCGCCTCCCTCGTCAGTAAGCGTATTTACTCCACTGCCGAGGTTGTATCGAACAACGAGCTGCCTGGAACCTTCATAATTGAGCGAAAGTGGTCCTCCATCATAAAAGATGGTACCACCCGCGTCGCCGCTTTTCGCCCATCCTGCTACGGTAAAAGACCTGTCACCCGCCATCTCTGCGCGCTCAAATGCCAGATAACCATACTTATCTTTCGATCGTATTCCCGAAAAGCGAACACCTCTGCCCGAGATCCCATCTACGTCATCCGGCTCAACGTAATTGGGAGTTCCATGCCACTGCCCCACATAATCCCACCGCGCGTCGTCTTCTTCGTCGAAGGTGAAGTAGTGGTCGGGGCGGGGAATGCCGTTGGGGGCGATGATGATGGTGGTGTCGGGCGGCGTCGTGATGCTGGTGTCGGGCGGGACGTTGCCGGGGAAGACGAGGGAGGCGGCTTCCTGCGCGTACACGCGGTAACCTGCACCAGGCTCGAGGTCCTTTACGGCGTCGATGCCGTAGCCGGGCGCAAACACGTTGCCGTCAGCGTCCTTCATGACGCCAACCTGTGGCAACACGCCCGCAAGCGCCGTCTCTACGCTTTCCTTCTTGTCGGACGGGTAAGGCACGAGGTTCCAGCCCTTCTGCAGCGCAATCGCGCCGGCCGCCATCGGCGTGCCCTCCACGCGCAACGTGTCCGCCTGCCCGGCAAAGACGTAGTACGCCTTTTCCACCTGCCACGGGGAGAGCTTGTCAATGCCCAGCGAGGGATTGAAAACGTTCCCGTCATCATCCTTCACGAGGCCCACCGAGGGCAGGACGTCCTTCAAGATCTCCGGCATCGCCCGGTCCTCCGGCAGCACCCGCAGGGAAATGAGGTTCCATCCCACCCGAAGCGGCACCACCTGCTGCTCGGTCTTTTGCTGCGCCCTGGCTGCGCCCGCAAAAAGGAACGCGAAGAGCAAAACGCCGCCGGCCGTCAGGCGGAGCAGCCGGTTCATCGAGGACGAGAGTCTGGGCTTATTTATGGTCATCATCGCAAAAGATCAAGTCATCCACAGCCAGTGGCCGCGCTGAGAGCGCCTGCGCCTGCTGCGGATGCTGAAAGAGTTAGGTTCATTGTCCGGCAGGTTGTAAAAGGTCTTGCAGCCGGAAGCGACGCACCGTCGCCGGACGGGTTCATCGCCGCTCATACGAATACCTTGCCACCTACGCACGAGGGACCGCCTCAACCTCAAACCTTCATAATCCGTCCTTTCCAAAGCCGGACGCCCCTACCGAGAGCAACCAAAAACAAGCACCTACGAGAAACAGGAAAGAATTACCGGCCCACCGGTGGAACAGTCTTCCCCCCGTTACCATGGGTGAATTTGTAAAGCTCCCGGTGGAAATCGCAATCATTGCGCAAACCTGCGCAAGCCCCACCCACATCGCCGCCCCCCGCCACAACAAGGCCCCAAACCCTCCGCCCCCCCGCGCCTCCCAGTCAATAACAGAAAGGCAACGCCAAAAACCCTCCACGCCCCCGCGCCTCTGCACCTGAAGCAAAACGTCAGAACCGCCACCCCACGCCACCACGCCCCAAACCCTCCGCGCCTCTGCGTCAAAAAAGGCGTTAGAACCGCCATCCCCCCCGCTGAAACGACACGGCCCCAAACCCTCCGCGCCCCCGCGCCTCTGCGTCAAAAACAAAACGGCAGAACCGCCATCCCGCCCGCTTAAACGACACGGCCCCAAACCCTCCGCGCCTCCGCGCCTCTGCGTCAAAATCAAAACGGCAGAACCGCCACCCCGCCCGCATAAATGACACGGCCCCAAACCTCCGCGCCCCCGCGCCTCTGCGTCAAAAACAAAACGGCAGAACCGCCACCCCGCCCGCATAAACGACACGGCCCCAAACCTCCGCGCCTCCGCGCCTCTGCGTCAAAAACAAAACGGCAGAACCGCCACCCCGCCCGCATAAACGACACGGCCCCAAACCCTCCGCGCCTCCGCCCCTCTGCGTCAAAAAAGGCGTCAGAACCGCCACCCTGCCCGCTTAAACGACACGGCCCCAAACCTCCGCGCATCTGCGTCAAAAACAACACGACAGAACCGCCACCCCTCCCGCTTAAACGACACGGCCCCAAACCTCCGCGCCTCCGCCCCTCTGCGTCAAAAAAGGCGTCAGAACCGCCACCCTGCCCGCTTAAACGACACGGCCCCAAACCCTCCGCGCCTCTGCGTCTCCGCGACAAAAAGGCGTCAGAACCGCCACCCCTCCCGCTTAAACGACACGGCCCCAAACCCTCCGCGCCTCTGCGTCTCCGCGTCAAAATCAAAACGACAGAACCGCCACCCCGCCCGCTTAAACGACACGGCCCCTAACCCTCCGCGCCCCCGCGCCTCTGCGTCAAAATCAAAGCGTCAGAACCGCCACCCCACGCCACCACGCCCACAAACCCTCCGCGCCCCCGCGTCAAAAACAAAACGTCAGAACCGCCACCCCGCCCGCTTAGACGACACGGCCCCAAACCCTCCGCGCCTCTGCGTCTCCGCGACAAAAAGGCGTCAGAACCGCCACCCCGCCCGCTTAAACGACACGGCCCCAAACCCTCCGCGCCTCTGCGTCAAAAACAAAACGGCAGAACCGCCACCCCGCCCGCTTAAACGACACGGCCCCAAACCCTCCGCGCCCCCGCGCCTCTGCGTCAAAAACAAAACGGCAGAACCGCCACCCCGCCCGCTTAAACGACACGGCCCCAAACCCTCCGCGCCCCCGCGCCTCTGCGTCAAAAACAAAACGGCAGAACAGTCGCCCGGCCACTCTTCGCCGCCCCGCCTCTGCCCCAAAATCAAAAAGGCAAAGCCCCAAACCCTCCGCGCCTCCGCGCCTCTGCGTCAAAATCAAAACGGCAGAACCGCCACCCCACGCCACCACGCCCAAAAACCCTCCACGCCCCCGCGCCTCTGCACCTGAAGCAAAACGTCAGAACCGCCACCCCACGCCACCACGCCCCAAAGCCCCCTGCGCCTCCGCGCCTCTGCGTCAGAAAAGGCGTTAGAACCGCCATCCCCCCCGCTGAAACGACACGGCCCCAAACCCTCCGCGCCCCCGCGCCTCTGCGTCAAAAACAAAACGGCAGAACCGCCATCCCGCCCGCTTAAACGACACGGCCCCAAACCCTCCGCGCCTCCGCGCCTCTGCGTCAAAAACAAAACGGCAGAACCGCCACCCCACGCCACCACGCCCACAAACCCTCCGCGCCCCCGCGCCCCTGCGTCAAAAACAAAACGTCAGAACCGCCACCCCTCCCGCTTAAACGACACGGCCCCAAACCCTCCGCCCCTCTGCGCCTCTGCGTCAAAATCAAAACGTCAGAACCGCCACCCCACGCCACCACGCCCACAAACCCTCCGCGCCCCCGCGCCCCCGCGCCCCTGCGTCAAAAACAAAACGTCAGAACCGCCACCCCGCCCGCTTAGACGACACGGCCCCAAACCTCCGCGCCCCCGCGCCCCTGCGTCAAAATCAAAACGTCAGAACAGTCGCCCGCCACCCCACGCCACCACGCCCCAAAGCCCCCTGCGCCTCCGCGCCTCTGCGTCAAAAAAGGCGTCAGAACCGCCGCCCCGTCTCTGCGTCAAAAACAAAATGGCAGGGCTGCCGCCAAGAAAGGCCCGAGCACAACGCGATGGTCACTCCTCGAGCTTCCGCTCCACAAGGCCCCCAAGCAAGCCGGCCATCGCCGCGACCGCCCCTTCCCGCAGTCCCTCCACCGCCGCACGACCGCGCTCCCCCGCCGCCTCACGCTCCCCTTCATCCGCGCGCCACCGACGGATAGCCGCCGCGAGCCCCTCACCATCCCCCACGCCAATCACACTTCCGCACCCATGCGCGTCCACCAGCCGGGCCGCCTCACTCTCCTCCGGACCAACAAACAGCACAGGTCGCCCCGCCGCCAGCACGCCATAGATCTTGCTCGGCACCACAAGCCCGACCACCGCCTCCGCCATCGTCACCAGATGCACGTCCCCCGCCGCAAGGCTTTCTCCCAGTCTGTCCTTCGGCTGATATGGCAGCATCAATACGTTAGACCAAGAACGATTCCCAACTAACTGCTCAATATTATCATAAAAGGGTCCGCCGCCCACAAAGAGGAACAGCACGTCCGGCAGCGACTCCTTCAACCGCGCAGCGGCCTCCAGCACCGCATCGAAGGTATGCGCCAATCCCATATTGCCCGAGTACATCACCACGAACCGCCCCTCCAACCCGTGCTCCTTCCGAAAAGGGTTCTTCTCCTGCCCCAACGGCTTGATCGCTGCCAGCGGCCAGTTGGGAACCAGCGCGACCTTCTCTTCCTCGATCCCTCGCCCGAGAATCCGCTCTCTCATGCACCGCCCGATCACCACCACCCGGTCATGCCCCTTCAGCGCCCAGGTCGAGAGCGCCCGCAGCGCGCCGACTGCGGCACCGGCGCGGAGCACCCCCAGCGCCCCGGCCAGCTCCGGGTATACGTCCTGTGCCCAGTGTACGGCACGGCTTCCCTTCACCCGCTTGACGATCGGCCCCAGCACGATCTGAAGCGGCGGATCGGTCATCGTCACCACCACGTCGTGCCTCGGCAGCGACAGCGCCAGCTTCAGGAGCGCCGGGTAAGCCAATCCGTAGGAAATGGCCCTCCGCCAGTGCGACGACCGGTTGATGCCTCCCTTGCCCGTCCGGTACACGCAAACACCCTCGTCCGTGACCGACTCGTTCGGCTCCCCGGGTTGCGCGCCCGTCACTACCGACACGCGCCATCCCGCCGCCACCAGTCCGGCGGCCATGTCCGCGAGCACCTCCCCCGTCGCACCACCTGCCGGCGGATACACGCGGTTAATGAACAGCACCGACGGCCGCTCATCTCCCGTCGATCTCTCCCTTCGTTCCTCTCTCACCAAGCTCTGCGGATGATGGTCAACAGCGTTTCCCGGCGGCGCAGGCTACCAGATGCGCGCCAGGCGGTCTATGAGAATGATCAGCGACGTTGCGGAGGTCAGGATCTGCAGACCATCGCGCCAGCCGAATCGCTCCCGCTGCTTCACCTCGATGTCGAGGATGTCCCCATCGAGCAGGTCCGGGTGCCGGTCGGGGTAGAGCAGCACGTCGTCCATAGGAGCCTTGTAGAGCACCTCCCGGCCCGCGCCGCCGTCCCGCAGCAGCCGCACCGAAACCTTGCGCGTCACGCCTGGCGACGTGTCGCCCGCGCCTCCCATCAGCGCCAGGAACTCGTCCAGCCGGGTCTCCGCCGCGATCTCGTAGATCCCGCTCGGCACATCGCCGAGGACGAGGATCTGCACGGTCGCCTCGCCGGGCCGTGCATAGGTGTGGTACGAAACGCCACTGGCTTGCACGTCCCCGAGGCGGCCCACCACCTGGGCCTGCGCCGCTGTGCCGGCGAGCGGAAGCAGTAAACCGATAAAGAGAATGGATCGAGCGAACATGAACGGGTGAAATGTCAAAGTGGAAGAATCATAGAAAACCCTCCTACACGGCTTACCGGAGCGGCACGCGCGCAGGAGGGTTTCCGGGATCAGGCCGTTGCCCCGCCGGCTTCAGCCGTGGCTATGCAGCCGTCTTGTTGAAGCGGCCGTTCCACCACCGCTTCACACGACCACCGGTCGTCGCGGGGGTATTATAATACGCATAACCGGAATACTTCGCATACCGCTGGTAGCGATAGCGGTAAGCATATCCGTAGGAGCGGGAGACATCGAACCCATTGAGCACCGTTCCCATGATGCGCGCTCCCACATCCGAGAGAATGTTCATCGTTTCGGCGAGGTCGCCTTCCTTCGTCACGCCGGCGCGCACTACGACGAGCGTGCCGTCGGCCTGCGTAGAAATGAGTGCGGCGTCTGTAACCGCCAGCGTCGGGGGTGCGTCAAGGATAATGATGTCGAACTCTTCTCGAAGTGAGGCGAGCAGGTTGCGCATCCGCTTGGAGCCCAGCAACTCGGACGGGTTAAGGACCGGCGTCGCCGTGCCGCTCTTGGATTCAGCCGAATAGTTGGCCGCGGCATTCAGCTCGGTCACGCAGCCACCGGCCGGCACCATGAACAGGTTGTCAATCAGCGTGCTATAGGAATCCGCCTGGAAGCGCGTCTCGTCGAAAAGAAGCTGCACGAGTCCCGGCTCGAGCGCACTGTCAAAAAGCTTGTTCAACCGCGGGCGGTGCAAGTCGCAGTCGATCAGAAGCGTCCGGCGTCCCGACTGCGCCATCACGATTGCGAGATTGGAAGCCGTGGTGGACTTGCCCTCTTCCTGTGCCGAGCTTGTCACCAGGATCGTCTGAACGATGGCGTCAGGGCGGCTGAACTGAATGCTCGTGCGCAGCGAGCGGTACGCCTCGGCAATGGCGGACATCGGGAAGAGCACGGAGATGAAGCTCGACGAGATGCGCCGGTCGCCGATCTCTGCGTAGTCATTCTTGCCGCGCTTGCCTTTGGTCATCACGCCCATGTCCGGAATGACGCTGATGACCTTGAAGCCCTTGTCGCGAAGTTCTTCCGGTTTGTGGAACCGGTTGTCGAGCTTGTCGCGAAGGACGGCCAGGCCGATGCCGAGAAGCAGTCCAAGCAGGATGTTCTTCGCCATGTCCGTTGCCCCATCCGGCCCCTCGGGCACGGCGGGCACGGCGGCCGGACGCAGGATGCGCGCATATCCAGGCTCAGATTCCTCCGAAATCTGAACTTCTTGCAGGCGCCGCACGATGAACTGGTACATCTGGTCGGCATAGGCGCGAGAACGCTCGAGGCGCGCGAGTGTCAATTGCTGCTCCGGAAGCTGGTTAAGCTCGCTCTGCTGCTCCGCGATGCGGTTGCGCACCACGTCCGTCTTGGCCTTCAGTCCGTTGATCTCAATCCGGTCCTGTGTTGCCTGGCGGCGCAGGTCAGCCACATACGCAAGGCCGCCTCCATCCACGCCGTTGCTCGGGATGCCGCCCGCCGCAGTCACTTCCTCGACGTACTGGTGCGATAGCGTCTGGATCTCCTCGTCAAGCTGGTCGATCTGCTGCGTAAGCGACGCCACTGCAGGCGAACTGTCGGTGAGGCGCGGATCGCGCAGTTTCGCCTGCGTCCGGTCGGCCTCCAGGAGAGCCTTCTTCTGCTGGGCGGCACCGAGCCGCTGATCGACGTCGGAAGCAACGCGCTTGGCGAGGTTCGGCGTGATTACGTCCAACTCCTGTTCAACGACGCCGAGCGACGCCTGACGCATTTGCAGCTCGATGCTCGCCGCGTCACGCTCCGCCTCGAGGGCTGCAATCCGGCCCACAACGGAACCTTCGCCCGCCGTCAGACCGATGGAAGCGTTGTTGCGCTTGTACGACTCGAGCTGGTCCTCGATGCTGCGCAGTTCCTGCCGCCGCTCCTGTTCCTGCTTCTCAAGAAAGGCGCGGGATGCCGACAGGCTACTGCGGCTCACATCCTGCGTTTGGGAGACATACTCTTCCGCATAGAGGTTGGCCAGGAGCGCTGCTTCTTGCGGGTCCGGGCTGGAAGCCTGCACCAGGATGGCGTTCGGCACATCGCGGCCGGCTGAGTTGAAGTTCACCGCGCCGCGAAGGAGAACGCCTACGCCGTCCTGCATCTTCATCTGACGGAGCCGCTGCTCGACGCGGTCCTCGATCATCCGCGAGTTACGAATAATGAAAAGCTCGGTGGCAATGCTGCGCTGCCCCATCGGCGCGCCCATGCTCTCGGCGCTCAGCGGCGAGTTTGCCTGCGCCGAGATGGCGGACATCCGGCCGAGGTCCACCAGAACGAAGCTGTTCGCCTGGTAGACCGGCACGCGGTTCATGCTGCTATTGATGCCCCAGCCCGCGGCCAACACAAAGACCGCGATGACGATCCATTTGCGCCGCGAGAGTAGGTCCAGCCAGCGCTCTACCTGATGCTGCAAGCTGGGAGAACGGGTTCCGGCCGCAGGGTAAGCGCCCTCCGGACCGGGATTGGCGGCAGCGTCTGCCGAGGCGTCGGCCTGGCGTTCGTAGACGGAAGTTCGCGTATACTGGGGCATTTAGCCGGCACCATTTATCGTAAGGAGATTCTCTGACATTCTGAAGCCTAATCTATGCGGTCCCGTCGTATTGCAGCAGCGTTATAACACCGAACCGTAGTGCGCTTTTGGCGCAATACGTCGATCTTACAACAGCGAGCGCACTCCGGTTGGACACCCATACGGCTTCACAAGATCCTCTCCGTAGTGTCGGCCTCTCCTCGGACGTCTTAACTCACCTGGCGAATATTGTATGCGCCCACGGTCCACCATTGTTCAATCGCAACCAGTCCGCGTGGGCTGCATTCGGTGCCTATTGTACTTCGGGATGCAGGAGCCGCCGGCGGACGTTCATCAGGGCGCGCGCGTCGTGATAAGCGGCCTTCCAGATTGTTGCCTTGGCCTCGTCGCGCCGCTGCGGATCGCGGTCGATGGCCCACCAGTACCACCCCCCTCGTTCGTGGTCAATGACGTTACGGTCGATGTACTGCCACTGATCCACAAAGCGCTCGCCATAGTGCATGGGGTCATTGGGATAGTAGTCGGCGAACAGCAGGAGCGTATTCAATCCCTCCGCTTGCGCCCACCAGTTTTTCCCCGAGACGGTTATGGTAAGCCCCGGCTTGTCGCGTAAGTAGTAACCGGCGTCAAAGAAGCCGCCCTCCTCCTCGTCCCAGCCGTTGCGTAGCGCATGATCGAGCATCTTCTTCCCGACGGCGAGCGTGCGCTGGTTCTCCCCGCCGCCAAGCGCATCGGAGGCTTCGATCATCAAGAAAGCCGTTTCAACGTCGTGTCCAAAGGAGACGTTGTCAAGATAGTGGTTGGCTTCGCGCACCGCGTCAGACGAGTCGCGATAGGAAACGTGCGCCAGGTCCTCCTGAAAGTACAGTCCGAGATAGCCCGGCTCTTGCACCATTCGGTCCCGGATAAGGTGCAGCATCTCCGTCAGTCGCTCCCGGAGAACGGGATCCGGCCAGACGCGGTACAGCTCCGTGAAAGCCTCCAAGAGGTGAATCGACGAGTTCTGATCCTTGGGCGGCGTGCCATGATAGCCCCGCCTGTAGGGCGTTCCGTCTCTCGTCATCAGGTCAAAGTAACCGCCATAGCGCCCGTCATGAGCGTGCGCATCGAGCCAGCGGAACGTCCGCGCGGCGAGACTGAGCGCCGCCGTGTCACCGGTAACGTCGTAATACGCTGCGAGGGCGTAGATGGCGAAGGCGTTGCCGTACGCATGTTTCGAGAGCAACCCGTGCTCGTCTTCCTTCGGCTCACCCTCCCGCGTGACGAGCCAGAAGAACCCGCCGTCCCGCTCGTCCCACATTCGGTCTACCAAGAACCGAAAGCCGTGCTGCGCTCGCGGGAGGAACGTTGCATCCTCCGGGAAGACCGCCGCCGCACGCGCGTTCGTCCAAACGTGTCGCGCCTGCGTCACGATGAGCTTGTCCTGGGCACCCTCGGCGCGCCAGTCCGCCGAGAACTGGCTGAGAAAACCGCCCGAGGCGGAATCGACGGCAAGGGGATAGAGCGGCGCGAGAAGTTCAGTTCGCAGGCTTTCCTTTATCTCCCGCGCAAGCAGGATGCGTTTTGTGGGGCTGAGCACGCGCTCCTGCGCCATCACGCGCGGACCACCGATCGCCAGCGCCATCATCATCAACAGCACGAAACGTTGCACCGGCGCACCCTCTGGTTTGATCAAGAGCGTCACTGCGGCGTCAGCCGGTAGACCTTAACATCGCGGCCGGGGACCGTCACGGCGAGCGGCGCGGCGGTGGTCCCCGCGTCTGCCTTTGCCCACAAATCGCGAATGCGGTACGTCGTCGATCCGAGCTTCATGTCTCGGCCGGTAACGTTGTCGGACACCGGCTCCTGCGACCAGTCGAACCGGACCGGGTGCGCCTCTTTCTCCCGGTTCAGAATCGTCATCGCCCATTCTCCGCCCGCGAGCGGCTTGAACCATACGTCGATGCCGTCGCCGCTGCGATACGCAAAGCCCTGGATGCCGAGCGTATCCTGATTGATCGCAATGACGTCCTTATTCGTCAGGATCTCTCGCGTCGCGTCGGTCAAGTTGCGAATGTCCGTTCCGGAAATAAGCGGTGCGGCCAGCATGGCCCACATGGAGAAGTGCGCGCGATCCTCGCCGACGGTCGCCATGTTGCCGACTTCCATCATATCCGGGTCGTTCCAGTGCCCCGGACCGGCGTAAACGCGCAGCCCGTCCTGCTTGTCGATGATCTGCAAAATGCCCCAGCTCTTCCAGTTGCCGTGGTCGACCACGCAGTCGAAGCAGTTGATGATGTCGCCCGTCGTGCGCCAGAGCTGCCCGAGCGGCTTCGCCCATTCCCAGGGCTTGTTGTCGCCCCACTCGCAGATGCTCAGCACCACCGGACGACCGGCCGCTTTGAGCGCATTTGAGAAAGTCGTATAGGCCTCGACCGCGTTGCGCGTCCCCGTGTTGCACCAGTCATACTTGACGTAGTCGATGCCCCATTCCGCATACTGGATGGCATCCTGATACTCGTGCCCCTGACTTCCCGGCTCGCCGCCGCACGTCTTGGAGCCGGCATCAGAGTAAAGGCCGATCTTCAAGCCCTTGCCGTGGACGTAGTCCGCGAGTGCCTTCATGCCGGAGGGGAAGCGCTCCGGATCGGGGTGAATAAAGCCGCGCGCGTCGCGCTCGCCGTGCCAACAGTCGTCGAGGTTGACGTACTCATACCCCGCGTCCTTCATCCCCGTCGATATCATCGCATCGGTGGTTTCTCGGATGAGGGCTTCCGTAATGTTGCAGCCGAAGTGATTCCAGCTGTTCCAGCCCATCGGAGGCGTCTCGGCCAGACCTTCATATTTCTGCGCATGCGCCGTGCCGGCGTAGAGGAGCGCCACGAGAAGCAGGAGTCGTTTCATGTCTATGTCTTTATAAATTAACCATTGCGAAGCAGTTCAAGCATCTTCCGGTCGAGCTTGTGGCCGTGGAAGTCCTCGTACGCGACGTCTTCCCGCCCGCTGTCGACCACTCCGAACGAGCCGCGCAGATTCCACAGAGACCATCCCCAGCCCTGTTCTTTCCATAGCGAGAGCAGATCCGTCATCCACGCAAGCGTCACGTCATGCGGCGTTTTGTTATAGCAGCCCCACTCGCCCACGTGTACCGGCACGCCGCGCGCCGTGTACGGAAGCCACGGGTCGATCAGCTCGGCCTTCAGGCGGGCTTTGTCCCACAGGCGGCCCTGCGCGTCTATCGCGGGCCAGGTGGGCGGCTCGAACGACTCGAACTCGTTCTCCGGTACCCAGGTCGCCGTGTAGTGACTCACCATCTTCGGTAGATAGCCGCGCGTGCTCTGAACAAGGCCCAGATACACGAGGCCGTCCACCGGCGTCTGCCCGATGTCCGCCCCGTCCGCCACGATCAGCCGGTCCGGGTCCACTTCGCGGATCGTGCCGACGAGCGCGTGCGCGATCTCGACGTAGCGCGACTGGTCCTTCATCCAGGGCGGCTCGTTGAAGAGGTCGAAGCTCAGCCTCTCGTTAGAAATGCCTTTGTAGCGCTCCGCAAATGTGCGCCAGTGAAACGAGGCAGCGTCGAGCGCCTGCTGCATCTCGCTTCGGGGACTTTCAAAAAGCAGATGCGGCTCCAACTCGCGCCCGTTGACGCAGTAGCCGGGAATCCGGTGAAAGTTCAGGTTGATGTGGACGCCGTACTGCTCGCCGAACCGAATGGCCTCGTCGATGGGCTGCAGGGCCTCTTCGTCGATCGTCATCCAGTCGGCCGGATCCGACCACGCCCAGTACGACATCGGCAGCCGGGCGAAGTTCATCCCCCACTTGGCCATCCACGCGAAGTCCTCCTCCCGGTAGCGCCGCCCGCGCCGGCCATCGGTGAGTTCCGTCAGATTGAACCCGCGGTACCGGGGTGCAACAGCACCGCGTTTGGCGCGCTCCGCACGCGCGGTTGAATGCTGAAGCGGGGCGATGGAATAGAGCGCGGCCGCCGAAGCGGTTCCAAAAAAGCGGCGTCGGTTCATCTGCAAACGAATGTGAAGGGCGCAGAAGGTCTTTGCCAAATATACTATTTGATTTAATAAATAACAACATTGAATGATTCCAGTGCCGCTGCAAAATGCCCGTGCAGCCCTCCCGCCGAGAAAGAGCACGTCTTTCGCGAGTAGGAGCAGACTACCGGCGCGGCGCCGGGCGCTCAGTGGCCTTCGTGTGACGATCACCCCGTCGGACGGCAGCGGGCGCGCCGGGCCGGAACAAGTGCGCCTTTCCCCGTGTCGGGAAGGCACCTCCTGACCTCACCCGACGCCATGCCGCAGCTCGTCTTCATCGACAACGAAGGGATCACGAACCCGCACATCAATCTGGCCATCGAGGAGTACGCCCTTCGCTACTTCGATCCGCAGTACACTTATATTCTGTTCTACATCAACGAGCCGTCGATCATCATCGGGCGCAACCAGAACAGCATCGAGGAGATCAATGCCGGCTATGTGAAAGCACGCGGCATCCACGTCGTTCGTAGGCTCTCCGGCGGCGGCGCGGTCTACCACGATCAAGGCAACCTGAACTTCAGCTTCATCACCGACTATGGGCAGGACCGGCTGCACAATTTCGGTATGTTCACCGGCCCGGTGGCAAAGGCGCTGAACGAGATGGGCGCTCCGGCGCACCTTCAGGGACGCAACGACATCCTCATCGACGGCCGAAAAATCTCCGGAAACGCGCAGTTCTCTACCGCCCGGCGCATGTTCAGCCACGGAACGCTCCTCTTTGACAGCGACCTGCAGGAAGTCTCCAATGCGCTCAATCCCAAAGCAGGCAAAGTGCAGTCGAAGGGCCATGCCTCCGTTCGGAGCCGCGTTGCCAACATCGCAGAGTACATCGAGCGCGACATGGACGTGGAGCGTTTTCGGCGCCGCATTCTCGACCACCTTTTCCCCGGCGGTCCCGTCGCGCGCCGCACCCTGTCGCCCGCCGACTGGGAGGGCGTCCGCCGGCTACTGGCGGAGCGCTATGACAATTGGGACTGGAACGTCGGCGCCTCTCCCCCCTTCGACATTCAGCGCGCCCACCGCTTCCCGTTCGGCGAGGTCGACGTGCGCCTCCGAATCTCAAAAGGCCGAATTGCCTCCGCCCGCATCTACGGCGACTTCCTGGGCAAAGGCGCGCTTGCCCCGATCGAGGCCTCGCTCGTCGGCACGCCCTACGATCCCGAAGCGCTGCGCAGTACCCTCGCCAGTGTCGACCTTAGCCCGATATCGGCGACATTGACGGCCGGGGACATGGCAGGCCTCTTGTTTCCTCTATAATAACAGCCCACCATCCCTGCGTATGGACCTCAAGATCAAGGGCCGCTCCGCCCTCATTACCGGCGCGGCAGGTTTGATCGGACGCGAAACCGCGCGCTTCCTCCTCGAAGAAGGCGCGCGCGTTTTCCTTACCGACATCGATGCCGACGAACTGGAGCAGGCCGCCCGCTCCCTTTCAATCGGCAAGAGCGAAAGCCGAACCTTCGTTGCGGACCTCTCCACTTCGCAAGGCTGCCGCGGGCTTTTTGACGCAGTGGGCAGCCCCGTCGACATCCTCGTCCATGCCGCCGGCGTGACCGGGGCCAAGGGCGACCCGCTAAGCGAGATCACGGAAGCAGACTGGGAGCACGCCTGGCAGACGGACTTTATGGCCGGCGTCCGCATGGCCCGCGCCTTTGTCCCGGCTATGGTCGAAAGGGGCTGGGGCCGCCTCGTTTACGTTACTTCGGAGAACGCGGCCCAGCCTTACTGGGAGGAGAGCGTCTACAACACCGCCAAGGCCGCCATGCTCTCGTTCGTGAAGGCCGTTGCGCAGCGCTACGCGCCCAAGGGCGTGCTCGTCAACGCCGTCGCGCCCGCCTTCATCGCTACGGATATGACGGACGAGATGATGACGAAGCGCGCCGAGAAGCACGGCGTCTCCTTCGACGAGGCCATTGCCTCCTTTCTCCGGGAAGAGCGGCCCCACCTGGTTCTCGACCGGCGCGGCAAGGCGGAAGAAGTCGCCGCCGTGATCGCCTTCCTGTGCTCGGAAAAGGCCTCGTTCGTCGTCGGCTCGAACTACCGCGTGGACGGTGGATCGGTCGCGGCCATCAATATCTAAACCGCCGTCAGTTCGGGGTGATCGAGAACACGGCGGCAATGCCCGTCAGGATCATCTTCGTAGCGATAGCCGTGAGCACCATGCCCATGAGCCGCTCGATGGCAACAAGGCCGCGCCGCCGAAGCAGGCGTGCGAGGTCGACCGACATCATCAGCACGGTCCCGGTAATGCCCCAGGCGATGCACACCGCCGCCAGCCACTCCGGCCAGCGCGACGGGTCGCTGCTCATGATGAAGATGACGGAGGCGAGCGCCGATGGTCCGGCAATGAACGGCACGGCGAGCGGCACGAGCAGCGGCTCCTGTCCGCCCTCTTCCACATCGGCCGCAAAGATGCCACCGGGCGGCGGGAAGACCATCCGCAGCGCGATCAGGAACAGAATGACACCACCCGCAACGGTCAGTGTCGCTTCGGAAATGCCAATCGCGGCCACGAGGTAGCGGCCGCCAAAGAGAAACATCAGCAGGAAGCCGAGTGCCAGCAGCAGCTCGCGCGCAATCACCTTGCGCCGCCGCTCGGGCGCAACGGGGCGCAGCACGGAAAGAAACAACGGCACGTTGCCGAAGGGGTCCATCACGAGAAAGAGGAGAAGCGCGGCAGAAAAAAGCGTCATAAAAAGGAGGATCGTAGAAGAACCGGCGCGGGCAAAAGCTCCCCCGCCGCCCCGCAAGATACAGCCGGCACGGATCGCCTGAACGCCTTCTCACACTTCTCTTCTGAGAACCTGCTCCTCCGCCTTAGCACCCCAAACGGTCGATCACGCGCCCGGCACCTCCATGTACTCCGGCGGAATGACCGGCCGCACCGCAGCACGCACAACTTCTGCAAAGGCCTGCACAAGAAGCTTCTTGACCAGAAAATCCGCGTAGATGAGGCGCAAGGTTCGCGTCGGGACGGGATCATGGAACGGCCGAACGGACTCGGGCGCGTGGGAGCCTTCGCCCTGGACGGCCAGCCACGGCAGGAGCGTCATGCCGTAACCGCGATCCACAAGGCGCTGCAGCGTCTCAAGGTTTCCGCTTTCGAACTGCACTGCTCTCAGCGCCGTCGGGGGAAGCGCCTCTTTCTGCAATAGTGGCAGCGCAAGATCGCGGAAACAGTGCCCGTGGCTCATCAGCCATACGTCGTCGCGGTGCAGATCCTCCGGACGGATACGGGCCTTGCCATAGAGCCGGTGCGTGGGGGCGACGTAGCCGACGAGCGGCTCGCGAAAGAGCCTCACTTCCTCGATGCCCCTTTCCGGCGGCGGCGTTGCGGTAACACCTACGTCCAGCAAGTCCCCTCGAATGCGCTCAACGATGCGCCCGGCGTGCATCTCCTCGATGATGAGCGCGACCTTCGGGTAGCGACTCGAAAACGGCGCAATGACGCGCGGTAGCAGGTAGGGTGAAACCGTCGACAGAATGCCGATGCGCAACGCTCCGGACAGCTCGCCCGTCACTTCCTGGCCGATACGCCGCAGCCTCTCCGCCTCTGCCACGACGATTCGCGCCTGCTGGATCACCTGCCGGCCGAGCGCCGTCGGCGTGACGGGCCGCGCGTTGCGGTCGAAGAGCAGCCCGCCCAGTTCTTCCTCGAGCTTCTGGATTTGCATGCTCAAGGAAGGCTGCGTCACGTGCGACGCTTCCGCCGCCAACCGGAAATGCCGGTGCCGGTCAAGCGCAAGCACGTACTGGAGTTGGATCAGCGTCATGACGTTCCGGAATGGACAGTCTATAGGCGTTGCCTATTGCGTCATTGCAATTAAAGATGAAACTGATCAGGATGCAAGGCGCTACAGTCTGTGTAACACTACGTCTACGCCGAGGGCGCCTGGCGCGCCATTATCCATTCTTCGACGGTACGCTGCCATGAAAGAGAAGAACATTATGATCACAGCGGATGACGCGCATCACCTTCGGGAGCTTCTGAAAAGCCGGGGCCGCCTCGATGGAGCGGACAAGCAGCACCTGCGCGACCTCGCCGGAGAGCTGGACCGCGCGTCGATTGTACCCGCCGGCGAGATCCCGCCGTGGGTCGTCACGATGCATTCTACGTTCCGACTGACGGACCTCGACACCGGTCTGGAGTCGGATTATACCCTGGTGTACCCGGGCCAGGCAAACCTCAGCCGCGGGCGGCTCTCGGTGCTGGCACCGGTCGGTACGGCGCTGCTCGGCTATCAGGAACTCGACACCATCGAGTGGCCGGTGCCCGCCGGGACGAAGCGTATCCGGATTGAGAAGGTGATCTCGCAACCGGAGGCGGCGCGGGGCGTTGCGGCCTAAGCGGGCGTCGATTTCCTATCGATGGAATGCACTGCAGATATTTGAGACGATGTACGCGACTGAGATGCTGCCTAACATCCCGTTGAATCTCACTGAAGGGGGAGGTTGCGTTTGTGCTTTGGTTCGTATCGTCAGCTACATACAGCACGATCAACTATTTCAATAGCCTCCTAAGAGACCGTTGAAGCAGGGCGAACACGTACCTTTCCCGAACGCTTAATCGAACTAAAACAACAGGCTCTTGATGATGTCTCCGAAGCGCCTGTCGCCCGCCTTTCTTCTGGCCGCCACGATCGACGGGCGCGGTCAGATGAACCTCGACGTTCCGCCCTCGATGCGCACGCCGTCGGAAGCCCGTCTTCTGGTGAGTCTCGACGGAATGGGCGAGCCGGTGGAACGGCGGGTGGGCATAGAGGCGGAGGCGCGCTTGCCACAGGAGGCCGCTGCGTGGGGTCCGCTCGACTGGCGCTTCTTTGCCGAATGCCTCGCATCCACCTTCGGACGACTAACGCCGGAGCGGTTCCGCCTGACGGGATCGGAGGGTGGACGAAGCTTTCTCCGCGACGCGCCCGAGGATCAGACCGGCCGCGAGCGCCTGCTGCACACCGCCTTCTCCCTGCATCTCGTGGCGTACGAAGAGCGCCTCGTCTGACGGCCGCTACCGCTTTTCCATCAGGTCTTCCGGGTCGATGGCACCGAACGGCGAGGCACCGTCCCCCTCCGGCGGCAGCGCGCCGGCCGCAGAGGCGGTCTTCATCTGAGCATTCCACGACTCGGCGTACAACCCGCCCTGCGCAAGCAGTTGCTGGTGCGTGCCGGACTCGACCACCTGGCCCTGATCCATGAGATGGATGAAGTCGGCCTGCATGGCGGTCGTGAAGCGGTGCGTGATGATGATGACCGTCTTCCCATCCGCAAGGCGCTTGAAACGTTCGAGCCAGTCGTGTTCGGCCCAGGAGTCCATGAACGAGGTCGGCTCGTCGAGGATGTAGACTTCGGCGGGCTTGTAGTAGGCGCGCGCGAGCGCGATGCGCTGCCACTCGCCGCCGGAAAGCTCCATCCCACCCGTGAAGCCGCGCCCGAGCTGCGTGTCGTAGCCGTTCGGGAGGCGCGCGATGAAGCCGCTTGCGCCGGCCGCATCAGCGGCGCGCCGGACGGCGTCCATGTCCGGATCGGTCTGCCCGAGCGCAATGTTCTCCGTCACCGTCATCTGGTAGGGCACCGGGAACTGGAACATGATCGCGATCTGGTCGCGGAGGCGGTCCGGGTCGATGGTGCGCACGTCGGTCCCGTCGATGGTCACGCGGCCGCTTTCCGGGTCGAACAGGCGGCAGATGAGCTTCGTGACCGTACTCTTGCCCGCTCCATTGCCGCCGACGACCGCAATCGTCCGCCCCGCCGGAAACGAGATGTCGAAGTCGTGAATGGCCGGCCGACTGCTCGTAGGATAGGTAAACGTGACGCGCTCGAAGGCAATCCCGCTTCTTAGCGGCACCGGCATGGGTCCGTCACCCTGCTTGCGCTCGAGGTCCTCATCGAGGAACTCGAACAGGTGCTGCAGGAACAGCGTGTCATTGTGGACCTGCGCCACGGTTCCGATCAACGTCTTGACGATGCCTTCGCCCCGGTTGAACGCCTGGTAGAAGAGCGCAAGATCGCCAAGCGTCGCCATGCCATGCAGCGCCCGCACGACCATCCAGGCCATGATGCCCGCCGTTGCCAGGAGCGCGAAGACGCCCGAGAGTACGCTGGCCGCGAGTTTGTTCTTCTCGATGTCAATCCGCTCCCACCTCAGACGGCGGCGAAGCGTGTTGAACCGGTCCCGCATGTACTGCGCGATCCGGTACATCCGCAACTCGGCGGCGGTGCCCCGCGCGGTGAGCATCCCGCTGAAGTACGATGTGCGCCGCATCTCCTCTGTGTTCTTTTCCCACCAGGTGTGATAGAACTTGTTGAAGTAGATGAGGACGAAGAGCGCCGGCCCCGTGCTGATGATGAGCACGACAGGCAACACCCAGCCATACTGGAAGAGGATGACGCCGATGGAGAGGAGCGTGATGGCGGCCTGCAGCAGCATTCCTACCGTCTGCAGCACACTCAGCGTGCGGGAGGAAGCCTGCGACTGCACCTTCGACAGCCGGTCGTAGAACTCGGTCTGCTCGAAGAGCGCGTAATCGAGGTCGACGGCTTTGGCGTGGACGAGGTTGAGCACATAGTCCGTCACATGCTCGCTCTGCGCGGTGTTGATCCAGGAGGTGAACGCCCCCATGATCTGACTCAGCAAGAGAAGGCCTCCCATGAGCGCCGCCGGGACGATGATCATCTCCAGCATCTCCCGGGAGTATCCGGCGGCAACAGCGGCCGAAACGCTATCGACGAGCCACTTCGTCAGGTAGAGCGTCGCGCCGGGGATGATGCCCTGAAAGGCGATCAGGATGAGCCATAGGATGGTCCACTTGCGCGCCGCCGTGTCGACGATGCGTAGCGCCCGCCCCACATAGGAGAACTTACGCCTTTCCTCCTTCAGGAAAAAACGGGATTGGGAGCGGAAAGAAGCGATGGACGGCATAAGCGCGAGCGGCGTCGGGGACCCGAATCAGGAACGATGTACGACGCCGGGCAAAAGAGGTGCCGGAGTGCTCAGGAAGCCGTCGATGTGAGTTGAGCAAGGTCTTGCTCGACCGCCTCAAGAATGAGGGGGAGCTTGTCGAGACCCTTTGGGCGGCGAAGAAGAGAGATTGGAACCTGCTGTGCTAGCTGGTTCGCCTGATGTAATAGCTGCGCCTGATAATCCGGCCGCGTAAGAATGTGCGCGCCGTGAACATTCCGAATCAGCTCGATCATCCGCTGAGACGGTGGCACGTCTTCAATGGACAGGCCGGGATAGGCGTTCTGGAGCAAGTAGAGCTTTTTGAGCGGAACCGGCCTTCCATCGTGATCGAACGGCTTGGCAACATGAAGACGTCCGTCGAGCTGCCGGTCCATCGACGCCCGGTCCGCAATGATCCCTTCCGACCCCGGCCGGAGCTTAATGACGGGGTTGCCGGGCAGCGCCCAGACGCCATTGTCTGATATGGTGAGAGCAGCGACATCGTCGCAAAGAACGCTGTAGCCTTGCTGGAAAAAGAACTCGGCGAGGGTCGACTTGCCGAACCCGGAATCGCCCACAAAGCCAATCGCCTCTCCCTCCCGCGCGACAACACACGCATGAAGCACAAAATGCCCCCGCTGGCGCAACAGGAGGGCCATGGCCAAACCCACGGCTAGGCTACGGATCATGTAGCCCCCCATTTCCGGCCTTGATTCTTCCGGCGGGAGGAACAGAATGGATGTCCCGTTCGCGACGCGAAACCTCACGGACTGCGCGTGCTGCAGCGCGAGATAATCGCCACCATCATGAACATCCGATGGCCCGGATCCTTCGAAAGGCCGGGCCACACGGATGTTTACCTCAGCGGCATCGTCGTTGATCCCCTCGCAAATGCCCGGCAAGTCAACATCGCTAATGATATTTAGGCCATATGCGAAATAGCGGTGCTCAATACTTTCTTGCACGGGGTCATCTTCAGCTTTCAACACCGAACGAGCGAGTTCTGCGTGTTCGTACCGTTTGACAGCTGTATTTACAGCTGTCCATCGTAATTACTATATACGCGCTGGCATTCAGCCTGAAACAGACCGTCCAGAACGTTGTCGCCGTTGACGCGACCATCGTCAATACCGAGGTACTGCCCGCCGCTGCCGAAATAGCAGTCGAGCTGCGGCACACCGCCGTGTGGATTGGCCGCTTCGGCAACAGGCATGTTGCTCGTGCCGATATATAGGGCATCAGCATAGCCTGTAGGGCCAACCATGCCGGTCAAATTAGCGACAGTACCGAACGCCTTCAGTTCAGGTGCAGTGTACTTCATTTGGTTCACCGTTCTCGAAGATTATAATGTGAGAGAACGCTACCCCGATCACTGCCGGTTGCCGCATTCAAGGTGTCCGTTAGCCCGGCCCTATTGGGCCGGGCTTTCCGAACAGTTGACGCACGCTTCCGCAAAGATCTTCCCTCCCTTTAGAGAGAATTGGGAGACGCGGCCGTGACCGTTATTACGGCATCATGCTGTCGTTGTAGTTAGCGAGCGCCGTGCGGCAGTCGCCTTCATAGGTGCTGTCGAGGGGATTGTCGCCGTTTACGCGACCATCGTCAATACCGAGGTACTGCCCGCCGCTACCGAAGTAGCAGTCGAGCTGCGGTACTCCCTGGCTGCCAAATTCCTCGTTGATGGCGACCGGCGTGTTACTGACGCCAAGATAGAGCGCATCAGCTGATCCAGAGGGGCCGACGTAGCCCGTCAGGTCGGCGACGGTGCCGAAGGCCTTCAGTTCAGGTGCTGTGTACTTGTTCATTTAAACCTCTTGGGTTTAGGGTTGTGAACGGCAGGCACTCCGGCCTGCTTGTGGAATCATCCCGGACCGTCCGGGATGCTTTGCCTGACACCCTTCTCCCCGGTTCCTCCGCGTCCTTCCCTTGCGGGATCTTCGCGTAGGCCGGGCTTTCAGATGCCGGCGTGTATCGCTTGTTCGTCCAGAACGCAAGGGCAGCATACGCAGCCAGGCGCCACAGTCCTTTTCCGTTCAGGCGATGCAGTTCGTCAAAAAGAGAATGAGCTTCTTCGGTGTCCGACGTGGTTGAACCAGGGAGCGGCAGATCCAGTGCCTTTTTCAAAGCAACCTTCTCGGCAAGTGCCATCCTGCGGGCCACATGGAACGTCATATTTCCTTTACTCGTCCGGAACCGTATCTCGTCCGGCACTATCCCTAACATAGCACGGCGCATGACAATCCGGGTCCAACCTTTGGCGCAACTCTGGTGCGCCGAAAGGCGCATCATATACTCCACAAGGCGCACATCCATGTACGGATGGATTACGGAAACGCCCAGCAGCGCGCCAAAATGCTCGGCTCCCTCCAGGGTGAGGGCCATGCCTCCGTTCATAAGCGCCGCGCACTGCGGCTCGCGCACCGCCGCCGTCGCCGAGGCGGCCGGCGCAGCCACTTTCTCACCCCGATCTCCCCCGCGCACACCGCGCACGATGCTGCGGCGCAGCTCGCGGTAAAGCGCCGTCCGCGAAATCGGTAGATGACGCGCTATCGCCCCCGCGGCCTTGTAGAACGCGAGGTGCCTTCGTCCGAGCGCCAGACGGTGCAGGGCAGGACCCGCGTAGCGAAGAACGATCTCGCGCGGCGTGCCGAGCGTGGCAAGCACATCGTGCGCGCCCTTCGCGTCCCGGTGGCGGCCGTAGAGAAGCGCCGCCTCTCGTCCGAAATCCTCCCACTGTCCGGTCTCGGCATAATGGGTGAGGATCTGCATTCCGTGCCCCACCGTGGAGTCGCCGTCGATTCCCGTCAGCAGCACACCGGCACCACTCGCGGCGGCGGCCTTGTAGGTGTGCCAGGTCATGTAATAGTTGCCCACCAGCCAGCAGCCCTGATCCAAATGCTCGCAGATCTCGGGCAAGGTCGACATCGGCCCGTGCTCGGTCATGTCGAGGAACGTCGGATCGAGGCCGCCCTCACGAACAACTTGATCAATAAACTGCCGCTCGTCTGAAGGCGACTCGGGGAAGACCATCGAGACGGTCTGCATCGGTCCCTCGCCACGCTCCTTTTTCAAATCGCGTGCAAGGCAGGCAACGAACGTCGAGTCGAGTCCGCCACTCAGTTCGGAGGCCACCGGCACGGCTGCGCGCATCCGGCAGTCCACGGCCTGCTTCAGCAGCTCGCGAAAGCGGTCGGCATACTGCTCATCGGTCCACCCGGTAAGCTCCTCGCCGACCTGGAGCGTCCAGTATCGCTTCTTCTCAAATCGATCTCGGCTCAGCGTAAGCGAATGCGCAGCGGGAAGCCGCAAGATGCCGTCAAACTCCGTGACTTCCTTATCATCGAACAGGCCGACGAGGTAGTCGGCAATGCGGCCTTCGTCGAACCGCGCGGGCACGTCCTCGAGCGCGTGCAGCGCCTTGATCTCCGACGCGAACGCGAATAGCTCGCCATCTTTGTGGTAATAGTAGAAGGGCCGCACGCCGAAGTGGTCTCGGGCGCAGAAAAGCTTCTCCTCGCGGGCGTCCCAGATGGCAAAGACGAAGTCCCCAAGGAAGTGGTCGACGCAGCGCTCGCCCCAGTGCTCATAGGCGCGAAGGATGAGGTCACTGTCCGCCACCTCGGACACGTCCTCTATCCCGAGCGCGCCGAAGAGTTCGTCCCGGTTGTCGAGCCTGGCATCGGCGGTGATCGCGAGGGTGCCGGCGGCGGACCGAGCCGGCAACTTCTCGTGCAGCGACTCGGGGGTAGTGTGGAGCATTCCGTGGCCGAGGCCGACGGGGCCGTCGCAGAGCACGCCTTCGCCGTCGGGGCTGCGCCATGGCATCGCGTGAAGCATGGCGCGCACGCCTTCCTCACGGGCAGGCCGGCCGTCGAGGCGAAAAGTACCGACGATGGCGCTCACGGGCGGATTCTATCAAGGGGCACCGGGCAGAACCAGGCACCGGAGTTACTACTGCTTCCGCTCAACGAGATCATGATCGAGCAGCTGTTCCAGGAACTTGCCCGCATCCGTCTCAAGAAGGTCCCGGCCGACTTCGTACTGCCGCTCGAGTTCGTCCACGATGCTTTCGAGACTGCGCGGCTCCTGCACCAGCTCCCAGATGCGCGTCCCCACTTCGTTCACCCCGTAATACTGCCCTGTTTGCAGATCGAGAAGAACCGCTTCGCCGCCAACTTCAGCCACGGCCACGCGCGATGCAGCAGCCACAAAAACGTCATTCATGCGCGTTCGGTCGGTGGCTTTTTTGCTCAAGGATACTTCGGACACTGGGTACAATGCGGCAAGGGTGATCAGGACGCGGCGCGTCCATGTATAAGAGACTGCTTCGGTCTACGAAGGGAAAGTACCAACCCTGTGCAAGGTGTGCACGCAGCTTAGGACGCATAGATATGCGCTTTTGGAGCAACAGGTTGCACGCCGGAGACCGATGATAGGCCGGAGCGATCTGCACAGGCTACGCCTCAGAAGTCTCGTGCAACCGGCGCTGCACGACGTACCACACGTAACGCAGCCGAGCCGCCGCGGTGTCATGGACGGCAAAGAAAAATCGCAACCGTTCGGCCGGGCGCAAAAACTCCGTTCGCTCATGTAAAAGGTTGTCCATGATAGGCCCCGCCAGCCGGTTCACGGCACCGGCCGAACGGAGTCGTTCGCGGATTGCGCCGGGCAGTTCCGCGCCGACCACCTGCTGCGCAAGGGCCATGCCGAGGAGCAGCATCCTTTCGCTCGAGATCGAAGCCGCGAGGCGTAGCACTTTTTGCCAGTCCAAATCCGGATTCGCACGGACGAACGCGGCAACGTCGCACATGTGCTTCATCTCTTGCCAGCGGTCCTTCGTCCCGTGCAGGCACAGCAGCACGATCATCACTTCCGGTGCTACGGTGCGTACGGTGGCACCACAGACGGTCTCGTCGCGCCCTTCCTCCCAGAGCGTCTGGAAAGGAGCGACGCCGGAGTAGCCGGTCGGCATGAGCCGCACGTGCGCGTCGATGCTCCAGCGGCGACCATCGTCGACGTAGGCGCACTGGCCCTCAACGCGGTATTTCCCGCTGCGGTCGTCCTCGGAAAGCTGATCGGCATACCGCCCGTAGCCGTCGGCGGTGATGACCTGGTGAAAACGCGGCACATCTTCCGACCGAATCAGCAGGTCGATGTCGCCGCTGACCCGAAGTGCGATGTTGTCGTACACGGACGAGGCAAGCAGTGGCCCCTTGAAGGTGAGGGCCGGGATGTTCTGCTCCGACAGCGCCACGAGCAGCCGCTCAAGCTCCCTTACCAGGGCCACATTCTGGCTGGCCACAGCGAAGCGGCGGCGGCGGCAGAAGTCGAGAAGGTCGGGCGGCAGGGCATCGCTCGTATGCTCGGCAAGCGCATGGCACACGAGCGGCAACACGCGGTGGTAGACCGCAAGGTCGAGCACCTTCTTCCAGTCCGGCCCCTCGCCTGCAAGCGCCTTCAGGCGCGCGGCGTCCGCCTCCACGACCACCGTGCGCACCGACTGCACGACGATCTGCACCTCGCGGGGGGCGAGGGCAAGGTCGGCCTCAAAGAGGCGAGTGGTGCGGTCGGTTTTCATAGGCCCGTTATCGGCGCTTGTGCCAAGAAGTCTGAGGCGATGCCGCCTCGCCTGGGAAAAATACGTCCCTTTGCCTTTGGATGCACAGGATCACGTGCGCACGCAGCCGCTTTTGCTGAGATTTGCTCGATAGTTGCGAAGGATTGCAGCGGAAACGAGTGTCTTGTGGTCATGCGTCCTCGCCGGAGGAGCCGCGCGCCGGATCAGCGGGTCCAGAAGGCGGGGATAAAGAGCACCAGTACGGTGAAGATCTCCAGCCGCCCGGCCATCATGAGCATCGCCAGGAGCCACTTGCCCGCGACCGGCACGTGCGCGTAGTTCTCCGTTGGTCCGAACGATCCGAACGCCGGGCCGATGTTGCCGATGCTGGAGATCGTCGCGCCAAAAGCGCTCAGGAGGTCCAGCCCGACGAGCGCCATACCGGCAGTTCCAAGCGCGATAAGCGCAAAGTACAGGACGAAGAACGAAAGCACGTTTCGCATAACTTCCGGCGGCACGACGCGCCCGGCCAGACGCACCGGCATGATCGCCTGCGGATGAACGAGCTGGCGCAGCTCCTTGTACGAGTTCTTCAGAATAAGGACGTGCCGGATGACCTTGATGCCCCCTCCCGTCGACCCCGCCATTCCGCCGACGAAGAAAAGGAGAAAAAGCGTTCCCACGGCGACGGGACTCCAAATCTCGTAGTCGGCGGTGCCGAAGCCGGTTGTGGTAATGATCGACACGGCCTGGAACGCGCCGTAGCGGAGCGCCTGAAGCACCGAGCCGTAGCCGGCGAAGTTCTCGACGAACGTCTCGGAGCGGGGCAGAATCGCCATGGCGGGTGCCCAGATGCCGACCGTGATCAACACCGTCGCCACGAGGGCGATGCCTATATATACGCGCAGTTCGGTGTCGCGCGCCACCGCGACGCCGCGGGCGTGCAGCAGGCGGTAATGAAGCGCGAAGTTCATCCCCGCAGCGAACATGAAGATTGTAATGACCCAGTCGACGTACATCGAGTCGAAGTCGGCGACGGAGCCATTGCGGGTCGAAAAGCCGCCGGTAGCCATGGTTGCGAACGCATGGTTAACGGCTTCAAAAAGACTCATGGCGGGCAGGAGCAAGAGCACCTCGGCAGCCGTCAGCCCCACGTAGAGGATCCAGAGCCGCTTGGCCGTCTCGCGAACCCGCGGCGTCAGCTTGTCCGCCGACGGACCCGGCACCTCCGCCTTGAAGAGCTGCATCCCCGCGACGCCGAGGACGGGCATAATGGCGAGCGTGAGCACGATGATACCCATGCCGCCGAGCCAGTGCGTGAGGCTCCGCCAGAACAGGTAGGCGTGGGGCACGTCTTCGATGGCGGGCGTGAAGATGCCGCCGAGGATGGTGGCCCCGGTGGTGGTAAAGCCGCTCATCGTCTCGAAGAAGGCGTCCGTGTAGCTGTGCAACACGCCGCCAAAGACGAACGGCAGCGCGCCGACCAGCGAGAGGACGAACCACGAGAGCGACACGATGGCGAAGCCCTCGCGTATCCGCAAGTCTTGCTCGTGCCGGTGATAGCCGCCGAAGCCGTACCACGCCGCGCCTCCGAGTGCAACCGAGAGCAGCGAGGCCGCTCCGAAGCTCCACCACGTCGGGTCACGGTATAGAAGCCCGACGCCCATAGGGGCGAGCAGAGAGAGTCCCATAAAGAAGAGCAGCGCGCCAAGCGTGCTCGCGACGGCCTTCATGTTTAACAGCATGGACCGAAGATACGAAGCAGGCACTCGTTTCCCCACGTGCTCCGCCCGGCGTAGTCCGTCTCTGAGGCTCTTTTGGCAGATGCCGGCTGTGGTTGCTTGCGCGCATTCTGCTATTCACCGGCATAGCGGACGGATGCGCTTTTGGCGCAGGACGCATCTTGTAACGCGCGATTTCCGCCCGGCCGCGCCATGCTTTTATAGCCCCCTTGTTTTTGCTGTACATAAGCGCGTATTTGCACCGTTTGGAGGGCGCTGTTTCCCCCAGGAAGAAGCCCCGTTTGAGCGCGCTCATCTATTTGGAAGGGCTACCAAGTCGTTCCGGCAAATGCGCTTATGGATATTCGGAAGGGCTAACGTGCGCCAAAACTACCGGCGCGAAGCGTCAGAGGGAGGGGGGTCTTAACCGGGATGAGCGGTATCATGATGCTGTGATGAGGAGGCCGCCTCCGGCACTCAATCCACACCGAACTGATCTGAAGCCGATGCTCGTCGATATTACCTTTCTTCTTGCCGTCTTGCTGCTTGCCTTTGGCGTGACGGCCTTCCTCATCCCGGTGCTGCGTAACCACGCGGTTCGGCGCAACTGGGTTGACCGCCCGGACGCCATTCGCAAGCTTCACGCGCAGCCGATCCCCACGGTTGGCGGTTTCGCCATCGCAGCCGGTTTCGCAGCGGGCATCGCGGCCCTCTACGTCCTCTCGCAGTACTTCACCCTCCCCTTCCCCAAGCTTCCGGGCCTCGTCTGGGTAGGCGGCGGCATCATCGTAGCAACCGGCTTTGTGGATGATCTGAAAGGCATCTCCTTCAAAACGAAGTTCCTCGTCCAGATCATTGCCGCCTATATGCTGCTGCACGCCGGCCTTCGGATCGAGCTGAACAGCCTTCCTTTCGTCAACCTCTCGCCGCTGCAGGAATCGCTCTACTCGTTCCCGCTCACGCTGATCTGGATCGTCGGCGTCATCAACGCGGTCAACCTCATCGACGGGATCGACGGCCTTGCGGGCGGCGTCTCGCTCATCGCCTTCACGGCCCTTGCGGTTCTCTTCGGCCTCACGGGCAATATCACCCTCGCCACGCTGGCCGTGCCGATCGCGGGTGCCCTGCTTGCCTTCCTGATCTTCAACTTCAACCCCGCGTCCATCTTCATGGGCGACACGGGCAGCCTCTTTCTCGGGTATATGCTCGCCGTCTTTAGCCTCAGCGGCAAGACGAGTGTTGATCCGGTCCTTGCCACCATCCTGCCCATTGCGGTACTTGGCCTCCCGATCCTCGACACGACGCTCGCGATGGGCCGCCGGTTCGTTCACAAGAAGGCCATCTGCGCCCCGGACCGCGACCACATCCACCACCGGCTCTCCCAGCTCTTCTCGGTTCGCGTTGCAGTGCTCTGCCTCTACGCCGTTGCATTGGGCTTCTCCGGCCTCGCGGTCATTGCCGCTACCGTCGCGCTTCCGTACGCCTATCTGGTGGTCGGCATCATGGCGATCCTTGCTACGGCGCTCGTAGGCACGCTCGGGTACTTCCAGCCGAGTGCGCCGCCGGAACCGGCACCGGTCGTGAAGCCACAGCCGGATCTGCGCCTCGCCGGGCATGGGGATGGGAGCGGCCGGCGCGAACCCGCGCTTTCGCCCGCCCCGCAATCCGAGATCGTCGTTACGCTCAGCGGACGCCAGATCGGAGGCAGCACGCTCAACTAAGCGGCTCCTTAAGTACGCTGCCCCACGAGGCGGACCTGACACCGAGGTCCGCCTCGTCGCGTTTCAGGCGCTCGGGTCCCTAAGCGCTCGGGCTGAGGCGGCGGCGAACATCGGAGAGCACCGCGCGGCTCGCCTCCAGCAACGCACCCTCCACCTCGATGCTCGCCGGAAGGGTGGCGTGCAGCGGGCGCAGCTGGTTGACGGCGTCTGCCGGGCGTCCGGCCTCGAGGTAAGAAAGCCCCAGCACGAAGCGCACCTGCATGTTGGAAGGTGCCATGTTTTCGGCCGCCTTCAGCAGGTCCATTCGCTCGGGGATGGGGCTACGGAGCGCCTCGTGGTAGATGGCCCACGCCTTTGTTTCTGGGAGCGCGGTCGTGTGAACGGCGATAGCGAAGGTAGAGAAGAGCAGAAACACAGATGCCGCCGGCTCCATGGCGAAGAAGATCACGCCGGCGAGTGCAGTGAGAATCATGGCGAGGCCGCCGAGCGGCGCTTCCTCTCGCATGAGAACGGGCACGTCGATGGGCGAAGGGGCCGGGCCGGCGTTACGAAGAGAAAGACCGGCAGGAAGAAACGACATGCGCTGGGGCATTGAACCGCTCGGTTTGGCTATTTGGAAGGATTGCTGCTCGTCGTGGTGTGTTGAGCAAGCATCGAGCCAGTGCGGCGCACCCGTTCCGCTTTTGCAAGGCGCACGCCGCACACGCCGATGCTACAGGGTAGGTGCGCCAAATGCGACGGTGAAGCCCGCCGAAGCGCCCCCACAGGAGATAGCAAAATTGCTTTAATTAAGCTGTAATGGAGAAATAGCCCGTCTTCGTTGCGAGCGGACTGCGCAACTGCCGCGCGCGCCGCTGCCCACCCGGCTGCTTCCACCAAACATGGATTGCCGAACCTTATCCGTCGAGAAGCTCATACGCCTTTCGATCAGTTATGGCCTGATAGAGGACTACCGAATGACGCCGACCCGCATTCGCCTCTTTACGGGGGGCCAGGAGATGATCTCCTGCGACCCGGAGGAGGCGCGTTTTTATCTGCAGGGCTTGATCATGGGAGGAACGGTAAAGGGCCGCTCCTTGCGCGAAGCCCGCGCGCCAATCAGGCCGCCGGGTTCGGGCGAGCCGAGGGCCGAAGAGTAGGCTTTCTTTTCATTCGATGCCACCGGTAGGTCTGAAGCGCACGCTCATTATTCAAAAGGAATTGGTTAACAAGCCTTGTTTTAAAAGCCGACTGGTAGCTACATTCAGCCAACATCCTTTTCGTCGAGAGAGAGAGAGAGAGAGAGAGGAAGTCCGCCGGTCTGATGAAGACGGAGCGGGCGAGACGCCGACACGGAAGGGTTTCCAGGCCGTCATGATCAAGAAGCTCAGGCCTTCGTGCCGCCGCTGCTCTACACCCCCACCCTGCGCCGCACTATGCCAGTTTCCGCCACATCCACCGAGGGACTCATCCGCGTGGCCGTGGAGCACAAGTTGATCATAGACTACCGCCTCAGCCCGACGCGCGTGACCCTGCAGCACGACGGGCGTAGCCTGACGCTTGACCCGGAAGAGGCGCGGTTCTATCTGCGCGGCCTGATCTATGGCTACGAGTGTATGCTCGATCGCAAGCTCGCAACCCCGGCTGCCGCAGCTTAGCGCCCCTCCTCGGCTGGACTGCTATTCTTCAGAGTCGGACAGGATGCGACCTCCCAAAACCCGTCAGGGTCCGACAACGCCCTCCCCCGTAGCCGTTACCCGCCCGAGCATCTCGACGATCTGCGCCTTTGTGAAGGGCTTTGCGACGACGGCATCGAAACCGGCCGCCCGCAGTCGCTCCTGATCCTCAAGGAACGACGCCGTGGTGAAGGCGACGAGCGGCAGACGCGCGCTCTCCGCCTGCGTTCTCAGCAACCGCACTGTCTCTAAAGCTTCGGCTTCCGCCGGATTGATGTCGACCAGCGCCGCATCGTAAAGCCCGTTGCTAAGCGCCTCTGCCGCTTCCTCCAACGTCGTAACGACGGCCAGATCAAACTCTCGGCGCAGCGACATCACCAGCAGGCGGCGGGTGTCCGCGTTGCGCTCCATCACGAGAATGCGCCCGCGCTTCTCCGGCAGAAAGACGGCGGCCGCTTTGGTCTTTTCTATGGTGCCGCCACACGTGCGCGGGATGCGAACGGTAAACACGCTGCCGGCTCCTTTCTCGCTCTCCACCGTGATCACGCCGCCCAGCATCTCCGCCAGGCGCTGCGTGATGGTGAGGCCAAGCCCGCTGCCTTCGTGCGTCCTGATCAGACCCGAAGACTCCTGCTGGAACTCGGCAAAAAGGTGCGGCAGAAAGTCGTCCGCAATGCCTACGCCGGTGTCGCGAACCGTCATCCACGCCTCCGTAGCGTTGGCGCCGACACTGACAACCACCTCGCCCTCATCGGTGAACTTGACGGCATTGGAAGTAAGATTTGCCAGGATCCGCCAAATCGCGCCCCGGTCCGTCTCGATCGGGACCGGAAGCGCCGGCAGGTCCAGGCGAAGCGCCACGCCTTTTGAGGCGGCGCGGCTCCCGAAGAGATCGTGGGCCTCGCGTGCCAGGTCATCCAGATTGAGGTATTCAGGCCGAAGCTCGAGTGTCCGGCTTTCGAGCTGCGCCAGATCGAGCACGGAATTGAGCGTCTCCAACAGTCGCCGCCCGCTCATCAGGATCATTTGGACCAGCTCCTGCCCCGCACCGCCGAACTCTTCGGCGAGCACTTCAGAGAATCCGATGATGCTCGTAAGCGGCGTGCGTATTTCATGGCTCATGTTGGCCAGAAAAGCGGTCTTGAGGCGCGCCATCTCTTCTGCACCCTCCTTCGCCTCGATCAGCCCCTTCTCGTACTCTTTTCGGGCAGATACGTCCGCGCCCAGCGCCACGAACACCGGCGGCTCTCCCATGGCGTCGTAGAAGAGCTGAATATCAACCGGGTACATGCTGCCGTCCTTACGACGGTGCGAGAGGTTCATCACCACCGTTTCGATCTCGCCTCTTCGCAGCCGATCTATGTTTGCAATCACCTCTGCCACGTCGGCAGCGGGAATCAGGTCCGCGGGACCCATGCCTCGCATCTCCTCCGCCGTAAAGCCCAGGTTGTCCAGCGCTCTCGAATTGACGAATTCAAAACGGAGCAAATCGGTGGAGAGGAAAAAGATTTCATTCGCGGAACGTTCGACAATGCTGCCGAGCCTTCGCTCGAGCTGCTCGGCAAGCCGCCGTTCGGTTACGTCACGGATGGTGCCGAGCATCCGGTCCGGCACACCGGCGTCGTCGTAGATGAAGTCGCCGCGCTCCTCGATGTATCTGTACGCTCCCGAGGCGGCCCGGAAACGATATACGATCTCATAGGCCTCGCCCGCATAGGTGGCGGTCCGCAGCAGAGAAAGCACCCGGTCACGATCTTCCGGATGAATGTGCTCCTGCCAGTCGTGCAGCGAGAAGGAGCGGAAAACAGCATCCGGGTGGCCCGTGACGTTCTCAATGGCCCCCCGCCACTCCACTTTGCCCGAGGCAAGTGTCACGTCGAAGATCACCTGGCCCGTCAGCTCGGTCACTACGCGGTAGCGCGACTCGCTTACCCGCAGTTCTTCCGCTGCGCGCCGCTGCGCCGTGATGTCCGTCTCGACAGAGATGAACCCGGCCGCAGACCCGTCCTGATGTGAGAGCGGTTGAAGGTCGATCGTCACCCAGTACGTGTGACCATCTTTGGCATGATTAAGGATCTGGGCCGTGCGGCTCTTCCGGGTGCGAATACCTTCCGAGATATACGCAAGCACGGTCGGATCAGTATCAACGCTCACGAGAAACTTGCTCGGCAGCCTGCCGACCACCTCCTCGAGCGTGTATCCGGACAGGCGCGTGAACCCGTCGTTGACCCATTCGATTCGGTTGTATGCGTCGGTAATAATGACACTGTTGGTCGTTCTGTCGGCAACCTCCGCCAGCTTGCGCGCCTTTGCCTCGCTCTCTTCGAGCGCCGCCTGCGCCCGGCGTTCCTGCTCGATATTCGTCCAGGACCCCACCCACTCGGCCACCTTGCCGTCCGGCGTATGAACCGGCACCGCGCGTACGCGGTACCAGGCAAACTTGCCGTCCCGCTCGCGAATCCTCACCTCTGACGTGAAAGGCTCTTGGGTGCGGCCATGTCGTCTCGCGAGCGCTACGAACGCCCGCCGATCCTCCCGGTGGATGAAGGACGGCCACCTTCTACTGAGCGTATGGAGGGACTCACTCGCGAAGGAGGTCTGCCAGTCGTGGCTTACGTCGAAAAGCGTCCCGGCGGTATCGGCGCGCCAGACCACGTGCGCGGTCGAGCGAACGAGCGCACGCAAGCGCATTTCACTTTGCGTGAGCGCCGCCTGTTGCTTCAGGATGGCCTGCCGGCTCTGATGCTCTTCGGTAACGTCCCGCGCGGCCGCGTAAAAGGCCTCTCCCGTAGGCGACGGCCCCGCCGACCACGAAAGCAGCCGTTCAACGCCGCCAAGGCCGACGTGCCGCAGAATGACGTTCGCGACGCTCTCCCCCCGCCCCAGCCGCGTAAAGACGTCGGCAGCGGCCGGGCGGTCTTCAGGAACGACGAACCGCAACGCCTGTTTGCCGATAACCTCCTCCGGCCGGTGGCCAAGCACCCGGTGCCACGCCTCGTTGACACGGCGCAAGCATCCACGGCGGTCGGCAATGATGAACGGGTCCGGGGCAAGATTAAAGAAACTCTCCCGCTCCCGCGTGAGTGCCGCCTGGTGGAGCATTCCGCCCATCATGTTAGCGATGCCCGCTAAAATCTCCTTCTCCTCAAGATCCCACCTGCGCTCCGACCTCATGCTGTCGAGGCGAATGAATCCTTCCCGCTGATCTTTAACCGTGACCGGGATCAGAAGCAAGGAGGCAACGCCCTGCTCGTCCATCATGCGCCGGTAAGCCTCCGGCTGTTCGGAAGCGCACATGCTGATCATTTCGCTGCCGGCCGCTTCGAGGCCTGCGAAAACCGAACAGCGTGCGTTGCAATGCTGCGTCGCAGCCTCTCCCAGCGTCGCGTCCCGTTCATCCCGAACCCACTCTGCCTGCCGGTTGAGCCGAACTTCGCCCGTCTGGTGGTTTACTTCCTTGCGGCAGAAGCAAATGCGGTCTACTCCCGTGCTCTGCCCGACCATCTGCAATACGTCGCGCAAAGCCGCTTGGGGGTCGCGATCATGCCGAAGGAGTGCCTCGGCGACGCCGGCCTGCGTGCGAAGAAGCCGGTTCCAGCGCCCCACGAGGCGTTCCTGCTCGACGCGCTCCGTCACGTCCCGAATCGTTCCTTCGAGAGCCACCACCGTGCCCGCCTCGTCCTTGATGGCGGCGATGTGCTGTTCGGTGAAGATGAGGCCACCGTCCTTGTGAATCCAGCGGATGGTTAAGTCCTTCTCGATGATGCTCCCGCGCTTCACGGCTTCGATCGTGGAGCGGTCTTCCGGATGGACGAGCCGCTTTTCGATGAAGGGGTCGGCATAGTGCTCCTCCGGCGTGTAGCCCGTCAGCTTCGTTGCCGATGGGCTTACGTACGCGAATCGCGGCTCCGGCAGCAGCTCGTACCTGAACACGAGGTCTCGCGTATTCTCCGCGAGAAGCTGGTGGTCTTGCAGGGGCAGCGAAGACGGTACACCTGGATTTCGGGGCCGCAACGTCAGGTATAAGGCCGTGCCGATCGGCAGCGACATAGGCGTGGCGGTGACGTCAACCGGCACCCGCGCGCCGCGGTCAGACTGCAGATCGAGCGACACCGGGGCGGCCGGCCTCCCGACCTTTCCCATCACCCGCAGCCGACGGGAGGCAGTCACCTGCGAGGCGGGATGCACGTACTCGATCAGGAGCCTGCCTTTCGGGTCGCCGTCGGCACCCGCGTCCAGCATCTCCCGAGCCGCCCGGTTGGCGGCAATGATGCGTCCATTCGCCGTAAGAACGCCCGCATCGGGTAAACTCTCGAAGAGCCTTTCGAAGAACGCGTCCGTTTCCGAAGCGTCGAGAAGAGAGGCGTGCGCAAGGCCTTCCATGGCTAACCCGAAAGAGTATGAGCGTTCAGGAGGCCGTGCGCCACCCTCACGTAGAGTATCGGCAGAACGGCGTAAGATAATTAGCCGCTCGGAAGATGTTAAGGAAGATTTAGCGTAGATTCATTCTTTCCATAACTTACCGCCCGCCTGATCCTGAGGCGCACAGCCTGTGCGCACCGCAGCGGCGTATATTCCTCCTGCGGATGAACACCGCGACTTTCTACATCAGCGCTCCCACTGCGGCATGACTAAACTTCACGCGACACGGCTGGTTCGGCCGAGCCTCCTCGTCCTTCTTCTTCTCGGCGCGCTCGCGCTGCCCGCTGCGCTTCACGCGCAAACGGTAACGGGCACGAGTGGACTCATTACCGTGCCCGGGGGCCGTCTGGAGAAGGATGGCACCGCTGTGATAGGGTATGGATACGTGAAGAGAACGTACTCCAACTACATGGACGGACAGTACGACTATACCCCGACCTTCGGTTCGCTCACGTTCCTCCCGTTTCTGGAGGGTGGATTCCGGTTCTCCCATGCCGAGAGCGGCAACAAGGAAGCCCTTGGGGACCGCATGTTGATGGTGCGCGTGCGCGCGCTCAAAGAAACCCGCCGTTTGCCGGGGCTGGTCATTGGAGCGCACGATTTCCTTCGATCCTCAGACAGCCACACGAACCAGTTTGCCGCGCTTTACGCCGTAGCCGCCAAGCGCGTGCCTTCGCCCGCGCCCTTTCCTGCCGTGGACGTTCACCTTGGCTATGGAACGCGGCTGCTCGAGGCCAAGCACACGCAGTTCGTCGGCGTGTTCGGTGGCGTCTCGGTGGACGGACCCACCTGGAACCGCGTCGTCACGCGCTCAGAGGCGCTCCTGGAGTATGACGGCAAGGTCGCCTCGGCGGGCGTTCGGCTCGAACTGGCCCGCTATGCCTTCCTCATGGCCGCCGCGCAGGGATTCGACACGCCGCTACTGCTCGGTGGCGTAAAGGTGCGCCTGTAAGGTTTCTCTCATCCATAGCCCAGCGCAAGGCCGCCCTGGTAGACGAGCAGCGCCATCGCGTAGGCAAGTCCCGTCATGTAGACCCACATAATCGCCGGGTACTTCCACGAATCCAGCTCGCGCTTCGCCACGGCGAGCGTGCTCATGCACTGGAGCGCCAAGACGAAGAACACGAGCAGACTCGCCGCCACGAGCGGTGTGTACGTCAGCTCCCCCGTCGTGGGATCGCGATCGGTGCGCAGGTGCTCACGGAGGTCGACGCTGTTCTCATCCGCATCCCCCACGCTGTAGAGGGTTCCGAGGGCGCTTACAATGACTTCGCGCGCGGCGAAGGCGGCAATGACGCCGGAGGTGAGCTTCCAGTCGAAGCCGAGCGGTGCCATGACCGGCTGTACCGCGCTTCCGAGCGTCCCGATGATGCTGTGCCGAATGCGGTAAGTCGATGCCGCTTCGTCGAGCGCCTGGCGCTGCGACTCGAGCGCCGACGCCTCGCCGAGCGCCACATCCTGCCTCGCGGGCAAGGACGCTATCTGCCCCTCGATGCTCGCACGCCGCGCCTGAAGCTCTGCCGGCAACTCAACCTTCGGGTAGCTCGCCATGAACCAGAAAAGGATGCTGCACAGCAGAATCACCTTCCCCGCGCCGAGAACGAACGATTTGGCGCGCTCACCCATGCGCCAGAAAATCAGCTTCCATTGCGGCGCGCGGTAAGGCGGAAGCTCCAACATGAAGAAGCCCGCCGGGCCGGTTTTGACGACGCGGCTGAGCACCCAGGCCGCCAGGAAAGCCATTACGGTTCCGAGCGCATACAGACCGAACATGGCGAGCCCTTGATACCCGATGGGGCCAAAAACAGCCACGGCCGGTATGAACGCGCCGATGAATAACGTGTAGACCGGCAGCCGCGCCGAGCAGCTCATCAGGGGCACCACCATGATCGTCAGCACACGGTCGCGGTGGTTCTCCATGGTCCTCGCAGCCATGATTCCGGGGATGGCGCAAGCGAACGAGCTCATCATCGGCACGACGGATCCGCCCGTTAGCCCCACGCGGCGCATCAGCCGATCCATGATGAAGGCTGTGCGCGCCATATAGCCGGTGTTCTCCATCAGCCCGAGGAAGAAGAATAGCAGCAAAATCTGCGGCAAAAACACCAGCACACTCCCCACGCCCGCAATGATGCCGTCTACCAGCAAATCGGCTACGAATCCCTGCGGCAACACTGCGCGGGTGAGACTGCCAAGGCCCGTCATGCTTGCCTCGATCAGATCCATGGCGGGGGTCGCCCAGGTAAAGATCGACTGGAACACGACGAGCATGATCACAGCGAAGAGGATCGGGCCAAAGACTCGGTGCGTCAGCACGGCATCGATTCGCTCCGTCGTCGTTTTCGACTGCGCATTGTCAGATTCCTGAACCACGTCGGCGGCCAGAGGCCGGAGCCATCCGTATCGCCCGACGATCTCCGCCTGCTCGAACGGGACGCGCGCTTCGTGGAGCCGTTCTCGCGCCGCTTCTACCGCGCGGGCGTACTGGGGAGCCTGATGCTGCCAGTAAGCGAGCACGCGGTCGCTGCAAAGCGCGCGCAGACTCTCGCCGGCACACCGCTGCGGCGAAGTCTCCGGACGAACGGCCAAGAGATGATCCGCGAGCGCGTCCACCTCGTCCTGCACCACGCCTGAAAGTGCCCAGCCGCGGGGTGCCGGTTCCGGCAGACTCCCGGTGAGCAGGGCGCGCAGCTCGGATACACCTTTTTTCTTCGCCGCGGACATACCGACGACCGGCACGCCGAGTTCATGCTGCAGCCGCTCCAGATCGACGCGCTTGCCCGAGGCCAGCACCTCGTCCATCATGTTCAACACGACAACCGTCGGAATGCCGAGATCCATCACCTGGGAGGCGAGGTACAGGTTGCGCTCCAGGTTCGTCGCGTCGATCACGCAGACGGCAAGGTCCGGCGCGCGCTCTCCCGGAAAACGCCCCGCGAGAACGTCATAGGCAATCTGCTCGTCGGGGCTTTTCGGATTGAGGCTGTACGTGCCCGGAAGGTCGAGAATCTCCACCCCGTCCTCCCCGATCAGGCGTCCGACCTTTCGCTCCACCGTGACGCCCGGATAATTACCCACGCGCGCCCGCTGCCCCGTCAGGAGGTTGAACACCGTTGTCTTTCCCGCATTCGGGTTGCCGGCCAGCGCAACGCGGCGCAATCCGGCATTAATGGAAAGGACGGGAGGGGCGTCGTGGCACGCTACGGCAGACATCGGCGCGGGGCTTGGTGAGGATGCCTCGGCGGCAATGCTACAGCGTACAAACGGCTATGCCGGCGGCGTCCGCCTTGCGGATCGCCAGTTCACAGTTCTTCATCTTGAGCGAGATAGGATCGCCAAGCGGCGCTACGCGCGCCACTTCAATCACGGCTCCGGGCAGGATGCCCATCTCGAGCGCGCGCACCGGCAGACCTGTGTCGGTATCGACCACGCAACAACGCATTCCGGGAAGAAGGTCGCAGAGTCGCATAATGAAGGGTCGGAAGGAGAATGGTTGGCTTTTCTACGGTCCTAATTTAGACTGGTTCTATATAAGAAGTCAATACTTACGATCTTTCCGCCAAAACCCGCCGACGGCGGTGAAGTGCGAGGATTCCCACATGAAAGCAGAAGACGCTTTCGGAGTGCCGCCGCAACTTCATCCGCGACGGGACCGACCGGGCGTTGAGGAGCATTCATGCAAAGCACGCCGCGTGATGAGGTCTATACGCGCCTCACCGACTGATTGAAGGATCTCGTCACCACGCCCGCATGAGAACGCCTCGAGAGGCCGGCGGCGGACCTTAGCTAAGGCCATAGACCATAAAAGGAGCGGCACGCCCACCCGCGCACCGCTCCTTTTCTTCCGGTTCAGACGAACCGTAGTCGCTACCTGGCCAGCACCATGCGCCGCGTCTCCGTCCGCTCGCCCGCCGTGAGCCGGTAGATGTACATCCCGTTCGTGAGGGCCGCGCCGTCGAAGCGCACCTCGTGACGGCCCGGGGCCTGCTGTCCGCTCACGATTTTCTCCACGCGCCGGCCGAGCAGATCGAACACCTCCAGCGTCACGTCGGCCGCCGTTTCCAGGCTGTACCCGATGGTCGTCGACTGGTTGAACGGGTTGGGGTAGTTCTGGTCGAGCACGAACACCTCCGGCGTGTCCGATGCCTGATCGATGTCCGTCGCGACGCTCATGCCGCGCACTTCGTAGATGGCACCGGCCGTATAGACGCCTTCGTTATTGAGGAAGGGCTTGTCCGACCCGTACGAAGCTTCGAGACCAGACACTTCGGTGCCGGCGGAGGCGTCCCAGATGCGGAAGCGCAGCGCCTCGCCGTCGACCATTCCGCCGATCTGGGTGTAGGCGTCTTCCCCCCACACGCTGATGCCGATGCCGGTCGCGTCGTAAACGCCGACGCCGGCGCACGTTCCGTCGGCCCCAAAGACCGCAATCTCGTCTCCTTCTTCAACGTCGATGCCGCTGACCGTCAGATGCGCGGTAGAGGGAATGATGATCGTTGCGCTTGCGTCCGTGCGGGAGATGCACGAGGAGAAATGCTGCTGCGCGGTGGCGGATGAGGGAAGAAAACCGAAAAAGACAATGCCGAGGACGAGAACGGCGATAGTGGAGCGAGACATGACCAATTACCAGAACGCGATGTGTACTACGATAGTGGGCTATGGGAATCGACGTATCCGACTATCGTGCCACATAGGCCATCCTGCTCCCATGTACCGCAAAGACGCCTCCTTACGTGGCCATCTTTAATGATCTGGTTACTTTTCTTAATGAACGTTTCGAAATGTAACCCTCGCGTTCCTCCGTGGCACTCGGCATCTGCAACATACCTCCTGCGCGCCCCCGCGCAGCCGGTGCGCACATGGCGCCGAACGAGAAAGGGCGGCACCTCGGATGAGGTTGCCGCCCTTTCAAATCAGCCGGTCACGCCTGTGTCAGTTTGAGAAGCCTTGCTTGTGGCAAATTTGATCATTTTGCTTGAACTCGACATAGCAGGCGTTTTCCTTCGTCTCGTTGCCGCAAGATGAGGCAAGGCACGCAATCAGGCGCGCTTTCGCTGCGAACAAGCACAACTCCTTGTTGAAGCAGAGTCCGTTGCTTTTGGTCTTTATGGCAATAACCTTGAAGTATGACTTGTGCAGGAGGTCCAGATGGAGGGGGTTGACCGGAGACAAATCGCCGTAGATTTCTCCGGGGAGCACCGGAACGCTGCAGCTCGTGTGAATTCTGGCTCGCCGCTCATTGTTGGCGTAGATGCTCAACTCGTTGCCGATGGTACCATTAAAGCCGTTATTTCCGCGGTTGAGCTGCGATCCATCGACGGTGAACAGCTGGCCCGGCTGCAGCGTCTGCGCGCCATAGACGTAGGCAACAGCTTTGGGCTGAGGATTCGACACGCTGGCCCTGACCGAAGCGGGCGTTAGGCCAATGTACTGGAGCGTGATGGAGACGAACTTGCTCTCAGAAGAACCGCAGCAGGCCCGGGGAGGCGTTTTGCACTGAGCGGCGCGCGCTTGACCTGCGGCATCATCTGTGAACATGAAAGGCATGATGTTCGGCCCGTTCTGGTCGAGCCAGATGCGGAACAGGAGCTGGCGCGCCGGGGAAAGAACCTCGTCTTCTCCAAACGGCTCGATCTCCGCCGGAAGCGCGCTGCCGCGAGCCGCCGCAGTGGCGATCATGGCATTGACCGGCTCCTCGGGGGCTTTCACCGCCGCGTCGGCTTCCGACTTGAACACGGCGAGCACCTCCTCCATATTCGCCTGGATCTGCCGTTCGACCACCGGCGTCACGGGCGTCTGCACCATGATCTCGATCGCTTTCTCGCGCGCCGCCTTGGTCTCTTCAAAGATCTGGCGGAAAGTCATGCCCTGCGAAACGTCGCCGCGCACGAAGGCCGCCTGCGCTTCCGCCACGGACTCGAGATCTCCGCTCTTCAGCTTGTAGCCGGCATAGGGGCCTTCCTTCATTTCGAGTTGCCCCTCCAATCCGATCTCGGCCTTGTTCAAGATGTGGCGAATGGCCTTCTTTGCCGCTTCGGGAGAGGATGCGGAGGAGAGCGCAGTGATCTGCTCCGTCGTGGTCAGATCGGCACCTTCGTCGACTTTGGTAAGGTCGCAACCGGCGGCCCAGAAGGCCATCGTCACAACAAGCAACGTGGTGAGAATTGTAAAGGCTACACGCTTCATGGTCTTGGGTCCGTTGTCGTTATTTGGGTGCGCGCGCACCAGAAGAGCGGTTCTGCGTCAAGTTTACCCCGACCTTAGCGACTCAGCTTGCGCTTTCGGCGCATCCTCATAGCACTCTCAGCGCAACAGGAGCGTCACATCGTGTCAAATGGCGTCGTAAGATGCCGCTATCGCCGCAGCCGCCCTTCGAGCATCGAAGGCTGAAGCTCGCCCCAATACGAGTCGAGGCTGTACCCTGTGCCATATCTCCGCCCGGTTTGAAGCAAACTGCGGTAGCGATAATTGAAGTTGAAGTGCTCCGCCGGGCGGACGCGGAACAGGCCGGGCCGGGCATAGCGGCCGGGCGGTAAGGGCAGCGCGAAGGTAAACCCGACGTTCGGCTCGCGCTCCGTGTAGAAGCCGAAGAACCCGATCTCGACCTCGCCAAAGGCGCGTTTCACGGAGGCGTACCACCCGTGGTCCTTGTACAAATAGCGCGCATAGCCAACGTCCGCCCAGAGGGCGAGCTTCGGCCAGAGTACGGCCTGCGCATCCAGCGACCAGGTGGCGCGGTTCACGTCGCCGTAAATCCACTCGCCGTCCCGGTAGCGGATAAAGCCGGTGTAGCCGAGCCGTCCGCCGAGCGCCAGTCGCGCGTCCAGGAGGTAGTGTTTCGCCTCGAAGTCGAGGCCGTACCGCTCATTGGCGAAGTGGCCGATCGTCGTAGACAGAAGCGTTCTCGGGTAAGGCTGCGCCGTCAGGTTGAGCGCGATGACGCCCGGAACGATCCCGCGCTCCGTGTCGATCTCGTCCTGGATCGGCACGTCGATCTGCGCGAGCACGCTCAGCCCTCTGCCGAGTGACATCCAAAGCGCGGGCGCGATGCTCACCCGTGCGCGAATGGGATCGTCGAAGTTGCCGTACTCGGCTGCGAACAGCGGGTGGATGATGAGGTCTGTCTTAAACCACTGGCGGTTCGCCGGGCGCTGCGCGCGCGAAGGCAGTCCGGGGAGCGTCTGCGTCTCGATGCTGCCGAAGTCCACCACCCGGTGTGCGGAATCGCCCGAGACGCTCATCTCCGCCCGCATGAGCGGGATGCCGAGGCGCTGTGGAAGCAGGGCCACACATCCGAGGTCGGGCCGCTCGGCCGCGACGCGCTCCGCCACGCGGCGAAACCCCTCCACGTCGTAGCGATACTGGCGACTTTCATAAGACACCACGAGGCAGTCGCCCTCCCGGCCTGCGCGGACGTTTTCGTAACCGGCATCGACCAGGCTCTGCCGCAGGCGCTCATATCCGCCGCCCTCCTGCGCCGCCGTAGGCTGAACAGCAGAGAGGGAGAGCGCCGCCGCAAGGAGCAGGACCAGAGAACGTGCAGAGCGAGTCATCAACAACACCGCCTATCGCTCAGAAAAGATGATAGAGACGAACCCGGGCCTATCGCCGCTCACATTGGTCCACCGCATCTTGCCGCTGTCCACGTCTACCTTCCAGCAGTCCGGCCGGGTGGTGGCGGTATCCATGCGCGTACACATGACGTCTTTCGCCGGGTCATACGACCACACGTTGCTGACGCGCCCGCCGCTTCCTTCGCTCGTAAACTTGCCGTCTTGCTTAACATCGATCCACCGGCCGGTGCTGTCCCCCGCCGTGGAGTCTTTACCGGGGAAATAGGTCCTGACTATATCCCACTGCCCGGCGAATTTGTCGGCGAAGGCAGCGGAGGCCTTCTCCTCCTTGTTGCAGGCCGTAAGCAGGAGCACGAAGAGGAAGGAGAGTCCCAGAGCAGTGCGCATAACGGGTCTTGGTCGAAGTTCGGTGTAGTTAGAGCCGACGGGCAGTTCCGGAGGAGGTAAGATACGCCTCTTCAGGCGATCCCGGCGGCCCCGAATATATACGCCGGCGTGCCACACGCATCTGTCCCCTATGGCGCAAGACATGGCGGCTTCTCGCGCATAAACAAAGGAGGATTAACCATCCTGCCTGCTGCGGCTCATTCATTCGTCGAGGCCCGAGCGTGACCTGTTCTCGGTGCGCTCGCAATGGCACCTGCGCATGAAAGCTCGCTTTCCACCAAAGCGTTCAAGGACGTGGCCGCCGCAGTATTCACGGGCACATGGTCCTGCGGCGGGTCGTGCAATGGTGAGGGTTCCCCCGGCAACAGAATGCGCTAAACGATCCGCGTTGATGCGCCGGTAATCGCTACTTCTCTGTTCCGACGCATATACATTAAAGAGGGAGGTTACAAGGCGCGCTGAGCGAATAGTGGCGCGGAATTGGCTGATAGTCTGTGTATACTGACATGAAGCTTACTTTCGGAATCTTAGGCCCACGGCAATGCTCCGCTGGCCTCTTAGTGACGGCAGGACTGATGCTGGCAACCTTTGACGCCAGCGCCCAACCCGTCGCGGATGGTTCTGAGTTTCACGTGAATGTGCAGACTGAGCACGCTCAGTCTAATCCGCGCATCGCTGTCTCGGAGAGCGGCCAATCGGTCGCCGTGTGGTTAGACAACCTTCACACCGTCTCGCGAATCCACTCCTCGGGGGGGACCCCGTTGAGCAGCGAAATTGTCGTAGATACGTCGAGCAGCTTCGGCTACTATCCCGATGTTGCAATGTGGCCCGACGGCAGTTTCATTGTCGTGTGGATCAGCGGCGGGAACGTGCTGGGGCAACGATTCAGTGCTGACGGCGCGCGCAATGGGCCTACTTTTCAGGTAAACATTCCGAACTCGGGGACACCTTACTTGCCCGACGTAGCCGTACACGCCGGCGACTATTTCGTCATCGTCTGGTCTGCTCCGAAACCGGCCGGAACAGGTAACGTGTTGTACGCGCGGATATACGACGCCCATGGATCTTCATCCGGTGGGCCGATACTGCTCAACAATCAGTTCCGCACGCAAGAGAACCCCTCCGTTGCCATAGACGCACAGGGTCGGTTGCTCGTGGCCTGGTATGGAACCGGGTATGTGCCCACCAGCCAGAGCGGCATCTTCGCGCAGTGGTACGACGGAAGCGGCATTCCCACCGGCGAGGAGTTCCGCGTTAACACCACCAACTACCAGGTCAGCGACCCGGCCGCCGCCGTGTCCCCCGGCGGTCGATTTGCTGTCGTGTGGACGAGCCAGTATCAAGACGGGGACAGCGACGGCGTGTACGGCCGGGTTTTCGGAGCTAACGGCGAAGCGTCGAACACTGAATTTCAGATCAACTCGACAATAGAGGGCAGGCAGGCAAATCCGGACGTGGGAATGGATTCCACCGGACGGTTCGTTGTGATATGGCAGGGACCGGATCCGGAGCGGACGGATGTGCGCGACATCTATGCTCAGAGCTACTCGCCGGACGGCGCGCCTGTTGGAGCGGAGTTCCGCGTTAGTGAGGAGGGTGGTATCGACAACGACACGCCCTCGCTCGCTCTGCGAGCCGATGGCCGTTTCCTCGTCGCCTGGCGATCCTACCGAGAAGTCGTGCAGCACGAGATTTACGCGCGAGGATTTTCGTGGCCACTTGCCGTGAACATGGACGAGCCGAGTAGCCCTGCCGCCGCGGACTTCGTCCTGCATTCACCCCATCCCAATCCGTTTAGCAATAGGATCCACATTTCGCTCGACGTGCGATCGACCGCGATCTTCCAAATCGAGCTTGTCGACCTGCTCGGCCGCAGTGTGGCGATCATCGCAGATGGCCCGCTTGCCACAGGCTCCCATTCCTTCGCATGGGAGCCGGACGGCCTTCCCGCCGGGATCTACATTTGCCGCGTCCAGTCGCCAGCAGGAACAGCCGCTCGCACGCTCGTTCTTGTTCGTTAATCCCTCTCGGCAGACGATGTGGGCAAAAGGCCGACGCAGGTCGTTGGAGCGCTTCCGCAGGTGCCGGATGCCTCAGGATCGGCGGCGAGGTACGACGCTTTGGCGGGCAAAACGTGGGCGATCCCGCCGCCCGTATATACAACCTGGTTCCCGGAGTTCGCTGGGGCAGTGTACACCAACAATCTTTCTTGATGCTGCTTCTGGGCGCGATCTCGAGGGTGTCTACCGCTGCTTCCCGCTTCGCCCGCTGAGTAAATGCCGCTTACGCGCTTTATCCTCGGGCAGCGCGAGTCGGCGATGTTCGACCACGCGGGGACGAAGCGCGACGGCGGTTCGCGCACGTACAAGGTTATTGTTGAGCGCAGCGCTGCTTTGGCTTACCTGGGAGGCGAGGAGGACTACTGCTTAGGCGCGGATTCGCGTCCGGGCAGCGCGCATATGGTTACGTGCGCATATGGTTACGTGCGCCTCTTGCGGGCCGCCGCGGGGGCGGCGTAAGTCCCGCACGAGGGCCTGGATCGGCACCGCAAAAAAGCGGCTTCCAAAAACGGTCGGGTGGAAGAGGTTTGCCCGCGCAGAGCAGAATGCCGCCCAGCGCTACTGCTACAACCGTCAAGGCAATAAGCCTGGATCCGAGCCGGCGGCGCTCTATGCGCTGCAAGTGGCTTCGACAATCGGCGCTAAGTTCGAGGACCTGGAGCGAACAGTTCGCTTGACGGAGCGCCAGATTGCTCTTGCTGAGCGCCTAAGAGCCTGTTGATATACTATGGATGGGATGTATCGCAGATATTCGGGGCGATGTACGCGACTGGAGTGTCGACTAACACCCCATTGCATCCTACTTAAGGGGGAGGTTAGGTTGGTACTTTGGTCCATACCGGCGGCTACATTCAACGCGATCTACTATGTCAACGACCGCCTGACCCGCCTCGAGGAGCGCCGCGAACTCGGGCCGGGCGACCGGTAGAAGGACATTGGTGCGCGGGCGGAAAACGTCAGGCGTACAGCCGCTCCGCGGCCTTCCACGCCCGCTTCCTTGGAATGCGTTTCGTTCTTACCTTGCGTACTGTTCGATCAACGCCATTCCACGTCCGCCATGCGCCTTTCGCTCTTTCTTCTGGTGTGCCTCCTCGCTTCTTCCGCCCACGCCCAGCCTATCGGCCTCATTACGAACGTCCCCGCGCGGGACGGGCAGAGCCTCAATGGCCCCTGGAAAACCATCATCGATCCGTATGAAAACGGGTACTACGACTACCGCTACCAGCCCGTAGAAGACGGTGGCGGCTACACGACCAATCGCAAGCCCTCCGGACCCGGCGATCTCGTTGAGTTCAACTACGACGCTTCCGAAGCCCTTTTCGTCCCGGGCGATTGGAACACGCAGCGCGACGAGTTGCTCTTTTACGAAGGGACCATCTGGTACCAGAACGTCTTCCAGGCACAGCCTTCGCCCGAGCGCCGCCTGTTCATCCACTTCGGCGCGGCCAACTACGAGGCGCGCGTGTACGTCAACGGCAAGTCCGCCGGCTCGCACACGGGCGGCTTTACGCCGTTCGAGTTCGAGATTACAGACGCCGTGACGCCCGGCGAGAACGTCGTTATCGTCAAAGTAGACAACAAGCGCCACCGGGAGGGCATTCCAACGGTCAACTCAGACTGGTGGAATTACGGCGGCATTACCCGCGACGTGCGCCTGCTGGACCTGCCGCAGACGTTCATCAGGGACTATCTCGTACAGCTTGCCCCCGGCAGCGGAGATCGCATCAGGGGTTGGGTGCAGCTCGACGGCGCACGCGCCGAGCAGTCCGTGCGCGTTCGTCTGCGCGAAGCCGGCATCGAGACTACCGTGCGCACCGACGCCGACGGCTATGCCGCGCTCGACCTGCCCGCTCCGCCGAATCGCTGGTCGCCGGAGGATCCGATGCGCTACCGCGTCGAGATTGATGCGGAAACGGACCGCGTCGAGGAATGGATCGGCTTTCGCACCGTGGAAACGCGCGGTTCGGATATTCTCGTCAATGGCGAGCCGGTCTTCTTGCGAGGCGTCAGTATCCACGAAGAAGCCCCCTTCCGCTCGGGCCGCGCCTGGAGCGAGGAAGACGCCCGAACGCTCCTTGGCTGGGCCAAAGACCTCGGTTGCAACTTCGTCCGGCTCGCGCATTATCCTCACAACGAGAACATGACGCGCCTGGCCGACGAAATGGGGCTTCTCGTGTGGTCGGAGATCCCGGTCTACTGGACGATCCTCTGGGAGAATGAGCCAACGGCGGCCCTCGCCCGCCGGCAGCTGACCGAGATGATCACGCGCGATCGCAACCGCGCCTCGATCATCCTCTGGTCTGTTGCCAACGAGACGCCCGTCGGTGAGCCGCGGCTTCGCTTCTTGACGAACCTGATCGAACTTGCCCGCACGCTCGACGATACGCGCCTGATCACCGCCGCACTCGAACGGCACTACATCGACGACACCACGCAGATGATCGATGATCCGCTCGGTGCCTACCTTGACGTGGTCGGCGTCAACGAATATGTCGGCTGGTATGACGGCCCGCCGGAAAAGGCGGACAAGCTGAGTTGGAAGATGATCTATGACAAGCCGCTCATCTTCAGCGAGTTCGGTGGCGGCGCGCTGCAGGGCCTGCACGGCTCGCCCGACGCGCGGTGGACGGAGGAGTACCAGCGCTCGATCTATGAACATCAGGTCGCCATGTTTGACCGCATCCCCTTCCTGCGCGGCACGTCGCCCTGGATCTTGATGGACTTCCGCTCCCCCCGGCGGCCACTGGCGGACATACAGGACTTCTGGAATCGTAAAGGTCTCGTCTCCGATCACGGTGAGCGGAAGGCAGCCTTTTACGTCCTGCAGGACTGGTATGCAAAGAAGGAGGCCGAGGCGAAGTAGCCCAACATGACACGCTTAACATGGGCCTCCGCCGCGCGGCGTCTCTTTCCTCTTATGGCCCTCTGCCTGCTCGGCGCTTGCGCACATGCGCCGCGCGGAGGCAGCGGCGAGGCCGGGCCTGTTGCCGCTCCTTTGCTGCCTCCGGAGGGCAAGGTGCTCTTCTTCATGGGTCAAGACACCGAGTCGCTCGTGGCGTACAAGGAGGAAGCGCTCGACCGCGACCCGTCGCTCCCCCGCCCCGGTGGGATTACCCTCTACACGAACATTTCTGAAGGGCGAGGTAGCGGGGTGCTGGACGGCATCTACGCCGCGACGAATTATGGCTCGGGCACGGTGGCTTTCGCGCCAACGCTGGCGCGCTTTCCCGGCGCTTCGCTCGCGCTGGGGCTAGACCTCAACGACAACCAGAACGGCTGCCGGAATATTCATTTGCGCGCGATCGGCGGCCTCGCCGATGGCGACACCGTCACGACCGCCGACGTGCAGCGGTACCGCGGTTATGTCGATTCGCTCCTGACGTACCTCAAAGAGCTGGACCGGCCCGTTTTCTTGCGCATCGGCTACGAGTTCGATGGTCCGTGGAATTGCTACCGGCCGGAGCCGTATAAAGCGGCCTTTCGCTACATAGCGAGCCGGATCACGAGCGCCGGCGCTACGAACGTCGCAACCGTGTGGCAGACGGCCGCCTATCCGCGCAACCAGGGCGCGTACACCTCCACAGATCCCGACCTGCTCGGCCGCTACTATCCCGGCGACGATGCAGTGGACTGGGTCGCGCTCTCCCGCTTCTTTGGAAAAACGTCCGCGGACGAGCAGTGGTCGTGCAGCGCGCTCAGCCCGGAATGGTTTAGTCCGCACATCGATCCGACCGTTCTGCACGAACGCTTGCTGGACTTTGCCCGTGCGCACGGCAAGCCGGTCATGATCGCGGAGGCCGCCCCGCAGGGGTTTCAGGTGGACGTATCCACAGCCTCGTGCATCTTTTCCCATCGAGACCGTCCTATCGGCGCGGAGCGGCTCTGGAACCTGTGGTACCGGGACTTCTTCGACTTCATACAGGACAATCGCGATGTTATTCGCGCCGCCGCGTACATTAACGCGGACTGGGACAACCAGCCCATGTGGCACTGCGACGATGATGCCCTCGCCGGGTCGGCCGCGTGTCCGCAAGGCTACTGGGGCGACAGCCGGGTGCAGGCGAACCCGGAGATCCTGCGCCGGTGGAGGGCCGAACTCCAGAAGCCCCTCTTCGTGCAGCCCGAATGAGAGGGGGCGGATTAGTCTATGTGCGGAAGGCTCGGCAAGCCGTCGCCCGGCGCCAGATGGCTCTTGGAAAGACGAACCGTCTCCGTCCGGGTGCCGCCTAGTTCAAAACCTTGCAGCAGGCGGCGCAGGTCATCCGTGAGCCGGTTCAACCCGTCGGCCAACTGCGCGATCTGCGACACGCCGAGGGCGGACTCGTGAGAGACAGTCGAAATTGCGTCGACGCTCCGCGCAATCTGTTCGCTGGTGGCGGATTGCTCCTCGCTTGCCGCTGCTATCTGCGTCACCCGGTCCACCACCGACTGCGCCTCGCCAACGACCTTCTCCAGTGACGCGCGCGCGCGCCCGGCGAGATCAATACCGCTCTCGACCTCCTCTCCACCCTGCTTCATCGCGACCACAGCCGCGCCCGCCTCGTGCTGGATGGCCGCTACCATGTCCGCGATCTTTTTCGTAGCCGCCCCCGTCCGTTCAGCGAGCTTCCGCACCTCGTCCGCTACGACCGCGAAGCCGCGGCCGTGCTCTCCGGCCCGCGCCGCCTCAATGGCCGCGTTGAGCGCCAACAGGTTAGTCTGGTCCGCGATGCCGTCGATAACTTCCGTGATCTCGCCGATCTCGCGGCTCGATGCGCCAAGGCGCAGGACCGTCTCGGACGCGCTTCGCACCACATCGGCTATCTTTTCGATCTTCTCTACGGTCTCGGCGACGACCCGGCTCCCCTCCGACGCCGCAGCCCCGTTTCCTTCCGCCACACCCGCCGCTTCGCCAGCCGAGCGGGTGTTCTCCATGATGGTGCGCACCATCTCTTCGACCGCCGCGGCTACCTCGCCGGACTGCGCGGACTGCTCTTGCGCCCCGGCAGCCAGTTCCTCGCTGGAAGCCGATATTTGCGTTGCCGAACTGGCAGTGGCCTCAACCGCTGCGTGTACTTCTTCGATCGTGCGTCGGATATTGGCAACCGCGTCGTTAAATCCCGCAAACAGCTTCCCTATTTCGTCGTTCTTCGTGGCGGACAGGCTCGCCGTGAGGTCGCCGGCCGAGAAGCGTTCCATCTCGCGCAGCATCAGCGCCGTGCTTTCCGCGAGGTAGTTGCGCTCGGCCTCGGATGCGCGGGCGAGATCCTGGGCGGCGCGAGCGTTCTCTTCCGCTTTTTCCTGCGCCACCATCCCCTTGCGGCGGGCGTCCTGCAACCCCTCAACCATCTTGTTGAAAGCCGTGCCGAGTCGGCCGATTTCGTCGTCCAAGTCGACCGGAACCCTTACGTCCAGATCGCCGGCCCCGATTTTCGTAGCTATCTCCAGCAGCCCGCCGACGCGGCGTTGCACCTTATGCCGCAGTATGAACCACATCGTACCAACCAGCAAGAAAAGCACCGCGACTATGCCGAGAACTGTCGCAAATGCCGTGTGTATGACTGCCTGCATCACTTCCGGGTGGTAGATGCCGGCCACAACGGTGTATCCCCAGTTTTCGTATGGCGCCCGAACCAACTCCCAGTCCGTGCTTTCTGCTGCAGCGGATATCCCCTCTGCCGTCATGTTGGAAGAATGAAAGAGGACCATACCATCGGCATTCAGAAGTGCGACAAAGCCCTTCTCAAGCACCCGTCCATCGGCCATGAGTTCACCAAGACGTTCAAAAGCAGTAATGGGCTGCCCTGAGAAGCTCGCGCCGATGATGTTGCCCGTTCCATCTCGAATGGGCGCATAGGCACCGAGGTATTGCTGCCCCACGACATCCACCGTTCCGAAATAGGGTTTGCCTTCCATCAGGGCGGCATAGGCGCGGGTGCTCTGGGAGAGTGTCGTCCCGGTTGCTCGGCCCCCGTCCGTCGTTTTCACGTTGGTAGAGACCCGCACGAAATCTATTCCGCTGCGCACGAACAGCGTTGACATTCCGCCCATGGTTCCGGCCACTTCATCCACGATGGCGGTCTCTCCCGTCTGGTTGTGCGAGCCGAAAAAGAGGCCCGGGACGCGCTGCGCGCCGAGAGTGTAGACCCCGCTAAGGCGCGCGGGGCCAAGCTGACTCGCCATCGCTTCAAGAAGGTCGATGCCGCTCTGCAGACGCGCGCTCATCAATTCGTCCGCGAGTCGCAGCGTCTCGACGACCAGGCGCGCCTCGCTGCTCGCATCCTCACGTGCCTCTTCGGACAAATCATTATATGATGTTCGAGCAGTAAAAAAGGCGGTAGTTACCCCAATGACGAGGAGCAGGCCGATGACCGGCAACATGAACTGAAATGAAAGACTCTTCTTCATCTGGATCTGGCTTTACAGGTACCGAGCGACCCCGCCTTCCGCGGGTCCCGTCAGTTCGTGGTCGGTAAGAGTGGGTTTGTGGGCGCGCAAGGGGCACCCTCCCGGTGTATCGGCATAATGGATAAGTTATGTATAGCTGTGGCGAGAAATTTATATTGTCACTAATGAGCGGGTGAGGGCTGTTGCATAAGAAGTGCGCTGCCCTCATCCTTCTATGCCGTAGACGTGTCGTCTACGGCTCGGCAGAACGCTCCCGAGATTCATGCTGAACGCAGTGAAGCATCTTAGCCTGCCGCGAGGTGAGAGGCTGCGCTACCACCGTGAATAGCACATCGCCCCTCCCTCCGGGTGTGGAGAGAGGGGCGATTGTATAAAGAACTGCGGCCACTTCCGGGCCTCCGGCTTTAGAGCCAGAAGCTGAAGTATATGTACACGCCCACTACGAGCACGAGCACGATCGTCGTGCCGATGATCTCCGGCATCTTCGATCTTGGCGGTTCGTCGTGCGGATGTTCCGAGGCGGGCACCTGCACGGGTGACTGCGCCGTCGCCGCGTTCGGCTCGCGAACCTGAACACCGGTCCGCCGCCGCTTCGCACCTGCCGACTCGTACGTCAAGCCCTCAACTTTCTCCTCCGGCGGCGCGTCGGTCATATACGAAAGCACCACGATGAGCACAATTGAGATGACGAAGAGCACGCCGGCGTAGTAGTAGCCGTTAAACGCGCCGATGGCGCCGAACACGCCGGTCGGCGCCATGACGCCGCTCTGCACCAGCGTCTGGAGCGTCAGCTTGGCCATGCCGAGCACGAACCCGACGAGCAGCCCCCAGAAAGCGCCTGTCGGCGTTGATGCGCCGGTTGAAAAGGCCGAGCAGGAACACGGCCGCGATCGGTGGGGCCAGGAAGCTCTGCACGTTCTGCAGGTAGTCGTAGAGCCCGGCGATCCGCTCCGACACGATCTTCATGATCGGAATCCAGAGGAGGCCGAAGACCACGACCACGCCTGTCGCGAGCCGTCCGACGCGGACGAGATGCGGCCTCGGGCTTGCCCGGCCGCAGCTTCTCGTAGATGTCCACCGTGAAGAGCGTCGCGCAGGAGTTGAAGAGCGACGCCAGCGAACTCATCAGCGCCGAGAGGAGGCTGCCGACCACGAGCCCGCGAAGGCCGATCGGGAGCAGAGCTCGCCACCATCGTCGGGAACACCATGTCGCCCATGATCTCGCCGTTCGCGCCCATCGGGATCGGAGAGCAGGCCCTTCTCGTGGAGCGCGTAGCCGATCATGCCCGGGACGAGGAAGATGAAGACGGGGAAGAGCTTGAGGAAGCCGCCCCAGATCGGCGCCGCGCGCGCGTCTGTGAGGGAGCGGGCGGCGAGCGTTCGCTGCACGATGTACTGGTCCGTGCACCAGTACCAGATGCCGATGATCGGCGAGGCGATCATCACGCCGAGCCACGGGAACGTCCGGGTCGGAGTTGGGCCGCCAGAGGGCGAACTGCTGCGCGTTCTCGCGCGACGAATGCGCCTGCATCTCGCCCCACCCGCCGAGCTTCGTAGAGCCCGAAGAAGGTGATGAAGGCGGACCCAAGGATGAGCAGACCCGTCTGGAGCACCTCGGTGTAGACGACGGCGCGCAGGCCGCCGAAGACCGTGTAGATGCCCGTCAGGATAACGGTCGTGAAGGCGCCGATCCAGAAGGCGTTGTCCGGCGTGCCGAAAGTGTCCGGGCAGCAGCGTGCGGAAGACGAGCGCGCCCGCGTAGACCGTGACGGAGACCTTCGTGAAGACGTACGCCACGAGGGAGACGATGGAGAGCACCCAGCGGCTGCGGGCGTCGAAGCCGCTTCTCCAGGAACTCCGGCATGGTGAATACGCCCGAGCGGTAGTAGAACGGCACGAACACCCAGGCGAGAAGCATGAGCACCCAGGCGTGCAGCTCCCAGTGGGCCTGCGCCATCCCGTTGTGCGCGCCGCTGCCGGCAAGCCCGACGATGTGCTCGGAGCCGATGTTGGAGGCGAAGACGGATGCGCCGACGGCGAACCAGCCGACGTCGCGGCCGGCCAGGAAGTAGTCCGTCGACGTGTCGAGGTTCTGCGGGCGGACCACCAGACGATCGCCGACGATGGCGAGAAGTAGATGGCGATGATGACCCAGTCGATCGGCGTCATTTGCGTAGGATGATGTTGAGCGAGGTGAGGGTGCGAGGCTGCGACAGAACCGGCCGCAGCCGGCGTCATGATGGCTGCCGCCGGACGCGCCTGGCCGTAGTAGGCCCCGGGGCCGTGCTTGCGCAAGAAGTGCTTGTCGAGCAGCGCCTGGTCTACGGCACGCGCCTCGCGCGTTGAGCAGCAGCGTGTGAAGGGCCATCCGCGCCACGGCCTCCAGCACGATGGCGTTCTCAACGGCCTTCGGCGAGGTGCGCGCCCCAGGCGAACGGGCCGTGCCCGGCGACCAGCACGCCCGGCACGTCGGCCGGGGTCGATGCCGTCCTTCCGGAAGCGCTCCACGATCACGACGCCCGTGTTGCAGCTCGTAGTCGTCGCGGATCTCCTCCTCGCGCATCCGGCGCGTGACGGGAACCGCGCCGTAGAAGTGGTCGGCGTGGGTGGTGCCGAAGCACGGCAGCTCGCGCTCGGCCTGCGCCCAGCACACGGCGTGGCTGCGAGTGCGTGTGGACGATCCCGCCGATGGCTCCGAACGAGCTGGTAGAGGTGCAGGTGCGTCGGCGTGTCGGAGGACGGCCGCAGATCGCTGCCGTCCACGGCACCTGTGGCGAGGTCCAGCGACGACCATGTCGTCGGGCGAGAGGCGTCGTAGGCGACGCCGCTCGGCTTGATGGCCATGACGCCGGCCTCGCGGTCCACTCCGCTCGCGTTGCCCCAGGTGAGCATCAACGAGTCCGGCTTCGACGATGCCGAGGTTGGCCGGCGTAGACGGCCTTCCGCAGTGCCTCGTGGGCCATCAGCGTCTCACCTCGTCGCGCATGTCGAGCAGTGTCTTTCATCACGTCCGACAGGTCGTCCGTCGAACCGGCTCACGCCGAAGGCGTCATGCAGCCGGCGGTAAAGGGCGAACAGGCGATCGTACGACGGCTTGCCGCTCTGGATCCGGCCGGAAGACACGGTCCTGCACGCCAGTCATACGCGTCACGGCGGAGTCGAACGAATCGTGTCCGCCGGCAGCGGCACCCGCTACGACCGCGCCGCTCATGGCCGCGCCGAGCGCGCACGTCTGGTCGCTACGTGAAATCATCACCGGGCGGCCCATCACGTCGGCGTAGATCTGCATCACCATCGGGTTCTTCGCCGAGATGCCGCCGCAGTTGACGATCCGCTCCACCGGCACCCCGTACTCCTCGTATCGCTCCATGATCACGCGCGCGCCGAAGGCCGTCGCCTCGACGAAGCGCGCGGTAGATCTCGGCCGGCGTCGTGTGGAGCGTCAGGCCCAGCGATCAATCCCGGTCAGCCGCTGGTCCACGAGCACGGTCCGGTTGCCGTTGTGCCAGTCGAGCGCGAGCAGGCCGCTCTCGCCAGGCTCGCAGTTGCTCGGCCTCGTCCGTCAGCTCCGCGTGGCTCTTTCCTTCCGGCTTGATCGTCCCGACGAACCAGTTGAAGATGTCGCCCACGGCCGACTTTGCCCGGCCTCGAGCCCGTACTGCCCCGGCAGCACCGACTCCGGCACGATCCCGCACAGACCCGGGATGTCCGCGAGGTCCTGTCCGAGCGGTGCGACCATGAGGTCGCACGTGGAGGTGCCGATGATCTTGACGAGCGTTCCCGGCGCGATGCCGGAGCCGACCGCGCCCAGGTGCGCGTCGAAGGCGCCGACGGCGACCGGGATGCCTCGGCGCAGACCCAGCCGTTCCGCCCACTCCGGTCGTCAGCGCACCCGACTGCCTCGGCGGCATTGTGCGCCTTATCCGGCAGCGAGGCACCGATGCGCGCCAGCTTCGGGTCGAGCGCCGCAAGGAACTCCTCGTCCGGATAGCCGCCCCACGCTTCGTGGAACATCGCCTTGTGACCGGCCGCGCAAATGCCGCGCCGGATTTCGCCGACGCCGGTCGGTCCCCGTCAGCACGGCCGGGCATCCAGTCCGCGAGCTCCACCCACGTCGCGGCCGCGTCGAAGACGGCTTCATCGACGTGCAGGCAGCGGAGGATCTTGGACCAGAACCACTCGGACGAGTAGACGCCGCCGCACTTGCCGAGGTACTCCGGCCGCAGTTCTTGCGCCGTGGCGGTGATCTCCGCCGCCTCGGCGTGGCCGGTGTGGTCCTTCCAGAGCCAGACGTACGCATTCACGATTGTCCTTGAAGCGCGGATCGAACGCAAGCGGGCGGCCGTCCGTTGTCCACCGGCAGCGGCGTGGAGCCGGTGGTGTCCACGCCGATGCCGATCACCTCCTCCGGGCGCGCGCCCCTGCCGGCGGCCTCAGCCAGTGCGGCTCGGACACTCGCCTCCAGCCCGTCCAGGTAGTCCTGCGGGTTCTGTCGCGCGAGGTTCGGGTCCCGCGCGTCGAGCAGGATGCCTGCCTTTCCGGAAGGGTAAGGGAAAACGCCGGTCCCGACCTCCTCCCCCGTCCGCACGTCCACGACCATCGCGCGGACGGAGTTGGTGCCATAGTCCAGCCCGACGGCGTACTTGTCGCTCATGGTTCTTTTGCCAAAAGACGAAGGGGCGATCAGGCGTGGCTATACACGTCCCAATCCATGTACTTGCTCAGCGCCTCCGCAACAGCACCGGAAACCTCCGCGCGCGTCGCGGCCACGTGGTGCTCGAAGCCGTTCTCGCAGATGTGCGAGAGCAACTTCTGCAGGTTCGGCACCTCAAAGACGCCGTAGCCGCCGAAGGTTTGCAGCTCGTCATCGGTGAACGTGCCCTCCCCGACGTATGCGCGAATCTTGCCGTTCAGGTCGTCGGTCGAGACGCGGGCATAGGTAAAAGGCCCCGGCGTAATGCGCCCGACGATGGTGCCGTAGGTGTTCTCCTTGCCGACTGTCCCGGCAATGATCTCCTGGTAGTCCATCTTGAGATCCGCTTGTTCGGCCCGTCGAAGAAGCCTTTGGGAAGGTTGGAGCAGTGGAAGACGACGCCCTTATTCGGGTCGCTGCCGAAGTTGTTGTTCCAGTCGAGCAGCGCTGCCGGCACGCGGGCGGCCTGCTGAAGGACGTACATGCTGAGCGTGCCCACAATGTCGCTCTCGCAGGCGCTCGCCATGAGCTTGTTGCTCATCATGCTCATTGCGGTGCAGGGAACGACGCCGTAGAACTCTTCGAGCGATGTCCAGCACTGGATGGCCGTCGCTGAAAGCCCCTGCGCGTCCATGAACTCGTCGATGGCGACGCCGAGCTTGGCCATCTTCATCAGGCTCTCTGCCGGTATGCCGTCCACGCGCGTGTAGGCGCGCATCTCCTCTATCTTTGCTTTTACGGCCGGCGCGTCGTCGCCCATGCGCCGGATCCAGCCAAGGACCTCCGAGAGGTCCAGCGTCTCGACCGAGATACCGCTGCGCTCGAGCAGTTTCTCGCTATAGCGCACCGTATTGAACGCGGCCGGCCGCGCGCCGATCTGCCCGATGCTGAGGTTCTTGAGGGAACGAACCACGCGGCAAGTGGCTGCAAACTTCGAAGGTCCGCCGCGAAGGCTTCGCTCTCAGGGTCCATGGTGTGCTTCGTCGTGAGCGTGAACTTGATGCCGTACTGCCGCAGGTTGTTGCAGCAGGACATCTTCCCGCAGAAGGAGTCGCGCCGGTTGACGATCGTCATCTTATCCGCATCATCCTCGAAGGCATGGACGAGCACGGGCACGTTCAGGTTGGCCCAGCGAAGGGTGTTCGCGATCGGGCGCTCTTCGCCGAAGTTGGGCAGCGTGATGAGCACGCCGTCGATCTCATCGGCGTGTTGCTTGAAGTGATCGGCGCAAAGCCGGGCCTCGGCGTTGTCGGAGATCGCTCCGTTGTTCGTGCTCTCCGCCGGCGTGATGACCACGCGAATGCCTTGCCGCTCGAGCACGTCGAGGATGACCTTGCGGCCTTTCTCGCAAAGGTGATCGGGGAAAAAGCCGCGATTACCAACGATCACGCCCAGCGTCACGACGCCGGTGTGGGCGGAAAGCGGCGAAACCGGGTGCGCTTCCGCTGAAGCAGGGGTGGCGTCCGGCGTAAAGGGGGTTCCTGACTCCCGTTCGGTTCCTGGTCTTGATCCCATATCGCTACATCAATTTTAGACAAGTTGCGCCTGCCCGCGGCAGACTCTCAGGTGCGCATGGGGGTCGATCACATCGGCTACAAGTCCGGGAGCAACCATTCAGCGCTTCTGCCCAAAGTACAAAACAAGTTTGAAATATTTAATACGTTTCAGATTCTTTTATCGATCTTTTTATTACCCGCCGAGGCAGCGTTCAGCCCTCTGCGCGCGGCGCTGCCGTGGATCCGCGAACAACGAGGTCGGCCTTGATGATCATCTTCTCGATGTCCTTCCCGTTGGCCGCATTCACGCTTCGAATCAGCATCTCCGCCGCGTGGCGTCCCATTTCCTTCTTCGGAACACGGACGGTTGTTAGCGGGACGGGCGCGTAGGATGCCATTTCAATGTCGTCATACCCGACGACTGAAAGGTCCTGTGGGATGCGGAGGCCAAGCTCGAGCACGGCCCGCATCAGGCCTATGGCGAAAAGATCATTGTAGCACGCGACGGCCGTCGGCGGCGCGGTGTTGTCGCGGAAGTAGTCAAGCCCGGTCTTGTAGCCCTCCTCCAGGGTCGCTCCGCCGACAAGCACGTCTTGCTCATGCAGCACGAGTTCCCGCGCGCTGAACGCCCGCCGCACGCCCTCGATACGTTCATCGCTGTGCATCGAATAGGGCGGCCCGGAGAAATGAACGATGTGCTTGTGGCCAAGGCCGACGAGATACTCCACGGCAGCCTTCTCCGCCTCCACATTGTCCACGTCCACCATGCTGGCCTGGAGGCCTTTCACGTTCTCTATGAGGACGAACGGGATGTTGTGCCGTTTAAGCTCAAAGAGGTGCGACAGGTCCGAGTTCGCGTCCAGCAGCGGATTGATGATGAGGCCGTCAACGTCCTTGGCAACGAGTAGCTGAACGAGCTGCTGTTCGAGCGCGTAGTTTCGCCCGCTGTGCGAGACCAACACGTTGTATCCCGCCTCAGCCGCGGCGTCCTGCGCCCCGATGATGATGTCGCCGAAGTACGGGTTCTGGATCTCTTTAACGACCAGGCCGATGCTCTTTTCAACGGACGCCTGCAGCCGCCGTCGAGCCGCGGCGCGAGGCCGGTAGTTCAGCTCCGTGATGACTTCCAGCACATTTCGCCGCGTGCTGCGGCTAACCGTATCTTTGCGGTTGATCACGGCCGAGACCGTCCCGATGGACACACCGGCCCGGGAGGCCACGTCGTGTATGGTTGCGTTCTTCAAAGTTTGGCCGCACGTGTAGAATGAAACAAGGCGGGCGGCGAGCGCCGCCGAATCAACTAAAATACGCCGCCCGCCTCACCTTTCGTCAGTTCAGTTCAAGGGCTACGATCGACTTTGGCGGCAGCGTAACAGAAAGCTGATCTCCGCTGATACGCGCGCCCGAGAACGGGGCCGGTTTGACGGCCTCCGGGTTGCTGAACGTGTTGTGCGCGTTCATCGCGCCCGCCGTCAGGATGCGACCCGTTGCACGCGTGAAGCGCTCGCCGCGTAGCGAAGTCGTCTACCGTGCGCGCCGTGTTCGGATCAGGTTCGTCAGCGTGATAAAGACGCGCCCGTCCTTTTTAGACGCCGACGCGCTGATGGCCGGGATGGTCTCGCCGTTGTAGGTGTACGACCCGCCGTCAACGCGTGAGCGGCAGCAGCGTCGCGTCTTGATGGCCCTTGTACATCTCAAAGACGTGGTAAGTCGGCGTTTTGATGACGTTGTTATTGTCGTCGGTCAGGAGCATGCGACTGGAGCACGTTGATGGTCTGCGCGATGTTTGCCATCCGCACGCGGTCGGCGTGCTTGTTGAAGATGTTGAGCGAGAGTCGAAGCGACGAGCGCGTCGCGCATCGTGTTCTGCTGGTAGAGGAACCCGGGGTTGGTTCCCGGCTCGACATCGTGCCACATGCCCCACTCACCCACGATCAGCCAGACGCGCTTCTGCGGGTCGAACTGGTCCATGATGCCGAATGCCGCGTGATGAGATCGTCGACCTCCATCGGCCTTCCGCAGGGCGGTGAACCACTCTGCCTCCGTGAAGTCGGTCGCCGAGCCCTTGGCTCCACGAGTGCCAACGACGGTGTAGTAGTGGAAGTCGAGTCCCATCGATGAAACGGCCCGCGTTGCGCATCAGGCCTCGGTCCAGCGGAAGTCGCCGCTGTTCGGGCCGGTCGCGATGCGGAATGCGCGTACGTCGCCGAAGGGGCGCAGGAATGCTGGCGTAGCGCTTGATAAACGTCGCGTAGTACTCGGGCGTCATATCGCCGCCGCAGCCCCAGCTCTCGTTGCCCACGCCCCAGAACCGCACGTTGTACGGCTCGGGATGTCCGTTCTCCGCGCGTAGATCGGCCATCGGCGAACCGCCGGGGTGGTTGATGTACTCCCACCAGTCCGCCATCTCCTCGACAGTGCCCGCTGCCGACGTTGCCGACGACGAACGGCTCTGTGCCGAGGGCCTGCGACGAGCTCCATGTATTCGTGGGTGCCGAAGCAGTTGTCTTCCGTGACCCCGCCCCAGATGTTGTTGACCATCGTCGGGCCGCTCGTCACGCGGACCGATGCCGTCTTTCCAGTGGTAGTAGTCCGCAAAGCAGCCGCCGGGCCAGCGGACGTTCGGCGGGTTGACCTCGCGAAGTGCCTCGATCACCTTGTCGTTGAGCTGCCAATCGCCGGCCGCATTCTTCGATCCAGAAACCGCCGTAGATGTCCCGCCCGAGGTGCTCGGCGAAGTGCCCGTAGATGTGTTTGTTGATGGTGGGACCTTCAGCGTCCGTGTTGACGACGACCCTTAGCGGACCGTCTTGGGCGGCGGCCGGAAGGACCAGAGCAAGAAGCAGCGTAAGTAAAAGCAATTTTCGCATGATGGCGTCTGTTGGGTTGGTTATGTATAAATGGGTCCGCCATCGGACCTAAAGGTTCAGTTTATAACGGGTTTTATCGACCGCTCAGACGGACGGCTGCCGTCGACGTAGGGCCACCCCGTCGCCGTGTACTGAATACGGTCCATGAGCATGACTCGCCGGTCCCACACGGCGTCCCCAATGCCGATGCGGCGCGTGGGTTGGCCGCGGTTAATGGCGTGGTACACCATCCAGTCTTCTCCTGCATCGTCCCGGATCACCGAGTTATGTCCCGGGGCCAGCCATATGCCGGACGCAGCGAGAATCGTGCTGATCCGCGATCCGTCCGCCGCTCCCTTGCGCACGAACGGACCGGTCGCGCTTTCGGAGCGAGCCACCATGACGGCGTAGTTGGCCGACGGCCCGCAGCAGTTGTCGCCCGAATAGTAAAGATAGTAATAGGGTTCGCGATAAACGACCCAGCTTCCTTCGAGAAGGTTGCTATAGGCGGCGTCTTGCCGGGGAAGAACCGTTTCGATGACGGGCGCGTCTTCGCGGAAGCTTCGCCGGTCGTCGGCGAGTTCTCTCACGCGCAGCGCCCGGCCGCCGGATCCCCAGTACAGCCACTTCTTGCCCGTCTTCGGATCGTCGAAAGCCATCGCGTCGATCTCGTCAAATCCTGGCCCGCAAAGCAGCGGCTCTTCCGCCGCAACAAAGGGCCCCGTAGGCGATTCGGATATGGCCGTTGTGAGGCACTTGCCCCCGCGGGCGTCGTGATGCGCCGAGAAGTACATCACGTACCTTTCCTGCTCAGGGGCGTAAAGAACGTGCGGTGCCCAGTAGGCGTGCCCCGTCGCCGCCCACGTCACGCCGCCCGGAAGCGCGTCGCCGTAGTGGGTCCAGGAGACGAGGTCCTCCGAGCGGGCAACCTGGATGTTGTACCATTTGCCGTCCACCACGGTCTCGGTAGCATAGGCGTAGAAGTAGCCGTCCTGCCCCCGGATGACGGTCGGATCCGGAAAGTCCCGGTCAAAGACCGGATTCGCGTATAGCGAGTCGGGCAGGCTGACTGGAGGTTTCGGCGTTATCTCCGGGGCTGAGCTGTCACAGCCGACTCCGGAAAGGAGCAGCGCGGAAAGCATCCAGCACTGGAGAAGACAACGGACCATAGCGCAGGGGTACCGAATCGGCTATTCCATTTTAACGGACGGCCAGCCCGCGTCCCACACGAGCGGAGAGATGCGCAGGTTGGGCACGCCGTTGTTGAAGGCGTCATAGGCATGATAAACGAGGTAAGTCGTGCCGTCCTCCTCAAAGATGCCGTTGTGGCCCGTCCCCTTCCACTGGCCTGTGCCGGAGAGCAGGAGCGTGCCGCCCCCCTCCAGCAGCGACTTGCCACCCTGATCCAGGTACGGCCCCGACACGTTCTCCGAACGCCCCACCCGAACGTTGTACGTGCTCTCCGCGCCCCGGCAGCAGGCGTCAAACGATACGAAGAGGTAGTAAAAGTCGCCGTGCTCGATGATGAAAGGTGCCTCGATGGCGGGCGTCGCGGGCGGCCTGCTGGCAAGGGAATGGATCGTAGGCGTCGGCTCGGAAGGCTTGCCAGTCAGCGAATCGAGCCGCACTTGTTTGATGCCCGTCCAGAAAGAGCCGAACGACAGCCAGGGAACGCCCTCTTCATCCATGACCACGTTGGGGTCGATGGCATTGTAATCATTCGAGCGAAATGAGCGAACGACCATTCCATGATCGGTCCAGCCGTAGTCCGCACTGCCGGGGTCCAGCGTCGGCGACGTGGCCAGCCCGATCGCTGAATGGTTGCTGCCGAAGGTAGAGGCGGAATAGTAAAGATGGAACTCGCCGTTGAAGTACGAGACGTCCGGTGCCCAGAGGTCTGAGACGCCCGGAACGGCGTCACGCGCCCACGCCGGCGCGCCCGTAAAGACCGAGCCGCAGTTCCGCCAAACCTCCATGTTGTCCGAACAGCGGATCGGAACGCCTGCGCCGGTCGAGAAGAGGTAATACTTGCCCCCTTCCTTCGTCATGACCGGGTCGTGGACGAACGTCACGTCTCCCGCGACTTCGAGCATCACCGGCACTTTCTGTTTCGGCGGCGGGGTGGTTCCGCCGCCGTTCCCGCCGTTTCCACTTGAATCGCAGGCGGCGAGGGACAGTGCAACAACAAGGATGAGAAAAGACATTCGTCTGCAGATTACTTTCATTCGACCCTGAACTCCAGGTACAACAGTGGCCATCAACCCTTACGGTCGCGTTTCGAGTGAGACGGTCGGCCAGCCATAGGCGTCCCAGTCTATAGGACGCACGATCAGCCGGGGGGCACCGTCGGACTCGCGATCATACGCATGGAAGACGAGGTAATCCTGCCCGTCGAACGTATAGGCCCCATTGTGCCCGCCGGCCGCCCATCGGCTGTCGCCGCCGAAGCCTTGCACGACGAGCGAGCCGCCGCCGTGCTCCATCTTCTCGCCTTCGCGGTCGTAGTATGGCCCCTCTATGTCTTTTGCCCTGCCCACGACCACCTTGTACGTGCTGTTCACTCCCCGGCAGCACCGATCCCAGGAGACGAACAGATAGTAGTAGTCGCCCTTTTTGAACACGAAAGGCGCTTCGATGGAGGAGTTCATCGAGAGCTGATTGGCCCGGAGCACGTTGGCCGAGTAGAGCGAGTCATAGCCGAGATTCGGATTGGCGGCGTCGCCGGCGTCTCGCTCGTCGATCTTCCAGTAGCGGTGCCGCGCAGCCACCGTTCGCCAGTGCTCCGGCTCTGCGGGAGCGTCCAGGCCTTCGTTCAGAACGAACGCCTTGATGCCGCCCCAATGCGACCCGAAGAACATCCACGCCCGACCCTCCTCGTCCACGGCAACGGTCGGATCGATGGCGTTCCACATATCCCTGCCCGGAACGGACTGCACGACCTCCCCCTGATCCACCCAGCGGAACGCCGGATCGTTCGGATCGAGCGTCGTGTTCGTCGCGAGGCCGATGGCGGAGTTATTGCGGCCAAACTGCGAGACGGAGTAGTAAAGGTAGTAAACGCCGTCGCGATAGAAGATGTCCGGTGCCCAGATGTTGCCGTCGAACTCCGGAATAACCTCCATGACCCACGCCGGCGTGTTCTCGAACACCGGCTTCAGGCGCGTCCACTCCTTCATGTCCGGCGAGGCGAGTACCTGAATGCCCCTGCCGGTATTGAAAACGTAGTAGGTGCCGTTCTCTTCCGCCATGACCGGGTCATGAACGACGGGCAGTTGCTCCTGCGCAAGCGCAACACCAGGCGCGGCGCACGCAATCAGTAAGTAGGCAAAGGAAAACTTTGAAATGTTCATCGTACAATACGGCCCTTGAGCATCGTAATGGAGTGCGGCGGGAACGTGTAGGTGAACTGCCCGCCCTGCGCGCGCACGTCCGCCTTCTTGTTCGTTTCTACCGTCGTCCGGCCGAAGTCGTTTTGCGCCTTGACGTCCGGTCCGGTGATCTCGTACACTTCGAAGGCTCCATCGAACCGGCCTGTCTGTGCTATCACGTCCGTCGGGATGGCCTGGTCGCGATGGCGATTGACCACATTGATGATGACGGTGCCGTCCTCTTTATGCGTGGCGGAGACGTCGAGGTAGGGCACGTTTTTCTGCTGCTCCTGCTGCTCGCCCAGGCCTATGAAGAAAGGCTCCGTGTCGTACGTTTCGCTGTCCACGTAAACATCGAGCGCGGTGCCATAGGCGTGTTCGGCGTATAGGGCGAGGGGGTAATAGATGGTCTGCAGAAACAGGCCCCGCTCGTTGGTGAAGATGGGCGCAATCACGTTTACGAGCTGCGCCAGATTGGCCATCTTCACCACATCAGCGTTGCGGATGAACCCATTGAGAAAACCCGCAATTACGAGCGCGTCCTCGAGATTGTAACGCTCCTCCAGTGCCCGCTCGCCGCGCATCGAATCGTCGGCGCGAGCGCGGTACCACACGTTGTACTCGTCCCAGGCGATGTACACCGGATCGCGGCGCCCCGGTTCGCCTCGTTCATGTTGATGTTGATAAGGCCCTTGACGAGCTTCGTCCGGTCCTCCATCACGAGCGGGGTCGACAAATAGTTGTAGTAGTTGTCATCCGGGTTGCCGACGTAGATGTGGAGCGCGATGTAGTCCACCACGTCCTTGAGCTCGTCGAGAATGACTCGGTTCCACTCCATTGGATCGGCGTCGGGGCGGAAGTTCGAGGCTCCGGCCGCGACCAACTTGATGGACGGGTCGGTCAGCTTCATCAGCTTGGCCGCCTCCCGCGCCTTCTTGCTATAGTCTTCGGCGCTCAGATGGCCCATCTGCCAGAAGCCGTCCATCTCGTTGCCGAGGCTCCAGTACTTGATACCATACGGCTCCGTGTGGCCGTGCTGCTTCCGAAGCTCGGCGTAATACGGCCCGCTGTCAATGTTCGTGTACTCGACCCAGTTTTGCGCCTCCTCGATGGTGCCCGTGCCCATGTTCACGGCGAAGTACGGCTCGATGCCGCCCCCGACTTTGTCCAGGAAGCTCATAAACTCGTTCGTGCCGAAGGTATTCGGCTCGAGCCGGTGCCATGCCAGCTCCATCCGCGTCCTGCGCTCCGGCCCCACGCCGTCTTCCCAGTGATAGTTCGAGACGAAGTTACCCCCGGGATAGCGCAGGATGGACACGTTTAACCCCCGCACGGCCTCGATCACGTCCTTCCGGATACCGTCCGCGTCCGAGAGCGGCGAGCCGGGGTCGTAGATGCCGCCGTAGACGTTCCGCCCCAGGTGCTCGACAAAGTTGCCGTATATGAGCGAATCAACCTCGCCGATGGTCCGATCTATGTCAAGTTTGATGCGCGCCTTCTGCGCTGTCACACCGGTTGTGAAGAGCACGAGGAGCAGTGCCGAAAGAAAGAAGTGCTTCGAAGAATTCACGTGTACATCCATGGAGAAGGTGTCGGAAGGACGGAGCATTTCCTTTGGAGCAAGGGCGGAGATGCCAGTGGACACCCCCGCCCCGTCATCGCGGATGCTGTTATCAGGTCCGCAAGTTACGCTCCGTCAGGATGCGGCGTTTAGTAGCCCGGGTTCTGCACGAGACTGACGTTCAGATCACGTTCTGCGGCCGGCACGGGCCACAGGTAATCACGCGGGGCTGCAAACACCCGCACGTGCTGCCCGGGGATCACGGCAAAGGTACCATCGCCGGTCGCTACATCGATCCCATGTACCGGTCCATTGAGCACCTGCTCAGCGACTCCCCAGCGGCGGATGTCCGCCAGGTGCAGTCCTTCCCACGCCAACTCGATCGTGCGCTCGGTACGAATGTACTTAATGGCCTCTGCAGCCGATACGGTCGTAATGTCGAATGGCATCGGAATGTCGACGCGGTCTCGCAGCTGCTTGAGCGCCGCTTGTACCGTGCCATCCACTTCACCGAGTTCGGCCTTGGCCTCCGCGTACATCAACAGGACGTCGCCGTAGCGCATCTTGATGACGTTCAGACCGCTGTTACCCGGCGCAGCCTGGTCCTGCGGGTCCACGTACTTCATCAGGATGTAGCCCGTGTACGTGTTGTAGTAATCGTTGATAAGAATTCGGTCCGATGTCGGGCTGCAGTAACCCGCCGGAGCGCCGCCGGCGCACGGCGGATACGAGTTGTAAATCGTGCCGTTGAACGCGCCGCCCGGGAAGAGCACCGTCCCGTAGAAACGCGGGTCCCTGTCGGCGTACATACCCAGCGTCTCGACCGTCGGGGCACCGGTGGCATCATACGTGATCTTCGGCGGTGCGGGGTCGTAGAGCGGCGACTCGTCGATCGGCAAGCCGTCTTTCATCGGGTAAAGGTTGACCAGCTCCCGCGTCGGCTCCGCGTCCACATTGCTGCCCATGGAACTGGGCGCAAAGCCGAGCCACGCCCACCAGCCGTTCTGTCCCGAGACCTTCTGGTAGCTCAGAATAATCTCGTTGCTCATCTCTCCCGCATAGGTGAAGAGTTCGCGATAGTTTGGATGCAACGTGAACACGTTGAGGTCCATGACCGCTTTCGATTTGTTCGCAGCCGTGCGATAAAGCTCGGTGGCCCGGCCGGAATTGCCTTCCCGATACTCCTGCCAGCTCGCCTCGTAGAGCGCTGCGCGAGCATGGTAAGCCAGCGCGGTGCCGCGCCCGGCGCGGCCAAACTGACTCGACGGGAACGTGGGCGGCAGCAGCGCCGCTGCGGCGGTAAGATCCGCCTCTATCTGCGCGTAGACCTCTTCCCGCGTGTTGCGCCCGGCCTCGCGGGCCTCCTGAACGGTCGGAACGCTGGTGAAGATGGGAACGCCACCGAACATCCAGAGCAGCTCCTGATAGTAGTAGCCGCGCAGGAAGAGCGCCTGCCCCCGGATCTGGTCAGCGCCCGTGGCCGTGAGCACGCCCTCTGCCACGCCGTCGAGTTGCGCCAGGATTTCATTTGCGCGCGTCACGCCTGCGAACATGCGTCCCCAGAGGCTGTTGGACCACCCGGAGAGCGCGTCCGCCCGGCCCATAACGTACTCGTGCTGGCGCATCCAGTCGGCGTGGGAGTAGCCGATCTCCGTTGCAGCATCGAAGTACATGGTGTTCAGGTCCTGGCCAACCATGCGCTCGTATCCGGCGTTCAGCGCCACGTTGAAGTCGCGCTCGGAAGTCCAGAAGGTGCCCGACGAAAGCTGATCCGTCGGAACCGTGGTGAGGAAGTCTTCGCTGCATCCCGGCCCCATGATGAGCGCGCCGAAGATGAGGAGGTATTTAAGCAGTCTTTTCATAGTCGTAATGACGTGTAGAAGCTTGAATCGCGTGTAAGCGTATGGGGGGCTTAGAAGCTGACGCTCGCGCCAACGCTGATGACCTTCGTCTGCGGATAGTAGTCCGCCCGGACCCACGGATATTCGGGATCGAGATCAATGCCCAGGTTGTGCTTCGTCCACAGGTTCTTGCCCGTCACATGGATGCGCATGCGTTCCACGCCCGCACGGTTGACGAGGCTCTGCGGCAGCGTATACCCGATCTGCACATTACGCAGTTTTACGAAGCTTCCGTCGAGTATCCACCAGGAGTTGGTGGCGTAGTAGTTGCGGTTGTAGTTCGAATAGTAGGCCGGATGGCGGGCGTCGGGATTCTCCGGCGTCCAGTAATCCTTGTGCCACACGGACGTGTAGTTCTCCCAGACCGGTCCCTGGATGAACCCGAGCGCCAGGTACTGGTCGCGCTTACCGACGCCCTGCAAGAACGCGGTGGCGTCGAATGACTTCCAGTTCATCTTCAGGTTCAGGCCGAACATGTAGCGCGGGCTCTGGTCGCCGATCACCACGCGGTCTTCGTCGTTGATGACGCCGTCGTTGTTCTGGTCCTTGAAGATAATGTCGCCCAGGTGCGTCTGCTGGCCTGCCGGCTGCGCGTGCGAGTCGATCTCATCGTACGAGCTGAACAGACCGGTCGCCTCCCAGCCGTACCAGGAGTTGATGGGCGACCCTTCCTGAATAACGCGCTCGTCGATTACGTACGGGCCCGTTTCGACCAGATCCGTAACCTTGTTGCGGTTGTCTGACAGGTTGAAGTCGATGCCGTAGCCGACCGATCCGATTTCATCGTGCCAGCCGAGCGCCATTTCCCAGCCGCGGTTCTCGACCGCGCCCGCATTCTGGAACGGAGCCGCGAGGCCTACCAGCGCAGGAATGGGGAGCCGCAGCAGGATGTCTTCCGTCTTCCGCACGTAGATGTCGCCGGTCAGCGTCAAACGCTTCTGCAGAAACTGCGCGTCGAACCCGAAGTCGGTGACGGTGGTGGTCTCCCAGGAGAGGTCCTCGTTGACCAGGCCGGTGGAGGCACCGCCCAAGGTCTGGGTGCCGCTGGTATTGCCGAGGTAGTACGGAATACCGAGGTTAATGGACGAATAATACGAATAGAGCGGAACGTCCTGGTTGCCGAGGCGGCCCCACGATCCGCGCAGCTTCAGTTCATCGATGAATCCCAAGTTGAAGAACGGCTCTTCGGTAATGCGCCAGCCGGCGGAGAAGGAGGGAAAGAAACCGAACCTTTTCCCTTCAGCAAATCGGCTCGATCCGTCGTACCGCGCATTGACTTCGAAGAGGTAACGACCCAGCAGCGCATAGTTAAGGCGGCCGAACGTTGAGCGAAGTGCCCACTCGCTTCCATATCCCATGTTGCCGTCGTTGGCATCGTTGCCAAGATTCAATGGCGTCAGTTCATTGTTGTAGAACTGGTCGCGCCAGGCGCGAAACTCGGAGAAGTCGTAGTGGATCTGCTCGTAGCCGAGAACGCCGGAGATGCTGTGGGCATCGTTCATGAAGTTATGCCCGTAATCCACCAGCGCGCGCATCGTCAGGCGCTTGGAGGTATTCGCCCGGTTCTCGCCAAAGTTGGGACCCCAGTACTGCCCATCGGCCGGATACTCGTTGAACAAACGGGGATCGGTGCGAAACCGCTCCCAGTCCATATTTCCCAGATCAAAGGAAGCGAGCGTCTGGATCTCAGCCCACTCGGGCAAGATGTCATAGTTGGCGCGGCCGGTGACCGTACCGTCCCAGAATACCCGTTCCTCCTGCCCGCTGATCTCAGCGTAGGCCAGCGGGCTACGTCCGAACAGGTTCAGTCCGTAGGTGCCGTCCGCGTAGCGCGTCCGCTTGGTGGGAGGAGTATCATGCACGATGAAGAACGTGGCGGCCCAGTCCTCCGCCGGGATAACGTCCCAGCGGCGGCTGCCCGAGACGTCTACTCCGGCGCTCAGCTTGTCCGTCGGTTGAAAGTCGGTATTGAGGCGGACGTTCTGCCGGTTCATGCCGGTGTTGGACATCAAGCCGTCTTCCTGAAGGTAGTTCATCGACAGCGCGAAGCGAGCATACGGGTTACCACCGGAAATGCGGAGCGTATGGTCCTGAATCGGAGCCGAGCTGAAGATGGCGTCTACCCATTCGTTGTCCGGGTAAGCGTCCGGGTCGGTGCCAGCAACGGTATTCTGTATATACTCCTCGCTATAGCGCGGCGCATATCCGGGATTGGCGTAGCAAGCCTCCGCCGTTTGGGCGTTGGGATCGCGCCCGTCGAGGCACCACTGCAGGTAGTTGGAGCGGGCGATGTTGGCGAGCCGCATGTGCGTCTCGGTGTCCACGCGCTCCGGCCACGAAGTGATGTCCTGCACGCCGACATAGCCGTTGTACGTGATCTGCGGGAATTCCCTCGCCGTGCCGCGCTTCGTCGTGACGAGGATAACGCCGTTCGCCGCGCGCGAGCCGTAGATGGCTGCCGAGGCGGCATCCTTCAGCACGGAGATGCTCTGCACGTCGTCGGGATCCACGTTCGCGAGGTTGCCTTCGAGACCGTCGATCATCACGAGCGGACGCGAGGCATCTTTGTTACCGGAGTCGTCGGTTCGCCCGAGCGTACCCTGCCCGCGAACGAGGAGATCGAGCGCATTGCGTCCGGGCCGGTTGCCGCCGTCGATCACCTGCAGACCAGGGGCTGTCCCCTGCAGGGCGTGCGTTAAGGTTGGTACGGGAATGGCGGCGATTTCGTCCGCCGAGACGGATGCGACCGAACCGGTCAAGTTCTCCCTCCGCTGCGTGCCGTATCCCACCACCACGATCTCGTCGCCGGTAAGGATTTGCTGCTCAAGGCTCACATTGACCTGCGTGCGCCTGTTGATCGGCACCTCCTGGGACTGGAAGCCAACAAAGGAGAAGAGCAGCGTGTCCGTCATCGACTCGACTTGCAGGGTGAACTCGCCGTCCACGTTGGTAGCGGCACCGCGCATCGTTCCCTTTTCCACGACGCTCACGCCGGGAAGCGGTTCGTTCGTGCTGCCGTCCCGAACGGTACCGGAAACTTGTTGCTGCCCGTAAGCGCTTCCTGCAGACAGGATGAGCAGGAGAAGCGCTACCGGAAAGACTCGTAGTAGTTTGTCACTCATAATCGTGGCGACCATGATGGATGAGGTTGGTGATCGTACAGCAGACGCCCGCCGGGCGTGCAACCTGCTTCTAATGCGACTCCCGGCGCACCCAGCGCCGACATCGCCGTCCCGTCACTACCGGACTTCGGTGAAGATATCACAGGTCCGTGAAACTGTCAACACCATTTTGAAACATTTCGAATAGTGCATTTCATTTTGCCCTTATGTGTAGAGGATGCCCTGTAATCACGGATGCAAGCTGTGCGCCCTTGCAGCCAGTGCGCCGCCGGGTTGAAATTTCAATCCACAGACACCGTAACACCGTCCAAGCGAGGTTCCTTGTAGCCTTCCCCGCCAATCCACTCGTTCAGGCCACCTTCGAGCAAAGGCCTATTGCCGAGTAGATATGCCCTGCCCCTCGATGCGGAAGTAGTCGAAGTCGGCGCGCCCGCCGGGCGTCTCTCTGGCGAAAGTGAACAGCGCGAAGCGATACCCCATAAAATGCTGCAAAGTATACCGCATCTGCAGCGTGTCTCCGATGGGCGTCCACGTATCGCCGTCGAGGCTGTAGGAGAACGTCGCCTGGTCGACCTGATCGCGGAATTCGGCATCGGCTTTCAAGTACACGACGCTCCGGCCAAGCGGCACGCGCTCGACCACCTGCTCCTCCTCGCCGCGGAAGGCTACCATGACGAGCGAAGTTTCTCCGCCCTTCTTCTCCACCCCGACGTATCCGTAATGGTAGGCGAGCAGGCCGAGTCCGGCAACATCACCGTCACGGAGGCCGCTCACGTCGAGCGCCGTCATGGCTGCGCTCTCCGGTCCGAACGTCCGCTGCGTGAGCGTATTCTGTGTGTCCACGAAGCGCGCGTCTCTCCGGCCGGTCTTCCGCCGAAGGTATCCGGGGCGTTCCTCGAGCGACCAGAGGCGGCGCTGCGGATTGTGGTTCCACTGCCAGGCAAGCCCAAGTTCACTATCATTGAACTCGTCGGAGGCAACGATCCCCGACACGCCCGTTCCATCGGAGACGATGTCGAGCGTCTCAGGCACCTTTCCGTCCACCCCCAGCACCGGCCAGCCGTTTTCCCAGCGCATAGGGACGAGGTACGGGATACGGCCCACCGCGCCCCGGTCGCCGAAGAGCATCGCATACCATTTGCCATCCGGCGTGTCCACAATGCCGCCCTGCGCAATGCCGGCGTCCTGCAAGACTACCTTCCCCTCCCAGGGTCCGTTGAGGCTCTTGGACCGCTGAACTACCACGGTTCTCATGCCATTCTCCGGCCACACGATAAGGAAGAGGTAGTACGTCCCGTTCACCTTGAACATCTGCGACCCTTCGCCCGGAAGCCCAAGACGCTCTCCAGCCGGACGCCCGGCGTCGTGGATGAGCACCTCGTCACGCCCGCCTTCCTTCAGGGCCTGCGCGTCGGCTGTTAGCTCTCGTATGCGAATGTCCCCCACGCTGTAGATGAGGTATACGCGGCCATCATCGTCGAAAAAGAGCGACTGGTCATGGAAAAGCGCTCCGAGTGAGGCTTTCCGCCACTCCCCTTTCTCAATGTCGTCCGTCGTGAAGATGTAAGAATCCCCCGTCGTGTTCGCGAAGGTGGCCAGATAATATGTGCCGTTGTGATAGCGCAGGCTACTTGCCCACGTGCCCCGTCCGTAGGCGTGCCCGTTCACGAGGTTCAGCGGGTCGGCGGGCGCGAGGATGTCGTAAACGTACCCCGCCATCTCCCAGTCCACGAGGTTTTGCGACTTCATAATCGGCACGCCCGGTGCCATGTGCATGGTAGTGCTGGACATGTAGTACGTGTCGCCGACGCGCATTATCGATACGTCCGGCACGTCTGCCCAGATGACAGGATTGCGCCCGGCCATTTGCGCCTGCGCGGGAATGATAGAGACGTGGCTACCCAGGAGCGCACACGCGATGATTAAGATGGACGTTCTTAGCTTCATGGCGCGAGATAGTTTGACCTTGCTCGATAAACTGTTGGCACTGCTCTGCAGGGCCCTGCGACTACGGAGTACACCGGACAGCCAAACAAAGGAGAAGGCGATGAGGAGCAGCGGGTGCCCCGGCTCTTGCATCAGGAGAGGACCGATTGATCTACCGAAAGAGCAATTGGGCGAAATTATAGAGGCTGTTCTTCCAGTTTGCCGGGTCGTGGGCGTTTCCATCCACATGCCAGACGTGCGGCACCTCTTTTTCTTTGAGGAAGGTGTGGAAGTTTTGACTGATCCCGAAGAGTCCATCCTGATTGCCACAGGAGAGCCACAGCAGCTTCAAACGGCTCTTCGCGAGATCGGGATCGGGGATTAGCGATGCTGGAGCTTCGGTGTTGGGCGCGGACGAAAAACCGCCTACATAGGCAAACGTGTCGAGATGACGCAGCCCGAAGTTGAGCGACTGACCGCCTCCCATAGATAATCCGCCCAACGCGCGGCTCTCCCGCGTGGTGTCAGTGCTGTACCTTGCGTCGATGGTGGGAATAACGTCTTCAAGCAGATCGTGCTCGAACTCCGCGAATGCCGGCGCGGAGGCAAAAACGTCTCCTTCGGCACGATCGTTCTTTTGCGCGCGGCCGTTGGGCATGACGACGATCATGGGAACGGCACTCCCGTCCGCAATCAGGTTATCAAACAAAATGTCAGGCGAAACGAAGCGCTGCCACTCCGTCTCATCGCCACCGATGCCGTGCAGAAGGTACAGGACAGGATACTTCCTGGCGCTCGAGTAGCCTGGGGGCGTGTAAACGAGCATGTGGCGCGTCGTGCCCACGCTCCTCGACGAATAGTCGATCATCTCGAGCGCGCCATGTGGGATGTTCACTCGCTCGCTCAAGAAGCCATCCGGCAGATCCGGAAAGGCGGCTACATCGTCCGCATGGAGCGTTATGGGACCGCCGAAGCGCGGCTGAGCGCCGGCATCCTTCCGCTGCGCCTGCGCCAACAGAATCGGAGAAGCGAATGCGGTGAGGAAGCTCACCACCAGGAGAAAACGGATCGTTCTCATTTTATCAACCCCTCGGCTTTCGATCGATTGCAGCAACGCGTCTCGTTCCCGAGCGCCACATCCCGTACACACCCTCCGGCGGTGTAGGCACCAGCTTCGGATTCACCACGCCTTCCACTACGCCGGCGTGTTCAACTTACTTAACATTGGCGAAGCGTGCAACGTCCTTTTGAAACATTTCGGCCGGTTCATTAACTTGCAGAAGTTTCGTCTCTATTTTCCTTCTGTTCCGCCGCTCATCGAACCGTCCCCGAGGATTTACTTCCGACTTCACTGCCGCCGGGCCGCCCAACACGTTCCCGCCGGGTCCGCCTGAGAGCTGAAGAGATCGACCCTACTAGTAAACTCCAGACCGTTTACCCATGAACCGCCTGCTGTACGTTGCCCCCCGATTCGCCCTTCTGTGGCTTGCTATGTCTCCCGCCTTGCTTGCGCGAGCGCAGATGCCGGCCGTCCTTTCCTCGCCTGATGGCGGGGTGCGTGTCTCTGCGTCCATTCAGCAACTGAGCGCCGACGCGCCGAACGCCACCCGCTTCTTCTTCTCCGTGGCGTATGCCGGCAGGCCGCTGCTGCTCGACTCGCCCTTCTCGCTCGACTTCAAAGGACAACCGTCGTTTGCCGGAGGGCTTACAATCGCCGATGTCCAGCATCGCTCGGCGGATGACACCTGGCAGCGCGTATGGGGGAAAAGAGCGAGCGTTCGCAACCACTTCAACGAAATGACGCTGACCCTGGCCGAAACGGCCGACCCGCACCGGCGCGTCGATCTCGTTTTCCGCGCCTATGACGACGGCGTTGCGGTGCGATACGTCCTGCCCGCCTCCTGGGGCGCATTCAGCCTCACGCGCGAAAACCTCGCCTTCAGCTTCCCGGGCACCCCTCTGGTCTGGGCCGCCAACTTTGAAGGGCAGCCCTGGTCCGGCCTCCACGGCGGCTTCGTTTCGCCACAAGAAGCCGAGTTCCAGCGAATGCCGATGGCGGATCTCGACCCCCGGCAGGTGTACGGCCTTCCCATGCTCGTGCAAGTAAATGACGCTGCGTGGGCGGCCGTCACGGAGGCCGATCTGACGGATTGGGCCGGTATGTACCTCACCCCCTCCCCTACTCGCCGAAGCACGCTCGCGACGGCGCTCTCGCCCCGGCGGGATGAACCAGACGTGCTCGTTCGGTCCGCAGCGCCCCGCCGCTCCCCGTGGCGGGCGCTCATGCTGGCCCGTACACCCGCCGCGCTCATCGAATCGGATCTCATCCAGAACCTCAACGACCCGGCCGAGGGCGATTTTTCCTGGGTCGAGCCGGGCAAGTCCGCCTGGGACCGCTGGTGGAGCCACGACTACGCGCCGGAGGTCGACTTCAAGGTTGGCATGAACACCGCGACGATGAAGTATTTCGTCGATCTTGCCGCCGAGATGGGTTGGAAATACCAACTCGTAGACGCCGACTGGTACGGGCCGCCTTTCGCCGAAGGGCACTTCGAAAACCCTCATCCAACGAGCGACATCACGACGGTCATTCCCGCGTTGGACTTGCCCGAACTCATCCGGTATGCGGACGAACGCGGCGTAAAGATCCTTCTCTGGCTGCACTGGGCGCACGCAGCCGCGCAAATGGAAGAGGCTTTCCCGCTCTACGAGAAGTGGGGTGTTGCCGGGGTCAAGATCGATTACATGAACCGCGACGACCAGGAAATGGTCAACTTTTACCAGAACACGGTCAAGCTGGCCGCCGAAAACCACCTTGTCGTGGACTTCCACGGCGCGTATAAGCCGACGGGCTGGAGCCGGACTTACCCGAACATGATGACGCGCGAGGGCATCCTCGGCAACGAATACAACAAGTGGAGCGACCGCGTTACCCCCGAGCACACCGTCACGATCCCCTTTACGCGCGGACTTCTCGGGGAGATGGACTTCACGCCGGGCGGCTTTCGCAACCGCACGCGCGAGACGTTCCGGACCGAAGACCCTGCCCCTAATGTCATGGGCACGCGCGTTCACCAGCTTGCCATGTTGGTCGTCTACGAAAGCGCCCTGGCCGTGCTCGCCGATGGTCCCTACAACTACCACATCTCCCCCGCCGGCACCGACTTCCTGAAGCTCGTCCCGACGTCGTGGGATGAAACCGTTGCGCTGGGCGGCTTCCCCGGCGACTTCGTCACCCTTGCGCGGCGTTCCGGCTCCGACTGGTACGTGGCGGCCATGACGGACTGGACGCCTCGCAATCTCCCCATTCCCCTATCCTATCTTCCCGGTGGCCGGTTTCAAGCGGAGATCTGGGCAGACGCCTACGAAGCGGCCGCGTATCCGGACAGGCTCATGAAGTCCTCGCGTATTGTTACGGCATCGGACACACTCGATGCCGCACTTGCACCCGGAGGCGGCTATATTGTAAAGCTGACCCCTGTCCGATAATCCACGACTTGAGATGAAAGAACGAATTGAAACCCGCTTCGCCGTGAGCGCGCGCGAAGCGAAAGGCTACACCACCGCCGAACTGCGCGACGCCTTTGTAATGGAAGGCCTCTTCCAGAAGGGCGAACTCAACCTCGTTTACACGCATTACGACCGGATGGTCGTGGGCGGAGCCGTCCCGGCCGGCGGCACGATCACGCTCGACGCCCCGGACATCTTCAAGTCCGAGTTCTTCCTCGAGCGCCGCGAGCTTGGTATAATCAATATCGGAGCCGAGGGGAAGGTCGTCGTTGACGGCGAGGCGTTCACGCTCGGCAACAAGGAGGCCCTTTACGTCGGTCAGGGCCATCGCGACGTCTCGTTCGAGGGTACCGGCGGGCAGGAGCCGCCGCATTTCTACCTCTGTTCGGCCCCGGCGCACGCTGCCTACCCGACGACAAAGATCGCCTCGTCCGACGTTGAACCCATCGAGCTTGGCAGCGCCGAGACCGCCAATGCGCGCCTGCTGCGCAAGCTCATCGTGAACGAGCGCCTTCAGACTTGCCAACTCCAGATGGGCATGACGACCCTCAAGCCGGGCAGCGTCTGGAACACCATGCCCGCCCACACGCACGACCGCCGCATGGAGGTTTACCTGTATTTCGAGGTCCCGGAGGATCAGGCCGTGGCGCATCTCATCGGCGAGCCGGAGGAGTCGCGGTTCATCTGGCTCCACAACGAAGACGCCGTTCTCTCCCCGCCCTGGTCGATGCACGCCGGAGCAGGAACCTCGTCCTATTCGTTTATCTGGGCCATGGCCGGCGAAAACCTCAATTACGGCGACATGGACGTTGTCGATATCCGCACCCTTCGATAGATTCCCCGCACAGGAGCATGAGCACATCTCTGTTTGATCTCACCGGCCGCCGCGCGCTCGTCACCGGAGGGACGCACGGCCTCGGCATGGCCATGGCAATGGGCCTCGGGCGGGCCGGTGCCTCGCTCGTCGTCAACGGGCATTCGTCGCAGTCCCGCCTCAATGCCGCCGTCGAGAAGTACCGCGCCGAGGGCATCGAGGCGCACGGCTACCTCTTCGACGTTACCGACGAACCGGCCGTCAACGAGGCCGTGAGCCGCATCGAGGAGGAGCGCGGCCCCATCGACATCCTCGTCAACAACGCCGGCATCATCCGCCGCGTGCCGCTCTTGGAGATGGACTTATCCGAGTGGGAGTCCGTCATCCGCACCGACCTCACGGGCGCGTTCGTTGTGTCAAAGCCCGTCGTTCGGCGGATGATCGCGCGCGGTGGCGGAAAGGTCATCAACATCCTCTCGATGATGAGCGAGCTTGGTCGGGACACCGTGGGCGCGTATGCCGCCGCCAAGGGCGGTCTGAAGATGCTCACCCGCAGCATGGCCACCGAGTGGGCGCGAGAGAACATCCAGGTCAACGGCATCGGCCCCGGCTACTTTGCCACGGACCAGACGGCGCCGATCCGCACGGCCGGGCACCCGCTCCACGAGTTCATCCTCAGCCGCACGCCCGCCGGCCGCTGGGGCGACCCCGACGATCTCGCCGGTGCCGCCATTTTCCTCGCCTCCCGCGCCTCAGACTTCGTGAACGGCCAGGTCCTCTACGTCGACGGCGGCATCCTCGCCACCATCGGCCGTCCGGGGGAGTAATCAATCTCCAAAAAGCTGTTGATATGCTCCTCGTGAATGCTGTTCAGGCACTGGGGCACCATCGCCCCTTCAGTCAGGTGCCACCTGGAGGGGTCGGGTTTCTCTACCCATCCTGATGGTGCCCGCGCGCGCGGCCTTATCTTGCCGCTGATCGAGCAGCACGGTAAGTAAGAACGCACGCTATGAGAATCATCGTTATTGGCGCGGGAGAGGCAGGATTTGATGTCGCACGGATGCTCGCACACGAGCACGACGTGATCGTGGTGGACGAGGACCCGGACGTGATACAGGAAGTTCAGGAACGCCTCGACGTAATGGCCATCCACGGCAACGGCACCTCGGCCGCCGTCCTTGCCGAAGCGGGCGTCCGCAAAGCGGATATGCTCGTGGCGCTCACCGCCGTCGACGAGGTCAACCTGATCGCGTGCATGATGGCGGACCGGCTTGGCGTCCCGACCACTGTCGCGCGCGTGCGCTCGAGCGAGCTGTCTGAGGGGCGGCCGGTCATCCAGGCCAAGGACTTCGGCATCGACCTGCTCATCCACCCGGAAGAGAGTGCCGCAGCGGAGGTAACCCGCCTCATTCGCCGCGCCAGCGCTACGGACGTCCTGACGTTCTGCGACGAGCGCATCCACCTCGTCGGTATGCGCATCGACGCGGACTCGGCGGCCATTGGGCGCACGTTACAGGAGATTGCGCGGCAGGACGCTTCTCTGACGTACCGCGTCATGGGTATCGTTCGTGGCGTCCGCACCATCCTGCCTCGTGGCGACGAAAAGCTCAGGAAAGACGATCAGATATTCATCCTGATGCGGCCGAACCTCGTTCCGAAAGTCGCACGCCTGATGGGCAAGAGCGATCGCCGGATCGACCACGTCATGGTGCTCGGCGGAACGCAAATCGGCGCTCGCGTGGCGCAGCAACTCAGCGGCGAGCGCGAAATGCACATTAAACTGATCGAGCCTAACCGCGCGACAGCCGAACGCCTCGCCGCCGACCTCCGCAACGTGCTCGTCATCAACGGCGACGCCACGGACATCGATCTGCTCATCCAGGAGGGCCTCGGCGAGATGGACGCCTTTGTCGCCGTCACGCAGGACGAGGAATCGAACCTTGTCTTTTGCCTGATGGCCAAGCATCTCGGCGTTCGGAAAACGGTCGCGCTGCTCTCGAAACCGGCCTACATCCCCATCAGCCAGTCCATCGGCCTCGATGCGGCCGTGAACAAGAAGCTCGCGGTCTCGCGTGAGGTGCTGCGGTTTCTCCGCGGAAAGCACGTCCTCAGCGTGGCTACCGTCCACGGCCTCGACGCAGAAGTGCTCGAGATCGAGGCTTCGCCGGGCACCCGGATCACGCGCGGACCGCTCAAAGAAGTTGGCGTGCCGCAGGGCGTTCTTATCGGAGCCGTCGTCGGTAAAGGCGGAGATGTGGAGGTTGCCACCGGCGAAACCCGCATCGCGCCCGGCGACCGCACCATCCTTTTCGCCCTCCCGGGCAGCATCCACCAGGTGGAAAAGTTCTTCGGAAAGGATTGAAGGCGGTCAGGGCACGAGGGAGCGGATGACGCGGCATGGATTGCCCGCCGCAAACACATCGGCCGGAAGGTCGCGCGTGACGACACTCCCCGCCCCCACGACGGTCCTCGCGCCGATGGTCACGCCCGGGCAAATGACCGCGCCGCCGCCGATCCAAACTTCATCCCCGATCGCGATCGGGCTGCCGAGTTCCAGTCGGGTGCGGCGCTCTTCCGCCGTGATCGGGTGGGTTGCGGCGTAGATCTGCACCGCCGGCCCGAAAAGCACATCGGAGCCGATGGTCACCCGCGCCACGTCGAGAATGACGCAGTTGAAGTTGAAATAGGTGCGCTCCCCGAGCGTTATGAACAGGCCGTAGTCGCAGAAGAACGGCGGCTCGATGTAAACGCCCTTTTCCGCGTCCGGAATCCACTCGGCCAGCAGGCGTGCCCGCTCGGCCGATTGGTCGTCGCGCGTCGCGTTGTACTGCGCCTGAAGCAATCGCGACCGGCGACGGAGCGCCACAAGCTCCTCATCCTGCGGTTCGTAAAGCGCACCGCCGAGCATCTTATCGCGCTCGCTCATGCGTTAATTTCCTGCGCCTGTTCCACCTCGCCGAGGCCCTGAGAACACTCCATCGCGTGCTGAACGAGCTTCCCGACGGTCGGTAAGCCGAGCTTCGTTTTTGCCCGGCAGCGGTAAGCGACGGCCGTCTTGCGGCTTACGCCCATTCGGTCGGCAATCTCCTCGATGCTGTAGGCATGACCCAGCATTTGAAAGACGTACATTTCTTGCCCCGTGAGCCGGTCCAGGCCCGTGCGGCGGCGCACGTCGTTGCCATGCACGATCTTATTGAGCATGCGCGCCGCGATGTGGCTGTTGAGGTATACGCGGCCCTGGTGGGCCGTTCGCACGGCTTCCATTACCGTCCCCGACGCCTCCGACTTCGCCACGTAACCGAGCGCACCGGCCCTGATCGCGCGTTCGGCGTACGCCGCTTCCGCCGTCATGGAGTAGACTACGACGCGCGTGCCGGGGGACTCAACCCGAATCTGGCCCAGGAGCGAGAGTCCATGCACATCCCCGAGCGAGATGTCGAGGATGACTACGTCCGGCCTCGTCTCCTTGATGATCGCCATGCCGGCCTCACCGGAATCGGCAATGCCGCAGCAGACCATGTCCTCTTGAGAGGCGAGCGCGCGCGAAAGCGCCTCCCCGATGACCGGATGATCGTCAATTACGACGACGCGGATAAGATTGCCTTTGCGACCGGAAGATGGTGGGGTGCTCTGGAGCGAAGGCGAGCGTAATTCCATGATCGCTCGGGTGCAAAGAGTTTCCGGCGAGCGTGCCGGCAGCGCACGGGACTCTTGCCCGGCGGTGAAAAGATAACGGCGGATGTGAGCGTGTGCTTCGTGGAAGCAGTGCTGCCAAGTTACCTTATTAAAACCTCCACATGGCGACCAAATAGCGTGAACACGGGGGCACTTAAAGCGCAGTGGCTCTGCGTCTTTGGCGCGTGTAGGCGTATCGGAAAGCGCAAGCCGACCTCAACTGGTGCGGCCCTGTCCGTGAATCCACTGCACGGCATACTGCAGCAACTCTCCCACCGAGTCCAGCCCGAGCTTCTCCTTGGCGCGGCGGCGATAGGTCTCCACGGTTTTGCGGCTCAAGCTCAGCCGGTCCGTGATCTCCTCGATGCTGTACCCCTCCCCGAGCATCTGGAAAACCGCCATTTCGCGATCGGTAAGGTCGTCGATGGCGAATCCAGGTGCCGTGCTCCGCTTCATCGCGACTTTGCCAAGAATGCGGCTGTACATCCTGTTGCTGAGGTAAACGTCGCCGCGCGCCACGGTGCGGATGGCCTCCACGACGCTTGTCGTGGGTTCGCTCTTCATCAGGTAGCCGGACGCCCCCGCCCGGATCGCGCGCTCGGCGTAGACCTGCTCGTCATACATGGAGAAGACGATGACCTGAACGTTCGGGTACTGCGTCCGAATGTTCTGCACGAGGTCGAGGCCGTGGGCGTCGCCGAGCGAGACGTCTACCACCGCCACGTCAGGATGCGCGTTCGCGATAAGGTCCAGCGCTTCGCCGGCGGACGCAACCTGCCCCACGACTTCCAACCCCATCTTGCCACGAATGGCATTCGCAAGGGCCTCTTGAATGGCCGGGTGGTCGTCTGCCAGTACGATGCGGATGTTGCCGTTCCGGTTTTCTGTGCCTGTCATCCTGTTGCAATTAGAATAAATTAGTCCTCAACAGACTGCCGGCTTCTTCTGAGAATACAGAGGATAGAAGTGCCGCTGCCGGGCGTAGAGTCAATGTCGAGGTGCGCGTGAATGGCTCGCGCTCGGTAGTGCATACTGTCGACACCGAGGGATTTGCCGTTGCGTTTCGTGGGATCGAAGCCGATGCCGTTGTCTGTCACGCGGATGATGATGTTCTCCTGCTCTCCCCGGAAAGATACCAAAATGTTCGATGCGCGCGCATGTTTGAGCGCGTTGTTCACGGCCTCCTGCACGATTCGGTAAAGGTGCAGCTTTTCCTCCAGTTCAGTCACTTCGACGCGGCCATCGTGCTCGTACGTACATGTAATGTTAGGCAACGCATCCGTATTAATAACAAGTTCTTCGAGGGCGGAGGCAAGCCCCTCGAGCGTGAGCTGCGCGGGCGTGAGGCCGTAGTAAATCGAACGCACTTGTTGCGAGGCATCTTCCGCAAACTTTGCAATCTTACCGGCCAGTTCTCCCGCTTCCGTCCCGGCGGTGTTTTCCGCCATGATCTGACTTAGCATCCGCACGCCCGTAAGCAGCTGCCCGACGCCGTCATGCAGCTCGCGACCGATGCGCTGCTGCTGCTCCTCGAGCGTGGCCACCATGCGCCGCTCGAGCGCCACTCGTTCCGTCACGTCGATGCAGCTTCCCCAGATGCCGACCAGCAAGCCGCGCTGGACCGTCCCGACGGCATTGCACACGAAGTGCCTCATGCCTTTGCCTTCGATCGTGAGTTCGAAGTTATTCACCCGGTAGCCGCCGCGCACGAAGCTCTCCACGAGGCTGCCACAGGCAAAATGCTCGAAGAGCGGCTTGTTCAGGATGGCTTCCGCGCTGCGGACGCCGAGTATGCCCGCCATAACGGAATTACAATCGACGAGAAGCGCGTTCTCCCGAATATAGGAGGCCTGCCGGTCTGCGTCCGTTTCGGTATGGAGCGACTTTTTGAACTCCACATGCCAGATGCCTTCCGTAATCGTCTCGACGAAGGTGCTGTAGCGTCCTTCCGTCCGCAGGCGCTCCGTTATGTCCCGCAGAACGGTTTGCGCGGCTTCCTGGCCACGGAAGAGGATCGGCACCGCGAACGCCTCAACGATCCTCCATTCGCCGTCAAGGCGCGTCACTTCCACCCGAAGGGGCTTTCGCGTTCCTTCGCCGTTCAGGTTCGAGAGCGCCTTCTCTACGCGGTGCTGGTCTTCGGCCGAAACGAAATCGAACACCGACCGCCCCTTCACCTCTTCCGGCGACTCGGCCCCGAGCAGCCGGTAAGCGGCCGGATTGGCATACTGAACGTCGTGGTGATAGAGGATGAAAATGGGGTCCGGATGGCTCTCGACGAGCCGCCTCCACCGCTCTTCGCTCTGAAGGAGGGCTTCGTGGGCGCGTACGCGGTCGAAAAACCCAGCCAGCATGTCGCCGACGACGTTGAGGAGCGCCTGATCTTCGTCTCGCCAGGCATGGTAGGCGTCTCCATAGCCGAGGCCGAGATAGCCGAAGAACCGGCCATCGTCCGCCAGAACGGGTACGGCGAGCACATCCTTATCGAGCATCCAAGCTCCTCCGGCATCGTCGTCAGGCGCTTCACCGATGGGCAGATCATCCATGCCCTCTCCCCCATCGCGCCGCCAGAGGCTCACTTCCGAGCGCGTTGGCGTCCCGTCGCCCGCAGCCACCAGTTCGTGGTCGTCAGGAATGAGCTGTAGGTAAGCGTACTCTGCATCCGTGTTTACGCCGAGAATCTTCAGCACTTGCTCGAAGGCCGCGTCGTCTGTCGCCATGAGCAGGCGCGAGACCTGGCCTACGGCTTCCTCGACGCGCAGCCGGTGGGCCACGTGCGCGTCGCTTCGCAGGTCTTGATCGAGCGGCTTAATGAGCAGTCGCGCAAAGGCCGTGCTGCCCGGTTCTGCGACAGGCTGGGCGCTCAGCCGCACGTAGGTGATCGTTCCGTCGGGCGCGCGCAGGCCGCGAACCGAGCTCCACAAACCTCTTTCGGAGACGGCGGTCGCTACCCCTGCGAGGTCGTGTTGCGATAGGATATTGGCGTGCTCCAGAAGGTCCGGGAGCGACGATAAGGCGCAGTCCGGCTCGAGGGAGAGCAGGGTGCGAGCGGCATCGGAGAGGGCGAGAACAGCGCCTTCCTTGTCGAGAATAAGGGCGGCGTCGACGGAGCTTTCTAACATGCCATAAGATAGACACTTCGGCGCATTATATCCACATGCCCGCGCAACGATGAACAGGATCGGCAGAACGGCGCTTCGGTCCTCTTATGAGCGCGCATCGTCAGTCCCGCCTTACCTGCTTTCAACGGTGCGGCCGTGCGCCCACTGCACGGCGTACTGGATCAACTCGCCGATGGTGTCAAGCCCCAGTTTTTCGCGCGCGCGCCGGCGGTAAGTCTCGACTGTTTTCCTGCTTACGTGAAGGCGATCCTGAATCTCTTCGAGGCTCAGCCCTTCACCTAGCATCTGGAAAACGGCCATTTCGCGGTCGGTAAGGTCATCCGTGGCGAAACTTGGTCCGCTTACCTGCCGGGTCACGAGCTTGCCAAGGATACGCGAGGCCTGGCCGCGGCTCAGGTACACCTCTCCCCTGTTCACCGTTCGCACGGCGTCAACCAAGGTCTGCATATGTTCGGACTTCATCAGGTACCCGCCGGCCCCGGCGCGGAGCGCGCGTTCGGCGTACACCTGCTCGTCGTACATCGAGAACACAATGACGCGCGTGTTCTCGTACATCGCGCGGATGTTTTGAACAAGGTCCAGCCCATGCACGTCGCCGAGCGATACGTCGACGATGGCGACGGTCGGGCGCGTGCGGGCGATCACGTCGAGGCCCTCCGCAGCGGATCCGGCCTCCCCGACGACCTCTATGTCGATTTTATTGCGCAGCGCGGCCACGATGCCTTCCCTAATCGCCGGGTGGTCGTCGATTAGAACGATGCGGATTCGTCCGCCGTTGGATGATTCGGTGTTCTTTGTAGTCATCGCTGGCTGCTCACCTTAGGGTAAGTCCTTTGCTGAAGGTGCCTTACAGCGACTGCATGAAAACAGAAGTTTCTGCGGCACTCTACACTTTGTATAATCGACTGTTGATTGCGAAAAAACAAGGTAAATCCACATCTATTCCGCGCCTTTCCATCGGCGTTACGTCGCATTCGTTCGGTGTTTGCGGATGCTCCTTCCTTATCACGCGGCGTCCTTCGCCTATCGGTCTCCAGAAGTTTATTGCGCCCTTCTCGGATGGGATGATCTTGACAGCCCTCCGGCAACGTGATGCGTCTGTTGCCGCGATGCGCGTTTCTGGATATTTCTCCTTGGTTGCCCCGAGCCGGCAGCGGCTGTATATGCTGGGGAGAAGGTAAGCGGACATGATCTATCCACCGGACACCTGGTGTCCGGTGGATGCATGCCGGAGCGCTTGCTTGATTTGACAGCGCTTTCGTTAGCCGCGGTCACAATGAACCACAAGCCGCTTGCTATGACCACACGCTGCGCCATAGGGTGCCGACTTAAGGAGGAGAGGCAATTGGAAGCGATTCAGTCTCACGTGGCCCGGATTGTAGGTCCTAACACTTTGGTTTCGCCGATCGTATGTTTATCGTTGCACCTGTGAGGAAGAGAACGCTATATTGCGCCGGCTCCTCCTCGCTCCTCTTTACACGTGTAAAATGCGGCGCAATCCGGGAGGTGCCTTTGCGACTTTACACGTGTAAAAACGTCCTTGCATCTACATGGCATTTATTCTTTCCCTGACGAACCAGAAGGGAGGCGTCGGCAAGACGCAGTCGGCGGCCAACCTCGCTTACGCGCTCTCCCAGCGCGGCCTCCGCGTTCTCGCCGTAGACGCAGATCCGCAGTCGAGCCTGACGCTCTACCTCGGCCTCGATCCCGTCGAGCTTGAAGAGCGCTCCGCCTGCCTGCACCACGCGCTCGTTCACGGACGCTCGCTGGCCGACATCATTCAGCCACTCGACGACTTCGACTTCGTCCCGGCCAGTATTCGCATGGCCCGAGAGGCGAGGAACCTGATCGGGGCCGTTGATAGCCTCACGCGCCTGCGCAAGATCCTCGCGCCTGTGCGGGATGGGTACGACTTCATCATACTCGACACGCCGCCCTCGTTCACTGACCTATTCCTGAACACTCTGGTTGCCGCAGATGGAATCATCGTTCCGATTAAGACCGACCTTATGTCCGCGTTCGGCTTTTCGGACCTCGTAGATACGGTGAGCGAGATTCGCGCAGAGATGAATACGCGCTTGCACATCATCGGCGTACTACCTACCATGTACCAAATGCAGTACAAAGTCGACCAGAGGGTCTTGGCCGAGCTGCGCGAAATGAGCGTCGGACGCTTCGAAGTCTTTACGCCCGTCCGCCGCAGCACCAAGTTCGATAAGGCCTTTGACGAGGCGGCACCCGCCCTGAAGCTCTATCCGGAAGCCCCCGGCATCGGGTCTTACGAAGAAATAGCCGACTTTATGATTCGGTATGCGCAAGAACATGAACCCCAACAGGACCATCGCGCTGCCGCGGGAGCATACCGGTAGGGCTACGCCGTGTGTTATGGGGCACATGCGTGCCCTGTTATGCTGCTCCTTTCGCCAGCTTATGACTAAAGACACCTATCACAGACACATCGGTGCAGCACGTTCCTGCGAGTCGAAGCAGCCTCGGGATCGGTACCATAGAATCTATATACAAACACAATGAACCGTCGACCAAGCCTTACCGACCGGGTAACCGCAGGCGATGCCGCTTTTGCCGGCGTGCGCGACCAACTCCGATTCCGGTACATACCCCTGGAGCGCATACGCCCCAACCCCGGCAACCCGCGCGTCTACTTCGACGAAGCGCAACTCGCCTCCCTCGCGGCGTCGATTAAGGAAGTCGGCGTGATACAGCCTATCAGCGTGCGCCACATCGGGGAGGATCAGTACGAAGTAATAGCAGGGGGGAGGCGCTACGAAGCCGCGCGACGCGCGGGCAAAACCGACATCCCCGCCGTCATTCGCGACGACGCGGCCACCGCCGCCGTGTCCTTGATCGAAAACCTGCAGCGCGAAGACCTCAATCCGGTCGAGGAAGCCATGGCCCTGCAACACCTCCTCGACACGGAAGGCATCAACCGGACCGAACTCGCGGAGCGCATAGGACGGAGTCCGGCGTACATCACGCAGGTTCTCGGCCTCCTTGAACTCGACGAAACGATCAAGGAGGCTGTACTTGCCGGCGCGCAGGCGGCCAAAACGCAGCTTCGCGAACTCGCGAACCTGTCAAGAGAACGGCAGCGGGAACTGTTCGCCCGAATTATAGAAGGTGCCACCGTCCGTGAACTCCAGGCCGAGCGCAACGCCCCTGTCGGCAAGCCCCGCGGCCGGACGCCTTTCTTCCAGCAGGTCGAACGCCGCTTAAAGAAGCTTCAGCCGGACCTGCCGGAGACGTCCCCGGATGACCGGGCCGCCCTGCGCGCCGAGCTTGAAAGCCTTACGAATGCTCTCGCCAAGTTCATGCGCGTCCTCGACAGAGTGGACGCTGGCGAGATTTGAAAAGAACCGACGTTTATGGAGTCCCTGTGAACAAGGCACTTGCCGGCACCGCACCGCAACCTGGCCGAGCAAACCGACACATTTGGGGCTTTCCGCTTCGGTTGTTCTTCCAAAAGCCAAAGAATCAGTCCGGTTCTCCTTTGTATTTGTTTGTTTATTTGTTTGCTTCCTTTGGGGGCTGTCCGCATGGTGCTCATTATAAAGAAGATAGCGGCTGCCGAAACGGACGGATATGGAGCGTCACACCGACACGTGTGGGAAGAAAGACGGCAGGATTGGAGCGATCAACGGCGATCTTGGAGCCGGGGGCCGACAGATTTGGAGAGGTGCCCGACAGATTTGGAGTTGGGCTTGCGTTAGAGACGTTTTTCGCGTTCATTGTGCCAGCGAAGGAAACATCCTCGCCTGCATAAACATGCCTTCCACATGGTTTTTGCTCCAAATAAGTCGTAGATCGTCGAAAAGACGGGCATCATGACTCCAAAAGTGTCTGAGAAGCCGGATCACCGCAAGAAGAGAGACTCCAAATCCGTCGGTGATCGCTACCCGAACCCAAGTGATCGCTCCAAATTTGTCGGCGACCCACGAGATTTCCTCCCGGAGGAGTTGAACATGGGCGGCGGCAGCAGCGAATCGCAGCTCGAACTGCCATTTGCAAACCACCGGGTCGTAAAAAGCAACCTCTTCGTGGAGGCCCGCTACGACTGGTCGACGCAGATGCACCGCATCATCATGATGGCGGCCGCCCAGCTGCGCATCTCCGACACCGAGTTCGGCAAGCAGCGCATCTATATCCGCGACCTGGCCGCTCTGGCGGACATCAATACGGGCCAGATTTACGAAGAGGCGGAGAAGGCTTGCCGGGCGCTCCTCGAACAGCGTCTCGAAGTGCGCGGTCCGGACGGCGAGTATCACGGCTACAACCTCATGTCGGATACGCACTTTTACCCGAGAAAGGGCTACCTGGAGATCCGGTTCAATCCGCACATGAAATCGTTCCTGCTGCAGCTCAAGGAGCGGTTTACCCAGTACATGCTCCGCCAGGCGATGCAGCTTTCGTCGCCGTACTCCATACGTTTTTATGAGCTGTGCAGCCGGTGGGCGGATATCGGCTGGTTCGATGTGACGTTGGAGGATCTGCGGCTCACCTTCAAGCTCGAGCACAAGTACCAGCAAACTACGGATTTGCGCCGCCGAGTCATCGATGCCAGTCGGAAGGAGCTTAAGCGCAAGTGCGACCTGTACTTCGACTACACGCAGGTCCGCCGGGGCCGCGCTATCGTGGGGTTCAAGTTCAAAGTGATCCGCAAGCCGAAGGTTCAGGGCACCCCGCGCGAAGCGCCGCAAGCGCTCCCCCCGAGGCGTAAACCCTGCACGGACGACATCGACCGCGAACTGCGGACCTTCCGGGCATTTCTCAACACACTTTCTCAGGATGACCGGCTGCAGTTGCAGGACCTCGCGCTCGACCACGTGCGGCGCGAGATCCCAACCATCGACGGATGGAATGCAACCGCGCGGCAGAGCATGGTCGAGGAGAAAATGCAGCAGATCTGGGCGATGGGGGAGGAGGGAGCCGACGCCGCCGACCGCAATTAGCTGGCCAAGAGCGCATCCGGAGCATGGAGGGTGCGCCGGAAGTGTACATGCGCCCGGCCCATAACCTGTCCAACCGCTCGCAAGAATGGCGTAAATTAAAGGCTGTCGCGGCCCGACGTGCGCTTCTACTGAAGTTCAGCACCCGCAAGCGGCCGAATGGGGCGGCGTTAATAGAGGCCGCGGAGAGTGTAATAGAAGTCAATACGAAATCTTTCTCATGAACATCGCAATTATCGGCACGGGCTACGTGGGCCTCGTGAGCGGCACGTGCTTCGCCGAAATGGGCAACGACGTCGTCTGTGTGGACATCGACGAGCGGAAGGTCAACAAGCTGCGCGCGGGCGAGCTGACGATCTACGAGCCGGGCCTGGAAGTCTTCTTTGAGCGCGGACTCCGCGAGGAGCGCCTGCACTTCACGAACAACCTTCACGAAGCCGTCGACCATGCAGACGTGATCTTCCTTGCGCTCCCGACGCCCCCCAGCGAAGACGGTTCTGCCGATCTTTCCTACGTTCTCGGCGTGGCGGGAAACATTGCCGCCTATCTTGCCGGGCAGGAATCGCCCGAGTACAAGATCATCGTCAATAAGAGCACGGTCCCGGTGGGCACGGCGGACCGCGTTCGCGAGAAGATGGAGGCCGAGGGCCTGAAGGCCGGCGAGGTGTTCGATGTGGTTTCCAACCCCGAGTTTCTGCGCGAGGGCGTAGCGGTTGACGACTTTATGAAGCCCGAGCGCGTTGTCGTCGGCACTTCCAGCAAGAGGGCCGCGGAGCTTATGACGCAGCTCTACGAACCCTTCGTACGCCAGGGCAACCCGATCGTTGTGATGGATGAATACTCGTCCGAGATGACGAAGTATGCCGCCAATGCTTTCCTTGCGACCAAGATCACGTTCATGAACGAGATCGCCAACCTTTGCGAAAAGGTCGGCTCCGACGTGGATAAAGTCCGCATCGGCATTGGCCTCGATAGCCGCGTTGGCAAGCAGTTTCTTTACCCGGGCATCGGTTTCGGCGGAAGCTGCTTCCCCAAAGACGTGCAGGCGCTCGCCCGAACGGCCGGAGAGAACGACTACGACTTCCAGATTCTCAACGCGGTGCTCGAGGTCAATGACCGGCAGCGCGAAAAGCTCGTTCACACCGTAAAGGACCACTTCGGCGGCAGCCTTCAGGGCAAGACGATCGCTGTCTGGGGACTCGCCTTCAAGCCGAACACGGACGACGTGCGCGAAGCGCCGGCACACGTCATCATTCGCGGGTTGCTCGAAGCGGGTGCCACGGTGAAGGCCTTCGATCCGGAGGCCATCGAGACCACCAAAGCCGTTCTCGGTGAGGAAATCACGTACACCGAGGATATGTACGATGCCCTCGAGGGAGCCGACGCCCTCGTGATCTGCACCGAGTGGAACGAGTTCCGCCGCCCCGACTTCGACGCCATGAAGTCGACGCTGTCCGAGCCGCTCGTATTCGACGGTCGCAATCTCTACGACACGCGGCGCATGGCGGAGAACGGGTTCCAGTACTACTCCATTGGCCGCCCGCATGTCGCCCCTGCGCACGTCTCGAACGTCCTCACCACCGCAAACGCCAATGGTGCCGCATGACGAACCGCCCACGTACGCTCATCACCGGCGGTGCCGGCTTTCTCGGTTCGCACCTTTGCGACCGCTTCATTGCCGAAGGGCATGAAGTAATCTGTGTGGACAATTTCCTTACCGGGCGGCCGGACAATGTTGCCCACTTGATCGGAAATGAACGCTTTTCCCTGATCAAGCACGACGTTACGAACTACATCTACGTCGAAGGGAAGCTGGACAACGTGCTGCACTTCGCCAGCCCGGCCTCGCCCATTGACTACCTGAAGTTTCCCATTCAGACGCTCAAGGTCGGCGCGCTCGGCACCCACAAGGCGCTCGGGCTTGCCAAGGCGAAGAATGCGCGGTTCCTCCTTGCCTCCACAAGCGAGGTCTATGGCGATCCGCTCATCCATCCGCAGCCGGAGGACTACTGGGGGAACGTGAATCCGGTAGGTATGCGCGGCGTCTATGACGAAGCCAAGCGCTTCGCGGAGGCCATGACCATGGCCTATCATCGCTATCACGGCGTGCAGACCCGCATCGTGCGCATCTTCAACACGTACGGGCCTCGGATGCGGCTCGATGACGGCCGCGCGCTCCCCACGTTCATGAGCCAGGCCATGCAGGGCGAACCGCTCACGGTCTTCGGCGACGGCTCGCAGACGCGCTCGTTCCAGTACGTCGATGACCTCGTTGAAGGCATCTTCCGCCTGCTGCACAGCGAAGTGGAAGGGCCGGTCAACATCGGTAATCCGGACGAGATTACGCTTTCGCAGTTTGCTGACGAGATCATTGCGCTTACCGGCACGGCCTCCGGCATCGTCTTCAAGCCGCTTCCCAAAGACGATCCGCAGGTGCGCCAGCCGAACATCTCCCGCGCCCGTGAGCAGCTCGGATGGGAGCCGAAGATCGGCCGCGCCGAAGGACTCCAGCGAACGCTGGCGTACTTTCAGGAGCGGCTCAAGGAGACGACGTGAATCTTCCCGTGGGCGTGAGAAGGGTAGGGGAGGGGCCAAATGGCTGCCTCCCCTTTCTCATTTATTGCCGTGCGCGCTTGCGGTTAACCGGGCGGATCGCTATTGTAGGTTGATTCGGACAGCCTGCTGCGGATCGGGGCCGCGCGTTCATGCTTCTACGCACGAAACTATTCGCACCGCCATCGAGGCCGGACATCGTCCCGCGACAGCGGCTCGTGGCGTCGCTGAATGCCGCGCTTCCAAGCCGCCGGATGGGCCTTATAGCCGCTCCTGCCGGCTTCGGCAAAACGACACTCGCTGCAGACTGGCTCCGGCAGTGCGGCGCTCCCGGCGCGTGGCTCTCCCTCGACGCGGGCGACAACGACCCGGCGCGCTTCTGGCAATACATAGAGGCAGCCATCCGGACGGTCATTCCCGCCTTCGGAAGCGTAGCAGAAGGGCAGCTTCCCGGTGCGCCTTCGATAGACGACGTGCCGCTCCTGCTCGCCAACGAGCTTGCCGGAAGGGCCGATCCGCTCGTGCTGGTGCTCGACGACTTTCACCTGGTCACGAACACGGACATACAGGCGGCTTTCGCGCAGTTCCTCGACGCGGCACCGCCTTCCGTGTTCGTTCTGATCGTCACACGGGAGGACCCGCCTTTGTCGCTGGCCCGGCGTCGCGCACGGGGCGAGCTGATCGAGCTGCGCGCGGCGGATCTGCGCTTCTCCCCGGAGGAGAGCCTCGCCTACATGAACGGTACGATGGCGCTCGGGCTGACGCCGGAACAGGTCCAATCCCTCGAGCGCCGTACCGAAGGTTGGGCCGTGGGACTTCATCTCGCTGCCGTTTCGCTGCGCGGCCACGCAGACGCCGACGTATTCGTCCGAAACTTCTCAGGGTCCGACCGCTTTGTCGTCGATTATCTGATGGAAGAAGTCCTGTCGCAGCAGACGGCAGAGGTGCAGCGTTTCCTTGCTTCAACCTCAATCCTCGATCGCTTCTGCGCGCCGCTCTGCAACAGCGTCCTTGCCGCCGTTCCGGGCGGATCGGGAAGGGACGCGCAGGACATTCTGGATGACCTCGACCGCGCAAACCTCTTTCTCGTCCCGCTCGACGCCGAGCGGCGCTGGTACCGGTACCACGCGCTCTTCGCGGAACTCGTACGGATGCGCCTGCAAAGAGACGCGCCCGACCGGCTGCCCGATCTCCACCTCGCGGCGAGCGCGTGGTTCGAGGGCGAAGGCTCCACCGACACCGCCATTCACCACGCCGTCGAGGCCGGACGCACGGATCTCGCGCTAAACCTGATCGAGCGGCACGGAACGGACATGATCACGCGCCTCGGAAGGCCCGTTCCCACCGCCTGGCTGGCCCTCGCCTCGGAGAGCGCCCTGCGGGAAAGGCCTCTGCTGGCGGTCGTCTATGCCTGGTCCACGCTCTTGCGCCTTCCGATGTTGGTGGCGGACGCCGAGACGCTCCAAACCGTCGAGCAGTCCCTCGAGTGGGCCGAAGCGCAGCTCGACGCGCTGCCGACGGAGCAGGGTGAATACGTGCGGCACCACGTCCGCCTCTGCCGGGCGCACCACGCGCGCTTCCGCGGCGACTTGTCGGATGCCGTCTCTCGTTCCCGGGAGTCGCTGGTCGCCATTCCGCCCCCGCCGCTGCTGTTTCGCAGCGCACACGCCTTTAATCTGGGCCTGTGCTTGATCGCGGCGCAGCAGCCCCGCGCCGCGCTTCAAGCGCTCCGGGAGGCGGACCGGTGGACGGAAGCCAAGAACTTCTTCGTCGCGGCGGGCACCGCCTATATGCGCTCGCTCGTCCACTACCGCATGGGCCATTTGCGCGAATCGTACTGCATATGCCGCGAAGTGCTGGACGAACTCGCTCCACCCAACGAATCCGACGCATTTCCGTCGTACGCGGGGAGTCATTACATCGGCATCGGACGGGTGCTCTACGAATGGAATCGGCTCGATGAAGCCGAGGAGGCGCTTCGTGCCGGTGTTTGGCACGTTGCGCGCTCGGGCGATCCGCTTATCGAAACGTCCGGACACGTGCTCCTCGCGCGCATCCGCTCCGCACTTGGCGACGCGCAGGGTGCCGCCGAATGGCTACAGGTCGCGCGGAGACGCCTGCCCGTGGCCTCGGCGTGGTTCGACTGCGTGCAGCGCCAACTATCGCCGATCGTGGGCGCGCCGCACGAGGCGACCGACCTTCCAGAGGGTCCGTTCGATGCAGTCGTTGCCCGGGGCGAGTGGCGCTACGGCCTCTGGCTTGGACAGGTGCGCCGGCAGGTCTCTACGCTTTCAAGCCCCAAGCCGGTGGGAGAAGCCCTTCTCGGGGCGCTCGCGCTCCGCATCGGTGAAGCGGAAAAGGGCGGATGGTCGGACCGAGCTGTGGAGCTTTATCTGCTCCGCGCCCTTGCAAACAGGCACCTCTCGAATACCCGGGCGGCCTTCGCCGATCTCGAAGCGGCCTTACGACTGGGCCTCGCGGAGGGCTATCGACGCCGGTTTGTTGATGCGGGGAGCGGCCTGGCCGTTCTGCTGGAAGAATGGATCGAGGCGGCCGCTGCCGGCAATCCCGACTCTGCGGCGTACGCGCTCGATCTCCTCGCCGGCTTCCCGCCTGAGCGACCGGCGCACACGCCCGGATCGCTCGGACCGGCCGCAGAACCTCCCGGTGGCGCGCTGAGCGAACGCGAAGGTGAAGTGCTGGCGATGATGGCGCAGGGGCGGTCTAACCAGGAGATCGCGGACGAACTGTTCATCTCATCCGAGACGGTGAAGAGCCACGCGCGGAGTATTTACGGCAAACTCGATGTCAACGGCCGGATGCAAGCCGTGGCCGCTGCGCGCCGGTTGCACCTTCTGCCGATGCACCAGCCGATCTCCTGACCCGGCACCCACCCGTGTACCGGCAGTGCCTGCCCCGCACGCCGTCAGGGCAGTTGCAGATTAGCAGGGAGAATTTTCAATCATACTAACGATTTAGCTTAAGCTTCTGCCTGTGCTGCTGATACTGCGAGTCGTATATTCAATTGCGTGGAATAAATCGGAAGTGCGCGCACCGGGTTGCTCGCACCCACCCGAAAAGTCGTACCTTTGCCATGCGCGGACCGTTCGTTGCGGCCTGGTGTTCGATTATCCGGTATGCCCGATGTTGACAGGAACCAACCTTAAGTACACGAAAGCCTACAACGTCCGAATCGTTCTCGAGACGATCCGGCTCTACGGCCCCGTTTCGCGCATAGAAGTCTCCAGGCGCACGGAACTGACGGCGCAGACGGTGTCGAACATCTCGCGACGCCTCATCCAGGCCGGGCTTATTTTCGAAGCCGAACGTTTGCGCGAGGGGCGCGGCGCGCCGGCAACGCTCCTGCGTCTCAATCCGGAAGGGGCATTCTCTGTTGGCCTCGACGTGGATAAGGACCACCTCACGGCCATCCTGATGGACTTTGAAGGCAACGTGCGGCAGCGATCCAGCTTCGACCTGGACTTTCCGTCTCCGGACGAGGCCATGGATCTGCTCGAAAAGACGGCGCTCGACCTGATTAACAAGGAATCCGCGCCGATGGACCGGATCTGGGGCGTGGGGGTCGGCCTGCCCGGCCCGATGAAAGTGACCGAGGGCAACGTTACCGCCTCGGTCGCGAACCCGTCGGCGTTTCCCGGCTGGGTGGACGTTCCGGTTCTGGATATTTTAACGAAGCGGCTCGGGTTGCCGGTGTACCTCGAAAACAACGGCACGGCTGCCGCAGTCGGGGAGCGGTGGTATGGCGCGGGGAAGCACGCCTCTACCTTCTTTTACGTCTTTTTCGGAGCAGGTCTCGGGGGCGGTCTCGTGATCAACGGTCAGCCGCACGAAGGCTTCTCCGGCAATGCCGGCGAGCTGGGTTATTACCCGAGCACCGATCCTGTAGACGCCGCCGAAGGCTTTTCGAGACCGCACCTTGGAGTTCACTTCAACCTGCCGAGGCTCTACCGCCGCTTGCGCGACGCAGACGTAGACGCCGCCCGGCCGCGCGATCTCGACCGCCTCTACCGCGAACACCATCCGATGATTATCGAGTGGATGGACGAAGGCGCTGCGCTCCTCGCCCCGCTCATGCTCGCGATCGAGTACCTCATCGACCCGGAGGCCATCATCTTCGGCGGCCGCCTCTCTGACGTCATTATCGACGGGTTGCTCGACCGTATCAAGAGAATTCTTCCGGCACTTCGCGTGGACAACAGGCCATCCAAGCTTGCCCTGCAGCGCGCCACCGCAGGCTCGGACGCCGCCGCCCTCGGCGTGGCCACGCTCCCGCTCTACGCCTCCTTCGCACCGGACCCAGACGTGCTCATGAAGAAAGGCGAGGCGGAGCTTGGCAGCGACCACCAGCTCGATCGCCGGTTGATGTTTGTTTCCTGAACGCGGCCCAAAGACGAGGGGGCGGCTCGCACCAACGAGTCGCCCCCTTTTCGTCGTCCTGATGGATCCGCCTCAGACCAGTTCTGTTCCTGCCATGGCATGGCAAACATAGAGTTGGGGCTTGACTCTGGCTTTGCGCTCGTATCCTTCTGAAACAGTCGCAACGAACGCCGGGGCATTCACTTCTTTGACGAGCGCAACGGCGCAGCCGCCGAAACCGGCTCCCGTCATACGCGCGCCGATGCAGGCGGGATGGGCCTGCGCTGCCTCCACCATGAGATCGAGTTCGCGGCTCGACACCTCGAAGTCATCGCGCAGGCTCGTGTGGCTCTCGTTCATAAGCCGCCCCAGCCCCGCGGCGTCGCCCTGCCGCATCTTTTCCGCTGCCGCAAGCGTTCGCTCGTTTTCCGTGATGACGTGACGGGCGCGCTTGCGCGTGACCTCCGGCAGTCCGTCCGCGCGCGCCTCAAACTCCTCCGATGTCACGTCGCGTAGGGCGGGAACGCCAAAGAAGGCCGCCGCTTCTTCGCACTGCCTCCGGCGTTCGTTGTAGGCGGAGTCCACCAGTCCGCGCCGGGTGCCCGTGTCCATGATCACGATGGCGGCTTCCTTCGGCAGCGGTGCCGGTTCAGTGTCGAGCGAGCGGCAATCGATGAGCAGGGCCGTGCCCTCCTTGCCGGAGGCAACGATCATCTGGTCCATGATGCCGCAGTTCACGCCCACCCAGTTATTCTCCACCCGCTGTCCGAGTAGCGCCATGTCCGTCGGCGTCCAGTCGAAGCCGGACACGGCCGCAAAGGATCGTTCCACGGCAAGCTCCAGAGCGGCGGAGGAGGAGAGTCCCGCGCCGCGCGGCACGTCGCCGCCCATGACTCCTTCCCAGCCCTTGAGCGTGTGCCCGGCCTTCTGCAGTTCATGCGCTGCGCCCCGGGCATATTCGAGCCACCCTTTGCCTTTCTCTTTAAGATCGTCCAGGTCAAAACTCGCCGGCGAGGAAAAGTCCAGCGAGTAGATCGAGACGCGCCGGTCGCTGCGGGGGCGAAGCGCAATCCAGATCGCGCGGTCGATGGCAGCCGGCAGCACAAACCCATCATTGTAGTCGGTATGCTCGCCGATGAGGTTCACCCGGCCGGGCGAGCGCACCACGTAAGTGGGATTGCCGCCGAACTGATCTTTAAAAGCGGAAAGGATTTGGTCGCGAGTCATGGTCTAGGTGAGTTAAGTGGCTGTTGGAGCAAGGTGAACACGAGCCTGTCGCCAAAGCTTGTATAAATTAAATCAGGAGGCTCTCAAAGTGCAGGAGAGGGCTTCTCGCTCGTCGCGTAGCCGTTCGGATGGAGTTGGTGCCACGCCCAGGCGCTCTCCATGATGTCTTTTAGGTCGGGGAAACGCGGCTTCCATCCGAGTTCATGGCGCACGCGGTCACTCGCAGCGACGAGCACCGCCGGATCGCCCGCGCGGCGCTCGCCGAGAACGACGGGAATGGAGTGGCCGGTTACGGCGCGCGCCACATCGACGACTTCCTTTACGCTGTAGCCCTGTCCGTTGCCGAGATTGTACGTGCGGCTGCCCCGGTCGAGCGCCTTCAGCGCAAGGATATGCGCCTGCGCCAGATCGAGCACGTGAATGTAGTCGCGGATACACGTCCCGTCGGGCGTCTCGTAATCGTCGCCGAAGATGGTAATGCTTTCGCGCCGGCCGAGCGCCACTTCGAGCACGAGCGGAATCAGGTGCGTCTCCGGGTCGTGGTCCTCCCCGAGGTCTGGCGAGGCCGCCCCGCACGCATTGAAGTAGCGCAGGGCGGCGTAGCGCATCCCGTACCGTTCGTCCATCCAGTGGAGCATGCGCTCGAGGATGAACTTCGCTTCGCCATACGGACTCCCCGGCCGAATGGGCGTCGTTTCGTCGATCGGAATGCGCTCCGGCAATCCGAAAAGATTGGCGGTCGAGGAGAGAATAAACCGTCGCACGCCGTGCTTTGCCGCCGCCTCCAGGAGGTTCGTCCCGCATTGCACGTTCTCGCCGAGGTACTTGAACGGCTTCTGCATGGACTCGCCCACGAGCGAGTACGAGGCAAAGTGCATGATCGCCTCCGGCTGGTGCTCGGCAATGGCCGCCTCGATGGCCTCTGCATTGGCAAGGTCGCCTCTCACAAAGGTCGCCTCCGGGTGAACCGCCTCGCGATGTCCCTGGTAGAGGTTATCGAACACAACGACTTCTTCCCCTTCGCGAACCAGTTCAGAAACGACGGCACTGCCGATATACCCGGCTCCGCCGGTAACGAGCGTCTTCATTGTACGTGTCGATAATGCGTGTCGGAGGTCTCGCGCAGCCTCTCGGCCGCTTGCTCGGACGTGAGGTCGCGCTGCGCCTCGCCGAGCATCTCGTAGCCCACCATGAACTTGCGGACGGTGGCCGAGCGCAGGAGCGGCGGATAGAAGTGCGCGTGAAGCTGCCAGTGCTCGCCGTCCTTGCCGTCGTAAGGCGCGCCGTGCCAGCCCATCGAGTACGGGAATGCCGTTTCGAAAAGGTTGTCGTAGCGCGTCAAGAGGCTCTTCAGAATCGCGGCAAGGCTGTCGCGCTCCGACTCGTTCAGGTCGGGAAGGCGCAAGACGTGCCGGCGCGGCAGAAGAAGCGTCTCGAACGGCCACGTGGCCCAGTAGGGGACAACCGCCAGCCAGTCGTCATTCTCCACCACGATCCGCTCCTTCCGTTCGGCCTCGGCCTCCGCGTAGGAGACGAGCAGCGGCTCGCCATGCTCCGCCATCCACGCCTTCTGGTGGACGTCCTCGGTGGCGGGGCCGGTCGGGACGGTGTCGAGCGCCCAGATCTGCCCGTGCGGGTGCGGGTTCGAGCAGCCCATTGCGCTGCCCTTGTTCTCGAACACCTGCACCCACTTGTACGTGCGCCCCAGCTCCTCCGTCTGCTCCGCCCAAACGTCCACGACGCGGCGAACATCGGGCTGCGCCATTTCGGGAAGCGTCAGGTCGTGTCGGGGCGAGAAGCAGATCACGCGGCACTCGCCCGAAATGCCCTCCTGCTTGAGGAGCGGATGGCCGGAAGGGGCCGTACCCGGCGAACCCGGCAGCAGCGCGGGGAAGTCGTTGGGAAAGACGAAGGTGGAGGTGTAATTCGGGTTCTTATGCCCGCCCGCCCGCTCGTTTCCCGGGCAGAGATAGCACCCCGGGTCATGCGCCGGTCGCTCCTCCGGCGGTCTGCGCTCCACCTGGCCCTGCCACGGCCGCTTCATGCGGTGCGGCGAGACGAGCACCCACTCGGCCGTGAGCTGATTGTAACGGCGGTAAGGGTGATCCGAGGAGGGGTTATTCGGCATTCTGCCCCTCGTCGGTTGTGGTAAATCGATAAACCGTGGTGGACTGGTAGGTGTCGCCCGGCTGCAGAATGGTCGAGGGGAAGGTCGACTGGTTGGGCGAATCCGGGAAGTGCTGCGTCTCGAGCGCGACGCCGGTGCGATGGTTGATCGGCTTGCCGCCACGGCCGATCAGCGTCCCGTCGAGAAAGTTGCCCGAGTAGAACTGAAGGCCCGGTTCGGTGGTCAGGATCTCCATGACGCGACCCGAGGAGGGATCGATGAGGCGCGCCGCCAGCTCGAGGTCGTTCTCGCTCTCGCGGTCGAGCACCCAGTTGTGGTCGTATCCGGGACCGTTGCGAATCTGATCGTCGTCGGCGTCAACCCGCTCGCCGATCGGCGTAGCCGTCCGGAAATCGAACGGCGTTCCTTCCACCGAAACAAGCTCGCCGGTCGGGATGAGTGTCGAATCGACCGGCGTGTAGCGGCTCGCGTCGATCATCAGCTCGTGGTCGAGGACGGAGTTGGAGAAATCGCCCGTCAGGTTGAAGTAGGTGTGCTGCGTCAGGTTGACCGGCGTCGCCTTATCGGTCTCGGCTTCATAGTCGATACGGAGTTCGTTGTTGTCGGTCAGGGCGTACGTCACCTTGACATCGAGATTGCCGGGGTAGCCCTCCTCCATATCCGGGCTGCGGCGCGTGAGGACGAGGCCGACGGCGCTGTCGTGCTCAAATGGCTCGGCATTCCAGAAGACCTTATCAAAGCCTTTGTTGCCGCCGTGCAGCGAGTTCGGGCCATTGTTCGTTGCGAGGGTGTATTCCTGGCCGTCGAGCGTAAAGCGGCCGTTGGCGATGCGATTGCCGTAGCGGCCGATGATGGCGCCGAAGTACGGGCTTTCGTCCAGATACGATGAAAGCGAGTCGTAGCCAATCGTAACGTCCTCAAAGTTGCCGTTGCGGTCCGGTGCCGTCAGCGAGAGAATGATGCCGCCGTAATTGGTCACCCGGGCTTCCATCCCGTTGTGGTTGCGCAGCGTGTAGACGGTCGCCTTCTCTCCGGACGAATCCTGTCCAAAGGGAGCGGAAGAAACGCGCTCGTCGGTTTCGGGAGCGGGTGCGTTGCAGGCCTGCAAAAAGAGCAGAGCGCCGAGCGCGACGGAGAGGCAGGTAAGGAGGGAAGTTCGCATGGTTGCAGTTCGACTGGATGACGGATTAGATGAATGACGCAAGGTAAGGATGAAGATTACGCCGTTTCCCGCATGACGAGGCGAGCATCGAGTATAACCTTCTCGACGGCAGGTGACCGGCCGTGCTCGATCTGCCGGATGAGCAGTTCTGCCGCCTGCTTGCCCATTTCAAACTTGGGCACGTGAATCGTGGTGAGGCCGACCGGAAGATAGTCAAGAAGGTGCAGGTCGTCGAATCCGACGACGGCCACCTCGCCGGGCACGCTGATGCCGAGTTCCTTCAGCGCCCGAAGGAGTCCGAGCGCCACCAGGTCGTTGTAGCACGTTACGCCGGTGGGACGGTCTTTCGTCACCTCCGAAAAGTATTTCAGGCCCGCCCGGTAGCCTTCCTCGAGCGACGAGCCGGCCTCGACGATCATGCTGTCGCGGCAGACGTGGCGGCTTTCGCTAAATGCGCGGCGCACGCCCTGGACCCGTTCGTCGCTGTGCGAGGAGTAGCTCGGACCGGCAAAGTGGATGATGTGCGTGTGTCCGCGGTCGAACAAGTGCTTAGCCGCAAGCGCCGATGCGCGCACGTTGTCGATGTCCACAAGGCTCGCCTGCACGCCTCGGACCCGTTCGAGCAGCACGAAGGGCATCTTGCTCCGCTTCAGCTCGAAGATGTGCGAGAGGTCCGTGTCGTCGTTGAGGATCGGGGTGACGATGAGGCCGTCGAAGTCGCGCGCGCGGCACTGCTCGACGATCTGCTTCTCGTACGAGTATTCGCCTTCGGAGGAGGCCACGTAAACCTGGTAGCCATGCTCGAACGCCGCTTGCTGTATGCCGCCGACCGCTTCGGCGTAGTACGGGTTTGCGGCCTCTTTCGTCACGAAGCCGAGCGACTTTCCCGATGACAACGGCGTTCGCCGCTGCGCCGAAGCGCGCGGGCGGTAGTCGAGTTCATCGATGATGCGCTGGATGTTCTGCCGCGTGCCCTCGCTGACGATGTCCTTATGGTTGAGCACCGCAGACACGGTGGACTTCGAGACGCCCGCCCTCCGCGCAACTTCTGAAATGGTAGGATTCTTCATAAACGACCTGAACCTGTCTTCCTACGAGAAGGCCGGCCCGTTGAATGCTCGTGGCAGGGGAATGCCGGAACCGCCGGGTTGTGCAGACCGGCGGCATTTTACCGCTATAATGTAATCGAACCCGAACAAAACCGCAAGATGTGTTTGATGTGCAGGTGAGGGTCTGCAGAGATTCAGAGGCTACTACGCTATGAAAAAGCCTCTGTAGGCTTTCTAAGGCCGTTGAATAAGCGGGGAATACCGTCCGAGAAGAGAATCATTTCGCGCCGGTTGCCATCAAACGGAACTGCAGACCGGTGAAAGGCGGGACTGCCCACAGCAAGTGACGAACCTTTTTGTTTCCCGTAAAACCGCATTCTACAAGCCCTTGGGGCCGATCAAGCCTCATAGGGTACGCCGAAGTGCCCCATCGAAAACTTGACTAATATCCGGAAGTCCCGTATCATCGAACTGTTTGCGCGGGGTCGCACCAGATCGAACTTCGAAACTGGTTCGAGGTTCTACTTGCTGGTAGCGCTTCCTCAAACGCGAATGACCCTCACCCAGCGGGGCTGTTGAGCGGCTCGCACCGCCCAGTCGCCCCCTCTATTTAACGAATTAACTTGAGCAGACATCCTATGCAAATCGCAAGGAAAAGCATGCTGCTCCTGGTGCTGCTGTTCGCAGGCGTTCTGTCTGCCTCGGCCCAGGAGAACATACGAGGCCGCGTTGTTGACGGCAGCGACGGCTCGCCCCTCGTCGGCGTAAACGTGACCGTGCAGTCTACCACCACCGGTACCATCACGGATCTCGACGGCAATTACAACCTGCGCGTCTTGCCGGGCGCAGAAACACTTGTTTTCTCCTTCGTGGGATACGAGACGCAGGAGATCGCCATCAATGGCCGCAACGTGATCAACGTCACGCTCGAGCCGGTCGTCCTCCAGGGAGACGAGCTGGTCGTCGTGGGCTACACGACCGAGAAGCGCCGAAACATCACCGGTGCCGTCGCCACCGTCGAGCCGGAAGCGCTCGATATTCGCAAATCGGCGACGCTTGAAGATCAGCTCAAAGGCCGCCTGGCCGGCGTCCAGATCAACTCGACCGGTGAGCCGGGGCGCGGAGCTGAAATCACGATCCGCGGGCAGCGTTTTCTGGGCGGCAGCGGCCAGCCCCTCTACGTGGTTGACGGCATGTACATGTCGCAGAACCCGAACCTCAACCCGAACGACATCGCCTCCATTCAGGTGCTCAAGGACGCCTCCGCGGCGGCGCAGTACGGCTCGCAGTCTGCCAACGGCGTGGTCGTCATCACGACGAAGCGCGGCAACCAGGCACCCGGCAATACGATCACGTTCAACACGTATGCCGGCTACCAGGAGGTTCCTCACCAGGTCGACATCATGAACTCGGCCGAGTGGGCAGCCCTGAACCGGATGGCCTATGAAAACGTGGGCCTTCCGCCGATCGCGGGAGCCATCAACCCGACCGTAGATACGGACTGGCAGGACGCGCTCTTTACGCGCGGTTCCATTCAGAACCACAACCTCCAGATCTCCGGCGCTACGACCAACGCCAATTACCTCATCAGCGGCGGCTACACGAAGCAGGATGGTGCCATCATCGAGACGGGCTTCGAGCGCTACAGCTTGCGTGTTAATTCGGAGTTACAGCGAGGCATTCTCACCTTTGGCGAAAACGCCTCCCTCTCCCGCGCGAACAGGGACAACCTGATCGGCTATCCGCTCATCGACGCCGTTCGCATGCTCCCGACGATCCCGGTCTACGATCCGAACAACATCGGCGGATTTGGCGTGGGAAGCCAGGCCAACTACACGTTCGCCACGAACCCGGTCGGCATGCAGAAGCTGGAGGAAAATGCCAGCACCTCGAATCAGGCTCTCGGAACCGTCTATGCCGAGGTTGCACTGCCTCTCAACCTCCGGTACCGGTTCAATCTTGGTCTGCAGTACGAAGACTACCAGTGGGGGAGCTTCATTCGCCAGGGCCAGATCCGGCTCAACGACCCGCTGCTGCCGGCGCGCCTGACGAAGGACAACAACGATCGCACGTCCGTTCTGTATGAAAACTTGCTCACGACGGACCAGACGTACGGCCGCCACACCGTTAACGCGGTAGTCGGCCTTTCTGAGCAGAAGATTGACTACGAGCACCTTCGTGCCTATCGCGAAAACTTCCCGAACGAGAACTACCAGGCCATCAATGCGGGCACGGAGAACCTGAACAACGAAGGGTTCAATGTCACGACCACGCGGCGCTCCTATCTCGCTCGTGCGAACTACGACTTCGCCAATCGTTACCTCGTGACGGGTACGTTCCGCCGGGACGGTTCCTCACGCTTCGGCCCGGGCAACCGCTGGGGCAACTTCTGGTCCGGTTCGCTGGGCTGGGTAGTTTCCGAAGAATCTTTCTACAAAAACATGGGCGGCCTCGCCTCGGCCATCCCGTCGCTCAAGCTGCGCGGTTCTTACGGCGAGCTGGGCAACGAGGAGATCGACGACTACGCCTTCGCGGCGCTCATCTACCAGAACATCGGCTACCTGTTCGGGCCGGGCGGCGGCCAGGTCGGCAACGGTGCCATCCAGACCAACCTCTCGAACCCGGACATTCGCTGGCAGGACAACCGCATGACGAACATCGGCGTCGACCTGGCGCTGCTGAACTATGCCGTGACCCTGAACGCGGACTACTACATTTCCGAGTCGGGCGGTGCCCTCGTGCGCGCCCCGCTGCCCTGGAGCCTTGGCTCTGATGTCAGCCCGTTCGTGAATGCAGGAACGGTTCGCAACAGCGGCTTTGAAGTGGGCGGTGCCTACCGCATGGAGCGCAAGGACTTCAACCTGAATACCGGGTTGAACCTGACGACCACCAAGAACGAGGTTCTGGAGCTGGGCAACGGCGGGCAGCCGATCTTCGCCGGTCCGTGGGGCATTGCTCGCACGACTGAAGGCGGCCCGGTGGGCGAATACTACGTGCTGAAGATGGAAGGTATCTTCCAGTCTCAAGCTGAGGTTGATGCGCACTCGTATACCGACCCGCAAACGGGGGCTTCCAAGCTCATTCAGCCCGGAGCCAAGCCCGGCGATGTCCGCTTTGCCGATCTCAACAATGACGGCATCATCACGGACCTGGATCGCTACGGCGCTGGAAACGCCATTCCGGATCTGGAGCTGGGTTTCTTTGCCGACGGTCGCTATAAGGCCTTTGACTTCGCCGTTGCGCTGCGCGGAACTTCGGGAACAAGATCTTCAACGTCACCAAGTTCTGGACGGAGCGGATGGACGACTAAGCGAACTACACCGCCGGTTTCTCGCCGTGGACGCCGGAAAACCCGAGCACCAACACGCCGCGCGCCCTCTTCGGCGCTGCGGGCGCGGCCAACGGCGAACCCGGTCTCCGACCGTTGGATCGAGAACGGGAACTACCTGCGCATCCAGAACGTAGTCCTCGGGCTACACCCTTCCGGCGCAGTTGATGCAGCGGCTGGGGTCAAACGGGTGCGTCTGCGGGTGTACGTGAACCTCCAGAACCTGTACACCTTCACCAACTACTCGTCCTGGGATCCGGGAACGTGGCTGGGCGATCCGCTCGCCCGGGGCATCGACGACGGGTACATCTACCCGAACGTCCGGACGATCTCCGTCGGCCTGGACCTCCGCCTGTGAGTACGCCCCGGCGGACCCCTAAGAAAATGGAATCTGGAGCATACATGAGAACCCGCATCTCGACACTACTGCCGGTCCTGCTCCTGGGAGCGGCGCTCGCGGCGTGCAGCGACGTCGCGGTGACCAACCCGAACGCCCGGACACTCGAGACCTACTGGGCCTCGGCGACCGACGCGATCCAGGGGGTGAACACGGCCTACAACGGGCTGGAGCAGAACGGCGTCTACGGCCGGTGGCTCGGCTTCCCGACGGACATCCGGGCGGACGACGGCAAGAGCAACAGCCCGTGGACGGACCTGGCGAACTGGAACAAGTTCTCCTTCAACGCCTACGACTTCGAGCCGAACCACGCGATCTGGTTCGACCATTACGCCACCATCTTCCGGGCGAACCAGGTGATCGCGCGGGTGCCGGACATCGACATGGACCCGACGCTGCGCGCCCGCATCGTCGGGGAGGCGAAGTTCATCCGGGGGTTGTTGTATTACAACCTGATCAACCTGTACGGCGGGGCGAATCTGCCGCTGCAGACGGGCGTCTCGGTGGTGGACTCCATGCCGCCGACGCCGGGGGCGGAGGCAGTCTGGCGCGCAGGTCGAGCAGGACTTCACCGACGCGATGGGCGTGCTGCCGGCCTCGTACAGCGGCGCGGACGTGGGCCGGGCGACGAGCGGAGCCGCGCAGGGCATGCTGGGCAAGGCGCTGATGATGCAGCGGAAGTGGCAGCAGGCCGCGGACGTCCTGGGGCCGCTGATCGCCTCCGACCGCTACCAGCTGCTCCCGGACTACTCGACGCTCTTCCGGTACGAGGGGAACAACTCGCCGGAGGGCCTCTTCGAAGTGCAGTTCGGCAGCCGCGGCGCGCTCTCGCAGGGCGTGCGCGGGCTGAACACAGGGCAAGTTCTTCGGTCCGTGCGGCCCGTCGTGGTGCGACGGCAAGCCGACGACCTGGCTCTTCACCGAGTTCATGAAGGAGAAGACCGTCGACGGCAACGTGGACCCGCGCCTGGACGCGACGCTCTTCTGGCGCCCGACGGAGATGGCCTACGGGCAGACGATGGCGCAGCGCTTCGCCGGCCGGTATGCCGATCCCAACCGGATCGCGCGGGGGGACAGCGTCATCTTCTGGAAGAAGTACACGGAGTACTGGCTGAACACGACCGACCAGGACTGGGACGCGCCGCTCACCTTCAAGGTGCTGCGCTTCGCCGACGTGCTGCTGCTGCAGGCCGAGGCGCTGAACGAGCTGGGCCAGACCGACGCGGCGCTGCCGTTCATCAACCGCGTGCGCGCCCGGGTGAACCTGGCGCCGCTGCCGGCGGGGATGACGAAGGAGGAGATGCGTGACCGGATCCTGCACGAGCGCCTGCTCGAGCTCGCGGACGAACACCAGCGGTGGCTGGACCTGGAGCGGCAGAACCTGCTGACGACCCGCGTACCTGCCTGTGCTGAAGTCGCACGACCCGGAGTTCGACTTCTTCACCGTCGGCAAGGGAGAGCTGCTGCCGATCCCCACGCCGGAGGTGGACCTCAACCCGAACGTGAGCCAGAACCCCGGCTGGTGAGCCGGATCATCCGCGGGAACGGGGGCGGCGTCGAGCCGCCCCCGTTCCCGTTCCTCCCCCAGCGATCCGAACCCGTGAAATCGCTCCCAGCGATCGTTCCCCTGCCGGTGCTCCTGCTTCTCGCCGCCTGCGCGGGAGGCAACAGCACCGCACCGGCGCAGCCGGGCGGTCCCACCACCGCCTCCTGTACCTTCCACGACCCGATCGGCACCGGCCAGGATCCGTGGGTAGTGCGGCGGGGCGACACGTACCACCTCGTGGAGTCGCGAGACGGCGGCATCTGGGTCTCTCGCTCCCCGCGGCTGGAGCGGGTGAAGGAGAACGGGGTGAAGGTGTGGACGCCACCGGCATGGGGCTGGAACCACACGAACGTCTGGGCGCCCGAGCTGCACCACATCGGCGACCGCTGGTACATCTACTACGCCGCCGGCGAGTCCGGCCCGCCGTACGTTCACCAGCGGGCGGGGGTGCTGGAGTCGGTGGGCGACGACCCACAGGGCGAGTACGTCGACCGGGGGATGCTCTACACCGGGGACGACCCGCAGCTGAAGGCGGAGCCGATGTGGGCGATCGACCTCACCGTGGGCGAGATCGGCGGCGCGGCTCTACGCCGTGTGGTCGGGCTGGGAGAGCAACGCGAGCACCGACAAGACGCCGCAGCACCTCTACATCGCCCCGATGTCCAATCCGTGGACGATCAGCGGCCCGCGGGTGAAGCTCTCCTCTCCGGTGGAGAGCTGGGAGGTGGGGACGGAGCTGAGCCTGGAGGAGGGACCGGAGCTGCTGAAGCACGACGGCGACACCTTCATCATCTACTCCACGCGCGAATCGTGGCTGAAGGAGTACCGGCTGGGGCAGCTGCGCCTCCGGCCGGGCGCCGACCCGCTCGACCCCGCGAGCTGGACGAAGAGCGGCCCCGTGTTCACCGGCACGGAGGGCGTCTACGGCGTGGGGCACGCGAGCTTCACCACCTCTCCCGACGGCACCGAGAACTGGATCGTCTACCATTCCAAGCGCAGCGCGAGCCGGGGTGGGACCGGGTGATCCGGGCGCAGCCGTTCGGATGGAAGCCGGACGGCTCACCGGACTTCGGCACGCCCGTTGCGTCCGGCGTTAAAATCGACGCTGCCTTCAGGGCAGTGTGAGCAATGAAAACCGGACATTGCAGAACGTCACTCTGCGCCCTCGCGCTCGACTTGCTCGTTGCCGGTGCCGGCTGCGGCGACAGCGTGAGCGGCCCTGATCCCGTGGAGCCGACCGGACCTGGAACGGTCGTGCCGTATACCGAGGGGATCCGTATCGCCTGGGATCACGGCACCCTGCGGCGTCCGTTCGAAGGCCCGGCATACTACCCGCGCATGATTACCCTTGCGAATAGCGAGTAGCTGGTGACCTTCGAGAGCCGTGGTGGCTCCTGGGTGCAGGTCAGCGCCGATGAGGGTGCGACGTGGAGCGCAGCGCCACCGGCCGCCGCCGATGAACGAGGTCAATGCCGCCAACCCCTCGCTCGTGCAGCTCGCCGATGGGACGGTGCTTCTCGCCTATAACAGCCGCCCGCCACAGGCAGCGTCGGCTGCCAAGAGGTTCAGCATCGAGCTGTTGGCCAGCACGGATAACGGGCGAACATGGGAGCGCCGCGCCGACGGTGTTTCTTGCGGCTCGGCGTGACGGCGCACAAGGCGTGCTGGGAGCCGGCGATGATCGAGCCGGCACCGGGCGACCTGCGCCTCTTCGCCGCGAACGAATATCCCTTCGCCACCAACAATGACCAGGAAATCTCCTACTTCCGCTCCACGGACGGCGGCATGAGCTGGTCCGGTGCCAACCGGGTATCCTACCGCCCCGGCTCGCGAGACGGGATGCCGGTCCCGCTGTTGCTGAATAACGGCCGCGATCTCGTATTCGCTATAGAAGACAATGGGCTTGACGGCACCGCCTTTAAGCCCGCCATCGTTCGGCTGCCGGCGCAGGGAGCATGGCAGGCCGTAAGCCCGGGAAGTCCGGACCGGTGGGGAGCCCTCACGCCGGAGTGGAAACTCGCGCCCCGCGACCATGGCGGCGCTCCCTATGTCGCGCAGTTCCCCTCCGGAGAAACCATCCTGTCCTTTCAGGGGAATGCCGGCCGCAGCGGAGACTGGGCGACTCTGAGATGATCGTCGCCATCGGCAATGACGAGGCAAAGGACTTCTCCCTGCTCTCGCGTCCGTTCTACGTTCCGCCGGGCCGCCACGCCCTTTGGAACTCCCTCATGATTAAGGACGCGGGCACCGTCGTTGCGCTCACCACCACGAACGCATACAACGCATCCTATGACGAATTGTGGACCATCGAAGGCCGCATCGTTCGCGAACCCGATGCGCCGGCGGCCGACGTGCAGATAAACGGCCTTCCCGATGAACCCGTCTGGCAGCTTGCAGATAAGGTCTTCGTGGGCGCGTTCACCGGGCGAAGCATCGAGGCGCAGGCGGTCCACGATTCAGACGCTTTGTCCGTTCACCTTCGCGTTTCGGAGGAGAGAGACAGCGGCCCGTCTGAAAGCATCTTGATCGCCGTCGCGCCGAGAAAAGTGGCGGAGAACATCCCCTCGCGGGGTGCCTATCGGCTGCGCATCAGTGCGAACGGCGATTATGTGCTCGACCAGGGAGACAATGGCATCTGGAAGCCGGTCGACGATCCAGCACTGACGGTGTTGTCTCGCAAGGTGGCCAGCGCCGCGGGGCAAACCGTGGACTGGGAGATCAGCATTCCCTGGTCGACCGTCGGCGAGCCGGAAGGTGGTGCCGTAGGGTTCAACGTGGGAATGGTCTCGCTCGACGCTTCGCAAAGGCTCCTCACCGAATGGGTCGCCGGAACGGATCCGAACCGCCCCGCTACCTGGATGAAGCTGAACTTGATTCCCTGAGCAAAGCGTCCGCATGGGCGCATCCGGCACCTTTCCATCCACGCACCTCGGAATTCTTGCTTATGCCCCGGCCACTGCCCCTGTTTCTCCTGGCGCTCTTGCTCTTGTGCGGCGTTGACGATGCGCGCGCGCAGAGCGTCTATCGCAATCCCGTCCATGACCGGCTCGGCATGGCCGACCCGCACCTGCTCAAGTACAACGGAGAATACTACATGTACGTCTCCGGCGACCCGATCCTCGCCTACCACTCGACGGATCTCGTAAACTGGGAAGCGCTCGGCGGCGTGCTCTCGTCGTCTTCTGCGCCGGGGGCGTGGAACCAGGCGGACGTGTGGGCACCGGAGGTCATCTACCGCAACGGCCTCTTCTACATGTACTACACGGCGAGCAAAGCCTCGCCGGACTGGCGCGTGGGCGAGATGGCGCGCCGCATCGGGGTGGCCGTCAGCGATTCTCCGCGCGGACCCTTCGTCGATCAGGGGCCCGCTCACTTCCGGCTGGGGCATCGACGGGCACGTCTTTCAGGACCCCGACACCGGTGAGGAGTTCTTTTTCTACAGCTACCTTTACGAGCCGCGTCTGCCCGGTGCAGGCATCGTTCAGGACCGGATGTTGAGCCGCTTTTCGCTTGAAGGCACCCCTTCCAACGTAACCGTTGGCACCGAGGCATGGGAGGACAAGGACGCGATTCCGGGCAACGGCAGCCTCCGCTATACCAACGAAGGCCCCACCGTCCTCAAGCGCGACGCGCGCTACTACATGATGTACAGCGGCGGCTCATGGGATTTGCCGACGTATGCGCTCGGGTATGCTACTACGGAAGCCATACCGTCGGAGGGGCTGGATGGACCGGGTTGGGACAAAGTGGTCCCGCCGATCCTTCGCAGCACGCCGCTCGTGGACGCACCGGGACACAACACGGTTACGAAAGCGCCGAACAACGTCGACGACATCACCGCCTACCACGCCCGAACGGTGCCGTTTGCCGGTCCGGGCGATCGGCAGACGTTCGTTGACCGCCTCTACTGGCTCGGCGCGCGGATGCACCTCGATCAACCCTCACTCGCCTACAAGCCCGCGCCCGACCGGCCGCTCGTCGGTGACCTATTTAACGCCGCGTCGCCGTCGCTCGGCAGCGGATGGAACGTGCTTTCCGGAGAGTGGCGGCAGGAGGACGGGGTTGCGCGTCAGGCACGCACCGCCGATGGCATCGCGCTTGTGAACGCGCCCGCGCTGAACCACTACGTTTTCGAGGCCAATGTTCTCTTGGCGGCGAACAAGGGCCGGGCAGGCGTTGTCGCTGCACGGTACGACAATGGAGATCGCTTCGACATATGGCTGGACCCCGCGCGCCGGGCGCTCGTCACGACCGGCAGGGTAGATGGGCGCAGCATCGGCCCCGTCGAGTCGAGGCTGGACGAGGACTTCCGGTTCGACGTCTTCCACCAGATCCTCATTTCTCGCGACGGCAAGGAGCTTCAGGTTACGCTGGACGGCGTTCGTATGCAACCGCAGCGCATTCCGGAGGGCGCAGCCCGTCCAGGCCTGGCGACGAGCGGCGCAGCTGCGGACTTCGACGGAGCGGCCTTTACGCCGTTCTACGAAGACTTCTTCAGTGGTCCGGATTCCTCGTGGACGACGGTCGGCAAGGGCTGGATGGCCGACGAAGGTGCCTTCCACCAGGTGGCCGGTTCGGCCGAACGCTATCTCGCGCTGAAAGGCGATTGGGCAACAGACTACGAATTCGAGGCGAGCGTCCGATTCCGCGATCAGGAATCCACCGCATCCACTGCCGGGATCGTGGCCGCGTGGTCCGACGACGGGGATCTCGTCCTGGCCGGCTTCGACCGCACCAACTGGCCCGCCGCGCGCTTTCACGTTCGGCATCTCGTAAACGGGGCCACCCGCGACTCATTCGCCGTGCCCCTGCCGCGCGGCTTCCAGTACGACGCCTTTCATACGATTCGCGTGGTAAAGGAGGGCAGCGCATTCTCGTTCTATCTGGACGGTGCCGAGACTGCGGCCGCCCGGTTCAACGTCGGCGAGGCGATTCCCGGTCTTTACACCGAAGGCGTGCGCGCCGCTTTTGATTGGGCCAGGATGAAATGGACCATCGTGCCGCAGAATCTGCTGCTGAACGGCTCTCTGGAGACGGAGCAGTGGGAGGACCCGGCGTCCATTGCTACGAACCCGTGGAAGGTGAGCGGTGCGGCATCGTTCAACTACTGCTGCGCTTACTCCGGCCTGAGGCGACTCGCCATAACCGGAGCGGATGGGCGCGCCATGCAGGTCGTTCCGGATCTCGCGCGGGGTAGCTACAGCCTTTTCGCTTTCGTCAATGCGCGGGAAGCCGAGGGCGTCGTGACGGTGGACACGCCCGCCGGAAAGACCATAAACGCTACCATTACCGGCGGCTACTGGCAACCGGTGCGCATCGACTTCGACCTCGATCAAGAAGGAAGTGTCGCGGTATCGCTCACCGGCCGCTTCCCTGGCGGCGACGGACTCGTGGCCGCGGACGACTTCCTGCTCGTGCCCCGCTGATATTACTTGCGTGCGGTTCCGTACCTACGACGGATGACGAGCACATGCTTAAGCCGCTTGCGCATAGATAATGGCTGCAGAAGTTTCTAATCATCTGTTGCTTTAAACAGACAAACCCGGAGAAGGCCAGCATGATCAAGGAATGGCAAAGATGCCGGAGTCAAGCAAGCGACCTGACGCTTCGCGGCCTGATCGCTGCAGCAGTAGTGATCCTGAGCCTCTATCCGGCAAGCGCTACTGCGCAAACAGGCGACACGTTCGCGAATCCCATCATCTCTTCCCAGAGCGCGCCGGACCCGTGGGTCGTCTACAAGGACGGCTGGTACTATCTTACCGCAACCTTCGAACCCGACGGCGGCCTCTGGGTCTGGAAGTCGCGCACGCTGACGGGCTTTGAGGACGCGGAAAAGGTAAAGGTGTGGACCGCCCCTGCAACGGGCCCGCAGAGCAAGCAGATCTGGGCACCGGAGCTGCACTACCTGCAGGGTAAGTGGTACCTCTATTACACCGCCAGCGACGGCACCGACAGCAACCACCGCCACTACGTCCTCGAAAGCGTCACGCAGGATCCCCTGGGCGACTACGTGGACCGCGGGCGGGTGGACCCCGCACTCGACGCCTACGCCATCGATGGGAGCGTGATCGAGACGCCGGGGGGCGATCTGTACTGGGTCTACACGACGCACGGACTCGAGATCGCGCCGATGCGGAACCCGTGGACGGTCGACGGCAGTCGCCGCGTCAAGCTCGCCGAACCGCAGTTCGCGTGGGAGCGCGGGTGGATCGAAGCGCCGGAAGCCTTGTACCACCGGGGCGACCTCTTCCTGATCTACTCCGCCGGCCATAGCGCAACGCCGCACTACGTCCTCGGGATGCTGCGCCACCACGGCGGCGACCTGCTCGACCCTGCCACCTGGAGCCGCTCGACGGTCCCGGTGTTCAAACCAACCGTGCTGCCCGAGGGAGCCGTCTATACGACCGGCCATTGCAGCTTCACCACGTCGCCGGACGGATCTGAAAACTGGATCGTTTATCATGGCAAGGACTGGCGCGATCCGGCGGTGGGCGGCTTCGAGGGAAGGCTGCTCCGGGCGCAGCCGTTCACCTGGAGGGCCGATGGAACGCCGGACTTCGGCGCACCCGTCCCGAGCGGCGTGCCTATCGCCGTGCCGTCAGGTCAGTAATCAACAACAGCAAAAGTACCCAAGACATGAAAAGACTGCTTTCGATTTTCCGGATATGCGCGGTCGCGCTGCTGCTGGGCGGACTCGCCCTCAGCGGCACGGCTTCCGCCCAGTCTGTCGATTCTCCCATTCCGCTGCCCGAACACCCGCGCCCCGATTTCACCCGCGCGGACTGGATGAACCTCAACGGCGCGTGGGACTTCCAGTTTGATGCCGCCGACCAGGGCCAGTCCCAGGGCTGGCAGCGAACCGGGCTGCCTTCGCCGCAGACCATTCTCGTGCCCTTCCCGTGGGGATCGCCGCTCTCCGGCGTTAAGGACGAGGCGCAGATCGGCTGGTACGCCCGCACCCTCGACCTGCCCGCCGGATGGGCGGGCGAGCGCGTCTTCCTGAACATCGGCGCGTCGGACTGGCTCACGACCGCCTGGCTCAATGGCGAAGAACTCGGCACGCATCAGGGGGGCTACACGCCGTTCTCCTTTGAACTCACCGGCCACCTGAAGGCGGGCAGCGCCAACCGCCTCGTCATCCGCGTCGACGACGTGGACCGGCCGTTTACCCTCGAAGGCAAGCAGGGCTACGGCGACGCGCGCGGCATCTGGCAAACGCCCTATCTCGAAGTGCGCGGCCGCTCCGCCATCGAAACCATGCACTTCTCGCCGGATCTGGCGAAGGATCAGGTCGCGGTGGCCGTTCGCCTTCTGGAACCGGCTCCCGAGGCGCTCACGCTCACGCTCCGGTTCAAAGAGGCGGGGGTGACGCCCGTCACGCAGCGCATAGCGAAAGGTGCGACGGAAGCGGACTTCGCGGTGAACATCCCCAACCCTCACCTGTGGTCGCTGGAGGACCCGTTCCTCTACGACGTCGAAGCGACGCTCGGCGGCTCGAACGGCCGCGCGGACGTCGTCTCGTCGTACTTCGGCATGAGGAGCATCGGTGTCGTGAATCTGCCGGGCACGGAAATTCCGTACGTCGCCCTGAACGGCAAGCCGATTTACCTCCAACTCACGCTCGATCAGGCGTACTATCCGGAAGGCTACTACACCTTCCCCACGGACGAGTTTGTCCGCGATGAGGTCCTTCGCTCCAAGGAGATCGGCCTCAACGGGATGCGCGTCCACATCAAGGTGCCGCAGCCGCGCAAGCTCTACTGGGCCGATAAGCTCGGTCTGCTCATCATGGCGGACGTGCCGAACGGCTGGGGCGAACCGACCGCCGAGCAGCGGCAGGAAGTCGAATACGGAATGCGCGAGATGATCAAGCGCGACTTCAATCATCCCTCGGTCTTCTCCTGGATTACCTTTAACGAGACGTGGGGCCTGCGCACGAAGGTCGGCGATCGGGAGGTTTATCTGCCGGAAACGAAGGATTGGGTGGTCAGCGTCTACCGCGAAGCGAAAAGGCTCGACCCGACGCGCCTCGTTGAGGACAACTCGGTTTGCTGCGGCATCGGGCACACCGAGACCGACATCAACTCGTGGCACGATTACCAGCCCGGCTGGATGTGGGAGCGCAAGCTTGACAGCATCAGCACGGGCACCTATCCCGGGTCGACGTGGAACATGGAAGAGGGCTTCCGGCAGGCTCGCCAGCCGATGATCAACTCCGAGTTCGGCAACGTCTGGGGCTACGAAGGCTCCACCGGCGATGTTGATTATTCGTGGGAATACCACCGCGCCATCGATGCCTTCCGCAGCCATCCCAAGCTCGCCGGGTGGCTCTACACGGAGCATCACGACGTGATCAACGAATGGAACGGCTACTGGCGCTATGACCGCTCGCAAAAGTTCACGGGCATGGGCGACCTCGTAGAGGGCATGACCCTGCGCGACCTCCACGCTCCGCTCTACATCGTCGTCGGTGATCAGTCCAGCCAATCCGTCCAGCCCGGCGCGACCGTTTCCGTTCCGCTCTTTGCCTCGTTCCTTACGGACAAAGCGGGCTACGGCGACGCGCTCACGCTCGGCTTTGAACTCTACGGATGGAACGCGCTCGGCGAGCGGTCGACATTCATGGAGTCCTCACGGGAGGTTCCGTTCCGCCCGTGGATGACCGAGCCGCTCGACCCGATCTCGGTTACGATGCCGACCGGCGGCCCGGCCACGCTCGTTCTCGCCACCCGGCTCATGGATGCGGCTGGAAATATCCTGCATCGCAACTTCACCACGTTCGTCGTCGAAGCGGCCGCGCCGCAAACGATGGCGGTGCAGGGCGGCAAGATGGCCCGTCTCGTGCCGTTTGCGCCCTCGTCCTTCTCCTCGGCGGACTGGTCGCTCAAGCAGTGGAACGTGCTCGACGGGAAGAAAGTGAACGGGGCCGGATCGGGCTACTTCGAGTACACTGTTCCGTGGCCGTCAGGCGTGTCCGCAGGCTCCGTTGAGTCGGTCACGCTCGTTGCCGAGGTTGGCGCGAAGCAGCTCTTCGGCAAGGACCGCGTCGCAGGCGTTGCCGAGGGCGAGGGCGATTATATGCGCGGCAAGGGCCTCGCCGACCCCAGCCTGAACCGGAACGCCTATCCGATGACCGACGAGACGCGCTTCCCTAGCGTCGTTCAGGTGCGCGCCAACGGCATCCTCGCCGATCAGTGGATGCTCGGAGACGATCCGGCCGACCATCGGGGCATCCTCTCGTGGCATAATCAGATCCGCGACCGCTATCTCCGCGAGACGGGTTCCTACGGCGAGCGCAAGAGCCTCGTCGTTCCCGAGGAAGCCCTGGCGACGGCCGCGCAGACGGGCCGGCTCGTCCTCCGCTTCGAGGTCAATGAGGCGCTTCCGGGCGGACTCGCGATCTACGGGAAGGACTTCGGCCGCTATCCGCTCGATCCCACGCTCGTCTTCGTCATGAAGGACTAACAGGCGGCAGAACGGGCACCATTCAGGCAAGAAGGGAGCGGGGGACACCAAGCCCGCTCCCTTTTTGCATAACGAAACATGCACCTGGGCACCCGCGCAGAATAGGGAGCGTACTCACGACCTGTTTCTACCAAACCCCACGTCAGCCATGTCCTACGCATACATCGGCAAGCGCGTCCGCGTCCATCTCTATGACCGCGGCGGCTCAATGGTCGGCTCACTCGAAGGCACCGTCAGCGACTTCTCCGCCAAAGTCGACGTCGGCGGGGGACTGAAGAAGGACCTCGTCTACGTGACCGGCATCACCGGATACAAGAGTCCGCACATCCAGGAGGAGGGGGAAGGCTGGTTTGCGGTGCAGGACATCGTCCCCATCGAAGAGCGCCCGTTTATCGCCAACTGAGGCGAGGCGGGGTTCAAGGCGGCACGAATAGCCGCTGTCACGCCCGCTGCACAAACCGCCCGGATGTCTCTTGGGGTCGGATCGCGAAGATCACGGAAGGACAGATCGCAGTGCAGAGCCGGGTAGGGGAGGGAAGCCTGTTCAGCGTCCGCCTGCCGCGCGCCGCGTAAACCCGCGCGCCCTTACATCGTGATCTCCATGCCCACGCTTGGAGCGACCCACGCCTTCACTTCCCAGTACTTGCCGCCTTCCTGGAACTTGGCCTGCTTTGCGTACGCCTGCGCGTGCCCGCCGGCATGGACGTAAATGCCGAAGAAGCGCCGGCCAAGGTCGGCCGCCAGCTCGGCCCGTAGTCCCTGCTCGTTAAAACCGGCATCGCGGTCCCCGCGGCCGAAGATCGCGTAACCCAGCGCCTCGCCGCTCGTCCTGAAAGACGTGATGCCCAGTTCGCGCCGAAGCCCGAAGCCGCCAACGAGCACCGGCCCGATGCCGCGCGCCCGGTCCCGCGTTTCAAACACTTCTATCTTGCGGTTCTCGCCCATGCGCACGCCAAGCTGTACGCTCAGCCGGTGCGCCTCCTCGCCGTCAGACTGCACGCGCCGGCTGCCGAAGCCGCCCATGAGCATGAGGGCGTAGTCGGCATTTGCCCAGTCGAACTCCTGGTACTGCTTGTCGGTCATCTGCCCGGAAGCGCGGACCGTCAGGAAGCGCTCTTCACCTTTTTCGAAGATACCGTCGACGTAGGCGGCTACCTGGTGGTGCTCCTTGTCCACCTTTTGCGTTGCGGTCACGCTCGAGTTGCCATAGCCCTGCAGCACCCACCGGGTGTCGCCGCTCTGCAGCCGCACGCCACCGTCGAGGAAAAAGACGTTCGCGGTGCCATAGTTGGTAAACGGACTGCGCAGCACCGCCGGAATATGCGTGCGAACGACGGACAAGCCAAGCCCGGTCTCGGCCCAAACCGTAGCCGTCCACCCTTTGCCCTTGATCTCGGGCGCGTTGATGAGCGTAAAGTTCGGCCTCGCGTAGAGAATCGTCGAATCGCGAATGGCCGAGAGCCGGTAATAGTCGCTGCGCCCGACCGGTGCCAGCGGAATGGCAAGGTTGGCGATCTCGCCGCGCGGATACGTGCTTCGCATCGTCAGGAGCGCGATGCGGGGCGCGTCGGTCGTGTCATTGTCGACAGCGCCATTGAGGGGGTTGCGCACGGAAGCTTCCCACAGCGCGCGCAGATCGAAGATCACGGTGTCCCCGATGAGACTCCGCACCGGCACCACACCCTGGCGGGACGTGACCTCATCGTACGGGCCGGGCAGGATGACGAGCCACTCGCCGAGCGCGGAGGCGTCCATCGGCACGCCCTGCCGCAGTCCGCTCTCGTCGAAGATCCAGGCGTCGGCAAAGCGAACCATGGTGCGCGTACGCTCATCGCGCACCACGTACGCGCCTTCCTGCCCGAGGCGCGGGTCCGGAATCTTGGCGATGCCGAGATACGTCGTGTCCGCCCGTCCGCTCGCGCGGAAAGTGACTTTGTAAGCGCGGGCGGGTTCGACGATGTCATCCCCGCGCGGGTTGCGGTTCGTCGTGAGTGGCAGGGTCGGCTTATTGGGCGGTCCATCCGTGCGCTGCGCGGATGCCGTATTGGGGAGCATCAGGCCCGCAAGCATGAGCAGCGCCAGTGCGGCGGCAATTGGGCGGAAACGCAGTACAAAATGCGTTACAAGGGGGGCTTCAACAACAGCTGACATCCTGTATACCTCTTCGACAGAAAGAAGCAAATCGCGCTCCTGAGGACACTTGCGCCTCCAGTCATCCCGGACTTCGGTGTGCGAAGACGCCTCCTCCGGAGCGGCTCACACGCGGTATGATAAGCCATTATCTACAAGTTAACATCCAGTTTTGGCTTAGAATATCGCCTCGTCCGATTTGTTACGTTAGCGGCGAACTTAGGAGGCTGTTTGAATAACAGAAGGCGCTGTATGTAGCTGACGACCTGGACCAAAGCACCCACGCAACCTCCCCCTTGATGAGGATACAGAATGGTGTTAGACAGCATTGCAATCGTGTACATCGTCCCAGATATCTGCGATACATCCCATCGATAGCAAATCAACAGGCTCTTAGCACTGCAGCCTGCTCGTTGCCCTCGCAGATCGTTGCAGGCACACCGGTTCCCGCCGTGCAATGAAGCGGCAGAGAGGGGCTTCCGGCCGACCGTTCGGTGGCTACGCCGCCGCGCCGGCCGGCATGGCGTTGTCCAGAACCTCGAAGAGCTGCGTGCGGCGGAAAGGCTTCGGAAGGTAACCATCGAAGCCCATCGCGATAAAGCGCTCCGCATCGCCCGGCAACCCGTGCGCCGTACATGCAATGATCGGCGTGCGGCGGTTCAGCGACTCGGACCGGGCGAGTTTCAAGAGAGAAGCGCCCGAAAGGGAGCCTGAGAGATTGATGTCCATCATGATCACCTCAAACGGCTTCTCCCGAATCAGACGAAGTGCATCTTCCCCCGCCGAAACCACCACGGCGCGGTACCGGTCGCGGAGCATGTGCGAAAAGAGAAGCTGAACTTCGGGCGCGTCCTCCACAATGAGGATCTCCGGCAGGCGCGTGGCCGGCTCTTCCCTGGAGGACACCAATGCCTCCTGCGACGGCCGTCGTCCAGCGTCCGCTGCCGGCCATGTCACCCGAAAGACACTGCCTTCTCCCTGCGTCGACTCCACCTCGATCGTTCCTTCCATCAGCTCGATCAGGCGCTTCGTGATAGCCAGGCCAAGTCCGCTGCCTTCGTGCGTCCTTGCCGCGCCGGTAGATTCCTGTCTAAACTCGTCGAAAAGGTGCGGAAGAAAGGCTTCCGTCATGCCTCGCCCTGTGTCGCGCACCTCCAGCATGGCGCGATCGCCGCGGCGGCCCACCCGCACGGTCACGCCGCCGCGGTCGGTGAACTTGACGGCATTGGAGATCAGGTTCTGAAGCACGCGCCCGACCGCCACGCGGTCCTGATCCACCTTCACATCTTCGTCGGCCTCTACGGCGAGCGTGAGTCCCTTTCGCGCTGCATGCACCTGGAAGAGCGGCAAGATGCCGTCGGCTTCTTCCTTGAGATGCAGGCACACCGGGGCGAACTTCATCGTTCCGCTTTCGAGCTGCGCCAGGTCGAGCACCGAATTGAGCGTTTCGAGCAGCCTCACGCCGCCGGCGTGGATCATCTCCACAAACTCCCCGCCGACGCCCGAAAACTCCTCCTTCAGCACCTCCGAGAACCCAATGATGCTGGTGAGCGGCGTCCGAATTTCATGGCTCATGTTGGCGAGGAAGGAAGACTTGAGCCGGTTCATCTCCTCGGCCAGTTCCTTGGCCTCGATCAAATCATGTTCAGTGCGCTTGCGCTTAGTCGCGTCTCGGTGAATAGCGACGAAGTGCGTCGGATGCCCATCCTCGCCGATGACCGGGGAAATGCTGCAGTCATGAACGGTGGCGGAGCCGTCTTTGCTGGTCGCAACCATTTCGCACTGGTAGCCAAAGCCCTCTTGCAGATGAAGCTTGACGTTGAGGAGCGTTTCGGGCGACGTATCCGGTTCGAAAAGATGGGTGGGCTTTAAGCCGATCAGTTCGTCGGCCGTGTACCCGACCGCCCGCTCAAAGGCGGCATTGACGTAAACGATGTAGCGATCCTCGAAGCGCCCGGGCGCTTCGACAATCATGATGGCGTCGGTCGCATTCTCCATGGCGGCATGAAGCAGCCGAAGTTTCTCCTCTTGCTCGCGCCGCTCCGTCATGTCACGCACCACCTTCGCAAACCCTCTCACCCGGCCGGAAGCGTCATGGATGGCGGATATTACGGATTGGGCCCAAAAGTGTCGCCCGCTGCGGTCAACGCGCCAACCCTCCGCTTCGGCGCGTCCTTCGGCGGCTGCCAGGTCGAGCAGGTGCTTCGGCAGGCCTGCCTCGCGGTCCTCCGCCGTGTAGAAGACGTCGGCCGGCCTTCCGATGATCTCCTCGGCCGTGTATCCGAAAAGGGCTTCGCCGCCGGCGCTCCAGCTCATCACGTCGCCGCCCACGGAAATCGTGTAGATCGCGTAGTCCCGGATGCTTTCGAGCATGAGCCGCATCCGCTGTTCACTCTCGTGCAAGGCCGCATCCGCCCGCATCTTCTCGTCGATGTTCGAGCACGTGCCTACCCATTCGACAAACGTACCGTCGGCATCGAACACAGGGGCCGACCGAAATGAGAACCACTCGTAAACGCCGTCGGCCCGCCGGACGCGGTACGCGCTGTCCCACGGGAAATGCTCCTCGATCTGCCGCTTCCAAACGGCAGCCGTCTTCTCGGCGTCTTCTGGATGCAGGGCGCGCAGCCAGCCCCACCCTGACACTTCGTCCGGGTCTTGCCCCGTGAACCGCGCCCACGCGTCTCCCAGTTCGGTCACCAAACCCTTCGCATCTGCGCGCCAGACAACCATCGCGGTCGATTCCACCAACGATCGAAAACGCAGTTCACTGCGCGAGAGGGCCGCTTCGTTGCGCTCCCGCTCTTCCTCCATCCGCCGGCGCTTGAGCACGCCGCCGAGCGTCGTCGCAACCATGGTGAGCACAGATCGCTCTGCTGACGACCACGCGCGCTCTGCCGTGCAATCGTCCAGGCCCACAAACCCGAGCCACTCTTCGCCGACGATGACCGGAACAATCAGCATCGACAGCACCGACTGCCTTTCGAACTGCGGGCGAAGATGGACGGGCAGGGCGCTTACGTGCGTCGCGATGGCTTTTCCCTCCATGAGATCGGCCGCGTGGCCGCCGAAAAGGCCGGATAGGGACTGCCCATCCAGGGGATCTTCGCACGCATTCTCGGCCGGACCTCTGCGGTGCCAGTCATAGCGCCGCTTGTGAAGCTGCCGCCCTGCCTCCGGCGTGCCGCTTTCGAAAATGTAGACGCGATCGGCCCGCGTGGCCTCCCCGATCATGGCGAGGGCGGACTGCACGGCCGCTTCGAGGTCGGACAGTGTCGTGAGGGTCTGCGCGACCTTGGCCGCCGCCTTCAGCAACGCTTCACGCTCCGCCAGCGCCCGCTCGCTCTCGACGCGCTGCGTAACGTCGAAGAGCACGCCCATGATCAGCGGCCCCGTCCCGGGGTCGTACCGGCGACCGTGAACCTCGGTGTAGAGAAGGCTGCCGTCTTTCTTGATCCCACGAATGATGTACTTGGCAGATTCTATCTCGCCGCTGAGCCGCCGCTCGATGTTACTCGTAAGCAACGGCCGGTCCTCCTCAAGGATAATCTCCGTCAAGAAACCCAGCGCGAGAATCTCCTCGACCGAGTAACCGAAGATCTCCGCAAATCGGGTATTGACGTACGTGAAGCGCCCCTTGTCGACAATGTAGACGCCTGCAATTGACTGCTCGCTGAGCGACTGGTACCGCGCCGCGCTCAGCTCGGCGGCGTCCTCAAGCTCTTTCCGGGCCGTAATATCCGTCACGGTGCCAAGCAGACGGCTCTTCCCCGGCGAAAGAGGGTCCTGCACGACTTCGCCGCAGGCGTGAAGCCACACATCGGGGCCGTCGTTGCCGCATAGCCGCACCTTCATGTCGAGCGCACCGCCGGTACTGAGTGCTGTATCTACAGCTTTCTGCAGCGGCTCCCGGTCCTCCTCGGCCAATTGCTCAAAGTACCCCGACGCATCCGGATGCATCCCTTTCTCTTTAAGCGAGGCCAGCAGCCGGCCCTGCTCGAGCCAGCGGAGCATGCCGGACGCCGGGCGGTACTCCCAAACGCCCATCTGTGCCGCGTCGAGCGCCATCCCGAGCCGGCGGCTGGCCTCTCTCCGCGCGAGCGCAGCGTGCTGGCGCTCGGTGATGTCCTCGTGCGCCACCACGACCCTGTATGGATCGCGCTCGCGAAACCGGTTGACCCGCATGAGGAACCAGCGATCATCCTGTGCCGAGTTGCAGGGGTACTCCAGAACGAACGTCTCCCGCTCACCGGCGAGCACGGACCGGATGCCCTGCGCAGCCTCGACGGCGTACTGTTCGCCCATAGCAGCAGCCTGGTCGCAGGCGGCAAGGTAGTCGGCCCCTGCCCATTCGTAATCGGCCTGCCCCCCGTTCGCGATCCCGAACCGGTTCCAAAGCGCGTTGACGGCAATGATGCGCCCGTCCTCGTCGAGTACGGCGAGATGCGCGGAAAGGCTGTCGAGCGTCGCACGGAGGAACTGCTCGGACTCTTTGAGCGCCTCCTCAGCAGCCAAGCGCACTGATATGTCCCGAGCAATGACTTGCACCAGCCCGCTGGAAAGGAGGGACATGGCACTCTCAACGGGCACGACATGGCCGTCGGAGCAAAGCACCTCGCTGTTCGCCCGCCGGGGCTTGCCGGGTATCATCTGGCCCGCTAGCAGCGGTAACGAGCCGCCGGCGGAGCCGACCAGATCGGCGGCGTTCATCATCAGCAGTGTTTCGCGGGAGAAACCCGTAAGCGTGAGCGCGGCTTCGTTGACTTCCACGATCTCCCCCGAACGCTCAACAACGAAGATCGGGTCGGCCGACTGCTCGACCAGCGACTGATATCGCTCCCGCAAACGCGTCGCCTCTTCTTCGGCCGCAACCTGCTGAGAAATGTCCCGCGTGACTACGTGGACTTCAGAGATCTCGCCGGTTCTCGCCAGGAGCAGCGCGCCTGCCGTGGCTTCAACCCACACGTAGGACTCGTCCTTACGCCGCAGTCGCGCGCGGAGCCGAGCGGAGCCGTTGGTCATCACCGTCCTCGCCGCGTCGAGAAGGCGCGGGCGGTCGTCGGGGTGTACCAGATCGGGCACGCTCCGTCCCTGCAGTTCCGCCGGCGTGAAGCCGAGCAGCCCGAAGACGGCGGGGGAGGTATAAAGCACCGTCAGGTCTGCGCGGAAGCGCGAGATCACGTCAACCACGCTCTCGGCCACAACAGGAAGGCCCTCCGCGCCCTCCGTGCCGATGGCGTGAAGATTTTGCACGACCCGCGAGCGGTGCTGTTCGAGGACGTCCCGCGCCATTTCGCTCAAGTCGAAGAGCGCTTCGCTGACTTCCGGAGCGAAGGAGCGCGCCACGCGATCAGCCACGCAAACCATCCCGGCCCGGTGCCCCCCGATCACGCGCAGCGGCACGGCTGCGTAGGAGCGCATGTTCGGTGCCCCCTTCACCTGCGGCAAGGTTGCGAAGCGGGCATCGGCGGTCAGGTTCGAAATGGCGCACGCCGAACCGCTCTCGATGGTGTGCGTGCAGATCGACTCCGATCGAGGGCCATCGGCGAGGGCCGCCCCATAGGCAGCGGCGATCCACTGCTCATGCTCGCCAAGAAGCGATATGTAGCCGATAGGCGCATCCGCCGCGCGCGCCGCGAGCCGGGCGATGCGCAGCAGACGAGCGTGCAAGGCGGGATCTCCGGCAATCGCTTCGTGAAGCGACGCGGCTATGCCGTGTTCTATGGACGAATAATTGTCGTTCATCGAAAACCCGCAGGCGACATAGAAAAGTTCAAATTAGACCCGCATCCGGCCGAAGGCAGAATCGACGCAGGAAGGCAAACGCTATGTTAGCAGCCAAAAACGTCTCCAAATGGCCGACGAAATGTGCGCGCCCAGAGATAAAGGAGACGTTACTGCTGCACTTGTCTATCCTGAAGACCCTTGCCGCAAAGACGTGCAGCGTTCGATGCCGAAAAGGAACGAGCGCTTGCAACGGCGTGAAATGTCCAGGATACTCCACCTCGCGTGAGTACGAGCTGCGCCTGATGGAAGAACCTCAGTTGGAACAAACATTGTACCATTCGGGATCCACGCGCCGTCGCTCTGAAAAGCTCCCTGTTCGCTCGTGAAACACTGCCCGCCCATGAGCGGCCCGGCCCCTCTCCTCGAAAGTGCGCGCTCGAATGGCAGGAATTACCGGACGAGGCGGGTAACGCCGGTGCGCAGCGGCGGGTATGGAAGAATGGACGCAGAGGCGCAGAGACGCAGAGGGGTTTAGGCGCAGATGCGATTGCGGATAAGGGCGCGATGCAGGTTGGGGCAGGGAGTAAGGGCACGAACTATCGTGTCCCTACGGGATCGCCACCTCCCACTATCCTCCGACCACCCCCCGGCTGTCATCCTGAGCGCAGCGAAGGATTTGTTTTCTTTCGCAGCCCGAGGCTCTTCGGTGCGCCCATAAGACTCGGGGATGCCGTTCTGCCTTCCCGGTGCTCCAGATGCCCGCCCATCCTCCGCCCTCCCCGAGTGTCATCCCGACCAAGGCGGCGCTACCGACCTTCATCATGAACCCACCTCATCCGCCGCCGCGCGGAGGGACCTCCTCACCGAGCAACAACGCACCCCCCGCCTGCCCGTCGCCCCGGACAAGAACAACAACGTCCCGCCCGTCAACCTCCGGCCGCACGTTAACCTCCGACCACCCCCGGAGTGTCATCCTGAGCGCAGCGAAGGATCTGTTTTTTCGGAGGCTGAGTCGCTTCGCCGGCCCAATTCGGAGGGCCGTTCTGCCTTCCCGGTGCTCATCCCGTTCCCATCTCCTCCGGTCTCCCAAAGTGTCATCCCGACCAAGGCGGCGCTACCGACCTTCATCATGAACCCACCTTATCCGCCGCCGCGCGGAGGGACCTCCTCACCGAGCAACAACGCACCCCCCGCCTGCCCGTCGCCCCGGACAAGAACAACAACGTCCCGCCCGTCAACCTCCGGCCGCCCGTCAACCTCCGCCCGCCCCGTTTGTCATCCTTAGCGCAGCGAAGGATCTGTTTTCTTACACAGCCTTAGACTCTACCGTGCGTCCGCATGAGACGCGGGGAGGGTGCTTCCCTTCTTGTGGACCTCTCACCCTGAACGTAGCTCATTAGCCTTTTTACCGAGTCCGCGCGCCCGGCGAAAAGACCAATATCCCGGCGAAACGCAACCATGCGCTTCCGGCCTGCTAAAAAAGACGTTTGGAAGCCGGCGAATTGCCGAAGTCGCCTTTACCTTATGCGGTCTACGGAGATTGCTCGCAAAGGCGCATCGCTACATTCCCACGAAAGCCGTACCATAGAACCGTCCCGCGTGCAGCGACGGATCTCTGCTTCCATCCGAGCGGCGGGGGGCGTTCCGAAAGCCGGGCGAGGCCAGAGGACTGCAGCCTGCCACGACCCGAGCGGCACATTTCACTCGCAGGTGCCTTTTCTCAGTGGACTGCGAGTCCCCCGGGCGAACCAACGCGAACCACGGGTCCAACTGACATGAAAACGATCCACCTCAACCGCCTCCTTCTTCTTCCGCTCTTCCTCCTCCCGGCATGGATGCCACGATGGGCGGAAGCGCAAGAACCCGCCGCTCGCCGAAACGTGGTCTTCATCCTCAGCGACGACCATCGCTACGACTTCATGGGCTTCCACCCGAACGCCCCCGAATGGCTCGAAACGCCCTCAATGGACCGCATGGCCGCTCAAGGAGCGCACATCGCGAACGCCTTCGTCACCACCTCGCTTTGCTCCCCGAGCCGCGCCTCTATTCTCACCGGCCAGTACGCCCACCGCCACGGCATTGTCGACAACACCGCACCGATCCCGGAGGGCACCCACTACTTCCCCGAGTACCTTCAGAAGGCGGGATACCGGACTGGGTTCTTCGGCAAGTGGCACATGGGCGAGGAGAAGGACGACCCGAAGCCCGGCTTTGACCGGTGGGTGAGCTTCCGTGGGCAGGGCGTCTACAACGATCCGGTTCTCAACATCGACGGCGTTCAGGTGCCGCAGAAGGGCTACACGTCGGACATCTTGACTGACTTTGCGCTGGAGTGGCTCGACGACGTCCGAGAAGAGCCGTTCTTCCTCTACCTGTCCCACAAAGCCGTCCACGCCGAGTTCATCCCTGCGCCGCGCCACGCGGGCCGCTACGCCGACGTGCCGCTCCGGTATCCGGCGACCATGTACCCGGACGCGGAGGGCATCGACTCCTGGCCCGCATGGGTGCTCGCGCAGCGCTCTTCATGGCACGGAGTCGACTATATGTACCACGGCGACATCGACTTCAACGACTTCTATCGCCGCTACGCCGAAACGCTTCTCGGCGTCGACGAGAGCATCGGTCGCGTCCTCGATTACCTGGATGCTCACGGCCTCAGCGAGAACACGCTCGTTATCTACATGGGCGATAACGGCTTCTCCTTCGGCGAGCACGGGCTGATCGACAAGCGCCAGGCTTTTGAAGAATCCATGCGCGTGCCGATGATCGCTGTAGCGCCCGGAATGATCGCCCCCGGCCGCACGATTGAGGAGAATATTCTGAACATCGACGTCATGCCGACCGTACTTGCGCTCGCGGGTGCCGTGGCACCGCCGTCCCACACCATCGACGGGCGAAGCTTCCTGCCGCTGCTCACGGGCGAAGGCGTTGCGGACTGGCGGGACGAGTTCCTCTACGAGTACTACTGGGAGTACTCGTTTCCGCACACGCCCACGCAGTTCGCCATTCGCACGCCGCGCTACAAGTACATCTATTACTACGGCGTCTGGGACCGCGATGCGCTCTTCGACCTGCAGGAGGACCCGGCGGAAAGCTTCAATTTGGCGCAGCTGCCGGCGGAGCGCGACCGCGTGCTCGACCTCCGGGGCCGCCTCTTCGATGAGCTTCGCCGCACGGACGGCATGCAGATCCCGCTGCGCGAGGCAGGTGCGTTCCAGGCCGGCAAGCGCCGCCCGGAAGACTCCCCCTCGACCGACCCGCTGCTGAAGGAGTGATCTTTGCTGGGTATTGGAGTTTAACCACGGGAAGAACAAGCCGTCCGTCGCCGCTAACGATTTCTTTCCTGAAACCCCGTGCAAGAGGTTGACGGTATAGAGCCTTTTGATCTACTATCGATCCGGTGCATATCAGACTTACGGGGCGATGCAGGTGACTGGAACGCTGCCTAACACACCCGTGATTCCGCGGCAAGGGGGAGGTTGCGTCGGTACTTTGATCCACAAAGTCAGCTTCACATGGCTCTTTCTTATAATTCAACAGCCTCTATAGCAAGATATTCAGGTTTATGAAGGGTTCGCCATTGGGCTTCTGTCGAAGTATCCTCCTCTCCGTGCTCGTCATCTGCTTTCCACGGATGGCCGGCGCGCAGGCCGTAGTGCCGTACGTTTGGAAGAACGTGCAAATCGTCGGCGGTGGGTTCGTGCCGGGCTTCGTCTTTCATCCCTATGCGGCCGGGGTGCGCTACGCGCGCACCGACATGGGAGGTGCATACCGATGGGACACCGCGGAGAGTCGGTGGCAGCCGATGCTGGACTGGTTGCCCTACGAAGACCGTAACCTGATGGGCGTGGAAAGCATCGCCGTTGATCCGTCCGACCCGCAGCGCGTCTATCTTGCGCTCGGCACGTACACTAGCGCGGACGTTCCCGAGGGTGCCGTATTGCGCTCCGATAACGGAGGACGCACGTTCGAGCGCGCCGACGTGCCGTTCCGGATGGGTGGCAATGAAAACGGCCGTGGCAATGGCGAGCGCCTCGCCGTGGACCCGGCTGACGGAACGCATCTTCTGCTCGGGACCCGTCATGATGGTCTCTGGCGCAGCCGCGACCGCGGGGTATCCTGGGAAAAAGTCGATGCCTTTCCGGACCTTGCAGAGCCTCCGCCCGCGGGTCTCGACGCCGCCGCTCTGCGCCGGTGGATGCGTCAGGGGCGGGGAAGTGGGATCGTCTCGGTTGTCTTCGCACCGCTGAGCGGTGCCGCGCGGCCTCCCGAAGTCTACGCTGCCGTATCCCTTCAGGATCGCGAGAACCTTTTTCGCAGCCGCGATGGGGGAGAGACGTGGGAGCCCGTCCCCGGCGCGCCGCGCGCCTACAGGCCAAACCATGCCGTCGTCGGAAAAGACGGCGTCCTCTATCTTTCCTACGGCGACAACCCGGGTCCTGCGCCCATGGATCGCGGTGCCGTCTGGAAGTACGAGCCGGAGGCGGCACGCTGGACGGACATAACCCCGGACGCTCCCGGACCGCAGCGCCGTTTCGGCTACTCGGCCGTGGCCGTGGATGCCAGCGATCCCCGGACGCTCCTCGCCGCTTCGTTCGGCCGGCATGATGACGGGGGCGAGGACCTGTTCCTCAGTCGCGACGCCGGTTCTTCGTGGCTTCCGGTTTTCGAAAGCGGCGGCTCGTTCGACTTTTCCCGCGCCCCATACGCGGCGCGCACGCCCATCCACTGGCTGTTCGATGTCGAAATCGATCCGGTAGATACCGACCATGCGCTCTTTACGACAGGCTACGGCGGCTACGAAACCTTTAACCTGTCGGCAGCCGACCGGGACGGAAAGACGCTCTGGCTGCCGGTTGCCACGGGCATCGAGGAGACGGTCGCGCTCGACTTGCTCAGTCCGCCGGAGGGAGCCGCGTTGATCTCGGCCATTGGGGATTACGGCGGGTTCGTTCACTTCGACCTCGACCATCCCGCGCCGGAAGGCAACTTCACCGATCCGAGTTTCGGCAACACCACGGGCCTCGCCATGGCGGCGCTCCGCCCCGAGATCATCGTGCGGGTGGGCGTTGCCTCTGGAGAGCGCCCCGGGCCGAACATCGGGTTTTCGGTAGATGGGGGCCGATCATGGCAGCCCACAGCCACTCAGCCGCGCCCGGACAGCAAACTCGGGTCGGTCGCGGTTTCGTCTCGCGGGGAGCTTTGGATATGGACGCCCGACCGGAGCATTCCTTACCGCACTCAGGATCGGGGGCAATCCTGGACGCCCATCGAGGGACTTGCACTCGGCACGCGCGTCGTCGCTGATACCGTCGATCCGCATCGTTTCTATGCACTTGACCTCTTCGGCGACCAGCTGTTCGAGAGCGCTGACGCAGGTAGCACGTTTACATCGTCCGCGCTTCACCTGCCGGGCGGACCACCCGCACCCGGCAAGCGCGGCGATCCGCGCGGAGGGCAGGACCGCCTCTACGCCACGCCGGGGCGCAGCGGCGACCTGTGGATCGCAGGCTATGACGGCCTCTATCACCTCTCAACACCACATTCCCTGCCGGCCAGGCTGCCGAGCGTGAGCGAGATCCATGCCTTCGGCTTTGGGCGCGCTGCGCCCGGTGCAGCCGTACCGGCCCTGTACCTCGTCGGCGTGGTAGATGGCACGCGCGGCATCTTCCGGTCCGTCGATGAGGCCGGCTCCTGGGTTCGCATCAATGATGACGCGCATCAATGGGGCCTCATTCTCCAGATAACGGGTGATCCCGACCTGTTCGGGCGGGTGTACGTCGGCACCCATGGCCGGGGCATCCTCTATGGCGACCCGCTGACTCCTCCTCAATAAAACGCAGAAAGGAAAAGGCGTCCGGGCTGTAGTGCCCGGACGCCTCCAATCCTCTGGTGCCTGTCGACCCGGTACTTACCGTACGAGTGCCATCCGGCCCGTCTCGCTGGTACCCTGCGTCTCGAGGCGGTAGAAGTACAGGCCGCTTGGCAGCTCGTCGGCAGATAGGAGAGCGCGGTGCTCGCCTGCATTCTGGATTCCGTCCGCAATCGTGCGAACTTCCCGTCCGAGCGCGTCAAAAACCGTCAGCTGCACGGGCGAGGTCTCTTCCAGCGTGTAGACGATGGTCGTTTCGCCGGAGAACGGATTGGGATAGTTGCCTTCGAGGCGGAATGCGCGAGGTGCTTCCGCCCGTTCGCGGGCGACGGTCGCAACAAAGCGGTCCACCGTAATCTGATCGATGTAAATGGTAGGCGTGCTCGCGGCGTCGACTTCCGTGATCTGAATGCCGACGCGGCGGGTCGCGCCGAGATCAGCCGGTACGACGTACTCCAGCATGTTCCAGGCACCGGTTGTGAGCGTATCGGCATCAAACCACTTGTCCGTCCACGCCCACGAGTCGCCGTGCTGGACGAAGATCTGCAGCCCCATGATGCCCGCCAGTTGATCTTCGTCAACCCACACCATAGCCCGCACCGTATCCCCTTCGTTCACCTGAAGGGCATCATTTGCAAAAGCAGCCTTGTCCAGCGTGTCGCCGGCGTCCAGGCGCACGGAGTGCGTCCCGTCGAAGGCCGTCCCCTCAGCAATCTCGCCCGAGGAGGCGTATCCGTCCGTCAGAAACAACCATCCGGCGAGGCGGCCGTCCTCGAAGCTCCACGTCGCAAACCGGTTCGGGTCCTGCTCCTCTTCCGGTTCCCCGGCGCGGAGGATCTGCACGTCGTCGACATACAGGACCGCAGGCAGCGTGGTAGCGCCCTCCTTGAACAGCGCCTGAAACCCGAGCGCGTTAAACGGATCAGCAAGCGTGGACAGCGGGAATTCAATCGTGGCCCAGGCGTCTGCACCCACGTCGGCGGTGTTGAACCACTGGCTATGCCAGTTCCAGCCGCCGTCCATCCAGAAACCCTGGAAGCCGTTCAAGAGAACGGTATCGGCGGCGGCTATCCACACGCTCATGCGAACCACGTCTTCCGGCTGAAGGTTGAGCGCCGCCGGGCCGTTGTAGGTGAAGTTGATCTCGACGCCGGTCGTGTTCTTCGTCAGCTTCAACGCATGGGTGCCGCTGAGGGCCTTCTCCGTCGTAACGGCCGTCGAGGCCACACCGCCGCTTCCCGCCCAGCCGCCGGCCGCACCGTCCTCGAAATCCCACGAGTGAACGACCGTCATAGCGGGCGTTTGCTGGGCTAACGCGGTGTTCAGCGGCGCAAGGAGCACCGCCGCAAGGAGGAGAAGGGATGCAAGTTGTAACTGTGCTTTCATCGTAGATTCGGTGGTTGAGGGTACAAAAGCGCCCGCAGGCCTCCCCTCTTGAGAGGCCCGCGGGCATAAAGCCACATTAAGAGGCGATCTTCACGATACGGATGTTGTCGATTGCGAGGTCGAGGTCCTGCACCACGTCGGCATCATCGTTGACGTACATGAAGCCCAGTGGAGAAGCACCGTCGCTCCCGAGAAGGGCCAGCAGCGATCCGACGGAATCCCCGCCGCCGTCCACGCCCGCGGCAGACTTGGTGCGGAACTCGGTCAGCGGGAACGTCACGGTCGTCCAACCCTGCGGCGCATACGCCTTGCCGGTCTTCGTCCAAGGCTCAAACCGGCCGATGTGCTTCCAGTCGTCGTCCGACCTGATGAGCAGCGTGCCATGTTCGACCGGCGTGCGGACGTAGATCTCGAACTTGAGGGCAAAGTTGGAAACCGGTGCACCGAGGTCGGCGGGGTCTACCCAGACGACCTGGTTGAGATTGATGGAGCGGCCGCCGTTCCACCAGCCCCAATCGCCGCCGGCCACGCCGTCGGCCTTCATGTAGGCGTAGTTGCCCCAGCCGTTGGGGAAGAGCGCGGGGTCGTTGACGAGGTTGGCTCCCCAGCCGAAGTTGTTCACGTCGTCAAAATTGGAGAGCAAACCGGCCGGGTCGTTGAAGGGAGCCGCGGGCGTAGAGGGAGCCGTTCCGCCAGATGTCTTGACCTCGATGGCCCCACCGCCTGAGACGCCGGAGGGCACCGTCACGCGCAGCCAGGTGCCGTTTGGCGCGGATTCGAACTCCGTCGCGGTTGCGCCGCCGGGGAAGGCGATCTCCTCGATAAGGTAGAGATACTGCCCGGTGAGCGTGATGGTCTGCCCGGCCAAGGCGAACTCGTTGCTGATCCCCGTCACCTGCGGCGCAGGCGGCACGACCGGGAAGTCGAGCTTAGAACTGCCGTTGGCGTTGCGCACGACGATGGTGTTCATCTCCTCGCTCGCCGGGTCCATGCTCCCGAAAGGCAAGTCCGCCGGCACCATGATGATGAGGGAGGAGTCGGTCGTGAGCGCAGGATTGAAGGAGGTCGCAACGCCGTCGAAGAGGACCTCGACCGTGGCGTCCATGTTGCTTCCGAGCAGGACAACCCACTGTCCCGGTCCGATCTTCTGCAAGTTTCGCGAGGAATCGGGCGAGATGTAGCGCACGGCATGGATCTGCGGGACACCGTCGGCGTCCACCTGGCTGCCGATGGTGTTGTCCACGCACCCTGTGAGGGCACCGGCGAACAGTAGCGCCGCCACCCCGAGGCTGCTCTTGAAGAAGAGTTGCTTGGTGGTTTTCATAGTCAGAGCGAAGATGAGTCGGTTAGAAGGCACTCTCGATGCGCGCCTCGTTACTGAGCCGCGGTAAGGTTGCCTTGCTGAGAGAAGTCGTAATCCATCGGCGGATCGAGCAGGGCGGGCGAGGTGACCACCGCAGCCTCCGGCAGCGGGAAGGTGAAGTCGGAGTGCTCCGCCACAACCGGCGTGACCGGAGGATTGACGACGATCTCGCCCGTGGGGCTGACCGTGTAAGTCGTATTGCGCTCCTGATTATTGACGAAGGCAAGGGCCTCGTTGGGCTGGAAGTAGTGCCAGCGTACGAGGTCGTACCAGTTCTGCCCCTCGATGGCCAGTTCCTTCCATTTTTCGAGGAAGATGTCCATAAAGTTGATGCTCGTCTTCGGCTGCAGGCCGGCACGGGTGCGCACCGCGTTGTAGTACTTGAGCGCCTCCGGATCGCTGGTCGAGGCCTGATCCCCGAGAATCGACTCGGCGTAGATCAGGTACACCTCGGCAAGCCGCTGCATGTACGAGTTGATCGGGGCGTCCATGATCGCGACCTGCCCGTTGTTATCGGCGGGCGTCCCGATGACGTACTTCTTGATGCCGGTCGCCGTCGAGGTGTGCGTGTAGCCGCCCTTGTTGGAGATCAGATACGGGTAGTAATCGCCGTTCTGCATGAAGGTGGCCTTGCGCCGGACCGAGTCGGCAGGGGAATAGAGCGTAAGCAGGTTATAAGAGGCGTTGGTGCCGCCACCCCAGCCGTCGCCGACCGCCGTAAGTTCGGGGACGAAGGCGAGATAGGCCTGCAACGTGTTCTGCGTGCCCCAGCCGCCCTTAAACACCCACTGAAGGGCGAAGAGCGACTCCTTGTTGTTGTCGTTGGCAGCAAGGAAGAGGTCCGTGTAGTTGTCCAGGAGAGCCGCACCGCTGTTGTGAATCACGTCGGAGGCCGCCTCCCGCGCCTTACGAAGCATTTCAGGATCGCGCGCGCCTTCGTGGTTCCACCCCGCGAAGGAGAGATACGCCTCCGAGAGCATGCCCTTGGCGGACCATTTCGTCACGCGGCCCGGGTCGTCGGTCGGGGGCAGGTGCTCGGCCGCGAACTCGAGGTCGTTGATGAGGAACTGGTACACGTCTTCGACCTTGTGCCGCCCCACGTTCGGCGACTTGATCATCTCGCGGTTGTCCGTAATGATCGGCACGGCACCAAAGGCCCGGACGAGGTGCAGATAGGCGGTGCCGCGCATAAACCGCGCCTCCGCGATAGCCGCCTGCCGGTCCGCTTCCGGGATGTCGCGAGACGCCTTGTCCCGGATGTTCATGACCGTCATGTTCGACTGCCCGATGACGGTGTAGAACGACCGCCAGGCGTCGTCGAGTTGACTATTTCCGGAGCTGAGATTCAGGAAGACGAAGCTTCCCCAACCGGTCGGTAAATTGTACTGTATCGTACCAGCCGCGTAGTCGCCCACGCCGAGATACGCCTTGTCATTGTAGGTGAACCAAACGACGTTGTAAAGCGGCGCGGTGGCGTGCCGCAGTTGGTCGGTCGTCTGATAGTAGTTGTCCGTGACCACCATGTCCTCCGGAGGATGGTTCAGGAAGCTGTCGCCGCAGCCGGTCAGGCCGATGATGGCCCCGGCCAGCAGGACGGCAAGGCTTAGTTGCTTCTTCATATACTTGAGTTCGTTGAGGTCGATTGGTGTCAGAAGCCGACGTTGATGCCGATCGTGTAGGTTCGGGCAGACGGATAGCGACCGCTGTCGATGCCGCTCTGGAGAGCATCCTGCTGATTGGAGCCGACTTCCGGATCATAACCGCTGTAGCCGGTGAGCGTCAGCAGGTTTTCGACGCGCAGGTAGACGCGCATCTGCTGGAGCCGGAAGTAGTTGGCCGCCGTGTTGGTCAGGTTGTAGCCTAGCGTCACGTTCTTCACGCGCAGGTATGAACCGTCCTCTACGAAGACATCCGAGACCCGATAGTTGTTGTTTGCGCCAGAGAGAGAGAGGCGCGGAACCATCGTTTCCGGATTGGAGACGTAGACGTTCTCGACGTCGTTGATGCTGCCGTTTGGATCTACCAGTTCCAGTCGAGCGAAATCATTCGCGTTCTCGAGCAAGCCGAAATTGGTGTTCGGGTCTTCGTTGATCCGGCGAATGTCGTTGAAGATCTCGTTACCGTACTTGCCGTTCAGGAAAACGGAGAACTGCCAGTTCTTGAAGTAGAAAGAGTTCGTGACGCCGTAGGTGAAGTCCGGCTGCGGATTGCCAATGAACGTCCGGTCCTGCTCCGTAATGACGCCATCTCCGTTGACATCCTTAAACTTAAAGTCGCCGATCCAGATACCGTTGGGATCCACCGGCAGGTTCACGGGGAGGGCGCTGTTATGGAGATCCTCCGCGTCCGTGAAGACGCCCTCAACGACGTAGCCGTAGAACCTTCCGACGGGGCCGCCTACCACGGTCCGCGAGACGCCGCGATCGATGACGGACGACTCGCTGTTCATCCGCGTGACTTCGTTCTTGTTAGTTGAGAACACCACGTCCGTATTCCACACGACGGGTCCGGTCAGATTGATCGTGCTCAGGTTGAACTCAAGCCCGCGGTTTTTGATGGCACCGATGTTGACGTACGGTGAGGCGAAGCCACCCTCCCCGCTCGTGCCTGCATGAGGAGGCAGCGGCAGGCGCAGGAGCAGATCCCTCGTGTTCTTGAGGTAGGCGTCGGCGGTGAGGCGAACGCGCTGGTTGAACAGGGCGAGATCGAGGCCGCCGTTGTAGGCTTCCGTCGTTTCCCACTTCAGGTCGGGATTCCCGAGTCCGCTCGGCAGGAAGCCCGCGCCCCAAGGCGTTGCCCATGCCGCCAGCGTAGCGCCGTAAGAGTACGAACCGATGTTCTGGTTGCCCACCTGGCCGTAGCCAAAGCGGACCTTCATGTCCTCGATGCGTGCCGTGCGGAGTGCGCCGCGAAGGAAGCGCTCTTCCGTGGGCACCCATGCGGCGGAAAACGACGGGAAATAGCCCCAGCGGTTGTTTTCGCCGAACTTCGAAGAGCCGTCGGCGCGCATCGTGGTGGTGAGCAGATAGCGGTCGCCGATGTTCAGGTTGACACGCCCGAAGTAGGACTCGAGTGCATCACCGCCCGCATAGGAGCCGTTGTTGTCGGTCTCCGGATCGCCCGTGTTCAACTCTTGCACGGTGTTCGACGGGAAGTTCTGGCGGCTGCCGTAGAGGCCGTCCCAGGCCCATTCCTGCGCCTCGTGGCCCACCATCGCCGTGAGGTTGAGGCCGCGGGTCAGGTCGTCCTGAAAGGTGAGGTAGTTTTTCACCATCCAGTATGTGTTGGTGCCTGTACTCCGATTTGACGTGTTGATGTTGTTGACCAGCGCGCCGAAGCGATAGGTCGGCATGAACTGGTCGTCCTTCGTGAACTCGAGGTTGCCGTCAAACTCGCTCCGGAGGCTGAGATTCTTGAAGAATTTCAGATCGGCGTAGATGTTACCGAGCAGCTGGTTGCGGCCGCGGTAGTTCTCCGTTATCTCGGCCATGCCGACCGGGTTCTGCAGCGTGAACTGGGCTTGCGAGGGGCCGCCCCAGGTGCCGTCCGCCGCGCGGAGTGGAATGTCCGGGCGCTGACGCACGGCGAGGTTGATCAGATTCTCGTTCGCCACATTGATGCGCTCGCGGGTCCGGCTCAAGTTCAGGCTCGTTCCAACCCTTGCCCAGCTCGTCGCCTGGTTGTCGAGGTTGAGCCGCGCCGAGTAGCGGCGGAACCACGAGGCGGTCGCAATGCCTTCCTGGTTAAAGATGCCCGCCGAGAGCATATACTGCGTGCGGTCATTGCCGCCGGACATGCGAAGATTATGGTTCTGCATCGGCGCTGCGCGGAAGAGCACGTCCTGCCAGTCCGTACCCGTGCCAAGCAGCGACGGATCGGCGAACTCGGCCGGCGCGGTGAGGCCAAGGCTCGCGGCGCGGTCGTTCTGGAAACGGGCGAACGTCTGCAAGTCCATCGTCTCTACGCGCTGCGGCAGTTGCTGCACGCCGTAGTACCCATCATAGGCGAGCTGCGACTCTCCGGGGCGGCCGCGCTTGGTGGTGATGAGCACGACGCCATTGGCTGCACGCGCACCGTAGATGGCGGTGGCGGAGGCATCCTTAAGGATCTCCATGCTTTCGATGTCCTGCGGATTGAGCGTCGCGAGCGCGTTGGTCATCTTCTGACCCTGTCCGCTCGAATTGCTCGAGGATGCCACCGAACCCGAGATCGGCACGCCATCGACAACGTAGAGGGGTTCCGTATCGCCATTGAGGGTGGAGATGCCGCGGATATTGAGCGAGATGCCGCCGCCCGGAGCGCCGGAGTTCTGCGTCACAACCACACCGGCCACGCGGCCCTGCAGAAGCTCGTCGACGGTGCTCGTGACCGAGTTCTCCAGCACTTCCGCTGTCACGCTCGACACCGCGCCCGTAAGATCACGGCGGCGCTGCGTGCCGTAGCCCACAACCACAAGGTCGTCGAGCATCTCCATGGAAGGCTCGAGGCTGAAATTGACCATGGCGGAGCCATTGTCTCGCACCTCTACGCTCTCGCGCACCTGCTCGGCGTAGCCGATGAAGGTGGCGCGCAGCGAATACGTGCCGGCGGGCACGCCCACGATTTCGTACCGCCCCTCGCCGTCGGCCATAGCACCCATCTGCGTACCGACGATGACCACGTTCGCGCCTGGCAGCGGCTCGGCAGAGGTTGCATCCGTAATTCGCCCGGTGATGACGGCCGCAACCGGCAGCGAAGCAGTCGGCATTTGCGCGCGGCCCGAAGCCGTCCGCAGCGCGCCGACACTCATCGGCTGCACCGCCGCCTCGACGGCGCGCGTCCGCACCACAACGTGCCCGCTACGTGAGATGAGCAGCCCGAGGTTGGTGTCCTTTACGATGTCCTGAAGCACCTGTCGGATCGGCGCATCATCGTAGCGGAGCCGAATGACCTTATCAACGGCCACGGCATCTGATCCGTAGGAGAGCTGCAAACCGGCCTTTTGCGTCACTTCGCGCAGCGCTTCCGCCACCGTGACGCCGTCGAACTGAACGGAAACCGTACGGGAGAGAAAAGCCGTCCTGTGATCATCGAGGCTGTACAGCGCCGGCTGATGGTCGGCGGACACCTGGATCGGGTGCTTGCCCGGCTGTCCTACGCGCTCGGCTGATGCGAAAGTGGCTGGAGAAAACCCAGCCTGCTGCCCCGCGAGAGCAGGATACCCCGCCACAAGGAGGAGCGCCGCTGTGAGAAGCGCTTTCAAGGCCGTAGTCTTGAGAAGACTTCCGCGGTCCCTTTGTCGATTGTCAGAATGCGTCTGCATGCCCGGTGAGTAGGTTGGTTTGTTCAGTAACATCGGTGCGTTGTAAAGCAGAAAAGGTCAAGCCCCCACTTGTCCTGCCGGGCGTAAGACCCCGTCGGCCTGGTAAAACAAGACGTGATGCCCCTCCCATTCGTAGCGGAGGTGCAGCGTCTCGCTGATGATGCCCAAGACTTCTTGGATGGATTCTTCCTTGAAAGAAGCGTTGAGGCGGTCCACGTCGGCCGGCGACAGCTTCAGCTCGATCTGGACGCCGTACCACCGGCCGAGCTGTCGCGCCACCTCGTCGATCGTGGCCTCGACGAACACGAGCCGCCCGTCCATCCATTCCATGTATTCGTCGGCCACGACCTTCTGGCGCACGACGCGGTCGTCTGCAAGTGAAATGTTCGCCATCTGATCGCGCTCGAGCAGGATGGCTTGCTCCGGCGCGGCGTTCTCGGGGCGAACGGCCACCTTGCCTTCGTCCACTACCACGCGGATGCCGGGTTCGTCCGGATAAGCGCCGACGCTGAAGCGGGTCCCGAGCACTTCCGTCACAGCGCCTCTAACGCGCACGCGGAACGGCCGCGCCTTATCATGGGCCACGTCGAAGTATGCTTCTCCCTCGAGCTGCACGACGCGCTCGTCGCCGGCGAAGACTTTCGGAAGCGTAAGGCGGCTCTGCGCGTTCAATGTCACATGCGTGCCGTCATAGAGCGTCACGCGGGCGCGCTGGCCGGGACCGGTCGCGACCTCGCGCATGATTCCGTCTCTTCCGGGCCGGTTGCCCCAGGGTCCATAGAGCACCGTCAGGACAACGGCGACCATAGCCGCCATCGTAATTCCGGCTTTCACTGCCGGATGGAGGCGGCGGCGGTGGCGAACGCGCACCGGGCTCCGATCTGAACGGAGCGCATTTCTGGCGGGCTGCGGCGCAATGCCCGAGCGGTCGCGCTGCCGGTTCCACATACGTTCGACGTCCGGCACTTCACCCCTCCGCGCGCCGGCGGCGTCCCACAGCGCGCGCAAACGCTCGGCTTCCCGCCGGTTGGCAGGATCAGCAGCCATCCAGGCTTCGAGTATCTCCCTCTCGCCGGCCGTACATTCTCCGGCGAAAAGATGAATCAGCCGATCAGAGCAGTCTTCCGGGGCCATGAAGCGTCCGCATTGGTAAGGTTTATCAGTCTCAAGACGATCTGGCCCCGCGTTTCCCCTACAGCCTTTCGAACATTACGTCTCGATTGTCTGAGGACCTATAGATATACGATGAGTATGGTGCAAGAGTAAAGGTATTGCGCATTCAAATTGAATAGATTACCTTCTCCCCTGCCGAGGGAGTCTGTCCGATCCACTGATTAGTAGGAAAATGCCGTACGAGCACCAGCAGCGCGATCTTGAATGGGCGGAAGCGATTCGATCGGGAGACTCAGCCGCATTCGAACGACTTTTCCGCGCCTATGCGGGGCCACTCTGCGTTTTCGTCGGCCGTACCGTCAGAGACCCAGACATCGCCGAGGAGATCATCCAGGATGTGTTCTTCGACATCTGGCGGCGGCAGGCGGAATGGCAGCCGCGCACGAACGTCCGCGCATACCTGTACAAGTCCGCCCGCAACCGCGCGCTGGACTATCTTGACCACCGGCGCGTGGTTGAGCACTGGCAGGGCCAGGACGGAAGCGGTGAAGAGGACGAATCCGGGCGGGCCGATGCGGGGCTGCTCCAGCAGGAGCTTGAAGAGGCCGTTGCTCATGCTGTCGAGCAGTTGCCGGAACGGCGAAAGGAAATCTTCCTGCTTACCCGCCGGCACGACATGACGTACGCGGAGGTCGCCGAGACGCTCGGCATCTCTGTCAACACCGTTGAGACGCAGATGACCCGCGCGTTCCGCGCGCTGCGCAAGAGCCTCGCCCACCTGAGTCCGTACCTCTCCGCCTTTCTGTAGAGAGCCGCCACGATCCACGACGCTCGCCGCGCCGCGGCGTCGAAGCCCTGCGCGGGAGGCTGTGGATGAATGGCACGCGGGAGCGGCCGGTTGCATCCCGGCGCTGTGAAAGGAAGATCCCCCCGGCGTTGCCTTTTGTATAAGGCACTGAACACCAGACAAGCGCCGGTGAACGTCGGAGACTGTCCTCCGGACCCGGCGCTCGCCACAGCCCCCGTACCGCAGATGAACCGCGCCTTCTTTCTACTTTTCCTCGCCGTCTCCATCGCCGCTCCGGCGCTTGCACAAGAGCAGCAGAGGTTTGTCGTCGCCGGACACGTGGTGGACGGGGCCGACGGCTCGCCGCTTCCCGGCGTGACAGCCGTGCTCCGCCCGGCCGCAGATACCTCCGCCACGGCGGCGGCAGGGATCACGGGGGCGGACGGCGCTTTTGCGCTTCGTCTGCGCACCCCAGGTTCATACTTGCTGCGCTTGTCCTTCGTTGGCATGGCGGCCGCCGAGCAGACGGTCAGCGTTTCAGGCGCGCGCACGGACGTGGGCACGGTCGCTTTGCATGCGTCCGTTACGGGCCTCGATGAAGTTGTTGTTGAGGACGTGCAGGAGCGTTTTCGGATGAAGGGCGATACGACAGTCTTTAACGCAGACGCCTTCAAGGTGAACCAGAACGCGTCGGCGGAAGACCTCGTCGGCAAGATGCCGGGCGTGGTGGTGCAGGACGGACAGGTTCAGGCGCAGGGCGAGCAGGTGCAACGCGTTACGGTGGACGGCCGCGAGTTCTTCGGAAGCGATCCGACCGTGGCGCTCAAGAACCTTCCCGCCGATGTCATTCAGAGCGTCGAAGTCTTCGACCGCCAGAGCGACCAGGCGCAGTTTACGGGCTTTAACGACGGCAACACCGAGAAGACCATCAACATCATCACCCGGACCGGCATGAGTAACGGCCAGTTTGGCAAACTCTACGGCGGCTTCGGTGAAGACGAGCGGTACATTGCCGGGGGCAATGCAAACATCTTCGACGGCGATCGGCGCATCTCGATCATCGGCCTCGCCAACAATGTCAACCAGCAGAACTTCGCCTTCGAAGATCTGCTCGGACTCACGGGCGACACCGGCGGGCGCATGAGGGGCGGCCCGCGCGGCGGCGGCGGCGGACGAGGCGGAAGGGGAGGGCCGGGCGGCGGCTCTTTCAACCCGCGCGACTTCCTGGTGGGGCAGCAGGGCGGTCTCAGTACCACCACTTCCCTCGGCATGAACTACAGCGACAAATGGGGCAGTAAGCTCACGCTCAGCGGCAGTTACTTCTTCAACAGAATGGGCAACGCCGACGAGGCCTTGCTGGACCGGCAATACATCCTGCCGGGCGAGGAGTCGCAGTTCTACGGCTCGACCTCGCAGACGAGCAGCACCAACTTCAACCACCGGCTAAACGCCCGCCTCGAATACCAGTTTGACGCACGCAACTCGCTGCTCATCAGGCCGAACTTCAGCTTTCAGGATAACTCGGCGACGGTCTTGCAGAGCGGGCAAACCCTGCTTGGGTCCGGCGCGCTGCTCAACGAGTCGCTGACGGACTACGTTTCCGATAACGGCGGATTCAGCGGCAGCACGGACATGCTCTTCCGGCACCGGTTTGGCAAACAGGGGCGCACGGTGTCGGCCAACCTGGAGCTTGGCTTGAACAGTCGCCGCGGCGATGCGGACCAGAACAGCCTCACCTCCGTCTATGACGACCAGGCCGCCGGGCAGGAAACGACGTTCGATCAGCAGATCGACAATGAGAACGCCGGGCGGTCGGTGGAGCTGGACGTGGACTACACCGAGCCTTTTGGCGAGGGCAACCAGCTTCGCCTGAGCTATGCGCCCTCTTACGGCCAAAACGTCTCCGACCGGTTCGCCTATGTGCAGGATCTTACGACCGGTCGGTACTCCATCCTTGATCCCGCCTACTCGAACCAGTTCGATAATGATATCATTCGGCAGCGAGGCGGCGTGACGCTTCAGCGACGGGTCGAAGACGGCTACAACATCAGCATCGGGGCCGAGGTGCAGAACGAACGGTTAATCGGAGACCAGACCTACCCGGTTGCTTTTGATCTGGACCGCTCGTTTACCACCATCCTGCCGCAAGCCCGGCTTGGATACGACTTCGGAGACGCGGGAGACCTGCGGGTCTTCTACCGCACGAGCACGAACACGCCCTCCGTCAGCCAGTTGCAGAACGTGGTCGACGCAACGAACCCCTTGCTGCTCACGAGTGGCAATCCGGGGCTGAAGCCAAGCTACTCGCACTCGATCAACGCGCGCTTCCGCCGCGGCGACTGGCGGGCCGGACGCATGCTCTTCGGCTTCATCGACGTGAACCTGCAGCGGAACGCAATCGGAACGGCCTCCTTTCTGGCGACGCAGGACACGGTCGTCGCAGGCGGTGTGCTGCTGCCTCGTGGATCTCAGTTCTCCTACCCCGTCAACCTCAAAGATCGCAGTCTGACCGCGCGCACGTTCTTCGGCATAGGAACCCCGCTGGCGCTCATCAAGAGCAACCTCAACTTGCGAGGAGGGCTTACCTATTCCCGCACACCGGGACTCGTCAACGGACAAGTGAACCTTGCGGATCAGTACAGCTTTAACGCAGGCCTCACGATTGGCAGCAATATCAGCGAGAAGGTGGATTTCACCATTTCATATGGCGCGGATTATACGACCGCATCCAACTCCTTCTACACCGCACTCGACGAGAATTACTTTCGGCACGACGCCGGCTTGCGGCTGAGTTGGCAGCCGGTGGGCGGCTTGGTCGTTGAAAGCAGCGCGACCTACAACGACTACCTAGGCCTCGACGAGGAGACCTACCCCACGACGCTTCTTCTGAATGCCGGCCTCGGCTACCGCTTCCTGCAACAAGACGCGGCGGAACTGAAGCTCGTGGTGGGCGACCTTCTGAACCAGGAGACCGGCATTCGCCGCACGATTACGGAAACATACGTTCAGGACAGCCGCTCGAATGTTCTCGGCCGCTACGTCCTCTTAAACCTGAGTTATCGCTTTCGCAATTTCGGCCGGTAGCCCACGCGAGGCCGCCCGGGGAGCGGCTCAGTTACCGCGCTTCGTAGTGATGAGCACCACGCCATGAGCGGCTCGCGACCCGTAGATGGCGGCCGAACCGGCATCTTTCAGCACGACAATGTTGTCAATGTCCCACGGGTTGATTCCGGGAACGCCGCCGTCCGGGGAGGGGAGCAGCGACACGCCGTCAACGACGTAGAGGGGCTGATTGTCGCCGTAAAAGGTCGATATACCGCGCACTTGAACCGCGAGGTTGCCGCGCGACGTGCGGTAGACATGCACCCCTGCAATGCGCCCTTCGATCATTTCCTCAGCGCGGCCGGACGTGATCTGCCGGTCGCCGGCTCTGATCATGCTCACCGCACCGGTTATGGCGTCGGCATCTTGCGTACCATACCCGATGTTAACCTGCTCCTTCTCGGGCTTCTCCCGCTGCTCTGCAGGGGCATTCGTGGACGCACATCCCGCCGAAACCAAAAACAGGACGGCTGCAAACAACGTGACGAACAGGAATGACAGGCGCTTCATGGGCGTACCCTGATTAGGTGAATACTTTGGACGCGGGAACCAAAACAACGTCTCTGTAAAGCATACTTTTCGCAAGGGGATACGTTCTCTCGCTTGCGGCCACACGACAAATAATCTCAAGCGAGACCGGGCAAGGCCCGGATCCGGCAACTACCTCAGGGGGCCTTCGGAGCCAGAAAGACGGATAGGCCCGGAAGTGCCTCGCGGATGCCCTCTGCCGCCAGACCGGCGACCCGATCTGCGCCAACCGGGTTCAGATGCGTGTTGTCCTCGATGCCATCCGGATAGTTGGGGTGCTCTCCGGGCGCGAGCTGCAGAAAGAGCTTGCGAGAGGCGTCCGGCCCGGCCTCGCGCAGCAACCGTTCCGTTTTGCGGTGCATGTCGATCAGCGGCACGTTCAGGCTGTCCGCCACCGCGCGGACGAGGTCGGGATACTCGCCGTGCGTGTCGTAGAATGCCCCCTGCTCGTCGAAGCGGCGGCGAACAATGGGCGTCATGAGGACCGGGTTGGCACCCCGCTCGCGCACGTCGCGCACGAACCAGGCGAGAAACTGCCGGTAGGCCATGGGCGGGGTGTAGCGCTCCGGCTTATTTGTGGATTCGTCGTTGTGCCCGAATTGAATGAATACGTAATCGCCCGGCTCTAGGCTGTCAACGATAGCTTGCCAGCGTCCCTCCTCGATGAACGTGCGGGTGCTCCGGCCGTTCTGCGCGTGGTTCTCGATCCGAACGGAAGTCGAATCAAAGTAGGGCGCGAGGCGCTCGCCCCACCCGGTTTCCGGCCGCTTCTCTGCGCGCTTCTCCGCCATGGTGGAGTCGCCCGCAAGATAGATGGTTACCGGCCGCTCCGGCTGGAGCGGTCCCGAAAGGAAGAGTATGAGCAGCAGTAGCGTGCGCATGGAAGTCGTTCATCGAGCAGGTGAAACAGCGGGTGCGGCGGCGTACCACGAAGAGTCCGCGCCGAACATCGCCTGTAAAGTATAACGGGACGCTTCTGCGTCCGTGAGAATCCCGGACCAGGGCACGCGCCCCGCCCGATCTGCGCCCGGCCCGAAGTTGCCGTACTCAGCGTAGCGAACCGTCCGTTCGGCGGCGGGTCTGGACCAGTTGTGCCACCCGGCGGGATCAATATGCGCGCCGAGTTCGCTGCGGAGGATGGCGGTCCGGGCAAAGTCGCGCCACGGGCGGCCAAGATACACGCGGTCAACGCCGGGCGCGGACGTAAACTCGCAGTTTATAAAGACAAACCCAAACGGCCCGCCAAGCGGCGTGGATGCAGCCGTGATGTAGGAGTTCTTTAAGCTGTGAATGCGGCAGCCGACGAACGCAGCCGTGGCCGGGCCGAAGATGAAGTCGGTGGTACCTTCGACGTAACAGCCTCTAAAGAGCTGCCGCGCGCCTTCACCCGCGGCGAAGATCGTGTCCTGGTTTCCCTCGAAACGGCAGCGGTCAAACACCACCCGGTCGCCACTGACAAAGAGGGCAAGGGCTTGTCCCACCGGCCCTGCGTCATTTCGAACGGTGAGGTCGCGCACGCGAATGTCGTTGCCCGAGACGCGGAGCGTGTACGACGTAAAGGTGTTGTGCCCGGCCTTGCCGGAATAATCATCCCACACGAGAATCGTCTGGTCCGCTCCCGCGCCTACGACCGTGATTCCGGTCTTCCACAGGGGAATGAGCACCTTTTCGCGGTACACGCCGGGCCGAACGAAGATCGTCCACGGAATGGGCGTGTAGTCCCGCACCGCCTCAACGGCGGCCTGAATGGACGTGAAGTCGCCCGAGCCGTCAAGCGCAACCACAAAGTGACAGCGCTCTACGCCGGCGGGACACGGCGGCACGGAATACTCTTGCGCGCGGAGTGTTTGCGCGAGCACCGTGCAGAGAAGCGTGAGCGACAAGAAGAAGGCCCGGACGTTCATAAGCCTTGCCGTGCTACTGGATGATAAACTCGTCGAAATCTGCGTAGCTGCCTTCGGCAGAAGCGCCGCGGGCAAACAGCCCGACCTTCGCGCCTACCCACTTCCCTTCGCGCGCCTGGAACGGCTCGCCTACGGCCGTGAACGGGCCGTCTGCGTTGCTGTAGAAGAACTGGCTGAGGCCTCCTTCTTGCACCGAAACGCGGAGGCGGACGCTGTCTCCGTCCGGCATCGCAGCCGCGACAATCTCCTCGCGCGCGCCTTCATCTGCTCGGATGGCGCGGGCCATCACGATCTCCCGTCCGCCGTCCTCGCTGCGGCGCACGCCAACAAAGGCGTAATCGAGGCCGAACAGGACAAGTCCGGCGGTTGAACCGGCTGCGAGGGCGTCGGAGTCCATCGACGTCGTGGCGGTAAACGAAGGGGCGGGGAGTTTCTGGAGCAGAAGATGGGGCGCGGACCACAGGTTCGTACCGCCGTCGAAGATCGGCTGCGTACGGAGCCGGAGCCGGCCGGGCGCGTCCGTCAGCGAGTACCATCCGTCGCGAGGGTTGCCCTGCCACTGCCATTGTAGCCCGAGGCACGCGCCCTCGAACCCGTCCGACGATTGCGGCTGCATCGAGGGCCACGTTGCGCCCACGCCGGGCTTTGCGTAGATGCCCACCGGCTGCCCCGTGCCGTCGCCGATGACGGGCCAGTCGTCAATCCAGCGAACCGGCTGCAGGTGGACGATCCGGCCGTAAGGCTGTCGTTCCTGAAAGTGGATGAACCAGCCGTCGCCGTTTTCCAGTTCCACCAGGCCACCTTGATGCGGCCCGTTGATCTCCGTCGCGCCTTGGGCAAGCACCACCCGGTCTTCATACGGCCCGAACGGACTGCGGGAGCGAAGGACCGTTTGCCACCCCTCCGCCACGCCGCCCGCCGGGGCGAAGATGTAGTAGTAGCCGTTCCGCTTGTAGAACTTTGGCCCCTCGATCGTCCTGTGCGCCGCGTTGCCGTCGAACACGAGGGAGTCGCGCCCCAGGGTCCGCGTGCCGTCGGGTGAGAGCGGCACCACGTGGAGCACGCTGTTGAACCCGGCGCGGCTCTTCGCGAAGGCGTGGACGAGGTACGCCCGGCCATCGTCGTCCCAGAGCGGCGCGGGGTCGATCCAGCCTTTCGCCTCGTGGACGAGCACGGGGTCCTCCCACCGGCCGCGAGGATCGACGGTGCGCACCATGTAGACGCCCCGGTCCGGATCGCCGTAATAGATGTAGAAGTAGCCGGCGTGGTAGCGAAGGCTCGGTGCCCAGACGCCATTGCCGTGCTGGGGCAGATCGAAGGCGTCCGGCAGCCGCTGCACGGCGTGGTTGATGATGCGCCAGTTGACGAGATCCCTGGAGTGCAGGATCGGGAGTGCCGGAACACTGCCAAAGGAGGAAGAAGTCATGTAGAAGTCCTCTCCGACGCGAATCACATCGGGGTCCGAATAGTCGGCGAAGAGGATGGGGTTTCGGTACCGGCCGCCGGCCACATTCGCGTCCCAACCCTGCGCGCGCGCCGGAAGGGCCGCGCCAAGGAGCAATAGCAACAGGACTGCTCGGGTAGGGAGAAAAGGCATGGGGTTACTCCGCCGACAGCTGCGCCTGCAGCCAGTAGATGATGGTTTTCCGAAAGCCGGAATTGAACTGGTCCCAGTCGGCCAGGCGGTGCGGCGCGCCCTCGATCTCGGCGAGGGTGACCGGCACGCCGGCTGCGCGCAAGGTGTCCGCGAAGGCGCGGGACTGCGCGACCGGGACGCTTCGGTCTTTCGTGCCGTGTATGAGAAGAACCGGCGGTAAGCCCGAGTGTACCGCATGAATGGGCGAAACCGCCCTCAGCAGCGCCAGCGATTCGTCCGTGACCTCCTTTGGCCGATCGAGCAGCGCCTGAAGCGACGGGCTGAGACCGCCACGGGCCTCCAGATCCTGCTCAAAGTCCGTCGGCGGCGCGATTCCGACGAGCGCCTGCACCCTTGCTCCGCGAAGGACCGCCCATGTGGCGAGATGCCCTCCGGCGGAATAGCCGATCAGGGCGACGCGGCTCGTGTCCCCCGACAACGCCGGTGCCTTGCTCCTTGCAAAGGCCACCGCAGACAGGACATCGTCCACCGGCGCGGGCCAGCGGCTCTGCGGCGCGAGCCGGTACTCGACGGAGAACCAGACGAATCCCGCCTCTGCGAGCGGCTTAGCAAGGGTTCGGATAGGCCCGCGCCGGTCTCCGCTGGTCCAGCCGCCTCCGTGCACAAGGATGGCGACCGGGAACGGACCCTTTCCCGCCGGCCGCCCGGCGTCAGCCTGCAAGAGCGTTCCATCCGGACCGGTCCACGCGAATGTCGCTTCCCGGCTCGACAATGCGCCGTGTTCGGCCGAGCAGCCAGACAGGAGCACGCTCGCAAGCAAAATCAGCAGAACCGGTTGGATTCGCCGCATGGTTTCCGTATTCTTCCGTAACCGGTAAAGTAAAAACCCCGCGGCCACCCGTCGGATGGGAGAGGCACCACTACAATAGGGAGAAGAAAGCGCTTCGTCAAGGCGGCAGGCTATAAATCGTACGACCAAACTTGCACCCGTTGAGGGCAGAAACCATATGAAAGCGATTCGTCAAGATCGGCGCGCGTTTATTAAAGCGGTTGCCGCGGGACTCGGCGCGGCGGTGCTGGCTCCGATGTCGATGGGTGCCTGCGGCGCGCTGGAGGGTCGCAGATTGGCAGGCTCGGACGGGTGGGACGAAGTGCCGCGCATTCTCTCGCGCATCCGAGCGCCCCGCTTTCCCGGGCGCGACTTTCTCATCAGCGACTACGGCGCGCGGTCTGCCGATGCGACCGACGGCATCCGCAGGGCCATCGAAGCGTGCGCGAGCGCCGGTGGCGGGCGCGTGGTGGTACCGGCGGGGACCTACACGACCGGCCCGATTCACCTGAAGTCTGGTGTCAATCTGCACGTTTCCGACGGAGCGACGCTGCGCTTCAAAACCGATCCGGAAGCCTACCTGCCTGCGGTCTTCTCGCGCTGGGAGGGCATGGAACTGATGAACTACTCGCCCCTCATTTATGGCTTTGAGCAGGAGAATATCGCCGTGACCGGCACCGGAACGCTCGACGGCGGGGGCGACGCCGCGCACTGGTGGCCGTGGAAAGGGCGGGCGGAGTACGGCTGGCAAGAAGGAGCGCCCGAGCAGGGTCCCGCCCGGAAGCGGCTTGAGACGATGGTGGAGCAAGGCGCGCCGGTGGAGGAACGGCTTTTCGGCGGGGGCGACTTTCTCCGGCCTCCGTTCATTCAGCCCTACCGCTGCACGAACGTGCTGATAGAAGGCGTCACCATCATCAACTCGCCTTTCTGGGAAGTGCATCCGGTGCTGTGTACGAACGTCACGGTGCGGGGCCTCACCATCAGGTCGCATGGGCCAAACAACGATGGCTGCGACCCCGAATCTTGCACCGACGTGCTCATCGAGGACTGCTCGTTCGACACGGGCGACGATTGTATCGCCATTAAATCCGGCCGCAACGCCGACGGGCGGCGCGTCGCTGTCCCGAGCGCGAACATCATCATCCGCAACTGCGACATGAAGGATGGACACGGCGGCGTGGTCATCGGCAGCGAGATCTCCGGCGGGTGCCACCACGTCTTTGCCGAAAACTGCCGCATGGACTCGCCGAACCTCGAAAGGGCGCTGCGGATCAAGACGAACTCCGTACGCGGCGGGACGGTCGAGCACGTATATATGCGCAGCATCACCATCGGGCAGGTCTCGGATGCCGTCGTTCGCGTGAACTTCCTCTATGAGGAAGGCGATGCCGGTTCGTTCCTCCCCACCGTGCGGCACATCGAGGTGCGCGACGTGACCTGCGAAAAAAGCCGCTACGCGCTTTACCTGCGCGGGTATGAGCGCTCGCCCGTGCAAGACGTGCTTCTGGCTAACTGCCGCTTCAACAACGTGAAGGAGGAATCCATCATCGAGAACGTGGAGGACCTCGACTTCGAGGACGTTTGGATCAACGGTCGGCGCGCAGGTTGACGGGATCCGGCCTGGTGCAATTCGCCTTCGGGTTAACAAGGAGGCGGACGTTCCGCGGAATCGCGTTATGTTGTGGTCGTCTGCCGGCCCGGTATCGCGAGGCCGCACATTATAGCCCATCCGAAGCATCACTGCTATTTTCATGATCGATGCTATAGCCGGTGCCCGGTGCCGGTTGCTACTGCTGGTCCTTGCGGTCTGGGCACCTACTGGAGCGGCGTGGGGACAGCAGATGCCTCATTTGCAAAGGCAGGGGAGCGCCACGCAGCTCATGGTCGATGGGAAGCCCATGCTCATGCTCGGGGGCGAACTCGGCAACTCCAGCGCTTCGAGCCGGGAAGACATAGCGGCTCGGTGGCCGTCCGGGCGGCACCTGAACACGGTGCTGGCACCCGTCTACTGGGAGCTGCTTGAGCCGGAAGAAGGGCGCTTCGACTTTGCGCTCGTCGACGCGCTCCTTCAGGAAGCCCGCGCCCACGAGATGCGGCTCGTACTGCTCTGGTTCGGAAGCTGGAAGAACAGTATGTCCTCCTATGCCCCTTCGTGGGTGAAGCGGGGGCAGGAACGCTTCCCTCGCGCTCAGGACGGCACCGGCAGGGGCCTCGATATCCTGTCGGCCTTCAGCGAGGCGAACGTACAGGCCGATGCGCGCGCATTTGCAGCGCTGCTGAAGTACCTTCGCGAGAAAGACGGCGACGACCACACCGTTGTCATGATTCAGGTGGAGAACGAGATCGGCATGATCCCGGAGGCGCGCGACCACGCCCCGGCAGCGGAGGCCGCGTTCAGGGTACCGGTTCCTGAAACGCTCACGCGTTATTTGGACGAGCACAGAGGTCGCCTTCACCCGGCCCTCAGTGCCCGCTGGGAAGAGCAGGGCCGCTCGCACCGAGGGACTTGGACGGAAATCTTCGGGCCGGGCACCGCGACCGAAGAGATCTTCACGGCCTGGCACTATGCCCGGTATGTGGAAACAGTCGCGGCGGCGGGAAAGGCCGTGTATGCGCTGCCGATGTACGTCAATGCCGCCCTCATGCGTCCGGGGAGAACACCGGGCGAATACCCGTCGGGTGGACCGCTTCCCCACCTGTATGACGTCTGGCGAGCGGCCGCCCCGTCAGTCGATTTTCTCGCGCCGGACATCTACTTCCCCAACTTCACCGAGTGGGCGAGCGCCTATCATCTTACGGGTAACCCGCTTTTCATTCCCGAAGCAGACCGGGCCGGGTCCGTGCTGTCGCCTGCGAATGCATGGCTTGCTTTCGGTGCCTATGATGCCATTGGCTTCAGCCCCTTCTCGATTGAGGATGCGAACGGATCGAAGCTGTTGTCGGAGACCTATGCGGCGCTGGAGAGCCTTGCGCCGCTCGTCACGCAGCACAACGGGCGCGGCACCATGACCGGCGTGCGTCCTCCCGTCGCCTATGACGGCACGGCGGACACCGCGCCGCAAACTGTCGCGATGGGCGGATATAACCTGACGGTCAGCTTCGTAGACCCGTGGACGGCCCGAGAGGCGCAGCAGCCGGAGACCCATGGTGGTCTGATTATCGCCCTGGACGAGGGCGCGTTTTTGATCGCCGGCACCGGGCTTACGATCACGTTCGCGCCCCGGGGCGAGGGCCGCGAAAGAGCCGGGATCGACCGGATCGAGGAGGGCACGTATGTTCAGGGCGTTTGGCGTTCCGATCGGGTGCTCAACGGCGACCAGAGCCACCAGGGCCGGCACCTCCGTTTGCCGCCGGGAGCCGTAACGATGCAGCGCCTGACGCTCTACAAGTACCGTTAAGCTCGCCGCCGTGACCCTCGCTCGCGCCGGAAGGTATCAGCAGCGCAGGCGACGTTGGGGCAATTTCAGGATCTGCACCAAATTTGGACTTGACTTTTTGAAAGCGCTACCCGTTCTTGCAGTAAACGGTTACTTTACCGTTTAAGTAAAAAGTCGCGGCTCGTTTGGACAGGCCTTCATCTTCGGCTCGTATGAAACGCTTTTCACTTTTTCTCCTGTTCGTCGCGCTGCTCGCACCGCTCACCGGGCGAGCGCTTGCGCAGGGAACCACGGGCAAGATATCCGGAACCGTGCTGGACGCCGAGACCGGAGAGCCGCTTCCCGGGGCCAACGTGGTGATCGACGGCACGGCGCGCGGGGCTGCCGCGGACGCGGAGGGCAAGTACTTCATCCTCAACATCGCGCCAGGCTCCTACAGCGTGCGCGCGAGCATGATCGGCTACGAGCCCGTACTGGCGACGGGAGCGATCGTGAACGCCAACCGGACAACGGAGCTGAACTTCAACCTCAACATCGAAGCCATCGGCGGGGGAGAAGTGGTCGTGACGGCTGAACGGCCGGACGTGGAAACGGATAAAACTTCGACCAGCTACATCGTGCGTCCGGAGGACGTACAGGCGCTGCCGGGCATCCGCGACATCAACGACGTGCTCAGCCTAAAGCCGGACGTTGTGGACGGGCACTTCCGCGGCGGCCGCCAGGGAGAGGAGTTCTACTCCATGCAAGGCATGGGCATCATGAATCCGCTCAACAACTCGGCGGCTTTTACCCCGATCATGAGCGCGGTCGAGGAGGTGGAGGTCATTACGAGCGGCTTCGGGGCGCAGTACGGCAACGCGCAGTCCGGCGTAGTGCGCATCTCCATGCGAGAGGGAAGCCGGACGAACTGGTACTCACGCTTTGAAGGGCGGCTTCGCGGACCGCAGAAAAAGCACTTTGGCCCCGGCGTCTTTGATGTGAATGAGCAGCAATACCTGCAGTTGCTCCTTCTCGACGACAACGTCTGGCTCACCGGCGACCCCGGCTCGGACGATCCGCAGCCCTTCTACGGCTCCATGGCTTCCGGTCTGACGAGTTACTTCGCGGGCGACACGCTCGCCCAGCTCGCCATGGCGCGCGCGCTCTACGCGGAGACGCGCCGCGACGCCGGCCTAAAGTACGGGCAGAACATCGATTACTCGGTCGAAGGCGCTTTTGGCGGACCTATCACCGATCGCCTGAGGATGTTCATGGCGCTCAGAACCCTCGACGACCATCCGTTCCTTCCCACCGAAGAGCCGGACATGCACCAGCAGGTGATGGGCAACATCGTCGCCGATCTGTGGCAGGGCGCTTCGCTGCGCATCAGCGGAGGACTCGCCGCCGAACGGAATAACGTTTTTCCCGGCTCAAACGGCGTGAGCGGTTACCAGCGCTGGCTCTGGGACCGCATCGTCGGCCTTCAGTACCAGAAGCGGACGAACTATCAGCTCGGCGCGCGCTTCTCGCACGCGCTCAGTCCGGCGACCTACTACGAGCTTCAGCTCAACACCTTGAGCACGAGTGAGGACGTTGGTTCAACGACGGTGCCCTCGTTCATTCCCGATACGGTAAACATTAACTGGCCCGTCGGAACGATTGCCTTTCCGAGCAACAATTCGCCGGACGCGCTGAACTACCAGGCCGGCAATCACTCCTTCACGAATGAAAAGAGCCGGACCGTTTCATTCGACGGCTCGATCACGAGCCAGGTGACCGATGCGCATCTGCTTAATGGCGGCATCCAGGTAAACAGCTACCGAATCGACGTTTCGAACTACCTCAACGTCCGCTCAACCCGGCTCCTGGAGGACTACCTTGCGAAGCCCTTCGAGGCGGCTGCCTATGTGCAGGACAAGATGGAGTTCGAGGGGCTTATTGCCAACGTAGGGCTTCGGTTCGACTCGTGGTACTCGGGCGTCGACCGGTACCTGGACTTGTATACGCCCTTCGGCAGTCCAGATTCCGTGGGGCACTTCGATCCCGCGCGAGGCGAGACCGAAGCGCCGCCGCTCCATACGCGGTTGCAGCCTCGCGTGGGCATATCGTTTCCTGTAACGGCGAGCACGGTCTTCCACCTGAACTACGGCGTGTTCATGCAGCGCCCCTCTTTCCAGTACATCGTCTCCTCGCAAGTGGGACAGGTCCGCAACGATCCGTATGTTCTCGGCAATTCCGCGCTGCGGCCGGAGACCACCACGAGCTACGACATCGGCGTGCTCCAGGGGCTGGGTAACGGCTTCACGATCGACGTGAGCGGCTACTATAAAGACGTGAAGGACCTGATCCAGCAGGGACAGTTCACCGACGAAAGGGCCGGCTACCAGGTTGCTTCCTACTTCAATCTGGACTATGCGGACATACGGGGCTTCCGCGTTGCGCTCAATAAAAGGCGGGGCTCGCTGCAAGGCTCCGTCAACTACCAGTTCAGCCAGGCGACCGGCAAAAGTCCGAACGCTACCGCCGCAACGCCGCTTTTCAGCCGCGACACGCTCGGCGTCGTAACGACCGATCTCTCCAGCGTGCCCACGCGCGATATCGTGCTGGACTTCGACCGCACGCACAATCTGGTCGTCTCCGCCACCTACCTCACCGGCGAGACGTGGGGGCCAAAGATCGCCGGCGCGCACCCCTTCGGCAACATGGCCTTCTCCGTCTACTCAACCGCGCGGAGCGGCAGGCCGTACACCTCGCCGTCAGACATCCGGCTGATCAACACGGAACGCACGCCGGGAGAGTTCAACACGGATGTTCGGATCACGCGCAACGTGCCAAGCTTCTTCGGCGCACGTGCGGGGCTTTATTTCGAAGTGTTCAACCTGTTTAACAACAGGATCCTGAACTACAGCTATCTCTTCCGCAGGCCCTCGCCGACCAACCCCAACCTGCCTCTCCAGTACTACGAGCTTTACGATGTCAATGATGCCGAGAACGGCGTGCGGTACTGGTGGGACAAGGGCCGGCAGGGGCCGTTCGCGTTGGACCAGTCGTTCCTCCTCTACAGCAACGAGCCAAGGTCGTACAGCCTCGGCATGAGCATCGAATTTTAACGCCGGGCTACCAGTCGTGACCAACCTCATGAGATCGTTCGGACTGATCATTTTACTTCTGGCGCTAACGGCCGGGCCGGCTCTCTCCCAGCAGCGGGACTGGCAGGTTCACGTCCGCGGCATGCTGCACCAGACGGTCTTTAACACGGGAGAACTTGGCCGTCCGCTCAACGCCGGCGGCACGGTCCCGGAAGGGCGACCCTCGCTGGAGTGGCCGCCGAACTCGGACCTTATTCTCAACCGCCGGTACTATCCCGGCCAGCACAACTCGTTCGGCAGCGGCGTCTGGCTTGCCGCGACAGGCCCGCAAGGCAGGACGTACGCCTTCTCCGGTGCCGTTTCGAACACGGACGGCGATCCCGTCTCCGTCGTCGGCGTCTACAGCACGCCTCTGGGTATCGAGCGCACTGAGAATTATCCGCTCCTCGCCGACGGGTCCCTCAACCCGGCCTACGACCCTGACGAGGCCGAGGAGATCATCACGACCTCCTGGGACACGCCGACCGGTATTCGGGTGAAGCAGAAGAGTCGCGCCTGGAGCTATCCCGGCTACGACAGTTTTATTATTTACGAGTACGAGTTCACCAACATCACGAGCGACGTGCTCAATGACGTTTTCATTACGTTCGCCGGCACGTACGCCCCCTCTATGTTTGGCTACCAGCGGGTTCTTGGGGAATGGACCGAGGCGGCGTTCCGAGGACAGGCCCCCGCGGGCGTAGGGGATACCTTTGCCCGATACGATCTGAAGCGGTGGATGTCCTACGCCCATGACCGCACCGGGCTTCCCGATCCTGAGTTCTTTGCGGAATGGTCCAATTCGCCGGGCGACAAGGGCGGCCTCGACTCACCGCAAGCCGCGGGAATGATGGTGCTGCACTACGACTACGAGCATCTTGCCGATCGCAGCGAGACGGATCAGGTCTTTCTCGTGCCGGCCGACAGCACGTATATGTGGGACGAGAACGGCAAGGCCAAGCAGCCCTTCCTGCTGCGCTACGAGAACGCCAACCTGTACGACACGAAGGTCTCGACGTGGATGGATCCGCGTCTCCGCCGCAAGACCGGCATCTGGCAGAGCTTGCAGGATTCGCTCAACTTCGCGCAGCAGTTCGAAGCGCCCTTGTGGGACTACTGGAGAGGCCGCACGAGCACATCGACCAACCTCTCCTGGTGGCAGCCGGTCGCCCGCGCTTACGGATTCTACCCGTACACGCTTCCTCCGGGCGAAACGCTCCGTTTTACAACGGCGGAGATGGTCGGGTATGGCGCAGGAAACAAAGGCGACTTCGTTTACAAAGATCTCGGCGGAAACGTCCGCGCAGGCGTCGACGCGGGCGTGCTTTTCAATCCGGTCCCGAGCTGGTTTTACCGCCTCGAGTATCCGCACCTGGGCACGGCAGGGTTCATGGGCAACACTTATCTGGAAGACAACCCGCTTCCCTGGTACGTGACGGCACCGGTGGTGTCGATCCGGGACGTGGCGGACCGGGCGATCCAGACCTATACAGGCGAGCCGCTCGTCAAGTACGATACGTCGCAATATAGGCCCGAATACGCCCCGCTGTCGGGCGAGTACAGCACCATTCCCATTCCAATTCCCGCCCCGGCGCTTCGGATCGAGGATACGCGGTCCGCAGCCAACCGCATCATCTGGGAGCCGCAAGTGGAATCGTTCTATTCGATGTACAAGCCGCGCCTCGGGGACCGGCTTCGCGCCCCGCTCGATCATTATGAGGTGCTGCGCGCGCCGCACCCGCTCGGCCCGTGGAGTGTCGTTGCCAACGTGATGCCCGGCGATCCGGCCTACTTCCAGGACGGGCGATACGAAGTGCTCGATGTCGAGAGCAATCTCGGCGACGAGGTGGCCTACGCGGTGCGCACCGTCGACGAGCAGGGCAACAAGAGCGGGTGGACGAACATGAGCATCCACGAGACGCAGGCTCCGCCTACGGAGACGCTCGGGAAAGTGTACGTCGTTCCGAACCCGGTGCTCGTAACGAGCGGCCTTTCGGGGGCAGATCGGGGCGGCGACATTGCCGACCGCATTCAGTTCATGGGCCTTACGAGCAGCTGCACGATCCGCATCTTCTCCTACACGGGGCAGCTCGTGCAGACCATCGAGCACGAGCGCGCGACCTACGGAGATCCGTGGTACCAGTTGTCGTTCAATAATCAGATCGTCGCGTCCGGGGTCTACTACTTCGTTGTAGAGGACAAGCAGTCCGGCGAAACGTCCAGCGGCAAGTTTGTTGTCATCCATTAGAGTCATGAACAAAGCAGCGTCAAGGGCGCGGATACCGCTACTTGCAGCCGTCGTTGTGCTGCTACTGCCCTGTGTGAAGCCGGTGGCGGCCCAGAAGGTCGGTAGCACGTCCATGCAGTTCCTCAAGGTGCTGCCCTCGGCGCGCGCAGCGGCGCTGGGCGAGGCGTACAGCTCCTGGGCCACCGGCGCAGAGGCCGTGTTTTGGAATCCCGCAGGCGTGGCGCTTACGCAGGGCCAGGAAGTGTCGCTCACATACACCGACTGGCTCTTCGATGCCCGCCAAGGCGGCGTTTCATACGCGCAGCACCTTCGCAACTGGGGGGCCGTCGGCTTTCAGTTGCAGTATGTGGATTACGGCGAGTTCGTGGAGACGACGAACGACCGGCCTTATATCAGCGATCCGAACCAGCCCGGCCTGACCGGCCGCACGTTCCGCCCCTTCAGCTACGTCGTCGGCCTGACGTATGCCCGGAGCCTCACGGACCGTTTTGCGCTGGGGATTGGCGCCAAGTACGCGCACGAATCCCTTTTCGACGGCAACGACGTGAACGCGCAGGTCCGGCAAGGCATCTACGAGGACGTGGGCACCCAGGCATCCGGGGTCCTGTTCGACCTCGGCATCCGCTATTCCACCGGGTTTCATTCACTGGTTATTGCCTCGGCCGTGCAGAACTTCGGGCCGGACGTCACATACGCGGTGGAGTCTTACTCCGTGCCGTTGCTCTTCAGGGTCGGCATTGCGGGCGACCTGGTGGGGCCGGACGGCTTGTTTTTGCAGGGGTACCAGAACAGCCAGCTCCGAGCCGCCTTCGACATTTTCCACCCGAACGACTACGCCCAGCAGATGCACTTCGGGATGGAGTACGAGATGGCCCACGTCCTTTCGCTTCGCGGGGGCTACAAGTTCTTCTACGACAACGATGGGCTGACCCTCGGGGGCGGCCTGAAGTACGCCTTTGGCGACGTGGGCTTTGCCATCGATTACAGTTACGGGGCCATGGGGCCTTACCTCACCAATGTGCAGCGTTTCAGCTTGAGAATCGGCCTACAATGAAGTTATTCCATCGCGGCCGGGCGAGGTGGTTCGTCCGGCTCCTGCCGCTGCTCTTCGCTACGCTCCTCACCGGGCCTGCTCTCGGGCAAGGATATGGCGGTCCGCTGAACGTGCAGGGCCTCAATGCTCGCAACAACCCCTCCGCCGCTTCGCGCGCCTTCGGAGGCGTAACGTTCGGCACCGGGAGCGACATCGGCCTGATGTTCCTCAACCCGGCGTCACTGCACGAACTCTCCGGACTTCAGATCTCCGTCGCCGGCGGCCGCCGGTACCAGGACCTGGAGCAGGTGCAGCAGTACGCTCCCGTCCGGTATTACCCGAACCTTAGTGTCTTGCTGGATGGGATGACCGGCTCCATTCCGAACATCGACCCGGACCTTATCGGGTTCACGCCGCGCGACTCCGTGCAGCGGCCCTTCGATAGCATCGGTCCGGATTGGAGCCGTTCGCGCTCATCCAGTAGGCCCTTGCACGCGCTCGTGGCCGCGCCGTTCAGGCTCGGCGGCGTGCGGGTCGTGGCGGGCCTCGGGGCAGTGCAGTACGCCAACCTCGACCACTTCTACCAGAACAACAACGTCCTCACGCCGGGCGTGCTTTCGACGCGCCCCCTGCCGACGCTGCGGCCAACCGACGACAATCCGGTGGAAGTGGACTGGCTCCAGTCGAGCCGCTCGCGTGATGGGTCGCTCTACGGCTATGGCGGTGCCCTCTCCGGCTTCATCGACGGGATTGACCTTGCGCTCGGCGTCAGCGGCCTTTTGCTGCGCGGCTCCACCGATGACCGTGAACAGACCTATCAGCGCGGCCGCCTCACGTTCCTCGCCAACGAGTTCCGCGCCGACTCTGTCGTGGGGCACAACACGCGCACGGGCACATCGGACTTTTCCGGTGCGGAGTTCGCCTTTAGCGCCATGCTCGTCGGGCGCTACGCCACCATCGGCGGTGTCGTTCGCCCGCCGACGACGTTCACGCGGGAGTACGAGGTAGCGGTCCAGGGCGATAGCTTGGGCGCGCCGTTCAGCGCGAGCCTGCAGGGGGAAGATCAGTTCAAGATGCCGTGGCGCGGGTCCGTCGGACTGCTCGTGCAGCCGATGGAAAAGCTGCGGATCGGCCTCGAGTATGAGTTCCGCCCGTATGCGGACGCGGTGCTCACCACGGCGGGAGATACAGAGTCGAATCCATGGCAATCGTCGTCGCTGTTCCGCGTGGGCGCTCAGTATGAGCTTGCATCGTGGCTCGTGCTGCGCGGCGGCCTGCGCGGCGAGTCCGAGGTGTTCGTTCCGGAAGGAAGCGCGCTGTCCGAGCCGCCGACGTTCCGCGTCTACTCGGCCGGGTTCGGGCTCAATCACTCCGGCTTTAGCTGGAATGTGGCCTATGAATACGCCAACATGAAGTATCAGGACGTGTGGTCCGCAGCGCTCAGCCGGAACGATGACGTGCAGCACGTAATCACGACCAGTCTGTCGTGGACGCTCCCGGTGGCCCCTTAGCGGATCGCAGCGGCGGGCTTTCGCCAGGCAACTTTAATCAACCAAACAGAGAGGATGATCATGAGAGGACAAGCTACAAGACTCATCGCGATGTGCGCCCTCGCTCTTATCGTCGCGCCGGCCTTTGGGCAGACGCAGGGCGATTTTCGCACGAGGGCCAGCGGGGACTGGAGCAAGGCCCAGATCTGGCAGACGTACAACGGCGCGTCCTGGGTCAATACCGCCACCGCGCCGACCGGCACGGAAACGATCACGGTGCAGAGCACGGATTCCGTCTTCATCGACACCGAGCGCACGCTTACGGGACACCTGATCAATCAGGGGATCGTCGAAAGCGACAGCATGCTCACCATCGGCCTGGGCGGGACGTACGAGCACGCGCGGGATGCGGGCAGCATTCCGTTCGTCATCTGGGCGGAAGGGTCCACGCTGCTGCTCACCGGCGTCGTGAGCACGGCACCGGAGAACCGCGATCAGGACTACTTCAACATCACGATCAACACGCCCGATCAGCTCTCGAACCTGAATTTCGGATTGAACAACAACACGGTTGGCGGCGACATTCGCGTGATCAGCACGGGAGCCGCGCGGTGGTATCTCACGTCGGCCGTGGCGAACGAAGGCTCAACGGTAACGCTGCTTGGCGACGTTGTGGTTGAGGGTGGGCAGCTGGCGACCCAGGGCACCAGTGCCGCGCTGACCACCTTCGTGGTGGACCATTATGGCGACATCATAGTGACCGGGGGCAACTTCTCCATCAGCCGCGGCTCGCAGGGCCTCGGCACGACGACGTGGAACCTGCACGAGGGCAACTTCTCGATGTCCAATGCGACCACGCAGAACTCCACCGTCACGCCCGGCGGCGCGCGCTTCGTCTTTATGAAAGAAGACGGCGTTCAGATGCTCACCCTTGGGGAGGGCAACAAGCTCAGCGCACTTCCGATAGAAGTGGCCGCAGGAACAACCCTCGACGTTGGCGCGGCCGTGTTCACCGGCAGCGGCGACTTTGTGGTTCGGGAGAATGCCACGCTCGCGACCGCAAATGTTGGCGGCATCTCGGGCCTCTTCGACGCGCTTTACACGGGAGCCGACACGCTCGCCGTAAACTCAAGCTACGTCTTCAACGGCACCGAAGCGCAGGTTACGAGCGCCGGGATGCCCGCGACGGTCATGAACCTGACGATCAACAACCCGGCAGGGGTCACGCTCTCGCAGGAGACGACGATCAACGGCGAGCTTCGCCTGATGGCTGGCGTCTTCGACAATACCGTTCCCTTTACGCTCGGCCCAGGGGGCAGCGTCGTCTATGATGGCGGCAGTCTCCTGGTCAGCACGCCCAATGAAGAGGCAAAGGAGGTGCCGCAGGCGCTGGTCCTCGGGCAAAACTACCCGAACCCGTTCCGCGGGAGCACCGTGATCGGGTACGGCTTGCCGAGTTCTTCGGAAGTGTCCGTCCGCGTCTTCAACTTGCTTGGGCAGGAGGTGCGCCGCGTTTCGCTTGGCCGTCAGGCGGCCGGTATGCACGAATATGCCCTCAGCGCCGATGGCCTGAGCGCGGGGCTGTACATCTACCGCCTCGAAGCAGGACAGGTATCGTCGACGAAGCGGATGGTTGTGCTTCACTGATTCGACACCCACGAGGCTAAGTCGCTGCCGGTGCCCTTCCGCTTGCGGGGGCACCGGCGGCCCGAGCCTCTTTCTGACCTTTACACCCCACGGGATCTATTATGAACGCAAAACTTGCTACAACTGCAGGGATGCTCCTCGCCGGACTGCTCTTTTCCGCAAGCGCGCAGGCGCAGGAGATGGGCGACTACCGCTCCGCAGCCGTCGGCGAATGGAGCGCCGCCGCCACCTGGCAGACCTGGGACGGCTCCGCGTGGACCGCCGCAACGACCGCTCCCACCGGTGCGGAAATGATTACAATCGCAGGCACCGACACCGTTACGGTGGATGTGGCTGTCGTGATCACGGACACCGTCATGGTCTCCGAGACCGGTCGGCTGGCCGTTGAAGAGGGGACGCTGGAGTTTGCTTCCGGAGGCGTATACAACCACGCGCGGGACGCCGGCGATGTGCCCGAGGCTCTCTGGAGCGAAGGATCGACCTTTCTTCTGACGGGCACCGTTCAGGACGCGCCCGGCGACCGCAGTCAGAACTTCTACAACGTCACGCTCGATACGCCGAATCTCGCGCGCAACCGCGACCTCGGCTGGGACAACGTTACCATCGGCGGCGACGTGACCCTGCTCAACTCGAACAACTCCCGCTGGCAACTCAGTTCGACCGCCGCAAACGACACGGCTGCGTTCGCCATCATGGGCGATGTCGTGGTTGAAAATGGGCAGTTCGCCGTCCAGGGAACGGGCACGGCATACACGACCTTTATCGTCAACCATTACGGCGACATTCGCGTGACGGGCGGCAACTTCTCCATTGCGCGCGGCTCGCAGGGCAGCGGTACCGGCACGACAACCTGGTACCTGCATGGCGGCGACTTTATCGCGTCCGATGCAAAGACGCAGAACTCCAACCCGGTGGAGGGCAACGCCAAGTTCGTTTTCGACGGAGATGGGACGCAGCTGCTTTCCTTTACAAACGTCGAATACGGGGGCGGGAGTATTGACTTTGCCGTTTCCGCGGCCACGACGCTGGAAGTCGCCGACGGCTTCAGCCTGGACGGACTGTTCGTAAATGAAGGGACCGTTACCCCGCTGGGATCCTTCACGGTGCTCGACGGGGCAGTTTACGAGCACGCGCGCAACGGCGGCACGGTGCCGAGCGCCACGTGGATGCAAGGCTCGACCGCGCTCTTTACCGGCATCACGACCACGACACCCGACAATCGCGGGCAGGACTACTACAACCTGACCCTCAACACGCCGGGCCTCACTTCAAACAAGGATTTGGGCCTGGCGGGCCACACCATCTCGGGTGACCTCAGCGTCCTCGCGTCCGGCAGTTCACGCTGGCGGCTCGTCGGCGGCGAGTCGGACACGGTCGCGATCAGGGGAGACGTAATTGTGCGCGGCGCGTCGCTCGAGACACAGGGCACGAGCAGCGCCACGAACGTAGTTATTGAGCACTATGGCAACATCGACGTAGACGGCGGCAACTTCTCCATCGCGCGCGGCTCTCAGGACGGTACCGGCACGACGAAGTGGTACCTCTATAAGGGCGACTTTATGATGGCCAACGCCCGGACGCAGAACTCCAATGCGACCGGCTCCTGGTTCGTCTTCGCGGCTGACTCGGTGCAGCATCTCGTTCTCGGCGACGGCAACACGATCGACAATCTCGCCATCGAAGTCTCCGACTCAACGACGCTCGATCTCGGAAAGAGCGTCATCCCCGGCAACGGCATCTTCGTGTTGCAGGACGGCGGCACGCTCGTGACCTCGCACACCGGCGGCATCATGGGCAACATCCAGACGACCGGCAACGTCATGCTCGGCACGATGGGGCGCTACGTCTATAATGGCACGGAAGCGCAGGACCTCGGCGTCTTCCCCGACTCCGCGCTCGCGCTCACGGTGGCGAACCTCGCCGGCGTTGCCACGGCGGACACCAACTTCGTCGCCACGCTCATCGTAGATGAAGGCGCGACCTTGCGCGTCGATTCCACCGGCTCCCTCACGGCGAACGGCGGCGTCATCTCCGGCACCGTCGTAAACAAAGGCGAACTCATGGCCGAAACAACGCTCGGCTTCATGGGCACGTCCGTCTACGAACACGCCCGTGACGGAGGCAGCATTCCGTCCGGCGTGTGGTCTGAAGGATCCACCGCGATCCTGACGGGCATCAAGAGCACGGCACCGGACAACAGGGCGCAGGACTATTACAACCTCGTGTTCAACACGCCCGAGCAGCTTTCCAACCTGAACATGGGCTTCGATGGGCAGACCATCAGCGGCGACGTTCGGGTCGTGAACACAGGCGCGGCGAGGTGGTACCTCATGTCCGTCCCGGCACAGGACACGGCCAACGTGACCATTCTCGGGGACGTGATTGTAGAGGACGGGCAGTTTGCGCCGCAAGGCACGGGCAATGCGATGACGAGCTTCGTTGTGGACCATTACGGGGACGTGGTGGTGACCGGTGGTAACTTCTCTATCGCGCGCGGCTCGCAGGGCAGCGGCAGCGGCTCGACCCGCTGGGTCTTGCACAGAGGAGATTTCTCGCTCTCCAATGCGAGGACGCAGAACTCGAACGGCGCGGGGGCGTGGTTCGTCTTCGCCGCGGATTCCGTGCAGCACCTCACGCTCGGCGAGGGCAACACGCTTGACAACCTCCCCGTAGAGGTGCTCGGTGGGGCCACGCTCGACATGGGAACGAGCGTGCTTACCGGATCCGGCCTGTTCACGCTCAACGAGGGTGCCATGCTTGCGACGGCGCTCCCGGGCGGCGTCGCCGGTGCGGTCCAGACGACCGGCACCGTGCTGCTCGGTGAGGGCGCGGGCTATGTCTTCAACGGAACGGAAGCGCAGGTCACAAGCACGGCCCTGCCGATGATGGTAGCCCAGCTCGTGATTGACAATGAGGCCGGCGTAAAGCTCTCACAGCCAACGTTCGTAACGGATGTCGTGCGGCTCCTCGCAGGGCAGTTCGACAACACGATCCCGTTCACGCTTGGAGAGGGAGCGAAGATTACGTCGGAGGGCGGCACGCTGCTCATCGCCGTGGCGAGCGAAGAGCTTGCAGACGTTCCGACCTCCTTCGAGTTGTACCAGAACTACCCGAACCCATTCGCTTCCACGTCCACCATCCCGTATGATGTGAGCGCGGCGGCGCAGGTCTCGATCACGCTTTACGACGTGACGGGCCGCGAAGTGATGGTGCTTCTCGACGAGCAGCGCGCGCCGGGGCGTTACAGGGTCGACCTAAATCCCGTCTCGCTTCCGAGCGGACTGTACTTCTACCGCCTGCAAGCCGGCGACTGGAGCGAAACAAGAAAGCTGCACGTCGTCCGGTAACGCCGATCGTTTGCCCCGAAAGGTACGATCATAATGCGTCGAAGGGTCGCCTGCCGCCGTCCGTTGCGGAGCGGCAGGTGACCCCGAGACCTGTTTCCCTGAGAGATGCTCATGAAACGCTTTGTGCTCTTAGCTGCTTTAATTCTGATGGGCGGGCCTGCTTTCGGGCAGGCTGAGCCGGCCCCGCTGAACGTCTACTACGGGCAAATACCGGAGGGTAAACACACGTTCTTCGTCGCGCCGGACGGCGCGAACGCAGCCGTCGGCAGCGAGGCGGCACCGTGGGCTACGCTCGACTACGCGATTACCAAGGTGCAGCGCGGCGACGTTATCGTCATGCGCGGAGGCGTTTACGAGCACAGCGAAACCATCAACATCAAAAGCCCGAGCGGCTACATCGATGAGTTGATCGTCGTCACCGCGTATCCGGGCGAGGTGCCGATCCTCGAGTTTGCGCCGCAGCCGGACGAGCGCAATTATCACGGCATTCGCCTCAACGCGAACTGGTGGCACCTCATCGGGCTGACCATTCGGCACGCCTCTCATAACGGCATTCGCATGGACGGCAGCTACAACGTCTTGGAGCAGATCACCGCCTATGAGAATTACGATACCGGCATTCATATGGCGGGCGGCGCTTCGAACAACCTGATCAAGAACTGCGACTCTTTTCGCAACTACGACTCCCCCGTGGGAGGCAACGCGGACGGGTTCTCCGCCAAATTCGACGGCATTGGCACCGGCAATCGCTACGTGGGCGACCGGGCGTGGGAGAACTCGGACGACGGCTGGGACTTCTGGATGGCTCCGTCCGCGATCACGATCGACAGTTCCTGGGCCTTCTCGAACGGAGACGCCGAGGCGCTCGGCAATCTGCCACAATTCGACGGCAACGGCAACGGCTTCAAGCTGGGCGGCAACTACATCGAAGCGGATCACGTCGTCCGCCACAGCATGGCGTTCGACAATCTCGGGCCGGATGGCAGGTCCAAAGGGTTTGACTACAACAATAATCCCGGCGCGATGACGCTCATCGCGAATACCGCTTACAACAACGGCCGCAACTTCATATTTCCGCTGAACGCGCCTTCAGGCAACCAGGCGGCGTTTATCAACAACCTCAGCGTTGCCCCCTCTCAGAGCCAGCACGCGACGACGCCGAGCACGGCCGTGTTTGATGGTAACATCTGGCTGACAAGCACGGGGCCAATGACTAACGTTTTCCAGAGTGTCGATATCGATCAGGCCAAGGCTCCTCGGCAGCGCGACGGCTCGCTACCGGACATCGAACTTCTGCGCCCTGCGCCGGGGAGTTTCATTGTGGACGCCGGCGTGCTGACCGGTGCGCCCTTCTATGGCGATGCGCCGGACGTGGGCGCTTTCGAACTCGCCGTGGGCGAGCGCGTCCAGCCCTGGGCGAACCGCGCCGGCGGCAGCGTCATCGGCGGGCTGCGCGTTTTTGACCTGAACCACGCCGCCGCATGGAACGTGCATGATGCGTACAGAGTGGGCGTTCAGCCTTTCGACGGTGCTTCTTTTACCGTGTCCGACACGCCCGCCGGACTGCGCGTCGATGAGTGGATTCAGACGCCGCTTGCTGCGCGCGCCATGAACTACCTCTATGAGCCTGCCGAAGTAACCGCAACGGTCGACGGAAAGCTGTTCGTGGCCCATGCAGCCGCCATTACGCCCAAGCCCGAGTGGCTCAGCGCCTTTGAAAGGACAGATCTCCATCTGACCCTCGCGGGTGGGAGCGCCGAGCACTTGATGGACATTTACGTGCGCGACGTGTCGGCCGGGGATACGCTTGCGCTTGGACGCAACTCGCGGGATGGCGCAGAAGACGCGCCGATGTACTTCGTGCTCTTCGGCGACCGGGTGGCCGTAGGCGTCGAGCCGGACCCGGCGCAGCAGGAGGCTTTTGTTTGGAGAGGCATCTACCCGAACCCGGTCCGTTCGACCGCGAACGTTTCTTTCAACCTGGCGCAAGCGGCTGATGTGTCTGTCAAGATGTACGACGCGCTCGGCCGGGAGGTCGCCGTTCTGGCCGACGGGTTTATGACCGCAGGGCCCCACACGCTTGCGTGGAATGCGGGGTCTGCGACAAGCGGTGTTTACTTTTGCCGCATCGAGGCCGGCAAGTTTTCAGTTGTGAAGCGCGTGGTCCGACTCTGATCGCGTTGGGCTTCGTCGCTCTGCCCGGTTTAAACAAGACGGTAAAAGGTGTTCGCTCCGGCGAGGGCGGCGCAGGCAAATACAGGTGAGCAATAGTATGGAGACTTTCGATTTACATCCGGACCGGTTTTTCGGTCCAGACCCGCGGGTGCGTCAGATTGCCCGCGAGCTCTACGATGACGTTCGGGATCTTCCCATCGTTTCGCCGCACGGCCACGTCCCGCCCGAGTTGCTCGCGCGCAACGAAGCCTTCCCGGAGCCGACGTCGCTCCTGATTACGCCGGATCACTACATCTTCCGGATGCTCTACTCGCAGGGCGTTCCGCTCGAGGCTCTTGGCGTGCCCACGCGCGACGGGACGCAAGTCGAGAACGACGCTCGCAAGATCTGGCAGATCTTCGCTGACCATTTTCATCTGTTCCTCGGCACGCCCACCCGCGCCTGGCTCGAATACGAGTTGTACAACGTCTTCGGTACTCGGGAAAAGCTGACGAGCGCCTCGGCAATGCGCATCTACGACGCGATGCTCGAACGCCTCGAAGAGCCGGCCTTCCGGCCGCGGGCGCTCTTCGAGCAGTTCAACATCGACCTGCTCGCCACGACCGACGGCGCGGCGGATTCATTGGCGTACCACCGGCAGATGCGGGAAGAAGGGTGGCCCGCTCGGATCATCCCAACGTTCCGTCCGGATGCCGTTCTTCGGATCGCCTCGCCCGAGTGGAAAGGGGAACTCTCGAGGCTCGAAGGGGCGGTGGGGACGAGCATCGAATCCTACACGGCGTTCATCGCGGCACTCGAAGAACGCCGAGCCTACTTCAAGGAACTGGGCGCGGCGGCGACGGACCACGCGGTCGTCGAGCCTTACACGGAGCGACTGCCGGACGCCGAAGCGGAGCGGATCTTCGCCGCGGCGCTCGCAGGGAAGGTGTCCGAAGCCGATCAGTCGCGCTTTGAGGCGCACATGCTGATGGAAATGGCGCGGATGAGCACCGAGGACGGCCTCGTAATGCAGCTCCATCCCGGCGCGTTCCGCAATCACAATGAACAGGTGTTCACGCGCTTCGGTCTCGACAAAGGGGGCGACGTTCCGCTCGCGACCGAGTACACGCGCAACCTGAAGGCGCTGCTGAACGCCTACGGCACCGATCCGCGGCTTACGCTCGTCGTGTTCACGCTCGACGAGAGTACGTACGCGCGCGAACTTGCGCCCCTCGCCGGACACTATCCGGCCATGCGCCTCGGCCCCGCCTGGTGGTTCTTTGACTCTTTTGAGGGCATGATGCGCTACCGGCAGCTTACGACGGAGACGGCGGGCATTTACAACACCGCCGGCTTCAACGACGATACCCGAGCTTTCCTCTCGATCCCGGCGCGGCACGACCTCTCCCGCCGGGTCGACGCGCAGTACGTTGCCACGCTCGTGGCGCGTCATCAAATCGATCTCAATGACGCCCGCCGCATGGTGCATGCGCTCGCGAGCGATCTCGTTCGCGACACCTACCGATTGGGAGCCGTCGAGGAAAGTATCCATGTGTGACCGTCCGAACCGCACAAACGCCTTCCGGCACCAGTGGCTGGTGCTGCTGGGCGCGGGCCTGCTCGGGCTGCTCGCTGTGCGGGCCGCAGTTGCGCAGTCGCCGGAAATGCTGCCCGCGTTCCCCGGTGCCGAGGGTTTCGGCGCGGCAACAGTGGGCGGCCGCGGCGGCGACGTTTACGCCGTGACGAACCTCGATGACTACCTTTCCGGCGAAAGGCCGATTCCCGGAAGCCTCCGGGCGGCCGTCGACAGGGAAGGACCGCGCACCGTCGTGTTCAGGGTTTCCGGCCCGATCGAGCTGAAGCGAATACTTGAAATCAAGCACCCTTTCCTGACGATCGCCGGGCAAACGGCACCCGGAGACGGTGTCGCGCTGCAAAACTACGGCATCAGCGTGGAAGCACCGGAGGTGATCCTTCGCTACCTGCGGGTTCGGCCGGGAGACGTCGCGCCGGAGCAGGATGCCATTAGCGTGCGCAACAGCCGCGTCATCGTCGATCACTGCTCGGTTTCCTGGTCAACCGACGAAGTGCTGTCCGTAAGCGGAAGCGCGACCAATGTGACGCTGCAGTGGTGCCTCATTGCCGAAAGCCTGAACCGCTCCGTCCACCATAAAGGTGAGCACGGGTACGGCTCGCTTCTGTCCACAACGGGAGACGTGACGATCCACCACTGCGTCTACGCGCTGCACAAGAGCCGCAGCCCGAGGCCGGGGGGGCTGCTTCTGGATTTCCGCAACAATCTCATCTACGGCCACGGAGACCGCGCCGGATACAACACCGACGAGCTTTCGCGCATCAACTACGTCCAGAATCTCATCGAGCCGCTCGCTTACAGCCACAATGCGCTGGAAGCGTTCAAGGCGGGTAGCATCAACACGCGCCTGTATATGGACGGCAATGTGCTCTTGGGGCGAGAAGGTGCCGTGCGCAATGACACGGACATGGTCCGGTTGCCGGATAACGTGGAGAATGCCGCCGAGACCATCTTCGTGGACCTACCCTTTCCGGCTCCCTCTGTCGAGACGCAGCGCCCCGAAGAGGCGAAACAACGCATGATGGGCGAGATCGGGGCCACACTGCCGTCGCGCGACCTCGCGGACCGGCGCGTCGTCGGACTCATGCAGCACGGCGAGGGACGCATCATAGACTCGCAGGAGGAAGTCGGTGGCTGGCCTGTGCTCCGTCGCAGTCGCCCCCTTCAGGACTGGGACCGCGACGGGATGCCCGACCGCTGGGAGCGCCGCCACGGCTTCGATCCCATCGCGGCCGCCGACGGCAAAAAGGACGCAGACCGGGACGGTTACACCAACCTCGAAGAGTACCTGAACGGCACGGATCCGCACCGGCCTTACCGCTGGCTTCCGCCTCCCGCTATCCGCCCCGCCCACGGGACCGGCTTCACCGACTCGGTGCTGGCTGTCACGATCACGCCTCCGGAAAGGGGAGTGCCCGTTCACTACCGCCTTGACGGGCAAGAACCGACCCTCGCAGATCCGGTGTACACGTCGCCCATCCGGCTCACGCAGACCGCTCACGTGCGCGCCCGAGCCTTTGACGCCGAGCGGCCCACCACTTCCGCCTTTGCCCTTTTCGAGAAGCTGCGCTGGATGCCCTCCCTTGCGGCAGCGGAAGCCGGAGCCGCCGGGCTGCGGTACGCTTATTATGAGGATGCAGAGTGGGATGAAGGCCCTCCACCTTCCGGGCGCACGCCCGTGCGCACCGGGCTTGCCACGGGCATAGACGCCGCTCTGCGCACGCGCTCGACCGGCAGCGCGCTCGTCTTCGACGGCTTCCTGAACGTGCCGGCAGACGGTATCTACGCCTTGTGGTTTGACGACAACTTCCGGAGTAGCCTTTTTATCGACGGGAAGCTCATCTCGCCCGGCCGCCCGGCCGACAGTCCGCCCGAGCGGGTAGCGCTGCGAACAGGCATGCACACGTTCCGCCTGGAGAGTATTCGCGAAGACGACGAGCAGCCCCTACACCTCGAATGGCAGGTGCCGGGCGGCACGCGCGGGGCTTTGCCCGACGCGGTCTTCCTGCGGCGCGCAGACACTGAACCTTCGCAATAATCGATGGCACGTTGCTTCCTGATCTTTTGCCTTCTCGGCCTTGTTGCGGCACCCGCCGTGGCGCAGTCCGTGCCGGCGGACGCGCAGCCGTGGTCCGTGAGGATGGCCGAATCGGTTATGGCGCGGGACAGCGTCGTTCTTGACCGCTGGCACTACGAAGTCGGCGTCATGATGACCGCCTTTGAAGCCCTCTGGAAGCAAATGGGCGATGAGCGCTACCTCGCGTACATCAGAAAGAACGTGGACCGGTTCGTCGAGCCGGACGGAAGCATCGAGACGTACGACCTCGCGGACTTCAATCTCGACCAGATCAACACCGGAAAGGCGCTCTTCCCACTGTTTGAAACGACCGGCGACCCCCGTTACCGGGCGGCGATGGACACCCTCCGGCAGCAGCTTCGGCTGCATCCGCGCACGAGCGAGGGAGCGTTCTGGCACAAGAAAGTCTATCCGAATCAGGTCTGGATGGACGGCGTCTACATGGCCGGTCCGTTCCTCGCCCGCTACGGCACCGCCTTCGGCGATTCGGCGGCGCTTCGGGACGTTGCGCATGAAATCCTGCTGGTCGCCCGCCATTTGCGCGATCCGCAAACCGGCCTCTACTTCCACGGCTGGGACGAGGCGCGCCGGCAGCCCTGGGCCGATCCGCTAACGGGCCTGTCACAATCCTTCTGGGGACGGGGGATGGGCTGGTATGCCATGGCCCTCGTCGATGTGCTGGAGGTGCTGCCGCAGGATTATCCGGAGCGCGATGCGCTCGTTCAGGTGCTGCAGGACCTTGCGCGGGCGGTAGAGAATGTGCAGGACCCCGTTACGGGGCTTTGGTACCAGGTGCTCGACCAGCCCAACCGTAAAGCGAACTACCTTGAGGCGTCCGCGAGCACCATGTTCATCTACGCACTGGCGAAGGGCGTCCGGATGGGCCTTCTCGATCCCTCCTACCGGCGCGTTGCGGAGCGCGGCTTCCGGGGCGCTTTGGCCGAGTTCGTCCGCCGGGGCGAGGACGGCCTTCTCGACCTCGACGGTACCGTCTCCGTAGGCGGTCTCGGCGGCAAGACTCAGCGCGACGGCTCGTTCGAGTACTACATGAGCGAACCCGTGCGAACCAACGACTACAAAGGTCTGGGGCCGTTCATCCTGGCCGCTTTAGAAATCGAAAGGCTGCGCTGACGTGCATGACACCGGCTTTCCCGCGCCACTGAAAGCTGGGAGGCTCTTTGCCGCGAAGAACCCTTTCGGTCAGCGAGCCGCGCTTGAAGATGCGGCCGGATGATTGCTCAAATATGGTCGCGTTGCGTTAAGAGGCCGTTTAAATAAAGGGAAGCGCTGTGTGTAGCTGACGGTATGGACCAAAGCACCAACGCAACCTCCCTCTTGAGGGGGATTCAAGGGGGTGTTAGGCAGCTCTCCGGCCGCGTCCAACGCCCCGTAAATCTGCGATGCGTCTCATCCATAATAAACCAGCAGGCTCTTAATCCACCTCGCCAACGCTATGAGAACGTCTACTGCCGTCCTTCTCGCCGTCTTGCTGTGCGCCCTCGGTGCTGCCGATGCGCGCGCGCAGGACGCGGCCTCCGTCAACTGGCTCCTGACCACGGACCAGGAGCCTTCCGCGACCGAGGGCCTCATCACCGGCCTTTCGCTGACCGGCGGTAACATGGTCGTGCGGGATTACACCGGCACGCTCACGGGCAGTCTGGCCGGTCCGCTCGGCACCTATCAACGCTGGTGGCTGGACAACCAGGCCTGGCCGGACGACTCGGCACCAGTCATGGATCGATTCGTCCAATTTGCCGTCGAGCCGGCCCCGGGCGTTTTGCTCGATCTGGACTCGCTCTCGCTCTACCTCAATGCGGGAGGCACCGGAAACATGCACGCGAGCCTCTACTACGCCACAGATGCCGAGTTTGCCTCCCCGATACTTTTGGAGGCAGACATGGCGGTCTCGCGCGACGCCGCCATTCTCCACCGGTACGCCCTCGAAGGCACGTTGGGGCAAGGCGAACGGGTTTACTTTCGCGTTTACCCGTTCCTGCCCGGCGGCGGATCTGCCGGCAAGTACTTATTCTTGCAGAACATCACCGTCTACGGGAATACGACCGCATCGGCGTTTCCCGCCGCCGCCACGTGGGCGCTGAACAGCCAGTCCGGCCGTAGGCCGTCGACCGCCGGTAATGTGCTTGCGGACAGCCAGCAGGTTTCTTCGGACTTCATCATTCGCGACTACGCGGCACCGGAGGGATCCGAGCGCGTCTATTCGGCCGGAGGAGGCCTCGGCTTCTGGCCGGCCGATACGGTGCAGAATGATGCCCGCTACACGACCTTTGCGATGTACCCGAGGCGCGGCGTCACCTTCCGCTCCGATTCCGTGACGATGTATTTGGGCAACGGGGGCGGCAGCTATCTGCTCCGCGCGAACGTCTACTATTCGACGGACGGGTTTGAGTCCGCCGTGCGGCTCGACAGCGGGATAGTCATTCCCAACTCGGCGGTTCAGCGGTACGCTTACGCCGTCTCCGAGACGCTGACAGGCGAGGACACGCTGTCCGTGCGCGTTTATCCGTGGTTGCAGGGGGGCGTCGCCGCCGGAAAGTACTTCGGGATAAAGGACGTGGTCATCTCCGGCGAGGCCGAAGGGGCCGTTGCGGCAGATCCGCCGGTCGTCACGACATCGCCGGTCTCTCGTATTTCCACACTCACGGCGCAGAGCGGCGGCACGGTTTCCTCCGACGGGGGCGCGCCGGTCATAGCGCGCGGCGTCGTCTGGAGCGACTCACCGACGCCGACGCTTTCGAACGCAAAGACGATGGACGGCGAAGGTTCGGGCCTGTTCGTCAGCGCGTTGACCGGCCTCTCCCCCGGCACGCTTTATTACGTCCGTGCCTACGCGACGAACACGTCCGGAACGTCCTATGGCGAGCAAACGGCCTTTGCAACGCTGGCCCGATTATCGCCGCCGGAGGTCGCCACGACGGCTGTGAGCGATGTGCTCACGACGCGCGCCACCACAGGCGGCACCGTCACCTTCGACGGCGGCCTCGATGTGGCCGGGCGGGGCATCGTCTGGAACGCTTCGGGAGGCCCGACGGTGCTCGACAACAAGGAAGAAGCAGGAGCGGGACTCGGCGCGTTCAAAGTGACCCTTGCCGGTCTTTCGCCGGAAACGACGTACTACGCGCGCGCCTACGCCTCGAATGCCGAGGGGACGAGCTACGGCAACGAGATCGCCTTCACGACAGCCGCTCCCGCCGATCCTATCCACATTACCGTGGCGAAAGACGGATCCGGAGACTTCACCTCCGTGCAAGAGGCGTTCAACGCGGTGCCGGACAACTACACCGGATCCGTGACCGTCTTCGTTAAGAAGGGGACTTACAAAGAGAAGGTGGTGCTCGGCCAGAACAAGATCAATGTCCGGCTGATCGGCGAAAGCCGGGACAGCACTATTCTCACCTGGGACGACTACTCCGGGAAAGTGGTCGACGGCGTGACGATCGGAACGTCAACTTCGTACAGCGTTGCGATTGACGCGAGCGACTTTTACGCGTCCGATATAACGTTCGAAAACACGGCCGATCAGGCGCAGGCCGTGGCGCTGCGCGTCAATGGAGACCGCATGGCGTTCTACCGCGTGAACATGCTGGGCAACCAGGACACCTACTATACGTGGTACGGGGGCCGGCTCTATCATAAAGACTGCTACATCGAAGGCACCGTCGACTTCATCTTCGGACGCGCTATCGCCGTGTTTGACGACTGCACGCTCCACAGCAAGCGCAACTCGACGATCACGGCTGCAAGCACGGAAGCCGGCTACCGATTCGGGTACGTCTTCCGTAACGCCACGCTCACGGCGGACCCCGGCATAACGCAGGTGCATCTCGGGCGACCGTGGCGCGAGAATGCGCAGACGGTGTTCATAGATTCCGACCTTGGGAGCCACGTTCGCCCGGAGGGATGGAGCGAGTGGGCCGGCAACGCCAACCACCTGACGGCCTATTACGCCGAATACAACAACCGTGGAGCAAGCTGGCTGCCGGAGAGTCGCGTCCCGTGGGCGCACATTCTGACGAACGAGGAGGCGGCGAGGTACTCGCTCGAAAATATCTTCGCGAAGGATTCCGGTCCTGCCGGCATGTTCGGCATTGGCTGGATGCCACAGGATCTTGTGGTTGGCGTCGAGACGGGAGGCGCGTCCGAGCTGCCGGCCCGCTTCGAATTGTTTCAGAACTACCCCAATCCCTTTGGTCTGACGACGACGATCTCGTACGCGCTTCCCACGCCGGGCGCGGTGCGGCTGGCCATTCACAACGTGCTCGGCCAAGAGGTTGCGCTCCTCGTGGATGGCGAGCAGCCCGCAGGTCGCCATGAGGTGGCTCTGGACGGGCGGAGCCTTGCGGCGGGCGTCTACTTCTATACGATGGAGGCGGGTTCATTTCGGCAATCCGGAAAGATGTTGGTCGTTCGGTAGTGGCACAGGTTGATTGTTGAAAGGCGGCTTTGCCCGCGTTTGCTTTAAGTGAAGGAAAGGTTTTGGAGGACAAAGAATGAAACGATGGATTTTGGCGCTGCCGTTGCTGCTGCTTTTCGGCGCGGCGCGCGCGCAGGAGGGATTGAATGTCCGGGTTACGAACCCGGAGAGCGTTGCGCGGGCGGATGAGATCGTCTCGCTCAGCTGGGGAGCGCTTGCCCCGCGCGTACCAGGCCTCGCGGCAGACCGCGCGCGCGTCGTGGAGGCAGGATCCGAAAAGGAGGTGCCGGCGCAGGTCGTGGATGCGGACGGCGACGGCACCCCGGATGAACTACTCTTCCTGGTGAGTCTCTGGCCCGACGAAAGCCGTTTCTACCGGGTGCAGGCGCGGAAAGCAGCCTCTTTCGCGGCACGCGCGCACGTTCGCCATCAGGAAATCCGGGACGACGCAGCGTGGGAGAACGACCGGGTCACCTACCGCACCTACGGCATGGGCCTGCAGAACGTTGAACCGCTCATCTCCTCCGGCGTCGACGTGTGGACGAAGCGCGTGCCGGGCCTCGTCATCGACCGCTGGTATGCCAAGGATGACTATCACCGCGACCGAGGAGAAGGGGCTGACTTCTATACCGTCGGGACAACGCTCGGCGCGGGAGGCATCGGCATTTGGCAGGACGGTGCGCTCTATCCCGCTCCCAACTTCGAGACGTATCGCATTCTCGCCGACGGACCGATTCGCGCCATCATCGAACTCGAACACGGCCCGTGGGAGGCCGGCGGCCGCGTGCTGACGGAAACGCGCCGAATCCAGATCGACGCCGGCCGTCTGATCTACCGCCAGGAGAGCAGCTTTCGCGCCGAGGACGGCAACGACCTCCAGGTTGCCGTTGGCCTCGCCAAGCGGCCGGATGTCGTCTACAGCGCGCAGGCAGACAGCGTTCTCCCCTGGATGAGCCTCTGGGGACCCGTCGGCTCCAAGTTTGGCGGGCACGGCGATCTTGGCACCTTTGTGCTACTCGATACCGCTGCGCCCATCTCTTACTTCGACGACGGCGCGCACCGGCTGGCTATCTACGGGACCGCGTCGGGCGTTCCGGTTCATCACTTCGTCGGCTCGGCGTGGACGGCTTCCGGCGAGGTCCGCAGCGCTGAAGACTTCTGGCGGGAGATCGAGAAAGAACAGGCCCGGCTGGAGTCGCCCGTTCTGGTTGAACTCGGCGGTACAAACAGCCCGAGGTAGCGCGGCTTTGTCGAGATTGCATCCGCATTCCTCACTTCGCTCACAAAGGCTGAATGAGCAAGGTTCCTAAGCAAGCAACCGCCACACCTGGGCTACCGTGAACGTCAGCCCGACGCCAATGGCGAGCGGGAGCAGGGCCGCCACGACGGTCCACTTGACGCTGCCGGATTCTTTATAGATCGTGTAGAGCGTCGTGCTGCAGGGGTTGTGCAGCAGCGAAAAGAGCATCAGGTTTACAGCGGTCAGCAGCGTCCACCCGCCCGCCGTGAGAAGACTGGTAAGCACGTTCGCGCTGTTCGGCTCGAAGAGGACGCCCGCTCCGGCCCCCGCTCCCGTGGTGCCCGTTACGAGCACCGTCAGCATGAGAATGGTCGGGATGACGATCTCGTTGGCCGGTATGGCGATCACGTAGGCGAGCAGAATGATGCCGTTCAGGCCGAGAATGAAGCCGACGGGATCAAAGAGCCTGATGATGTGCGCCGCCAGGGTCGCGTCGCCGATGTATACGTTGGCGACCAGCCAGATCACCGCACCCGCGGGCATTGCAAAAAGCACGGCGCGCCAGAGAACGAAGATCGTGCGGTCGATGAGCGACGTATAGATCGTCCGCCAGATCTGCGGCGGCCGGTACGGCGGCAGTTCGAGGCTAAAGGTGGAGAGTTCACCCTTGAGCACCGTGCGCGTGAGCGCCCAAGAGACGACGAACGTCATCAGAATGCCAAGCCCCGCGATGCCCACGACGGCAAACGCCGAGATTAGTCCCGCGAGCTGCGCAGGCACCAGCGCGCCGATGAACAGACTTGCAATGAGGATCTGCGTGGGCCAGCGGCCATTGCAAAGCGCAAAGTTGTTCGTGATCATCGCAACGAGGCGCTCGCGAGGCGAGTCGATGATACGGGTGGCTACCACGCCCGCCGCATTGCAGCCGAAGCCCATCATCATGCTTAGGGACTGCTTGCCGTGCGCGCCCGCCTTCTTGAAGAACCGGTCGAGGTTGAAAGCCACGCGCGGGAGATAGCCGAAATCTTCCAGCAAAGAGAACAGCGGAAAGAAGATGGCCATGGGCGGCAACATGACACTCACGACCCACGCCGTGGACAGATACATCCCGTCTACGAGCACGCCGCTGAGCCACCACGGGAGACCGATGGCGGCTGCGCCCGCCTTCAGCATGGGGTGGAGGGTGTCGACGAGCACGGACGCAATCAGGGCCGAGGGGATATTCGCTCCCGTAATCGTAATCCAGAACACGAGCGTGAAGAGGGCCAGCATGACCAGCAGGCCCCAGAAGCGATGCGTCACAACGCGGTCGATGGCGCGGCTTAGATCGAAGCGACTCTGCGTTTCGTCCACGGTTGCGGCTCGGTCCGCAAGGCGCGCCGCGTCCGTGTAGACGGCCTCGACGTACCGTTCGTGCAGCGAGGTGCCCGCAGTTTCGCTGAGTTTTGCGGCGAGATCCAGCAGATGCTCGCGCTCGCCGGTCGTCGGAGTCTGAGCGAGCGTACTCATGCGGCAGCCAGAACGGTAAGCGGAATGGGCGCTTGAGCGGGTTCTTCCCGGCGGCGCTCGAGGTCGCCCAGTTCGCCGGAGCGCACCGCTGCGGCGATCCGCTCGTCACCGTCGAGCAGCCGGAGCGCCACCCATCGCGCGTTCGGAAGCGCAGGGAAAAGGCGTTGAACACTCGAAGCAAGCTGGTCGACCACGCGCTTCACTTCTACCGGCTCGCTCGTGACGCGGTAAGGACGACAAACCGTTTCTCCCGTGGCGACGGCGTGGACGTCCGCCAGTAGGGCCTCCATGCCTTCGCCCGCACGGGCCGAGACCGGCACGACGGGAACGCCGAGGTCTCGTGCGAGACGGCGCTCGTCAATGTGAATCCCGCTGCGGCGCGCTTCATCCATGAGGTTGAGGCAGATGACGACGCGGTCCGTAATCTCCATCACCTGCAGCGCGAGGTTCAGGTTGCGCTGTAGCCGCGTCGCATCGACGACCACGATCGTTACCGAAGGACGGCCGAACAGCACGAAGTCACGCGCGATCTCTTCGTCGGTGCTCGATGCAAGCAGCGAATACGTGCCGGGCAGGTCGACCAGTTTGTACCGGCGGTCTCCGTATGCGAACCCACCCTCGGCGCGTGTGACGGTCTTTCCGGCCCAGTTGCCCGTATGCTGCCGCAGACCCGTGAGCGCATTAAATACGGTGCTCTTGCCCACGTTCGGGTTTCCCATGAGCGCAACCACAGAGTCCCACCCATCGGTCTCCACCCCAAGCTTCTTCAAGTTAGCCGCGTGATACACCGGGCACGACTCGCAGGCTGCATGCGCCTGGTTTACTGCATTCATCTATTCCACCCTTTCTATCGCTATCGCATCTGTCTGCTCGCGTCGCAGCGCGATGAGCGCTCCGCGAACCCGGAAAGCCGAGGGTTCACGGTTCGCTCCACCGATCTCCGCCACGACGACCGTCCCCGGCACGAACCCGAGATCGAGAAGCCGCCGCCGCTCCGCTCCGTGCAGCGCACCCGAGAGCCGGAGTATCCTCCCGGCTTTGTGCTCCGCCAGGTCGCTCAGCCGCTGTTCGGCCCCGGTGCCGGCTTCCGTCGGTTTATCCACGTGCTCGGACGCCTTCAAGACAGATACTGTTTGTCAAATCATTTTTAGCCTCAACTAAATTAGGTGTTGGATGTTTCTCTTCGCCGGGTGTAATCGGTGCAAAAAAGTGTTTACGCGCGACTCGGCAAGGTACACGAGAGCCGTGCCGCGGGCGGAACGTCGGCCGGCAGAAGCTGCACTGCGGCAGACAGGTAGCCTGTCAGCGCGGGTCGAAGCGGTAGAGCATTCCCGGCCCTCTCACGCCTTCGCCGGCGACGTAGAGCGTCCCGTCCGGCATGAAGGCAAGCGCCTCGGGCTGCTCCATTTCCGCCGGGCGGAGGTCGTGCGTCTCGAGGAGCGCGCCGCTCGCGTCGAACACCACCAGCGCTTTCAGTACCGAGGAAAGAACGTAGATTTCGCCCGATCCGGGGCGGACGGCCAGCGCGGACGGCTTGAACGAATCCTTACCGCCCAGAGCTTTTTCCACGGCCTCCGCATCAATGGTGAAGAGAGGCGCGTCGGAGAGCTTCGCACGCTGCAGATCGAAAGCGTAGACGGCCTTCTTATCGTTATTCACGCCCGGCCCCGGATCTTCCTTCAGCGCAATCAGCAGGCGGTCACTGCCCGGCTCATACCCAAGTCCCTCAGCGTCGTTCTTGCCTTTCAGGTCCGTCTTGTGCCGGTCCGTCTTTACGTCGCCCTCCTGCCATCCCGTCACTTCGAAGAGCGTGCCGTTGCTTTCGAGTACGTAGATGCGCTCGCCCGCGAACTCGATGCCCTCGTAGTCGCCCTTTCCTCCAAAATCTACTTCGTCGAGAATCGTACCCTCGGCAGGATCCAGGATGTAGATATGTCCCTTCTCGTCCTGCACGGCAGCGAGGCGACCGTCAGGAAGCGCCGTGAGGCCGGAGATTTCTTCCAGGTCGTCCGGCAGCGGCATCGCCGCGTCGGGCTGGTTGAAGGCGTACGCTGCGCCTGTACGCGCTGCCGAAGAGTCCGGCGACGAAACAGCGGCGGCAGCAACGGCCGGGTCCGCGGCAGTCGGCGATTCCGGCGCACATGCCTGCAGCAAGAGGAGCACAGATAGGAGCGGGACCCAGGGCAGCGCGTGGTACATGGACAAAAGAAGTAGTTAGACGGTATCGTCGGGCGTATCCTGCGGGAGGGTCTCTTCTTCGTCCCTCGTTTCACCCGGAGAACGGTAGGAGCGAATGGCGCGGGTGATGATCAGGCTACAAACGAGCCAGGCAAGTCCAAACGTAAAGCCGCCGGCCACATCGGACACCCAGTGGACGCGCAGCACGATCCGGCTGAGCCCGATGATTACAATGAGCAGCGTCAGCAAGATCGTTATGCCGATTCGTACGGCATCCCGCCGGGTGAGCCGCCATGTCAGGTAAATGAGAAAACCGTAGAAGGCAACCGCTACGAACGAGTGGCCGCTCGGGAAACTGTGTCCCATGGAACTCGAGAGCTGGTCGAGCGGGCGGGCGCGTCGGAAGATGCCCTTCAAGGCCCACATAATCCCCGAGCCGACGCCCACCGTCATGAACAGCGCCAGGAACTGCCATTTGCGTTTGAGGAGCAGCAACGCCGCGCCCGTGACGAGGCTGAGCACGATCATCGTGATCATGTCGCCCATGTGCGTCACGGCGCGCAGAAAGGAGATGATCGGCGCGTTTGTAGAGGCAATCAGCCAGTTGTAGATCTGCTCATCGAACGCGTGGAGGGCCTCCTCGCTCGTCGACTCTTCCGTCACAAAGGCGAAGAGGGAAATCGCGGCGAAGAAGAGGATGCCGCCGACGGTGAGGCCGAGGCCATACCACTGGTGAACGGCAAAACGCCTTTGTACAAAGCTCCAGGGGCCGGGGAAATGCTTGTCGAGGTACCGGTCTATGTGCATCGGCGCGCCACGATGGAGCACCTTCGAGAGCGCGTCCCGCTCCTTGCGAACGAGCAGGTAAACGAACGCGAGCAGAAACAGCACGAGCACCAGCGCCCCGAACCCGAGCCAAACGTAGGTCCAGGGGAAGGTTGCCGCTTGCTCGGGCAGGTCTTGCTGGAGCATGAATAGGGCCAAGAGCAGGCAAAGGAGCAACATGAACTGCAAGGAGAGCGGATCGGCGGGACAGGTAGCGCTAAAGTACGCCCTTCTCCGCCGACGTTCCGCCGCCCGGCCAACGCTCACCTCTCCGGCCCCGCACTCTTACGGGAAGATTACAGAGGCGCCCTTTTCATCCTCCGTACAGAGAAACACCAACCTGAACCGGCTTCCCTTTCCGGGTTCGCTTTCGAGTTCGGCGCGGCCGCCGTGGGCCTCCATAATGTGGCGCACCAGCGACAAACCCAGCCCCGTGCCGCTCGCGGTCTTTGCCGTGCCTCCTTCCACGCGGTAGAACTGGTCGAAGACCTTCCGGTGATGCTCACGCGCAATCCCCACGCCCCGGTCGGCAACCTCGATGAACACGGCACCGTTCACCGAACCCATTGAAACCGCGACGGCGCGAACGTCGCCGCTGTACTTGGACGCATTGTCGAGCAGGTTCAGAACCGCCTCGGAGACGGCTTCGGCATCGGCCTTCACCGGAGGCAGGTGCTCTGCGAAGTTGACTGTGACCGTGAATCCTGCCGATTCCATCCCCGGCCGATAAGTCCCCAGAACGCTTTCCACCACGCTATTGAGATCGACCTGCGCAAAATGGTAGATCTTCCGCCCCGCTTCGATGCGCGAGAAGTTGAGTATGTTGTTTACCAGCCGCGCAAGCCGATCGGTTTCTTGTGCAATGATCCGATAATACTCCTGCCTCTTCTCGTCCGAGCGGACGCGCCCCATCTCCAGCGTCTCGGCAAACATATGTATCATGGAGAGCGGCGTTCGCAACTCGTGGGACACGTTGGCAATGAAATCCGATTTGAGGCGCGCCAGCTCGGCCTGCCGGCGTACGTTTCGGTAGAAGAACCACCCTCCTCCGCCGAGCGCCGCACCGAGCAGCACGATGAGGATCATTGCGCGAATGAAGCGCCTACGCAGTACCGCGTCGATGGTCGCGCCGGTCTCTTGCACAACGAGCCGGTAGCCCGGCAGCGCCCAGAGCGTCTGCTCGGCCTTCACATCGGACGGCTGCATGGGGGTTGTCGTGTAGATGGGGTCGGATGTGCCGCCGGTTAGCACGGCGAGGCGAATAGACTCGCGCGCAATGTCCCTCAACCGAGGCCCGAGTACCGTCTGAATGAACGCCGGCGCGTCGATTAGCATCAGCCCGATCGTTCGGTTCGTCGCGGGGCCGTCAGCTACGAAGAGCATAGCGACCCGGCCGCTGTCTCTAGCCGTCAGCCGGACCGGCTCTATCCTGCGGTATCCTGAGCGCCGGTACGCGAGCAGCCGAATGGCGCGGCGGCTGAGAGTGTCTGCAACGCCCTTTGGGAGCGAGATGGCAGTGTCCGCGTCTATGGCTTCAAGGGATCGGAAAAGGCTATCGGTAGCAAAGACCGCAAGCAGGGAAGGGTTGCTGCGGCGAATCGAAGCCGTCGCGCCGGCGCGACCCGGTAAACCGGACAAGTCTTGCTCAACGGCCACGGACCACGACGACAGAACGTCCAGAACATGCTGATTGACCGAGAAAAGCACCGCCTCCATCTGCCGCTCGTAAGCTTGCCGAACGAGTTTCTCGTTGGCGCTGAGCGATTCCACTTCGTGCGCCACATAGGCCAGCCCCGTTAGCAGGACGGCGGCGGTGAAGAGGAGTCCCGCGCGGCGTGTGGGCGTCATAGGAGTGGCGTTAGCGAAGAGGCAAGCGGTACGCACAAGGTACGCCACCGGCCCGTCCGCCGATCAGCCGGAGGGTTCCGTAATCAACTTCTCGGCGCGGGCCAGGGCTTCGCTGATGTTGTCGACCGCGTTCTCTTCGTTGAGTCTCTCGAGGAAACCCGCCCGTTCGAGCACGACGAGTGGCTGCGCGTGAACGCCGCTTAGGATCAAATGGCGGCCGTCGCGGCGCGACTCGGCCAGCAGTTCTTCGAGCACGCGCAGGCCGGTGGCATCCAGCGCGAGCACGTGGCGCATCCGCAGAATGAGCACCCGCGGTTTCCGGTTCATTTCACCGAGCGCGGCCGTGAACTTGTGCGCGGCCCCAAAGAAGAACGGGCCATTAACCTCAAATACCTCGACACTCTCCGGCGCGTTGCGAAGCGCCGCCGCATCCGCTTTGTTAATGTCGGGTTCCTCCTCTTCATCGCCGAGAAGACGCACGTGCGCCACGTCGGCCATTCGCTTCATGAAGAGGAAGGCGGCAAGCACAACACCCACCTGAATGGCGACCGTGAGATCGATGATCACCGTAAGCAGGAACGTGGAAATGAGCACCAGCCCATCGCTCTTTGTGCTCCGCAGCACGCGCGAGAAAAGATGCACCTCGCTCATGTTGTAGGCCACCACGAAAAGAATGCCCGCAAGCACCGGCATCGGCACGAGCGCGGCCCACTTGCCCGCTACAATGAGAATGAAAAGAAGCGTTAGGGCGTGTATGATTCCGGCCACCGGCGTGCGGCCGCCGCTCTTGACGTTCGTTGCCGTCCGTGCGATAGCGCCCGTGGCCGGTATGCCGCCGAAGAGGGGAGAGACGATGTTGGCAAGGCCCTGCGCCACGAGTTCGGCGTTGGAGCGATGCCGCCGCCCGGTCATGCCGTCGGCAACAACGGCGGAGAGCAGGCTTTCGATTCCCGCGAGCAGCGCAATCGAGAGCGCCGGGGAGAAGAGTTTGGGCACCATCGCCCAGTCGACGTGCGGCAGGCGGGGGAGCGGAAGTCCGGAGGGAACGGCTCCGAACCGGCTTCCAATGGTCTCAACGGGCAGGTTGAAAGCCTGAACCACCACCGTAAGGGCGAGCAGGGCCACCAGCGAGGCAGGTACCTTCGGCAGGAGGCGCGGCAGGCCGAGTATGATCAACATGGCTGCCAGCGTCAGACCGGCGGCCCACGGGTTGAGCGAGCCTATGGCGTCGGCATACGCCGGCCACTTCGCAATGAACGCCGACGGAACGGAGGCCATTTGCAGCCCAAGCGCGTCGCGGATTTGACCGGAGGCAATCACGACCGCTATGCCGGCCGTGAACCCGACTGTCACAGGGTACGGAATGAATCGGATGAGCGTGCCGAAGCGGGCCAGACCCATCGCGATGAGCAGCGCGCCCGCCAGGATGGTTGCGACGGCAAGCCCATCGTAGCCAAACTTCTGCACCACGCTGTAAACGAGCACGATGAACGCACCCGTCGGCCCGCCAATCTGAACGCGGCTTCCTCCAAAGACGGAGATGAGAAACCCTGCGACGACAGCCGTATAGAGACCCTGCTCCGGCTTCACGCCGGAAGCGATAGCGAAGGCGATGGCCAGCGGAAGGGCGACGACGCCGACGATGAGGCCGGCGGCAAGGTCACGTCCGAAGGTCTGCCTGCTGTACCCCTCGCGAAGCACCGTGAGCAGCTTCGGTTCGAGCGAATTCAAGGTGGGTGCTCCTCAGAACCTAAAGAAAGTAGCGGGCCGCTCGGGGGCGTCCGCCGGCTCGGACGGCGCAACGTGCCGCTTCTCTGCAGGGTCCCGGGAAAGGCCTCTCCGCCAAACATTCACGCGAATAAAGAGCCACCACTTTCTGTTCCACTTCGCTTCTTCCGCTCAGGCGGACACAACGCTTCCGTGCTGCCAGTTGACGGCGTATTGCAGCAGGTCATTGACGGTCTGAAGCCCCAGCTTCTCCTTCGCGCGCCGCCGGTACGTTTCGGCTGTCTTCACTTCCACGTTCAGGTGATCGGCAATCTCCGTGATGGTCTGCCCTTCGCCAAGAAGCCTGAAAACGAGCATTTCGCGTTCGGTAAGCTCGTCAACAGCGAAGCCGGGCGTATTGCTGCGGCGATTGAGGCCTTTGCCGAGAATGCTCACGGCCATCGCTCGGCTAAGAAACACCTCGCCTGCGTGCGCCGAGCGGATGGCATCGATCACCTGCGAGGTCGGCTCGCTCTTCATCAAGTATCCGGATGCGCCCGCGCGGATAGCGCGCTCGGCGTACACCTGTTCGTCGTACATCGAAAAGACAACCGTCTTCACCGACGGATAGCTCTGCCGTATCGTTTGCACGAGTTCAAGCCCGTTCACGTCCTCGAGAGAGAGATCGACGACGGCGACGTCCGGCCGCGAGGCGGAGATGATGTGGAGCGCTTCTTCGGCCGAGCCGGCCATGCCGCACACTTCAAATCCTATTTTCGAGGAAATGGCGACAGATAGAGATTCGCGCACCGCCGGATGATCGTCAATGATCGCGACGCGGATGCGGTCGGTGGAGGGGATACCGGTCAACATGGAGCTTCGGAAGTGATAGCGAAGTAGGAGGGCTACGGTCAAGGACCTGCTTTCTTCCCTTATCGGCCGCAAAGCGCCAAGCTTAAACACCCGGCCGCGTCCGCGTCGCCGACTCAACTCGGCGGCCGGGCTTCCGTTTCCCGCGTCTCCAGAGGATCGCAGCCGGGCGGAATCTCTGCGCGTGTACCAAGCGGTCTAAGCAACCTCGATCGCAGTAAAAACCATTACGCCTCGTAAAATACTTGTCACAACAACCAATGACCGGTACGTCTTGGTGGTTGATGAAGAAGAACTTGGGCGTAAGCACTTATTTTTGCCGCGATGTGGGCACTCGCGGAGACATGGCCAGAAGCATCCCTCGTCCGCGCAGCGAGGGAATCGTTTTACTATGAGAGCTTGCCATGCCTCGCCACCCGCGCCTCCTCGCCCTGTGTCTGATACTCACCACGTCAGAACTCTTCCTCGGTCCGGGAACGGCGTCCGCGCAGGCGTCACCCTATGGCTGGACGTTCCAGAACCCCCATCCTCAAGGCAGCGATCTCAATGAAGTTGCCATGCTCGGCGCGCAATCCGCCGTGGCAGTGGGTGGTGCGGGCCTCGTGCTTCGCACCTCCGACGGCGGCGACACGTGGACCGAGCAGCGGAGTGGGACGGTCCGCACCCTGAACGCCGTCTCCTTCTCTGATCCGCTGCACGGACTGGCCGCCGGACACGTCGGCACCATCATCAGAACGGCGGATGGCGGGCAGAGCTGGACCGAAAACGCTGCAGGCCCGGCTTATCAGTTCACCTTTTTCAACGACGTACACGCCTTCGATGCCCTGCGCAGTGTGGTTGTCGGGACGAATGGAACGATCCTCAGGACCGATGACGGTGGCGCGACGTGGACCGCATCCGCCTCCGGGACAAGTCAAGAGCTATACGGCGTTCACTTTGCGGACGCGAATCACGGCTGGGCGGTTGGTTTCGGTGGCGTCGTGCTGCACTCGTCCGACGGCGGGTCGTCGTGGGCAGCGCAGTCCTCAGGGTCTGCGACGCCGCTGACGTCGGTCTTTTTCAGTGACGCGCAGACCGGCACCGCCGTCGGCTGGAACGGACTTGTACTGCGCACCACGGACGGCGGCACCAGCTGGACGCCGCAGACGAGCGGGTCCGGTGGGATGCTACAGCACGTGTACTTCAGCGACGCCAATCATGGCGTGATCGTTGGCATCCCGATGGTGGTCTTGCGCACGACAGACGGTGGCACCACGTGGTCACCGAAAACAGCGGACGGCACGTTTGCGCTTCTCGCCACCAGCTTCGACGGTGGAGAGACGGGGATCGGCGTCGGGCAACTCGGGGTGATTTACCGAACGACGAACGGCGGGGACACCTGGACACCGCAATCGAATGGGCCGTACCCGAGCTATCAAGACGTTTTCTTCGTCGACGAGTCCAGAGGTTGGGCGGTTGGAGACGGGGCCACTGCGTGGCGAACAGTCGATGGAGGAGAGACATGGCTTGAGCCGAGTCAAGGCATCAGCGGTCATCTTTTAGGCGTCCATTTCGCGGACGAGAACACGGGCTGGGCAGTGGGAGCGGTCGGAAAGATCGTCCATACTACGGATGGCGGCGCTTCGTGGGCGGTTCAGTCCAGTAATGGGCTGATCGCTGCGCTGCAAGAGGTTAGTTTCTCAAGTGCCGCCGTGGGCGTAGCGGTCGGAGGTGCCGGGGCCATGCTGCGCACCACGAATGGCGGCGCGAGCTGGGCGGCCGTCACGACTTCCTTTCAGCGGCCACCGCTTTGGAGCATCGACTTCGTTGATGCACAGCAAGGATGGGCGGTCGGAGACGATGCCACCATCATGAAAACGGCTGATGCGGGAGAGACGTGGATCGTGCAGTATGAAAAGACGCGCCCACCGGGTAATTGGGGCTTGTACGGAGTCTCGTTTCCCGATGATCTGCACGGCTGGGCGGTTGGGCAGGCCGGCACGGTTCTTCACACAAGCGATGGCGGTGCGACCTGGGAATCTCAGAAGAGCGGCTCCGCCAACGATCTCTACGCAGTCCACTTCGCGGACGCGCTGCACGGATCGGCCGTCGGGAAACTGGGCACGAATATCCGAACGGAAGACGGTGGCGCGACATGGCAGGCTCAAGTCAGCCGTACCACCAACGATTTGCGCGGCGTCTATTTTTCGAGTGTTCAAACCGGAACGGTGGTGGGGCAGTTCGGGGAGATTCTTCGCACGACGACCGGAGGAAGCCTGGTCGTTGGCGCGGAGCAGGTCTGGCCGGAGCTACCTACCGCCTTGAACCTGGATCAAAACTATCCCAATCCGTTCGCCGCCACCACGACCATCAAGTTCACGCTGCCGCAGTCCGGCTTTGCGACGCTGACCGTCTACGACTTGCTCGGGCGCACAGTGGCCGTGCCGATGCGCCGGATGCTCTCTGCAGGCGTCCACGAAGTGCCGTGGGAGGCGCGCGGAGCGGCTGCGGGCGTGTACTTCTATCACTTGCAGATCGGCGGACAGTCGGCTTCGCGGCAGATGGTGCTGGTAGAGTAGGCGGCTCGGACCGTTCACCCGTACGCTACGTGTTCTATAACGGGGAAAAAGAACGGGAAGCCCTCCGGCGAATCCAGATTCCACCCGGCGCGGAAGCGCGTGGGGATGGTGTAGCCGTCGAACGTGCGCTCATCGGCGAACCCGTCCAGGTCGAAGGAGGCGTAGCCCGCCGGGCGCTCCTTTTCTCCTTCCCGCCACCGCTTGATGCGCACCCGCTCGAGGCGGCCGTCGCCATGCACGTGGAGCGTAAACTGAACACGCTCATCGCCGACGGGGAGCACGATCCGCGCCGCGGCGTCGTCAACCGCGTTCCACTCGGCTCCATTTCCGGGAAGGAGCGCAGCGGGCACAAACACGCTTTCCCCGGCGAGGCGGCCGGCGGCGGAGCGGGTCACCTCGGGTCCGAATGCGCGGGCGACGGGTACGATGCCGAAGAGTTTCCAGTTCATAGCGCCCTCGCTATCGACGTAGCGGTCCGAGCCGCTGATGCGCAGCCTTCCACGACTCACGCGCGCGCGCCAGATGAACCCGCGTGGGGGAGCGAGCCACTGCTCGGCCTTCATCGCGAACGCGGGGCCGCCTGGCTGAAGGTGCATCTGTCCGCTCATGCGGAGGGTTGCAGAGCGGACGAGCGGCGTTCCCGGCGCGATCGCGTGGAGCAGAAATCGGCGTCCGGCGTCCGGCAAATGCTCCACCGTCGCCGGGTCGAAAAGTTCAAGCGAAGGTGGCATAATCTCGTGGGTCGAGCCTCGTTTTCCGCTGGTGCGAGCGCGGGTTCAGGGTGTTTTTTCTTTATGCGACCATTCGCACACGCGGACGGTGGCCTGTGATGATTCGATTTACATTTGCAAGGAATCGCCTGGTGCCGGGCCATTGACCACCGGCTTGCCTTTGTACACCTTCCGCTCAGCAATGTACTGACCAGCTTCTGACTGAGACAAGTTCATGCCCGCCATCGACAGCCCGATGTCGGGCGTGAATTCGCATGACTTCGCCCCCAACCCTTCTAGCATCTCCGCCAGGCACCGAAGGTGCTCCGGCTTCGGTGGCGCACGCGCAGCACGAGCACCATCACCCGGCCAGATTCGATTTCATAGATGATCCGGTAGTCCCCCGAACGCACGCGCCAGAAGCCCGACGATCCCCTCAGCTTCTTCGCTCCCTCCGGACGCGGATTCGACGATAGCGCCTGAATTACAGGAACGACCTGCTCCCGGACCGCCGGTCTCAATCTGTCGGCAATATTCCAAAGCGTGCCCGTGCGTGTCTGACGGCCGGCCGCTTTCAGGTTCACTCTTTGCCGTCTTCCGCAGCTTCTTTCGCGCTGATCTGCCCGCAGACGAGCAGGCACATACCGGAAATGCTCGGGTCGGTGATCTTGAAAAAAGCGAACAGACCCTCCTGCCGCCTTGCAATCAGCTCTTCGTCCATCATGACCCGGAGGTGCTTGCTGACGTTGGCCTGGCTGCAGCCGGTAGCCGCCACCAGTTCTTGCACGTTCATTTCGCCGCCGGCGTGGAGCAAGTTCAGGATCTGCAGCCGCGTCGGCTCGCCAAGGATCCGGAAGCGCCGGGCGGCCTTTTCGAGAAAGGATTTTGGAACGAGCGGACCAGCCATGGAATGTATGCGTCTTCACTATTCTTGTAGAGCCTGTAAGATACGCCACAACATCGCTCTGCAGTCAGCCTGTCGCGCTGCTTCTTTTCCCGTCCACCTCCGCGTAACACCCACGTTGCAACAAGTACTGGAAACCATATAACCGAGCGGTGATATAAGGCGACTCTCTCCAACGAACGAGCTTGTCATTCATCCACGATCTGTTCTTATGGTTCTCGGCATTCTTCTTCCCTGGTACATTGCGGGGCCGCTCATCGGGCTGGTGGTGCCGCTCCTTCTGCTCTTCGGCGGAAAGGTGTTTGGCATCTCCGCCAATCTGCGCCATCTCTGCGCGGCGACGTTGCCGAACACCACTCGGCTCAAGCCCGCTTTTCTCAGGTACGACTGGCGGCGCAACGGCGGCTGGAATCTCGTCTTTGTCGGTGGCATGATGCTCGGCGGATTGCTCTCCGTCCTCCTGTTCGGTGTGCCTGATGCCGGAGCAGGACTCGCCGCCTCCACCCAGGCGGACCTGCAGGCACTTGGACTGGCCCGGCCCGCCGGCCTCGTTCCGGCAGAACTTGTCTCCTGGAGCGCACTCGCTACGCCCGCGGGTTTCCTCATGATTGTTGGCGGAGGATTTCTCGTCGGCTTTGGCGCGCGCTACGCGGGCGGTTGCACGAGCGGTCATGCGATCTCAGGACTCGCGGAATTGCAGATTCCCTCGCTGCTTGCGGTGGTCGGCTTTTTTGCCGGTGGGCTGGTCGTCACACATCTTTTGCTGCCCTTATTGCTCGGCTAATGCCGTTCGTCTTTAACATTGATCCGGGTGATCCATCATGTCCACGGTTGACTCCTTTACGCCACGCGGCCGCCTTTCCGGCGAAGCCCTGCCGGAGGAACTCCGCCCCGCCCCGGCATCTCCCGCCGAAAGCCTCCCGGGCGGAGAGTGTATCGACACGGAGCAGGTTCCGGCCGGCCTGCGCGAACAGGCGGTACGGGAAGGGAATGCGCCCATCAGCCTGCTCGTATATGCCGCAATTGGTGTGTACATGGGCTTCATCTTCGTGCAGAGCGAAGTTGTGTCCTGGTATCGCATTCAGGAGATGTTCCGGTTCCAGAGCTTCCACCTCTACGGCATCATCGGCTCTGCCGTCTTGGTAGCCGCCCTCTCGCTCTGGCTAATTCGGAAGCTGGGCCTGACGACGCTGCACGGCGAGCCGATCGCCATCGAACCCAAGCAGTGGGGCGACAGCCGCATCCCCGGCGCTCGGTACTGGATCGGGGGCGTGGCCTTCGGTCTCGGGTGGGCACTGCTCGGAGCGTGCCCCGGTCCGATGTTCGCCCTCATCGGCAGCGGCTTCTCCGTGCTCGTGGTTGCGCTGCTGAGCGCGATGGTGGGCACGTGGGCTTACGCGGTGCTGCGCCCCGTTCTTCCTCACTAATCCTGTTGCCTTCTTAACTTATTATCTACTGCTATGCTATTCCGCCAATTGTTCGACCCGTCTCTTGCGCAGTATGCCTACCTGATTGGTTGTCAGAAAACCGGCGAAGCGCTGCTGATCGATCCGGAGCGGGACATCGACCGCTACGTCGAGGCCGCCGAAGCCGAAGGGCTGCGCATCACGGCCGTCACCGAGACGCACATCCATGCGGACTTTCTCTCCGGAACCCGCGAGTTCGCCGAGCGCTTCGGCACAAAGGTTTATCTCTCCGACGAGGGCGATGCCGACTGGAAGTATAGCTGGATTCATCAGCCCGCCGAGAGCGGTAAACCGTACGACTACCAGCTTCTGCGCGACGGCGACGTCTTCGCCGTCGGCAACATCGACATCAAGGCCGTCCATACGCCGGGGCATACACCGGAGCACCTTTCCTTTCTCGTGACAGACCGCGGCTCCGGGGCGGAAAAGCCCATGGGCATTGCCACGGGGGACTTTGTCTTTGTTGGCGATCTCGGCCGGCCGGATCTGCTCGAGCAGGCAGCCGGGATGCACGGCGTGCAGGAGCCTTCGGCCCGCCGTCTCTACAGCTCGCTCCCGCGGTTTACGGAACTGCAGGACTATCTTCAGGTGTGGCCCGGCCACGGGGCAGGCAGCGCTTGTGGAAAGGCGCTGGGCGCGGTTCCCATGACCACAGTCGGTTACGAGCGCCTCTACAACGCCTCCCTCGGGGCCGCTGAGAGCGGCGAACAGGCTTTCGTCGACGCCATCCTTTCCGGACAGCCGGAACCGCAGATGTACTTCGCAAGGATGAAGCGCGACAACAAGGCCGGCGTGCCCGTCCTCGGCCGCCTGCCGCGGCCCGTCCGCTTGAGCGCGACGGAACTGGAGCAGAAGGTCGAAGACGGCGTCCTCGTCATCGACACGCGGGCGAACCGCGCCGGATACATGGCCAATCATATCCCCGGCTCTCTCTATGCCGCCTTGAACAAGGCCATGAGCACTTACGTGGGTTCTCTTGTGGAAGACGAGACGCAGCCGATCATTCTTATTGCCGAGGAGGGCGGCGTCGAGCAGGCCGTTCGGGATCTCGTCCGGATAGGATATGACAATATCCAGGCCTACGCGACTCCTGCGACCCTCGAGCGCTTCTTTGCGCAGGGCGGACCGGTCGAGGAGGTCACCCATTTGTCTTTCGAGGACGTCGAGGCGCAGCGCCACGATCCGAACGTGGCCATTATCGATGTGCGCTACGCGAGCGAATACAACGCGGCGCATGTGCCGGGGGCCGTCAACGCCTCTTACACGCGATTGCCCGCGTACGTGAAAGATCGCATTCCGCAGGGGAAGACGCTCATAGTCCACTGCCAGACCGGTGCGCGGTCTGCGCCCGCTGCCTCCTACCTTGCCGCGCAGGGCTACGACGTCCGCTATGTAGGTGATGATTTCACGTCTTACCAGGCCATTGCGCCGGTGGAGACGGAGGCCGACCTCGCCGAGGCGGTCTGATCCACCCTGTAAACAGAGTAAGACTATGTCTCTCGTCTGGATAGGAGCCGCGCTGGTCGGGCTAACACTCGGCCTGCTTGGCTCGGGCGGCTCCATACTGACCGTCCCGATGCTGGTGTATCTTGCCGGAGAGCCGGACAAGGCGGCCATCGCTGAGAGTCTCGCCATCGTCGGCTCCATTGCGCTCGTCGGTGCGATTCCGTACGCGCTGCAAAAGACCGTAAACTGGAGGAGCGTGTTACTCTTTGGCGTTCCGGGCATCCTCGGTACTTACCTTGGTGCCGCCCTCTCGGCGTACGTCTCCGGGGCCGTTCAGCTGGTCCTTTTCGCAGTCGTGATGCTCCTCGCGGCGGTGATGATGTTTCGCGGCCGGCGCTCGGCCGATGAAGCCGGCGAAGGGCAGGAGGCGTGGAAGATCAGCGCGCAGGGCCTCTTTGTCGGCGTGCTGACCGGGCTGCTCGGTGTCGGAGGCGGCTTTCTGATCGTGCCGGCATTGGTCCTTTTCGGAGGGCTTACGATGCGGGGCGCTGTCGGAACGAGCCTGTTCATCATCGCGATGAACAGTTTCTCGGGCTTCGCCAAGCACCTCGATGTGCTGGCTTCGCTCGGCGGAGGCGTGGACTGGCAGATCGTCGCGCTCTTCGTAGGCGTCGGAATCGTCGGGTCCTTTGTCGGTAACTTGATGGCGACCCGTTTGCCGCAAGCGACCTTGAGACGTTTCTTCGCCGTATTTCTCGTAGGAATGGGCGTGTTCATTCTCTGGCAAGAAGTGCCTGGAATGCTCCGTCCCGCATCGGCCACGCCGCCTGTAGCGGCCGTTCAACCCAAAACGCCTGACCGGCAAGATTCAACCCAGATGTTTAGCAACTTCTTCTCTTCGACGAAAAGCAAGAACCTTACTCCGCAGCAGATCCAGGAGGAGGTTCAAAATGGTGCCGCGCTCATCGATGTGCGTACGCCCATGGAGTACAACGCCGAGCACCTCGCCGGCGCGCGCAACATTGATCTATCCTCGCCCGACTTCCAGAAAAAGATCGAGGCGCTGCCTAAAGACAAGACCTATCTGCTCTACTGCCGCTCGGGTGCCCGCAGCGGACAGGCCGAGCGCGTGATGAACGGCCTTGGCTACACCGTTCACAATATCGGCGGCCTCTCGACGCTTAAGCATGGCGGAATGAAGACGGGCCGCTGAAAGACTGCCGGTGGGGTGCCTCCAGCAGTGTAACCGTGCCTGGCCGCGGGTAAAGAGGATCAATGGCCCCCAGCGTCTGCTTGGCGCAAAAAAAGAAGGGGCGTGGAAGCCAGTCCACGCCCCTTCGTCAAAGCTGATCCTTCAGCCTACCGGGTCTTCTGCGCGTCGTAGGTGTGTCCCGAGAAGGCGGTCTGCAGATGGACGTTTTCTCCGTTGTGGAAGATCATCCACGTCGGCTCGTCTGCGATGCCGTTCAGTACGGCGAAGTAGCTGTGGGAAACGGGGATCGCGGTGAGGGTCATGTTCGGCTCGGAGGCCCGCTGCACCGAGAACAAGAATCCGTCTTTCCAGATGAAGCGGACGAGCACTTCGGCGCGGGAGCCTTTCAGCTGTACGAAGGTGTTGGCGCGGCCGTGGTCGGCGGGCAGCGTGCCCTGGACCTGCGCAGTTACACCGTGGCCCAGTTCGCGGTCCAGCATAGAGAACAGTCTGGCGAAGCACTTCTCCGCCCGTTCGCGACGCGCCGGCGCTACGGCTTCGACGATCGGCGCGAGGTCGTTGGAGGACCAGGCCGCCAGCAGGCGTTCCGTGCGGCCGTTCATGTCGCGGAGGCTCTCGTCAACCGGGGCGATGCGCAAGGCCTCGTAGGCTTGTTGTCCGTCGGGCGTAACGTGCAGGCCGTCGGCGCGAGCTTCGATTTCGATGGCGGAGCCGTCGGCAAAGTGGTACGATCCCTCGTGCATCTGCATGGCCGCCCGCACGTCGGCGGTTTCCGAAGAGGTAGAAGGTCCGTAAGCGCGCTGGACGTACGAGGCGAGCGTTACAGACTGCGCCTGTGCGGCAGTGGTGGTGGTCAATGCGACGGCTGCGGTGGCGAAGAAGCGTGCGAAGCGTGTCATGGCGTGGAGCAAGTTGGAGTGATCAGTGCTGGTTTCTGTATCACGTTACGAGGCCTCTACGCCGAAGATGTCATGGGCTTGTCTGAGGTTGTCACCGTTTGTCACGGCCGTCAGAAATCGATACCGTACGTTCCGAGGGTTTGCTTGAGGCGGTCGAGCCAAGTGGAACGGCGGCCCACTTCCACTCGGTCTGCGGTGGTGATGCCCAGCGGCCCCTCGTAGATGCCACCATCGACCATGCTGTCATAAACCCGGATAAGCACCTCGTTCGTAGCTCCCGGAGCGAGAAGGCCGTCGGGGATGGAATACGCTCGCTGCCTCTGCCATTCGTCTCCACGGACCCCGCGGTCGCGCACGTCGCCCGTGGCGCCGATCCAACGGCCGTTGATGTATACCTCGTCTACGTCATCGATCCGGCCGAGGAGAAGCACGAGAGACTCGTCCGGGAGATCTTTCGGCAGGACAAACGTCTTGCGATAAAGGGCATACCCGTCGAGGTCGGGAAACCCCTGGACTTCCCAGCGACCGGGCGCATGGATCGTGTGCCAGGGTTCCACGCGGGAGTCGGAACCGGGGAGCGCGCCCCCTGGGCGAAACTGCCAGGGACCGGAAAGGTCCACCAGCAGCTCGGACGTGCGGGACTGTTCAAACAGGCCAACCTGCCCCTCCAATATGCCGCCTTCGAGACGGTCGTCGAAAACCCGCACTGCAACGACGTTGTCGCGGTCGGCCCTCAAGTACGCCGCGGGAATGGAGTAAGAGCGAAAGACATCGTAGGCGGTCTGAAACTCCACGTCGGGAAAACGTCCCGTCGACCCAACAAAATGCCCGTTCACGTACACCGCGTCGGCGTCGTCGATGCGGCCAAGTTGCAGCGTCAGCGGTATTCCGGCGTACTGCGTGGGCACTTTGAAGTGCCGCCGGTACCAGGCCCAGCCGTCGTAGCCCGCGAACCCCTCTGTTTCCCAAGCCGAAGGAACGAAGACGTGGTCCCACCGACGGTCGTTCAGAGACGGATCTGCAAAGCCCGGATCGTCGCCGAGGTGGAACAGCCAATCGCCCCTGAGGTCGAGCACCCGGTTTCCCGGCTGCGCTCCTGCGAGGGGCGCAATGATGAGCGTGAGGAGGAGCAGGCGGAAGCGCATGGATGGATTGTCGATGTGGAGCGGATTGATCCGGCCTCATTATAGCGGGTTTCCGCCTGCTTGTTGTCACGCCCCTGTCAGCAGATTGTCAAAGATTGTCAGCGCGAGAGCGCAAGGATCTGCCGCGCGCCGCGCGCCACGATCAAGAAGATCAGCGCCCCGGCCGGCATTTCGAGCGAGCCGGCGATGGGGAAAGGCCATATACAATGTGGCGGCTAAGAGCGTCTCGCAGCCGTCTGTTTCACGATGAAAGTCTTCAGAAAAGCTTACATTGGCAACAGTTATCCCGGGAAAATGCCCACTTCCATGCTGCTATGATACACTTCTTGCTGACCAAAGCTTCTTCAAGGTCACTGGCGCTGCTCGTCGCGCTTGCAGTTGCCGGGGCCTCTCCGCTGTGGGCGCAGTCGCCGGACTTGACCGGTTCGGGCGATCGGTACCTCGGGGCACCCTTTGCGATGCGCAGCGCCACCATCGCGCCGCACGCCATGGTGGCGACGAGTCAGCCGTTGGCGACGCAGATCGCGCTGGATGTGCTAAAGAACGGCGGCAATGCCGTTGACGCCGCCATCGCCGCGAATGCCGCCATTGGATTCCTCGAGCCGACTGGCAACGGGATCGGCGGCGACCTTTTCGCCATCGTGTGGAGCGCCGCCGACGGCAAGCTTTACGGCCTCAACGCCTCCGGGCGCGCGCCGCTCGCCTCCACGCTGGAAGGCGTCCGCGCGGACGTGGGCGATGTGGAAGAAATTCCGGGTCGCAGTCCACACAGCATTACCGTGCCGGGCGCGGTGGACGGCTGGTTCGCCCTGCACGACCGGTTCGGAACGCGGCCGATGGCCGAGCTGCTCGCCCCTGCAGCCCGTTACGCGCGCGAAGGCGCGCCGGTGCCGGAGTATATCGCCTCGCTCTGGCAACGGGCGGAGCGCTCGTCTATCCGCGAGCAACCCGGCTTTTCGGCGGTCTTTCTTCCGAACGGCCGTGCCCCGAAGAAGGGCGAGATCTTCCGCAATCCGGATCTCGCGCGAACGCTCGAGCGCATTGGGGAGGGCGGGCGCGACGCCTTCTACCGGGGCGACATCGCGCGCGAAATCGACGCTTTCTGCCGCCGGACGGGTTGCCCGATCACGCTTGCCGATCTGGAGGCGCATCATTCCGAATGGGTGGAGCCGGTCGGCGTGCCCTTCCGCGGCTTCACGCTCTGGGAGCTGCCTCCGAACGGGCAGGGCATAGCCGCGCTGCAGATGCTGCGGCTCCTCGAGCCGTATGATCTCAAGGGCATGGGGCATAATTCGGCGGCGTACCTGCATCATCTTCTGGAGGCGAAGAAGATCGCCTATGAGGACCGCGCGAGGTACTATGCCGATCCCGCCTTCGCCGATGTGCCGGTGGAGGAGCTTGTGTCGGAGCCTTACGCAAACGAGCGCCGTCGCCTCCTTGACTCGGAGCACGCCGGCAACGCCTTCGACCCCGGCGATCCGCGGGCGGGACGAGGGGGCACGATCTACCTGGCCGTGGGCGATTCGATGGGCAACATGGTGTCGCTCATTCAGAGTAACTACGGCGGGTTCGGCAGTGGCTACTCGCCCGAGGGGCTTGGCTTCTCCTTCCAGAATCGCGGCTCGGGTTTCGCGCTCCAAGCCGGGCATCCGAACGCCTTCGCCCCCGGCAAGCGGCCCTTCCACACGATCATCCCCGCCTTCGTCACGCGCGACGGCAAGCCGTACATGGCCTTCGGTGTCATGGGTGGCGATATGCAGCCGCAGGGGCACGTGCAGGTTTTCTTGAACCATGTGGTCTTCGGGATGGACGTGCAAGAGGCCGGCGATGCGGCGCGGTTTCAGCACTTCGGGTCCAGTTCGCCCGCCGGCAATCTCGCCCGCATGGCGGACGGCGGGTGTGTAGCGCTGGAATCGGGCGTCCGCGAAGAGGTGCGGGAGAAGCTCGTAAGCATGGGCCATACGCTCTGCCCGCCCTCATGGGTACACTACGGCGGCTATCAGGCCGTGCGGTGGGACGCAGAGAACGGCGTCTACTGGGGCGCAACGGAGTCAAGGACGGACGGACAAGCAGCGGGTTATTAAGCGTGAATGAGCAGGCGGCAAATAGCTGGGACGACCGCTTCGCGGGGAACGACTACGTCTACGGCACCGAGGCCAACGGTTTCTTGCGCTCTGTTGCGGACGGCATGCCGCCGGCGGGCAAGGTGCTTTGTCTCGCAGAAGGCGAGGGTCGAAACGCAGTGTTTCTCGCAGGACGCGGCCACACTGTGACGGCCGTGGATGCGTCCGCCGTCGGGTTGAAGAAGGCGATGCGGCTTGCAGAAATGCAGGGCGTCGCCATCCGGACGGTCCACGCGGATCTTGCCGCGTTTGCGATGGGGCACGGGGCGTGGGACGCCGTCGTGTCCATCTTTGCGCACGTGCCTGAAGAGCTTCGCCGGGCGGTTCACCGCCGCGTCGTTGATGCGCTTCGGCCCGGCGGCGTGTTTGTGCTGGAGGCGTACACGCCCGCGCAACTCGCGCTTGGCACCGGCGGCCCGAGGGATGCTTCCTTGATGATGAATCTGGCGTCGCTTCGCGAAGAACTTGCCGGCCTCACGATGGAGATCGGGCGAGAGGTGCAGCGCGTGGTCACCGAAGGAAGCGCCCACTCCGGAGAGGCTGCGGTCGTTCAGGTGCTGGCGCGAAAGCCGTTGTAATCACCGTTTCGATATGAGGGGGTTCAGGTCGGCCGGTGGCGGGCAGGGCCTTCATTGTCGCCTCTTGAGGAGGCCCCTCCGAAGGCGGCGGGGGGCGTGGTCTCATGAAGAAGGCGGGCAGCGCCGCCCTGGTCCGGGATGACACTTGGGGGGCGGTGCCGGTGTGTTTTGAGGCTGTGATCTTGTAGCGGCGCAATTATGCAGGGGCACGGCATATCGTGCCCCTACGATATGGCTGCTGCGCGTGCGATCGAGGCCATACATTTCACATGAATGTACACCTCTGCCACCCGGCCGTTAAGTCCGGGTGGGTACCTTAACCTCTCCGCGTAAATACTCACCGAGACCCTGCCGGTATGGCCGAACAGCACCCCGACACCTATCCGTTTCCGGATCTCGGCGCTTCTACGGATCCGTGGAGGTACAACCCGTCCGGTTGGAAGCAGCGCGTGCCGATCGCGCTGATCGCCCTCATTGCCTTCCTGATTTCGGTGTACATGGGCCTCTTTCAATGGGGCCTCATCGGCTCCGTATGGGATCCGGTGTTTGGCGAGGCGACGCAGAAGGTTCTTGATTCCGACGTCTCGAAATCCATGGAGAAGTACATCATCATCCCGGATGCCATACTCGGGGCGGTGGCTTACCTCGGGGACATACTGCTCGCTCTGGCCGGTTCGACGCGGCGGTGGCAGTACCGGCCGTGGATGGTGGTGATCTTCGGAATCGATGTTATTCCGCTTGGCATCGTGAGCGCGGTGCTCGTGATGATGCAGGCGTTTGTGGTGGGGCACTGGTGCTTTCTCTGCCTCATCACCGCGGCCATTTCGCTCGTTCTGATCTACTTCGCGTACGACGAAGTATGGTCGTCGCTCAAGTACCTGCACCGCATTCGGAAGCGAGACAAGTCGGCCTTTTGGGACGCGGTCTGGGGCAGGCCTACGCTCGTCGGCCACGAAGTGGCGGAAGAGATGGTGCGGGATCGGAAAAGGATGTTCGACAAGAAACGCGGGAAAAGCTGATGTGGCCTCGAATCGTTGAAGTGATGCTCGGATGCTGGCTCGCGATGAGTCCGTTCATTCTCGGCTACCCGGCGGACGCCACTTTCTTGTGGTGGAACGACTTCATTGTCGCCGCCTTGATCATCTCGATCTCGCTCGTGGCGATCCGGCGCTCGACGGAGAAGATGCACTTCGCCAACCTCGTGCTGGTCGGCTACCTCATCGCGGTGGCATTCATCCATTCCGGCAGCCCGCCCGCTGAGGCGTGGTTCCAGAACTACGTCATTGTGGCGCTGCTTCTGCTGATGATGGCCATTTTACCGACGCGATCGCTCCTGCCACCTGCGGCCTGGCAGCGGTTCTATGAAGAGAGAAAGGCGCGTTCCTGATCCTGCGGCGGCGGCAGTGAAGGGCAGAACCGTACCTTTACTTATCCCCTCGCGCGCATCTCTTCCGCGGCGAGCAGTCGTGACACGACCGTTTGCAGGTGCTCCCGGCTGAATGGTTTGCCAATGTACCCGTCGAAGCCGCCGGCGAGGTAGCGTTCCTCGTCGCCGGGGAGCGCGTATGCGGTGAGCGCAACGATCGGCACTTTGGCGTAAGAAGGAAGGGCGCGCAGGCTGCGGAGAACGTCCTCGCCCGTGAGCAAGTCCCGCAGATTGATGTCGAGCAGGACCAGGTCATACCGTTCCCGGGAGGCCATCTCGAAGGCGGCCGCGGGTTCCAGAACAGTGTCTACCTGGTGACTCGGCTCGAGGAAGCGCCGCAGCAAGAGGCCTACGTTCGGGTTGTCATCAAGGGCAAGAATGCGTGCAACTCGGCCCTCATGGTCCGCTTCGACCGTTTCTGGCCTTTCCTTCTCCACGGCGGGCGATCCTTCCGCTCCGGGTAGCAGAATGCTGAACGCACTGCCCTCGCCCTTGCGGCTGCGGACGGATATTTCTCCGCCCATAAGTTCAATCAGTTCTTTGGTGATCGTAAGCCCAAGTCCATTGCCCTCGTGAGACCGCGCATATCCGGAGGACTCTTGCCGGAACTCTTCAAAGAGGTGTGGCAGGAAAACTTCCGATATGCCCACGCCGGTATCCTCCACCGTTACCTGCACGCGACTGCCTTTCGACTTCACGCGGACCGTGATATTTCCCTCCCGGGTGAACTTAATCGCGTTGGAAAGGAGGTTATTGAGCACGCGACCGAGCGCGGCGCGGTCCGCCTGGACCCGCAAGCTCTCGTCTGCCGGTGAACTGATGGAGAGCGTAAGATTCTGCTGCCGCGCTTGCTCTTCGAAGAGGTCCACGGCATTTTGTACTTCCGGCAGGATCGCGAAGGGCTCTGGCTGCAAGTGCATGGCCCCGCCACGAAGCTGCGCGAGGTCGAGCACGGAATTCAGCGTGTCCATGAGGCGCTGCCCGCCCTTGCGGATGTAGTGGACGAACTCGCCGGCGTCGCTTTCGACGAGGTCCTGCAACACATCTGCGAAGCCGAGGATGGAGGTCAGCGGTGTGCGTATCTCATGGCTCATGTTCGCCAGGAACGTGTCCTTCAAGCGGCTCGCCTGTTCGGCCTCTTCCTTGGCGGCGAGCAGCTCGAGCTGGGCTTGTTTGGTCTCGGTAATGTCCTGCCCCGATCCGTTCACGCGCACGACGCGGCTTTGCGCCTCATCCCACTCGGGCACGCCGATCGCAGCCATCCACCGGTATACGCCGTCCTTGCGACGTGCCCTGAACTCGGCCGCAGCCGTTCGTCCTTCCAGCAATCGCTTGCCGTAGGTGGCGTAGGCCTCAGCGTCGTCGGGGTGGATCAGCGTAAACCAGTCCTTCCGCAGCATCTCTTCCGGCTCGTAGCCAAAGACGGCTTTCATGGAGTCGGTAACCCACTCGATGGTGCGGGCACCGCCCGCGTCGACCAGATACGAAAAGCCGTACGAGAGCTGGAGCTTTGACAGGGCGTGGTAGCGCGCCTCGGAAGCGCGGATCTTCTCGAGCGCCTCCTTTTGCTCGGTAACGTCTTCTGAAATGCCGAGCAGAAAACGAGGCTGCCCATCCTTCCCGAAGATCGGGATCTTCTTGGTGCGGAGAGTGCACAGCCCGCGATGCGGCGTGGTGATGACCTCTTCCTCAACGACCGTCACGCCGCGCCCGGAAAGCACTTCGCGGTCGATCTTGGTGAAGTGATCGGCCTCCTCTTTGGGAAAGATGTCGCTGTCGTGTTTGCCGAGCATTTCGCTCCGGTCGTGCCCAAGCTGTTCTTCGGCAGCTTTATTGAAGCGGATGAACCGCAGCGTCTCGGCCTCCTTGACGAAGACCTGAACGGGCAAGTTTTCGATGATCGAGTCGAGGAATGCTTCGCTCTCTTGCAAGGCGTCGCGCGACTGCCGGGCCTCCGTCATGTCGCGCTGAATGGCGATAAAATGCGTCGGATCGCCGTCTTCGCCGAGGAGCGGGGCGACGCTGCAATACTGATAGAAACTGCTTCCGTCTTTGCGATAGATGCGCGTCTCTCCGGTAAAGCTCTGCCCTCCCTCAACGTCCTCCTTCATGCTTTGGATCAGGTCGGCGTTCGTCTGTCGCCCTCGGAGTATTTCGGGAGAGCGGCCGAGCATTTCGCCGGGAGCGTAGCCCACCATCTCCTCCGAGGCGCGGTTGACATAGACGATGCGCGGCTCGCCGCCGGGAACCGCTTCCGTGATCATAACGCCGTCGCGCGTCTGGCTGATCGCCGCCTGAAGGAGTCGCATTTGCGCTTCGCGCTCGACGCGCTCGGTGACGTCGAGCACCATGCCCTGGACGATGCGCCGCCCGCCTTCGTTGTAGATCCGGCCGTGGATTTCGAGATGAAGAATGGAGCCGTCCTTGCGAATGCCCCGCAGCGCGTATTTGGCCTCGTCCATTTCTCCGACAACTCGCCTGCGGATGGTCTCTCGCATCTCGGGCCGGTCCTCTTCCACTGTCAGCAACGTAGCGTCGGGCAGGGCCAATATTTCTTCCTGCGTATAGCCAAAGAGTTCAGCGAAACGCGGATTGACGTACGTGAACCGGTTATGATCGATGAGGTAGATCCCGGTGATCGCATTTTCGACGAGGCGGCGGTACCGGTCATCGGCGTCGCTTGCCGCCTGTTCGGCTTCGACGCGCGCCGTTACGTCGCGGGCGATGCCTTCGACGGCCACGAGCCGGCCGTCCACATCGTATACCGGCGTGAGCTGCTGCTCAACGTGCAGAATCGAGCCGTCCTGTGCCACCCATCGGAGGGTGGCCGTAGTCGCGCCGTCGAGCTTCTTTAGCCGGTCGGAGATAGGCAGGTCCTCCGGATGAACCAGCCGGGAGGAAAGCTTTTGATCGCTGTAGAAGACTTCCGGCGCGTAGCCGGTGAGCGTCGCGATGGACGGGCTAATATATTCGAGGCCCTCTTCGGGATAGAGACGATAAAGGTAAACGACTTCCCGGGTGTTTTCAGAGAGCAAGCGCGCCCGGTCTTCGCTTTTGCGGAGCGCACTTTCGGCATCGACGCGGCTCGTGTAGTCGCGAATGACGATCAGCACCTCGTCGTCAGCAACGGGCGAGAGTCTCGCTTCAAAAAAGGTCGAAGTGCCCTGAGGCTTGATCGCGTAGTTTAACTGCTGCGTTTCACCCGTGCGGAGCGCCGCTTCTATGGCGTCGATGTAGCGGTCTGCCAGGCCCTTCTCGAAAACGTCGTGAATGCGCCTTCCGAGAAGCGCTTCCCGTGATTGGACGAGGAGCGAGGGATCAGGCGCGTGTACGTCGAGGTACGTCCCCTTGCGGTCGATGCGCATGATCAGGTCGGGAATGCCGGCTACGAGGGCGCGGTGACGGCGCTCGCTTTTTTCCAGCGCATCGGTCGCCTCATGCCGGTCGGTAAGATCGATCAGGATGGTGAGGAAACCGGACTGCGCCCCGGTGTCGTCGAAGAGCGGCTGCACGTCGACACGGACGTGGCGTAGCGACCCATCCTTGCTCGGGAGGGGGAAATCGCCGCCGAGGGGCACTTCCCTGTGTGCCTGCTCAGCCGTCAATGCGTCGCCGGTTGGCTGCTCGGTCTGGCGGAAAACTTCTTCCGGAGTGCGCCCAATGATCTCCGCAGCGCTAAAGCCAGTCATCTGCTCAAAAGCCGCGTTGACCCACTCGGCGCGCATCTGCAGATCCGTAATGACAACGCCATTGGTCGTGTGCTCGACCACCATGGAAAGGCGTTTGGCGAGCGCGCGCTGCCGGGCAAGCTCCTGCTCGGCCTCATTGGAAGCCGTAATATCGCGCAGGATGGAGCGGACCAGATCGCCCTCCGTCAGGTACAAGAGGCTCGAGCGAACTTCAACGGCGACCGGCCTTTTCTCCAGAGGCTCGATTACGGTCGTAAATGGCTCGGTTGCTCCGGCAGCGGTCTGCAGGTCCTGAAGCCACGCTTCAGCCCGGCCCTTCTGGTCGGGCGAGACGAGGTCCAGGAACGGCCGGCCCGTGAGCGCCTGCGCCGAATCCTCGCCGAGGAGCAAGGCAGCGGCGCGGTTGGCATCGATGATCGCGCCGCCCTTGTGGATGACAATGGCTTCCGGCGCGCCGTCGAAGCACGCCCGCATGTAAGTTTCGCTGCTCAGTAGCATAACGTCAACAGCAGACTCGGTAGATTTCTTTGAACAAACTCCGCGAGTACCGCGTCGGCCGAGCAGTACAAAGGCTTTGAGGAAAGGAAATTACGAAAACAGCGGTATAGGAAGCCACATCGCGGCCGGCATGCCTTGTAAGTGTCGGTAAGCTGCGTGCAAACTTAAGGCCGGGGAAGCCTTAAACCAGAAGTTCGTCATCTAAGTCGTATGCAGCCAAACCTGCGCCGTTGCCCGGGAAGACCAACTGTCCATCTGACTGCAAAGCGCTTCCGCTGAGGTAACTAAGCGTGGGAGGAACGCACGCGCGGAAACCGCAGCGTTTTAATAGGGGTCTTATATTGTCTCGTTCCACCCCGAAGCCCGCTCAGAAGCATCGATGACCTACCGGAAACTGCATACCAAGATCGAGCCGGAGCAGTCCGCCGTGATTCCTTACCGCGTCGGCGAGGCGGGTATCGAAGTGCTCATCATCACGTCGCGCAACAAGGGCAAGTGGATCGTGCCAAAGGGCTGGATCGAGTCCGACCTCGATTCCCATATGTCCGCCAAGAAGGAGGCGCTGGAGGAAGCCGGCGTCAAGGGGCGGGTAAGCGCCGTATCGCTGGGGTGTTACCGGCACGGAAGCAGCAAGAGCGACCCCATTGTCGAGGTCTTCCTGATGCGCGTCCAGGACGAACTCGACGAGTGGCCGGAGCAGGAGGAACGGACACGCCAGTGGGTATCGCTGGAGAGGGCGTACGAGCACGTGGAGGAGGAAGGCTTACGCTCCATCCTCGACGAGGCGACCTCGGTGATGCGCCAGGCGCTGGACGAGACGGCACACCATCCGGCCATTCCCATCTTGCCGCCTCCTTCCAAGTAAAGACCTTTCGGGAAGCGGATGCAGACCGCAGCCGCCTGATCTTTACCGGTTCGGCGGAAGGCCGGCGCTTAGAGACCGGCCGTGGGGGCGGCGGTTTGTGCGTCCTCGTTCGTGAAAACCAGCTCCCGTCCGGTGAATCGTTCGAGATCGACGAGCCGATGGGTGTAAGTTTGCAGCGCGCGCGCGTAGCGCTCCTGCGCGGCAAGCGCCGTGCGCTGCGCGTCCAGCAGCGCGAAGAGCGGAACCTCGCCGATCAGGTAGCCTTCTTGTGAGCGCTCGACGAGCGTGTCGGCCTGCGGGGCAATGCGGTCGCGGTAGCGGAGCACTTCTTCGAGCGACTTCTCGTACCCGGCCCATGCGAGTTCGGCCTCTGCAGAAACCGTGGCGAGGGTGGCCTGGCTCTCGTACTGCCGCTGCTGGAGCGTTGCCCGTGCCACGGCGCGCGCGCCACGGTAGGCCGGGGTGCCGGGCAGCGGCAGACGCAGTCCGACGGCAAAGCCCCAGTGGTTGAACCCGTCGCCGAAGTCCTGCGGAAACACCTCGAAGGCCGCGCCGGGGAAGAGCGCGCCCCTTGCTTCCTGCACGCCGAGCCGGGCGGCCATAACGCTCTGCTCCGACTGGCGGACAACCGGCAGCGCCTCGATGCTGCCGAGGGCGTCGGCACGGGAGAGGCGCACGGGCAAGTAATCCAGTGGCCCGGGACTCACCACGTCCACGTTCGTGCCGAGCGCGGTGGCGGCACCGACGTACGTTCGCGCTTCGGACGAGGCGCGTTCGGCTTCGACGAGCGCCGCCTCGGCCTCCGCCAGTCCAATTTCGGCGCGCATCGTTTCGAGGCCGGCCGATTCGCCGGCCGACTCGCGGAGCTGCGCCGCCTCGAGCAGCTGTTCGGATAGTTCAACCGAACGGGTCCGAAGCTGCAGAATGCGCTCGGCGAACATTACATCGACGTACGCTTTTTTCACTCCCGCCCGTAGTGCCGTGCGGCGCGCGTCGAGGCTCGACCGGAGGGCATCGCGTTCCGTGCTGATGCGACGGAGTCCGTAGTAGGTCGCCACGGGAGACGCAATGGCCTGCCCGAGAACGAAGCGTTGCTCGTTGTAGGCGGTTCCCGCCATGCCTTCGCGGGCATACTGGAAGGTTGGCACATCGATGCCGAATCCGAGCAGCCGTTGCCCAGAGTTGATGCCCATGGCAGCCTCCACGCTGCCGATGGCGGGATGCTCGGTCTCCACCCGCGAGAGCGCATCGTAGACGGTCATCGGCTGACTCTGCGCGCGCGGGACGGCCGCTATGCCGACGAGCAGAAAGAGATAGAGGCCAAGTCGTGCGTTCATGCCGTTACCGCGTGCGTTTGCGAAGGCGAAGCTTCCTCATCAAATTTCATGTTGCCGGGATCCGGGGGCACGAAGTCGTCGCGCTCGATCCAGCGGTAGACGACCGGCAGCACGAGGAGCGTCAGAAGCGTGCTCGAGATAAGACCTCCGATGACCACCGTTGCCAGCGGACGCTGCACTTCCGACCCTGGTCCGACGTTAAACGCCATAGGGATGAACCCGAGCGATGCGACGAGGGCGGTCATGAGCACCGGCCGCAGTCGGTCCGCCGAACCTTCGAGGACGGCCTCTCGCACTGTATGGCCTTCTCTGCGAAGATGGTTCAGGTGCTCGATGAGCACGATACCGTTTAGCACGGCCACCCCGAAGAGGGCGACGAAGCCGATGCTTGCCGACACGCTGAGGTAGAGGCCGCGTATCCAGAGCAGGATGATGCCGCCTGAAAGCGCAAGGGGCAGGTTCAGGAAAACGAGCAGCGCATACCGGATGGCACCGAACATCAGGTAGAGCAGTCCGAGGATGATGAGGAGAGCAATCGGAACGACGATGAGCAGGTGCCGCGTGGCTCGCTGCTGATCTTCAAAAGACCCGCCGTATTCCAGAAAGACGCCCGGCGGAACCTCGACCTGCGTTCCGATGGCTTCCTTGAGATTCGACACGTAGGAACCGATGTCGATGTCCCCGAGATTGATGCCGACGATGACGCGCCGCCAGCCGTTTTCACGGGCGATCTCACGCGGCCCTTCCTCGGCCGTGATGGCGGCGACACGGTAGAGCGGAATCGTTTCGCCGCTCCGAAGCGTGACGGGCGTGTCCATGATTCTCCGCGGGTCCGAGCGGATGCTTTCCGGGAAGCGCACGACGATGTCGAAGCGTCGCTGCCCTTCAAAAACCTCCGAAACCGTCTGCCCGCCAAGGCCCGCCTCGACGGTGCGCTGCACGTCCGAGACATTCAGGCCGTAAGCCGCCACGGCCTCGCGGTCAACGATGATGTTGAGGTAGGGCTGTCCTTCCGTCTGCTCGACAAAGTAGTTCGCGGTGCCGGGCAGTCCGGGAAGCACCTTGGCAATGCGTTCGGCCACTTGAGAAAGCGTCGCGAGGTCTTCGCCGAAGACCTTCACCGCGAGGTCCGACTTCACGCCGCTCGTCAGCTCGTCCACGCGCATCGCGATGGGCTGCGTGAAGTTGTACGATAAGCCCGGCTCGGTTTCGAGGAGAGGGCGAATCTCCTCTTGAATATCTGTCTTGGACAACCCCTCTCGCCACTCGTCGCGCGGCTTGAGAACGACCCATACGTCGGTTTGATGGACGCCCATCCAGTCGTTGGCGAGGTCGCTTCGGCCGGTCTTGGGAACGACCGTCTGCACTTCCGGCACGCGCCGCATGATTTCGCCGGCGAGCCAGTTGGCATTCTGAATGCTTTCGGTGAGCGTCACGCTCGGCATTCGGACCTCCTCGATGAGAATGCTGCCCTCGTCCAGATCCGGAAGAAACTCCGTACCCATCATTACGAGCAGGATCATGGAAAAGGCGAACACGGCCAGGGCCAGTCCGATAACCTGCACGCGCCGTTCGAGGTGCCGTTCGAGTCCGCGTCGGTACCAGGGTCCGAGCCACTCCATGACGCGGTTGCGGCGAACCTTTACGCCTTTTCTAAAGACCATCGCGGCCACGGCGGGCACGTAGACGAGCGCAAGCAGCAGAGAGCCGAAGACGGCGGCTGCGACCGTGATCGCCATCGGGCGAAACAGAATGCCTTCCGTGCCCTGGAAGGTGGCGACGGGTACGTATACCATCAGGATGATGAGCACGCCGAAGAAGATCGGGCGCGCCACTTCATGCGCGGCGCTCCGGATGATGGCGGTGACGGGCCGCGTTCCGCGCTCCCGTTCGAGCCTCGCCACCATGTTTTCGATCATCACCACCGATCCGTCCACGACCATTCCGAAGTCGATGGCACCGAGGCTCATCAAGTTGGCGGCAAGTCCGAATTCGCGCATCCCTATGAACGCGAAGAGCATGGACAGCGGAATGACGCTCGCCACGATGAGCGCGCCCCTGATCTCGCCGAGCAGAAGCAGCAGCACGGCAATGACGAAGAATCCGCCCTCGAGCAAGTTCGTCTGCACGGTGTGGGTCGTACGGTCGACGAGGTCGCTCTGGTCGTAGAACTTTTCCAGTCGAACGCCTTTGGGCAGCCCTGCGCGGATGTCCACCATCTTCTCCTCAACGGCCTGGATGACCTGCCGGCCGTTGCCGCCGCGAAGCATCATGATGATGCCGGTCACGACTTCTCCCTCGCCGTCCTGCGTGACGGCGCCCTGGCGCAGCTGGCGGCCAAACTCCACGTCTGCCACATCGCGGAGGAAGATCGGGCGTGAGCCTCGGTCGGCAACGATGACGCGGTTGATGTCGTCCGCCGTTCGGATCAGGCCAAAGCCGCGGATGATATACTGTTCGCGGTTGTGTTCGAGGTAGTTTCCGCCCGAGACGGCGTTATTCGCCTCGATGCCCTCCATGACCTCGCGCAGCCCGACGCCGGCCGCGCGCATCCGAGCGGGATCGGCAATGACGTTATATTGCTTCACGTGTCCGCCGAACGCCGTGATCTCGGTGACGCCCGGTATCGTTTTCAGCTGCGGCCCGACGAGCCAGTCCTGTATTTCCCGCAGGTCCGTGAGCGAATAGCCGTCGCCTTTGACGGTATACTGGTAGATCTCGCCGAGCGCCGTTGAGATCGGGCCGAGCTGCGGCGCGTCGACGCCGTCGGGGAGGGCGTCGACCACGCTTTGCACGCGCTGCGAGACGAGTTGCCGCGCAAAGTAGATGTCCGTCCCTTCGCCGAACTCAACCGTGACGGCGCTCAGGCCGAACTGAGAAATGGAGCGGACCTGCTTCACGTCCGGCAGCCCGTTCATCACCGTCTCGATAGGAAAGGAGACGAGGCGCTCGACGTCGTAGGGCGAGTACCGGCCGGCTTTCGTAATGACGAGCACCTGGACCGGCGTCACGTCGGGCAGAGAGTTGATCGGCAGGCTCAGCAGCGAGAACACGCCGCCGACTGCGACGAGCGCCACCAGGGCGAGGGCAACGAACTTCTGCCGAAGGCTAAAATCGATGAGGCTCTTGAGCATGGTCCCGTTAGTCTGCGTACTGCGCGTACCGGCCGAGCGCTTTAAGGCTGAATACCTGGCTGACCGCCACTTCGTCGCCCGCCGTGAGGCCCTCGGTCACGACGGCATCCTTCTCGCCGACCCGCCCCAGGGTGACCTTGCGCCGCTCGAAGGTATTTCCGTCCTGCCGCACGAAGACCGTCGCGTCGGTGCCTTCGTAGACGATGGCGGCCATGGGCACGAGCACGGCATCCGCGCTTGTGGCGGTGAGGATGCTCAGCTCGATACTCTGCCCGGGCGTAAGCTCCTGATGCGGCGTCGGAACGCGCACGTTGATCATGACCGCGCGGCGATCCGAGTCTACGGCGGGCTGCACCGACGTGACGCGCGAACCCACCGACTGCTTGTCGCCGCCGGGCAGCCGAACCGCGACCCAGTCGCCGGGCCGTACTTGCCGCGCCTCGTCGGGCGAAATGTAGCCGCGGACGAGCACTTCGGAAGAGTTTACGACCGTCGCGATGCGGTCGTACGCGTTCACCGAGCCGCCGAGGTCGATGTGGTGCTCCTGAATCGAACCGGAGGTGGGGGAGACCACGTTGACCACTGCGCGGGCGGCGGGTGCCCCTTCCTGAAGGGAACTCGGCGAAACGCCGGCGGCGGTCAGGCGCGCTTCGGCGGCATGGAGGAAGCCTTCGGCCCGGCGCAGATCCGCCTCGGCTTTGTCAAGGACGTTCCTGGCGGAGATTCGGCGCTCGACCAGTGGCCGGTAACGCTCCACCTGCTGCCTGGCGTAGTCTGCGTCCGCGCGGGCCTCAAGCAGGTCTCCGATGAGCGAAGCCAGCTCCATGCTTTCGATGACGGCGACGGTTTCTCCGGCGCGGACGTGCTCGCCCTCGTGCGCGTCGATGCGGATGATACGGCCGGCGATGGGCGCGCTCACGACGCCAAACGCTTCCGGCGAAGGCTCCACCGAACCGGGGATCGTGACGACCACCGGCTCGTTACTCGCCGCCACGCGAACGGTCTGGACCGCAAGCTCGGTCGCCTGCGCATCATCGAGGCGAACGAGGCGAGAGGGCTCCACGCCGCTGATCGACGGCGGTGCCAGTGCCTCGGCGGCTGCAACTTCGGCGTCGGGTTCGCCGGACGAGCAGGCCGCTGCGCTCAGCAGCAGGACCAGCAAAAAAGGGATTGCGGTGCGGAGGGTATGTCCGGGCATAGCTGTGGCGTTAAGGTGATGTGCTAAGATACGTTCTGCCGCTTTGATCTTCTTGAGAATGAGATTAGAGCAGGATGAGATACACGTGAGAACGCGCGCCGGCCGGAACGGGTAGTGTCTTGGAGCGTGAGGCATCTTCAGAGAGCACAAGCCCCAAACCTTTTTGCAGACGATCCTTCTCATAGAAGACGAGCGGCACGTGGCATCCTTCGTCCGGCAAGGACTGGAGGAGGAGGGGTATACCGTGACATGGGCCGCCACCGGCAAGGAGGGCGAGCGCCGAGCGCTTACGGAAGCGTTTGATCTCGTGCTGCTCGACCTGCGGCTGCCGGATCTGCACGGGCTGGAGGTCTGCCAAAGCGTCCGACGCCAGAACCCGACGCTGCCCATCATCATCCTTACGGCGCTCGACGCCGTGGAGGACCGGGTCGCCGGATTGCGTGCGGGCGCAGACGATTACCTTCCCAAGCCTTTTGCTTTTGATGAGCTTGTCGCGCGTGTGGAGGCGCTGCTCCGGCGCTCGGCGCTGGAACCTGCCGCGCGTGCCCACACCGACGGGCCCCTCGAAGTGGACCCGGCTACCCGCCAGTGCGCCTGCTTCGGGCAAACGATGGACCTCTCCGCCACCGAATTCGACTTGCTCGCCTACTTTATCGCACGCAAGGGGCAGGTGCTCACGCGGGAGGAGCTGCACCGAGAGGTGTGGCGACACCGGTTTGACCGGGGCACGAACCTGGTGGACGTTTACGTCGGCTATGTGCGGCGCAAGCTGGCAGCGGCCGGCTGCGGAGCGCAGATCGAGACCCTTCGCGGCGTCGGCTACCGGTTCGTATCCGCCGTCGCGTACGGCGGCGACGCTCATGAATAGCGAGGCCGGCGGACGGGCGGCGCGCCGCGCGTCCTTCCGCACCCGGCTGACGCTCATGCTCGGCGCAGCGACGGCCGTGGCGCTGTTCGCGCTTGGCGCGCTCGTGCTCTTCGGCGCGTGGGCGTTGATGAACTACAATGCCCGCTCTGTCATCCGCTCCGAAGTCAACAACATCTCGCGGCAGATCGTGCGCGGCAGCACGCTCGACCTCGCGGCAACGCCGTGGGACGAACCGCATCACCGTTTCACTGACCGGCACATCGACCCGCATTTCGTCCAAATCTTCGACGCCGAGGCGCATCCACTTCGGTCGTCTCTAAACGTTGTGAGCCTCGGGAGCGGGTATCCGGCAAGGCCTC
>CAWBQO010000002.1:0-561156 GCA_963790965.1 uncultured Bacteroidota bacterium
AATTGACACTGAGAAGGTCCCGATTGATGTTGGTCGTCCCCGTCTCCGCCTCAAGCTTGGGGATGAACGCCTTCGAGACGCAGAGACAGATCAGCTCGCTAGCGTTGCTCAGAGCCTGTTAGCCTAGGTGATGGTGACTACTCCCCTCCCTACTCGCTCCCGTCGGTCGCTCCTTGAGGACGGGGAATTAGTGCCCTAAACAACAGTTAAGATGGGTCTGCAAGGCCTTTTGGGAAGCATCCTCGCGATTATTGGCAGTCTTCCAGCATTTATCATCGGAGTGGTGATTTTCCTGTTCACACTCTTCTATCTCTTACGGGATGGCGACAAATTCATAGCCTGGCTCCGGAATGCTACCCCGCTTGAACCACAGGTAATGAACGAACTGATGGAGCGTATTGACGACCTCCTGTGGGCGGCCATAATCGGCAATGTCATCGTTGCTGGAGTGCAAGCTATACTGACAGTTGTCGCATTCTTTTTCCTTGGATTCGACGACATCGTCTTCTGGGAGCGTGCTCACGTTCGTTCTGTCGTTGCTCCCCGTGATCGGAGCATCAATAATCTGGATTCCAGCCGTAATATATCTCTTCCTTGTTAATAACATTTTGGAAGCGGTTGGGCTCTTACTGTACGGTACACTCGTCATCAGTGGATCAGATAATTTTATTAGACCACTTGCGATGCAACGTCGTTCAAACCTCAATCCAGGACTTCTTGTTCTCAGTATCTTTGGTGTGTCACCGTATTCGGGTTCCTTGGTCTATTCGTTGGTCCAATCTTGATCGGACTGTCGCTAGCCCTCATCGACTTGCTGGTAGAAGAGCGTGGTAGGTCCCGTGATTCGTGACCGTACCCGGAATCGGTCTGACCGAAATCCCGTGGAAGTGCTCACCCGAAGAGGGATAATCACTTCCTGCGAATCGGTTATGGACTACAGACATAATACTCCAGCCGCGGTCGGGATTCTCACACATAGACGTGTAGACAATATCAAGAGCGATATCGATCCAGATTAGAGAAATATCGGGTCATGTTTTTTCAGAAACACTAATCCCCTTTGCCCGTTTAATTCCTTCGGGTAAGGAATGCGGCGTTCGTTTCTGTGTCCGCCAGTAGCCCGCTCAAATGAACACCCCATACTAGAGTACGATAATGTTGGACAAGAAATTTAACCTCCAAAAGGACGTTTGTGACCGAAATAACAAATCGAATCAAAGGGAGCCCATGCTGTGGATCTCATAACATATCTCCCGTTAGCTTTCGTGATGATTGCGGGCCCACAGATAATCACTCCCGTCTTCCTCGCCACAAGCGAGAAGTGGCGAGCAAACTCTACAGCGTACGTTTTCGGCGCAGCCCTCTCGATCAGTCTCGTGGTCGTCATCGCATACCTCCTTGGGAACAATGTCGAAGGGAGCGGCAACATACTGGGAGCGAATGCAAAAGACCTCCTCTACGTCGTCATCCTCGTCCTCCTGCTCTACGCCGCGATAACAACCTACCGAAAGCGAAACGTGTCGGAGCCACCCGAGTGGATGGGCAAGCTAACTAACGCGACGCCACGACGCTCCTTGAAGTTGGGTTTCCTCCTGCTGGGAGTGTTTCCAACCGACATCGTCACCTCAATTAGCGTCGGAACCTTCCTTGCGGCGAATGGTGAACCGATCACGGACGCGATAGGATTCGTCCTTCTCACGCTCTTCTTGGTGGCGATTCCGTCGCTCAGCGTATTCGCACTCGGAAAGAGAGCGGAAGCAGCACTCCCGAAAGTTCGCGACTGGATGAATGATAATTCATGGATTATCTCCGAGGTGGTAATTGCAATCTTCGTCGTCCTTACGCTTCAGAACCTCCTCGGGTAAGCCTCCCACAATCCATTCCAATGACCATCTCGATTCAGCGATTACTCGTTGTATTACAAGGTAAGTACTAAATGACCATCAGGAACGCACTACTGAATTGGTGTTCAGAGGTGGTCTGAGCTATGGCGACCGTCGGATCGCGATTTTTGTCCTTCGTTCAGGTTTTTGTCCGGGAAGTGTCAGATAAAGACATCTCTTTCATTGCGGGGAGTCTCGCATACTATGCGCTTATTTCGATCATTCCTGTGATAATTCTCTCACTAGTTGCTATTTCGACTTTCGGTGGGCCAGAGTTCGCAGATCGAGTCGTCGATCAACTAAATGCCTTACTCTCCCCAACTGGGCAAGCCCTCCTGAAAAGTGTGCTCACGAGTCAAAAAGGAGCTGAGAGCGCAACATTAATTAGCGTACTCACACTGATTTGGAGCGCATTTAGGTTGTTCCGAGGGCTGGATGTGGCTTTCCTGCGTGCCTATGGATTAAATAAGAGTAGCGTTGTGACACAACTCAGACATGGAATCATCACGCTCACTGCAGGGACTGCTGGCATTATCATTACTGCCGGGATTGGCGTATTCATCACATTCATCCCGTACGACATTACCATTGGCAGCATCTCTGCCCTCGAAACCCTCGCAACCCTCGTAACGCTGTTTGCGCTGGTGCTGACGCTTCTCCCACCATATTATATTCTCCCCGGTGACGAGGTTACGCTACGTGAAGCACTGCCTGGGACACTCTTTGCTGCCGTTGGCTGGACAGTTCTCCAAGTTGGTTTTCGATTTTACACCTCGTATATAAGTAGCTACCAAGCTTACGGTCTCATCGGGTCAGTACTGTTACTGGCAATTTTCTTTTATTTTGCTGGATTGATTCTCCTCCTAGGCGTCATTCTTAACGTAGTGCTCTCAAACTCTACCATCAGAAACGATTCAATACGCAGGTGAAAGTCTGATTGAAATACGGGAACTGGGTAATTACACTCCACGTACGTCAGTGGCCGAACCCGTGTTCGCACGGGCGACGTCACGTCCGTTCATCGCGACTAACACCATGGAGAGTCCGCTACTGACTAAACCCACTCCAAGGAGCAGGCCGACGGCCCACAATGCCGTCCCCGGGAACCCGATCAGGAGCAATCCAGCAACGATAATCGAGAGGCCGCCACTAATGACAACCCAAAGCCAGTTCGCATCAGGACGGAGCTGGAAACCCATTCCGATCTCGAAAATCCCCTCGATGAATAGGTAGCCGATCACTAGCAGCGTGAGGGTTGTAAGCCCGATAACTGGGTTCGCCATCAGGGCGATGCCAGCCACGAAGTACACGATCGCCAGCGCAACTTCTACGAGACTGCCCCTCCAGTTCTTCGCAGAGAACCCGTGTGCAAGGTTAACGGCCCCTCCGACGATTAAGAGGATGCCAAGTAAGACAGAGAGCGAGACGCCCGCAGTAAATGGAAAGACGATGGCTAAAATCCCAAGAGCAGAGACTACCGCGCCTCCAATCATGAGAGTTCTCCAACTCTCTGCAGTATCGTTTGTTCGTCCGCTTACGGTTCCTTGTGCTCCGGTTTCGGTGCTCATTCGGAATACCCTCACGCAGATGGAGGCATCCTACAATAATAAATTGCAGTTCAACTGCTCAGTAAGATCACGTCAACTGCATCGTACGGAGAAATGTCGAATCGATCTGATTTAACACATTCTTGATCGCAGAAGTCGCTTTTACAGCGTGTTCGAACACTTTTCGACCGGGTTTATAGAACGGTTCACGTCGGAACTGAATAGCTCGGAGATAGTGTCGCGGATGTGATCTGCGAGACGGTCGGTATACTGGTCATCACTCTGCCCGGCACGATGTAGCTGATCGAGATTGCAGACAAGTAGCCGAACAGAGTGAAGATTTACTACTTCCTGGTTTCTGATCAAAAATCTAATCTCTCTTTGGAGAAGATGACAACAAGAGAGATGTAAAGAGACGCGTAATTCACGATACTATTGGTCGCCCGAGGAAACCCCCTGTTCTGATATACCAAGGTACAATATCGGTTTAGGAGATCTATTCCCGTATTCAGATAGAGAGCAGGGAAGACACCAATCACTGTTTAGTGGGATTCCGGAACACCGTATCCAAGGACGTTTCCATCAATATGACATACTATTCGATCAGACTATAGGTTCTTGAGGCTTGCAGACGTCATTACCAGTATGGCTCGAAGAAGAGCGGAACGGCGAGAGAAGCGTCAGGACCGGCGCGACGGGAAGCGCGAGTGGGAGCGATACAAGATGATCCAGAAGCTCGTGGCTATCGGGGACGATTACTACGTTGAGAACGAGGCCGGAAGCCAGGTTTTCAAGATTGATGGGAAGGTACTCCGCGCCCGCGACACCCTGAAGATGGAAGACATGGAGACCGGCGACACCTACCGGATACAGGAGAAGGTCGTTCGCGTCAAAGACACGATGACGATTCAAAAGAATGGCACGAAGGCGGCGGCGGTGAAGAAAGCCATCGTCAGTCCCGTCCGCGACCGATTCTCCATCGCCATCCCGGGAGAGGCGGACCTGAAGCTGAAGGGGAACATCCTCGACCACGAATACAAACTCATGCGGAACGGTGAGCGTGTCGCCGAAGTCTCGAAAAAGTGGTTCCGGGTCCGAGATAGCTACGGCATCGAGGTGTCGCCAGAACTGGACGCGGGACTCGTTGTGGCCAGTACCGTTGCCCTCGACATGATGACCAGTCCGACTCGCTAGGAGTCAGCGGGGAACGCACCTTTTTGGACGAACGATTTATCTAACTGTCGTCACTGTCCGTAGAGCGAACTCCCACGCTTTTTGAGTCGCATGTCGCGGTGATGTCGATCTCGCGGAGCCGACGAGCCTTCTTGCCCTCGTCGGCCCCAGTTCGAGAGGAGTTGGAGAACCGTGATGGTATCAGCTTCTATCTCGCAGCTTGGTTCTGGTTCCCTCGGTGGGAAGTACGCTGACCCCGGCATTGAAGACGGCTCCATCAAAGAAGTCGAAGAGGCTATCGAGTCCGGACAGTCAGCGCTGATTTCTCCTCGTCACGGCTCTCGAAGAAGAGCGAGTCAGTGACGAGTAGAACTCTACGAGCCGACGGTCCTCCAGACGAACCTCTCGACCGATGACGAAGAAAAACTACGTGAGGCCTTCGCCGCACACGAGATTACCGAGTGAGTTCAATCGCCAAGCGGTGTCGATCGCGATGACCCTTCGTGATAGTTTTGTTCGAATCGAATCCCCCAATAGAGTAGTATAGCCGGGAAAGTTCATGAGAGTGAAAAAGGATTGAACGTGGTTCCCCCACTCTCACAACGGTTGTGCGTCGTCTTGATCATCGCCACCGGCTGCGCCGAACCCCTTCTCACCTGTCGGCGGTTCGATCGATTCCGATTCCGGAGCCGTCTCTGGTTCGGCAGCACCCTCGCGACCGACGAGCGACGGGAGCACGAACTGGATAAACGGGAAGATAAATGCTAACAATAGCGGCCCGAGGAAGATACCATACCAGCCGAACAGCGACGGGCCGAGGATGTACGCGAACATGATGAGCGCGAGCGGGAACACTTTCCCCGAAAGGTAAGGTCGGATGTATGTTCGAACGAGATTGTCGAATGCCCCGACCATTACGAGGAAAAATACGACCGGGAACCAGAGTAGTGTTGGACTGGTCTGGAGCGCTTCTAGAGCTAATAATGCGACGATCGCCAGGTAAACGACGGACCGTCCGACGAGCGGGATGAGCGTGAAGACCCCGGTGATGACTGCGAACAACACGACATTCGGGATGCTCAGCGCTCCTGGTGCGACAAGGTTGAATCCGGTGTAGATGAGCGCCGAGAGAATAATCACGGCGAAGATCGTGAGCGTGTATCCGAAGAAGACGGACGTGAGACCGCGATCCACGGCGCGAAGGTACTCAGTGGTAAGGTTCTCCTCACCGATGACGTTCGCCTTGAACCACGCTACGAGGCTACGATCGCTGACGAGTAGGAAGAAGCCAAATAAGAGGGAGAGAAACAGACTAAATAGGGTGCTTGCAGTTCCGCTGACGACGGCACCAAGCGATCCGATTGCGTTGCGTACCGACGGTTCCTGGTAGAGTGACGAGGCTGTGTTGACGACATCGTTGGGACTGCTCGGGAGTTGCGTCACGCTGACCGGGAGGAGGTTCACGAGCGGCGCGAGGGTGTTACTGGAGAGGAGATTGTTCACCTGACCAAGTGCCACGAGCAGGATTGCCCCTAAGATGGCGACAATTGGAACGACGAGCAACGCGAGCGTGCTCGCAGCTGCCACCGACGTACGACCGGTTCGTCCCTCAATATACCGACTGATAGGTCGCGCTACGTAGTAGACGAACAGACCAAAGACGATCCAAGCGAGGTACTGGGCCCCAATCCACGCGACGATGAGGAAGAACGCGAGCCCGAGCAACCACCAGCCGAAATTCAGTTTGTCGAGTTTGGTGCGGATACCGTCGTCTGACGAAGTGCTCTCAACCATAGAAGAAATACGACCTAGTTGGACATAAGCAGTAACATATCCACGGAATTTTGATCATATTGTAGTAATATCTTCCCATAGAGAATTTCTGAATTAAATTGGTAGGTAATCATGATTTCCGGACGTTCCGAGATATCGTCAAAGTAGTTTAATATCTCTCCTGACGTATCTGTTATTGTTATGGCAGAGATTAATTGGCGTGCGGTTGGAATAGGATTTGTCGTCACCCTAGTCATCGGGCTGATTGGTGGGTTCACAGTTTCCATGACGGACCTCACAATACCGATCATTGGATGGGGACTCACGGGTCTCGTCGGCGGCGCGGCTGCTGGCTACGTGGCCGGACACGGGGTGGACAACGGTATTGTCAACGGCATTCTGGGAACGACGATCGGAGCAATCGTGGTCCTCGGTGCTCTCCTCATCGCCGGAACGCTCCTCTTCGGACTCGTTGGACTCTCGGTGTTCCTCGTTCCGATTCTGCTCCTCGGTCTCTACGCGATCCCGGGAGCGGTCGGTGGTGCGATCGGAGCCATGCTGAAGGGAACCGAATCCGCAGAGGCGGGCCAACCCGCGGGTCGCTAACCAACCTCACCGTTTTCAATCGAAGGCGAGTTGGGTGAAGCCTCGATTTCTATTGTTCGTGACTCCTCTTTTACGCGAGATCTGAACGCTCATTTTTACACATTCTTGAGTCCACAATATTCTCTGTAGGAATAATAGAACCAAAAGGAGAAGAGAACAGCGATTGCTCGCGACGAATGAAGACTGGAGTGTCGGAGTTCCTTTCGGATCCGACAAACCGATACTGGGGGGGTGTGACCTCCACTATGAAAAAAAGCATCAGAGAGGCGTGAGCAGATCGTCTTCCACTACGAAAGTGAGTTGATTGGAGTCACTGCCAGTTAGAGAATATAGAATCAAGAATAGGCACTGACGATATCTGCGATCCGATCGAGGAGGGACTCAATCTGAGGCCGATCAACCTCCCAGTCAGGAGATGAGTGATGGTACTCAGTAAGAATCTCTTGCAGTGCCTCAAACTGGTCGTTGGTAAAGCGAGTACGACCAGTCTCAAGAATCTCGAATGCTTGATAGATTTCGACGGCTGGTGGATCTACCGAGGTTGTATCCGGTGCAGTTAGTTCTTGATCGATTCGATCGAGAAGTATGTGATGCAACGTCCACTGCTCACTTCTTGGAAGTTTTAACGTGATTGACTGTGGGGACCGTGTATGAACCGACATGGTAATTATAGACAGTTGAGAGTAGGTGATTCTGCTTTATATAGTTTACCTAGTGATAACACTGCCCATAATGAGCATTGGATTTCGAGTTGAAGCCGTATTCTCTGGCGCGGCAGTTGATGATGGTCGGCGACGGCAACGAGACGAAGCTGTCGCCGTGGTCAGCAGCGTCACACGGTAACTGAGCGACGTGGCAAGATCGACGCTCTTGACGGCGATATCCTGTTGATAGCAGTTTTGTCCGTCGAAGACGTTTTCGACTTCGACGGGCTGGAAATAGCTGGATTCGTCGGGGTCAGCGGGGTATCTTCGACGTAGTGAAGGATGAATTCGTGCTTACCAGCGGTTGTGACGGCTGTGCGGGTATCAGTGCCAGCACGTTAGAAGCGTTGATTACCGACGCCGTGAGCGTGTTCTGGGCACAGAGCGCCTCGACGCGGCTCACGTCGAGGCTCTCGACGAGTTCTTCCAGAAGGGTGGATTCAACGTTCTGGTCGGTAAGGAACTCAACGAGCGTATCGAGCGGTATCGTTTTGTCGTCGTTGGTGCATCCGTGTTCGGTTAAGCACTGGATCACCTCATGAAGGCCTCAGCCACTCGTTCGCTGAGTAAGAGCCGCGATTTCTCTGGTTGGCGGGCGTCACGAAACATCAGTTTCGACAGGTTCGGCGGTGGATGTCCGAACGACTGTGCCAAGTCTTCGAGGATGAGCTGGGCGAAAGACCGGAAGGTCTTCGCCCAGCGCTCACGGGGGAACACCGTCTCTGGGAACAGCTCTTAAAACACGCCGAGCAAGGCTCTGCTGACCGTCAGCGTCAGCAGAGCCGCCACCACTAGCAGGTGGACGATTGCTGGATCACTCGTCTGGAACTTCTCCAACCCATACAGCGACTTCAATTCCCGGAACAGCAACTCCACTTCCCACCGCAACCCATACAGCGCCGCGACCTGCCTCGGAGTGAACGCCTCGGGGAGATTTGTGACGTACAGATGGTAGTCGTCGGTGTCCTCATTGCGGACACCGACGACGCGAAACTCCACCGAATCGGTTGACTGCTTCCCAGCGTATGGTCGCCGCTTGAACGAGATCTCCACGGTCACATCAATGATCTCCCGTGTGAGGTCTCCCAGAACGTCCTGGAGGCGACGTCCTGGTAAGGAAATGGCGCGGCCGCGCCATTTCCGTCGCTTCCCGACAATTAACGGGTTCGCGTTCGATTTCAGCCGTGTCAGGAAAAAGCCGTTGTTTTCCTCGATCAATGCGAACCGGCGGAAACTGTAGAATCCGAGATCGAACAGTAACAACCGACCTCGCAGCCAGCTCCCCGTAGTGCCTAGCGTAACTTTTGAAGATAGTTGCCGAGGTGATTGTCGATCCAAGAGGCTGCGAAGCTCAGCTTGGTAGTGAGCTGCTCGAAGAGTTCAGTGAGGAGAGCGCGGTATTCTGCCGCGCTCCCCACAATCAACGGTGAGGTTTCCCATTTGAGACTCTTCCAGACCTGCTCGATTGGGTTGAGATCCGGTGAGCCAACTGGCAGAAACACCAGATCAATGCCAAGCTGGTGGGCTCGCTTGCGCGTATACTCGCACACGTGCGACGAGAAGTTGTCCAAGACGAGCAGAATCCGGGCGCCCGGATTCTGCTCGCGGATCCCTTCGAGACACTCACAGATCCGTTCTTTCTCTTGATTAGTCGGAAACTGAACGACACTCTCACCAGAGAGTGCGTAAAACCCGACCGCTGGTTCGTCTAACTTCACCAGCGGTCGAGTAATATGCGGATCATCCACGCTATAGAGTCGCTGTGAGTTATCCCACGGTTGTGGATGAGATGTGTCGAGAAATCCAAGGACGGTTCCGCCGTCCGTCCGGATTTCCGCGTCAACGACCCAGCCTTCCTCGTCGTCTCCGTCGCGTTTGTTGTGCGGCGTTTGGTCCTCGTCGAACGCGTCGCCGACGCGTTCGTCGAGAATTTCTTCGGCGTTGTCTGGCCGTGATGGTCGCTTAGTCCGCGGAATTGCGTAGGAGAGACCGAGATCTTCGAGGAAGGTACTGAGATAGACCGGATGAAATTCAACGCCGAATTCCTCGTTGATGAGATGCTGTATCTCTTGTTTTTTCCACGGTTGGCCGTCGCGAAGCAGCTCGAGAAGGTGTTTTCGTTGTTCTTCGTCGAGCTTCGGGGGCCTACCGCCCCCGAAGTTCGGCATCAGAAGCCCGAGTCCGCCGTTGTTCCATCGGCGGACCCAGCGGGTTGCTGTGGCGGAGGACCTGCCGACGTCGTCGGCAGCGTCCTCCAAGGTTGCACCCTTGTAGAGTCGTTTGAGGAAGATTAGCCGCTCAGTGAGTTTCTGATTAGTAGACTCCGCAAGGAGTCGATTGAGATCGTCCTCACTGAGGTGACGGACGATCTCTTTGCGGCGATCTCCAGACATACTCTCTCAACAGACTCTATCTTCATAACTTTCCCTAAGCACTATGCGGAGCTGGCTGCTCTCGTGAGTGCATTTGTCGGTGAGCTGGAACTGATCGATCATCTGTGTCGTCGCGTTATGGACGAGGTGAAGCTTCGCGCCGGACTGATCCGAGTGAGTCGCCGGGAACTCGCTGAGGAGCCGATGCAACCGGAAGACGGTTGCATCGGCGATCAGCACCTCACGAAACAACTCGAACCGGGGAGCGATCGTGTGAGGGACCGCGACCTCCTCGAGAGCGTGCTCGAGGAGGTCACTCAACAGTGTCGCAAGTGCTGGTGTAAACCGGTCGTAAAAACTGGAGCGAGCAACAGTCTGGTTGGTCGCTGCGGAGTAGGCTCGTTGAAACCCGGCGATAGTGCGGGCTTCGCCGCCGACGGCGAAGCCCATGATGAGTGTCCAGACGAGCATCGTGATGTCGATTGTTCGGTGGCGTTGGACGACATCACGCTCGCGCGCGATGTCTTCGATAAGCGCTGCTGGAAAGAGGGAAGTCAGCCGCCGTCGAATAAGGTCTGGGGAGAGTTCCGTTAGCACAACCTCTCCCCACGCGGTCTACAACGATAACTTCGTCAACAGAGCGCAGTCTCTCGGTTTCTCGGCTTAACCGAACACGGATGGTCGTTGGTGCTAACCGTGAACCGCACGTCGATTGTGGCGTGCATGGGACACCTCTCAGGTTAGACACCAGAGGCGCCTCCTTCCTCAGGGGAGTCAGTTACTACTGAACTCTAGCGGACTTTGCGACACGACGAATCGGTTGTAGCCCGTGCGACCGCGTGTATCTATTATGGACAGATCGATAGCATGCTCCTCACCCCATCTACAGCTCCATACCGCTAAATTTTTTCCAGCTGCGGTTATCACCTTAAGTTCATACTTCTGAGCCTGTGCTGCGATCGTTTTACTCACTTCCTCACACGTGTTCTGAGTTCCTAATAGCGGGATCTCTGTCTCGAAGGTGCAGTAGTGAATCCGAAGTTCGATCTGCTTCGGTTACTGAGAGGACATGGTGCATCGTATCGAAACCCAAACGTCATTTTGAGAGGTCAAATAGTGGTTGCTTGAGCCCTCCTGCTGTCTACCACCCGAGTGAGCGTGTCCCTCGGCGTCGGTTAATATATCATCTACAGAATGGGGACAATCCAAGGTGTGATTTACCACCCAGCCAACAAATCTGAGTCGAATTTTTGAGATGACAAAACTATATTTGTAATGTCATTCATCTAGTTCCGGACAACCTTGATAGAGCAGTGAAATCCTCGTTATAACCTATTAGTTACTTCTTTAAATTTAATATTATAAAATTGGATAGGTAGAGTAGCAGTAGACAGAAGTAAGTCCTCACAACCGATAGTGTCGCGCCTGCAGCGAATTACAGAAGTTTGAACAGAGGACTGAGAGGAACTTAACTCGGTACATGTAGCGGGGTATATATTACCAGCAACCCACAGCGTTCAAACATACACAAAACATTCACAAAATCGTCTATTTGTCAGCCAAGTTCGCACAGAGAGAAATATTTGATGTAGATTCAAGGAGAAGCCTTATTCAGTTCCCAACCATAGATAGTCATAGTATGTTCTCAGTACTTCCGTTCCAGATCAGCCTTGGGTTTTCGCTCATTCCGATACTGGTGCTGGCGCTCGCGATCATTACGGTGTACCGCTCGGTTGAAATCGTCAACGCCTACGAGAGGCGCGTGCTGACTGTCTTCGGCGAGTATCGCAAGCTACTCGAACCTGGTATCAACTTCGTCCCACCGTTCGTTTCTCGAACGTACCCGTTCGATCTACGCACGCAGACCCTCGATATTCCACACCAAGAGGCGATCACGCGGGATAATTCGCCCGTGAGAGCAGACGCCATCGTGTACATCCGCGTAATGGACGCAAAGCGCGCATTTCTCGAGGTCGAAGATTACCACCTGGCAGTTCTAAACCTTGCTCAGACGACGTTGAGAGCGGTACTTGGAGACATGGAACTCGACGAGACATTGAGCAAACGCTCGGAGATTAATGCGCGTATCCGCCACCAGCTCGACGAACCGACTGACGAGTGGGGAATTCGCGTCGAATCCGTCGAAGTACGTGAGGTGAGCCCGTCGGAGGACGTTCAGAAGGCGATGGAACAGCAGACAGGTGCGGAACGCCGTCGCCGCGCGACAATCTTAGAAGCCCAGGGTCAACGCCGCAGCGCTATCGAGCAAGCGGAGGGGAATAAAAAAGCCGCGGTCATCAATGCACAGGGCCAAAAACAGAGTCAGATCTTGGAAGCACAGGGTGACGCAATCTCGATCGTCCTTCGTGCGCGAGCTGCCGAGTCGATGGGTGAGCGTGCGATCATCGAGAAAGGGATGGAGACGCTTCAATCGATCGGCGAAAGTGACGCGACGACGTTTGTTCTTCCCCAAGAACTCACTTCGCTGTTCGGCCGGTATGCGAAGCACCTCACCGGTAGCGACCTGCAACAACTGAACGGCCACGACCTCGACAGCCGGGGATTCGATTCCGAGACGCGCGAACTCCTCGGACTCGACAATATCGCAGGGATCCTTGGTGAAATCGACCAGGAAGCCGAAGTCGATATTGAGGCGCTAGAAAAGGAGGCTGAAGCAATCAAAACAGGTGGTGAAGTAGACCCAGAGGAAGACAACGCTACTAGGCTGGTAACGAATCGGAGACTGAAGCCGTCGATAGGTCCGATGAATTCACTGCCGATACTGGATCCTCTCCAGAGCACGGCGTGGACAGTGATACAACGCGCGAAGAACGCACAAAACCAACGGACGAGTCGAGTTCCTCCCACGCTGAACAGTAGGTACGGACTCTCGATAGGAGTGGAACCGATGTGGAGACTGTGTCGAACGAGATGCGGCGCTTCGTGCCAATTGTGTCTGGAGTGTGTACTTCCACCGTACTCGGAAGCGAATGACTCAGCGTCGTCACCGGAGTTATCCCCCGCTCATTGGAGGGATTACCACACAGCGGCCTCCCTCTTATCCGTCGTGTTCGGAGTCGCTACGACGGTGATATTACAGCACCAGTCTGTGAATAGTGATGAATCCGTCTGTCGGTGCTAGCGCACAGACTTTCGGATAGCCATCCGTGGTAATTCACACCGTCGTCGGAGGCTTACTGCGTCCGCCAGCTGCACCGATTCCCCGCTGGAGTTCGAGCACGCTCGCGTAATCGGCCTGCGAGAGTACACCCACGACCCTACCGTCTTCTTCGACGAGTGCGTACGACGCCTTCTGGGTACCGAGTTCGACGAGTGTGGCGAAGGCGTCCGCTGTCGCCTGTACGGTCAGCGTCGTTTCGGACATCACGTCAGTAACTGGAGTAGTGTCGCGATTTCGCTGTCCGACTCCCTTTAGATGTTGCAGCGAGACAATACCAACGATGGCACCGGTCTCGTCGGTGACGCCATACTCAGTCCGTCGGTCGACAAGCAACTGGTCGACGAAGTCAGCGACTGTCGAAGTGGTGGAGATGGTTCGTGGATCAAGTGTCATGACATCTGCGACTGTGAGTCCATCGAGTAAGTCTTCGAGTGCTGTCGTACGTGACTCAGATTTCGCTGCCCCGTAGACGAACAGCGCAACGAGGAGGAGGAGGACATTGAACGTGAATACGCCGACGACGGCGAACAGCAGCGCGAAGATGACGCCAACGCGGGCAGCAAGCTGCGTCGCCTGCCCGTAGGGGCGCGTTCGTGCGAGCAGTGCTCGGAACACTCGACCGCCATCCATCGGGAACGCTGGAACGAGATTAAAAATCGCGAGTGTCACGTTCACGATCGCGAGCCAACCGATGATGAATACGATGCTGGGACGATCTGCAACGGGAGTGCGGGGACGCGCCAAGATGGCGAGACCTATGGTTGGGAGCGATGCTGGGACGATCTGCAACAACCCAAAGCAGCCCAACCCAAGGAGAATACTCGTGATTGGGCCAGCGATGGCGATCCAGAACTCGCGGTTCCACTCGCGTGGGATGGACGCCATACTCGCAACACCACCGAAGATCCAGAGTGTAATCGACTCGATCGTCAACCCGTATCGTTGCGCGACCCAGGAGTGCCCCAGCTCGTGGATAGTTACACTCACGAACAACCCGACCGCCGCAACGACCCCGATTACCCAAGGTGTAATGCCCTGGCGGAGGACGGCAATGTCGAGCGTCGATGTCGACATAGACAACCAGTTGATGAACCCTGCGTAGAGGGTAATCTCTTGGCCGCTCCCGATCAGCCACGCTAGGATCGGGAGGAAGAGTAGCAACGAGATGTTGATTTTGATGGCAATACCCCAGACGCTGGTGATTCGATAGCTGCGCATTGCTCTACGAAGAATATCAACGTCGAACCACATATACCCGCGTTCGGAAGACTAGATATCGGACGGAAGCAGATACGACCTAATCATCGAGAAGGGTATAGCCGCCCACATGCTATCGAAATCGGTGATGGAGTCATCGGTGTGGATCTTTCCTCATCCCACGGGTTCTGGAGAGGGCCGTATATAGATCCTGTTTGTGCGTAGTCAGACAAGTCCTTCTATCACCTGACTGAATCGTTGAGGACGACTAGAGCAAGTGTGGCAAAGCTCCCCTTCTCTTACTATAGTAGGAGATTACAACTTTCAACCGGGTATCGTTCGAATACCTGATAGCGTCCATTCCGGTATCTGGCAGGTGAGGAACATCACCCGTACCTCTCACTTTGAATGTTCTGGTGCGGAGGATCCATTTGACTGCATGAGCCACCTCGTCGCAACGGGGGCGGTCCATTGCGTTGACGGCGGTTACTGCTGCAGTCTCTGAAAGCAACGGGAGTTCGTCGGCCAACTTGTGCTGGGACATGTAGGGCAGGATAGTCATTGACTAATACTCGCTGGCGATGTAGTTATGTATGTAGGCAGCTGGTAAGCAACTTTCTCGCTGCAGTACTACCGATATGAAAATAAATCAACCACGGCTGTTTGACTCGGTGTGTGCTGGTATACAAGAGCGAGGACGCTGACCACGGTCACTGCCTGTGAGCGGCCATCTGCGGCAATCAGTTCGATAGAGTCGCAGTGGTGAGATGTTTTCGAAATCCGGCGGCGGCCTACTCGCCGCTAAACACATACAATTATTCCCGAATAGACGCTAAAGTAGACAATATTCCAAAGTACCTCCCATTAAACGACACAAACATTAAAAATAGTGTCCAAAATAATGATGGCTACGGGAAAGTATATAGCCACTGCAAACGTATCATTAATCTGAAAAAGTGGAGATGACTTCAGAGAGAGAATCGTGAGCGAATCCGACCGTCGCCGCCAAGAGCAACGGAGAGACATAGCAATGTCAAACACAGGAAACCCAAACGAACACCACGTGGAAAGTCCGACAGCGCCGACTACGAGAGCGCCGACCGACCGATCGAACGACGAACAGACGACGCAGACGGACCTCCTGGGCGGGTTACAGATCAATTCGACGGCCGACATACGGGTACCGAAGCGTCTCGTCGATCAGGTCATCGGACAGGAACATGCCCGCGACATCGTCATGAAGGCGGCCAAACAACGGCGCCACGTCATGCTGATCGGATCGCCCGGGACGGGGAAATCGATGCTCGGGAAGGCCATGGCCGAACTCCTCCCGAGAGAGGAGCTACAGGACGTTCTCGTCTCGTACAACCGTGACGATCCGAACCGACCGCACGTTCGGACGGTTCCGGCGGGTGACGGGAGAGGGATCGTCGAGATCCACAAAAATGAAGCGCGCAAGCGGAGGGGAACGCGATCAATGATGTTGTGGATACTCCTCATCGCGATTCTGGGGTACGCGCTGCTCATCGCGAACAATCTCCTGATGGGAATGCTGGCTGCCGGAATCGTAGTCATCATCTTCGGGCTCAACAACAGCCGACAGACCGTTCTCGTTCCGAATCTTCTGATCAACAACGGGCATCGAAAGACGGCTCCGTTCGAGGACGCGACGGGTACCCACGCCGGTGCACTACTCGGTGACGTCCGCCACGACCCGTTTCAGTCCGGCGGGATGGAGACTCCGAGCCACGATCGCGTCGAAGCTGGTGAGATCCACAAGGCGAACAAAGGCGTGCTGTTCATCGACGAGATCAACACCCTCGACGTCCGCTCGCAACAACACCTGATGACCGTGATTCAGGAGGGCGAGTTCAGCATCACGGGCCAATCCGAGCGGTCTTCCGGGGCGATGGTCAAGACCGAACCCGTCCCGGCAGATTTCGTCATGATCGCCGCGGGCAACGTTGATGCGATGGAGAACATGCATCCAGCACTCCGGAGCCGACTCAAGGGATACGGATACGAAGTCTATATGGACGACACGATCCCGGATACATCTGAGACGCGCCGGAAGTACGCCCGGTTCATCGCCCAGGAAGTCGTTAAGGACGGTCGAATCCCGCACTTCGATCGACGTGCAGTAAATGAGATACTCCTCGAAGCTCAGCGACGATCCGGTCGACAGGGGTATCTGACGCTCGAACTACGGGACCTCGGTGGACTTGTCCGCGTCGCTGGAGACATCGCTCGTACTGATGGTTCGGTGTTCGTTACCCGGGATCACGTCCTGCAGGCGAAGGGTCGCTCGCGCTCCATTGAGCAACAATTCGCCGATGACTACATCGAACGCCACAAAGACTACGAACTCGCCGTCAACGAAGGATATGCGGTCGGTCGCGTCAACGGACTTGCTGTCTTGGGCGAAGACTCCGGGATCGTGTTACCGGTGATAGCCGAGGTGACGCCGTCACAGAGCTCGGGTGATCTCATCGTCACTGGGAGATTACGAGAAATCGCCGTCGAGGCGGTTCAGAACGTCTCGGCGGTCATCAAGAAACTCTCCGATGCGGGCCTGAACGAGCAGGATGTGCACGTGCAGTTCCTTCAGACAGGTGCTGGTGTCGACGGCGACTCGGCATCTGTCACGGTCGCCACGGCGGTCATTAGCGCGCTCGAAGACGTTGCCGTCGATCAGAGCCTCGCCATGATTGGTTCGCTGTCGGTCCACGGAGACGTCCTCCCCGTCAACGGAGTGACGTACATGATCGAGGCTGCCGCGAAAGCTGGATTGAAACGCGTCGTCGTTCCGAGGGCGAACCTCCAAGATGTCCTCATCGAAGACGAATTCCGCGAATTGGTCGAGATCATCCCCGTCTCCGATCTCAGCGAAGTTCTCAACGCTGCACTCGAAGGCACACCCGAGAAACGGTCGCTTGTCGGCCGGTTCGACCACCTAACCGATCCGCCGACTACTCGACCATTCATATTCGACCCTGGACGGAGTCCAAGTCCACGATAGGCGGTATACATGCGGACCCAATTTGGTCAATGCTTCTTAGTGTGTGAACGTGCTATAATTGATGTGAGCGTTGACATCCTCCCGCGCCTGAAGACGTCCCCAGAACGCTCCGCGTTCTAGTGTGCGGACGAGACGCAAGAGTAGTCAGCGTAACCTTTGAACATTAGTCGGAAGCGTCTCTATCCAGTGTCGGCGAGATCGTGTCTAAACGTATTTTGGGTGTCAAACGTTGCGCAGACCACTCAGGATCTGTTCGTCCTCGTAGATCCTGTTGTCGGCTCTGTCAAAGTCGAACTCACCGAAGCCGTGCCTTCGGGCGAGTTCGACGACCTTGCTGCCGTGCTCGCGCACGTGTGCGCGAGACAGTGTTTGCTCGTCCTCGTCGTCGGTATCAGTTTCTTCTGGGTCGATAGGAACCAGTGCGTCCGGGATAACGTCGTGATGCGTGCTTCAAGTGCAATTCCTCGTGCAGCAGCGTCGAGCGTCGTCTTGGTTTGCTCACTGAACTGCTCCCATGCGTAGGAGATATTCTGTTGAGTCGGTACTTTGCTCAAACCCAGTCCTTTCAGCAGTGACGGTCGATTCGCAAGCCGATCTGCGACCTCGCTCTGGGCGAGGTCGTAGATCGACTGGTAGATGTAGACCCGTGCCATCGACTCCGTATCGAAGGTCACCTTGTGCTGCTGGCGGTCATCGGTAAGTGGCTCAGTCGGAATTGAGACATCAGAAATGACACGCCAGAGGTGATCTGTAGTCTCGCAAAGTTTCTGGTCAACCGCCGAGTCCGTGAGTACGGTAGCAAACTCGGTGACTTCGTTCGTGATCGTCTTTCCGGGATTAACGCAGACACTGTCGTTCCTGACGGAACGAAGTGTCATAGCCAGCAAGACCACTGCTCCTACCACGATATCAATATCACCCTCGGACAAACGACCAAGAGTGACGACACAGAAACCACACTCTTAGACGTCAACGTCAACGAATCATGGGAGGAGACAGTGAAAACGCTTGAAGAGACTGAGGCAGTCACTGACGACGCAACGGTCGTCAGTGACGCCGAGGAGGCTCTCGTCGATGCGTTCGAGAGTGACGACCGATCTCACCAGCTCGACCTTGTTCACGTCGGCCGAACGCTTGGGTACAAGCTCTGGGAAGACGATACATTTCCGCTCAGGGAGCGGAAAGCGATCGTCTCTGGGGTCATGAGCGATCTGTTTCACCTGAAGAACTCGGTGGCGCTGCACGCACCGAAGAACGAGCGTTTGGCGATCCGCTCACGGATCGACCAAACGCTGGAGAACCTCCAGAAGGAAGCTTGGCGGTTAGAGCGTCAAAAGTCCCCGAAAGCTGCAGCGTATCTACGAGATTGGGCAAAAGCAACGGTGACGTTCGCGGAACTTACGCTTGAGCACCAGCAGGTCCCGTGGACGTCGAACGTGGTCGAACGAGCCATGGGTGAAGTTTCAAAACGGTGTAAGAATCAGTGGATGCGGTGGTCAGAATCTGGGTTAGAGTCGCTTCTCTGGTTGAATCTCGTGAGATACGCCAATCCCGAGCAGTTCGCGGCGTTCGCCGACGAACTGCTCGAGCGCTCAGCCAAAACAGCCATCACAATGGAGGTGTCAGTTGAGGCTACCAGAGGCGAACTCTAGACGACTTTGAGACGGGACCAATTATTCTGAAGTTCTTGACGAAGTTCGTGCAGCTTTTCTGGGGCTTTCCTCGCTTTGTTAATTCGATCCAAAGACTGGATGACTGAATCAACTACGAGTCGATCTGTTGGATCATGAACTAAGGAATTTCGGGTTTTCCGAACGTCGTGGATCAGACCGTGAGTACCTGATTCAATCAGCCCCATGTCATAGGCGAGTTCGATTTTCTCGTTAAATGAATACTTTCCAATCCAGTCATCAGCTTGATCTCGACTCCGGTATGGTTCAGCAATAATATTATCTCGTAGAATCACATGTAACTGCTCATCCATAATTCCAGAGCTGATTATAAACAAGGCAACCAGTTTCTGAGTGAGTGGGCGCGGTAGAATATCAATCTCTGGTACTTCTTCACCTTCAATCTCAAACTCACTTTCTCTTTCTCGTCGTTCTTCTACTTGCTTTTGAACCTGGCTTATCCCTTCACGGATTTCTTGTGTAAGCTCTTTTAATTCACCACGATGCGAATGGTGAACTGTTTTCGAACCATGAGCACCCCGATATCTCAGTAGGACGTTTTCCCATAAATCATTCTCAAGAGATTCCATATTTGCTCTATTAGAGAGAAGTCAACTCACATTAACTTAACTAATAGAATATAATCGGATGTGACAATACACAATATACATCGTGATGGTGTCAATAGAAAGGATACAGCCACGAAATAGTGATATAAAATTAATCCACCAATGAGGGGCTCTCAGGCATAGTGATTTGTCTGTACCTAGCGCGAGAGTACAATATGCGTAGCGATCACAAGAAGTCACCTTCTGCTGAGTTCTAAGCCGGCGATAGAACAACTACGCTCAGGGACATACATTATTGAGTTAAATATAATCATTGCTCCCAATCAGTATCCAGTATAAAATTGGATATTTGCTTGATTGGACATCTTATATGCCGGCCATCCTATCCCATAATTGTATAAATTGTTGTTACAAGCTGTGCCAATTTTGGAACCATTGGGAGTCTGAGTAGCTATGCTAACCATATAGCATTTAGGTGGGTCTCCGTTAGACACAAAGTGAAATACTGGTGCTCCCGAATCACCATCTGCTTGATTATTAGTGACTTTTACGCCAGCACCATCCATACTAATACAATTTGATCCGTTACTAACATTACTATTCGTACTCGCAACTCTGCCAGTTGTTTTCCCGGATGATATTCCAATTTTCGTTACTTGTTCATAGGAAGTAACCATCCGATTAATTTTATACTCAGTATAATGACCACCAATTCCATATCGACTCCCGTCCGGGAATTGAATCCGTCCATTGTAGTTAATCCCATTTGAATTATTTTTGGCTACAATACACCAATCATGGACATTGTTCCATCGTGCTGGCTCACCATACTTCCGATTTGAATGGTCATTCATACTTTGATAAGCGGTATGTCCTCCTAATCCTTCACATGACCCATTACCACCACCATTGAAAAATACATGAGCGCAATTTAACATATAGAAGTTCCCATTTCGCTTTACCCGACAACTAGTAGTCGAGTGATATATTTTTCCACCTCCGGCATGTGAATTGGCGATTCCACCAGACATACTACTATAGGTCCCTCGATTCGCACACGTTGAACGGGTTTCTTCTGCTTCAATTATCCTAATTGGTACTCCGTTCGAACTTGAGGGGTGACGATCCGCTGCTGCTGATTGGTTGTGCGCACCAATACGGATCTCGAACCCTCTAACATCATCTTCAATATAATCAGATGATGCCCCGATCTCAACATGAGATATGTTCTCATCAACTGCTGTCTTTTTCTGTAGATGATGAGTGACTTCTTTAGCAGTATTATACATATTGTACCACTTCTTCGATACTTTTTCTGTTTCTATAACTTCTGTCCCTCTCTTTGCAGTGGGAATCTTAACATAATTTCCACTTCCGGTTGCAGAGGCGACCGTCACGTTCAGACCTCCTATACTTGTGATCCCGGAACCTGCTCCAACTGCTTTTAGAAAACTTCGTTTGCTAATTTTCCTATGATTATTCTGGTCGTCAACCATATCTATTCATACAGTCAACAGTTATATAATATTATTTAATTGAATAATATATTCTGCTAACAGGAATTGCAGCCTTATATAATAATATGCCAATTCAGTACCAATATATGTGGCAGGTGGCCTATACCATGCGCTTAATTCATAACAATAAAACTGTAAATTCCCACCAATAATATCATTTTGGTTGTGAATTTAAAAGGGTCAAACACGCATTTGTGTTACCACAATTCATATGCTCTATGTATCCCTATTATATCCATGAAACGACGTACTGCATTGAAATTACTAAGCGTATCATCAGTGGGACTAGCTGGGTGTATTGCAAATGGAGCAGTGAACAGCGACTCGAATGACTCTCAATCAAACACTCAGAGTCCGCCTACTAAAGAGACAAACACTACAATAGAAAAAAGTGATGCAACTATGGATATCTCCAAATCAATTGAGATTGTAAACACCAATTCAGCACCATCTTCGTTCGGCATTTCATTCACTATTAAACCAGTTATTGAGACGATTACTCCAAAACATACCCCACAAGTGGAAGTCACTATGGAAAACGAGACTAATCATAAATTAAAATTGAATAGTGGTTCTCTCACACAAACTAGTACAAATAGTAACGGAGCAGGCCTTCTTATTGTCGAGGGTGATACTATTCAAGCACCTGATTGTAGCCATTATGAGGCATCAATTTCACCCGATTCAGTTACACAAACGTTTAGCAGTAATGAAAAAAGTTCAACGATCTATACGTTAAAAAACGACCCTAGTTCAAATGGCTGTTTTGAAACAGGAACTTACCGATTCTCGAATACGTACACAAAGAGCGGAAGCGGAAATCGTCGCGCCTTTAAGTGGTATTTTTCGATCAAAGTCAAAAAAACTCATCAGTGATGTTGTGTCAGTCAAATAGACAATCTCAAAGGCACTGTCTATTGGTGCTTCAATCATCAACTGAGACGGGATAGAGCCTACGCAATTTAACGGTCGTGTCTCAAAGTCGTCTAGAGTTTAGTAGCAACTGACTCCCGTAAGGACGGGGTCACCTCTGGTGTCCAACCCACGAGGTACCCCATGCACGCCACAATCGACGTGCGGTTCACGATTAGCATCGACGACCACAAAACGATACCGCTCGCCACCCTCGCTGAGTTCCTTACCGACCAGAACGTTGAATCCGTTCTTCTTGAAGAACTCGTCGAGAGCCTCGACGCGAGTCGCGTCGAGGCGCTCTGTGGCCAGAAACACGCCCACGGCAACGGGAATCAACGCTTCCAACGCGCCGGCACCGATACCCGCACAGCCGTCACAACCGCCGGTGAACACGAATTCACCCTTCACTACGTCGAAGATACCGCCGCAGACCACGATGAATCCAGCTATTTCCGGCCCGTCGAAGACGTTCTCGGCTTCGACGGGCAAAACCGCTATCAACAGGATATTGCCGCCAAGAGCGTCGATCTCGCTACTTCGCTCAGCTACCGTGACGCTGCCGATCACGGCGACGGCATCGGGCCGATGCCGTCGCCGACCACCATCAACCGCCGCGCCAGAGAATACGGCAGCAAGCTCAAGCAGTTCCTTCCGGAGTGTGTCGCTGGCACAGACACTGACGCCGTCATTGCTGACGTCACGAAGTGTCACAGCCAAGACGACGACCGCTCGTACCACTCCGCCCAAGCCACACTCGGCGAAGACACCGCCGAAGAATCTCGCTCTCTGCTGGATCTGTCGGTTAACACTGACTGGGACGAGACAGCTGCCGATCTCGATGACATCAATGCAGTCACTGACGACGCCACGGTCGTCAGTGACGCTGATGAGGGCATCGTTACGGCGTTTACCGACGAAACTCGTGATCACCAACTCGATCTCGTCCACGTCGGTCGGACGCTAGATTACAACCTCTGGGATGATGGCGTGTTCTCCTTGGACCGCCGCAACAAGATCGTCTCTGAGGTGATCGACGAGGTATTTCATCTGAAGAACTCGGTCACCAAGCACCGTCCAGAAGAAGAGTTCGCGGCGATCCACGAGCGGATCGCGCGAACGACCGAGCGTATCGAGAAGACAGCGTGGCAACTGGAGCAGTTCGGGTCAGAGAAGGCTGCAGGGTACCTTCGGCGGTGGTTGCCGTCAATTGTGACGTTCGCCGAGCATGCCGTCAAGGGGTTCGAGGTGCCGTGGACCTCGAACCCCGTTGAACGGCTGATGGGCGAGGTCAGCAAGCGATGCAAGAATCAGTGGATGCGCTGGACAGCGGATGGATTAAAGGCGTTGCTCCAGCTTCGGCTGGTGAAGTACGCTGATCCAGCGTACTACCAGTTGTTCTTCGACGGCCTTCTCCAGCGATCGACCAAAACAGCAATGAGCTGTGACCTCTCAATTGAGAGTACCAGAGGCAAACTCTAGACCGCTTTGCAACACGACCAAAAAATCATCGATACGATTGGTACTGCGACAGGAAAGGGCGATTGAGAGGTAATCTGAAGCAGTACCCAATCACGGATACGTTCGATATCACACATTACAGGCTCTCTAAACCCGTTATAGTCTCAGCTTCCGACGATGCGCAGAAGTTGAGACCGATCTTCTCAATGCATGCGTTCGGTTCAGCCTCCATGACGTGTTAGCACTGCACAGCAGCTACACAGTTGGCGAACCACTCTGGAACGACATCACTCGGATTCAGTTCAGATAGGGCCGTCACCTCAGCCGGCGCGTTCGTTGAGCGGACTGCTGGGAGAACAGGTGACTCCCCCACCCCACGTCACCCCGGGAAGCGGGCACGGCTACGGCGCGCCCGACGAACGCAGAGTGAGATTGCGCTCTATAACCGCACAACCAATCAGCCCCTGATTTACTTCTCATCACGTCATTCACTCCCATTGCCGGGAGACAGGCATAACCGCCTAGCCCTCCTCTACTAGAGTTACTCATGGATATCTCCGAGATCCTCTTCACGAAGTTCACCGAGTTCGATATTGGGACGCCGCTCTCGAAGGTCGCCGGCGCATTCGAGAATCAAGAACTCAATGCCGTCGTGGTGACTGACGGTGACGAGTATCGTGGTGTCGTCAGCCGCCGACAGTTGGCTTCCTCGTCCAATCAACCCTCTGCAAAGGTCGGCTCACAAGCCCAGCACGTCCCGACCGTCGACCGCACAGAGGACGTTCGGGAGGTTGCGCGGCTCATGATTGGTAGCGACGCCAAAACGCTTCCCGTGCTGGATAACGACCGTCTCGTCGGTGTGGTGACCGCAGATGCTGTCCTTGAGGCTGTCCGCCCCTTCCTCAACGCGGTGACTGTCAAGGACGCGTATTCATCGAAGTTAGTCAGTGCGACCCCCAAGACGACAATCGGAAAAGCCCTCCACATGCTTCGGGAATCCGGTATCGCCCACCTCCCTGTTATCGACGGAGACGACCTCGCGGGGATCGTAAGCCTGTACGACGTTATCGAGTTTACGACGCGAGGCGGTAGTAAGAGCCAGGGTGGATCGTCGGGGAGTTTCGGTGGCCGCGGACGCTCTAAGAGGAGTCACGGTGGATTCGGTGCCCGTGAGGGCGACTCCGACCGGATGCTCGATCTGCCGGTCCGGAACCTGATGTCTGATGCAGTTGTGACGGTCCGGCGAAGCGCCCCGCTCGACGAGGTCGTCGAAACGATGTTCGAACGTGAGATCTCCTCGCTTGTCGTCACAGCCGACCAAACAGGCGACCCAGTCGGTATCATCACAAAGACGGACGTCATTGAGGCGCTTACCTGGGAACGCGACGACCGGAACGCCGTGCAAGTGTTCGGACTCGACTTGCTAGAGGGAATGGACTACGACGACGTCTCCGCGTTGATCGAGAGTGTAACCTCGAAGTACGGCGAGATGAGCGTCATCCAGGCCAGTATCGAACTGCAGGAGCATAAGGAACAGAGCCGGGGCGTACCATTAGTGCTGGCACGGATTCGGCTGGTCACCGACCGTGGCTACTTCACGGCCGATGGCGAAGGCTACGGTGCCTCCCATGCCCTCCGACTCGCCGCGAACGCGATCGAACGCCAACTCCTCAAGGGGAAGACGTACGGCCAATCGAAGAAGCAATCCGACCCCGAGGCTCAAGAGCACCTCTACGGGTGGTGGCTCGGCGGGTAACGGACTCTATTCTCCCACAGAGAAAGGTGGAAGGAGTCGATCGAAAGACGACCAGTGTGCGTCGATTGGTAGGTAGTCTGTGAGAGACTGATTGCACCAATGGCGGATCTAGTGATACTGTTGTTCGACCTCGAGCGCCTCGCGGACGGCGTCGTCGAAATGTGTCCGTAGTTCGTCGCTGAACGCCTGGACGTGTGAATCCTGCTGTACAACTTCTAGCGAACCCCAGTCACCGGCATCGGTTGCCGCATACAATTGTGTGAACTTCTCCCCATTGTTGCCGTACGCAATGACAACGACAGACGGCTTCACCTCTTCAGCACCTTTGGGGGAGTGCCTCCCGCCCCACTCATCGATTTCGGTGACACTCACCCGATCGAACGTCGCAAGTTCTGCGCTGAATTCACCGGCCCCAAAGCGCTGAATCAGCTGTTCGCGAGCCCATTTCCGTGTCTCGTTAGTTTCGGTATCCCTCCCTATTACGGTCTCTTCGGTGATCAATTCGATGACCCAGTGTGTGAGTAGCGGCCCGGTCATCTCAGCAGTTGACTGAGTACCGACGTCGCCTTCTTGGATACGATCGCCGTCCTGAACGCGGATATACCGTGGATTCGACGCGGGGAGATCGATGAAAATTTCTCCCGGATCTACGTTGACCAGTGCTTCGACGCCGTCGATCGTTCGTGTTTCTATTGTTTTCTTTGTATGTTCATTCATAATTGGTGGCTCTGGCGTACCGGACACAGCGAGCAGAAGGTGGGTCGACCTGACGTCCGTTCAATCGGGTGATCCACATCCATCTGGCAGACACAGACTGCGTCGACGAACGCCGTCACCGATTCGGCAAGAGAGTTACTGTTTGATATACGCCGGCAAGATGGTTTACCCTGTCGTCCGTTCTCACAGTACGGACACAATGTCCGCACTCCTGAACAGATATTCGTCAAAATACGCTCATACCTCGAATCGCAGCCAGTAACTCGGTGCTGCCGAGGAAGCGATATCGAGTCCTATTCGAGGAGTTCAACAACGCTGATCAACCGTGCTTCCGTGAACAAACGACCAATCAGGAGGTGGAAACTAATAGCGGGGCCACCGTTCCCAACAGACAATGCGGTCACACCATCATGGAACGAAGTCATTCATCGATTTCATGAGCACATACATATAGGACCATCCCAAACGCTGTCCAAGGTGAGGGGAACGAAGCTCGTACCCAGTCGGAATGGCAGATCGAAAAGCGCGATGAGGACGGTCTCAACTTCATACGCGCCTGTCCGGAGTGATGGGCCGAGGAAGACGTATTTTTAAATCACACACCGGAACACGAGCGACCCAGACGGTAGTTGTACACCGAGAGCGGTCTGGCAGAAGAGGCGAGACGAATCGTCAGCTCTGTGTTTGACGGATGAACTCGTCGAGTGCTTCTTCGATGAGCGTCGCAACCCGTTCACTATATTGCCAGAGTGCTGCGTTGAGTCGCTCTTCGGTCTCGTCTTCCAGTTCGTCTGGCCCACGAAGAACGGAGTCTTTGGTTATCTGGGGGTGGTACACACAGACCACGCCGAGTGAGATATCCGAACTCGAGGTTCCTGCCGTGTGGATTCCATACTGATCGGTTCCCCAGACACCATCGCCGCCCTCTCGCTCCAGTTCGGAGTCGAGCGCATCGAGCAGTTGTATCTCTTTAGGGGAGAGGATGGGATCGCCACCTTCGAACAGTTCAGTGTACGCCTCCATCCGGGCACTTTTCGTCCACTGGTCCAATTGGGAACGCGCTCGTAGTACGAGTTGTCGTTCGTCTGGGAATTCAGCCATGGTCCTAGAAGGGGTGCAAGGCGAATGAACGTTTGTACAACGTCCTCGGATGGTGGGTGTGTCAGTGGCGGCGGTGTACCCAACACCGGGTACGACGAGAATGACCGTGAAGAACTTGGGGGGGACGCTGGCTGAGTTACGACTGAAATTGTATGGCTCTCTCGGTGACGGGTGTTCTGCGAGCTCAGTTCTCGAATTCGTCGTCGTATTGTTCGTAGGTAATCGTCAGCTTGCCTGCTGTTGGACGTTTCGCTGCATCTCGAAGCGTTTTGAACGATTCAAGGAGTTCGCTTGTGTTGACTGAGTCCTCTAAGACACTCGATGACTCTTCCCGAATCGTATCGTATACTCGCTCCAGAATGCGCCGAGCGGCGTACGAATCGGTTTTTGAGTCAATCTCGAATGAAGCCACGTATCGCGACATACTCAGATGTCGTTCTCCACCAGGTTAACAGCCGTCATGTTTCAGCGGGAGTTGTCATCGTCTCCGTCCGAGATGATTCTCGTCCCCTCGAATTTGCCGGTTCGGACAGCGGTGAGGATGCACTCTGGATCGGTTCCGTCGATAACCACTGTTTCGCAGTGTGCACGTTGGATTATCTTCGCGGCGAGAAGGTCGATCGGTACACTTCTCCCGGCAGTGCTGTCGATATCGAGGATGAGGGTAATGAGTTGGCTCGCGCGTAACTCGCCGAATGGTTCTGCGTCTGGGTGAGTGTGGGGATCCGCGCTAAAGACGCCAGGCACGTTCGTCGCATAGATGAGACGTTCTGCGTTGATGTATTCAGCAAGTAGTGCGCTCACTGCATCAGTAGTTTGACCGGGTGCTGATCCACCCATGACGACGATGTCGCCACAGCGGAGCGCTCTGCCCGCCGCTTCGTAGTCTGTAGATGGCGTCAAGACGGCATCGTCGCCGATTGCCGCGATGAGAAGCCGGGCGTTTAGCCGAGTAACCCCGATACCGATTTGATCAAGTTCGACTTCGTTCGCACCGATAGCTCGCCCCACATCGATGAATTCACGCGCAGGAGATCCACCTCCGGTAACGACACAGACGTTGTGCTCCTCGGCGAGTGTTGTGATGACGGCTGCGTACTCTCGAAACTGTTCTGGGTCAAGCGTCGGCACGAGGAGACTCCCGCCGAGTGCGAGTACGATGCGCATGATACTCTATAGATTGTAGGACAGCGTCGAAGAATAATCTATGCACCTCTTAGTGAACCCGCCACGTTTTGGACGCAGACCGCCGACTGTCGTCCATGGCGACGATTGTCTATCAGGCGTAGATGACACTATCTCGGAAGAAATCGACGATGAGAAACTGAACTATCGAGAGGACCACCGGCAGATTCATCACGGCGATGATGAGTACACGCACATTCCCAAGAGAACGCGTCTATACGGTGACAATGGCGGATCCACACTTCGAAAACGAGTAAGGCGATTCACTCGGTCATGGTGTGTGCTGTGCAACAGCTTTATCAACAGCTTGGGGGTCAGGTGGCTCGAGAGAGCGTCGCTCTCTCGTCATTGCGGGGGGCACTGTCTAGTTAACCTCCTGCGCTGGCGTTCTTCAATCAAGCGATCGGTGCGGTCGCTGAACGTTGTAATAACGCACAAACATCGCAAGCCATCGGCAGACGCTCAACCGACTGCCCATCCATAAGTTGTGGAACGATTGACCTTCATCTTCGATAGCGCTGGTTAAGTTACGAACGACACGAAACGTCCACAAGTTCTCGTCATCGATTGTGAATAACGAATTAACTCACAGTGTTCTGCCTCATCCGATTTCAGCATGGACTCCTCCTGAATACCTCTGATTTGTGCGATTTGAGCCAAACTAGTATGGTATAGATACGCTTCTGAACTGGCGGTTGATTGTCGAGCGCTTGACACAGTCGGTGAACTCAAACACAGAACGACTGTGTGGGTCTTCACTCGGACAGCTATCCTGACGGATGACACTTGCCAGTATATTAATGCACCAGTCGTATCTCGTTGGATATACATCTCTGTGATGACGGGAAAACGAAGAGACGGCCCTGAATGAGAGGCGTTGACTGCCGGAATGTTAGAATCCAAATCGCAATCTCGTCACCCCCGGTTCTGCAAGAGAGCAGGATTGCAACTAGTTTCTACGGAGGTCTATAGATAATAAATGACGTTCGAAAACGCCGGGTTATTTTAACAGCAAACGAAACATCCACTGCTGCCACTTCTATTTCGGGTTCGCCTGTATCACCTACAATCTCTGGCTGTTGACTGACTTCCTCGTCCAAGAGCGGATCGGCGTGATCGAGACGCGGATGAAACCACGAACCACGCTGAAACGGTTCCTTCGGTGGCTTGATCGGGCGATTCAACGAGTCCTGTAGACTCGCTCCGGGCTCGCCCCTTGGAGAGGCGTCACTTTTCTGGCGGTCGAAATTTGTCGTAGAATGATAACTTTTGAGAGATGATTTGATTATTCTGGAGTGGAATCAGTTATTTTCACTGGATGATCTGAGTAAGACACTGTGAAACTAGCCGACCTCGTGAACGCGAGGGCCCTCATTCGCAACTCCCACTGCGCGACAATTTGAGACTGGTCGTCTCAATGCATATGGCATTCTGACGAAGTTCATAAATAGTATGAAAACGTAGTCCCGGATAGAACGATGGCACGAATCACCGGGTCCTACCCAGATGACCTTGACCTCCTCATCGAGGGTGCTGTCGAGGCTGGTGTCTTCGGGGGCAAGAGCGATGCGTTGCGCGAGTTCGTGCGTGAATACTTCGAGGACCACGAGAACGAACGTATTGCAGCTGCGGTGGCCCTCTACGAACGCGAGCGGATCACACTCGGTGATGCCGCGAGACTCGCTGATGTCGACCGCTGGACGATGCGTGACATCCTCCGTGAGCACGGTGTTGAACTTCGCCTCGGGCTCGTTGACGAAGACGACGCAGCCTACGAGGTAGAGGCAGCACGCGAACTCGAATTCGATGATGAGGACTCGTCTGATGAGGAGTCATGTGTTAAATGACAGGTGACGATCTACCAGCGAACCCGAGCGTCTTGAACACGACTGTCCTCTCGAATTTTGCGTACATCGATCAGCTGTGGGTAGTTGCTTCCCTCTCTGGAATCTGTACGGTACCAGTCGTCCGTGAGGAGCTTGAACACGGCATTGATAACCATCCATATCTCCAGAAAGCACTCGATACACTTGATGACGAAATCCCAGTCGCGACTATTTCGGATACTGTCGCAAACAGAGAAGCCGTTGTTGGTGGGCATCTCGACCCTGGGGAAGCACAGGCGTTCGCCCTCGCCGACGCACACGACGGTCGGCTGCTGACAGACGACGGAGATGCCCGGTCGTTTGCGAAAGACCAGGGTGTGACCGTTGTCGGGTCGGTTGGCGTTCTGTTGGCTGCAATCGATGCTGGGAAAATCGATGAAGCCACTGCTGACGAGTGGCTGTCGACGTGGATCGATGAGATTGGCTACTACGTCCCGTATCGAACGATCGCCGAGTATCGGTGACGGGCTTGCTCGGAGTTCGAAACGCCTGATTAGTGTGACCGTGAACACGTCTATTACCAATGAGTGAAGCCGACAGACGGCTGTCCGAAGAGAGCGAACAACGGTTTCTGGATCTGTACGCTCATCTATTAGTGTATGTCAACGACCGATTCGATGTCATCGAAGAGATCGAAACGGTCGCTGATCTTGAACAGCACTATACTGACGAGCTTCTCCCGCTCCGAAACACGCTGTACAACGAGTCGACGACAGACCTGATAGAGGACTTCGTTGAACAGAACCCTCCCGACCTGTCGGAGGCTAATCTCGAACAGGTCGCAGCGTGGACTGACTTCGTCGCCGGTGAGTTCGTCGTCCGCTATCGCGAGGACGACGCGATCTTCCTCGATTGGACAGAACCGCCGAAAGCATATGCAGTCCGCCCGGCTCGACTTCCGTTCGCCGAAGTGTGGGACGAGTCCGCACTTCCAGTCCCAGTTTCGAGTGTCGTCCTATTGCCGTTCGAGGACCAGATCGTCTACGACGGCTGGATCGGGGTCAAGAACATCATCTTCGGGGGTTCCCTCAGTACTGACATCGATGACGAGTACGAAGAGGCCAAACATCGCTTCGGCATCATCGACTCGCTTCCAGTACCCGAGGAAGACGAAAAGACGGACGCCGAGGAGTTGCGCTTCTACATGAAGAACAAGCGCAACCGAGAGCGATACGCGTCGGAGATCGAGCAGTTGCGGGAGAAAACCGACGAACTGGAGCGGATTTACCACCAGGAAATGGGGAAGGCCCGAGCCCGCAGCTTGGGTCACGAACTGCGCGAGTTGGGACTCAACGAAGCCTATGTAGCGATCTACGATGATCGGATCATCACTAGTGCCCCCTCCGAATCCGAGGTTCGCAAGCTACTCGAAGAGATTATGCCCGCTGGGAAGGCTGATCACCCCTACATCTACCACTTCGATCCCTGACCGAGAGTCCACAGCTACGACTGGAGTTGCGTGACAGTCGACGCGATTTCGCTTTTGGTCGGTACGCCGGAGAACTCGAACATTCTGTCCCCGACACCGAAGGCATATCTCTGGTAGGAGACGTCGACGTGAATCCAGCATTCGACATCGCTGTCTGTCGCCTCAGACTCGGCTTCACCTGTATTCTCTCCGTGCTTCAGCACGTCGAGCAGGTACTCTTCGATACGTGGCGCATTTGCGATTCGCAAGAGATGATCGGCAGCGACGTTGTCCAACACGTCTGCTGGGGTCCCGTACCCTTCGCCAACGAGATAGAACTCGCCGTCGTATTCGTGTGACTCGACCTGGACACAGAGTGCGTACGTCTCAGCCATATCGGTAGTTCCGAAGTACCACCTATCAGACTGTCTGTTGAAGAGACGACCCGCCAGTGGCCGCGTCGTGAACAAGATTTAGTCGGAATGGCTCGCAACCACTGTATATGTCTTTCACTGCCAGCTGGCACACGCTTCTCGATGAACTTGACGACCTCCCCGAGAGTGCGACGCTCATCACGCCGCTCTCCCATCAGCGATTTCGTATTGCTGACGTGCAGGACGCTCGCGTCATCATTCAGTTCGAAGACAGAGATGAGACGCGGCCGCTCCAGCGCGACCAGTTCGAAACGCTCTATCGACGAATCGAGGACGCTCCCGACGGGTTTGACCTTGACCGTCTCCCGCCGGATGCCGATCCGTACCCGACGGTGTGGAGTGTCCATCCACGATTCGAGATCGATGAGGACGCTGGCATCATCACACAATCAGCGGTTGCGACGGCAACGCAGGTGATGGGTGCAGAGCAGGAACCAACGGACGAGGAACGAACTGAACCCGACGGACTTGATGTGTACTCGGACACGCTCCTCCTCATCGATGCACTCGAACGTCACGATGTGACTGACCTCTCCGAACTGGAGACGGACGCGTTGGTGAATCTCTACACCCTGCTTTCGGATGTCCAGCGAGATGCTAACGAATTCCGCAAGGAGATCGCGGATGTCCTCCTCGCTCGACTCCATCATGACCGTCCGGTTTCCGGGCAGTATGGCTCCGTCCAACGGACGAGTCGCCGTAACCGCTCGCTCAAAGACGACGAGGAGGTGCTGGAACGCCTTGAGAACGCTGGCATCGACCGCGAACGTGTGCTGAGCGTCGACCGCTCGAAAGTCGATGAAGCGCTTGAAGTCACCACACTCTCCGAATCCGATGTGTATGAGGTCGAAGAAAGCGAATACGTTCGCAAAGCAGAGGTCGATGAAGACGTCAAAGAGTCCCGATTGCAGGGGTTGAAAGACCGCCTTGCTGTCAGCGAGGACGACGAGGCGAACCAGCTCCGAGCGGAGATCGAGGAGCTCGAACAGCGTATCAACGATCTCACCAGCTTCCGCACGGGAGCGGAGATGCAGGGATGACTGCCTACCGCTTTCGCGTCAAGTTCGACCCCGATCCGACGTCACTGTGGCGGGATATCGTCGTCGGCGCGGACAGAACGATCGCCGAGTTCCAGTCGGCTATCAACCCTGCGGTCGGGCTCGATCAGGGCCACCTCTGGTTCGTCGGCGACGACGAGGACTACTGGGACAGCGCTGTCAAATACCAGTGTCCACAGGAGTACGAGGAGTCGCCTGGTGGCGATCCGGTATTGCGTACCGAGCGGATCGAGAACGCAGGCGACGTGACGGTCGGTGAGATGACCCGCCAGCTCGGACTCGAACAGTACGATCGCATCTGCTATCTCTACGACTACGGCGACGAATGGCGGTTCTACGCCATCTTGAAGGAGATTCTCAGCGACGAGCCGAGCGATAAAAACCCGGAGGTCCTGAAAGAGAAAGGCGAGTCCATCGGCGACCAGTACGACGCGTCAGGAACCGCTGAAAGTGATTCGCCACTTCCAGATCCACTCTATTCAGTGCTTCCTGAAACAGCGGTTCCCGTTGCGGATCTTCGTGAGTTGGAGAAGCGAGATGATATCGTCCACGTCATTCCATTACTCAGTCTCGAAACGGGGTTCGGGGCGGTCTGCGAGCGGTTCGCGATTCAGTTCGAAGAGAGGGGATACGTCCTCGAAAACTTCCAGCCGGGGTGGCAGGTCGTCGAGGAGGTTGACGGAGCAGACAAGACGGAGGAAGAACTCCTCGCGGCCCTTGCGGACGCAGTGCGCGAGTGGCACGCTGAAATCGCGGAGATCTCGGGAGCGATGACGGGACAGCATTTCGACGAGGAGACTGTCGAAGCGATGCACGTCGAACTGGAAGCGGAACTCGAACGCAAGGGATACGGCCACCTGTAATTTATCTCGCAACGGTCTATCGAAGAGAACGAGTTCTTGGCTGTGAAATGTCCAGTGTCTCGCAGTGGCACCAACCAGTGAGTCTCGCCGGAGTGTCTTTCGTCGGATCGCTCGGAAATCGCACGTCGAGTGGCCGGCGTATGACTCGACCCCGTTGTATGACCGGAGTTCGCTAACTGGACTGGAGTCGGACCTTCGTACTGTGTCGGAAGCGTGGTTCGATCACGACGCCCATACCTCCGTTGAGCTGTTCGTCTGTACGGTTCCGCTGGCCTACTTTCGATTCGATCCTCACGATCGCTACGCGAACTCGACACGCTACGAGATGGACACGCTCTTTCGCCTGTTCGTGCTGAAAGAACTCCACGGGTGGGACCACGAGACAGCACTCGTTGAGTACCTCAAACGTCGATCTGTTATCCGTGAGCAACTGGGTATCGAATTGATTCCCGATCAGTCGACGCTGTGGCGAAGCTGGAACACACGCTTCACGAAAGAGCTCCGCGAGACTATCGAAACGGTTGCTCGAACGATCCTCATCACCGCTCAGAACGCGGGTATCACGGTCCCGCGTGAACCGGACCGGACGCTCCGGCACCACGATACTGAATCCGATCAGTCCAACCCAGACAATAGGATCGTTCTCGACCAAGCGAGCGAGATCACTGACCACGTCTGTCGCATCATCTTCCCCACGTTCTCGCTTAATCGTAGTGAGGGCTGTGAGATCCCCGAAAATGCGTATTGGGATTTGCAAACGTATCTCGGGTTGCGAGAGAATCTCGCCGTGAACGAAGGAGCTCGAAGTTTCATCCACGAGTCAACTCGCGACCGGACTCCAATGGGACACGCACATCGTGACCATCTTCGTGATCTTTCGATCGAACAGATTCGAGAGATGTATCGGCAAGCGGTAGGCCGCCTCTTAGAAGAGGTCGCCGCGACGGAGGCGTTCTATCGTGCCGGAATCGTAGCGATCGATATCACTGAAGACGATCCCTTCACAGGTGACCGCACCGGCCACGAAGACGAGATCATCGGGACGAAGGAGAAGAACGACGAGTACGCCTACCAGTGGGCGACAGTTCAGTTGGTCGGGAATGCCGTCCCAATGGTGCTGGACGCACGTCCGGTCCGAAAGGGTGAGACACGATTAGAAATCGTCGAGGATCTGCTCGACTCTGCCGAGGACCTCGTTCATGTGGATAACGTGCTGATGGACCGGGAGTTCGATAGTCAGCACGTTCTGGAGATGATCAGCCAGCGCGGGCTCTCGTATGTCGTGCCCAAGCGGATGCAGACAAGTGAGAGGGCTCAGGCCAAGCGGTTGCTTCGATATGATCAGGATCGGTACGAGACCGACCGCAAACTCCATCTCGGCGACAACGAGTGGCACTCAACGACGCTGATATACCGTCGAAAGGAGAACTCCGAGCACAACGATCATCGGCAGTATTCAGTGTTCATGACGAATTGCGGGAGTGGTCTCCTCACGGAGTACGGCTACAGGTGGGAGATCGAGAGCGGCTACAGATCAATAAAGCGGTTCATGGCGGCGACGACGTCGAAGGATTTCGGGCTTCGATTCTTCTACTTCGCGTTTGCGTGTCTGCTGTACTCGATCTGGCGCGCCGTCGATTTACTCGTCCAGGTTGAGTTAACTGGTGAGTACGAGCACTCGCCCTTGGTGACGGCAGATAATACACTGACGCTGCTGAAGAAGGAGACAGGAATCGGGTAGAGAGACGCTCAGCCTGGGTAGCGCGCCGTCTGAGTGGCTACACTGTTGGTACACTGTTGGATGTCTCGAAAATTCGCCCTTACAATTGGAAGTATGACAAGAATGGTCGCTTGGAGAGATTTGAGGTAGTTTCCGCTGACCGAATCGGCCAAATTCACACATTACAGCCCCGCTAAACCCAGTGTAGTCTCAACTTCACACCGAAGAAATTGTCTATCGCAATATACAGTATATAGAATCGGATTACAGTGGCTTCGTGCTCATAACCTATGAATTCGGCCATATTCGAGTTTAGCCAATCACTATGTATTACCCCTGTTGTACACAGTAGATTTAGGTGGGTCCCCGCTGTCGGTCACTCACGAACGATGGAACCCACTGAAGACGACTCTACCCCAAGGGAAAATCCGAATCAAGACCGCCATCTAGCAGTATCTCGACAGCGTAGAGGCTGGCAACTCTCGGAAGAACTTCTAATCTACGCTGGTAGCGTGGCAGCACCTTTACATTAAGAATATGAAATGATGATCTTCTAAAATTTGGATATTTGTTAATATCTACGGTGCGTTCAGGACCATAATAGTTTTTTAACGGTTTCTAATTGGAAATGAGTTCTTAAGTGTACAAAAATGGATGCTTATATACATTACAACTTTGTCTGGCTGAGGAGTTCCTTGAGACAAATCCAACGAAGGAAATGTGGGCCACGGACGAAATCTCAAAAGACCTTGACGATGCAGATCGTCAGTTCTGGTAGCAAGAGGGACGGCCCCAATCCTGTATGATATAGACAAGAATACACAATATCGTAAGGTGAAAATACAAACATAACAAATACAATATAATTCTTGATCGGTCAATTATCTATTTCTAGCCCCTCAGGTACCCAGGGAATAGAGGTGTTCGAAGGACCCTCAGATTAAAATCAGACTAGCATCTCAGGGGTAATTTGGAACATGATATCGGTGCCTTTTGGTCTTCTTTCTTCACCGACGAGTGGCCAGTCTCTCCGAGTGCACACACGCATCCAGTATCGTGCCGTACGCATTCACCGGTCCCAACAGGTGTTCTGAATGAGAAGGTTGAGAGAATTATCAATAATTAGTAAATAGAGGTTATGATGTGAAAGCACAATATTACCTCACCGAACAGCACTCGGAACCTTATTAGGACTACTCCAATCATCTGAGGAGCAATGAACGATGTCAGACGCCATATATTTCGAACAAATTTCCGATATTAGGGCCAAAATTGTGGACAATAACGAGGTTAACAAGACTATTTGAGGTGATATTTTGATTTCCAAGCGGTTGGGCATCAATTTAAGGGTGAAACATCACTTGAACCAGACTACTAGTATTCAATGCGGGTGATCTCTTCGACAGGCCATTCGCTGAGGATCTCAACGCCGTTCTCTCGGACGACAACCATCTCTTCGACGCGGACCCCCTGACGATCGGCTGGTTGCATTGTCTCAACGGCCATTGTCATGCCTTCCTCAATTTCGATAGGGTGTTCAGGTGAGAGACCACGCCAGATGAGTGGTTCCTCGTAAAGTTGGAGACCAAGCCCGTGCGCCCAATGATTAGTAGTCATTTGCCAGAATTCGTCGGCATCATACCACTCCATGTGTTCACCCTCTTCGTCTGGGAATCCTTGAGAGATCTCATCCGTAGTCGCTCCGGGTTCAATCCGTTCGAGAACGTTATAGAGATCATTCCGAGCGGTCTCGTATGCATCCTTTTGGGCTTGGGTGGGTTCGCCGATACTAAATGTGCGATAGTAGCACGAGCGGTAGCCGAGGTAGCCGATGTTGTAGAAGTCAGCGTAGACCAGATCACCGGGTCGGATCATCCGGTCGGTCGTGTTCGCCTGGTGTTTCGGCCACGTGTTCGGCCCCGATGTAAGGTAACCGCCCTGCACCATCGCGCCGTGTCGCCAGAGTTCACGCGTCGCCTCGCCCCACACCTCTGACTCGCGCATGCCGGGCTTGGCTCCGTCTTTGATGGCCTGGAAGCCGGCCTCACAAATCGCTGCGACCATCCGAAGACATTCAATTTCGTCACGGGTTTTGATCTTACGAGCATCGTGCATCAGATCAATGCACTCGGTCGTTTGGATCTCGATATCATTCTTCCCGAAGGCATTGATCAGGCCCTGATTTCCGACATCAAGTCCTAGGGGTTCTTTTCCGACGCCGTACTCTACCATAGCCTCAGTGACAATATCAGCCATCTTCTGTTTCAACCAACTCCGAGCAGAATCACGTCCACTGGCGCGTGGTACATTGCCGAGTCCAGGTACGGCATATCGGATGTCGGTGAGCCATGGACAATTGAACCGCTGATTACTTGCATGGTCTGCTGTGTCCCAGTGGACAATGTCCCCGTTCTCCGTGAGTAAGGTGTAATGATCCGCGCCTGACCCACCAGTCATCGCGAGTCCTGTGACATACCTGATGTTCGGATCAGAAACGAGCAATAGGCTCCCAAGATCAGAATCTTGTAGTCGCGAGAGAATCTTCTCATAACGCTCCTCCCGGAGGCGTTTCACATTGATTCGTTCCTCCCAATCGACAGCCTGCATGCCGCGTGTTCCTTCCATGAAGGATCTCTGATAGAAACTCATACATGATTAAAGAGTGTGAACACCCATAAATTACCACTGGTACCGGCGGTTCGCTCATAGAGTCGCTAACTTTTCTATCAGGCTGTTCAGCAAGTCAGCACCTATTCAGTCTATTTGAACTCTCAAATATTATTAAGACCTTAGTTTTATTACTTCGTAGGACTCTACAGTATTTGTCATATGTTCAAGCACGTTGCACTGTTAGTGCGACAGAGAGGGATGACTCATAACGAGTTCATCGACCACTGGCAAGATACTCATACTCCTATTGCACGAGAGATAGAGGGCGTCGTTCGATACCAGCAGGTCCTTCCCACCGAACCAGACCATGCCGAGTTCGACGGGCTTGCAGAGCTCTACTTCGAGACGCTTGATGACCTCCATGAAGCATTAGGTTCAGAGGGCTCTCGGGACTACGATCCGACAAAGGAGGTCGCTGCAGAGGCTCGTCGGGATGTAGACAATTTTCTTGATGTCGAACAACGTCCCCGCCTCATTGGTGAGGAACGTGTTGTCAAAGATACTGTCAATGGTGATACTGACGGGCTCTACAAGCACTCTGCCTTCTTAGTTCGTAAAGAAGGAATGACGCATGAGGAGTTCCTCGATCATTGGCAGAATACTCATACCCCCATTGCCAAGGAAATTGAGGGTGTAGTCCGATACTGCCAAGTTGTACCGACCAATCCCGAATATGCAGAATTCGATGGTATCGCAGAGCTATATTTCGAGGATTTGGATAAACTCTATGATGCACTTGGCTCGGAGGGTTCGCGAGACTACGAAGCAAAGGGCGGTAAAGGAGAAGAAGCTCGAGAAGACGTAGATAATTTCCTTGCGATTAAGGATCGACCGCGGTTTATTGGCCGTGAACAGCTCGTCAAAAACGGAATCGAGAACGTCATTGGTTATTGAGAAGTGAGCCCCAGAGTACGACTCAGGAGTTAAGTTTCCAATAGATGGTGCCCGTAAAGTACTGAAAATTAGTCAGAAGCGGCCATCAGAGTGGAGAATTAGACTGATTTTAGTCCTTGCTCTTGGCGTAGGGTATTGATATAGTCTCTAAAACCAGATTGAAGATCATACTCTGGTTCATAACCCAGATCTTCTTTCGCCTTGGTCATATCGAGCCGTTGTGTCCAGGGAAGTTCCCCTTCATTACTGACTTGAATATCAGCATCCGGTAAAATCTTCTCAACGGTCTCTGCAGCTTTTCGAACAGTAGCTAGTTCACCACGAACATTGTAGATCCGTTGAGTCAGATCGGAGTCAGGCGTCACTGCAGCTCGATAGAAGCCCTGTGCGATGTCTGCCACATGTTGCCAATTGATTTCTTGGTCGCCATAATCCACGGAGAACGACTCACCGAGTGCTGGCTTTTCAACGATGTTCGCAAGGAAAGCCGATCCCCCAGTTTTTCGATAGGGTCCATATGCCACGGTGGGTCGAATTGCAACATGAGAGATACCAAATTCCTCCCGATATACGCGTGCTTGGTGTTCGTTGTACTCCTTACTCGCCCCATAGAGGGTGTCGGGATAGACAAGATCATCCTCGGTAACCCACCAATCGTTACAGCTGGCATAATTTGAGGGAGGTGCATACACCGCTGCCGATGAAGCCCATGCAACCCGTTTAACTTGATCATTGAGGGTTCGTGCCGCTTCAAAGACATTATTGGTCCCTTCAACGTTCACCTGTAGAGCAGATCGTGGGTTGCTCCGAGCGGTGTTGGTTAGCAGCGCTGCCAAATGGACAATGTGCGTAGCACCAGTTTCTTTGACGGCTCGAATGACATCAGACGAATCACTCACATCACCATGGCGAACTTCGATATCTGAGGAAACATTAAGCTTCTCTAGGATATCTGTATCAGTCGAGAGATCGTACGCAACAACATCAGCACCCTCTTCGACAAATCTCTTAGCAGTGTATGAGCCAATGAATCCGGTCCCTCCAGTGATGAGTACAGTAGCGTTCTCCATCGTCGAGTACACTTTCGGATGAATTCAAGAAAAGTATTGTGCTAAAACGAGATCTGTTGGCTACTCATGGAGTCCACCGACTTTACTATAGAACGATGACTGTAGTGTCTCAGCCATATTCGTCTCACGGTCAATGCGTACATCTACAACTGTGGGAATATCTGTTGCTTTTGCTTGAGCGAGCTCGTCACTGATCGAATCTGGATCGGTGACGCGTATTCCATTTGCTCCAAAACCTTTGGCGATTTTAACCAAATCTGTATCGTGGAACTCGACGCCGGGGATATTATTATCCATCTGACGCACCATACCCAACGAAGTGTCATTGAGCACAACGAAAGTGGGTGCAACCCCATACTCAACAGCAGTTTCGATACAGGTCATCGTCATTGTGAAACCACCATCACCAGCAACAGCGATAACATCTTTTTCGGTCGTAATGGCCGCTGAGACTGCAGCCGGACCTGCCCACCCCATCCCACCCACACCACCGGATCCAAAGTATGTTCGAATAGCAGGAGTTTGTAAATAATTCAGTAGCCAGAATCGGTTGTTGCCTGAGTCAGCTGTAATGATAGTGTCCTCGTCCACAAGGCGACTGATCTCTTTGACAGCGCGTTGTGGGAGAATAGGGACTGCATCAGACATGCAGTCGGGAGTCGTGAAGTCCTCACGGGCAGCGGCCGCACGATCAAGTGCCCAATCGTTTGAGCCGGATTCTTCGACTGCAAGAGCAGTTAGTGTCTCAGTTGCGTCACCAATGAGACCTATATCAGCTGGATAGACCCAACCAGCATTCCGAGTGTCAATATCGGCATGAATTATTGTCTGGTCACCAGGACGAATGAAGGACGCTTCCTGCCAATTCGTATCCATTGGGTTCATTCGGCACCCAACGATAAGCAGAACATCTGCTTCACTCACTGCCCGGTTCGCTCCCTCGTGACCAAATGACCCGATCACGCCTGCAGCGCGTTCATTGGTTTCGGGAAAAGTCGACTTTCCAAGATAGGAAGTAGTCACGACAGCGTCATAAGTTTCGGCGACTGCTTGTAGTTCACTGTAGCATTGAGACGCATGAACACCATTCCCGGCAATAATGACTGGCCGTGAAGCATTTGCAAGAGCCTCCGCTGCAGCCTCTACCTCCTGGGTTGTCGGTGAGGTCTTCCAGTTTTTTGTCTGTTTTTCTGGTGTCCAAATCGGGGGCACTGTTGGCTTAGGTACTTCATCAGTGATTGCATCACCATCAAGGATAACAGCAGTTGGCCCCGGACGGCTCGCTGTGGCGTGCTTAAAGGCTAGTTGGACACTCCGCAAAGTCTCATTCGCCGACCGAGGGAACCACCACTCCTTGGTGATGCTATCCAGTATCTTTGGGAGTGAAAGTCCTCCATAATCACCTCGGGCTTGCTGATAAGGTGCGAGAGTTGAGTAATCACCACGCTCTGAGGCTTCTGTAAGTACAACCATCGGTGATGAGCCAAGACGAGCTTCCATCTGACCGATAGCACCAAGACTGCCAATCCAAGGTCCCTGTCCGGTGAGAATTCCTGGAGATTGATGGTATCGACCATACATCTCTGCCATCACGCTCGCTTCACGCTCATCCCGCGGTCGAACGATCTCGATGTCTGATTCTGCAAGTGATTCAAACAATTCGATGGCCCGACCACCAGGGTACCCAAAGAGATAACTAACATCCAGGTCTTCGAGCACATTGACAATTTCCGTAACACAGTTAGTCATATTTCTTGATCTTGAGGACATTACTTTGAGTTGATGAAAACGATTCATCTGCAACCATGAATCGATTCTAAGTCCTCTAGCTCTTATGTCTATTATTGATCCTACTTTGGTTTATCGGTGAAATCGTCAATAATTCACCCCTAGGAGAGATTGCGGCTATTTAGTCAATATCCGAATAACTCGGATCAGAGCTATTGACCTTGGCTTTATTTGGGAGATCACACCGTCAAAAAATCCTTAGCAAGAAGAGACTGGAGCACTTGATAGCAGGACCAAAAGCATCTCAGGCCCCTTCTTCTCACTTGAAATTGAGTCACCCATTAATAGATAAATCCAGAAATCAGTGATCTTATTCATTGACCGGGAGTATTTTCAGCATATTTTACTCAATGTAATAGAGTCAGATTAGGTAGAATTCGGTATTAACACCATTGGTCAGCCAATCCGAATAATTCGGATGATAATTGCTAGGTATATTGGTCTTCGTTACATATCTATACGTGTAACGGGACGTGATACGTTAACAATCGAGGAGCAAAAGGCGGCGATAAAGTAAACTTTGGAATCACAAATGAAATAAGTCTAGTTGACTTCCGAATCCGAATATATGGGACTCAAGAGAAATTTAAATTGATCTCAATTTCATTGGTCGCTCCGAGGAGTAAATTAGGGAATTGGTCCCTGAGGAGATCACCCTTTACTCGATTTGATGGGCCGGAAATGCTGATGGCACCAATAGCGGTACCATTGGTATCCGTAATGGGGACTCCAACTCCATTAAGTCGTTGAACAGATTCCTCAAGATTGAACGCATACCCCGTTCGGCGATTTGGTCCAGTTCTTCGAACAGCTGCTCCTGATCGATGATTGTTTCTCCGGTTTGGGGAGGGAGACCATACTTTCTAACAATCTCACTCACACGTTCTCGCGAAAAAGTTGAGAGAATTGCCTTACCGGCGGCGAGCTGATGGAGATAGCCGAACTGCCCCTCCCGTGCATTGGTCTGAACAGAGTGACGACCGGATGCACCGTAGAGATGGATACTCCGACCGTGTTCCTCGGTCACACACCAGACCTTTTCATTTGTTTCCTTAGCTAACTCGTCTACCTTTGGTACTGCAACATGATAGAGGTCGCATTGTCGCCGAGAATGCAAGCCAAAATCCAGCATTCGAAGCCCAATCCGATATCGTCCATTGTCAACCGTTACGAGATCAAGATCCTCTAAGGTGTGTAGGTGACGGTGGATAGTGCTCCGAGAGGGATCTAGCGCTCCAGCTAATTCAGCTAGCGTGACTTCATCGCGCTTCTTGATCTCAGTGAGAATTTTGTTTGCGGTTTCGACTGTCTTTACAGGTCGGGACGGAGTGGTTGGCATATATTGACAGTCATTTTGCTTCTTCATAAGCTGTTCGAATTATTCGGATAGATTTCAAGGGCTCTAAGTAATATGTGCTGATTATTGAATGTGGAATGCGGATACATGAAAGACAGGATTCATATAGACGTTTACAAGGTCAATTACTGCTGTCAGAGCTTCTAAGAGAGAACTAATCAACTATAACGACAAAAGATTTAAGAATACTCTTGATATTGTAGTAATGTATGTTATTCGATAGAGCATGCCACGGTGATAGCAATAAGTCAGATGTTATAACTGAAGAGTATTTATTGCGACTCCTTCTGGAGGTACTTCCCAAATGAGCTATCTCTTCGGATTTCCAACACCAGTTGTTGAAGTGCTCTTAGTCATGTTATGTATTATCCTCTCTTCAGCGATCTACTTCGGACTTCAATTCGAGCCGGTAGAAACGATTGAAGAAGAAACGATAACAGCAGGTACGGAGGCATCCGAATGACACTAGCCTTAGCACTATATCCGTTACAAGCATGGGGAGAAAATATAGGAGTTCATTATTCATCACCGATCGCAATTATCTTCATCATCGTATTTTCAGTCTTAATGATCGGTATCGGTATTTACGCCGGGAGGCGTCAATCAAATGAAGAGGACTATTTTGCAGCAGGACGGAGTGGAGGTATAATCGTTGTTTCATTAGCGATCTTTGCTTCTATTCAAAGCGGATGGGGGATGGTTGGGGTGACTGGTACTGGGTATGAAATTGGCGTAGAATATCTTCTAATAACAGGGACTCTCGTCCCATTAGGATTTGTCATATCATACTGGCTACTTGGGCGAAAGATGCGGATATTAGGAGAAACGCATGACGCGATTACGGTCCCAGATGCAATGTTCTATCAATTTAACGATGAGCGTGTTCGGCTACTGGGATCGATATCGGTCTTATTGGGTTGTATAGGATATCTAGCAGCCCAGTATGCAGCCTTAGGAATTATTGGGTCACTCATTCTCCCAGTGAATTTCCTTGAAGCACTCCTCTTAGGACTAATCGTTGTGGGATTTTATACAGTCATTGGAGGGATGCTTGCAGCCATCTGGTCTGACGCCGTTCAAGGAATAGTAATGATCATTGGTGCGTTGCTCACTGCTTTCTTCCTTATTACAAATTATCCAGGTGGTACAAGTGGGATGATATCAGATATTATGGCACACAATCCAGGGTATTTCAATTTCTCATTACTAGGGATGAATGGCACCGCCGCGATAGGACTGCTGCTCTCGGTCGTCATCATCAATCTCACAGTAGCTGGGCAGCCACATGCGATAACGAAATTCTATATGATTAGGGATGTCTCGCTCCTACGTTGGGGGCCACTTCTCACCGCTGTAGGCTATGCAGTGACTGCGTTGTACTGGGTCGCTGCTCCCTTCGCTCGAGCTGCAGTTACTGCGGGACATGTTCCGAACCCAGGTACCCCTGACGCTGCCCTCCCACTCGCTGTTATTGAATATTCTCCAGATGTAGTCGTTGCGTTTGTTCTGACAGCAGTAATCGCCGCAATTATGTCCACAAGTAATTCATTCTTGAATATGGGCGCTTCGGCCGTCGTCCACGATTACTTCATTAAATACTCAGACAAGGAACTGTCTGACAAGGAAGAAGTTCGGTATGCACGTCTCACTACATTCGGCATTCTTGTAGTTGCGTTCATTCTAGTCTGCCTAGTTTCCCAGGTCTCATATTTGTATAGGAGCTGCTGGTTGGGCGATTTTCGCAGCGGTCATTTTTCCCTGCGTTGCGATTGCATACAATTGGAAAGGGGCTACCACGGAAGGCGCACTTGCCGGTGGCAGTGTCGGCCTTATCCTCGCTATAGCTTGGGCATATGCTGCTAAGTATCTTGGAGTAAGTCTGCCATATGGTATTCTTGGAGGACAAGCGGCGATGGTCATCGGTTATGTCGTCTTCATCATTGTTTCGCTCGGCACTTCCACGAGCGCATATGACGAACTCAGTGAGGAGATGCAGCAGATTATGGATCTTGGGAGAGTCAGAGGAGGTCATGTGGATAATCTTACCATCACTACTGACGGTGGTAGTGAACCAGGTTCGGCAGCAACCGAGCCGGCAGCCGCTGAGTCGGCGGCGGCCAGGGGCAAGAGATCGGCGGTCGACGGATCGCCGGTGGCCGTGTGCGGCGAAGCGTAAACGGTATCGGGACTGATAGCAAGAACGGCCGGCCGGAGGGTGTCCGCCACCGGTTCAATTCCAAAGGCGCGCAGGAGCGAATCCGCGACGGAGACCGGCACGGGATCATAGAGACTGAGGCTGTCCGCTCGCGCCCAATCAGTCAACGCAGATGCGGCGGCCATGAGGGCCTTCGGTGCGGCGGGCGTCTCACGATAATCGGCTGCGAGAGACATAAAAGCCGAAAAGCCTTCCTGCGGATGGCCCTGTTGCCACTGCTCGTAGGCGCGCGCGTAAAGCCGCTCCGCCTGTGCAACGGAATCGGCATCCACCACGTGCACGGGAGCCGCGCCGAGGCGCTCGCGAATGAGATTTGCGAACTCCGACTCCGGGAAGGACTCAACGACGTGGCGGTAGAGCCGGTTGGCCGTGGTCGAATCGCCAAGAGCGCGCTGCACCTCGGCGAGGGCGTAGTAGGCGCGCTGCGAGACCGGAAGGGTTTCGTTCTCGTCGATGACCATGCGGTACCAGGTGGCGGCCGAGTCCGCCCGGTTCATGGCCAGAAATAGGACATTGCCGAGTTCGTACCGAGCCATCGCTCGTTCGTTGATCACGCGCGTTCGGGAAACGATGTCTCTCGGAATGCCGGACACGTCAACGACGGGCAGCTGTTCGTCTGCGGTGGCGAGGGATCCGGTGAGGGTGGCTCCAGGAACGGCAATGTCCGCGCCCGCTCCTTCGTCTGCCGCCAGGCGCGTGATCGCTTCCTTGCGTCGCCAGTTCGGGACCAGCGGCCGTTCGCCCCACCGGTCCACGAAAACCATCCACCCTTCTTGCACCCGCAACGGGTCATCGAAAGACAGGAAGGAGGCCCCTTCCCGTGCGGCGGTCGCGCCGGGCGAGCGCTGGTCGACGACAGCTCCCCGCGTGTTGCGGAATCCTTCCTCCGCCTGCCGACGCTCCAGATCGCGCTCTTGCTGCTTCAGTTCGTCCCTGCGAGCTTCCCGTAGCCGGAGAACGAAGGCTTCATACGCTTCGTCATCGAGGCTGCCGACGTACAGCAGCGAATCGAGCAAAGCAACGCGCTGCCTCACCTCGGCGAATCGCCGGAACGTCTCGGCCTGCCTGCCGGCATCCGTCAGCGCTTCAGGTGCCCACTGCTTTTTGAGCGTCCCGGGCGCATCGCTTTTCTGGCCCAGCGCGGACGCCGCCGTATCAAAGTGAGCCGCTGCGAAAACGTAGTCGTGGTAAACGTCCCGGTAGAGTTCCGCGAGGGCGTAGTGGACGGGTCCGCGAATGGCCGAAATGTTGGCATCTGAGCCGTAGAGGACCTCGTCGAAGGTCAGAAAGGCTTCGTCGGCTTCGCCCTGCGCCTGCAAGATGCGGCCGCGGGTGAAGAGCAGTTCGCCCCGGTTGGCGTAGTGGTTGTCGTCGCGCTCCATCTTGCGCAGCGACTGCATCGCCCATTCCGGATTCGTGTGCTGCCCCGCCACGCGAATGGCGCTCAGCTGGGCGGCGTACGAGAGTTCGTAAAGCGGCTTGTGGCGTTCAACGGACCGGTACGCCTCAACGGCATCGGCGTAGCGACCCATCTTCTCGTAAACTTGTCCGAGCAAAAAGCGGGCGCGGGCGGCGATGTCGTTGTCGCGGACGTGCTCCAGGCCGAGCACCAGTTCGTCAGAAGCAGGCGTCCACTGCTCCTGCCGCACGTATAGTTCGCCGAGAGCGAGGTGCAGCATGGAGGCCCACTTCTTCGAGAGTCCTTCTTCTTGCAGGCTGAGCGTCAGGTGGTCGACCGCCTCCGCGTAGGCCTCGCGGGCAATCAGCGTGCGCGCAAGCCAGAAAGTAGCTTCGTCCTGAAGCGGGCCTTCATCAAAGAGGACTTCCCGGAATTTCTGCTCGGCTCCGAAGTAGTTCTTCTGGTAGAAATAGGATTTGCCAATCAGCAGCAGCGCGTCGTCGATCCACTTGGACGAGGCGTGGTCGCGCAGCACGTCGGCGCTCTTCTTGATCGCGTTCTCGAAGTCCTGCTGATTCCCCGATCCGGCGGGGACGGAGAAGACGGGCAGATAGGTCGTTCTATCAACGGGCTGATTCGTCTTTTCAAGCGCCTTCAGGCCCTTATCGTATGATTTTCGGGCGTTATAGAACGTGTTGTAATAGGCCGTGAAGTTGTCCACCCGTTTGCCCACGAAGGAGGACGACTTGCACCCGGAGAGCAGGATGATCCCGAGCAACAAGAGAAGGCTGCGGCGCATCACGAAGAGTAGGTCTGGGAGACAGGAAAGGGCACGCTGCCGCCGAGGCGCGCCATCGCGGCACCCGGTTAACCGTACCTGAACTCGTATCAGTCGCCCATATATCGTTGAATTAGGAGGCTGTTGAAATAAAGCAAATCCAGACCAGACATGGCAGGTTATTTAAATAGAATCAACAGCGAACTAAAGAAACGCTGAGATGCTTCGCTTCGCCGGCAGGACTCGGGCAGGATGTTCTGCTTTAGGTGTGCGCCGCCCTATTTAGCCTTCTCCGGCATCCCCGCTTGTCATCCTGAACAGAGTGAAGGATCTACCCCTCCAGACTACTAAGAGGCTGTTGATTTACTATTGATGGGATGTATCGCAGATATTCTGGTCCGCGTCTATGACTGGAATGCTGCCTAACACCCCCTTGAATCCCCCTCAAGGGGGACGTTGCGTTTTTACTTCGGTCCTTATCGCCAGCTACATACAGCGTCTGCTAATTTTTTAACGGCCTCCTAAATAGCGCCCCCGCCACTTACCCGGCGACGAGGACAAGGCGCGTGTTCTTCAGCATTCGAGCGGTGCACCCCTTCAGATCAACCTTTGTTTATCCAGCGGACTAAGAAATAGCAGCCTCTTAAAGCGCCCGGGGGCAGCGGCCGCTGCCGCTACTCCATGCGGCTAACCTGAACCATGTTAGTCTGGCCCTTAGACGGAAGCGGCATTCCGGCCGTGATCACGATGAGGTCACCCGGCTCGGCCAGACCGTGCTCGGAAAGTGTTCTTCTTACAGTGTTTACACCCTGGTCGGTGTCCGCTTGGAAAGGTATGGCGAAGGCTTTTGTTCCCCAGAGGATACCGAGATGGCCCACCACACGCGGGTCGTCCGTGAAGGCAAAGACGGGCATATTGGGCCGGTGGCGGGCGATCGCTTTGGCAGTCGTGCCGGATGCCGTGAGGCACGCGATGGCGCGGGCGCTGACCTGCTCGGCCAGCTGCACGGCCGTGAAGGAGACGGCTCCGGTCACTTCTTCATAGCGCGTCACGCGAGGCGGCCGCAGCTCCGCGCGGGGATGGGTCAGCCGCTGGTAATTCTCGGCTTGTTGGATGATCTGCGACATGACTTCGACCACGCGGACGGGGTACTTGCCCGTCGCGGTCTCTGCCGAGAGCATGAGCGCGTCGCTGCCGTCGAGCACGGCGTTGGCCACGTCCGTTGCCTCCGCGCGGGTCGGACGGGGATTTTCGATCATGCTTTCGAGCATCTGCGTCGCTGTGATGACGGGCTTTGCGGCTGCGAGGCACTCTTCGATGATCATTTTTTGCGCGGGCGGGACCTCTTCGAGCGGCATTTCGATGCCGAGATCGCCGCGGGCCACCATGATGCCGTCGGCCTCATGGAGGATGTCGTCGATGTCGAGAACGGCTTCCGGCTTTTCGATCTTCGCGATGACGCCGGTTCGCCGGCCGGACGCGCGCACGCGGCGCACGAGGTCGATCACGTCGGCCTCGCTGCGGACGAAGGAGAGGGCGATCATGTCCACCTCCGACTCCAGCCCGAACTCGAGGTCCTCGATGTCCTTGCCGGTAAGCGAGGGCGTGTTGGTGCGAATGTGCGGCAGATTGACGCCTTTGCGTGGCCGAAGCGTCCCGCCGACCACAACTTCGGTCACCACGTCCGACCCGATAATGTCCGTGATTTCCAGTTCGATGTGCCCGTCGTCCACGAGGATGCGGCGGCCCACCTCGACGTCCTGCGCGAGCGTCAGGTAGTCGATGTAGACCCGGTCGGCCGTCCCTTCGATCTCGTCGGTGGTAAGCGTGAGGCGCTGCCCTTTGTGCAGGAGCACGCCGCCGTTGCGGATCTGCCCGACCCGAATCTTCGGGCCTTGCAGGTCTTGCAGGATGGACACGGTGCGCCCGAGACGATGGGCCTCTTCGCGCACGAAACGCATCATCTGGAGATGGCTTTCGTGCGTGCCATGTGAAAAGTTTAGCCGTGCCACATCCATGCCCGCGGCAATCAAGGCCGCAATCGCCTCGCGATCCGAACTTGCCGGGCCAAGCGTGCAAACGATCTTTGTCCGCCTTGTACTCTCCATAAAGTGCGCTACGCTGTGGTTGCGGGCCTATGACACCCTGTTTGCTGCCATTGCCGGTTCAACGTTGCCGTTCCGAGCAGCAAAGGTACGACAGAGGCACGATCCGGCTGCAGGCGCTTTGGCTTCGATACGGTGAATTCCGGAAGCGCAAGCGCTCTGCAGGCGTTGGGGAGCGGAAACGCTGCGGCGCAAAGGTGGTTCGCTATTTGCAGAGTCCCTTCTAACAACCGGTTCATTGCCATTGTCACTGGTACCATTCATGTTCGTTCTCAGCCGAACGGGGCGCATGTTCGCTTTGTTCGTGACCTTAATCATCATTCTGAGCGCTTCTGTGCCGTCCGCCTCGGCGCAGGAGAGTCCGAAGAAAATGCTCGACTCCATTCAAGCCGCTTTTTCGAAGGGCGAAAGCAGGACGTTGATGGACTACACGTCCGAACGAATGGACATGGCGCTGTTTGACAAGCGTGCGCTGGTAAGCCGTGGGCAGGCGGCGTATGTTATGGAAGAGTTCTTTCGTGCCTTCCCGCCCCTGAGCTGCACCTTCGAAGAACCGACGCGCACGCCGAACGCGTGGTTCGTAGGCGGTCTGTACCGGCACCGCGTCAGCGCGGACACATTCAACGTCTACGTCGGACTGCGGCGGAAAGGGGAAGCATGGGAACTGCGGGAGATCCGAATCAATAAGCCCTGATCTACTCTCGGCAGAGTGGCCTTTGCCGCCCGCCTGATGCCGCTACCGTTCTTCTTGTCTCACCTTGCTCAATCCGCCCGCCCCTGACCGCCGCCGCCTCGCCGTTCGGTTTCTCGCTATGGCGGCTGCGCTGGCGCTCCTGATTCCGGCCACTTGGGGCATCTATGGACGCTACGCGGACCGCGTAGCCGGGCGACCGGGAGATCATCAAAGCGCGGCCGTCAACGCCGCGTTCGCGCAGATCGAGCGCAGTTTCGATGCGCTGCAGCAGTCGATGATGGCTTCCGCGCGCGCGCTCGCTGAGGAAAAAGCCCTGCAGGAAGGGCTTGTGCTCCCGCCGTCTCAGGCGCGCGAACGGGTTGTCCGCTTCGCAGCTTCGCTTTCGCTCGAAGAGAAGACGGCCGCCGAGTTCTATACCGCCGAAGGCACACTTGCGGGCTGGACAGGCTTCGGAATGCCCCTCGACCGGGAGCCGGGTTCTTTGGACCCGAACCGGGTCAGCATAGGAATCGCCGACGCCGCCGGGCGCGAGCAGGCGCTGGTCGTCTGGTGGCCGGTGCGCAAGGGCGACCGAACCGTGGGGTTTGTACGCTTTATGCGGCTGGTGGTCCGGAGCGCGCCGGTCGAGAACCAGTATCTGCAGAGTTTCAGTCTGGCCGAGGAGTGGCAGGCGCTGGTGGGGATGCCGGTGTCGCTCGCGCTTGGAGCGGCCGCGGCGGACCCGGGCACGCCCTTGTATCGCGAGCCGCTCGAGGGCGCTGACGGATCGCGCCTCGGGCTGGTGGTTCTTCAGCCGCCGACACCCGCGGCATTGCGCTCGATCTTGCGAACCCGCTATGCCGACGTAGCGCTCTTCTGGACGACGCTCTTGTTCGCGTGGCTTCTGTACGGCCTCTGGCTGTGGTACCGAGAGCAGGTTCGGACCCTGTCCATGGAGGCCTCGCCGGACCGCAAGCGTTCCCGTTGGTCGGCGGTACTCCGGTTTCTGGTGCTGGGCGTTGCGTGGTGGGGCGTCCGTTTTGCGCTTGTGGTGATGCAGGTCCCGGCGCGATGGCAGACGAATACGGGCGCACTTGCCCCGCTGTTCGACCCGGCGCATCTGGCTTCTCTCTACGGTTTCGGCATGATGCGCTCGGCCGGCGACCTCCTGATCACCGCGATCTTCGCCGTGCTTTTCGGGGCGGCCCTGCTGGACCTGCTCAGCCGCTTTCGCGATGCCGAGCGCAGGCTCATCGGGCCTTCCGCACCACACGGGAGCGCGCAAGATGAAGGCTGCACGGTTTGCTTCTTCGTCATATCCGTCCTCGCCGCCCTCGCGACGCTCACTTCGGTGGCGGCGATGTCGGCGCTGACCGAGCACGCCGTGCTCGACAGCACCCTTGACTTTTTCGCTCGAACCGGGCTGGTGCCGGATCGTCCGGAGCGGCTGGTTCTCGTTGTCTACGTGTCTCTGGTGCTTTTGAGCGCCGCCACCATGATGGTCTCCATTGGCGTGCTGTGGGTGGCGATCACACTGCTTCTGCGCCACCGGCCGGAGCGGTGGTCGTTGGTCTTAGCGGCGGCGGTTGCCGCCGGCTGCGGCGCGGCCGCGCTGCTCGGCGTGTACGTCGCGGGCGCATCGACGCTCGTGCCGGTGGTCGAGGGAACGGCCTTCCTGCTCACGGCGGCCGGCGTGGCGGCCTACGCGCGCATCCAGCTCGACCGAGGGGCGCGGCTCCTCACGGTTCGTACGCTGCTCCTGAGCGCGTTTGCCCTGAGCGTTCTGCTCTACCCGCTCCTGTACAACGGAATGGACGAGCGGCAGCGAATGCAGATTGTAGAAGCGGCAGATTCTTTCCTTGAGGAACGCGACCCGCGTATCGTTTTTGCCATCGAACAGGTTCTGGAACAGTCAAGAACCCACGCGCATCTGCCCGATATCCGCCGCAGTCTGGAAAAGGCGGACACGAGCCGGGCCACCCGGCACGCCCTCGACTCGCTGGCCGCATCGCTGCTGCGCGGGTCTCTTCTGTCCGAACTCGGTCCGTACGACGTAAGCCTCGCGATTCTTGACACCGGCGGAAAGCCGCTCGGAAGATACCAGGAGTCGGAGAGCATCCCGGCGGGCATGGCCGTTCAGATGATCGATTCCACCGAGTTCGACATCTTGCTCGAAATGTTTTCGGAGGTGCAGCCGGGCGAGGTCATGGTTGAGCAGGTGACGGGGCGGCATGAGCGCGACCGGTTTCAGTACGTTGGCATTGTGCCCATCGCCGGCGCTTCGGCGGAGGAGCCGCTGGGATGGATCATGGCGCGGGCCGAATCGCGCTCGTTGCAGGAGTTCAATGAGACGCCTTTCCCGCGCGTGCTCCTGCCGAGCGGCTACTTCCGCACGGTTCGGGCGAACGTCTCCCTGGCGGGCTTTCGCAACGGAGTGCTCGTGCGAAGCCTCGGCCGCGATTTCGGGCAGTTCATGCTCGATCCCGCCGTCCGCGCCGCGCTGCTGCTTCAGCCCGAAGTCTGGGTGGTCCAGCGCATGGAGGGAGAGCGCTACCTGACCTACTACCGCCGCGAGTTGCCGGACGCGAGCGCCGGCGGGGCCGACCTCCTCGGGCAGCGGCCGCTCGTCGTGGCGGCGCGGGTGCCGGCCACGTACCTCTTCGACCACCTTTACTATCTGCTGCGCCTGATCGTTGCCGCGCTCATCGTGGGCCTTCCGATCTACCTCGTCGGCCTCTACTTCGGGCGACAGGCGGGGAAACTACCGGCGCAGAACGTGCGATTCCGCGAAAAGGTGCTCAATGCCTTTCTGGTCGTCGGCATTATATCGGTGGCGGCGGTAGGGTTCGTCGGGCAGGATGTCGTGCGGGAGGAGACGCAGAACGCCGTTAGAACAGGCATTCGGCGGAGCCTGGAGGACGTCGAGCGCATCCTTACGCTTCAGGCGCGCGGGAGCGAGTTGCCCTATCAGGTGCTCCGGCGGACGCCAATCGATTCGCTTGCCGCCGTGGCGGGCGTGGATTTGAACGTGTATGTGGACGGCTCTCTCGTGCAGACGACCCGGCCGCAGCTCGTCCGCGACAGGCTGCTCGACGAGCGTCTATCCGCCGAGGCCTACCGATCGATCTACCTGGACGGGCAGCGTACGACTTTCGTGCCGGAGCGCGTCGGGAGCTTTGAGTACATTGTCGGGCACCACGCCTTGCTGGACGAGCAGGGTGCGCCGCGGTATGTCGTTTCCGTGCCGGCGCTGCAAGAACAGGAGCAGATACAGGACGAACGCGCCCGCACGACGGCGTACTTTTTCGGTGCCCTTCTGCTGCTGCTGCTCGTGATTATGCTGACGGCCTCGGTCGTTGCAAACGCGCTCACCCGCCCTATTGCGCGGCTGCGTCTGGGTCTCGAGCAGGTGGCGCGCGGACGCTTTGAACAGTCCATTCCCGTGACCTCGCGAGATGAAATTGGCGATCTCGTGCAGACGTTCAATGAAATGCAGGAGCAGCTTGCCGAAAGCCGCCGTCAGCTTGCGCAGCAGGAACGCCAGCTCGCCTGGCGCGAGATGGCCCGGCAGGTTGCCCACGAGATCAAGAATCCCTTGACGCCGATGAAGCTCTCCGTTCAGCATCTTCAGCGGGCATTTACTATGTCGCGTGCCGCGCAGGTGGAGGAAGACGCGCCCGTTGGAAAGGACTTCAAGACGCTCTTCCGTCGGATCACAGCGACGCTTGTCGAGCAGATCGACACGCTCGCGCGCATTGCGAACGAGTTTCATTCGTTTGCGCGGATGCCGACGCGCATGGAAGAGCGGCTGGACATGAACGCGGTCGTGAGCGAAGCCGTCGCCCTGATGCAGGAGGAGACGAGCACGGAGGTGCTGCTCACGCTCTACCGCGACGCGCTCATCGTGCAGGCGGATCGTGAGGAACTGCGCCGGGCATTTATCAACCTGATCAAGAACGCCCTGCAGGCCGTGCCCGACGGAACGGAAGGGCTGGTGCAGGTAGAGACGGGTCTTACGCCGGGCGTCGACGGCCGACCTGCACTGGCCATGTGCCGTGTCACGGACAATGGCACCGGCATTTCAGAGGAGCTGCGCGAGAAGATCTTTCAGCCAAACTTCTCGACCAAGACCAGCGGAACCGGGCTGGGACTTGCCATCGCGCGCAAGAGCATCGAGGAGTCCGGGGGCGAGATCGACTTCGATCCCGAAGTTGCCGACGGTGCCTCATTCTGGGTCAAACTCCCGCTTTGCGACGCCGAACCGGAGGGTGCGCCGGCTATGAGCCGCTAAAGTCCCGGTGGCCAAAGTAGTGCAGGACGTACCGCAGCTTCCTGGTTTTGTCCTTGCCGAAGCCGGGCAGGGCGAGAACCCGCGTCGCGACAACCTCGAAGGGCACATCGCCGCTCCATAGCCTGTCGGCGCGGCCCTCGTATTGATCCACCAGAAGGCGGGCGACTTCGTGCGTGGTATCCGCCATCTTATTCGTAAACCGGTGGACGGCGGGCTTCTCCGCAAAGATCTCGCGAAGCCGTTCCGGTGTCATCACCGCAATCTGCGCAAGGTCGAGATGCCCAAGCCGGTCGCGGAGCCGGTGCGGACCGGTAAAAGCATATTCCGCTCGGACGCGCTGATCGTAGAGCAGCCCCAGCAGGGCGGCATTGCCGTCCTGCCGGAGAAAATCGTCTGCCTCTGCGTCGCCGGTCAGGGTGCCTTCTTCCCGGAAGCGGTCCAGCATTCGGGCCAGGCCGCCTTCAAGGTCGCTATAGTCCAGCTCTACGATCCGCACGCGCACCGGATCAACCATTTGCTTTCGGGTTCAAAGCTCAGCCTTCGCGCAGCCAGGTGGCGGCTTTCTTGGCGAAGTACGTGAAGATAACGTCGGCCCCGGCGCGCTTGATGGCCGTGAGCGTTTCCATGGCAGCCTGCCGCTCGTCGAGCCAGCCGTTCAGGGCGGCGGCCTGCAGCATGGCGTACTCGCCGCTCACGTGGTAAGCAGCGACCGGTACGCTCGACATTTCGCGCACGCGGTAGATCACGTCGAGGTAGCTGACGGCGGGTTTGACCATAACCATGTCCGCCCCCTCCTCGAGGTCTAGCATCAGCTCCCGCAACGCTTCCCGGGCATTGGACGGGTCCATCTGATAGGTCTTTTTGTCCTTCGGGATGTCCGCGCCCTCGCGGGGTGCGGAGTCCAGCGCGTCGCGGAAGGGGCCGTAGTAGGCCGATGCGTACTTGGCGGTATAAGAGAGAATGGCAACATCCTCCAGCCCGTGCGCGTCGAGCGCGTCGCGAATGGCAGCTACGCGGCCGTCCATCATGTCCGAGGGCGAGATCACGTCGGCCCCGGCCTGCGCGTGGACGACGGCCATGGCGGAGAGCACCTCGAGCGACTCATCGTTCACGATACGGCCTCCCCGAACGATGCCGTCGTGCCCGTCGATGTTGTACGGATCGAGGGCCACGTCGGTCATGACGAGCAAGTCCGGCACGGCTTCTTTGACGGCGCGAATGGCCCGCGGATAAAGCCCGTCGGCTTTCAGCGACTCGGTGCCACGCTTGTCTTTGAACTTTTCTTCGATCGCCGGGAAGAGATCGACGGCGGGGACGCCGAGTTCGAAAAGCTCCTGCGCCTCCTCGACCAGCCGGTCGATGCTGAAGCGGTACTGCCCCGGCATGGAACCGACTTCATCGCGAATGCCCTGCCCTTCCACGACAAAAAGGGGCGCAACGAGGTTGTCGATGCTCAGGCGCGTCTCGCGCACGAGGCGTCTCATTCCGGCCGACCGCCGCAGACGGCGGGGGCGCTGGATCATGTCATATGCTGTTTCTATAACTTGCATGTTCTACCTGACAATAGAGGGCGAACGCCCGTCTGTGATTCGATAGCCACAGCGTCGCTGCGGCACCGGTAAAGACGCCGGGCACTCGGGGGCGTTCCGCTATTATTGCGCGAAGGGACGGTCGCTGTTCTCTCAGATGGCCGCGCGTTTCCGCCACTTCGTGCCCTCGGGCGAATCCATGACTTCGACGCCAAGGCTATCGATGGCTGCGCGGATGGCATCTGCGCGCGTAAAGTCGCGGGCGCGGCGCGCTTCGGCGCGCTCGGCGAGCAGTCGATCCACTTCGGCGGCAAGCTCCGACGATGCTTCACTCTGAAGTGTGTCCTCAGAAGGCTGCGCCGCGTCGTGCGCAATGATGCCGAGCAGGGCGTTCGTCTTTTCCAGCCATGCCGCCGCGCTGCGCGCCGTTGCGCCGTTGAGATCGCCCATGCCGTGGATGAGCTTGGCACCTTGCAAGGCGGCGGCGAGCGCGACGGGGGTGTTCAGGTCGTCCAGCATCGCCGCCAGCGTTTCCTCGTACACCACGGCGAGGCGGGTGCCGGCAAAATCCTCCCCCGGCCGATCCGCGTCAATGGCCGCTGCCACCAGCTCCGCTGCCAGCTTGTACCTCGCCACGATCTTGGCGCTGTCGGAAAGGTGCTTCAGCGTAAAATTAAACTTGTCCCGGTACTTGCCGGAAATCAGCGCGTAGCGAAGCGCAAGCGGATCGACGCCGCGACCCTCCGGGGGCGGCGCAATCAGGTCGCGCACGGTGTAGAAGTTGCCCTTGCTTTTGGACATCTTCTCGCCCTCGACTTGCAGAAAGCGGGTGTGAACCCAGTGCCGAACGAACGGCTTGCCGGTCAGACTCTCCGACTGCGCCACTTCGCACTCATGGTGCGGAAAGATGAGGTCCTCCCCTCCCCCGTGAAGATCGATGGTCTCGCCCAGGTAGGCCATCGACATGACGGAGCACTCGATGTGCCATCCGGGAAAGCCGCGCCCGAAGGGGCTGTACCACTGCATGAGGTGGCCGGGGTCGCTCTTCCAGAGGGCGAAGTCGCGCGGGTCCCGTTTCTCGGGGTCCACCACTACGTCCCGCACGGCGGCCGCAAGCTCGTCGGCTGCATCATTGCCTGAGAGGGAGCCGTATCCCGGAAAGGTGTTCACGGCGAAGTAGACGCCCTTTGCCGTGGCATAGGCATGTCCGCCCTCGATAAGCCGCTCTATGGCCTCGATCTGCCCCGTCACGTGCTCGGTCGCTCGCGGACGGACAGACGGCTCCATGAGGTTGAGGGCCTTCCAGTCGTCCTGCAGCGCGTCCGCGTAGAAGCGGGCCAGATCCCAAACATTCGAGAACCGGCGGCCGTCTTTCGAAGCGAGCGCCTTCTCCATCTTGTCCTCGCCGCCGGCATCGGCTACGTCGTCCTCCGTAAGGTGCCCGACGTCCGTAATGTTGGTAACATACGACACCCGCAGTCCGACCGCGCGCGCGAGGCGAACGATCAGGTCTGCCGTGAGGAAGGTGCGGAAGTTGCCGATGTGGGCAAAGGAATAAACCGTAGGACCGCAGTTGTAAAAACGGAGGTGCCCTTCTTCGGCAGGGACTACGGGTTCAACGGCGCGAGTGGCCGTGTTGTAAAGGCGAATGGTTCGGTCGGCTGACATAACTTGGCGTTTCTTAACAGAGCCGTCTTCTTTTCACAGACCCGCGGCGCGAGGGGTTAGAGGCGGGCTAATCGCCCGTTGTGGGCGCAACGGAAAACCCTCTTTACCTCTTCGAGCGAAGGTGTCTCTTTGAGCGAAGGTGCGGTGGCGCTTTGCCGCAGTGCTTTCACCGCACGCGCGCGTTTTCTCGACTGCCAGGCTCTTCGGAGACCCGGAATATAACCACTGCGGCCCTGCACCGGTAAACCGCCTGGTAAAGAGCCAAAGTTCGACGCGGATGGGAAGCGCTGTTGACGGACGGGAACGCGGAACGAGAAGGCTCTTAAAACTGGATACGCAATTCAAATCCACCAGGCTGCTGATCAACCATGGACGAACCGCGCGGATGTGCGACAAGGGCGATTCAGGTCGCCTCGACGCGGTAACATACCCGGTCTCGTCCTCTTGCGAGAGCGTGGCGGTGGCACATCGAACGACGATCTCTGCCCGTTCCCGCTCATTCTCTCCTTTCAACAGCCGCCTAACACTGCTTAACACCATGCCTTCCTGGAGCAAGAAAGACCGCCGCATGTACGAGCACATCAAGGATAGCAGCGAGGATCGCGGGAAGAGTGAGGAGCGCGCCGAAGAAATTGCGGCGCGCACCGTCAACAAGAATCGGCGTGAAGAGGGGCGTACGCCGAACAAGACGACGCAGGGAACCGGCAACCCGAACACCTCGCTCGACGACCGCACGAAGGACGAGCTTTACAACCGCGCGAAAGAAATGAACATCTCCGGGCGGAGTAAGATGAACAAGCAGGAACTCGTTGAGGCAATTCGCAGCAAACGCTGACCGGGTGCCTCATCGTCGCCGAAGCGTCCCGGGGTTGATCGGCACGCTGTCCGCCGCGCCGCGCCCGAAGAGCACCGAATCGACGGAATAGCGCCCCGGGCCGACGAGCACAAAGAGCACGGCGACGGTGAGGTAAACCAGTGCGAGTTCGTACGACGGTCCGCCGCTACCCACGAAAGGGTGCCGGGCCGGCAAGTGCGTTATGGAAAGGGCACCGAGCATGACGGCGGCGAGCCATACACCGGCGAGCGGCGTGAGCAGGCCGAGCAGCAACATGCCGCCACCGGCAAACTCGCCGAACGCCGCCAGTGCCTGCATCACTGCAGGCGTGCCGGCGTCCGGCCCCATCCAGCCGAATGGATTCTGCACCTTGCCCCACCCGTGGAGCATAAAAGCGAGTCCAACGGTGAGGCGAACCAGGAGCAAGCCAACGCCGCCGGCTCCGGAGATAAAGGGAGGAAAGAGTCGGTTCATGCGAGGCCATCTCCAGAGCCTTAGCTCAGTTTCTGTCCGGTTTCAATCTTAACGTCGGTAAACTCAACCCGGACCGGATCGGCGTAGCGGAGGCCGTTCTTTTTATCATGCCTTGGGAAGTTCGGCGCTTCGATATCGACGCGGAGCGTGTACTTACCGTCTCCGGGCACCTTCCAGTTGCGGCCGTAGTGGTAGAGCCACGGGTGCCAGAGGTACGGCTGCAAGTGCGTCCCGGCTTCCTTGCCGTCCTCGTCGACCAGCGTGGCGTGTACGGTCAGCGCAGGTATGAAGCGCCGGTCCGATCCGTCGCGGACGAGGATCTCGACGTGGCAGTTCTCGTCGGTCGGGTTGTGCCAGACGAGTTTGCCGCCTTCCATCTGGTACATCCCCTCGGCATGTTCGATGGCAAAGGCGACGAGGTAATCGCCGGCGCGTTTTTCCTTGCCGTGGGCTTCCTTTTTGAGCATATGCTCCGCTGCTTTTTCCAGCGCGTCGCCCTGATCTTTGGCCAGCTTGAGCTGTTTCTTATCGGATTCGTCGCTCGTCTCCATGGGAGGGCGGCGGGTGGCTTCTTCGCTTTTCGTATGGTCAGCCATAGTTGCGAGTCTATCTAAATGAAGAAGGTCTTTGGGTACTGTCTTTACGGGCAGACGGGAAGAGCGGGTCCCCCGGCGATGTATCTAAGCTGTGCCGAGAACGCGGCCGCCCGACTCAGTCTGCGTGTGACCCTCCTTCAATTTCTCCCACCTCGACCCATCCGCCCCGCGCGCCGCTTTCCATGACCGCTTCAATGAGGCAGCAGGACCGGTATCCGTCTTCGAAAGTCGGGTACGGTGCCTCGCCGCGGGCGGGCACACGGCCGGAGCGAATCTGCGAGTAGACGGCATCCATGAGGTTTCGGAAGGCGTCCGACCAGCCCTCCGGATGGCCGCCCGGCAGGACGGTCATGGCGCGGGCGGACGCATCGAGAAGCGACGGATCGCGTGGGAGGACGCGATTTGCCTGGTCCCTGTAGCCCACCCAGAGACTGTTCGGCTCTTCCTGCCGCCATGCGAGGGAGGCTTTGCTGCCGTTGACCTCCACCCGCTGATCGTTGTCATGGCCGGCGCAGACCTGTCCGACGGCAAAGACGCCGCGGCCTCCACCCTCAAAGCGCACGAGAACCGTGGCAAGGTCGTCCATTTGCACTTCGACCGGCTCGGCAGCCTCCTCGTCCGCAGCAGCCTGGAAGGCGTGCCGGCTGCCGCTGGGCTTCATGCGGACGGGTACTGCCGTGGTAAGCTCCGCCAGTACCATTTCGATGCGCAAGCCGGAAATGAACTGAGCGGTGTCCATCCAGTGCGAGCCGATGTCCCCGATGGCTCCGGCTGCGCCGCCTTTCTCCGTCTCAACCCGCCATGAGTAGTCCGTGTCGTAGAGCAGCCAGTCCTGGAGATACTGGCCGTGAACAAACCGGACGGTGCCCACGTCGCCACGCGCAATCATGGCGCGCGCCTGCTGAACCATGGGGTTGAAGCGGTAATTGTAGGTGACGGCGTGAACGACGCCGGCCTCTTCGGCGGCGTCGCGCATCTGCCGGGCCTCCCGCGCGGTCGTCGCGAGCGGCTTGTCACAGATGACGTGTTTGCCCGCCGCGATGGCGGCCAGAGCCACCGGCAGATGCAGGTGATTGGGCGTGCAGACGTGGACCACGTCGATGTCGGGGTCCTGCATCATAGCCTCGTAGCTGCCGTAGGAGCGTTCGAGGCCGAGTTCGGCGGCTTTTTGCCTTGCGGAAGTCTCGTCGCGCTGCGCCACGCCGATGACGTCGGCATAGCCGAGTCTCCGAACAGCGTCGAGGTGTAAAGGCCCCACGAACCCCGCTCCGACGATTCCTGCCTGAATCCTTTTCATTGGTCTCGTTTCCGGCTCGATGAATGAGTGCTCAGGCTCGAATGTACGCCATCGTCGGTTTTGATGCATCGGGGCAGGATGTACTGCGCCTTTGGAGGCTGAAAGTCGGGATCGATGAGAAGCATCACAGATTTGCGGGGCGATGTACGTGACTGCAATGCCGTCTAACGCTTCCTTGAATCACTCTCAAGCGGGAGGTTGCGTCGGTGCTTTGGTCCATATCGTCAGCTACATACAGCGCGTTCTGATATTTTAACAGGCTCTTTGGTTCGGACGCTCGTGAGGGAATAGGAGCGCAAGTGCGGGTTTGTGGCGAACCAGATCTGCTCCCGCGGGGTTCTTACCGCCCCGTCCCCGCGCTGCCGCCTTACTCTCTTTATGAACGACGTCCTACAGGAGAAACTCGCCAATCTGCCCACGGGGCCGGGCGTCTATCAGCACAAGGATGCCGAGGGCACCGTGCTTTACGTGGGGAAGGCGCGCAATCTGCGCAGCCGCGTCCGTTCGTACTTCCAGGAGAGCCGTCCGCGCGAGGGACGCCTGCAAGTGCTCGTGAGCAAGATCGAGGACCTTGAAGTCATCGTCACGGACACGGAGGCCGAGGCGCTGATTCTCGAAAACAACCTCATCAAACGCCTCAAGCCGCGCTACAATGTCAACCTGCGCGACGACAAGACGTACCCGTACATCTGCATCAAGAATGAGCGTTTCCCGCGCGTTTTCCCCACGCGCCGCGTGCGCCGGGACGGATCGCGGTACTTCGGCCCGTACACGGATGTAAAGAGCATGAAGCTGATGCTCCGCACCATCCGTTCGATCTTCAAGCTGCGAACGTGCAACCTCAATCTCGCGCCCGAACCGATCGCCGCCGGCAAGTACCAGCCCTGCCTCGAGTATCACATCAAGAAGTGCGCCGCCCCCTGCGTGGCGCTGCAGGATGAGTCGTCTTATATGCAGACCATCCGCCAGATCGAGAAGCTGCTTAACGGCCACACGAAGGAACTCTCGGACCTGCTCAAGGACGAGATGAAGCGCCTCGCGGGCACGATGCACTTCGAGGAAGCGGCGGAGATTCGCGACCAGTTGCTTGCCGTCGAGAAGTACCACGAGAAGCAAAAAGTGGTAAGCCTCGACGAGACGGACCGCGACCTCTTTGCACTCGCGGCCGACCGGGAGCACGATGTCGCTTGCGGTGTCATCTTCAAGGTCCGTGAAGGCAAGGTCATCGGACGGCAGCACAAGTACCTCCGCCGGATCGAGGGGATTGAAGAGCCGGAGTTGATGCAGAAGCTCCTGGAGAACTACTATACCGAGGCGACTTTCTACCCGGACGAGGTGCTGCTTTCGACGGACGTGCTCGATTCCAATCCTTTGGAGGAGTTTCTGCGGCAGGCCAAAGGTCGGAAGGTGATGTTGAGGGTGCCGGAGCGCGGCGACAAGGCGGGGCTGATGCGGATGGCGGAAGCCAACGCCCGTTTGCTGGTCGAAGAGTGGAAAGCGCAAAAGGCCAAACAGGACGAAGAGCGCGTGCCCCACGCCGTCAAGGCGCTGCAGCGAGATTTGCAGCTCAAGCACCTCCCGCGCCGCATCGAATGCCTCGACATTTCGCACCTCTCCGGGACCGGAACGGTCGCGTCGTGCATCGTTTTCGAGGATGGTAAGCCCAAGAAGAGCGAGTATCGTACCTACAAGGTGCGCACGGTCGAGGAAGGTCAGATCGACGACTTCCGCTCTATGAAGGAAGTCGTTGGGCGGCGCTATGGGCGGGTCATGCAAGAGAATGGCCCCTGGCCGGACCTCGTCGTCGTCGATGGAGGCAAGGGGCAGCTCTCGAGCGCTGTCGAGGCGCTTAAGCTCGCAGAGGTTTACGGGCGGTTCCCGGTCGTCGGACTGGCAAAAAGGCTGGAAGAAGTCTTCTTCCCCGGCGACTCCGAATCGGTGCTGATCCCGCGCACCTCGTCGTCGCTGCAGCTCATGCAGCGGACGCGCAACGAGGCGCACCGCTTCGCGATCACGTTCCAGCGGAAGCAGCGGCAGCTAAAGACGCTGCATTCAGAGCTGATGGACATTCCGGGCATCGGCCCAAAAAGCGTTCGCAAGCTGCTGAAGACGTTCGGTTCCGTGAAGCGCGTTCGGGAAGCCTCTCGCGAGGCGCTCATCGAGGTCATGGGGGTCTCTTACGCTTCGCGCGTCTACGGGCACCTCCACCCGGAGGCGGTGCCGCCGGCGGAAGAGCCGGCCTCCGGGGGCGAGTAATTCCGAGGGATTGCGGAGGTCGCGCGTCAACGCTTGTCAGCTTTATTGCCATTGCGCCCGGGCGCGTCGGCTATATTCGCCGTGCAGCTATTCTCCACCGGCCGAACTCCGACCACGTATGCTGAACTACATCTGGGCCGGGCTGATCATCCTCAGCCTGGTGTTTGCCCTTGCTTCCGACGTGACCAACGAGGTGCGAGACACCTACCGGAACGATCAAGCGCTTCCCATTACCCTTCACTTTCCCGGCGGAATCGACGAGAGCGCCCGTTCCTCTCCCGTGGACATCCGCCTCGATCCGGCAGTTTACCGCTCCTTCTACGGAACGGACGTAAAGCCGGACTCCGCCTATACCGGGACGCTCGTCCGAACGAAGCGCGGCCTTCAGCTACGCTTTGGGTCGGACGCCAGCCTTCCCGCGCCGCTGGACGACATCTTCATCATCTCGCAGTCGCGAGACGAAGAGCTGCAAGGCCGTCTCGTCGACCTGACGCCTGTGGACGCCCAGACGGTGCGCACCGGCATCGTATTTGCGCCCGTGCGCTGGCTCAAACTGCGCGCCATCACCGGCGCGGCGTTCGACCTTGCCGAGACGGCCGTCACGCTCGCCATTCAGCTCATCGGCGTGATCGTGCTCTTTCTCGGTCTGCTCCGAATTGCCGAGGCTGCGGGGATCGTACGCGCGATGATCCGGGTCACGCAACCCATCCTGCGACCGCTCTTCCCCGAGATCCCGAAGGATCATCCGGCGATGGGCCTCATCGTGATGAACCTTACCGCCAACATGCTCGGGCTGGGCAACGCAGCGACGCCGCTCGGACTGAAGGCCATGGAAGAGTTGCAGACGCTCAATCCGTCCGAGGACACGGCCACGAACTCCATGGTAATGCTGCTCGCGCTGAATACGGCAAGCGTGCAGCTCGTCCCGCCCACGCTGTTGGTCGCCATCATGGGTTTGCAGGTAAACGAACTGATGCTGCCGATCATCCTCGTCACCCTTTTCTCGGCCGTCGTCGCCGTATCCGCGGCGAAACTGCTGGGGCGGCTGCCCGGCTACCGCCGCTCCGATCCGATGCGGAAGGTCCCCGCTGCTCCGGCTTCCTGACGGTCGGCTTCTCGCCCATTTCTCTGCTCAACTCCTTCTTTACAACGGCCCTATGGATGCTCTTCGCGCCTTTATGGACCTGTTCGGCATTGCGGTCCTGCTCATCATCATCGTCGGTTTTCCGCTCTACGGACTCTTCAAGAAGGTGCCCGTTTATGAAAGCTTTATCGAAGGGGCCAAGGAAGGATTCGGCGTGGCCGTGCGCATTATCCCCTACCTTGTAGCGATTCTTTTCGCGATCGGGATGTTTAGGGCCTCCGGGGCGATGGACTTCTTGATCGATGGGTTGCGGCCTGTGTTCGCGTTCATCGGCATTCCGGCCGAGGTGCTGCCCATGGCGATCATCCGTCCGCTTACCGGCTCGGGCTCGGCGGCCATTGTGGCGGACATGATCAACGTCTACGGCGAGGACAACATCCTCGTAAAGATGGTCGCGACGATGTTCGGCTCGACCGAGACCACGTTTTATGTGATCGCCGTCTATTTCGGTGCTGTCGGCGTGTCGAAGGCCCGCCACGCGCTTCCGGCCGGCCTGATCGCAGACTTCGCGGCGTTCATCTTCGCGGCGTACCTAATTCAGATTCTGTTCTGAGACGCAGCGCTGCGGTACGTGGGTCGGCGGGTTTGGCGCAGAGACGCAGAGATTTTGATCCCGCCACGCTCGCGGGCGCGATCTGCCTTGGCCTTGAAAGAGGCGGATTTGACGCAGAGGCGCAAAGACGCAGAGATTTTGATCCCTTGCGCGCCCGCGGGCGCGCAAGGGGCGCAATCGGCCTTGCCGCTACCAGAACAGGCTCCGCCCCACGAACCCTTTGCGTCTCTGCGCCTCTGCGTCTATTCTTCTACACCTGACGCCGCAACCCTCCGTGTCTCTGCGCCTCTTAGTCGCGGGGCCGGTCGGCGGGGAGGGGGACGCGCGCGAGGGCGGCGTTCTTGAGCGGGACCGGCGTTCCGATTTCTTTACGCAGCGCGGCGTTCAGATCAGGTTCCGGCAGGCGGCTATGAACGAGCCATGCCATTCCGATGAGCGACGCGGCCCCAACAATGGTGTTCGACACAAAGCCGTAGCCGGTATAGAGCAACCCTGCGGCCGCACCGCCGATACCCACGCCCACTTGCCCGATCGAAACGGTGAGGCTCACCAGCGTACCCCTCCGCTCGCCGGACACCATCGCGGTGACGAGCGATTGCAGCGGCCCAATGCGCATACCCACCATCATCATGGCGAATGCGAAGAGCACCGTCACCACGAAGAGGCTGACCGCCACCCACGTCGTGACGAACATGATGACGCCCAGCCCGAGGCATGACCAAACGATGAGGGGTTTGCGGCCAATGTGATCGGAGAGTCGGCCGGCCAAGGGGCCTGTGATGACGTTTGCCAGTCCGCCGACAGCGAAAAGAGCCGCGATGCCGCCGTAGCCTACAAGGAGCGTTTCTTCAAGCCAGGTCGGCAGAAAATAGGTATATAGGCCCATGCCGAAGAACATCAGGAAATACACCGCAACGAGCGCGCGGATGTCCGGGCGCTTTAACAACGCCGAATAGTCGACGAGGACAGCGGGGACTGTAAGTGCGGCGCGCCGACTCACCGATGGTTGCGGCAGGATGAACCAGATGAGCACCGACGCAAGCGCCATCACGACGGCGTAGGCCATGAAAGGGAAGCGGAAGCCGCCCCAGCCGGCGAGCATCGTACCAAGCGGAATGCCGACGATCTGCCCAAAAGCGATGCCGCTCATAACCCACCCGTTCGCCCATCCGCGCCGCTCATAGGGAAAATAGTCGCCCACGAACGAGACGGCACCTCCGCTGAGCACGCCGCCGGCGGCGCCCGCAATGGCGCGGACCGTTAGCAGCATTGCAAAACTCGCCGCAAGCCCGTGTAGCAGCAGCGCCGCCGCCATAAACGCGCTTCCGATGATCAGAATCTTGCGCCGCCCGATCCGGTCCGAGATCGGGCCGGTGATAAGCGCAAAGAGGCTCAGCATCAAGGCGTACGCAAAGACGAGCAAACCGAGCTTGGACGTCGTGACGCCGAGGTCGTCCCCGATGTACGGCAGCAGCGGCGCGATAATGATCACCTGGCTGCTGGACGAGAAGACCATCAACCAGAGGGCGAACAGGATCAGCCGGTCGCTGGGCGGAGCAGGAGATGTACGTGCCGGCACGGCTAAGGGAAAGGCAAGGTGGAGGGCACGGGACAAACGTGTAGCGCACGGACCGGTTTCGACGTGCTGTTTTCGCGTGCCGGGCGCTGTACATCCGCGCTTCTCACGGCGGTCGAGTGCCCGGTAATGAAACGATAACATGGGGGCAACGCCCGCATAACATGCGAGAGATACTTTTGCAACCGACGAAGCAGGGCTTCAGGCGGCCGCGGTTCGACGGTGGAGGTAATTTGCAGCCTGCCTTTCTGCAGCAACCATACTCAAACAATGAACGCATTCCGCACGAAGGCTTTGAAGATATTCCTGGCGCTACAGATATCAGTGTTTCTCATTCCCGCTGCGTATGCCCAGAGCGGAAGCATCTCAGGTGTTCTCGTAGACGGCGCGTCAGGTGAAACCCTGATCGGGGCGAATGTCATTCTGCGCGGCACCAGCACAGGATCGACGACCGACCTCGACGGAAGGTACTCCGTAGACGGTATCGCACCGGGCACCTACGCGGTGGTGTACTCCTACATCGGCTATCGGCCTCAGACGGTGGAGGCCGTCCAAGTCGGCCCGGGGGAGGTAACGAGGATCGACCTGAGCCTGCAGCCGGCGTCTTTCGGTCTGAACGAAGTGATTGTGGAGGCCGCTGCGATCCGCAAATCGGAAGCCGTCCTGCTACGCGAACGGCAGAAGTCGGCTGCTTTCAGCGATGCGATATCGGCAGAGGCGATCGGACGCTCCGGCGCACCGGACGCCGCCGCGGCCATGTCCAAAGTAACCGGCGCAACGGTGGTGGGCGGAAAGTACGTTTACGTCCGAGGACTCGGAGATCGCTATTCCTCCACCCAGCTCAACGGGATAGAGCTTCCGAGCGCGGACCCCGACCGCAAAGCGTTCCAGCTGGACCTGATCCCGTCGAGCCTGCTCGACAATATCATCACCACCAAGACGTTCACGCCGGACAAGTCCGGCAGCTTCAGCGGCGGCTTGGTCAACATGGGTACAATGACATTCCCGGAGAGGCTGACGGTGCAACTCTCCTCTTCCGTGGCGTACGTCACCGGAGTAACAGGATCTTCGTCCTTCCTCGGCGTGCCGGGGGCGAACATGGGGTTGTTCGGGTTCAATCGACTGCCGTCACTGCCGAGCATTATCAATGAAGAGGACGTTCCGCAGACACCCAGCGTCGAGTTCGAGGCCCGCCGCGACCCGGAAATAGCGGCACGTATCGACCGCATTTCCAGGGCATTCTCGGCGAACATGGTGCCGCTGCAAACTGCGGCCCCCGTCAACCGCAGTTTATCGGCGGCCTTCGGCAACAGTATGGCCCTCTTCGGACGTCCGCTGGGTTTCTCGGGGAGCCTGACCTACAATCAGGAATATGCCTCGTACAGCGGCGGCGCTATCGGACGGTATCGCCTGCTCGGCAAACTGGGCGAAACAGCTGATCTGACAACCCTCAACCTCTTCGATGGTGACATTGGGTCGGATACCCGGTCCTCTCAGCAGGCAAGCTGGGGGGCAATGGCTACGGTCGGGTACAAGCCGCACCGGCTCCATGAGATATCGTCGACCGTCCTCCTCACCCGCAGCGCCTCCGCGGAAGCGCGCTCGCTGAATGGGTACTGGGAAGACATCGGTGCGCTTGCTACTTATCAAACCCGGGTAATGGGTTCTCGCGAACGAGACCTCTCGTCGGTTCAGGTCAAGGGCGAACACGCCTTGCCGCAAATCAACGTCAAGTGGAACGTCTCATTGGCCTCCAACGCCCAGGATGAGCCTGATTTGCGCTATATGTCCAACCACTACATCGTTCGCGAACAGTATGGCGACACGGTGTACCTGAAGCCGCCTACGCTCTACCCGGCCCCGACCCGCTTCTTCCGAAACATGGAGGAGACACATCGGAGCGCCGGACTCGACCTGACGGTGCCGTTTGCCCGGGGCGGACGTAGCCACCGCTTGAAAGCGGGCGGCACCTTCTTGCAGGTGCAAAGGACGTTCAGCGAACGTCGCTTTGAGTACCGAGAGGGAAAGGGCGCAAACTACACGGGCTTCTACGGCAACAATGACGGTTTCTTCAGCACCGTGGGCGTTGTCGATACTACGGCGAGCGGACTGTTCGTCATCGGAAACTACATTATTGAAGCTCCTACTCTCAAGAACAACTACACCGGCGGCCAGACTGTCGCGGCCGCATACGGCATGGCCGACGTGCTCGTCGCGAGACGCTTGCGGCTCATCGGAGGTGCCCGAATCGAGACGACCCGGATGGAAACGGTTAGCGCCGACTCCTTGCAGCCCGTCGGATCGCTCGACGACCTGGATGTACTCCCTTCGCTCAATGTAGTCTACGCGCTGAGGGACAACATGAACCTGCGCGCCGCGGCAACACGGACATTGGCACGCCCGACCTTCCGCGAACTCGCTCCCTACGGCACCTTCGATTTTGTGGGCGACTTCACCTTCGAAGGCAATGCCTCCCTCGGACGGACACTCATCTCCAACTTCGATCTGCGCTGGGAGTGGTTCACTCGCCCCGGAGAGATCGTGGGCTTTAGCGGATTCTTCAAAAAGTTCGCGGATCCGATCGAGCGGGTGATCGACTTTCAGCGAGACGTCATCACGGTTCAGAATGTCCGGGAGGCAACCGTCTATGGTATCGAAATAGAAGCGCGCAAGCGGCTCGATTGGCTCTCACGCCGGCTCGCGAACTTCCAGATTGGAGCGAACGCCTCCATCGTCCGATCCGCCGTCTCCATTCCCAAACAGGAGCTTGCCTTCAACCGGGAGGAGGACCCTGACGGACCCTCGACAAGGCGCTTCCAGGGGCAATCTCCCTACGTGTTGAACGCCAACCTCTCCTATGAGAATCCCGAGTCCGGCACGGCGGCTTCTCTATACTATAACACTTTTGGAGAGCGCCTGAGCACTATTACACTCGGCGCTACGCCGGACGTATTCGAAGAGCCTCGCAATACGCTCGACCTGCTCTTCTCCCAGAGGCTTCCGGCGGGCCTCAGGTTAAAGATCGCAGCGAAGAACGTCCTGAACGCCGATGTGGTATTCAGCCAACGATTCAAGGGACGAACGTACGACTACCAGCGCTACGCCACCGGACGGGTGTTCTCGGTGGGTGTCTCTTATGCAATCAACTAACTTCTCTTTGAGAAGACAAAGCAACCCCCGGGGCGGCCAAGAGGCTGCCCCGAGTTGTTTCTGCCCTGTGTTAACAAACCATTAGTTCTCCACTCTGCCGAATGCCTCAGACGGATCTGTGCAGCACTCCGGCTAACTTTCATCTCACTCCATAGGCAAACCATGCTACGTAAAGTTAGAGTTTTCATCTTCTTCCTCTTAATCATTGCGCCTTCGGTCCGGGCGCAAACGAGGATCACCGTCACCGACGCGAGCATCAACGCGGGCGACAAGGTTATCTGGTCAGCCGATAATGAATATGTTCTTAGCGGAGCCGTCTTCGTTGAGGAGGGCGCAACGCTTACCATCGAAGCCGGAACGGTTATCAAGGCTGAATCCGCCCAAGGAGTCAATGCTTCCGCCCTCATCATCACGCGTGGCGCGCAGATCTTCGCGAACGGGACAGCTGACCGGCCGATCATCTTCACCTCCATCGACGACGACCTGACGGTCGCCGACGACCTCGACTACACAGACCGAGGCCGGTGGGGCGGCGTGGTGCTCCTGGGGCGCGCCAGTACCAACAACGCCGGAAACGGCGAGCGCGCCGTCGAAGGTGTCAAGGACGTCGTCTCCTCCGGAGACCCGCGCGTTCTTTACGGCGGCACCGACGACGACGACAATTCGGGTGTCATGCAATACGTTTCCATTCGTCACAGCGGCATCAACGTCGGCGACGCAACAGGCAATGAAATCCAGGGCCTCACCCTCGGAGCGGTAGGCCGCGGCACCACCGTCGACTATGTCGAAAGCTTCGCCTCAGCTGACGACGGATTCGAATTCTTTGGCGGAACTGTAAACACGAAGCACCTTGTCTCTGCTTTCAATGCCGACGACGCCTTCGACTACGACGAAGGTTTCCGGGGAAAGGGCCAGTTCTGGTTTGCAATCCTTGCACCCGATGAAGCCGGCGCGGCCGCCGAGCAGGACGGGGCCATCGGGGACGAGACAGGCTCGCCCTATGCCATCCCCGTATTCTACAATGCCACCTATATCGGTCCCGGCCTCGGCAACGTTCCGCCGACAGCGACCGACCGCGCCGAACTTATGATCTTCCGAGACAATGCAGGCGGCAAGTACTACAACTCGGTCTTTACCGAGTTCGAAACAGCGAACGGAGGCAATGCCATCAATGTCGAAGATGTTGCTGCTACGCCCACGACGGATAGTCGTGCACGGCTCGAAGCGGGAGATATCGCGTTAGAAAACAACATATGGTGGCAGTTCGGGGCAGGCAACACGATTGCCCTCTTTGCACCGCAGCCTTATGTTCAGGAGTACCTCGGTCAAAGTGGTCTGATGAACAGCGTCGAAGATCCTTTGCTCCTTGGGATCAGCCGAAACCGTGATGGCATGCTCGACCCGCGCCCATCGGCCGAAAGTCCGGCCTTCTCGAACGCACGCAAGGAGTATTCCGACGCCTGGTTCACTCCTGTAAACTTCATAGGAGCGTTCGGGCCCACCAACTGGCTCGCCGGCTGGACTGCACTGTCCGGTTCCGGCTTCGTTCGGACCGCCGTTGAAAGCGCGACGCTTCCACAGACGATGGCGCTCGAGCAGAATTACCCCAATCCATTCCAATCGACAACGACCATCGACATTCAAAATGATCGTACGCAGCCTATACGCATTGCGGTCTATGACATGCTCGGTCGAGAAGTCGCAGTGCTCATGGACGGGGTACAGCCCGCGGGAGCCTTATCGGTAACGTTCTCCGGGGAGTCGTTAGCCCCCGGTACGTACATCTACACTGCCTGCCTCGATGGCCAGACCGAGAGCAAAACGCTGACGCTGCTGAAGTAAGCTCTCGTGATTTCTATTCACGGGCGGCATATCGATTTGTCGGTCCGCCGCCCGTGTCGTGGAGGGCGTTTGCTCTTTGTGGAACAAGAAGCGTTGCATCCCGTCATTCAGACCGGTTCAGACCCTCCGCCAATCCGGCCACGCCGATGCTTCGCCGCACCCTTCCCCTTTTCGTCCTTCTCGCTGCGGCCGTTTCGCTTCCGGCGAGCGGGCAGAAAGCGCTGGAAGTACCCTACACGCGCTTTCAGCTCGATAACGGGCTTGACGTGGTGCTCCACGCGGACACGTCCGCTCCCGTTGTGAGCACGAACATCTGGTATCACGTCGGCTCCGGCGATGAGGAGCCGGGGCGCACGGGCTTCGCGCACCTGTTCGAGCACCTGATGTTCGAGGGATCCCGGAACGTGCCCGAAGGAAAGATTGACGAGTGGCTGCAGGCCTACGGCGGGTCGCCCAATGGTTCGACCACCTCGGACCGGACGAACTATATGCAGACGGTCGCCGCCAATGCCCTCGAACTAACGCTTTTCATCGAGGCCGACCGCATGGGCACGCTGCTCGATGCTGCCGGGCCGGAAGTGGTAGACAAGCAGCGCGACGTGGTCAAAAATGAACGGCGGCAACGGGTGGAGAATGCGCCCTACGGCGGCGCGATGATCGCGCTCGAAGAGCACCTTTACCCTGCGGGTCATCCGTACCACTGGCCGACGATTGGATACATGGAGGACCTCAGCGCCGCGACCTACGACGACGTTGCGCGTTTCTACCGCACCTGGTACACGCCGGCCAACGCCTCGCTCGTGATCGCGGGGGATATTAACCTTGACGAGACGCGGCAACTCGTCGAGAAGTGGTTCGGCCCGCTGCCGACCCTCCCGCCGCCGCCTGCTCGCGCGACGCCGCCGCCGGTTCGGCCGGAGGAGACGCGGCTGGTTATGGAAGATCGCGTGCAGCTTCCCCGTTTGTATATGATGTGGGCGGCCCCGCCCGCCTACGCGCCCGGAACGGCTGCGCTGAACATGGCTGCAGACCTGCTCGGACGCGGCAAGAACAGCCGTCTCTACAGCCGCCTCGTCTATGACCTTCAGATTGCGCAGGACGTGTCCGTCTTTGCCATGCCGGGCCGATTTGGTTCGGCGTTCCTCGTAGTCGCGACGGCTCGGTCCGGCGTCGAACTGGGACGCATCGAGTCGGTGCTACGCGAGGAGATCGCACGTCTTGCCGCGGCTCCGCCGGAGCCGGATGAAATGGAGCGGGCACTTGCGCGACTGGAGACGGCCTTCTTCCGCGGCCTGGAGCGGGTGTCGGACAAGGCCGACGACCTCAACTCGTATCTTTTCTACACGGGCAATCCCGACTACTTCAACGAGGACCTGGCCTCTTACCGGGCGCTCTCGGCAAGCGACCTCAGCGCGGTTGTCGCGACATACGTCAAGGGATCTGCGCCCGTCGTTCTGAGCGTCGTTCCGATGGGTCAGCCGGAAGTCGCCGCGCCGGAGAGCGGCGCCGTCAGCATGAACGACCCCAAGCCTGAGACCTCCCGATGAACCGTCTTCTTTGCGCCACGCTCGCGTTCGGTTTTGCTCTTTTCACCCTCACGGCAGAGGCCCAGACCCTCGTTCCGCCGCCCGCCCCCGGTCCCGCGCAAGCGCTACGGACACCGCCCGTTCAGACCTTCTCGCTGCCCAACGGCCTCGAGGTGTTTCTGATGGAGAAACACGAGGTGCCGGTTGTTCAGGCCAACTTGCTCGTCCGCGCCGGGTCCGTCAACGATCCGAGCGACGCCTGGGGCCTGGCCACCCTGACGGCCGACCTCATGGACGAAGGTGCGGGCGGTCGCTCGGCGCTGGAACTCTCCGCCGCCTTTGAAAGGCTCGGGGCTTACTTTTCCATCGGAGCCGGACGCCACGAAATTGCCCTGCGCCTCTACGCGCCTGCTTACCGGCTGGATGAGGCCCTTACGCTCGTTGCCGATGTGGTTACTGAGCCGCAGTTTGCAACGGACGAGTTGGAACGGCTGCGCACGCAGTCCCTCACCGAACTCTTGCAGAGCTTCGACAATCCAGGCGCTATCGCAGGCGAGCTGGTGTCCGAGTCGCTGTACGGCCGGGACCATCCATACGGCCACCGCGCGGCAGGGTTGGAGAGCGGACTGAGGGAAATTTCAGCCGGAGACGTGCGGGGCTTCTACGAGAAGTTCATCCGCCCGAACAACGCTTCCCTGGTGGTCGTAGGGGACGTGACGGCAGATTCTCTCCGGTCGATGCTCGAGTCGACGCTGGGAAACTGGAAGCCCGCGGTGGTCGAGGCGGCACCTATGTCCGGCTTTCAACAGGTGGAGGGACGCAGGGTGTTGCTCGTCGATAAACCCGGCGCGGCGCAGTCGGCCGTGCGTCTGGCGCGCCTCGGCGTAGACCGCTCCACGCCCGATTACTTCGCTCTTGAAGTGCTCAATACCGTGCTCGGAGGGTCGTTTACGTCGCGGCTCAACCAGAATCTTCGGGAAGACAAAGGCTACACCTACGGCGCGCGCTCGGGTTTTGATTACAGGCCCTACCCCGGCCCGTTCGTGGCCGGAGCGGACGTCCAGACTGCCATCACTGCACCGGCCGTGACCGAGTTTTTGAAAGAGCTTACCGGCATTCGCGGAGCGATTTCCGAAGAAGAGATTGACCGAGCGCGCAATCTGCTCATTTTCGGCTATGCGCAGGATTTCCAGTCGGTCGCGGACGTTGCCTCGCACCTCGAGGAGGTTGTCCGTTTCGGTTTGCCGCTCGACTATTTTACGAAGTACGCGAGCGAGATTCGGAGCGTCACCACGGCCGATGTCATGCGCGTGGCCCAGCGGTACATCGACCCGGAGAACATGAACATCTTCATCGTGGGAGATCGGTCAGCAATCGAGTCGTCGCTTCGCTCGCTCAACGTCGGCGAGGTGGAAATTCGCTCGATCGAGAGTGTGCTCGGACCGAAACCAGCGCTGTAGAAGCCCGCGTGCGGGCGTTACGCCACGTGTTTGTCGAGGTAAGCCTCGACGGTGGACTGGATGCGGCCGCGCATCACGCGAAGTACCGGGCCGGTGATCATCTGGAAGTGGATGAAGTCGTCGCCCACGTGGAGAACGCCTCGCGCACCCCCGCCTGAGAAGACCAGCGTGTCCTCATCCCAGCCGTACCGGCCGGGCGCTTGCCTTGTGAGCGACCGGGCGAGCGCCTCCGCTTGCTCCTTGACGGCGTGCTTGTTCATGCCGTGCCGCCTTAGAATATCGATGTCAGGCTTCATAGGGCGAGATGAAAGTGGGAATGACGACCGGCTCATTAGACCTACTCTCGTCCGAGCCGGTTTCGGATTGAGCGGCGGGTGGCTGTACCGGATGCGTGCTTTTTGATGAACCGCGCCGAATCAGTGCGGCCAATGCTGCGTAAGGTCAGCCGCCGGCCAGACTTCCCCCTACAGCAGATCTTCATGTCGCCCCAAGCCTCCGCCCCGCTCCGCCTCTTCGCCGGACTGCTCATCGGTATCGTTTTCGGAGGCAGCCTTGCCCGAGACGGGTTCGCTCAAGGCGTCCCTGCTTCTCCTACGGAGTTTCTTGGCTACGCGACGGGCGAGGCGTTCACGCCCCATCACCGCGTCGTCGACTACTTCGAGCAGCTTGCCGAGACCTCTCCACGTGTCCATCTGGAGCCGTACGGACAGTCCGTAGAAGGCCGCGCCCTCTTCGCAGCGTTCATTTCCTCGCCGGAAAACATCGCGCGTCTGGAGGCGATTCGCGGGGACAATCTTCGCCGCGCCTCAATCGAGCCGGGAGCAGCGTCTGCCGAGTCGCCCGTTCTCGTGTGGCTCAGCTATAACGTGCATGGAAACGAAGCGTCCTCGACAGAGGCGGCGATGGAGACGGCTTTCCGCCTCGCGACGGGCAACGGGGGCGCGGACCTCGCCTGGCTCGACGACGTGGTGGTCGTGATCGACCCGGCACTAAACCCCGACGGACGGGAGCGGTATGTGCGGCAGTTCGAGAGCCTTCGCGGCCGCTGGCCGGACGTCCATCCGGAGGCGCGCGAACACCGCCGGGAGTGGCCGGGAGCAAGGACGAACCACTACCTCTTCGACCTGAACCGAGATTGGGCGTGGCAGGTGCAGCCGGAATCGAAAAGGCGGGTTGCGCTCTACAATCGCTGGTTGCCGCAGGTACACGTCGACTTCCACGAGCAGTCGATCGATGACGGCTACTATTTCGCTCCGGCGGCAGCGCCGCTCCACCCGGCCGTGACGGACTGGCAGCAGGCGTTTCAGGAGCGGATCGGCCGCAGCAATGCCCGGCGCTTTGATGCGGAAGGCTGGCTTTACTTCACGGGCGAGAGCTTTGATCTGCTCTATCCGAGTTACGGCGACTCCTGGCCGACCTTCAGCGGAGCGGTGGGCATGACGTATGAACAGGCCGGACAGGAAGAGGCCGGTCTGCGGGGACTTATGGAAGAGGGGGACACGCTCTCGCTTGAGCAGCGCATTCGCCACCACGTGGCCACAGGGCTTTCTACTGTTGCGACGGCCGCCGCGTCGCGCGCCGAGCTTCTGGAGGCTTTCGCGCGGTTTTACAATCCCGCCGAGAGGCCGACGCTTCCCTACCGCGCCTTCGTCGTCCGGGCGGACACGGCGGCAGACCGGATCGGCGCACTCGCTCGGCTGCTCGACCGGCAGGACATTCGGTACGGCTTCTTGAGGGAGGCGCAGACGCTCCGGGGCCGCAATTATCTGACGAGCAACGAAGCGCGTTTTACGGCGACCGAAGGCGACCTCGTGGTATCTACTGACCAGCCGAAGGGCGTGCTCGCCTCCGTCCTCTTTGACCCCTCCCCTGCCCTTTCCGACTCGCTCACCTACGACATCACTTCCTGGGCGCTCCCGCACGTGTTCGGGCTGGACGCTTATGCCGTTCTCGCTCCGGTAGAGGGACGGACCGAAGACGAGCCTCTCAGGCCCGCGCAGCCGCCGCTGCCGGCATCTGCCTTTGCCTACATCGCCCGGTGGCAATCGCCGGAAGATGCGGCTTTTCTCGCTTCGCTCCTGCGGGCGGGCGTTCGGGTGCGCATGGCAACCGAGCCTTTCAAGCTCGCTGACGATTCCTTCGCCCGGGGAACGCTCCTCATTGCCAAAGGCGCAAACGGCGCGCTCGGTACAACCTTCGACAGCCTCGTTCAGGACTCGGCGCGCGCGCATGGCAGGCGCATCTGGGCCGCTTCGACGGGGTTGACTCCGGGTGGGCTGGACCTTGGATCTGCCACCTTTCGCAGCATCGCGCCGCCCCGCGTGGCAGTGCTGAGCGGCGAACCCGCGTCCCCGTACAGCCTCGGCGAGATCTGGTACCATTTTGACTACGAACTCGGCTACCCGACCACCCTGATCGACAGCGAAGATCTAACGGCCACAACCCTGGCCGACTACACGGTTCTGGTGCTGCCCGAAGGCAGCTATGACGCCTACTTCAAAGACGGCAAGTGGAACGAACTGCTGACCTGGGTGCGCGAAGGCGGGCGACTCGTCGCCGTTGGGAAAGCCGCCTACGCGCTCGCCGGCCGTGAGGGGCTGAGCCTCCAGCCAAAGGAGAAGTCAGGGGAAGACACAACGCAGGTTCGACGCACGCCTTACGCAGCCCGTCGGCGCGACGAGGTGTCTGATGACGTACCGGGGAGCCTCTTCCGCGTGGCGGTAGATGTGACACACCCGCTCGCCTTCGGGTACGGCGACACCTATGTCGCGCTCAGACGCGGGGCGGACGCGGCCGCTCTGCTGAAAGACGGCTGGAACGTGGGCGTACTCGAAAGCGGTGTTCCGTTGAGCGGCTTCGCCGGGCATGGAGCGCAGGCGAAAATCGAAGGAACGCTCGCCTTCGGAACAGAGCAAGTGGGCGAAGGGGTCGTCGTTTATCTCATGGACAACCCGCTCTTCCGCGGTTTCTGGTATAACGGGGAAGTGCTGTTCGATAACGCCGTGCTCGCACCGCTGCGGTAGCGACCTGCGTCACGGGCCGTCCGGGACCGGGGGCAGGTCGGGTTGCTGGCGGTTCAGACGTTCTATCTCCGTCAGGCCGTCGTCCTGAGCATCCTGAGCATTCGCGGGTTCAGGTGCGGACGTCTCCTGCCCGGCTCTGTCCGGCGTCTGGGGCGTTTCTACAGCGACCTGTTCTTCGTCGTCGAATGCGGCATCAGGAAGTTTGGGCGTGGCGCGGCGACGGTTGAGCGAATCAGAGGGCGCGCGCTCCTCATCGGAGACCTCATCATCCCCATTCTCCCAGTCCACCTCGTCCTGAGGCGTATAATCCCATCGGTCATACGCCCAGCGGTCGCCGGCGAGTGAATCGCCGACGCGCTGGAGCGAGTCGAGGTACTCGGGGCTGCTGTAGTAGTCCGCGTTCTGCATGGGCAACGAGGGTGCCGGGGCGACGTAGCCTGGCGGTGCCTCGAAGCTTGCTTGAGGCAGATCAATTGCCTTAACGAAGTTGCCCACGACATAGAGCGCGTTGTGCGAACCCTGTCCCCAATAACTGGAGCGGAACGTGAGGGCCGGGCGGCTGAAACCGATCCAGGACGCCATTACGAGGTCGGGATGCACGAGCATGAACCAGCCGTCCGCGCCGTTCTGCGTGGTCCCGGTCTTGCCGGCAAGGTCGCCGCGCATTCCAAAGACGGAGCGGATGCGCTGCCCAGTGCCATAGTCGACGACGCCGCGCATCATGTCGAGGACCGTGTACGCCGTCGAGGCCGAAATCACGTTCTCGGGATCGGGAGAGAAGGTCGCCAGCACCTTGCCCGTGCGGTCCTCTATCCTCGTAACCACGATAGGCTCGATATAATTGCCGCCGTTGGCCAGCGTGCCATAGGCGGAGGCCATTTCGAGCAGAGACACGTCGCTCGTGCCAAGACCAATGGACGGGACCGCGTCGAGATCACTCTGGATCCCCATTCTGTGCGCGTAGTCGGCTACGCGGCCCGGACCCACCTCTTGAACGAGCTGCGCCGTGACCGTGTTTTTCGAATAAGCCAGAGCATCGCGCAGTGTCAGCAGTTGCCCGGTAGACGATCCGACGTTGGTCGGACGCCAGCGGCGCTTCGTGTCCGGGTCGACGTACTCGATCACCTCATCGCGGAACTCGTCTTCCGGCGAAAAGCCGTTGTCGATTGCGGCGGTGTAGACGAAGGGCTTAAAGGTCGAGCCGGGCTGCCGCTTGGCGAGCGCCACGTGGTCGTACTGCTCGTCTTCAAAGCTTCGCCCGCCGACCCAGGCCCGCACCTGTCCCGTCCGCGGATCGAGGGCGACAAAGCCGACCTCGAGACGGCTCTCCTTCGCCTTTAGCGAATCCATGAAGGCCGCATCGCCCTGAAGGCGGTCCAGGGCTGCTTGCGGCGCTTCTCCCGCTTCGACGGCCTTCCGGTAGCGCTCGCTCTGCTTTACGTAGGACGCCACGATGCGCGGATTGGAATCCCAGAAGTAAGCAAAGGGGCTGACATTCTTCTCGTAGGACACATAGTCGGCCGAGTTGGACGAGAAGTACGGCGACTGGCGGCGGCTCCATTCCACCGCCCCGACGGCCTGGTAGCGGTCGCCCATCGTCACGACCGCTTCTTGCGCCGCTTGCTGCATCTTCGAATCGAGCGTCGTGTGAATGCGCAGGCCGTCGCGGTAAAGGTTGTAACCGCGCTCCTCCGCCCACTCGCCAAGGTACTGCCGCAGGTATTCGGCAAAAAATGGTGCGAGGTTGTCGGTGCGTGAGAGCCGCCGGAAGCGCAGCTTGGTCGGGCGATCCCGAAGGCGGGCGAAGTCTTTCTGGGAGAGATAGCCGGATTTGGTCATTTGCTCCAGCACGACATTGCGTCGCTCCTGGCTTCGCTCCGGGTTACGAACGGGGTTGTAGAAGACCGTGCCTTTAAGCATCCCGACAAGCGTAGCGGCCTCTTCGATCGTGAGGTCAAGGGCAGGTTTTTGGAAGTACGTTTCCGCCGCCGCCTCGATGCCGAAAGCGTTGTACATGAACGGAACGGTGTTCAGGTACATTTCGAGAATCTGGTCCTTTTCGTACATATCCTCCAGGCGGAGCGCGGTGAGCCACTCTTTGAACTTGCGCGTGTAGGCGAAGTCGTCCTGAATGTCCGAAAAGGCGTTGCGGGCGAGCTGCATCGTAATGGTCGAGCCGCCCTGACGGTCGCCGCCGATGGTTTTGAAGACAGAGCCGATGGTGCGCTGCACGTCGACGCCGCTGTGCTCGTAGAAACGTTTGTCTTCGGTGGCAATGAGCGCCTGCGGGACGAAGGCGGACATCGAGTCCAACGGTATCCACGTCCGGTTCTCATCGCTGTAACGGGTGATCTCCTCTCCGTCGGCTGTGTAGACGATGGACGCTTCCATGACTTTCGCGTCCTGAAGCTGATCGACGCTCGGCACCTGAAAGAAAAGGACGGCCATGAGCGCGAACATGGCCGCCACGCCGAGAGCTGCAACGAGTACAAGGAGGGTGCCCACGCGCTGCTCGGGGGAGCGCAGGTTCTCGCGAATACCCGGCCGTTCGTAGCGTCTTTGGCCGATCTTGTTGAAGGAGAGCATGAAGCGTTACTTATTAGAGCGTCAGATTAGTCGTTCTTTCCGCGCCGTCGTGGCGAGGCAGGGTGTTCTACAACGGCTAAGAGCCGTAGACCTGTGCCCGCCGTAAAGAATTCGGAAAGAGCCGCTGTGCCCGGCCGCCGCGCCCCTGGGTGAACGCAGAGTGCCAGTCATTCGAGTCTGCCTTCTGCGGGACTTCATCTAAAGGTGCGGAGGGGTTCAGGTTCGACGATCCCGTGGCGGGCGGCACGCGCCTTGTGCGAAGCTTGTATCTGCAATTGCAGTCTCCAGTCTTTTGCCCGCAAGCAATGCCGCAAGAAGGAGTTCTTACAGTCTCTTTTTCGCGTGTTCTGGCGGGAGTAGGCACATGGAGTCTGCAATGTTTGTACTTTGCTCGGCGTCGCAAGGGGGTTTTCTAAGGCAGCGCGTGGCCCCTTTCGCCGGCACCTCTACGACGGGCTTAGACGGGTGACGGCCTTCGGATCTAAAAGATTTCACGACATGTCGCATTTCATGCAGCCGCCTTTCAACGTTCGCGTCGCCGGGCCGCAGGACGCCGAGGCGATCGTGTCGCTCATTCTGGAGTTGGCAGAATACGAGCGGCTTACGCATGAAGCGGTGCCCGATGTGCCCTCTCTTCGCCTGCACCTCTCTCGCGAGGCGCAGCCGCGCGCCCACGCCTTCGTTGCCGAGGTGGAGGGCCAGGTCGTTGGGTTTGCGCTCTATTTTTATACCTACTCCACGTTCCTTACGCGCTGGGGCGTCTATCTGGAGGACCTATACGTCCGCGCAGCCCACCGCGGGAGGGGGATCGGTCTGGCGCTCTTTCGCGCGGTAGCGTCGGAAGCGGTGGAACGCGGTTGCCGGCGCATGGACTGGGCGGTACTCGACTGGAACGAGCCGGCGATTGGGTTCTACAAGCGGCTTGGTGCCGAGATGAAGTCCGAGTGGCGCACGATGCGCCTCGCAGATGCAGCCCTGGTAAGGGCGGCGGACGGAGGGATGACCAGGAGTGAAGGCGGCCCGTGAGCACAATGCGAGGCCCGCAGAGTGCTCTGATTTTAGCATTGGATCCTGACGCCAAACATATTATCTTAAGCCTAACAGAAGTCTCCGCTCCCGCGGTTCCATGAAGCCAGTCATCCTCCTTTTCGCAGTGCTGACACTCGCCCTCGCCCCGGGCGAGGCGGTGGAGATGGAGTTCTTTAACGTGGTGCGGGAGATGCAGTCAGGAGATGTCATGGTGACGTGGGCGACGAGCAAGGAGGACGGCGTCGACCACTTCGAGGTACTCTGCCAGACGCCCAACACCATGGGATACCAGGTCGTGGCGACGGTTCCTGCGCACGGGGCCGCCAAACCGTACAAGGCCGTGCACAGAGGCCTCTATAAGACCAGCGACCTGGAAGCCTCTTACAAACTCGCCGCGGTGCTTGAAAGTGGATTCCGTGACAATGACGTTAGCGCCCCCGTTTCGGTGAACTACGTGTCCACGGCAATGCGACGGACGTGGGGCAGCATCAAGGCGATGTTTCAGTAGAAACGAACGCTTCCGCTCAGAAAGCCTCCCGTGCGGAGGCTTTGTTGTTTTTGACGGTCAGGCTGCGGCAGTGTCGGCTTCCTGCGGCGCGCGGTCGGCCGGATCGCCCTCACGCGAGAGGTAACGGTTCCATGCCATGATGGCGGGCACCGTCATCAGCAGGCCGATGATGCACATGGCGGCGTTGAGAAGGGCCATGCGCCAGTGCGCGCGCCCGAGATCCGCAATGACGATGGGCTGCGGCGTGTCCGGCAGAACGCGCACGGCGACCTCGTCTTTGCCCTCCATTTCGGCGGCAAAGGTGTGCGGCAGCGACAAGCGATCCCGCTCCACGACCGTGCCATCGTCCAGCACGACGCGCAGACCGATGAAGTCGTAGGTCACATCCGCCCGGTTGGAGAGATCATAGGCGACGACATCGGCCGTAGCCAGAACGCCGTCACGCACCGTCCGGTGAATGTCCGACGCCACTTTGACCTGATTGGCGGCAAGCACGAGCAGAAAGACGGGCACGGCCCAGAGCAGGCGCGCGACGAGGTGCGAAGCGTTTTTGGCCACAGAGGTCTCGGTCTGGCGAAAGGATGTGCAGAGGTGTAGAGCACGCGAGCCGCCCGGCCCGGTTCCACCCTCGGCGTTGCTTCACGATCACGAAAGGAAGAGGTACGGTTTCCACGCTTCATGCACGGCACCGATGTAATCGCGGATGAACATGACGTGGGTGGGTCGGAACGGCTGCCGGTCCAGCACCATGGCCGCCTCATCCGGCGTGCGGTTGCCCTTGCGGTTGTTGCATCGCGTGCAGGCCGCGACCAGGTTCTCCCAGGTGTCCTTACCGCCCCGCGACTTCGGCATCACGTGGTCGACCGTTAGCCGGTCATGGCTGCCGCAGTATTGGCAGCGGAATTGATCTCGTCGGATGATGTTCTTGCGCGAGATCATGATGCGGCGGTACGGCATCCGCACGTAGCCCTTTAGCCGGACGATGCTGGGAAAGGGAAACTGCCGGGTGGGCGAATGGAGCAGGCGATCCGGCAGCGCCTCGACAAGATCCGCCTTATGGAGCAGCACGAGGATGACGGCGCGTTCGACGCTGCACAGGGTGAGCGCGCTGAAGTCCTGGTTGAGCACCAGCACGTGGCCGTTCATCGAGCCACCTCTAACCACACGGCAAGGGGGCCGCGGGCCGCCCCGGACGGCGTGAACGTGAGCGCTATGTTAAGGCTTGTTTTGCTGAAAACGGTTTACACCGCCGGACGGTGTCGGCTGGCCGCCGCGCTACGCACCTCGCGAACAGGAGGCTGCATAGACACAGCACTTTATGTAAGCTCAATTTAATCTGATTGCTCCTCCAGAAAAAGGTACTTCTGAAGGGACAATCATGACTGTTCTGTTACGACTTAGATTCCATTCAGCCCATGACCCCGCCCGCCCGCCAATTAGTTCGCCGCGATAACGTCAGATCGGAGCGCTCGGTCAAGATGAAGGCGGCGCTGCGCAAGTTCAACACGGAGCCGGCGAACGGCTTCATCCAGTTCATGGTGCCCGTCCGGCGACCCGGCCACGCCGCTCTCCTTAAGCATCGCCTGCGCGGACAGCAGGTGGAAGAGACTGTCCAGCAGAACCGACTGGTTCATCTCGCGCATCGGGGCCGGCTTGACGTCGTCAACTTGCATGACACCCACCAAAGAACCTAAAAACGTGGATAAACGGCTAATTTCATGCTGCCGACTCCAATATACGTGTTTCGCAAAAGGATCGATAGGCCCCGTCGCTTCTCCTGTCTCTACTCTTGACCGGCAGCGCATCCCTCTTCTTTCGGCGAAAGGCCTGTTCAACAAAGGCTTTGCTGCAGGCAATCCCTCCAATAACCGACCACCCGGCCGTAATTAGTCGCCTTGAGAGCCGTACGACGGAACATCCCGGCCGCGAGATCGATCTGAAGCCCTCCCCTCCCTACGCGTACAATGACGGTCCCACCATGCCGGATGCTTCACCCGCCCTTTCGACCCAGCAGGCCGCCCGGCTGCTTGGCGTCCACGACTCCTCGATCAAGCGATGGTGCAGTGCCGGTGACCTGGAGTGCGACCTGACCCCTGGCGGGCACCGGCGCATCTCGATGGACGTGCTTGCCCGGTTTGCCCGCAGCAACGACCTGCCGCTGCCGCTGCTCGCGTTCGGCGAAGACGCCCCGGCCGTGTGGGCGGCGCTGGACAAGGGCAAGCGAGCAAAGGACTGGGGGGATCTCGTGGACCGATCCTACGCGTGGATGGAACAGGGCGACGCCGCGCGGCTCGTCGCGCTAATCAACTGGCTACTTTCCGAAAACGAGTCGATGGCCGAGGTGTTCGACCGCGTCGTAGGGCCAACGATGGCGCGGGTGGGAATGGCCTACCAGTCGGGCAGCGTCTCCATCGGCGACGAGCACCGCATGACGCAGTGCATGCGTGACGCGCTGATCGCGCTCACTCCGCTCGGCCGGCCCGCGGCACGCGAGGACGTGCCGACGTGCGTTGTCGGGTGCGCCCGAAATGAGGAGCACGAGCTTGGCGCGCTGATGGCGCGCGGGGTGCTCATTTCGGCCGGGTGGCGCGTGGTGTATCTCGGGGCCAATGTGCCCACCGAAGATTTTGCCGAACAGCAGGCGAAGCACCATGCATCCATGGTTTGCGTCGCCTTCATGCTGCCCGGCTCTGCTGCCGATGTGCTCAACGTTCGTCGGCTCCTCGAGCAGATGGCGTCTCCGGCGGCTCCTTACACCCTCGTCTTCGGGGGAAAGGTAGCTGAAAGAGCACTACTTACCGCGCCCGGAATCTCTGATCTCGAGGTGCTCGCCTTCGGACGGATGGAGCCGTTCGGCCTCTGGGCCGAGAAACGGGCGCGCGTGCTCTCCACCGGTCGCGGTTGACCAGTGGGGCTTCGACGAGTCCGCGGCACCTCTGCCCGCGCCGCGCCTAAACCGTTCGCCGCGCGCCTCGTGAACGAATATGCCGGAGATATTCAACGCGACGCGAGAATAAGTCGGTCACACGTTGAAACCTGATCGGTTGTGGATCATTCTACTGCCTGAACCGAACGCTTAACCGCTCACAGGCGAGAAAATGAACGATCCTCTACGGCAGGCCATTCACCTTTTGCAGGAAGAAGACGCCCGCTTGCACGGCGACTCCCTGCCCGAACTGGCCTCCGGTGACGGTGCCGAAGGTCACGTGGACGGCCCGCGCGCGGCGGCGGACCCACTCGCGGCGACGCTCCTGTCCCGCCACTTCTCCCGCATCATCGAACTGCTCGGCGAAGACGTGAGCCGCGAAGGGCTTGCGCGCACGCCGGACCGGGTGGCGGGTGCCTACGAGTTCCTGACGCAAGGTTACCGCCAGGATCCCCGCGAGGTGCTTTCGCAAGCGCTCTTCAAGGAAGACTACGAAGAGATGGTGCTCGTCAAAAGCATCCCCGTCTTTTCACTGTGCGAGCATCACTTGCTGCCCTTCTACGGCGAGGCGCACGTCGCTTACATCCCGAACGGCGAGGTGGTGGGCTTGAGCAAGATCGCGCGGCTCGTGGACCTGTTTGCCCGCCGCTTTCAGGTTCAGGAGCGGCTTACGAGGCAGATTCGCGACGCGATTCAAGAGGTGCTCCGGCCCCGCGGTGTGGCGGTCATGATCGAGGCCACCCACCTCTGCATGGTCATGCGCGGCGTGCAAAAGCAAAATGCGACGACCGTCACCACCGCCATGAGCGGCACCTTTTCCGAAGATCCCCGGGAGCGACGCGCTTTCATGCACCTCGTTCAGGGACGATCCTGACCCCAACATCCTGGCTCAACCAGAAGGGCTACGCCGAGACCCCCGCCGGGAGGTCCCGACATGCGGAGTAGCACCACCACACCCAACACCAACATGACCATGAGAAATCGTTTGAACAAACGACTGCTTCGCGCCGCCATTCGTCCGATTGCCCTCTTCGCTCTGGCGACTGCGTGGCTACTGGTGCCCGGCACCGGCAAGGCGCAGACGGCCGACGTTAACATCATTCACAACTCGCCCTATGCCGAAGCGGCAATGGTGGACATCTACATCAACGACGGCCTGGCGCTCGACAACGTGGCCTTCCGGCAGGCTTCCGGGTTTCTGGCGCTGCCCGCCGGCATCGCACTGAAGGTTGACATTACCGCCGCGACGGCGACGGACAACAGCGCACCGGTCTTTACCAAGACGCTGACGCTTGCCGACGGCGGGACGTATCTGCTCGTTGCCGCAGGGGACCCGCTCGGTCGGGAAGGCCACCCGGCGTTCGACCTCTTCGCAAAAGATATGGCACGCAAAACGTCGTCAATGGCAGGCATGACGGACGTTATCGTCTTCCACGGGTCGCCGGATGCGCCGATGGTAGACGTGGTAGCGCTCGGCTCGCCGCGACCGATTGTCAACAACCTCGCGTTCGGAGATTTCCAGGGGTATCTTGAGTTGCCCGTTGCCGATTACACGCTGAACATCACGCCCGCTGCCGACAACGGCACGCCGGTGGCCTCGTTCTCCGCGCCCCTCGAGGCGCTCGATCTCGGCGGCGCGGCCCTGACCGTGCTGGCGTCCGGCTTCCTGTCTCCGGAAGAAGGCCAACCCGCGTTCGGTCTGTATGTGGCGTCCGGTGCCGGTGGCGAGCTGCTTGCGCTTCCCACCGGGTCGGACGTGCGCGCCCAGATCATCCACAACGCAGCCGATCCGGGTGCGGCCATGGTTGACATATATCTCACGGGTGCCAACGAGTTCGCGTTGAAGCTCGAGGACGTTGCCTTCCGCACCGCCACGCCGTTCGTAACGCTTCCCTCGGGAATGCTGACCGTCAAGATCGCGCCGCCGACGAGCGCGTCCGCCGATGAGGCCATCTTTACGAAGATGCTCGACCTCGCAGCGGGCGAGACGTACGTGGTCGTGGCTGCTGGCTCGCTTAGTCCCGAGGCGGCCGAAGGCACCGGGTTCGACCTCTTTGCCGCTGCAGGGCGGGAATCCGCCATGATGGAGGGGGAAACGGACCTTCAGATCTTCCACGGCGCTTCGGACGCGCCAACGGTAGACGTGACCGTCGCGGGTGCCGGTCTCACGCTGGCCGATGACCTTTCGTTCGGCGACTTCAAACGGTACCAGAGCGTCGCCGCCGCAGACTACGTGGTCAACGTAGAGACGGCCGACAACGCGGCGGTGGTACAAGCCTACGCCGCGCCTCTTGCGACGCTTGGCCTTGGAGGCGCAGCAATCAACGTGCTGGCGTCCGGCTTTATGTCGCCGGAAGCGGGCGAAGACGGCTTTGGCCTCTATGTGGCGCTGCCCGCCGGCGGGGCGCTTGTCGCCTTGCCGACCTCAACGGAAACGCGCGCGGCGGGCGAGAGCGAGACGCCGGAGGCCTTCCTGCTTCGCGGGAATTTTCCGAATCCGTTTGCCACGTCAACCCGCATTGCGTTCGACGTGTCCACGGCCACAGCCGTCGGTATCAACCTGTACGACGCGACCGGCCGCCGCGTGCTGACGTTGCCGGAGAGCTACTTTGCCGCCGGCTCGGCGCAGGGCGTTGACGTAGACGCCTCGGCGCTTGCGCCGGGCACATACCTCTACCGCGTGACCGCTTCGGGCGGCGATCGGCAAACCGTCACGACCGGCTCCATGACGATTGCCCGGTAAACGGCCCACTGGATTGCCCGGTGAGACGAGGCGACGGGAAGAGATGCAGGGGTCTCTGTGCGCAAACGCACGGAGGCCCCTTTCCCGTGTATGAAGGTCCAGTGGTGCCCTCGTGCTGACTTAGCTCATCGCAGAGCAGGCTGAAGTTAGATCGGCCTGATGATCGATGCCGGGGCGGATCAGAGACGTTCTAAAGGGAGAGCCGTAGGCGGGGTGAGATGGAAGGATGTTGCCTTCCGTTTAAGGTACCGGCGTTTCTAACGATACCCGGAAGGAGCGGCTTCGTCATGTAACCCTACTGCAACCATGAACAACGTGTATCCATTGTCCGCCGAAAACGAGATCCGGAAAGGCTGCCTCGACACCATCGAAGGGCTGCTCGAACGCATTGCGGTAGCACTTGAGGCGCTGGCGGGGACCTCGGTGCCGGTGCCCGAGCCGCAGAAGGTGGATGAGCAGGACACGGGGCAAGAAGCGCCTTCAACGGGTGCTCCGACGCTGGAAGCGCTCCTGAACGCGCGGCAGATCACGATCAAGCATCTCCGAGCGCCCCATGCGGCGGACGAGTTGCTGGACCGGCTGGCGCTTTTTCTTGGAGAACGCTATGAAGCTTTAGCGGACCTCCTGCACCGGATCAAGCGAACGATGGCCAGCGGGCGTTCCTTTACGATGAACATCAAGGACCTCCCGCAGACCGACATTTCTTCGGTGTGCCAGCTCTGTTCGATGCTGCACCAGGTAGCGCTGCTCACCCGCTACAACTACTTGAAGTCTCCACGCTATCTCATCACCGCGACGCCGTCGCGGGAGCCGCGGGTGCAGAATTTCTTTTCCGGGCACTGGCTCGAGCGGTTCATTCTGCTTAAAGTTGAAGCGATTGCCGAGCAGATGTTGGGCAGTGAATCCGCTTTCGAAAGCATGATCAACCCGCAGATCGTTCTTCCGAATGGCGATGACTTCGAGCTTGACGTGCTTGCCCGCGTCGGCGACTCGGTGTTCTGGATTGAGGGTAAGACCGGGCAGTATCAACAGCACGTTGCCAAGTACTCGCGCTTCGCCCGGCTTCTCGGCCTTGACGAGGAAAGTAGCTTCATGGTGCTTACCGATGTCTCGGAGGACCAATGCCGCGAGCTTACCGCACTCTATTCGCTGAACGTTTGTCCCGTTCAACACTTCGAGGCCGTTTTTCGGCAAAGCCTCGAGACACAGAACGGCAGCCGAGCCGCAGCGTAGCCCGCCTGAATGCGGCGTTCGCTGGGGGCACTCCAGTATGAAGAAGCGGAACGACCATCGGGCCGCCTCGATCTGCGGCTGACGGACGGCCATTGCTCCGGCGGCCTACGCGCCTGAGTCTTGCGTTGGGCAACTGTTGTACAAAACGCCTGCGGCGTGCCTCTCGGTCAGGCAATCTCAAGCAGTATGTCCGGGTGCCGCTCGGCTATGCGGAGCAGTTGCATGGCCGAGCCGGTCGGACGCCGCCGCCCCTGCTCCCGGTTCTGCAAGGTGCGCGTGCTCACGCCCAGCAAGTAGGCGAAGTCCTCTTGCGAGAGGCGCATCGTTCTCCGAACCGCGCGCGGGTCCGGCTCCCCTGCAACATGGACGCTCTCGTCCGGCAGGTCGGCGCGTCCCTCCCGGTGCTCACGCATTTCACGCATAGCACCGAGCAGTTCCTTGAAATCGTTCTCGTTCATGGTTTGCCTACCGCTTTTCGGAGTTCCGTCACCTGTTCAGGCGTCAAGTCCTCTTGCTCGTTCTTGGAATAGATCGATAGCAAATACACCTCGTTCGCGCCCACCACAACGTAATAGACCACCCGCGCCCCCGCTCTTGCCTTTGCCCGGCAATGTTACACGAATCTATCGTGCTGCCGTTTATAGAGAGAACTTGGTTCAGGCAACATGCCACTCCGTCCACTGCTCTGCAGAAACTCGTCCAGCCCTACCGCCCGCTACATGGCACCTCCGGAGATGATCGCAGGCCGTCTGCGCGGCGAGCGATGTGTGGACGCAGTGCAAGTGTTGAAACCGGCCTTGACGCTATCATAAACGTCGATTATCAGCCCGGTCAAAAGCCCGTTGTGCATATGTTGTACAGGACTCTTCACGGCTGCCCTTCTGTCAGCATGCCGGTACCCGGCGAGTAACCTCCGTCCGAAGCCGATCGCCAAGCTCCTCGCGTCGTGTCTCCAGGTCATAGCGCGTCTGCAAGTTGATCCAGAACTCGGGCGTGGTCCCGAAGTAGCGGCCGAGCCGGAGCGCCGTGTCTGCCGTCACCGCGCGTTTGCCTCGAACAATCTCATTGACCCGCCGGGGCGGCACGCCGACAGCCCGCGCAAGAGCGTTTTGACTGATCTCCAACGGCTCCATGAACTCCACGCGGAGAACACCCCCCGGATGAACCACGGGAAAGTCTCTCGGCTGGTCGCGCTCCTTTCTGTCAAGGTCTCGGCTGTACGGCATGGTCTCAATAATAGTCGGTTATCTCCACTTCGTAGGCATCGGCCCCTTCCCATCGAAAGCAGATTCGCCACTGCTCGTTGACACGGATGCTGTACGCGCCCTCCCGGTCTCCGCTCAGACGTTCAAGCCGGTTACCCGGCGGCGAGCGTAGGTCTTCCACCTCCTCCGCCGCGTCAATCATCGCCAGCTTGTAGGTTGCTCTCTGCTGAATATCTCCCGGTAAACCCCGAGCACGCCTGCCGTTGAACACCTGCCGGGTGGCCTTGTCTGCAAAGGAGCGAATCATCGGGTGTGGACCTGCCTATGGCCATAACGTCGCGCGTCATAGGGGTTTCGGGTTCAATAACGTGCTCAAAACACCCGAACCCCTTCCCTCCGGTGCGTTGATGCGCACTCACCCGCACAACGAGGCACAACGCCCCTCAACACCCGCGAAAAAAATCAGCCCGCATCCAGGCTGAATCGCTGAATGCGGGCTGATTGCGCTGTTTTTTTCGGCTGCCCGGGGAGGACTCGAACCTCCAACCCCGTGATCCAGAGTCACGTGCTTGAAGATTCACGGAGGACGAACAAGCACGCAGGAGGAGTGCAAAAACGAAGGTCTAACCGCACCTTACCTATGACAACGAACATGACTGCCGAACGGTTCAGCAATATATCAGCAGTACGACCCTTTCTGGAGAATGTTGCACGTACTCGCAGTCCGTCGTCTTTCACTTTGCCCCATGTAATCGTCGTCAATGCCCGTGACCGTCGTCTATCTGTCGGATCGGTTTTGATCCCTGTATGGACTTCCCATTGAGGTCACTTTCCGGCACTTCCCGCAGTTGGTGCGGGACCTCCTCTCTGTCTTTGTCTATCCGAATCTCCCGAGGGTCGGTGTAGACGAACTTGCTTCTTCGGTCATGGTCCATAATCAGGCACTCTGATCGATAGTCGTTGAACGGATGTATACGGTTCGGTTGCATTCGGGTTGAGTTGACATCCCGAGGACGAGGGGACCAGAAGACCTGCTGTAAGAAGGGGGATGCACTGGAATGCTTCTCACCGGTCGTCGTGGAGGCACAAGAACCCCTCTGCTCCACGTGGATCTGTCATGAGGTAGTCGACAAGCATGCGACGTGTTGTAGATAGAGGTCCGCAACCCGTTCTTGGTCGACCACCCGCAATGAGATGCTTCGGTCTAACTCATTGCTCAACTTTTTTTCCAGTTCCAGCACCATACCTCGGTATTCCTCAGTCATTTCTCCCATGATCACGAGGTAGGCAAGATCAGACGACGAGTTGCGGATCGATCTCTCCAAGTCGGATAGAGGTCGGTCCGTGTTGACGTTGCCTGTGTAGTTCTTGCACTGGACCGGCACATCATCATGAATCATGGCATCTGTCAGTGGGTCTCGTACCGTGAGGGTGAGGTCCCACCCTTTCCGGGAGTCCACCTTCTTCTTTACGGACACTCCCGGCACCCTTTCGAAGAGATGGGCAACGAAGGACTCGAAGTCGTTTGCCTTCCACCTTTTTGAGATCGTTTGAATTGCGGACTCTACGAGCACTCTGCGGGTATCCTCCACCTCGTCCTCGACCGTCCTTGTGCGGACCGACCCCCTCGTAGTCCACAACTTCTCCTCTATAAGTCGGTCGAGGAAGTCAATCGTGTCCGTGGAGTATATCTCGTAGTAATGCCCTCTCTTGGATACGTCGTGCCGCACGTGCTGGGGAATCAGGTTGGACTGCACGTCGATGAACTCGTCGGTCAGGGGTATGCATTCAACGTAGTGATTGAAGTCATCCTCGGGCACATCCAGTGTGCCGTATTCCCCCGAAACCTCCGCAAGCAGGAACTGCCGCAAGGGTTGATCGAACTGTAGCACGAGACGGTCTCCCGGACGGAGACGGTTGAGAAGGAACTGCGTGTACCTCCACGTGATGCTTTCCTGCTCGTCCCGGTGACTTCGTTTTATATCCCGGATCTTTCTCAAGTCAGTGCCGGGGGGACTCCACCCGAAGTGTGCTCTCCCGTGCATGAACTGCTCGAACTGCCATTCGGTCTTTCCGGGTCGTGCTGCTACGAGTTTAAAGTATCGGTGCTGAGACATAGATACCATATTGATCTTGGTTGGGAGTGAGATAAACTCCGGTGGAAGATGGACTCGGTTGAACCGACTTTTCGTCTTGTGGTCGGCAGACAACACGGGTAGTCACAGAAGTCCCGAAATGCCTGAACTGAACCCTCAGACATGCCCTACGGCAACGACCACCTGAACCGGTTGTGGAATCCACTGCCCTGCAGTATCATGTGCTGAACGTGTAGTAGCAAGGTAGTACCGACCGGACCCCATGACCAACTTTAGAGATAAGGCAAACTTCATCTGGCAGGTGGCAGACGACATCCTGCGTGGATCCTTCAAGGCACACGAGTACGGGGATGTGACCCTTCCGTTCGTCGTCCTGCGTCGTCTGGATTGCGTGCTCAACGGCAGGAAGGACTCGATCATTCAGACCTACAAGTCCTTCAGGGACCGTCTGGATCCGGACCAACTGGAGCAGGTCGTCCTGAACTCGACCGGGGGTCTCAACTTCTACAATGTCTCGGACTTCGACCTCGTCCGTCTCACCAGGATGCCAACAACATCGGCATCAACTTCAACGCATATCTGAACGGGTTCAGTGCCAACGTCCGGGAGATCCTCGGACACTTCCGTCTCGAACCCATCGTCGAGAAACTCCGACGCAACGACCTCCTGTTCATGATCTGCGACAGGTTCACGGAGGTGGACCTGCACCCCTCGGTCGTCTCGAACCATGAGATGGGGTACATCTTCGAGGAACTGCTGCGACGGTTCTCGGAAATGTCCAACGAGACGGCAGGTGAGCACTATACCCCCCGTGAGGTCATCCGTCTCATGGTCAACCTGCTCCTTGCCGAGCACGATGACGAGTCTTCAGGGCAAGGGCATCGTCCGCAGCATCTTCGACCCCGCATGCGGCACCGGGGGTATGCTGACGATTGCGAAGGAGCAGATCGAATCCGTGAACCCGGACGTCGAACGTGCTCGTCTTCGGGCAGGAACTGAACGACCAGACCTATGCCATTGCCAGGTCGGACTTCCTGATGACGGGGGAGAACCCGGACAACATCCGTCTCGGGTCCAGTTTATCGAAAGACGGGTTCAAGGGGCAGCGGTTCGACTTCATGCTCTCCAATCCTCCCTTCGGGGTCGCGTGGAAGAGTGAGCAGTCGTTCATCGGGCAGGAGGCGCAGACGGCCAACGGACGGTTCTCTGCCGGCACTCCTCGTTCTTCCGACGGTGCCCTGCTCTTTCTCCAGCACATGATCTCGAAGATGGAGGCACGGGGGAGTCGCATTGCCATCGTCTTCAACGGGTCACCCCTGTTCACCGGGGATGCCGGGTCCGGGGAGTCGGAGATCCGCAGGTGGATCATCGAGAACGACTGGTTGGAAGCAATCGTTGCCCTGCCAACCGAACTCTTCTACAACACGGGGATTGCGACGTACGTCTGGATCGTGACGAACCGCAAACCGGAGCACCGTCGGGGCAAGGTCCAACTGATCAATGCGGTCGGGTTCTCGACGAAGATGCGCAAGTCTCTCGGCAACAAGAGGAACTCGTCTCGGACGAACAGACGCAGCAGATCACGGACCTTTATACGTCCTTGCGAGGAGGGGAAGCACGTCCGCATCTTCGACAACGAGGACTTCGGGTTCACGAAAGTGCGGGTGGAACGACCGCAGTACGAAAAGAAGGGACAGGTGAAACGGGACTCGTCGGGCAATCCCAAACCGGACACGGACCTGCGGGACTATGAACGGGTGCCCTTAAAGGAGGACGTGGAGGAGTACTTCGAGAGGGAGGTCTTGCCGCATGTGCCGGACGCATGGATGGACCGGGGTGCGGACAAGGTCGGGTACGAGATCAACTTCACCCGGTACTTCTACCGGTACGAGAAACTAAGGTCGGTGGAGGAGATCACGAGGGACATCCTCGCACTGGATGCCGAGACGGAGGGACTTCTGAAGCAGGTGCTGGCAGTATGAAGAGGTACCCGGAGTACAAGGACAGTGGAGTTGAATGGATCGGCAAAATTCCCCAAGAGTGGACGGTCGCACCCCTTAAGCACCTCTCAACTTTCGTATCCCGTGGAGCAGGACCCGTGTATGTGGAGGAATCTGGTGTGCGTGTTGTCAATCAAGCATGTATCTACTGGAATGGATTCCGTGAGGATCGAGTCAAGTACCACGAGGAGTGTGATTGGACGAAGTTGAAGGGTGCCCTGCGGTCAGGGGATCTATTGGTAAACTCCACTGGGACAGGCACTCTCGGACGTGCCTTATTGTTTGATCGTGACGGTGCGTACGTAGCAGATAGTCACGTCACTATCGTTCGGTTCGGTGACAAGGTGCTGCCACGGTATGTATACTACCTTGTTCAGACACCCTTGTATCAAGGGTTTATCTATGCGGCACTTGTGAACGGGTCGACTAACCAGATCGAACTTTCACGTGAGGGTCTTCTCAGCACCGATTTCATTGTGCCTATGATTAGAGATCAACGTGCAATTGCCGACTTCCTCGACCGCAAGACGCAGGAGATCGACACCCTGATTCAGAAGAAGCAGGCACTCATAGACCTGCTCAAGGAGCAACGCACGGCAGTGATCAACCGTGCCGTGACGAAGGGACTCGACCCCACCGTGCCGATGAAGGACTCCGGCATCGAGTGGTTGGGTGAGGTGCCGGAGCATTGGAGAGTCGGCAAACTCGGATGGGTTGCTCCACTCATCCAAACGGGACCATTCGGAAGTCAATTACACGCAGACGACTACATCGAGGGTGGTATCCCGTTGGTAAACCCCTCCAATATTGTAAACGGTCGGATCGTGGCAGACCAAAAGAAGACGGTGTCGACAGATTCCGTTCGAAAATTGAGTCGGCACGTCCTTGAGACTGGCAATATTGTCTTTGCCCGTCGTGGGGAAATGGGCAGGTGTGCCCTCGTCACGGAAAACGAAGCAGGGTGGATGTGCGGCACCGGCAGCATTAAGGTCAAATTTGATCGGGAACAGGTGTTTCCATCCTACATGACCCTACTCCTGTCCACTTCCGGTGTTGAGCAGTGGTTGGTCCTCGAATCCGTCGGTTCAACGATGAACAACCTAAACACAGAAATCCTTACGAACATTCCGGTACCCATACCTCCAAGGGACGAACAGGAAGCAATCGTCCGGCATGTTAATCATCAGTCGACAAATGCCGGTAGACTACTTCGTCAGGAGCAGCAGGGCATAGACCTTTTGAAAGAACTCCGCACCTCCTTGATCTCCGAGGTCGTCACCGGCAAGATCGACGTGCGGGACGAGGTGCCTGCCCCCGTGAGGCACTGGAAGGGGTGACGGCATGAGCACGCAGAACTACCGGGAGCAGGACTTCGAGGACCACGTCGTCGAACACCTCACCTCCGTCGGGGTACCACCTCCGGCACCCGCACGACTACGACAAGGACCTCGTCCTCCTCCCCGACGAGGTCGTCTCGTTCGTCCGGGAGACCCAACCCGACGAGTACGACCGACTGCGGAGGGCAGTACGGACGACACCGACCGCAACCTCTCCTCCGGGTCTCCCGAGGAGATCGGGAAGTGGGGCACCCTCCACGTCCTCCGGAAGGGGGTCAAGGACCGGGGTGTCCGAACTCCGTCTCGTCTACTTCCGACCCATCTCGCGATCTCAACCCCGAGCACGAGAGCACTCTACCGGCAAGAACCGGTTCTCCGTCGTCCGGCAACTCAGGTACTCGAAGCAGAACGAGAACTCCCTCGATCGTTGCCCTCTTCGTCAACGGCATCCCCGTCGTCACTGCAGAACTCAAGAACTCCCTCACCGGGCAGTCGTCGGGCATGCCATGAAGCAGTACGAGCAAGGACCGGGACCCGAAGGAACCCCTCTTCGCATTCGGACGGTGCCTCGCCCACTTTGCCGTCGGCAACGAGGAGGTCTTCTACACGACCCGACTCGCAGGGGACAGAAGACGTACTTCCTCCCCTTCAACAAGGGGACCGAGGACGGGGGCAGGCAACCCCGTGAACCCGAACGGGCATGCGACCGCATACCTGTGGGAGGACGTGTGGCAGAGGGACACCCTCCTCGACCTCCTCGCAGAACTACCTCCACGTCCAGACGGAGACGGAGAGGGTGTACGACCCGAAGAAGGGACGAGGTCGTCGAGGAGGAGAAGACCGCACTGATCTTCCCGCGGTACCACCAACTCGACGTGGTCCGGCAACTCCTCCATGCGGCACGCACGCGGACGGATCGGGGCACTCCTACCTCGTCCAGCACTCGGCAGGAGTCGGGAAAGTCGAACTCCATTGCGTGGGTTGCGCCACGGACTGCGGCAACTCTACCGTGCGGACCGAAGGTCCCGACTCTTCGACACCATCATCGTCGTGACGGACCGGAGGGTGCTCGACCAGCAGTTGCAGAACACGATCAAGCAGTTCGAGCAGACGAAGGGCACGGTCGTCCCGATCACGAAGACCTCTGCCCAACTCCGGGAGGCACTGCAGCAGGGGAAGGACATCGTCGTCACGACCCTGCAGAAGTTCCCCGTGATCTCGGAGACGATGGTCGGGACTCGGGGGGCAGAGGTTTGCCGTCATCATCGACGAGGCACACTCGTCGCAGTCGGGGGAGGCTGCAAGGCACCTCAAGAAGACCCTCTCTGCCGGACTGGAGGATGCCGAGGAGGAAGACGAGGAAGGGAAGGAAGAAGACTTGGAGGACAAGGTCGTGCAGGAGATCCGCATGCGGAGACGGCAGCAGGAACACATCTCGTTCTTTGCCTTCACTGCCACCCCGAAGAACAAGACCCTCGAACTCTTCGGTCGGAAGGACGAGAACGGGAGGTTCGTCCCGTTCCACACGTACTCGATGCGGCAGGCAATCGAGGAGGGGTTCATCCTCGACGTGCTGAAAAACTACACCACCTTCAAGAGGTACTTCAAACTCGTCAAGTCCATCGAGGACGACGAGGCGTACGAGACGCAGAAGGCAGTGCGTGCCCTCACCTCCTACGTGGACCTGACCGACCATGCCGTCGAGACGAAGGCACGGATCATGCCTCGACCACTTCCTCGACGTGACGGCAGCATGCGATACAGGGGAGGGGACGTGCCATGTTCGTCACGCGGTCTCGACTCCATGCCGTCCGGTACTTCCTCAAGTTCCGTGAGCTCATGCGGGAGAAGGGACTGCCCTACGGTCCCCTCGTTGCCTTCTCCGGCACGGTGCAGGACCCGCAGACGGGGGCGGAGCACACGGAGACCTCCCTGAACGAACTCGGACCCCGCACCTCCATTCCGGATGCATTCAAACTGCCGGAGTACCGCATCCTGGTCGTTGCGAACAAGTTCCAGACCGGGTTCGATGAACCGTTCCTGCACAGTATGTTCGTGCGATAAACGACTTTCAGGGGTTGCTGCCGTGCAGACCCTCTCTCGACTGAATCGGACGGCATGGTCTGAGGGGAAAACGGAGACCGTCGTGCTCGACTTCGTCAACGAGGCAGAGGGCATACAGGAGTCGTTCCAGCACTACTACCAGACGACCGTCCTCACGGGAGAGACGGATCCGAACAAACTATACGACCTCCAGACCGAACTGGAGACCCTCGAAGTCCACACGAGAGAAGACGTGGAGGACTTCGCACGAGGTGTTCTTCGACGAGAGGCAACCGGGAGAACTGCTCCAACCGGTGCTCGACCGGGTGGTCCACCAGTGGCAGCAACGGGACGAAGAGACGAGGGAGACCTACCGGTCCCTCCTCCAGTCCTTCGTCCGACTCTACGGGTACGTGTGTCAACTCGTCACCTTCGAGGACCCCGAGCTGGAGAAGACGTACGTCTTCACACGCAGTCTAAACCGGAAACTGCCCAAACGGGAAGGTGCCGGACTGCCGACGGAGATCCTCGACGAAGTGGACCTCGACAGTTTCCGCATACAGGAGACCTACGAAGGGGCACTGACCCTCGATGCCAACGACGGGGAATTGCCGGCAATTCAATCCGGCACCGGGACGATCTCCGAACCCGAGGTGGACTACCTCTCGAACATTGTCAGTGTGCTCAACGACACGTACGGACTCGATCTCGACGAACGAGACAAGATCCGGGTCAAACAGATCGTGGAGGACGTGGAGGCAGACGAGTCCGTGCAGGCAGTCCTATCAGGACCCAACTCGATGTCGAACAAGAGGCACCACGTGGAGAGGGTGATCGATAAGCACGTGCTCAGTCAGGTAAACGACTCGATCGAACTCTATCAGAGACTCACCGATCCCAGAATTAACGAAATGTTCAAACGGAGACTTTTCGAACGTCTGCTTAAGACCGTTGCCAAAGACGTATCCCTGTAAACCATCCTGCGTATCTCATTTTGCACGAGCAGACGTGCGTTATTCACGATGCCCACAGTATACCTCTGCATTGACAAGTACCGCAAAGAACTCTGGCAGGCAGAAGTACGGTGGTATGCTCGGACAATGACCGAAAAGGTATTCCCTCTCTTCGACGACATAGATGGAGAGGTGAATCAGTTGACCGAGGATTACTATAGACGGATGATGTACAAGGCAGGTTATTGTGACGACCCGTCCGGACCTGCCGAAGAAGCAATGGAATACCGAGATGACTGCTACGGAGGACTGCGTCTTGCTCGGCACAATATCATCGGCATGTCGATCGTCAACCTCGCACAAATGTGGGAGCAGCAAGTGCGCAGGTATCTTTATCAAGAACTATCGAGGGTGTGGTCGTTTCCAATGACCAGATTTTGCGAAGACTGGAAGCAAATCATTGGCATCTTTGCTGCGTTCTCAATACGAAACGACGTGACAGAAACACCCTTTTCCATCGAAGACACTGAACATTGGACGAAACTTAGTGACTTATCCCAGTTAGCAAATAGCATAAAGCACGGAGATGGTAGATCTGCCGAATCCCTGCGCAAACGTCGTCCGGAATACTTTATGAAACGTGAAGACCCTTACGGGGGCAGACGTGAAATGGAGACGACGTTACTGTGCGAGACGAATATCTTCATCGACGTAAGTACATTCACTGAATACGTTGATCCGGTGGTCGAATTCTGGAATACACTACCACGTCGTCTCGAATGTGATGCCGACATATTGGAAGGGAAACTCCGCAAAATGCGATAGCACGTATTGTTGAGAAACGATGGTCCAAATTCATAATGCGACAGTGCTCCCCCACGAGGCAAAGGAATGTATCACCGTAAATAGGAAACCTCGAAGGACCATCTTCTCTCCCAAACAGGACTGTTTTTGGCACACGATCCGGACCGACCGCAGGTCAACTTCACCGTCGACGAGCATGGGCAGCACTAATCTGTGCCCGGTGAAGATGTGAGCATTCTCAGGTACGTCGTTACACCATCAGGTGTGTTCGAAATACCCGAGAATGCTTATCAAAGGAAAATGGTCACCTTTCGTTCAGAATTCACTTAACTGATCACGTTTCGGTGCGAGGTGCCCCATCACAATCAATCGATATGGCAGACCACCGCAGAGATTCAGTTCACATGGACACAGACAAAATGCGTCTGGAGCAGGAGGAGGCAGAGAAGAGATTGCAGATAGAAGTCCCCTCCATCGATAGGCAGGTATATGTTGCGTTGATATCTGCCTGCGCATTGGGCATAGGAGGTCTTGTGGTACTTGTTCACGGGTATATGATGATTGGGGATGACACGTTGCCAGTCACACCGAATGAGGTCGGAGATTACATCGGAGGAGTTACTGGATCTCTGTGGGCACTCGCAGGTGTTCTGCTGATATACGTCGCATTCCTTGCCCAACGGAAGCAAATACTCCTTCAACAGGTCGAACTAAGTGCAACCCGTCTGGAAGTGCACGGTCAACGGATGGAGATGAAACGACAAAATGCTCACCTGAAACGACAGAGGTTCGAGAACACGTTCTTTCAACTGCTACAATTACATAATGAAATTGTGAAAGGGATTGACACGGAAGTTTCTACAATGTTCTTGAGGGGACAAGAAGCAACAAGATATCCGGTGCAGGGTAGAGACTGCTTTTTACGATTCTACGGGTCCTTACGGTCGATATACGAAAGACATTTATATTCTCGCAAAGTAGCAATATTCGAATCTTCTGACGAGTTCAAAACGAACAGGCATTTGTATATCGTGGAGGACAGTGAGTTCGGGCAGGATGGTAATCCTACAGAGGATCACCGGAAGGCATGTGATGGGATCGTTGCATTTACATCTGCGCAACAGATGCTGGAATTCATCAATGAATGCTACGTTGAGTTCTACGGACAACATGGCAATGACGTTGGTCATTATTTCCGCAATCTATATCATGTGTTCAGGTTCATTCACACAGGATCTGGTAACCACAGGAATATTAACCCGATGTTTTATGCACGACTCGTTCGGGCACAACTCTCCAGTCCCGAACTTCTCCTACTATTTTACAACTGCCTAAGTGTGTACGGTGTCAACTTCGTCCCATATTTATCCACTTACTCTATCCTCCATAATATGAACCTCGACGAACTGGTTGATCCGGACCATAAGCATCTGTATCCTCCATCTGTTTACGGTGATGATAGGGTAAGTCCCACCTTGCGTTTACCAAACCATGACTCATTGCAGGACGGGAGGTGCGATCCGTGGACCACGATGTCGCATTAGCAAAAGAGTAACTCTGGGATATTGCAGTGCAATTGGGTCGCAGAAACTGAATCGACTTAAGAATGCCTGCGCAATTCGTACTCGGATTCGTCTGTTTGGAATCTTTACATTGCCCCCGTTAACCCTTCAGTAGACCACCGTTGTCCGTGTGCACGAGTTTGTCGTGGTATCATCATTAAGCAAGCATTTGTGCCAACCGTATTGAAGTAGAAGGCATGCTTAAACCTTGTATACTACTGGGGATGGAGGGCACCGAATACTCTTGTGGCATGAACGGGTGTGCTCCCAAAGCAGTGGACCCCTCTTCTATTCTTCCGGCACCACAACCCCGTAGAACCGGTGCAGGACGCACGATCGTCCTCAGTCCGACCTTCCACCCGGACCCGATGATGCGTGCGGCAGGAGGTCTGGAAGGAACCGTATAGTACCTCTGGGGAGCAACACGCATAATGCTACACACCTCCTACTCTTCCATGACAACACGTCTGGTCCCCTGCATCCAAGTGGTTTACGCATGCTGTGAGTGGTTTGTCCTGCCGTAGTCCCATTCTTCCACACTCTCCTCCGATCCAATACGGACCCGTTCGTCTACCTCTTTCGGGCATCCCGTGATAGTTATTAATGTACCGGCAGGCACACGTCGTGCAAACCGGCAGTATGGGGTGTCACGTATAAGAGAGAGTCGGCATGGAACGGGAGCACAACGGGACGGTGGAGATCGCACGCATGGAGTTCGAGGTCACGGGGTACCAACCACAGAGAAGGGGTCCGGGTGGGTCCATCCGGGTGACCATACTCTCCCCAGACGGTCGAGAGGTTGGGTCCGTGCTTATCCTCGTGATGGAAGACATCGAGAAGGCACCCGTCTACTTTGATCGTTCTCAAATCCTCATGTTGCCCACTCGGTATGTCTCATCTACGTCATATAAGTTTCTTAAACAGAGTCTCAGTCATGCTTTGCCTACCATGATCGTCCGGGAGCAAGGCATTCGTGCGAGGGACCTCCGGCATCAGACGAATGACATGAGTAAACTTCGGGACTGGATCCTCTACGGCATCGTTCGGAACTTGGAAGACCGACGATATTGAGACGACCACTTCCGAGATAATCCGGTTCCTTTCGTCCGTCCCATGTACATTCTGGTTGCGTGTTCATCCCCGAGATGCATGTACACGTTGCATCCGTCTCCATTTACCTCCGTGATAATTGCCCCTCGGGGTTTGTTAACCACACTGTCTTTTTTGGTCCTTCCTGATTCCCCGATTGTTCTTAGACCAATACTTTTCTTCCTTCGACCGTTTTCTTTTCGTTCCATATACATGATTTGGTTTTATCCTTCATTCCCTCGTAGGGTACAGGTGTAAATAGATCCGGAAAAATCATATTCCGGGGTTTGTCGGAAAAAATTACAGGTAGGACGGAGGACCGTTTCGGGAAGACCGCACGGAAGGAATTCTAAGAATGCCCCACAACGAGTTTGCCGTCGGCACCGCACCCCTATGGGCATTCGGGTCGATCGTCGTTCTACGGGCACGGAAGGAGCATCTCCGGACTCCTCCTGATCGTCGATCCGGATATCGTTCGTGCGTCGGTGTTACTGATCCCTTAGCACGTCTTTTCGGATGCTCCGCACCCTACGACCGAATACACCGACAACGTGTAATAAGACCCTTCTGCCGCACCCGTTCCCCATCCCGGACACGTGGTCGAGTTTACCGAGATCGTTCGTCTACGGGGACGCACGAGGCATTCACCCCCCGATCACGATGCTCGTAGTGGTTGTCTGCTGCCGCATGCCGAGCATGGAAATGCTTGGGGAACCCGGTCATGCCCACCTGTTGAATCGGTTCGTCGAGAAAGGTGTCTTCCGTGCCTTCTGCCGACTTTCATATCGGACCCGACCACTTGCTCGGGGCAGAACCGATCGTCCGTCTGCGTGCCCGTACGGGGCATCCACACGGTTGCGCAGCAACAATCGTGGACTGGTGGTTTCCGGTACCCACCTGCTTAGGTGTGGGCAGTTCGTCGGGGATCAATCGGCAATGACGAGACGGGAGAGTGGTGCACCGACGAGGCACATTCCGTTGCCCCTGACGCACGATGGACGGGACCCTACCCACCGCACCCGATCAAGGAGATCGTGCGTTCTGGGGGACGGGAGAGTGATTTCTGGTGCCGCAGGGTGATCATGAGGAAATGCACTCGACCTTCAGTGGAGGAAACAGACCGAATTCACGGTGGAATGCCTGCTCCATGATCGTCTTCACCTCGTCTGAATACGACACGGGTGTCATTATGCAATCGTGGATGGTCACGAACGGAATATCAGTGTCGCACCCCAGTGTCTTCCCGATGGTATGGACGAACAGGTTTGCTTCGGCACGCATCATGGCAATGGCAAGTCGTGCGTAGTTGCCCTGCTTGAGGGTCAAGATGAAACGAAGGACCGAGGGAAAATGGTCCACCATAAGGTGATGCATTCCCAAGGTGGCATGCAGGTGGTCGTCGTTGTCGAAGTCGATGTTCATCAGCATAAGAAGGTCCCTCTTCACCGTCTCCCTCGTCACGTCGGCAAAGTACCGGGGTGCGAGTTCATAAAGATGCTGGTAGATTGCCCCCTGTTCGCACAACTCCGCAAACCGCAGGAAGTCGGATTCCGAAAAAAGGTTTGACATAAAAGGATGAATATCATCACCACCACCACCATCACCACCACCACTTCCATTATTATCAATCCCTTCATCTAAATTACCTGTATCATCCTTCACGTGCACGATCACATCCCTCAAGCACGCACCCCCACCACGAAGCACACCACACAACGACCTTGCTATCTGGACGAGCATAAACGGGTTTGAGTTAGACAAATCAAGGAGACACAATTCATCGTGACCCTCTAACCGGATAAACGGTCGGTATTCACGTGGCAAAGAGGTCAGGTTATGGAACACCCTCGAACACACGTTCCGATTGCTGAACCAGAATCGTCGGTTCGACAAGTCAGTCAGGGTCTTGCGGTCATAGTTATACCGATTCGTGGACACGTCCAGACGGTTCATCATATCAAAGGCATCGGGAGACAGGTGTGTGCCGGAAAGATGCTTAAACATGCGTTGCAGGTGCTTGTCGTCCCTCTCCACATCGTAGGTTTCGGATCTTAGTTTCCGTGCGAGTGACCGATGAGTTGCCGGGAAGGGACGCAGTTTGCCCTCCACCGCACCTGTAAAACGGTACCGGTAGCATTGTCCTTCGTGGTATGGCAACCGGTCGAGCAGGTGATGCGAACGGAGAAGGTTCACGTACTCGGCATAGTGCTTCGTACACCGGGTTTGGACGGTTCTCCACGGAAGGTCGACCGGGGTTCGCAGGATGTCCACCGTCTTGCACTTGCGGTTGCCTTGGTTCACTGCGTGCATGTACTGCCGGTCCACAATTAGGTCCACCAGTGCTGCGAGGTTGCGACGAGTGGTTTTGCAATTAGGTGCGAGTTCGTCGACGTGGAGGTTTTCCGGCACGAGAAGGTGTACGGTGTTGTCCGGTCCAAGGTCGTTCATCGAGTGTGGTCCTCGTAGTGGTTTGATGCGACGTGTGTGGTCCCGACTTGGTAGTCGGTGCTTGGTCGTAAATAGACCGCACGTAGCAAAACCTTGGGGTTGACGGTGCAAGAATTATTTTGACCGGACCGGACGATATGTGATGGTTTTTCCAGTCAACGACATACTTATTAGTGTACGTTGAATCACATGACCTATCGAGACGACCAAGATGAACGAGCAATCGACCCTTTTATCGAAGACCGACGTGGCAAGAATCCTTCAGACCACCTCCCGCACGGTCAACCGATACATGGCAAGAGGTGAGATTCGGTACGTGAAGATGGGCACCCTCGTCAGGTTTCACCGAGAAGACGTGGAGTGCTTCCTCCGGGAACGCACGGTGTTGAAGTGCAAAGAAAGTGGCAGCATAATGGAGCAGAATAATGGATACGAGCAGTGAAACGCAGGTGGGAGTCTACAGTAGTTTAGATACCGTAGTAGACGGCACCATCGGATTTGGGTGTGTGGTCGAGAGTAAAATGACGGACCTCCACGGTTATGTGAACCAGATTGCCGAATTGCTCATCGGAACCGTGGACAAAGGGCAGGTGATCAACCATATGCGAGACGGTCTGGACGATTTGTACGAGTGCGTGCTGACCCACGTCCGGGATTTGGCAGTGGGCATTCACCACCTGCAGGCACGGGGAGACTGATCATTCGAGGGGTGCCGTGGGGTACGTCGTGCGGGTGACACAGGGGCACACCGATCATTAGAAGTATCTTTACTGGCACCCCACGGACCCTACCTCAACCACGATGAGCACCCCGACAAACGAAGAATTGGAAGACCTTCGACGCATGGTGGAGATGTGGGTGGAGATGCGTCTCGAATCCACGGACGTGGAGCAGAAGGCACGTGTGCAGTTGACAGACACCGGCAAGAAGGCAGAGTTCATCAAAGATGTTATCAGTCTTGCCAATCCCCCCGTGCCCGATGCGCAACGGTACGCATACCTGCTCGTTGGGACGAAGAACGGACAGTACCTGTTGCGGGACGACGAATACGAACTGGAGGAGGCAAACGTCCGGGGCATCCTCGATGCGTATATCTACCCTCCCGTACCGTTTGACCTTCTACGTCTGCCGTTCGGTGAGCACGTGGTGACCGTACTGCGGATCGACCGCACGGATCAGATCCATGAAGTCGCAAAGGAGATGCGATCCGGCAACGAGAGACTGCTCGTGCCGGGTGAGTCGTGGACCCGGAATGGGACCAGCAAGACGACCCTTTCTCCGAAGATGAAGGAGGAGTTGAGGACACTGCGAGGCAGTACACCGACGGGTCCCCTCCGGTCAGTCTTGCGAGTTCTCTTCCATGCGGACGACCTGACTGAGGAGATGCGTGCCGTCCGGTGCGGGGATACTATACTCCCCTACATCGACGAGAAGATCGAACGACTCCGGGATGTCTACTTGGAGACGAAGGAAATCCGATTGTCCAAGTCAGAGGAAGAGGAACAGGTAACCGGTGTCTCCCAACTCGGACCACGGATTCACATCGACGTGCCTGCCCTTCGGGATGCGACCGAGTCCATTCAAAGGATCATGGGAGGTGAACGGAAAGTGGTCTCGATTCCTACCGAGACGCAGCACAAGATCCGGACTGCCGTTGCCACTCTACTCGACTTGGAGACGGACGACTCGTTCTTTGATCTTGGGGGTCTCTACCTAACAACGGGGGTCGGAGGACCCTTTGGGACCGGACCACAACTTCACGGCACAGACGAGGAGAAACGAAAGTTCAGTCTGTTGAACTCACTCGAAGAGGGTGTGAACGAGTTGCCCGGACTCATCTCCGTACTGGAGTGCCTGCTCGATGCATACATACTTCCACTTGCACTCGTCAACAGGGGGACGACGTTCGACGAAGACATATCGGTTCGTCTGCACTTTCCATACGGAGTTCGGATTCTGAGAGATACTGATTTCGGAGTGTCAACTCCGCATGCAGCAAGAGACTTAACTCGGGACGGCAACATTCTTCAGCAGATGCTTGCTCCCCGACGGGATCCTCGTGTTCACGTGGGGAATGCGACCCTTCCGGGTGAAATGGATGCTTACTTGGAGTCCATATCACTCAGGTCAACCGAACCACGGTCAAGAACGGAGACCGATGCCATTGACCTGCGCAAACTACATAACTATCTGCAGGATACCTTCCGTCGGTCTGTATGGACCGAGGATGGAAAGACGATAGTTGAGGAAGAATTCTCTTATCTCAAGCACAACGAAGGGGTCTCCTTCGGTTCGCACACCGTGGTAGTCGCAGACGAGTCATTCGTCCTTCAGTACGAGATCACCTCGAAGCACCACCCAGAAGTTCAACGTGGGTCGTTATCGTACTTGATTTGTTAGTCTGACCGACGTGACACCATTGCACTCCGGAGACAATTATGCGTTGCCTGAACATTAGGCACCCTGATACACCCCGATAATGTCTTTTCATACGGGGGGTGATTTTTTTGCCCAATGCCCCGAGTGTCAATTAGTTAAGTGTGTTTCCACGTAGGTCACCGACTTCTAAGAACCGGCAACCCAACTAGTCACGAGTGTCTGTTGCGTCGTTCGGTTTTGATCATTCTGCCAGTGCTTCGGTCCACGAGTTGGGCACGTACGTGAGGCACCACCCGACGTTTCGGACGATCAAGTCCGGGTCATAGGAACCCAGTTCAACCATCTGCCCCTCGGTGAGGGTGTAAAGCACCGAGTTGGAGCAGCAGACGACCGGCAGGTCGAACTTCTTGCTGATCCTCTCTGCGAAACGAAGAGGCATGAGGGGCACGAACGAGACGAATCCCGTTCGTGCCCCTTCCGCACGGAGACGGACCTGCCCGAGGTCTGCGGAGTGACTGGCAGGAGACCCCATATCTCTTCTCGAAACTGACGTACATCCAACAACGTCGTTCGACGATGAACCTCGTCAATCATGATCGGGCACGACAGAGACTTATTGATCCGGATGAGATCAGGGGCAAGCATAATGTCTACCCATTCTCAACTGTGATCCAATAAGCAGGACGTTGATAGTACCTATATCTGCCCTCTGACATCGTGCTCCCGTAGTTGCAGAACCTATTAGGACTTGAATTTCAAGTACTTCTTCATCAGTTCGTCACGACTCATTATTCCGACCGATTCACTTGTTTTCCTTCCAACGTGATTTGACGGTTTGCTTTCCAGTACTGATTCGTAGTATTTCTTCATAGTGTTATCATCTGCCGGTTTCAGAAATGCTTTGATTTTCATCTGCTCCTCAATCATCGTGTCGATGTCCTCTTCTCTTTCCGAGACCGGGCACACGTCGTCAACAATAACAATCGAAGTGTCTGCGAAATTTCTCGATCCTAATGACGTACTGAGAATTAAATCGTGACCCTTATCATAATCAAATATGTTACCATACGTAGATGTTTGAACTGCGGTGATGATGGTGTCGAACAACTGAATACCAACAGACCAGATTTTCACTCCCACCGACCAGTCAATAGCACCCTTGGAGTTGCGAACAACAATCGGGAAGCACCACCGATCTTTTGGCAACAACACTGATCCTCGTGAACGATCTGCGGGATCTGCTGAGTTCTGAAGTTTACGGGCATATTCTACAACCGGATCAATGTCTCCAAATGATGCCGGAGAGAGCAATGTTCCTTCTTCAGTCTTATAGTAGTACTTCAACCTAATGAATGGTAGTCCCGGTGAGATTATGTTCGGAATGATCCGAATTCTCACCGTTCCCTCGGGCACCCTAAAGAATCGTTCTGGAGATTTAGATTGCTTCTTAACCATGATACTTTGTACTGATTATTTTTTTATTTTTGCCACAACACGTGGTCAGTTTTGGAATGTCAACATGCGTGCCAGTTTGCGTTGATGGTCCCCGCATGTATAGATCCCCTTCCCGGGTTTTACTTTTTTACACGGGAAAACTGCAAGACCGGTCTGTGAACTTACCCATTTAGCAGGGTCTTTTACTTTCTTACACGGAAAAACTGCTAAGAACGTCGGTAATCTGCCCGTGATACAGATCGGGTGCTACATGCATGTACTTCTGGGTCACTTGCACACTACTATGTCCCAAGTAGATGCGGATGCTCTCCAGACTCACAGTACCACTTGCAGCAAGGATGCTTGCCGCAGTGTGCCGCAACGAGTGGAAACAGTGCTCACCCAGTCCGGCATCTCGTGCAAACCTCTTGAACTGCCTGCTGAGGTGACGACGGTTCAGTTTGCCCGCATTCGGACCCGTCTTGAACACGAAGTCGTGTACGTCGGACACGTCGGTACGAGACCGCAGGTCGTGCAGCAGTTCGCAGGTTGATTCGGACAACGGAAGCATCCTCTCCCGTCCCCCTTTGCTCGTGAAATCTTCCGTGTTTAGCACCACCAATCGTCTATTGGGGAGATCGACGGCAGACCATCGGAGGGAGCAGATCTCACCGGCACGCAACCCCAAGCATGCGTTGGCACGTATTATTGCGATCAACCAGTCAAACGAAGACTCGGGGACGTGCTTCTTGCTTTGATGGTTGTGTATGGTTCGCACGAGGTGAGCAACCTGCTCTTGAGTGAGGTACTTCGGGAACTTATGGGGGACCTTCTTCAGACGCACTGCGTCGGTCGGCATGGCAGAGATGAACTCATTGTTCAGCAACCATCGAAAAAAAGCATTGAGATGCCGCAGGTAGGTCTTCCGTGAAACGTCTCCGGTTTTAGTCGAACTCAACCACTCCCCGATCTGCTGCCCCGTAATCAATGTTACGACCTGTGTCCGAGGGAAACGTTTGCGGAAATTCCGTAGGATGTTGTCGTACGTTTCGACGGTGTACGGACTTAGGTGTGATCTGCTGACGAGGAACCGTTGGCAGGCATCCTCAAGTGTGATCTGCTCTCTCTGGGGTGTGCTTTCCGTTCGGTGCCACTCGGCAGACTCCCACGGGTCGAACCGACCGAGAGCATACCGGTCCTCCAGTTCGATCTTCAGACGACAAGCAGCATCCTTGGTCCGTACGTTCAACGGAACCTGCTTGCGTTGGGGGATTCGATTCTTCGAGTAAAACTGAAGGTAGTAGAGACCCTTTGCCTTTACGAGTGATGCCATAACGCAATCCTTCTGTCGAATTGAGGTGTTGCGTTCAGCAGTCGTTCGTCGGGTCGGTCGATGCAGGTGCCCTGTTGGATGGATCAACCAAGTCGTCATGATCTGAACGACCGTATTGATCTCCCATTCTTGTTCAGCAATAGATCAGCACTGATCGTCGTTGATGCCCGTCCATGTCGTCCGACCACGTGACCAGCACAAACGAAAAATGCCTCACCGATGTCAAAATCATCGGTGAGGCACTCTCTCATGTGCTGCCCGGGGAGGACTCGAACCTCCAACCCCGTGATCCAGAGTCACGTGCTCTGCCAATTGAGCTACCGGGCATGGGCTACCTGCCGCACGTGCAGACAGGTAATGTAAGCAGAACGAATGCACTCTTCAAGTGCCTGTTCCACTTTCCGCAGCTTCTGCATCGGTATTAACGGACTCTTTAACAAACAGCTCTTCCGGCTCCGCCCCGTCCACTTCTCCGGGAGCCACGCCGCGCCAGGATGCAATTTCGCCAACGATCATGGCGCGCACCCGGTCGCGAAGCTCTCCGCCCTCTGCCGGCTTCATGCCGGCCGTCTCGACCGGCGGCAAGACCTTGAGCTTGATGTGACTCGCCGCCCGGCCGAACTTCCACGAGTGCTTGGGCAGCGTGTCCGTCGCGCCGTCGAGCGCAAGGGGCAAAATGGGCAGTTGAAGCTTGATCGCAAGGCGGAAGGCACCGTCCGTGAAGGGCAGCACGCGCCCGTCGGGCGAGCGCGTTCCTTCCGGAAAGAAGATAACGGAACACTGGCGCGACAGGTATTCTTTCGCCCGAACAAAAGCCCGCGCGCCGCTCGCCCGGTCATAACGGTTGATCGGGATGTCGCCTGATATGCGCATCATCCATCCGACCACAGGTATGTGAAAGAGCGATTCTTTGGCAATCCACTTCATTTCCCACGGCAGTCGGCTGATGATCGGGATGTCGCCGAGCGACTGGTGATTGGATACCACGACGTATGGCCGACGAGGATCGCTGACAGGCTCGCCGAGCACGCGTATCTTCCACCCCGGATTCACCCGGGTGATCGCGCCGCCGAGCCGCCGGAACCAGCGGCCGGTGCGATAACGCGCCGGATCACGGTCGAACAGACGTACCGTAGCGAGGAGTGGAACCCAAAGCCCGATGAGCGAGGCTGTGGCAAACCAGATCCATACCGAGCGCAGAGCCGCCATAGGAAAGCCGAAAGGTAGTTTTAGTAGCAGGGCAGGAGGATACGCCGAAACCGATCCTCCCGTTCGGGATAATCTATGCGGCAACAGAGAGGTTCCGGGTGGCCTGGTTTGCAGCTACCCCCCGGGGCCTCTAATTAAAACCTTCCCCTATGTCCCCCACTGAAAGCTCCGACGATCACTGGATGAAGCGCTGCCTGGAGCTCGCCACGCGGGGTGCGGGAAGGGTCAGTCCGAATCCACTGGTCGGCGCGGTGCTGGTGGCTGCGGACGGGACTGTGCTCGGCGAGGGGTACCACGAACGCTTCGGCGGGCCTCACGCGGAGCCGAACGCGATCCGAGCGGCCGAGAACGCCGTGGGGCTTGATGCGCTGCGCGCGGCCACGCTCTACGTCAATCTCGAGCCTTGCAGTCATCACGGGAAGACGCCTCCGTGCGCCGATCTCATCATTCGGAAAGGCATCCCCCGCGTCGTGGTTGGCATGATCGATCCGTTTCCGCAGGTCGCGGGCGAGGGCATGCGGCGGCTGCGCGCGGCCGGCTTGGAGGTGCGCACAGGTGTGCTCGAAAGCGCCTGCCATCGGCTAAACGAGGCTTTCGTACACCACGTGGAGACCGGTCGGCCGCTCGTTTTGCTCAAAATAGCGCAGACGCTCGACGGCCGCGTCGCTTCCGCCACGGGAGACTCGCGCTGGGTTTCGGGCGAGGCCTCCCGCAAGTTGGTCCACCAGTGGCGATCGGAGGTTGATGCAGTCCTTGTCGGTGCCGCTACGGCCGAGCGCGACGACCCCGCTCTCACGGTTCGCACCCACGCCGGGAGGCAGCCCACGCGGGTTGTTCTTGATCGGGACGGAAGCCTCTCCCCTGCCCTGAAGCTGTTTTCCGATGCGTTTGCTGCCCACACCATCGCAGTTGTAAGCGAGTCTGTCCGTCCAACGTACGAGGAGGCATTATCCGACAAAGGCGGTCGCGTGCGGCGCTTGCCGCTTCGGGAGGGGCGAATGGACCTCAATGCCGTGCTCGAGATGCTGGGGCGCGAGGGCGGATCGGAACACCGCCCCGCTCAGTCCCTCCTGGTTGAAGCCGGGCCGCGCCTTGCCACCTCTTTCGTCCGAAGCGACCTCGTGGACCGGCTGCTTCTCTTTATTGCGCCAAAGATCATCGGCGACGGGCCAAGCGCGGTCACCCTGCCCGGCACTGACCTCATGGCCGATGCCCGCCGGTTCGCCGGGCACACGTGGACGCCCGTCGGGGATGATATACTTTTCACCGGCTTCCGCCGGAGCTTCCACGATGACGGTTCGGAAAGTTGACGCTACCAGCCTCAGGCGACCGCTGCCAGGCGGAGGGACATCGAGGGGCGACTGATTCGCACCTGCTCATCGAACCACGCATCCAGAAGACGAACGTTCAGGAAGCCGTCCAGCGGCTGGGCATGTTCCTCGCGCCACGTACCATAATAGAGGATGGGCAGCCCAGCATGTGCATAGGCAATTCTCTGAGCCGGTTCAGGCTCCCGGTCTGTAATAATACCGGCAAGCGGAAGGTCATCGTCCGTGGTTTGCCGGGGCGCGTCGTCGATGAAGATGGGTTCGAAGCCTTTAGCGAGGAGTAGCACCCGCAGCAGATCCCGCTGCTCCTCGGATTGCACGGTGACGTGCATCACAGCGCGTATGCTCGCAGCGACGAGGGCCGTTCCCTGATCCTCCCCGAGGAGACGCTCTGCCTCCCCCACCTCGCCCGGCAAGTTGACGATGATCTGCCGCAGATAGTCGGCCGGCATCTTCCGGTGCGGCAGGCCGCTGACGCTCCTAAGTTCAACAAACTGGTTGCCCGCGTTGCCGAAGGCCATGGACTTGACGAGGTCGTCAGCATCGCGCACCAGATCCGCTATTGACCCCGGCGCGGGCGCTATGACGTCGTGGTGTTCTGCGACGGATCGGGTCAGCGTTGCCGGAAGCTTCCAGTGGAGACAGAGCGCGCGGCCTACTATAGCGTGGTCAGTCTCGACAAACTGCCTTTCAAGGAGGTGGAGCGGCTCCGTGCCGTACTCGGCAGCCATGAGAACCTGGGCGTAGAGGCCTCCAAAATGGTTCAGCATGACGAGCTTGCCGATGTCATGGAGCAGCCCGGCCACGAAGGCAGATTCCGGATCCTGGCTCTTCAGACGTTTTGCCAACGCGCGGGCCATGCTCGCCACGCCGACGCTGTGCCGCCAAAACGCCGCCGGTTCGCCCGGCCAGGGCTCCTTGATCTTGGAGGTCAAGCTCAGCACCGCGCCCCCTACGGCGATGCTCAAAATGCCGTTTTTCCCGAGCAGAACGGACGCTTGCCGAACGGTCTCAACCCGGCGCGCGACGCCGTAGAGGGCGGAGTTTGCCACCTTGAGCACGCGCGCGGTAAGCGTCTGGTCGGTCTCGATGACGCGGGTAATATCCCTAAACTCCGCCTCGGGGTCGCGGGCGAGTGTAAGGAGACGCTGGACGGCCTCCGGAAGCGGCGGTAGGGAGCGTACGGAGTCAATAACGTAATCAGGAATGGCAGATTCTACCGGCATTCTCCAACCTCTTCAACATAGACAGGGGCAACGGGCGTTTGAAGGCGACAAGCGCCGGATATGCAAGGGGCGTGCCGCCGCAGCGTGAAACCTGTTTCCAACCCTCGCCGTTTTATTTTTCTCATTCAAGCCGCACCGTTTTGTTTACCGGAATCATAGAAGAAGTCGGCTCGGTTCGAGCCGTGGAGGACCTTCGTGGTGGACGCCGGATCACGATCCGCGCGGCCATGGCACCCCAGTTGCGCGTAGACCAGAGCGTGTCTGTTGACGGGGCGTGCCAAACCGTTGTAGCGGCGGATGAGGATTCGTTTAGCGTCGTATCCATCGAGGAAACGCTCTCCAAAACGAACCTCGGCACCTTGAAGCCCGGCGACCCGGTCAATCTGGAGCGCGCGCTTCTTCCGAGCGCCCGGCTGGACGGCCACTTCGTGCAAGGTCACGTCGATGCGACGGGCGAGATCACGGAGGTGGAGACGCTTGAAACCAGCCACTTATATACGGTGCGATTCGCAGCACCATTTGCCCGCTACCTGATCCCGGTCGGATCCGTCACGCTCGACGGCATCAGCCTGACGGTGGCGCGGCTGGACGGGAGTGAGCTTTCCGTCGCTATCATCCCCTACACCTACGAGCACACGACCGTTGCGCGGCGCTGGCAGGCGGGTGCGGCCGTGAACATCGAGTTCGACATCATCGGAAAGTACATCGCCCGCAACCTGGCGATGGACCGTGAAGAAACCCGCACCGCCTGACCGTTCGGTAGAGCGAACCCTCAGGGATTGTTGACGTTTACGCCGTTTCGCTCGTGTAACGAACTCATCCGCGTGGCGCATCATGCAGCTCATTTCCGACCTTCCCATCCTTGACGATCCGCAGGCGTCGACGCTCGACACGGCGCGCCCCTCCTCGTTCGAGGCAGACGGGATGCAGCAGGTCTACCTGGAAACATACGGATGCCAGATGAACGTGTCCGACTCCGAGATCGTCGCGTCGGTGCTGCGGGAAGGTGGATTTGGCCTCACGCGCGACCCGGAACGGGCAGACGTGGTTCTGATCAATACGTGCGCCATTCGCGAGAACGCCGAGCAGAAAGTGCGCGGGCGGCTCGACGAACTGCGCGCGCGCAAGCGCCGGCAGAAAGCGCCCCTGACCCTTGGCGTCCTCGGCTGCATGGCTGAGCGTCTCCGGCACCGCTTGCTCGAGCAGGAGCACCTGGTCAACCTCGTCGTCGGCCCGGACGCCTACCGCGATCTTCCCCGGCTGCTCCAGGCAACCGGCGCGTCGGGGCAGGCGGCAGTCAACGTGCAGCTTTCGCGGGAAGAAACTTACGCCGACATTGCGCCCGTCCGTTATGACACCAACGGCATCAGCGCCTTCGTCTCCATCATGCGCGGGTGCGACAACATGTGCTCGTTCTGCGTCGTCCCGTTCACGCGCGGCCGCGAGCGAAGCCGTCCGACGAGCAGCATCATGGCTGAGTGTGCCCGGCTCGTTGAGGATGGGTTCCGGGAAGTGACCGTTCTCGGGCAGAACGTGAACTCCTACCACTTTGAGCAGGACGGACAGGCGGTCAGTTTTGCGGAGCTTCTCTACCGGATCAGTTTGCTCTCGCCGGACCTGCGCGTGCGCTACTCCACGAGCCACCCGAAGGACTGCTCGGACGAACTGCTTCACGTCCATGCCGAGCGGCCGAACGTCTGTAACTACATCCACTTGCCTGTTCAGCACGGCAACTCCGACGTGCTGCGCCGCATGAAGCGCACGTATTCGCGGGACGAGTATCTCGATCTCATCGCGCGCGCCCGTCGCATCGTTCCCGGCATCGCCTTCTCCACGGACATCATCAGCGGATTCTGCGGGGAGACGGAGGAGGAGCACCAGGACACGCTGTCTCTCATGCGCGAAGTTCGGTACGATCATGCCTTCATGTTCGCCTATTCCGAGCGTCCGGACACGTATGCGGCGCGGAAGCTTGTGGATGACGTGCCGGAGAGGGTGAAGAAGCGCCGCCTCGCCGAGATCATCGCGCTTCAGGCGGAAGTTTCGCTCGAACGGAATCGAGAAGAAGTGGGTCGGGTTCACACCGTTCTTGTTGAAGGCCCGAGCCGCCGAAGCGACGCCCAATTCTGCGGCCGAACGGACGCCAACAAGATGATGGTTTTTGATCGCATGAGCGTAAAGGCCGGGGAATATGTGGACGTCGAAGTGACCCATTGCACGTCTGCAACGCTCCTGGGCCGAATCGCGGAGCCTGTCGGAGCCACTGCTGTTTATTAGCTGCCGGTTGAGACTGAACTTTAGCCCATGGAGAGGGTTTTCTTTGTTTGCCCTCGGCTGAGGGACTCTCGGTTGAGGGCACGGTTGAACAGAGAAACAGGCTGGAGTCGGCCTTTTCATGGATAGAGACGCACTTCAGGAACGATTCGGCATCATCGGCACGTCTGCCGCGCTCCACCACGTCATAGACCGCGTGCGCCTGGTGGCTCGCACAGATATTAACGTGCTCGTGCAGGGCGAGAGCGGCGTTGGAAAGGAGCTTTTCGCGAACGCCATACACGAACTGAGTGGACGGCGGCACGGGCCGCTCGTGGTGGTGAACTGCGGGGCCATTCCGGAAGGACTCATCGAGTCCGAGTTGTTCGGCTCGGAGAAGGGTGCCTATACGGGTGCCCACGAGCGGCGCATCGGGTATTTTGAAGAGGCCGACCGGGGCACCATGTTCCTCGACGAGATTGGCGAACTGCCCGCAGCGGCACAGGTGCGTCTTCTGCGCGTGCTCGAATCCGGGCAGTTCAGCCGCGTTGGGTCGAGTACTTCCATCAAAACGGATGCGCGCGTCATTGCGGCCACGAACCGGGACCTTGGCCGTGAGGTTGAGGTGGGGCGTTTCCGCGAGGACCTCTACTACCGGCTGAGCACGGTCGTGCTGGTCGTTCCCCCGCTCAGGGACCGGCGAGAGGACATCTTGCCCATCTTCGGGACGTTCATGCACCGGTTCACTCAGAAGTACAACTCGCCCGGCAAGCGCCTCGACGACGGCGCGGAGCAGCTGCTCCTGCGCTACCACTGGCCGGGCAATGTGCGGGAGCTGCGCAATGTGGCCGAGCAGTGCGTCGTTCTCGGCCGGTCGGAGGTGCTGCAGGAGAAAGATGTGCGCCCGTTCCTGCGGGGCGTAGGCATGGGAGCGCGGCCGGGGGATCTCGTGCGCATTGGCAGCCAGGCCGCGCCTTCCGAATCGAACGAGCGGGAGGATCCGCGTGAGCGAGAGCTGATCTACCGCGCCCTGATCGAACTTCGGAATGAGATGCACGACCTGAAGGAGAAGGTCGGTGCCGCCGTTGCGGAACGGGACGGCGGGTACCGGGGCGACGGCGGGCAGCGTTCACCGGCGGGGCGCACCGGGAGCGAGTTGGTCGTGGTTCACGGCAAGGACGACGACGAGCAGTTCGAGCCGCTGATCGAGGACATTCCCTATGAGATCGAGAATGACGACCCGGGCGGCAAAGTGACTCCGGCTCAGGCCGACCTGCTCGCGAACGGCATCGCCGAGGACGACCCCTTGCCAACGCTTCAGGAGGCGGAGCGAATGCTCATCGCCGAGGCGCTGCGCCGCTTTGAAGGCAACCGCCGGCAGACCGCCCGAACCCTCGGCATCAGCGAGCGGACGCTATATCGTAAGCTGAAGGAGTACGATCTCGAGGGATAGCTCTTCCTCGCGGCGGTGGCCTCGATGAGGGAATTGAAAGGGCCGCGGGCAAGTCGAGGCCGCTGTGCTCGGCAGAAAAACCCGGCTCTTGGAGATTCTATAGTAATACCTACCGTTCAGCGCGTTGGCGTGTTTTGGGCCGTAGGGGCACGAAATATCGTGCCCCTACGATGTGCTGGCTTTTTTCAAGGTAAAACGGCGAAAGCCACCATCAGGCAGTCGAACGGTGGTGGTGAGGACTATTCGGAAGTTGTCCTGAATTCGCAACTTCATTCCCGCTCTCGCGCAGACTCGTGCTACATCCTTTACGATCTCGTTCCGACTTTGGATCTCCGCGTTCCGGAAACGACCATTGCTTAAGCAGGAGAGCAGGCCGTCTCTTCTGTATGATGTTCAACAGGCGATAGATGTTGTCGCGCTCAGAGTGCGCTGCTCAGAAGAACACCTCCGTGCGACGGCGAGCGGAATACGGCGTACCTACGCTATTCTTCTGGCGTTCACCGGCTGCGACATGGTTGGCAGGCCGGTGCCTTTTGCGCTGCTCCGGCGGCTTGGGGCGGGGGATGATGAACTATTCGCGGGGTGCGGCATCAAAGGCATTCTGAATAGCGTACAGTAAGCTTCTCACCCCTTCCCTCCCTTCCGGCTGCCCCTGTATGGTCGCTCTGGTGCAACGCGTCTTTCGTCCGGTTGAGACCTTCGGGCAGTACGTGTTGCTGCTCTACCAGGCGGTTCTTTCGATTGGCGAGTTCCACACCTATCGTAAGAACGTCGTCACGCAGATGATGCGGATCGGCATCGATTCGCTGCCGATCGTGATGCTGGCCGCGGCGTTTTCGGGCGCGGTCACGACCGTGCAGACGGCCTACCAGCTCGTCTCACCACTCATCCCGAACTCGATCATCGGCTCCATCGTGGCACCGTCGATGATTCTTGAGCTTGGGGTCGTCGTGACGGCGTTCATCCTCGCCGGGCGCGTGGGCGCGCGGATCGCGGCGGAACTGGGCACCATGCGCGTCTCTGAGCAGATCGACGCACTGAGGCAATGGGGTTGAACTCGGTCGGGTACCTCATCATGCCGCGCGTTATCGCGGGGATCGTCATGTTTCCCGTGCTCTACATTGCCGCTTGCTTTGTCGGCATCGGTGGCGGCATCCTTGTCGCGGAGCTTGGCGGCTACCTTTCGGCGGGCGAGTTTATAGACGGGGCGCGCAGTTTCTTTCAGCCGTTTGACGCCTGGTTCGGCGTGATCAAGTCCATAACCTTCGGCTTTCTGATTACGTCTATTTCCTGCTTCAAAGGGTACAACACGCGGGGCGGTGCCGAGGGCGTGGGCAAGAGCACCACGGAGGCGGCGGTACTGAGCTGCGTGTTCGTCCTGTTCGGCGACCTTGTATTGGCCATTTTGCTGCTATAGCCCTCGGCCGCCGGACCTTCACGCGATATGATTCAGATTCAGAATATCAGCAAAAGCTTCGAGGGCAAACCCGTCCTTAAGGAGGTCTCTCTCGACATCTTTGAAGGAGAAACCATTTCGATCATCGGCCGCTCCGGCTCCGGGAAGAGCGTTCTGCTGAAGCACCTCATCGGTCTGCTGAAACCCGACAGCGGGCACATCATCGTGGACGAGGTGGACATCAACCGCGCCAAGTACAACGCGCTGCGAAAAGTTCGCAAGCAGTTCGGCGTCCTTTTTCAGGGCGGCGCGCTCTTCGACTCGATGACCTCGTTCGACAACGTGGCGTTTCCCTTGCGCACGTTCGGCGACGTGACGGAAGCGGAGATTCGCGAGCGTGTCCACGAGTGCCTCGATCTGGTGCAACTGCCAGACGTGGGGCCAAAGCGGCCGTCGGAGATCTCCGGTGGAATGCAAAAGCGCGTCGCGCTCGCACGGGCCATCGCCCTCGAACCGCGCTACATCCTTTATGATGAACCGACGAGCGGCCTCGATCCGGAGACGTCCAACACCATCGACGAGCTAATCAGCACGCTCGCCGACGAGTTGAACGTGACCTCGATTGTAATCACGCACGACATGCACTCCGTGCTTTCCATTGCCGACCGGGCGGCCTTCATCCATGAGGGTGAAATTCGGTGGATCGGAACGATCGATGAGCTGCATCAGAGCGAAGATGAAATTCTTCGATCGTTCGTGAAGGCTAACGAGTATCAGATTGGCGATCCTTCCGCAACGGCCGAGTTGGAGTAGCACGCCGTATCTTTGTCCGGCTAATGGCCGGATTCTTTCTGCAGGCTGCACACCTGCCGCACTTTGTCAACCAGCGCTTCGGGCTGCATGAGATATTCGAACGAGTTCAAGGTCGGAGCCTCCATCATTCTGGCAGCGGTCATCTTCTTCTTTGGAGTTCGATTCTTCCAGGACCTGCCCATCTTCAGCGGCACGTATGCCCTGTATACAGACTTCGGCGACGTTAAGGGCCTGATCGGAGGATCGTCCGTCACCGTCAATGGCGTGCGGGTGGGCGCGGTGGACCAGGTGAGCCTTGTCGAGGATGCGCAGCGGGTAGCCGTCACGTTTCACGTTGAGGACGGCATGGAGCTTCCTGTCGGCTCTTATACGGAGATCCGGGGCTTCGAGGCTCTTGGCGACGTGTCCCTCTCCATCGTTCCAAGGCGAACCGGGGCGGGAATGCTGGTTGAAGGCGCGCGTTTGCCGAGTCGTGAAGACGACCTGCTTACCAGTCTCTCCGACCGAGCGCCGGGCCTCGTCGACCGCGTGGATACGCTGCTCATGGGTGCGAACCGCGCCTTTAACAACATCGACCCGACGCTCAACGCGGCCGAGTCTGCGATGCGGGGACTCGACCGGACGGTTACGCAGGTCGGAGGGCAGGCGGGGCAGACGCTCGACGAGTTGAACCGCCAGCTCTACGCGGCCGACGGCGATCTGCGGCGGACACTGGCGGGACTGCGGCAAGCGTCGGAGTCTCTGAGCGTCCTTATGCAGGCCGAACAGGAACGGCTTGACCGCGTGCTCGCGAACGTCGAGGGGGCCACCGCATCGCTCGACACTTTCGGAAAAAGCCGGGGAGACTCCCTGGCGCTCGCGGTTGACAACTTGAACGCGGTGCTCCGGCGGCTTAACACCGGACTGGCATCGCTCGAATCAACGTCGACCGGCGTCGATTCGTTGCTTGCCCGCATCGACCAGGGTGAGGGATCGCTCGGTCTTCTGATCAACGACCCCGCGCTGTATCACGAGATAGTGGGACTCACGACGAACCTCAACGCCCTGATCGATGATCTTCAGGAGAACCCCGGGCGGTACCTCAAAGAGCTTGAACTGATCGATATATTTTGATAATTGGGCAATTTGCGTCTTATTCATGCGGCTTTGTCATTGACTCCGAAGGGCCGGATGAGGTAGCTTGAAGATTGACGCGCCTGGCTCCTTGCCGGGTGCCCCAACCCTTTTGCAACGATAGGCACCCCATGCTGATCGACTTCTTACCTTTCTTCATCATGCTGTTGGTGGCGGTGGGTCTGGCCCTGGCGCTCCTCGCGGGGGCCACCATGCTGGGACCCAAACGCCCCAACCGAGTCAAGACCGCCGCCTATGAGAGCGGCATGGATCCCATCGGAACCGCACGAGACCGCTATTCGGTCAAGTTCTACCTCGTGGCGATGATCTTTATCGTCTTCGACGTGGAAGTCGTGTTCATGTACCCATGGGCGGTGGCGTTCCGGGATTTCATGGACCTCGGCATCGGCTTTGGGGTTCTCGGCGTGATTCTCTTCTTCATCGTGGTACTTGCGGTCGGTCTTATTTACGACATCAAGAAGGGCGGCCTTGAGTTTGATTGATCCCGCGCTGCGGCGAGGTTGCAGTGGGAAACCCGCCCCCTGGTACCTCATACAAGCGGCAATGGCGACGCAGGCTTTGTTGTCGGGCCGATCATCGGGCCGCACCGTCAGCGGGCCGGGCAGACTGAGTATTTATGGCTAACGATCCTCTTTTCCAGGAAGGTTTCCTTACGACGCGCATGGACGCCGTCGCCAACTGGGCGCGGTCCAATTCGCTGATGCCGATGCCGATGGGCCTCTCCTGCTGCGCCATCGAGATGATGGCAGCGGCCGATCCGAAGTATGATCTGGCCCGGTTCGGCAGCGAGGCGATGCGCTTCTCGCCCCGGCAGGCCGACGTCATGATCGTCGCCGGATGGGTGACCTACAAGATGTCTCATGCCATCCGCCGGGTCTGGGACCAGATGGCTGACCCCAAGTGGTGTATTGCCATGGGCATTTGCGCGTCGGCCGAGGGCCGCACCGGTGCTACGGGGTCGTGCAAGGGGTGGACAACTTTCTTCCAGTCGACGTTTACGTTCCCGGCTGCCCGCCCCGCCCGGAGGCGCTCCTGCATGCGCTCATGAACCTGCAGGAGGGCATCCGTAACGACTACTCTCTGGTGAACGATTACGAGAGTGGTGAGGAGCGCCCCGCTATCGCGGCACCGCACCCGGGACGGCTCGTGACGCCGTACTCGGGTTAGGCTTTCCGCCTCGACTGAAATCTCTGCTTTGCACATGGAACCAAAGACGCCGGACAAGCCCAAGCCGACTCCACACGAGGAGCTGCCTTTTCATTTTACTTCCGCCGACGCGCTGATGCCTGATCAGCACGGCGAGGACAACCCGCACGCAAAGGCCACCACGCAGGTCAAAGACGTTGTGGACGCGCTCTCCGCTCGCTTCCCCGACGCCGTGCTGAGCGTGCATCGCTACGCCGGAGAGCATACGGTCTTGATCCGCAAGGATCAGATCGTTGCCGTCTGCACGTATCTGAAAGAGGAGAAGGGCTTTAAGTACTTGGTCGCGTTAGGTGGTGTGGACCGGTTTACGGACGACGAGCGGTTCGAGGTGTTCTACAATCTCGTCAACATGAAGGACAAGAAGCGCATCCGGCTCAAGATTCGGATCGAGGAGGACGAACCGGAGGTGGAGACCGTCACGGGCGTTTACAGGGCGGCGGGCTGGCATGAACGGGAGACGTGGACATGATGGGCATCCGGTTCCGCGGGCACCCGGATCTGCGGCGCATGTTTCTACCGGAAGACTTCGAGTACCACCCGCAGCGCAAGGAATTCCCACTGCTTGGCATACCCGGTTCCTTACCGCTTCCTCCTCAGTCGCCGCTCGGCGACGTCGTGCGCGACCCCTTTCCAATGGCGCACGGATCGCGGCCGGTCAAGAGTTTTCAGGAGACGGCTACGAATGCAGAGGGAGACGGCTTGGCCGGGCACGACCACCCGTGAGTCGTTTTCTCGCGTTTTCAATTGATAAGTTCTATGGCGACAGCAGCAGATTCCTCAGCGGCGACCCCGGCGCGTGTACCCGGAGCCGCTACTGATTTCGGCAATGCGTTCAAGTTCTGGCCCCGCCATAACAAGGCGCTGTACAACCGCCTTCTCACGAAGAACGCCTGGCTGGATTCTCGGCATGAGCCGGATCGGGTGGCGCAGGAGGGCACGGACCCGCTGGATAACGAGATGATTCTATCTCGGTCCGCAGCACCCCGCCACGCACGGCGTCCTCCGCGCGGTGGTCAAGCTCGACGGCGAGACGATCGAGCGTTTGGTGATCGACATCGGCTATCTCCACCGCGGCTTGGAGAAGCTGGCGGAGAACAAGACGTTCGCCGAGTTCATGCCCTACACGGACCGCATGGACTATCTCGCGCCCTATTCAAACAATGTTGCCTGGTGTCTTGCCGTTGAGAAACTGGCCGGGATCGAGGTGCCGGAGCGCGCGCAGTGGCTTCGGACGATCGGTGCGAACTGGCCCGCATCTCCTCGCACCTTATCTGGCTCGGCGTTGGGCTTATGGATGCCGGTGCGGTGTCGGTGTTTCTCTGGACGTTCCAGGGGCGCGAGGACATCTACCACATATTTGACGAGTTTGCCGGAGCGCGCTTGACCGTTTCGCACAGCCGCATCGGCGGTCTTTACGCCGATGTCTCCCCGGCGGCGCTCGCCCTCGTGCGGGACTTTGTGGATCGCTACCCCGAAATGATACGTGGATGGCAGAAACTGCTTGATCGCAACCGGATCTGATCGACCGAAACGAAGGCATCGGCGTCCTTTCCGCCGACGAGGCCGTCGAACTCGGCGTCACGGGGCCTATGCTTCGCGGCTCGGGCGTCGAGTACGATATCCGGCGCTTCGAACCCTACCTGAAGTACAACGACGTTGACTTCATTATTCCCATTCGCACGGAGGGCGACAGTCTCGCGCGCTACTTTGTGCGTACGGAGGAGATGCTGCAGAGCATCGAGATCATCAAGCAGTGCCTTGACCGCTTGCCGGAAGGGCCGGTCCGATCTGATAACGCCAAACTCGCGTATCCGTCGAAGGACGAAGTCTACTACTCGATGGAGGGCATGATTCACGATTTCCTGATGACCGAAGTCGGCGTTTGCCCGCCCAAGGGCGCGTCTTCGTACCACGCCATCGAGTCGTCGAAGGGAGAACTGGGCTTTTACCTGGAGTCCGATGGAACGGGCATTCCGTCGCGCGTCCACATCAAGGCACCGAGTTTCTGCAACCTTCAGGCGCTTGAGTACATGATGGAGGGCACGATGATGTCGGATACGGTCGTCATCATCGGCTCGACGACCCGGTTATGGGCGAGTCGGATAAGTAAGACTTTGTAGCTATACCCGCCGGCTTGCAGGTCAAAGCAGCCGGCAAAGAGATAGAAATGGCAGATTTTATCAAGAGTCCGGTTTCTCCGCTTCCCGAGCGGCACCCCGTTCCGGTGGTGCCGCCGCAAGCGTTGCGGTTTACGGAAGAGGAAGTGGCACTGATCGAACGCTTCCGCAGCCAGTATCCCACGCCCGAGGGCGCGTTGATGAAGACGTTGTGGCTGGCGCAGGAGAAGTTCAGCTTTCTGCCGCCGGAAGTCATTGAGCTTGTGGCCGACACGCTCGGGATGTCCTACGCGCAGGCGTACGGCGTCGCAACATTCTACACGCAGTACTTCAAGGAGGAGAAAGGGAAGTTCGTTCTCGACGTATGCACGTGCTTTAGCTGCCAGCTCTGCGGCGGGTACGATATGCTGCATCACCTCGAGGAGAAGCTCGGCGTTCACACGGGCGAAACGACCCCTGACGGTCTCTTCACGATCCAGGAAGCTGAGTGCCTCGGCGCGTGCGGATCGGCACCGATGCTGCAAGTCACCAACGGGCCGTACGTTCACAACCTCACGCCGGAGAAGATCGACGCGCTTCTCGACGTGCTGCGCGAGGGGCGAATGCCCGCTTTCGTTTCAGTCACGCTGCCGCAGGACCAGGAGGACCTTGGCGGCAACCGCCGCAGCGATGCGGAAGCTGTGGAATCCTACGTGACGCCCCCTGTAGCACACGCCGTTCGGTAAAGTGCGACCGAAAGCCGTTCAGTTCTCGTTCCTTTCCGCATCGATCATCAACCCGGTCAGAGCACATGGAAGCCCCCGGACTTTCCGCTGGACCCGCAGGCGGTACGAAAAGATGGTAGAAGCCGGCATTCTTAGCGAGGATGACCGAGTGGAACTTGTGGACGGCAACATAATCGCAATGAGTCCTCAAAACAGTGGACACTACTTGAGCCTCCGCCTCGTTACGAAGGCGCTCGAGCGCGTATTCTCGGTCGGCTACGATGTGCGCGCACAGGGGCCCCTCGTTGCAGGCGAGGCCAGCATACCGGAGCCGGATGTCGCCGTTGTCGAGGGGAGTCCGCGCGACTACCTGGAGAGCCACCCGGCCTGCGCTATTCTTGTGGTTGAAATAAGCGACAGTTCTTTGCGACTCGACAGAACGTCCAAGCTGAGCGTGTACGCGCGAGCGGGCATTCCGGAATACTGGATTGTTGATCTAGAGGGCAGAAAGATGGAGGTTCACCGCGAGCCGGTGGGCAATAGATACCGCACGCGAACGCTGTATGGAGAGCAGGAACAAGTTTCTCCGCTCGGATCGCCCGATGCCGTAATCCACGTTAAGGATCTTCTACCGTAGGCCGAGCATTGCGAGGTGAATAGCATGGAAATGGCGCAGACGTACCGATGGACACGTGAGAAGTACGAACTGCTTGCGGAGGCAGGCATTCTTGGCGAGGATGAACGGATCGAATTAATTGATGGCTTTGTTGTCGAAATCAGTCCTCAGAACGCGCCGCATTCTGGTACAGTGACGCTCGTGCAGGAAGCTTTGTCTTCTGCCTTCCCGGTCGGCTATTCCGTGCGCGTCCAGTTACCGCTGCTCGTGAGCGAAGCGTCTTCGCCTGAACCCGACATAAGCGTTGTAGCGGGATCAACAAGGGATTATATGCAGGAACAGCCGGTGACGGCGGTTCTTGCGGTCGAGGTTGCTGATGCCTCGCTTTTTTTCGACAGAGAGGTTAAACACCGGGTTTATGCCGAGGCCGGCAGTCCGGAGTATTGGATCGTTAACTTGCCGGAGCAGGTGGTCGAGATTTATCGCGAGCCGGCGGGCGGAAGGTACCGACTTCGTCTCTTGCTCGACGCTTCCGACACCATAGCGCCTTTAGCACGGCCTGATTATTCCATCTCCATTGCTGACCTTTTGCCTTAAAAGGCTGCTAAATAATAGAACGCCCCGTATGTAGCTGACTATATTGACCAAAGCACCAACGTAACCTCCCCCTTGAGGGGGATTCAAGGGGGTGTTAGTCAGATTTCCAGTCACGTACATCGTCCCGAACATTTGAGATACGTCCCGTTGATAGTATATCAGCAGCCTCTTAAACCACATTAATCTTTCGGCATGGACGGCGCTCTCGATGCCGGCGTAGACCTGAACCTTTCACTCGCTGCCGCGCCCATTTCGGGCACCCAGGGCGCAAGAAAAGACTACTTTAAGAATGGAAGCACCCAAATCCGCACTAACGAAGGCCGGCGATTGGCAGCAGTACCAGCGCGTCCTTCTGCCGCCGGTCAAAGACCTGCATCGCCTGGAGGTCTATGAAGACAACGGCGGCTACAAGGCGCTGCGCACGGTCTTGACGGACGCCGCATGGGAGCCAAAGAAGGTGGCCGAAGAGGTCAAGAACTCGGGTCTCAAGGGTCGCGGCGGTGCCGGCTTCCTGGCCGGGCTTAAATGGAGCTTCATGCCGCCCGTAAAGGAGGGCCAGGCGCGCTATCTCTGCTGCAACGGCGATGAAAGCGAGCCGGGCACGTTTAAGGACCGGCAGCTCATGGAATACAACCCGCATCTGGTCTTCGAGGGGATCCTGGTTGCGAGTTATGCCATGTCGATCACGACATGCTACCTCTACGTGCGGGGTGAGTACGCCGACTGGATCGTCCACATGGAGCGGGAACTGGCGAAGCTCTACGAGAAAGGCTACGTCGGGCGTAACATCATGGGGACGGATTTCTCCTGCGACATCGTCATTCACAAGGGCGCAGGCGCTTACATCTGCGGCGAAGAAACGAGCCTGATGGAAAGCCTGGAGGGCAAGCGCGCCTATCCGCGCATCAAGCCGCCCTTCCCTGCGGCCAAAGGCGTGTTCGGCCAGCCCACGACGATCAACAACGTCGAGACGCTCGCGTGCGCGCCGCTCATCATCAACAACGGAGCCGATTGGTTCAAAGGCATCGGCGCGGAGAAGCATCCCGGCCCGGTTCTGTACGGCATTTCGGGGCACATCAACAAGCCGGGCGTCTATGAATATCCATCCGGAATGCTGATCTCCGATCTGATCTATAACGTCGCGGGCGGCATGAGAGGCGGCAAGAAACTCAAGGCCGTCGTTCCGGGAGGATCGTCCGTGCCGGTCCTTCGCGCAGATCAGATCGAGGGTATCACGATGGACGCGGACACGCTCCGCACCGTCGGCACCTATATGGGAACGGCGGGGATGCTCGTAATGGACGAGACGACCGACATGGTTTCTTTCCTGCGGCGCATCACGCACTTCTACGCGCACGAAAGCTGCGGGCAATGTACGCCTTGCCGCGAAGGTACGGGCTGGCTCGAGAACCTCGTCACCCGCATCGATGAGGGCGAGGGCCACGTGCGCGACCTTGACATCCTGCTGCAACTCTGCGACCAGATGGAGGGCCGCACCGTCTGCGCCCTCGCAGACGCAGCGGCGTGGCCTGTTCGCAACACCATCAACCGCTTCCGCGCGGAGTTCGAAGCCAAGTGCAAGCCAAGCGTGTTTGCCGTAGAGCGCGACCTTGTCAGCGCGTAACGTTTAGTTCAAGACCTGTTCGGGTTTCTTCTTCAATGGAACCCTTATTCTGCATAGACTCATGCCGACCGTAACGATAGACGATACCCTTTACGAGTATGAGGGCAGCCCAAAGCTGCTTCAATTCTGCTTGAACACCGGTGTCGAGCTGCCGCATTTCTGCTATCACCCGGCAATGTCCATTCCGGCCAACTGCCGGCAGTGCCTCGTGCAGGTGGGAACGCCGGTGATCGACCGCGAGACGAAGAAGCCGAAGCTGGACGACGACAATCTTCCCGCCATTTCTTGGGCACCCAAGCTCCTGACGAGCTGCTCGGTAGACGTGACAGACGGGATGGTCGTCCGCACGCACCGTACCAGCGACCTCGTGGACCGGGCGCAGCGTGACAATCTCGAGTTCCTGCTCATCAACCACCCGCTGGACTGCCCCATCTGCGATCAGGCGGGGCACTGTCCTTTGCAGAATCAGGCGTACAAGTACGGTCCGGAAGGATCGCGCTTCGAGTTCACGAAGGTGCACAAGCCCAAGCGTGTCATGCTTGGCCCGCAGGTCATGTTGGACGCCGAGCGTTGCATCAACTGCACGCGCTGCACGCGGTTTGTGAGTGAGATCTCAAAGAGCGATCAGCTCAGCATCATCGCCCGTGGCGTGCGCAATTACCCGATGACGCCGCCCGGGACCGTGTTTGATGATCCGTACTCGATGAACGTGATCGACATCTGTCCGGTCGGCGCGCTGACATCGGCGGATTTCCGGTTCAAGGCGCGTGTCTGGGAATGTACGCAGACGCCCTCGATCACCGTTACCAACGCCAAGGGTTCAAACTGCGTTTACTGGGTGCGAGACAACATCGTCCTGAACGTGTCGGCGCGGCAGAATCTTGCGGTGAATGACTACTGGTTGCCTGATGAGGACCGGCTGGCTTACAAAATGTTCAACGAGCATCGTCCGGAGGGGCCGCAGGTGCGGCGGGACGGTGCGCTCCAATCGACCTCGTGGGCGGATGCCTACGCGGCAGCGGCGGAGGGATTAAAAGGGCTGCGTGGGGAGGAAATCTTGTTCCTCGGCTCGGCCTTTGCTACGGTCGAGGACAACTATCTCCTCGTTCGGCTCGCCGAAGCGCTCGGCGCGGATGCGCCGGTTTATATGCCGCACGTGCAGCCGGGGGCGGGCGACGGGTGGCTCCGCACCGACGACAAGACGCCGAATGCCGAAGGATGCCGCCGCCTCGGGATCTTCCCTGTTGACGAAGCGCTCGTGCGTTCGAAGCTCGCCGGTGGCACGTACCGCGCGATCTATGTGCTCGAGGATGACCCGATCGGCTCCGGCCTCTTCGCGGAGGAGGACTTGCGCGACCTCACGGTGATCGTACACGCTTACAACACCACCAACCACACGCTCTCCATAGCGGACGTTTCCCTACCCGCCGCGACGGTCGTCGAGACGGTCGGCACGTATGTCAACGAGGACGGTCATGCGCAGCGCGTCCGGCCCGCGAAGGCGATCAAGGGGATGCACCGCACCCTCATGATGGAGATGAACAAGAGCCGTTCGGACCGGCACGGAACGCCGTTCGACCGCTGGCACAACGAGGCCCATCACGTGGACTGCCGGCCGAGCTGGATGAGCGTGCCTGAAGTGGCGGCGCTTCTCGGGCACGAGCTTCGGTACAAGGGTCCGCGCCACATGATGCAGGAGATTGCCAAAGGGCTGCGTTCGTTCGAAGGCGCGACGTACGAGATGATGGGATTGCAGGGCGTACGCCTCTCCGATGTGGAGCAGACGGCCTGACGGAGCTTTTTCGGCAGAATCTTTGCTTTCCAGTCGGGCGTAAGCTACTATTCGATCCCCTCGGGGCCGTGTACGAACGTCGCGCGCCTGAGCAGTGGAGTTGAGGCCGTATGTAACTGGATGAAGGACAGCAACCAACCCGTTGATCGCAAGCAGATTCTCCGCGGTATATACGAGGAGAATCTGCGTACGGTGCGCAACGAGCCGCCTCCTGCGAGACGGGAGCCGAAGGTGCGGCCTTCCCATAAGCCGCAGCGCACGGGCGCTCTTCTGGCCTTTGCGCTCATTCTCGCGGCAGGATTTGCCTACGGCAGCATCCAGTCTGCGGTGCCGGAGGCGGCAGGCCGCGCTGCGACTCCCCTGCTCGAAACGGGCGGTTCCTCCGTGTCTTCCGTTGTTGACCGGCCTCGGCGAAACCCCATCTCCTTGCACGAGGATGTGTCCATCGCTTCGCTCTACGGCCTGAGCGTCAAGACCATCGTAATCGACGCGGGGCACGGCGGGCGTGACCCCGGGACGGTGGGCGCGGGCGGAACGCGGGAGAAGGACGTCACGCTCGATGTAGCGCTGCTCCTCAAAGAGCGTTTGGAGCGGCGGTACGGCTACCGCATCTTGCTCACGCGCGATCAGGACGCCAAGATTTCCTTGCGAGACCGCGTTGATTTCGCCAATCTTCACCAAACCGACCTTTTCGTTTCGCTGCACGTCAACTGGGTTGACGACAGTCTGCTCACCGGCCTGGAGACCTACTATTTCGGCCCTCGCGCCGACGAGGCGACCCGCTCCATAGCTCAGCGGGAAAATGAAGACGACGCCTACTCTGTGGCCGAGTTCAACGAGATGCTGGCAGAGATCGGGCAGACGATGAAGCTGGAAGAATCGCAGCGGCTGGCCACGGCCATTCAGCAGAGTCTTTTCAGCAACGTGAAGCACATCGACAGCAGCGTTTCGGACTGGGGCGTTAAGCGCGCGCCTTTTGTGGTGCTGCTGGGGGTGGATGCGCCGGGAGTTCTCGCGGAAATTGCGTGCATCAACAATGCCGAACAAGAAATTCAGCTTCGTAGCAGGGCTTATCGGGAGAAATTGGCGATATTCCTTGAAGAGGGCATCGTGACCTACCTCACGCAGGGAGCCGACCAATACGAATCATCGAAAAAGGACGTTAACTATGCCGCCGCGTCGGAAAATTAAGACTGGAGACAACATCATCCACATCGGCATCGACCTGGGCACCTCGCGGAGCGCCGTTGCATCGAGCAACGAGCGGCGGGAGTGGGTCGAAAGCTACGTGGGGTGGCCGAAGGATTTCGTGTCTCGTAAAATGCTCGGTCAGCGCATCCTGTTCGGGGAGGAAGCGCTTAACAATCGCCTGTCGCTCAACCTCGTGCGCCCGCTCGAGTCCGGCGTCATTCGGGAGGGAACGGCCCGGGATGAAGAAGCCGTTCGCGAACTGATCCACCACCTGATCGAACTGGCGCAGCCGCTCGAGAGTCAGGAGATCTATGCCGCCGTCGGCGTGCCGGCGGAGGCGCTGAAGGTCAACAAGATCGCCATTCGCGATGCCGTAAAGGAGTACGCGGACGCGCTGATGGTCGTCTCCGAACCGTTCTCGATTGCGTATGGTCTCGGCGCGCTCAACAATGCCATGATTATTGACATTGGAGCGGGCACGATCGACTTCTGCGTCATGCACGGCACCATGCCGGAGGAAGAGGACCAGCGCACCCTTACGACGGCGGGCGACTACATCGACGGTCAGCTGTACAAACTTCTCACGGAGCGGTATCCGAGCACTCGCTTTTCCGAAACGCTCGTTCGTGGATTCAAGGAGCAGCATGGCTTTTTGGGCAAGTCCAATGGCCGCGCCCGCGTTCGCGTACCGGTCGAGGGGCGCTTCACGGAGCACGACATCACGGACGAACTCGAGCACGCCTGCGGCCGCATTCTGCCGCCGATCACGGAGACGACGATCGACTTGATCTCGCGCTATGAGCCGGAATTTCAGGAGGAAGTGGCGCGCAACATTTACCTGGCCGGCGGCGGCAGTCAGCTTCGCGGAATGCCTGAAGCGCTGGAAGCCTCGCTGCGGGAGTACGGCGACTTCCGCGTACGCTCGGTCGAGGACCCGCTGTTTGCCGGGGCCGAAGGCGCGCTCGCGCTGGCGCAAGACATGCCGGAAGAGTACTGGGAGGACATGTGATCGGCTCCCGCCCCGCGCACCCGAAGCCCGCCGGACTCAGCAGTTCGGCGGGCTTTTTTGTTCTTTGCCGACGCCGCGGCTTCAATCAGATTATATGGCAACGGTCTCCGTTTGTGGTTGGCCACAGCGACCACGATTGCGAAGCCATGCGCGGGCGGCGTTGGGGCGGCACAGGATCTTCAGAGCGATTGTGCCAGTGTGAAGGCGGCGCGGGGCTGCGGCTCGATCGTGCCCGGCGTCGGCCGCCCGACGCTTTGCAGCGCGATCCTCTTTCCGCCTCGCGCGTTTTCATACTCCGCGCACCCTGTTTCATCGCTGTCATTTTTATCATGGCTAAGGTCCGTTCTCGTTTTGTCTGTCAGGTTTGCGGGCACGAGTCCGCGCAGTGGCTCGGGCGTTGCCCCGCCTGCACGTCGTGGGACACGATGGTCGAGGAGGTGGCCCCGACGCCCGTGAAGGCGCGCGTCTCCGCTGCCGGCCGCGCTGCCATGCCGGCATCGAGACCGGTCACGCTCGACGAGATTGAACTGGGCGAGGAGACCCGTCTGCTCACGGGCGTGAGCGAGTTCGACCGCGTCATGGGCGGCGGGATCATGCACGGATCGCTCAACTTGATCGCGGGCGACCCGGGAATCGGCAAGAGCACGCTCATGACGGAACTCGGCCGCTACCTTCCGGACCGCCGCATCCTCTACGTGACGGGCGAGGAAAGCCTCCGGCAGGTTAAACTACGCGCGCAGCGCCTCGGCGTAACGAGCCGTTCCTTTACGCTGCTGGCCGAGACGAACGTCGAGGAGATCATCGCCGCCGCGCAGGAGGTCGAGCCGGACGTGATGATCGTCGACTCCATCCAGACCATCTTCCGGCCGGACGTGCAGAGCGCGCCGGGGTCGGTCAGCCAGGTGCGCGAGAGTGCCGCCGCCCTGCTCCAGCTTACCAAAGGCATGGACTTTTCTACCTTCCTTGTTGGCCATGTCACCAAGGAAGGGTCTATTGCCGGACCGCGCGTCCTCGAGCACATGGTGGATACCGTGCTCTATTTTGAAGGAGAGCGGCACCACGCCTATCGCATTCTCCGGGCCGTGAAGAATCGGTTCGGCTCCACGAACGAGATCGGCGTGTTCGAGATGCGCGACGCCGGCCTGCACGAGGTCACGAACCCCAGCGAGATCTTCCTGTCCGAGCGCTCCTACGGCATCAGCGGTTCGACCGTCGTCTGCTCCCTCGAAGGCACACGTCCCGTTCTCGTGGAAATACAGGCGCTCGTCACGCCCGCCTCTTACGGAACGCCGCAGCGCACGGCGACGGGCTTCGACTATCGCCGCCTCCAGATGCTGCTTGCGGTTCTCGAAAAGCGGGAGGGGCTGCGACTATCCTCGCAGGACGTCTTTGTCAACGTGGCGGGAGGCGTGCGGCTCGAAGAGCCGGCGGTGGACCTCGGCGTCATTCTGGCCGTCGCCTCATCCTACCGCGACGTCCCGACGGACACCGGGACGGTGCTCATTGGTGAAGTGGGCCTGGGCGGAGAGGTTCGCACGGTCAGCCAGATGGATCCCCGCATCAAGGAAGCGGCCAAGCTCGGCTTTGAGCGTGCCGTCGTGCCGAAGAACAACATGAAGGGCCTCGTCTCTCCCAAGGGCCTGGAGATCACGGGTGCCGCGCGATTGCACGAAGTGCTTAACCTGGTGCTGTAAGCGGCCTCAGTGCAGCGTTCCGCGCTTGTTCAAGTAGGCGAGAAGGGCTACATCAAAGGGCTGCGCGGTGTCGATCTCGATAAAGTCGATGCGCTGCTCGAGGCAGCGGCGGCGAAAGCTTTCGCTGAAAAGGCGCGCCGCCTCTGCGTAGTTCTCCCGAAGCTGTGCAGGCTGCAGCGTCAGTTCCTCGCCCGTCTCCATGTCGCGGAAAAGCAACGGAACGTCGGGGAAGCGGAACTGGCGTTCGGTGTCGCTTTCGAGCACATGGAAAACGAGCACCTCGTGGCCTCGATGCCGGAGATGGCGGAGGGCTTTCAGAAGTCGATCATGCTCGCCAACGTTCTCGAAAAGGTCGGTCAGGAGGACGACCATGGAGCGCCTTGCAATTCGCTCCGCCACCTCTTCGAGAGAAGCTGCGGCAGCCGTGCGCGACTCGACCTGCTTTGCGTCCGCAATGGATTCGAGTGTCAGCAGCAGCCGGCGCAGATGGGACTGCGTGCTCTTTGGCTCGATGATCGTATGGACACTTTCATCAAAGGCTATGAGACCTGAAGCGTCGCGCTGGCGCAGCATCATGTAGTGCAGCGCGGCCGCAAGATAGGCGCTGTATTCGAGCTTGGAGATGCCGCCTGCATACCGGAAGCGCATGGAGGATGAGGTATCCAGCACGACATAACTGCGCAGGTTCGTCTCCTGCTCATACTGCTTGACGTAATGCCGGTCCGTTTTGGCATAGACTTTCCAGTCGACGTGCCGCAACTCGTCTCCCGGATTGTACGGCCGATGCTCGGCGAACTCCACCGAAAAGCCGTGGTAGGGGCTTTTATGAAGGCCCGTAATGAAACCTTCCACAATGAGCCGCGCCCGGATCTCCATGTTCTTCAACCGGGAGACCACTGCCGGGTCGAGGAATCGACGCGCTCTTTCAGTTTCTACCACGGCGGGACAGGGTTGCGTTGAGGGGTGTTGTTGAACAGCCGGGTGGCCGCCGGTTCCGCTTTTTTGTGCAGGTGCCTTCAGGTCCTTTCTCTTGAAGGTCGCCGATGCGTAACTTAGCGGCATGGCGCAAGATCGCATCATAGCACAACTCATGGATTCGCAGGATCTCGAACGCACGCTGAACCGGCTTGCGCGGCAGATCATGGAGAATCTGGATGCGGGCACCGATATTCAGACGGAGTTCGGACTCGTCGGGATGCAGACGCGGGGCGTTCACCTCGCCCGGCGCCTTCAGGCGAAGATCGCGAGGCTCGAAGGCGTTCAGGTACCGCTCGGCGTGCTCGACGCTACGATGTACCGGGACGACTTTCGGATGCGACTCAAACAGCCCGCCGTTCGGGAAACGAACGTCCCTTTTGACGTGACTGAGCGTCATCTGGTGCTCGTCGATGACGTTCTTTACACCGGCCGCACCGCGAGAGCGGCCATCGACGCGCTCCTCGACCTCGGCCGTCCGGCGTCGGTGACGTTCCTGGTCGTGGTTGACCGAGGATTGCGGGAGTTGCCGATTGCGGCAGACTACGTCGGGCGCGAAGTGCCGACCGTCGAACGGGAGGAAGTGCGCGTGCGGCTCGCGGAGTGCGACGAACAGGAAGGCGTCTGGCTGGTGGAGAATGGCCCCGGGACCTGACGTGGAAGTACCGTCATCCTCGTTCGGGACCGGGGGCGCAAGTAAAGCGCCGAACGTGCTTGAAAGAGAGCCGTCACGACTGCGCGCGCCCGACATTAACAAACGAGAGCCAACGCGCGTCCTTTTTGCGGACTGAAGAACCATGGCCTTGACCGAGAATAAACCCGCATCGCCCCCCCTTGTCGCGCTGCGTCATCGCCATTTGCTTGGCCTCGCGACCTACGGCGCCGATGAGATCCGCCTCATTCTCGATACGGCGCGGCAGTTCCGGGACGTTCTCGACCGGCCGATCAAGCGCGTGCCCACGCTGCGGGGCATCACCGTCGTCAATCTCTTCTTTGAGCCGTCGACCCGGACCAGGATCTCTTTCGAGCTGGCTGAGAAAAGGCTTTCTGCAGACACCGTCAACTTTTCGGCATCCGGTTCGTCGGTGTCCAAGGGTGAAACGCTGAAGGACACGGCGCAGAACATCGAGGCCATGAAGATCGACGTGGTGGTCATTCGGCACAAATCGCCCGGTGCCGCTCACTTTCTCACCCGCTGCGTCGATTCCGTGGTTATCAATGCGGGTGACGGCGCTCACGAGCACCCGACGCAGGCGCTGCTGGACCTGCTGACAATGTCCGACCACTTCCCGTCTTTGGAAGGACTCAACGTTTCCATCATTGGGGACATCACGCACAGCCGCGTCGCGCGTTCGAACCTTTACGGACTGGCTGCCCTGGGCGCTCGGGTGACGCTCTGCGGCCCGGCAACGCTCATTCCGCCCGGCATCGAAGCGTTCACGAGCGGCAGCGTTCGCGTAACGAACCGGCTCGACGAAGCCCTCGACGGCTGCGATGTGGCGATGGCGCTTCGCATACAGCTCGAGCGGCAGGAAAGCGGCCTTTTCCCCAGCCTGCGCGAGTACCACGACCGCTACGGCATTCGCCGCGAACATCTCGATCGCTACAAAGACTTACTTGTGATGCACCCCGGCCCGGTCAACCGCGGGGTGGAACTTGCGTCCGATGTAGTCGATCACGAGCGCGCCGTGATCCTCAACCAGGTGACAAACGGCGTTGCCGCGCGGATGGCGGTGCTGTACTTGCTCTCGCGACCTGCAGAAGCCCAAGAGGCTTGAACAAGAAAAAGCCCCTAAGCTGAGCATTAACTTCAGCATAGGGGCCTTTGTGCTCCCCGGGTAGGATTCGAACCTACAACCCTGCGGTTAACAGCCGCATGCTCTACCATTGAGCTACCGAGGAATGTTTCTCCTGCGTCGTTGGAGAGACGGAAGATACGAACGCCGGCGGGCAGGTGTCAAGTGCGCGGCGCGCTTTCACTGCACCTTGACAGCAGCCGCCTTGTGAATGTCTCCTATTCGGGCAATTTCGAGCAGTTCCGCGAGCACCATGGCAGTCGCGCCCCAGATGCGGTGCGGACCCACGCGGTAGTGGGGAATCTCCACCTCCTCCCCCCGAATCTGCCACACCGTGCGACGGGCGCAGCCGTCCGCGACCAGCGCGCCTAAAGGTACCTCCAGAACAGCCTCCACCTCCCGGTCGTGCGGCCGGTAAACGGGGCGCTCCGGCAGACGGGCGACGAAGGGTTGCATGCAGAAGTTGGACGGCGGAATATAAAGCGGCGACAGGCTTCCGAGGATGTCCAGTCCGCCGGCGACGCCGATCTCCTCCTCCGCTTCCCTTAAGGCGGTTTCCAGCGGCGTCTCTCCCGCCTCTCGCCGCCCACCGGGAAAGGAGATCTGGCCCGGGTGGTGCCGCAGCGTGGAGGGGCGGAGCGTCAGCACGACGTGGGCAGTCCCCTCGATGGGGACGAGCAGCACGAGCACGGCGGCCTCGCGGCAGCGTTTCTCCTCCACCGTAAGCTGCGCGCCGGTCAGGCGGTTGCCGGGAGCCATGCCGAGATGCGCAGCCGTGCCCGGGAGCGGGTCGAGCAGGCGCTCGCGCAGCCGCTCAGTCAGGCCGTCGAAGGCATTAGGATCCGCTTCTGAAGGTGCTCTCTTCCCTCGCATTAACTACTCGCGGGCCTTGCTGAAATCTGAATAAACGGTCTTGGTGCGAAAAGCGTGCGTGAACGTGCGCGCGCGCCGCCGACTCTGGACCAATCCCTTCACGACTGCCTCAGACGGAAGATCCAGGCCGCCCACCCGCGCGTACGTCACCGTCACCTCTGAGGTGCCGGGCCTGTTGACGGGATTTACCTCCGCTTCCAGTTTGAGCAGGCGTTCGCCGGAGGCATCGAACCACAAAGTCATCTCCTGCAGGGGACCTCGCGACGCTTGACGAGGAGCAAGCCGGATGCGCTGTGCTAGTCTGTCCTCCGGCAAGCGCCCGGGCGTTTCGTCCAGCACGTCCATCCGCCCGATCAGCCGGTATGGCAGAAGAAGCTCGTTCACCAGCCGATCCGGACCGGGCACGGCGAATCCTCCCCGCCCTTCCTGCCCTCCTCGGCGGCCCGGTCCGCGCCCGGGGAGGCCGTTGACGTGCATGCCTCCCACGACGCGCTCGTCTTGAACGCCTTCCATCCCGCCGATGAGTTGCCCGCGATATTCGATCATGTTGTCACCGAAGGGGCCTTGCATCTGGCGGCTGGTGCGCGCGCGAAACGTCAAGGGTCCTTCCGACGCCATGGCGCTCCTCTGCTGCGCCACCCAGTCCCGGACGACCCGACTGCCCGGCACCTGAGCTGCGGCGCTCCCTGCCAAGGAAGCGCAGCACACTACGAGCGCGAGTTGCAAGCTCAGGGTTCGTATTATGCGAGTGCGTGGAATCATTCCCTGTGGAACTGCTGATTTAGACTATGAGGCGATAGTTGATACGCACTTCCTTTCCCGTAGAGCCGCGCGTATGTCACAAAACTATGACAGAACTGCGCCGCTTTGCCCGGGGTTGTCTCCGTTGCGCATTCGCAGCGTTATTCGTGTGCGGATGGAGCCTCGGCGGCCGTAGCTTTGCATGCCGAGGAATGACATGAGCCGGAATAGAGCACGCCGATGCGCACCCCCTTAATCTTGCTTGCCGAAGACGACGTTGAACTGAATCGCCTTGTGACAGATCGGCTTACATCTTCCGGCTACGACGTGCACGCCACCTACGACGGACGGGAGGCGCTCGAGAGCGCGTCTGCGGCAGTGCCTGACGTGGTGTTGCTCGACATCATGCTTCCCGAAGTGGACGGGCTGGAAGTCTGCCGCCGGCTTCGCGCCGAGCATCCGCTCTTGCACATCATCATGCTAACGGCGCGAGCCGACGAGATCGACCGCGTGGTCGGACTCGAAGTAGGGGCGGACGATTACATGACCAAGCCGTTCAGCTTGCAGGAACTCGTCGCCCGCGTCCGTGCTGCCGTTCGGCGTATACGCCTCGTTGAGGAACAGAGCCGGCAAGTTGACGAAGAAGAGCTGCTCCGCTTCGGCGTGATGGAGATCGACCCGGTGCGACGAGAGGTTCGCGTAGCGGATGAAACCCTTTACCTTACGGCGCGCGAGTTCGACCTTCTCCTTTTTCTTGCCCGAAGTCCGAACCGGCCGTTCACCCGCCTGCAACTGCTGGAAAACGTCTGGGGCATTCAGTACGAGGGGTATGAACGAACGGTAGACTCGCACATCCAGCGGCTCAGGAGCAAGATCGAGCCGGACGCGAGCAATCCCACGTTCATCCGTACCGTCTGGGGTGTCGGGTACAAGCTTCACGAGGACGAGGAGGCGGCGAGGCCGTAGGCAGCATGGACCCTTCTCCCCTGCTCCGATCGAGGCTGCGACTGTCCGTCTACTGGCGCGTTGCCGCCGTGCTCGTTACGGCGTTCGTCGCGCTGACGGCGTGCGCCGTCGTGCTCAGCGCCTCGCTTGCCCGCGAGCGGAGCCTCGCGCTCGCGGCGGGGAGCGTGCGACTGCGCCTGGACGCCCTTGCCGAAGAGATCGAGACGAGGATCAGCCCGGAGGCGGTAACGCTCGACAGCCTGCCACTCCCCTTGCAAATCGATCTGACGGACCGCTTTCCGGATCCCGTTCTTCTGTTCTCCACCACGGGCGCGGTCGTTGGGACCTTCGAACCGGCTCAATTCGAAGACGGTACGCCGGCGACGTTGCCGAACGAAGCCCTGTCGGCGCTGGACTCCGGCGTTGTGGTGGTTTCGTGGAGCGGGCCGGCCGAAAACTCGTGGGCAGCCGCCCCGCTGTATGCTTCCGACGGCGCGCTTCTGGGGGGCGTGCTGGTTCAGCCGCTCACGCAGTCGCTCGAGCGCGAGTTGCTCGGCACCCGCGAGGCCTTCCGCCGCGCCCTTCTGATCGCCGGAACCGTCGCGTTCTTGATTGCCCTCATACTCAGCGCGCTGCTGACGTGGCGGCTTGTCACGCCCCTGCGCCGGGTCATCAGCAAAGTGGAACGCATTGGAGAAGGTGACTACACCGCACGCATAGCGCTAAAGGGCGGCGATGAGTTTGCGCGACTCGCGCTCGCCGTCAACCGAATGGCGGGGCAGGTGGAGGGGGCCGTTAGCCGGCTTCGCGAGACCGATCGCTTGCGACGTGAACTGATAACGAATGTCGGTCATGACCTTCGCACGCCTCTGGCAGGGTTGCTGGGCTACATCGAGGAAGCGGCGCATCGGATGGACCGGGAAGAGCCTGTGGCAGCGGCCGATGCGCTGGAGACGGCCGCCCGCCAGGGTGCCTACCTGCAGAAGCTCATCGGTGACCTCTTTGAACTGAGCGTTCTGGAAGGCGTCACGCCGCCCCTGCGACTCGAATCCGTTCTCCCGGCCGAGTTGCTGCACGAGGCGGAGCGGTTACACCGGGCGGCCTATGAGCGCAACGGTGTGGACTTGTCACTCGAACTCGCGCCGGGTCTGCCGCCGATCATTGCAGACGGCGTTCGGCTACTTCGCCTCGTGGACAATCTGCTTGCAAATGCGCTTGCGCACACAAGTGCCGGTGGCGCAGTGAAGATCACGGCAACGCAGGTGAACGACCAGATCCGGGTCGCCGTTGAGGACAGCGGCGAGGGCATGACGGCTGAGCAAGTCGACCATGCCTTTGAACGGTACTACCGCGGCAGCGACGCTCGTTCGCGGAAGGGCACAGGAACGGGGCTTGGCCTTGCGATTAGCCGAGCGATCGCGCGCGCGCACGGCGGAGAACTGCTGGCTCAGAGCAAACCGGGAGAAGGCACCACCCTGACGCTGTTCTTGCCGCTCACGCCGCCTCCCCCGGATACACAATTCCCCATCCTTGCCGGATCTGGTCGAGGGTCCGCATGATTTGCAGCGTCTCGCCGAGTGGCATCGTTTGGCTCTCCGTCTCGCCGCGCCGCAGGCACGCCATAGCCTCGGCCGCCTGATATTCCATGCCGTTCGGGCCGAGGGGCGCGTCGATCACTTGCTCCTCTTCGCCCCTGGTTATGGTAAGCGTCGAAGGCGAAATCATCCGGTGGTGCACCTTGATTCGCCCTTCGGTGCCGAGGATAACGGCCTCGCCGGGGGTGTCCACGTTGATGGCGCTGTAGAGGACCGCCATGCGGCCCCCGTCATAACCGAGCAAAACGGACACCTGCTCATCGACGCCTGTGCTGCCGACGTGGCCGAGGGGCTGCACGTCGCGCGGCTCGCCGAGGATCATGGAAGCGAACGAGACCGGGTAGATGCCTACGTCGAGCAGCGCTCCGCCGCCAAGCGCACGGTTGTGGATGCGGTGTTCCGGCGGAAACGCGCTTCGGAAGCCGAAATCGGCCGAGACGAACCGCACGTCTCCGATTTCGCGGTTCTCCAGCAGTCTGCGAAGTTGTACGACGGCGGGTACGAAGCGCGTCCACATGGCTTCCATAAGGAAGAGGCCGTGCGCGCGCGCCGACTGGATCAACTTTTCGGCCTGTTCCGCATTGATCGTGAACGGCTTTTCGCAGAGAACGGCCTTGCCCGCGTCCAGGGCCAGCAGCATGTTCTCGGCGTGCATCACGTGCGGCGTCGCCACGTAGACGATGTCCACGTCCGCGTCTTCGACCAGCGCACTGTAGCTTCCATACGCGCAACGGGCGCCAAACTCGGCGGCAAAGGCCTTCGCTACGCCGTCGTTTCTCGACCCGACGGCATGAAGCACGGCGTCGGGCAGAAGGTTCAGGCCGGCGGCGAACTTGCGCGCAATCCGGCCCGTGCCGAGAATGCCCCACCGGATGGGTGATGATGAGTCCATGAGCGATCCGTGCCCGTGATCCGTTGAGAGAACATGCACCGCTTAGCGGCGCACCTTCGCCCACGGAAGGCCACTTGTTAGCGTGTTGAGGTGAAGCAGGAGATTATCGGCCGTGATGAAGAGGTCGGACCCGTCCGGTCCACCAAAAGCCACGTTGGACGCGACGGTTGGCGTCTCGACGGTTCCGAGTAGGGTGCCGTCCGCGTCGAAGAAGAGAAGGCCGCCCGGACCCGAAGCCACGATCCGCCCCTGCTTGTCCACGGCGAAGCCATCCGGCATTCCCTTCAGGCCCTCGCGTACGCGCTCCGACGCATCGTAGAACACCCGGCCCTCGCCGAGCGTGCCGTCGTCAAGAATGGGCCACTCCATCCATACAGGTCGCGCGGGATCTGAATTGGCCACGTAGAGCCGGCTCCCGTCGGGAGAGAGTCCGATGCCGTTGGGGAACGTGAGGTCGGTGGCAAGAACGGAAAGCACGCCCTCTCGGCTTAAACGGTACACGCCGTTGAAGGGCAACTCCTTGCCGGCACTCTCATTCAGTCCGTCAAGCCCATAGGGCGGATCGGTGAAGTAGAGGTCGCCGCGGCGGCTGAATACGGCATCATTGGGACTGTTGAGCCGCCTCCCCTCAAAGCGCTCCGCCACCATCTCGCGCGTGAACCGCACCGTATCGATGCGGGCAACGCCCCTGTTGCCGTGGTCCATGGCCAGCAGGTGACCGTCCGTGTCGACGAGCAGCGCATTCGTGCCCAGCTCACGTCCTTGCGGAGACGAGCCGTTGTAGCCGGCGGGCCGCATGAAGAGCGTGAGCCCGGTGCCCTCTTTCCAGCGGAGAATGCTGTTGCGTGGGATGTCCGAGAAGAGCAAGAAGCCGCCATCGGGTACCCAGACGGGGCCTTCCGACCAGTCGAATCCCGACGCCAGCGTGTCGAGTGCTGCGCCCGGCGGGAGCAAGCCCGAAAGACCGGACGGCTGCGCCGAGGACACGGGCGCAAGGATCAGCAGCCGAATTGCAAGGAGCGCCGGGACCACGCGCCACGGCTTCAACTTTATCATCGTGTTATCAGGTTTGCATCGGGCTTCTTAGCCCAAAAGGCTTCAGCCGTGATAGAGGCCGATCTTGGATGGAAACTCCGGCACACCACCGGGTGCCACTTTGACCCGGAAAACACTTCCCGCGAGCGGACCATTCCGCTCCCGATCTTGTCCTCCGGCGGTGGTGACATACAAGGACCCGTAGTCTGACCCACCGAAGCAGACACTGCTGACCTGCAAGACCGGAAAGCGTACGCGGCGCATCTCCTCGCCGTCAGGACTGTACTGAAGCACCACTCCGCCGCCGTAGAGGGCCACCCAGAGGTTGCCCGCCGCATCGACCGTCATTCCGTCGGGCTTTCCTTCTTCATCCGCGAAGTCTATCAGGACATTCCCTTCACCCACATCGCCCGTATCGAGGTGATAACCGAATCGGGAAAGCGTGCGGCGTTCCGTGTCGATGTGGTAGAAGACGGTGCGGTCGTGCGTGAACCCCATCCCGTTGGAAAAGCGAACGTCGGCTTTAAGAATAGTACATTCGCCGTCGCGGCGGATGCGGTACAGCCGCCCTCGTCGGCCTTCCTTTGAGATGGTGCCGGAGTAAACCCGCCCGGCGGGATCGGCGACGGCGTCGTTGAACCTGAAGTCTTCTTCGCCGGGCAGCCTTTCGATGAGCGTTGATACGCTGCCAGAAGCGAAGACGCGAACAGACCCTCCTTCGCCGAGAAAGAGCAGCGCGCCATTGGCCTGGAGCGTCATTCCACCGATGACGTCCCCTTCATATACGAGATCGGGCTGAGCCGCGTCTTCGCCGATGCGGTAAAGGCGGCCGGCGGGTATGTCCGTCCAGTACAGGACGCGCTCCACCGGATGCCAGAGTGGGCATTCCGCCGTGTGGCAAGCGACGTCGGCGACGAGTTCGGGTTCGAGGTCTGCAGCAACCATGATTAGGCTCATTGCTGATGATGGAGAGAGGTGGATTCATCTCACGCCTTCATGTTACGCTTCCCGGCTCTGCAGATCAAGCCACCGGAGCCGGAATCGTGTGGCCTTTATGGAACGGAGTGTGTCGATCCGGGCGGAGTGGTATCTTGTCCCTTGCTGCCGAACGTTCGGCAGCGTTTGTATCCACCTTGCACACCGACGCCCATGCCCGAAGCCCCGCCCGACAATCCTCGGCAGTTGATGCCCGCTGCGCTGAAGAGCGCCTTTGACGTAGCCGTTAAAGCGGCGGCCGGTGTCATTCGCCGCCGTACCCGTCTGCTTGGCCTCGTTGCCAACGCCTACAAAAAGGCGGCCGGCGAAGACGACGTGATCGCGCGCGTTCGCGACGATCTCCGGCTGCTGCTGCGCCTGGCGCGCGCCTGGGGCCGCCGCGAGTATACCGGCATTCCCCTGCGCTCGCTACTCTACATTGTGGGTGCGATCCTGTACTTCGTCAACCCCATCGATCTCATCCCGGATGCACTCGGCGCGATTGGCTTCATCGACGACATGGCCGTCATTGCGCTCGTCGTGAACTCTTTGCGCGACGATCTCGACGCCTTCAAGACGTGGGAATCGCGGAGAGAGAGCACCTCAGACGCGCTGGTGCTCGAGGAATCGTAACGTGTGCCTAACGAGACATCCCCGTTAGAAGAAGCTTACAAGGGAAAGGGCGCACCTTATCGCACTTTTGTGTAGCATAGAGCATCGAGACTATCGTAGTCTCCGCGATCACCTTTCCAAAGAGGCCCCGAATGAGACGCTTTGGCATCCCGAGCATCCTCGTTGTCGTCCTTATCGTACTACTTATTCTCTGGCTACTATGAGGTCCGGCGTGCTGCGGAGGGCGTAAGATGCCGCTCCGCAGCACGCTGTCTCTTGCGGCCTTTTGCCGCTACCGGTACGATCCGACGCGAACGTAGACGGCGGTGCGCTGCGAGCTGCGCGCCACCTCAAGCCGAGCGAGCACTCGTTCGCGGAAGCGCAGTCTTACGCCCACGCCGTAGCCGATCTTCGGCTCGCCGAGTTGTATTTGCGCAAGGTTTTCAAAGATGTAGCCTCCGTCCACGAAGAGAATGCCTTGCAGATTCGAATGCAGGTTCCGGCGGTATTCCGAGTTTAATAAGAGCGTGTTGCGGTCTCTGAACTTGAACGAGGAGTAGCCGCGAAGCGAGCGCGACCCGCCAAGTACGGGCATCATGTAGAAGGGCAGATCGTTTCCGGCCGGAACGTGCGTGAGCATGACGTGCTGCCGGAGTGCGAAGGTGTTAGCGCCTCCACCCGGCGTCCAGAACTCCTGCACGTCGCCGTCAAGTACGTAGAAGCTGAACGAAGCGTCGTTCATCTCGGAGAAGCGATTCACGTGGACCAGCGCAAAGAGGCCGTTTTCCGCCGTCATCGATAGACTCGGCATCCGCTGACGCGGCGCAGACAGGCGGCGGCCGTAGTCATGCCGGTAGCTCAAGCCGCGATGCTCGTACTCCAGCGCGATTCCGGTGATGAGATAGCGCGTATTGATCCCCAGACCCGGCGCTTGCGCGGGAGTGTAGATATCCTGCACGTCCGGCACACTGCCGTCCGCGCCGCGACCGAGGTAATTCTCACGGTACGAGACCTGCACGCCCGCCATCAGGCGCTTGACTGGCTCCACGCCGACGAGCAGACCCGTCATCCATTCGTTGAGGCGGAAGTCGACGCGGGGTGTGGGGCTGTCTTCATAGCGGTAGATGCCGTAAAAGTCCTCCTCCGGCAGGTGCTGATACTGACCGTAGAAATACGCAAGCCATTTCCCTTCCGGCAAGAGTCCAACACTCGCATCGACGCCGTAGTAGAGCCGGTGGCTCACGGCGGCGGCAACCTCAGTGCGCAACCTGGCGGATTCATAGGGCCGGACGGCGACGCCCGCTGTCAGGCCCGCGCCGCTCTTTATGCCGCCTAGAACGGGGCGAACGCTCCAGTATTGCGGCTGCATGGGCGCTGCACCGGCAGAATCCGCATCGCTCTCCGAACCGCCGAGCGCGTCGAGCGCGGCGCGGGCGGCGTCCTCCACCGACTGCGCCCGAGCGACCATCGGCGAGGCGCAGGCGACGCACAGGAGCAGAAAGAAAGCAAGGCGGCGGGAAGGAGACCGAAAGAAGGAACCAGTCACAGTGGTAGCAAAGGGCAGTTGGACGCGAAAAGCCGCTGCTGCGGCAATCATCATTGGACTACGCCACTTCTCCGCCGTTCACATCTTGCACTTGACGTTCAGGCAACTTTTCGATGAAGAGGCTCTGCGTCGGGAAGGCGAACTCGATGTCCCGGTCCGTAAATGCCTTATGAATGGCTATGTTAATCGCTTGCTGCGTGTCCATGTAGACGGCGTAGTCGGACGAAAGCACGTAGTAGACGACTTCATAGATGAGGGAGAAGTCACCGTAGCCCTTGAAATGCGCCCGGTCGAAGCGGGCGGTCTCCTGCGCCTCGACGCTTTCGCGAAGGAAACGAGAGATTTCCTGTAGCCATTTAGCATCGGTGCCGTACGTCACGCCGACCGTAAATGCTACGCGGCGCTCCTCCATGCGTTTGTAATTACGAATCCGGCTGGAGAGCAGATCGCTGTTGGAGAACACGATTTGCTCACCCGAAAGGCTGCGCACGCGCGTTGTTTTAAGGCCAATGTGCTGCACAGTGCCGGACATGTCGCCGACGTTCACGAAGTCGCCCACCACGAAAGGCTTGTCCAGCACGATGGAGAGCGAGGCAAACAGGTCGGCCAGCATGTTCTGCGTAGCGAGCGCAATGGCAATACCACCAATGCCGAGGCCGGCCAGAAGCGTTCCGACATCGAAGCCAAAGTTGTCGAGTGCGGCGAGGACGACGATGGCCCACAGTCCGACCCGCGTCAGCAATCCGATTGCCTGCACGGTCGTGACGGCGGCCGCGTCCGTCTCCATCTTCCGCTCGCGAAAGCGGGTGACATACATGCCGATGAGCGCATGTCCCCAGACGATAATCTGCAGAAGGAAGATCAGAAAAGCGATATGGGCGATCCACTTCCCGGCCACGCCCTCCACGAGCACCGCAAGCGTGACGACCACGAGAGCGGTGGCTATGAGGAAGTAGGAGCGGGTCTGCCGGAGAAGCTCGACAAGAACGTCATCCCAGTCCGTTGTGGTACGCTTGGCAACGAAGCTGGTGTAGTGAATGGCGATGCGGCGGACGACGAGCAGCAACGAAGCGACAATGGCCCAAAGCACGACCAGTGTAAGCCAGGCGCGCAGTTCCATTCCAAGGAAAACGTGATCAAAGATGGGGTAAGGAAGGAGGTCAGCCATCGGTAGCGGCAATTATGTCGGAGGGTAAGTCTACCCTTAGAGCCAACCCCCCACCGGGGTTCCCTGCAGGGCCGTTAAGATGCGGAGCAGTGCGCAGGCATACGCTCCATTTGAGTTAACATGGAAGGGAAAAATGCACATCGCGAAGCGTATTCCACCCGCAACAGGAATAGCCGCCGGCGCACCGTCGGGGTGGGAACACGGCATTATTGTAGTTGTTGACGGCGGCACGCTTTTCACCCCCTACCTTTACTTTGCTATGGAAACGAGCAGCAGCAGCAGCGACTTTCAGGAACGCCGTGTGGGACCAACCGTCTCCAAAGACAAGTGGATCAACCATGCGCGGTTGAAGCTGTCGAAGGGGTACGTGCTCATTGTTGGCAAGCAGAAGAAGACGGCCAACTTCTGGCTCCGGTCCAAGGGCTTCGAAATGTGCCCGCACAACGTGGCGCGGCAGCTCGTAAAAGAAGGCGTCGTGGTGGAGGCCGGCGAGCACGCGCTCGGGACGATCTACAAGCTTGCCGAAGAACTGCCGCCGCCCCCTGCGCCGAAACGCCGACCGGCTCCCGAACCAGACCCGGTTAAAGTAGTGCTCGCCGTCGCGCTCGACGACGTCGATGATGAAGACGATATCGAGAGTGAAGACGATCTTGGTGATGGAGATGAGGAAGCTGCAGAGGACGAGGACGACGACGAATTGATGTAGAAGAAGGCCTTATCGAAGGCGGGCGGCCTTTGGACGAGCCGAAGACCGGTTTCATCGAAAAGCGATAGGTCCCTTCTCCGTTTCTTCTTATTATAGAGTCGCAACAATGCCATCCGCGCTGCCTTTGCGCAAGCGGATGCAGGGGGTAGACCAGGCAGGGGGGTCTACCCCCTATTTTTTTGTCCTCACCCAGACGAGTGGGGGCGGGTGCGCGAACGAACTCAACGAAGCGGCGCGGCTGAAAGAAGGGCCTTCTCTTTGTGATGAAAGGGACGGTACCTGCACCGGTCTCCCCGCTACCCGTTCCACCAGGAACGGTCGAGACTGCGGTACTGGATCGCTTCGGAGAGGTGCTCGGGAAGAAGCGGATCGGAGCCACCGAGATCGGCGATCGTACGGGACACCTTTAAGATCCGGTCGTAGGCGCGCGCGCTGAGGCCGAGCCGCTGAATCGCCATCTTCATCAGGTTCTGGCCGGCCACGTCGAGCGCGCAGTGCTTCCGGACGAGGCGTGAGCTCATTTGCGCATTGCAGTAGACACCCTCGTGCTCCCTGAATCGCTCCGCCTGTATTGTTCTTGCCGCCACAACACGGGCGCGGACCGACGCCGACGGCTCGCTGTCGGTCCGGCGATTGAGTTCTTCAAAGGGAACGGGCGTCACTTCGATGTGGAGGTCAATTCGGTCCATGAGCGGGCCGCTGATGCGGGACAGGTAGCGCTGGACGGCGGCCGGCGCGCAGACACAGGGATGCTGCGGATCGTTGAGGTGGCCGCAGGGGCAGGGATTCATGCTGGCAACGAGCATGAAGTTGGCCGGGTACTCCACGGCAAAGCGTGCCCGGCTGATGGTGATGCGCCCTTCCTCGAGAGGCTGGCGCAGGACCTCGAGCACCTGCCGCTTGAACTCCGGCAGTTCGTCGAGAAACAGCACGCCATTGTGGGCGAGTGAAATTTCACCCGGTGACGGCGAGGCCCCTCCCCCGCAGAGTCCCGCGTCGGAGATCGTGTGGTGAGGCGAGCGGAACGGCCGCGTGGCGACGAGACCGCGGCTGCCCGGCAGTTTGCCGCACACCGAGTGAATCTTCGTCGTTTCGAGGGCCTCGTCGAGCGTCAGCGGCGGAAGTACGGTGGGCAAGCGCCGGGCAAGCATGGTCTTGCCGGACCCCGGCGGGCCTACGAGCAGCAGGTTGTGGCCACCGGACGCCGCGACTTCCAGCGCTCGTTTGACATTCTCCTGGCCGCGCACATCCGAGAAATCGATGGGGTACTGGCGAGCCTCTTCGAAGAGGGCATCGAGGTCGCGGAGAAAGGGTGCCGGCGCATCGCGGTGCCCGGTTACGAGTTTGAAGGCCTCCTTGATGTGGTCCACGGGATAAACGCGCAGTCCCTCCACGACGGCGGCCTCGGCAGCGTTCATGGAAGGGACAATGACGCCAAGCCTACCGTCGTGGCGCGCGCGTATGGCCATCGGCAGGATACCCCGGACCGGGCGCACCTTGCCGTCGAGGGCCAGTTCGCCCATAATAAAGAGTTCGTCGAGCTTCTGCTGCGGGATGAGGTCCGTGCCCGCCGCCATGAGGCCCATCGCGAGGGGGAGGTCAAACGCGGCCCCCTCCTTCTTCACGTCCGCCGGTGCCAGGTTAATCGTGATGCTGCCGCGCGGGTTTGGGAGTGCGCTGTTCTTGAGGGCGGCCCAGATGCGGTCGCGGCTTTCCCGCACCGCGCCGTCGGGCAGCCCAACCACAGTATAGCTGGGGAGGCCCGAGGCAACGTTCGTTTCAATTTCGATGGGTAGCGCGTCCACGCCCTGCGTAGCGCTGCTCCAGACGTGGCTTAGCATGAACTCGGTGAGGTAGGGGTAGCGGTAGACTCCCTGTCACTCCATAGACGACCACGCGGCGTCGATCTACCTTCAACAAGTCCTGCATCCTCATATAAAACTCTACCGCCGGCGGCGGGCGAAGGCGGTTCGGTCCTCACGGCGTGTGCGGACGGGGATGACGAGCTTCATGATGAACGCAAGCACGATGCCGGCCACGAAGCCGCCGATATGCGCCCCGTAGGCCACGCCGCCCGCCGTCTCTTCGGTCACCATGATCGCGCCGTAGCCGTTGACGAATTGAAAGGCGATCCAAACGCCAATCGCGACAACGGCCGGTATGGAGATCACGAAGTAGAAGAAGAGCGCGTGGACGCGGTTTCGGGGAAACAGCACGAGGTAAGCGCCAAGCACCCCGGAGATAGCACCGGACGCGCCGAGGTTCGGAATGACGCTGGCCGGGTCGATGAGAATCTGCGCGATGGTGGCCACGAATCCGGATGCGAGATACAGCAGCAGGAAGGGAATGGCACCAAACCGGTGCTCCACATTGTCGCCAAAGATCCAGAGATAGAGCAGATTTCCAAAAAGGTGCATGTAGCTGCCGTGCATGAACATCGCGCTGATGATCGTCAGGTAGATCGGCGTTGGGCCGGGGGCTTGCGGGATGCGCACTTCCTCGCCGCCGATGACGACGCCTTGAGACTGGACGAGATCTATGCCACGCGAGATTTCTACCGGGATGACGCTCCATCCATACGTAAAGGCCGTATTGTTGCCCATCTGCTGAAACAAGAAGAAGACCGCGAGATTCGCGGCGATCAGCAGCAGGGTGACAATGGCCATGCCGGGCAAGTTGCGGTCGTCGTCTCCGATGGGGATAAGCATAGGTCGGCGGGGCTTCCTGGGTTTGACGCAGCGCGTTGAGGGTGCGAATTGCGCTCGGCTGGTGCGCCGTATCTTTAGCGGGCAGCGGTGTTAAAATAGCCCGGCTTGAACATCCAATTCGCGTGAGCCGTTGCATTTCTCCAAGGTTACACCGCGGACGCACGTCGTGCCCCGCCAAATCGCCATCCGCCTATTTGCATGATCCAGCACGTTACCATCATTGGAGTGGGACTGATTGGCGGTTCGCTTGGTCTCGTTTGGAAGAAGAACAGGCCGGATCTCACGATTACGGGCGTCGATGCCCCGGAGGTGCTCGCGAGGGCATTGGAACGAGGGGCGGTCGGCCGAACGCAGTCCTCCGTGGAAGCGGCGGTGCGGCAGGCCGACGTGGTCGTGCTCGCGGTGCCGCTGCTCCGGATGCCCGCGCTCACTGCCGAGGCGGCGGCTTGCATGAAACCCGGAGCCATCCTGACCGATGTCGGGTCGGTCAAAAGCCCGCAGGCGGCGCTGGCCTCCTCGTCGCTGCCGGCGCACGTGACGTATATCGGCGGGCACCCGATGGCCGGGTCCGAGCGCGGCGGCATCGACCATGCGGATGCTTTTCTGTTCGAGAATGCCACGTACGTGCTTTGCCCGGCGGAGGGCAAGCCGGTGGCGTCGATTGAAGATCGGGAGGACTTCATCGATCTCATTCGCTCCACCGGCGGGCGTCTGCTCTTAATGGACGCCGCGCGGCACGACCGCATTGCCGCCGTCGTGAGCCATCTGCCGCAGCTCGCAGCCGTTGCCCTCATGAACACGGCCGCAGCGCGAAACGGGGAGGACGACGCCTTTCTGCGTCTGGCGGCGGGCGGGTTTCGCGACATGACCCGCATTGCCTCGTCTCCCTTCTCCATCTGGCGGGACATCCTTTCGTCTAACCGCGACCACGTTCTTGCGGCGCTCGACGACCTTACGCACCGCCTTTCAGCCATGCGCACGCGCCTCGCCGGCGAGGGCAGTGCGCCCCTAGAGGCGCTGTTTGAAGAGGCGCGGCAAGTACGAGACACCATTCCGCGCAACTCAAAGGGGTTCTTGCTGCCCCTTTCCGACATTTACGTCTATGCTGAAGATCAGCCGGGTGAATTATTGAGCATCGCGCAGGCGCTGCTTGCGTCCGAGATCAACATTAAGGACATTGAACTGCTGAAGATTCGCGAAGGCACCGGCGGGGCCTTCCGCATGAGCTTCAGCGGAGAGGCCGTAGCGGAGAGCGCCGTGCGCGTGCTCCAACGCGCGGGTTACACGGCTTATCGCCTTTAGCTTCACGCCGCGTGCATTGACACTGCGCCCGCAACGCCTTATAATCCTGTAGTTTTCTGCCTCTCGCCACTTCTGTCGCCACGCGGCGCTTGCCTTCGACCCTGTCATCATGGAAAAACAAGAACAGATCAGACACACGCCGTTGCACGACGAGCACGTCCGCCTTGGCGCGCGCATGATGCCCTTCGGCGGCTTTGATATGCCGGTGCAATACACCGGAATCGTGGAGGAGCACATGGCGGTGCGCGAGTCCGCCGGCCTCTTCGACGTGAGCCACATGGGCGAAGTGATCGTGAGCGGTCCCAATGCGCTGCAGTTCGTGCAGAACCTCGTATCGAACGACGTTAATACCCTCTCAGCAGGTCGCGCGCTCTACACCGTCATGTGCCGCCCGGACGGCGGCATCGTGGACGACCTGCTCGTTTACTGCTTCTCGGAGAACGAGTATATGCTCGTGATCAACGCGGCAAACGCGGCGCAGGACTTTGCCTGGATGCAGGAGCACAACAGCGCGGGCGCGGCGCTTCAAGACGTGTCCGACGAGACCGCCCTTCTGGCGATCCAGGGTCCGCGCGCGATTGAAATCGTGCAGACGCTCACCGATCTTCCCCTCTCCTCCATCAAGTACTATCATTTCATCCAGCCGGGTGAGGGAGCGATCACGGGGGCACCTGAAATGATCGTATCCCGCACCGGCTATACCGGCGAGCCTGGACTGGAGCTGTACATGAACAGGGACCATGCCGTCGACGTGTGGCGACTGCTCATGAAAGCCGGCGAGCCGTTCGGACTCCGGCCCGCGGGTCTCGGCGCGCGTGATACCCTGCGCCTGGAAGCAGGGTTCGCCCTTTACGGGAACGACATCGACACGAGCACCACGCCCTTGCAGGCCGGCCTCGCATGGCTTACGAAGCTCGACAAGGGCGACTTCATCGGACGGGACGCTTTGACTGCGGAAAAGGCCGCCGGCATTCCGCGCCGCCTGATCGGCTTCGTGCTCGACGATCGTGGCGTTCCGCGCCACGGCTACCCTATCACCGACGCAGACGGTAATGAAATCGGCACCGTGACCAGCGGCAGCCAGTCGCCGGTGCTCAAGCAGGGTATCGGGCTGGGATACGTCCCCAACGAGCCGCAATTCACCGCCGCCGATTCTCCCATCGGCGTCAGCATTCGCGGCCGTGTGTTGAAGGCGCATGTGGCCCGCCCGCCGTTCTTTAAGAAATAGTCGGTCGGATTCGGTAAGAAGCGCAGGCAGTGGTATCTTAAAGGTTTCGCTCCAAACGGAGCGGGCGAGCGGGTCGCTGTATTTGTGCGACCGGCCGCACGTGGAATTTAATAGATTATAGATGAACGTTGAAGTTTTCCTGACCGGATCGACGGTGTCTGAAGAAGATATTCGGGGCCGCACCGTGGTGGTCATCGACGTCTTGCGCGCCTCCTCGACCATTGTGACGGCGCTGCGGAATGGTGCCCGGGATGTGATTCCGGTCTTTGACATGGACCAGGCGAGCAAGATCGCGCAGAACCTGGATCACTCCTCCTTCCTGCTCGGCGGCGAGCGGGGCGGCGTTAAGATAGAAGGGTATCACCTCGGCAATTCGCCGCTGGAATACTCGCGGGAGGCCGTTGAAGGGCGGACCATCATTCTGAACACTACCAACGGCACCGGGGCCATCGTTGCTTCGGGGGCGTGCGAGCACCTCGTCATCGGAAGCTTCCTCAATGCGGGCCGCGTGATCGCATTTGCGGAAGAAGCGGGTCTCGATGTGGCCCTCGTTTGCGCCGGGTCGCGCAGCCGGGTTGCGCTCGAAGACACGCTCTGCGCAGGCATGATCCTCCACCGGCTGTGGAACGGCCAGGAGCCGGGGCTTGTCTCGGATGCCGCACATATTGCTTTTACCCAGTTTGTACACGATCAGGACGTGCTGACCCGCGCGATCCACAAGTGCAACCACGCGCAGCACCTGATGGCGCTTGGCTTCGAAGATGACGTGGCCTACTGCCTCAAGGTCGACGAGATACCGGTTCTGCCTTACTACCGGGACAGCCGGCTCAAATTGTTTAAAGAGAAAGATCCCGTCACGGTTGCCTGAGAGGTGCAGGGTCCTTCGTGCGACGCGAGGCAGCACGGCAACTCGTGCCGTCCCCTCCGGACGCGCCCTCTATGCAGCAATTGCCGAAAATGAGTACGACAGCCGCAAAGACGAAGAAAACGGAGAAAAAGCCGGCGCGCGTGGTTGCCGGAGATCAGCGAAGCAGGGAGATCGTTGGCCTGATCCTCATGGTGATCGCCGCGCTGCTTTCCCTCGCCCTGATCAGCTACAGCGAAGCCGATAGGCCGCTGACGGCGGACTTCTCCCTTTCCAGGCTCCTCTATCCGGGGACCCAGCAGGCGAACAATGCGCTCGGACTGCTCGGCGCTTTCATGAGCAACTGGCTGGTCCCCTCGTTCCTCGGCTATAACGTGTTGCTGCTCACCGGCCTGCTGTTCGGGTGGGGGTACGTGGTGTTCCGGCAAAAAGCGGCGCACGCGCTCCCGTCGGCCACGGTGCTGGTCATCCTGACGGCGTTTCTTGCCGCCCTCTTTTTTGGATGGCTCGGTCTGACGCTCGACAGCGACCTGCAGCAGTGGAGCGGTCTCTGGGGCCTTGGCATCGCACGATGGCTCCGGCGAATCATTGGTTCTACGGGCGCGCTCGCGCTCATTCTGCTGAGCCTCGCCGTCATTGGGCTGATTGCCATTGACCGCGACATCCAGCACTGGATGGACCGCATAGAGGGACTTGGCGGCTCCGTTGGCTCCCGGCTGCACGCCTGGCGGGCGCGGCGCGCGGCTGCGCGCGCAGCACGGCCGGAGAAAGAGCCTGACCAGCCGCTCGAAGCCACGTGGGCGGACGCCCGCAAGCAGCGCGCACCGGCGGCGGCTGAGGCCGGCGCAAGACCTGCCAACGGCAGCGCACCTCCGAAGCCGCCTGCGGCACCAATTTCGCCGCGTGTGCCGGTTGTTGCGCCGGAGGAAATCTCCGGGACGCTCTCCTTGCGCGACATGCTTTCGGAGGAGGAACGCGCGAGTTTGCTGCCGCTCTCGGACGAGGCCCCGGTAAGGCGCGCACCGCGGCAGGAAGAATCCGGGCAGCCGGTGCTCAAGATTCAGGAGCGCGTGGAGGAAGAGCGCGCCGATGTGGTCGCCCGCCGCTCCGACGTGCCCCGGCAGGCACCCTCCTATTCCTTCCCGTCGATCGATCTGCTCGACCGCGCTTCGGAGCAGGATTCAAGCATCGACCTGCACGAACTGGAGGAAAACAAGCGCGTCCTGCTCGACAAGCTGGAGACGTACAAGATCGAGATCGTCGACATCAACGCCATTGTTGGGCCAACCGTCACGCTCTACGAACTGACGCCCGCGCCCGGCGTGAAGATCAGTCGCATCACGGCGCTCGAGGACGACCTTGCCATGGCAATGGCCGCGAAAGGCATTCGCATGATCGCGCCCATTCCGGGTAAGAGCGCCATCGGCATCGAGATCCCAAACCGGCACCGCGAACTCGTGCGCATTCGCGATCTCATCGGCACGGCGCGGTTCCGGGACGTGAAAATGGAGCTGCCGGTCGCGATTGGAAAGACCGTCGAAGGCGAGGTGTTCATCGAAGACCTCACCCGGTGCCCACACTTGCTGATTGCCGGCGCGACGGGTTCCGGGAAATCGGTGGGGGTGAATACGCTGATTACAAGCCTCCTCTATTCCTGCCATCCGGCCAATCTGAAGTTCGTCATGATCGATCCAAAAAAGATCGAGCTTCAGCAGTACGGCCAGCTTGTGAATCACTACGGGGCCATGCCGCCGTACGCCGACGAGCCGATCATCACGGACTTCCAGGAGGCGCTCGGCGTGCTCAAGTCCTGCGAAAAGGAAATGGAACGCCGGTACGATATGCTGTCCAAAGCGACCGTGCGCGGCGTTAAGGACTACAATAAAAAGGTGGCAAGCGGCCAGCTCAAGGCAGATCAGGGGCACGTTCATTTGCCGTACATCGTCGTGATCGTGGACGAACTGGCGGATCTCATGATGACGGCCGGCAAGGAGATCGAAGGCCCCATTGCGCGTCTGGCGCAGATGGCACGGGCCGTGGGGATCCACCTCGTGCTGGCGACGCAGCGCCCTTCGGTGGATGTGATTACGGGTCTGATCAAAGCCAACTTCCCGTCACGCATTGCCTATCAGGTGGCGTCCAAGGTGGATTCGCGGACGATCCTCGATCAGAACGGGGCCGAGGGACTGGTCGGCAACGGCGATCTGCTCTACATGAACGGCAGCCGCGTGGTGCGCCTGCAAGGTCCTTTCGTTTCCGTCGACGAGGTGGAGGCGATCACAAACTTTGTTCAGGGGCAGCGGGGGCAAGGGCCCTACGAACTGCCGCCCGTCGACGACCCGGCCGACGCCTCGAGTGATCACGACATCGGCGGGATGGACGACATTGACGACCTGTTCGACGAGGCCGCCCGCGTGATCGTGCGCAGCCAGCAGGGTTCCGTATCGCTGCTCCAGCGGAAGCTTTCGGTAGGGTACGCCCGCGCCGCTCGGATCGTGGACCAACTCGAAGAAGCCGGGATCGTAGGCCCGTTCGAAGGTTCAAAGGCTCGGCAGGTGCTCGTTGCGGACGAATTTCTGCTCGACAAGATCTTAAAAGGTAACAGGGAAGCATAGCGTATGCCTCTTCCGACCCTCGGCATTCTTGGTGGTGGCCAGCTCGGGCGGATGATGGCCCTCGCGGCCATTCGCATGGGTATCGGCGTGCGCTCGCTCGCGCCCTCGGCGGAAGGACCCATGAACGGCCTCGGGCACGCCACCATCGGCGACTGGAACGATCCGCAGACCCTCCGCGACTGGGCGGAAGGATGTGATGTGGTGACGGTCGAGAGTGAATGGGCACCGGCGGACCGCCTGGCACCGGTGCTCCCCGCGGGTACCCGGCTGTTCCCTCGCCCGGAGACGCTTGCCGTCATTCGCGACAAGGGGCTGCAGAAGCAGCGACTGCTCGAGGCGGGCCTACCTGCGGCCGCCTTCCGGCTCTGCCCCACACTTCAAGATGCCACAGAAGCGGCAGAGGCGTTCGGGCTTCCGGTCATGCTGAAGCGTCTGCGCGGCTCCTACGACGGCTACGGCAACGCAACCATTCGCAAGGCCGAAGAGATCGAGCAGCACTGGCCGGAGCTTGCCGAAGAGGATGGTCTGCTCGTCGAAGCCTGGGTGCCGTTTCGGCGCGAACTTTCAGTGCTCGTTGCGCGCCGGGAAGATGGAGAACAGGTCGTCTATCCGGTTGCCCACACGGAGCAGCGCGACCATCGCTGCCATGCCGTCACCGTTCCGGCGTCCATCTCAGCCGAAGTCGCTGCACGTGCTACCGAGATTGGCCTTGCGGCCGTAGAGGCGGTGGATGGTGTTGGGCTTACGGCGGTCGAGCTGTTCGAGCTGGAGGACGGCACGATCTGCATCAACGAACTGGCCCCGCGCCCGCACAATACGGGGCACTACAGCATAGAAGGTTGCCACACCTCGCAGTTCGAAAACCATGTACGGGCGGTTCTCGGATTGCCACTCGGCAGCCCCGCTCTTCGCGCCCCGGTTTCGGTAATGGTCAACATTCTCGGCACCCGCTCCGGCGAGGTCCAGGCGACGGGGTATGAGGATGCACTGAAGGTAGAGGGCGTCGCCATTCATTTGTACGGCAAGCAAAGCGTGCGCCCGAACCGCAAAATGGGGCACGTTACGGCCACCGGAACGGGTGCGGCGGAAGTCCGCGCGCGCGCCGAGCAGGCTGCATCGCTTATATTAACATGATCACCGCTCCTCTCCTTTCTTGATCGGTTTGCTATGGCACCCAACAACCCCCTTGTCGGCATCTGCATGGGCAGCGAGTCGGATCTTCCCGTTATGCAGGAAGCGGCCGACATGCTCGACGAGTTCGACATACCGTACGAGATGCGGGTCTTGTCCGCTCATCGCACCCCGCGCGCGATGATAGAGTATGCGGAGACCGCTTACGAGCGGGGCATCCGCGTCATCATTGCCGGGGCGGGCGGTGCGGCCCATCTGCCGGGCATGATGGCCGCCAGCACCTCGCTGCCTGTTATCGGCGTGCCCGTGCCGAGCCGCCATTTACAAGGACTCGATTCGCTGCTCTCTATCGTGCAGATGCCTGCGGGCGTGCCGGTGGCGACGGTGGCTATCGGCGGCGCGCGCAACGCGGCCCTGCTTGCGGTGCAGATCCTCGCCACGGCGGACGAGGACCTCATGGCGCGACTGCTCGCCTACAAGAGCTTCATGATCGACCGTGTGGAGGAGATGGACGCGCGTATCCAGCAGCAACTGCCGGAAGAAGAGGAAGAGGATCTGTAGGCTCGCTCAGCCGGGCACCACGCGTACGAAGCGGCGCTTGCCAACCTTTAAGATGAAGGGCGCGCGCGTCGCAAGGTCGATTTCTGCGGCCGGATCGGTCATCTTCTCTCCGTCAATGGAAACGCCGCCGCCCTGAACGAGCCGGCGTGCGTCGCTGTTGGAGGACGAAAGCCCCGCCTGCGTCATGAGCGCGAGCAGGCCCGTGGTGCCGCTTCCCGCTGCGAAATCCGGAACGTCCTCCGGCACGCCGCCCTGGATGATCGTCTTCTCAAAGTGGTCACGCGCGGCGTCCGCTGCATCCTTTCCGTGGTACTGCCGCACGAGGCGCCAGGCGAGTTCGTGTTTTGCGTTGCGCGGGTCCTCGTTCGCCTTCTCTTTCAGGGCCGGAAGCTCACCGAGAGGCGCGTCGCTTGCCAGCTCGAAGTAGCGGTAGATGAGCCGGTCGGGGATCGAAAGTGTCTTGCCGTACATCTCCTCCGGCGCTTCGGCGATGCCGATGTAGTTGTCGAGGGACTTCGACATCTTCTCGACCCCGTCGGTGCCCTCCAGGATGGGCAGCGTGATGCAGACCTGCGGCGGGAGGCCGGCGGCACCCTGAATGTCGCGGCCGACGAGCAAGTTGAACTTCTGGTCCGTTCCTCCAAGCTCGATGTCCGCCTCAATTGCTACCGAGTCTTGCGCCTGAGCGAGTGGATACAAGAACTCGTGGATGCCAATGGGTTCGCCCGCCCGGTAGCGTTTCTCGAACTCGTCTCGTTCGAGCATTCGGGCAACGGTGTATTTCCCCGCGAGTTGAATGACATCGCGGAAGGACATTCCCTCGAGCCAATCGGAGTTATACCTGATTTCCGTGAGATCCGGGTCGAGAATGCGCGAGGCCTGATCGAAATACGACTTGCCGTTGCGACGTGTCTCTTCGAGCGTCAGCGGCGGGCGGGTTTTCGAGCGGCCACTCGGGTCGCCAATCATCCCGGTAAAATCGCCCACGATGAGGACGGCGCGGTGGCCGAGGTCCTGGAACTGCCGGAGCTTGCGCAGCACGACAGCATGGCCGAGATGCAGGTCGGGCCGCGACGGGTCGCAGCCGAGCTTAACGACCAGCGGCCGACCGTCCGCCACCGACTGCTTCAGCTTGGCAACGAGAGCCTCCTCCGGCAGAATCTCTTCGACGCCCCGGCGGATTTGTTCAAGCTGTTCTTCTACAGGGGGAAAAGCGGCCATATGGTCAGCAGTGGGGCAGAGAACCCCGATTAGTAAAGCGGAAAGATGGTTCAGTCTTCCTGAACGTTCGGCGTGACGAGCGTGCGGCGCACTTCGGAGACGAGGGCTTCAAGCTCTTGCACCGCGTCCATGAGCGCTGAGGAATCTGTTCCGGAGCTTCCAAGCACCCGGGCCAGCGTCTCCTCGAAGCCCACCGGCTTGTTCGCAAGGCCCGCCGACGCGGGCAGTACGTTTTGGAGGCTGCCAAGATACTGATCGTTAGCGGCATAAACGACTTGCAGCAGACAGGCAGCGCACCGGAAGAGACAGCCATAGGCGTAGAAGAGATCGCCACGCCCGGCGGCCATCCTTGCCGCGTAGAGCACGACATCGGCTTCGCGCGAGAAGACGGTCAGGAGCGCGTACTTAAGGCGCTTCGGGAAAGGCGCGGTGCGTCCTTTCATGCGCGCGAGCAAGCCGTCCGGATCGACCAGTGGCTTGCTATAGTGGACGACCGCCATATAAGAATGCCCGAAGAACCCGTGCGGATTGCCGGGCTGGTATGCCCCCGCCACGATCCCGGATCGCGCGCGGTCAATCTCCTCACGCACCACATCGACGTCGCGGAACTGCCAGTCGACCCGGCGGCCTTCGATCCACAGCCGCACGCCGGCGGCGGGAAGATCGGCGTCCTCTTCGTCCCCGAACGACCTTGCGGCCGCGTCGCCTCCGAGCGAGAGCGCGAGCGTGCGCAGCTCGGTGACGGAGGGCGCGGCGTCCGAGTAGAAGTAGATCGACAGTTCGATCTCCGACTCCAGGTTCGGCTCCGGCTGCGTCCATGCGCCGCTGAGCGCGACCGCCTCGACGCCCTCGACAGCGGCGAGCCGCTCAGCGACCGATTCGGCGAGGCGGGTAACGTCTTGCATAACGTGCCTCAGTATTGCTTCATGGTTCGGTCGAGCTGCCGCTTGGTGTCGCGCTCCGCGATGTCCGCTCGTTTGTCGTAAAGCTTTTTGCCTTTAGCGAGGCCGATTTCGACTTTCGCCTTCCCGGCTTTGAAGTACAGCTTGAGCGGCACGATGGTGTAGCCCTTCTGCTCGACGGACTTCCGCCAGCGGTCGATCTCCTTGCGGTGCAGGAGGAGCTTGCGCGGTCGAATCGGGTCGTGATTGAACAAGCTCCCGTGGGTATAGGGCGATATGTGGCAGCCGAACATCATCATTTCGCCGCGCACGACCGAGCAGTAGGCGTCCTGCAAGTTCGCTTTGCCTTCCCGCAATGATTTTACCTCGGTGCCCTGAAGCACGACACCCGCCTCCACCGAATCCTCGATGCTGAACTCGTGCCGCGCCTTGCGGTTGGTCGTGATGATGTGCGTCCCTTCGGCCATGGCCCTGCTGCTATCGAGATTATGGAGAATGCACCCGAAGATGCTCTGCCAGCTTATTCGAAGTCCTCCTCCTCCTCGTCCTGTTCTTCGTCGGCATCTTCCGGGAACGTCGCCAGAGGGATCTCGGGCATCTGGTCGAGAACGTTGTAGTAGAAGAGGTACTGGCGCAGTTCCGTCAGGCTGGCGAGGGCGAGGTCGTCGAAACGAACGCGCAGATCGTTGCTGAAGAAGTCGTGGAGGTCTTCCGGCATTTCGAGCGAGCGCGTCCAGAGTTCCCGCTGCTCTTCCGCCGCCATGACGGTCCCGACGAGCAGGTCGCGCATGGTGGCCGTGGCGAGGCCGGCCGTCGTGACGAACAGGCCCCACACCATCGGGTAGTTCGCCAGTTCATACCACTCCTGCCCGAGGTCCAGTACGAGCCGGTCCGTTCGCAAGGTAGCCACGTCTGTGCCCACGATGAGCGCCGCATCGGCCCCGTTGTCCAGCAGCGCTTCCCGAGAGGCGTCCGCCACCGGCAGGAACGACGGCTCGTGGCCGTAGTGCTCCTTCAACACGATGCGCGCCACGAGCGCCTCTTGGGCAAAGAGCGGATCGAAGGCGACACTGCGCACCGGCTCGCCGATTCCTTGCCGCAGCACCAGCCGCGCAAACGGGTTCTTCCAGGTGGAAAGCGCTGCTCCCGGCACGACGCTGTAAGCCTCTACGTCTCGCAAAACCGTAAGCGTCGGCACGAGCGCGAGGTCCACCTTCCCCTGCTGCAGCCTATTGAGGCAGCTTCGCGGATCCGTACGTTCCACCTCGAACACCTGCGGGACGACGCCCGTCGTGATGCCCGAAAGGAAGAACTCGGCCAGCGGTGCGTTCCAGATCGCGATGCGCAAGGTGAGACCGTCAGGGATAAAGGAGCGCTACAAATATGCCGAACCGCCGGTTCGGAAGGCCGAGCCGGCGGTCTGCAACCGGCCGGTGCCGGGTTCGAAAGCCGAGACTATTCTTAACGAAAGTCGCGGGATTTCTCTTTAATACGAGCAGCTTTGCCGCGCAGTTCGCGCAGGTAGAACAGCTTCGCGCGGCGCACGCGGCCGCGACGGGTCACTTCGATACGCGCGATCTTCGGCGAGTAGAACGGGAAGATACGCTCCACGCCCACGCCGTTGGAAACCTTGCGGACGTTGAACGTCTTGCTTGCACCCGATCCCCGGATGCTGATCACGACGCCCTGGTACTGCTGAATACGCTCCTTCTCGCCCTCAACCACGCGCACGTGGATGTTGACGGTGTCGCCCGGCGCAAATTCGGGAATGTCGTCGCGAAGCTGGGTCGCCTCGACCAATTTCATCATATCGGTTGCCATGGCGCACCTCCTAAAGTTTAAGTGAGTAAAGCTTGAATGCTCCGTCCGGGCTGGCCTTGTGTTAGAAGTCCCCTCCGGTGTTATAGTATAAAATGGTGTACTGGCCCGGCTCTTACGCGAGCAAATCCGGGCGTCTTGACTGGGTTCGATTCATCCGCTGCTCTTCGCGCCACGCTTCCACCTTGTCGTGGTCGCCCGAGAGCAGAATATCCGGGACGTTCATGCCCTTGAACTCGGCCGGGCGGGTGTAGACCGGCGCGTCGAGCAGATCATCCTGGAAGGAGTCCGACAGTGCCGAAGTTGCATCGCCGAGCACGCCGGGAAGCAGGCGGACGAGCGCGTCAACAAGGACGAGCGCGGGCAGTTCCCCGCCGCTGAGCACGTAGTCCCCTATCGAGACCTCCCGTGTGACCAGTGCCGTCCGCACCCGATCGTCAACCCCTTTATAATGGCCGGCGAGCAGAACCAGATGCCGCTTCAGAGAAAGCTCGTTCGCAAGCGCCTGGTTAAATACTTCCCCGTCAGGTGTCAGGTAAATGACTTCGTCTATGGCGGAGTCGTTCTCCGCCGCTTCTTCCTGAATGGCCTCGATGCAGCTAAAGATCGGCTGCGGCATGAGCACCATGCCGGCACCCCCTCCGTACGAGTAGTCGTCTACCTTGCGGTGTTTGTCGGTCGTGAAGTCGCGAATATCATGGACCCGGACCTGCGCAAGGCCTTTCTTAATGGCGCGGTGGATGATGCTGTGCTCCAGCGGTCCGCCGACGAGGCCCGGAAGGGCCGTCACAATGTCGATGCGCATGGTGGCTCGCCCCGTATCAGTCCAGAAGGCCCTCTATGGCACGAATCACAAGCCGCCCCTGCGCCTCGTCGAACCCGACGAGAAACTCCGGGACAGCTGGAATCAAGGCATCGGGCCGTCCCTCGCGTTCCACCACGCAGAGGTACTGGCCCGGCGTCTCCATCACATCCGCCACCCGTCCAACATGCTCACCCTCTTCGGTGAAAGCGTCCAGCCCGACCAGTTCGTGAAGGTAGAACTCATCTTCGCCAAGTTCCGGCAGATCCTCGCGCCTTGCCCAAACCGACCGGCCCCGCAGCGCCTCTGCGGCTTCGCGGCTGTCGACGCCGTCGATCAGGAGCACTACTTGAGGACCTTTCCCCGTCTGCATGAGCCGCGCCGATTCCACCCTGACCGCTTCGGCCTTGTCCGCTGTTTCACCCATGAAGAGCGTTCTGACGGAGAGCAGCCGCGCCGGGTCGTCCGACTCCGGGATCAGCTTGACCTCTCCCCGGAGACCATGCGCGCGATAGGTCCGGCCGACCAAAAGGAGGTCGGCCGGATCCGGCGCAAAGGTATCCAGCGGTGAGGGCTGCTGTGCCATAAGACTTCGGGCGGGGTGCCGAGACTGATCAGGTCAGGCCTTCTCCTCCGCGTCTGCTTCCGGCGCTTCCGTAGCGGGAGCCTCTACTTCCGGAGTCACATTGGCTGCAGGGGTGCCTTCCTCAACGAGGGTCGGTCCGGCCTCCGCCTCCGGGGACGGCTGCGCCTGCTGGGCGGCAGCCTCTTCCTCAGCGGCCTGCGCTGCAGCCTGGGCGGCGGCACGCTCTTCGGCCTGCCGGCGGCGCGCTTCCTCTTCCTGAGCCTTGGCTTCCGCCTCCTGCGCTGCCCTTTCGCGCGCGCGATCGGCCTCTTCAGCCATAACCCGCTTGCGCTCCTCTTCGAGGACCTGCCGGCGGCGCTGGGCGGGCGTCATTTTCGTCGAGGTAACGACCTTCTGGGAACGCCGCTCGCGAAGCTCCTGTACGGCCGCGTCGATCTCTTCCTGCGGCTTGCCTTTATAGCTAAGGGCAGCGGCAAGCATGAGACCCTCACGGCTCAGGATGCTGCGGACGGTATCGGTCGGCTGGGCACCCTGGGAAAGCCAGTACAGCACGCGATCCTCCTTGAGGCTGATCTCGGCGGGATCTTGAATTGGGTTATAACGCCCCAGGTCTTCGATGTAACGGCCATCACGCGGGCTGCGCGAATCGGCAGCTACGACGGCATAAATCGGACGCGCTTTGCGCCCCATGCGGCGCAGACGGAGTTTGAGAGGCACTGTTGGTTCTTACGTTATTTGATCGTGTACTTCCAGGGCGGAGCATTTGTCCGCCGAGGCTTGCGGTGCGGGCACGTTGAGGGTGCCGGCAAGGTTGAAGGTTAAGGTTTACCGAGGAGGGTGGCCGGATCGATAGATTGGCCTTTGCCCATCAGTTTGGTCATCGTCTTCATCATCTTTTTCATCTCGCGGAACTGCTTGAGGAGCTGGTTTACCTCGCTCACTTCCACGCCCGAACCCATGGCGATGCGGCGCCTGCGGCTGCCGTTGATCAGGTCCGGATTGCGACGCTCTTCCAGCGTCATCGAATGAATCATCGCCTCTATATAGACGAACGCTTCATCATCGACATCCATGTCTTTGATCTGGCGGCCTACACCGGGAATCATCCCGAGAAGGTCCCGCATCGATCCCATCTTCTTGATGCGCTGCAGCTGCTCATGGAAGTCTTCGAGGTTGAAATCCTCCGAGCGGATCTTCTTCTGCAGCTTCTCGGCCTGCTTGTCGTCGAACTGCTCCTGCGCGCGCTCGACAAAGGAGACCACGTCGCCCATGCCGAGGATGCGCTGCGCCATTCGGTCCGGAAAGAACGGCGTCAAGGCGTCAAGCTTCTCTCCGGTCGAGGCGAACTTGATCGGCTTGTGGACGACGTAGCGGATCGAGAGTGCAGCGCCGCCGCGCGTATCGCCGTCGAGCTTCGTCAGCACAACGCCGTCGAAGTCGAGGCGGCGATTAAACTCTTGCGCCGTGTTGACCGCGTCCTGCCCGGTCATGCTGTCCACCACGAACAGAATTTCCTGCGGGTTGACAGCGTTCTTGATCTCCTCGACCTCCTGCATCATGCGCTCGTCGACGTGGAGGCGGCCTGCGGTGTCGATGATCACCACGTCCCGCCCGAGGCGACGCGCCTCTGCAACGGCTTCGCGCGCAACGCGGACGGCATCCTGCACGACCGCGCCATCCTCCTCGATGGAGTAAACGGGCACTTTCACCGAAGCCGCAAGCGTCTTGAGCTGGTCGACGGCAGCCGGGCGGTACACGTCCGCCGCCGCAACGAGCGGGGCCATGCCCTTGCTCTTAAGGTGGTAAGCGAGTTTGCCGCAGAAGGTCGTCTTGCCGGATCCCTGAAGCCCCGCAACGAGAATGACGGTGGGAGGCGTTTTCTGCAGGTTAATGCCGACGTTCTCGCCACCAAGAAAGTAGACGAGTTCGTCGTAGACCACCTTGACGAGCTGCTGCCCCGGCGAGACGGCGTTGAGCACCTTTTCGCCAACCGCCTGCTCCTTCACGCGGTCCGTGAACTCTCGGGCAACGCCGTAATTCACGTCCGCATCGAGCAGCGCGCGCCGAATCTCGCGCATCGTTTCCGCGATATTCAGCTCGTTGATCCGCCCCTGGCCGGCGGCCGTCTTCAGTGCTCCTTCGAGTTTTTCGGAAAGGCTCTCAAACATAAACAGACTCTAATCGCGCGCTCACCGTATATTGATCAGCACAAAAGCGCTGAAAAGCCCCACCTTTTGTCGTGACGGAAGCCTTTCGCGCATCGTACAGAAGGGATAATGTACGACAAAATCGCCTTACGGACAAGCAAAGACGCCGTTGGACGACGGGTGGGTGTGTTCGGTTGCACTATTCCTTTACTCTTCACGAGCACGCAGCAGATCGACCGTCTCGACGGCGTGGCGAAGGTGGGGAATGACGATAGATCCGCCCACGATGAGGGCCACGTTCATGGCCTCGTCGAGTTCCTCGTCGGACCACCCGGCCGCTACGCACTGTCCGAGATGATAATCGATGCAGTCGTTGCAGCGGAGCACCATCGAGGCGACAAGGCCGAGCAGCTCCTTGGTCTTTCCCGACAACGCCCCGTCCCGGTAGGCCGCGGAGTCGAGATTGAAGAACCGCTTGATGTTCAGATTCTCTTTCTCGTCGAGGATACGGTGATTCATGCGGGAGCGGTACTGCTCAAAAGCGGCCAACCGATCTCCGTTTTCGCTGCTGTTCATAGTAATGACGGATGCATATTGAACTGATTGCCGAAGCCAAGCGCCATAAGCGATCTGAGCTGCGCGCGCGCCGAATGGCTCTTTCGGACGAAGAGCGCGGCGAGCGGAGCCGGGCCATCGTCGAACGGATGAACAAACTGCCCGAACTGCGCCACAGCCGAGTCCTGCACGCCTTCTGGCCGAGCCTTGCCCGTGGTGAAGTCGATACAAGACCCCTACTTCTCGCATTGGCCCAAGCGGGGCGAAAGGTCGTGTTACCCTCCGTCGTCGCATCGACAGCCGGCCCGCTGCTCGAGCATCGTCCCTTTACTTCTGAGGAGGAGTTGATACTCGACGCGCGCGGGCTTCATGAACCACCGCCCGGAGTCACCGTTCCGGCCGGCGACGTAGATGCCGTCCTCGTGCCGGCCCTCGGGGCCAACCGGGCGGGATACCGCATCGGCTACGGCGGCGGGTTTTATGATGTTTTCCTGAGGCAGGTGCCCTCGGCGGTCACCATCCTCCCTCTCTATGCTTGCTGCCTCGAATTCGTCCTGCCGACGGAACAACACGATGTGCCGGTTGCTATCATTGTTACTGAGTTGGAAACGATCCGCATCGCCTGACGCAACCCGCCGCCCGATGCCCCGTAGGAAACGCTAACCCATTTCAGGAAAGGCGACATGACGAGAACACAAACGCGGCCGCCGGCCGAAGACGCGAGGGACGAGTACGAGAGCACGCACACCATCCCCGAGCTGGAAGTGTACTCCGACGACGAGATCGAGTCCATGCTGTTTCAGGAGGAAGAAGCGCCACGCAAGGGGTTCATGAATCTTCCAACGGCTGCCGGACTTTCCCTTATCGTGGTCGGCATCGTCTACCTGTTGCAGGAGATGGGTCTTTGGAACGGCGTCAACATGACGGCGCTCGTATCGATGCTGCCGGTGCTTGCCGGCGTGCTGATCATCCTGCTCGGGTTCGGCGTCCTCTCGTGGGACCCGAAGCGCAGGCGCCTGCGCCGCCGTGAGCGCCGCGCGCAGGCTCGGGCGCAGAAAGTGGCCTCCAAGCAAGCGACGGTCAGCAACCGGAAGCGGCTTACGCGCTCGCGCACCAACAAGAAAGTGGCGGGCGTCTGCGCGGGCATTTCCGAATACATGAACATCGACCCGACCGTCGTGCGTATCGCGTTCGTCATCGGGGCCATTGCCTCGCAAGGCGCGGTCCTGCTCGCGTACATCATCATGGCGATGATCATCCCGAAAGAGGACTTTGCCACGGCGGCCGCCAAAGAGCGAATCATCATTCACTGATGCACCCCTAAACGAGAATTGCCGATGGATCTGTCCAGGAAACTCACCCGGTCGCAAGACAAGCTCATTGCAGGCGTCTGCGGCGGCATTGCGGATTACTTTGAATGGGACCCGACGCTCGTGCGCGCAGGCTTTGTGCTCCTGAGCGTCATCTCGGCCGCCTTCCCCGGCATCATCGTCTACCTGGTGCTGTGGGCCATCATGCCGGCAGATTGAACCGGCAGCACATTGCAGCAAAAAGGGCGGACCTCGCGTGGAGGCCCGCCCTTTTCGTTAGTGCAGGTTGCCGTTCTTTCAGACAGCGGGCGACTGCACGACGCTCCGGTCCCACGCGGCCTGCGTGTCCTGCACGGCCCGCGCGCCTACGGTGGCATCAACGCCGGTGCCAATCTCTCTTGCCGTCTCGTCAACCACGACGACGGGGAGAACGCGACTAATTTCGACAAGCACCGGGGTCACGTCCTTAAGGTGGCGCACCGCCAGCTCGGCCAGGCGGGGCTCGCCGACGGTCAGGCTGAAGGCGTGGAAGGACGTGTAGCCCATCGCGACGAGGCTGAAAGCGGTATAGTCGTCACGCAGCATCCGGCTGACTTTATAGTCGCGCATCTTGTCGTACAGGCCGGCAGCGACGCCAAGCACTTCGGCGACGGCCTTCTTGATGCTCGACTCTCCTTCCGCGTTGTACTCCCTGGCGATCGTCTTGAGTTCGGCGATGTGCTCCTTCAGCACCCGGTCCGCCTCGATGATGACTTTGTTGGCCTCGACATTCTTGAGCACTTCAGCGTCGCCGCGCTGACGTTCGATGGCCTCGAGGACGTGGTCCTGCAGGGCCATCTGGTCGGCAATCTGTTCCTTGATCTGGTCTTGTCGGTTGCTCACGGGCGTTTCCTCACTTGAAGTCTGATGATTCCATGCTAAGCCGAGCCTCTCGGATCGTCTTGCCCGTAGAACGCCTTCAATCCCCCTGAATTGCCCCTGAGAAGGTAATGTTAGAGTTACCGTTAGGAGGCGGTGACCACCGGAGCGAGAGTGCCGGCCCGCACGACGTGCAGCCGGTCGGGATGGATGAACGTACGTATGGCGTCATTCACCTCTTCAAGCTTGACGGACCGAATGGCATCCACGTATTCGTCGATGTAGGTGCTGTCGTAGCCGCGCAGCGCGTTCGCAAGTAGCGCGGTGGCGATGCCGCCGGTGGTGCCAAGCCCGACCTGGTAGCCGCCTGTTATCGTCTCCTGCTTCTCCGCGAGTTCTTCCGCGGTGACGCCGTCTCTGGCGAAGCGTTCTACCTCACGCCGCGTTTCTTCGATGCCACGCTCCAGGTTGTCGCCGCTGAGCGTGACGGCGACCTGGAAGTGCCCGCCGTTCAAGTGAGACATGCCGGAGAGTCCCGCTCCGATCCCGTAGGTCAGCCCCATCTCGTCGCGAATGACGCGCATCAGACGAGCGGAGAAATTCCCACCGAGGATGAATGAACCAATGAAAAGGGGCAAGAAAGCCGGGTCGGTACGCAGCATCGGCACGCCGTGGCCCATCCGCACATCGACGTTCTCCCGATCATCCATGCGTATGTCAACCTCGCGCGCGGGAGTGCCGAGCGGCATCGCGTCCATCCGGCCCTCCGGTGCCACGCCTTGCCAGTCGCCGAACGCCGCCTCGACCGGTTGCTGAAGGGCTGCGGGATCTACGTCGCCCACGGTCACGAGCGTCAAGTCCTGGGGCATCAGGTGCCGCCGGTGGTAGTCGCGCACCGCGTCCAGCGTCAGGTCTTCGACGCGCAGGAGGTCCTCGGCAGGATCTGCCGTCCAGCCCGGATGAGCGGGGCCGTAGATCAGGCGCGAAAGCGCGGCAGACGCTTGTGAGCCGGTGTTCTCCATCATTCTCCGCAGCCGCGAGGCGTATTGAACCTGCTGCTTCCTGAACTCGGCTTCAGCGAGAAGGGGTCGGCGAAGCTGCTCGGCGGTAAGCTCCAGCACGAGCGGCAGGTCCGAGCCAAGGGTGCGACCAACGAACTGCACGTATGTGCCATTCGAATAGAACTGCAACTCGACGCCGCGCGAGTCCAGCAAGTCTGCCAGCGCGAACTGGTCACGCTTCTCGGTGCCCTTGTCAAGCAGGTTGACGAGCATGGCCTGCAGCATCTCTTCGCCCGCGCCGAAGCCCGGGTTCGTTCGGACGGACCCCGCGAAAGACACCACCGCATCGACGGGTGTGGCGACGGTGAGCAGCCGGCACTGGCCTACTCGTTCCTCATGGATGCCTTCGGACAAGCTGCCGGAAGCGGGATGGTTGGGATTCGTCGACTCGGTAGCGTTCATACATCAACCTGTTCTTTACTCCGGCACATAGAGGCCAACGGTGCGCCGGCTTTCGACGAGAATAGCGGTAGCGACGCGCTGCACATCCTCGGCGGAAACGGCGTCGATGCGGGCCATGTAGTTTGGGTGGAGCCGCCAGTCGCCGGCAGCGATGGCCTCATTCAGACGCGCGGCGATATTGAACGAGCCGTCACGGGCAAAGGCCTCCTGCGCACGCATCTGCGCCCGAGCGCGCTGCAGTTCGGCCTCCTCAACCCCTTCGAGCTTGATCCGTTCAACTTCCTCATAGATGGCGTGCTCGACTTCTTCATGCGTCCGCCCCGGCGTGATCGAAGCGTAGATGTAGAACAGGCCCGGGTCGCTCAGCCGGGAGGCGGATGCGCCGGCAGCCGCCGTAAGGCCGCTGTCCGTAAGACGGCGATAGAGCCTGCTGTTCTTACCCGCGCCGAGGACGACCGAGAGAACGTCGAGCGCGTCGGTGTCCACATCGAGGGCGGGGGGAGACTTAAAGGCGATCATGAGCGAGGCGATTTGTCCGGCCTGCCGCACCGTGACGCGGCGCTCGCCCCGCTGCTCCGGCTCGCGCGTAGTCTGCTTTGGAGGCGAATGAAGCGACGCCTCGATGCCGCCAAAGTGACGGTTGAGAAGAGCAAGGGCATCCGGCGGATCTAAGGCCCCGATGATGGAGACCGTCGCGTTGTTGGGCCAGTAGAACGTGTCGTAGAAGCCGCGCAAACCCGCGGCGGTCACGGCTTCAACGTCGCTGCGCCAGCCGATGGTGGGGTGGTGGTAAGGATGGGCAGTGAAAGCAGCAGCCCAGACGGCCTGATATAGTTTGCGGAACGGCTCGCTCTCACCCCGATCCAATTCGTTCAGGATCACGGTTCGTTCGCTCTCGAGATCCTCTTCGCTGAGCAGCGCCCCGCGCATCCGGTCCGCCTCGATCTCCACCGCGAGGCCCAGATGCTGCATGGGCATCATCTCGTAGTAGTTCGTGCGGTCAAACCACGTGGTTGCGTTAACCTGCGCCCCCACGCTTTGCAGAAGATTGAAAACCGACGTGCCGGCCCTCTTGTTGAAGCGCTCGGACCCTTTGAACATGAGGTGCTCCAGGAAGTGAGTCGCGCCGGTGAGGCCAAGTCCTTCATTGCGGCTGCCGACGCGGTAGGTCACCATGAGCGTGACGATGGGCGCGGCAGACTGCGGCAGGAGCAGCACCTGCAAGCCGTTCGCGTCGAGGCGGTACTCGCGGATGCCGTCGCACTCCTCGACGAAGGAGAAGCCCTCCAGGTGGCGGCCCTTGGCTTCAGGCGTTGCGTTCTTCTGCATCGATCATCCAGGTGGTATTCGGTTTGCCCGGCGGTGCATTGGCGGCGCGCGCGCAAGCGGCGCAACAAAAAAGCGCCGAGGTTTGCCCCCGGCGCTTCAGTCCTTCAGCGCCGAGCAACCTCAGGCTGCCTTCGGCTCCGACGATTCCGCCTTCTTCTCCGCTTTCGGAGCGGGCGTCTTTTCGGTTGAGGATCCCGTATCGCCGGCAGGCTTTGCATCGCTCGTCGATGATGTACTGCCATTCGATGACGACTTGCGGGCGTAGTCGGTCAGGTAGAAGCCGCTCCCTTTGAAGATCAGCCCCGCGCTCCCACTGATCACGCGGGAGACCTTTTGGCCTGTATCGGGGCATGTCTGAAGCGGATCCTCGGTAATGCGCTGCTGCACTTCAAAAGTGCTGCCGTCCTCCCGACGGTAAATATAGGTCGGCATAATTCAACCTCACGGTTATGTACGACAAACTTGCAGCCTCTCGTGGCTACTCTGCCGTGGCTGCTCTGCACGCCCACCATTCAATTATTGTTCCATTCAGAGGAGCTGTTCACGGGCGCACTTTAGCCCGTCTGCCTTGCTGAAGAACCGGCTCCACGGACGCGCCGGCGGCCGATTTCCAGACAATGTCGGCGAGCCGGCCCCGGATGGGAAACAGCTTCGAGTTCTCTCTCGTGGGGTAAACGCGGTTGGTGAGCAGGATAACGAACAGGTCGGCGTCGGGGTCGATCCAGATCGACGTGCCGGTATAGCCGGTATGGCCGAAGCTCCGCGGACCGAAAAGGACGCCTGCGGAAGAGGGGCCGCTCAAGCTTCTGGTGTCCCAGCCCAGCGCGCGCGTGTTTTCGGGATCATCGGAGACGCGGCGCGTGAAAAGGGCGATGGTTTCAGGTTTCAGGAACGTATGCCCTCCGATTCGGCCTTCCTGGAGGTACATAAAGGCGAGGTGCGTCAGGTCTTCGGCGGTGGAAAAGAGGCCCGCATGGCCCGAGACGCCGCCGAGGAGGTACGCCGTTTCGTCATGCACTTCTCCCTGAAGGAGTCTGCGGCGGAACGTGCGATCCCGCTCGGTAGGCACAATGGATGTGTCATGCGGATTCCCGGGCCGGAAGCCCGTATGATCCATGCGGAGCGGGTCGAAGATGTGCGTTTTGGCCCAGGATGCAAAGTCCTGCCCGGTGATCTTCTCTATGACGAGGTAGAGCGTGATCATGCTGAAGTCGCTGTACTTCGACTGTGAGCCGGGTTTGTAGATCAGCGGCTCTGCCATGATCGAGTCGATGACCTGCTGCCGGGTTGTCACGCCCATCTGATGAAATGGCCGGAAGGGGATGAAGCCGGCGCTGTGCGTGAGGAGGTGCCGGATGGTTATGTCCCGGAAGCCCTCTTTCCGGAAAGCCTCGAGGTAACGGCTCACCGGCGCGTCCAGGTCAAGCGCGCCCTGTTCGTATAGGAGCATGGCAGCCGTGGTCGTGGCGATGACTTTGGTGAGGGAAGCCATGTCAAAGATCGACTGGGGCGTGACTTGCGGCCCGCCTTCGTAGGTGAAGTGGCCGAAGCCTTCCATCTTCGCGATCACTCCCCTTCTCCCCAGAGCCACGGCCGCGCCGGGAAAAGCTTGAATCTCGATGCCGGACCTCATCAGGGAATCGACGGCCAACAGCGTCAGACTGTCCATTTCCGCTGCTTCCGGGCGATCTTCTCGCGGCCAATTCTGCTCCAGATCCACGCCCGCACCTACTCGGAACTGCGAGCCAATGTCAAAGGGCAGCCGTCCCCTGACTTCCGCCTTGCCCACGAGCGCCGCCGCCGCGCTCCGCAGGTCAGACGGCGACGAACCGAGCGAAACGAGGACGGCACCCGCCCCGCCGAAAGCGCCGGCCATCTCCGGCGTGCCGAACGTCACGAGCGCAGTGGGCCGCTCCCTCGTGACAAGGGCCTCGAGGGCGCTCCGGGTGTCCGGCGCGAGCGTATTGCCCGTGCTATCGACTTTTTCGTGGAAATCTGCCACAATGATGCCGTCCGCCCGGGACGCAGCGTTCAGCAGATCCGCCTCCGCCCCTGACGGCGTGCCGTCAAGCAGGAGGACGAGAGACACTTCGGTTCCGGAAGCAAATCGCCGAAGCTCGGACGTGAAAGCGTCTGCACTCGCGTCCGCGGAGGACGGACCGGTGGCAACGACGAGGAGCCTGAGGCGGCTGTCCATCGGCACCGCGCCGCTGTCGTTTCGGAGAAGCACGAGAGAGGCCGACTCGAGCGGAGGCGCGAGGCTGCCCTTCTCGGTCAACGCTCGCCACTCGGCGAAGCTGCGGGGCGCGGCGTCGTGGCGCTGCGAGGAGAACAACAAAATGCCGAGGGCGGCGAGCATCCCCGCGACGAGCATTCCCACCTTCATGTTGATCATACGGGGCATGGTTTACGTTTCCGTTGTTGGTTGCCGGCCTCTAAGCTATAGCGCGGAGGTCGGCAGCGGGAGGCGCAGAAGCAGATTCACACGCTCTTTACGATACGCCCTTTATTCACACGTTTCGATTTTGAGGCAGAGGCGCAGAGACTATGAGGCTCACCCTCTTCGTTCTTTTGACGCAGAGGCGCAGAGGCGCAGCGTTTCTGGTGCTCACCCTCTTCGTTCTCTTGACGCAGAGGCGCAGAGGCGCAGCGTTTCTGGTGCTCACCCTCTTCGTTCTCTTGACGCAGAGGCGCAGAGATCTGTACCCTCCGCCGTAACTCTGCGGTGCCTCGTGGCCCGTTTCTCCCTCTTCGCTGTTCGAGGCAATATTCGTCAATTTAGCACCACATCCAAAACGAGTCATCCCGACCAAGGCGGCGGCGATGCGCTCGGTGCTGATGAATCATGATCCGCCGCCGCGCGGAGGGACCTCCTCAAAACAGCACATCCCCCCTTCTTCTCCAACGTCGCTCCTCTTCGCTCTTTTGACGCAGAGGCGCACACTATGCCCCGGGCACTGAGTACAAAACCGGCGTCTCTGCGTCAATGTAATGCGGGCATGGACGGGGATGGGGCGTTCTCTGTGTCAAATGGACGTGAAGAGCGCTTGAACGGCGTGGCTTATCTCGCCGGAGTTTATCTTGCCGGGTAAGGTTGGCGCGCAGTAGTCCTTGCCGTCTTGCGCTCGACCTGCGCCGGAAGGATACAACTTTAACCATGGGAGATTCTTATGCCACAACTAACATTAACGGGCATCGGCGAGTTCGAGATTGAAGAGGGCAGCCGGCTCGTTCTTGCCGTTGAAGAGCATGGCGTTCACCTGGGGCACCGCTGTGGCGGGAAGGCGCGCTGCACCACGTGCCGGGTGCGCTTCAAGAGCGGCGAACCCGCGCGCATGACAAGGGCGGAGCACGACAAACTGGCGGAGCGTGAACTGCTCGGCGAAGTGCGTCTCTCCTGTCAGGTCCTTATCGAGCAGGACATGGAGGTCGAAGCCCTCATGCTCATGGAGGAGCAAGGCTGGGCGGACCCCGGTCCGGAGCCGACCTCCCACATCGAGCCGGAACCGGAATGGATGGACACGCCGCGACCCGCATGAACAGGCGGTGGACTAAGCGGCTGCGGACAGAATAGAGCGGCGAAACAGATCGAAGTCCGTCAAGTCGTCGAGCAGGACGTCGGCACCATGTGGCTCGAGATCGGCGCGCGAGTAGTTGCCGGTACAGACGCCGACTGCCAGCACGCCAGTGTGCGCACCGCAGCGGATGTCATGCTCCGTGTCGCCGATGATGACGACGTTCTTTCCGGAGAAGCGGTGCCCGGTGTGCCGCTCTGCCCGGTCGACGGCGATTTTCGGTAGATCTGTTCGGTGTTCGCTGTCGCTGCCGAAAGCGCCGAACGGGAAGTACTCGTCCAGGCCCACGGCCTGCAGTTTCAGGTGGGCCATCGGCGCGATGTTGCCTGTTAGTACGGCCAAAACGACCTTCGGGTCGTCGTGAAGTCGCTTCACGAGGTCCGCCACACCGGGAAGCAACGTGACGTTCTCCGGGCGCAGCGTTTCGCACATGAGTTTCTCGTACCGCGCCACTGCAGACGGCAGCGCCTCATCGACCTCCTCGTTCGTGAGACCACAAGAGGAGAGCACGTCGCGCAGGATCTGCGGGTCTGTCTTGCCTGAAAAGCGTGTGCCTTCCGAGAGGACAGGGCGTCCGAGGAGATCCGATAAGGCCCCTTCGACGGCCTTGCGCCCCACCCCGTGCGTCTGAAGGATCGTTCCGTCAATATCGAAGAGCAGGAGTTTCATAGAGGAAAGCCGAACCGGCGGGGGCAAGTAGACAGGGCGCGGGCGTTCGTAACACGAATGAACCGGCAAGTTCCGAGAGTTTCAAAGCAGCACCGCGCCGGACGCTCGATTTCTCGCGCGGCGTTGCCTATACTGCTCTTTTACATCCACTCAGCAACTCATCTCTTCCGCATGGCTGCATCGCCCGACGCCAAGAAGAAGCGCCTTTACCTCCTCGACGCGATGGCGCTCGCCTATCGCTCCCACTTCATCTTCATTAACCGACCGCTCGTCAACTCAAAGGGCGAGAACACATCGGCGGCCTACGGCTTCACGACGGCGCTCCTGAAGCTGATGAAGGATCACGGCATGGATCACATTGCCGTCGTTTTCGACGCGGCCGGTCCGGGAGGCACCTTTCGCGACGAGCTTTACGAAGAGTACAAGGCCAACCGGCAGCCGATGCCGGACGACCTGAAGGCCAATCTGCCGTTCATCAAGCGCATCGTGCGCGCGCTTGACATTCCGGTCTTTGAAGAACCGGGCGTAGAGGCGGACGACGTGATCGGCACGCTCGCCCGCCGAGCCGCCGCCGAGGAGGCAGACGTCGTCATCGTTTCGCCCGACAAGGATTTTCAGCAGCTTCTCGATGACCGGGTTTCCATCTTCCGTCCGGCCTATCGCGGCGAGGAGTTCGACCCGATCACGGCCGACTCCTTCCGAGAAAAGTTTGGCGTGGAGCCGATCCGCTTCATCGACATCTTGGCGCTCATGGGGGACGCGAGCGACAACGTGCCCGGCGTCCCGGGTATTGGCGAAAAGACCGCTATGCAGCTCATTTCGCAGTACGGCGATCTCGACGAACTGCTGGCGCGTGCGGATGAAGTGAAGGGCAAGCGAGCCAAAGAGGGCCTTCAGAACCACCGCCGGGATGCGCTCATGAGCCGAGACCTGGTCACGATCCGCACCGACGTACCGGTCGATCTCGAATGGGACCGCCTCAAGCGCAGCCGGCCGGATCTCGGAGAACTCGCGGTGATCTTCCGCGACCTTGAGTTCGCCTCACTACTGGATCGTTTTCGGCAGCAAGACCCGCTCCTTTCCTCCGGCGTGGAAAGCCCGGCGGAAGGAACACCGCTGCAACTCGACTTCGGCAGCGACGAGCCGGTGGGGCAACTCGACGAGGAGAAAGTCCGATACCGCGTCCTTCGCAACCGGGACGCGCTCGTCGCCTGGATCGGCGAACTGGAGAAGGCCGCGCGGTTCGCGTTCGACACGGAGACCACGTCCGTCGATCCGACGCTTGCCAGCCTCGTCGGCGTGTCGGTCTCGTGGGAGGCCGAACAAGGCGCGTACATTCCCACGCCCCTGCCCGACGGCACCTCGACGGAAGACGTGCTGGACCTCTTGCGCCCTCATCTTGAAAGCGAGCGAGCCGCGTTCGCGCAGAACGCGAAGTACGACATCATCGTGCTGGCGCGGCACGGCGTGCGCGTGCCCGGCCCCGTATTCGACACGATGGTGGCGCATTACCTCATCGCGCCCGAGGAGCCGCACAACCTTGACGCGCTCGCGCGCACGTATCTGAACTACCGCGCCGTACCTATCTCCGAGCTTATCGGAACGGGCAAGAATCAGATCTCCACGCGCGACGTCCCCATCGACCGAATGGGTCTTTACGCCTGCGAGGATGCCGACGTGACGCTCCGGCTCGCGCAGCTCTTCCGCCCGGAACTGGACAAGACCGTGTTGTCGGAAGTAGCAGAGCGAATAGAATTTCCGCTCATCCCCGTTCTTGCCGACATGGAGATGGTCGGCATTCGAGTCGATCCGAAGATGCTGAAAGACATCTCGGGTTCGCTCGGCAGCCAGATCGATGCGCTCGAGAAAGAGATCTATGAGGCGGCGGGCGGCAGGTTCAACATCGGATCGACGCAGCAGCTGGGCGAGATCCTCTTCGACAAGCTTAAGCTCCGCGTTGTCTCAAAAACCTCGACGGGCAAGCCTTCTACTCGCGAGAACGTCCTCGAAGAACTCTCTACCGAGCACCGGTTACCCGGCCTGATTCTCGACTGGCGGCATCTCGCGAAGCTGAAGTCCACATATGTTGATGCCCTCGGCGACCTCATCCATCCGGAGACGGGGCGCATCCATACGAACTTCAACCAGACAGTCACGGCCACCGGCCGGCTGAGCTCGTCCAACCCGAACCTGCAGAACATCCCGGTGCGCACCGATGCCGGCCGGGAAATTCGTAAGGCCTTCGTGGCGGCCGACGGCTGCCGGCTGCTCGCGGCGGACTACGTTCAGATCGAATTGCGCATTCTTGCCTCGATGAGTGGAGACGAGGCCATGAAGGCAGCGTTCTTCTCCGGACAAGACGTACACACGGCGACGGCGGCTCGAATCTATGGCGTCGAGCCGGAAGCCGTCACACGCGACATGCGCCGTAAGGCGAAGGAAGTCAATTACGGCATCCCGTACGGCGTCTCCGCCTGGGGATTGGCCCAGCGCCTCCGAACGTCGAACAAGGAGGCGCAGGACCTTATCGACGAATACGCGCGCTCCTATCCGGGTATCGCGCGCTACCTCGTCCACACGGTTGAAGAGGCTCGGCGGAAAGGGTACGCGGAAACGCTGCTGGGTCGGCGGCGGTACGTCCCGGCAATCGATTCGCGCAGCCGCAACGACCGCAGCTTCGCCGAGCGCATAGCCGTTAACATGCCCATCCAGGGCACACAGGCGGACATGATCAAGATCGCGATGATCCGCATTCACGCGCGGCTGCGCACGGAGAAACTCGCCGCGCGCATGGTTCTCCAGGTCCACGACGAGTTGGTGCTGGAGGTGCCCGAGGCCGAGATCGAAGCCGTCCGCAAGCTCGTGGAAGAGGAGATGGTGGGCGCGTTGCCCCTCGAGGTGCCGGTGGAGGTCGACATCAACACGGGCGAGAACTGGTTGGATGCCCATTGAGGTCGAGTAGTGACAGGTTCGGTTTCCAGTGACGTTCATTTGCAGGTAAATAGATCATGCGCTACTATCAATCCCTCGCCTTTGCACTGATTCCGATATTAATAGCGTCGTGCGGCCTGCCCCGCGATGAGAAAGGAACGCTCGACAAGGTGCGCGGCGGCGAAATGCGTGTGGGCGTCTCAGACAATCCACCATGGATTTACCGGGACGGCGAAGAGGCGCGCGGCGCTGAAGCAGCAATCATTCAGCAGTTCGCCGACAGCCTCGGCGCGCGGGTGACCTGGTTCTGGGGCACCCCGGAAGAACATCTCGAAGCGCTCGAACGGTACGAGCTTGACCTGGTGGCGGCGGGGTTGACCATGTCTACGCCCTGGAAAACGCGCGTCGGCATGACAAAGCCGTTCTTTGTAGACACGGTGGCTGTTGGCGCGCCATCCGGCGTCATCGTTCCCGACGACTTGGAAGGCGTTCGTGTTGCCGCGCGGCATGGCAGCGTCGAGGCCGCGCTGGTTCGAGAGCAAGGCGCGACGGTCACGCCCCTGGACAGCATGACGGTCCCCAACGGCCTCGCCGCTGCGCCATTGTGGAAGTTGCGAGATCTCGGCCTCCGCAGCACCGACCGGGTGCTCCGGAGCAACAAACATATAATGGCCGTGCCGTCCGGCGAGAATGGGTGGCTGATGGCCCTCGAACACGCCCTTACAGGGTGGAATCAGGACGAAATAGATCGGCTCCTGAGGGAGAAACAACAATGATTCTTCGAACAGCGCTTGACATCTCCGACGCAAAGAAGCAACAGATCCACCACGCCAAGCGGCTGGAGTGGATCACCATCTTCTTCATGCTGACGATCATTCTGGTCATGTTCATCACGATGGGGTCCTCGCAAGCGATGAAGGCCGCGTGGGTTGAAGACATTCTCGGCCTCGTCCCGCCGACCGCGTTCCTGATCGCGATGCGCGTTCAGGGAAAGTCGCCCAACGAACGATTCCCTTACGGCTACCAGCGCGCCGTGAGCATCGCGTTCCTCGTCGCATCGACGGCGCTCTTCATGCTCGGGGCGTACATCCTTTTCGATTCCGTGATGGCGCTGATCATGCAGGAGCATCCAACCATCGGGATCATGCGGGTGTTCGGGTACGATTTCTGGGCCGGATGGGCAATGATCGCGGCGCTCGTTTACAGCGCCATTCCGCCCGTCATTCTCGGGAGACTCAAGCTTCCGATCTCAAAAGAGATCCACGACAAGACGCTTCACACCGATGCCGTTATGAACAAGGCGGACTGGATGACGGCCGTAGCGGGTGTTTTCGGAATCGTCGGGATCGGGATGGGGTGGTGGTGGGCAGACAGTGTGGCGGCGGGCATCATCTCGTTCGACATTGTCAAAGATGGCGCGACCAACCTTAAAGCCGTGGTCGAAGACCTGATGGACCGACATCCGCAAACGGTCGAGCGTAAGGAACCCGACGAAGTGCTATCCCATGTATCCGATGCGCTTAAGGCGTTGGACTGGGTACGGGACGCAGACGTGCGCCTGCGCGAGGAAGGGCAGGCGCTCAACGGCGAACTGTTTGTCGTGCCCGTGGATAAACACGACCTTATCGCCCGCCTGCGTGAGGCGCAGAAGACGGCGCGAAGCGTCAACTGGCGCGTCCATGATGTAGTGGCCTTGCCGGTGGAGCGATTGGATGACACCGGCGACACGTCCCGCCGCAACGAGCAATCATAATGGAATATGGCTTCTTCAAAAAAGGCGATTTATGCAGCGATTGCCGGTAATCTGGCGATCTCCATCACCAAGTTTGTCGCGGCTTTCCTCACCGGAAGCTCCGCCATGCTGTCGGAAGGCATTCATTCGCTGGTGGACACCGGCAACGGCGGACTGCTGCTCTACGGCATTCGCCGGAGCCAGCGCCCGGCGGACACCGAACACGCATTCGGACATGGCAAGGAGTTGTACTTCTGGACGCTCATGGTGGCGGTGCTGATCTTCGCAATTGGCGGCGGCGTGTCGATTTACGAAGGCGTACAGCACGTGCTCCATGCCGACGAGGCCATGAGCAATCCGACGATTAACTACATCGTCATCGGTCTGTCCGTCCTTTTTGAAGGTCTCGCCTGGGCCACGGCGATGAAAGGATTTCTCAAGGTCAAAGGCGAGGGCAGCATCTGGCGCAACATTCGGGTGGGCAAAGATCCCACGCTGTTTGCGGTGCTTTTCGAGGACACGGCAGCTATCCTCGGCCTGATGGTCGCCGCCCTGGGCATTTATCTATCGCACCGGCTCAGCATTCCGGAACTCGACGGAGCCGCGTCTATCGTGATCGGTGTGATCCTGTGCGTCGTAGCGGTTCTATTGCTGCGGGAGAGCAAAGGGCTGCTGCTTGGCGAAAGTGCCGCGCCGGCAGTTCTGGAGAGCATTCGTTCACTAACGCTTGCCGACCACGCCGTTGAGTCCGTCGGGCGCATGCTGACGATGCACCTCGGACCGGAGGAAATCCTGCTAAACCTGGATCTTCAATTCCGCGCCGCGCTCGCGGCCGAGGAGGTGGAGTGGGCCGTGGACCGCGTGGAGCGCAAGATCCGCGAGGCGCACCCGCAGGTGCGGCACATCTTCATCGAGGCCGAAGCCCTCACGCGGCGGGCCGTTCGCGCGGAACAGCACCCGCTCTCGTAGGGTGCCTTTCGGGAGCAAGCGCGTGCGGCGGCGTCCCGGTGCGGGAAACAAGCCCATTCAGCACGTGTAAGCTGCGCTTCGCGTTTTATGTTATGTTCCTCCTTCTGCAATGCCCCCATCCCTCGGCGAGGCCTGGCACCCCGGCTTCTGGCGCCAGTTTCCGGCCAAGCAGCAGCCCGAATACGCTGATCAAGCCGCACTCGACAAGGCGCTGCAAACCATCCGGTCTATGCCGCCACTCATCACCTCCTGGGAGGTGGAGTCGCTGCGGACGCAGCTTGCGGAGGCGGGTACGGGTCGGCGCTTCGTTCTCCAGGCGGGTGACTGCGCCGAGCGCTTCGACGACTGCTCGGATCAGGACATCGTGCGGCGCTTGAAGATCATGCTGCAGATGAGCCTCGCGCTCGTCTATGGACTTCAGCGGCACGTGGTGCGTATCGGGCGCTTTGCCGGGCAGTACGCCAAGCCGCGCTCCTCCCCTTTCGAAGTTCAAAACGGCGTCTCGCTGCCGGCCTACCGCGGCGACATCATCAACGGGGCAGCCTTTACGGCGGAAGCGCGCAAGTCCGACCCGCAGCGACTCGTTGAAGCCTACAGCCGCTCGGCTCTGACGCTCAACTTCGTACGCGCGCTCAGTGAAGGCGGATTTGCGGATCTTCACCACCCGGAATATTGGGATCTCGACTTCGTACGGGACTCGCCGCTGGAGGATGCCTACCGCGGAATTGTCGCCTCCATCCGCAGCGCTTTGCAGTTCATGGCAACCGTCGCGGACGCTCCAACAAGCGAACTGCAGCGCGTTCAGTTTTTTACGTCGCATGAGGCATTGCACCTCCCCTTTGAAGAAGCGCTCACCCGAAGCGTGCCGCGCCGGGACGGCTTTTATAACCTCGCCACGCACTTCCCGTGGATAGGGATGCGCACGGCCGACCCCGAGGGGGCGCATGTGGCCTATGCCGCGGGGCTTCGCAATCCGGTCGCGGTAAAGATCGGGCCTGGCATGACGGCGTCCTGGCTCCGCGACCTCATCGGGCGGCTCAACCCTGAGAATGTCGCCGGAAGGCTGACGTTTATCCACCGCATGGGAGCGGACAAGATCGAGGACGCCTTACCCCGCCTCGTGCGAACAGTGCAGGGAATGGGTGCCAGCGTGGTATGGATTTGCGACCCGATGCACGGCAATACGGAAACCACCGCCGGCGGCGTGAAGACGCGGCGATTCGAAAATATCAAACACGAACTCGATCAGGCGGTGGACCTTCATGCCGCCCTTGGATCCAACCTCGGAGGGATTCACATCGAGCTGACCGGCGACAACGTGACGGAGTGTACGGGCGGTGCCCGGGGGCTTTCCGAAGTCGATCTGGAGCGGGCCTACCGCTCGTTCGTCGATCCCCGGCTGAACGCCGAGCAGTCGCTCGAACTGGCTCTCAGTCTCGTCCACCGCGATCAACGCCCGGGTTGAATCGAGGCGTGCGGCTCACGCGCGCACGAGCTTTTTGTACTTGATCCGGTGTGGATTGTCGGCGTCGTGGCCGAGCCGCGCGTGCCGATCTTCTTCGTACTGCGAGTAATTGCCGTCGAACCAGCGCACCTGGCTGTCTCCCTCAAACGCGAGAATATGCGTGGCGATGCGGTCGAGGAACCACCGGTCGTGCGAGATCACGACAGCGCAACCCGCGTAAGCGAGCAGGGCCTCTTCGAGCGCCCGTAGCGTGTTCACGTCGAGGTCGTTCGTTGGCTCGTCGAGTAGGAGCACGTTGGCCCCTTCTTTAAGCATTTTGGCGAGGTGAACGCGGTTACGCTCGCCCCCGGAAAGCTCCCCGACGAGCTTCTGCTGGTCGCTGCCGGTGAAGTTGAAGCGGCCGACATAGGCGCGGGAGTTTACGTCCCGCGTGCCGACGCGGACAAAGTCGCCGCCGCCTGTGATCTCCGCCCAAACGTTCTTGCCACCCTCCAGGGGCCTGTTCTGGTCGATGTAGCCGAGTTGAACGCTCGAACCGACGACGAACTCGCCGGCATCCGGCGTCTCCTGCCCGGTGATCATGCGGAAGAGCGTCGTTTTACCGGCACCGTTCGGCCCGATAACGCCGATGATGCCGCCCGGAGGCAGGGAGAAGTCAAGGTCCTCAAAGAGCAGCTTGTCTCCAAATGCCTTGGAGACGCCGTGCGCCTCGATCACCGTCCTGCCGAGGCGCGGCCCGGGAGGGATGAAGATCTCCATCTCCTCGTTCCGCTCCTCCTGTCCCTGGGAGAGCATCTCTTCGTAAGAAGTAATGCGAGCCTTGCTCTTGGCGTGCCGGCCTTTCGGCGACTGGCGTACCCACTCGAGTTCCTTTTGCAGGGCGCGTTGCCGCTTGGACGCCTGCTTCTCCTCCACTTCGAGTCGACGGTGTTTCTGGTCGAGCCAGTCCGAATAATTGCCCTTGAACGGGATGCCTTCGCCGCGGTCGAGTTCAAGAATCCACCCGGCCACGTTGTCCAGGAAGTAGCGATCGTGCGTTACGGCAATGACGGTGCCGGCGTACTGAGCAAGGTGCTGTTCGAGCCACGCGACGGACTCCGCGTCGAGGTGGTTGGTCGGCTCGTCGAGCAGGAGCACGTCGGGCTGCTTGAGCAGGAGCCGGCACAAGGCCACGCGGCGGCGCTCGCCACCGGAGAGGACCGTAATGGGCGTTTCGGGCGGCGGGCAGCGTAGCGCGTCCATCGCCATTTCAAGGCGGCTGTCGATGTCCCACGCATCGAGGTGATCGATCTGGTCCTGCAGCTTCGCCTGCTCCTCCATGAGCGCCTCATAGTCGGCGTCCGGCTCCGAGAAACGCGCGCTGACGGCCTCATAGGCTTTGATGAGCGCCACGGTCTCGGCGGCTCCTTCTTCCACCACGTCGCGGACGGTCTTTTCCGGGTCGAGCACCGGCTCCTGTGGCAGATAGCCGAACGTGATGCCCTTCTCCGCCTGAATGTTGCCGAGGTAGTTCGTGTCCTCGCCGGCGATGATGCGCATGAGCGTACTCTTGCCGGATCCGTTCAGGCCGAGCACGCCGATCTTCGCGCCGTAGAAGAAAGAAAGGTAAATGTCCTTGAGGACGTGTTTGCCGGGCGGGTAAACCTTCCCCACACCGACCATGGAGAAGATGATTTTCTGATCGGACAATTTGAACCTGTGAGATGATGAGCGTGCGAGACCTGCGAAAGCCGCTGTAGATGCCGCGCCGGGTGGGATTGTTTCCGACTCACGCGACTGCTGCGATGCCGAAAGCTTTCGATTGGGGATCCTGCTGAACCGGTAAGACGGGCTTAGACTCAAGTTGCATCGGAGACGATCTGCAATCAGCGGCATAAGCACAGCCGAGATGCCGCGCCGTGACGGGTATGGAAGAATAGACGCAGAGACGCAGAGGGCTTGGGGTGCAGGCGCGATTGCGGATAAGGGCGCGGTGCAGGTCGGTGCAGGGAGTAGGGGCGCGACATATCCTGCCCCTACAAGACCTCCACCTCCCATCATCCTCCATACCCCCCGAGTGTCATCCTGAGCGAAGCGAAGGATCTGTTTTCCCGCAGCCTGAGATGCTTCGCTCCGCCGGCATGACACGGGCGGGATGTTCTGCCTTTTTTATGCTCCCCACGCCCCCGCCTCCTCCGCCCTCACGGAGTGTCATCCTGAACGCAGTGAAGGATCTGTCCTTCCCGAAAGCCAAGACGGTGTTGATTGGCAACGGGCCGTTTCGATTACATCTTGATTACGCCAGATGCGCGCCTTAAAGTCTGAATAACACCCCCTTTTATCCCCCTCAAGGGGGAGGTTGCGTTGGTGCTTTGATCCTCGGTATCAGCTGTATACAACGCCTTTTATTACCCAAAAGCAGCTTATACTGCTTCAACGATCGCGTCTCGATGATCGCTTTTTAGCAGACCTCAATAAAGAAGTCTTCAGCAAGCAGGCGGGCGTGATACATCTGCACGTCCCGCCTGCTGCCTTGCTGCCGTCGCTGAGCACTTCTAATCAATAAGCGGGCGGATCACTCGCGGGGAAGGATTCCTTTGAACCTTCTTCCACGTCCTTAGAGGTAGGCTTTTGCTCGTGGGCGGGTTGCGGCGAACCGGCAGCGCCTCCCATAGCGGGCGGAGCCTGGTCGCCGTCGAGCAGGCGGCGGAGGACGTACTGAAGAATGCCGCCGTGCAGGTAATAAAGGGCCTCCTGAGGCGTGTCGATCCGGGAGAGCACGTTGAACGAGTGGACCGTTCCATCCTCTCCGCGCGCGGTAACCGTCAGCTCCCGCCCCGCCGACGCGCCGGAAATGAGATCGTTCAGCCCCTCGATATCGAACACCTCATGTCCGGTAAGCCCGAGCGACTCGGCGCTATCTCCCTCCTTAAACTGGAGCGGGATAATGCCCATGCCGATGAGGTTCGAACGGTGGATGCGTTCGTAGCTTTCGGCGATGGCGGCGCGAATACCCTGCAAGTACGGGCCTTTCGCCGCCCAGTCGCGGCTGGAACCCGAACCGTACTCCTTCCCGGCGAGCACGATCAGCGGCGTGCCTTCCTGTTTGTACCGCATGGCGGCGTCGTAGATGGACATAACCTCGCCGGACGGGATGTGGGTCGTCACGCCGCCTTCGGTGCCGGGAGCCAGCTTGTTCCGGATGCGGCCGTTCGCAAACGTGCCCCGGACCATCACCTCATGATTGCCGCGGCGCGAGCCGTAGGAGTTAAAATCGACCGGATCGACGGCATGTTCAACGAGGTACTTCCCGGCCGGAGAGTCCTTTTTGATGCTGCCCGCGGGCGAGATGTGGTCCGTCGTTACACTATCGCCAAGAAGGGCCACGGCGCGGGCACCGCGAATCTCCTCCACCGACGTCGGCGCCTCGCGGTGCATTCCCTCGAAGTAGGGCGGCAGGCGGATGTAAGTGGAATCCTCCTGCCACTGGAAGCGGCTGCCGCCGGGAACGTCCATGCCATTCCACCGGTCGTCGCCCGCGAGCGCCTTGTCGTAGTTGCTCTCGTACATTCCCGATCGAATGGCGTCGCGCATCACGTCGATGATCTCCTGCTGCGACGGCCAGATGTCGCGCAAGTACACCTCGTTTCCGTCGCGGTCTTTCCCAAGCGGATCGTTGTACGGGTCGATGTCAATGCGCCCGGCGAGCGAGAACGCGATCACGAGCGGCGGCGACATGAGGTAGTTGGCGCGCACTTCAGAATGGATACGCCCTTCGAAGTTGCGATTTCCCGAGAGGACGGACGCGACCACCAAATCACCTTTCTGGATCGCGTCTGAAACGGCTTCCGGCAGCGGCCCCGAATTGCCGATGCACGTGGTGCATCCATATCCGGCGAGAAAGAAGCCGAGCTTTTCGAGGTAAGGCGTCAGCCCGGCGCGCTGGTAATAATCCGTAACGACGCGCGATCCAGGGGCGAGAGAGGTCTTGACCCACGGCTTGCGTTCAAGCCCGCGTTCCACTGCCTTTTTGGCAAGCAGACCCGCGGCCAGCATCACGGAGGGGTTCGACGTGTTCGTGCAGCTCGTTATAGCCGCAATGACGACCGAGCCGTGCGTGAGGTGGTGCGCAGCGCCTTCGATCTCAAGCTTGACCTGCGGAGCCGCGCCGTCGCCGCCGTCCTCGCCCCAGACGCCCACGTTCCGGCCCGTGGCGGAGGTCGTCGCCGCTCCCTTACCTGCCGCAGCGGGCTGCGATGGGAGCAGCGCGGGCAAGGCCTTCTTGAAGGCTGCGCCGGCGCTCCCGAGTACAATGCGATCTTGCGGGCGCTTCGGGCCGGCGATGCTCGGCTCTACGGAGTCAAGGTCGAGTTCCAGTACATCAGTGAACTTCGGTTCCGGCGAATCGGCTGTGTGGAAGAGGCCCTGCTCCTTCATGTACGCTTCCGTGAGCCGCACACGCTCTTCAGACCGGCCGGTGAAGCGCATGTAGTCGAGCGTGACGGAGTCGACGGGGAAGATGGCGCACGTTGCTCCATACTCGGGCGACATATTGCCGATGGTAGCGCGGTCGGCGAGCGCGAGGTTGCCGACGCCCGGCCCGAAGAACTCCACAAAGCGCCCTACGACGCCCTTCTTTCGCAGCAATTCCGTCACGGTAAGCACAAGGTCCGTCGCGGTGGCTCCTTCGGGCAGGCTGCCTTTGATGCGGAACCCGATGACCTGCGGGACGAGCATCGAGATCGACTGCCCGAGCATCGCCGCCTCGGCTTCGATCCCACCAACGCCCCAACCCAGCACGCCGAGGCCATTCACCATAGGCGTATGCGAGTCGGTGCCGACGAGCGTATCGGGGTAGGCCTGCGGCTTGCCGGTGCCGGAGATGCCGGCCTCCATGTCGGTCGCGAACACGACGCGAGCAAGCCGCTCCAGGTTAATCTGGTGGACGATGCCGGCATTCGGCGGCGCGACCGTAAAGTTCTGGAACGCCTGCTGACCCCATTTCAGAAACGCATACCGCTGGCCGTTGCGCCCGTAATCCATCTCCTCGTTGAGGCGGAAGGCGTCGGCGGTGCCGAAGGAGTCGACCTGAATCGAGTGGTCTATGACAAGCTCGACCGGTTGCAGCGGGTTGATCTGCGACGGATCGCCCCCGAGCGTTGCGACGGCATCGCGCATGGCCGCAAGGTCGACTATTGCCGGAACACCTGTAAAATCCTGCAGCAGGACGCGGGCGGGCGTGAAGGCGACCTCGCGCGAAGGATCGGCACGGGGATCCCAGCGCGCGATACTTTCGGCAGAATCAGCGAGAACGCCGACACCATCCTCGTTCCGAAGGACGTTTTCGAGAAGTATACGGAGGGAGTACGGGAGACGCCCAACGCTGAATCCTTGTTTTTCAAGGGCATCCAGCCGGTGTATTTCGTAGGAGCGGCCGCCGACTGCGAACGTGGCGCGGGTACCGAAACTGTTCTTCGACATGGGATAGAGATGCAAGAGGGTGCTGCTTCCCGATGGCTCGGGATTCTGCAGATCAATCTACCGGAAATCACCCGCTGGATCAAGCGCACGCGGGCACCGGGCGCGCATTCCGGCAGATCGTCACAGCATCTTCCGCCGAAGGGCGCGTGCTTAGGACCGGAACGCGAGGCGCGGAGTGGGTCCCGCGCGGTCGGATGGGCGCGAGATCGTGGCGGTGGTGGCGGGCGATTTGGGTCGGGCACGATGTATCGCGCCGCTGCGGGCGTGCGGCGTGGTGTTTAGGAGACTGTTGATCTATCATGGATGGAACACACGACACATTTTGCCGGGATGTTATGACCGGAATGCTGCCTAACACCTCCTCGAATCCCCCTCCAGGGGGAGGTTGCGTTGGTACGCTGGTCCATAGGTTAAGCTTTATACAACGCTCTTTATCATGTCAACAGTCTCATAGGCCGGCCGTGTGGCGGTATGAGCCGCGCGGCGGCGGGTGGCAGACGCTGCGACGGCACTTTGAAGCTTCGGGGGCGTATCGCGTAGCATGTCGGGTGGATGAACGCGGGCTTGCCAAATAACGAACAGCATGGAAGACTGGATTACCCTTCAAATTCGGGATCGAGACGTGGCGGTCGGACTGGCAGAGTACGCCGTCCTGCGGGGGTGGAGTTTTCAGGTTGACCCGCTTGCTTCGGAAGCGTTCGAGGAGAAGGAGTGGGTCTTTGCCTTTCCGGCCCACCTCGGCAAAGAGCCGCAGCGCTATAAGGAGCGCCTGCAGGCTGACACGGACGCTGCGCGGGAGGACTGACGGCGCGCGAACCGGGTTCGGGGGACCTACCCTCCGGATATTCTATCCGAGGACGACAAGCCTGGCGCAGGCGACCTATGGCTCGACGACACGGGAAAGCACCAGCGGCACCTCGCCGGTGAAATCCGACTCGAAGGTTCCGTACAAGCTTTCAGCGTCTTTGCTGATGCGAGCCTTCAGAACGCCGTGCACGATTCCCGGGGCCGATGGGAAGGGGCCGACTATCTCCAGTTCGAGCGTGTTGCTTTGCTGCCTGCCCTGCACAGCTACCACGTAGGTCGAGTCCGCCTTTTCGCCTTGAAGTGTGTAGACGGAGACGAATCCCCTTCCGGTGACGCTGTCAGCGCCCAATGACTTAAGATCGAGGGCGTAGAAAAAGCCGTTGCCGGAAGGTGGCGTGGCAATGCCCGTCCAACGTCCGTCCGCCCTCGGAACACCGTCGCACGCGGACAGGAGCAGCAGCGCCACCAGAACGGGCGTGTATATGCGGGGCATGAGGGAGCCGTTTCGAGGGTGCAAAGACCGGTGGCGTGTCAGCGCCGGGAGAGATCGGCGGCACACGCACCAGAGCTACCGGTTGTTTCCTACTGCTCTCCCTCGCCGCCGGAAAGCTCTTCGATGAAGGCGACGCCGAGCCGGTAGACATCGTCAAAGGTCCCCCAGTCGAGGGTTTCCTTAACGTCTGCGGCATGATGATACGGCTGCGCACCATCCTTTCCGATGAAGAAGAAGGCAGGAAGCCCAGCTTTGGCGAACGGGTACTGATCGCTATTGGGCCGGTTCGCGCGTCCGGCCAGCGGCACTTCTTCAACGGCTGCATTCACGCGCTCCAAACGCGAGAACAACTCCGGAGAGTCGGTTCCGCCGAAGACCATGATTCCGTTTTGGGCAGACGTGACCATATCAAAATTGAGCATCGCGGCCACCCTGCTGAGATCCACCGCCGGGTGTGCCACGAAATACGCCGACCCGACAAGCCCGATCTCTTCGCCGGTAAAGGCGGCAAAAAGTAGCGAATAGCGAACGGGATGTTGGCTGAAGTATTCGGCGAGCGCCAGTAGGAGCGCCGTGCCCCCGGCATTGTCATTCGCCCCGGGAAAGTAGAACGTCGGGCCGAGCGCCCCGAAATGGTCGTAGTGTGCCCCGATGATGAGCACTGAGTCCGGGACCGCCGTGCCTCGAACCATGCCGAGGACGTTCTGAGACTCGGCGGCCTCCAACCGGGCACCAGCCAGGGAGAAACTTGCGGTATGCACGTTCCGGTACCGTTCGCTCGCAAGAACCTGGAACACTGGAATCGGCGCTTCAACGGTCGCGCCGCCGAACGTGAGCGACTTTTCAAGAAAGATGACCGCCGCCGCGCCGAGCGCGTGGGCCATCCCGATGCGCGCCTCTCGCGTGAGCCACTCCGGGCGAATTCCGGCGCGCCCGGAGATCGAATCCGGCACGTCCGCCTCCACCAGAACGACGCGCCCCTTCACGCGCGCCTCCATCCCGGCGTAGTCATTTAGCCCGGCCCCGCTGAGGAGCAGGCCCGTCCCGGCATAAACCACCGGCACTGCGGCTGCGCTTCCGTTGGCGGAAGCAGGATGCGGAAGGAAGTCGGTGCCGAGTTGCAAATCGGAACCGTCTAAGCGCAGCGACGGCGCTTGCGGAAAGATTCTTGTCCGCACGGGCACCGGTTGGTAGTAGCCTGGCGTGGCCGGACGGAGGCCCTCTGCGCGGAAGCGCCTTCGGATAAGTGCCGCCGCACGGGTATGGCCTCCCCTGCCGTAGCCCCGACCTGCAAAGACCGGCGACGTTAGCGAATCGACGTCCTGTTGCGCCCGGGCGATGATCACGTCCGACGAACAGGCGGCCTCCACTCCCTGCGCGGAAGACCGCCCCGGCGCGAAGAGCGCGGCCGCTAGGAGCAGCAGTCCGAAGGAGCGCCTCACCCTGCCGGGAAGAGACTCGGTCAATCTTCCTGCTCGTTTTCCGCCAGGATGCCGGGTTCGAGAACGCGATCGAGCTTCCATCCCCTTCTCGTCGTGGAGATTTCCATCTCCTCTTTGTCGGTTTCCACGAGGTACACTTCGCGTTTGCGAAAACCCTTACGAACGAGGCGCTTGTCGAGAATCCGGCGCACGACGTACGTGCGTGCATTCCAGTTGATCAGATACGGCTCCCCGTTGCGCACGGAAACGTTAATACTGCCGGGATCGCGCTTCATAGACGGAGCAATAGCCGCACATTCGTTTGCAGATCCCGGACCGGCTGCGCGCCGCCGGCGATCTTTTTGCCGATCACGTAAACAGCGATGACGCCGTTCCGGGAAAGTTTGAGATCAAGCATCCAGCACATCGGCTGGGAGACGCTCGGGCACCTGGGGCGCGCGCTGCTCAACCTCCAGATCCATGACTTCCCGAGGGTTATTGTCTGCATCCACCAGGACGACGCGCGGCCGGTGGGACTTTGCCTCCTCGGGCGTAAGCTGCGCGTACGCGATGACGATCACCTCGTCGCCTTTGGCGGCAAGGCGCGCGGCCGGGCCGTTCATGCAGACGATGCGGGAAGCGCGCGCGCCGGGGATGGTGTACGTTTCAAGCCGCGCGCCGTTGTTGACGTTCACCACCTGCACCTTTTCGTAAGGGAGGATACCGGCGGCCTCCAGCAGCTCCGCATCCACAGTGATGGAGCCTTCATAGTAAAGGTCCGCCTCGGTCACATGAAGCCGGTGGAGCTTCCCTTTGAACATGGTAATCGTCATCGTCCGGCTCGGTCGGTGAGGGTTCAAGCGCCGGGGGCGCGTGCAAAGCGGCTGTCGATGAGGCGCGTGCTTCCGAAAAGCACGGCAACGGCTGCAAGTAGTTCCTTTCCGGGCGTAACCACTGAGACGGGTTTCAGCGAAGAGGCGTCAACCAGCGATGCGTATTGCACCTGCGCGTCCGGGGCTTTGCCAATGGTTTGTAGCATATCTTGAACAATGGCCTCTGCGGCCTGTTCCCCCTCCTCAACGCGGCGCGCAGCCCGGTCGACGGCCTCCGAGAGCACCACCGCCTGCTCTTTTTGAGAAGGCGTCAGGTAACGGTTGCGCGAGGACAGGGCCAGTCCGCTCGACTCGCGCACCGTTGGTACGCCGATGAGTTCGATGCCGAAGTGAAGGTCCCTCACCATCTGCCGCAGGATGACAAACTGCTGCGCGTCTTTAAGCCCAAAAAGGGCCACATGCGGGCGGCAAACGTTAAACAGCCGCGCCACCACCGACGTGACGCCGCGAAAGTGCCCCGGACGGTGCGCCCCGCAGAGATGTTCGTCCAGTCCGTCGACGGTCACCCATGTCGCCACGCCCTCGGGCGAGGGCGGGTACATTTCCTCCACGGATGGCGCGAAGACCACATCCACCTCGCCGGTCTTGTCCAGCAGAACGAGATCGTCATCGAGCACGCGGGGGTACTTCCCGTAATCCTCCCCGGGGCCGAACTGTGTCGGGTTTACGAAGATGGAGACCGTGAGGTGGTCGCCTCGGCGGCCCGCTTCGTCCACGAGCGCGAGGTGGCCCTCATGAAGGGCGCCCATCGTTGGGACGAGTGCGAGCGTCCGGCGGCCAAGGCGCGCTTCCTCGGCGTGGGCTTGCATTTCCTCAACAGTCTCAATGATTTGCATCTTACTCTCGGCGGTAATGTGGCGGGCGGGTCCTGAATCTACGAACAGACGGCCTTCCGGCAGGTGCCGGGTGGGCGGGTCATATGGCTCCTTTTTCGTGAAAACGTACGGGGCCGCTTCGAGCGTAGCCGCCTACTGCATAGATTCCGTTTCCGCAATACTCCACGCGACACCCACCGCGCCGGCCGGCCGCGCGCGGACGCTCTTTAGCACCATACCGACTCTTACAAATGGCTGATTACCGCATCGAAACCGACTCTCTCGGAGAGGTTCGCGTCCCCGCCGACGCGCTTTATGCAGCGCAGACGCAGCGCGCCTTCGAGAACTTCCCTATCAGCAATCTGCGCTTTCCGCGCCGCTTCATCGAAGCTATCGGCGTCATCAAACTGGCGGCTGCCCGCGCGAATGAGGAGCTTGGCATCCTCGACAAAGAGAAGGCCGACGCCGTCGTGCAGGCGGCCGAGCGCATGATCGAGGGCGAGTTCGACGCGCAGTTCGTGCTGGATATCTTCCAGACCGGCAGCGGCACCTCGACGAACATGAACGCCAACGAAGTCCTGGCGCATGTGGCAACCGAGCGTCTCGGCGAAGGCAAGTCCGTCCACCCGAACGACGACGTGAATGCCTCCCAGTCGTCGAACGATGTCATTCCGACGGCGATGCACGTGGCGGCGCGCATGGCGGTCGAGCGCGAACTGATACCGGCGCTCACCCGCTTCGAGACGGCGCTGGACGCAAAGGCGGAGGAGTTCGACGACGTGCTCAAGAGCGGACGCACGCACCTGATGGACGCGACGCCGGTGCGGCTCGGACAGGAGTTTGGCGGGTATGCCTCCCAGATCCGGCACAACATCGTTCGGCTGCGCACGGCCTCGCACGAACTGGCCGAACTGGCCCTCGGCGGCACGGCCACCGGGACCGGCATTAACGTCCAGCCGGAGTTTCCGGGCCTTGCCATCAACCTCATCAGTGAAACCACGAAGCTTCCATTCCGCGAAGCAGAGAACCATTTCGAGGCGCAGGCGGCAAAGGACGCTTATGTTGCGGTCTCCGGCGCGCTGAATACGCTGGCCGTGTCGCTCCTGAAGATTGCCAACGACATCCGCCACATGGGCAGCGGCCCAACGAGCGGGCTTGGAGAGATTTCGCTGCCGTCGCTGCAGCCGGGATCTTCGATCATGCCGGGCAAGGTCAATCCGGTGATGAGCGAGGCGATGATGATGGTGTGTGCAAGGGTGATGGGCAACAATACGACGATTACCATTTGCGGGCAGCACGGCAACTTCGAGCTGAACGTGATGATGCCGGTCATGACCCACGCCATGCTCGAGAGCATCGAGATTCTCTCGAACATGGTCGACGCTTTCCGCGAGCGCTGCCTCGAAGGCATCCAGGCGAACCGCGACCGCTGCCGGGATCTACTGGAGCGCAATCCCTCCATCGCAACGGCGCTCAACCGGGTGATTGGGTACGACAAGGCGAGCAAAGTGGCGAAGAAGGCTGCCGCCGAAGGCAAGTCCGTTCGGGAGGTCGTGATCGAGATGGACTTGCTAAGCGAAGAGGAGCTTGACCGTTACCTGAACGTGCGCGACATGACGGAGCCGGGCATCCCGGGTTAGATTGGCCCGGCAGAATAAACGACCCGTAGCCGTGGCGTCCTCGAAGGAGCCGGTCGGAGGAAGGCAAGGGCAAGGCTGGGTGTAGGGGCACGACCAATCGTGCCCCTACACGCCTGCCGAGAGGAGGCTGCGCCCTTACAATAGTCCCTTTCGCCCAATGGCCCGGGTGCCCGTTCGGACGCCAAACACCGGCGCGGCGAGGCGCTAAAGCGCGATGATGACGCCTTCGTCGGCAGCAAGGCGGAGGGTGCCGTCTACCCGTTCGCCGCTTCGCTTCAGATCTGTAGCAAGAAGAATCGCCCCCGACCCACCATCGAGCTTTATCGTGTGTGGTTCGTGCGTGAGGTTGAGGGCGACAAGCAGACCCTCGTTGCCCGCGTACCGCTTGAACACAAGGGTGCCTTGCGTCGATGCCACGTGCTCGTAGCGTCCGACCGACAGCGCCCTCCGCTCGCGACGAAGGGAAAGCAGCCGGTGGTATAGCGAGAGAATGGATTTGTCGTCCGCTTGAAGCACCTCCACGTTTCGCTCCGCCGCGTCGTCCGCAAGGGGAAGCCACGGGTCGCCGGTGGTGAAGCCGGCGTTTTCCGAGGCGTCCCACTGCATGGGCGTCCGCTCGGGGTCGCGGCCCAGGCCGAGGCCGGGATAGTTGAGTTCGGGCGGGTCCTGAATCCGGTCCCGTGGGATGGGCACGTCCTGCATTCCGAGTTCGTCGCCGTAGTACATCGTCGGCGTTCCGCGAAGCGTCAGGAGCAGCATGGCAGCCACGCGCGCCTGCGCGGCCCCGGCGCGCGAGGCGATACGCGACTTGTCGTGATTGCCCAGCACCCAGTTGGGCCAGCCTCCCGGCGGAAGCGCGCCTTCGTATTCGGCAATCGCCGCGCCGATCCGCTCAGCGTCCCATGGCAGTTCGACGAGCTGAAAGTTAAAGGGCAAGTGCGCCCCGGAGCCGTTGTCGCCATAGTACGTCACGAGTTTGCTGATCGGCAGATAGATTTCGCCGATAAGGACACGCTCGTCGTATTCGTCCATAACCGAGCGCATCAGGCGAACAATCTCGTGAACCTCCGGCTGGTCCGATGAAAAGGCGGGGATAAGCTTCTTGTAAGGCGACATGCCCTCCTTGTAGTCCGGATTAGGCGGATTGTCGCGGAAGCGGGCGTCTTTGATCATGTGCCACATGACGTCTACCCGGAAGCCGTCGACCCCTTTATCCAGCCAGAAGCGCAGCACCTGCATCATTGCCTTCTGCACGTCGGGGTTGCGCCAGTTGAGGTCGGGTTGCTCCTTCAAGAAGGCGTGGTAGTAGAACTGCCCGGTTCCTTCGTCCCACTGCCACGCGCTTCCACCGAAAACGCTGAGCCAGTTGTTCGGCGGCTCGCCGTCGGGGCCGGCGTCCTGCCAGAGATACCAGTCGCGCTTCGGGTTCTCGCGTGAGGAACGGGATTCTTTGAACCACGGGTGCTCCTCCGACGAATGGTTCGGCACGAGGTCCAGCAGCAGTTTCATTCCGAGGCTGTGCGTCTGTTCGAGCAGCCGGTCGAAGTCCGCCATGGTGCCAAAGAGCGGATGAATGCCGCAATAGTCGGCGACATCGTACCCAAAGTCCGCCATGGGCGAGGGAAAGATCGGCGAGATCCAGATGGCATCGACGCCGAGGTCTTTCAGGTAATCGAGCCGCCGGAGAATGCCCGCGAGATCGCCGACGCCGTCGCCGTCCGCGTCCATGAAGGACCGCGGGTAGATCTGGTACACGGTGCCCTTCTGCCACCAGAGAAAAAGCCCGTCGGGTTCAAGCGTGGAGGAGTCGATGCGAACGGTGGAGTCGGACATGTCAGACATGCTGTTTCGGGTAAATAGACGAAGGCAGATTAGAGAACCGCCGCCTCGCGGCTTCCTTCGATGCGAAGCCAGCTCGCGCCGTAGGCATCCAGTTCCACATCCGTCTGGCCGGAGTCGCAGATTTGTTCGGTGTGGCCTCCCCAGAGGTCGGTGAGCCGGCGTCCGCGCTGGTCGTGCAGATCGATGGAGAAGGAGACCTTCTTACCGCCGAGATTGTGCAGCGTCACGACCGTTCCGTCCTTCCACGTACAGCGGAAGGCAACGACGGCGGATTCGCCGGTCTGCATGAGGTGCCAGCTGCCGAGGCCCACTTCAGGACACGAACGGCGGACGAGGATAAGCTTGCGCATATAGTTCCACAGCGACTCCGGGTCCTGTCGCTGCGCCTCCACATTCACTTTGCGATAGCCGTACTCGTCGTCTTCGATGGCCGCCTGAACGAGGTCCTTTTTAGCCGCCGTCGAGAAACCGCCGTTCTTCTTTGCGGACCACTGCATCGGGGCGCGCACGGCCTTGCGGCCCTCTTGCGACAGGTCCTCCCCCATGCCGATTTCATCGCCATAGACGATCGTTGGCGTACCGGGGAGCGCAAAGAGGAGGCTGTAGGCCATACGCAACCGTCGCGGATCGTCGCCTACCATCGGGGCCACCCGGCGGCGGATCCCACGGCCGAAGATCTGCATGTTCTCGTCCGGTGCGAACGCTTCGAACACCTCCGCGCGCTGCTCGTCCGTCAGCCGTTCTAGGTCGACCTCGTCGAGATTGCGCAGAAAGTTCGCCCACTGCGATGCAACGGGAATGGCCGGAAGTTGGCGCAGCACCTCCGTGATGGGTGCAGAGTCCTCGCGCGCGAGCGAGAGATAGATGTAGTTGTTCAGCATGAAGTTGAACAGCATTGTCAGCTCGTCCGCATCGCCGAAGTAGGCGACGAGGCGCTCCGGCTCAACGTCCGCTTCGCCCAGGAGAACGGCATCCTGCCTGCGCCCGGCTACGTGCGCGCGAAGATCCTGCAAGATGCTGTGCGGATCGGCGGGCTTCGAGGACGCAATGCCGTTGGCCTCGATCATGTGCGAAGCCGCGTCCACGCGAAAGCCGCTGACACCGAAGGAGAGCCAGAAGTCGAGCACCCGCCTGACTTCTTCAAGCACGTCGGGGTTGGTCATGTCCAGCTCCGGCTGGAAGTGGTAGAAGCGGTGGTAATAATAGGCACCGGCCACTTCGTCAAACGTCCAGACACTATCTTCTTCGCCGGGGAAGATCGTCCCGTGGCCGGGAGGCGTGGGCGGGGGTGCCTCCGTCCAGGTGTAATAGGACCGGAAACGCGAGCCGGCATCGCGCCGCGAGGCTTCGAACCAGGGGTGGCGGTTCGAGGTGTGGTTCATCACGAGATCGAGCACGACCCGAATGCCCCGCTCGCCCGCGCGCCGCACAAAGTGAATGAACTGGTCGAGCGTGCCCAGCGCCGGGTCCACCCCGAAGTAGTTCATGATGTCGTAGCCGTTGTCCCGGCCGGGTGCCGGGTAAAACGGAAGCAGCCAGATGCAGGTGATGCCGAGGTCGGCGAGATAGTCCAGGCGTGAGATCAGGCCCTCGAAGTCCCCTATGCCGTCGCCGTCGCTGTCCATGAAGCGGTCTACATCGAGGGCGTAGAGCACCGCGTTTTTGTACCAGAGGTCTTCTTGATGCTGCATGATTCAGGAGCGGGAACGTGGGCGTTCGGATGAACGGAAAATAAGCGGATCCGCCGAGGGACCTCGCTCTGCCGCTGTAACAATGGCGGCAACGCGACGCCGGGCCTATAGCCGGACCTCCGCCTGCCGATACAATCAAAAGGACGCCATGCGACCCCTCCGGCACTGATCAGCAGCAAGCCGGAACACCCACCATTGATCGGACCGTTTCGAGGACTGCTTATGAGTCTCCACAGTGACAATCGCGCACTCGACCAGTACCTTCGCGAAATCAGCCTCATCCCGCTGATTACCGTTGAAGAGGAGGTCGAACTCGCCCGGCGCGTCCGCGCAGGTGACGAGGAGGCGCTTACGAAACTCACGGAGGCGAACCTTCGCTTCGTGGTGTCAGTGGCGCGGAAGTACCAGGGATACGGCCTCACCCTTGCGGACTTGATCAACGAGGGCAACTACGGGCTTATGATCGCCGCGAAGCGCTTCGATGAGACGCGCGGGTTCAAGTTTATTTCGTACGCGATCTGGTGGGTTCGCCAGGCCATTCTGCACGCCATCACGGACCAAGGGCGGCTCATCCGGCTGCCGCACAACCGCTCGGGCGCGATTACGAAGATGAACCGTGCGTCCGTGAGGCTCTACCAGAAGCATCAACGCGCGCCTCGACCCGAGGAGATCGCCAGAGAGCTTGGCGTGCCGGTCGAAGAGGTGCGCATGAGCATGCAACTCGCGGTGCGCCATATGTCCATCGACGCGCCGGTGGCGGGCGACGCCGAACAAACGTACCTCGACATTCTTTGCGACCCGGCACCTGCTGCGCCGGACGAGGAGCTTGAAGACGACTCCTCTGCCGACGAGCTCGAGCGCGTCCTTCGGCGGCTCGATATGCGCGAGCAGAATGTATTGAAACTCTTCTTCGGCATCGGTTACGAGCAGGCGTATTCTCTCGAAGAAGTCGGCGAGCGCCTCGGCCTGAATGCAGAGCGCGTTCGCCTCATCAAAGAAAAAGCGCTCCACAAGCTTCGCTGGAAGTATATTCCGCAGATGCTGGCAGCTCAGGCGAGCTAAACTCCGGGGACGACAGGTGTTCGGGCGGCGCGCCTGGCTTGCCAATGAGCCTTCTCGCAGCGAAAGCCAAACGCCATGCACGCCCTGCTTAGCACGACCGACGGACGATTTCTCCACGACGCGCCGTGGAACGACGTGCTCGCCGCCATCCGCTCGGACGAGGGCGAGGCGTGGATCGATCTGCTGAACCCTTCGCGGGAGCATCTGGCGGAACTCGAGGCCTTCGACCTGTGGTTGCCCGAGGAACTGCGCCTCACGCTGACCCCGCCGGAGCGGCCTTTCATCGACACGCACGACGAGTATTACTACTTCCTCTTCTACTCGGCGCTATGGAAAGACGGCGCGCGCATTCAAGTGGAGCCGATCTTCTTCTTCGTTTCGGAGCGGCTCCTTCTTACGATTCACAGCCATGCGGTGCCGGAGGTTTTCGACACGATGCAGCGGTGGCACGCTGAGCGGAATCCGCTGGAAAGCCGTATCGGGCCTGCCGTTCACGCCCTCCTCGACGCGCTGCTTGACGACTACTTTCCAATGCTCGACGAAGTGGCGGACCTCATCGACGAGCTGGAAACGAGCATATTTGAGGAGGAAAATGCCGACCCGATTCAGACCATCTTCGTACTGAAGAAGCAGCTCCTCAATTTCCGCCGCATCGTTGCCCCCGAGCGCGACGTGCTCAACATCCTCCTGCGCCGCGATCTGCCGGTCTTTCAGAACGACGATATGCCGTACGTGCAGGATCTTTACTACCGCATCGTGCGGATGGCCGAGAGCATCGACCTCTACCGCGACCTGCTTTCGAGCGCGCTGGACAGCTTTGTGTCCATGCAGTCCAACCGGCTGAATATCGTCATCAAGGTGCTCACGGTTGCCTCCATTATCTTGATGAGCAATGCGCTCATTGCGGGCATCTACGGGATGAACTTTGTTTTCATGCCCGAACTGCACTGGACGCTCGGCTATCCCTTCGCCCTGCTCCTGATGGCGGTGCTATCCGTCGCGCTGGTGTTCCTCTTCAAGAAGAAAGGGCTGCTGTAGCCTTGCGCTGTTCCCAACGAACGGCATTGCGCAAATGGTGGCGACTTCCTATACTGAGGAGAGAAGCTCCCTTTAGATCAGCACGCAAGACGGCCATGCCTTTCCAGAAGCAACTTCAAACCTCGACCGTCATCCTCTGGATGGCTGCGCTTGTGATGGGTGGCTGCGCTGCCCCTCGCGCGTCTATGGTTGGACCTTCACCGGCGACAAGCGCCCCTGGCACCGTTCTGCCGAGCCTCACACCTGCAGACGCGGAGGCGTTCGTCGACTCCGCCGACGTGGTGCTCTATGACCTCGGCGTTCGGGCCGCGCGCGCGGCGTGGGTTCAGGCCACCTACATTACGGAGGACACAGAACTGCTCGCGGCGCAGGCCAACGAAAAGCTCGTCGCCGCCGCGACCGCACTCGGCACGCGCGCAGCGGAGTACCTGAAGCTCCGGAATCTCCCTTTCGACGTTCAGCGGCGGCTCGAGCTGCTTCGAAGCGGTCTATCGATGCCCGCGCCGCCGGACGCCGCCCGGACGGCCGAACTCGCGCGTATCGCGGCGGGGATGGAAAGCCGGTACGGCAGCGGGACGTACTGCCCGGAGCCGGGCCGGTGCATGAGCATCGGCGAGCTGTCCGGCATTCTTGCCAACAGCCGGAATCCCGATTCGCTGCTGATGGCCTGGAAAGGCTGGCGCACCATCTCGCCCCCCATGCGCGACAACTACGAGCGGTTCGTCGAACTGACGAACGAGGGAGCGCTCTCGCTCGGTTTCGAGGATCTCGGTGCCATGTGGCGTTCGAACTACGACATGGATCCGGGCGCTTTCGCAGAAACGATGGATAGCCTCTGGATGCAAGTGCGCCCGCTTTACGAGTCGTTGCACTGCTACGTTCGGACGAAACTGACGGAGCAGTACGGCCCGGAGGTCATGCCGCCCGGCGCGCCGATACCGGCCCACCTGCTCGGCAATATGTGGGCGCAGGAATGGGGCAATATCTTCGACGTGGTGGCACCGAAAAGCGCGGACCCCGGCTACGATGTGGCCGAATTGCTGCGCGAGCGCGACATCGAACCGGTCGAGATGGTGCGCTATGGCGAGCGCTTCTTCACCTCCATCGGCCTCGACCCGCTGCCGGACACCTTCTGGAAACGGTCGCTGTTCACCAAGCCGGCTGATCGCGACGTCGTCTGCCACGCCAGCGCGTGGGACGTGGACGAGCAGGACGATCTCCGCATCAAGATGTGCATCGAGCAGACGGCGGACGATTTCCAGACGATCCACCATGAGCTTGGCCACAACTTCTACCAGCGCGCCTACAACGACCTGCCCTATATCTATCGCGGCAGCGCCAACGACGGCTTCCATGAAGCCCTCGGCGACGCGGTGGCACTCTCCATGACGCCCGACTATTACCGGCAGATCGGGTTCATAAAGGAGGTTCCGCCGGAGTCGCAGGACATCGGCCTGCTGCTTCGGAGCGCGATGGACAAAGTGGCCTTTTTACCCTTTGGTCTTTTGGTAGACAAGTGGCGGTGGGGCGTCTTCTCCGGCGATATCGCGCCGAGTGAATACAACGAGGCGTGGTGGGCGCTCCGCCACGAGTACCAGGGCATCGAGCCGCCGGTGACGCGAACGGAGGCCGACTTTGATCCCGGCGCGAAGTACCACGTGCCCGCCAATACGCCGTACGCGCGGTATTTCCTCGCGCGCATTCTCCAGTTTCAGTTCCACAAGGCACTCTGCGCCGCGGCCGGTTATGAAGGGCCGCTGAACCGCTGCTCGATCTACGGCAGCAAAGCCGCCGGTGAACGGCTGAACGCCATGATGGCGCTTGGCCGCAGCCGTCCGTGGCCGGAGGCGCTGGAGCAGCTCACGGGAAGCCCGCGCATGACCGCCGACGCGCTGCTGGATTACTATGCGCCGCTCAAAACGTGGCTCGACGAGCAGAACCAGGGAGCGACTTGCGGTTGGAAGTAGCTTGTCCGCCCTCGCGGTAGCGCGCTCCCCTGGAGATGCGAGGGTTTTCGGGTGGCCAGGCCGGGCCTGTTCAGATCTGACGCAGAGACGCGGAGGCGCAGAGGGTTTTCGGGTGGCCAGGCCGGGCCTGTTCAGATCTGACGCAGAGACGCGGAGGCGCAGAGGATTCAAAGTTGCTAAGGCCGGGCGTAATGCAATTCCTGAGCACACCCCCTCCCCCTTCGGGTACTCCCCCTGGAAGGGGGAGAGTTTGCGATGTTTAGCGTTCAGGAATGCGTGCATGTCTAAAGCACAAACAACTCCTCCCCTTCAAGGGGAGGTGGCGCGAAGCGACGAAGGGGTGCGGCTCACCTCGGCAACTCAGCAACCGAATGATATGTGCTTGCATCACGCAAAAACCCCCTCCCCCCTTCGGGGTACTCCCCCTTGAAAGAGGGAGAGTTTGCGAGTATTAGCGTTCAGGAATTTGAACGCCCTTTCAGCAGAGGAAATTCCTCCCCTTCAAGGGAGCCTGTCCTGAGCGAAGCCGAAGGAAGTGGCGCGAAGCGACGGAGGGGTTTGGCTCAGGAATGGCAGAGCCGATACCGAAAGATCGAAGCTGGCATCACGCAAGACCCGCCTCACCGGAGTCTGTCCCTTCTTCGCGGCGGGACATCCGTCTCTGCTTTGGCGGCGCTGTACTGAACCAGCGCCGGGTGCCCACCCGGTGCCTTTCAATTCTACGACGGAGTGCCTTTAGGCGCGTCGGGCGTGGCGTTAGCCAAGGGCACGGGCTTCGGCGGTGGCGGCGGGATGGCTCCGGGTTCTTCCATCGCCGTCTCGACGGCATTGGCGTTCTTCTCGTGCGCATAGTCCGACTGGAACATCTCCCAGACGACGATGAACAGCGCTGCGATGACGGGACCAATGACGAATCCGGAAATGCCGAATACGGCAAGACCACCGAGGGTCGTGAGCAGGATCATGTAGTCCGGCATGGCCGTGTCGCGCCCTACGAGGATCGGCCGCAGAATATTGTCTACCAGCCCGATGACAACGGTGCCGATCGCGATCAGAACCAGGCCTTTCAGGATTTCGCCGGTGACGAGGAGGATGATGGCGGCGGGCAGCCACACGATGGCCGCGCCGATCGCCGGCAGCAGCGATAGGACGGTCATGATGACGCCCCAAAACACGGGTGCCGAAATGCCGAGCATCCAGAACGTAAGGCCGCCGAGTGTCCCCTGAACGACACCGACGACAATGGTGCCTTTGATCGTTGCCCGGCTCACCTCCGCGAACTTCCCGAACAGCCGGCGCTCCCGGTCGTCGCCGAGGGGCAGCGTATCGATGATACCTTCCATCAGCGCATCGCCGTCTTTCAGGAAAAAGAAGAGCAGGTAGAGGGCAAGGAAGAAGAGAACGGCGATGCGGAGAGCGTTCTGGCCGAGCGCGAGCGCCTGCGCCGCCATGTACTGCCCGACCGACGTCACCATTCCTGCCACACTCGCGGTGATGCGGCGCGGATCGATGCCGTACTTGTCGAGCAGTTGACGCGCATCCGGCATCAGGGTCTCCAGGTACACCACCGGGGCGTTCAGATCGATTGAGCCGTCCTGGATTTTAACATAGAGCGTCGATGTTTCCCGAAAAACGGCGAACCCTATAAAAGAAAGCGGCAGAATGACGCAAACGAAAACGATCACCACCGTAAGGACCGACGCTGTAGAGCGCCGTCCGCGCAGCAATCGCACCATCCGGCGGTAAACACGTCGAAAGAGGATCGCCAGCACAGCCGCCCAGAAGACCGGCTGCAAAAAGTCGCGGACGAGGTCAAAGAAGGCGTACGTGACGAGGAACAGCAGCGTAAAGAAGAATGCGTGCTGAACGACGGTGCGTCGGACGGGATGATCGAAGACGGTCATAGGTCGGCGTTGAGGTTGCCACAAACCTACGCACCCGCTGCGCCTTTTCCGAGTGCCGCCACTCGTTGCTTGCCCATATTTTAGTTACAAGCGCCCGGCCGCAGGAGGGCTTTTGCCGCGAGCGCATTGCAGAGCAGTTGCCGCCGCCAGCCGTCGGTGAGCTGCCGGCTCCGCTCGAGCGCTTCCGCTTGAAGCGCGAGTGCTTCGAGATGCTCTTCTAACCGGCACAACCGGCAGGCGATTCGGTCCACTTCTTCCGGATGAACGGCTATCTCGACGGTACTCATCTGACTGCGGAGCTGCATGCGTGAAGCGGTGGGTGCCCGGAGTATCGTCCGAATGCGGGCATACTTAAAAAGGGCCGGGCATTGTCAGCGTGCCGCGCGGAGGTGTTCGCGCGGCACGCTTGAACGCAGCAGCGCCGCCCTCCTCGATCAGGAAGGCGGCGCGGCGGGGCTACCGAGACGGAGTGGCCTCGGCTAAATGCGGAAGAGGATGCCGCCCTGCACGGCGACGTAGTCATCGCCGAGGAAGGTATACCGCGCCTGCACGAAGGGCTGGATCGCGCCCATGTTCATCAGGCGCACGCCGCCGAGGGCGTTGAGCTTGAAGTTCGTATCCGAGTTGTCGCCAACGTCCACGTAGTTCAGCGCGACGCCGGCCCCGAGGTAGGGAACGAACATCGTGGCGTACTGCGCCCCGATATCCACGATCCCGTTGAGGTTGAACTGGAGGTTGGTCACGTCTTTGATAAAGTACGTTTCCACTCCCGGGTTGATGCTGAACGTGTACGGCAGGCTCGACATCCCGATGCGCGCCTCGCCGCCAAGGAAGAACTCCTCTGCGTCTACGTTGTATCCGCCGTAGACGCCCACCATCGACTGCGCCTGCGCGGTGCCTGCGTAGGTAAGCCCGAGGACGAACAACATGCTAAAGAGCTTGATTATCTTATTCATAGCTTTGCTTGCTTAGGTTTATGATTGCTCTGCCGCCTTCCGGCGCGTCCGCCTTCCAGCGCGTCAGAGAACCCCATCCGACTCGGAAATGCCCTTCATCGTTCCTCCATACGAGTAACCGTGCTGAAAGTTAGGACCTCCATCAGCCGGTTGGCGTCAGGTCTGAAGAACGCCGGTCCGAAAAGGAGGGCGCTCGGGGTTGTGATTGGCTGCTTCTATTCCGGTGCTGATCCAGCGGCGGGTGTCAGTCGGGTCGATGATGCCGTCTACCCACAGCCGGGAGGCGGCGTAGTAGGGTACCGTGTGTTCTTCATAGCGAAGCTCGATGGCGGCAAGGAGCGCTTTCTGATCTTCCTCAGTGATCTCTTTCCCCCGCTTCTTGAGCTTGGACACTTCGATCTGCAGCAGTGTCTTAGCCGCCTGCGAGCCGCCCATCACCGCAATACGTGCCGTCGGCCAGGCGACCATCCAGCGCGGATCATAGGCGCGGCCGCACATGGCATAGTTGCCCGCCCCGAAGGAGTTGCCCACGACCACCGTAAACTTCGGCACGACGGAGTTCGCCACCGCGTTCACCATCTTTGCGCCGTCTTTAATGATGCCGCCCTGTTCGGCGCGCTTGCCGACCATGAAGCCGGTGACGTCCTGCATAAAAACGAGCGGAACGCCTTTCTGATTGCAGTTCATGATGAAGCGGGCGGCCTTGTCGGCCGAGTCCGAGTAAATGACGCCGCCCACCTGCATTTCGCCGGACTTGGTTCGAACGACCGCCCGTTGATTGGCGACGATGCCGACGCTCCAACCGTCCACGCGCGCATAGCCGGTGAGAATGGACTGTCCGTACCCTTCCTTGTACTCCGTCCACGAGTCTTCGTCGATGATGCGGGCGAGCACGTCGCGCATATCGTACGGCTGGTTGGCCTCGGTCGGCATGAGGCCGTAAAGGTCTGCCGCCGGGAAAGCGGGCGCTTTCGCCTCCACTCGGTCGAAGCCGGCGCGTGCAGGCTCGGCGAGGTGGGAGACCAGCTCGCGCATGGTGGCGAGGCAGGTTTCGTCGTCGGGCATCCGGTAATCCGTCACCCCGGATATTTCCGAGTGCGTTTCAGCGCCGCCGAGCGTTTCGGCGTCCACGGTTTCGCCGATTGCGGCCTTGACGAGAAAAGGTCCGGCGAGGAAAACCGATCCGGTGCCGTCCACAATGAGCGCCTCGTCGCTCATGATCGGGAGATAAGCGCCGCCCGCCACGCAGGAACCCATGATGGCGGCGATCTGCGGGATGCCGCGACTCGAGAGAACGGCGTTGTTGCGGAAGATGCGGCCGAAGTGGTCGCGATCCGGGAAGATCTCCTCCTGTAGCGGAAGAAAAACGCCGGCCGAGTCGACGAGGTAGAGGATCGGCAGGTGATTCTCCATCGCGATCTCCTGCGCGCGGAGATTCTTCTTGGCAGTGATCGGAAACCACGCGCCCGCTTTTACGGTGGCATCATTGGCAACGATCACGCAGAGCCGCCCCGAGACGCGCCCGATACCTGCGACCGTGCCCGCTGCCGGGCAGCCGCCCTCTTCCTCGTACATTCCCCAGCCCGCGAAAAGGCCGAACTCGAGGAGACGGGTTCCGGGGTCTATGAGCCGTTCGATCCTTTCGCGGACGGTGAGTTTACCGCGACGGTGCTCCCGCTCGCGCCGCTCGGCACCACCGCCTTCGCGCACCTGTTCCGCGCGGGTGCGAAGCTGGTCCAAAAGGGCCGCATAAGCAGCCTTGCGCCGCTCGAACTGGTTTTTCTTTTCGTCGACGGCTCGTCCTATGGCAGACATCGGGGGTTGAGAACCTCGGTCGGGTAAATGGCAAAGATGTGCATTGACTGAATATACCGAACCCGCAGCGAGGCGCGTTTGCGAGGCTGTAAATAGCCGTCAACGAAACCGACGCTGCGCGTGCGGAACGGCTTGGAGCGGCGGCGTGTAAACAAACAACAATGCGGCAAAGCGGGGGGCCGGGCGCAGCGGCGAACGCCCGCGTTGCTTATCTTTGGGTCACCGTTGCCGTCGTACCAAAATTGGGTGAAGCTACTATGGTTGCTACTGCCTTTCAGCGCGTGCTCGTTGCACTCCTGTTCGTTTCGATGGCGGCTGCCGTTCCGGCGGCTGCCCAGCAGGTCGTTCCTGCTCCGGACGCCCGCCTGAGTCCGCTCTCGCTCGTCTCCAAGAAGCTCAATCCGGATACTTACGTCAAGATCACCTACAGCGCGCCGAGGTGGAAAGACCCGACGACCGGTGAAACCCGTCGCATCTTCGGCGGACTCGTTCCCTACGGCGAGTTGTGGCGGCTCGGGGCCAACGAAGCGACGGAGATTACATCCACCGCCCCGTTGATGCTGGCCGGAAAGAGGCTTCCTGCGGGCACGTACAGCCTGTATACCATTCCTTATGAGGATCACTGGACACTCATTGCCAACAAAGCTGTGGGGCAGTGGGGCGCTTACGAGTATGATGATGCGCTCGATGTATTCCGCGTCGATGTGCCCGTGAACTCGTCCCTCGACCAGTATGAAGCTTTCACGATGAAGTTTGATGATGCAGGCGAGAACCTGATGATGAACTGGGAGAACACGGAAGTCGTTGTTCCAGTCAAGCCGGCCCAGTAACTTGCCTGTTGCCGAGCCGCTCAGTTAAGCGCCTGCCGTCACTTCGATGGCAGGCGCTTTGCTTTTTTACGATCCGGCTCGCGTTGCGGCGTTATTTTAACGAGGTACGCCCTCCCACCCAATGCCTCCGCTCGTATGAACATGCCGTTTGAAGGCCCGCGCCCCCACTCTCCCGGCGTCACCGAGCCGCTGCGCGAGCAGGTGAACCTCCTCGGCGGCTTGCTCGGCCGCGCCATTGAGAACCACGCCGGCAAGGATATGCAGGCGCTCGTTGAGGAACTGCGGTTGCTCTGCCGCGACGCAGCACAAACCGGGGATGCCAAGCCGCGCCAAGAGGCCGCCGCGCGCATCGCGTCGCTTTCAGAGGAGGAGATCGTGTGGGTGCTGCGCTCCTATACGGCGTTCTTCCACCTCGTGAACCAGGCGGAGCAGCACGAGATTACGCGCATCAACCGCGAGCGCGCGCGATCTGCCACGCACAGCCGGCCTCGGGCCGAATCGATCAACGAGGCCGTCTTCGCGCTCTACGAGCAGGGTTACTCCGCGGAGGAAGTACACAGAATTGTCCACAGCCTCGACATTCAGCCGACACTCACCGCCCACCCGACGGAGGCGCGGCGGCGGAGCATCCTGTACAAGCAGCAGCAGATCAACGCCGTGCTCACGCGACTGCGACAGTGTACCTATACGCCCGAAGAGGCGCACGCGGGGATTGCTGAGATCCGCAACCAGATTGCGCTTCTTCTCGCCACCGATGAAGTGCGCGTGGAGCGGCTGACGGTGGACGACGAGGTAGAGCACGGGCTGTATTTCCTCCGCAACACCATCTGGCATACGCTGCCGCGCATCTGCCGAGACCTCGCGCACGCCATACAGGGCTACTACGGCGAAGACCTTCCCGTGCCGACCTTCCTCCGCTACCGGTCGTGGATCGGGAGCGACCGCGACGGCAATCCCTTCGTGACGGCGGACGTCACGCGGCGGACCTTTCGCCGGCAGCGCTGGGCCGCCCTTCAGCTCTACCTGGACGAACTGCGCGAACTGCGGCGAGAGCTTAGCATTTCCGTCGATGACGCCACGATCCCGAGCGCTCTGCGTGCCTCGCTCGAAAAGGACGCCGCAGATCTGGAGATCGAGCCGGAAAGCCGCCGGCACTTCTTCGAAGAACCCTACCGGCTCAAGCTGCGCTACATGGCCGCGCGCATCCAGCGGCTGGCCGAGGAAACCGAGAACGAAACGCTGCCCCGCCTGGAGACCCCGCGGTACGGCATAGACACGTTTCTCGCCGACCTCGAACTCCTTCACGAGTGTCTTATCGAAACGGGATTCAGCACCACCGCCCGGGAAGGGCATCTTTTCGACCTGCTCGTTCACGCGCGGACGTTCGGCTTCCACATGGCCGCGCTCGACGTTCGGCAGCACAGCCGCGTGCATGAGGAAGCCGTCGCGGCGCTGCTCCGCCTTGCGGGCGTGACGAAGGGCTACGCAGATGCGGCGGAAGAGGAAAGGGTGCGCTTGCTCACGGCCGAGCTGCGCAACCCGCGTCCGCTGCTGCCGCGCGAGGCGGCGCTCCCGGACGAGGTGCAGCAAACGCTGGACACCTTCCAGGCGATCTCTGACATTTTGGAGATCGACCCGAACGCCGTCGGTGCCTACATCGTGAGCATGACGCACAGCGAGAGCGACCTGCTCGAAGTGCTCCTGCTCGCGAAAGAAGCCGGCCTGTGGCACATGGAAGGCGAAACCGTCCACTCGGTGCTCGATGTGGTGCCGCTCTTCGAGACCATCGAGGATCTCCAGGAAGCCGAAGCGCGGATGCAGTCGCTATTCGATTCGCCGCTCTACTGCCGCCACCTTGAAGCGCGCGGCCGGTTTCAGGAGATCATGCTGGGCTACTCCGACAGCAACAAGGACGGCGGATACTGGATGGCGAACTGGGCGCTTCATCGGGCGCAAGACGCCCTGGGGCGCGTTTGCCGACGCAGCGCGATCGACTTTCGCCTCTTCCACGGGCGAGGCGGCACCGTGGGGCGCGGTGGAGGACGCGCCAATCAGGCCATTCTTGCGATGCCTCCTGCGGTTCACAACGGGCGTATTCGATTTACGGAGCAGGGAGAAGTGATCTCATTCCGCTACGCACTTCCGGAGATCGCCCACCGGCATCTGGAGCAGATCGTGAATGCCATGATTCTCAGCACCGCCGCTGGGAAAAGTGCTGAGGACCCCGGCGGCAGTGCAGAGAAGCCGTCCGACGTGGCGCTCATGGACCAGGTGTCGGCGCGTTCCATGGAGACGTACCGCTCGCTCATCGACGACGAAAGCCTGTGGGCATGGTATACGAGGGCGACGCCGATCGAGCATATCAGCCGCCTCCCGATTGCTTCGCGGCCGGTGTCGAGAGGCACCGGGGGCGAAGTCGATTTCGAGAACCTGCGCGCGATCCCGTGGAACTTCGCGTGGACGCAGACGCGGTACATGGTTCCGGGCTGGTTCGGCATCGGAGACGGCCTGCAGCAAGTGCTCGCCTCGGAGGGTGGCGAGGAGGCGTTGCGGAGGATGTACAATGACTGGCACTTTTTTCGAGCCGTTTTGAACAACGCCCAGCGAGAGATGGCACGCGCGCGATTCTCCATCGCGATGGAATACGCGCACCTGCTCGACGGCGAAGGTGCGGCGGGTTTCCACGACCGCATCTACGCGGACTTCGAGCGCGCGAGAGATGCGGTGCTGCGGATAACCGGTCAGGAGGCATTGCTCTCCAACAGCGAGGTCATTCGCCGCTCCATAGAAGTGCGAAATCCTTATACGGACGTCCTGAATCTCGTCCAGATCGAGCTGCTCCGCCGCTACCGGAACGCTGAAGACGGTGAGAAGGAAAGCCTTCGGCAGGTGCTCTTCCTGAGCATCAACGGCATAGCCGCTGCGCTGCAGAGCACCGGCTGAGGCGGTCAGCCTTCGATCTCCGTCACAAGGCCGATTTCGCGCAGGACGCCCTGCACGCCGAGGCACGCCTCGATGGGGCCTTCGTACACGGACGCCTTGCCCTCAACGTGCGCCTGCAGCGTCAACGCTTCCGCTTGATCGGCCGAGCAGCGCGTGGCTTTCATCACCTGAAAGACGACTTCCTCGAAGGTGTGGATCTCATCGTTGAAGAGAATGACGCGCCATGGCAGATCGACGCGCTCTTCCACGGCCTCATCGACCAGGACCTCCGTGCCCGGTGCCGGCAAGTCCGCCCGCGGCGGCGGGAGTACGCAGTGTGGCGTCGCAGGCATCATCTACGCCGCTGTGGCGGGACTGAGCCGTTCCAGCGTGACCTCGAAGTCCTCCATGACCGCGTTGGCCAGCACTTTCCGGCACGCTTGTTCGGCAATTTGCCGGGCAGCATCCTCCTGCTCTTCATCGATCCAAAGCTCGATGTACTTGCCGAGCCTGACCGACTCCACCGAGGTGAACCCGGTGTGTTCCAGCGCGTGGAGCGTTGCTTTTCCCTGCGGGTCGAGGATCGACTTGCGGAGGGTTACGAGTACGTTTGCCTTAAACATCGTCGTCTTTAGTTCAGCCGGTGACCTGACCGAAGAGGATCGCCGGGCCGCCGAACAGAATCGGCACCCGGCGATCCATGCCGCGGCATTACTGAACGCCGCCCGTCCACTTCTTGATGACCGGGCTGAGCAGGAAGGCGAGCAGGGCAGCGCCGCCGGTGAACAGGGCGACCGACCTGAACAGCGCGCTCGGCACCATGCTCTCCATGCCCGCCGCAACGAGTCCCGCGAAAAGGTTGCCCATTGCTGCGCCGACGAACCAGATGCCCATCATCTGACCGACGCGGTCCTTTGGCGACAGCTTGGTAATGGACGAGAGGCCTACCGGCGAGAGTGCGAGTTCGCCGACGGTAAAGAAGAAGTACGTCACCACCAGCCACGCCGGAGAGGCGAGGTTGTCCGGCGTCGCATTCAGCGCGCCCCACATGATGACGAGGAAGCCGGCGGTAAGACCCAGAAGTCCGAACGCGAACTTGAGCGGAATGGACGGATTCGCATTTCGCTTCGTGAGCCATAGCCAGAGCCACCCGAATACCGGCGCGAAGGCGATGATAAAGACCGGGTTAATGGCCTGCAGGAAACTCGCCGGGGCTTCCCAGCCGAAGAGCGAGCGGTCCGTCAGGTCCCGGGCGAACAGATTGAGCGACGTGCCCGCCTGCTCGAATCCGGCCCAGAAGGTTGCCGCCAGCAGGAAGAGCCAGAGGATGACCCCGAGCCGCTTCTTTTCAACCGAGTTGTAGCCGCCCGCAAGGAGCAGATACGCGAAAAAGAGGATGACCATCGCGATGACCGCGTAGCCCATTGCTGTGGCAAATCCCTGGAGCGTGATCGGCAGAACGCCCGTCAGGGCGAGGAAAATGAGCAGCGCCGCCAGCGCCACGACACCCGCGAGGCCCAGGTAGAACATCCGTGCTCTTTTGCCGAGCACTTCCCGCGAATCGGTAGAGCGCAGCAGGCCGGCCGTGCCGAGGTGCTTGAACCCGATCTGGTACTGCACGAGGCCGAGCGTCATGCCAACGCCGGAGGCTGCAAAGCCCCAGTGCCAGTTGAACCCTTCGCCGAGTCCGCCTACTATGAACGGCGCAATGAACGCACCGATGTTGATCCCCATGTAGAAGATCGAGAAGCCCGCATCCCGGCGGCCACCGCCCTCGGGATACAGATCGCCGACCATCGTGCTAACGTTCGGCTTCAGCAGGCCGGTACCGACGATGATGAGCAACAGGCCAAGATAGAAGAAGACCGGCCCCGGAACGACCAGGCAGAAGTTGCCCGCTGCAATGAACGCACCACCGACGAACACGGCGCGGCGCTGGCCCCACAGATTGTCCGCGATCCATCCACCCGGTAGGGTGAGAATGTAGACGAGAGAGGTGAACAGTCCGTAGATGGCCGCCGCCTTGCCGATGTCAAGCCCGAGACCCGGGTTTTCGCCCATCACGGTTGCGGTCATGAACAGCATGAGAATGGCCCGCATACCGTAGTAGCTGAACCGTTCCCACATTTCCGTAAAGAAGAGCGTCGCCAGCCCTCTCGGGTGGCCGAACCACTGCACGCCTTCAAACGAGCCGGCTGTTGCAGCACCTTCGTTCGTTGTAGGCTCTTCCAGATTCGGAGTTTTTGCCATTTGCGTCTGTTTTGAAAATTGCCGGGGCACTTCGGAATCGCACAAAAGGTCGGCATTCCCTTCAGAAAGGCAGCCGACGCTCTGCGCACGGGACGTAAGATAATGGTTACGGCGCTTCGGAACACTATGGGAGTAACATCGCTTGCAGAGGTTCCTACAGGCTTTCTTAAGGCCGCGCGTCGGACGGACGGTGCCTACCTGCCACTTGTGCCGTATTTTGCACCCCCGGCAACGCTCGGCTCGTCCGCCGGGCCGCGACCCGCATTTGCAATCTGCACCCGAAATCTCTTCCGGCTTCGGCCGTTTTTCAGCTTCCCATGGCTTTTCAGATCTCTCAGAAAGACACCCACGGCCCTCGCACCCACACCTGCGGCGAACTCCGACGCGGCGACATCGGCACCGACGTCGTGCTGAAAGGATGGGTGGACACCCGCCGCGACCTTGGCGGCGTGATCTTTCTCGACGTGCGGGATCGGTACGGACTCACGCAGGTCGTGATCGAACCGGAAGATAATCCGGAAGCCTTCGCGCGCTCGGAGCACCTTCGAAGCGAGTACGTCATCTCGGTGAGCGGCCGCGTATCGGAGCGTTCGGCGGAGACGGTCAACCCGCGCCTTCCGACGGGAGAGGTGGAAGTGCGCGTTTCCGAATTGCTGCTGCTGAACACGGCGGAGCCGCTGCCATTCTCGGTTTCCGCGCACGAGGAGAAGCGCACGCAGGCCAACGAGGACGTACGCCTCCGCTATCGGTATCTCGATCTCAGGCGGACGGAGTTGCAAGAGAACATGATGGTTCGCCACCGCCTTTACCAGGTGGTCCGGCAATACCTCGATGCGCAGCAATTTCTTGAAGTCGAGACACCCGTCCTTATGAAGTCGACACCGGAGGGCGCGCGTGACTTTCTCGTGCCGAGCCGCCTTCATGCCGGCAAGTTCTACGCCCTTCCGCAGTCGCCGCAAACGTACAAGCAGATATTGATGGTCGCGGGCCTCGACCGCTACTTTCAGATCGTGAAGTGCTTCCGGGACGAGGACCTTCGGGCGGACCGGCAGCCGGAGTTTACACAGATCGACGTCGAGATGACCTTCCCGACGGAAGAGGTTATCTATGCGACGTTCGAGGGGCTGATGAAGGCCATCTGGCGCGAGATCAAGGGTACGGAACTGGAAACACCTTTCCAGCGAATGCCCTACGCAGAGGCGATGCGGACATACGGCTCCGACAAACCCGACCTTCGTTTCGACCTGCCGATCCAGGAAGTAACGGACGTTTTCAAAGGCTCCGGCTTCCGCGTCTTCGACAACACCATCGAGAACGGCGGTCATATCATGGCCTTGCGCGTTCCCGGGGAGGGGGATCGTGGCCGGGGCGCGATGGACCGGCTCGATAAAGACATTGTTCGCAAGAAGATCGGTGCAGGGGGGCTGATTTACTTCCGCCTGCCGTCCGACGGATCGGAGGTCGTGTCTTCCGTCAAGGAGCATGTGCTGAGGCGGGAGTTTATCGATGCCGCTCTGGAGGCGGTCGGTGCGGGCGCGGGCGATCTCGTGCTGATGCTCGCCGGCAGCGCGCCAAAGGTGTACGAGCAGATGGGCATCCTTCGTCTCCATCTCGCCGATGAACTGAACCTCATCCCCCCTGGAGCGGAAGGCCCGTGGAAATTCCTCTGGGTGACGGAGTTTCCGCTTCTCGAATGGAGCGAAGAGGAGCAGCGCTACTTTGCCATGCACCATCCTTTCACGTCGCCCCATCCCGACGACATCGCCACGCTGGCGACGGAGCCGGGCGGCACCCGCGCGCGCGCCTACGACCTCGTCCTGAACGGAAGCGAAGTCGGCGGCGGATCGATCCGTATCCACAACCGGGACGTGCAGAACGAAATGTTCAAGCTGCTCGGAATCGGTGCCGAGGAGGCGGAGCAGCGCTTCGGCTTCCTGCTCGACGCCTTCCGCTACGGCGCGCCCCCGCACGGCGGCATTGCCTTCGGCCTCGACCGGCTCGTCATGCACCTCGTCGGCTCGTCGAGCATCCGCGAAGTAATCGCGTTCCCGAAGACGCAGAGCGGGATGGAACTCATGGTGCAGTCGCCCGACAGCGTGGACGAACGGCAGCTGCGCGAGCTGCACATCCGCACGGTCGAGCCGGAGAAGGCGGACAAGACCAAGCTCGTTCGGCAGCCCTCGTGACCTCGCCCGCCCTCGCCGGACTCCGCGAACTTCTAAAGACGCATCTCTCGTGGGAAAGCTGGGAGCGCCTCGCTACGGGCGGGCGCGTGACCGTTGAGCGGCCGCGCGGCTCCCATCACCCCGTTTTTGCCGAGATCATCTATCCTATCGACTACGGTAGCATCGACGGCACCATTGGCACGGACCGGGTGGAGGTGGACGTGTTCGTCGGCACGGCGACGAACGGGCTGGTCGGCCTCATCGCGACCGATGATCTTCGGCGTGGAGACCGCGAGGTGAAGTTTCTTCTGAACTGTTCGCCCGAAGAGATCTACCTGGCGAACGGCTTTATCAACTTCGATCCGTCGCTCATGCAGGGTTTGCTCGTGCTGCGCCGGCCGCTGGCTACTCTATGGAAACAGTGACTCGTTCGCCGTCGTGGCTTGAAGCGCACCGTAACGGAGCCGCGGTGGCCGCAGCCGTGACGGCGAATGCGCTCTGGGGAACCAGCTTTCTCCTCGGGAAGATGGCGCTCGTGGAGCTTTCCGCCATGCAAGTGATCCTCGGGCGGTTCATCATCGCCTCGGTGATCCTCTTGCCGGTCGCGGCCCGCAGATGGAAGAAGTTGCAGGCCGGCGACGCCGGATTGTTCGCCCTGTCCGGCTTTCTCATGGTGCCGGTCATGATGGTGCTCCAGTTCGAGGGGCTGAACCGGACGAGCGCTACGAGCGCGGCGCTCATCATCGGCGCGATTCCCGTGTTGCTGGCGGTAGCGGCCGTTCTGGTGGACCGCGAACGACTCGGCCCGCGCGGATGGATGGCGGTTCTCCTCTCGACGCTCGGGGCTTTTATCCTTGCCGGTACGCCGGGAGCCGAGCGAACGCTGCTCGGGGATGGACTCGTCCTCGCCTCCGCCTTCGCCGCCGTGGCGTGGGTGCTGACCACCCGCCGGCTCCTCCACCGCTATGGCACCATGATGACGACCGCGCTCAGCATCGCTGTCGGCACGGCCTGGCTCCTGCCGATCGTGCTTGTGACGGATGGAATACCGACCGGCGCGCTGAGCGGCGAAACCTGGTTCGCGCTTGTGAGCCTCGGCGTCCTCTGTTCCGCGACCACCTACACGCTCTGGAACTGGGCGCTCAAGAGCACCTCCGCCTCGCGGCTGGCCCCGTTCGTCAACCTGGAGCCGCTCGTCGGGGCGGCGCTCGGACTGCTCGTGCTGCGCGAGCACCTGAGCAGCGGTCTGCTCATTGGCGGCCTGCTCATCCTCGGATCTGCCTTCCTCGCCTCCTTTTCCGCGCGAGCAGACTGACGCGCCTACGCGAAGAGCCGGCGCACGAAGTTCGGCAGCGCAAACGCCGCAACGTGAACGTCCGGGTTGTAGTACCTCAGATCCTCGCCGAAGGACGCGATCTTGACTGCCGCCCCGGCGGAATCAAAGTCGCGGACGGGGTGCACGCGCTTGCTGCCCATCGAGAACGACCACGTGCCCGTCGGATAGGTGGGTATGTGCGCAAGGTACATTTCCACCGTGGGGAAGATGCTGCCGAGGAGCGCGTGCGCCTGGCGAATGGAATCCTGGAACCAGCGGTCGAACGGCGATTCCGTCTGGGCGACGAGAATGCCCTGCTCCGAAAGGATGCGCTCGCAGTCGCGGTAGAAGGTTTCGCCGAACAGGCCTTCGGCAAAGCCCACGGGATCCGTCGAGTCTACGGTCACGAGATCATAGGTGCCGGCTTGCGCCTGGCGCACGAACTCAATGCCGTCGGTGACGTGGATGGAGACGCGGGGGTCATCGAGGCCGCAGCTAATGTCGGGGAAGAACTTGCGACAGGCGTCGATCACCATGCCGTCGATCTCGACGAGATCCACGTGCTCGAAGGACGGATGGCGAAGGATCTCGCGGACGGTTCCTCCGTCTCCCCCGCCGATGACGAGGGCGCGTGCGGGTTGATCGAGCAGGCAGAGCGCCGGGTGCGTGATCATCTCGTGGTAGACGAACTCGTCGCGATCCGTCAGCATGACCAGGCCGTCGAGCGTCAGGAGCCGTCCGAAAGCGTCCGTTTCAAAAACCTGGACGTGCTGGAAGTCGCTCTGTTCGCTCATCAGGACACGTTCGATCCCGAACGTGATGCCCGTGCGGGCTTCCCAGTACTCGTCGTATCGAAGCTGATTCGCCTTTTGCTCTGCCATGCTGCTTTGCGGTCCCGCCGGAGGCACGCGCGGGAGATTTGGAATAAAAGAATGAGCGCGCGGCACAAAGTGGGCCTTAGACCCCTCCGCGCCACGCGCTCCTCTCAACGAAGTAAAGGAACCACCTACGCGACCAGCTCCAGTTCCAGGGGCTTATGGGAGACCTTCGTGGGGAAGAGACCCCGCTTAAGCTCCATGCTGGACACGTTCTGCGCCTTGAAGTGGCTCTCCAGATACTTCTGGATCACCCAAGGTTCGATCGTTTCTCCGCACGTGAAAATGTCGATTGCCGCATACCCATGTTCCGGCCACGTGTGAATCGTGACATGGGACTCTGCGATCACGATCACGCCACTCACCCCGTGGGGGCTGAAGGTGTGAAACGTGTCCGAGATGACGGTTGCTGAGGACCGGCGAACACCTTCGAGCAGAATTTCACGGATGAGATCTTCGTCGTCAAGGACGTTCCGATCACAATCATAGAATTCCACCAGAATCTGTCTTCCGAGTGCTTGCATTGACTACCCTCCAATTTAAGTGCACCCCCCGTGTGCCACACACGGAGAAACATTGTATGTGTACGTCCCTGTAAGGCCGGGACATCCACCCATACAACCGCAGTCCTGGTGAATGGAAGGGTAGGGAAACGCCGGAAGACGCAGGATTACGACTTTTTGCGCGCTTCCTTCAGCTTGCTTCACCAGCCGCTAGCGCATCGCTCCTCCCCTGCCGCCGGCAAAAGGAGTGCGAGTCTATGCGATGTAAAGAACGCGGAGTTGTGCGGTTCAGAGAATACCTGGTGACAGCAGGCGTCTCCCTGAAAGGCGGCATTCATCCTTGCTAAAATATCCCCGAAAGGCATCCAAATGCAACGGTTTTTCGGCAAAAAGTATGCACAAATTTGCGCTGCGTCAGAGACCCCTATCGAGAACGAGACGCCGAAACGCGCGCCCTGTGCGACTGTTCCGCCGCAGCGATTGCAGCAGCCCGGAAGGGCGGTTCGGGATAGATTTTCAAAAAGCGAGAGACCTTCCCCCGCCCATGAACCTCATGCAAGGTCATCCAGTACAAAAGCTATGCCGCAACGAGGGTTGCGCCGCGCCGGCCTTCGCCGTATTTTAAGCAGCTACGGCGCACGCGCCGCCCGATCCCGTAGCTCAGCTGGTAGAGCAAATGACTTTTAATCATTAGGTCGCAGGTTCGAGCCCTGCCGGGATCACGACGCACAGGACAGACGAGAGCCCTCGGAAGAGCACCTTCCGGGGGCTTTCTGTTTTTCTTCCCCGGCTTCGCTATGGCATTAGGCGTACGGCAGACCGCTCTTGGGTCCCGATCGGGCACAAGGGGGCACCGCGCGGTCCGCGGCTCAGGCCTGGGCGGCCTGCGTTCTGCGGAAGTCGTCCAAGCTCATCTCCTCCCACCGGCCGTCGGGGAAGGCGATCCAGACGAGATCCTTGAATATGTCGACCTTTTGCACAATGCCGCGGCCCTGCTCGGTGTGGACGGACGAGTCGAGGGGCGGAAAGGCGCGTAGCGCGGACATGTACTGCTCCAGCTCGTAGTTGAGGCAGCACTTGAGCCGGCCGCACTGCCCGCTCAGTCGGATCGGGTTGAGCGGCAAGTTCTGGGCTTTGGCCGCCTGCGTGGATACCGGTTTGAATTCCTGCAGCCAGGTTGAGCAGCAGAGCGTGCGCCCGCATGAGCCGATGCCGCCGATGCGCGCGGCCTCGTCACGGGCACCGATCTGCCGAAGCTCTACGCGCGTGCGAAACCGCCCGGCAAGCTCGCGCACGAGCTGCCTGAAGTCCACCCGGTGCTCTGCCGTAAAGTAGAACGTAACCTTGCTCCGGTCGAACTGCCATTCAACATCGACCAGTTTCATGGGCAGGGCCATGCGGTCAATGGTGCGGCGGCCGATCAGGTAGGTCTCGGCCTCACTCTCCTTGTTGGCCTCCCACGCCTCGAGATCCGGCATTCCCGGCAGGCGCACGATGCGCGGGAAGTCCCCGGCCTCATCGAGGCCTTTCGAGCGGATGCGCATGCGCACCAGCTCCCCGACCATGTGAACGGTCCCGAGATCGACGCCGCGGTCCGCTTCTACGATCACGTGGTCGCCCGCGTGGACCTCCAGCTCGCGGGCGTTGAGATAAAAGCCCTTCCGGCCGCCCTTAAACGCTACCTCGACGGTTTCAAATACGACCGGCGCGGACGACGTTCCGACCTCGTTGAGCCAGTCGTAGATGTGCATGGCCGGGCAGGCGCTCGTGCCGGCGCGCCCGCTGCTCGAACCGCACCCGCCTTGAACGCCATTGCCCCCGCACCCGGCACCACATCCCGATCCGGTACTACACGTTGAACATCCCATGGCTATTGTCGGAGTCTCAGTTGCAAAATACAAAGGCGCGTCGTTTCCATAAAGCGGGTCGCCGCGCCGGCTTGCAAAGTTCGGTTACACCTGCCGGGCAGGTTTGTGCCCGCAAAACGGCATCAGGTGGAGACCGCCTCCTCCGCCAGCGGATTGTACAGCGACGCAGTGGACGAGCCGTGCATGGCCCGGTTCATGGCACGGGTGAACGCGAGGAAGATGAGCGTCGTGTTTACGTTGCGTTCGATGAGGCGCGCGGCATCCTCGGTGAGCGCCATCATCGCTTCGAGATTGGCGTCTGGAATGTTGCGGCAAAAGCTGGCTACGGTGTCCCGCTGATCGATGTTCACGATGGGTGCCGCTTCGCCCATGTGGCGGTAGAGCATCAGGTCGCGTATCCACCGAAGCATGAGATCGAGCGTGCCTTTGAGCCGCTCGCGGCCGCTGGAGGAGAGCGTCTCGACGATGTCGGCGACCTTGTTAATATTGAATATATAGGCGGCCCTCAAGAATTCGATGATGAACGCGCGGCCGTTCAGGAGTTCTTCGCTACCGGCAAGGTCGAGCGCGCGCATATACGAGCCATCGGCCATGCGGGCGATTGTGGGGGCGAGCGCCGGGTCGGTACCCTCGCGCTCAACCAATGCCTGCTCAATGGCCTCGGGCGCAAGCGGATCGAAGCGAAACCTGCGGCAACGCGAAAGGATGGTCGGCAGCAGGCGCTCGACGCGGTCGGTCGTTAGCATGAAGACCGTTTGCGGCGGCGGTTCCTCGATGAGTTTCAACAAGGCATTGGCCGCTTCGACGCGCAGGAGATGTGCGTCCGTCATGATGACCACCTTGTAGCGCCCTTCGACGGGCCGAAAGCCAATCTCCCGCCGCAGATCTTCGTTGATGCGCTGGATCGTGTAGATGGCCTGCTTGTTCGATTCCTTCGTCCGATCTGCGAGCGAGGGCCGACGCAGGAAATCGACGGCGGCGTACGGGTTGGTCGCGAGCAGCGCGAGGCGCTCCGCTACGCCGTCGGGGTCCACGTCCGTGGGATACGGTAGAAGGAAATGGACGTCCGGGTGAGTGAGTCGCGCGACTTTCGTGCAGGCAGCGCACGTTCCACAGGCGCGCCCCTGGCCTCCTTCGCACTGAAGAGCAGCGGCAAAGGCGAGGGCTACGGCCCGCTTCCCGACGCCGTCCGGCCCTTGAAAAAGGCTCGCGTGGGGCACGCGATCCTGCTCGATCACCCTCTGCAGCGCGTCAACGACCCGCTCCTGACCTATAACGTCTTTCCATTGCATAGTTTTCTCCAGTCGCCCTGCTTATCTCTCCGGCCACCGACAAGGTATGAACAGGCACCCGGGAGGGGCAACTGCCTGCAGCCTCATTGTCGGGCCAGGTGCCGTATTTTTATGCGCCCTTCAAGAACAGGCGACTGCCATGCCCGATGATCCCACCAAAACGTTGCCTTCCCCGCGGCTTCCCTTCGCGACGAAAGGGTGGCTCGGGGCGATGTACGCTCTTTCCGCCGCCTTCCTCCTGCTGCGATTCGCAGCGCTGGAGGCCGACTTCCCGCGGGGAATAACTGCCTCGCGGGCGCTCTTCACGGATGAAGGCTGGTACGCGGGCGCTGCCATTCAGCAAACGCTGACGGGAAGTCCGCACGTGGAAGGCGGCTTCAACACGGCACCGCTGCTGCCGGTGTGGCCGCTCCTTCTCTGGCCTGTGTGGGCGATTACGGGCATGAGCTTCGCGAGTGCGCGCGCGCTGCACGCGCTGCTCGTCGTTGGGCTGATCGCCGCCACCGGCCGGCTTGCCTGGCGGCGCGGACGGCTCGCCGCGGCCTTGACGGTGCTGCTCCTGAGCACGAACTATTTTCTTTTCGCCTACAGCCGTCTGGCTTTGCTCGATCTGCCGATGCTCTTCTTCGTCGTGCTTGCACTACTCTCAGCGACGAGCGAGCGGCTGCGAGGACGTTGGTCCGGACCGCTGCTGTCCGCCGGCTTCCTGTTTCTGGGCGTTCTCACCAAGACAACGGCCCTTTTCGCTCTGCCGGTACTGCTCTTCGCACTCTGGCAGCACGGCGCGAGGTGGCGAGAAGTTGCCGTCTGCGCCGGACTTGCGGCGGTCCTCGTCGTTGCCCATCAGATGGTTGCATGGCGGCTCTTTCCGGAGGACATGGCGTTCTTCCGGCAGCTCAATTTTCAGGATCGATTCGCGCTGCAGCCGGTGCCGGCTTTCCAAAGGCTCCTTCTCGGCGGATGGAAGGCGCTCGTTGCAGATCCTTTGCTATTTGGAGGAGGAGCGGCGTTGGCAGGCTCTGCCCTCGTCCTGTCGAAGGCGTTTCGGCGCGATCCGCTCGTCCGGCTGAGTCTCATGTGGGTAGCCTCCTACGCGGCTGTCCTTGCCATGACGCTCTACCAGCCTCCGAGGTATTTCCTGCCCCTTTTCGTTCCGGCTGCACTGCTGATTGCCGCCGCCGCGCAGTCATTCTTGGCGAAAAGGAAAGGCAAAGGAGTCCGCCTCGCCGCTGTAATCCTGATACTTCTTCTTATAGGGACAGGCAGCGTACGCGCCATCGCGTACGTGGCTGATCTGCACTATACCTTCCGAGATGCCGCCGCCGAGATTCGGCGGGTGGCGGAGCAGGATCACGGCGCGGGTTCATCTGCCGTTGTGCTCGGCGAGATGGCATCCACACTGGCCCTGGAAACGCACCTTCCGGGACTCCCTCCGCTCACGAGCGCCGCGCCGCTGGAGCGCCTGATCAGCCGGTACAATCCCGCCTATTATGTGGCGCTCGGTTCCGAACCCGCGGTTATGGCCGCGCTCGAGAAGCGGTACAGGGTGCAGCTTGTTCGGCAGTTCGCTGTGTTCGGGAATTATCATAACGGAGACGCCGCCTACCTCTACCGGCTCCTTCCGAGGTAACGAGAGACTTGCGCGCCCCTCGTCATGGTTTATTCATGCTGCTTCGGAAACAAAAGGGCCGCACGATGATACTTTCGGCCTTGTCTGCCCGCGAGCGTCCGCTTTTGCATACAGGCACAGGGACAGGCATGCAGACAAATACAGGGCGCGGTAGCTCAGCTGGTTAGAGCGTCGGATTCATAACCCGGAGGTCGAGAGTTCAAGTCTCTCTCGCGCCACACTCCTTTAAGCCCGTTCCTCTCATAGGGGACGGGCTTTGCTTGTGGGGGGATGGCGTGAGCGCGTCCGGGTAGATTCGGAGGTCATTCCACGGATGCAGGTCGGCACCTGGAAGAGACCGCCCGGCGGGCTGGGGATCTGACCTCTGACCTTCCAAAAGGAGGTGCGCCTTGCCTCTCCATCCGAGCGGCACCGGGAGCCGGGCTTTACGCAATCGTCGCAAGGCAGATAGAACCCGAAGCAGACGATGGCATGTGAGGGTGACCTACCGGTCTTCTCCCCACCCGACCCTCCTTCCAATGTTGAACCGTCCTTTGCCGCTTGCGGTCGCGCTGACGCTCGTCCTGGGCTTTGCCGCCCCTCTCTCTGCCTGCAGCCAGCCCACCAATCTGGATCAGGTGGACTCGATGGAGTCCGACGCCGGTACGCTCGACGTAGAGAACGTCGCCGGCGGCCTGGAGCATCCCTGGGGGATGGTGTTCTTGCCCGATGGCCGGGCACTCGTGACAGAGCGCGCCGGGCGGCTGCGCGTGCTTGGCACCGACGGGGGGCTCTCCGGCTCTGTCGAAGGAACGCCGGAGGTTTACGCTCAGGGACAGGGCGGGCTGCTCGACGTTGCGCTCGACCCGGACTTCGCAACCAATCAGTATGTTTACCTCTCCTACGCCGCGCCGGGGCCGGGAGGCCAGGCGGCCACGGCGCTCGGGCGCGGCAAGTGGACGGGTGAGGCGATAACGGACTTCGAACCCATCTATCTGCAGGAGCCGTGGATCACGGGGCCAAATCACTTCGGCGGTCGCATCGTCTTCGACGGCGCAGGGCATCTCTTTCTCACGCAGGGCGAACGGTTCCAGTTCGAGCCGGCGCAAGATCTTTCCGTGCTGCTCGGGAAAGTCGTGCGGCTCAACCACGACGGGTCCGTACCGCAAGACAACCCTTTCGTCGGGCAGGAGAACGCGCGGCCGGAGATATGGACGTATGGAAACCGCAACATCGAGGCGGGTGCCATCGACCCGGCGACGGGCGCGCTGTGGATCCTCGAAATGGGTCCGCTCGGCGGGGACGAGCTTAACCGGTTGGAGCCGGGCAAGAATTACGGCTGGCCTGTGGTCAGTTGGGGGAAGCACTACGACGGCAAGGAAATTCCTGATCCGCCCACGCGGCCCGAGTTTGCCGATGCAGCTTATCACTGGACACCCGTCATCTCGCCCTCCGGAATGGTCTTCTACACCGGCGACGTATTTGACGAGTGGAAAGGCAGTGCGCTCGTTGGCGGCCTGTCTTCTCAAGCACTCATCCGCATCGCGATCAATGGCACAGGGGCCACCGAGGCCGAGCGCCTGCCGATGGGCGCGCGCATCCGAGAGGTTGAGCAAGGCCCGGACGGCTTCATCTATGTGCTCACGGACAAAAGCGACGGCAACATCTGGCGAATCCGGCCCATGAAATGAGCGCGCTGGCACGGTGCCGGACTTCCTCGTTCTCGCAAAGCAACGAGCCTCCTTCCAACGGGCCAGGCACGCAAGCGACCTGCGCTGAAGTCAGTGAGGATCGTCTACGCTCCGGGACAGGGCGCGCAGAGGTCTAAAGTGCCTGCCGCCGTTAACGCTGCCGTGGCCTCTTTCCGAGCGGACGTGCCCCGATCTGCTTCCGGTTACCGCATGAGCGGCATATGTTCGCTGGGGACAAACCCGGCCGAGCGAAGCAGCCGTGCCGATGGCCCGCCCATGCGGCTTACCTGAGCTTGACGGCTACGCCGTAGTAGTTGTTTACGGCGCCGAGCACTTCATACTCCCGGTACGTGGTCTGGATGAACTCCGAAAAGGCGCGGAACTCGTGGTGAGGGACGTTGAACTCGTCGAAGAAGAGCACGTCGCCGGGCCTCAGGTGCGGGTGGAGTGCGCCGAGCACGAAGGCGGTGGCGCTGTAGAGGTCTGCATCGAGATGGACGATCTTACGCCGGGTGAGCGGGACATCTCTTAGAAAAGGATGCAGCGTCTGCTGGAAAAGGCCTGAATAAAAGGTGCAACGCGAATCGTTCAGGTCGGGCGGACGGTTTCCGGCGGACATGCTGCCCTTCTTGAACGGTCCCCAATCCTCAGGAAGGCCGGTGAAGGTGTCAAACCCGTAGAACCGCGCTTCCGGGTGTCGGATAGCGCCCGTCCACCAGCGGAAGGAAGTCCCCGCGGCTACGCCGAACTCGAGGTAATCGACTGGCGCGTCAAGCCCCTCGCGCTCCAGAACGAAGCGGTACAGCTCTTCGCGCCGCTCGTAGTCAAAGTCGAGCGTATAGTAGTCGTTGAACGGCAGTTGCCGGTGGGCACGAATCCAGCGTGAGAGCTTTCCCATGAGAAGCAGCCGGTCGAGCGCGCTCGTGACCGGTTGCAGGAGAAGGTCCACGCGCGAGGCAAAGAACCACCCTTTGAACAAGCTTCTCGGACGAATGCGCCCCATCGTGCTCCTCCGGACAAATTAAACTGGCTTCCCGATGACCCCGAGTGCCTTTCCCACCTTCTCGAATGCGTCGAGCGCCTGCTCGATGTGCTCCCGCTCATGCGCCGCCGAAATCTGCACGCGGATGCGCGCTTGCCCTTTCGGAACGACCGGGAAACTGAATCCGATGGCGTAAATGCCTTCATTCAGCAGATCGGTCGCCATTGTCTGCGCAAGCCGGGCATCGTAGAGCATGATCGGGACGATCGGGTGAACGCCCGGGCGGATGTCAAACCCGCGCTCGGTCATGCCCGTGCGGAAGCGGCGCGTGCTCTCCTCCAGCCGGTCGCGAAGGGCCGTCGTGCCGGAGAGCCTGTCGAGCACGCGGATGGTGGTGTATGCGATGACGGGCGCGAGGGTGTTGGAGAAGAGGTACGGACGCGAACGCTGGCGCAGCAGATCCACGACCTCCCGGCTCGCGGCCGTAAAGCCGCCGGATGCGCCGCCAAGCGCTTTTCCGAGCGTACTCGTCACCACGTCCACGCGGTCCATAACCCCGCAGTGTTCGATGGCCCCCCGGCCGGTCGGTCCGAAGAAGCCGGTGGCGTGGCTGTCGTCGACCATCACGAGCGCGTCGTAGCGGTCGGCAAGATCGCAAATGTCCGCAAGGCGCGCAACGTCGCCATCCATGCTGAAAACGCCGTCGGTGGCGATCATGCGGATGGGCGCGGACTGCGTGCTCTTCAGAATATCCTCCAACTCAGCCATGTCGCTGTGCGCGTAGCGGAAGCGCTGCGCCTTGCAAAGCCGCACGCCGTCTATGATACTGGCGTGGTTGAGCTGGTCGCTAATGATCGCGCACTCCTCGTCGAGCAGCGTTTCGAACAGACCTGCATTGGCGTCAAAGCAGGACGAGTAGAGAATGGCATCCTCCTGTCCGACGAACGCGGCGATCTTCGCTTCGAGTTCTTTGTGAACGTCCTGCGTGCCGCAGATAAAGCGAACGGACGACATCCCGAAGCCGTACCGCTCCAGTCCCTCTTGCGCCGCGCGCACGAGATCCGGATCATCGGCGAGACCGAGGTAATTGTTGGCGCAAAAGTTCAGCACCTCCCGGTCCGGTCGAACGCGTATCTGCGCCGCCTGCGGCGAGGTGATGACGCGCTCTTGCTTGTAGAGGCCCGCGTCTCGAATGGACTGCAACTCGGATTCGAAACGGCGGTTTGCGGAGTCTTGCATGGCAGGATGAGGGGCTTGTTGCCGGCACGTCACGGCTACTTTTGAACGGACGGGAGGGTAGGACGAAGGTTGTTGATCATGTCCTCGATCATCTGCGGGACGGTGAACGCGGGCTGCCATCCCCAGTCCTCTTTCGCTGCCCTATCGTCGATGGAGTTGGGCCACGAGTCGGCGATGGCCTGCCGCTCGTCCGGCGCGTAGGCGCAAGAGAAACCGGGCACCCGCGCGGCAATTCCTTTCGAAAGTTCCTCCGCCGTGAAGCTGAATGCGCCAAGATTGTAGCTCGTCCGCACGGAAAGGCGCGACGGGTCGGCCTGCATCAACTCGATGGTTGCGCGGATGGCATCCGGCATATACATCATCGGGAGGCGCGTGCCGGGCTTCAGAAAGCAGGTGTACGCGCCGTCCCGCAGCGCGGCATGGAAGATCTCGACCGCGTAGTCCGTCGTCCCGCCGCCCGGAGGCGTCTTGTAGGAGATGATGCCGGGATAGCGGAGGCTGCGCACGTCGACACCGTAGCGGTCGAAGTAATAGCGGCAGAGCAGCTCGCCGGAGACTTTGGTTACGCCGTAGATCGTCGTGGGGTCGAGCACCGTGTGCTGCGGCGCGCGCTCCCGAGGCGTGCGCGGGCCGAACACGGCAATCGAACTCGGCCAGAAAACGCGAAGACCATAGATGCGCGCGGCGTCAAGGACGTGTTTCAGCCCGTCCATGTTGACGCTCCAGGCGAGGTCCACGTCCCGCTCTCCGGTGGCAGACAAGAGCGAGGCGAGGTGCATCACGGTGTCGATGCGGTACTCCTCGATGAGGCGGAGTAGCGCTCCCCGGTCGCGCACGTCGAGCGCGCGGAAAGGCACGCCACCGCGGCCGTTCTGGTGAGGCGGCGGCCGCAGGTCGGTGGCGAGCAGAAAGGGCTTGGATGGCAGCGCGCAGAGCGCTTCAACGAGATCGGTCCCGATCTGTCCGTTGGCACCGGTAACGAGGATTCTATTCATGCAGCCGCGCGCGTTGCACGGGAGAAAATGGAGACACGCAAACGGGGTTCGAGGCGGAAGATACGGGTTTAGCGCGTTGCGGTTTATGGATTATCCATCACTTTACATCGCGCGGGCCGCCGGCGGCCTCATCCCGCCTCTTTCGGACATATGACGAGGGCGTGACCATGTAGAGGATGCCGCCGAGCACGAGCAGTCCTCCGGGAAGCACCCACACCGATGGACGCTCGCCGAGGAGGACAGCCGCCGCCACCGTCGCGAAGACTGGGATAAGGAGGCGGATCGTGGTCGTGAGCACGGACGGCAGTCGCCGCGACGCGATGCCGTAGGCGACGGTCGGTATGGCTGTTGACGCGACCGCAAGCAAGAGCAGAATCGGCAGGTTAACGGACGACGCTCGCGGGATTCCACCCGCCTCGAACCCGAGCACCATGCCGCCGAGAAGAGCGCCGCCGAGAAGGAAAGCGAGCAGCGACACCGCCGTGGCGTCGGGCGAAGCGCCCTTCGCTTCGAGCGCGCGGAACCCGTCCGTGTACACCGCTGCCGAAGCGGAGCAGGTGAGCGCAAGGGCATGACCGAACACGCGCGCCCAGCCGGTTCCTCCGCCGGTCGATAGGCCCGGCAGGACTACCACCATCACGCCGAGTAGCGCCACGAGCGCTCCGAGGCATTCTTGTCGCTGCGGGCGCAGTCCGCGCCGGCGCTCGAGAAGCAGCGAAAAGGCGGGCGAGATGCTCATCGCGAGCGCCATCTCCCCAACCGGTGCCAGTTGGTAGGCCGAAACGGCGGTGATGTAGTAAACGACAAACAGTCCGGCGAGCCACCATGCCACCGGCCGCCGTACCGCCGCGAGGAGTCCGCGCCTGAAGTCCGGCACGATGAGCATGACCGGGCCGAGCACGAGCGCGGCCAGCAGAAGCCTCGCCGAGGTGACAAAGAAAGGCGACAGGCCCGGCAGCAGCTTTACGAACACGCCCGTTATGCCCCACGTGGGCACCGTGAGGAGCGAGGCGAACAAACCTTTTCCGTCCACCGGAACGCGCACGTTCTATAGCGTATCTAAGTCTGATTCAAACAAAGTCAGCGCCGTCGGCCCGGCAGCCCCATGGAAGAACTCATCCGCGAACTGATTCCGCACGCCCCGCACCTCGGGCTTTACGTCACGCCCGACCTTCCAAAAGACAAGCTGAGGAATGCCCTGCGGGATTACGGCGAGTCGCTGAGCGAAGCCGACGTGCTGGCGCTTTACGATGCCACCTTGATCGGCAATGCCAAAGATGGCGCCTTACTGACGCGCGACGGCATCACCTTCCAGAACAACGACTTTTCGGCGGCACAGACCGTCCGCTACACCGACATCGTTCGCATAGATGCGCGAAAAAAGCTGCTCGGCGGACGCAAAATCAATATCGAGGTTAACCGCGGTCGCGCCACGGTTGCGGTCTCCGTTGACTTTTCCGCCCACGGAACGGCAGCGGATTATGTGGCGCGGTTTCTCCAGGAGGCTTTGCTGCGCGGCGCGGCCGAGGAAATGGATACGCCCTTGCGCGGCTCGATCTCGACCCGTTCCGGCAGCGACCTTGCCGCCTTAACGGACGCTTTCGACGGCTTGCTTGAAGACGGCAAGCTCACCGAAGAAGATTACGAAGCGTTGCTCGCCTTCGCTCGCAGCCGCTGAGAGAGAACGGGGCAGCGTTCCCGACCGGGTTGACCGGGAACGCTGCCCTTCTCGCTACGCCTTCTCGCCTGCCGCGACGATCTGCAGGAACTCGTCGGCCTTGAGCGCTGCTCCGCCGATGAGACCGCCATTCACGTCCGGCTGCGACAGAAGCTCGTCGGCATTGCTGCCCTTCATGCTGCCGCCGTAGAGAATGTCGATGCCCTTGCCGGTCGTCTCGCCAAAAATCTGTGTGAGAAGGCCGCGGATGAAAGCGTGAACTTCCTGCGCCTGCTCGGCCGAGGCCGTCCGGCCGGTGCCAATGGCCCAGACCGGCTCATAGGCAACCACGAGCGCATCCGGTCCATCGATCTTGACACCCTTCAGTCCACCCTCGACCTGCCGCCGCACGACGCGCTCCACCTGATCGGATTCGCGCTCCTCCAGCGTCTCGCCGACGCAGACGATAGGAATCAAGCCGGCGGAGAGCGCCTTCTGCACCTTCTTGTTGACACCCTCGTCCGTCTCGCCAAAATACTGCCGCCGCTCGGAGTGGCCGAGGATCACGTACGTGCAGCCCGCTGCCTTCAGCATGGACGCCGACACTTCGCCGGTGAAGGCACCCTTGTCCTCGAAGTGCATGTTCTGAGCGCCGAGGCTCACGTTTGATCCTTTCAGCGCCTCGGCGACAGGAACCAGCGAGAGAAAGGGCGGGCATACGGCCACATGAATCTTGTCGCTCTCGACCCCTTTTGCGACGGCGCGAGCCAGATCGGCGGCGTCGGCGGGGTTCGTGTTCATCTTCCAGTTTCCGGCGATTAACATAGAATTAGGCTTCGGTTTGCGTGATTGGTCGAGTTTAAGGCCAGCCGTAATTAACGGGACAGCGCGCCGTGATAGTGTGAATACCGCTCGAAGGCGGCAGCTTTCTTACCTCGATGCGGCCTGGAGCATCATCATGAGGTCGTTGCGGACGGCGGCGATCGAGGGGCCTTCATAAACGCCGAGTATCTGCCCTCCCGGCCCAATGAGAAAGCGGCGCGGCAGGGTAGACACGTTGTACTTCTTGACGACCGGGCTGCTCATTCCCCCGGAAGCGATCACCCCGATGCCGGGGAACTGTCGACCTTCGTAAAAGGCGGCATTGATGGTGGTGTCGGGCTGGACCGACACCGAGACCGTCACAAGCCCGAGGGACTGTCCGGCCTCTACGAGGGCGTTTCTCTGCGGCAGTTCCTGCTGAAATCCGGTGTCTTCGGGATCGTAAAACTCGAGCAGCACGAGCCTGCCCTGTAGGCTGTCCAAGCTGAACGTGCGGCCCTGCACATCGGTAAGGGTAAACGGCGGTGCCGGCATTCCGGCGCTTAAGGTTTCGAGATCATATTGGATGCGCTCCGCCCACTGCGCCCACGACGTGCCGGGCCGGTTGGCAGCGAGCGCACGCGCCGCGTTGAGCGCAGGCTCACGCCGGCCTTCTTCAGCCAGCGCTCGAATGCGCTCCACCTCCAGCGCTGCCGTCAGCGTGGTGTCCGTTGAAGGGACGCGGTCGGCCATTTGCTGGAGCACGGTTTGCCCTCCGCGCGGTCCGGACAGGTCCGTCTCAGCCAATCGGGCTGCTCGCGCCACTTCTGCGTAGCGCGGGTTTGAAGGTTCGAGCTGCAGCGCGTAAGCCACCGCAAGCGAGTCGTTGCGGCGTGGGAGCATGACGATGGCCTCCGCCGCCCCCACCTCGGCCCCAATGGTGCCGGGGAACGTCTCGCGCATACTCCAGAGGATGTGGGCCGTTTGCTCCGCCCGCCGCACATAGGCCTCCGGCGAAGCCGCCGATTCCGCGAAGGTATAGAGGTCCTTGTTGTGCTGTATGATCGTGTTTCGGTAGGCCGTCAAGGCCGCGTTCTCGGGCGAGCGGATGGAAAAGAATCGGTCGTCAACCGGAAAAACGGCGCTCACGCTGCCGGAGTCGCCCTCGGCCACTGCGATATCGGCGCGCTTCAGGATCGTGCCTCGACGGCTAACGACAAGCGGGTAGATCCCTCGCTCCTTCGCGTGAATGGCCACCGAGAAGAGACCCGCGCTGTCCGTTACCGCCGAGCCGAGCGTATCGAGTCCGGCGTCGGACTCCTCGTAGACGAGCACTTCGAAGTCGCGGTAGTCGCGCGTCGAATCGATAGCGGGATCGACCGAGAACTGCCCCGACAGGTAGGACGTGACGCCGTCCGCTTCTACGGCTTCGCCCTGGCGACAAGCCGAAAGCAAGAACGGAATGGCGATGAGGATGACTAAAAGGCGACGAGAACGCATGAACTAAACTCGATCTTTGCCAGTGGAATGGATAAAAGGGCTAATCAGGATCGCTGCGCGTCGAGTCGATCCGCGACGAGGCGGCGAACAACCTGCGGATCGGGCGAGCCGTCGTACCGGCGCATGACCTGCCCGATAAAATAGCCGGCGACGCTTTCTTTGCCGGAAAGGTACTGCTGCGTCTGCTTCGGACTCTCGCGTATGACGGCGTCCACGAGCGGCAGCAGCGCACTTTCATCCGAAACTTGCAGGAGCCGGTGGCTCGCGGCCAGCTTGTCGGCGGCGTCCGGCTCCGCGCGCATGAACTCTATGAGGGCCGTGAGGCCGGAGGAACTGATCTTTTCGTCCATGCGCATGAGCACGGCCGCCGCGAGCCGCTCCGGCTCCACGGGAAAAGACTCGATGCCTTCCTCGTGCTCTTTGAGGATCCTGAGCACGTCCGTCATGATCGAATTGGCGAGGGCCTTCGCCTGGGCGGGCCGGTTGCCTCCTCGCGCCAGCCGCCCGATTTCAGCGAGGGCGCTTTCGAAGTATTCGGCCACCGAACGCTCCTCGGTGAGCAGCGTCGCGTCATAGAGCGGCAAGCGCAGATCCTGCATCAGGCGCGCCCGGCGCTGTTCGGGCATTTCCGGGAGGGCCGTGCGGACCCGCTCCAGCATCTCGGGGCCGACCACCACCGGCGGCAGATCCGGGTCCGGGAAGTAGCGATAGTCGTGCGCCTCCTCTTTGGAACGCATCGACCGCGTTTCGTCGCGGGCGGGATCCCACAACCTCGTCTCCTGAACCACGGTCCCACCGGACTCCAGTAGGGCCATCTGCCGGCTGATCTCGTGCCCGATGGCGCGCTCGACGTGCCGGAGCGAGTTCATGTTCTTGATCTCCGTTTTCGTGCCCAACCGCGTTTCGCCCCGCAGGCGAACGGAGACGTTGGCATCGCAGCGAAGCGACCCCTCTTCCATATTGCCGTCGCACACGCCGAGGTAGCGCACGATCTGGCGAATTTTCTGGACGTACAGGTACGCCTCGCGCGGCGAGCGGAGGTCCGGCTCCGAGACGATCTCGATGAGCGGGACGCCGCAGCGATTGTAATCGAGCAGCGTGCTGTACGGATCTTGCTCGTGCAAAGACTTGCCCGCGTCCTCCTCCATATGGATGCGCGTCAGCCCGATGCGCTTTACCGCATCGCCGCGATCGTCGCGCTCCCCCTCTTCCCCGACGGCGATCTCGACGAAGCCGCCGTGGCAGATGGGCGTCTCGTACTGAGAGATCTGGTAGCCTTTCGGCAGATCGGGGTAGAAGTAGTGTTTTCGGGCGAAGACAGAGCTCGGCGAGACATTGCAGTGCGTCGCCAGTCCAACGCGGAGCGTGTAGGCGACAAGATGCTCGTTGAGCACCGGCAGCGTGCCGGGATGCCCGAGGCTGATCGGATCGACGTGCTCGTTTGGGGCTGCGCCAAAGGCGGCGGAATCCGGACTGAAGGCTTTCGATGCCGTTTGAAGCTGGCAGTGTACCTCGAGTCCGATCACCGGCTCGTATTTTTCCTGCAACATAGACTTGAGCGAAGTCGACTTTAGCGCGGCGCGCGTTCAACGATCCCTGACCTGTACACGAGAAGTTCGCCGTTTGCGCTCGAAATGAACCTACGTAAGATACACATCCTCCCGGCAGCCTTGAGCATCGCCCTCCTGCTCTTCTCAAGTTGCCGCGACGAAGATCCGGAGGCCCAGAAAGTGCGCGAGCACAAAAGCCGGTTCGGCGACGCTTACTCGCTCGTCTCCAACTTCTCTCCCGCAGATCCGGACTACTGGCCGTCCATAACGAACGACTCGCTCTCGGTGCGGCTGGTGTATCCGGGAGGATGCGCCGATCACGAGTTCGAGCTTGATAGCGAGGTCCGGCGAGACACCGCGTTCGTGTGGCTCTACCACGACGCAGACGAGGATGACTGCGAGGCGGAGTTGCAGGACGAACTGACGCTAACGCTGCCGTCGGGGGCGCGAAAGGCGTCGACGGTGGTCATGCTTGACCCCGACGGCGGCCCGCCGCACGTGCTCGCGCTCACTCGGTGATCCGGCAGGCGATCAGGACAGCCCGAACCGGTCAAGGATTTCCTGCGCGTGCTCCTCGACTTTCGGGCGCTTGAAGACGTGAACGATCTTTCCTTCCTCGTCGATAAGAAAGGTCGTTCGCTGCGTGCCCATGACCTTCCTGCCGTAGAGGCTCCGCTCGCCGTAGACGCCATAGGCATTTACGATTGTATGCGCCGGGTCGGCAACAAGGGGGAACGGGAGCGTATACTTGTCGGCAAACTTCGAGTGCGATGCCTCGTCGTCGACCGAGACGCCGATCACCGCCACGCCCTTGCCGAGCAGTTCGCTATGGTTGTCCCGCAGGTTACATGCCTGCTTGGTGCAGCCGGGCGTGTCGTCCTTCGGGTAGAAATAAAGGGCGACCTTCTTTCCGCGCAGATCGCGAAGGCGGACGGTCTCGCCGGTCTGTGTGGTGCCGGTGAAGTCCGGTGCCGGATCGCCCGGGGAGGGCATTGTATTTTCTGCCACAGTCATTTTTCGTCTATGTGCCTGAACGGCACCGGTAAAACGACGGCCTTGTTTGGCCTTCGCTTAAAGATAAACAATCAGCAGCTTCCGGGGAGATTCGGGGCTGCAAGTCATAGAACATCATGCGGGTAACACTAAAAAGGAAACAGGAGAAGCAGCTTCAGCACGGTTACCCGTGGGTGTTCGGCAACCAGATCGCGAAGGTCTCCGGCAGCCCGTCCTCAGGCGATCTCGTGGAAATTGCCGATTCTGAGGGGCGCGTGTACGGGCGCGGGTTTTACCACCGGGAGTCGATTATTGCCGTGCGTTTCTTGACCACGGATCTCGACCGCCCCGTCGATACGGCCTTCTTCAAGGAGCGACTCGAACGGGCACTGTCCCTTCGCACGGCAGCCTTTCCCGAGGCGACGCACTACAGGCTGGCGTTCAGCGAAAGCGACGGCTTGCCCGGGACCATCATCGACCGCTATGGCGACGTGTATACGTTTTCCACACTCAGCCTCGGAATGGACCAGCGGCGCGACCAGATCCTCGAAGCGCTGGACGCGCTTGTACATCCAGCGGCCGTGGTCGAGCGGAACGACAATGCGCTTCGCGCGAAGGACAACCTCCCGGAGTCCACAGGGGTGCTCCGTGGCACCTACGACGCACCGGTCATGATCGAGGAAGGCGGCTTGCGCTTTGCTGTCGATGTGCTTGGCGGAGCGAAGACCGGTTTCTTTCTCGACCAGCGGCTGCACCGAGAGGCCGTCCGCCGTTTTGCGCCGGGAAGGCGCGTGCTGGACGTTTTCAGCGCAGACGGCGGCTTCGGCTTGCACGCGGCGGCCGCTGGTGCCGAACGCGTCCACATGATCGACGCTTCACAAGCCGCGCTCGACCGAGCGGCGGCCAATGCCGAGCGCAACGGCCTCGGCGACAAGATCACCTACGAACAAACCGATGCCCTCCAGCGGCTTGGCGCAATGGTGGAGGAAGGGCACCAGTACGACCTGATCATCCTCGACCCTCCCGCCTTTGCAAAGAGCAGACGCCACGCGGAAGCGGCCGCGAAGGCTTACCAGCGCATCAATATCCTGGCGCTTCAGATGCTGCCGCCGGGCGGAATCCTTGCCACCGCTTCCTGTTCGCAGGCCGTTTCCGAGGCAGACTTCCTGAAGATCGTCCGCTACGCCGCGCGCCGGTCCGACTCGCCGCTTCGGCTACTGTATCGTGGCAGCCAGCCGCCGGACCACCCCGTGCTGGAGAGCATGCCGGAGACGCACTATCTCAAGTTCTATGTTTTTCAAAAACTCAGCGACGAGGTCCCCGGCTCCGGTGTCAAATAGCGCGCATTCGCGGCGTCGACCCTCCCGGCCTCGCGATATGCGGCAGCAAAACTAACCCGCCGCGCGGTCGTCGAGAATCCATCCGGCGAGGTGCTGCGCGACGACGGGATGGTTGAGGTATCCGTACAGGTTATGCGGGTTGCTGCCCTCAGAGCCGATGTAGAAGTTGTAGATGCGCGGCAGGTCGATGATGTGAATGCCGTTGGCCTTCATTTGCCTAAAGTCATCTTCAACGGAGGCGTCGTGCGCAATGTAGTCGTCCGCAGCGCTGATGTTCAGCCAGACATCGACGTTGCGGGGGAATTGCCGGTCGGCTGGTTCTTTGGCGTCGAGCAGCGCTTGGCGGATACTCGGCTCGCCGAGCGGCGATCCAAGCGTAGCCCAGAGGTGAACCCGTCGGTCGCGAAGATCCGCGTATGCTTCGTCGTGGGAGAGCATCCAGAGCGCGTCGTACGCAGCCATGCACCCCGATCCGTGCGATATGAGCGCTACATCCTCCCCGGCGCGCACGGCCGCGGCCAGCGGCTCGAGTAGCCGCCGCCGAACCTCCGCACCCATGGCCGGATCGGTAAAGTACGCCGCGAGATCAGGCATATACGAGGCAATGAGGCTCCGCGAAAGCCCATTTGCCAGCAGCGGACTCACGATGCGCGCCACGTCATCGACGAAGCGAAGGTCGCCGTGCTTGCGGACGAGTTCGCGGTACTCCGACTTCGTATGGGCACCGGATGGCCTGCCGATCAGGCGTTTTATCGCTTCATCCGAGTGGCCTTCGGGCTTATACCACGCGCCGTCTTCCGTTTCGACGAGATCGCCGGGCGCATCCGGCTGCGCTTCTACGAGCACCTTGTTGATGAGGTCGCCGTAGTAGACGAACGTGAATGCGACTTCTTCGCCGATCCGCTCGGCCGCGGTTTCGGAGATGCGCATGAGGCCCGACGTGAGGGCTTCACGTGCGAGTCGTTCTTTTTCCGCTTTTCTCGGTTTTGCCGAGCGGCCGTGAATCAGGATGAGGTGTTTCTTTGGCATAGATCAAACAGGGGCCGAAAGTCAGCTTCCGGACTTCTCCTCCGGTGGCGCGTCCGGCCGTCCGTTCCGAGCTGCCGGGCGCTTCGGGTCATACAACATACCGGTACAGAGGCACATCTTCCGCTCGGTCCGGGTAAGGATGTCGTAATTGGGACAACTCTGGCAGCCCTGCCAAAAAACTTCGTCCTGCGTGAGTTCTGAAAAGGTGACGGGGACGTAGCCGAGATCCGTGTTGATCTTCATCACGGCAAGGCTCGTCGTGATGCCGAACACCCGCGCCTCGGGGTACTTCTCGCGGGAGAGCGCGAAAATGCGGCGCTTGATCTCCCGGGCCACGCCCGAATGGCGGTAGGCGGGAACGACGATCAGGCCCGAGTTGGCCACATACTCGCCGTGCTGCCAGGTTTCAATATAACAGAAGCCGACGAGGTGCTCGCCCTCCGTCGCTATAACGGCTTTGCCCTCGTCCATTTTGCGGAGCACGTAGGACGGCTCGCGCCGGGCGATACCGGTGCCACGTGCCTTGGCCGCCTCCGCCATTACGGCGCAGATCTCTTGGGCGTATCGATGATGCTGCGGTCCCGCAACCTGGACCTCTATTGCCATTTGATTGGAGCTATTACAGTCGGACGGACGGGGCGGACCGTGCCGGTTTGAAGAATGATCGCTGAGAATGAAGCAGGAGGCGCATTGTTTCATCGCCTCCCCTCTGCCTTGGCTCCGCAGGCGCAGAGGGAAGCCGCCTATGCATATGTAGGGGCACGATATGTCGTGCCGCCATACGATCTCCGCCTCCCACTATACTCCGAACACCCCCGCCCGTCATCCTCCGTGCTCCCCGCCCGTCATCCTCCGTACTCCCCGCCCGTCGTCCTCCGTACTCCCCGCCCGTCGTCCTCCGTACTCCCCGGGTGTCATCCTGAGCGAAGCGAAGGATCTGTTTTCCTGAAGGCCGAGATGCTTCGCTTCGCCGGCAAGACACGCGGTCTGCTGCGGCCTTTCAGGTGCGCATACCATCCCCGCCTCCTCTGGCCCCCGGACTGTCATCCCGACCGAGGCGGCGCTACCGGCCCTCACCATGAACCCACCTCATCCGCCGCCGCGCGGAGGGACCTCCTCAACAGGTAACGACGCACCCGCTGCCCGCCCGTCGCCCCGGACACGAGCCAACGCAACCACCCGGTTAAGGCGGGTGACCTGCAGCACTCGCGGCGCGTCGGGCCGTGTGCTCGTTCCCTTCGAAGCGGCCGTCGGGCATGAAAAGAGGGCCTCCCGCCGAAACGGAAGGCCCTCTTGTTCATTTCGCCAGCGGAGTAGCTTTAGAAGCCGGCTCGCAGAGCGAAGGCGTGGTTGGCTTGATCGAAGACGCCGACGGGCATGAAGCCGTAGTCGAACATCACGTTGGTGCCAAGCACGGGTTTCAGGTTCAGCGTCGCACCGAGAGCGGGGCGGTCCCAGATGTTCTCCAACTGGGAGTCCGTACCCGACACGGTGAAGTTGTAGGCTCCGCGCACGGTGAGATAGCCCATGAAGTCGTACGCCGCGAGCGCTTTGATTTCGCTCGGTCCGTATGTGTTCTCCATGTAGTTGACACCGAGCGTGAATCCTTGCCGTGGCGAGAAGCTCGCAGCGATGTCAACGACGGTGGGCATGTCTCCGCTGGCGGCGGCGACCTGGTAGGTCGTCGTCGGGCGGTTGGCACCCGTGGCGTCCGCCCGCCGAAGCAGCCCGGAGCCGCTGTACTTCATCGACGAGCCGATGTTACGAATGGCGACGCCGATGTTCAGGCCGTCCACGCCCAGGAACTCGGAGTACTGCACGCCTGCATCGAGGGAGATTCCGGAGGCACTTGCCTGCGTGATGCTCTCATAGATGAGATTTGCGGTAGCACCGACCCGGATGCGGTCCGTCATGGCGCGCCCGTAGGTGCCACCGATGGTGAACACGGTCGGGGAGAACGTCTCGCCGGTACCGTCCATGTTGAACTCATCCGTGAACGGGATGTCTCCGATGGCAAAGCTCCGAAGATGCACGGCGAAGGCTCCAAGACTCCCAAAGCGGAATCCGACGGCGGCGAAGTTGATGCCGATATCCGCAATGTAGTTGCGGTGGCTCAGCATCAGCTGCACCTTGTCGTCACCGGCGTCGAGGCCGGCCGGATTCCAAAGAACACTCTCGATGCCTGATGCCGCCGAGACGGCACCCGCGCCACCGAGATAGTGGGCGTCCACGGGCACGAGCATCTGGGACGATGTGTTCGTCCCGTTGCGCGAGTCCTGGGCCATTGCGTCACCTCCCAGAGTGAGCAACAGAGCCGCAGTAAGAAGGAAGATCTGTCTCATTGATTTTCTCTGTTAGGCTTGGCGCTTAGTACCGTTCAAGAATCTGCTCCTCCTGGACGAGGGCCAGCTTGAGCACTTTGTCGCCGTAATCCGTACTGATGTGCGCGATGTAAACGCCGCTCGCCACCGGGATTTCATCCTGGTTCGTGAGGTTCCAGCGCTCCGACTGCCCCGCCTCATGCTCGATCCGCCGAACCATGATGCCGGCCAGATTGAAGATGCGGATGGTCGCCTGCTCGGGCAGGTGCGTGAACGTCATGAACTTGGCGTAGCGGCTCGCTTCGAGCACGTTGAAGCCCATGTAAGGGTTCGGGAAGACGTTGATCCGGTCGATCTCTTCGGCCGTGGCAGCGCCCGAGTCCGGCGGGGTCGTGGTGAACTCCCACCGGTCCGATCCGGGCACGACCGGATTAGCGAACGCAACGCGGTAGCGATCGCCCGTTACCCACTTGGAAGTCCCACCCTGATCGAAGAACAAGAGCCAGGTGGCGTCCGGGCTGAGCGGGTTTGTCCCGTTCGCCTGCACGTCTGCTTCGTTGTACGGGCTTGCAATGGCTACAATGTAGTCTCGCGCCGCCATGCGGTAGTAGTCGCCCACGCCATTGCCCCACGGGGAGGCTGCATCGGCATTACGGCCGATGATGGCGAAGTTGATCTGCCGGTTGTTTTCGACGTCCCACAACTCGAACGGAGCGCGAATAACCTTGGACTCAACGCCCGTAAGGTCATCGGCACCGAAGGCAGCACGCGGGTAGTAGCTGGCAAGCTGCCCGCCCGACGTGGTCGCGGACTCCATCGAGCCGTTGCCGGTGAAGCGGAACTCGAGGTCCGGCGCGGCCTGCGCGGCCGTCGGAGCAGGGCCATCGTAGGTCTGCGAGTACCAACCGGCCGCCCCTCCGAAGAGCGTGTAGTCACCCCAGAGCGAAATGCCGTTCGAGGCCGGGTTGCCTTCCTCGTCTACGGCGTAGTCGTCGAGGATGGTCGGCGGCGTCGCGTAGGTGATGCCGAAGACGTTCACCTGCAAACCGTCAACGATGGTCCGGGAAGCCGTTTCATCGAACTCCTGATTCATCAGGAGCGGTTGGTTGTTTTTGAGCAGATTCCAGGTGTCCTCGTTTATCGTAACGGCGTAGGTAGCCGCTTCGAGCTGCGACGGGTCCACAACCTGCACGGCGATATTGGCATCACCGCTGCCCGCGACCTGATTGGTTTCGAGCAGGTCAAACTCGGTTGATCCCGCTACGCCCGGAGCCGGCCCGTTCGGAACGACCGTGATGACGCGCGTCGGACTGGGCAGCGCCCGGAACGGCACGGTCTCTTCGGATCCGTGATAGTAGGAGTAGTTGCGAACCGCGAAGTAATACTCGACGCCGTTGGCGAGCGGTCGCTGGCGGATGGCGTCGAACTCCGTCGTGTAGTAGCGCTGAAGCCCGAGGTCCGGCCCGATATGAACCGGTGCCTGGATGACGAAGCCCGTGCGCTCGTCGATGATCTGGTCCTGAATGACCGAGATGTTGTTATCGAGGTCGTACGTCGCCACCTTGACGCCCTGAGACAGCGGCGCGGTCGGCGAGGGCAACTGGAAGACTTCGTAGCCTTCGAACTGGAAGTCCTTGCTGTCGTGGCTTTCCGTCCGCTGAACCTGCTCTGCAACGCCGCCCCAGTTGAGGACGATGCGCTTGTCCATGCCCACGGCGCTCACGTTCGGCAGCGGCGCAGCGACCGGCAGCACGAAGTTGTTGTCGTAGGCATACTGCGCGAACTGGTCATAGTACTTCATGACCGTGACGCTGGAGATGTTGTTCGTGCCGAGTCCGGAAATCTGGCCAACGACCACGTTCACCGTATCTCCGAGGTTCATCGAGAACGGCCCCGAAGCAATCACGATACGCCGGTCGCCCGGAGGCAGCACGGCACCGTCGAGGAAGCCGGTCGCCGAGACGGGATCACCCGTAAGCGTGAACTTGACCGGCTGGTTGTTCTCGAGGAACGGGATGCCTGACGGGTAGGACGGCCTCGGCTGCAAACCGCGCATGAGGTTGAACCACTGCAGCGAGCCTTCATACTCGTCCTCATCCGGGTCGGAGATGGACGAGCCGGCCGCGAAGTAGACAAACCCGGTCATGCCCAGCGTGTCCCCCTCCTGCGTAACGGGCCCCTGCAAGAAGTCGAACCCGATGGCGCTCGGCGGAAGACCGAAGCCGGAGTACGTCGGGTCCGACGGCGACGAGTTGTACGCGTAGCCGAGGCCCAGCGTGGTGTCGCTGCCCGCGTAGTCGTCGCCGGCGTCTCCCACGTCGGTGTCCACCCACTGCACGACGAACATCGAGTCGATACTCGCGCTCGCCGGTGTGGACGCCGTGCCGGTGTAGATCAGGCGGTGCTGCACGAACGAGATGTTGCCAAGCGCCTGCGTCTCCGGGTAGTTGTATCCCCAGAGGGTCGCCTGGTACTCCAGCCCGATGGACGGAGAGCCGTACACGCGGCTGGACGCATCATCGAGGTCGTTCGCAACGACCCAGATCGTCTGGTCCGCCACGGCCACAACGGGCGTCTCGCCGCTACGATCGACGAAGTTGTAGCCCGCGAGGTCGCCTTCTTCCGGCTCGAACCGGTTGTTTCCGTTGGCGTCGACGGCCGCCTGATAGCCCGGCTGACCGTTCATTTCGGCATATGGAGCGCCGAGATCGGCCGGCCAGTTCATCCAGTCGTACTCGTACCACGCGCGAACCTGATCCATCATCGTAGCATCGGCGTCCGAAACTTTAACGCCGAAGTAGGACGCGGCCGCCGCGCGGAGCGCGGTTTCGTCCATCCACGACCAGTCCGTCCGGACGCGCCAGACGTGGTATATGTCCTTACTCGGATCATCGGCGCATACGCGCGCTCCGCCGGGGCACCCGGTGTGGAGCACTTTGCCGGAGTTCAGGCCGATGTCGTAAGCGCCGCCGCCCACGCGAATCGAATCCGAACCACCGTCGCGCACCTTGCCTCCCCATACGAGGCCCTGAGCGAACACATTGCCGGTCGTTCCTTTCGGAAAGGTGCCGTTGTAGCCACCGTTGGTGTAAGGGTCGATCCAGTGGAACCAGCCGTTATCCTGGATCCACACGGTTTGATTGTTAATATCAAGGACGCTCTCGTCCGGCGGTACGTCCGCCGACTGCATCCTCGACATCATTTGCGAGCGCGCAGCCGCCTTCAAGGCCGCTTTGTTCTGCGCCATGCCCGGCTCCGCGAGCAAGCCCGTCAGGAGCAGCAGGGCGAGAAGCGCGATACCGCTTCTGCAAAAAGAGTACATATGGAATTTCCTGATTCGGTTATACACGGTAGAGGCCGCAGGGGCTAAAAGTCCACGCGAACACCGATGCGGATCTGCCGCGGGGTGTCGTAGATGTCATAGCCCTGCGTGTCCACGTAGTGCTGACGGTTCTGCACGTCGATGGCGGTGTAGTAGTCCACAAAGCCTTGCCCGCGCGCCTCGATGAGCTTGTCGCTGAGTTCGGGCGTGTACAGGAAGCCGTCATTGTCCGGCGTGCCGCTGCGCAGATAGACGTTCAGCGCATTCTTCGTATTGAAGAGATTCTGAACGTATCCGAACACCGTCGCGCGAGCCGGGCCAACGCTGAGACCTTTCTCGAGGCGCAAGTCGGTATTGAAGTACCAGGGCGTCGTGGAGGCGTTGAGCGGTTCGAGCGGCGAGCGACCACGCGGGTCGGTGCCTTCGAGCAGCCCGGCCTCGTCCGGCGCGCGCTGGCCGATGGATCCCGCGCTCCGCGTGAAGCGGCTGCCGCTGTTGAAGTTGAAGAGCAGTGCCGCCGTAATGTTGGCGAGCGCCTGATTCCCCGTCCTTCCCGTCCGGTAGTCGAGCACCGCCGAGCCGCGGTGGCGCTGCTCAAAGGAGAGCGGCTGGATGAGCGTCGGCGGCAAGGTGCCGTTTTCGAGCGCCGATACCTGGCCACCCGGCTCCGAGTTGGTGCCCTTCGCGTCGGTGAGCGTGTAATTGAACAGGCCCATGAAGCCCGCAACGCGCTGCGTGCGGACGGACAGCTCGATACCACGCGCAATGGCGAAGTCGCCGTTGGCGAAGATGTTGTAGTCCTGCGCGGCCGTTCCCTGGACCGTGTTCACCCGAACGATTTCGAGCTGCCCCTGTGTCCGGCGGTAGAACGCCGTCAGGTCAAAGGCGGCGAAGTCAGAGAACTGGTGCCCAACACCGATCTCGTACTGCGACGACGTGATCGGGTCGAGGTCCCACGCAAACGGCGTCGGGATGAAGTTCTGTCCACTGAGCACGAGCGCGATGTACGCCGGGCGCCGGTAGACGTAGAACATGTCCGGCATCTGCGCGAACTTGCCGTACTGCAGGTGGAATGCCGTGCGGTTCGTGATCGGGAAGGAGAGTCCGAGGCGCGGCTGGATTACCGTCTTACCCTTCGTCGCCTTCAGCCCCTCAACCGAGTACGAGGCGAGGTCGAACTGCGGACGCTCGTAGTTCACGTTTCCGTCGGTGTCGGTCGGCTCGAAGAGATCGAGGTCGAAGTAGTCGAGCCGGAGACCCGCGTTGACAACGATGTCGTTGAACTCGATGCGGTCGTTGATGAAGAGGGCCGCCGTGGTCGGATGTTTCGGACCGTTGGGACCGTCATTGACCTCGTTCATGAACTCGTCGTAACCGTAACCGCCGTAGCCCGCGCGCCGAATGTTCAGCGCCACCGTGTCCGCTTCAGCGCGAATAAGGTTGGCGTAGTTGGAATTCAGCGAATCGATGCTACCCGCGACCACGGCACCTCGCATCGAGTAGTCACGCGCCGTCCAGCGAGAGTAATCGCCGCCGAGCACGACGTAGTGATTGTCGAACTGCGAGGTGAGTTTCAGCCCGAGGTCATACCGGGACTGGTCGCGGTGAAGGTAGTTCTGCTGCACCTGACCCGGCCGGTCGAAACGGAAGCCGTTGAAGACGTAGTCGCCCGGATCGTTCCATGCGCTGACCCAGCCTCCCGGCCCGCTGATCGAGTACATTGCCGCTGCCTCTTCTCCCGCATCGGCGAGCACCTTGTCATACACGGCATCCTGATTGTACCACAATGCCATGTCGAGCAGCGCACCGCCCTTGCCGTCCGCTTTTGGAGCGCCGAAGAGCGGATCGTAGTCCTCACGTGTATACTGGAAAAGACCGGCGTTGGCTTCAAGGAAGGTCTTGTCCGAGAGGAAGTAGGTCGCCGTGGCGTTGAGCAGCCGGGACATGTCATCCCTGCTCGTCAGGCGAAGCTGATTGTAGAACGAGCGGATCGGCGTATCGTTGTTCGTCCGGTCCTGGTTCATCTGCGCGTAGCCGATGCGCAGGCGAAGCGGCGAGAAGTCGAAGCTCAAGGTTCCGTTGAGCATGAGGCGCTCACGCGGCCGCTGCTTGCCGGGGATATTATTGTCGCCCCAGTTCAGCTCCCCAACCGGCGAATCCTTGATGGTTTCGTCAACCGGCAGTCCAAGATCGGCTCCGTACCAGAACGCCGGCTTGTAGTCGTCGGCCTTGTTGTAGCTGATAGCGCCGAAGAACCGGTGCTGCTTCCAGACGAGCGGACCGCCGATGGTGGCCGTTATGTCCGAATAGCCGTAGGAAGGCGCTCCGAATACATCCGCGCCGCCGTCGGTCTCGTATTGGACGAGGCCGCTGAGCGTCCGCCCGCCTGTCTTGAAGACCTGCTGCACGATGCCCGCGTTGGCATTGCCAAGCTCGGCGCTGTAGCCGCCTGCGAACACCTGAACTTCTTCGAGCGCCTCCGGAATGACCGGAACGACGTTGTCGAAGCCGATCAGGCTGCGCGAAGAGATGCCTTCGAGCAGGAAGTTCGTCTCGTCCGGCCGCCCGCCGCGGATGTAGACCTCATTGTTGAGGACCGTCACGCCCGGCTGAATGGCGTAATAGGTCGAGACGTCGCGGGTCGGCAGCGACTGGATGATCTCCGCGTCCACTCGTCGGACGGCATTCGTAGCCGTCACGTTTACGAGGGGCCGTTCCGCCGTGACCTCGATCATGTCAAGCTCGAGGGTAGACGGGCGAAGCTCGAAGTTCACGCGGTTGGTTATACCCGCGATGATTTCGACGTTTTGCCTGCGCTCGGTCGTATAACCGGCGAAGCTGGATAGAAGGGTGTATACCCCCGGTTGGACTTCCAGGATGTTGTACTGGCCGTCGATGTCGGTTGCTGTTCCTTGCAGCGAACCTTCGATGACGACGTTGGCACCGGGAAGGGGTTCTCCTGTTTCGGCGTCGATAACCGTTCCGGATATCTTGCCGGTAGTCTGGGCCATCACCGCGAACGGTGTGGCGAGCAGTAGGAGCACGAGCGCACTCCACTTGCGCAACATAGGCTACCTCCTCATTGGAATGGTGTGTGGCTGAAAAACAACCAGCGACGCAGCGCGCTCAGCCTGTCAGGGCAGAGCGCAACACCCATTCCACCGGGCAAGTCCACGACCGACTCGCTACGGAGGGCTACCCTAAAGGCAGCAACTCCATTGCCGAACGAGCCGACATCAGGCGGCCTCTCTCAGCCGAGCCGCCCCGTGGGGAGGGGCAGCTCGGCCTTGGGAGACTGTTCAGTAGTCCTGTTGCCGTATCACTCGTTCAATCGGCGCTCTTCTCGCTTGGTGGTGTGTGGCATCGCTGGTTACATGCGATATGCTCGAATATACGGGTACAGCAGGAAAATTCAAGGTACTTATTAGTGCCTTATTCACAAAAACTAATGATACCGCTCATAGAAGCGCTACGACCCTCGCATTGTTAGGCAAACTGCAGTTCTGACATGCCTTTTTTGCCCTGCGGGGCTGCGGTGCTTCCCTTCTTTTTGCAAGAAGAGCCTGCCCCGGCGCGCGGAGCAGGCTCTTCTTTCACCTTGCGGCGGGTGAGGCTCAGGAAGCTTCTTCAAGCTCGCCGGCTTCCGCCACGACCTTTTCCTGCACGTGGCGAGGCATGGGTTCGTAGTGACTGAAGGTGGCTTTATGAATGCCGCGTCCCTGTGTGATAGAACGCAGCGTGGTGGAGTAGCGGTACAACTCCGCCTCCGGGACCTGCGCCAGAATCTTCTGGAAGACTCCTTCCGCCTCGATGCCCTGGATGCGACCGCGCCGGGTGTTGAGGTCGCCCATCACGTCGCCGGTGTAATCGCCGGGGACGGTCACCTCGAGGTTATAGATCGGCTCGAGAAGCGCCGGGTTCGCGCTCCGGAAAGCGTCGCGGAAGCAGTGTCGCGAGGCCGTCTTGAACGCATTTTCATTCGAATCCACCGCGTGCATACCGCCGTCGAAAACGACCACGCGCACGTTGCCCACCGGATATCCAGCTATCGGACCGTCCTGCAGGGCCTCCGTGACGCCCTTCTGGATGGCTCCAAAGAACCGCCGCATGTCGATCACGCCGCCCACAATGGAGTCGATGAACTCGATCGTGGATCCCCAGGCGGTCTGGAGTTCGGCCTTGCCGCGCACCGAGATGTCCGCCGGCGGCTGAAACTCGCCGTCTATCGGCTCAACGAGCATCGAAATGTCGGCAAACTGGCCCGCGCCGCCCGTCTGCTTTTTGTGACGATAGGACGAGCGCGCCTGCGACTGGATGGTCTCACGGTAGGCGACGCGCGGCTTGTCAAAAGCCGCCTCAACGCCGAACCGGTTCTTCAAACGTGTGCTGACGACCTGGAGGTGCAGTTCGCCCTGGCCGCCCAGCACCATCTGCTTCAGGTTCTGGTCCTGCGAGATCACGAGCGAAGGATCTTCTTCCGCCAGCTGATGGAGGCCCTGCGCGAGCTTATCCTCATCCCCCTCCCTTGCAGCGGAAACAGCCGTGGTGTAGCGCGGCTCGGGGTACTCGATGGGCTTGAGGACGACGTTGCTGCCTTTGACGCGCAGCGTATTGTTCGTGTGCGTATTCTTCAGCTTGACAAGCGCCCCGAGGTCGCCGGCCACCATAGAGGTGACGCCGTCGCGCTCGTGCCCGTTGATCGCGAAGAGCTGCCCCAATCGCTCTGTAACACCCGTCTGCGCATTTTCGAGGTCCATGCCCTGCTCGACGGTTCCTGAGTAAAGGCGGAAGAAGGAGTAGTCGCCAACGTGGGCTTCGGCCATGGTGCGGTAGATCAATGCCACCGGCGCGCCGCTCGGGTCCGGCGGAACCGGGTCGCCACTCTCGGTCTGAGCGGGCGGCATTTCGGTCGGAGCCGGCAGCACGTTGTCGATGAAGCTCATGAGCCGGGACACGCCCACGCTCTCCGTCGCGGAGGTGATGAACACGGGATAGAGTTGGCGCTTCAGCATGGCAACGTGCAAGCCGTTGCGCATCTCGTCTTCGGACAGGCTGCCCTGTTCGAAGTACAGGTCCATCAAGTTTTCGTCATTCTCGGCAATGCTCTCGATCAGCTCATTGTGCAAGCGCTCGGCCTCTTCGAGGTGCTCGGCGTCCACGTCCGACTCGGTCGAAGAGCCGTCCTCGGCAAAGTCGAGCTTTTTCATGAGCAGCACGTCGATGATGCTGCGCGGTCCGGCGGGGATTTGAACGATGGTTGCGGCGCGGCCAAAACGCTCCTGAAGCTGCGCAACCGCGTTTCGGAAGTTGTCCTGCCCCCGGTCGATCTGGTTGATCACGAACATCGAGGGCTTATGAACCGAAGCGCCGTAGGTCCAACCAAGCTCCGTGCCCACCTGCACGCCTTCCGCCGCATTGATCACGAAGATCGCGGTGTCCGTCACCCGGAGCGACGCGATGACTTCGCCGATGAAGTCCGGATAGCCGGGCGTGTCGATGACGTTGATCTTGTGGCCCTTCCACTCGTCGTGTACGAGTGAGGCAAAGACCGACATCTGCCGCTCCTTCTCGCTCGGGTGATAATCGCTGACGGTTGTGCCTTCCTCGATGGAGCCGAGGCGTTTGAGAGCACCGCTGGCAAAGAGCATAGCCTCGGCGAGCATGGTCTTGCCACTACCCTGGTGGCCGATGAGGGCCACATTCCTGATGTGAGCTGCGTCGTACACATTCATAAAGGTCACCTGCAAAGTATCCGAAGAGTTCACCGTATCCCGTACTGCCGACCCAAGCGGGTAGCGATCGGCCGCGACGCGCCTTCGGAAGCGCGACGGTTTGCATGGAACGGCTGTTTATTGCGCCGCATCCGTCCGTCCGGCCACAACGGCTTCTGCGCCCCGACGTGAGGAACAGAAGCGCTTTCGCAACCGGCGCGGGCAGGCTGGAGCCGCCGGGACAGAACCGCCCCGACGCGCACTCCGTTATATGCGACGGTAAGATAAGCGGAGTAAACAAATAGTCAAGTCGTGAAACCCCTACATCCGACGCTAAAGAAGCACCTACGCACTCACGGTGCCGCGCTCCCGGTGCCGTCATGATAATACTCGGCATCGAAACCGCAACCGAAAGCTGCGGCGTGGCCCTTCTTCGCGACGAGCAGGTCGAGGTGGAATTGACTCTGCAGCGGCCAAAGTCGCACGCGGAATTTCTTGTGCCGATGATCGGCGACGCGCTCCGCTACGCCCGCGCAGCGGCGGACGAGGTCTCAGCCCTTGCTGTTTCCTCCGGACCCGGCTCCTATACCGGCTTGCGCATCGGCGTCAGTTCTGCAAAAGGACTTGCGTTTGCCTCCGGCGCAGTGCTTGTCGGGGTGCCCACGCTCGAGGCGCTTGCCTTTGCGCTGCCGCCCGAAAAAGATGAGAAGGCCGTCGTTGCCGTACTTCCGGCCCGCCGCGACGAGTTCTACATGGCCGCGTATACCAGAGTCGGGGACGAGGCGCCCGTCCCTTTAAGCCCGACCTCCGCCGTCCCGGCAGCATCCCTCGCCGACTGGCTGCGCGAGATCCCGTCGGACGCGCAGTTCGTGCTGGGCGCGGTCATTGAAGGCTGGCAGGGGCATTTGCCGGAGCGGTTCTTCGTGCCCCTGCACTTGGCCACACCTGGCGCGGCAGCGGTAGCGCGCCTGGGCCGGAGGAAGTTTTTGGCCGGCGATGTAGAAAACATCTCAACCTTCGAGCCTTTTTACCTCAAGAGCTTTGTCGCGCGCCGAAGCGCCGGCTCAGCGTTTGACCGCCTGAACTTTTAGTGCGCCACGATCTTGAGAGAGATTGCCCCGCGCTTGCAGGAGCAGGGATTCTGTCCTTATGTTAGTATGCTGCTTCCACGCAGCACCGCTGGGCGCGGCAGGCGCAGGCCCTCCGTTTGAACACGCGCCACTCCCCCTTTGCGCCGCTCTGAACCAGCGGCCGGCTTCAAGTCAGAGCCTATGAACTGGTTTCAGAGACAGACGAAAGGCATTCTCACGAACCTGAGTGAGCAAAACGACGTCCCGCAAGGGCAATGGATCAAATGCCCCGGCTGTGGCAGCATTCTCAACCGGCGCGAACTGGAAGAGAACCTGCTCGTCTGCTCGAAGTGCGCCCATCATTTCAACATGACAGGGCTTGGTTATCTCGGGATGATCTACGACGAGGGTCGTTATGACCTCTTCGACGAAGACCTGAAACCCGTTGACGCGCTCGAGTTCACGGATCGCAAGCCGTACAAGGGCCGACTGCTGGACGCGCAGCGAAAGAGCGGACTCGAAGATGCCATTCGCTCCGCGATGGGAACCGTGGACGGGATGCCGCTCTCAACGGCTGTCATGGAGTTTTCCTTTATCGGCGGCTCGATGGGGTCCGTAGTCGGCGAGGTCGTGGCGCGCGCCATTCGCCGGGCTTGCGACGAGAAGGCGGCCTTACTCATCATCTCGCAGAGCGGCGGGGCGCGCATGATGGAAGGCGCGCTCAGCCTGATGCAAATGGCCAAGACGAGCGCCAACCTCGCCCGAACTTTCCGATCTCGGCCTTCCTTATATCTCGCTCATGACGAACCCGACGACGGGGGGCGTCACGGCCTCCTTCGCCATGCTGGGCGACTTTAACCTTGCCGAGAAGGGTGCATTGATCGGTTTTGCCGGACCAAGGGTCATTCGCGAAACGATCGGGCAGGACCTCCCTTCCGAGTTCCAGCGCGCCGAATTTCTCCAGGAACACGGATTCATTGACTTTGTGGTGGACCGTCGCGATTTTAGGGCGCAACTCTCACGACTGCTGCAATTCGTTCACGAATAAGGGCGTCGAAGTTCTATGCCTATTCTGATTGTAGAGGACGACCGCAACGTCGCCTATCTCGTGCAGTATCACGTTCGCAAGCTCGGCCACAACGATGTGACGGTGGTCGGAAACGGCAGCCTTGCGGTGGAAGCGCTTGAAACGCGCTCCTGGAACCTCGTCCTTCTCGACTGGATGCTGCCGGACATCAGTGGCATGGAGGTCTTGCAGCACATGAGGTCCGGATCGGTCAATGCTGCCACGCCTGTCGTCATGATGACCGCGCGGAGCAATCCGGAAGACGTGCTCGCAGCCATCGAGGCGGGGGCCAGTGACTATGTTGTCAAGCCCTTCGATCGGGCCGTGCTGCAGTCGAAGATTCTGAAGTACATGAAGTCGTTCGACTGAGTCCGGCACTTACACGCGCCCCTTCAATCCTCTGCCTCATGGACGCTTCGCAACGCAAAAGGCTGCAAATGCAGCTTTCCGACCTGAAATCGAACCAGGACCAGGTCGCTCGCTATCTTCACGATGCCAATTCAGACCCCGAGGTGCCGGACGGTCTTGTTCGTGCGCTCGCCGAGCGGCAGTTGTCGCTGAAGAACGAGGTCGAACATCTGCAGGCAATCTTGAGCGGCGGTTAGGCCCGGCGGCTACTCTTTCTCAGCGTCCCGCATCTCAAAGAGCATGGCGTTGCTCAAGTATTCCAGCGCCTCCCACGTCGTCAGGATCGTTGAAGTGGCCCCGGTGCTTATCCGCACCTTGCCCTCGGCGTCCATCGTCTCATAACCCTCGATGATGCCAAGCGACTTTGAGAAAGTCAGCACGGCGGCCAGGTAGGCTTTAGGAGACAGCGGCTCCGAGGAGGCCGCCGCAACGCCGGCCAGCGGCTCGGGGACGATTTCCGGTTCCGAAGGTGGGCTGCCGCGCTCTTCCGCCTTGATCCGGGAAATGTTGGAGCGAAACAACTCGCGCTTCTGGTAGAGGTCGGGTTCATCCGCTTTTCGCGCGGAGCGAACAACGGGCGGCTCCTCCTCGGGCGCGGTTGTTGGGGCGGCGTTCTTGAAAAGGTCCGCCGCCGGCGAGGTGCGAAGCAAAAGGCTGAGGAAGAGCCGCGCCTCGTCGGGCGAGAGCGTGACTTCCGGCGTGCCGAGGGTAAGCGTCAGAGAATCCGGACGCCAGACCAACATCTGAACTTTTTTGCGCCGGATGGCTTCTCCGGCCACTTCACCGAGCGAAAGCATGGAAAGCTCCTCGACTAACTGTAGCCTCCCGTCGACGTGAACGTAAGACGTGTAGGAAAATAGGACCGGTTGGACCGCGCGGCTGTAGCCTGTGGCGCAAGGTTGGCCGCGCGTCGTCGCTCATGGCGCATAGGCAGAGAAAAGCCCGGCCGTCCCACCACGGTGCCGGGCCTCCCTCAGTCTCCGCCGGACAGGGTCCTGGAAGAGATGCCTTTATAGGACGCACCACTCTGCCGAATAACTCCGCAGAAAACTGCTCTTCACCGAAATTTCCTATTTTTCCCGCGCCCCGTGCCTGGCAGGGGATTCACAAAAACCTGTATATACTTTACTTAACCTCCGGAGAATATACTAACGGCGGCCGCCCTCGCGGAGCGCGGCGAGAACGGCTTCAACGGTGTTCTCCACGGGCTGGGATGACGTGTGGACGGTGTGGTGCGCCCGGCTGTAGAAAGGTTCGCGCGAAGCAAGAAGCCGCTCGATGTGCTCGCGCAGCTGCTGCCTCGGCAGAGGCTTGCCCGTCTCATCGAGGAGCATTGGCCGCTCCGTCCGGCCGTGATAGAGCCTCCGCACGAGCTGTGGAAGGGGCGTGCACAGGTAAACAAGCCGCCCGCCGCGGAGCACCGGTGCCAGCGTCTCCTCCCGCGTGAGCGTCCCGCCGCCGACGGCGACGACGATTCGGTCCAGTCTGAGCGTATCCATCAGCACGACGCGCTCGAGTTCGCGAAAAGCAGCTTCGCCGTCCGATTCGAAGAGCGAGGCAATGGATTTGCCGGCCTTCCTTTCAACGAGCACATCGAGGTCGAGAAAGCCGTAGTCGGCTCGGAGCGCGAGCAGCGGCCCGACGGTGCTCTTTCCGCTGCCCATAAAACCCGTCAGGTAAATGCGCGTAGGAAAGTCTGCGTCAGCCTGAATGGAAGTATCCTCGAACATGAAGTGCGGTCAACGTGGCTGCGGGTGAGGCCGGTTTCAGCAAGCCGGGTGCTCTGTAAGTATACTCCGGGCGAGCCGTTTTTGCTATGCCTACTTATCGCCTCCTGGTAGAATACGACGGCGGGCCGTTTGCCGGCTGGCAGGTGCAACCTGGTAAGCCCACGGTACAGCAGTCTCTGGAAACGGCCCTTCAGACGGCGCTTCGGGAAACCGTGACGCTCGTCGGCTCGGGGCGTACCGATGCAGGCGTTCACGCGCGCGGACAGGTTGCGCACTTCGCCTGCGGTCGCGCCCACGAGGCCCGGCGGCTCCAACAGTCGCTGAACAGCCTCACGCCCGGCTCGGTGGCGGTACTCGCGGCTGAGCAAGCGCCGGACTCGTTCCACGCGCGCTATGACGCGCGTGCGCGGCGGTATGTGTACGCCGTCTCCACCAGCCCGCGAGCGCTGGACCGTGCTACACGGCTCTTTCTCCGGCCCGAACCCGACGTCGACCGGATGAACGAGGCGGCCGCCCGGCTGCCGGGCATGCGGGATTTTAGCGCGTTCTGCCGCACACGGTCCGAAACCCGCAACCGCGTCTGCACCATTGAAACGGCGCGGTGGGAGCCGGAAGCGCGGCCCGGAGACTGGCGGTTCGTCATCGAGGCCGACCGGTTCTTGCACGGGATGGTGCGCGCCATCGTCGGCACCCTGCTGCGCATCGGGCACGGCGACTGGCACGTGGCCGACATGGACCGCATCATCGCGTCGAGCGACCGGCGTGCTGCAGGACCGGCAGCCCCGGCGCACGGACTATGTCTCGACCGGGTCCGCTATGCCGCGCCGATTTTCGCCGGTTCATCTTTTGAAATTGAGACGGCATGAAGAGGATGACAGTTCGCCATCTAAACGGCTCCCTCGTTGGGGCGCTGCTCCTCGCGGCGCTCGGGGCGCTGACGAGCGGCTGCGAAAGGCCCTTCGTTCCGGAGGCCCGGCCCGAGATCGAGTTGCAGACGCCTGCCGACTTGTCGGTTGTGCGCACGGCCGCTGCGCTGCGGCTCGTCGTTTCCACGTCCTCGCTTCGGCCCGTCTTGTCCGTGACGGCCAATGACGCGCCGCTGCGGCCTTCGGAACAAGGCTCGACCTGGGCGGGCGAACTGATGCTTTACGTGGGGCTGAATGCCATTGCGCTGGAAGCGACGGACGAGCGTGGCGGCGTCGGGAGAGACACGCTTTACGCCGCGTACGTGCCCCTGCAGATCACCCCCGCTGCGTTCTCCCTTCCGCAATCCGTCGGCGGGCAAGCGTCCACCCTGCTCTCCGACGGCACCGTGCTCATCACGGGCGGCACCCGCAGCACGGACCAGCCGGCGCAGCAACGTGCTTACCGCTATGACTTCAGCGATTCTCCGCGCCCGATCTCCGTACCGTCGTTGCTGCACGCTCGGACCGGACATACGGGTACCCTGCTGCCGGACGGATCGGTCCTCATCCTTGGCGGCGCGACGCGCGACATACCGGAGGCCGCTGATTTCGTCTCCGCCATCGAGCGGTACGATCCGGCGGGCGGAGAGATTGTCGAGGTGCCGTATTCGGGTCCGCCGGTGCGGCGGGCGCTCCATACGGCGCTCGTTTATACGATCGCGGGGAACACCTATGTCTTCGTTGCGGGCGGACTTGGGGAAAGCCGCACTGGCGAGGCCGCCGTTTCTCCGCGAGCAGACATGCTGCGTTTCCAGCTCCGCAACGACTCTCTGATCGCCCTCGACGGAGCGGCCGGGCCGCTGCTGTTCAACGACCCGTCCTATGGACACACGCAAACCGAGCTACCGGCCACGCCGGGCGTGCCCCGCTACCTCTTTGCGGGATATTCTTTCGAGCGAAGTGCCGTGTTCGCCAACTTCTTCCTGTTCGACATCTACGGCCTCCGCCAGTTTGACTATCTGGACCGGGCGGGGCTGCGCGAGCCGCGCATCCGCCATGCGGCAGCGCCCCTCGGAGACGATCTCATTCTTTTCCTGGGTGGCCATGGGGCCTCGCCCGGCGAGATCGTTTCGACGAGCGAACTGTATGCTCCGGCAGTGAATCGCTACTTTCGTTTTACAACGGCCGGCAGCGCCGTCAGAAGATTCGGCCAGACCGCAACAAAACTGCGGGACGGACGAATACTGACTGTGGGAGGGTTCAGCGCGGACGGAAGCGCGACCGACGCTGTAGCCTTTGTCTCCTTTAACAGCGATTCGTGACGGGTGTCTATATGGACGTGCAGCAAATTCTCCGGTGGCTGGTCATAGCGATTGTGCTCCTTGTGGCGGTCGCCTTGCTGGCCGTAATTCTGCAGATCGGGGCTGTGCTTCTCAAGCTATCCCTGAAGATTCTGCTTGTGCTCCTGCTCGTGGCCGTCGTGCTGCGGTTCTTTTCCGCCATTGCCGAGCGCAGAAGATAGCGGGAGCGGGTGAGGGTGAAAGGCGTATATTATAGCGGTTAGTCGCCGGCGAAAAGGCTTCGCCGTTCGGCCCTCCGTCCTTTCCTCCTTTCCCTTGTGCCGCCGTGCCCCCTATCCAGGCGCTCTCGCCAGTCCGTAGCAATTATCTCGAAAGCCGGTTCACCTTCGATGTGCGGTCGGAGACCGATCTGCTCCGGCAGGTGCTCGTCCACACGCCGGGGGCGGAGATGGAACTGGTCTCTCCCGAGAACAAAGGGCGGCTTCTGTTCGAGGACATCCTTTTCGTCGGCCACGCCCGCAAGGAACACTTGCTTTTGAGTGGTCTGATCGAAAAGGTGGTCGGCAAGCCCGAGTCGGTAGTTCAGATCACGACGCTGCTGCGCGACGTGTTTACGATCGAGGAAGCCCGGCACGAGTTCATCGAGCTGATGTGCTCGATCGCGCCCGAGCGCAACTTGAGGCCCTTCGAATCCGAGTTCAAGCGGCTTTCTCCGGAGGAGCTGCACCACTTCGCCCTGACCGGCGAGTCGGCGCTGCCGCTCACGACGCTTCCTATCCCGAACCTCATGTTCACCAGGGATATCGCGGCGGTCGTTCATGATCAGATCATTCTCAGCCACGCGGCCACGGCGGCGCGCGCCAGGGAAAGCCTGATCGTGAAGGTCGTCCTGCAACATCATCCCGCGTTCGCAGATCAGCGGGAAAACGTGATTGCGCTCCCTCCCGGCGTCACGTTCGAGGGCGGCGACCTCATCGTTGCGTCTCCGGAAGTCGTCCTAATCGGCCACTCGGAACGGACCTCGTTCAGCGGAATCATGGCCATAGCAAAGGCCCTGTTTAGCCGGACGAGCGTCCGGCACGTCGTGCTCGTCGACCTGCCGAAGGATCGCTCTTACATGCATCTCGATACGGTGTTCACGTTCGTGACGCCGGACGAGTGCGTCATCTTCCCACCGCTCTTTGAAAGGGCGGCGCTTGGCAACGTGGCTCTCTTCTCCCGCGACGACGACGCGCCGGAGGGCCGGTTCACGTGCGAATTACGCCTTTCCCTAAAGGAGGCCCTTGACGAGCTTCTCGGCCGCTCGCTGACCTTCATCCCGTGCGGCGGCTCCGACCCGCACAGCCAGCGGCGGGAGCAGTGGACGGACGGCGCAAACTTCTTTGCCATTGCGCCGGGATTGATCGTTGGATACGAGCGCAACCTCGCCACGTTCGACGTCATGCGCCGGCACGACTACCGCGTCGTGTCCGCCGAGAGCTTTCTCAATTTCTACGACGGGAGCGACTTTCACGCGGGCGAGAAACTGGCGATCAAGCTTGAAGGAACGGAACTCTCGCGCGGCAGAGGCGGTCCGCGCTGCATGACGCTACCGCTGGCGCGCCAGGCATCCGGTGCGTGAACGCGCCGGGACAGAACCTTCTGCGGCGCGGCGCGTCCCGGTGTGCCACGCCGTTCAATGGGCACGTCAAAGAGAAACGCCGAACGTTATGTCATTTCCTTCGCTGCTTGAACCTGATCGCCGCTGGATGGCCGTCGCTCTGCGCGAGGCCGAACGGGCGCTCGAGGAGGGCGAGGTGCCGATCGGGGCCGTCGTGGTCAAGAAGAACGAGATCATTGGCCGCGGGCACAACATGGTGGAGCAGCTGAAGGACCCTACCGCGCACGCCGAGCTTATCGCAGTTACCGCCGCCTGCCAGACACTGCGGTCCAAGTTTCTTGAGGGTTGCACGCTCTTCGTCACGCTCGAACCATGCCCTATGTGCGCCGGTGCCCTCGTCTGGGCGCGCCTAGACCGGCTCGTTTTCGGCGCGTTCGACGAGAAAGCCGGCAGCGCCTCCACGCTGTACAACATCCCGCAGGACCCCCGCCTCAATCACCAGGTGGAGATCATGTCGGGGCTGGAAGCTGATCGCTGCGCCGACCTGTTGCAGACCTTCTTCCGGCAGAAGCGCGGGCGGCCAACCCGCGATGCGGGCGTTCCGCACTTGCCGGGAGGAGACGGCTTCGCCTGATCGGCACGTCGAACTGGAAACAGGGCTGCCCCAATGCCGTTTCCACGACTCATCAACGCTTGAAGAGTCTGTTTATGTACGACGTAGTCATTATTGGCGCAGGTCCCATCGGCCTCGCGGGTGGCGTAGCAGCGGCCCGGCTGGGCCTGGAGGCGATCATCATTGAAAAGGGCGCGCTGGTCAACTCGCTGACCGGCTATCCGACCAATATGGAGTTCTTCTCGACTCCGGACCTCCTGGAGATTGGCGGCTATCCCCTCCCCACGCAGCGCTACAAGCCCATTCGCGAAGAAGCCATCGACTATTACCGGCGCGTGGCCGAGGCTGAAGCGCTGAACGTTCACCTGTATGAATGTGTGCAGCGGGTGGACGGCAGCGACGGCAACTTCCGCGTGATCACCAACAAGGCCGAATACGCCTGCCGCAAGGTGGTCGGTGCGACCGGCTTCTTCGACATTCCGAACCTCATCGGCGTGCCGGGCGAAGAGCTGCCGCACGTCTCGCACTATTACCGGGAGCCATTCCATTACACGGGGCAGAAGGTGGCGGTGATCGGCGCGAAGAACTCGGCCGCGAAGGCTGCGCTGGACTGTTTCCGCCACGGAGCCGACGTGACAATGATCGTACGCGGGGCCGAGGTCTCCTCGAGTGTCAAGTACTGGATCAAGCCGGACCTCGAGAATCGCATTCGGGAAGGGAGTATTCGCGCGATGTTCAACACCGTCGTGGAAGAGATTCGCCCGGGATCTTTGGTGGCCGTAACGCCGGAAGGGCGTGTCGAACTGGAGAACGACTGGGTCATCGCCCTGACCGGATACCGGCCCGACTACGCGCTGTTTGATCGGATGGGAATCAGGATCGGCGACGATCCGTCGCGCACGCCCGTTCACAACCCGGACACTTTCGAGACCAATCGCTCGGGAGTTTATCTTGCCGGAACGGTGCTCGGCGGCCTGAATACGAGCCGCTGGTTCATCGAGAACGCCCGCTTCCATGCCGAGCACATCATGGAAGACATCGCCCGCGAGCGGGATCTTGCCAAGAACACGCAGGGCAACGGGTACGTGACGGAATCCGCCGGTTAACAGGTGCCTGCTCGCCGCAGAGGACAGCTTCGTCCCCTGCGGCGGCGGCGCGTCAGGGCGGCCTAAAGGTTCACCACCCGGGCGCTCTTGATTCCCTCAAGCTCAGTAATGCTCTTGCAGACGGACTCCGGCAGGTTTTCGTCGACGTTTACCACCGTCAGCGCCATGGCACCCTTGCCTGTGCGGCCGAGCGAGAGGGCACCGATGTTAATCTTTGCGGCGGCAAGTACCGCTCCGACAGACGCCAGCATCCCGGGCTGATCGACGTTGTAGTAGAACAGCAAGTGGCCTTCCGGGCGGACCTCCAGCCGGTAGTCGTCTACGCGAACGAGGCGTAGTTCGTCCGTGTCGAAGATCGTGCCCGCCACTTCGCGCGTTCCGGTACTTGTTTTCAGCGCGATCTCGATGAAGTTGGTGTAGTGCCCCCGAGAGCCGGCCCGCTGCTCTTCGATCTTGAGGCCCATTTCCTCGGCCAGATACGGCGCGTTGATGAGATTGACCGGCTCCGAGCGCCACCGCTCGATGACGCCCTTCACGGCCGCGATACTGAGTAGTTCGGCATAGCGCCGCGGCACGTCTCCCACGCAGCGGATCTGAATGCGGTCAAGCTGCCCATCGATGAGCTGCCCCGCCACCTGCCCAAGCTTTTCGGCAAGGCGCAGGAACGGCTGCACTTCCCGGTTGGCCGCCATCTTGATCGCCATGCCGTTCACGGGCGACGTTACCGGCTCGCCATTCAGCGCGTGGACGACCTGTTCCGTCACCTGCACGGCGACCTTCTCCTGCGCCTCCTCCGTCGAGGCGGCAATGTGCGGCGTCGCGATGACATGCGGATGGCGCAGAACGGCTTCCATGGACGCGGGAGGCGGCTCCTGCGAGTATACGTCGAGGGCCAGCCCGCCGACCTGCCCGCTTTCCAGTGCTTGCAAAACGGCGTCTTCGTCGATGATGCCGCCGCGCGCGCAGTTGACGAGCCTTACGCCTTTCTTGCACCGGCCGAGCGTCTCACTGTTGAAAAGACCGCGGGTGGCATCGTTGAGGGGCGTATGTATGGTGATGAAGTCGCTCTCGGAGAAGATGCGGTCCATCGTCACGAGTTCGACGCCAAGCCGCTCGGCCACGTCGGGGCCGATCACGGGGTCGTACCCGATGACTTTCATGCCGAAGCTCTTCATGCGTTCGGCCACGGATCGCCCGATCTTGCCAAGCCCCACGACGCCAAGCGTTTTCTCGTACAACTCCGAGCCGGTGAAGCTTTTCCGGTCCCACTTGCCCTCCGCCAGCGAAGCGCGCGCCTGCGGTATGTGCCGGGCGAGCGCGAGCAGCATGGCGCAGCTGTGTTCGGCGGTAGAAATCGTGTTGCCGTCGGGCGCATTGATGACGAGGACGCCCTTGCGCGTTGCGGCCTCTACGTCGACGTTGTCCACCCCGACGCCTGCCCGCCCGATCACGCGCAGGTTCGGAGCCGCGTCGATGAGTTCGGCCGTGATCGTGGTGCCGCTGCGGATGATCCAGCCTTCGACCTCACCCACGAGCGCCTTCAGCTCATCGGGCGTCTTCTTCACCTGCATCTGCGCATCGATGCCGTGTTCTTGCAAAAGATCGATGCAAACGGGATCGACCGCGTCGGTTATGATGACTCTCTTTGCCATAATTAAGGAGGGCTTGCGTTTTGCCTGTCGTAGAGACGGCAAAATACGCATTCGTGTTACACGAGGGACGCCGAACGCACAATACCGCGCGCCGGCAGAACGCCGCCAAACCGCAAGTGCCTGGTCGCCGGGAGTAGAATGCCTGCCGACTGCCTCTACCCGGCCATCGGCAGCATTCCCACCTCGTCGATCCACTTCCAGACGGCGTCGAGGCCGAGCTTGGTCTCGGCAGACGTAGGGATCACCGGCACTTCCATGCCCCGGTCGAGCAAAGCCTTTTCGACCTGCGCCTTGCTCTTATTTCTCCCGTTGCCCGAGAGCTTGTCCGACTTCGTGAGCAGGATCACGTAGGGCACCGGCGCTCCCTTCATCATCGCAACCACTTCCTGGTCAAGCCCCGTCAGCCCGTGGCGGCTGTCAACGAGGTGAAAGACGACCCGAAGCGGCGCGCGTTCGTTGAGGTAGCGCATGATCAGCACCGCCCACCGGTCACGCTCCGCCTGGGAAACCTTGGCGTAACCGAATCCCGGCAGGTCGACGAGGTACACCACGTCGTTCACGACGTAGAAGTTGAATTCGCGCGTTTTGCCGGGATTACCGCTCGTGAGGGCAAGCGACTTGCGCCCCACGAGCATATTGATGAGCGAACTCTTGCCGACGTTCGATCGCCCGATGAACGCCACTTCCGGCATCCCGTCGTTCGGCATTCCCGCCCACCCGGCGGCGCCCTTTAAGAAACGCGCTTCTCTAACAAGCATCGGGTTCGGGTGATCGCGGTTCGGCTACGAGCTTTGGCCTGCGAGGTGCTCCTTAACGGCTTGCCCGATCTCGGCCGGATTCTCGACGATGACCGCCCCGGCCTTGCGCAGCACGGCGAACTTCTCCTCGGCCGTTCCCTTGCCCCCCGAGACGATAGCACCGGCATGGCCCATGCGGCGTCCGGGCGGCGCGGTCTTTCCGGCGATAAAGGCGAAGACGGGCTTGCTCATCCCCGAGATCACGGCGGCGGCCTCCTCCTCGGCGGACCCGCCGATCTCGCCAATCAGCACGACCGCTTCCGTTTCGCCGTCGGCTTCGAAAAGCTCCAGCACATCCGTAAAGCGCATTCCGATGACCGGATCCCCACCGATCCCGACGGCAGTGCTCTGCCCGAGGCCCTGCCGCGTAAGCTGATCGACACTCTCGTAGGTGAGGGTGCCCGACCGGGAGATGATTCCTACCGGCCCTTCGCTGAAGATCATCGCAGGCATGATGCCGACCTTTGCCTGGCCCGGCGTGATCACGCCCGGACAGTTGGGTCCGACAAGATGGACGCCTTTCTTCTTGACGTAATGGTAGACCGGGATCATGTCCGCTGTAGGAATCCCTTCCGTAATGCAGACGACGACCCGGATGCCCGCGTCGGCCGCTTCCAGAATCGCGTCGGCGGCGAAGGCCGGGGGGACGAAGATGACGGAGGTGTTCGCCCCTTCGCGCGCAACCGCGTCGGCGACGGTGTTGAAAACAGGCCGGTCCAGGTGGCGCTGCCCGCCCTTGCCGGGTGTTACGCCGCCGACGATGTGGGTGCCGTAAGCGATCATTTGCTCGGCGTGGAAGCTGCCTTCCTTTCCTGTGTAGCCCTGCACGACGACGCGCGAGTGCCTGTCAACCAGAATGCTCATTCCTTTTATGGAGGTTCGTTCGCTCGATGGGCGGCGCACGCTCGGCCACCCGGTAAGGGGAAGATAAGCACCTTCCGCCGGCATGACGCGCCCGAATCGACCTAAAGAAGGAAAGATCGCCGGCCTGTGCCGCTACGCTGCCGCAACCGGCTCGAAAGAGAGGGCGCTGCCGACTTGCAGCAGCCGCGCTTCGTCGAAGTGCCGGCCAAGAAGCTGCACGCCAACGGGGAGTCCGGAAGGATGCTTTGCCGCCGGTACGACGACGGCCGGGACGCCCGCCAGGTTGGCGTTGACGGTATAAACGTCCGCAAGGTACATCTCCAACGGGTCCTCGGACTTGCTTCTGAGCGGGAAGGGCGGCGTCGGCGTTGCGGGCGTCAGGAGAACGTCCACCTCCCCGAACGCCCTGTCGAAGTCGTGCCGAATGAGCGTCCGCACCCGCTGCGCCTTCCCGTAATAGGCGTCGTAGTAGCCCGAGGACAGCACGTACGTGCCGAGCATGATGCGCCGCTTGACCTCTTCGCCAAAGCCTTCCGTTCGAGAGGCGGCATAAAGCCGGTTCAGCGGAGAAACGAGCGTGCCGTTCGGACCTTCCGCACCGGCGGCGTCCTGCGGCGACGGTTCCGCCCGGTGCCCATACCGCACGCCGTCGTAGCGGGCCAGGTTGCTCGACGCTTCCGCCGTTGCAAGGACGTAGTAGGCGGCCGTGCCGTACTCGGTGTGAGGAAGCGACACCTCGCGAACCGCGGCCCCGAGCGACTTCAGCCGTTCCACGGACTCCTCGAGCGCCGCGCGGATGCCGGCATCCAGACCTTCCGCGAAGTATTCTTTCGGCAGCCCCACGCGCACGCCGTTCAGTGGCACCTCGAGAGCGGAGCGGAACGAGGGGACCGGCACCGGGGCGCTGGTCGAGTCCGAGGGATCCACGCCTGCCATCGTTTCCAGAAGCAGCGCCGCGTCCTCGGGCGACTGCGCAAGCAGGCCGACGCAGTCGAAGGAGGATGCGTAAGCGACCAGCCCGTAGCGGCTCACCCTTCCGTACGTCGGCTTCAGGCCAACGATGCCGCAGAATGCAGCGGGCTGGCGAATGGACCCGCCCGTGTCCGAGCCGAGCGCCGCAAAACACATTCCCGCGGCCACGGCAGCCGCCGACCCGCCGGATGAACCGCCCGGCACCCGCGTTTCGTCCAGCGGATTGCGAACCGGCCCGAAGTGCGAGTTCTCGTTCGAGGAGCCCATGCCGAACTCGTCGCAGTTCGTCTTGCCGATGAAGATGGCACCGGCATCCCGCAGCCGTTCGATCACGGTGGCGTCAAAGGCGGACGAAAAACTTTCAAGCATCCGCGAGCCGCAGGTGACGGGGCGATTGCGAATGCAGATGTTGTCCTTGACGGCGAGCACCATCCCTGCGAGCGGCCATTCGGCGAGACGGTTCCGCTGCGCGTCTATAAAACGCGCGCGCTCGAGCGCTCCTTCCTCATCGACCTGGATGAAGGCATTCAGGCGCGGGTTATCGCGCTCGATGGTCTCCAAAAAAGATGAGACCAGGCTTTCGCAGCTGGTCTCATCGCGCTCCAGTGCCGTGCGGGCCTGGGCAAAAGAACGGTAAAGCATTCGGAGATCTGTCAGTCGATCCGCTCGGGAGCCGGGCTTTCGGCAGCGGGTGCAGGGGCGGGCGCGGGGGCGGCAACCGGAGGAGCAGCGGGGGTCTGGCTGTAGGGTGCCGAATACGGCGTCGCGGCGTGCTGCGGCGGCTGAACGCGGGGCGGCGCGTCGTCGATGGTAAGCTCGCGCTTGATGTCCGTCGTGGCGTCTTTGAACTCCCTGATTCCCTTTCCGAGGCCGCGCGCGATTTCCGGAATCCGCTTGGCTCCAAAGACGAGCAAAATAACCAGGAAGATCAGAAGGATCTCCGGCATACCAATGCTACCCATTCACATCACCGTTAGACTAAAGTTTGCCACACGCCCACCCGAACGACCCCGGGTTCAAGCACGCATTAAAGATAATCGGTGCCGGATTCACTCGCAAATCCAGGCATTAACCGCATAAATAACTGTTTATGCAGCTCTTCCGTTGCTACCTCGCTTATGGGCACGGGTTCCATGCGGCGGATGCTCAAAGTTAATGCAGAGCCGCGTCGCTGCGAAGCCTCGTCTCTCAAAAATTCCACAAAACGCCCAGCGTCACGTTCGGCGTCACGGTGCGCGCGCCCCGCCTCGCCGAATCGCGAATGCTCTCCGCGGACTCCGCCGGAAGCGTGCCGTAAAGCCTGTAGCGTACGTGTTGTATGTTCAGCCAGCCGTCGACGTGCAGCGTCGATCCGCGGCCTACCGGATACCGGATGGTGGTTATGGGGCCGCCCTGCACGATGGATTTGCGACCGGAGCGCGTGATGCTGCCCACAAGCGGATCGCCGCCGAGCAGGATGGGGTTACCGCCTTCATCGTACCGGTTGAAGCGGACGGTCAGGGCGCGGTCATAGTCGGACCGGATGTAAAACCTGTAGCCCAGTTCGGCCACCACGCGCCGGCCTGCGCGCAGCCGAACGGAGCCGTAGTAGGTGCGAAGGGTGTCGTATGGGATCTCGGCAAAGCGGCTCCAGATGAGCCTTCCGAGATGAAGATCGCTTCTGCCGCCGTTGGCGAGGAGCCGCAATCCGGTGCCGAGGCGCTGATCCAGATCCCCTTCAAGTCGGAACTCGCGGGCAGACTGATCGCGCGGCGGCCCCTGTTCCACCGCGAAGTCCGCTACGGTGTACGTGGCGCGCACTTCGCCGCCGAGCCGCACGTTCGTAGCGGCCGAAGGCGTCCACCGGGCCGACGGGCGAAAGCGAAGGCTGCGCTGCACGTTGTTCTCTCCGGAGCGCTCTGCCTTCAAAAAGACGGTGTGATAGTACGTCGCAAGCACGCCGAGATCGGCCTGAAGGTACCGGCTGAGCCGAAGCGACCAGCCTGCATCGCCGGAAGCGAACCGTTCGTCCCGGTCGTCCGGATTGTTGTCCGGCGTGTCATGCCGAATGATGCTCGTGAAGCCGTTGAAGTACGCCGTTGACGGGCCGAACCGGCGGCGGAGCATCAGGCCGAGGCCGAGGAGACCCTGATCGAAGTCTGCCTGTTGCAGCAGGTTACTTTTCTGAGCGGCCTGCACCGGCGGCAGGGTCTCCCGGTTGGCGAGGAGGCGGGATTCAGACTCGCCCTCCGAGCGGAGCGTGAGAACGGCTTCAGTCGCTTCGTTTGCCCAGCGGAGGCCGACGTCCAGCCCGAGTGCCTGCCGTCCGAAGTCGGTGTCGAAAAAGAGCGTCTCCTCGGGTGCCCGGAAGGTGCGCACCCGGCGCGAAACGGCCGCGGCGTCGACGGACCCCGTCAGGCTGAAGTTGCCCGGCAGCGGCGATTCGAGGCGAACGGCCGCTCTCGCGGTGTCGCTGAAAGTCGCTTCTACCGTTTCGGAGAAACGGTCCGCCTGGTCACCCCGGTTGAGGAAAGAGACGGCCTGATAGGAGTCTCGCCGGAGCGAAGTCAGCGCGGCTTCGGCCGAGAGGCGCGTGCCGCCGAAGGACCGCTGCGCCACGCCGTTGAGGCGAAAGCGTCCGGCACGCCTCGGATTTATAACTTGCCAGTCGCCTTCGGCGGCGAGACGTACGCGCGTATCCGCAGTAGCGGCAGGCGCAAAGAGCATCTGAATGCCATAGGCCGGCCCGGCGTCGAGGCGCACCGGGTCCACGTCGTCGGCGATGGGCGCGCCGGGCCGCTGGTTCCACGCAAACCCGGCGGACGGCTCGATCCAGAGCGCCGGTGAAGCAGCGTAACGAAGGGCGCTCTGCACCGTCTGGTCCAACACCCTGCCCTGACTAAACCAGTCGGATGAACCAAAGACGCGCCCTTCGAGGACACGCCCAAGCGGGCGCGCGACTTGCCACCGGAGCGCGTTTTCGTCGCGGATACTCAGCCGGTCGTTGAAGAGGATGAAAGCGTCCGAAGTGAAGCGGTTGGACGCCTGCACGTTCCACTTCCCAAAGCGCTCCGCTATGTCTCCTGAGAAGAGCCAGTGATACCGGTTTACGTCCCGTTCGAATCCGCTCTGAATGCGCCTCAGGGGCTGCCCGGCGGCCGCAGGCGGAAGGATAAACGCGCACGCCATCCCCTGCGCGATCAGCGCGAGGACGGCAAAGCAAGACGTCCACCCCGACCGGTCGGCAAAAAAACGGAGCGACCGGAGCGTCCTCATCCGGGCGGCCACTGAAGCGCGCGCCCGCCAAGTAGGTGCAGGTGCAGATGGTCCACCGACTGGCCTGCATCCTTGCCGCTGTTGAAGACCGTTCGGTAGCCTCCCTCAAGCCCTTCCTCGCGGGCAAGCCTCGCCGCAACGACGAGCAGGTGCCCGACGAGCGGGGCGTCGGTCTCCTCCACTTCCGTCAGCCCGGCAATGGGTTTCCTTGGAATGATCAGCAGGTGCGTGGGCGCTTGCGGATGGATGTCTCGGATGGCGAAGCACTGCGCATCCTCATAGACAATCTCTGCCGGAATCCGGCGTTCGGCAATCTTCTGGAACAGCGTCAGTTCAGCCATGGAAGTGGGGGGTTGAACAGGAGAACGTGGTGCGCTAAATATAGCGTCTACAAAGGAGGTTCGGAACGACTTCGGGGCAGATCTCGCACGATTCCGCTCCCGAAGGGCTGTGAGGCTCTTGAGCGGAACGCACCTCCCGCGATCTCGTAAAGCCCTTCGCGCCCACAACGCCCCCGTCGCACTTCGCGCCCGATCCACCCGCCGCTGCCGCTCCATGCCGACTGTTTACGTCGTTCGCACAACCCACTTCAATGCGGCCCATCGCCTGCATAACCCGGGGAAGTCGGACGAATGGAACCGGGCCACGTTTGGCAAATGCAACAGCCCGAACTGGCACGGTCATAACTACCGTTTGGAAGTAACCGTGGCGGGCACGCCTGATCCGGAGACCGGCTACGTCATTGATCTCGGGGTGCTGAACCGCGTCGTAGACGAGCGGATCGTGTCCGTTTGCGATCACGCCAATCTCAACCTTGACGTGGACTTTCTTCACGGCACGTTGCCCTCGTCCGAAAACCTCGTCGTGGCCTTTTGGAAGCGCCTTGTGGACAAGCTCCCCGTCGGGCGGCTCCACCGCATTCGGCTGTTTGAGACGGAGAACAACATGGTCGAGTATTTCGGCGAGTAGCTTTTCTGCGTACTCTCATTGCATTCCACGCGAGTGCATTTCAACTGAACGCATGCCATGCCTGAGAATCAAGTTAAAACCGACAACCGCATTCACAAGGGAGACGGCATAGACGGTGCCCGCGCGGAGGACGTCGACTTCAAGGTACCCGTCCTTTACCAACGCGGCGACCTCTACAGCGATGACGTCACGAAGGATTTGTCCGGCCACGTGACGGCGATGCTGCGCACGCTCGGCGAAGATCCTGATCGCGAGGGGCTGGCCATGACGCCGGACCGGGTAGCGAAGGCTTACCAGTTCCTCCTGCACGGCTACGGAATGGATTACCGCGCCATTCTCGAGTCTGCCGTTTTTGACGAGAGTTACAGCGAGATGATTGTCGTGAAGGACATCGAAATGTACTCGCTATGCGAACATCACATGTTGCCCTTCTTCGGGAAAGCGCATGTTGCCTATATACCGGATGGCAAGATCGTCGGACTGAGCAAGATTCCCCGCGTCGTAGACGTTTTTGCGCGCCGACTGCAGGTTCAGGAGCGGCTGACGATCCAGATCCGCGATGCCATTCAGGAAGTGCTTGCCCCGCAGGGAGTCGCGGTCGTCGTGGAGGCGCAGCACCTTTGCATGATGATGCGCGGTGCAGAAAAGCAAAACTCCGTCACCACGACGAGCGCGATGAGCGGCGCGTTCATGAGCGCCACCACGCGCGCCGAGTTCATGCGCCTCATTCAGAGCAAGCCTTAAGAGCCTGTTGATTTCATCGTTTGAGCTTTGACAACAGGTACGTGTTCGCCATACGTCGACAGCCTATTAGCAGACTGGAAAGGTAGATCCTTCACTGCGTTCGGGATGACGGGCGGGGGCGGTGGGAGGATGACGGAGGAGTATGGAGGACGCCAAGAAACGAACGAGCACACGGTATGCAGAACATTCCCGCCGTGTCATGCTGAGCGAAGCGAAGCATCTCAGGCTACGGTAAGCACAGATCCTTCGCTGCATTCAGGTTGACGGGCGGGGGCGGCGGGAGGATGACGGGCGGGACGTTGTTGTTCTTGTCCGGGGCGACGGGCAGGCTGGGGGTGCGTGGTTGCCTCGTGGGGAGGTCCCTCCGCGCGGCGGCGAATGGTGTCGTCTCATGATGAAGGCCGGTAGCGCCGCCTTGGTCGGGATGACACCTGCGGAGGCTGGAGAAGGCGCGGTCGTGAGGAGCACCGGGAAGGCAGAACGGCGCTGCCGAGTCGTGACGGCGAAGCGAAGCATCTCAGGCTAAGGTAAGCACAGATCCTTCGCTGCATTCAGGTTGACGGGCGGGGGCGGCGGGAGGATGACAGCCGGGGGAGGGCGGAGGATGACGGGCGGGACGTTGTTGTTCTCTTCCTGAGCAACGGGCCGGGCTGGGGGTGCGTGGTTGCCCCGTGGGGAGGTCCCTCCGCGCGGCGGCGGATGAGGCGGTCTCATGATGAGGGCTGGTAGCGCCGCCTTGGTCGGGATGACAGCCGGGGAGGCTGGAGAAGGCGCGGTCGTGAGGAGCACCGGGAAGGCAGAACGGCGCTGCCGAGTCGTGACGGCGAAGCGAAGCATCTCGGCCTTGCTTTCGTTCGCTGTTGATTAAATTCACACAACCTTTGATGCCTCGTCTGGATTCGCGTTATTTCAACAACCTCTTAATCCACTCGCCACATGACGATTGTAATTACCGGCGCAAGCCAGGGCATCGGACGGTCGCTGGCCCTCGCTTTCGCTGCTGAACCGCAGGCGCGCCTTGCGTTGCTCTCCCGCAACGTGGCAAAGCTCGACCGGGTCGCTGCAGACTGCCGCGCGCTCGGTGCCGAGGCGGATGTCTTTCCGTGCGACGTGACGGACGAAGAGGCGGTTCACAAGACGGCCGCCGCCGTCCTTGCGCGTTGGGGCGCTCCGGGCGTGCTCGCCAACGTTGCGGGCGCGTTCGAGCCGGGAGGATTCCGAACGATGAAGCTCACCCGCTTTCGAGAACAGATCGAGACGAATCTTACGAGCGCCTTTCTCGTCACGCAGGCTTTTATCGAGCCGATGATCGAGAACGGCGGCGGGCACATCTTCTTCATGGGGTCCGTTGCTTCCATCCAGGGTTATCCCGGTGGCGCGGCCTACTGCGCCGCAAAGCACGGGCTGCTCGGCCTTGCGCGGGTCGTCCGGGCGGAAACGCTCGACAAGGGCGTGCGCGTCACATCCATCCTGCCCGGCGCGACGCTGACGCCGAGTTGGGGCCAGACGGACCTGCCGGCGGAGCGCTTCATTCCACCGGAGAGCGTCGCGGAGGCTACCGTGGCGGCGTGGAAACTCAGCGAACGTGCGGTGGTGGAGGAAATCCTCATCCGGCCGCAGCTCGGCGACATTTAGTCCGGCTCCCGTGAAGCGCGTTCGAGATGGGCGCGCAGCGTCTCGGTCGCCTCCTGCAGCGCGTCGCTGACGGTGACCGGGTAGGGCGTGCGGGCGAGGTCCAGATCGAGGAGGTGCGGCGGCAGGGTTTCCATGGACCGGCGGGCGCGCTTGGCTGCATCGGCCATGGTCTCGCGACCGGCTGCTGTCCGCTTCCCGCCGCGCATTACGACCTCGAGCAGCGGTAGTCCCTCCCCCGGTTCATCGTCCATAGAAACCACATCTCCCACGATCTTGCCGTTCTCCACGGTCCGGAACACCTGTTTCCGGCAGGGCAGATTGGCCTTGTGTGCAGAAAGCTTCATCCGCCCGCGGGCGTCGTAGGACACCAGCTTGTAGACGGAATCGAGGTACGGCTGGTCCGCCATCGTGCCGACGCGGGTACCCACCCCGAAGGCATCGATGGGAGCGCCCTGCCGGACGAGGTCTCGGATGGCAAACTCATCGAGACTGCCGCTGGCGAAGATCTTCACGTTCTGCAAGCCGCCCTCGTCGAGCACGCCGCGCGCCTCGGCCGCAAGCGCCGCGAGGTCCCCCGAATCGAGGCGAATGCCACCCACCTGAAATCCCTCGGGATCGCGCCGGTGCATCGCGACGATCTTGCGAACGGCTGCAAGCGTGTCGTACGTGTCGACGAGCAGCGTGGTACCGGGATAAAGCGAGTCGAAAGAGCGCAGCGCCAGTTCCTCGACCTCATGTACTTGCACGTAGCTGTGCGCCATTGTGCCCGAGACCGGAATGCCGAAAGCGAATCCCGCGAGAACGTCGGAAGTGCTGTCCATGCCTCCGATGAAGGCGGCGCGCGCGCCCTTCAGCGCGGCGTCAGCGCCGTGCATCCGGCGCATCCCGAACTCGGCCAGCGACCGCCCGCCCGCCACGTGAGCCACCCGTGCGACTTTAGAGGCAACCCCGGTCTGGAAGGTTATCTGGTTGAGCAAGAAACTCTCGACCAGCTGCGCTTCCATGATTGGCGCAGCAATCTGCATGATCGGTTCGTTCTCGAAGACGGCCGTTCCCTCCGGAATTGCACGGACTTCTCCGGTGAAGCGCAAACGCGCAAGCTCCTGCAGAAAGTCGTCCTGAAATAGCCCCAGCGTGCGCAGGTAGTCAATCGCCTCGGGCGCAAAGTGGAGCTTTTCAAGGTAGTCGAGCGCCGATTCGAGGCCGCAAGCAATCAGGTAGTTCCGCTTGCCGAGCCGCCGAAAGAAGAGATCGAAGACGGCTTCTTCCGTATGGCCTTCCTTAAAGTAGGCCTGCGCCATTGTCAGCTGGTAGAGGTCCGTCAGCAGCGCCGCATTGTCGGCGTTCGTCCATACGGGATCCGTCCCGGCGGGGAATGTCCTTTCAGCAGCGCTCATGCCGAACCTCCGAAAGCGTGCTCATTCCCCTCTTCGAGCACGACACCCGCCTCCTCCATGGTGCGCCGGGCGTCTCGCGCCGATTCCTCCGAGATAGCGCGGGTGGCACCGAGCAGAACGTGCGTTTCGAACCCGGCGTGCACGGCGTCGAGCGCGGTGGCGCGAACGCAGTAGTCAAGCGCGAGGCCGCCGATCCATACGCGGTGAACCCGCGCCTCCGCAAGCCTCTCGGCGAGATCCGTTCCCTCGAACGCCGAATAGGCATCCTTGTCCGCCGTGGCGGCCTTGCTCACGACGTGAACACCGGCAATGTCAAGGTCCGCATGGAAGGCCGCGCCACCGGTGTCCTGCACGCAGTGCGGCGGCCAGGGACCGCCGCGTTCTTCAAAAGAAACATGCCCCTCCGGATGCCAGTCGCGGGAGGCAAAGACAGGCACGCCGGCCTCTCTCGCGGCGCTGATCCAGCCGTTGAGCACGTCCACAACGGCATCGCCTTCCGCGACGGGAAGCGCGCCGCCGGGCATGAAGTCGTTCTGGACGTCGACGAGCAGCAAAGCGTCGCCGGGCTTCAGGGTGTGGGTCATACCGGCCAAACAGGGATAGAAGGATAGATGCTGTTGAAGAGTACGACGCGCAGCCGACCGGGCAAGTGCGCCCTCTGAAACCATTCTGCAACACTGGCCGGCGGCATTGCGCTACACGGAAGCGGCGGCTCCGTCGACGGTATGGAGCTGCCCGTCGCGAAGGGCGACCACCCGGTCCGCCCGCCCGATCAGCTCACGGTCGTGCGTAACGACGAGCATCGTGCGCCCGGTCTGGTGTATGAGGCGGTCCAGCAGGAGCATGACCTGTTCGGCCGTCTTGAAGTCGAGATTGCCGGTAGGTTCGTCGGCGAGGACGAGCGACGGGTCGTGAGCGAGCGCCCGCGCGATGGCGACGCGCTGCTGCTCGCCACCGGAAAGCCTGTCCGGGTACGTTCCGGCACGGTCGCCAAGTCCCACTTCGTCGAGGAAGAGCAGCGCGCGTTCCCGCTCGGACGGATCCGTCCGGCCATTCAGTTCCAGCGGCAGAAGGATGTTCTCCGCCACCGTGAGGGTATTGATGAGGTTGAGCGACTGGAAGATGAACCCGATGTGCTTGCGGCGAAAGAGCGTCCGCTTCCGCTCGGAGAGCCGCGTCAGGTTCTCTCCGGCAATCTCGACCGTCCCGGACGAGGGCAGATCGATACCGCTGATGAGATTCAAGAGCGTGCTCTTGCCCGCGCCGCTGCGCCCGAGCAGCACGACGAACTCGCCCTTGCATATCCTGAAGTCGATGCCGTCGAGAACGATGCGCGCCTGTCCCCCCTCTTCATACTGCCGGGATAGGCCGCGCAGCGCGACCAGTTCGCCGCTGCCGCAGGGAACGTCGCCTCCGGCGCGCGCTTCCTCAGAAGTCATAAGCGCGCCGTAATCCACATGGAATCCTGGCCGAAGTTCGCCTGATCCGAGTCCGACGCAACGACTTCAAGGCGAAGCGGTCCGGTCGCGTCGCCGGGAACCTCGAGGTCGGCGGCGTAGCGACTTGCCGTGCCGTCGTAGCGCATGGGCGCTTCTGCCGCGAGCCGCTTCCCGCTCCATACCCGAGCGACGATTTCGATCGCGTCCGCATCCCACAACCCGCCCGGCTGCGTCGGGCATCCGCACGCCATCGTGACCATAGCCCGGATCGGGATAGTAGAACCGGCACCGAAGTGCCCCTCGGGCGGCATGATGTCCACGATGAAGCCGTGAAGCGTAAGTACCACGCCCTCCCCGACCACATCCTTGCCGGGAACTACGAGCATGGTGGCCGACGCTTTCTGCACGGCTTGCGGAAACTTGAGCGGTCCTTCGGCGATGATTTCGACCTGCGTGGGGCGGTCCAGTTTCAGTATGGCCTCATACCCCGCAGCGCCTGTCGTGCCGTAGACCGTTCCGTGGCGCTCGCGAGGCGTTTTCATGATAGCATCCGTATCGCCGGTGCCGCCCGCCTGCAGGCCCGAGGCGAGCGTATCGCCGGTCGATGCGTCGACAATCGTGATGCGCGCTCCGCCGACGCCGTCACCGATGATCTTAGCGTCCTGCGAGACCGCGCGGACGATGATGCGCGTGGGCACGGCCTGAGCGGACACGAGCTGTGCCGAGAAGAGGAGGACCAGGATCGCTGCCGCCGATGCGACCAGCCGTGCAATTCGACGTATCATAGAAGCCGGGGAGTAGGGACAGTGGAACAGGATCGGGAAAGAGGTACTTTCCCAACGTTCGCCCCCTCCAATGGTTCGCAATATGCAGCCTGCGGGCCCGGAGCGGAAACACAATGCGTGCTAAAGGATTCCGCACTCTTCCGCTGACGCCTTTTCTTAGAACATGAAACCCGCTTTATACATCGAGCCTGCGCACTTCGCGGACCTTTTTGCTTACGAAGAATGGTCCACCAAGCGCATCCTCTCCGCCGTCCAGGCGCTCTCCCCCTCCCAGCAACTGCCGGCCCTCCGGCTCCTGTCGCACCTGCTTCGCTCGCAGTCCGTCTGGCTCGGCCGCGCTGAGGAAACGAACGACGAGGCCCTTTCGACCTGGTCCACCGACGACGCTCCGGCCTGCGCCGCTCGCATCGAAGGGAACGCGCGGAACTGGTCCGCCTTTCTCAACACGCTGGCTCCGGGCGACTTCAACTCGGAGGTGACCTATACCAACACGAAAGGCGAACGCTATACGTCGACGCTGCGGGAGATCGTAACCCACGTGATTAACCACAGCACGCATCACCGCGCGCAGATAGCGCTGCTACTCCGGCAGGCCGGCGAAACGCCCCCGGCGACGGATTACATCGTCTATGCCCGGGAATCGGAGCGTGCCGCAGGAAAGGCATCGCAGTAGAGCGCTCGCGGCCCGGCGGCTCTTCGCGTTCAGTCGTCGTCCCGGTCGCGTGCGCGCGGCGACACGTCGCCGGCGGCGGCCGTTGCAGAGCGGATTTCCGGGTGGCTGATCTGACCGCCAAGGTTGGCCGCGTAGGCCAGAAGGCCGCTTACGACGAGTGCAACCAGGAGAACGACTACGGGAAGCGCCGTCGGCATGGGCTTGCTGCGGTAGAGAACCAGTCCGGCGAGCGCGAGAACGCCGAGGATGCCTGATCCGATAAGCGCAAGTTCGGCCGCCTCTTCGTGCTCGTGAATCATCGGCTCGGAGACGTGGGCGTAATCTTCAACGATCTCTTCGGCCGGTTCACCTGTCAGGTACGTGGCACCGGCGAAGACCGCAACGACAAGGAAAGACCACATTGCAGCGGCGCGCGCGACTCCGCTCTTGCGAAAGATCCCGTACGCGAGTATGATCGTGCCGAAGAAGATGGCCAGCACGGGAATGTGGTTGAGCAGGAGGTGTATGTGCGCTGCAGTCATGGCGTCGCGGGGCGGAGGGTACGTTGAAGTTAATGTTCCCGCCCAAGATAGGACACCACCCGGAACCGTCGCTACCGGCCAGCCCGTATTCTCACCTGCCCTTCATGTTTTGCGCGACCGGCGTGTTAGCCGAGTGCCACGTCCAGCACCATCATGACGACGAAGCCCCCGAGCGTACCGATCGTGGCAAGGTCCTCGTGATGATTCTGCTGCGACTCGGGGATGAGTTCTTCCACTACCACGAAGATCATCGCACCGGCGGCAAACGATAGCGCATACGGGAGGATCGGGTTGATGTACAGGACCGCAGCCGCGCCGACGACGGCGGCGATTGGCTCTACGATGGCAGAGAGCTGGCCATACCAGACGCTCTTCCACTTCGACATGCCGTTTGCGCGCAGCGGCATCGACACGGCGAGGCCCTCCGGAAAGTTCTGAATGCCAATGCCGACGGCCAGCGCCACCGCGCCGCCGAAGGTCGCCACCGACGCCAGGTCGCCGCCGAGGCCGACGGCTCCAAACGCCACGCCTACCGCCAGACCTTCGGGGATGTTGTGGAGCGTAATCGCCATCACGAGCAGGGTCGCCCCGCCCCATTGCGTCTTGACACCCTCAGCCTGATCCGGCTTGAGGCCGAGATGAAGGTGCGGCAGGTACTCGTCGAGCAGGCGCATAGTCAAGCCACCAAGCAGAAAGCCGATCATGGCCGGCAGCCAGGCGGGACCACCCTGCGCCTCCGCCATCTCCATGGCCGGAATCAGCAGGGACCAGACGCTCGCGGCGATCATCACCCCGGCGGCGAAACCGAGCATGGTGTCGAGCAAACGGCGGGAGACCGTGTTCGTGAACACCACGATCAGCGCCCCGACGGCCGTTATGCCCCAGGTGAAAAGGCCGGCAATGAGCGCCTGCATGATCGGGCCAAGTCCTTCTATCCAGTCAGTCAATGGTGCCTCGTGAGGTGTGATCGAGGAGTCGTATCGGGGCGGAAGGTAGGCGCTCCGCGCCGTAAAGCGTCTGTGGCTGGTGTGACAACATTGCCAAAGCACCGGGCGAACACGCGCTTGCCTGCGTCGTTCACGCGCGGGAATCACGGACTTCGAACGAAAGAGAAGCAGGCATGGAAGACAAGGATCAGCCCACTGAATCCCGTCACTATCTGCAGGACCTTCAGGAGCGGGCGATGGAGCATACCCGGCAGTCGCTCGAACATATGGCGCGCCACGGCATCCGGCCGGAGGGGCGCTTCGGACTCTTCCTTCCGCCCAACTCGCGCGAACAAGAGATCCACCGCCTACGCTACGACCATCAGGCGCGGCAGGTCGTCGTATACGAAACCGAGACGGGCGAATTCTCGGCGCTGTGCCCGTTTTCGGGTCTGCCGGACTTCGGCACGCTGCGAATCGAATACGTTCCGGGCACGTGGATCCTGGAGTTGAAGAGCCTGAAGTACTATCTCCTCTCCTGGCGCAACATCGGAGCCGCGCAGGAGGACATTACCGCCACCGTCTACGAGGACGTTCGCCGCTTCCTTGAAGACCCGGAATATCTGGTCGTAACGACGCTTTACAATGTCCGTGGTGGCATTCGCACGACGTGTGCCGTAGATAGCCGGCTGCAGAAAGCGTCGGAATAGGCAGGGCGCGAAGCGCGCTCAGGCGTGAACCTTATGGTGGCGCACGATCGCGAGCGTGAGAATGACCGTCGCGAGGCTCGCCAGTGCGGCAAGCGGCACGCGGATGTCCGCCGGCCCCGCGCCGCGCACGAGCACGGAGCGCATGATCATAATGAACCATGCAACCGGGTTGAGCATGCTCAGGCGCTGCGCCCAGATCGGCATACTCTCCAGAGGCGTGAACAGGCCGCCGAGAAGGATGAAAAGAACGAAAAGAAACCACATGACGAACATCGCCTGCTGCTGCGTCTCGGTGAGGGTTGAAGTGAGCAGGCCGATGCCGAGCACGACAACGAGATAAATGCCCGCGCTGAAGAAGACGAGCGCAAGGCTACCCTGAATCGGGATGGCGAAGATCAATCTTGCCACCACCATCCCGCCTGCCAGCTCGCCCATGCCGAGGATCCAGAACGGCATCAGCTTGCCGACAATGAACTGGTACTTTTTGATGGGCGCGACGTTGAGTTGCTCGATCGTTCCGGTTTCCTTTTCGCGGACGATGTTCATGGCGGTCAGCAGTCCGCCGATGATGGTCACGAGCAGCACAAGAATACCGGGCACCATGTAGGCCGGATAACTCATGTCCGCGTTGAACCAGTATCGCCCGATCACCTCTACCCTTGGCTGATCCGGACCCGGAGGCGGCACCAACCCGCGCTCCGCCGCCAGTTCTTTACCGACGCTGCCGGTGATGGCCGTGACGTAGGCGAGCGCGATGCCCGCCGCCGCTCCATCCTCCGCGTCGATCGAAATCAGGACGGGGGACGGACCTTCGGTAAGCAAGCGCCGCTCGAATCCCCTGGGTATCTCCAGGATCATGCCCGCGCGTCGGCGGAGGAGGTCTTCTTCGGCTAAACGGGCGGAGGCCGAGCGGCGCTCGATGCGGAAGTACCCGGAGGCTTCGAGCGCCTGCGCGAGCCGGTAGGAGGCCGTCGAGGCGTCAAGGTCTACGAGATGAACGCTCACATTGCGCACCTCGAACGTTGCTGCAAATCCGAGCACGACAAGCTGCAGCACCGGCATGATGACGATGATCGGCAGCATCGCCCGATTGCGGAAGATCTGCAGAAACTCCTTTTGAAGGATGTAAAGCACCGTGCGCATGGCCGCTACCCGTCCAGGCGAATGTTCAGGCTCCGCACGCCCGCAATCAGCAGGAGGAGACACATGCCCCCCAGCACGGCGGTTTCCTTCCAGATGTACGCTATCCCGAGGCCCTTCAGCATGATGCCGCGCAAGATGAGCAGAAACCACTTCGCCGGGACGATATTGCTGATCCACTGCAGCGGTTCGGGCATACTTGCTATCGGAAAAATGAAGCCCGAGAGCAGCAGCGTCGGAAGGAGCAATCCGACGAGCGAAATCATCATGGCCGTCTGCTGACTCGACGTGCGGGTGGAAATGAGCACGCCGAGCGCGAGCGCCGTGAGGATAAAAAGCAGGGACTCGAGCGCCAGCAGCACCGCGCTGCCCCGCATCGGCACGCCGAAGACGACGCGCGCCAGAATGAGAATCGACGCGGCGTTGACCGAAGCAAGCGCCACGTACGGAACGACTTTGCCCGTGATGATTCCCAGCGGCCTCAGCGGCGAGACGAGCAGCGTCTCCATCGTGCCCGTCTCTTTCTCGCGCGCGATGGTGATGGACGTCATGAGCGCCGAAACGAGCATGAGGATGAACGCGGTCAGGCCGGGGACGAAGAGATAGACACTTTCTAGCGTCTGGTTGAACCGCATCCGAACGACCGGCTCGACGCGCGGCGCGGCGGGAAGGCCGACCTTTTCGGCGGCAAACCCGCTTATGACCTGCGTCGCGTAGGCTTCAACGGTGCGCGCGTAATTGGGATCGGTCGCGTCCATCACAAGCTCAACTTGTGCAACGCCCTCGGAGGCAAGCCGCGCGGCAAAATCGGGCGCTATGATCAGCGCCTGCTTCCCCTTTCCCGTGCGAAAGAACGCTTCGAGACCGGCTTCCGAGGGGAGGCGGTCAACAATATCAAATGTTTCCGTCGCGCCGAAGCGAGCCACGAGTTCCTGAGACAAGTAATCATTCGCGTGGTCGACGACGGCCAGATGCACGTCCGTCACTTCATTGCGGATGGCAAAGCCGAAAAGAAGCAGCTGAGCGAGCGGCATCCCGAAGAGGATGAGCAGCGTCCGCCGGTCACGCAGAATATGGCGGACTTCCTTCAGGATGAAGCCCCCGAGCGCGCTCCGGCGATGTGGGTCGATGTTTTCCTTTGGCGCGTTCATGCACGGGCACCGGAAGCGGCGGGGCGGGCCAGGCGGAGGAAAACTTCGTCCATAGAGGCGGCTTCGTACGCCCTCTTCAGCTCACCGGGCGTGCCGTAAGCCTCGATTCGCCCGTCCACCATAATGGAGATGCGGTCGCAGTAGGCGGCCTCGTCCATGTAGTGCGTCGTGACGAGAACGGTTGTGCCGGAAGCCGCTTCCTCGTAGATCATCTCCCAGAACTGTCGCCGGGTGATCGGGTCCACGCCGCCGGTCGGCTCGTCCAGAAAGATGACGCTCGGGCGATGCAGCACCGCGACGGAAAAAGCGAGTTTCTGATTCCATCCGGGCGGCAGCGACCCCACCAGCGCATGCTGCACGCCCTGCAAGCCAAGGCGCTCAACCAGCCGATCCGTGCGCTCTTTGATTTCCGACTTGCTCAGGCCGTATATACCCCCGAAGAAGCGCGTGTTCTCGCGAACGGTAAGGTCCGGGTAGAGCGAGAACCGCTGACTCATGTACCCTATGCGGGCCTTGATCTCCTCGGGTTCGCGGCTCACGTCGAACCCTGCAACGGAAGCCTGCCCGGACGTCGGTGCCAGCAGGCCGGTCAGCAATCTGATGGCTGTGGTCTTGCCCGCGCCGTTGGCCCCGAGGAAGCCGAGGATTTCGCCGGCTTCCACGGAGAAGGAGATGCCGTCAACAGCGGTGAAGGTGCCAAACTGCTTTGTGAGATCCTGTACGTCGATGACTTTCATGCGGCAGTCCCTGTTTCGCTCAGAAGGGCGATGAAAGCATCTTCGACCGTCGGCTCGATGGGACGCACGAGCGCGTCCGCAACTCCATTTTCGCTCAGGTAGGCGCGAAGGTCGTCCGGGTCGGCGCTGGGCCGGCGGTCCGCGTAGTGGAATGTTTCGCCAAACGGCTGCACGGAGGCGGCGTGCGGGTAGTCGCGCAGCAGCGCGGCGAGGCGGACGCGGCCGGACGCGGACACGGCCAGCAGCGGCTGCCGAAATCCGGCCGCTACGGCCTTCGGCGTGTTCGCCTCGGAAAGTTTTCCGTTTTGCATCAGCGCGATGCGGTCGCAGCGGGAGGCTTCGTCCATGTACGGCGTAGAGACGAGAATGGTAAGGCCTCGCTCACGCAGCCGGGCAAGCATCTCCCAGAACTCGACGCGAGAGACGGCATCGACGCCGGTGGTCGGCTCGTCGAGGAAGAGCAATTCCGGCTCGTGGATGAGCGCGCAGCTAAGCGCAAGCTTCTGCTTCATGCCGCCCGAAAGCGCCGCCGCCCGCCGGTCCTTAAACGGCTCGATCTGCCGGTATATGTCCTTTATCAGTTCGTAATTCTCCTCCAGACTCGTCCCGAACACCGACGCGAAGAAGCGCACGTTCTCTTCGACCGTTAGATCCGGGTAAAGCGAAAAGCGTCCGGGCATATAGCCGACGCGGCGGCGCACTTCCCGGAAGTCGCGCTGCACGTCGAAGCCGAGCACGCGCGCGGCACCGGCGTCGGGCAGGAGCAGCGTAAGCAGGAGCCGGAAAAGCGTGGTTTTCCCCGCGCCGTCAGGACCGATGAGTCCGAAGATCTCGCCCGGCCGAAGGCTGAGGAAAGCCTGATCGACGGCAGTCGTTTTGCCGAAGCGCCGGGTGAGTCCTTCGGCCCACAGCGGCGGCTCCGCGCCCGGGGGCGCTGAGGCTTGCGGTCTAAGGCTCATCGATCAGCACCTCTCCGGGCATTCCGATCTTCAGAAGCCCGGACGCATTCGGCACTCGAATTTTCACGGCGTAGACATGCGTGACGCGCTCTTCCTTCGTCTGCACCGCGCGCGGCGTGAACTCCGACCTCGAAGCAATCCACGTGATCGTGCCCGGAAGCGTCTTGTACCCCGTCGCTCCGGAATCCACGCGAACATGGACGCGCTGCCCGATGTGAAGCCGGGAAACCTGCCCACCGGCGAAGTAGGCGCGAAGCGTAAGCGTATCGAGCGGCGCGATCCGGTAGAGCGGCTTGCCGGGCGCAGTAAGTTCGTACCGCTCCGCGTACTTCTGCAGGACCGTACCCGCAACAGGATTTACGATGCGACTCCGGGAAAGCCGGTCGCCTACCTGCTGCCGCTTGGCGAGGCTTACGTCAAGCTCGCTCAGCACCGAGGCGTTCTGAGTCCGCACCGCGGCGATGCGTTCCTGAAGCACCGCCACCTGCCCTTCCGCTTCATCGAGCTGCTGAGACGGCGCGGCGCTGTCGCGCACGAGCTGCGCCAACCGCGCGCGCTCGCGCTCGGCGGTGCGAAGCTGCGCCTCCAGCACCTGTATTTCCGCCAGCGCACCGCGCGCCCGCGAGCGAACGACCTTCTCCCCGGCCGCGATTTCCTGCCGCTGCAGGGCGAGTTGTACGGTGTCGATCAGGCCGACCGTTGCGCCCCGGCGCAGGTTTTCTCCTTCCTGCACGTCGAACTGCAGGAGCTGCCCGGATGCCTCTGCAGAAATGAGCACTTCGTCCGCTTCGAAGTTGCCGTAAGCATCGCTCTCCGCCTCGCCGCTACCGCACGCGGCGACGAGCATGACCGCCGGGAGAACGCACAAGCGTAGGGACAGCAGCAATTTGTTCATAACGAATGGGCGCCACGCGAGCGCAGAGAGGGTTTCATTCAAGTTCCTGCCCCAGCAGGGTCGCGAGTCCAACCCGTGCCTGCAGGAGCTGGATGCGGTGCTCGTCGCGGGCAAGGCGCGCCCGATGCGCTTCATTTTCTGCCTCCACGTAGACGGACGCCGTGGCGGTGCCCCTTTCCAGTCGAATGGCCGTCTCACGGGCAATGGCCTCCCGCAGCGCCACGATCTCATCGTCAAGGCGGATCACGGAGGAGAGCCGGTCCATGTCCGAAAGCGCCGCGGCACGCGCGCGGGCCAGTTCATCGGTGAAGGCCGCCTCCTGCGTGTCGACGAGTCGTTCTTGCATAGCGAGGATCTGCCGTTCGCGCCCGGTCTGCCCCCAGTCCAGAGGTGCCCAGCGGAGCCGAAGGCCTCCCTGCCAGAAGCCGTGCAGATCGTCGTTGAAGAAGTCGTAGCCGGGACGGCCAAACCCCCCTTGTACAAACGCGGACGCTTGCGGAAGCAGGCGCGAGCGGAGCATCGAGGATCGGAGCGCGAGGCTTTCCCGCCGCCGCTCGAAAAGGCCATACTCCAGCCGCCCGTCGGGCTTGTCTGGCACCGGCACAACCGACGCAGGGGCAACCAGGACGGCATCCGCCGTGAGCGGCCGGCCCGTGAGCAGGGCAAGCCGTTCGAGGGCCGAGGCGCGCCGAGCGGCCAGCTCGACTTCCTGTTGCTGAACGCGGAGCCGCTCCACCCGGAGCGCATCGACTTCGCTCGGCAGCGCAACACCCGCCTGCAGCCGGGCACGCAGCGTCCGGAGGCGCACGTCCAGGTTTTCGCCCAGGATTTCCAGGGATGCCGTGCCCGCGTCGGCAAGGAGGACGCCCATATACGCAGCATTTACGGCTTCGCGGAGCCTGTCGAGTTCGACGAGGATCGCCTGCTCCTCGACCTCCATCTGAGCGCGTTCGGCGGCAAGACCCGCTGCCGTGGCCCCGCCGTCGTAAAGCGTCTGCTCGGCGTTCAGGATGGCGCTGTAATGATCCTTGCTGAACTCGGGCAGACGCCCACCCGGCAGGCTGAACGGCAATTGGGGCACCTCCGACTGGTAAGTGGCCGATCCAGCGCCTGAAAGCTGCGGACGCCAGACGTTGCGGATGTTCGCTCTGCGCAGCGCCGAAAGCTGCTCCTGTAGCGCCAGCTGGCTGAAGCGGGCGTCTGAACGGATCGCCTCGCGCTGCAGATCGGCGAGCCGCAGCGTATCGGGTGGACTGATCCAGAGCAGGAGCGCGAAGATCCACGTCATGGTCGTAGCCCGTTCAAGAAGAAGTCGGCCAGCGTGGCCCGGCGCTCCGCGACGAAGGCGTCGAAGCGGTCGCCCTCCACGCCGAGGATTGCGCCAAGCATCGGACGCGCGAGGAACGGGAAGACGCAAAGGCCCAGCAGGTTCACGATGAACTGCTCCGTGCTGATCGGACGCATCCTTCCGGCCTGAACCTCTTCCTCAATCTGCCGGCTCAGTTGGGCCGTGTCGAAAGGCACGAGCGGCCGAACGATCTCCTGAAGGCGTCCGGGATTCCGGCTCATCTCGGAAAGAACAAAGCCCACCACAAACGGCTGCTCGCTCATCAGGTCGAGGTACGTGTGGACGAGCTTTTCCACCTTCGCGGGCAGCGGTTCGTCGCCCGAAAACGCGAGCGCGATGCTACCGAACACGTGCGGAGCCACGCCGCGGAAGACGGACTCAAACAGGAGGTCCTTGCTGCGAAAGTAATAGTGCAACATCGCCTTGTTGATGCCTGCGCGGTCCGCAATGTCCTGCATCCGGCTTCCGGCAAAACCGCGCTCGATGAACACCGCGCGTGCGGCTTCAAAGATCTTCTTTTCGGTGTCGGGTTCTTTGTCCATGCGCCCTGTCGATTAACCACGTGGTTAAACTACTTAGTTAATTTGCGAAAGTCAAGCGACAACGTGAAATCGAGCCAGAAAAACTTGCGGTCCGGGAAGGGCGTACTTGTTTGGACACTGAGGGGCGACTGGAGTATGTTGCCTCTCCACCTATCCAGCCCCTCGAGAATGCCGACAGACCCCACGCTTGATCCGATTACCGTAGCAGCCCCCGGGGGAGCCTACAGCATTGTTTTCGATGCGCTTGAGCGCCTGCCAAACCATCTTGCCACAGCCGGGCTTCGCCGGGGCCGCTGCCTGGTCGTCACGGACGAGCACGTGCAGCGACGCTACCTCGCAGGCGTATTGGCGGCGCTTCAACAGAGCGGCTGGGAGGGCCAGGCCATTGTCCTCCCTCCGGGAGAAGAATCAAAATCCTACGGCCGGCTTCACGAGATCTACGACCGTGCGCTTTCGTGGGGCATTGACCGGAAGACGCCGGTGCTTGCGCTCGGCGGCGGCGTCGTCGGCGACCTCGCGGGCTTCGCCGCCGCCACGCTGCTTCGAGGTCTACCTTTCGTTCAGATCCCCACGACGGTCATCGCTCAGGTCGATAGCGCGATCGGCGGCAAGACGGGCATCAACCATTCAGCGGGAAAGAACCTCATTGGTGCCTTCCACCAGCCTGCGCTCGTCCTGGCCGACGTTTTAACGCTCGATACGCTGACCGATCGCGACTATGCCAGCGGCCTCGCCGAGGCCGTCAAGCACGCCATCATTGCGGACGAAGCGCTCTTCGGATGGGCAAGCGACCACATTGACCGCTTGCTCGGACGCGACCGGAGCGTACTGCCGCACTTCATCCACCGAGCCGTGCGTATAAAGGCGTCTGTGGTTGAGGAAGACGAGCGCGAAACGGGCCGGCGCGCAATCCTCAACTTCGGCCACACGTTTGCGCACGCCATCGAGAAGGTGGCGGGCTACGGCCGGTTCACGCACGGCGAGGCCGTTGTTACAGGGATGCGGGCGGCAACGTGGCTTTCGCACCAACTCCATCCAGGCGTCCCCCGCGACGCTATTGACAACCTGCTCAGCCGCATTCCTGTCCAAGGATCGCTCCGCGGCATGAACGCGGAGTCGCTCCGAGTGTCCATGTTTAGCGACAAGAAGACGGAAGGGGGGCAGCTGCGCCTCGTTCTCATCGACCAACTCGGCCATGCTTATGTGCGCGAGGACGTTCCTATGGCGACTGTCGAGGAGGCCTGGGCTTACGTCTGCGCGCTGTAGCGGGTGAAAGGGTTCCGGGTCACGAAAGCGCCTTATCTTCAGGCATCGTTGTTGTTGATTTCATAGATCTTATGTTCTCCCGCGCAGCCTTCCGCGTGCGCTTCGTTTTACTTTTGCCTTGAAGCACCTTTTCCACATCAGCCGCGCCGCCGTGAGCGCCGTCCTTGTGCTGCTTGCGGCAGTGGTGATCCTTTTCTTCACCCTTACGCGAACGGAAGTCGGCCGCGACCAGTTGCGCCGGGAGGCTGAGGTGCAGTTCGGCAATGCCTTTGAAGGACGGTTGGAGATCGACCACCTGACGGGCAACCTGCTCCGCGATCTTTTCGCAAGCGGCGTGCGCCTGCGCGATGAAGACGGAAATGTCATCGTGACGGTGGATTCGGTCGTCGTGCGTCCGCGCTGGCGCGATCTTTTCAGCCGCTCCCTTTCCTTTGGTGAAATTACGCTGGTCCGGCCCGAAGTCGTTCTTGAGCGCACGGAAGCGGGCAACTGGACGGTCGAGGATGCGCTCCGGCCACGGCGCGCGCGCTCGGGCGGCGGAACTGCAGCGCCCTGGTCCTTCTCCTCTGCGGAAGTGCAGGTGTTCGACGGGCGCTTCCGGACGGTCAACCGGGGCGGCGTGCCCGATGCCGTGGCTGCGGGGCGGTTGTTCGACTACGCGAACGCGGAGGTCGAGAACATCGATGCCCTCGGTGAAGTCGTTTGGACGCAGAACGAGCGGTCCGTTCAGATCGATAGGTTATCGGCCCGCTGGGCCGACGAGGGTCTGCGGCTGCATCTCTTCGACAGCGCTTTTCGGCTGGAGGAGGACGCGGCCATTGTCGAGTCTCTGACCCTGTCGGCGGGCGACCTGAGGCTGGTGGCCTCCGGCGCATACGGCTCCCCCACCGCCTCGCGGCAGCGTGGATGGGGGCAGGCGGCCATCGAGTTGAACATCGACGCGGCGCACCTCGCATTCGATGATCTGCGACGGTTCTTTCCCGCCATTCCCTTGAGGGACGCAGTGGATGCGGAGGGCATCGTTGATGGGACACTCGCATCGCTCCGTTTGGATGGGCTTGAGGTGGCGCGCGGGGCGTCGCGGGTGCAGATTGCCGGATCGGTGACGGGACTGCCGGACAGCGCCGCATATCGACTCAAGCTGTCCCCTTCCACCCTGACGGCGACCGACATTCAGGCGGTCGCTCCACAACTGGATGCCCGGAAGTACGCCGCGCTCGGGACCGTCCGCGCCCGTGCTGATCTTCGGGGAACATACGTCCTGCCGCGTGGAGAGCAGCAGTGGCGACTCGCGTCGACCTCCGACCTCACGATCCGCAGCGCCGCCGGTGACATAGCGGGCAAGGTCGTGATCGCGGGCGGTGCCGGGCGGCAGCCTTTGGTCGAGCTGGCGCTCCGTCTGGACGGCGTCGATCCCGCACCCGTTCTGCAGAATGCGGAGCTTGCCGGGCGGCTGAGCGGGTCCGTCAAGTTGAACGTGAGCCGATGGCAGCCGGAGCATCTGACAGGCGCGCTGGCGCTCCAGTTAACTGAGTCCACCTTTGCCGGGCGGCGCATCGACAGCCTTTCAGTGCGGGGCGAGGCGCGAGAAGGAGCCTTGGACGCGCTTGTACTGCTTCAGCAAGGCACGGGCCGGCTGAGCGCGCGCGGCAACCTGCAGCTGGCCGCCTCGCAGCCGCGCTACCATGCCGAGGTGCGCGCCTCCCGCGTCGACCTTGGCCGTTTGCTGTTGACCGACTCGCTTTCCACCGCCTTGAACGGTACGCTCTCCGTCGATGGGGAGAGTTTCCGGTTGGCGGCGCTCAGGGCGCAGGCGACGCTTAGCCTCGACTCATCGCGCGTTACGGTCGGTGGCGACGAGCGGTATGTTGCGCCGGGCGCGCTATCCGCTGAACTCGTGCAGACCGGTGAGGCACCGCATTTCACCCTTGCGGGAGACGCAGGCGACGTGTCGCTCACAGGCGACGTGTCGGTGGAGCCGCTGCTTGCGCTCGTCCGCCAGTGGCAGGCGGCGGTGGCGATAGAAGTCGCCCGCGAACTGAACAAGCCGCGGTCGCAGGCGGGCATCCTCGCGGCGGAGGCGACTGCGCTGCGAAGCGACGATGCGGCGCACGTCGGCGGGCTGCGGGCGCGTTCGCTTCGCGTTCTCGATCGGGCCGGCCGCACCGGGGCGATGAATCTCGCGCTTCAGGTCCGCCTTAAAGAATCCGGTCTGCTCGGCTCGCTCTTCCCCGCCATCCGCTACGTAGCACCGGGAACGGCAGCGGAGGCCGAGTTGACCATCGGCCCGGACAACTTCGAGCTTGCGGGATCCGCGCGGACCGACTCGGCGGGAACGAGCGGCGCGTACGTCCGCCGCGCCCAGGTGACGTTCGGTGCCGGGATGGACACCCTGAGCGCCGGCCCGGCGCGATTCGGCTTGTCGGTGCGGGCCGCGGCAGACACCGTGCGAGCCGTCGGCCGCAGGTATGCGGACGCAAAGCTGGACCTGAACATCGACGAGGGCGTGGGAGACCTTGAACTCACCGCCCGAAATACCGAATCCGAGGCCGCCCTCCGCCTCGATGCCGGAATCGCCTTGCTGCCGGATCGTAACCGCATCACCCTCAGAACCTTGCAGGCCTTTGCCGGATCGTCTGCCTGGCGGAACGCGGGCACGTATACGCTCGACCTGTTTGAGGACGCGCTGGTTGTGCCGGCGCTTACGCTCGCGAGTCGCAGCCAGGCGGTGGACGTGACGCAGCGCATCACGCTCTCCGGAGCCTTGTCCTCTGCAGAAGAAGACACGGTGCTGGCCGTAATCGAAAACCTCTCCGTGCGGCAGGTATCTGAGGCGCTGCACCTCAAGTACGCCGTCGGTGGGCTGCTCGATGGGCGGCTGGCCTACACCGGCGGACGCAACAGCCCGGTCGTCACCGGCTTCCTCAACGTGCCGGTGCTCATTTTTGAGGATCAGGCGGCGGGGCGGCTTGAGATTACGAGCCGGTTCATTCCCGGCTCGCCCGACATCGGTCTTCATGCGAGCTTGTTGCCCCTGAGCGACGCCGACCCGTCGCTGCGGCGTTATATGGACTTCACCCGCCGAACGGTTCGCCGGGTACGGGAGAACGCCTTTCAGATCGACGGCACCTTTCGGCTCCCCCGGCGCGCGGCTCCGGGTGCTCCTTCAGACGGGGGCGCGCTCGACCTGACACTCGCCGTTGATAGGCTCGACCTGTTCTTTTTCGAATCCATTTTTCCAGGCATCGTCTCCGGCGTGACCGGCTACGCCGACGGCGGCGGCCGCGTTGGCGGTACGCTTCGAAAGCCGGACCCGGATCTACACCTGACACTTCACGACGGAAACTTCGACATACCGGAGTTCGGCCTTTCGTACGCCGCCGCCGGAGACGTGCGGATCGTGCCGCGCGGGATCATGCTCGACGACGCAGCCGTGACCGACGACACCGGCGGAACGGCCGTGGTCGGCGGGGGCATTCTTTTCAACGACTTCCGCTTCCTGTCCTTCGATCTGCGCGCCGCGCTCGACGAGATGCAGATCATCGACGTCCTCACTTCGGACCACCTCTCCTTCTATGGCCGCATCTGGGCCTCCGGGGACGCGACGCTCACCGGGCCGGTGTCGAACGCGCTGCTCAGTTCAGGCAATGCGCGCGCCAGTGCGCGGAGCGAGATCTTCATTCCGCTTTCCGACAACGGATCGTCCATCGACCCGAGCTTCATCGTCTTCGCCGACTCGGCTGCCGTGGGTGCGTCCGGCGGGCGGCGACCGGCCGCGTCCGCCCCGGCGCGCAAGCGCACCTTCCTCGACGGGCTGGAGATGGACCTCGGCATCTACGCCCCGCCCGGATCGACCATTCACCTCGTCATCGATCCGCTGCTCGGCGACGTGATCAACGCCGTCGGCTCCGGTCGCCTGCAACTGCAGCTCCGCGAGGGAGAGTTCTTCACCTTCGGATCGCTCGACGTGACTTCAGGCGACTACCTGTTCACAGCCGGAGACGTCTTCTTTCGCCGCTTCCTGATTGATTCGGGAAAGCTCACCTGGGACGGGGACCCGGTGGACGCCATCCTCGACATCGAGGCCTCCTACCGGACGCGCGCCTCACTCGCGGGGCTGACGCAGACCGGCAGCGGCATGATTCCGCTGATCGTAAAGCTCGACATCGGCGGGCGGCTTTCCTCTCTTGCGATCGGCCTGGAGCTGGAAGTGGACCGGCGCGATCGCGGCCTCATCGCCAACTATGAAGGGTTGGAGGCGGCCATGAATACGCCTGAGTTGGCAGCGGAATACGCGACGAGTGTGCTTCTTACCAACTCCTTCCTACTCACCACCAGCCGCGAGAACGCCATCGGCAGGGCGGGCGAAAACACGTCGCAGATCGCCTTCAACAGCCTGTCGCAGCTCGTGACGAGCCAGATCAACCGGTACGTGAACCAGGTCCTGCCGAACCTCGACCTCAACCTCGGCGTGCAGCAAGGAGACCGGGTGCAGGACCTCGACATCACCTACGGCGTCGCGCTGCGGCTGCTCGACGAGCGCGTCGTCATTCGCGGCGAGGGAGTTTATCTGAACCAGAACAACCAGTCAAGCGCCGTTGACGGCACACAGGGCGAGTTTATGGTACAGTTTCGGTTGAGCGAGGCGGTCGCGCTGGAAGTATTTTACCGCCGGGAAACCGATCCGCTCTCCACCGCCACGCTGACCAGCACGACCGGTGCCGGCCTCTCCTATCAGACGCAGTTTCCCACCTGGCGCGCGCTGACCAACAAGCTTTTCGGCTGGCTCCTGCCGAACCGGCACGAGGAAGAGCGTGCCGAGCCGGTGCCGGTAGCTACGGAGGGCTGATTCCACCGCTTTTCCAAACCTTTTGCGCCCGGAGAGGCTAAGAGCAGCCCGGTTGGCCTTAGCTTGGGAGTGCCGCCGCGTGCATCCGGCGGCTCAACAGGCTCCTCACCTTCCTCCCGTTACCCGCGTGCCCACTAAGCAAAGCCCCAAAGATATCCGGCGCGCCGTTCTCGGCCTGCTCAAAACGCAAGGCAAAAAGGCGCTGCGCCCAAAGGCCATCGCCAAGACGCTCCGTTATAAGGACAATGAGACGTACGCCATCTTCAACGGCGTCCTCGAGGAGATGGCGCAACAGGGCCTGATCGCCCGGGAGAAAGGGGGCAAGTACACCTACCGCGCCCTGCCCACCACCGCCGAGGGCGTGCTGCGCGTCAACCCGCAGGGCTTCGGGTTTGTGCAAGTGCCAGGCGAAGAGGAAGACCTCTTCGTGAGCGAAGGCAATATGAAGACGGCCCTCGACGGAGACACCGTCCGCGTCTCGCTCGCTGCGCCGGCCAAAGGCGACCGCCGTCGCGAGGCGGAAGTGACGGAGGTCATCCAGCGGAGCCGCACGCAGGTGGTCGGCTCGTTCAAGCCCCACGGGCACTTTGCGTTCGTCATTCCGGACGACCGCCGCGTGCCGCAGCACATCTACGTGCCCGAAGACGCCTTCAACGGCGCAAAGGAGGACGACAAGGTGGTCGTTTCCATCGACCGGTTTGACGACCGCGGCGCTTCGCCCGAGGGCCGCGTGCTACTCGTCGTCGGGCCGTCGGACGATCCGGGCGTGCGCGTCCTCTCGCTTGCACTTAGCCTCGACGTGCGCTCCGGTTTTCCGGATGAAGCCATCGCGGAAGCCGAGGCCATTGCCGACAAAATCGCCGACAAGGAGATCGAGCGGCGGCTGGACCTGCGCGACAAGCGTGTCTTCACCATCGATCCCATAGACGCCCAGGACTTTGACGACGCGATACACCTGGAAACGCTCGAGGATGGCTCAGTCGAAGTGGGCGTTCACATTGCCGACGTGAGCCATTACGTCCAGCCGGACTCCGCCATCGACAAAGAGGCGTACGTCCGCGGCACGAGCGTCTATCTCGTGGACCGTGTCGTGCCGATGTTGCCGGAGAAGCTCTCGAACAAGGTCTGCTCGCTGCGCCCTGACGAGGACAAGTTGACCTACTCTTGCATTCTCACCCTTACGCGCCAGGGCCGCGTGAAGAGCCACCGGGTGGCCGAGACGGTCGTCCGTTCGCAGCGCCGGTTCACGTATGAGGAAGCGCAGGCGCTCATCGACGGCGAAGGCCGCAACGATCCGTTTGCAGAAGACGTGCTGCAGGCGGCGGCACTTGCGCGCACGCTGACCAAGAAGCGTATGCGCGAAGGCTCGGTCGACTTCGATCTGCCGGAAGTGCGGGTCGTTCTTGACGAGCAGGGCACGCCCATCGAAGTCGTTCGGAAGGAGCGCAAAGAGGCGAACCGTCTCATCGAAGAGTTCATGTTGCTGGCCAACCGGACCGTTGCGGCAGCCATTGGCAAGAAGCGCAACGCGCCGCCGTTCGTCTACCGCATCCACGACCGGCCGGACCCGGAGAAACTGCTGACCCTCTCCCAGTACGTCAAGGCGTTCGGGTATGACCTGCAGACCGACAACGGGATTGTTGCTTCCAAGGTGCTCAACGACTTTCTGAACCGCGTGAAGGACCGTCCGGAGGAGCCGGTGATCGAGGAGGCCGCGCTTCGGGCCATGGCCAAGGCCAAGTACGCCGTCAACAACATCGGGCACTACGGCCTCTCCTTCGACTACTATACCCACTTTACCAGCCCGATACGCCGCTATCCTGATTTGATGGCGCACCGGCTACTCAAGCGCTATCTCGGCGGAGGCGGGCCGGTCGAGCGAGAACCGCTGCAGGAGAAATGCGACTACTGCTCGCAGCGCGAGAAGATGGCAACCGAGGCCGAACGGGAGTCGATCAAGCTCAAGCAAGTCGAGTTCATTCAGCAGCACATCGGCGGGCGGTTTTCCGGCGTAGTTAGCGGAGTGACGAAGTTCGGCGTGTTCGTTGAGCTTTCCGACATGCTCATCGAAGGACTCGTTCACGTCCGGGAACTGGACGACGATTTCTATGAATATGACGAGCGTTCTTACCGGCTCGTCGGTCGCTACACGGGCAAGGTGTATCGCCTCGGCGATCCGGTGGACGTGGTGGTGGCCGCCGCCAACCTGGAAAGCAGGACGATTGATTTCGTTTTCTCCGACTGAGCCGGCGCGCCGGTATGCGCCGGAAGTGTACAGATTTCCGCGCCGCGAGCGGGTGCGCTGCCTTAGACGCGGGATTACTTTGCGTGTAGAATCGCTCCCTACTTGCCGGCGTCCAATGTTGTACCAGCCTGTCTTCGACCACAAACTCAAGCGCCTGTTGCGCCGAAAGCCCGGCCGCTTTCGCCTGATCGCCACGGCAGGGTTGACGGCGCTCCTGCTCTACGTCGTGTGGGCACTGGCGTCGCTGGGTTTCGTCTTTGATGAGGTGGTATCGTCCTTTCTGCCCGGAGTGGATCCCGGAGCGCTTTTCAGTGGAGGGTTCATCTCCGTCTGGCTGAGCCTGCTGCTACTTCGCCTGTTCACGCAGCGTTCGGCGCAGATGCGCGTGCGCCCCTACCAGCTACTGCCACTTGCGCGGCGCAATCTGGCCTTCTTCTTCCACGTGGACGCGCTGCTGAGCGTTCACAACCTGCTGCCCGTCGTTTTTCTTGTGCCATATTGGGTGCGGCACGCCATCGTCGCACCGGTCGGGATGCCGCTCTCGCCGCTCTGGCTGCCGGGCATGATCCTGCTGGTGCTGCTCGCGCACTTCGCAGCCGTTGGCTTGCAGTTCCTGCTCGGCGGCAGCCTGAAGCAGTTTGTGGTCGCGGCAGCCGTCTTCCTCGGCCTCGTCTTTCTTGACGCGGGCCTCGGAACGGGCACCCTGCGACTGCTCTCCTCCGCGCTCGTGGATGCGCTCGCCGCCGGGTCGCCGCTTGTGCTCGCGGCCACGCTGCTCGTCACGGCCCTTGTCACCGGGTGGGTTTTCCGGCTCTCGAAAGGTGGGCTGTACGAAGCAGTTCCAGATAAGAGCGGGGACGACACCCGCGCGGGACTCTCTTTCGACGCGGGCCGAGGGGCCGTTGCCGAACTGATGCTGCTCGAGTGGAAGCTCATGGGCAGAAACCGCCGTCCGCGCACGCTGCTTCTCTCCGCTCTCATCATGGGCGGGGCCTACCTCGGCCTGCTGTTGACCTACCACAACCAGTTCAGCGGCGTCGTGGGAGCGGCCATTCTCGGCGTGTTGTCGTCGAGCCTGGCGGCCCTCAACTACGGGCAACTGATGTTCTCCTGGGAAAGCTCCTACTTCAACGGCGTCATGTCGCGCGCGCACCGGCCGGACGAGATCATCAAGGCCAAGCTCTTCATGTTGCAGGGCCTGACACTTGCCGCCTTTGTGCTGGCGCTGCCGCTGGTTCTGGCACTCGCGCCCGAGGAACTGCCGCTTCATGTCGCCTTCCTGTTTTACAATGCCGGAATCACATCCATCCTGATTCTCGCGCTGGCGCTGCTCAACAGTCGCCGGGTGGACCTTACGAAAGGCGGCTCGTTGCTGAACTACGAAGGCTTCTCCATTGCGCACTTTCTCTGGTTCGTGCCCATGATCCTTCCGCCGGTACTTCTCTTGAAGCCGGCGGCGGGAGTCCCGCATCTTGGCCTTTACATCGTCGCTGCGGCCGGCATCGCAGGGCTGGCCGGAACGCCGCTAGTCGTGCGCGCATTTTCGGCGATATTGGGCAGGCGTAAGTACATCATGATTTCAGGTTTCGCGCAGTATGGAAATTGAAGTTCGGGATCTCGTCCGCCGGCATGGTGCCGCATTCACCCTCCGCGTGCCTTTCCTCCGGGTTGAGAAAGGAACGACGTTCGGCCTCGTCGGAAACAACGGTGCAGGCAAGACGACGCTGCTGAAGCTGCTTCTGGACCTCATCCGAGCAGACGAGGGGGCCGTACACGTGGGCGAGGAATCCGTTGCCCGCAGCACAAAATGGAAGGCGAGCACGGGGTCTTACCTCGACGCTTCGTTCCTCCTCGACTTCCTCACGCCGGAAGAGTTCTTCGACTTCGTGGGCGGGAGCTATGGCATTTCGAAGGACGACGTGCACCACCGCGTCGAGGGGTACCACCGCTTCTTGGGAGACGCGGTCTCCTCGCGCAATCGCTATATCCGCGACTTGTCGATGGGCAACGCCAAGAAGGTCGGGCTTGTTGGGGCCATGCTTTCCCGCCCTTCGCTGCTCGTTCTCGACGAGCCGTTCGCCAATCTCGATCCGGCTTCCCAGATTCGCCTCCGTGATCATCTGAAGGACCTGAACGAAGACGCCCAAACGACGCTCTTCCTGTCCAGCCATGATCTCGGGCGGGTGACGGAGGTGTGCGAACGCATTGCCGTTATGGACGCCGGCCGCATCGTGAACGACTTCGCCACCACGCCGGATACGCTTCCGACCCTACAAGACTTCTTCACGCAGCTTATTTAGGCAGACGCGCCCTCAGTCGAAGGCCCGTTCGAGCGCACGGCGCTGCGCCGCGATGGTCCGTTCAAGCTCCCGGTCTCCGTGCGCCGCCGAGTAGAAAAAGGCTTCGAACTGGGACGGTGCCAGGTAGACGCCCTCTTCCAGCATCGCGTGGAAGTAGCGCCCGTAGGCAGCGGTGTCGCACGTCAGCGCAGTAGGGTAATCGACAACCTTCTCCTCGGTAAAGAAGAGGCAGCCCATCGAGCCGATGCGCGTGCTGTAGAGGTTTCGTCCAACCGCCTCTAAATTGGCTCTGGTGCCTTCGTCAAGCGCCTTTCCGTAGGCTTCGAGGCGGTCATACAGGTCGAGGTCGTCGGCGATGGCGCGGAGCATGACCAAACCGGCCTGCATCGCGAGGGGATTACCCGAAAGCGTCCCAGCCTGATAGACAGGCCCAACCGGCGAGACAAAGTCCATGATGTCCTCTCGGCCGCCATAAGCGCCCACGGGAAGTCCGCCGCCGATGATCTTGCCGAGCGTCGTCAGGTCCGGGCGCACGCCGAACCGCTCCTGCGCTCCGCCTCGTGCGACGCGGAAGCCGGTCATGACTTCGTCGAAGATCAGGAGCGCGCCGTGCTCGTCGCAAAGCTCCCGAAGACGCTCCAGGAAGCCTTCGGCGGGAGGAATGCAGCCCATGTTTCCCGCCACCGGCTCTACGATCACGCAAGCGATCTCATCCGGCGAGGCCTTGAATAGCTCCTCGACATGCGCGGCGTCATTGTAGCGCGCCACGAGCGTGTCTTGCGCATTGCCGGCCGTCACGCCGGGCGAATTGGGCTGCCCGAACGTCATCGCGCCGCTGCCGGCTGCAATGAGGAAGAAGTCCGCGTGGCCGTGGTAATTCCCCTCGAACTTGATGATTTTTGAGCGACCGGTATAACCTCTCGCCAGGCGCACTGCGCTCATGGTCGCCTCCGTTCCAGAGTTGACCATGCGCACCTTTTCGATGGAAGGCACGAGGCTACAGACGAGCGAAGCCACCTCGACCTCCGCGCGGGTAGGCGCGCCGTAAGAGGTGCCACGTTCGGCCGCGCGCTGAACGGCCCGCACCGCATCAGGGTGGGCATGGCCGAGAAGCATAGGCCCCCAGGAGCCGACATAATCCACGTACCGCTGCCCGTCAGCGTCCTGAACGTACGCGCCCTCGGCGCTGTCGATGAAGAGCGGCGTGCCGCCCACGCTGCGGAAAGCGCGAACGGGCGAGTTCACGCCGCCGGGGATTACGCGCTGCGCCTCGTTGAATAACCGCTCGCTTTCGGGATAGGATGCCATGGAATCGTGTTTCGTTGTGTTCATGATGGACCGGCTCTTGGCCCGGCGTGCGGCACCGCAATCAGCGGGGTGTATGTGCGTCTACACGCCGGTAGATGCCCTCGAGGCGATCTCCGGCGCGCCTCGGCTCTTCCGAGAGGGCGAACCCGGCGGCTTGCATCGTTTCCGTGAGGCTGCGTTCGGAGAAGTTCTGCGCCGGCACGCCCATGTAGACCCAGCCGCCGTCCTTGAGCCGGCGGCGCGTCCACCCGAGCAGCCGGGCGGTCCCCTCCGGCACCCCGCCTGGATTCAAGAACCCGACGGCAACGACCCAGTCGAAGCGGACGCCGCCGAACGGCTCGGCGTCCGCATCGGACACCTTCGCCACGCGCCCGGCGGCCGGGTGCCCTGCAAGGGATGTGACCCGTTCCTGGAGCCGAGCAACGACCGCGCCATCGTCCGCGGCGGCGTACAATTCGAATCCGAGCAGGCCCAACGATTCGAGGTGCCCTTCGGCGTCCGGGCCGAGAATGAGGATTCTCGACTGCGGCGCGACGGCGGCAAGCGTGCGAAGGAGATGGTCCGACGGTACCGGCACGGCTTTCACCCTACAGAGCGGCCTGGCCGGCGGCGGCCGAGGGCGCGGCCTCCTTTCTCCAGCGGCGAGCTTCGGTAATGAACTCGCACTGATGGCAGCGCGTGCAGCGATCGCTGACGTGGTAGCGGGGCATGACGTCCTGCGGCATGAGCGGGTAGTCGGCCCCGGTAAACGGTTCCTCCCCAGGCGGCGCAACCACCTGCGAGGCGACCGCTTCAGCAAGGGCCTGGATGAAGAGCGGATGGCAATTAAGCCCCGCCGTCACTTCATAATGCTCGATGCCGAGGTGCATGGCCTCTTCCCGGACCTCTACGTCCAGTTCGTACGCCGTCTCCACATGGTCCGTGACGAACGCCACCGGGATCATCAGAACGGCCCGGTGCCCCGCCTCAGCGAGTTCCTTGAGCTTGGCCGGGGTGCCCGGCGTCAGCCATTCGGCCGGACCGACTTTGCTCTGGAAAGAGACGTGGTAGGGCCGGTCATTACCGCGAAGCGCCATCACGCGGTCCACGGTGGAGTGAACGAGGCAGCAGTAGGGATCACGGCGCTCCTTCATTTCCTTAACCGGCGTGCCGTGGGCGCTAAAGACCAGCTGCACATCGTCCCGCACTTCCCTCGGAAAGCGCTGCAGTGCCTCGTCGATTCGCTCTGATATTGCCTGCACGAGACCGGGGTGCGCGGCATACTCAAAAACGAAAGTAGTTGGCCACGCCGTGATTTCCCGCTCCTCGGTGAGCGTCCACCAGTACTGAATCGACGATCCAGACGTTGTCTTGGAATAGTGCGGGTAGAGGGGCAGCAGGACGACCTTGGTGATGCCGTCTCGCTTCATCTCTTGCGCGGTCTGCTCGCTCATTGGGTGCCAGTAGCGCATGGCCATGTACGTGCGGAACGTGACGCCCGCTTTGGCCCCGTATGTCTCGTTCAATACTTGCTGCAAACGCTCGGCCTGCTCTCGCGTGAGGCGGGTGAGCGGCGATCCCCCGCCGATAACCTCATAATCCTTCGCCACCGACTTTGCGCGCGTGCGCGAGATAAAGCGCGAAAGCAGGTGCCGCAGCGTTCCACCGACCGGTATGTCGATGATGGCCGGGTCCATAAAGAGGTTGTACAGGAACGGCTCGATGTCCTCGGTGCGCTCCGGGCCACCGAGGTTCATCAACACGACCCCGACCACGTCCCCCGGTTCCAGGGCGAGCGGCGCGGAGGGAAAGTAGCGTCCATTGATCAGGCGCTTGTCGAACGTGTACTTCGTCAGAAACTGGCGAGGAGTCATGCGGGCGTTTTGGGGAAAGGAGCGAGATTGCCAAGCGGAGGTCCCGGAAGAGAACCGTAGCCCTTAGAACGACGCGCGTTCCCCACAACCGTTGAAATTTGGCATAATCCGGCTTTCCGGCACCGGATGCACGGAGCCGCCCGCCGTCATGCCGCTACCCGGGTTCATCTCCGGGCGAGAGCGAAAGCCAGTCATGAGGCCGGAAGAACCAGGCCGCCTTTTCCTCCGCGCTGCCGGGTTCCGGATGCCAGTCATATTCCCATCGGACGCGCGGCGGGAGACTCATCAAGATACTCTCCGTCCGCCCCCCCGTCTCCATGCCAAAGCGCGTCCCGCGATCGCGCAGCAAGTTGAACTCCGCGTAGCGCCCGCGCCTCAGCTCCTGGAAGTGCCGCTCCTCATCCGTCCATGATTGATCTTTTCGCCTGTCGACGATGGGCAGGTAAGCTCGAAGGAAAGCGCGGCCGGCCTCTCTCGTGAAGAAAAACGAGCCTTCCGGGTCGTCGCGCAGATGGTCGTAAAAGATGCCACCTACGCCGCGCGTCTCCTCTCGAAAAGGCAGATAGAAGTATTCGTCGCACTGGCGTTTGAAGCGGCCGTAGTCGGCGGCGGGGTGGCTGTCGCAGACTTCCTTCCAGACGGAATGAAATAGCTGCGCGTCGTTCAGGTGCGGATAATAGGGCGTCAGGTCGGCACCGCCGCCAAACCACGCATCCGACGGATGCAAGGTGTCGCCGCCAAGCGCAAAGTAGCGGAAGTTGGCGTGCACGGTGGGAACGTGGGGCGAGCGCGGATGGATAACCAGCGAAAGGCCGGTCGCAAAGAACCGCTCTCCCGAAGCGCCAAGCGCAGCCGCACCGGCTTCGGGCAACGTGCCGAAAACGGCGGACGTGTTGACACCGGCCTTCTCGAATACCTCGCCTCCTTCCAGCACCCGCGTCAGTCCCCCGCCGCCGCCGTCACGCTCCCAAGGATCGGAGCGAAAGCGGGCGACGGGTTCGTACCGCTCCAGCGCGCGACAGATGCGAATCTGCAGCGCCTCCACGAATCGCTGCATCCGCTCGCCCATCGGCCGATCGGTGCGCGATTCCGCCCGGAGGCGATCTACCCGCCGCTGATCATCCGGCATCGTTCCCGGCACCCCCTTGCGGTGTTAAATCGGCCAGTAAGGCATCGATCTGTGTCTTGAACCGGCTTCCCCACTCCTCCGGCGGAGGGGCGCTCCATGCAAGCGACTCCTTGCGCGTCGGGTGCTCGATACCCAGATAGGTGCAATGAAGGGCGATGCTGCGGTTGCCGAACGGCCGCTTTGCGCCGTACCGAAGATCGCCCAGAATCGGGGTGCCGCCGGCGGCGAGTTGCACGCGAATTTGGTGCGGCCTTCCTGTCAACAGGACCACCGAGAGGAGCGTCTGACCGTCCGCCGTTGCTACGGCTTCCCAGGTCAGCAGCGCCTGTGCCGCACCGGGATGATCGGGAGGCACGATGCGCACCTGCCGGTCCTCTTTAACCAAATAATCTTCGCAGCGCCCGGAGCCTGTCCGCACGCCATCCACGACGGCAAGGTAGCGCTTGTCCACCTTGCGGCGGCGAAACTGGTCGGAAAGACGCGCAGCCGACTTCGACGTCCGCGCGAGCATGAGCACGCCGGAGGCGGGTCGATCCAGCCGGTGCACGAGCCCAAGAAACACCTTGCCCGGCTTATCGAACTTCTCCTTCAGGTAGGCCTTTCCGAGCGTCAGCACATCCGCGTCGCCGGTCTCATCCGCCTGAGAAAGCAGTCCGGAGGGCTTCATGACAACGAGGAGATGGTTGTCGAGATAGAGGACCGGCGGCATCTTCATCCCTGTAGCCGCTCCCGGTCCTTTCTCGGCAGGCCCTGCACCACGAGACCGTAGGAATGATCCACCAGCGCCAGGGCTTCGCTGTCCGGCACGTTTCCATCCATCACGATGGTGTTCCAGTGGCGCTTGTTCATGTGGTAGCCCGGCGAGATGGACTCGTATCGCTCGCGGAGATCGGCGCTGCGCTCGGGATCGCATTTGAGGTTCATCGTAAAGGGCAGAGCGCGGAAGTTAACCATGCCGAACATCTTGCCGGCGACTTTAAAGACCAGCACGTCTTCTCCAAAAGGAAAATCCTCGCAGGCTTCCGGCAGACCGAGGCAGTACGTTCTCAGGCGGTCAATGGTCATGGTGCCGATACCGTTTTTGAGCCGAAATCATCGCCGCCGCGGTGTGCGGCTTCGGACAGTGCGTGGACCGCATCCACAAAGGCTGCGGCATGGCCGGGATCGTGATCCGGGTGCATCCCGTGCCCGAGATTGGCGATGTGCCGCGTCGGACCGAAGGCACGGAGCATTTTCGCCACCTCCCGCTCGATAGTGGAAGGCGAGGCGTAGAGAACGACCGGGTCGAGGTTTCCCTGGAGCGTCTGGTCCGGCCCGACCTGCCCGCGAGCGGGAGCGGGATCCATCGTCCAGTCCAACCCGACCACCTCGAAGGCAGTCCGGCCAAGCGCCGGGAGCGCGTAGTGGGCACCTTTTGCAAAGACGATCTTCGGAACGCCGGGGCAGGATGATCCGACGCGCGTCGCGATTTGTTCGAGGTAAGGCAGCGCGAACGTCTCAAACGCGGCGGGCGAGAGCAGTCCGGCCCACGAGTCGAAAACCTGAAGCGCCTGTGCGCCCGCTTCAACCTGGCGAACAAGGTAGGGCACCAGCACATCCGTGATGCGCTGCAGCAAACGGTGGCTTTCCTGCGGGTAGCGGTAGAGCCACGATTTCGAGCGGGAGAAGGTTTTGCTTCCCCCGCCGTCGATCATGTAGGCCATGAGCGTCCACGGCGCGCCGCAGAAGCCGATAAGCGGTACTTTTCCGCTAAGCTCCCGGCGCGTAAGGCTGATCGCGTCGTAGACGTACGCGAGGTCCGCTTCCACATTGCCGCCCCGAAGCCGACCGAGATCCTCCGGGCCTTGCAACGGCGACGGGAAGTGAGGCCCTTTCCCCTTGAGCATCTCCACTTCGAGGCCGAGCGCCTGCGGTACGACGAGGATATCAGAGAAGATGATCGCCGCGTCCACGTCGAAGCGGCGGACGGGCTGAAGCGTCACCTCCGCCGCGAGGTCGGGCGTTCGGCAGACAGTAAAGAAGGCGTCTTCAGAACGGAGCGCGCGGTATTCCGGGAGATAGCGACCTGCTTGCCGCATCATCCAAACGGGTGTGCGCTCGGTCTCTTCGCCGCGAGCCGCGCGAAGCAGGAGATCGTTCTTTAAGGGCGGAAGCGACAAAGGGAGACCGGTCAGGAGTTCGGGTAAAGGTTCTTCTTCAAGAAGGCCACCGTCTTGCGGCAGGCATCGGTCGCCGCCTCCTCGACGTAGTTGTTGCCGGAGGGGTTTGCGAAAGCGTGCCCGGCCTCATCGTAGACGTGAACCTCGATGTTCTTGCCAAGGTCGTTCAGCGTCGATTCGAATTCGCGAACGCCGTCGACGGGAATGCCTTCATCCTCGCCGCCGTAGAAGCCAATAATGGGCATATCGAGCGTGGCAAGATGCTCCCGGTCCTGCACGGGCCGTCCGTAGTAGATCACGGTGGCGTCGAGCTTCTCCGGCATCGCGAGGGCCGCTTCGAGGGCCTGCGTACCTCCAAAGCACCAGCCCATGACGGCAACCCGCTCGGCCCCGCCCTCTTCAGTCAGGTAATTGTAGGCGGCTTCCATGTTCTCGTTCAGTTTCGGCTGGCGACCCATGGCCGTCTTCATGAGCGCCTGCGCCGCGTCGGGGGTTGAGGCCGCTTCGCCGCCGTAAAGGTCAACGGCGAGCACGCGAAAGCCGTCTCCCGCCATGCGCCGCGCGGAAGCGCGGATGTTGTCGTTCAGGCCCCACCACTCGTGGATCATGATGACGCCGGCTACCGTGCCTGTGACGGAGCCGAGGGAACGGGCAAGCGAATCCGCCTGCGCGGGGTAGGCGAGGTACCCGCGCACCGAGTCCCCGTCGATGACGGCATAAACGACTTCCTGCGTCAGCACGGGGTGCGCAGGCTCGGGAATGACCGCGGACGCCGCTGAGGTATCCGTCGCGTGCTCGGCCTTCATGGCGTCGGCATAGTCGCGGTCTGCGTCGCCGCCGCAAGAGGCAAAGAGTAGCATGACAAACGTGGCGCTAATAAGAAGAAGATAGTTCTTCATAGAAGTGGGTGTGGGTTTCGTATACCGGGGCAAGCTGCGGGCAAAGGTACGGACGAGCGGCTCGCGGTGCAAGAAGAGGCTGCACGCGGCGATGCCGCCCGCCCGGTGCGCAAGCGAGGTCCACAACGTCGAACGGCTGCAGATGTGGCAAGATCATCTGCAGCCGTTCGACGTCAGTGGCGAGGTGGGTGGCAAAGCAAGGGCTTCTAACTTAGTCCGCCCTCGCCATGGCCTGTAGTGCGACCATGCCTTCCGTGACCGACCCCGCTGGTTCGGCTGCGCCGAGGCGGGCGAGTTTTACTCCTTTAGCCGTGCAATCCATACAGTTCGCTTCGCGTTCGGCAGCGTATTCGGCCGCCGAGAGTGCCTGCCTCGCGTGCGTACGAAGTTTTTCCTGCGTCCAGAAACCCTTCAATTCGGTAAGTGCTTCCGCGAGAAGCCCGGTTGCCGGACTGCCGTGACGGGTGAGTCGCTCGGTGTAAAAGCCGGTTGCCGCCAGCTGCCGACTGTCTGAGGCACCGACGTTCAGAAGCCGGAGCCGCAACATATGAACGGCCGCGACCTGCTCGCGGAGACGCTGTGGCAAATCGGACGGCTGATCCAGATCATGCTTGAACTGATTGTGCACCGATTCCCAGTCAGGGTTGGCGCGCAGCACCTCCGCAGACCAGCGCACCGTCTCAACAACGTCTCGCGGGCGCGAACAGAGAACGTGAACAGACTCGTCCAAACATCTATGAAACCGTTGAAAATAAGAATGCGCCGTTGTTAGCACAGTGCGCGTGGTGAAGTCAGGACACAAACCGTCGGTCGACAATCGCCAAGCCCCCGGGCAGCGGCGCTGCTGAAGGATCAAAATACACCCCCACCGCAGCGGAGTAAATGCTTGGCGGTCGACTCAGGAAGACGTTCGCAGTTCGTTACCTTTCTTCCTGATTCTGCCACAGTTACTCCGTCTGCTGGCAAGGATGATTTCAGAGAGAGCTTTCGCCACAGCGCTGTCGCAACCCGGCCGTAGCTTGGCCGTTTCACTCTTTGCGCCTCTTCAACCCGCCCTCTTCTTCCATGTCCGATCTTGCGGAAACACAATCCTTTGAGCTGCTCTCCGACTTCTCCCCTACCGGCGATCAGCCACGGGCTATTCGGGAGATGACCGAGGGGCTGGAGCGGGGCGACAAGCATCAAGTCCTGCTCGGTGCCACCGGAACGGGAAAGACGTTTGCCATCGGCCACGTCATCCAGAACGTGAAGCGGCCGACGCTCGTCATGTCGCACAACAAGACGCTCGCGGCGCAGCTCTACGCAGAGCTGAAGAGCTTCTTCCCCAACAACGCGGTCGAGTTCTTCATCTCCTACTACGACTACTACCAGCCGGAGGCCTACATCGTCCACTCGGACACGTACATCGAGAAGGACATGGCCATCAACGAGAAGATCGACCGGCTGCGCCTCCGGGCCACATCCTCGCTCGTTTCCGGCCGGCGGGACGTGATCGTAGTGGCGAGTGTGTCCTGCATCTACGGCCTCGGCTCGCCGGAGGAGTACAAGTCGCAGATCGTTCAGGTGCGCGCAGGCGAGACGGTCGAGCGCAACAAGATGCTCCACGGCCTCATCAACATCTTCTATAGCCGCAACGACGTCGAATTCTTGCCGGGCAACTTCCGCGTGCGGGGCGACGTGGTGGACGTTTTTCCTGCCTATCTCGAGGACACTGCCTATCGCATCGAGTTCTGGGGGGACGAGATCGAGCGCATTTCCATGTTCGATCCGCTCACCGGCGAGACGGCTCAGGAAGAGAGCCTGCTGACCATCTATCCGGCGAAGATCTTTGTGACGCCGGAGGACCAGATGAAGCGCGCGCTTTCGTCGATCGAGGAAGAGTTGCAGTGGCGGCTCGCGGTGCTGCGCGAGGAGGGCAAGCTCGTCGAGGCGCAGCGCCTGGAGCAGCGCACGCTCTTCGACATGGAAATGATGAAGGAGGTCGGCTACTGCTCCGGCGTTGAAAACTACTCGCGGCACCTCATCGGGCGCAACCCGGGCGAGCGGCCGTACTGCCTCTTCGACTATTTCCCTGACGACTTTCTGCTTGTGATTGACGAAAGCCACGTCACCATTCCGCAGGTGCGCGCCATGTACAACGGCGACCGCGCGCGCAAGCTCACCCTCGTGGAGCACGGCTTCCGGCTGCCCTCTGCGCTCGACAACCGGCCGATGACGTTCGAGGAGTTTGAGGAACAGTCCAACCAGACCATCTACGTCACCGCCACGCCGGGCGATTATGAGCTGGAGAAGAGCGGCGGCATCTTTGTCGAGCAGATCATCCGCCCCACGGGCATTCCTGATCCGGAGGTCGAGATCCGACCGTCGGAGGGACAGATCGACGACTTGCTCGACGAGTGCCGCATCCGGATTGAGCGCAACGAGCGCGTCCTGGTCACGACGCTCACGAAGCGCATGGCCGAAGATCTTTCGGAATACCTCGACTCGTTCGGCGTCGGGGTGCGCTACCTGCACTCCGACATCGACGCGCTCGAACGGGTGGACATCCTCCGCAACCTGCGCCTCGGCAAGTTCGACGTGCTCGTCGGCGTGAACCTGCTGCGAGAGGGCCTTGACCTTCCGGAAGTCTCCCTCGTCGCCATTCTCGACGCCGACAAAGAAGGATTTCTCCGCAGCGACCGCTCGCTCATCCAGACTGCAGGGCGCGCGGCGCGTAACGCCAGCGGACGCATCATCATGTACGCGGACCGCATCACCGGCTCCATGGCGCGCATGATGGACGAAACAGGGCGGCGGCGCGAGATCCAGCTCGCCTACAACAAGGAGCACGGCATCATCCCGCGCACCGTCACGAAGTCGCGGGACCAGATCCTCCGCGGCACGGCCGTTGCCGACGAGCGCGGATCGGATACCGGTCCGACCTCCTACCCTTACGGCGATGGGCAGCCGGTGCCGATGGCGGCGGACCCGCTCGTCAAGTACCTCACGGACGACCAGAAGCGCGACCTCGTGGCGCAACTTCGGCGCGAAATGGCCGAGGCGGCCGAGAACCTCGAGTTCGAACGCGCCGCCGAACTGCGCGACAGCGTGGCACAGATCGAGAAGAGCATCGGCGGGTGACGAAAGCTTAATGCACGATCGTCACGGCGGTGTCTGCCACGGTGACACCGTCGGCTTCGAGCCGGCACAGGTACGTTCCGGCGGACAGGTTCGCGGCGTTGAAGCGCACGGTATGCCGGCCCGGCCCGTACTGCGCGCCGGCCACAACGGCGGCCTCCCGTCCGAGCAGATCGAAAAGCAGGAGCCGCACGACCGCCGGCGAATCCAGCCCAAAGGCGATCTCCGTCGCGGCGGACGTTGGATTGGGATACACCCGCAACAGCGCGCCTTCTGCGCCGTCCTTCGGCAGACCGACGCCGGCCTTCACGTCCGCGGAAAGAAGTAGAGAAGAATGTCGTCCAGCAGGTTGCTCCACTGGCCCCACGAGTGACCTTCGTTCGTCTCCCGCGTCTCGACGGTCAGCCCTTTCTCGCGCATCAAGGATACCATCGCACTGGCGAGGGGCGCGCCGTCGTTGAGGGTGCCCCAGGTCATAAAGACGTTCAGATCCTTCGAAGAAGCGTTCTTGTACCGTTCCACCAGAAAAGCGTCCCTGTACCAGAAGGCGGGCGACTGCACGGCGAGAAGTCCGAAGGTCTCCGGCGCTTGCAATCCCACATAAGCCGAGAATACGCCGCCGAGCGACGTGCCGAGAATCGCCCGCGCCGCTCGGCGGGCGTCGGTTCGATACGCAGCGTCGATACTTGGGACCAGTTCTTGCGCAACGAACGTGGCGAAGGCGGCATTGTCGATGTAGAGACTCTCGCGCCGGTTGGTGCCGCCAACGCGCGGGTCGATGAACACGATCAGGACCGGACGCATTCTGGACTCCGCGAACAGGTTGTCCGCGATGATCGGCAGGCTGCCCAGTTGCGCGTCGACGTACTCTTGTCCGTCCGTGGCGTAGACGACGGGCAGGTGCTTGAGCGTGTCGTAGCCGGGCGGCGTATAGACGCGGTAATTCACGGCAAACCCGAGCGCCGCGCTCACGAGTGACCTGTTCGCGGTAAGCGCGCCCTGCGGCACGTCCGGCCCGCGGGCAACGTACGGCGAGGGCCGGTACTCGGGCATCCACAGAGCAGAGTTGGGGCCAAAGCCGCTCTGCTGCCGCCGGGGGTTGGCCGGATCAAGGATCCACGTGCCGTTGCGCACAATCTTATAGTCCACGCGCGCATCCGGCGGGAGCGTCATCTCCTGAATCCAAACGTCCGACGCCCCCAGCCGGGTCGCCGCGCCCCGCGACGGGTCCCAGCCGTTGTGGTCTCCGGCGACGGCAACCGAGGTCGCGGGGCCGCGATACAGAAAGGCGACGTGGTCTCCCTGCTTATAGGGCACCTGGCCCTCAGCGCGGAGCGCGTCGAAGAACGAGGTCAGGCGCGCCTCCCGCGCCGGAGCGTCTGCGATGCCGGTGAGCGCGAGGAGCGAGTCTTTAAAGGCGGTGTAGGAGGCGAACGGCGGCTGCTGCGCCGAGGCCGGTAAGGCAATAAGCAGCGTGAACAGGAGGAGGAGTGGGCGCATCGGGCGAATGCAAAAGGCGGCGGAGAAGCGTACCTGTTGAAGCTTCGCCGCCGCCCTAAGATCCATCCGAACGGGTCTCTACCGGGTTGTCACGAGGATGGCACCGTACTGATGCCCTTGTCCGAGACGAACGGCCTTTGCCGTGTCGAGGTATTCGATGCGTGCAATCGTATCCGGGTAGATGTTCTGCAGCGCCTCCGGGCCACCCATGCGGGTGCCGTTGAGATAGATAATGATGTCTCCGTCCGTGGAATCCCACGTGCCGCCGTCTACCGGCGCGCCGCGCTTGCGGAGCCAGCGGGGCTGCATGGACTGAATGACTTCGTAAGCGGAGCGGTAGGCCACACCGGAATTGGTGATGTCCTCCTGCGTCAGTACATCGCGGCTCGCGGTGCGGGGTCCGGACCCGGTGGAGGCGCACCCGGCGAGAAAGAAGCCGGTGAAGAGGAGCAGAGCGAGGGTTGCTTTCATGAATATAGGGGCGGTTTGTTGGTTGCGAAGCGACGGCTCAAGCATTGCACCGATTGCGCTTGGCCTGCTCACGTCGGCGCTTGTGTTCTAAAGGTACCATCCGGCGGCAAAAAGTAAAACACCCTGGAGGAAAAAGGCCTCCAGGGTGCTTACCGTTGCGCTCTCAGGAGCGAACCGTACCGGATGCCCGGTTATAGGGGAGCCTTAGTTGGCGTCCCACCAGACCGGCTGGAGGAGTCCTTCCATGCCGCGGCCGATGCCGGTGGCAAGCGCATTCTCCTGATTCGTCGAGTATTCGCCCGACGGATAGGGGATGCGAACGGGAATCTGACCATTCGCGGTCTCGGGGCTTTCGACCGGCATGATCGACGCGGGATATCCCGTACGCCGCCAGTCGGTGAAGTTCTCCGTCGACAGGAAGTTGGCGATGTACTTCTGCGTGATAATCGCTTCGAGAGCCGCCGCCTGCGACATGCCGTTAAGCGAAGCGAGCGAGGACACGTAGGCGTCGCGATTCGCCGCGCTCACGCCGAGCATGTCCATGCTCGCGCGGACACCTGCCACGTATGCGTCCTGCGCTTCGCCCATGTGGCCAAGATACAGGTGGGCTTCAGCCGCAAGGAAGCGAGACTCCGCGTAGCTAAGCCAGAGCAGCGGAGAGTCCGGGCTGCCGTAGAACTCGCCGATGGCGGAGATGTCTGCGATGGACTCCGGCTCGGTGCCGTTGATATGGCCGACATAGGTCGAATCGTCGACCGTCCAATCTTCGGCGGTTACCGGCTCAGGCTCAAAGCCTTCGACGTAGCCCGTGTTCGTGAGGGCACCGGTCTGCCGCGCCTGGATCGGCAAGCGAGGATCGTTCAGGTTCTTGAGGAGCCTGATATAATGGTCGCTCAGCTGGTAACGCTCGTCCCAGTCGTTGATCCACTGGTACCACGGGTTCTCTTCGCCGGAACCGGAGCCGTACTGGAACCACGCATCGTCGTCGATGCTGGTGAAACCCTTCGCAAGGGCGTCGAGCGCCTTCTGCGCATGTTCGGTCTTCGATTCGCCGGGAGCATTCACAAGGTGCATGTGCATCCGGGCCTCGAGCGTATAGGAGAGTTTCTCCCACTGAGCGACGCCCGCCGCGCCGCCGCCGTAGATGAGATCGTTCAGGCCGGGCAGGGAGACGTTACCCTGCGTGAAGTCGACCTGCGCCGAATCGAGAAGCGCGAAGATGGCGTTGTAAACCGCCTTTTGTTCGTCATACGCCGGCGTCGAGTTGTCCGGATTGAAGGCTTCGGAATACGGGACGTCGCCGAAGAGATCCGTAACGATGCCGAGGTTCCAGGCCTCGATGGTGCGCGCAATACCGGCATAGGCATTGTTGCTGTCCGCGTCCGCCTTCATCTTGAGGAAGTGCGCGGACTTCATGGAGCCGGTATAGGAGTAGTAGGTCCAGAAGTTGTTGAAGTCGGATTCGACCACGCGGTAGGTGTCGAACTCCGGTATCTGGCCATTCCAGGCGAGCTGCTGAACCCAGAAGTTCGGCCAGCGCGCCGCATCGTTGCCCAGGATCTCGTACGAGAAAGTGGAGAGCATGCCGGAAAGGGCGAGGTTCTCCGGCACGACCGTCGGGTCGTTCGGGTTGTCGTTAAGGTCCGTCAGGTCGCAGCCCGCGCTGAAGGCGAGCAGCAGCACCGCGAACAGGGCTGTCAAAGACTTATTCATTCTCATTTGCTTTTAGGAGCAAGGTAAAAGGCATGGTGAAGAAGCGAGCCGGGCGGTAGGCACGAAGCCTGGCCGCCCGGCCTCGTTCTTTACAGCGTCAGCTGGAGCGTGAGCTGGAAGGAGCGCGTGTTGGGCGTAACCATGTGATAGAAGCCCTGCGCGTTGCCGGTACCGGCGAGGCTGCCTTCGGGATCGCCGCCGGTGAAGTCCGTGCCGATCCAGAGATTGCGGCCCGTGCCGATGATGCTCATGTTCTCCACACCGTAGCGCCGGGTGAAGGTCGACGGAAGGGTATAGCCGAGGCTAACCTCACGCAGCTTGATGAAGCTGCCGTCTTCGACGAAGTTTTCAAACACCTGTCCGAAGCGTGAGCTTTGGAAATACGCCTGGTTGGTGGGCACTTCGACGTTGTTCGCCTCCCCTTCGTTCGGAAGACCCGGTGCATTCACGCCTCCGTAATTGATCGTTCCTTCACGATTTTCGGTCTCTTTGGCGATGCCGTAGTAGGTCGTGTAGTACCGGTCGAAGTTGAGCAGGTCGCCGCCGTGACGAATGTCGAGCAGCGCGTTGACCGAAAGGCCCTTGAAGGTCACACCCGTACGGATGTTTGCGAGCCAGTCCGGCTGCACGTAGCCAAGCGCACCGTCCTCATCTGCGATGAGCGGCAGGCCGTAGTTCACGTTCGCCGCTCCGTTGGAGAGCGTCGGCCGCGAGTCGATGAGCAGCTGCCCGTTGTCGTTGCGCGCCCACTGGCTGCCCCAGATGGCCCCGTATCCGCCCGTCTCCGGCATAATGCGGATCTGCGGCGTGGTGAAGCCATAGAGGAAGATATTCTCGACGCCGGGCGCGAGTTCGACCACGTCCGTGACGTTCTTGGACCAGTTGACCTGAACGTCCCAGAAGAGGTCTCGCGTGCGGACCGGTGCCAGGCTCAGAGAGACTTCACCGCCCCGGTTACGGACTTCGCCCGCATTCAGGTTACGGCTGACGTACCCCGTCGACGGTGCGAGCGGCACGTTAAAGATCTGGTCCTTCGTCGAGCGGTTGTAGTACGCCACGTCGAGGGAGATCCGGTTGCTGAAGAACTGCAGGTCTGCGCCTACTTCGTACTCCGTGCTCAGCTCCGGCTTGAGCGCCGGGTTGAGGAGCGTGTTGCTCGGCACAAAGCCGTTGACGCCCATGAACGGGAAGTCAATGTTGCCGCCCTGTCCGTCGCCCGGTGCCGCCTGCGTGTAGATGGTCTGGAGCTGGTACGGACTGGTGTCGCTACCGATCTGCGCCACGGAAGCCCGCAGCTTACCGAAATCCATCCACGTTCCTGTATTGATCAGTTCCGTGAACACGAGACTGACACTCGCCGACGGGTAGAAGTACGAGTTGTTGTCCTTCGGCAGCGTGGAGCTCCAGTCGTTACGGCCCGTCACCGTGAGGTAGGCGAGCTGGTCGTAATCGAGCGTCGCCTGGCCGTAGACGCTCGTCAGGCCCCGCTTGAAAATGTTCTCGTTGCCCGTGACGTTGGAGGCGTTCCCGATGTTGTAGTAACCGGGAATGCCAAGGCCGCGGCCGTTCAGGTAGTTGTACTGATTCTGGCGGCGATTGATGTTGTTGCCAAGGACCGCGTTCAACGCAAACTTCGGCGAAAGCTGACGGTCTGCCGTGACGGTAAGATCGGAGTTGATCTCGCGGCGGCGGAACGTGTTGTCAAACACGGCACCGTCGGTCACGCCGCGGAAGCCGAGGTTGAACGTCTGCTTACGCGCGTCCGTGTACGTGTCGATACCGAGGCGCTCCGCGATGGAGAGCCAGGGAAGGATCTTGTACTGCATCTGGGCGCTACCAATGATGCGGTCGACATCGCTGCCGACGGCGCTGTTCTTGGTAAGCCAGAAGGGATTGTTGAACGAGTTGGAGTACGAGCGCTGCGTCTCGTCAGGGAACAGGTAGTTCGTGAGGTCGAACGTTATCGGCGCGAAGTTGAGGCCGTAGGTGAACGCCGCTGCACCGTTACCCTCGGACAGGGTATTGTTCTCCGTGCGGATGTAGTTCGCCGACGCTTCTGCGCGCAGCTTGGGGCTAAGCTCGCCGGAGAACTTCGCCAGCACGCTCGTGCGCTTGAGATCCGTGGTCGGCACGATGCCCCCCTGGTCGAGGTTCGTGAACGAGAGGAAGTAGCTGTTGCCGACGCCGCCGCCGGTGACGCTCACCGACTGTTCGAGCGTATTGCCGGTCTCGTAGAACTGATCGCGGGGATCGTAGACAGGGATCGTCGTGAAACCCAGATCTTCGCGCGTGCTCGCGAATGACGGGCTGAAGTTCAGCGAATCGATGGCAGGACCCCAGGAGCTATTCGTCTGCCCGGTGACACCAAAGCCGGCGTTCGAGCGATAGCCGCCCTCGCTGGCCGGAAGGTTGTTGTAGAAGATGCCGTTCGTGCCGGCGGCGTACTTGTTCTGGTAGCCGTCGATGATGGCTTCATCCCAGCGGCCGCTGACGCGGTAGGAAACGCGGGGGCCGGCACCGGCGGTGGTCGTTCCGAGGCCGCCCTTCGTCGTGATGAGCACGGCGCCGTTGGTTGCGCGGGAGCCGTAAAGCGCCGTTGCGGCGGCACCTTTAAGGATCGTGATGTCCTGGATGATGTTCGGGTCGATGTCCACCGCGCGGTTGGACATGCCGCCCGTGCGGACGGACGTGGCGTAGAGGTTCGCGTCCTCCGCGTTGGAGATCGGAACGCCGTCTACCACGAAGAGCGGCTGGTTCTCGCCAAGGAGCGAAGAGATGCCGCGAATCTGGATGCGGGAGCCGCGTCCCGGCTGGCCTGACGAGCTTGTGATCTGAACACCTGCCACTTTACCGGCAAGGGCGTTGACCAGGTTCGATTCCGCCGCGCGGTTGACTTCGTCCGACTCGACTTCGCTGACGGAATACCCGAGGCTTCGCGTCTCGCGCTCGATGCCGAGGGCGGTCACCACGACTTCGTCGAGGTCAATGCCGCCTTCGACGAGCTGAACGCGCAGGTTGAGCGTTTCGCCCGGGCGAATGACGACGGGCGCGGAGTAGTCCGCATAACCCACGAAGCTAACGAGGAAGTTGTAGGATCCGGAGGGGGCAGCAAAGCTGAACCGCCCCTGTACGTCGGTGGCTGTGCCGAAGGTAGTGCCTTCGAGGGCCACGTTGGCACCCGGCAGGGCCTCTCCTTCGGGCGTGAGCACGACGCCTTCTACCAGGCCGTCCTGCGCGAAGGCGGCTCCCGGCAGGAGTATCAGGGCCAGTACCCAGATAAACCGTAGGAAGTTTGTTCTCATGGGTTTTCCTTAACAGTTGGTGTAGATGAACAAATAGCGGGTGATCATGAACTCTTGATCGGCGCGCTCCCGCCGCGCACCGGAGAAGTTATTGGCTTGCAGCTCCAGGGGTGAGCATGAGATCTGCAGGCGACGCTTACAGGCATCTTCTGGTATCAAAAGCTTTCTCCGTTACAAGATGCTGCAATGGCGACGGTAAAGATAACGCGAAGATCGCACAATGCACCTACGGATTATGCGGACCGTGTGAATGTGGGGCCTGAACGGTAGGCTGACTACCTGAACCGTTCCATGACGCGATCACTCGTGTGCTGTAGGTGACGAACGCCCGCGCAGCGTTACAGGCCGAGCAAACGCGGAAGCTCCGGCCAGGCCGAGAAGCGCATGAACGCCTCCTCCGCGGACGCGGCAGGCTCGTCGGTGTACCACGCCGCCTGCCACCCGGCACCGAGCGCGCCCTCTACGTCGGACGCATACGAATCGCCGATGTAAAGGATGTCGGCCGGGGGCACCCCCGCCTTTTCCGCAGCATAGCCAAAGAGCGCAGGATGCGGCTTGAAGTAACCCACCAGATCGGACACGACGGTGGCCTGCAGACGGTCGCGTATTTCGGGAAACCGTTCGAGCTTCGCCGCCTGAACATCCGAAAAACCGTTCGTCAGGACACCCACGGGAAAGCGGTCCGCAACGCGGTTGAAGGCATCCAGCGCTCCCTCGAGCACCGTCCAGTGCGCCGCGTAGCGCTCCATGTAATGGGCATCAAAACGCGCCGCTTCGGCCCCGCTAACACTGAGACTGTGGATCAACTTTTCAAAGCGCAGCCTCCGGAGGTCGGCCGAGTTGATCTCGCCTAGCGCGTACTTCCGCCAGAGAGGCACGTTGTGCAGATGGTATTCCTCCTGTAACTGCTGAACACTGAGTCCGGAGAAAAGGATCGGAAACTTGCCGTGCAGGTCCTGAAGCGCCATGCGCTCGGCGTGACGGTGGTCGAGCAGCGTGTCGTCGAGGTCGAAATAAACGAACTGAATCAAAGAGCGGACGGGTCTCGGGTTGGTTGGGAGAAGCTCATCTCGAACATGGCATATTCCTTGTCCTTGACGCCGTTGATTGCGTGAAGCGAGTTGATCATGACACTGTTCACGTCCAGAATCCAGCTCATCTCCGACGCATCGTAGCCGTTCTTTGGCCCTTCCGTGATCGTGGCGAGGTTGAGCATGGCGTCGATACCACGGCCCTGATGGTCGAGCAGGACGCCCATGAGCAGCGTGCGCACTTCGTAGATACCGCCGAACTTGCTCGCGCCGAGGAGTTGAACGAGGCCGTTCGGAACCAGCCGCCCGTTCTTCACGCGCCGCATGGCCAGGTTGATGTTCGGCAGCGAAATGGAAAAGGCGACGGGAAAGCCGTTGTCCTCGACGATGAAGACGATCTTGGGATCGACGATCTGCTTCATCTGCTTGATGAGCTGCGCGAACTCGCCGTCAGTCATGGGGACGTGGCCCCAGTTGTGCGACCATGCGTCATTATAAATGCGCAGAATGTCCCGCGCTTCCTGGTCGAAGCGGCTCATGTCGAGCGGGCGGACGGTAAGGCCGGGATTGCGCCGCCGCACCAACTCGACGCCCCGCCGCAGCTTGTCGATCTGGACGTACTTCTTGTGGACGTAGTACGCCCACATGGTCATGGCGCGGGTGAAGCCGTACTGGAGCAAGAACTGCTCGTAGTAGGGCGGATTGTACGGCATCAGAACGGAAGGCTCCCGGTCGAAACCGCCGACGAGCATTCCGGCCATGTCATTCATCGACGGATTCGTGGGGCCTCGGACGCCGGTAAGGCCCTGCTCCTGCAACCAGGCGCGCGCCGCGCCCAGGAGCGCCTCCGCGACGGGGTAGCTCTCGACGCACTCAAAGAAGCCGAAGAAGCCGTTTCCGTCGTTGTACTTCTTGAGGTGCATCCCATTGACGAGCGCCGCGATGCGCCCGACGACGTTCCCCTCGCCGTCCTCGGCCAGGAACAGCTGCCTCTTGCCGTGTTCGTAAAAGGCGTTCTTCTTCGTGTCGAGCGCGTGCGCCACGTCCTGCCGTAGCTGCGGGATGAAAAACTCGCTGTCGCGGTAGAGCGCGTACTGAAAATCGATGAACCGCCGGAGGTCGCCCCTTCCCTCTGCTTTGCGCACGCGGAGTCCTGCCGGCGCGACTGCCGCCGCCGCATCCATAGGGGCGGAAAGTGCTGTCGTCATACGCCCACCCTCAAACGGCTCCGTTGGCGTGAATGACGCCGTGCTTCATCCCGACGCGCTTGAAGGCTTCGAGAATGAAGTCCAACTCGTCATCGGTATGGGTGGCCATGTACGAGGTGCGCATGAGCGACTGCCCGGCGGGCACGGCCGGCGGAATGACGGCGTTGACGAAGACGCCCTCGTCCAGCAAGTCCTTCCAGAACCGGAAGCACGTCATCATGTCCCCGATCACTACGGGGATGATGGGCGTCTGGCTCGTCCAAACATTGAAGCCGAGGTTCCGGAAGCCTTCGCGCATGTAGTCGGAGATCTGCCAGAGGCGCTCGAGGCGTTCGGGTTCTTCTTCTAGAATATCGAGGCACTTGAGCACCGTAGCCACGTTGGCCGGCGGCATGGACGCGGCGAAGATGTGCGCCGAAGAGCTGTGGCGGATGTACTCGATCACGTCATGCTCGCCTGCGCAAAAGCCGCCGAGCGAGGCGAAGCTCTTCGAGAACGTGCCCGTCGTGAGCGCTACGCGGTCGCCGAGGCCGAAGTACGCAGCCGACCCGCGTCCGCCGGGGCCGATCACGCCGACGGCGTGTGCGTCGTCGAGCATGAGGGCCGCATCGAACTCCTCGGCCAGATCGACCAGTTCCGGAATGCGCGCCACGACGCCGTTCATGGAGAACACGCCGTCCGTGACGATGAGCTTGCCCGCCGTGCGGCGTTCCCTGTGCGCCTTTTCCAGCAGCTTTCGCAGGTGCGCCATGTCGTTGTGGCGGTAGCGCCACGTATCGGCAAGGCTGACCTGCGTGCCGGCCACAATGCAGGCGTGGTTGTCCTTGTCCGAGAAGATGATGTCGCCCTTGCCCGCCACCGCCTGAATGACGCCCTGATTGGTCATGTAGCCGGTGGAAAAGAGGACGACCGCCTCCTTGCCCATGAACCGCGCCAGCTTCTCCTCGAGCTCAATGTGAATATCGAGCGTTCCGTTCAGGAAGCGGCTGCCCGTGCATCCGGTGCCATACTGCTGGATCGCCTTGACCGCCGCTTCCTCAACGCGCGGGTCGGAGAGCAGGCCGAGGTAGTTGTTCGACCCGGCCATGATAATCTCACGCCCGTTCATGATGGCGCGGCTGCCGTCGTTGCGCTCGATGGGGCGGAAGTACGGGTAGAGGTCGGCCGCCGTCACGGTCTGATAGTCGCCTTCCGGCTGAAAGAACTCGTGCGCCTTGCCGAAGATGGTCGGCGACGACTGCGTCGGCGTTTGCTGCCCTTCCACGAGGTCTTCGGGTAGTCTTTCAAAAATGCTTGGTATGGTCATAACGCTTAACCTCGACGTGGTGCAATCGCGCAGTCATAAAGTAACGCGCAGGCCCTCGAAAGTATATGCTAATAAAGTGTTGTGGAATCGATCTGTTTGTCAGGCGGCCAGTTCGGCGTTTACCTTCTGCAATGGAGGGGCGTCGTCTTGGCGCGCGTAGCCGTTGGTCCTGCTCGCGAGCATCGCTTCAATGGCATCCACGGCGTCAGCGTTGCCGCAGGCCTTTCTCCCTTGCATCCGCGCGCGGTAAAGATCGCACCGGCTCAGGAAGCCTCGCACATCGTCCGCACGCAGTGGCCGGTTGAAGACCGCTTCGCCAAGCCCCTCGCGCTCGAGGAACATGGCGTTGATCGTCTGCTCGAAAATGCCGCGGTTCGGGACCACGAGGAGCGGCTTGCCGAGAAAGAGCGACTCGCTCATGAGCGTAAAGCCGGCCGTACACACGACGGCGCGGCAGGCCGCGAGGTCGTGAAGAAAGCCTTCCACCGAGGGCGTCCGAAAAGTCAGGTTCGGATACTCTTCCGGACGCTCAGGTTCGGGAAAGTTGTAGACGACGAAGGGCGCATCCACCTGCCGAAGGGCGTCGAGCACGAAATCTGCTCCCTCGGTCTGATTGTAATACACCAGCACGCGATCGCCTTCTGAGGGCGCAAGCTGCTGCACGACGGGGCGGATGATCGGCGGGACGAGCGTTGCGCGATCCGGATGGAGGAGCGGCGGGAAGAAGAAAGACGTCATCAGGATGTGCTCCGGCTTTTTGGGAGCAATCAGCCCGATGGCGAGCTTCGTCACTGCAGCCGCAGGGCGGTCCCGCATCGGAAGGTGGTACCGCGTCTCCGTGACGACCTGCTGATGGTTAAACGAGACTACGGGCAGGCCTATCTTCTTCGCCGCCCTGGGCGAGAACGCTTCAAAGTCCGTGATGAGCAGGTCGGCCCGCTCGGCTCTGAACCGCTCCGCGAGATCCGAGACGATCCTCGGTATAGAGACGATATGCTTGAGGTTGCACAGGAGCGTGCGTCCGTGTTGAACCTCGTTGCCGCGCATCACCTGCCGGAGCGCCGGCACGGGCAGAACGCGCTCGCCGCGCGACTCCATAATGTCCCGTGCCGTTCCGCCGCAGCACAGGAGCACCTCATGCCCGCGCTCACGCAGCGTGGCAGAAATGGCCATCACCCTCGAGGTATGCCCACGCCCTTGTCCGCTAAGTGCATAGATAATTTTCGACATAGGGCAAGGGAACGCATCGGGGGCTTCATAAACAGGGGCGAACCGCCCTCCGGATGCTACGCGATCTATAAAAAAGCAGGAGGCGCGCCGGCATCGGCCGAAGGCGCTCAAGAAGACCAGAAAGACTTTAAGACTGCAGACCGTTGACGCGCAATGCCGATCCACGGCAGCGAGACGGCGGCTGTAACGTGTTACGAATGCCAAAGGTTGCGACGCGCGCTCCCGGCTGCCCCTCCGGCATTGCACATGTACCGCTTCCTCTTGAGAGCTATAGACCGCCGGCAAGCTACAGAGACCATCTCACGGCGAGCGCAGCGCCGCGAGGCACCGGCCGCAGCGAAACCGTCAGATCCTCCCCCACGTCAAAATCGAGCAGGTGAGCGCTCACGTAAGCGTCGAGCACGGTAAGGCCATAGAATAAGCCGACGCCAAGGTAGGAAAGGTCACGGTTGCGCCGAAATATATCCCGTTGATCGCGCAGAGAGCGGCCGACTTCAGCACCGCGCGCCTTCTGCCGCTCGACACATCCCGCGTCGCCGTTGCAGATCAGCGACAGCGCCTCGTCGTACTCTGCCCCGTACGCCTCCCGGTACTGAGGCGGACGCTTCTCATCCGCCACGTCCTTATAAGTCGCATATAGAGCGGCCCGCCGGAAGATGAGGTAGTCGTGGTTGCTTCGATAGGCGAGGAATCCGATGCCGCCAAGCCCCGCATACACGAATGGCAACTTGTAGTACTGCCGGTTATAAACTTGCCCCCACCCGGGTATCACCGCCGCGCGGCGCAAGGCGGTAGCGGGCGAATGCGGGGAGGGCGGCACGTCGATCACCTCGATGCCGTCGCCAGCACGCTCCGGACCCGGAATGTCTCCGAGGGGAATGACCGTAGCGGCCGAATCGGCCGTCTGCGCTACGGCAGCGGGCGTCCCGACGCAGAGCAGAAGCACAGCCGTCGCAAAGACGAAGCGCCTCAAGGTGGACGGCGCGTGGGCGCTCCTCAAACCACTTACACGTGGAGCAGCTCCATGAGCCGCTCCAGGTCCTCAGCGGAATAATAGGCGATCTCGATCCGCCCGCCGGCATCATCGGACTTGTGTCGGATCTGCACCTGCGTGCTGAAGTGCGAACGAAGCCGGTCGGTAAACTGGCGAATCTGGAGCCTATCGCGCTCCATCGCGGGAGCGTCCTGCCCCTCCTCCTCCGGCGTCCCGCTACCGGCACCGTCCTTCCGCTGGTGCCAGAGCCGCACGAGTTCTTCCACTTCGCGCACCGAAAGCTGCCGGTCTTGAACGGCGCGCAGCATTTCGACCTGCGCCTCTTCCTGTTCGACGTTGATGAGCGCGCGCGCGTGTCCGGTCGTGATGGTGCCGTCGCGCAGCGCCGCCTGCACGCGCGTCGGCAAACGGAGCAGGCGCAGAAAATTGGCAACGGTCGCGCGGTTCTTCCCCACCTTCGCCGCAACCTGCTCCTGCGTCAGACTGCACTCGTCGATGAGGCGCTGGTACCCGAGGGCGATTTCCATCGGGTTCAACTCCTCACGCTGCACGTTCTCGACGATCGCCATCTCCAGCATCGCTTCGCTGTCGGCTTCGCGCACGTACGCGGGGATGCGGACCAGAGCGGCCTTGCGGGCCGCGCGCAACCGCCGTTCTCCGGAGATGATCTCGAAGCGACCCTGTCCGAGCGAGCGCACCGTCACGGGCTGGATGATGCCGAGGTGACGGATGGATTCCGCCAATTCTTCCAGCGCCGCCTCGTCGAAGTCCCGCCGGGGCTGATAAGGATTCGGGCTGATGCTCTCCACTTCGATCTCCGCCACTCGCCCGGCGAGGCGCGAGCGCTCGTCGAGCGAGTAGACGCGGCTGGCGGGCCGCCCTTCTGCGCGATCTTCGTCCTCGGCACTCTGGTTCGATATGAGCGCGCTGAGTCCCCTTCCGAGTACCGCTTTCCCTTTCGACATGCTGTTCTATATATACTGACGGCGAGAAGTCACCGGGCGTCATCCATTGACGGCAGCGGAGGATCGCTTTCGCGGCGCAGGCGCGTTGATCACGGAGCTAAGCTCCTCGCCGCCGCTGCCGGACGCCGCCACGAACTTCCGGTTGTTCTTGATGATCTCTTTGGCAACGGCCATGTAGTTGCGCGATCCGACGCTCGTAGCGTCGTAGAGCAGGACCGGCTTACCGAACGAGGGGGCTTCCGAGAGGCGGACGTTGCGCTGCACCACCGTCTTGAACACCTTCTCAGCGAAATAGCGGCGAACCTCCTGCGCCACCTGGTTCGAGAGGCGCAGGCGCGTATCGAACATGGTCAGAAGCACGCCTTCAATCTCCAGACCGGGGTTCAGCTCGTTGCGAACCATGCGGATGGTGTTGAGAAGCTGGCCGAGGCCTTCAAGCGCAAAATACTCGGCCTGCACCGGGATGAGCACCGAGTCCGCAGCCGTGAGGGAGTTGAGCGTCAGCAGGCCGAGCGAGGGCGGGCAGTCGATGATAACGAAATCATACTTGCGCCGGGCGTGCTCGAGCGCCTTGTTCAAGATGCGCTCGCGCTGCGCCACGTCCACCATCTCGATCTCCGCGCCGACAAGGTTGATGTGGCTCGGCACCAATTCGAGAAAGGGCATCTCTGTTGGCAGGACAGACTCTTCCACGGTTGTCTGGCCGATGAGCACCTCGTAGGTGGTCGCCGTGACCGTCCGCGGATCGATGCCGATGCCCGACGTGCAGTTCGCCTGCGGATCGATGTCAATCAGCAGCGTCGGGTGCTCCGTCGCAGCAAGCGAAGCGGCGACGTTGACCGACGTGGTCGTTTTCCCGACCCCGCCCTTCTGATTGGCAACTGCAATGACCTTTCCCATTCTACCTCGAACCTGCCCGGATAAGCGCGACCAACTCTCTGCACGCGCAAGAGCTTGCGCCTCCATTAAACCATGTCGAACCAAAAAGATACGAAACCACGAGCTTCGCGCCGGTTCCTGCTCTGCTCGGTGCCACGGGCGCGCCGCACGAATGTATGAACAATCCATAGGACGAGCCAAACCGTTCGCATAGAATAGCGGGTAAGGTTATCCACATTCCCGCACTTTCCTTTTGAACGCAACGGTCCCGGGCGCGTACGGATCAACGCTGCGCAGGGAAGCCGTCCTCGCGCCACGTACCACCACCGCCCTCCAATGGCCCGCCGGTTCGTCCTTCAACCCGATTCTTTGCAGGAGCGCCCCGCGCTGACCATCGCGTATGAGGAGGCGCTCAACGCGCAGCAGTACGCCGCCGCGACGGCGGCCGGCGGGCCGGTCCTCGTCATCGCGGGTGCCGGAACGGGCAAGACCCGCACGCTCGTCTACCGCGTGGCCTATCTCGTGGAGACGGGCACGTTGCCGGAGGAGATTGTCCTGCTCACCTTCACGCGCCGCGCGGCCACGGAGATGCTCACCCGCGCCTCCGCCCTCCTCGACGGCCGGTGCAGCCGCGTTCGCGGCGGGACGTTTCATGCCTTTTGCCTGTCCGTCCTTCGCGAGCACGCCCCGCGCATCGGTTTTCCCCGAAACTTCAGCGTGCTCGATGCGGCGGATGCGGCCGACGTGGTGGACGTTCTCCGCACATCGAGCGGACTGAATCGTTCCGGCAAACGGTTCCCCCGCAAGAACACCCTCTACAACCTGTTCTCGGCCGCCACGAACAGGGACCAGTCCATTGCCGATATACTCGAAGCCCGGTATCCGCAGTTTGTAGAGTACGCGCAAGAAATCGAGTCGCTTGCGGTGCAGTTTGACGGGTACAAGGCGCGGTACGGACTGATGGACTACGACGACTTGCTTGCGCGTACGCTTCAGCTTTTCGAGGCGCACGAAGACGTGGCGCGCCTCGTCGGCGCGCGATGCCGGCAAGTGCTGGTCGACGAATACCAGGACACGAACAAGCTTCAGGCGGCGCTCGTCAGGCACTTTTCAGCCGTTCACGGCAACGTGATGGCCGTCGGCGACGATGCCCAGAGCATCTACGGCTTTCGCGGAGCGGACACGGAGAACATCTTCGTTTTTCCCGAAGCTTTCCCCGGCACGGAGCTTCTCAAGCTGGAAGAAAACTACCGGTCGACGCAGCCCATTCTTGACCTCGCCAATCACGTCCTGACCCGGGCGTCGCGCCGGTACGACAAACGCCTTTTCAGCCTTCGTGAAGGCGGCGAACTGCCGGCCTTAATTCCCGCTGCCGATGACCGGGTGGAAAGCCGCTTCATTTGCCAGATGATTCTCCAGCTTCGCGAAGAAGGGGTGCCGCTCGACCGCATCGCCGTCCTCTTTCGAAGCGCCTATAACTCGTTCTATCTGGAAACGGAGCTGAACCGGCGCGGTATCCCCTTCGTCAAGTATGGCGGGTTGCGGCTAAACGAGGCCGCGCATATCAAGGACGTCGTCGGCTACCTGCGCGTTGCGGAGAACCCGCAGGACGCCGTAGCCTGGAACCGCATCCTGCAGCTTCTCGAGGGCATCGGGCCAAAGACCGCCCAGGACCTCATCAGCTGGATAACGAGCGGCGCGGCCGATGCCTTCAAGCTCGATGCGAGGCCGTTTTCGCCCCGGTATGCGGACGAGCTGCAGCGGCTCTTCACCATGCTTAGAGCCATTCGCCACCCGGATATGCCGCTGCCCGAGCAGGTGGAAACGGCCCTTGCCTACTACACCCCGATTTTGCGGGAGCGCCACTTCGAAGACTATCCGAAGCGCGAGCAGGACCTGGAGCACTTCGCCGCGCTGGCCGCAGGTTTCGCTTCCCGCGCCGACTTCATTGCCTCACTGGCGCTCGACCCCATCGAGCTTACGGCCATCGACACCGACCCCGAGAACGCGGACGAGTCGCCGCTGGTGCTCTCGACTATTCATTCTGCCAAAGGGCTTGAGTTTCATTCGGTGTTCCTCATTCACGCGCTCGACGGCGTACTGCCCTCCGTTTATATGCTGAAGAACCAGGCAGGGCTGGACGAAGAACTGCGGCTGCTCTACGTCGCGATCACGCGCGCGGAAGACAATCTCTTCATTTCGTACCCGGTGCTTCAATACCGCCGCTTCGACGGAGAGTATTTTTCCAAGCCGAGCCGCTTTCTGGATGGCATCGCGGAGGCACTGCTGGAGCCGTGGGTCCTTGCCGAGGAGCCTTCTGCACCCGCGCTGCCCCCGCCGGCCGCACGGGCCGCCTTACCCGCGCAGCTCTCTCCGCCGGGGCTGGACGATCCGCTGCCTTTTTAGAGGCGACGGAACCCTTCACCGCTCTCGATCCTTCCACTGTTTCTCTCCGACCTTCAGAACGGCCTTTTGGAAACCTCGCGCGCAATCATAACGGCCCGGCAGTCTCTCCGCATCGAAGAGGCGGACCTGTCCACGTTTGAGACGCTTAGCGCCTTGAATGAGGAGATCTTCGAGGAGCAGCGCATCATCAACACATTCGACCGGGAAGACTTGACGCTGCTCTACGCCTTCCTGGAGGACATTCCGGTGGGATTCAAGCTCGGCTACCGCGAGAGCCGTCATGTTTTCTATAGCGCCAAAGGCGGCGTGCTGGAATCTTGCCGCCGAATGGGCATCGCCCGGTTGATGCTGGCCGCCATGGTCGAGCGGGTCCGGGCGAAAGGCTATGCCCGCTTCGCCTTCGACACCTTTCCCAACCGCCACCCGGGCATGGCGGTTATGGGCTTGCAGGAGGGCTTCCGCATTACGAAGGCGGATTATAACATGCTTTACAAAGATTTTCGTATCCGGTTTGAAAAGCGTTTATAGCGAGGACGATGGCGCAGAGGGCGCGTGGGATGTTGTCGTGGTGGGCGGCGGCCCGGCGGGGTCGATGGCGGCGGGTACGGCGGCGCGCGCCGGCCTGCGGGTTCTCCTGCTCGACCGAGCGCAGTTCCCCCGCGACAAGGTCTGCGGCGACGCCATCAGCCGCAAGGCGGTTGAAATACTGGAGCGGATCGGCCTCGCGGAAAAAGTCCATGCTGCGGGCGCGCTTGGTTCGTACGGCGTCTCCATCTTCTCCACGCGAGGAGACCACCTCGAGATTACCTTCGAGGACGACCTGCAACGCGCCGTGCCTCCAAGCTTCGTCTGCGAGCGCCGGCACTTCGACGGCGTGCTGCTGGACTGGGCAAAGGATGGAGGCGTCACGGTGCGGCAGGGCGTGGAGGTCGGCCGCCTTCTTCGGGCGCAGGAGCGCGTCACCGGCGTCCGGATTCGCGGGGCGAATGGCGAGGGTCATGAACTCACTGCGCCGCTCGTTATCGGGGCCGACGGCGCGAACTCGGCCGTGGCACGGGCCGTCGGGGTGGACGCCCGGGATGATCGGCATTTTTGCGCCGGCCTTAGATGCTACTACGAAGGGATCGGCGGCTTCCACGAACACCATCATCTCGAGGTGCATTTCCTCGACGGCGTCCTGCCGGGCTACTTCTGGATGTTTCCCCTTCCGGACGGGCGGGCGAACATCGGCGTCGGCATGTTGAGCCGCGCCGTCAAGCAGGGCGACGTGCGCCTTCGCGCGCTTCTGCAACGATGCGTAGCGCACCCGAGTCTGCGGGACCGGTTTGCTAACGCAAGGCCGCTTGGCGCTCCCAAGGGCTGGGGCCTGCCCCTCGGGTCCAAGCCCCGGAAGATGTCCGGCGAGGGCTGGATGCTCACGGGCGACGCAGCCTCGCTCATCGACCCGTTCGCGGGGGAAGGCATTGGCAACGCCATGTTCAGCGGCATCGCGGCGGGGCAGTGGGCGGTGCAAGCAGCCGCGTCGCGCGACTATTCGGCGGCGTTCTTGAGCGGGTATGAACGGGAGGTCCTCCGGGCGCTGCGCTCCGAGCTTCGCCTGAGCTACTATATGCAGCGCCTTGGTTCGCGGCAGTGGCTGCTCGATGCCGTCGTTGGGCGCGTGGCGCGCTCGCCGGAGCTTACGCGCGCCGTTACGCTCATGATGGACGACGAGCGGTCTCGACTGAAGCTCGTCTCTCCGCTCTTTTACCTCAAGCTCCTCTTCACGTGAAATCCGGGTGAGGGCGCGGCAACGCCGGTGTCCTTATCTTGCCCGCCGCCGGGCGTCCGCGCTCGGCCGGTTCAGACTCATTTCTTCAAACATCTATTCTTCAACATGTTCGCACTCCTTCTACTCGCCGGTTCTCCCGGTGGCGGCGCAGCAGGGAACCCGCTCATCACGTTCCTGCCGCTCATTCTCATCTTTGTCGTCTTTTACTTTTTCCTCATCCGCCCGCAAAAGAAGAAGGAGGACGAGCGCAAAAAGATGATCGAGGCGGTAAAGAAGGGAGATCGCGTGGTGACGGTCGGCGGCATTCACGGCACCATTCTGGAAGTGGACGAGGCGAGCGTGCTGGCCCAGGTCGACGCCAACACCAAGCTGCGTTTCGACAAGTCCTCCGTGGCTTCGGTGCGCGTCAAGGAGTAGCCGGTCCGTAGAACCTCCGGGCTTCTGCGCTGTTGAAGAGCGCTTTGATGCAGACGCCGAAATTGTGCAAAATCATGGCCATAGAGGCTGAAAACACCGCCTCCGAGTTGCAGTTCGATTCCATCGCCGACGCCATTGCGGACATCCGCCGGGGCCGGCTCGTGATCGTGGTCGACGACGAAGGACGCGAGAACGAGGGAGATTTTATCGGCGCGGCCGAGACGATCACACCAGAACTCGTCAACTTTATGGCCTCGCGCGGGCGCGGACTGATCTGCGTCCCCCTTACGCCGGAGCGGTGTTTCGAGCTGGATCTCGACCTGCTCACGACGAACAACACGGCCCTGTTCGGGACGCCGTTCACGATGTCGGTGGACTACAACATCGGCACCACAACCGGCATCTCCGCCGCCGACCGCGCAAAGACCATTCGCGGCCTTGCCGATGCGGATGCGCGGCCGGAGCACTTTGCGCGTCCGGGTCATGTTTTCCCGCTGCGCGCGCAGGCGGGCGGCGTGCTTCGGAGGGCCGGCCACACGGAGGCGGCGGTCGATCTGGCGGCACTTGCGGGCTACAAGCCCACCGGCGTCCTGGTCGAGATCTTGAACGAGGACGGGTCGATGGCGCGCGTTCCGCAGCTTGCGGAGATTGCCCGCCAGTTCGACATGCGCCTCATCACGATCAAGGACCTGATCGCCTACCGCATGGCGAACGAAAAGCTCGTGCGCCGCGTCGTTGAAGTGCAAATGCCGACGCGCTACGGGGATTTCAGGCTCATTGCCTTCGAAGAGCGCTTCACCGGCGACGTACACCTCGCCCTCGTCAAGGGCGAATGGACGCCTGACGAAGCGGTACTCGTTCGGGTGCATTCGCAGTGCGTCACGGGCGACATCTTCGGTTCGCTGCGGTGCGACTGCGGAGACCAGCTCGCTACGGCCATGATGCGCGTCGAGCAGGAGGGCCGGGGCGTCGTGCTCTATATGAAGCAGGAGGGCCGCGGTATCGGACTGCTGAACAAGCTACGCGCCTACAAGCTGCAGGAAGAGGGAATGGACACGGTCGAGGCCAACGAAGCGCTGGGCTTCAAAATGGACCACCGGGATTACGGCATCGGCTGCCAGATCCTTCGCGATCTCGGCATCCGAAGAATGCGCCTGATGACCAACAATCCCACCAAGCGCATCGGACTGGCCGGATACGGACTGGAGATCGTTGATCGCGAATCTATAGAGATCGCCCCGAATGCGCAGAACGAACGCTATCTGCGGACCAAGCGCGACCGCATGGGGCACCTTATTCTGGAAGAACTCGCGCCCCACGACCAGGCCGTCCTGGACCGCGTCCTGTAGCCGCATCGCACCGGAAGGCCGGGCGGCATCGCGCTCCGGATGCCTTCCGCCTTCGCGCCGCTCCTACTGATGGACTGCGGCCCTTCGTCTTCGCTGGAGCGAGTCGAGGCGAGCCTGGAGCGGAGCGGCCGTTGGCCCTACATGAGCTTGCGCTCGTTATGCACGGCCAACGACCGGCACGGCCACAGGAGGTCGAATCCTATGCCTACCGTTCGACGGACACGAGGGTCAGGTCGAACGTGAGGTCCTGCCCGGCAAGCGGGTGGTTGGCGTCGAGGCGAACCGTCTCCTCTCCTACGTCCGTGACAAAGACGACAACGGCCTCGCCCGGTGCCTGCTCCACCTGGAGCTGCTGTCCGACTTCAGGGTTCAGGTCGGGCGGGAACATGGACCGGTCAACGTCGATCACCTGATCGTCGGAATAGGAGCCATAGGCGTTCTCCGCGGCGATCGTGACCGTTTTCGTCTCTCCCGGACTCATGCCGACCAGTGCTTCTTCAAAGCCCTGAATGACCTGTCCGGATCCAATTTCAAACGAGAGCGGAGCGGCATCGGTCGAGGAGTCAAAAACGGTATCGTCGTCGAGGCGGCCGGTGTAGTGAACGTGAACGGTGTCGCCGAGGCGGGCAAAATCCATGCTAAAGAAGAGGCTTTGCTGAAAGGTGCAAAAGCTTTAGTACGGACGGCACGGCGCTTTGGGTCCCGGTATGGATGTGCCGGTGCGCTCAGGAGCCTGTTGACTTACTATGGTTCGGATGCATCACAGACTTGCGGGGCCGTGTCTATGACTGGAATGCCGCCTAATACCACCTTGCATCCCCGTCAAGGGGGAGGTTGCGTTGGTGCTTTGGTCCATACCGCCAGCTACATACAGCGCGTTCTTTTATTCCAACGGCTTCTCGGGTGCGCTCATGTGCTCGACACGTGCGCGGAATTGCTCAGGACGAAGTCGCCGTCGCGGATGCGATCCAGCATTCCGTACAGGTTTACCGGGTCGCCTTTGATGACGTAGCCGACCGCGCCGGCAGCGAGCGCCTGATCCACGTAAGCGGGCTGCTCGTGGCCGGTGAGCATCAGGCAGGGCAGAGACGGCTGCGTTGTTTTCAGTTCTCTAACAAAGTCGATTCCGCTCATTCCGGGGAGGGAAACGTCTACGAGCAGGAGGTCCGCCTCCAGCTTTCCGGGGTCGGCGAGCGCCTCTTCGGCGGAGCCTGCCGTGCCGCACACTTCGAGATCCGGAAGGGCCTCCACGAACTCTTTCAGCATGGTCCGCATAACGAAGTGGTCTTCCACGATGTAGATTTTCATAGCCGTTGTTCGGTCTGCTCTCTATGAAACCGGCACCCTGCGCCGGATGGTCGTAAGTACAATATACACTTACATTTCGAAAAAGCAAAAAAGCCGTTACGCAGCAAGGTCGCTCGCCAGAGGCACCATCAAAGTCACGGAGGTGCCGTCACCCGGATGGCTATCTATTTCGAATTCGCCGCCGAAGAGACGGAGTCGTTCGCGCACGTTCGAAAGGCCGAAGTGGCCGGAAACACTACGATCGAGGTCCAAGGCCTCCATCTCAAAGCCGCAACCATGATCCGTTACAACGATCACGAGGTTCCCATCGGCATCCTTCAGTTCGATGGCGGCCGCTTCCGTATCGGCGTGCTTGGCGACGTTAAACAGCAACTCGCGGATGGACTGGAAGAGGAGCACGCGCATGGCCTCGCTGGGAATGCGGAAAGCGTGCGCGGCCCGAAGTTCGATCTTCAGGTTGTGAAGCTCTTCCATTTGCCAGACAAGCCACAGCAGCGTGTCGGTGAGGCCCTCCCCTTTCAGGACCGGCGGACTGAGGTCTACCGTCAGCCGCCGCGTGATGCCGATGGCATCGGAAATCCAGCTGTCTACCTCCTTCCAGGCCGCCGTGCGTGCTTCGCCGTCCGCCGTCTCGGAGACCTTGCGCACGTGCGCCATCTTGAGCTGCACGGCGTAGAGCATCTGCTGCAGATCGTCGTGGAGGATCTGCGAAATGCGGTGGCGCTCTTCCTGCTCGGCCATCGTGAGGCGCGCAGCCAGTCCGCGCAGCTGTTCCCGCTGGGCGGTGACCTCGCGCGTGCGCTCGGTTACCCGCTGCTCCAGATGCTCATTCAGGTCGTGCAGCTGGTCCTCCGTCTCCTTTCGGCGCGTGTTGTCGCGGAGCACCTTGGCGAAGCCGCGAAGGGAGCCGTCGCTGTTGCGAAGCGCGGTCATGACGCCGGATCCCCAGAACTTGGAGCCGTCCTTGCGGAGGTGCAAGCGCTCGTCGGCCGACTGCCCGTTTTCAGCCGCATGGGTCAGTTCCAACATCGGGACGTTCTTCTGCCGATCTTCCTCGGTAAATATTGCAGCGGCGTTCAGCCCGACTGCCGCCGCCTCGGCGTAGCCGAAGATGCGCTCGGCACCGGCATTCCACCTCGTGATGATGCCTTGCTGATCCATGATGAAGATGGCATATTCCTCCACGCTCCGCATGAGCAGCCGGTACTGCTCCTCGCTTTCCCTGAACGCCTGCTCGACGGATCGCTGCTCGTTAATATCCGTATTCATGCCGACCCATCCCCGGATGGACCCCTCCTGGGTGCGCCGGGGCACGGCGCGCATGGTCGTCCAGTGGTAGCCTCCGTCGTCGGCTCGGCGGATGCGAAACTCGTCCGCGAAAGGCACGCCTTCTTTAATACTCGTCTGCCACGCGCTGCGGGCGCGCTCGCGGTCGTCCGGATGGAGGGCGTTCAGCCAACCGGTGCCTTCTGCTTCGTCGAAGCGTTGCCCCGTGAAGCGACGCCACGAAGGAGACTCCTCGACCATGGCACCCGTAGCGTCCGTGGACCAGACCATTTGCGCAGACGCCTCCACGAGCGCGCGAAAACGCTCTTCGCTTTCTCGCACGGCCAGTTCCGCCGACCGTCGCGAAGAAATGTCGATCAGCGTGATTACAACGCCCTCGATGTGGTCCGTCGTGCTGCGATAGGGCAGGATTCGCACGAGGTACCATCTGCCCTCCTCATCCTGGGCTTCGCTCTCGATGGGAACGAGGCGGCGAAGAACGCTTTCGGCGTCCTTCCGGAGCGCGTCGTAGCCGAGGCGGTGCGTGAGGTCTGAAAGCGGCCGCCCGCGGTCGGTGGCGCGCACGTTAAAGATCTTGCCGACCTGGGGCGTAAAGCGTAGGATGCGCAGATCGCGGTCGAGAAAGAGGGTCGCGATGTCGGTAGCGATCATCAGGTTCTCGAGGTCGCTCGAAAGCTGCGCGAGTTCTTCGACTTTGTGGCGGTTCTCCTGGTTGACGGTCTGCAGTTCCTCGTTGATGGATTGCAGCTCCTCCTTGCTCGTTTCAAGCTCCTCCATGGTCGAGCGCAGTTCCTCGTTGGCGGACTGAAGCTCCTCGTTGGAAGCCTTCATTTCCTCCTGGCTCGACTCGTACTCTTCAATGATGCCTTGCAGCCGGCGGTTGGTAAGGTCGAGTTCCGTTTCCAGCTCCACGAGCCGCGGATTGGAGCCGTTGCCATCAACGCGCCCGGATGCAGGCGGCTGAGCGGCAGCCATGTCGTGCTCCGATGCGGTCTCCCGTTCGTCGAAAATGACGAGCACGAACTCCGCCTGGCGCGGCTCGAGCGCCGGCCGGACGTGGAGCACCACCGCCCGGTCTTCCCCATCGATGGAGACCGGAAGGGGCTTGGTCGTCGTAGAGCGGCCGTGCTCGACGGCCCGGTGAAGCGCGGCGCGCAAGTCTACCCGGAACTCGGGCCGGATGATCTTGAAGATGTTCGTCGTCGGCTCGCCGCCCGGATGGAGGAGGTATCTACCGGCGTGCTCGGAGAAATGGACGACCTTTGCGTCCGGGCCGAGCAGCAGGCTCGGCGGAGCGAACTGCTCCACGACGCGCTGATGAATGCTGCCGTAGGCCGGCGGCTCCATGACCCGTTTGCCGTCTTCCGGAATAGTTAGAGTGCTTGAACGCAGGATTGGGAAGACCGGCAGGTGCTGCATGGGTGCCGGAATGTCCCGCTTCTCGAAGATGCCAAACTCCTTGTTTTCGACGCGGAACAGCTCCTTGCTCTCGATGGTCTCGGAGGAACCGAGGATGAGATAGGCATTGGGGCAGAGGGCGTAATGAAAGACCTCCATCACGTCCGACTGCACGTCGCGCTGCAGGTAGATGATCAGGTTGCGGCAGGAAATGAGGTCGATGCGGGAGAACGGCGGGTCGCCGAGCAGATTATGCGGCGCAAATACGACGAGCTCGCGCACCTCCTTCCGCACGCGGTAGGAGCCGTCTTCCTTGTGGAAAAAGCGCCGGATGCGCTCCTCGGAGACGTCCGTCGTGATGTCGCCGGAGTACAGCCCGTCACGCGCCGTTTTGAGCGAGCGCTCATGAAGGTCCGAGGCGAACACCTGTATCTGCGGAGACGGCCCTCCGCGCCGCTCGGCTTCTTCAATCAGGACCATCGCGAGCGAGTAGGCTTCCTCGCCGGTCGCGCAGCCCACCGACCAGACGCGCACCGTGTCGGACGACCCTTTTCCCTCGAAGAGCCGCGGTATAATATCGCTCTGGAGGTACTCGAAGACCGCTTCATCCCGGAAGAAGTTGGTGACGGTAATGAGGAAATCATCGGCGAGGGCGCGTATTTCCTCGGAGTCTTCGCGCAGCCTTTCGAGGTAGCGGGAAAGCTCCTCGACGCGGGCGAGCTGCATGCGGCGCCGGATTCGGCGCATGATGGTCGAGCGTTTATAGCGGCTAAAGTCGCGCCCGGTGCGCGAGAGGATCTGAGCGAAAATTTTATGCAGCAGCCGCGACTCGTCCATCTCCTCGTGGGCGGCCTCATCGGACTCCGAAATGCGCGGTCGCACAGCGGCCAGTTCGATGATGCGCTGAGGCATCTCGTCCAGCGGCAGGATCAGATCGGCCAGTCCGGTGGCGATGGCGCTCTGCGGCATCCCGTCGTACTCGGCCTCGTTCGGATCCTGCACAATGATGAATCCGCCGCGCTCCTTGACGTCCTTGATGCCGAGGGTACCGTCGGACCCGGTGCCCGTGAGGATGATTGCAATCGCGTGGGAATCGTGGGTCTGAGAGAGGGTCCGAAGGAAGTGATCGATGGGCGCGCGTTCGCGGCGGCGCTCTTCGAGCGGCGTCAGGCGGAGGTGCGTGTCGATGGTGGAGAGGTTGCGCCCCGGGGGAATGACATAGACGTGGTCCGCCTCGAGTTTCGTGATCTCCCTGACCTGCTGTACGGGAATGTGAACCTGGGGCTGGAGCAGGTCGGCGAGGTGGCTTTCGTGGTCCGGGGAGAGGTGGACGACGACCACATAGGCGAAGCCGCTCCTCTCGGGAACATGGCTGAAGAACTCCTTGAGGGCCGCCAGCCCACCTGCTGAGGCACCGATGCCGACGACGGTCGGATTAGAAGGTGTGTCGGAAGAGTCTGAAGTTTCAGACGGGGCAGATTGCAGTTCCATCGAGGGCCTGTGGACGGGAGTCGGACGCAAGTATTGTAAAAGAATATAAGCACCTATCGCTCGAAACAATGGCGAAAGCATGTCGGACGTGATTTTCCCACCTCGAGAGACTGTTGATTGGGTTTATTCAGGCTTTAATGACGGGTACGTGTTCGCCACACTTCAACAGCCTCTTAGCAGCCGGGAGAACAGATCCTTCGCTGCGCTCAGGATGACACCTTGGGGGGTGGAGGATGATGAGAGATGGAGATCTTTTAGTGGCACGATATGTCGTGCTCCTGCGTACGCGGTGGTGATCCTTGCACGGGTGGCAACCTCTCCGTCTCTGCGTCTCTGCGTCAAACAAGCCGTGCTGGGATGAAGGCTTTGCCCGGTTGAGGAGGTCCCTCCGCGCGGCGGCGGATGATGCGGTCTCATGAAGAGGGTCGGTAGCGCCGCCTTGTTGGGATGACACACTGGTCGGGCGGAGAAAGCGGGACCGGGATGAGCACCTGAAAGGCCGCACCCTCCCAGCGTGTCGTGCCGGCGAAGCGGAGCATCTCGGCTTTCCGGGAGAACAGATCCTTCGCTGCGCTCAGGATGACAGCCGGGGGGCGGGGCGGAGGATCACGGGCGGGGCGTTGTTATTCTTTTTCGGGGCGACGGGCAGGCGGGGGGTGCGTTGTTGCCTCTTGAGGAGGTCCCTCCGCGCGGCGGCGGATGATGCGGTCTCATGAAGAGGGTCGGTAGCGCCGCCTTGGTCGGGATGACACGTGGGGGGCAGGTGTCTTACGGGTACGAACGATTTTGACGCAGAGACGCGGAGGCGCAGAGGTTTTGATCCCGTGGGGTTTGCGGCATTCGCCCGGAGGCCTGTAGGGGCACGATAGTTCGTGCCCCTACTGCGAAAGGCAGATCCTTCGCTGCGCTCAGGATGACAGCCGGGGAGTGTGGGTGGTCGCCGTGTGCCGCATAGAAAAAGGCAGCCCGCTTGCGCAGGCTGCCTCCTGTTTGCCGCACTGTATGGCGGCTCAGTAGCGGGCCGTGACGGCGCGGCGCTTGAGGGCGGAGAGCCAGCGTGTGATGTCGATCTCCTTCGGGCAGGCTTGCACGCAGTTAAAGATCGTGTAGCACTTCCAGAGGCCTTCGTTCGAGTCAACGACGCCGAGACGGGTGCCGCCGGCATGGTCGCGCGTGTCGAAGGTGTAGCGGAAGGCCTTCAGCATGGCGGCCGGGCCGAGATACGTCGGGTCCGCCCACGTGCTCGGGCAGGAGTGCGTACATGCTCCGCACATGATGCACTTCGTCGCGTCCTCGATCACCTCGTGATCGTGGGGACTCTGCAGGCGCTCAAGCTCCGGCGCGGGGTCGTTATTCATCAGCCACGGCATGACGGCGCGGTACTTGTCAAAGAAGGCCGTCTGGTCGACCACCAGGTCCTTGATGACCGGCACGGCCGGCAGCGGGGCGTAGGTGATCGTGTCGCCGTCCTTCGAGACGAGGTCCTGGACAAGGATCGAACAGGCGAGTTTGTTCTCGCCGTTGATCTGCATGGCGTCCGAGCCGCAGATGCCGTGCGCGCAGCTCTTGCGGAAGGTGAGCGTCCCGTCGATGTGCCACTTGATGTGCAGCAGCACGGCGAGCGCGCTGTCCATCGGCTCGACGGGCACCTGGTAGGACTCCCACTTGGGCGCCTCGTCCGCTTCGGGGTTATAGCGCTTGATCTTAACGTTGATATTCATGCTCAGCATCTATTTACGGCCGGGCCGGTTCTGGACCGCCGTTAACTAAGTCTTAGCCCATTCGATAAAAAACCCCGCCCAGGCGAGAGTGCTTCCGGCCGCAAGCGTCGCGGCGTAGAAGAGGAAGAGGCGCGGCCCTATCCGTTCTTCCGAGCGCTGCCGCCAGGCCCGGTATAGCCCGTCGAGGCTGATCAGGGACACAACGACGGCGACAAGCAGCAGGCGATCCAGCGTCCAGTACATACGCGGCGGGGGCGGAGAAGCGCGGGGCATCGGAGGCGCGCTCGCGCGCACCTTCCTGAACTAAGCCCTGCAGTTCCATCTGTTCCATGATCTTCTCCCTCAGCGCCGGCACCGATCAGTACTTGCGCACCTTCGGCTCAAAATCCTTGATGCTCACCTTTTTGTAGGAGAACTCGAAGTTACCCTCGCCGTCGGCGGTGTAGAGCGTGTGCTTGAGCCAGTTGGTGTCGTCGCGGTCCGGATAGTCTTCCCGCAGGTGCGCGCCACGGCTTTCAGTGCGGTGGAGCGCCGAGGCGGCAATGCCTTCCGCATAGTCGACCATGAAGTTGATCTCCACGGCGTCCATCAGGTCCGTGTTGAAGATCTTGCCCCGATCCCGAACAACGACTCCCTTGGCGCGGCGGCGCAGCTCGGGCATGGCGTTCACAGCGGTGGAGCACGTTTCTTCATTGCGGAAGACGGACACGTTGTCCATCATCGTCGCTTGCAGGTCCGTGCGCACCTTGACGATGCTTTCGCCGGTATTGGCCATAAGCCCATCCAGCATATCGCGGGTCCACTTTTCGGCACCCTCCGGCATGGACTCCTTCTTGCTGTTACCGCGAATCTCTTCGGCCATGGCCATGCCCGCGCGGCGGCCAAAGACGACGAGGTCGGTAAGAGAGTTCGTCCCGAGGCGGTTGGCACCGTGGACGGACACGCAGGCGCACTCGCCAATGGCGTAAAGACCGGGAACCGTTGTTCCGCGCGTCGCGCTTTCAACGCGGCCGTCGTAGTCCGTGGGGATGCCGCCCATTGCGTAGTGGGCCGTCGGCGCAATCGGAATCGGCTGCGTGACGGGGTCGATGCCCATGTACGTGCGCGAGAACGTGGTAATCTCCGGCAGCTTCTTTTCGAGCACGTCCGCGCCGACGTGCGTCATGTCGAGCAGGACGTAGTCCTTACCGTTCACCCCGCGCCCTTCGCGAACCTCCTTGTAGATGCACTGCGAGACGAGGTCGCGCGGCGCGAGGTCCTTGACCGTCGGCGCGTAGCGTTCCATGAAGCGCTCGCCCTCGCCGTTGCGGAGGATACCGCCTTCGCCGCGCGCGCCCTCTGTGATGAGGATGCCGAGGCGGTAGAGGCCGGTCGGGTGGAACTGAACGAACTCCATGTCCTCGAGCGGCAGCCCGTGGCGCAGCATGATCGCCATGCCGTCGCCCGTTCCGGCGTGCGCGTTAGAGGTCGTCTTGAAGGCCCGTCCGTAGCCGCCCGTCGCGTAGCAGACGATCTTGGAATGGAACGTGTGCAGATCGCCCGTGCGCACGTCATAGGCAACGACGCCGGCGCAAGCGCCGTCAGGCGTCATCACCTGATCGAGGACCTGAAATTCGTCGTAGAAGCGGACGTTGTTCTTGACGCACTGATCGTAGAGCGTGTGCAAGATGGCGTGGCCGGTACGGTCGGCCGCGTGGCAGGCCCTTCGCACGGGCGCTTCGCCGAAGTTGCGCGTATGGCCGCCGAAGCGCCGCTGAGAGATCTTGCCCTCCTTGTTGCGGCTGAACGGGACGCCGTAGTGCTCCAGTTCGATGATCGTGCGGGGAGCATCCTTGCAGAGAATCTCGATGGCATCCTGGTCGCCGAGGTAGTCGCTTCCCTTGACCGTGTCGAAGGCGTGCCAGAGCCAGTGGTCTTCCTCTTCGTTGCCGAGCGCTGCGCCGATCCCGCCCTGCGCGGCACCGGTATGAGATCGAAGGGGATGGAGCTTGGAAACGACGGCAACGTCGGCTCCGCCCTCTTTGGCGTAGAGCGCCGCCATCAGCCCGGCACCACCGGCACCGACGATGACAACGTCATGTGAGAAGGTCATAGCGTTCTATGGCAAAGTAAGAATCAAAATCAGGGAAGGAGCGCCGTCAACTCGGGGCCGCTCATGCTCCACCCGGCCGTGACGACCGAGTACAGCCCGATGACGAAGAGCACGAGCGCCACCGTCCAGGAGAGCGTCTTCGCGACGACGCGCATCATGTCGTTGCGGATGTAATCGCCCATGACGTTGTTCAGGCCATAAAAGCCGTGATGCAGGGCGAACAGCAGAAAGAGGATGTTGAAGCCTTTCCAGAGTACGGCATAGACGGGATCGGCGAGGCGCGTCATAACCACGTCGTAGGACGTAACCTCCGGCTCGCCGGCGCGTGGCGGCGGCAGAAGTCCGGCGGCGCGGCGGGCGCGGACGGCTTCGAGCGCGGCTTCGGGGTATTCAGGATAGCCGCCGGCCGCCACCTGCTCGGCCGACTCAACGGCCGGACTGGACTCGACCGCGGCCTCGTCCGTGGACCCGATCACGCTGTGCGTAACGGTCGCGAGCGAGGTGTCGTAGTGCTGCACCCAGAAGTGGGTGATCAGCATAAAGATGAGGAAAGTGCCCGTTATGCGGGCGAGAAACCAGTTGAACGCATTCGACTGGGCTGATTTTCCGTAGGCGTGCGCCATGATGCTTAGAGCGTATCAGGGAAAAAGGACGGGGCCGAGTCGGGACTAATTGTTCAGCCAGCCGACGAGCGCGTAGATAGACGGAAAGCCGCCCACGATGATGATGAGCGCCGTCACGGCACCGAGCGTCCAGAAGAGCTTGCGGTGATGCGGGCTCCATCCCATAAAGTCGATGAGCACGATCCGCAGGCCGTTCATGGCATGGTAAGCCACGGCGCAGAGCAGAAGGAACTCGCCCACCTTAAAGATCGGCGCGTGGTAACTTGCGATGAGATGGTTAAATGCGTCTCTGTTCGAGAGAGAGCGAAGCCCCCAGATGTGGAGCGTGATATACACGACGATGGCAAGTCCGCTGAGCCGATGAGCCAGCCAGGCGAACATGCCCACCCTGATCTTGTAGGGCTGCACGGCGTGCGGTTTGCGTTCTTCTACGTGAACGGCCATAACGAATCGTCCCTGTTGGAGAGAGAGGTTCAGGCAAAGAGGCGGGAGAGTCCCCGCGCAGGCAAACCGGCCGCGACCGGCAAGGCCGGGGCGCTGATGAAGCCCGACACGTGTCTCAAAAGAACCGAACGTTACGGGCGGCTTGTCTGAGGCCCCAATATAGCAAGTTTGTAAAAGACTTCGCGCTGCTCTTCGCTAATTCCGTATGAATGAGCATCAAAATCATTCTTTTGAGCAGCCTTTGGCGCGGACCTCATCGGCTTTGCAAACGATGCCGCACAAGGCGTCCGTGCGGCGTGAGGCGGTAGCGTTGGCTGCGGCTACTTGGCTTCCCCGGAATGGTCCGTTCGATGAGGCCGAGGGCAAGCGCCGGGAGCAGGTAGCGCGCGCGGAACGACTTCCGGTCGCGCAAACCCAGCGCCAACTGGAGCTCCTCGCGGCTCGCCTCACCACGCAACACCCGTAGCAGCGCGCCGATCTGAGGGATGATCGCGGGACCAACCCGGGCGGCATCCTGGGGGCTTACCTGAGGGGTGAATTCCGGGGCGTGCAAGCCATTTTCACCGTGAACCGCCAGGTCGATCTTTCGCAACATAAAGGCCACAAAGGTGGCTGAGTCGCCACGGCTTGTGCTTTCGCGCAGCCTGGCATAGTATTCCTGCTGGTGATCGAAGACGATGCTTTCTGCAGGAACATCGCCCAATAGCGGGTTCCAGCGGGCAAGGATCAGCCTCTGCCAGGTCGAGTGCACCCGCTGGGACAGCCGCGCACATGGCCAGACACCTCCCCTCTACTCTCATCTCCTCCGGAGACTGTGCGACAATACAGCTTCATTTCAATACAACCTTTGAATTCAAGCAATTCTTCAATCCCGACATAACTCACTCAACGCTGACACTCCATAATTAAAGCACTAAGTATCTATACAATAATGACGTAAGCTCTCTTCCTGGACGTGACCGTATGTCAATGCCCCCGCAGATCCAAGAATTCTTGGCAATCAAGGCAGATCGTCAATCACGGCCCTGCTTACGCAACGCTGTTCTCTCATCTCACTTGCTTTAAGTTTCTATAAAATAAATACGTAGATTTCCCTCCCGGACAAGCATATCCTGAGCTTGCCGAACGGGAGGGGCAGGGATGGTTGATCGCAAACACTCCGTCCACCTCATCAAATAGGGGCTTGGCATCCGACGCAGAAATATATACATATGTCTCCTCCAGCGAGAAGGTCAGTATGGGTGAAACACACCTTTGCGTCCGCCACCACGGGAAAGTTGCCGCGGCACTTCGAACAAGCGTTTCAGCCGACTTCGACGCCCCAGCTGATTCAGCAGGCTCACAGAAGGCTGTCGAACAAATGATGAATCGGACTCGATCATGAAAAGAAGGTCCGAACACCGCAGACGTCATTTCCCCCTCCGCCGAGCATCAAGCGGTGTTCCGACAGCCGCTTGAGCACTCATACCGCGCGCCTCCGTTGCAAACCGCCCGTCTCCTTCCCCCATCTTCTCCTGACCAAAGACAATCGCTTTTGCCTCGCTCCGGCCGCCTTCACCTGAACAGGAGCTTGTTTCACGAAAGTTCCGTGAAAATACATTAAGGGTTAGCAGACAGACTATTTTCACAGCGCGTGGCGAGAAGTGACTGGGGGCTCAACGCGAGCCGGAGCGTTCCGAAACCGTGCCGCGAAGCAGGATGCATTTTCCGTTCAGGTTTCGCCGGAGGGCGGGTCAACCCTTCAGAAGCGACGTATTCCTTCGAACCGCGCTGCTATGCAGCCTGCTGCTGCCCGTCGGCACGGCAGCGGGGCAGCGCGCGTCCGTTCAGAACTCCTCGAAAACCGGCACCCTCCGCGTGCGCCTGACCGAAGGCCCGGCGCTCATTTATGAGGACGGGGTGTGGGAGTCGGCCGTGCCCTTCGATTCTACGACGGAGTTAAGCCTCTCTGCAGGCTGGCACATGCTTACTATTGCTACGCCCTACGCCATTGACACCCAGATCCACTACTACATCAAACGGGACAGCACGACCTTCCTTAACGTACAGATTTCGCCGACAACCAACGACGAATTGTATTTACGCCGAAGCACGTACCATCCGGTACTTACCGGCCGCAATCTCATCGTCATGACCGACGACGATGCCGAGGTGTATGTGAACGGTGTCACGCAGGGTCGCGGTATCATGCGGCTCGCGCAGGAGCCTGGCCGTTACCGTATTGAGGCGCGGCGTAGCGACGGCGCGTCGCGGTCGACCACGATCGTGATCCCGCCATTTCCAGCCGGCACCCGTGTGGCCCAGCTCTACACAAGACCGGATCGCAGGACTACTCGTTCACTGGCCGTCGTTCCCGGTGCGACCCAGCTCCACCGCAGACAGTACCTGCGCGGAGTCGCCTTCCTGACGGGCGGAATTGCTGCCACGTACTGGACGGTCCATCAGCACAGGGTTTACACAAACGCCGCTGTAACGTATCGCCTACTCGAGGCGGAGTACCGCAACGCGTTTAACGAAACGGCAGCGACGAACATTGGAGATTACCTGGAAGCGTTGGCTCCCGAAGTTCGCGCCCAGAAGCGCCGGCGTAATGTTGCGGCGGGCACGCTCGCTGCCGTCTTCACGGCGAACGTCCTGGACGCACTCTGGCCGCCTGCCGCCGGATACCGCAAAACGCCGGGATCCGTGCGAGACCTGGCCGTGGAGGTTGCGCCGGATGCGATCGGCATAAAAGTAACGCTCGGACTCGGACAAACGCCATGACGGCACCGCACTCGAGACCTTCAGCCGGCTCTGTGGCACATCGCCCGGTAAATGCCATGCAACTTTCGAACAGCAAGGCCCCCATTACCGCCGTCATGCTGGGCGCCCTTCTGGTACTTCTACTGTTCGCAACGGGCTGCAACAGTGTCGACCCTGATTTCGAGCGGACGAGCACGCATGATAGCAAATCCCCGGACTATGTTCCCCATGGCACCTATGCTCTGAGTATTCAATCGGTGGATGGATTCGTTCGGCTGAGATGGAGTACGTTTGCTGAACACGAAGATGGATTCATCATCATGAAGGGTTCCGGGACGCCGTTGCAATTCCGCGTCATCGGCACCGTAGGTGCCGGCGTTGAGACATTTAACGACACAACCAGTTATGCCGGTCTGCCGACTGAATGGCGGGTCCAGGTATTCGTCGTGCGGGAGGATACCGTCCTGTCACCGGAATACGTGCAGAGAAGGGCCCTCTTCTCCAGGATCTACGATCTCCAGCTGACAAAATATGGGCTCACCTGGAGCACTTCATATGGACCGACACTACTTCCGCTGTACGACATCGTCGCGGAGGCCGACACATCAGGCCTCGGTGCCTGGTTTCCCTTTCCCCTTCGACCAGACGTTATCGGGAAATCGATCAAAGGGCTTTGCACCATCAGTGACAGCGTCCAGGTCCGCGTCAGCGGCCGGGTACGAGGTGAGAACGGGCCGCTCGTCGTTACAAGCGACAGCGTTACATTTTCCAGTCGGCATATGTATGTGCCGCCGCAACCTGGACTACACCGAACCGCCGACGGTTTGAAGCTCACGTGGCAGGACGTCTCTGCCTGCGACGAAACGTACACCGTGCTGCGCTCCGTCGACGACAGTCCGTTCGAAGCCATTGCTACGGTTCTGAATGAAACCAGCTACATCGATCCTGACATCCGGAAGAACACCACGTACCGATACGCGCTTACCTCTACTCTGCCGGGCGGCACTTCGGCACCGAGCCGGGAATCTACCTACCGATTGGACATTCCACCGCCGCAGCTCCATTATTCCGGAAGCGAACCTGACGGAGCGCGAGTGTTAGCTTTATACTACATTATTGATCCCGACGGGGGTTACGTGTTGCAGCGCTTCCGCGGCCGCACCGCCGAGGGCGTACCGGAGCGTGAGATCGAACTTGCCCTCGGCACCGAGCGGTATGTGGATCGTGATCGCGAGACGGCTACCGCGTACACGTACCGACTGATTGGGCCGGACGCATTTCAGCAAGACCTCACGATCGAAAGGCGATCTGTTTTCCGAAAGGTCGAGCGCCAGTCCACCGACGGCGCGCTGATTTACGCGATTGCCTATGATGAGGTCGGAAGCCGCCTGACAACCGTAGGAGGCATCGTCAACACGCGCGACGTGGAAACGGGAGTAACCCTGAACACCGTAGCGCTCCGCGAGTCTACCCTCCACTTTCCGAAGTACGCTGCGATGAGCGGAGATCGCAACGTCGTGGCATTTGTTTATATCTCGGAGGCTGAGAACCGCGCCATACTCTGGGATGCCGTGTCGGGAATCGTGCTGAACCAGATCGACTTCCAGGGCGGCACAGATGTGGCTTTGAACCGGGCGGGCGACCTCGTCGCACTTTGGACAGAGCAGGGGGTTGAAGTGCGCCGGGTCGGCGACGGCACTCGAGTGCGGACCATTCCCGTTACTCCGGTCGGCTACGAAAACCATCTCGCGCTAAGCCCGGACGGGAAGGAAGTGGCGGCCGGGGTGAACCGGGACGGCAGCGGCGGCAATCACGAAGTCAACAACTGGCGCATCGACGATGGTGCCCTCGTCGAATCCTTCCCCGTACCTTTGGTACGCGACCTCGCCTATGAGCCGTCGGGGCGCTTCCTGATAGCCGATTCCGACTCGGGGCTCGTCGTTCAGGATAGGCCCTCGAACGGTGCCCCATTCCTATTGCGCACTTCCGGGAGAACAACATACTACCCCCGGGCCGCCCCCACGGCTTCAGAAGATGGCAGCATCTTTGTGACCGTGCGTGACGATAACGTTGTTACGTGGCGCAAGGGCACGAACGGCTATGCCGCACACACGCAGGAACTCCCTTACGGCTACCCGGCGGCGTTCGCCGTTCACCCTTCCCGCCCCGAGATAGCCGTAGCGTCAAACAGTCGGTACCTGTATTACTTGCGTCCGGGGGACGGATGGTTTGAGGTTGCAGAATAGTCTTTTCCTCCCCGCAATGGCCTCGGCGGCGTGCCGTACAGCCCGGTCGCGGGCTAACCTTTCCCCGTTCGCGACCCCTTCGACGGACCGATCTGTTGGTACGAAGTAATCCAAGCCCTACTGCCGGAAGTGCGCACACAGAAATGATCTCGAAGGGGCCATCCAGCGCCCCGGCCACTGGATACCGGCCGCGGCAAGAAAGACGCCGCGACCTCTCGCTTACAGCCGCCCCAAGTCAGGATGTCAATACACCCCTCGCTCTGGATGAACAGGCCCAACCCGACACTTCAACCCCGTAGCGCAATGCGTTGCCAGACGACGATCTTCCTGCTATGCCTGCTGATCGGGCTGTCGATGCTGCAGAATGCCGACGCGCAGGTAAGTCCCGATTCCGCCGGGTACGCGCTCATACGCCTTGCGCGCGGGCCCGGCATCTTGTATATCGATGATGACTGGATGAACCCCACTTCTTTCGACATGGAAGTTATTGTCCCTGTCGATACCGATCCGCATCGGATCACGGTCGCCCTGCCCTGCGAGGCCGACTTTGTGACGCAGGTCCATGTTGCGCCCGGAGACACAGCCCGCATCACCTTCCAGGCGTTTCGGGAAGTAAGCGACAGAGAGCCGAAGATGCAGCGGTCATATGCGATGCTCTCGACCGGAAAGAACGTGACCATCTTCACCGATGCCGTCTCCGACGTGTATGCCGACGGCTCCTTTGCAGGTACGGGAATGACGGCGCTGCGTCTCACACACCCTCGGCGAAGCCGGAGCGTATCGACTGGATGATGCGACCCACCTATCCGGCGGGGGCCTGCTACTTCTCGTTACCCACGCCTCCGCCGGAGAGACGCGGTTCACGCCGATGCCGGCCACCTTCGCCCCGGAAGGCAGGTCCTTTGTAGAGGGCACTCCTGCCCCGTATCTCTTTTACCCGAAAGTCGGCGCTTTGCCGGACTGCAGTGTGCTCTGCATTGGCGATCCTACGACTCCGGCGGCCGTTACTTCCCCGGTGAAGATCGCTGGTCGGTCCTCGGTACACGGGGAGGGTACTACTACGTTTCAAAGATCATCTCGGCACCCGGCGGTGCGATGGTAGCGGCCACCTTCCCGGCTATGGCTGTGTACTTCTCCATGCCCAACCTCTCCCCGCGGCTGTTCACTCAGCCTCAGACGTACTTTTATGAGTCCTTCGCGGCACCGCTGTCCGCGGACGTATGGCTCGTATTCGGCTTCACCAGCGATGACCCGGCACTGTGTCGGGTGTACGCAGTGAGCACCAAGGGCGACCCGACGGAGGAACTGGAGAACTGCCATTTCGCCTTGCCCAACGGCACGACGACCGCCTCCACCCTGCCCGGCGGGCGCAGCGTGGTCACTGCCAAGAGCACAGGGAAGGTCGGCGGCCGGACGTTCTACTTCCACGCCCGGCCTTCCGACTTCAACTGACGCTCTGCTCTTATTTCGCGTAGCTCACCGAGCGCACCTCGCGGATCACCGTCACCTTGATCTGGCCGGGATACTGCATTTCCGACTGGATCTTCTTTGAAATATCCATCGCCAGCATCTCCGCGAGCGCGTCCGAGACCAGCTCGTGGTTGACGAGCACGCGGATCTCCCGCCCCGCCTGGATTGCGTAGACGCGCTCCACACCCTCGAAAGACGAGGCGACCTGCTCCAGCTTTTCGAGACGCTTGATGTAACTCTCCAGTGCCTCCCGCCGCGCGCCCGGCCGGGCACCGGAAATTGCGTCGGCCGCCTGAACGATGGGCGCGATGAGCGTCGTCATCTCCACCTCATCGTGGTGCGCCCCCACGGCGTTGCACACGTCCGGGTGCTCCTTGTACTTTCGGCAGAGCTCCATACCGACAATGGCGTGAGGGCTTTCGATCTCCTCCTCGACCACCTTACCGATGTCGTGCAAGAGGCCTGCGCGGCGCGCCTGCGTGGCGTCGAGGTTCAACTCGGCGGCAATGAGCGAGGCGATGCGCGCCGTTTCCACCGAGTGCGACAGCAGGTTCTGGCCGTAGCTCGTCCTGAAACGCATTCGCCCGATGAGGCGGACGAGTTCAGGGTGAAGGCCGTGGAGGTTCATGTCGATCACCGTCCGCTCGCCGGTTTCGATGATCTCCTCCTCGATTTCGGTGCGCAGCTTCTCCACCACCTCCTCGATACGCGCCGGGTGAATGCGGCCGTCCTGCACGAGCTTGATGAGCGAAAGCCGCGCAATCTCGCGGCGCACCGGGTCAAAGCCCGAGAGAATGACCGCCTCCGGCGTATCGTCCACGATGACCTCGACGCCGGTAGCAGCTTCAAAGGCGCGGATGTTTCGCCCTTCGCGCCCAATGATGCGGCCCTTCATCTCGTCCGACTGGATGTTGACCACCGAGACCGTGTTCTCGATGGCGTGTCCGGCGGCGGTCCGCTGAATGGCCGTAAGAATGATCTTGCGGGCCTGCCGGTTGGCCGTAAGCTTCGCCTCGTCGCGAATTTCCTTGATTTGGGAGGCCGCTTCCAGTTTTACCTCGCTCACGAACTGCGCAAGAAGCGCTTCGCGCGCGTCGCGAGAGGTGAGGCCCGATACCTGTTCGAGCTTGCGCACCTGCTCGTCGGCGAGGCGCGTCAGGCGGTCGCGCTCCGCTTCCGCTGCGGCGCGCTCGTCTTGCAGTTTCTGCTGGTGATCATCGGCTTGTTGTTTACGGTTTCTGGCGGCGTCGAGAAGCGTTTCGGCGGCACGCTTGAGGCTTTCCGCCTGGCGTCGCTGCGCTTCCGCTTCAAAACGGAGCGCTTCGAGCGCTTCCCCGGCGGACGTGACGACGGCTTCCCGTTCCGTCAGGCGCTGCCCGCGCCGGTTGAGTTTACTATGGCGCTGCTCCAGCTTATGCTGGCCGCGTCGAAGCTCGCGCCTGCTTTCCTCAAATTCCTGTTCCAGTTCCTGCCGCCGGCGCAAGGCTTCGGTTTCGAAGCGCTCCGCCTGTCCGGTGCGCAACCCGTCGGCTTCACGCCGAGCAGCGTCGAGGAGCGCGTCGGCTTCCCTCTGCGCAGCGGCAAGGCGAGACGATCCGGCACGGCGAATGAGATATTGACCAACAAGGAATCCAAGGGTAAGCGAGACGACGGCAACGAGCGACAGCGCAATGACTGTGCTTGAATCCATCTAAAAACTACCTCTATGTCAGCACGCCCGCCGTGCCCGGCCGGCCATCCGGCTCGCCGACAAAGCGTCGTGTAGTGAAAAAGAAACGCCCCGGACGGTTGCGGATCCTACCGTCAACCGCGCCGGGGCGTCCTAAAGTCACACCAACCTGCAGCGTGGATATGAAGAACCTCTCTTCACATCACAGTGGGCGCCGCTCGCGTCCTTCCATCTTCCCCGGCCCCCGGCTTTCGCCGGAGAATCCCGGTTGAACGGGAATGGGGCCTGTTGTCAAGACCCGAAGGCATGCTCCCGCAGGCATATTTAATGAGGTTCTTATATGCAGTCGCTGCAAGCTGATGCTTGCCCGCCCCCGAAGGAGCAGGGTATCGCTTTATATCAGGTTTATGCAAAACCTGTTCCATCAACCCCGGGCGTTTCTCCGACCCGTTCCTGCATCTTACGACTATTTGCGCTTCGCGGCAAGTCAAATACAAAAAAGTGACCGGCCTTGCAGCCGTTTCCACACCTGGCGTCCTTTGATCGTCATTTTTCCTTCTCGTCGCAACGATGCGGTGGACGCGGTTCTATTTTGTTCTTCTTGCGCCGCCACCCCCCCGTGCCGGTGCCGAACGGACCACCGACTGACCACCTATGGATGAACAAATAGACGGACTGCTCAAAAAAGCGCAGCGTTACCTGCAGAGCGCCGCTGTTCTGCTGGAGCTCGAGGACTTCGACTCCTGCGCCTCGCGCGCCTACTTCGCCATGCTCTACAGCGTACAAGCGCTGCTCCTCCGCGACGGCAGGCCGCTGCCCGGCCCGGTGCGCGTCCGCTCCACGTTCATGGAGACGTACGTCGTAACGGGCCGGCTTCCCGAGCGCGTTGGAATGCTGCTTCAAAAAGGGTCGGAGCTGCAAGAGGTCGCGGATTACGGGCTGAAGTTCGCCGTTTCTCGCGAGAGTGCCGAGGCGGTATTGCAGGAGGCGGAGGCGTTTACGAACAGCCTTGCGCGGCTCGTGACGCCGGAATAAAGGCGCGTTTGCTTTCCGACGTGGGTTGCGGACGCAACCCGAAAACCAGCGCGTCGCGGCCGCATTTGAGGTGGGGAACACCCTTTTTTGGGCGTTCCGTGGCGTCCGTCGGGTTGCGAGAACAACCTTGTTTGGGGCTGTTGCATCGGCGTAGGTTTGCGCCATGCAACGAATACGCCTACATAGCAGCCCCGCGCGAGCCGGAGACCGGCAGCCCGCACCGCGGCGACGCCGCCATCCTCAAGACTGGGAGCGCCTCTCCGTAGCGCAGATCCTCGGGCACAAGAACCCCAACGAGGCCCGCGCCTTTCTCGAAAGGATCGGCGGCGACCAGGTAGACGACTACACGTGGGACTTCTTCGCCCGCCCGGCGCAGCGCTGGCCGGAGGGAGACTGGCGGGTGTGGCTCATCCTGGCCGGGCGCGGCTTCGGCAAGACCCGCACCGGCTCGGAGACCGTTCGGCGCGTGGCTTCAGGTGCCCTCGCCGGACACATTGCGCTCGTCGGAGAGACGGCGGACGACGTGCGCAACGTAATGGTCGAGGGGCCGGACGGCATCTTGCGCCGGTCGCCGCGCGAAGAACGTCCGCTCTACGAGTCCAGCAAGCGCCGCCTCACCTGGCCGAACGGCGTCTTCGCGACGACCTATGCCGGATGCGATCCGGACCAGCTCCGCGGGCCGCAGCATGGATTCGCCTGGGTGGACGAACTGGCGAAGTTCGACCGCGCCGCCGAGTCGTGGGACAACCTCATGATGGGACTTCGCGCGGGCGCTGATCCGCGATGCCTCGTCACCACCACCCCGAGACCGTTGCGATTGCTGCGTGACCTCGTCCGGCGCGGCGACGACGACGTACACGTGACGCGCGGCAGCACGTTCGACAACCAGCTTGCCCTGCCGCCCGCTTTTCTCCGCGACATTCGCGCGCGCTACGAAGGCACGACGCTCGGCCGGCAAGAACTCTGGGCCGAGCTGCTCGACGAGTCTCCCGGTGCCATCTGGAAGCGCGCCCTGTTGGATATGCACCGCGTCGACCGCCCGGGCGATCTCGTGCGGATCGGCGTGGGCGTCGATCCTTCGGTAAGCGAGAATGGGTCCGGGGCGTCCTGCGGCATCGTGGTGGCGGGAATCGATGGCGGCCGCCCGCCGAAAGCATTCCTGCTCGAAGACGCGACACTGAACGGCGGCCCGGCTGAATGGGTGAAGGCGGTCGTGCGCGCCTACGAAACCCACCGCGCCAACTTCGTCGTGGCCGAGTCGAACCAGGGCGGCGCGCTGATTCGGCAGGTGCTGCAGGCGGCGAACGCGCTCATGCCGGTCGAGCTTGTACACGCCTCGCGCGGCAAGGTGGCCCGCGCCGAGCCGGTCGCGCTGCTCTACGAGCGTGGTCTCGTCAAACACGTGGGTGCCTTTCCCGCGCTGGAAGACGAGATGGCGACCTGGGTGCCCGGGCTGCCGAGTCCCAACCGCATCGACGCGCTCGTCTGGATTCTCACGCGGCTCCTTCTCCACGGCGCGGGCGAACTGGACGCCGAAATCTTCTAAACCCCTGTCCGTGGATCAACCTAAATCATAAATACAAAAGAACATGAACGCAAACACAACCTCCGTCAGCATCGCAACCGACGACGGGCGATTCCTCGATGCCGACACGTACGCCCTCGCCCGGAACGCTTCCGCAGGGCCGCCTCTGAAGAGACTCACCGGCGTACAGAAGAGCAGCTTTCAGGCAGAACCCCCGTCATACTCCGGCCGCTGGGCGGAGCCGCGCGTGGAAAGCGAAGACCTGCTCTTCTTCCTAGACGCCAACGTCTGGCACCGCAGGGCCGTCTACGTGAAAGCGCTGCTCGTCGGCGGACTCGGCTGGCAGCTCCTCCGCGACGGCGAGGTGCTCTATAACCCGGCGCTCGGCAACCCGCCCTCGGACGACCCGGCCGCGCGACTCTTCGCCCGCCCGAACCGCTCGCCGATGCAGACGCTCGACGCGCTGGTATTCCGCTTTCTCGTCGATTACTTCAGCCTCGGGAACGCTTATCTCGAAGTCGTGCGAGACCGCGCCGGGCGCGTCGCCGAGTTGTACCACGCGTCGGCGCGCACCATGCGGCGGCACCACCGCTTCCAGGGCTACTTTCAGGCAAGCTCCGCTGCCGCGATCCCCTTCAACAACTTCGGCGAACCCGACCCGGCGGGCGTCCGGTCCGAGGTGCTCCACCTCTACCACTACGATCCACGGGATGATTTCTACGGAATTCCGGACTGGTACGCCGCCCTCGGTACGATGGGCCTTGACCGCACGGTCCTCGAGTTCAATACGCGCCTCTTCAGCAACGCCCTTATGGCGCACACCGCCGTGATCATCGAAGGCGGCAAGCTTTCGAAGTCCGGCCGCGAGGCAATTCGGGCGTTCATGCAAGAGCGCGCTTCGGGGCCGCAGAACGCAGGGCGCATCCTGCTGCTCGAAGATGAGCGCGAAAACGCGAAGATCCGCTTTGAGAAACTCGGACTTGATCTCAACGACGTCATGATCGTGGAGGCGCAGCGGCACTTCCGAGACGTGGTCGTGGCGGCGCACGGCCTCCCGCCGCGCCTTCTCGGCATTGTCTCGCCCGGGCAACTCGGCGCTACGGGCGAAGTAGAAGGCCAGCTGCGCACGTTCGTTGAGACGGTCCTTCGGCCCGGCAAGCGTGAACTCGAGTCGGCGCTGAATGTCCTTCTTGAAGAAGTGGCCCCGGGCGCGCGCATTCGCTTCGCCGAGATGGACGTGACGGATCTGCGGAGCGACGCCGACTACTTCAGCAAAATGATCGAACACGGCGTCTACTCGGCCGAAGAAGTACGCGCGATCGTCGAAACCGCACTTCGCCGCTGAGATGGGCTATTGCGAAACGGCGGCGAAGAAGGAACCTTGCCTTTTTCGCTGCCGTTCCGTATTATTCTTGACTTGTACAGACCCAAAGCGCCGGCCCCGTCCGCCCGACCGTTAAAGAGATGAAAGAAGGAATACACCCCGAGTACCGCGTCATGCAAGTCCGTCTTGCCGACGGCACGATTGCGGAAATGCGTTCGACGATGAAAGTCGAGAATTACGTCTCGGAAGTTGATTCGACGAACCACCCGTTCTACACCGGCCGCCGGCAGTACGTCGACACCGCCGGTCGCGTAGAGAAGTTCATGCGCCGTTACGGCAAGAAGTGAACGGCTTCGCTCCTGGAGCGCGAGAGGCAACCAGCCCCGGCCGGTTGCCTCTTTTTGTTTGCGCCCGGACAGGCTCGCCGCTATCCACGGCAACCTTGCCCCCGTTTCGATGACAAACCCCTTCTGGAACGAACGGGAGGAGCGGCCGCGCGCCCTGTGGAGACTCGTGGCAACGCTCGCGCTGATCGTGGCCGCGGCGCTTCTCGTCGGGATGGGCCTTCGCCGCTTTTCGAGCGCGCCTTCTGCGGGAATCCTCCTCTCGCTGCTCGCCACGCTCCTCGGCGTCGCAGTGTCGGCGCGCTGCATCGACCGGCGGCCCTTCGCAGAATACGGTTTCTCAGATCCGCCCCGATGGGGATGGGACTTCGCCGCCGGGCTGGTCCTCGGCCTCCTCCTGATGGCGGGCATCTTTGGCGTCGAACGGGCGGCGGGCTGGGTCACAGTCACCGACCGGTTCAGCGCGGAAGGCGGGTTGCCCTTCGCACGGGCCTTTCTGGGATCCGTCCTGTTCTTCGCCGCAGTGGCCATGTACGAGGAACTGCTCTTCCGGTCTTATCTCCTGAAGAATCTCGCTGAAGCCTTTTCTCGCAGCGGGATCAACCCTGCCGTGCCGGTGGGACTGGCGCTGGGGCTGTCATCGGCTCTCTTCGGCCTTGCTCATGCGGCCAATCCGAACGCGAGTGCCGTTAGCGTCGTCAACATTACACTCGCAGGCGTTGTGCTCGGCCTCGGATACGTGCTCACCGGCCGCCTGGCACTCCCCGTTGGCTTTCATCTGACGTGGAATTTCGCGCAAGGGGTTCTGTTCGGATTCCCGGTCAGCGGCTCGAGCGGACTCGGCGGGGCGAAGGTCCTCGTGACCTCGACCACGGGGCCGGCGCTCTGGACGGGCGGCGCGTTTGGGCCCGAGGGCGGGTTGCTCGGCGTGTTCGCGCTCGTTCTTGCAGCCGTCGCCATTGTCCTATGGGCAAAGCGAATGGGCAACCCGGGAGCGGCAGTAGCCGACCAGGCGACGTACATCACCGTGGATGCCCGCCGCCGCGCACTCATGGAACGCCTCATGGCGGAGCGGAACGACTAAAGACCCTCTTACGCCTCGTGGTAAACCAGGCGCTCGTTGGCCGAGCGAACCGGTTCTTGTCCGCTCTCCTTGCGGCGCACTGCGCGGTGCCGATCCTCCTCCAGGACAGAGTCAATGAAGTCCACCGCCCGCTCCCTACCATCGATGCTTGCCAGGATGTGGGCGATGCGGGCCAGCATTGGGGGCAGTCCGGCTGCCCTTGCCTCCCGTAAATATCCGTCGGCATACTCGTTGCACCTGTGCGCTTGCCGCGCTTGGTTGACACAACCGGACAGGCATCCTTAGCCCCACGCGAACCGGCTCTGAATAAATGACCGTTGCACTCAAGCTTGCATCGCCTCGACCCCTCCGGAGCAATCAGTCGTAGATACTATATAATGCGCTTTCTAACGAGAGTCAATCTTGCATGGATCTTTAACAAAACAGATACTTTGCCAGCCTGTGCGTCAGTGGTTACGTACAACCCGTCGGGCATTTGACTCCGGCGCTGCTCGTGCATCACGACGGGAAGCTAATGCGGCAAAGCGGCATGTTCAGACATATTGTGTCCGGTGCCCAGCGGCGTTGTGCTGTGCGCAGGGAGACGCGCTTCGCCGTTCTGCTTGCAGCGGCCGATTATTACGGAGCGGGGGATGCCGGTGCCCCGCTACCGCCACTCCTCCAGCACGTCCCGCTCGCGCGTTTCGCCGAGAATCGTGCCGCATCGGCGGCAGCGATACACAACCTTCTTTGGCCGCCCGCTCGCGCCGTTCAGCAAGAGGAACCAGGCCCAGAAGCCGAACACCGGCCGGGCCTCTACCATGCGGTGGGTGCGCGAGTAGCCGCAGCGGCACACCGGCTCGGACGAAGAAGGCGTCAACATAGAAGACAAAACAGGCAGAGGGTTCTCGGAACGGGCAGCACGCATACGCCGCCCGTCGGTACAGGTGCCGGCGCAGACCGCCCGGAGAGAACATCCACATAGAGCGTACGTTTCTCTCGTTACGCAAATGCCACGCGCGTTTTAACCGACAATCCCGCTGCCATGTACTCCCTTGCCTCCCGGTTCGCGCTGCTGATGCTCCTCGGGCTGACCACCACGCTGCCCGCCGCTGCGCAGCCACAAATGAACCGGCTTGCCGCTGCGCCGCGATCCACGTCGGGCTTCGACGCGACGTACTACCACCTCTTCCTGAACGTCTCCTGGAATCCGGCCCGCATCGACGGGCACACCCGCGTCGAAGGACGGCCGGTTGGCGGCACGCTCGCGACGCTGACCCTTGACCTGGTAGCAAACGCAGGTTCAACGGGCGAATACCGGCTTCGCGTCGACTCGGTCCTCACGCCGAACGGCGAGAAGCTGCTCTTCGATCAGAAGCCAACGACCCTCGACATCACCCTCGCGGACCCCGCCGCGCCCGGCGAGCATGTTGCGGTGGACGTGTACTACGGCGGCGTGCCCGCTGTGTCGAGCGTCGGCGTCAATGACCTTACGCCGCCCATATCGATCCTCAACGGCGGCAGCGCCATGCGCCCGCAGCGTGCGTTTTCGCTCAGCGAACCCTACGGCGGCCGCGTCTGGTGGCCGTCTAACGACCATCCCGATGACAAGGCCGACTCCGTGCGCGTCACGATCTCCGTGCCCGAAGGGATGATCGGCGCGTCCAACGGTGTGCTTGAACAGGAAACCGTCACGGACGGTGTAGCAAGCTTCACCTGGTTCGAACGCTATCCCATTTCGACCTACCTCGTCTCGATCGCTGTCGCGCCCTACGTCGTTGACCGGCAGGAGTACGTCCGCCCTGATTCGCTCGCGCGCGATCTCGGGCCGCTCACCCTCCCGATCGTCCACTATCTGTATCCGGGATACGAAGAATGGCTCGGCAACTGGCGCATCGTCACGGACGTGCTGCCCGCGTTTGAATACTGGTTCGGCGCTTATCCCTATCCGGATGAAAAGTACGGCCATGCCCAGTTCGACTTCAGCGGAGGAATGGAGCACCAGACGCTCACCTCGATCGGCACCGCCAATCTCGGCGTCGTGGTCCATGAACTCGGCCACCAGTGGTTCGGCGACAAAGTCACGACGGAAACGTGGCCGCACCTGTGGCTGAACGAGGGATTCGCCACCTATTCCGAATACCTTTACGAAGAGAATCGTCGGCAGCGAGGCCTCTCGAACAACGCCGATGCGAAGCTGGCAGACATCTATAACCGCGCCCGCGCCGCTTCGGGAATGCTTGTGGTCGAAGACACGCTCAACGTAAACAACCTCTTCACCTATGATCGCGTCTACGCAAAAGGCGCAGCCGTCGTCCACATGCTCCGGGGCGTTCTTGGCGACGCAGCTTTCCGGGACGTGCTGCTCGCCTACCAGCACGACCCGAGCCTCAGCTACAACAACGCCCGAACCGAAGACCTGCAGAAAGTTGCAGAAATGGTTTCGGGCAAGAACCTCGACTACTTTTTCGAGGAGTGGGCCTATGGCGTCTCGTATCCGGAGTACACCGCGAAGTGGACGTACGGCGTTTCGGAAGAGGGCGGCGGCGAGGTGCAGGTGCTCGTCGAGCAACCCAATCTTCAACGCCCCATTTTCACGATGCCCCTCGATCTTGAAATCGTCACGGAAGAGGGGCCGGTTGCAGCCACCGTTCTGAATGACAAGCGGCAGCAGGTCTTCACGATTCCGGTGAGCACTGCACCCGTGGCGTTGCGGTTCGACCCGCAAAACACGGTTCTGCACAACGCAATGGTGCCGGTTCAGCGCGTTTATACGTCTCTTAAAGAGACGCCGGAGGCAGCCGACGTGCAAGGGATCGTTGCGGTTTACCCAAACCCCGCCTCAGCGGCGTTGACCGTTGCGATCAGTCTCGATCCGGGCACGGTGAGCAACCTCATCCTTTACGACCTGCTCGGCCGGGAAGTGCGCCGCACTGAGGTTTCGACCTATGACCTGGAAAAGCAGGTTCGCTTCGACGTGGAGGATCTCGGTGCCGGGACGTACTTTCTCCGGCTCGATCCGCTCTATAATGTTTTCGATAATTACCGCGGTAGCCGGGCCGAGAACAGCCTGCGCCTCGATGCGCGCGTCACCCTGGTCGGCCGCTGATCCTACCAGGCAAAGCCGATGAAGGCGCTCTCGAAGTGCTCGAACGACGGCGCGCCGCCCCTGTCCAGAATGGCGACCACGTCGAAGCGGCAGGGCGCGCCTTCGAGCTGCCGCTCGTACAGGTAAGCCCGCGCCGCGTGGACGATCTGCCGCTGCTTGGCATCTCCCACGGCCTCTTCCGGGCGGCCGAAGCCCGTCCCGCTACGCGCCTTAACCTCAACGAACACAATATCACCGCCATTCTCTGGCACAGGTCCGGGCTGGTAACAAACGATGTCGATCTCGGCCCGTTCAAAGCGGTAGTTGCGGTCGAGAACGACGTACCCTTTGCTTTCGAGATAGCCGGCAGCCAGGTCTTCCCCGCGCCGGCCGAGTTCCGCGTTGCTCATTCGTCCTTTGGGATGGCGGGCGACTCCGCCCGCGGCAGATTCAGCGAGGCGGCAAAACCCACGAGCCGGCGCATCGTTTCCGCGTCGCGCGACTGAAGAAGCGGGATCAGGACCTGCGAAAAGCCGTCGAATACGTCCATGAGCTGCATCAGACTTTCGATGCGACCCATAAAGACGGCCTCGCTTTCGTGAAGCGGCGCGTCGCCCCGCGAAAGCGTCGTGCGGCAGTCTTCGAGCTGCTGCATGACCGGTTTGATCTCACGGGTTTCCCGTTCGCGAACGATTTGCGTCGTGATCTCCCAGACGTCCTTCTCCGCGCTGAAGTAATCCTTCCGCGAGCCTTCGAGCGGCGTTTTGCGAACGAGGTTCCAGGCGATGAGGGACCGCAGATTCATGTTCGCGTTGCCCCGCGAGATGCCGAGGAGGCGCATGATCTGGTCGGTGTCGAGCGGGCGTTCGGAGGCGTAGAGCAGGGCGTGAATCTGCGCCATGGTTCGATTGATGCCCCAGTTGGAAGCCATGTCTCCCCAGAACTGCACGAACCGGACGAGCGCTTCGCGGTGCCGGGCGCTCAGGTCGTCGGCGAGCCGCATATCTGCCGCGTCTGCTTTTGCTGAATTATCGTTCACATCCATCGCGTGCTCGAGGTGGGTTCCGCTGTTCCGTAACTTGCCGTAAGACAGCCCCCCGCTACGGGCTGTTCCATGGGCCACGCCCGCAAGCGCGGTGTGCTTGAGCGGGCGCGCCGCCTGTCTGCCTTCTATCGCTGATCAACTCTGCTGCGCTACCGTGCCTCCAGTTATCACACTCACGACCGACTTCGGCCTCCGCGACGGGTACGTGGCGGCCATGAAAGGCGTTATCCTCTCCATCATGCCCGCTGCGCAGATCGTGGACATTTCTCACGACGTGGCCCCGCAGGACGTGATGGAAGCGGCATTCGTGCTTCGCTCCGCGACGCCTTTTTTCCCGCCGGAGAGCATACACGTGGCCATCGTCGATCCCGGCGTAGGGAGCGCGCGGCGACCGGTTGCTTTGAGCGTGGGCGCGCACCGGTTTGTGGGACCGGACAATGGCCTCTTCAGCCTCGTTTCAGAGGGCGCGCAAATCGATGAAACGGTGGAGCTTGACAAAACGCGCTTCTGGCGCGTGCCTGATCCGGGGGCGACGTTTCACGGGCGGGACATCTTTGCCCCCGTTGCCGCGCACATCCTCTCCGGCCGGTCCCTGGCGGAAGTCGGCTCCCCCTTCACATCGCTCCAGCCGATGCACTGGGCCATGCCCATCGAAGACCATGAGGGCGTGCAGGGGTGGGTGGTGCATGTAGACCGGTTCGGAAACTGTATTACGAACATCAGCGAGCCGGCCGTTGAGCGGCACCGCGCGGACCGAACGGTCAAGTGCTACGTGGGCGGAGCCATCGTAACGGGGCTAAGCCGGACCTACAGCGACGTGCCCGCAGGCGAGCCGCTCGCTCTTTTCGGCAGCACCGGCGCTCTCGAGGTGGCGGTGAACGGTGGGAACGCTGCTCACCTCTACGGTATTCAAAAGGGTGCATCGGTCAGCCTCATCTTCGCCGACCGGCGGCCTTAGAAAGCTGGTGCAAAAACACATAACACGGTTGTTGGCAAAATGCCGACTCGAGGCGTCACCGCAGCCTTCGCCTTTCGATTGGATTTATGGAAGTGTAGTGCAGCAATGAGTCCTGCACGCCTTGCAGTCAGGTCTTTAAATAGTCCGCCGCTTACAAACAAACAGGCATTTATCGCCTCTCCTTGTCTCGCACCTTCTTGAGCGAATCCGACGACTTTCCCGCGCAGACACTTGCCGCGCGCTTTGCACCCCACCGCGACGCCCTCTACGCGCTGGCTGAGACGCTGACGCTGGACGGCGAGGAGGGAGCGCGTCTTGCGGAAAGAGCTTTCGCCCGGGCACTTGCCGACGCGGAAGCCGGTCTGCCCGTGGACGACGAACAAGCCTTTCTCTGCGCGCGCGCCCTTGCGATCCGCCGGGAAGAAAAGCCGGAGCTTTCTTCTGAGCGCCGCGAAGCTCTTGTAGCGTCTTCGCTGCAGGCGAGGCTGCCGGGCGCGCTGCCCCTGCTCTCGGAGGAGCGCCGCACGTTGCTCTTCTTTCTCGTAGCGCAAAGCATGTCGGTGGAACGTGCCGCCGGCCTGCTCGGCATCGAGGCTGTCTCCGTGCCCGGGCGCTTGAACAAGGCCCTCGATGCCCTCTACCGAGCGGTTCTGGCAGGCGCATCGCCGGAAGAAGCCGAGCGCCTCGCGATGTTCTCCGATAACGAGCTTCTACGCACTTCCCTCGCGGCTGCCTGGCCGACGGGAGAGGCAGCCGTGTTGCGAGTTCCTTCCGAGGCCGTCCCCCCTCCGGCGCCACCGCGCTTACGACATGAACCGGTGGCACCGCGAGTCGCTGCGCTTCCGGCGCGGCGCAACTTGCTTGGCGCGCTCGCAGCCTTCGTCCTGATCATTGCAGCCGGTCTGGCCGGGCTGACGCTCTCGCGCAGCCTCGAAGGCGGCGGCGATACGGACCTGATTGCTTCCGTCACGGAGCAATCCGGTGCGCTCACCGTCGTGATGGACACCGACGATCCCCGCCGGGCCGAGCGCTACGTCCACGCCGAACTTAAGCGACGTGTCGAATTGCCGGACATCGAGGGTGCGACGCTCACCGGCGTAGCGTTCTCGGTCTTCGGCGACGGGGTCGAGGTGCCGGTATTCATCTACAACGATGCCGAAGGTGAAGGCGCGATCCGGCTCTTCGCCTTCTCCTACGCGGCGCTCGACCGCCTCAGTGACGAGGCCACGCTTGCCGACGATGTGCTCGCGCGTATCGAGGACGATTCCGCTTTCGACATTCACGATAGGGGCGAGAACAAAGCGGTCGTCTGGCGCAGCCGCGACGATGTCTTTATCGCCGTCACCACCGGCGATGCGAACCGGTTGCGGGAGCGGATTGCTCCGCCGGCGTGAACAAGCCTCCGAAAGACCCCGGTCCTCCCGTTGCCGTGCCGGATCGCAGCGCTGCCGAAAAGGTGCTCCGGCGCGTGTGGCGCTACGAAGCCTTTCGGGAAGGCCAGTGGGAGACCATCGACGCAGTGCTCCACGGCCGCGATGCCCTGGTCGTACTGCCCACCGGCGGCGGCAAATCGCTGCTCTACCAGGTCCCCCCGATCCTCACGGGCGGCATGACGCTCGTCATTTCGCCGCTGATCGCGCTCATGCAGGACCAGGTGCGTGCCCTGCGCGCGCGGGGCATCTCGGCTGCGTTCATCAACAGCACCCTGACCCCGCGGGAGGCGGAGCAGACGCTGACGGACGCGGAGTTTGGCCGGTACCGCTTGCTCTACGTCGCGCCGGAGCGGCTCGAAACACCTCTGTTCCAGGCGAGAGCCGAACGCCTGCGGCCGTCGCTGCTGGCGGTCGACGAGGCGCACTGCATCTCGGAGTGGGGCCACGACTTCCGCCCGTCGTACCTCAAGATCGGCGAGGCTCGGTCAAGGCTCGGGTCCCCGCCCATTCTCGCGGTCACGGCCACGGCCACTCCGGAGGTCCGCCAGGACGTTCGCGAGCACCTTGGCCTGAACGCGCCGCTCGAGCTTGTCACGGGGTTCGACCGGCCGAACATTATCTGGACGGTTTTCAAGGACGAGAACAAACAAGAGCGTCTCTTCTCCGTGGCGCGAGGCGTTGGCGGGACGGGCATCGTCTATGCGTCAACGCGGCGGGGTGCCGAGCAATGGGCCGCCCGGCTGACGCGCGCGGGCATCGAGACTGCGCCCTACCATGCAGGACTGCCCGCGACCGAGCGCGAGCGCGTCCAGGCTCGCTGGATGCAGGGCGACCTTCAGGCCGTGGCGGCGACGAGCGCCTTCGGCATGGGCATCGACAAGGCCGACGTGCGGTGGGTCGTCCACGTCGATCTGCCGCCGTCGCTGGAAGCCTACTACCAGGAAGCCGGGCGCGCCGGGCGAGACGGCCGCCGCGCCCACGCCGTGCTGCTCTACGACCGCGACGACGAAGCCACGCAGCGGCATCTTCTGGAGGAAGGACACCCGTCGGCGGCGGAGGTGCGGGCGGTCTATGACGCTGCCGCAGGACTTGCCCGCGTCCCCTATGCGACGCTCCCCGATCATCCCATGTCCATCAGCATCGAAGCCGTGGCCGTTCACCTTGGTTTCAGCCTCGGCAAGGTGCGTGCCGCCCTCGACGTGCTGCTGCGGCAGGGCGTGTGGACGGAGGCGTTTCTCAAGTCGAGCCACGTGCTCCTGCGGTTTCAGCTTGCGGCCGAAGCCGTGCGGGCTTACGCTGACCAGACCGGCAACGAGTCTATCGCCGCCTTTACCCGCTCTTTGCTTCGCTCGGTAAATGCCGAAGCTTTTAAGGAGTGGTGGCCGGTGGATCTGAAACGCATTGCCCGCCGCTCCGGGATCTCGGACGAGCGCGTCACAGGCGGACTTGCGCACCTGCGGGAGCGCGGCGTCCTGGACTGGATGCCGCCGGACGCGGGGCTGCGGGTCACTTTCGCCGAGGCACGTCAAACCCGGCTCCTCGTCGACGAGCGCCTCGTCCGGGCGGCGCAGCGCAGGGCGGAGGTGCGTATCGACCGAATGGTTCGATATGCACGCTCGGTCGCGTGTCGCCGCCACTTCTTGCTGGCCTACTTCGGCGAGGCAAGCCCCCGGCGCTGCGGCGCGTGCGATCTCTGCCTCGGCCGCCACGAACCCGTCGTCGTCACGCCGGCCGACGAACCCGCGCTCCGGAAGCTTCTGGAGCAGGCGGCTTCCGGACGGCCCCGTGCCGAGTGGCAGCTCGACGGCGGCGACCCCGACCGCATGGACGCCCTTGCCGACTGGCTCGTGCAGGAGGAGTACCTTCGCGTTGCCTATCCCGCTCTCGATCAGTACGCGCCGACAGCGAAGGCCACTGCCTTCATCCGGCAGTGGAAGCCGCGTCGGGCGGAATGAACGTCACGGATGGGCTGTGAAAGACGCATCCACCGGCAGCCACCGGGCGAAAGCCGTAAGTAACCGGATACATCGCTCGACATCCTGCAGATCGACCATTTCGACGGTCGAGTGCATGTAGCGCATGGGAAGCGAAATGAGAGCCGCCGGCACGCCGTCGCGCGAGACGAATACGTCGTCCGTGTCCGTGCCCGTCGTTCTGGACGAAGCCTCATGTTGAACAGAGATGGATTCGCGTTCGGCAGCTTCGAGGAGGGCTTGCACGACGCGCGGATGATTGGCCGAGCCGTGAATGACGGTCGGTCCGCCGCCGAGCCGAATCCCGCCGTGTTTCTCCTGCTCGATGCCGGGCGTGTCCGTCGCGTGCGTCACGTCGAGCACGACGGCGACCGCGGGCCTCAGGCGGTGCGTGACCATGCGCGCGCCATGTCCGCCGATCTCCTCCTGAACGGCGTTCACCGCCACGACCGTGCAGGCGGGCCGCTCGGCCTCGGCAAGCGCCCGCAGAACCTCGGCAATGATAAACCCGCCCACGCGGTTGTCGAGCGCGCGTCCGACCAATCTGCCCGGCAGCCACTCCGCCGCGCCCTCTTCAAAGACGACGGGATGACCCACCCGGATGCCAAGGCCCTCGACCTCCTCCCGGCTGCCGGCCCCTACGTCGATGAAGAGTTCGTGCCACTCGGGCATCTTCTCTTCCTTCGCGTCTTTGCGCAGGTGAATGGCCGTGTTCCCCACCACCGCCGGCACGTCGCCCTTCGAGCCAAGCACGCGAACCCGGCGCGAGCGCACGATGGCGCGATCAACACCGCCGATGCCATTGACGTACACAAAGCCCTTCTCCGAAATGAACTGCACCATCATGCCGATCTCGTCGGCGTGGGCCTCGAGCATGAGGCGGGGCGCGCCGTCGGCGGAACCCTTGAGCAAACCCCACGCCGTGCCGTAAGCGTCGCTTGCCGTCTCGTCGGCGAACGGGCGGACGTACTGCATCCATTTTGCCTGTCCCCTGCTTTCAAACCCCGAAGGGCTTGGAGTTTGCAAAAGGTCCATCAAGAAGGCTCTGGCATCGTCAGCCATTGTCGGAGTAGAAAGGGCTTCGGTGGCGAAGGCGGGAAACAGGGCGGGGAAACACGGCGGGCGTCCACTCTGTACGACGCCGAGACTCACCTGTTCAACCTTGAGCCGCCGATTTTGCATGCAAAGGCTGCGCGTCTACCTTTCTCTTCTTCTTGTTTTCTTCGCCGGTCCGGCTGCGCTTGCGCTCAGCCAGCCCGCCAGGCCGCTCGTCGTGATGAACCTCGCCGCCCACCCGGACGACGAGGACGGCAGCACGCTCGCGTATTACCGGCACGCCAAGAACGCCGTCGCCTACAGCGTCATCTTCACGCGCGGGGAAGGCGGGCAGAATGAAATCGGGCCTGAGCTTTACGAGGCCCTCGGCGCGATTCGCACCGGCGAGACCGAGCGGGCCGCCCGCATTCTCGGAACGCAGGTGTTCTTCCTCAATTTTCAGGACTTCGGATTCTCGAAGGAGGCAAGCGAGGCCTTCAGCCGCTGGGGCGGGCGCGACAGCGTCACCGCGCGCCTCGTGTACATGATTCGCCGCCTCAAACCGGATGTGCTTTTTACCAACCACGACACCGTGACGGTAGGGCCGAACCGGCAGCACGGACAGCACCAGGCGGTGGGCATCGCCGCCTATGACGCATTCGCGCTCGCAGCCGACCCAAGCTTCCATCCCGAGCAGCTTAGCGAAGAAGGCGTAGACCTCTGGCAGCCCTCGCGCCTCTTTCTGCGCCACTGGCGCGCGCCGCAGCACTACAGCGTGGCCGTGCCCGTCGGCGACATCGATCCGGCAACAGGCGAGTCGTACGCGACGCGGGCCGGACAGGCGCTCCGCGAACACGCTTCGCAGGGCATGGCCTCCTTTGCCGACCGTTTCAGGCCGGACGCCACCTACTTCACGCTCATGCGCTCGGCCACAGATATTCCCGTCGACAAGACCGACCTCGCGGGCGGGCTGCCCCCGAACAGCGCGGCGCGGCCGGACCTGCGCTACCGCATCGACGCCGGGCGCGCGCCATCGCTGCCCGCCGGTACGCTAACGCTCAACCAAAACATTGCCGTGCCGGGCGACCGGGTGCGCCTTACGTGGGACGGCTCGCGCCTGCCGAGCGAGCCGATGCGTTGGACCTTCTCCGGCGCAATCGACACGACGTTCGTCACGCAGAACGAGGCACCGATGCCCATCACGCTCCGCGTTAATGAAAAGGCGTCGCCTACGCTACCGAAAGAAACGTACCAGTACGGGAGAATCATCAACTCGCCGCCCGTCGTGTACCGGGCGGAGAAGGCGGACGACGGCACGATCGTCGCTGCGGGTTACCTGCCGCTCGAAGTTGCGCCGCCGTTCACACTCGGCATCGCAGAGCCGGTTGTCCGCCTGAAGCCCGGCCTCAACCGCGTTGTGCTCAAGGGTGAAAGGTATACGGATCAGGGAAATGCCCTGCGCCATACGATCGCCGTCGTGCGCGACCGCGACGGCACCGTTCTGGCGCAAGAAGCCGGCACGACGGTGCTCGGGGAAGATCGACAGATCGACGGCATGGCGTTCGTGACGCTACCGGACTCGCTGGAAGCGGGCGACTACACGGTCCGCGTCACCGCCCTCATCGACTCCGAGTTGCGGCCGAGCGCAGCCGTGTCCGCTGAAGCGCGGGGGCGGGTTTTCCAGGTTGCCGTGCCGCCCGACTTACGGGTAGGCGTGGTCGCCAGTTACGACAATACGCTGGCTCAGGCCCTCGGCGAGATGAACGTACCCTACGTCTTGCTCGACTCCGCCGCGCTTGCCGCCGGGAGGCTCGATACGCTACAGACCATCGTTGTGGATATCCGCGCCTACCTCGTGCGGCCCGACCTGAGACGCTGGAATAACCGCTTGCTGGACTGGGCGAAAGGTGGCGGCAACCTGATCGTGACCTACCAGAAGACTTTTGAATGGAACGACGGCCAGCCGGACCCCTTTCTTGCGGGCAAGAAGAATCCCGCGAACCTGGCACCCTTTCCCCTCCACATCGGCCGCGACCGCGTCACGCACGAAGAGGCGCCGGTTACGCTGCTCGCGCCCGCACACCCGATCTTCAACTGGCCTAATCCAATTACCGCCGGCGACTGGAACGGCTGGGTCCAGGAACGCGGCCTCTATTTCCCCGATCGCTACGACGACGCCTACCGGGAACTCCTCAGCCTCTCCGACCCGGGCGAGGAGCCGCTTCGCGGGGGCATCTTGCTTGCACAGTACGGCCAGGGCACCTATATCTACACGCCCCTCGTCTGGTACAGGCAGCTGAAGGAGCTTCATGCCGGTGCGTATCGCATCTTCGCCAACATGCTCGCCCTTCCGCTTGCGCCGCAGCAGGAGGTGCAGGCTACCCACTGAAGAATCGCGATTCTTCGCCCGGATTCATCGCGCAGCGCTCGCCTGTTGCAGCAATCCAGAACAATACAATGTATATTGCACGACAACGCCCGCCGGACGCCGCGCGGCTACACGTGTCTTGTAGTATCACCAGTAGACCAGGATCTGTACGATGAATGAACAGGGCGATCTCTTTCACATGCTGATTGTCGAGGATGACCCCGATATCCAGATGGGCCTCAAGGACTATTTCGAGATGAACGGCTATCAGGTCTCTACCGCCGGGGACGGAGAAGAGGCCATCGAACAGATGCAGCGCATCAACGACCTCGACATCGTCCTGCTCGACGTGATGCTCCCCAAAAAGAACGGCTTCGACGTGCTCGCGGAAAGCCAGGAACTCGGCATCGGCGCGCCGGTGCTGATGCTGACGGGTCGCGGCGAGCAAGAGTCCGTGCTGAAAGGCTTCGGCCTGGGTGCCAACGACTACGTCACGAAACCCTTCAACGCCGAAGAGCTTCTCGCCCGTGTGCGTGCCATCCTTAGCCGGACGCAGCCGCCGGACCGCACGCCGATGGAGATCTACTACATCGGCGACGTGTCGATCAACTTCTCGACGCACGAGGCGCGCCGGGGCGACGAGGACCTCGCCTTTACCGCCCTCGAGTTCGACATTCTCCGCTACCTCATCAACAACCGCGACCGGACGATCACGCGCAAGCAACTGCTCCGCGACGTGTGGGGGATCGAGCAGGATATCATCACCCGCACCATCGACCGGCATATCGCCTCGGTGCGCAAGAAGATCGAACCCGATCCGGCCGTCCCGACGTACATCGAAACCGTCTACGGCATTGGCTACCGGTTCAAGGGATAATCGGTCGCGGGTGCTACCTGTCAGCGCCGGCCTTCCGCTCGTTCGGGAGGCCGGCGTTCTCATGCAGAAGGGTTGCGAGCTGAATGGCGTCGGTGTAGAGGTCCGGCCCCGGCATTTGCAGGAACGACGGCCCCAGGCATAGCACGCGGCGGATGTCTTTGATTCCCTCCGGGGCGCAACCCTCCGCAATCACCAGAACGTCCGCCGTGGCCTCGCGCACCGCTTCCCAGGAGGTCTCCCGTGGCGGTGATCCCGCTGCGACGATCAGCGGCCGTCCGCCGGCAAGCTCGATCACGTCCGGCCCCCACCATCCGGCAACGACCGGCGGCGAGGTCTGCAGCAGGCAGACGACGGTCGGCAGCGCATCCGGGTGTGCGCGTTTGGAGAGGCCGAGGTTTCCCCGCGCTTCGGCAAGCCGCCGCTCCGCCGACGCGATCCACGCCATCGCCTGCGGCAGCCGCCCCGTCGCCCGCGCGAGCCTGAGCGCCGCGTCCACCGCCTGCTTGAATGTTTTGGGCGCGAAAACAACCTCAGAGACGGTCTGTGGGAGCCCGTTTAAGTTCTCGTCGGAACGGACGATAAGGTCTATGGGCGCTTCGCTCGGAGCGACCGGTGCTCCTTCCGTTTCGGCGAACTCGTCGGCTGTGAAACCAAAGGCGCGCAGCCACGCGCGGGCGGGTTCAGAGTAGCAGGCAATCTTCATAGTTTGGACGCTTCGGACTTCTGGGAGCGCGCTCCAGCGAGCTGTTACGCTGTTGTGAACTTGGAAGATAGCCCGAACCGAAAGCATCATCCACCGGTAATTTTATGAAGAGGCCGGAAAAGCAACGGAGAGCCGTGTCTATGCTCTATAAACACATAGTCGTAGCTGGGACGGCACTTGACCGGGTCCGTTGTTTTCACTACCTTGACGTCACGCTCATCATCGCTCACAGAAGGAGGTAGTATTATGCAGGCAGTTGCCCCTCAAACAGCATATAGTCTTCGCCCGGATGATGCTTTTTTGTCGGAAGCAGATCGGAAGCGCTTTCACGTCGGCACGTCGCCCATGCCCATCCTCATCCTGAACCCGGAAGGCAATATCAGCGAAATGTCCCCCGCTGCGCGTCTTTTGCTGGAGTATAAGGCCGAGCAGGAAGTGGAGCCGTGTTTCTTCTCGCACGTTCACGGTCGCAATCTCTACCAAATCATGCGAGACGTGGCGGATATGGTTTGCTACGGCAAAGCGGCCGCGAACTGGCTACTTCGCCTTCGCACCGGACGCGGGCGCTGGCGCTGGTACAAGGCCACCGTCAAGAACCGCCTCAGCATGAGCGACGGCAACATCGTCGTCACCCTGCGCGACCTGCATGAATGGTAAGCGCAAGTGCCTCTCCGTAAAGCCGTCCTGCTACAAAGCGAGACGGCTTTTTTTCATTCACGACCTCGTCAGAAACGGCATCTTGCGCCCTCCCGGCCGAGCGTACGTGCTCAGATGTCCGCCATGCGTCGTGCGCACCTCTTCGACCGTCACGAACGTCGAGGGATCATTCTCCCGCAGCAGCTTCAGTACGTCCGGCACCCGGCGGCGCTGCACGACGATGTTCAGGATTTCCACCTCACCGTCTTTGCCGCGCCCGGGCATCTCCGTTACCGCAAAGCCATGCTCCCGCAGCGTGATCGCCGCGGCAGCCCCGCCGTCGGGCACGCTGCTCTGAAAAACAGCCCGCACGACGCTGATCCCGAGTGCAAAGCGAGCCTCCAGCGCCACGCCGACGTAATTGCCCGTTGCGAACCCGCCGGCGTAGGCGAGCACGTGGAGCGGAGATTGCAGGTGCTGCAGGGTACTGCCGACGGCGAAGAGCCAGATGAGCACCTCGAAAAACCCAATGAGCGCCGCCTTGCCCCGGTGTCCGCGAACCGCAAGCAACATGCGCATCATGGCCATCGACACATCGGTGATGCGCAGAAAAAAAATGAAAAGCGCCCCGATGGGAGCGGCCAGTAAAGCGTCGATATCCATTGCGTTATCCTAAACACCTGAATGCAAGCTTCAGGGTACCCGGCCCGTGACGGGCTTGTTTCTCGCGGACGCCTCTTTTACGGAGAAGTCCGCGCCGGGGCAGATCTTTAACGCGCCGCCTGCCCGGCACCCTCTGCGTACTCGGCGCGCTGCGGATGCCGGAGTGCAACCGGGCTGCGCTTCTTGCTCGATCTCTGGTTCAGCACCTCCACGAACACGGAAAACGCAATGGCCGAGTAGATGTAGCCCTTCGGGATGTGCTGATCAAAACCCTCCGCCACGAGCGTGAATCCGATGAGCACGAGAAAACTCAGCGCAAGCATCTTGATGGTCGGGTGCCCGTTGATGTAGTCCGCCACGATGTTTACCAAAAGCATCATCATAAGCACCGCAATGACGACGGCCGTGACCATCACCCAGATGTCCTTCGCCATGCCAATGGCCGTGATGACCGAGTCGAGCGAGAACACGATGTCGAGGATAAGAATCTGAACGATGACGCCCGTGAACGAGGTGGCCTTCTTCTTGAGACTCGGCGCGTGCTCGTCGCCCTCGAGCTTGTTGTGGATCTCGTGCGTCGCTTTTGCGATGAGAAACGCGCCGCCGACGATCATGATGAGGTCACGCCCGGAGATCGCTTCTTTGAGAATGGTGAACAAAGGCGCGGTGAGCTGCATCATCCAGGAAAGCGAGAAAAGCAGCGCCACCCGGGCGAAAAGAGCAAGGCCAAGCCCCATCACGCGCGCCTTCGGCTGCTGCGCAGGGGGCAGACTCTGCGTCAGGATCGAGATCACGACGATGTTGTCGATGCCGAGCACGATCTCGAGCAGGATCAGGGTACCGAGCGCTATGAGCGCTTCGGGATCGGTAAGCCAGGCCATGCGGCTCAGATATAGTTTAACCAGTTGCGAGGCGGCAAAGGTACTGCTCCGGCTCCTGCCGCCGTTTTGTCGCCCGGGAGTTTTGCCACTGTCGTTACCCGCCCAAGCGGCTGCGCGCGGATCATCCGACCTTCGAAACAAGATCAAGGTTTCACGCCAACGAGACGCACGTTAAACCGTCTCCCGACTCCTAAACAACGATCTCGCATTTAGCGGACTATAGATGAACGCAGAAAAGAAGCGCCAGGCAGACGGGGACGGCGCAGGAGACGCATCCACTGGAAAGGTTGCCGCGCGTCACGCCGGAATGGGCGCGATCCCGTATGAGGGCGGTGTTGCCTTCCGCCTCTGGGCACCCCATGCCGACGCCGTGCACGTGGCCGGGCCATTCAACGAATGGAGCAAGACCGCCTCCCCGCTTGCCGCGGAAGAGGACGGTTACTGGTCCGCAGACGTCGACGGAGCCGCGGCGAACGACGAGTACGTTTTTCACCTCCAAGCCGGCGAGGAGGAACTGGATCGGGCAGACCCGTACGCTCGCCGGATGACCAACTCAGCCGGTAACTCGGTCGTCCACGACCCATCGTTCGACTGGGGCGACGATGCCTTCTCCATGCCCCCGTGGCATGAGATCGTCATTTATGAGATGCACATCGGCACCTTCAACGACAAGAACCCCGATGGCCCCGGAACGCTCGACAGTGGTATCGCGCGGCTCGATTACCTGCGCGACCTCGGCGTAAACGTCCTCGAAATCATGCCGCTCGGCGAGTTTCCCGGCGACATCTCCTGGGGATACAATCCGTCTTACATCTTTTCGGTCGAAAGCGCCTACGGCGGACCCGAGGCGTTCAAGCAGTTCGTCCGCGAAGCCCACAAGCGGGGCCTCGCCGTCGTGCTGGACGTGGTGTACAATCACTTTGGCCCCAGCGATCTCGATCTCTGGCGCTTTGACGGCTGGTATGAAGGCGAAGGCGGCGGCATCTACTTCTACAACGACCAACGCGCCGACACGCCGTGGGGCCTGACCCGCCCCGACTACGGCCGCCCGGAAGTACGGCAGTACATCCGCGACAACGTAATGATGTGGCTCGAAGAGTACCGCCTCGACGGGCTGCGCTGGGACGGCACCGTCTTCATCCGGTACACCTCCTTCTTTAAGGACGAGGCCCTGCCGGACGGGCACAGCCTCATGCAGGACATCACCCGCGAGGTTGCCGAGAAATTCCCCGGCCGGCTCATGATCGCGGAGGACCTGCAAGGGGACGATGAAGTCGTCACCCCCGTCGAGACGGGCGGCCTCGGTTTCGGCACGCAGTGGGACGCCAGGTTCGTGCATCCGCTGCGCGCCGCCCTCATTCCGCCGAGCGACGAGGACCGGGACATGGAAGCGATCCGGGATGCCGTGCTTTCCCGCTACGACCTCGATGCATTCCACCGCGTCATCTACACGGAAAGTCATGACGAATGCGCGAACGGTCGGGCGCGTGTGCCCTACGAAATCAACCAGGAAAACGCGAAAAGCTGGGAGTCGCAAAAGCGCTCGACGCTCGGCGCGGCGCTCGTCATGACAGCACCGGGCATTCCGATGCTCTTCCAGGGACAGGAAATGCTGGAGGACGAATGGTTCTGCGACACGCGGCCCCTCGACTGGGATCTCCTGAAAGAGACGAGCGGCATCCACAACCTGTACCGCGATCTCATCCGGCTCCGACGCAATCTCGACGGCACGACCGGAGGCCTTAAGGCGCAGAACGCCGAGGTTCACCACCTGCACCCGGACGAGAAGATCCTCACGCTGCACCGGTGGGATGTGGGCGCGCCGGCGGACTCAACGCTCATCATTGCGAATTTCGCCAACCGAACGCACGAGCACTACCGGGTCGGCTTTCCTGCCGAAGGGCACTGGCGCATCCGCTTCAACAGCGACGCACAGCTCTACAGCAACGACTTCAGCGACCATTCCGCCTTCGACGTAGATGCCTCGCCCGAGGGAATGGACAATCTTCCCGCCTCAGCCGAAGTATCAATAGCACCCTACAGCGTCCTAATTTACTCGCAGGACCCCGCGTAGGGGCACCTTCTCTTCGATTCTTCAAGCCCCAAACCGATATGGACAAGTTTACTCAGGAGCGCATCGACCGGACGCGCGCTGCCGCCGAGGCCCTCAGCACGCACATTCATCATTACTTCGATCATTTGCTTCCTGGATTGGATGGGATTTCGATCAGCTGCGAGGAGAAGGACCGGACCTTGTCGAAAGAAGGGGAGGAGATCACTTTGCCTCTACAATTCGTCCTGCCCGATGGTGCGCTCCTCAGGGGCTCCGTCTCGGCGTGCAACGTGGGCGGCAATATGTACGAGTTCGACGCTACCGTCGCCGATAATTCGGAGCGCTTCACGGTGAGCCTTCCGGATCCGGTGAACGCAGGAGACGTCCAGTATGCAGACCGCGTGACGGACTACCTCTACGAGGAAATCAAGCGCGCTGCAGGCGAGGAGCACCTGCGGTCTTCTTCGTCCGAGTAAGTCCGTCGTTCGAAGTCCCGTCATCACTAAACGCTTTCCGATTTGCATTTACAAGTCATCATTGCCAGCACGCGTAGGGGCCGCATGGGCCATCTCGTCGGCGACTGGTTCTACGCGCTGGCCGAACGCCACGGCGGCTTCACAACCGAACGCATTGATCTGGCGGACATCGATCTGCCCCTTTTCGATGAGCCGAATCATCCGCGCCTTGGGAAGTATGAAGGCGAACACACCCGCCGCTGGAGCGCGCTCGTGGATGGGGCGGACGCCTACGTCTTCGTGACCCCTGAGTACGACCACTTCCCGCCGGCCTCGCTCGTGAACGCGCTTCAGTATCTCTCGCGCGAATGGGCGTACAAGCCTGCCGGCTTTGTAAGCTACGGTGGCGTGTCGGGCGGAACGCGGTCGGCCGAACTCATCAAGCCCGTCGTCACAACGCTCAAAATGATGCCGATGGTTGAGGCGGTCTCGCTCCCGTTCTTCGCAAAGAACATCGACGAGGCAAGCGGCGACTTCGATCCGGGGGAGGTGCAGGAGAAAGCGGCGATGGACATGCTCGACGAGATGGTGCGCTGGGCCGAGGCCCTGCAGCCGCTCCGCGTCTCTTCGGAGGTCTGATCCGGGCCGGGGTTCGGCTAAAAGGCATACCGCACGCGGCAGTAGGGCAGCTTTTCCGCTATCAGTTCTTTGAACGCCTGTACATGCCGCCCCTTGAACCCGGAACGGTAGCGCACGTTGAGCGCGCCGTTCTCCGATTGCTTCTTCTCCTGAATCGCAGGCTGCCAGAGCAGTTCCTCTGCTTTTGGGTGCCAGCCGAGGTTTATCTCGTGCAGCCCTTCGTTGTGGGTCAGGAAGATGACCTCGCAGGCAAGCTGCGCCTTCGCCCGGTCCGTCAACCGGTCGTTGATTTCGTCGAACAGGTCGGCGTAGTCGCCCAGCCACCCGTCGGTGATCACGACCGGCGAGAAGTTCAGATGGACTTCGAAACCCGCATCGACAAAGGCGTTCACGGCCCCGATGCGCTCCGACACCGGCGAGGTGCGCACGTCGAGTAAACGGGACGTGCGGTGCGGAAGGAGGCTGAACCGGATGCGCGTGCCGCCCTGCGGGTCATAGCCAAGCAGCGCCTCGTTGACAAACTTCGTGGCGAAGCTCACCATCGCCGTCGGCATATCGCGAAAGCGGCCGATCACATCCAGCACGTTGTCCGAGACGAGCGCGTCGACGGATACATCCGAGTTCTCGCCGATGTCGTAAACCCAGCGGGAAGGATGCACCTGATTCGGCGTCATCTTCATGCCCTGCCTGGATATATGCCCGAGTAGCGTCCTCATCACCGCGTCGATGTTGGCATACACCGTGATGGGATTGGCATATCCCTTCCGCCGGGGGACGTAGCAGTACGCGCAGGCCATGGCGCAGCCGTTCGACATGGACGGAGCGATGAAGTCGGCGCTCCGCCCGTTCGGCCGCACCTGCAACGTCTTTAAGATGCCCACGACGAGCGTCTCGCGCTTGACGCGCACCCAGTCCTCCACCAGCCCCTCATTGCCGTGAAGCCCGGGAATATTCCAGTGGCTCCTGACCTCTTCGAGCGCCGCATCCGGAAACCGGGCCAGGATCTCGCGTCCCCGGTCGAGGTCCAGCACCTGCGGCATATAGAGAACACGCTTGATCTGGAGAAGGTCGGTGGCGGCAGCCGTCATATGCGTCGGGTCGGCGGACAACAGATGGGATCTTGCAAACGCCACGGCCACCAACCGGTTCATCCCCCGTGATCGCACCGGACCTATGAGGCAATTAGAATAGTAGATCGCGCTGTATGTAACTAATAGTATGAACCAAAGTACTGACGCAACTTCCCCTTTGAGGGAGATTCAAGAGTATGTTAGACAATGTTCCGGTCAGTACGTTGTCCCGAATACCTGCGATACGTTCCATCTATATTAAATCAACAGGCTCCTGTCGCACCAGGCCTATCGCACCAGGCCGATCGCACCGGGCCTATCGCACCAGACCGATAGCGATGTCCATCACGTTCGTGTGCGTCGGCCCCGTACGCAGGAGTCCCCCGGCAAGGCTAAAGAACGAGTAGGCATCATTCCGTTCGAGGTACGCGCCGGCTTCCGCGCCCGTATCCCGCGCTCGTTGAAGCGTATGAGGCTCCGCAAAGGCACCGGCAGCGTCGGTCGGTCCGTCCCGCCCGTCCGTTCCGGCGCAGAGCAACAGCCGTTCGCCGGGTGCTTCCTTCATCGAAAGTGCAGCCGCAAGGGCCATCTCCTGATTGCGCCCGCCTTTGCCGCCGCCCCTTACCGTGACGGTCGTTTCTCCGCCCCAGAGCAAACACGCGGGGCGAGGCCCCGTCCATGCCGCAACCCTGCGCCCGAGCTTGAAGCCGACCTCGCGGGCCTCGCCCTTCATGAACGGTCGATCTCGAACGACGCGGTAGCCGAGCCGAAGCGCCTCCGCCTCGGCTGCATCGAGAGCGGTGGCGTTCGACCCCACGAGAACGGCCTCCGACAGGCTCATAGAAACGTCTGAAGGCCTCGGAGTTTGCCTTCTCTGGGAGTGACGCGCAACGGCCCTCTGCACGGCCTCCGGCAAGGCGTCCCAGACGCCGGCAGAATGGAGGATGGTTTCGGCAGTGGGCGTCTCGCTGTTTGACGCCACCGTCGGGCCGCTGCCGACAACGGAAAGATCATCGCCTTCCACGTCAGAGAGGACGAGTGCAAGCGTCTGCGCCGGATAGGCGGCCGCAGCCAGACGGCCTCCGCTCAGCCGCGTCAAGCCTCGCCTCACTGCATTGACCTCGGCGATAGCCATGCCCGCTCGAAGCATGATGCGGTTCGTATGGCGCGCGTCCAATAGCGTCAAACCGTCCAACGGCAGCGTCCAGAGCGCGGAGGACCCGCCGGAAAGCAGAACGACCAGCAGATCGTCCGTCTGTAGCGAAGCGGCGGCCGCGAGCACCTGCCGGGCGGCTTCCGCGCCGTTCTCGTCCGGCTCCGGATGGCCGGCTTCGTTCAGCGCGATCCGGGCAAGCGGCGGTGCCGAGTCTGCGTATCCGTGAGGAACCGTTGCGGTGCCTGTGAACGAAACCTCCGCAAAGCGCGCCTCGAACGCCGCTGCCATAGCCGCCGCCGCTTTCCCTGCCGCCGCGACTTGAATGCTCCGAAAGGCGCTGAGCGGCCTTCCCAGCGCGGCCTCCGCGTCAAAGCGCGCGAGCAGCGCCGATGCCTGCACCGATGCCACCGCCGCGTCGAAGATCCGGCGCGCGTCGCTGCGAAGCTGTTCGTCCATCAGGCTGCCGCATCTGTTAAGGCTTACGCATGAACGACCGACGAAGCGTAGTCCGAGGCGACCTGCCTCGCGTCGTCGGCGAGCCGCTCGGCCAGCGTGGCGGGATCGACGGCAAGCACCCCTGGACCCCACGACCGGATGAACGCCGAAATCTCCTTCAGACCGGACACCTCGAACGAGACGGTCAGGCTGCCGTCCTCATGCTCGGTCTCGACCTGCTGCGTGGGATGATAGGTCTTGCGGTGAAAGTACGGCGCCTTGTCCGGGGAAACGCTGAGGCGAATTTCGTACACCTCCTTGTCGCCGAGCGCGCTGAAGCGGTCGCGGAAGTGCTCTTGCGGATCGAAGTCGTCCTGCCGAAGGAAGTAGGAACCTGTCGCCTCGACGCTGCTGATCGCGGGGATCGAAAGATCAACGATTTTCTGCTCTTCATGGCAGTAGCAGACGAGCAGCCACGACGTGCCGCGCACGGCGACCACGTACGGATCGATGGCGCGGCGGTGCCACTTCTTTTTTTCAGAGGCGGAGTAGTATTCGACTTTGATCGTCTCACAAGCGGTTGCCGCGTGCGTGATGCCCTGGAGAACGGTGGCATCGACGTTTGCGTGCGCTCCGGCGTCGAAGTGCCAGTGGTCTTGCTCCAGCTCCGGGTCAAACGACATGACGACCTGTTCGGCGCTGCCGAGCAGCTTTGCGTAGGCGCGGCGCAGCGGCTCGTCGAACGGCGTTCCGAGGAGCGCCGAGCGCGAAGCCTGCGCGGCGACCGTTAGCGACAGCAGTTCTTCTTCCGTGAACCCGATGCTCGTCTCGACGGTGCGGTGCGCTTCCGGCACCGAGAACCGCTTCACATTGCCCACCCGGCGCTCTACGACCGGCACCCCGCTCTCGCGTATTTCGTCGAGATAGCGACTCACCTGCTTCGACGAACGCTCCAGGCGCGTAGTCATCTCTTCGTAGGTAAGCTCGTATCCGGCGCTGAAGAGCCGGCGCAACTGTTCGACAGGGGGCGTTTTCATGGATGCTGGGGTTTGTTTAGCACAAGGTACTACGCCGGCCCACCAACCGCGCTCACTTGCAGCTTTTTCTTTTCCGCTACGCGGCGGGTGCGCACGGGCGACTCGTCCCGGATGAGCGTTACACGTTTAGTAATCATGCGGTGGCACAAGCTAAAGAGCGTGTTGATTTTGTATTGATGGGATACATGACAGCTTTTACGGGCGATGCACGTGACGGGAATGCAGGCTAACACCCCGTTGACTATCCCTCGAGGGGGAGGTTGCGTGGGTGATTTGGTCCATATTGACAGCTACATGCAGCGCTTTCTATTCTTTCGACGGCCGCTTAGCAGCCCGGCAGGGTAGATCCTTCACTCTGTTCAGGATGAACTGTGTTGAAAGTCAACCTAAATGTGGGTGAGGGGCGACCATTTCGTTTCTGAAGGGCACCCCGGATTTGACGACGCCGAAGATCTGCCGGATGAGCTTGTTGGCGACCGCGATGCGCGCCGCCTTGACCGATTTGCCCTTGGCAATAAGCCGCTCATAGAGCGCGCAGCACATCTTGTTACATTTACTGGCCGATAATGAACACATGTATAGCAGGGTTCGCAGCGGCTTCGATCCCTGCTTCGAGATGTGCCGCGGCGCGTCTCTCTTGCCCGACTGGTTCGGCTTTGGATTGATCCCGAGAAAGGCTGAGACTTGTTGCGGCGTCGCGAACGTTGTCAGGTCTCCGAGGTAGGCAAGCAGCGCCGCAGTCGCGGCTATACCGATGCCGGTGATGCTCAGCAGAAGCTCAGCAGTTGCCGGGTAAGCCTTGAGCGCGAGCTTCTTTCGCTCCGTGCGCAAGTGGGCGATCTGCGCCTCGATGTGCGCGAGGTCCTGCTTGAGGATCTCCTTGCACACGCTGGAGACGTGCGGCCGCTGCTCCTGCGCGTGCAAGTTGTTGGTCACCGCGGTCCGCTGCTGCATGAGCTGCCGCAGGAGCGTGTTGATCTGCTTGAGCTCCGACTGCTCCGGCGTGTCCGGCCGGAAGTCCTTCGGCTTCTGCTCGCAGCCGTAGACGGCGATCAGCCTGGCGTCTGCGCGGTCGGTCTTGAGCTGCGAGCGCTTGGCCTTGCCGTAGTGATTGGTCTGAATCGGATTGATCACGCTCGTCCTGATCCCCTTACGGGAGAGGGTTTCGGCCAGGCAGAGGTGATAGGTCCCCGTTGCTTCCATCACTACATGCGCGCGGCCCCAGTCCTTCATCTTCGAGAGCAGCTTTTCGATCCCGCTGGCGCTGTTGGGCAGACCGCCGGCTTCGCACTCTTCCTGGGTGCTGGGGCAGAGCACGCTGTAGTTGAAGTTATCGTCCGAGATATCGATCCCAATGACCGACTCTTCAAGGATCCTCTTCTTCATGACGCTTTCTTGTCTTTGTGGCACTGATGCTTACGCGAGGGCGCACGCCTTCTCCGGACTATCATAGCGATGGAAGCTCTGCGGCCGAGCGCGAACATATGTTGGCGGCCCGGTCCGGCGTTGGCTTAATGAACTGTTCAGTCTCGGAAGGCAGGGAAGGCGGGGCTGACCATCCTGAACGATCTCGTGGATCAGATGACATGTGAGCCTTGTTCACCTCCCCTGGCGCGCCTCCCTTAAAGTAGGCTGTACGGGCCTACAGTCTCAACATACTATGACACCTGGGGCGTTGGAGGGGGTGACGAGCTAAGGAGCCGGTTGATTTACTATTGACGGGATACATCAAAGCTTTAACGGGCGATGTACGTGACGGGAACGCCGGCTAACACCCTCTTGAAACCCCCTCGAGGGGGGGGTTGCGTGAGTGCTTTGGTCCGTGTTGTCAGCCACATAAGGCGCTTTCTGCTATTTCAATTGCCTCTGAAGGCAGGGGCTGCGACCATGTTGGCAGGATTGTGTCCTTCGCCGCGTCGAATCAGTGCCCGTGGCGGTCTATCTTGTGTCGCGTGTTGGTCCAATCACCGCTTCCTCATGTCACACATCCTCCTGGGCGCCTCGCGAGCGGCGCTCGCCTTTCTGTTCGCCGGTGCCGGCGCGATGCACTTCATCGTTCCCGGCGTTTTTGCGCGCATCGTACCGCCGCTCCTTCCCCGCCCGACCCTGCTGGTCTACCTGAGCGGCCTGTTTGAAATGGCGGGCGGCATCGGACTGCTTTTCCGCCGCACGCGCCGCGCAGCCGGAGCCGGCCTCCTTCTCTTGCTCCTCGCCGTGTGGCCCGCCAACTTCCAGATGCTGTTCGACGCGCGCGGGCGGGGCGTCTCGGCCCTATACGAAGCGCTGCTCTGGCTCCGCCTGCCACTTCAGGTCCCGCTCATGCTCTGGGTCTGGGCCGTGTCGCTGCGGCGCAATTCTTCCCTTCGGCCAGGCGGCAATTATCCGCAGATCGGCCGTTAATGGATTGATCCGCGCGCGAACAGAACGTATTATATACCACGCGCCGTTAGAGTTCATATTCAAAGAGACGAAACTATGAGCATGGCAAAACGCATCGCTCCGCTCATCTTCCTTGCCGCGTCGCTCCTGCCGGGATGCCGGCTGGTGGGCCACGAAGAGGAAACGGACTCGTTCTCGCACGATCCTGCGCTCTTGACCGGCACCTGGATCTGGGAGAGGTCCACCTACTTCGAGACGTCCGACGGCAAGCCGAACGTGGCCACGCCGGAATCTTCCGGCCATACGGAGCGGCTTGTTTTTACGGCCGACATGCGGCTCTTGACGTACCGAAACGGCGAACTGATAAGCGACAGGCCTTACGCCACGGAGGAATCCTGTACGGACGACGGATCCTCTTGCACGGCAACCCTGGTCCTGGATTTCGGCTTAGGTGCCGGCTTTCAGCCGATATACCGCGTCAGCGAGGCCCGGCTGATCATAAGCACGGCCCCCGTTGACGGACCGGAGTCGGAATACTCGAGGTCGCGGTGATGGGGTTATGAAGAAATTCCTTGCACTCGCCCTCACGGCCCTTTTTCTTGCGCTCGGTTCATGGCTCGTGTTTTCGTGGTATGAGGCGGACACCGAGCTGCGCACGCTCTGCGAGCAGTTTGAACGTCAAGGTGCCCTCTCCGAGGTTCGCGCGGCCCTCGGCACGGGCGAGTACATCGACGTTCGATCCACCGCGCCACACCTGATCGTCGACAGCCCCTGGAATCTCCGCACCTCCTCTTGCCGCGCGTCTTTTACCGAACAGCAAGCCGCCTCCGCTGAGTACCGGGTCGGATTCGCGCTGCAGCCCGTAGGCGCGTGGGTCGCCGTGGTGCTCCTCGCCGCGTCGGTACTGCTGCATCTCCTGCTCGGCTTTGGCGCTCCGCTCGGGCGATGGGTGTGGTTCGGACGCTTTCGCAAGCTGCCGAGGCGCATCCGAATGGGTAGCTTCATTATCGCGCTCCTTTACGCAGCGGGACTCTGGGCCGTCCTGGAACGCGCGCACCTCATCGGCGGCGGCGACGGCGAAGTGGCCGCTGCGGCCTTGCTCGGCATCCTGACGGCACTTTTTGGCCTGAACAGTCTCGCCAACGCCGTCTCCACATCTGCGCATGTCCGCCGGTACCTGGCCCCGGCCACGGTGGTGCTCTATCTCGCCTGCCTCGTCGTCGTACTCGGGCCTTAGCTTCCTCCGCTCTTTGCCTCGCCCGTCGCAACGTGCAGGCAGAACCCGGCGGCATCGGGAGCGTTACAAATTGGCTACCGAAATCTGCTGACGATTAAGAAAAGAGGCGGCCGTTCGGCTCTGTAGTGCCGCCGCCTTCCTGCCTGTTTATGAGCGAAGAAATCCTTGTGACCACGAACGGCTACGGCGCCTCCAGCATCCAGGTGCTCGAAGGTCTTGAAGCCGTCCGTAAACGCCCCGCCATGTATATCGGCGACGTGGGCACGCGCGGCTTGCACCACCTCGTCTATGAGGTGGTTGACAACTCCATCGACGAGGCCCTTGGCGGTTACTGCGATACCATCTCCGTTATCATCAACGAGGATGGATCGGTGACGGTTGAGGACGACGGCCGCGGCATCCCGGTCGATATGCACCCCTCTGAGGGCCGCTCAGCGCTCGAAGTCGTCATGACGACGCTGCACGCAGGCGGCAAGTTCGATAAGAACACGTACAAAGTGTCCGGCGGTCTGCATGGCGTCGGCGTCTCCTGCGTGAACGCACTCTCGTCGCACCTCCTTGCCACCGTCCGCCGAGACGGCGCGCTGTGGGAGCAGTCCTACCGCTGCGGCCATCCCGAAGGACCGGCCGCGGAGATTCGCCCGCTGAAAGAGGGCGAAGTCACCGGAACGACCGTGCAGTTCTGGCCCGACGGCGACATTTTCAAGAGCACGGAGTTTCGCTTCGACACCCTCGCTGAACGCCTTCGCGAACTGGCCTACCTCAACCGGGAGGTGACCATCACCATCGAGGACCGGCGCGAGGAGGTCGAGGAGCTTCGCAAGGAGGAATACCACTTCGAAGGAGGCATTAAGGAGTTCGTGGTGTACCTCGACGAGTCGCGTACGCCGATTCACGAAGAGACTATCTTCATCTCCGATGAGTCCTCGGAAGTCCCCGTCGAGCTTGCGATGCGCTACAACGACGGCTACAACGAGAACGTCCTCTCGTTTGTCAACAACATCAACACGCACGAGGGCGGCACGCACATCTCCGGCTTCCGCCGCGCCCTCACGCGCACGCTGAAGGTCTACGCCGAGCGCAACAACCTTCTCAAGAACAACAAGACCGAGATTTCCGGCGACGATTTTCGGGAGGGCCTCACGGCCGTTCTCTCGATCAAGGTCGCCGAGCCGCAGTTCGAGGGACAGACCAAGACCAAGCTCGGCAACTCGGACGTGCAGGGCATCGTCGAATCGGTGGTGGGCGAGCGCCTCGCGCAGTGGCTGGACGATCACCCGAAGGAGGCGCGCCGCATCATCGACAAGGTCGTGCTTGCAGCGCAGGCGCGCGCCGCTGCCCGGCGCGCCCGCGAGTTGGTGCAACGCAAAGGTGCCTTCTCGGGCGGTGGACTCCCGGGCAAGCTTGCCGACTGCGCCTCCAAGGATCCTGCCGAAAGCGAACTCTTTCTCGTCGAGGGCGATTCTGCCGGCGGCTCCGCCAAGCAGGCGCGCGACCGGCATTATCAGGCCATTCTTCCGCTCAGAGGCAAGATCCTCAATGTCGAAAAAGCGCGGCTCGACAAGATCCTGGAGAATGACGAGATCAAGAACGTCGTCACGGCCCTCGGCACCGGCCTTGCCGTAAGCGAGGAAGAACTCGACATCTCGCGCATCCGCTACCACAAGATCGTTCTCATGACGGACGCCGACGTAGACGGCGCGCACATCCGCACGCTGCTCCTGACGTTCCTCTACCGGCACCTGCGCATCCTTATCGAACGCGGGTACATCTACATCGGCCTGCCGCCGCTCTACCGCGTCAAGCGCGGCAAGGAGGAGGCCTACGCCTGGACCGACGAGCAGCTTCAAGAGCTGTCCGAAACTCTTGGCGATGGTAAGGGCAAGGTCGCCATTCAGCGCTACAAGGGACTCGGCGAGATGAACCCGGAGCAACTCTGGGATACGACCATGAACCCGGAGACGCGCGTCCTCCAGCGCGTTGCCATCGAAGACGCGGCCGCCTCCGACCGCATCTTCAGCACCCTCATGGGCGACGCCGTCGAACCTCGCCGCAAGTTCATCGAGCGCAATGCCAAGTACGCCACGCTCGACATCTGAGGCCGCCTTTGCCCCTCCGGCCGCGTTTGAGCCGGAGGGCGTCGGAGCGCCGCTCGCCACCCGCCCCGCGTCGACGCAGGAGCCGGACCTGACGATCGTCATTCCCGTCTTCGAGGAAGAAGAGTCGCTGCCGGAGCTATCCACCCGCATCCGCGCAACGTGCGAGCGGGAGGGCATACGCTTCGACGTGCTCTTCATAGACGACGGCAGCCGCGACGCCTCCTGGCGCGTCATCGAGCGCATCCACGAGAGCGACCCTCGCTTCCACGGCCTCCGCTTCCGGCGCAATTACGGAAAGAGCGCTGCACTCGCTGTCGGCTTCGAGCGCGCGCGCGGCCGCTACGTCGCGACCATGGACGCCGACCTGCAGGACGACCCCGACGAACTGCCGCCCATGATGGCGATGCTCGACGGCGGCCTGGACCTCGTGAGCGGCTGGAAGCGCAAGCGCAACGATCCGCTGGGCAAGACCGTCCCGAGCCGCTTCTTCAACGCCGTCACGCGCGGCCTTTCTGGCATCAAGCTCCACGACTTCAACTGCGGCTTGAAAATGTACCGTCGCCCGGTCGTCAAGAGCGTGCGCGTTTACGGGGAGCTGCACCGCTACATCCCGCTTCTGGCTAAATGGGAGGGTTACGGCCGCATTGGCGAGAAGGCGGTCGTACACCACGCCCGCAAGTTCGGCCGGACGAAGTTCGGGCTGGAGCGCTACTTGAGGGGCTTTCTGGACCTGATCTCCGTCATGTTCATGACGCGCTTCGCGGCGCGGCCGATGCACTTCTTCGGCGGTCTGGGCACCATCGCGTTCTTCGCCGGCATCGTGATCTCCCTCTGGCTCTCCGTCGAGAAACTCGTCTTCGGTCACCCGGTCGGCGACCGCCCGCTGCTCCTCCTCGGCGGACTCCTGATTCTCTTCGGCGCGCAGATGTTCACGACCGGCTTGTTGGGAGAAATGGTCGTCCGCCCCGCCATGGAAAGGACGGCGGCGTACCAGATCGTCGAAACGACCGAAGCTTAGCCGGCTGCCGCGTCAGGCGGTGTGGAGATGATCGAGGAAGCGGTGGTTCAGAGGCCGTGTTGCCGGACTTTATCCTGCCGACGTGTCATAGAGAAGAACATATCAAGTAGGCTGTAACAATACCTCCGCAGATACCGTGGACGTATTATTGTATGTTGATGTTTAGCAGTAATATAAGCGGGCTTGTTCCTGCTTGTGGTCTGCACCGGTCAAGCCTGCTACTGATTCCGCGGCACCATCCATCATCCAGTCTCTCCATGATGCGCATTCTCCGCCTTTTCATCTCGTTGACTACCCTTGTACTGACGGCATCCATCTTTGCCGCTCCAACGCAAGCTCAAAGCACGGGAGCACGCGAGCGTGGGCAGATGCTGAGCCGGTGGCTCCTCAACGGAAATGGGGACTCTCTCCAGACCGTGATGTCGCCGCAGTTCATGTCCGCCATCGGTGGGCGCGAAGGACTGGCTGACCTGGTCGCCCGAAATCGATGATCAGGCGGGAGCTGAAGTTGAGGTCCTCCACGAAGAAGCCTTTCTCGAATCTGGTCATACGACCTACTACCGCGTTTCCCGGTTCGAGAACGCCCCGAGCGTCACCGCTCGTTGGGTCTGGAGACCTGACGGCGTCGTGGTTGGTGCCAACATCAACCAGACCCCCGAGCCTGCTCCGACCGAATACGCCGACTACGAAACGCGTGCGCCGCTCCATCTTCCCTTCGGCGCTCCCGACAGCGGGTTCTGGTATGTCGCTTGGGGCGGGCGCGACGCGATTCACAACTACCACGTCCAGGCTCCCGACCAGCGGTTCGCTTCGGATTATGTCGTCGTTCGGGGCGGCTCCCATCATACGGGCGACGGGAGCAGGAACGAGGACCACTTCTGCTTCGGCGAGCCGATCTATGCACCTGCAGCGGGTCGTGTTGTGGTGGCCGTGGACTCCGTTGCCGACAACGCCCAGGTCGGCCAGAAGAACTCAGCGTCGCCGCCGGGGAACTACGTGGTGATCGACCACGGCAACGACGAGCACTCGTTCCTTGCTCACCTCCGCCTGGGGTCCGTGGCTGTGGCCGAAGATGAAGATGTGGAGGCCGGGGCGCTGCTAGGCGAGTGCGGGAACAGCGGGCAGTCGTCGCTGCCCCACCTGCATTACCATCTCCAAACGACAGCGGAGTTCGAGGGAGGCGTCGGACTCCCGGCCTACTTCCACGCTTATTTCGTCGGCGGCGATTATGTCGAGGAAGGAGAACCCGTTCGAGGGCAGATGATCCTTCCCTACGGCATAAAGTAGGTGGCCACCCCGTCGGCGACCGCCCGCTACTCCTCCTCGGCGGACTCTTGATTTTTTTCGGCGCGCAGATGTTCACGACCGGCTTGTTGGGCGAGATGGGGTGCGCCCGAGCATGAAGCGCACCGGGGCTTATCAGGTAATCGAAGAGGCGGGGACCTAATCCCGCAGCAAAGACGGAGGCTTAGAAGAAACAGGTGGGTAGTTTGGCTCCCGGACGCGGCAGGGCCTGTAATCTTGCTTGCGTCGGGAAAGGGTTCTAGTGCAGACAACGTGCGAGCTCCCGCATTCGGTTTATGCCGCGCTCCGCTGCTGGCAACATGAAACCGCGGTCGCCGTTCCAACCGAAAAGAACCGACTTCCGTATGAGAACCTACACCGTCATCATCGAGCGAGACCCCGAAACCAATCTCCTCGTCGGGTACGTCCCCGGCTTCCCGGGTGCCCACTCACAAGGTGAGACGCTGGACGAGTTGCAGGAGCATATGCGTGAGGTCGTAGAGATGCTGCTCGAAGACGGAGAGCCCACATTGGAAGGCGAATTCGTCGGGACGCAACTTCTCTCGGTACAGGCATAACCGTGGGAAGCGTTCCTGTCCTCTCGCCCCAGGAGGTAGTCCGGCTGCTCCATGCCCGGGCGTTCGAGGAGGTCCGCCAGCGCGGGTAACACAAACAGTTCCGGCACGCGGACGGACGGGCGACGACAGTCCCGTTCCACAAAGGCCGCGACGTGTCCCCCTCGCTTCTGCGGAAGATCGCCCGGGACGTCGGGCTGACGGTGGACCAACTACTCGGCCTCGAATAACCCCTGAGGCAGAAATCTTCGCTGCAAGCCAAGGGCGGGTTCGGGCGGTTCACTCCGTGCGAACAACATGGAGAAAGCAGCACCCGATACGGTTCAAAAGGATCTCTTTGCCGGGTCCGCTTAATCCGCCACTCCAGGCAGGTATAGGGCCGCAGAGTGTTCTCCGGCACAAGCCTTGTCCCTTCCTCGCCTCGTCCAGACGGGATGCACATGTCCCGCTATAATTGGATCATGTCACAATATTCTCATAGTTGTTACGCAGCGCCGGCGTGATTCGCTCTGTACTTTAAGGGCAGTGGAGGACCTGAAGCTTCCCTGCGTGCCTTGACCTTTGCGAGCGCCGTTCCGGTGGTGGTATTTATAAGAGGTGATCCACATGACGCGCTCATCTGCCATACGCCCTTGGTGGGTGGTCTCGGTCGCCCTGCGGGGCGTTGCGCCGTTGATCTTGCTGACGGTGCTCACGCCCTGGGAAAACCTCCTGGAGCCGCTTGGCACCAATGCCTGGTTTGCCGTCGTTCTTCTTGTTTATCTGGCCGGCAGCGCGCTCATCTACGTCGCGGACCGGAAACGCCTCTTCGAGATTCGTCAGGAACACCTCCCACGCTTCATGCGCGGCTCTGAGGCGGTGACGACCGGGGTGCAGTGGGTGATGGGCATTGCCGTTGTCGGGCTTGTGGGCCGGGTTTTTGGCGTCTTTTAACGGCGTTCTTCACGAGGTCAGCGCGTGGTCAGAATTCTTCTGGCGGGCGCGCTGCGTCTCTCCCAATCCGCTGTCGTGGCGCTCGTCCTCTGTGCGGTGCTGTCGGTCTTTGTGCTCGATGTTTCCTTCTATTTCAACCTTGACGACGGCGAGTTCGCCCTTATGATCGCTGGCATCTTTGCAGGCGCTACCCTGGCCTTCTACATGGTCGACGTCCAATCGATCATCAGGGCAGGCAGTTTACGGTGGCCCCTGCAGGGACCAGGTAAGAGGCGAAAGGTGCAGCGGATCATACCCTCACTGGTCGCGCCCATCAGCGCAGCCAGCACCTACGCCCGCTATCTGTACCATCCCGGTCTGTAGCGAACGTCCCGCGAGCGGGGCGGCCGTGGCAAGCGGCTGCTCCGCCGATGGCGTCCGGCGCTCCGTCTGATTACCCGATCATCTACTCGTAAAGGTGGCGGGCCGACGTTCACTCTTCATTCCGGCTCGGCGAGGGTTCGGCGCGGAACCTACTCTTCTGCGGGAGGTATTGTAACTATCAGTCACAAAATGACCGCAAGATATGAGCATCACGCAGGCGCGGAGGGAAAGAGAGAAAGTCGAACGGCGCTCGGCCATCGTGGACGCAGCCGAGCGCGTGTTTGCGGAGCGTGGCTTCGGCACCGCGTCGATGGATGAGGTCGCGGTGGAGGCGGAGTTCAGCAAAGGCCTTCTCTATAAGTATTTCGAGAGCAAAGAGGACCTGTACGAAGCCGTCAGCTTGCGCGCCCACCGCCTCTTGCTGCAGTGGGTGAAGGAGGCCGACACCGCCCACGCCTCCGGCCTGGACCGAGCCGTCGCGGTCGGCGAAGCCTACATCCGTTTCGCCCGAGAACACCCGGCCTACTTTGAAGCCCTTGTTTTCCACGCCACACAGGACCCTAACGAGAACCCGTCCTCCAATGCCGCTCTCGGCGAGGAGGTTGCCGAGGCAATCATCGATGTCGTGACCGGCATCATTGAAGGAGGCATAAAGGACGGTTCGCTCCGGAACGATCTCGACGCCCGGCAATCCGCATTCACGTTATGGGGAGCGTTGCACGGACTCGTGGTGACTGCCACCTTCAAGAACCCGCTCCAACGCCACCGGCGCGACCCGGACACGTTCCTCCGCAACGCCGTCGATTTTCTTACCAGTTGCCTAAAAGCTTCTTAACATTTGTCAAGACGTGACTATTAGTCAAACACTGACCTTTCGATCATTCGCGCTGCACCTCGGCGGCGGACTGCTGCTTGGTGTGTCTTTGCTGCTTACCGGCGCAGTCGCCGCGCAGCCTGCCCTCAGCATGAGGGACGCCGTTGAAGCCACCTTGCACGACAATGCCGAGGTACATCAGTACGAACGCATCGCCGAGCAGAAATCGTATGAACGCCGCGCGGCGCTGTCCAACTACCTGCCCGACCTTTCCCTCTCTGCTGCCTACACCCGGCTCAAGGACCCGCTTGCCATCAGCCTCGACCCGCTCCGCGCAGCGTTAATTGACCTGCAGAGCCGCGCTCAGGCGCAGTTTGCCAATCTGCAAAGTGTCCTCCAGCAAGGCCGTCCCCTTACGGAGGCTGAACAGGCCGCCGCGATGAACCAGGCCTCCCAGGTGCTCGGCTCGCGGCTGCCCGCTTTCGAATCGCAGTTCAAGGACCAGGCGTATCCTTCCGCCGCGCTTACGCTCGTTCAGCCCGTCTTTACGGGCGGGAAGATCACCGCCGGCGCGCGGGCCGCACGGGCCGAAGAGGACGCCGCCCGGTTCAGCCTGCAACGCACGGAAAACGAGGCGGTCCAGACGACCATCGACCGCTACCTCAGCGTTGTCTTTCTTCGCGACGTGGTTGCCGCACGCGAGCGCGTGCTCGCCGGAATGCAGCAGCACCGCGACCGCGCCGATAAACTGCGGCGCGAGGGCCTGATCCCGCAGTCCGACGTGATGCGCGCCGATGTCGCTGTCGCAGGCGCGCGCCGCAGCCTCACCGACGACCTCCGCCGCGCCGATCTCGCCCGCACCGCCCTTCTCTACGCCATGGGCACCCCGGATGCCGACGCAACGATTCAAGCGGACACCCTCGCCTATTTTCCAGTCGAAGCATCCGAACAGCATTTCGTCGATCTCGCGCTCGACCGGCAGCCGGCGCTTGCGATGCTCGCCTCCAAGGAGCGCGCGGCGCATCAAAAGGTCGCCGCCGAGCGCGCCGAGTTCTTCCCACAAGTCGCGCTATTTGGCCGCTATGAGCTTTTTCCCGATTATCTCTCGGTCACGGAGCCGGAGTGGGCCGTCGGGGCGCGCGTGCAGATGAACCTCTTCGGAGGCTTCGAGCGCTCTGGCCGCTTGAAGGCGGCGCGCGCGCAGGAGGACGCCGTCCGCGATCTTCAAGAGCACACAGAGCGGCAGATCGCGCTGCTCGTGCGCCAATCGTATGGCGATATGCGCCGCGCCGAGACCGCTTACCTCGCGCTCGCCGCAGATCTCACGCTGGCCACCGAGAACCTTCGCATGGCCGAGCGGCGGTACGAGACTGGCCTTGGAACCTCCCTCGACGTGATCGACGCACAACTGCTTCTCGAAAAACAGGAGGTCGAGCGCTTGCAGGCCCTCTATGACTACCACCAGGCCATGAACCGGCTCTTCACTGCCGCCGGACGGCCTCTCGATATGTTGAACGTCTGGAACCATTCCCTTCAGCCTACCCGATGAAACACTTCGCTCGCTACCTGATCATCATCATTCCCCTGCTCGTGGGCGGCGCAGCGCTCATCGCGCTTGCAGCGCACACGGGCGATCCGGAGCCGGACGTGCTCACCGGCGTCGTGGAGGCGAAGGAAGTCGGCGTTCTTCCCAAGATCCCCGGCCGCGTCGCATCGATCCTCGTGGCTGAAGGAGACCACGTGGCGCGCGGCCAGACCGTCGCCACGCTGACGAGCGAAGAGGTCGAGGCAAAGGTCTCGCAGGCGGAAGCCGCCGTTGCCGCCGCCCGCGCGGTGCTGCTCAAGGCCAATAATGGCGCGCGCCCGGAGGAGATCGAAGCCGTCCGCCGCCAGGTGGCACAGGCGCAGAGCGCGCTTACGCTGGCTGAGAAGTCCTATCATCGCGTGCAGAACGTTTATGACGAGGGCGTCGTTTCGGAGCAGGAGCGCGATCAGGCCCGTTTCAAGTACGACGCCGCCGCAGATGCGGCGCGTGCCGCAGAAGCGCAGCTAAGCATCGTCCGGCAAGGAGCGCGTTCGGAGGACATCGCGGCCGCGCGCGCAAACGTCGACCGCGCTGAGGCCGCCCTCTCCGAGGCGCTCGTCTACCGCAAAGAGTCGCAGCTCGCAAGTCCGCTCAACGGCGAAGTGGTCGAGCGGGTCGTCTCCGAAGGTGAGGTCGTCGCGCCCGGCTACCCGGTGATGACCGTCGTCGACCTCTCGGACGCGCACGTCATTCTGCAGGTGCGCGAAGACCAACTCAGCGGCTTCCGGGTCGGGGGAGAAATGGAAGGAAACATCCCCGCGCTCGGCGAAACGCAATATCCGTTTAGAATATCGCGCATCGCGGCCATGGCGGACTTCGCGACCTGGCGAGCAACCAACGAACGCGGCGACTTCGACGTGCGAACCTTCGAAGTTGAGCTGAAACCACGCCAGGCGGTCGAAGGACTGCGTCCCGGAATGACGGCGCGGTTTACCCTGCCGTCGATCAAAGCGCCCGAAACAGAGTGAATCCCTTCGTTGCCGTTCTAAAACGGGAGTTTCGCCGGCTGCTCGAAAGGCCGTCTCAGGTCATCCTGATCGTCGCAGCGCCGCTGCTCGTCAGCCTGCTCGTCGGGTACTTATATGCAGGTGCCGTCCTGCGGAACGTCCCGGTAGCCCTTGTCGATGCCGACCACACGGCGATCTCTCGCTCGCTTGTCCGCGCCGTCGATGCGTCGGCCGCCCTGCGCGTGGTTGCGACGCTGCCGGACGAGGCCGCCGTAAAGGAAGCATTCCTCAGGGGCGAGATCGAGGGTGCCCTGCTGATCCCGAGAGGCCTGCAAGCGGATCTGTCGCACGGCCGCACGGCGAGCGTCGTCGTGCTCCGCAACAGCGCCGGCGTGCTGACGGGCAAGACGGTCATGCGCGAAACCGCAACGATCATCGGCACCTTTTCGGCGGGTGCCACGGTCCGGCGGCTTCAGGCGCGCGGACTCTCTCGCGACGCCGCTCTTGCGCTGGCGCAGCCCATCCGCCTCGACATTCAGACCCTCTACAACCCGGCGGTTTCGTATCTGAACTTTCTGCCGCCCGGGATCTGGACCATGATCTTGCAAATGACCGTCATGATCAGCGCCTCGGTCGTTATAAGCACCGAGTACCAGGAGGGCACCTTCGACTCGCTGATCGAAACCGGCAACGGCTCCGCAGTGGCCATACTCATCGGCAAGTCTCTTCCGTACCTGATCCTGAATGCAATCGTCGTGCTCGTCACGATGGGCGTCCTCTTCCCGCTCTTTGGCGTGCCGATCCACGGCTCCCTTTGGGCGGCCACAGGCCTCTTTCTTCTCTTCATCGCAGCGTCCTTTTTCCCGGCGCTGTTCGTCTCGTCGCTCCTGACGAAGCCCGTCATTGCCGCCGAGGCGATGGTATTCTACACCGCCCCGGCGTTCGTCTTTAGCGGCTACACGTTCCCGATAGCGGCCATGCCTCCTTTCCAGCGCTTCTATGCGCTGCTGATCCCCTACACGCACTTCTTGAAGGGTTTCGTACGCATCTTCCAGGCCGGCGCGCCGGCCGCGTCGGTCTGGCCGGAGGCCGCGGTGCTCGCGGGCGGATTTCTCCTACCCGGCCTCATCGGCACCACCATCGTGCTTCGCTACCGCACTCGCATCGCGAGGTCGCGCTCTGAGGTGGCGGCATGATGAACAGGTCCGCTCCCGTTCGCGCCGCCATATTCCGCCGCGAGATTCGACTGATCATGGGCGGACAGCCCGGTCTCCTGGCCGTCGTGCTCCTTGCGCCGCTCTTCTACTTCTTCTTTTACGGCTCGGTCTACTACGACAAATCGGAGCGCGACGTGCCCGTCGTTGTGGTGGACGCCGACCATACCGAACTCTCGCGCCGGATCACGCGCAGCCTTGACGCGCACGCCAACATCGCCGTCGTGGCCGCCTCCGCCAGTCTCGACGATGCGGCGCGCAAGCTGACGCTCGGAGAGGTGCAGGGGATTGTCTACCTTCCAGTCGGTTTCGAGAAGAACATCAAGGCCCGAAGGGGTGCGGTGATGAAGGTCTACGTGGACGCCAGCCGCTTTCTGATCGCCAACGACCTCAGCGTCGGCTTCAGCGAGGTGGCGGGCACGATCGGGGCCGGCATTCGGATCCGGTACGCGCAGGCGCAGGGACTCCCCTCAGCCGGTGCCCGCGGTTGGGCCTTGCCGCTGCAGGCCATTTCAAAGCCGCTGTTCAATCCGACCGACTCCTACGGCGACGCCATGCTACCGGGCCTGATGGCCCTGATCCTTCAGCAAGTGCTGCTCATGGCCGTGGGCATTAGCGTCTCCGGGGAGCGGGAGCGCGGCACACTCTCCCTCCTCACGAACCGCTCGGGCGGCATCATGGGCGCTCTGACGGGAAAGGGCCTGCCGTATCTGCTTGTGTTTACGCTCTATGCCTGGTTCGCCTTCACCGTCGTGCTTCCCTCCTTCCACCTGACGCTGCACGGTAGCGTGGCGCTCCTGACGGGCGCTGCGCTGCTGCTCTTCCTCTCGATCTACGGCATCGCCTTCTTTCTTGCCTCGTTCTTCCGGTCGACCCTGCTGCCGCTGCAGTTCTTCATCCTCTCGTCCTACCCGGCGTTCCTCTTGTCGGGCTATAGCTGGCCCGTCTTTGCAATGCCGGCTCCCGTCCGGGCGCTCGCAACCTTTCTCCCGACGACGCCCTATATGGCGCTGCTCTTGAGGGTAGGCCGCATGGGCGCGTCGTGGCGACAGGTCGCGCCGGAACTCCTTCACCTATCGGCGCTGGCCCTTCTATACGTCGCACTCGCAGCGCTCCGGCTGAAATGGTTGTCGCGCCCGCTAGCCGTGGAATCGGCCGGCTATGCGGCCGTCAAAGAGCCGTTTACATCGTCGTCCTCTCAGGCAGCAAGCAGTGTATCCACGGCTTGATCTCCCGGATCGGCCAGCTTCCCGGGGAAAAGGGCGGTAAAGCTCGTTCTCTCTTCTGCAGAGCTTTTAAAGGAGACGGAGCAATGATGATCCTATGCCTCCATCAGCGACTGACATTCTGGACGGGCTGCGGATCTCGGTTTGAAAACTGCCGCCGTCCCGATCCAACCGCACGGTACCCGCTCCACGCCTGCCGGCTGTCTCCGTGGCATTCTTGACCGTAGGATCGAGCACGCCGCGCTGCTGCGTCGGACTCATTTACAGTACGAACGCCTCCTCTGCCGCTTCGGAAACCGCGCATGAATCCTGCGCGCCTGCCGGGGGATGGTCGTGAGGAACGAGCCCGTGAGCCAACCGGAGCAGATCCGTCGCCAAAACACTGACCTGTGACTCGCCGGGCCGCGCGCCCACGACCGGCACAGGCGGAGGATCGCCCACCATGCGCGCCGCCGCACCGTTGGCAAACACAATCTGCCCGTCGCTATTCAGCACCAGCAGTGCTTCCAAGCCGGCATCGCCCAAGGCCTGCAAGGCTCCCAGCGCGTTCTGGACTGCGCGCACTTGCTCCTGCAGCCGGCCGGCGTCGGCCCGTTCGGCAGGGAGAAAACAGCTTTCGCCGGTGAGCATGGGAATGAAGATGGTCAGGGAGCGCGTCTTGCACGAATACCGGCGGATTTTTCCAGAAACTACCGGCCTATCCTTCGATTTGTGAACCTTTCAAAATCCGTTCCAGCTTCTTCAACCGATACCATAATGTGCCGGGGCCTCTTCTCAGCAGAACCATTGCCTTCCATGTCGCTATCAAGAGAGGTTCACATTGCTGTTTCTCTCGCCTCGCCCGCTATGCCCCGCACCTCCTTTCTCGCGTTCCTCCTCGCCCTGCTGACGCTCGTCGCTCCCGCGAAAGCCGCCGCGCAGCCGCTCTCGCAGCCCGAGGACGCCCCGCCGCTCCCAACGCCTCAGGAGATCGCCGATGTACGGGCTTACATCAAGGCGGGATGGCACACGCTCACGCGCTCCAACGCTGACTTGCTCTCGGCGCTGCCCGACCCGAAGATGGAGCACCGCCCCGGCGATCCGTGGCCGCTCTACATTTCGTCGAACGAAAACCCCGATTCCGCGCGGGCGCGACTGAGCCGCAGCCTGTCTCCCGCCGCCCTTCAGCAGGTCGATCTGCGCGTCCTGCCGCCTCGCGGCACCCCGGCGTACCTAAAGACGGATCCGGGCCTGCTCTACCTTCCTCACCCGTACGTCGTGCCCGGCGGCCGCTTTAATGAAATGTACGGGTGGGACAGCTACTTCATTCAGGTGGGCCTTCTGCGAGACGGCGAGATCGCGCTTGCAAAGAACATGGCCGACAACTTCATCTACGAAATCGAGCACTACGGCACGATCCTCAATGCCAACCGCACCTACTATCTCTCCCGCTCCCAGCCGCCCTTCCTCACGGCGATGATCCTTGGCGTCTACGCGCAGACGCAGGACCGCGCGTGGCTCCGGAGCACGCTGCCGGCAATAGATACGCTCTACAACTACTGGACGACCGGGGAGCATCTCGCAGGAGAAACCGGTCTCTCGCGCTACTTCGACTTCGGCAATGGACCTGCGCCCGAAGTGATCTCGGACGAGCGGGATGAAGCGGGACGAACCCATTACGACCGTGTCGCGGCGTTCTTTGCAGAGACGGTCGTTCGTGATTACGATGAGTCGATGTACTACGACAGCCTCTCCGGCCGTCTCACGCCCCTCTTTTACAAAGGCGATCGCACCATGCGCGAGTCCGGCTTTGACCCGTCAAACAAGTACGGCCCCTTCAATGCGGACATTATTCACTACGCGCCGGTCGCGCTCAACGCGCTCCTCTACCGAATGGAAGCGGAAGCGGCCGACGTTCACCGGCTTCTCGGGAACGCCTCCGAATCCGCCATGTGGCTCGCCCGGGCCGAACGCCGCGCGGCCCTGATCGACCGCTACCTCTGGGACGACGCATCAGGCCTGTATCTCGACTACGATTTCCAGACCGGCGAGCGCCGCTGCTATCCCTTCGCCACTACGTTCTATCCGCTCTGGGTGGGCCTCGCCTCGGACGAGCAGGCGGGCCGCGTCGCCAAGAACCTTTACCGCTTTGAAGCGCCCGGCGGCGTCATGACGAGCACGAACATCTCAGGCAGCCAGTGGGATGCGCCCTTCGGATGGGCACCCCTCCAGATGATCGCCGCCGAAGGACTCGCACGCTACGGGTACGAAGAGAGCGCCGAGCGCGTTGCCGCCAAATGGCTGAACCTCGTCACCAAGGAGTTCGGCGAACACGGCGTCATCGTCGAGAAGTACAACGTCGTCCAGCGCGAATCCGACGTATCCGCCGGCATTCAGTACGGCTACAGCTCGAACGAAGTCGGCTTCGGGTGGACGAACGCGGTGTATCTCGCCTTGCTCGACCTGCTCGACTGAGGCCGCTCTGCTACTCGTGAGGACCGATCTCGAGCCGCACCGCCGCTCGACTCTGCTGCTCCGCCGTGAGCCGCACCCCCGAGGGCACCACCAGTTCCACCCGGAATGTGCGCGTCCCACCGACCTGTCCAAGATCGATCGGCAGCGTCGACACCGGCGGCGGATGGGCTTTATCCGCGACCGGCACGAGCAGGGTTACGGAATCGGGATCTATGACCATTCGATCTATTTGCAGCGAATCGGGCAGGCTCCCGTTCAGCTTCACCATCACCGGCGCACGTGCTTCGACCACCGGATGAGCTTCCACCGCAACCGCGTTCGGCTCGACGTGGTAAAGGATCAGCCTCCCGGGCAGCGACAGGTTCTGCGCCGTCACGAGGAACGTATTCACCCCCTCCTCGACCGCTTCCACCTCGAGCGAAGCGACCATTCCCTGCGGGTCTAACAGGCGGAAATCCTGTTCCGTACCGGAGAGGGTAACCTGAACCGCGGCAGGCTCCGGATCTTCGAGAACCCAGCCGGCAGGCAGGCCTCGAAACTCGATGGGCACGGAGTACGTGCGCTGCACCGTGTCGGGGCGGTACGCAAACAGGAGCCAGACCAACATTGCGGAAAAGACAGAGAGCGCTGCAATGCGCAGATTACGCCATCGGCGCTGACGCTGCCGCTCGGGCGAGGGATCGTAGTGCGTTGCCCAGAAATCATCCAGCGCCATCTTGAGGTCGGCGGCCGATTCCATCTCCCTCATCGTGCCGTTGCGCGCAACGCTCACAACCCCGCGCTCCTCAGAGGCGACGATGACCAGCGCGTCGCATGCTTCCGCCAGGCCGAGCGCCGCCGCGTGCCGTGTGCCGCCCCAACGACTCACCTCCGGCATCCGCGCCGAAAGAGGAAGGTGAACGGCAAACCGAAGTATCCGGCCGTTCTTGATTAACACGGCCCCGTCGTGCCCCGGCGAAGACGGATTAAACAGGCTGATCAGCAGCGGCTTACTGATGGTGCCGTTTAGCTCCACGCCGCCTTTCAGGTGCCGATCCCACGGCTCGCGCCCCGCCACCGCGATCAGCGCGCCGCGCTTCATTTCCGCAAGACGCATGGCCGTCGAGGCGAGGATGTCTGGAATGGCGTCTACCGCGATGGGAGGCGGGCGCATCGCCGCCTTCCAGCGCCAGGACCCGATGCGGTCCACCATGCGGCGCAGGTCGGATTGAAAGACGACCACCGCAGCCACGAGCAGCGCCACGAAGAGCACTTCAATCAGGTTCTTCGTGAGGAACAGGTCGAAGATGCGCGAGGCCTGGTAAACGACGACCACGGAGAAAGAGACGAGAAGCGTCCGCCTCGAAGCTGCGCTGGAAATGTTGTCGCGGACCCAGAGCAGCACAATGAAGATGAACGCGGCAAGGAGCGCCACGTCGACCACATCCGAAAGCCGCACGGCCCCGAAGAGTTTTTCCACGATCGCTGAAATGTTGATCTCTACAGAGGCGTGCAGGACGGATGCGACCCGCAACCGGCGCATCCTGCGAATTGCAACCTATACGCCCCGCTCGCCCAAAGGGTCTACAACGTCCCACGATCGCGACCGCCGCACCTCGCATCTCCCCAATCGCCCGCACATGCCCGCCAAGGGACACGATATATCCTGCCCCTCCGGTGTATCCCAACCGCGCGCCGCTGCGCCTTGGCCCCGCCGCCGCCTCAATACCGCAGCAGCGCAGCCACTTCGCCCACCTCCGCAAGTGATGGAATGGCGTCCACAAACTCCGTCTCGGCGCTGCTCAGCGCAAGAAGCTCCACGAGCTCGTTGATGAGGTCCTCCTTGAAAACATCCTCCGAACCGCAGACAGGGCACTTCTCCCGGTCACCCGCGCTCAGATTCTCGCACGAGCGGCAGCGCGTTCCGGCAATGCGCGCGTCACGCGAAACCACCATCGTATCCACACGCCCGACAGCTGCGGCCTTTAGCACCTCATCGGCACCCGTCACGGCGCGGCCGCCCCGCAGATACTCGTTTTTGATTCGATCCCAGAGTGCTTCCTCGTCAGACCGCTCTTCTTCAAAAAAAAGTGCAAACGCCTCGTCCCACACAGCCTCTTCCTGCTTCAAATCCACGCGCTTGTCCGCCGCAACTTTCGCGGCCAGCCCCTCGGGTAGGACTTCCTTGATCTCCTCGATGGTTTCCTTGGAGCCCAGCATGACGATGCGATCGAACGACTCCCGCCCCTCCAGGTCCACCAGCGCGTCCGCCACCTCCTTGGCGTAGTTGTGAAGCTCCTTCTCCCGCCGGCGCTGATAGCGCTTCTGCGACCAGCCGCCCACCTTGACGCTGTTCTTCACGTCTCCCTTGACGCGCGTCTCCTCATCGGACACGGCGGAAGTCACGAAGTAGACGAATGTGTCCGTGTTGTCCGCGCGAACGATGACGAAGTTTTCGAACTCGTCTTGCAGCTCGGCCAGCGGACGTATGTACGGCGAGGAGTCCACCCAGAGCAGGTCCGGTGTCTTCTTCTCCAGCGCGAACGCCTCGATATAGTCCGTCGCCCAGCAAGCAAAGACGCACATCGCCTCCCCTTCAAAGCCGTGCTCGTCCAGATACGCCTGAATCATCTTGAGATTCTCCTCGAAGTATTCGGCCTCGACGGGCGCGTCGCTCAGGAGCGCCCGGACCTTCTTAATGCGCTGGTCCAACCCTTGCATCGCCTCTTCGCCGGAGAGATAAAGGCTGAGGAAGGCCCGTTCGGGTCCGGTGCGCTCGGCCAGAGCGCGAAGATCGATAGTGCTGAACATCGGCAAACCGTTGGGTTGTTGGTTGAAGGTGAGGCTTTACGGCCCCCGGCCCGCCTGCGTTCTTCCGGCCGTGAAACGAAGCAAGCAACTCTTCCTCCGGCAAGGGCGACGAGTCCTTCCTGGACACCGGGTGTCCACTACCGCTCACAACAGAACGCAAACGACGTTCACTTCCGGCCTCGCCTTCGCGAAAACACCCCATCAAACGCGGACAAAGATGAAGAATTGGTTGAGCCTTGAAGACGGAAAGATAAATGCCGACACTCCAAAGGTGCGGCACATGATTGGCCTCTTCTTCATGGAAGCGCTACAAAAAAGCGAGTACCTTCTTTGTGCGCCGGGCGAATAAAAGCATTTGAATTATCCCCATGTTCGCAAAAACCCTCATCGCTTTCGGTGCCTACGCCCTGGCCGGTGTCATGCTCATGGCGTGGCGGCGCAACCATCATGGGCTTTCCCTCGCTCCCGTGGATTCGGGCGCAGACGAAAGCACCTTCCCCCTGTTCATTTAGGCGAAAGCCGCTCCCGCGTGACGCGAATGAAAGATCCTGCCCTCAAGGAATCGATGGTTGCTGGAGACGGCGGAAACTACGCGCCGGCTTCGTCCGTGCCATTTCTGTCCCTCCAGGTTCCCTCTGTGGAACGTCTGCTTCAGCTCGAGGACCGCGTGGCAGAGAAGCAAGAGCAGCTCGCCCGGGCGGTGGCGTTCTTGCACGAAGCGGCTTTTCTCGCCCGCTATCACCAGCCCTCGCTCGAACGTTCCATCCGCGCCTTCTTGAACGGCATGGAAGCGCGCTGAACAGAAGCTTAAAAAGCACGTCCCGAAAGCCCGAATCAATCTTGATTTCCCAGGGCGGTTGATCCCGGCCAGATCGCGTCTACAGGTCGGCGTGCTCTTGAATAAAGGTCAGCGCCCGGGTCTCGGACCACCATTCACCCTTTCCATCCGCCGTCACGAACCCGCAGTGGCCACCGTGAGCGGGCGTCTCCAGGAAAAGATAATCCGACGAGCTTGCCTCTTCAACCGGATAACAGGTGGGCGGCAAGAACGGATCGTCCTGCGCGTTGATGACGAGCGTCGGCACGCGAATCTGCGACAGGTATCCCTTGGCGCTGCTCTTCCGCCAGTAATCCAGCGCGCCGTCGAAGCCGTGTAGCGGCGCGGTGTAGCGCTCGTCGAAGTCGTGGAATCCCCGCAGCACTTCGTAACCCGTCGCGTCGACGAGATCGGGGAACTGCACGGCTTTGTCGCGAACCTTCTCCCCGAGCGATCTCAGGAAGCGCTGCATATAGAAATAGTTGCGTCGCCGCATCATTTCCTCAGCACCCGCCTCCAGGTCCACCGGCGTCGATATGGCCACTGCCCCGGTGACCCGTCCGGCGGCATTCACACCCATTTCGCCGAGCAGCTTGAGGGTCACGTTGCCGCCGAGGCTGAAGCCCACGAGCGCCACTTCTGAGTAGCCGCCGTCGAGCGCGCGCTCGACGAGGCCGAGCAGGTCCGCCGTGTCTCCGCTGTGATAGAACCGCGGGAGCCGGTTCATTTCCCCGCTACAACCGCGATAGTTCCAGCAGAGCGCGTCCCAGCCTCGCCGGTTGAAGGCCCGCGCCATCCCGCGCATATACGGCCGCCCCGCGTTACCCTCCAGCCCATGCGAAACGATACCGAGCCTGCCGCTCCCCACGCGCGACCAGTCGAGGTCCAGAAAATCGCCGTCCTCGGTATCCACCCGCTCGCGCTCAAACTGCACGTCCGGCACTCGCCTGAATGAAGAGGCGACCGTGTTCACGTCGGCGCTGCGAAAAGGCAGCGGCGCGCGGTATGTTGACGCTAAAATTACCGGCATTGCATGAACCAGCCTCTTTTACGGCGAGAGGCGCTCCACTGCCCACACTCCACCCGCGCCCATTCGGTACCGGAACCGGTCGTGCAGGCGGCTCTGCCGACCCTGCCAAAATTCGTACTGCTCCGGCACAACGCGGTAACCTCCCCAGAAATCCGGGCGGGGCACATCCATGCCGGCGAACCGCGCTTCAACATCCTTCATGCGCTCCTCGAGCCACGCGCGGCTCTCGATCACCTGGCTCTGCGCCGATGCCCAGGCGCCGAGCCGGCTACCAAGCGGCCGACTCTTGAAGTACGCATCGGACTCTTCATCAGCCACGCGCGAAACACGCCCTTCGATACGCACCTGCCGCTCGTGCCGGTCCCACCAGAAGACCAGCGCTGCGCGAGGATTAGCCTCCAGCTCTTGTCCTTTGTGGCTCAGATAATTGGTATAGAACGTATAACCGCGCTCATCGAAGTCCTTCAACAGCACAACACGCGCGGAGGGCCTGCCATCCGGCGTTGCCGTGGCGAGCGTCATGGCCGTGGGGTCCAGCGGCCGATCCGAGACCGCATCATGGTACCACTGCTCGAACTGGCGCAGCGGGTCGTCTGCCACTTCGGGCCGGTCAAGACCGCCCTGCGTATACTCCCGCCGAATGCCGGCTGCGTCTGAAGCCATGTCGTACTGCCCTGTAATCGTTATTTCGAAAAGGCCGCCCTACAAACCGGCATCGCGGAGTGCTCCGATAAGCACCTCTTCCGGGTGCATGCCCTCGAACTCGTGCTGAACGATGCCCTCTCGATCAATGATGACTGTACGCGGAATCCCGCCGACGCGGTAAGCGAGGCTGACCGCGTTGTCGGCGTCGAGCAGCACCGGGAACGTGTAACCAAGCTCCTCGATGTAGGAGCGAACATCTTCTTCCTGCTCACCCACCGAGACCGCCAGCACCTCCAACCCGTCAGCGGCGTGCTCCCGGTAGATGCGCTCGATCATCGGCATCTCTACCCTGCAGGGGCCGCACCACGTCGCCCAGAAATTGACAAGCACGACCTTTCCCTGCAGCGCGGCAAGGTTCACGTCGCCGCCGTCGAGGGAGGCGAGGGTGAAATCGGGAGCAGCCCGCCGCGCGGGATCCTCCGCTGCGTCTACAAGCGCATCCGGAGCAAACCGAACAGCATCCGACGGCGTCTTGAAAGTAAACAGGTCGTCGCTGATTTGAGGGCCAACTTCGGCTTCACTAAATACTGTGGTTTCCTTGACATGCACCGAGCCGCCGAACGGTGAACTCGCGAGGAAGGAGCGAGTCACATCCTGACGAATGAGACGATCGCGGGCGTCTACCCAGATCGTTTTGGCGGCCGAATCAGCGCCGGCATCCGTCGGGCGCGGCTCATAGGCAATGCTGATGACGGTGGTCGGAACAGCCTGCCCGTTGATCTGAAGCACTTCCTCTCCATCGATCGTCGCCGCAACCACCCGGTCCGCGATGCCGCCGTATTCTTTGACGAGATCAGGTACCGCCGCGCCAAAATCCTCGGGTCGGAACGGTCCGCTCGCCGCCGCAAAGCGCTGCAAATGCGGCATGTACACCCACGTCGAATCTCCGTTTGACACGACTTGAAGCTCCATCGTCGGGCTGACTACCTCCACCCGGAGCTTGTTGACCGGTTTAACGGCCAGCAGCAGGTTCATGTCCATCTGCTGCATCTCGCCCTGCAGGTTCATCTCGAGCGCCGTCGTCATTTCAAACCGGTAGGCTTCGAGCGCCTGGTACGTCCGGGCCACTTCGCCGAGCACCGCGCGCGCGTCCTGCGCCGAAGCGTCCGCAGCGCCGGATACTCCCACGAGCACCAGCGCGGCCCCTATAATTGTCCTCTTCATGCACCTCTCCATCGTTCGTTTCCATTTCGGCACCGGCTTGGACGCTCAGGGCACCCCCGGGATCCGCTCCGCACCGAGCGCTAAGCGCCGGCGTTGTCGTACATTCCTTCTTTTTCCCCGCCCGCCTCATGCCCCACATCGAAACCCGGCTCGCCCACGCAGGATGCGCACCCGACCCGCTCACCGGAGCCGTTGTCTCGCCGCTGCACTTCTCCACCACGTTTGAGCGCGCCGCAGACGGCTCCTTCCCGTCCGGCTATATCTACAGCCGGATCGGCAATCCGACGCGCGACGACCTCGAAGGCGTGCTCGCGGACATGGAAGGCGGGGCTGTCGGCGTGACGTTCGCCTCGGGCATGGCCGCCTCCGCCGCCGTCTTCCAGGCGCTCCGGCCCGGCGATCACGTGCTTCTGGCAGACGACACCTACTACGGCGTCCGCCGCCTGCTCACAACGATCATGGCCGATTGGGGCCTTGCGTCCACCCTCGTCGACCTCTCCAACGCGCACGCCGTTGAGGCAGCGTTTCGTCCGGAGACGCGCCTCGTCTGGGCGGAAACGCCGTCCAACCCTATGCTCAAGATCACGGATCTGGAGCATCTCGCCGGAGCAGACGCACAAGCACGGCGCGCTGCTGGCCGTGGACAACACGTGGGCTACGCCGCTGCTTCAGAAACCCTTCGAGCTCGGTGCGGACATCGCCGTCCACTCCCTCACAAAGTACATCGCGGGCCACTCCGATGTCCTCGGCGGGGCCGTCATTTGCCGCGCGAACGATGACGTTTCGGAAAGAATCCGCGCCGTTCAGACGATGGGAGGCGGCTGTCTCGATCCGTTCAGCGCCTGGCTGACGCTGCGCGGCGTCCGGTCGCTGTCGGCCCGTCTGCCTGTTCAATGCGCCTCCGCAATGGCGGTCGCCAAGTTCTTGCAGGGACACTCCTCCATCACCAGGGTGCATTATCCCGGGCTGGCGGCGCATCCCGGGCATGCCGTCGCCGCGCGGCAGATGCGCCTGTTCGGCGGAATGCTCTCGTTCGAAATCGTTGGTGGCCGCGACGAAGCGCTCGCCTTCGCCGCACGCCTTCGCGTGTTCACCCGCGCAACGAGCCTCGGCGGCACCGAGAGCCTCGTCGAGCACCGCGCCAGCGTCGAAGCGCCCTCGGCGACTCCCGAGTCGCTGCTTCGCCTCTCCATCGGCCTGGAACACCCCGACGATCTCGTCGAAGACCTCCGCCGCGCGCTCGATAAGCCGTGAAAGTTTTCCGCAAACCAGGGCCGTCGTTCCGCTCCACAAGGCCGCGGTTTGCCTATTTTGTGGGTAACCTTGTTCGGCTCGGCCGGGACCCCGGCGAGCGGTAGTAACCCTTTTCCCAATGAGACTCCCCTTTGCCCTTGCCCGCCGCTTTGTTGCCGGCGAGACCCTTTCCGAAGCGCTCCCGGTCGTCCGTGACCTCAACCGGCGCGGCATGCCGGTTGCCCTCGACATGCTCGGCGAATACGTCAGCGACCGGCACGTGGCCGAGGCCGCGCGTGAGGCGTACATCTCGCTCGTTCGCACCGTCTCCGACGAGAAGATCGACGCGAACATCTCCATCAAACTCTCCATGATGGGGCAAAAGATCGATGCGGACTTCTGCCTCGACAACCTTCAGAAGCTTCTGACGGTGGCCAAGGAGCGCAACGTATTTGTCCGGCTCGACATGGAAGGGAGCGACATAACGCAGTCAACGATTTCTCTCTTCGAGCACGTCTTTCCGGCTTTCCCCGAGCACGTCGGCATCGTCCTGCAGGCCTACCTCCACCGCACCGACGGCGACGTGCAGAAGATGTGCGATCTCGGCGCAAAGGTGCGTATCTGCAAAGGGGCCTACAAAGAGCCGCCTCAGATCGCATATCAGACGATGAGCGAGATCCGCCCCCGCTACATCGATTACATGAAGCGCCTGATTTTGCAAGCAGGCTTCCCCGGCATCGCCACCCACGACCCGCTCCTGATCGAGGCTACAAAGACCTTCGCGCGCGAGAACGGAATCGGCGCGGAGCGCTTCGAGTTTCAGATGCTGTACGGCATCCGGCCCGAGCTTCAGGAACGCATCGTGAAGGAAGGCTACAACATGCGCATTTACGTGCCTTACGGCACGGAGTGGGTTCCCTATTTCAGCCGCCGACTGCGCGAGCGCAAGGAAAACGTCTGGTTCGTAGCCAAAAACCTGCTTCTGAAATAGGCACGCCGGTCAGATTTGCCGGGGCAAATTACCCCAGAGATCCATCCGAAGGCAGCGATACGGCCATTCCTCGGATCTGACCTCGTGCAGGACCGCCGCCACGGGCGTGCCGGCGTCCATGAGTGCCGCAATGACCTTGTTGTCCTGCCGCGGCACGTAGGCGAGCTTGACGCCCTGCAAGGTCAGCACTTTGATGGCGCGGCGGTCATAGGGGTTGCCCGGCTCCCGCCGCAAGACGAGCTGCTCAAAAGGAAAGAGAAAAGCCACGACCTCCGGCTTTCCGTCGCAATAAGCCATCCCGTTCACTCCGGTGCGAAGAAGGCGCGTGGGCACGAGCCGCCGCGACTGCGGAGGCGGGATGCGCGGCGGCTGCGCGTCCGCTCACAGCCCGGCTGCCGGAGCAGGCGGCGGATAAGCGGCCGAAGTGGCGGCGGTAGAGGCATTCGGCACCACGAGACCGGAAAAGGCCGGTGCAAGGCCAAAGAGCTTTAGAAGCGAACGTCTGTCCATGGGGTTAAGGTTTTGCGTGTATGATACGCAAGCCGCACGGGCCGAATGGACACTTCTTGTCTCACGCCGAGATTCCGCCCCAACGCCCCGACCGTAGACGTATCTTCCCCGATATGTTTACGCCATCGACATATCCCGAAAACATGTCGATGAAACCGCCCTTTCGAGTACATATCCGCTCGCGCGCTCAGGCGCAATGGGTCGGATCGTCGGGATCGAGGTAGCACGCATCTCCGCCCACCGAACGCGCCTGCCGCAGCTCACGTTCAAGTTCGGACAGGAACGCCCGGATGCGCTCCGGGTCATCATACACAGCGTCTCCTTCCTTGATAGACGGGAGGCGCGAAGCCGGCGGCTCCTCGGTGACGACCACTTCATGGCTCACCGCCATGCTCTCGAGCCGTTCTTGAAGGGCATCGGCGGCCGGACTGTCACCGCGGCGAAAAAGCGTCAGCATATAGTGCGCTTTGGGTAAAAGAGGCTTCTTATGAGGCTATTGATTTCCTGTCGATGGAACGCATCGCACGTATTCGGGACAAAGTACGAGACTGGAATGCTGTCTAACACCCCCCTTGTATCCCCTTCAAGGGGATGTTGCGGTGGTGCTTTGGTCCATTTCGCCAGCTACAAACAACGCGTTATACGATCGCAACAGCCTCTTAGACGCGCCTTCGGAACCGGTGAGTTCCCCCACCGGTCTTCCACAAAGTTAACGGAACCCCGCTCGACTCGTGCCTCTAAAATCGCTACAGACCATACTCGAGCAACACGTCTTTGACGCGCCCTCTTCGCCCACGCTCTTCAATCCTTACCGCGACCGCGTCGACAGTCTCGATCTTCCCGATGCTCCGCACATTCGCCGCTGCAATCTGATCGAGTACGTGGCTTCTTACGCGCAGAAGCCGCGCGTGCTGCTCCTTGCTGAAGCCCCCGGCCCGCGAGGTTGCCGTTTCTCAGGCGTGCCTTTCACCAGCGAAGCGCAGCTCGAAGATCCGGCCTTTCCCCTGCACGGCCGCCCCTCCAGCCTCGCCGAAACCCCCTATACGGAGTATAGCGGAAGCATCTTCTGGCGCGTTGCCCGGCCCTACTGGCCCGCGTTCTTCGTCTGGAATACGGTCCCCTTGCACCCGCATAAAGCCGGCGCGCCGCTATCCGTGCGCAACCCGACGCGGCGCGAAGTGCAGGCCTGGGGCAGCCTTCTCTCTGCCATGCTCGGCGTGCTCCGGCCTACCCTCACCCTCGCCGTCGGACGCAAGGCGGAATATGCCCTGCAGCGACTCGGCCACGAAGCCACCTACATCCGGCATCCATCGCAGGGCGGCGCGAGGGCGTTCGAAAATGGAATGAGCGCGGCCTTTGGCCAAACGCCGGGCACCATTGCGGCGGAGCTTCATGAAGGAGACGGGTGAGATCGGCCGCAATGGCGGGCGGGTGGTCTCTCCTGAGCCGCGACAGCGGCGCCTGGTCCACATCGCCGTGCCCGTGAGCCATTACCTTACGTTGATTCTGGATTGCGCCGCCACGGGATACGCAGCGCTGAATCTCACCGGCGACCCGCACCATATTCCAGAGACAGGGTGCATCCACAAGGCTGATTCTCATAAAGCATCCGCCAAGAAGCCATAATTTCCATTCGGCAACGAGCAACCTACGGCACAGGTTGTCTATGTCCCCAGTCTGCAGGGCAAGATGAGGCAGCGAGTCCGTCACCCTGCGAATTCTTGTGGCTTCTCCTGACCTTCCGTCTTTCTGCTTTGTTCAACCGTTTGCCAATCCGGCGGTTAAATGACGGGCCGTGGCGCGCCTATCGCCGACAAAGCCCCTGCCAGGCCAACTCTCATCTAAACGGACTCCATGCCCGACCTCTTTGAAGAATCTGCCGCCCGCTACAGAGCGGCGCAGGCACCCCTCGCCGACCGAATGCGGCCGCGTGTCCTCGACGAATTTGTCGGGCAGGATCACATCCTCGGACCGGGTCGATTGCTGCGGCGCGCCATCGAGGCCGACCGCGTAACGTCGCTCATCTTCTTCGGACCGCCCGGCACCGGCAAGACGACGCTCGCCCGAATCATTGCCAACACGACCCGGTCGCACTTCACCTCCATGAACGCCGTGCTTGCGGGCGTGAAGGACATCCGCGAGGCCATCGAGGGAGCGCGCGAGCGGCTCACGCTCCACCAGCAGCGCACCATCCTGTTCATAGACGAGGTTCACCGTTTTAATAAATCCCAGCAGGACGCCCTGCTGCCACACGTGGAGAACGGCACCGTGGTGTTCATCGGCGCGACTACCGAGAACCCATACTTCGAAGTCAACAAGGCCCTCGTCTCCCGCTCACGCATCTTCGAACTGCACACACTCACGGAGGCCGATCTCTACGCCGTGGCCGAACAGGCTCTTTCCGATTCGCAACGCGGTTACGGCCGGATAGCGGTCCGGCTGGACGACCAGGCCCGCCGCCATCTCGTTTCTACAGCCAACGGCGACGCCCGCTCTCTTCTGAACGCCCTCGAACTCGCCGTCGAGACGACCCCGCCCGACGAGGATGCCGTCGTTCACATCACGACTGCCGTCGCCGAGGACAGCATTCAGCGCCGCGCGGTGCTCTACGACAAGGAGGGCGACGCGCACTTCGACACCATCAGCGCGTTCATCAAAAGTCTGCGCGGGTCTGACCCTGATGCGGCTCTCTACTGGATGGCGCGCATGGTCTATGCAGGCGAGGATCCACGCTTCATCCTCCGCCGAATGCTGATTTTTGCCGGAGAAGACGTCGGCCTCGCCGATCCACGCGCACTCCAGGTCGCCGCCGCCGCCGCGCAAGCGTTCGAGTTCGTCGGTATGCCCGAGGGGCAGTTTCATCTTGCGGAATGCTGCCTATACCTTGCCACCGCCCCGAAGTCGAACTCCCTCTTCGCCTATTTCAGCGCGCTCGACTACGTGCGCAACGAAGGAACCGGGGACGTGCCAAACCCGCTCAAGGATAGCAGCCGAGACAAAAAGGGCCTCGGGCACGGCGAGGGCTACAAGTATCCTCATGCTTTCCGCGAACACTACGTTCCGCAGCAGTACCTTCCGGGCGCGATGCAGGGCACCTACTTCTACGAACCGGGCGAGATCGGGTACGAAAAGTACATCCAGGAACGCCTCGCGCAGTGGCGCGAACGAGACGAAGAGGAGAACCTGCAGAAACGCCTCCGCAAGTACGCCGACGATTAAAGGGCGGTTGTTTTACTATCCACGGAAAGCCTCTCTGACTTACCGGTCGATGTATGTGATTGGAACAACGTCTAACACCCCCTTAAATCCCCCTCAAGGGGGACGTTGCTTCGGTACTTTGGTCAAAAATACCAGCCACCTGCAGCGCTTACATTGCAACAGGCTCTTTAGCAACGCCCTCGTCCGCCGCGCCGCACGAGGTTCAGCTCCGCAATCCAATGAGGCCCATCATCCGCCCCGTGGTTCCCTTCTCCGCACGGTGGGAAAAGAACGTGTCGGTGTCCGAATACGTACACTCCGCGGCGACTTCAATGCCGGGAGAGGGCACACCGGCTTGAAGGAGCGTCTCGCGAATCGCGCCCTTTATATCGACAAACGGCCGCGCCGCGCCCTCCGGTTGGTTCACGAACGCCGCATCGAACTGCGCAGCCACTTCCTTTCCCACCTCGAAAGCGGCGGCGCTGATGCAGGGGCTGATGTACACCGTCATGCGCGCGGGCGTAGCGCCGAGCTTTTCCATCTCTCGGACCGTCGCGCCTGCAATTCCGGCAACCGTCCCGCGCCATCCTGAATGGCACGCTCCAACGACGCCCGCTCGCTCGTCGGCGAGAAGCACGGCGGCGCAATCCGCCGCGACGATGCCGAGCAGAACGCCGGGCGCAGTGGTCACCAGCCCATCACATTCGGCATAGAGGCCGGGCGCATCGATAGCCACAACACGGCTCCCGTGAACCTGCCCCGCGACCGCCAAGCTTCCCAACCCGAAACCCATCGCGCGTTCGACGAGCCGCCGGTTCTCCTTCACGCTTTCGGCGTCGTCGGTTGTGTTCATGCCGAGGTTCAGCGATGCGTACGGCCCACGGCTCCTGCCGCCCCGGCGAGTCGTGAAACCGGCCGCAATGCGACCCGTGCGGTCATGGCACTTCGGAACAAGAATACGTGGAGCGGTAAGCGACATGAACTTTCGGGCAGCGATCTACAATGACTGGCGGAAGCAGTCGACACCGCGCTCGCACTTGTAGTTCCACCGGGTTCACGTCACCGCGTCGACGTAGACCGACAGGTCGCCCATAGCCAGCGTTACTTCATCTCGAATGCTCGAAATGGAGGCATAACCGAGCACCCCCGTTCTCAGGAGACTGTCCCAGAGCGGGTCCATCCAGCACTGCTCCGCGTCCATGGGGTCGTCAAAGGCGAACCCGGAGGCGTTGGCAACCAGATTCGCGGCCGCGACCAGTCCCACGACTTGCCGCTGGTCCCGCGTCGCCTCCTCGGCGGCGTGCGCGTCGTGGTGAAAGCGTATGGCATTCGTGATCGAGAGCGGGAGGTTGAGCTTCTGCGTCAGGAATACGCCGGCATCGACGTGGTTCAGGCCGAGCCGCATTTGCTCTGCTTCCAACCTGTTGATTTTCTCATCCGTGGCGGAATACACCAGTGCGCCCCGCTGGGGATAATTGTAGAGCAAGACCAGCTTTCCGATGTCGTGCAAGAGCGCCGCCGTGAACACCTCGCTCCCATCCTCCGCCCGCGTCTCCGGTTGCTCGCCCGGATCGCGCTGCACCAGGCGCTGCCCGATAAACGAAGTCGCGATGCTGTGCCGGATGAAGTTCATAAACGGCACGGCCGTAAACCCGTCGAGGGCCGCCCGAAGTTCGGCCAGGCACATGCTCATCACCATGCCGATCACAGTGGAAGCGCCCAGAATCACCACGGCGCGGCGCACCGTCGCAATCTGCCCCCGCTGCGCGTGAAAGGCCGAGTTGACGATGCGCAGCAAACGCGCGACTACAATCGGGTCCTTCTGCACCATCGCAATGGTTGCTTCCAGATCGGGTCCATCGGCGCAACTGGAGAGGTCGATTGCTTCCAGAAGCGTCTGCGGCATGGGCGGGCATTTCAGATCCACATCCGGCAGGACCGCTTTCATGGTGAGAGTATCAGCGGACATAATATTCGGGGGAATAAGGGCATGAACGATCCTGTTCAGCGCCCGAACAGACGGGGCGGGTGCTACCTTTCGTATCGGCCCCGACTTCAGCTACTTAAAGCCAAAAACCAGGTTTTTACATCGCATACACGCCGTTTACGCGCCGACGGCCCCGCTCACAACATACGCCGGACGTGATCCTCCGGAAATGGGACGCCCGTCCACTGAACGAACGCCGCCGCCGCCTGGCCGATAAGCATTTCGAGTCCGCCGATGGCGCGCGCCCCCCGAGCGGCGGCTTCCCTCAGCAAGCGCGTCTCTCGCGGCGAGTAGATGAGATCGTAAACTGTTTGTCCGCCGGAGAAATGCTCCGCATGGGGCCATGGCGTCAAGCCGGCATCCGGACTCATGCCGACCGGCGTCGCGTTCACGACAAGTCGCGCCCGGCATACCGCACCACCCGCCTCGTCAAAGCGCGCCGCGTGCAGAATGTCGCGCTCATCATAAGGCCGGAAGGCAGCCGCCAGCGCCTCCGCCTTACGGTAATCCCGCGCCGCAATAGTCAGGCGGGAGAGCGTGCCGCACGTTAAAAGGCCATATACGACGGCGCGCGCGCCTCCACCCGCGCCGAAGACCACCGCCTCGCCCGTAAGCGCCTCATTGCCCGCCGATTCCAGGGGCTTGAGAAATCCGGCTACATCCGTGTTGTCGCCGTAGATCATCCGGTCGCCATCATCCCGCGTCCGGACGACAAGCGTGTTGACGGCCCCCACCGCCTCGGCGGTCGGAGAAAGTTCGTCCGCGAAAGCCATGACGGCCTGCTTGTGCGGCAGCGTCACATTTGCGCCGGCAAAGCCGAGCGCCCGCAATCCTGCCACCGCGTCGGCGAGCTGTTCCGTTCCGACGGCCGCAGCGAGATAGACGAAGTTCAACCCGAGGTGCTCAAAGGCAGCGTTGTGCAGCATCGGCGAACGCGAATGCGCCACCGGATTACCCAGAATCACAACCGGTTTCGTTGCAGTGTCTATGGTCATGAACGGAGACGCCTCAGCGCCTTTAACAATACAGCCTTCTACAGAACAAAGGTACCGCCACAAGTCCCGGTGCACCGGCGATGATCCCGCCGGTGTCGGCCGGTTGCTTGAAGATACGCCGCACGCACCGCGCTCGTTCGCCGGGAATCCGCCGGCACGCCGCAGCGTATGCAGCGTCTACCCCGCGACGTAACAGAACCCTTTCATCGTGATCGACCGCAAAGCGCTCCGTGGCTTCCTGGATGAAGCCGTCTCGCTCGTCTCCGAAACCGTGCCGCTCATCCAGCGCCACTTCGCCGAAGGCTTCTCCTCGCGCCTCAAAGAGGATCAAAGCCCCGTCACCGACATCGATCTTGCGGTGGAAAAGCACCTGCGCGCGGGCATCGAAGCTCGCTTTCCGGAGCATGGCGTCCTTGGCGAGGAGTACGGCACCAGCCGCCCGTCGAGCGACTTCCAGTGGATCATCGATCCTATCGACGGGACGATCAGCCTCAAACATCGCGTTCCCCTCTTCGGCACGATCCTTTCTCTTGCTTATGAAGGCGAACCCGTCCTCGGCATCATCTCGTTGCCGATGCTCGGCCGCCTCTGCGCCGGTGCAAATGGACTCGGCGCAACGCTGAACGGCGCGCCGATGAAACTCCAGGATGTTGCCTCCCGTGAAGCCGCTCGCGACGAGATCGTATCCACCGGGGATCGCAAGCAGTTTGCGCCGGACAATCTCCACGTCTTCGACCGGCTCTTCCGCAGCCACGCCGTCACGCGCACGTACACGGACGTGTTCGGACACGTGCTCGCGCTCGAAGGCGCCGTCGGCGCGATGGTCGACTTCGATATGCGACCGTGGGATGCCGCTGCCACCGGAGTTCTTGTCCGGGAGGTCGGCGGGCGCTACGAACGACTGAATCTGGAGAAAGGCGGCCGCGCGGATCGACACGATGCTGTCTTCGGAAAACCGGCCGTCGTAGATTATCTTCTTGAACTGCTCTCCACCGGCTGACGGGCTTTCCTGACCGTCTGCATCAGAACCACTGCCGGCGCGTACAACCCGGCCAAGAGCAACTGCATTCCTAACAGCATGGCATCCAATCCGCAGGGATCGAGCCGGTACACGGCCACAATCGATCTCACCTCACGCGCCCAGCGCGTCGCAACTGAAGCCCGTATCGCGGACTCCTTCACCGAGCCTGACCCGCCCCTCCCGGACGCCACGCCCGATAACCTGCCGCCACGCGTCAAACAGGCGCTCGCCGCAGCGGGCTGGCCGGACCTCATGCAGGTCCAGACGAAGGCGATCCCCTACATTCTGGACGGACGGGACCTCATCGTCCAGTCGCGAACGGGATCGGGAAAGACGGGTGCCTTCGTGCTTCCGCTCTTCAAGCTCATTGATCCGACCGTCAAGTCTCCGCAGGCGCTCATCCTCACGCCGACGCGCGAGCTGGCCCGGCAGATACACGAGGAGTTCGAGCGCATGAGAACCGGGACGCCCGAGCAAGATGCTTTTCAGGCGGCCCTCGTTTACGGCGGCGTCAAGTACGCGCCGCAAACAAAAGCCCTCCGCGACGGCGCGCAGGTCGTCATCGGCACCCCTGGCCGCATCCTCGACCTGCTCGAAAGGCGCACCTTCAACCTCGATGCACTGCGAATCCTCGTCCTCGACGAGGCGGACGAGATGCTCTCGATGGGCTTCTATCCGGCCATGCGACAGCTCAAAGGCTACCTTCCCCGAGGCCGGCACTCGTATATGTTCAGCGCGACCATCCCGCCGAAGGTGCAGTCGCTCGCGCACGACTTCCTGTCGGAGCCCGGCTTTCTCTCCCTCAGCGTCGGGCAGATAAGTGTCGCGCAGCTCACGCACCGCTACTTCCTCGTGGACGCGATGGAGAAAGACCGCGTCCTCGCGCGGCTCATCGAGCTGGAGAACCCGGACTCGGCCATCATCTTCACGAACACAAAACGCGAAGTCGAGTACCTGACGACGTTCCTAAAGAACTTCGGCTACGACGCCGACGCCATCTCGGGCGATCTGACGCAGAAGGCCCGCGAGGCCGTCATGGACCGCATCCGCGACAACTCGCTTCGCTTTCTCGTTGCTACCGACGTCGCCGCGCGCGGCATCGATATTTCGGATTTGAGCCACGTCATCATGTACGACGTGCCCAACGACCCGGAATACTACGTCCACCGCTCGGGACGAACGGCGCGGGCCGGAAAAACCGGAACCGCACTCGTGTTAACCACCCCGGGCGAAGAGCGTACGCTGCTTGGCATCGCCCGCCGCTACGGTATCGAAATGGAAAAGCTTCCCGTACCCACCCAGTCCGACGTTGAGGAGCGCGTCTCGGAGCGCATCACGGAAGTGCTCGAGGATCTGCTTCGTGAACGAACTAACCTCGAACGCGAGCGCCTCAAACGCTTCATCCCGCTCGTGAGCGCCCTCGCCGCCGAAGAGCCGGAGCTTCTCGCGATGCTCGTGGACCGCCTCTACCACAAGCGCCTCCACGAGGTCGAGTCGCCCGCCGCGCCGGCCGCTCAGCCAGCTCCCGAGGACGACGTCCACTACAGCGAGGAGGGCGCGCCGGAAGGAGAAGCCCGCAGCCGCTCTCGCCGCCGCAACCGCGGCCGGAAGCGGGAGGAGCAGTAACCTTGCTCGGCCGCCTCTGTTTAGTCCCGGTTCTGTGCCTGCTCGCGGCCGGATCTGTTCATGCGCAAGAGGCGTGCAGGATGCCCTACGCGGTTTTCGATCAGAGCGGCACGGCAGCCACCATCGACCGCATTGCGGCATCCGCTGCCGGAGCAGACGTCCTTCTCGTCGGCGAGCAGCACGACGACTCGACCGGGCACGCCGTCGAGAGGGCGCTCTTTGCCCGGCTGATCGAGGAGGCGGAAACTCGGCCCGTCGTGCTTTCGCTGGAAATGTTCGATCGAGACGTGCAGATCGTTCTTGACGAGTACCTCGCCGGGCTGATCACGGAGACGCACTTCCTCCAGGCCGCGCGGCCGTGGACGAACTACGCCGACTACCGGCCGCTCGTCGAATTGGCGCGCGGCAGGCAGGTGCCCGTCATCGCCGCCAACGCCCCGCGCCGCTACGTGAACCTCGTGTCCCGGGAAGGACTCGCGCAGCTCAGCCGCCTCTCCGGCGACGCCCGCGCCTTCCTTCCCCCGCTTCCGCTCGACCCGCCCTCGCCCGAATACCGCCGCAAGTGGGACGAGTTCATCTCTTCCATGCACCCCGGCCTTCCAGATAGCCTGTCCTCCGACAGTCTGGCGGCACCGGACGCGCACGGAGGCGGCGGCGCAGGGAGAATGCTGGAGGCGCAAACGCTGTGGGACGCTTCCATGGCCGAACGCATCGGCGAAGCCGTCGCGTCGACGCCGGGCGCGCTCATAATGCACATCGCGGGGGCCTTTCACGTCGAGGGCGGCACGGGAATCCAGGACCCGCTCCGCCGCTATGCGCCGGATGCGCGGGTCCTTTCGGTCGTCCTCATACCCTCCTCAAGCCCAACTCAGTTGCCGCCGGCAGACACCCTCGGCCTGGCCGACTTCGTCATCTTAACTTGTCCCTGAATCAGCGAAAAGATGGACGCACGACCTACACACCACATCTTCCTGCTCCTGCTCGTCCTCGCGGCCGGTGTCGCGGGGTGCAAGCAGAGCGAGACCCCCGCTATGGCCACCGATCCCGCTACGGCCCTCGTCGACCAGTACACGCCCTTTACCCTTACGAGCGATCTCTCCAGCCTCTCCGAAGCCGAACGCAGCATGATTCCGCTGCTCATCGAGGCGGCGCAGGAGATGGAGCCGATCTTCTGGAGGCAGGCTTACGGCGATCCACAGCCGCTGCTCGAAGCGCTCCAGTCGCCCGCGCTTCGGGAGTACGCGCGCATTAACTTCGGCCCTTGGGACCGGCTGAACGGCAACAAGCCCTTTGTGCCGGGTGCCGGTCCGAAGCCGCTCGGCGCGGGATTCTACCCGGCGGATCTGACGCGGGCCGAGTTTGAACAGGCCGCCGCCCTTCGCCCCGACCTGCGAAGCCCGTACACGATGGTCCGCCGCACTTCCGCCGGAGACCTCGAGGCCGTACCGTATCACGTATATTTCGCCGAGCCTATCAGCCGCGCGGCCGCGAAGCTCGAGGAGGCGGCGGCCCTTGCGCCGCAGGAGAGTTTGCGCCGCTATCTGCTACTCCGCGCCGAAGCGCTCCGCACGGACGACTACTACGCGAGCGACGTGGCGTGGATGGAGATGAAGGACAATCGACTCGACCTCGTGATCGGGCCGATCGAGAACTACGAAGACGCCCTTTTCGGCTACAAGACCGCTTCGGAAGGGTTCGTGCTTGTCAAAGACGAAGCGTGGAGCCGCCGGCTCGCGCGCTACGCGTCCCTCCTGCCGATGCTGCAGGAAGGGCTGCCGGTCCCGGATGCCTACCGCGCCGAGACGCCCGGAACGGATTCCGACTTAAACGCCTACGACGCGATTCTATACACCGGCGACGCAAACGCCGGCTCTAAGACCATTGCCATCAACCTGCCCAATGACGAGCGGGTGCAGCTCGAGTACGGCACCCGCCGCCTTCAGCTCAAGAACGCCATGCGCGCCAAGTTCGACAAGATACTCTTGCCGATCGCGGACGCGCTCATAGCGGCGGATCAGCGCCCGCACGTTACGTTTGACGCCTTCTTCGGCAACACCATGTTCCACGAAGTGGCGCACGGCCTCGGGATCAAGAACCTCGTAAATGGAACCGGCACCGTTCGCGAAGCGCTGCTCGACACGTACAACACCATGGAAGAAGGCAAAGCGGACGTGCTCGGCCTCTACATGGTCGGCGCGCTTCAGAAAGCGGGCGAGTACGACACCGACATGCTCGACCACTACGCGACGTTCCTGGCGGGCATCTTCCGCTCCGTTCGCTTCGGAGCGGCAAGCGCTCATGGACGCGCGAACCGGATGCGCTTCAACTATTTCAAGGAGCGTGGCGCCTTTACGCGGGATGAAGCCACCGGCACCTACCGCGTCGTGCCGGAGCGCTTCGCTGCCGCCGTCGACGCGCTCTCGCAGGATATTTTGCGCCTGCAAGGCGACGGCGACTATGCCGCCGTGGCCGCGTTCATCGACAAGTACGGCGCTGTGGACGAACAGCTCACCCGGGACCTCGACCGCCTCTCCACCGCCGGCATTCCGGTCGATGTTGTGTTCGAGCAAGGTTTGTCCGAACTTGCACGCTGAGCTTAGTCTGGCAATCCACTCAAAAACAAAGGGGCGGCCATGTATCCGATTTCAGAAGCGTTCATCGTTCGGTGGTCCGAAGAGGAAGCGGGCAGTCTGCCGGGAACGGTGGATACCATTTGCCCGAACTGCGGCCTGCCGATGGCCTTTACGCTGACGGCGTGGAACGATGCCCCCGATGTCGAAACGCGCGTCGCTGCCTCCCGCTGCATCAACTGCGGCAACAACGCGCGCTTCTTCTGGGTTAAAGAGCCAAAGGAGCGCACCGAAGCCGGCGGCCCGCCCCACAGCCTGTTCATTCATCCAACCCCCGCCATGACACGCCGCCCCATCGAAGGGGCGGAGAATAACAAGGATTTTGACGTGGCCGTTCAGCGCGCCTACACGTCGGCCGTCAATATGTACAATGCCCGCGAATGGACGGGCACGCTCGTCATCGTGCGCCGCACACTGGAGGACATTGCGCAGCGCTTCGTCACGCCGGAGGTCCAGAAGCTCCACTTTTCAAAACAGGTGGAAGCGCTGCGCAAGAGCAAAGATTTTTCCGAGCCGGTCGCCACGCTCGCCGACGGGCTGCGCCGCAGCGGTCCGCTCAAGCCTTTCTTTGAGCTGGAACAGCAACCCGACCGCGAGATCGCGACCCTCGCGCTCGATCTGCTCACCTACCTGATCGAGTACATGTTCGCCGTGCCCGCGCGCGTCGCGGGTCTCCAAGAGCGCATCGAACAGGTCCCGGCCCGATCATCAAACCGCCCTTGACAGGCCGCAGAGCGTGGTGGACGGATTTTCGCTGCGTTCCGGATGGCGACGGGGGAGTATGGAGGATTATGGGAGGTGCGGGTTATCTAGGGGCACGATCGTTCGTGCCCTACCGCCTTCGGCGTCGCCATGACGGCGGCCGGGGTGCGTCGTTGCCTGTCGAGGAGATCCCTCCGCGCGGCGACGGATGACGCTTTCTCATGACAAGGGTCGGTAGCGCCGCCATGGTCGGGATGACAGTCTGGGGGACCGGAGGGGGCGGGAGCGGGTGACCTCCCGGACCGCATAAAAAAAGGGCCGTGCCCGGAGGCACAGCCCTTTGCTGTTGATGATATCGATTTAGCCGACGTTCTCGTAGAAGCGGAAGCGTTTGGCATCCAGCTCCATCGGACGGACAGGTTTCACCGGGGCCTTTCCGGCGGCCCAGTTAGGGGCCTTCCCGCCCTTCATCGACTGCTCGCTGTAAAAGTGGCGGGTCGTTCCGGAGAACGGACGCTCCGAAGCGTCGGCCTCTTTTACCTGCTTGGCAATCGCGACGGCGTTCACGAAGCCTGACTCATCGCTGTCAGCCTGCAGGCTGCTGTAAAGAGCACGGGTACGGGTTCCGGCGATAAAGGCACTGAACTGGTATGGATCCAGCACGGCGTCCTTATACGTCTCGTTTCCACGATAACCGGTCTCAACACGGTTGCGGATCGTCCAAGCGACCAGCTCCTGCTCCTGCGCATCCTTCGTCTCCGAATAGATGCCACGGGCCAGCCAGAGCGTCTCGGTATCGATCTCCTGCACCGGGAGCGGCGTCATCTTTTCCAGCTTTTCGCCGACCACATAGTCGCCTTCAGCGGAATCGACTTGCACGATCTCCGGCATCAGTACCGTCTGCGCGGCCTGTTTCTGCGCATCGCTGTTCAGCACGAAGACAAAAACCATCGCGACAAACAGAGCGACGGCGACCAGCGCCGGCTTCAGTTTTTGTTTCGCTATGTACGTCATGGTTTTTCCTCTTAATTATGTGGCGGGCAAGCCCGCTCTATATCAAGCGTGGCGCGGACGACCCTCGTCCTTGCGCCCTGCTTTTTGTCTTAAGCAATTAATATATACGGGGCCGCGACCGGATTGGTTCCTAAGTCCTTGTTTTTTATGATGTTGTACTTACCTCTTCAGGCTCAAAACGGCCCTTTTTGGCTCGTTTTCGCCTGTTGCACGGGGTGCGTTATCAGCGTCACGGGATTACGAGTCTGTTACAATTGAGCGGGACCCGACGAGCGCGCGCGGTGCCCCGCGAAGGGGGCGAGGCGCGCGCGGCGCAATAAGAATCCGCCAAGTGCAGTAAACAGTGGAACATCCGGTACACCTCGGGAGAACTATCCCCGCTATTGACGGCAGATTATCGCCTTTCTTTGCAGCCTCAGCCTTCCGCGGCGCTCGAGGCCCACGGCGTCGCCGTCCCGCCCGCGTTTCACCTCGACCTACCTGAATGAATCTCAACCTTCGCAACATTGCCATCGTAGCCCACGTCGATCACGGCAAAACAACGCTCGTCGATGCGATGCTCTGGCAGAGCGGCACGTTCCGCGCCAATCAGGAGGTGCAGGAGCGCGTCATGGATTCGATGGACCTCGAGCGCGAGAAGGGCATTACGATTATGGCCAAGAACACGGCCATCTTCTACCGCGACACCAAGATCAACATCGTCGATACGCCCGGCCACGCGGATTTTGGCGGGGAGGTGGAGCGCACCCTGCGCATGGTGGACGGCGTGATGCTCCTCGTCGATGCCGCCGAGGGACCGCTGCCGCAGACGCGCTTCGTGCTTCAGAAGGCCCTTCAGCTTGGGCTTCCCGCCATCATCGTCATCAACAAGATCGACCGGCAGGACGCGCGCGCCGCAGAGGTGCTCAACGAAGTCTATGACCTCTTCATCGACCTCGACGCCACCGAAGAGCAGATCGAGTTTCCCGTCCTCTTCGCCGTTGCGCGCGACGGCAAGTGCAGCACCACGCCGGACGGGGAGCTAACCGACCTCCGGCCGCTCTTCGATGCCATCATCGACACGATGCCGCCGCCGAAGGGCAACCCGGACGCATCGCTGCAGGTGCTCGTGACGAACGTCGTTCCGGACGCCTACCTCGGTCCGCTCGCCATTGGCCGCGTCATGAACGGCACGCTTCGCAACAAGCAGCGCGTTTCGCTATGCCTGCGCGACGGGTCGTTCAAGCCCACCTACGTGACGGCGCTCTTCGAATACGAAGGACTTCAGCGCGTCGAAACGGCAGAAGTCGGGCCGGGAGACATCATCGCCGTCGCTGGAGCCGCCGGCATTGGCCTTGGCGAGAGCATTGCCGACGCCGAAAGCCCGCAGCCCCTCCCGCCGCTTCACGTCGACGAGCCGACGATCGCGATGGAGTTTCGCATCAACGACTCGCCGTTCAGCGGCCGGGAAGGCCAGTACGTGACCTCGCGCAACCTTCGCGACCGGCTTGGCAAGGAAAGCGAGACCAACCTTGCCATGCGCATCGAGGAAACCGATTCGCCGGACCGCTTTCTCGTTTACGGCCGTGGCGAGTTGCAGATGGCCATCCTGATCGAGCAGATGCGCCGCGAAGGCTTTGAGTTTGCCGTCGGCATGCCGCAGGTCATCACGAAGGAGATCAAAGGCAAGCTTCACGAGCCTTACGAGCGTGCGCAGATCGACGTTGCCGAGGAGTACATGGGCGTTGTCGTCCAGAAGTTCGGCATGAGGCGCGGCGTGATGACGAAGATGGTCAACCACGGCTCCGGCCGCGTGCGCCTCGAGTTCGAGCTTCCGAGCCGTGGCCTGATCGGCTACCGGACGGAGTTCCTGACGGACACGAAAGGCACCGGCCTCCTGAACCACCTCTTCGACTCCTTCCGCCCGTGGGCCGGCGAGATCGTCCACCGCACCACCGGGGCGCTCGTTGCGGACCGCTCCGGCAAGACGACTGCGTACGCCATCCTCAGCCTGCAGGATCGCGGGGAGCTTTTCCTCGGTCCGGCCGAGGACGTCTATTCCGGCATGATCGTCGGCGAGAACGCGCGCGACGCGGATCTCGACGTGAACATTACGAAGGAAAAGAAGCTGACGAACATGCGCGCCGCATCGTCGGATTCGTACGAAAAGCTCGTGCCGCCGCGCCGGATGTCGCTCGAGGAAGCCATCGAGTTCATCCGCGAGGACGAGCTGATCGAGGTCACGCCCAAGAGCTACCGCCTCCGCAAGCGGTGGATGGATGCCACCGAGCGCAAGCGTCAGAACATGAAAGCCGCTGCCGACGCCGTGGCCTTGTAGAAACGGGCGGAGGTCCGCACCCTAACCGCGCCCCCCCGCCACGGCGCTTTCGATGGGGGTGAAGTTCATCGTTATTCGCACACCACCGCGAAGCGCTCCATTGGCTGCGCCAGCGAGAGCCGTACGGAGGAGTCATCGTGAGAGCAGCGAAAGATCTCTACTTTCGGTGGGATGGGAGGCTGTTGAGATTGAAGAAGGCGCCTTATGTAGCTGACACTGCGGATCAAAGTACCGAAGCAACGTCCCCCTTGAGGGAGATTCAAGGGGGTGTTAGTCAGCATTCCAGTTGCGTATGAAGCCCTATAAATCGTGAATGTGTCCCATCAGTAAGAAGTCAACAGCCTCCTGCGGTGCTTGCTCTGCTTAAACCGGCGAGCGGCACCGCTGCGCACGCCGCGACGGAGTTGAAGTACGCCGGGTTACCAAGCATACCCCGTTAACAAGGCACGCGCGCGGCGGTCTGCGAAGAACGGGCGCATTTAGATTGACCTGAATCGAAAACAAATGAACCGAACCTTCCTCGTCGCCGGGGCGCTCTTTGCGGGACTCGCCGTTGCGCTCGGCGCTTTCGGCGCGCACGCCCTCCGCGCGATGGTTGCGCCGGAGCGGCTCGTAACCTTCGAGACGGCCGTTCGTTATCAGATGTACCACGCGCTTGCGCTGCTCTTCCTCGGCCGGTTCGCGGCGCAGGTGCCCGTAGGTCAGAGCCTCTGGGCCGGGTACCTTTTCATCGCGGGCATCCTTATATTTTCCGGAAGCTTGTACGCCCTCGTGCTTACCAATACTCCGTGGCTTGGCGCGGTGACGCCCATCGGCGGCGTGCTCTTCATCGTAGGCTGGGGTCTGCTTGCCTGGGCAGCTCTGGCCGCGAAAGGATCATCATAGTGCCCTTCATCTTTCACATCGGAAATGACAATGCGCGACGACCTCGACTGGATGGATGATGATGATGAAGTCATTCATCACGCCCCCGCGGACGAGTACGAAATCCGCCGGCAGGTGCGTAAGGAGAAGAAATTTCGCAAACATCTGATCTCGTACGCGGTGATCAACGTATTCCTCGTGGCCATCAACCTGCTGACATCGCCGGAGTACTTGTGGGCCATTTGGCCGATCCTCGGGTGGGGCGTTGGACTTATTATGAACGCGGTGTCGGTTTACGGCATCGGCGGACTGAGCGGGCACGCCTGGGAGGAACGGCGGGTGCGGGAGTACAGGATGCGAACGGATGCGGGCATGAACCCCGACGAAGTGCGCCGCCTGCTCCGGGAAGAGCTTCGGGACGGGCCAAAGGGGCCGTCCGTGGACGTGAAGCGCCTGCAGCAGCGTATTGAGCAGCTCGAGGCCATCGTCACCTCAGACGAATGGGAGCAGGTCGAGCGCTCCCGCGCCGCTCGTGTGGAGCCGTTTCCCGACGTCGCAGATCCGAGTCACGAACGCCTCCCTGGTCAAACACGCGACCAGTAGCCCGCAAGCCGATAGCAGGTTTGTGCCCGTCTCAGGGCACCACGACAAGCAACGGATGAACGCCGGAGAGCCTTGAATGCAAAACGGCCCCGTCGCTCTGTGCTCCGGGGCCGTTTCCGAAATGGATATGTTACGCTCCAGAGGTGCTGTCAGCCGGAGGCGCATCATCGCCCTCCTCTTCGCTTGTAGGTGCCGAAGTCTCGAGGCGGAGTGGGTGAACGACTGGTTTGAAGATGAATCCCCGGATATCTTCGGCTGCGCTCGGGTTGCCCTGCACGACGAAGGAATTCTCCAGGTCAAAGTCGAGCGTCAGTGTCGTCTCATAGCCATCCTGGATCGCCAGGCTGTCAACCAGAACCTTGATGCCGGACTGGGCACCGCTCGGCACCTTAAGGTCGAACGTCTCGCCACTCTTGAGCGTCACCGAAGGATTGCTCACATACAGGCGGATCATGCTGTAAGTGTCCGCGGGCAAGAGCGTCTCGCCGAGCGGTGCGGTTACGCCGTTACGAAGGTCGAGCAGGTTGAACGCCTGCGGCTCGGTGATGACAGTGATCCGGACACTGTCCGTGCTCTGCACCACCACGCTGTCGACGGTCACGTCTGCGGAAGCCACGAGATCGTAGGGGAAAGGCGCATCCGTCAGGAGCAGCGTGAGCTGACCCTGACCGTCAGCTGGGTCGGTGTAGAAGCCGAGGGTGTCGCAGCCGCCTGTGAAAAGAACTCCGAGCGAGAGCGAGGCAACGACAAGGCCGAACAGCAACTTCCGGTTGTACATCATGGTCGGATCCAGTACTTAATGGTTAGAACTGCAGAGGCTCGTAGTATCGTCCGCGAGGGAGAAACACTTAAGCGTGTTTCTCAAGAAATCGATACAAGGAATCTGCGGAAGCACAGATTGCTTCTCGCCGCAGCCGGGGCGTCGCAGAGCCTTCACATTAGCTTCCGGTGTTTCTCACCGGATATGGCTCCAGCCCGCACCGCACACACGCCGGTTCTTCGAAGCAGCGTGCCGAGTCAACAAGGCCGGAGCCTCGATAGAATGCGAACGAAGAGGCATCACGCCCCGGCTTCGTTATACTAGTCAGGGAGATCGTTTTCGTAGAGGACAGTATCGCCCGGCCGAAGGGTGCTCTCGAGGAACGCTTGCGCTTCGAAGAGGGAGTTAAAGACCTTGATCTGCTCTTCCGGATACCCCGCGGAGCGCAACCCCTCCTGAATCGGCGCGGTCTGCTTTGTGCCCACGAGCACCGCCAGGTCCGCGTGCTCGGCGATGTGCCCGCCGAAGGCGGTAGGGCACGCCGTATCGTGCCCCCACAAGACCCGCACCTTCCATGATCCTCCTTACCCCCCCCGCCGTCATCCTGAACGTAGTGAAGGATCTGTTTTCTTTCCAGGCCTGAGACGCTACCATGCACCCGCATGAGACGCGGGGAGGGCGCTGCCTTTCAGGTGCTCCTCCCATTCCCGCTTCCTCCGGTCTCCGAGACTGTCATCCCGACCAAGGCGGCGCTACCGGCGCTCATCACGCGACCACCTCATCCGCCGCCGCGCGGAGGGACCTCCTGAACAAGCAAAGAACACCCGCCGACACCCACCCGCTCCCTCCTCGATGTCCCGAGCGCACCGAGGAATCTGTGCTTACGGGAGCCTGAGATTCTTCGCTTCGCTCAGAATGACATGCTGGGAGGGCGATGCCTTTCTTGAGGTCCTCAGCGCTGCCTTTCTTGGGGTCCTCAGCGCTGCCGTTAGCCTCCACCCCCCCCCGGCTGTCATCCTGAGCGCAGCGAAGGATCTGTTTTCTTTCCAGGCCTGAGCCGCTACGGCGCGCCCGCATGAGACGCGGGGAGGGCGCTGCCTTTCAGGTGCTCATCCCGCTCCCGCTTCCTCCATCCCTCCAGACTGTCATCCCGACCAAGGCGGCGCTGCCGACCCTCATCACGCGACCACCTCATCCGCCGCCGCGCGGAGGGACCTCCTCAACAGGCAACAACGCACTCCCTGCCGCCGTCGTGGCGACGCCGAACGGCGTAGGGGCACGAAATATCGTGCCCCTACTTTCCTTCCCGGAGGCTTTGAGGCGTCATTTGCCGGCCTGCCTCAGCGGGGACGTTCTGCCTTTCCCGTGCCCCGAAGGTCCGCGCCTCCTCCGTTCTCCCGGAGTGCCACAAGTAATTGTGGAGACCTGACGAATTCACAGCAACTCTCGCGCAGTCCGCGGGTCTCCCTTATAGACGGAGGCAAAGGTTCATCGCGGCGCGTGCTCTGTAACGTACTCGTCCCGAGACGGGCGCAAAAAGTTAGGCGATCTGGCGCTCTCACGAGAAAAGAAGTTTCGGCAAAGAGCCGTCTTGGATACGCTTCCGTCGGACAAGAAGCTGGAACAGGGCCGACGGGCTGATGTACTACCCTGCCCACGGTTAATTATTGATGAAGCGGCGCGCATTCCCCTGCCGCCCGAAATGCCACAACTCTTAGTTCTGACACGAAGAAATGAGCGTACACAAATCTGACAAGGCCAACCTGCGCAACCGGTATCACTTGTATATCGAGGCCGGGTTGGTGTTGACGCTTCTGATCTTGATTCTGGCATTCCGCCTGGACATCCGCTCGAACGATGCGTTTGAGATCGTGATGGAAGAGCAGGAAATCGTTCAGATGGAAGAGATCAAGCAGACGAAGCAAGAGGTGAAGCCGCCGCCGCCGCCCCGCCCGCCGGTCCCGATCGAGGTTCCGAACGACGAGATCCTGGACGATGTGGACCTGGACCTCGACGCCACGCTGGACATCAGCGAGCCGATGGAGTCCCTGCCGCCGCCCCCTCCTCCCCCGAAGGAAGAGAAGGTCGAAGAGCCGGAGCCGGAAATCTTTGTGATCGTGGAGGACATGCCGGAGCTTATTGGCGGCCTTGCCGCGCTCCAGTCGAAGATTCAGTATCCTGAAATCGCCAAGAAGGCGGGCGTGGAAGGCCGCGTCATCGTGCAGTTCGTGGTGGACGAGCAGGGCCGGGTCGTTGATCCGGTGGTGGTCCGCAGCGTAGGTGCCGGCCTTGACGAAGAGGCCGTCGATGCCGTTAAGGAGATGAAATTCAAGCCGGGCAAGCAGCGCGGCAAGCCGGTGCGCGTGAAGATGTCGCTTCCGGTAACATTCAAGCTGAAGTAAACTCCGGCTTCAGTTTATCTTGCAAGCCCGTCCTGATTCGGTTCAGGACGGGCTTCTCTTTTGCCCCCCTTCTCCGCTTCCCCCATGCGGTTCTCCGTTCGCGCCATACTCACGTGGTTCTCCAGTTCGAGCGTGGCCGGCCTGCTGAAGCTCTGGAACGACGTCCGGTCGAGCTACTGGTTCTTGCCCTCGCTGATGACGCTCGCCGGCTTCCTCCTCTCCGGGTTGATGATCCTCGTCGACATTCGCGCCGGTGCCAACTTGCTGAGCGAACTGCCGCTCCTCTACCTCAACCAGCCGGACGGCGCGAGGGCCGTTCTCAGCACGATTGCCGGATCGATGATAACCGTTGCCGGCGTCACGTTCTCGATCACCATCGCCTCGGTTGTTTACGCCTCGTCACAGTACGGCCCGCGCATCCTGACGAACTTTATGCAGGACCGAGGCAATCAGGTAACCCTCGGGACCTTCATAGCGACGTTCGTCTACTGCCTGCTGGTGCTTCGAACGGTGCGCAGCGCAAACGAGAGTGTTGAATCCGGTCCGGGATCGGACGCCTTCGTGCCGCATCTCGCGGTGGTCGGCGGCATTGTGCTGGCCCTTCTCAGCGTGGCGGTGCTGATCTACTTCATCCACCACATTGCGGCCGCCATCGCGCTGCCTAATGTGGTGGCTCGAATCGGAAGGCGGGTGCTCGACCAGATCGAGCGCCTTTATCCGAGACGGCTCGGCCGCCCGATGATGAACGCGTCGGAACCCCCACGCCTTCCCGAGGGCTTCGTGCAGGACGCCTACTCCGTCAAAGCCGGCAGCACGGGCTACATTCAAACCTTGGACGCGGACGCCCTGCTGCATCTTGCTTCCGAACACGACCTGATCATCCGCGCGCTCTTCCGGCCAGGCAACTTTATGAGCGACGGCCAGACGCTTCTCCTCGCATGGCCCGGCGAGCGCGTCACGGACGAGTTGGCGGATGCGCTTCGCCACACGTTCGCGTGGGGACATCAGCGGACAAGCATACAGGACGTGCTCTTCCCGATGGATGAACTCGTCGAGGTGGCCGCGCGCGCGCTGTCGCCGGGCGTCAACGACCCGTTCACGGCGATGAACTGCCTCGACTGGCTCGGTGCCGCCGTCATGGAGCTTTCCTGCCGCGACATCCCCGATACCCGGCGTGTGGACGAGGCGGGCAAGCTGCGCGTGATCACGCACCCGGTCGATTCGGTGGACTTTATCGACGGCGTATTCGGGCAACTTCTGCCCTACGTGCAGACCGACCGCAACGCCTCCCTGCACATGATGAAGATCCTCGCGCAGGTGGCGCAGCGCACCGACGAAACGGATGAGAAAGAGCGAATCGCCTACTATGCGGACTGCTTGCGGGAAGCAAGCGCTGCCGACATTTTCGGCCCGCGTGACCGCGAGGAGATGACGCGCAGGCACGCGGTCATACTGGAGGTGCTCAGCCGAAGCGGCGACGCCGTCGCGCTGGCCGAGCGCAACGCCTGGATGGCCGGCAGCGCGTGAGGGCGGCGGCTCACCGGGGGCCGACGAGTGGCCTTCAATGCGCAGCGGCTCTAATCCAGCGCACGAGGCAGGCAGACCGCGTGCCTTTGTTGGAAGAAGGCGTCCTGCGAGGCTATGCGCTGCGCAGCCAACCCTCCTGCCGGTACCAGGCGACAGTCTCTTTCATGCCGTCTTCCAGCGAAATCCTCTGGCGATAATCAAAATCTCGAGCGGCGGGACTGGAATCGCACATGGCACAGGCGTAGAGCGCTTCGCGCGCCTTCTCGCGGTTCAGAGGCGGGTACTTGCCCACCAGGCGTCCGCCAAGCTCGACCATTGCGCCGACCGGCCGCACGAGCGCCCGCGGCACCGGGAGCTTCCAGACGCCGCGGCCGAGCGCATCCGAAACGGCATCGGCGACTTCCCGCCAGGTGTACTGGCGGAGCGAACCGAGAAAGTAGGTGCCTCCGGCGGCCGTCTCGCTCAGGGCCGCATCCACCATCCCGCGCACGAGATCCCGGGCGTGTACGAGGCTTAGCGCAGGCGCACTGCCGCTGCCGAGGATCGGGAAAACACCCTTTTGCGCCGACTCGATCATGGTGAAAATGTCCGACTCGCGCGGCCCGTACACCGAGGAAGGGCGAACGACGGTAAGCGGAAGCGCCTCGGTGAGTTTCGCACCCGCGATCTCCGCCGCCATGATCGCGCGCTCCATTTCCAGCTTGCTCCGGCCGTAGCGGCTGACCGGGTTCAACGCCGACGCGGGGGTGGCGGGGCACACGTCCGTGCGGCCGACGGCGGCGAGGCTGCTCGTTACCAGGACCCGCCGAACGTCCGGCGCGGCCATGCGGACGGCTCCGAGCAGGTTCAGGGTGCCCTTGACATTCACGCGCTCGAAGGTTTCGTAATCCTTCGCCCGAGTGACGCCCGCGTTGTGGAAAACAAAGTCGACGCCACGGAGCGCTTCCCATAGGCGTTCGATGTCCGAGAAGTCGGCGTGAACTGGTTCGACGGGAAGGCCCGCGAGCCAGCGGGGTTCTTTACGAACCAGCGCGCGGACGGCGAAGCCGCGGCGAAGCAGTTCCTCGACGAGGTGGCTACCGATAAAGCCGGTGCCGCCGGTCACAAAAGCAAGAGGGGCCGATTCGGACATGACAATCAGTCGAGGCGGCGCAGTTTGGCCACGCTCTCGATGTGGTGAGTGTGCGGGAAGAGGTCGACAGGCTGCACCCGCTCGACGGCATAGTGATCCTTTAGCAGCGCAAGGTCCCGCGCCTGCGTCTGCGGGTTGCAGCTCACGTAGACGAACCGCTCGGGGCGCAGCCGCCCGATCTCGTCGACCACTTTCGGGTGCATCCCTGCGCGCGGCGGATCGGCGATGAGCACATCGGGGCGTCCGTGGGCTTCAACGAAGTCCGGCGTGAAGAGACGCATCATGTCTCCCGCCACGAAATCGCAGTTTTCCACGCTATTTGCTGCCGCGTTGGCGCGGGCATTCGCCACCGCTTCCTCGACCAGTTCGACGCCAACCACGCGGCGAACATCGCGTGAGAGGAAGAGCGAAATGGTCCCCGCACCGCAGTACAGATCGTAGAGAAGATCGACCGGACGAAGGTCGGCAAAGTCCCGGGCAACGTTGTAGAGCACCTCCGCCTGTTCGGTATTCGTCTGGAAGAAAGCATTTGAAGCAATCTCGAACGTGAAATCGCCAATGCGGTCGTGTATGACGCCGGGGCCGAAGATCGTGTGCATCTCCTCGCCGAAGGCCGTCTGCGCAAGCGACGTGTTGATGGTATTTACGAAAGTCGTGACTTCCGGGAAGTCGTTCTGCAGGAAGTGTGCCAGTGCCTCCATGCGATCCGGCTCGTAGCCGTTCGTGACGAGGTTCACCATCGTTTCGCCGGTCCGGTCGCCGTGGCGGATGACGAGATGGCGCAGAAATCCCTCCTGCCGGCGGATATCGTATGGCGTCCAGGCGTGGGACTTCGCTACGTCGCGCACGGCATTGACGATGCGAACGCTGAGTTCGGACTGAAGAAAGCAGACCTGCGTATCCAGCACTTTTTCGAAGTTGCCGGGCACGTGCAATCCGAGGGCGAAGTTGCGGTCGAAGTCCTCTCCCGTGGCGATCTCGTCCGCCGTGAGCCAGCGAGCGGCGCTGAAGGAGAACTCCATCTTGTTGCGATAATAGTAGATGCGGTCGGACCCGATGGCCGGCAGCACCGGCACGCCGGCGAACCCGCCCGTGCGCTGAAACGCATCTTCGACGCTCTGCCGCTTCGCGTCGAGTTGGGCCGGATAGGCCACGTGCTGCCACTTGCATCCGCCGCACGCGCCGAAATACGGGCAGCGCGGCTCCACACGGAGCGGCCCCGGCGAGAGGACTTCAAGCAGGCGGGCCTCGGCGTACCTTTTCTTCGTCTTGCTGATTTGCACGCGAACGCGGTCGCCCGGAACGCCTCCGGCGACAAAGACGACCATGCCGTCGGCCCTGCCGAGCGACTTGCCCTGATCCGCAAACTTCTCGATGTCGAGATCCAGTTCCATTCCTCTCTTCATACTCACATCCTGTGCGCTGATGTTCTGCCCGCCGGCCTCCTGTGGGGTGGCCGTAGGTACCCGTCACCGGCCATTTGGTTGACGCAGGGTTGCGAGCCGGCTTGAGAAAGCGGTCTTTGTGGCAGATCGACTCTTCTGACACCGAGGCGCAGAGATGATCACCCGCGCGAACCATGCTTTGATAAACGAGGGCGACTCCGCACATCGTAGCCGCGTTCGTACCCCCTCACAACGCCTCGCCCGCCCGCCCGTGGGGGCGCGCGAGAGAGTTGCGTGGCCGCATACAACCCTCTGCGCCTGTGCGCCTCTGCGTCAAGCCCCTCCGGAGCGTGAGGCGGAGCGCGACGGAATGGTGAACATTCTCGGAAAGAGCGGCAACCATAGGAAGAACGGTAGATCGGGGTTGCACTCTCATGGGCGGATGACCTAACTTAGCCGCTTCGATGTGCATGGCTGCCCGAGGCTTTCCGGCAGCCCCCGCCTCAACCTTCGATTCCGCATGGACATTGCCTGGTACTGGACGGCGCTCGTCGCCTTCCTCATCGTCAACCTGCTGCTGGTCTCCGCTTCGGTGCTCGTCTACGCCGAGCGCAAGGTGTCCGGCTACATTCAGAACCGGCCGGGGCCGAACCGCGTGGGGCCGTTCGGTTTTCTTCAGCCGTTCGCGGACGTGGCAAAGCTGATCTTCAAGGAAGAGATCCTGCCGGTTGCGGCAAGTCCCTTCATCCACTCGCTCGCGCCCGTGATCATGGTTACCATAGCCATGACAACGGCCTCGGTGATCCCCTTCGCCCGCGGCATCGTGGTTGCGAACATGAACGTGGGCGTGCTCGTGCTCCTCGCCCTCACCTCGATCAGTGTTTACGGGGTGACACTGGCGGGTTGGAGCTCGAACAGCAAGTTTTCCCTTCTCGGCGGCCTGAGATCGAGCGCGCAGATGATCTCTTATGAGCTGTCGATGGGCCTCGCGGTCGTATCGGTCGTGCTCATATCCGCGTCGCTGAATGTGACGGGTATTGTGGAGAGCCAGAACAACATTCTCGGGATCTTTGGCTGGAACTGGCTGCGTAATCCGGTCGGCTGCATGCTCTTCATCGTAACGGCGTTCGCCGAAACGAACCGGGCACCGTTCGATCTGCCCGAGGCGGAGCAGGAGCTGGTCGGCGGCTACCACACGGAGTACAGCGGCATGAAGTTCGGAATGTTCTTCCTGGCCGAGTATGTCAACTTCTTCGTCGCCTCGTTTGTCATAACGACCCTCTTTTTCGGCGGTTACCTGATCCCCTTCGAGTACTACTTCGCGGGGTGGTTCTATGCAGAGGGCCTTGGGTGGCTGCTCGCGATCCTGCAGATCCTGAGCTTCCTCGTCAAAGTGGCCTTCTTCGCGTTCCTGTTTATCTGGGTCCGCTGGACGCTTCCGCGCTTCAAATACAGCCAGCTCATGTCGGTGGGCTGGAAGTACCTTTTACCGATCGCGCTCGTGAACATTATCGTCATCGCCCTCGGCGTGGCGGGATACGAGTTGTTGTTTTAGACGCCGCTAACCCGGACGCAGGGGGAGGGCGGCTGCGGCTGCACTCCCCTTCGTCGTTAATGCACCTTCCAGAGGCATTCTGCCATGCCGATCATCGCTCCTTCGATCCTTGCCGCCGACTTCTCGAGGCTCGGCAGCCATGCGCGCGAAGCCCTCGACGGCGGCGCGGACTGGCTGCATGTGGACGTAATGGACGGCCGGTTCGTCCCCAACATTACGATGGGGCCGCTCGCCGTCCGTGCCATACGGCCGTTGCGCGAGGAGAAGGACGCCGCCATCGACGTCCACCTGATGATCGAGCATCCGGAGAACCACATCGAGGCCTTTGCCGAGGCCGGTGCCGACCGGATGACCGTGCAGGTGGAAGCGTGTGTCCATTTGCACCGCGTGGTCGAGCGCATTCGGGAGCTTGGCGTTCGCCCCGGCGTGGCGCTCAACCCGGCGACACCGCTGGCGAGCATCGAAGAGATCATACCGTTCGTCGACCTCGTTCTTGTGATGACCGTCAATCCAGGGTTTGGCGGGCAGCAGTTCATTCCGACGATGATGGACAAGGTTCGCCGCACGCGCCGAATGCTTACCCGTGCTGAATCGAGCGCGCATCTTCAGGTTGACGGCGGGATCTACGCGCAGAACATCCGCGAGGTATGGATGGCCGGCGCGGACGCGTTCGTTGCCGGCAGCGCCATCTTCCGGGGCGACGGCACCGTCGCAGAGAACCTCGCCGCCTTCAGGCGCGCGATGATGCGTGAGGCGTAAACTGACGTGAGACTCGACGGCAAAGAATGCGCGGAGAAATGCGCGGAATGAACGGAAGAATGCGCGGAATGCGCGGAGAAATGCGTGGAATGAACGGACGAACGCGCAAAACGGGACGGATTGGCGGGGTATGACCAAAAGAATGCGCGGAATGAACGGAAGAATGCGCGGAAGAATGCGCGGCGGAGGGATGATCTCTTGAAGAAGGCTGACCCGAAATCTTCTCCGTCGCTCTTCGCGGACGGGGGCGCGGCCCTCTACGCTCAGGTCGTCTTGCCGCTGCCGCTCGATCAGCCGTACACGTACAGGGTGCCCGAAGAGTGGGCCGAAGACGTGCGCGAGGGGTGCCGGGTGCTCGTGCCCTTCGGTCCGCGCAAGCTCACGGGCGTGGTGGTCGGCGTGTCGCGCGACGCGGGGGGGCTGGAGCAGGTCAGACCGATTGCGGATTTGCTGGACGAGGAACCTTCGCTCACGCCGGAATTGATGCGGCTCACCCGGTGGATCGCGGAGTACTACGTCTGCGGCTGGGGCGAGGCGGTTAAGGCGGCCTTGCCGACGGGGACGGACATCGAGACGCGCTACGTGATCACGCGGGGCGAGGCCGCCGCCGACTCGGCCGATGCCGCTGAGCGGCCGGTGCTCGGCTACCTCGACGCGCACCCGGAAAGCACGCTCGGCGGCCTTCGCGTGCAGTTTCGTGGCCTCGCAATGGCAACGCTTCGCCGGATGGAGCGACGTGGTCTCGTCCGGATCGAATCCGCCACCGGGACAGCCAAGACGGGCATCCGGTACGAGAAGCACGTTCGCGGTGCCGCCGCCAGCGGTGGGGCGGGCGAGGCGCTGCGCGGGGCGAAGCAGGTGGCGCTTTGGGCCTCGATGGAACAGTTCATTGCCGAGGGTCTGCCGGAGCCGCGGCAGAAGGATCTCCTCGCCCGTGCAGGCGCGAGCGCAGCAACCCTGAAAACCCTCGTCAGCCGGGGCGTTCTTGAAGTCTTCGAGCGGGAGTCGGCGCGGCTGCCGTACACCCCCGGGGCGGCAACAGGCACCGCCGCCCCCTCGCACGTGCCGCACCAGGGGCAAGAGCGGGCGCTTGCTCCGATCATCGAGGCGCTCGACGAGGGCGCGTACCACACGTTTCTGCTTCATGGCGTGACGGGAAGCGGTAAGACGGAGGTGTACATCGCAGCGCTGAAGCACGTGCTGGCGAAGGGGAAAACGGGCATTATCCTGGTACCGGAGATAGCGCTCACGCCGCAGACGGTGCAGCGCTTTCAGGCGCATTTCGGCGACGAAATTGCCGTGCTGCATTCGCGCATGAGCCTCGGCGAGCGCTTCGACGCCTGGCGGCTCCTGAGGGAGGGCCGCTTCTCCGTCGTGATCGGGCCTCGCTCCGCCATCCTCGCGCCGCTCTCCAACATCGGCCTCATCGTGGTCGACGAGGAGCACGAAGGATCGTACAAGCAGTTCGACCCGGCCCCCCGTTACCACGCGCGGGACGTGGCGGTCGTGCGCGCTCGCATGAACAGTGCGGTGTGCGTGCTCGGCTCGGCCACACCGTCCATCGAGAGTTACATCAACGCGACGACCGGCAAGTACGCGCTGCTCACGATGCCGGACCGGGTGCCGGTGGCGGGGCGGAGCGCCGCGCCGCTTCCGCCGGTCGAGGTAGTTGATCTGACGCTCGAAAAACGGAAACACCAACTACAGGGGACGCTCTCGAACCGCCTCCGAAGCGCCATTGGCGAACGGTTGGAGAAGGGCGAGCAGACGATTCTGCTGCAAAACCGCCGTGGGTACGCGCCCGTAATCGAGTGCAAGACCTGCGGGTGGTCGCCCGCGTGCCGGGACTGCTCCGTGACGATGACGTACCACAAGGCGCGACGGCATCTGCGGTGCCACTATTGCGGGCGCACGCAGCGTGTTCCGGCGGCGTGCCCTGAATGCGGCGCTGCCGACCTGGACCTGCTCGGCGTGGGCACGCAGCGGGTGGAGGAAGAGCTGGCGGCAGTCTTTCCGGCGGCGCGTCTGCTTCGCATGGACCTCGACACGACGGGCCGAAAAGACGCGCACCACAAGCTTCTCGCCCAGTTCGGGCGCGGCGAGGCGGACATACTCATCGGCACCCAGATGGTGGCCAAGGGGTTGGACTTCCCGCGCGTGACGCTCGTGGGCGTGATCAACGCGGATACGGGCATGCTCCTGCCCGACTTTCGCGCCGAAGAGCGCACCTTTCAGCTTCTTACGCAGGTGGCGGGGCGGGCAGGCCGAGCCGATCTGCGCGGCGAAGTCATTCTGCAGACGCGCAATCCGAAGAACCCCGTCTTGCGCTTCGCGCGCGAGCACGACTATCTCGGCTACATCGAGACGGCGCTCCCGGACCGCCGCCGCCTCTCCTATCCCCCCTTTGGCCGGGTTGCCGCCGTGGGATTCCAGGGGCCGGACGAGGGCACCGTGCGGGCCTTTGCAGAGCGCTGGACGTCGCTTCTCCGCGAGCATACCGGGGATCTCGTCGTGCTCGGGCCGGAAGCCGCTTTTGTAAACAAGGTCAAGCGGCAGTTCCGGTACGGCACGTTCGTAAAGTCCTCCCAGGGCAGCGGCTACGCCGTCCAACATGCGCTGCGGGAGACCGCTCGGCAGTTCGGATCGGTACCGAGCGGCTGCCGGTTGTCGTTTGACGTGGACGCGGTCGGCGTCTACTGAGACGGCGTGGTCGGCGCTGAAACCGGCTTCGGCTCGCCGATCTTCTCGAAACCGAGAATAGCAAAACGAACGGCATTCCCCTCGCGCACGAGCACCGGTTGCAAGAGCGGCCGAAAAGCCTCCGGCTGCTGGATGAAAAACTCCGGCTGCACCTGATCCGGCCGCAGTTCGGGGCGGTAGGAATAGTGGGAGTCCCACAGGATGACGGTCCCGAGCGGAGCGCTCATGACCGCCTCGCCCGTGATGGGCGCTGCGCCTCGCGGGAAGTCGCGCTGCGAACGTCCGTAATAGTAAAAGAAGAGCGGATGGTTGACGAGCAGCGGATGCCGGTCGAGCTTCTGCTCCCTGGACCAGGCGGCCACGTTGCGCACCGTTTCATCCTCAGCAGAAAGCTTCATAGGCTCAACGCGGACCGCGGCGTAGAGAATGCCGGCGCCGAGCACGAGTGCAAGCAGCGCGGCGCGGCTGCGGAGGATCAACACGCCCGCCGACATAGCGACGACGAAAAGCAGCGGGACGGGATCGAACCGGTCCTTTAGCAGGACGACGTTGTTGTGGTGGTAGCTCATGAAGAGCGCTGCAAGGAGTACCAGCGGGCCGAGCGCCCACAAGAGGCGCGTTCGCCGCTCCATGCGTGGCAGCCGGTCCGCAGCGAGCGCGCCGAGGACCGCCACGAGCGGCGCAATGACGATCATGTAGCGCAGATTGCCTCCCGTCGAGGGGCCGATGGGAAGCGCCTGAAGATTGAAGACGAGATGCTCCAGAAGGTAGAGCGCAGCCGGAAGAATGATGAAAGGATGCCAACGCTGCACGCGCAAGGCAAGCTCGCCGGCGTAGGCGAACAGTAGCGTCAGCGAGGAGGCACCGAAGACGATGAGGGACGTGACGAGGTAATGATCGAAGCCCTGACGGGGGTAGGCGGACTGGTAGGTGGACCCCGTGCTGAACGTCGAAGTCCAGAGGTAGAGTGGATCGCCGGTCGCGGCCCATCCCCACAGGTTGTTCAGGACAGGGAAAAGAGCCAGCGCCGCCGCCGCGAGAAACTGCCGCCGGTAGAGCAGATAGAGGCCGAATAGTGCCAGGAGCGGGAAGAACTCCTGCCGGATCATGGTCCCGTAGGAAAGAAGCAGCGCAGCGATCAGGTCGCGGTCCTTGTAATGCGCGAGGACGGCGAGCACGAGCAGGAGCGCCGACACGTACTCCGAGTAATTGCGAAAGGCAAGCTGCATCCAGAATGGCTGGAAGGCAAGCAGGACAAAGGCGAACAGCGGCGTCCGCGCGCCGGCGGCCCTGGCGAGCGCATAGGCCGCCCAGCACGTGAACGCGGCTACGAGGCAGTTGACGACGAGCACGACCGTGGCTCCGCCGAGCGCTGGAATGGCATAGAGCAGCTTGTAGCCGGGCTTGGCCCAGTTGCCCAGCACGACCGACGGATCGTGCCAGAAGTCTCGCATATTGGCGAAGTGCCCCACCTCGTCATGCTGGTAGAATCCGTTTGAAACATACGACCACGCGAAATAAAGGGCCGCCACGACGAGCGTCGCGCCGAGGAGCTGCAGGTTCGTGAGTTCGAACGTGCGCTCCGGCTCGGGGAGCGTGGCCGCGCGCGTCTTGCCCGCACCGGTGGAGGACTTCTGGAAGGATTTACTTTTCATTGAACCCGGTCGGGAGTAGTGTCGGGCGCGGAAACATCGGCCAACTGAGGCTCAGCGGAGGAACGCCACGTATCCTTCAGGACGTAGAGCGGACGGTTACGAACCTGTTCGAGCACCCGCGCAAGGTAGGTGCCGATCACGCCGAGCGAGAGCATGATCATCCCGCCGAAAAAGAAGACGGTCACCATGAGCGAGGCCCAGCCAATGACGGGAACGCCGTACACGAGTTTGTTCACGAGAACCGCAATCATGCCGACGAGCGCCCCGACAGCCGAAAGGAGTCCGAGGCGGGTGGCGAACATAAGGGGCTTGGAGGAAAACGAAGTAACCCCTGCGGTGGCCAGTTGCACGAGCTTGCGAAGCGGGTACTTCGTCTTGCCCGCCGCACGGCCCGGCCGCACGTACTCGATGCCGATCTGATTGAAACCAAGCCAGGCGATCAGGCCGCGCACGTAGGGCTGCTGGTCCTGAATGCGGGCGTAGGCGTCAAGCACGGCGCGGGAAACGAGGCGAAAGTCGCCCGTATCGAGCGGAACGTCGAGGTCCGCGAGCCACTGAAAGACGCGGTAGAAGACGTAGGTTGCCGAGCGCTTGAAGGCCGTCTCGCCTTGGCGCTGCTTTCGGATGCCGTAGACGACGTCGTATCCCTGGTGCCATTTGTCGATCATTTTGGCCACGACCGAGAGCGGGTCTTGCAGATCTGCGTCCATGATGACGGCGGCGTCGGCGCGGACGAAGTGCATCCCCGCGGTGACGGCGAGTTGATGGCCGAAGTTACGCGAGAACCGAAGGAGCGTGTAGCCCGGCCGCCCACTCGTAAGATCTCGCACCGTGGCGGCGGTGACATCTCGGCTGCCGTCGTCGACCAGAATGACCTCCGTGACTTCAGGATGGGTCTCGCGAAACCGTTCGACCTCCTCGAAGAGGCGCGGGAAGACTTCCTCTTCGTTGTAAAGCGGGATGACGAGGGCAACGGTTTCTCGGCGGGGGTCCGTCATGGCGGCAGCAGCGTGTCACGGATTTGTTACCGGTGTAAGATACGAGCAGACGGGCACTACGCAGCCCCGGCCAATGTGTTTAGCGCGGGTTGAAGAGGCCCGTCGTACACTTTGCCCGTCCGCCTTGTGTATATTAACGGCTCCTTAACAAACCCCAGCCACCGTCATGCCGCAATACGCACACCTTTCAACGCCCTCCGAAGGAGCGTCCATCGAGATGAACCGCGGGATTCTGCAGGTTCCGGATCATCCAATCATTCCGTTCATCGAGGGCGATGGGACGGGGCCGGACATCTGGCGCGCGGCGCAGCATGTGTTCGACGGCGCAGTGGAGAAGGCCTATGGCGGCACGCGGAAGATCGTCTGGTTTGAAGTGTTTGCGGGCGAAAAGGCTAAGAATCGGTTCGATGAATGGCTGCCCGAGGATACGCTCAAGGCGATTGACCACCACCTCGTTGCGATAAAGGGTCCGCTTACGACACCGGTGGGCGGCGGCATCCGTTCGCTCAACGTCGCACTGAGGCAAGAGCTGGATCTTTACGCATGCGTGCGTCCGGTGCGCTACTTCCCCGGCGTGCCCTCGCCGCTCAAGCACCCGGAGAAGACCGACATGATCATCTTCCGCGAGAACACGGAGGACATTTACGCGGGAATCGAGTTTGTCGGCGGCAGCGTCGAGGCGGAGAAAATGCTGCGCTTCCTCTGCGAAGAGTTTCCTGCGCGGTATGAGAAGATCCGCTTCGGGACGCGCGCGAAGGTGGAAGCGTGGGAGGAGAAGCTGGAGGCCGCGGGCTTTGAGGCCGAGGAGACGGAGGTCGAGACCGGCATCGGCATCAAGCCGGTCAGCCGGCAGGGCACCGAGCGGCTCGTGCATAGCGCCATCGAGTTTGCCATCGCGGAAGGCAAGCCGACCGTGACGCTGGTGCATAAGGGCAACATCATGAAGTTCACGGAAGGCGGCTTCCGGGACTGGGGATACGATACGGCAAAGAAGTACTTCGGGGCCGTGCCGCTCGACGGAGGTCCGTGGCACGTCATCCCGGAGGGCAAGCCGGGTGCAGGACTCATCATCAAAGACGTCATCGCGGACGCTTTCCTGCAGCAGATTCTCCTTCGGCCGGACGAGTACGGGGTCATTGCGACGCTGAACCTGAACGGAGACTACGTTTCCGACGCGCTCGCGGCGCAGGTGGGCGGCATCGGCATCGCGCCGGGCGCAAACATCAACTACCGGACGGGCCACGCAATCTTTGAAGCGACGCACGGCACTGCGCCGAAATACGCCGATCAGGACAAGGTTAACCCCGGCTCCCTCATCCTCTCCGGGGAGATGATGTTTCGGTACATGGGATGGCCGGAGGCGGCCGACCTGATCGTTGCCTCGCTTGAGAAGACGATCGGGCAAAAGCGCGTCACCTACGATTTTGAACGCCTCATGGACGGCGCGACGCTTCTCAAGACGAGCGAGTTCGGCAACGCCATGGTCGAGAATATGTAAGCGGGCCGTGCGGCCGGCGCTGCCTGTTCATTTAGTTGGCTGTCTTAATAATCGAACGCGCTGTATGTAGCTGACACTATGGATCAAAGTACCGCCGCAACCTCCCCCTTGAGGGGGATTTAAGGGGGTGTTAGACAGCGTTTCAGTCATGTGCATCGTCCCGGATAGGTGCCATACATCCCGTCCATAGTAAGTCAACAGGCGCTCAGGAGGCTGTTATTTTGTTTCATTTAGAACCTGACAACAGGTACGTGTTCGCCTTGCTTCAACAGCCTCTTGGCAGGCGGGAAGGGTAGATCCTCCACCCTGTTCAGAAAGGTAAGCGGGGATGCCGGAGGAGGCGAAACAGGGCGGCGCACACGAAAAACAGAACATCCCGTCCGTGTCGTGCCGGCGAAGCGAAGCATCTCAGTCTTGCATTGGTTCGCTGCTGATTCCATTCACACAATCTCCTATGCCCGGTCAGGATTCTTTTACTTCAACAACCTTTTTGCTGACAAGACTTCAAGAGCACCCAACGATGAAACGACTGATCCTTACCGTACTGCCCCTTCTGCTTGCCGCAACAGCGTGCGGACCGCGGGCCGCTGATCAACTGTCGGTGCCGCTGCCCGAGGGCGCCTTCGCGACCATCGACAGCGCCACCATTCGGCAGCACCTCGTGTATTTGAGCAGTGACCGGCTCGAGGGGCGGGGCACGGGTACCGAGGGCGAGCGCCTGGCGGTCGAATACGTGGCCGGCGAAATGAGGCGCTTTGGCCTCGAACCGGCCGGCGACGATGGGACGTTCTTCCAGAAGGTGCCCTTGCTCGGCTCGACGCCGCGCCCCGCCGGTCCGCTCATGCTGAAGAACGCTTCCGGCGCGACGCTCTCGCTCGGCTTTGTCGACGATTTTATCGGCAGCACCGATCTTGAGGACACGCGCGTGGACCTCTCGGGCGACCTCGTCTTCGTCGGCTACGGCATCGACGCGCCGGGATACGACTGGCACTCGTTCGGCGACGCGGACGTGGCGGGCAAAATCCTGGTCATGTTCGTCAATGACCCCGTGGCGACGGCCGCCGAGCCGGACCTGTTCCAGGCGGACACCCTGACGTACTATGGACGCTGGACTTACAAGTTCGAGGAGGCGCGGCGGCGCGGCGCGAAGGGCGTTCTGCTCATCCACACGCTGGAGACGGCGGGATACCCGTTCACGGTGCTCTCCGGCCACGCTGCCGGTGAGCAGATACAGCTTGCCACGCCGCCGGAGAATCCGCTTCAGTTCAAAGGTTGGCTGACGAAAGATGCGGCCGAGCGCTTGGCGCGACTTGCAGGAACGACGCTCGACGCCTGGTTTGCCGACGCGAATCGCCGGGAGTTCACCCCGCAGCCGCTCCCCGTCTCTGCAGCGCTCGACGTGCAGTACGTCGTCCGCCGCTTCGACGGCATCAACGTGGTAGGGAAACTGCCCGGCCGGGTGCGTCCGGACGAAGCCGTCATCTACACGGCGCATCACGACCACCTCGGCATCGGGGTGCCGGTCGCGGGAGACTCGATTTACAACGGCGCCGTTGACAACGCGACGGGCGTCGCGATGCTGCTTGCAACGGCCGAGGCATTCTCTAAGCTTCCGGAGCGCCCCGCGCGCAGCGTGCTCTTCGCGAGCGTGACCGCGGAGGAATCCGGGCTGCTGGGCGCGGAATACTACGCCCGCAATCCGCACCTGCCGCTCAAGCAGACAATCGCCAACATCAATGTGGACTCGGGCAACATCTACGGGCGCTCGCGGGACATTGTCGGTATCGGGGCCGAGCGGAGCGACATGATGAACGTCTTGCGCGAGGAAGCGGGCCGGGAGGGCCTGAGCGTCTCCGCTGATCCGCATCCAAACCAGGGTTCCTTCTTCCGCAGCGATCAGCTTGCTTTTGCCAGGGGCGGCGTTCCGGCCGTCTACATCGAGACCGGGAGCCTGTTTGAGAATCAGGCGGACGACTACGCAGAAAAGGTTGCCGGAGCCTACAATCTCCAGAACTACCACCAGCCCTCCGACGAGTTCAGCGCGGACTGGCCGCTGGGCGGTATGGTGCAGCAGGCGCGTGTCGGATTTCGGATTGGCTACCGGCTCGCCACGGGGGACGAGCGGCCCCAGTGGAAGGCGGGAGAGGCTTTTGCGCAGGTTCGCAATGAACCCTGAACGAACGATGATCCGGCGTGAAGGGAGATGAGAGGGCTGTTTTGCGGCGTCCGAGTGCGTTTGCTTGCCGCAGTGAGTTCATGCCCACAGCCCCTCGCTAATCAATCGCAAGGCTCCTGAAAGGTCATTTAGAGGCGCGTGGTATGTATCGATTTCTCGCGACGGCGATGGCCGTTCTTCCGGTCCTTCTGATCCAGTATGCACAGGCGCAGGACGGGGCGGAGGGGAAGGCGTTGTACAGTCAGTTCTGCGCCTCCTGCCACGGAACCGACTTGACGGGCGGCCTCGGCTCCAACCTTGCCGACGGCGAATGGACCCACGCGGACACGCGGGACGCGCAGGCACAGATCGTCCGGGCGGGGCTGCCCGACCTCGGGATGCCGTCCTTCGGCGAGACGCTCACGGCGGCGCAGATCGACGCTCTGCTTGAGTTCGTGCATGAGGCCGGCGACCATCCCGGAAGCATCGCGAAGCCGGATGCCAGATCGCTCGAAACGCTGGATTACATGATCCGAGCGGAGACGTTTGCGGACGGGCTGGATACGCCCTGGGCCATCGACTTCGTCGACCGGGGCACGGCGCTCATTACCGAGCGGCCCGGCAGGCTCCGCATCGTCAGAGACGGCAAACTGGAGCGAGAGCCGGTTGCGGGCACGCCCGAGGTGCTGTCCGAAGGTCAGGGCGGCTTGCTCGACGTGGCAGTGGACCCGAACTATGCAGACAACGGCTGGATCTACCTTTCGTTCAGCCACGCCTTGCCGAAGTCGGGAGGAAAGGTGCTTGCAATGACGAAAGTCGTGCGAGGCCGGCTCGACGGCAACCGATGGACGGATGAAGACGTCATCTTCGAAGCGCAGCACGACCAGTACCTGCCCACGCGCCACCACTACGGCAGCCGAATCGTGTTTGACGGCGAAGGAAACCTGTTCTTCTCGATCGGCGAGCGTGGGTCCGGCGACCATGCGCAAGACCTGTCGCGGCCAAACGGCAAGATTCACCGCGTTCGAACGGACGGGTCAATCCCGCCGGACAATCCGTTCGTCGGCACGCCGGGTGCGCTCCCCTCGATCTACGCCTACGGAACGCGGAACGCGCAGGGCCTCGTCTACGACAGCGACGCGAAGATTCTCTGGGCCGTGGAGCATGGCCCCAAGGGCGGAGACGAGTTGAACCATATCGAAGCGGGAAAGAACTACGGCTGGCCCGTGATCACGTACGGCATCAACTACAACGGCACGACCATCACCGCGGAGCGGCACCGCGAGGGAATGGAGCAGCCCGTCTTTTACTGGCGGCCCTCCATCGCCGTCTCGGGCGTGGAGCAGTACCACGGCGACCTGTTCAAACGTTGGGAGGGCAAACTGATCGTCGGCGCACTGGCGGGCGAAGTGGTGCGGCTTCTCCAGGTGGAAGAGGGGCGCGTGATGCACGAGGAGACGATCCTGGAGGGCGAGGGGCGCGTCCGCGAAGCCGTCGTCGGGCCGGACGGGGCCATTTACGTCGTGCTGAACGAACCAGACGAAGTGTGGCGACTCGTGCCGACCAAAGACCGCATCGCAGATGGCCTATAGACAAGTTACGGCGCGTGCCGGGGTCCGGGCCTCCAAAGAACACATGCTGCGGGCCGGGCGTTACCGGACTATCCTTTCCAACTTTCTCTTCGCACAGCCATGAAGCGCACGGCCCTTCCCCTACTCGCAGCCCTCCTTCTCGGGCTTCTTTCGGCCTGTGGCAGCGACGTTGAACGCGCGGATGACGGCAGCCTCGTGCTGGGCCAGGCGGAAGTGCAGGAGACCGTCACGCGAGGGGTCACGCCCGACAGCCGCGAACTGGTGCTGACCGGGTTCAGCGGCAACATCCATCTGACGGCGGGCGAAGGCCGTGAGGCGCAGCTCGAGTTCGTCAAGCGGGCGCGCGGAGACGACCAGGAAGACGCGGCGGGGCTGCTCAACAGCGTCCTCATCGAGGAAGCCGGCGACGGCGATGCGTACCGCTACACGATGCGCTCTGAAGAACCCGCGCGCACGTCGGTTGACGTCTACGGCACAATCCCGCGCGACGCCCGCCTTCGCATCGAGATGCAAAGCGGCGACATAGAAGTGTCCGGAGCGGGCGGTCCGCTCGTTATCCACAACGGCAGCGGCGACGCGCACGTCGGCGGTGCCGCCTCGACCGTGGAAGTCGTGACGGGTAACGGCAACGTGGATGTGGGCTTTCGGACGATCCCTGCCGACGCTACGATTCGAATCGAAAGCTCCAACGGAAATGTCGGAGTGACGATGCCCGCCTCGACCGGAGCGCGGGTGAAAGCCTCGACCGGCTCCGGCGACATTCGCGTGGGCGAGGGCCTCGACTTCAGTAACCGCCGCCTGAGGCCAAGCGCGTCCGGTTCGGAGTTTGAAGGGCAGATGGGGCGTGGATCGGCCTCGATACAGCTTTCCACGAACAACGGCGACGTGACCATGAACGAGGGAATCGTGGAACGACTCGCATCGAGCGAGATGTCGCGGCAGTCTCCGGTGCCTGCGACCGGCGTCGGCGGGCCGGCACCTGTGCCCGTTACGCCATGAGCGGGGCCGCTGCCGCACGGCCTCCGCGAGGCCTGATGACCACTTACCTCGAGATGAATGCGCCGCAGGAAGACGCGCCCGCTTCGCTCCCCGAGGGGTCCTTTATCCTTCGCGCCGCACCTCCCAGCCTCGCTTTCTACCGGTTCCTCTACAACGGGGTTGGGGAGGCCCACAACTGGGTGGACCGGCGCGCGCTAACGGACGAGGCGCTTGCGGCGCTCGTTTGCGCGCCGGAAGTGTACGTTTACGTTCTCTACCACAGAGGCAACCCGGCCGGGTTCATCGAGCTGGACGCGCGACGGTTGCCTGACGTGCAGATCGTGTACTTCGGCCTGATGCCCGACGCCGTCGGCAAGGGAATGGGGCGCGCTTTTCTGCAAGCGGGCGTGCGGGCTGCGTGGGACCTTCGCCCCGCGCGGGTGTGGGTGCATACCTGTTCCGAAGATCACCCGGCGGCGCTGCCGCTCTACGAGAAGGTCGGCTTTCGGCGGTACCGGGAGGAGGTATCCTGAGGTGCGACGCCCTCAGACCGCCTCTTCCTCGCGCGTCTTCGGGAGGCGAATGTGGAATACCGTTCCGCTTCCCGGCGCGCTCTCCACACCGACCTCGCCGTTCATGAGGTGAACGAGCCGCTGCGTAATGGCCAGGCCGAGGCCGACGCCGTCCGAAGCGTGCAGGAAGCTTGTGCGTTCGCGCTGATACTCCTGGAAGAGCTGCCGCTGAAAGCTCTCGGACATACCCGGCCCCGTGTCGATGACCTTGAGATGGACATTCGCGCCCTCGTCGAATAGCTCCATGGTGACGCCGCCCTCGTACGTGTACTTGATGGCGTTCCCGACGAGGTTGTTCAGGATGCGGTGGAAGAACGCAACGTCGACGGGTGCCCAGAGCGGACCGGGCGTATCGGCGTGCAGCGTAATGCCTTTCTCAAGCGCCAGAGGAGACAGGATCGCGACGGCCTCGCGGATCTCGCGGGAGAGGTCCGCGACGACCCACCGGGGCTTTAGCGCGCCCGCCTCCGACTGCGCCATGTCGAGCACGGCATTGAGCGTCGTTAGGAGGCGTCGACCGGCGCGGCCGATGAGTTCGGCGAACTCCTTGTGTTCGCCCTCGATTTCTTCGGCGAGAATATTGGCAAACCCGGTGATGCTGGTGAGGGGCGTGCGGATGTCGTGGCTCATATTGGCCAGGAACGCGGTCCTCATACGCACCATGCGCTCGGCTTCATCGCGGGCGCGCACGAGTTCATCCTCGGCCGTCTTCCTCATGCCGACGTCGCGCGTGTGGATAATGAGGCCGCGAATGATCGGGTCTTTGCGAAGATCGAGTACCGTAGACTCGGCCCAGATGAAGCCGCCTTTCTTGTTCAAGGCGCGAAAGACCGGCGCGGAGAAGGGGCGCTCCTCGTCCCGGTGTTCGCTGAGCAGCCGGCTCAGCCAGCGCCCGATCTCCGGCCGATCGTCCGGGTGGACAAAGTCGAGCACGGCGCTTCCGATCATCTCATCCGGTTCAAAACCGAGCAGAGGGCGCGAGGATGGACTTTGGAAAAAAATTACGCTGTCTTCCCTAATGAGCGTGAGTAGATCGGAGGTGTGCTGGACCAGCGACCGGAACAGCATTTCGTTGCGGCTGGCCATTTCGCGAACGTGGCCGAGTTGCGACCTGCTTCGGCGCAGCCGCGCGATGGTCATTCGCTCGACGTAGTAACCGCCAACACCCACGTACAGCGATACGCTGATGAAGACGAGCGCCCAGCGGAGGAGAAATCCGTCCGGCGCGGCCGCGTTGAAAAGCAAGGGCGTGCCGGAACTCACAAAGAGGCCGATCAGCACTTCAAGCACTACGACGGCGGCGGCGACGGGTGCGGCCGCGGGCGCGATGAGGCCGGCCGCCACCCAGGGGATGACGAGGTTCACGAGAAAGGCTTCGTCCCAGATGCCCCGGTGCGTAAAGGAGATAAGCGCGACGGTAAGGAGCATCAGCGCGACGAGCGCCGTGCCCGCCACGCGCGTAGAACCGGTCACGCGCACGAGGATGGGCACCACGAGTGTCAGGACGCTTGCTCCCGCGGCAAGTGCGAGGCGCATCGAGAGTCCGCCGGAGATCACAAGCTCGACCACGGCAAAGGCGAGGGCGAAAGCGGCAAAAACGATCGTAGCAAGAGAGAGCAGCCGCGCCCGGCGCATCCGTTCAGGACTATCGTTCACCCCTTTTCCGGCGAAAAGGCGGCGCAAAAGACCCGGCTTCAAATCGGACCCGCCGTCGCCGAGATACGCCTCTTCGCTACAACCCTCCAGCGCCGGGTCGTCCACAAGGAGGGAGGGAGCCGGAGGTCCGAAGAGGTCTCTGCTAGTGGCTTGCATGGGATGGATCGAGGCCGTAAACGGCTGCAAAATGCGCCTCTTTCTGTTGCTGCACTCGTTTATATAATCTATACGAAAATAAGTAAGCTATATTGCATCGTTACGAAAGATAAACCTATGTGAAGAATTTCTTTTACATGGCTGAGTAGCTCGGCTGGGGCGCAGAGGCAGGATGATTTCTCGCGGCTATGCCGGGAGCCGCTTCCGGTGGCTGTTTGTAGCCGGCGCGAACCATCTGGTGGGAGTTGATTGGCGGCGTTGCCGTAGATTGCGACGACGCCATCTATGTCCCTTTACCCTTACGTTTTAGATGATCTTACGCTATAGCCGCCCCGAAATGACGGCACTCTGGAGCGAAGCGCAGCAGTTTCAGTCGTGGCTGGATGTTGAACTGGCGGCCTGCGCCGCCTGGTCGGAGGTCGGGGCGATTCCGCCCGAGGATGTCGCGACGCTCTACAGGGAGGCGCGCTTCGACGTGGCGCGTATCCACGAGATCGAGGAGACGACGCATCACGACGTGGTCGCGTTCACGCGGGCGGTGAGCGAGTCGCTGGGGGACGAGAAGAAGTGGGTTCATTACGGCCTCACCTCATCCGACGTGGTGGACACCGCGCTCTCCTACCGGCTCGTGCGGGTAAACGAACTCATCCGGGCGGCGCTCGTCCACCTGATGGAGACCCTGGCCGCTCGGGCGCGGGAGCACCGTCATACGCTTATGATGGGCCGAACGCACGGCGTTCATGCCGAGCCGACGACGTTCGGGTTGAAGATGGCCCTCTATTATGCCGAGGCGCAGCGCAACCTGGAGCGCTTTGACGCGGCGGCGCTCGGCGTGCGGGTCGGGAAGCTCTCCGGCGCCGTGGGCACGTTCGCCCACATTCCGCCCGAGGTAGAGCGCCTGACGTGCGAGAAACTGGGCCTCGACCCGGCACCGATCTCGACGCAAGTGCTCCAGCGCGACCGCCACGCGCACTACGTGGCCGTGCTGGCCCTCATCGGCGCGTCGCTGGAGAAGATGGCGACGGAAATTCGCGGGCTGCAGAAGAGCGAGGTACGCGAGGTTGAGGAAGCCTTCCGCAAAGGTCAGAAAGGCTCCTCCGCGATGCCGCACAAGCGCAATCCGGTCTCGTCGGAAAACATCACGGGATGTGCCCGGCTGCTGCGCGGATATATGGTGTCCGCTTATGAAAACGTCGCCCTCTGGCACGAACGGGACATCTCCCACTCGGCGGTCGAGCGGGTGGCCTTGCCCGACGCCACGACGCTGCTTCACTACGCGCTGCACCGCATGGCGGGCATTATTGAAAACCTGACCGTTTATCCGGAAAACATGCGGCGCAACATGGCGCGGACGCACGGTCTCTATAACAGCCAGCGCCTGCTGCTTGCTCTTATCGACAGCGGCATGAGCCGCGAGGAGGCCTACGACCTCGTCCAGCCGCGGGCAATGCAGGCGTGGGAGGAAGAACGCTCTTTTCTCGACATCGTGCTCGAAGACGAGGAAATGGTTCGCAGATTGGGGCGCGAAGGGATTTCCGCGGCCTTTGACGACTCGTACCACCTGCGAAACGTCGACGAGATCATGAGGCGCGTCGGGCTGGGATAGTGCCGGATCAGCGGCGGTGAATGGCCGTTCGCGAGACGTTGCCGCTTTCGTATATTTTTTATAGCTTTAAGACAAGCGCGTCCCCCTGTCCCGCGCCGGCGAGTCTCTCCCACCTCTTTCTTTCTCCTTTCATGAGCCGACCGGCACGCATCTTCCTCCTCTTCCTTTCACTGTCCGCCTGCGCCGGGTGGATGGCCCGGGCGCAAGTGCCGGCGTCCATCTCCGGCGTCGTGCGCGATTCAGAGACCGGCGAGACGCTTGTCGGCGCATCGGTTGTGCTGATGATCCCGGGCGAAGAGGCGCTGTTGCGCGGCGTCACAACGGACGGCTGGGGGCGCTACAACATGACGTCCGTTGCGCCGGGAAGCTACGTGCTGCGCGCGGCCTTCGTCGGGTTCGAACCTGAAGAGCGCTCAATCACGCTTTCCGAGGGCTTGAAGGTCGTAGCCGATTTCAGCCTCGTCGGAGGTATCGGCATGAGCGACGTGATCGTGACCGCCTCCCGGAAGCCCGAAAAAGTGCTGGATGCGCCCGCGTCCGTGTCTGTGCTGGACCTTCGCGAGATTCAGCAGTCGAGCAGCGGCCTTTCTTCCGTGTCGGCGCTGAAGAACACGCTTGGCGTGGATATGGCGCGGACGGGAATCGACCGGGAAGAAGTCGTCTTGCGCGGCTTCAACAATGCCTTTTCAGGCGCGACATACGTCTTAACCGACTACCGGCACGCGGCCGTGCCGTCGCTTGGCGTGAACATCTACAGCATCATGCCCAATGCCGTGCTCGATCTCGACCGCATCGAAGTCGTGCGCGGCCCCGGCTCGGCGCTTTACGGCGCAGGGGTGGACAACGGCGTCATCCATTTTATAACAAAGGACCCGTTTACCTACCCCGGCACGTCTGTGGCCGTGACGGGAGGGGAGCGTTCGCTTTTCGGCTTCGAAGGACGGCACGCGGGGGTTATCGGCGGAAGACTCGGCTACAAGATCACCGGCTCCTACGGGCAAGCCGACGACTGGCCGATGGACCCGAGCGACCCGGTGGACAGCCTGCAACTCACCCGAGACCGAAAGGCGAGGGACTACTACTACCACAAGTCCAACGGCAATCTGAACCTTCAGTACCGCTTCTCTCCCACCGTATTCTTGACGGGCAACTTCGGCTATTCGCGGATCGGGGGGACGGTGCTTTCCGGCGTCGGCACGCTGCAGGCGAAGGGGTTCGGCTATTCGTACGGACAGATGCGCCTGCAGGCGGGCAACCTCTTCTCGCAGATCTACGTCAACCTGAACGACGCGGGCGATTCATTTCTTTACGGAACTGCACTCAGCGTGGTCGACAAGTCGGCCAACTATGTCTGGCAGACGCAGTACGATCTTCTCGTTCGGCCGAACCGGCAGCGTTTCGTGATCGGGGCCGACGTTGACGTGACCGATCCGTTCACGCGCAAAACGATCCTCGGCCGCAACGAGGACGAAGTCATCGCACTCGCGGGCGCATACCTGCAGTCCACGACGAGCTTCAGTCCGCAAGTTGACGTGACCCTCGCCGCGCGGGGGGACTACGACAACGTTTCCGGGGAGGCTTCATTCTCCCCGCGCGCGGCGCTCGTTTACAAGATCAATCCGCGGCATTCGCTGCGCGCGACGTACAACCGCGCGCACTCCGCGCCGGGAACGAACTCCAGCTTTCTCGACATCATTGCGGGCCGCATCCCCGGCTCGGGCATTCGGTTGCGAGGGCGGGGATCAGCGGAGGGCTTCTCCTACGCGCGTAACGGAGATTACCTGCCGCTCTTCGGCAGCGACCTCGTAGCGTCGAGCCTCAATCCTGCCATGCTCGGCGCGGATCAGCCCATCGGTCTGCCACTTGGCGCGACGTACGCCACGGTCTACGCGGGCATCCAACTTATACCGGACGCGAAGCTTGCCGCCACGGTTACGAACGCATTGAAGCTATCTGCCGGTTCGATCTCCGCCGCTACGGCAGGGCAGATCAAGGCGCTCCTCTCTCCGGCGCTCACGAGCGTTCAGGGTTTCACGAAAGGCAGCCTGATGCTGCTCAATCCGACGACTGGCCTCACCAAACCCATCTCCGGCGTCGAAGACGTTGCTCCAATCAAGCCGACCATTACGCAGACGGCCGAAGTTGGCTACAAGGGGATGGTTGCGCGGCGGCTTATGCTGGGCCTGGACGTATACTACACGCGCAAGGAAAACTTCATTGGTCCGCTGGCCGTGGAGACGCCCTTCGTGTACGTCCCGACGCTTGCGCCGGACCTGAGCGCGGCGCTTGGCGCGGGCATCCAGAACAACGAAGCACTCGCGGCGGCCCTCGCGAAGCTGGGACTGAAGCCCGCCGACGTCGCGGCGCTCATCGTCGGACTGGCGCAGGAAACGTCCATCTTCCCGGACAAACCGGGGGTGAAGAACGACCTGCCTGTCGCGATCGTGCAGCCGCGAGAGAACAACGCGGGCGCGGGTAGTATGCCGGAGCTGCTTCTTTCGTATCGCAATTTCGGCCAGATCGAGTTCTTTGGCGTCGAGGCCGGAGCGCAGCTGGCGCTGACCGATCGGCTTGACGTTTTCGGCAATGTGTCGTGGACCAGCGACAACTACTTTGACGAAGACGAGGTGAACGAAACCGGCTCCGACCTCTCCGTGGCCCTCAACGCCCCGGCGCTCAAGGCGAAGGGCGGGTTCTACTATGCGCCGCAGACCGGATTCACCGTGGGCGCGAGCGGGCGGTACACGGAGGGCTTCCCGGTCCAGTCCGGGCCGTATGTGGGAACGGTGGAAGACTACTTTCTGCTGGACGTGAGCGCCGGTTACGGGTTCGCCCGGTACTTTCGGGGGGCGCGCATTGACGTGACGGTGCTGAACGTGACGGACAATCGGCACCGCGAGTTCGTCGGCGCCCCCGCGATGGGCCGGATGGGAAGCGTGCGGCTGACGTATTCCATGTGATGCCACTTCCATGCGTCGCCACTTCCACGCGACGCTATGCTCTCAACTTGCGTGCCGAGGATACCACCAAGTGGGCTACATGGATCGCCGCTGCGGTCCAACTGTGCGCATCTGCGCCCGAATGGTATGCCACTCCCGGAATGTAGTGGAACGTACTACAAAACTTTGCAGGAAACCGAAGGGGTACACGGGAGACAACACCCACGTGGCGATGCTCGTTTCTGCGCCATATTACCCAAAGTCGTGAGGGTGAACAGGAGCGTCGGCGAATACGTCACATTCAACTCGGGTGATATATGAAACTCATTTCTACCCTGCTTAGCGCAGGCGTTTTCTGTGTAGTGGTAGCGCTACCGGCATCGGCGCAGATGGGGCACGTTCTGAACGGCGTCGGGCCCTACGACCAGAGTTTCTCCGGCGCGGGCATGGCGGCAGTCGGCGACGGCCTCTCTGCCCTCCACTGGAACCCGGCGGCCATTTCGGCGCTGCCCGGTAATGAGTTCGATATCAGCCTTCAACTCATGTTTCCGACCACCGAACTGTCGTCCGGCGTCACCCCCCAGGGCGCGACGGACCAGATGTCCGGCAAGACTTCCAGCGACGCCGGTCCCTTCCCCATCCCGGCCCTCGGCATTGTCTACCGCCCGGAAGGTAGCCGCTCCACGTTCGGACTGAGCGCGCTCGGCGTCGGCGGCTTCGGCGTTGATTACGCGGAGAACATGACTAACCCGATAAGCGCGCCGCAGAGCGCGGGCGGTTTCGGGCACATCAAATCGTCCTTCTCGCTCTTCCAGATTGCGCCCACTTACGCCTACAGCGTGGCTCCGGGCGTCTCGGTCGGCGTCTCCCCCACGCTGAACATTGGCATGCTCGAAGTGCGGCCCTTCCCGGCGACCTCGCCGACGCAGACCGGCTACCCGGATGGACCGCGCACCACGTCGCTCGGCTTTGGCGGGCAGGCGGGCATCCACTTTATCAGCGCCAGCGGGTTCAGCGCGGGCCTGTCGTTCAAGAGTGAGCAGTACTTCAGCGACTTCGAGTTCGAGCAGGACGGGCGCAAGTTCTCCTATGCCATGAACTACCCGATGATCGTTTCTGCCGGCGTGGCGTTCGATCCGATGGAAAGGCTCACGCTCGTGGCGGATGCGCGCTACATCGACTTCGAGAACACCGATGGTTTTCAGGAGGCAGGCTTCGACCAGACCGGGGCCGTGACGGGCTTCGGATGGAAGAGCATCTACGCGGTCGCCGTTGGGGCCGAATATGCGTTGATGCCGAACCTTCCGATCCGCCTCGGCTACGCGTACAACGAGAATCCCGTCGGGGACGACGTGGCCTTCTACAACGTCGCCTCCCCCGCCCTCGTGCAGCATCACATCAGCGGCGGGTTCTCGTTTGAAACGCACAATGGCATGACCGTTTCGGCCGCGCTGCAGTACGCGCCGCCGGTGAAGGTCTCCTCGCCCCTGCAAAGCCCGATGATGATCCCAATGACGGGCAGCAGCGAGGTGCCGGGAAGCTTTATGTCGAGCGAGTTGTCCACCCTGACCGCCGTGATCGGCCTCGGCATCCATTTTTAGGATTCCTTGGAGCAAAGCGAAGCTCCCGGCCCCAAGAGGTGCCGGGAGCTTTCTTGTTTGCGACAGGCCTTTACCTCATGGAGCCGACGGGACTTCCGCCACCGTCAGCAGCACCATGCGGCGCGTCTCCACTGCCGCTCCTGCCGTAAGGCGGTACAGGTAGACACCAGAGGGGTACTCTCTCCCGTCCCAGCTAACGCGGTGTTCGCCTGCCGAATGCCACCCCCCTCCGCGAGGTGCGCCACTTCCCGCCCGGCAATGTTGTAAACGGACAAGGTAATTGCCTTCGGCTTGTCCAGGTAGAAGCCAATCTGCGTCGCAGCATTGAACGGGTTTGGGCGGTTCTGGTGCAACAAGAGGTGCACCGGGAGAACGACATCGGCCGCCGAACTGGTCTCCCTGTAGGAGATCGCCAAGGAGCCGGGGTGGTCGAGACCCGTCCATAGGTCCTCGGCGGACGAGCCGTCGAAGTCCGAGCGTCGGATGCGATCCCGCTCGTTCCAGTAAATTGTTTTCGCACGCAGGTCCAGCGCAAGGCTCGCCAGCGCGTCAATCCCAAGAAGAAACGTGTCTCTGAGCATACCATTGAGCGTCGCGCGGTGAATGCTGGGCATGAGGCCATCTTCGGCCCAATACAAGTGCACGCCAGCCCGGTCGAGCGCCAATTCCGACGCCAACATATTCGCCACGATCTGCTCCCGGTCCGAGCCGTCCGGGTACGCCCGCCAGATGCCGCCGGCAAAGATCCGGTACAGCATACCGGACGTAGAATCAACGTAAGCGCGCGGTGAAGTACATCTTGCAAAGGTAAGTCCGGCCAGGCGAAGTTGCGGGGCAAAAAGAACCCCTATGACGCCTGTCCGCCGCTCTGCCTCGTCCATGTTTCCGCTCATCGAGCGCTACCTCGCCTCCGGCCTGACGCAGACGCGCTTCTGCGAAGAGGAGAGCCTCTCGATGCCGGTCTTTACCTACTGGCTGCAGCGCTACCGCCGCCGCTCGGCCGTGCAGGCACCCTCCTTCACCGAGATCACGCCGCAGCCGTCTGCGGGACACCCGCTCTACGAGATCGACTACGGAGGCGGCGTGCGGCTGCGCCTCTTCGCGCCGGTGGAAGCCGCCTTTCTGCTGGATCTCGTCGGCGCGCGATGACACCCTTTTCCTCCTCGCAGGGCTACTGGCTCTACCGCGCTCCGGCGGACATGCGCAAGGGCTTCGACGGGCTCTGCGGACTCGTCCGCCAGGGCATGGGGCGAGACCCTCTCTCCGGCGATTGGCGATGTGAAATCGCCTATGTTCGTCTTCGTCAACCGCCGCCGCACGCATGTCAAGCTGCTCGTCTGGGACCGCAGCGGGCTGGGGCTCTTCTACAAGCGCCTGGAAGAGGGCACGTTTGAGCTGCCGAAGGAGGGGGAGGCGCTCTCGTGGCGCGACCTGATGCTGATGATGGAAGGCGTCTCGCTCGAGAGGAGGCGCACGCGCAAACGCTACCGTCTGCCGGAGCCGAGCGGCGCGTGAATAGTGCATTTTAAGGGGTGCTGAGGCCGAAAACGAGGCCGAGCGAGGCGGCGCTGTTCGTATCTTTCCGGCATGGAAAACGCCCCTCCCGCAGCCTCTTACGAGCTTCTCCAGGCGGAGAGCGCGGCGCTGCGGGAGCAGCTGGTGCGGGCGCTGCGGGAGCTCTCGCAGACCAAGCGGCTCCTCTTTGGCACCAGGAGCTAGCGCTTCGTGCCGGAGCAACTGCCGCTCTTCGCCGAGCAGGAGAAGCAGGCTCCGCCGCCGCAGACGGCCGAGGTGCCCGCGCACACGCGGCGCAAGGCAAAGCCCGCGAGGTAGGTGCTGCCGTCTCATCTTCCTCGTGAGGTAATCATGATCGAACCGGAAGGGGTTGACACGAGCGCCCTGAAGAAGATCGGCGAGGAGATAACCTTTAGCGCCGACTACCGCCCGGCCACGCTGGTGGTCATCCGGCGGGTGCGGCCGAAGTACGTCGATCCCAGGGAGGAAGGGCGTGGCGTCCTGATCGGCAGCTTACCGGCGCGACCGGTGGAGAAGGGCATTGCCGACCCGACGCTCGCCGACGCCATTCTGGACCGCCTGATCCACAACGCGCACCACATCACGCTCAAAGGAGAATCCATGAGAAAGCGTCTGCCAAATCTGAACGAAGCCGACCACTTGTAAGAACCGTTAGATCCAGCGTCGCTTCGCTCCGACAGAGCGATCGGCATCACCGGAACACGTGGTCGGCACGCCGCCATGGATGATGACCAGCCTGTGCTGGTTGATGAAGTCGGCTATCTCTTCAACAGCCAGGCGCTTTTGCTCTTGTCTGGCTCCATGTTGGCAATGGATGTTAAGGGTCGAAGATGGCGCCCTGCAGGAGGGCGCCATCTTCATGAACAGGCCTCGCGCCTCTACAACTCCAGCGAACGCAGGAACTGAGCTGACTGGAGGATGAGCTTGTTCGAGCTGTCGTTGAGCAGGCGCCCGTAGATCATCTCGTCTGAGTTGGCGCCCTTGTAGATGTGCGACGAGCTCGTGCCGGTGCCGATGCCGTCGACGTCCTGCGTGCTAGCCGTACCTACTAGAAGCTTCTCGTAGGTCTTGCCGCCCGAGCGCACGGTCATCTTGGCCCTCTGGCGGGCCGACATGATGCTGGAGAGCTCTCCGCCGGCCATGGCGACCAGGAACGTCTTTCCGGCGCCGTCCTGGGCGTCGGCCCGCAGCTCGACCTCCATGAGGCGCAGCTCGACCTGCACGTCGCTGCCGGGCCCATTGAAGGTCGAGGAGAGATACTCCCAGTACATGCGCTCCAGGGCATCGTTGTGCCTCACATCGATCTTGAGGCCTCCTCCGGAGGCTCTTTCGCCCTTCTTGTTATACCCCACGGGCTTGATGCTCTCGTCCGGAGCGGCCGTGGAGTAGGTGAAGTTCACGGTCTTCGCGACCGGTTCGCTCGTGTAGTAGACGGCGTCGCTGAGCGTGGCCGGCGTCGAGATCGTCGAGGCGCATCCGGTAGAGAGGATGAGCAGGAGAAGTATCAGGTATCGCATGGCTATTGGTATGGGGGGATTTGGACTCTACGTCCGTGTTAAAGTAGGACTAAATGTCTTCTGCCTCGTCGTTGGTGAGCTCTTGATCAGACCACATCTCTTCATCCCACTCCGGTGTGGGCTTCGAGCGGGCGATCTCCAGCGCCGCCTCTTTGTCATTGGCTTCGACGACTGTCATGTACTGGCAGGTTCTACATATAGTGTATTCGGCTATTGCATGCCACTCTTAAACGTTGTAGGCATAATCGTTGTCGTAGATGCTGGTGCGTATGCGATTCTGCCAGGTGACGCGATCCTACTTGTAGTCGCGGTTTGCTTACTCCTCGGCGGCGGCAGCGATCTTATCGGCCTCCTCCTCGTCGGGGTTATTTCTGGGTTCACCATGCCCCTCGCGACGGTCTGGTCGTGATGGACTACCAGAGGGGGGCGGCAGAGATGGTCCGGCGGCGTTTCTCTCCGGCTTCCGGGGCGCGTTGCAGACGGACGGGTATGCGGCCTAAGAGATGTTCGACGGCGTGCCGGGAGTGACCACTTTCGGCTGCTGGGCTCATGCGCGCCGCAACTTCTTCGAGGCAAGGGAGGAAGTCGCCGCCAAAACGAGCGCACATGTGGTCTCGGAGATCGGCCGTCTCTACGAGACCGAGCGCCGTCTGAGCGAGCAGGGGGCAACGAATGAGGAGCGGCTCAAGGTGCGGCAGGAAGCCTGGCCGGTGCTCTCCGGACTGAAGGCGTTCCTGGAGGAGCAGCGGGCGCTGCCGCGGAGCGCATGGGGCAAGGCGGTCGCCCACGCGCTAGCACGGTGGGAGAAGCTCGCTCGCTACGCAGAAGACGGCGCGGTCGAGATCGACAACAACCTGTATGGCGATGTCATATCGCCAGAAAATACCATCAGACCCGTGGCGCTCGGTCGGAAGAATTATCCCTTTGCCGGCTCGCACGAGGCAACCGAGCGGGCGGCGGTGGTGTACTCGCTGCTCTCCACCTGCAAGCGTCACGAGGTGAACGCGCAGGAGTGGCTCACCGACGTGCTCGCCCGTATTCCGACGCACCCGGCCCGTCAAGTGGAAGACCTACTGCCGCACCGCTGGAAAAGCAACAGGTAGTTCACTGGGCGCTTACGCCGCAGGAGCACATAGGAGCAGCAGGAATTACATCCATGTTGGCTTCATCACATTCCTCTGGGTAAAAAACACCAGGCCAAGCGCGACGCTGCAGCGTGGCCCAAGAATCTATGCCATGGCTACAGCGTAGCTAAGAATGTAAGGAATCACCAAAGTTACTTCAACTGCGGGCATAACCGTACATGCCCAATATCTCGTCCGTCGCAGATGTAGGCTTGCGCGGACGCAATACAGAAAAGCCCCCGGCACCTCTGAGCGCCGGAGGCTTTCTTCTTTTACAGCTGCTGAAAATTGCTCAGCCGGAGAGGTCTTCCCCCCGCAGGTAATGGATCACGTCCTCGGCGGTAAAGGTCGGGTGGTCGGCGGAGCCGAGGGGGAGGCGCATGATTTCGTCCCCTGCCGTGAAGAGCTGCTCCTCGGTGCCCCACTTCTGCTCCTGTGCGAGACCAATGTTCGCCATGAGGCCGTTGCAGAGGCAGGCCCGGCGAACGGTATCCTCTACCTTCCCGCCCTTCTCCACGTACGTCGCAACCGGCTCCGCCGGACAGCGCCCCTGAACGCGGCCCTTTTCGTCGACATAGGCCGTCTGCAGGTACCCGAGGTCGCAGATGCGCGTGCGTTCGGCGAGCTTCTGCGGCTCGCCAAGCGTCCCCGCCATCTCGAGCGCCTTAAACGGGAAGCCGGTGCCGGAGATGCGGCCGTCGGTGCGGACGTGCACTTCACCCCGGTGGATGCCTGCTACGATGCGCTCGCGGTCCTTAGCGGGGTAGCCCGCCTCCTCGGCCAGCGAAAAGATGGAACCGACCTGAATGCCGGCCGCGCCGAGCGCCAGCGCCTGCTTCAGGCCCGCCGGTGTTCCAAACCCGCCGGCAAGGTAAAACGGCAGTCCAAGCGCTGCGATCTTGGCGAAGTTGGGCAGATCTCGGGCGTCGTAGACCGGATTCTCCTGCTCGTCGTACGCTTTGTTGCGCGGCGGCGCGTTGTGTCCGCCCGCCGTCGCACCCTCGACGATGAAGCCCGCGATACTACCTGCGGGGAGCTTCTTAAAGAGAATGCCCGCGAGAACGTCCAATGCAATGATCGGGAAGAAGGCCGGGCGCGGCAGCGGCTCGACGGTTGGGACGAGGTCGGCGGGGTCGAGTTCGTAGTAAAAGCACGCGGAAGGGTCCGGGGCGTCCGTCGTGTCCGCATCGATCCGGAGGCGGACTTTCTCCCCTGCGGCGAGGCGGGGCAGCAGTTCGCCTTCCTCGATCGGAATGCCCGCGCCCATGAGGATGGCGTCGACGCCGGCGAGCATAGCGCCGTACATACAGGCGAGCGTGCTGCGCTTGAGTTTCGCCATGAGGTTGATCCCAACGACGCCGTTGTGCCCCTCCTGCGCAAGGCGCACCTCGCTGAAGGTGGACGCGGCCAGGATGCACTGCGACCGAACGGTCGGATTGAAACGGTGGATGGGCAGCAGCTTGTACGGACGCCCCTCCGCAATGCCGCCCTCGACGTAGAAGGCGCGCCGCAGGTAGGCGACCGTATCCTGATCCGGGTAATCGGCAAGGACGCGTAGGCGGCCGAACGGGTCGCCCTGCTGCAGTTCGCGAACCACGACGGAATCGATGGCGGTGCCGGAGACGACGCCCAGCTCGCCCATTTCCGCGACGCGGCGGGCGAGCCGCCAGTTGGAAACACCAATGCCCATGCCTCCCTGAATGATCTGCGGGAATGTCCGGGCTGCTTTGTCAGTGACCTCCATATTGATCTCTTTGTGTGCTTCTGTAAAGGAGCGCCTCTTTATTGACTGACCGTTAGTCAATACAAACGTACGGCACCGGCGGGTGAGAATCAAGAGCGTGTCGAAATAACTTGTGCTAAGTCACTGTGACCACGCTACATGCCTTACCTCTACAACGGCCGGTTCGCGGTGCCGGTGGTTCTGCAGTATTTTGGTGGTTTCATCCAAAGGTGCCCCGCCATGCTCAACTACTCCGACGCCCTCACCCTCTTTCATGAATGGACCGAAACGGACAGCCTCCGCCGCCACGCCTATGCCGTCGAGGCCGCTATGGCTGCCTTCGCCCGGCGGTTTGGTGAGGACGAGACGCTCTGGCGCATTACCGGCCTCCTGCACGACATGGACTACGAGCGGCATCCGACGCCGGAGGAACACCCGCACGTGGGCGTGGCGCATCTGCGGACGCTCGGCTATCCGGAGGAGATGCTGCAGGCGATTCTTGGGCACGCCGAGTACACCGGAACGCCGCGAACAACGGCACTTGCGCAGTCTCTTTTTGCTGCCGATGAGCTTGCCGGGTTCATAACGGCCGTCGCCTATGTACGGCCGACGGGCTTGCAGGGGCTTGGCACCTCGTCCGTCAAGAAGAAGATGAAGGACAAGGCGTTTGCCGCGGCGGTCAGCCGGGAGGACATACGGCAGGGAGCCGAAGAACTCGGCGTTACGCTTGAGGAGAGCATTGAGACGGTGATCGCGGGAATGCAGCACGACGCCGAGCGGATCGGATTCGCTCCGGTCGCCGGTTCGTAATGGAGCGGAAAAGTCTACGCTGCCGGCGGAACGCCCGGGGGCGGCACCGTCGTAAGCGCCCCTTGTTCTGCAACCCGTCTCTACCCGATGATCGACCCCTTCTATCCGGATCAGCCGCCGGCCGCCGCGTCGGAACCGGACCCGCCGTCTGAACAGGCCCACTCCATTCCCGAAGCGCGCGCGCTGACGCTCGCGCGAGGTCGTGATCTGCGCTCGCTGCTCGCGCTCTACATACGGAAGCACCTTCCTGCGGCGCAGCCGCCCGACTCGACCAAGCCGCAGCCGCCCAAGATGGAAGGGGCGTACGCGCGCATTCTGCCGGTGCTGCAGTTCATCCCGGTCGTCCTCGTTCTCCTATTCGTTATTTCCTTCCTGTGGGATTTTCCCGGTGCCGAGATCGCTCCATTCGGCTACCCGGTGGAATTATCCGGCTTGCTGCGCATTTTGTCCGTGAGCGGACTGATCGGATTCCTTACGAACGCGCTCGCGATCGGGATGCTTTTCCACCCGCGCAAGCGGCGGCCGATCTTCGGGCAGGGACTCGTTCCGGCGCAGCGCGAACGGATCATCTTCCGCCTGGCGACGGCTGTTTCGGAGGAGTTGATCAACGAGGAGATGATCAAGCGCAAGATCGAGGAGAGCCAGGCGATCGCGAAGTACCGCGAAATGGCGTTCGGGGTGACGCGGGGCGTGCTCGAAGACGCCGAGTTTCGGCAGGACCTCAAGCGCCTCACCGCCGAGTACGTGCAGCAGGTTCTTTCTTCGCAGGACGTGCGCCGCAAGATCATCGACTTTACCACGGACAAGATCGAAGAGCAGGCCGGGCGGGGCATCGGCGGGCTGGCGCTGCGGACGTACCGTTTCTTCAACGAAGCGGATTTTCAGCGGCGGCTCGATGAGGCGGTGAAGGAACTCCCCTCCTCCGTGGATACGGCGCTGGACGGACTGGACAGTCTACTCGACAAGCTGCCGGAGAAGATCGAGGCGCGCGGCGAAGAGATCGAGGCCTGGGCGACGCGCCTGGTGCTCGGATTCGTCGAGAAGTTCAACGTCTACGATGTTATTGTCGAGAACATGCGGGCTTATGACGAGCAGCAGCTTGAGAACCTTTTAAAGAACACCGCCAACGAACAACTCAACTATATCAAGTATCTTGGCGGCGTGCTCGGCATCGCGGGCGGCTTCGTCATCTGGCGGCCCGTCCTCGCACTCGTGGCCTTCGCCGTCATACTCGGCGTGCTCTACGGACTGGACGTGCTCCTCTACCGGCGGAACGCGGGCGCATAGGCGAGGAAAATAGACGTGCGGAACACGAGCGTCACCTTTAGCATTTACATGGTCTTGAAGATCGCAGATTTGCGAAAGGTTACGCATGGAGATGCGGGAGCGATTGCTTCTGCTCATCGCCTGCCGTAATTTCGACTGTTCAAACGAATGCGAATGTGGGCCGGTCCTGCCGCAATGAAGCGTACCGGACGCACGCAGTCCCACCCCAATATTCAAAAGAAGGAGGCTCGTTTATGGCTACGGATATCGAATCCCAGGTGAAGTCGATCATTGTGGAAAAACTGGGTGTCGATGAGTCGGACATCACCCTTGAAGCGTCGTTTGCGAACGATCTCGGTGCCGACTCGCTCGACACGGTTGAACTCATCATGGAATTCGAAAAAGAGTTCGACGTGACGATTCCGGACGAGGACGCGGAGAAGATCTCTACGGTCGGCGAAGCTGTCGATTATCTGACGCAGCGCACGGCTGCGTAAGTCCGGACGAAAAGTGTCTGGTGCCCGGCAGCCCCATTCTTTTTGAGTGTGGTTTGCCGGGTTCTTCGTATAAGCCGTACACGGCGGCTCATGTCCCCCGGGCAGGCCCGTGGGTGTTCTTCGGAGTCCGGCTTCGCGATGGCGCGGCCACGGTCTCGAACCAACAGGAAAGCAGAAAACTGATGCGTAAAGAACTTCGCAGGGTCGTCGTGACCGGTATGGGCGCGCTGACGCCCATCGGCCTTACCGCCGAGTCCTTCTGGGAGGCCATGATGCGCGGCGAAAGCGGCGCTCGAACGATCACCTCGTTTGACCCGGCACCCTTCGATACGAAGTTCGCCTGCGAGTTGAAAGGATATGATCCGCTGCAGAGCATGGACGCCAAGCGCGCCCGCCGGCTCGATCCTTTCTGCCGCTACGCCATTACGGTGGCCAGCGAGGCGGTGAAAGATGCAGGTCTCGACCGCAACGCCATCTCGCAGGAAGAGAAAGAGCGCACGGGTGTCATCTTTGGCAGCGGCATCGGCGGGATGCAGGTCTTTCATGAGCAGACGGCCGTTTTCATCGAGAAGGGAGCCAAGAGGCTTTCGCCCTTCTTTATCCCGATGCTGATTCCGGACATGGCACCCGGCATTATCTCGATGGAGTTCGGTTTCATGGGGCCGAACTACAGCGTCGTCTCGGCGTGCGCCACCGGCAACAACAACATCGGCGACGCCTTCATGCTCATACAGCGCGGACAGGCTGACGCCATGATTGCTGGCGGTAGCGAGGCCACCGTGACTGAACTCGGCATCGGCGGCTTCAATTCGCTCAAGGCCCTCTCGACGCGGAACGACGAGCCGGAAACGGCCAGTCGCCCCTTCGATGCCACGCGCGACGGCTTTGTTATGGGAGAGGGCGCCGGCGCGTTGTATCTCGAAGAACTCGAGCACGCGAAAGCGCGCGGGGCACGCATTTACGCGGAGATCATCGGCATCGGCATGTCCGCGGACGCGCACCACATGACGGCACCCCACCCGGAGGGGCTGGGTGCCCGGCTGTCCATGGAGCGGATGATCGAGGATGCCGGCATCAAGCCCGAGGACGTCGATTACCTGAACATGCACGGCACCGCGACGCCGCTCGGCGATGTGGCGGAGACGAAGGCCGTGAAGCAGGTATTTGGCGACCACGCCTACAAGATGAACCTGTCGTCGACGAAGAGCATGACCGGCCACTTGCTCGGCGCTGCCGGGGCCGTTGAGGCCATTGCGTCTATTCTGGCCTGTTACAACGACGTGGTCCCGCCGACGATCAACTTCTCGGTGCCCGATCCGCAGTGTGACCTGAACTACACCTTCAACCAGCCGCAGCAGCGCACGGTGGAGGTCGCGGTGAGCAATGCGTTCGGGTTCGGAGGGCACAACACCTCCGTAGCGTTCCGCAAGTACCGCGATTAGCGCGCCCGGGGCCGAGGGCGTCCCGCCGGGAAACCCTGTGCGCTTGGTCCCTCTGCGCTAAGTAAAGACGATTTCGCGAACCAGCTCCGCGCCGAGCGCCTCGTTGAGCTGCGTGCGCCATTGCGCGCGCTGCAGGTGCAACTCCTGTCGCCACACCGACGAGGTCAGTTTCACGAACAGCTTGTCGCCTCGTATCCACACCGAGGCCGTGGCGGCGTTGATATGGGGACCGGCCAGCGCGGCCCAAGACTCGATCGTGCGCACTTCGTCGAGCTTATGCTGGATGCCCATACCAGCAATGAGGTCTTGCAGAATGGATCCGATCGATTGAGGTCCGGAAGGAGAGGCCATAAAAAAGCTCGGTAGAGGGTCAACGTCCGTACGCAAGAATAACCCGTTCGCTCCGTAATCACAACTACCGCGGCCATAATGCTCCCGCGCGGGCGATATGCCCCCTCCCCCACCGGACGCATTCACCTCGGCAACGCGCGCACGGCACTGGCGGCGTGGCTGTCCGTGCGTTCCGCCGGCGGCTCGATGGTCTGGCGACTGGAGGACCTCGACGGGCCGCGGGTCGTGCCGGGAATGGCTGACGCGGCCCTGGAAGACCTCGCCTGGCTCGGCCTCGACTGGGACGAAGGACCGGGCGCAGGCGGGCCTTGCGCGCCATACCGGCAGTCGGAGCGGACCGGCCATTATGAGCGCGTGCTCGCGCGCCTTGCTGAGGCCGGCCGGCTGTTCCCCTGCCGCGTCTCGCGCAGAGACCTCCAGGAGATCGCTTCGGCACCGCATGGCGCTTCCGGGCTTCCGCCCTACCCGATCTCGCTGCGCCCGGCCGCGTTGCAGGCCGACTGGTTCAGCAGGCACCAGAACGATCCCGCTCCCGACGCGGCTTTGCGGTTTCGGGTGGACGGCGAACCCGTCGTCTTCGAGGATGCCGTTTATGGGCGCATCGAGGAGTGCGTGGAACTCTCAGTCGGGGACTTTGTGCTGAAGCGGCGCGACGGGTGCTACGCCTACCAGCTTGCCGTTGTCGCTGATGACCTCGACATGGGGATCACTGAGGTCGTGCGCGGCGCGGATCTGCTTGACTCCACCGCGCGGCAGATTCAGCTTTTCAGGGCGCTCGGCGCTCCGCTGCCCCGGTTCGCGCACGTCCCGCTCGTTGTCAATGATCGCGGCGAGAAGCTTTCAAAGCGCGACGACGCGCTTTGCCTGCGGGCCTTGCGCGAAGCCGGCGTTCAGCCGGAGGCTATTGTTGGCTACCTGGGATATTCGCTGGGGCTTACGGCCGCGGCGCTACCCGCGGGGCCGTACTCGCTCGTGGAGTCTTTCCGCTGGGACCGCATTCGTCGGGAGGCGTGGGTGGTGCCGTCCGAGTTGCCGCGGCGGCTTGTAGCCTGCCGGTAGAACCACCCCTGCACCCGCCGCGTACTGCAAGCCTTGCCGGCGCTGCCGCCAGACACTTTGCCCGCTGCCCCGTATCCCATCGCCCATGCACGCCCGATTTCCCCGGCTCTGCCTCACGTTCGTTCTCGCCTCGATCCTGATACCGGCCCGCGCCTATCCCGCCGCGGCCCAACCTGCCGACACGCTGGTGATGTCGCTGCAGGAAGTTGTCGAGCGGGCGCTGGCTGCGAGTCCGGAAGTAGGCATTCAGGCGGCGGAGGTGCAGCAGGCAGAGGCGCGCAAGGATTTTGCACTGGCGAATCGCTTCCTCACCGATTTCAGGTTAGAAACTCAGCATAGCGTGGCACCGGGGATGGACATTCCCGAAGGAAACACGCTCCCCAAGGACGCCCTTTACCTGAACCCGGATGTGCGGAACGACTGGGATCATCTTCGGCCGTTTAATCGCGCCGAGGTGCAGGTCGTGCAGCCGCTGTTTACGGGCGGTCAGATCAAGTACAGCATCCGGGCGGCCCGTTACGGCGTCGACGTGGAAGCGGCGGACGTGGACGCTACCTCCCTGCAGGTGGCCTTGCGCACGGGAGAGCTGTACTACGGCCTCGGTCTTGCGCGTGCGCTGCAGCGGCTAACGGGCCGCGCGGGAGACATAGTGGCGCAGGCAAAGAGAGAAATACGCCGTTTGCTAGACGAAGGAGCCTCCGATGTGGACGATGCGGATCTGCAACAGGTCCTCATTACGGAGCAGGAGTATTTGCGCCGCGTCGTCGAAGTGCGTGAGCGGCTTGCGACGGCGGAGGTCGCGCTGGCGCGCCAGCTTTTCCTGCCGCGCGGCACGGCCATCGCGCCGACATCGGCTACGCTCGAGCCGCTCGCGTTCCAGGCGGACTCGCTGGAGAGCTACTTCGTGATTGCGCTCGACCACCGGCCCGAGATGGCGAAGGCCCGAGCGGGTTTACAGGCCCGGGAAGCCCTCGTCAAGGTGGCAAAGTCCGACTTCTACCCGAAGCTTGCGCTCGCCGCATCGACGTCGTATGCTTACGCCGAAGGGCGGTACCGTCAGAAGAATGCATACGTTGGTGATGCTTTTCTTGGACGGAGCCTGCTTGCCGGGCTTGGATTGCGGTACAACCTGAACGTGGTGCAGACGCGCGCGAAAGTGGAGCAGGCTTCCGCCGACCTTGCGGAGGTCCGCTATCAGTTCGATGCGGCCGAGCAGCTCGTCCTGTTTCAGGTCGAGGAAGCGTATCGCAACCTCACGATTGCGCGCTCGGCAATGGAAAGCGCGCAAGAGGCCCTGCGTATCAGCCGGGACTGGTTACAGTTCGAGTCCGTGAACTTCGATTTGGACCTGGGAGACACCGAGAACCTCGTCAAGGCGGTCCAGGCGAATCTCGAACTCGAAGCAGGGTATTACGAGTCCGTTCAGCGCTTCAACGTGGCGGTGCTTCGCCTGCACAATGCGACCGGCACCTTGGAAGAAAAGATCGAAAGCGGCACACTTGTTGAATAGTTTTGGGGCACACCCCTTCGGGTGTCGATGACCTGAAGATCCGCGATGCGGCCGCACCATCGGCCACGAAATAGATCACCCAAGACTTTGTGCTTCTTATGCTTAAGAGAATACCACTTTTCCTCTTTGCCGTCCTGATGCTGGGCGCTTCACTTGTGCCGGCTGCTTCCGCGCAGGACCAGTCGAAAGAGATTCGGACGATGCTCGAGAGCCGCGACCGTGAGATCAAGGCGCTCCTCGGCAACAAGAAGACGCTCTCCACGGCCGACAAGGCAAAGCTCAAGGACATGATTAACGGCGTCATTGACTTTGAGGCCATGTCGCGGCAGGCGCTCGGGCCGCACTGGACGCCGCTCACGACCGCGCAGAAGAAGGCGTTTGTAGACGTTTTCAGCGAGATCGTGCGGGGCCAGTCCCTGGCGAACCTCGACATCTATCGCACCAAGACTACCTACGGGAAGATCGCCGTTACGGGTGATTCTGCGCGGGCGATGACGTCGGTCATCTACAAGGACGTGCCTGCGAAGGTGGAGTACGTGCTGGCTCGCAACGACGGCGAGTGGTTTGTGACGGACATCATTCTTGACGAGGTGAGCACGGCCGGCGGATATGAGCGCTCGTTCCAGAGTGTCGTTCGGAAGCGGGGCTTCGACGCGCTCATGACCAGCCTGAACAAGAAACGTGCATCGATGGAGGCAAAAAGCTGATTCGGGCTTGCTATCTTACAAGAGGCCGCCGGCATTGCCGCCTGCGGCCTCTTTTTGCTTGTTCGAGGGAGGCAGAGCCGCTGAGAACAACAAACCATCAGTAGCGTTACGAATTAGTCTATAGCCGCCTAAAATCAGCGACTTATCGGATCGTGGACGGATACGTACTACACACCTACGGCGCGGAGAAATACCTGCACCACGCGGTTGCGTCGGTCGTGACGCTGCGCCGTTATGACGCCGCACGGCCCGTTGCCCTCTACTGCTCGGACGAACACCGCCAGGTGCTCGTGCAGCACGGGGCCGATCGCCTCTTCGACCGCATCGAGCTTCTCCCGGAGGAAAACCGCTCGATCGTTGGCTTCAAGCACCATCTCCACCGGTTCATGCCGTTCGAGCAGAATTTGTATGTGGATTCGGACATGATCTGGTGCCGCGACCCCGACCCACTCTGGACGCAGCTTTCACCCTACGCCTTTACGGCAACGGGATTGGAACGCGCAGACTTCTTCTTCGGCGGACCCAAGGGCTGGTCGGTTTTTGGCGACATTCTTCTCGACCGCCGCACGCGCACCCTCAAGCGCTTCGGACTGACGAGCTTCCCGCGCGTCCAGGCCGGAATGATTTACGCGGCCGACCGCAAGGCAACGCGCTCGGTGTGTGAGAAGGCGGCCTATTTTCTGGACAATCGGGAGGATACGCACTTCCGCAGCCGTCTGCACGAGGGGCGGAGCGAGGAAACGTGCGAATGGAGCCTCGCTATGTCCATGAGCTACCATCGCCTGCCTGTTTTCCCCTGGTTCCAGGGCTACAACAGTCCGCAGCTCGATTTCATCGAGGGGCTTACCGACTACGATCCGGATTTCCATCACATCCGGTGCCGGTACTACAGCAAGCCCATCGTGTACATGATCCGTGGCGTTAAGAAGACGCGGCGGCGGGAACGGCTCTTCCGCTGGGCGTCCACCCTGCCCGGCTGGGGCGATTATATGGAAGTGACGCCCTACGTGCTGCACTTCGGATGGCTTCACCAGAAGCAGCCTTTTTACGACTTCGCTGCGCGCGAGTGGGAGCGAATCAGTCCGGCATCCGCGCCCCGCCCGGCGGAGGACCGAACCGCGGTAAGCAATACGCAGGCGGCTTAGCCTGCGCTTCTCAGCTTCCGGTTGATAGCATCCGTGGCCGTGCGGAGCCGCTCTTCTACGCTCCCGCTCAAGACGACATAGGCGTCGCCCCGGCGGTCAAGTTCGTCCAGCACGCGCGCCTCCATGTCTGCCCGAACGTGCGCCCCGTCGCGCTGCCCGGGGTCTTCCTTCCACGCAAAGTCGCCCTTAGCGACGAGATACAGGTCGTAGCGGCGCTCCAGCAGAGCCTTTTCAACCCACGCCGGCGACTGCTCATAATAGTAGAGGCTGAACAGGTGCGTCAGGAGCAGGTTGGTGTCGAAAATGACCACGCCGCCGGCGAGCCGGGCACCTTCGTCTTCGGCCAGCCGTTGCCCGCGCGCAATCGCGTCCACGTCGGCGTAGCAGAGCGGCGCGCCCTTCGCGCCAGCGTAGGTGCGGACGAACTCGGGCACCCAGGCGGTGTCGTAGCGGCCTGCCAGAAGCGGCGCAAGCGTCGTCTTGCCGGAGCACTCCCCACCGATGAGCACCACGCGGAGCGGTCCGTTGCGGTTCATCGCACGGCCGGTTTCCCGGTGGCGCTTGCTTTGGCGGCGCTTTGTCTGGCATTTGCGCGCGCTTCCATTTCGAAAGGATTGTCCTGGTAGGGGCGACCGCCGCGTGCGGCGATGTAGAGGGCGGCGGCGAAATAGGCCGGAATGAAGAAAACGCCCCAGCGTTCGTACTGGCCTACGTGTACCCGCTCGTGTTGCCGCGTTCGGTCGAGCGCCGCCGCGTCTCGCGCAACGACGACATGGCCAAGCGTCATCGCCAAGGCTCCGCCGTGCAGCGGCACGAACCGGCGAAGAGCGTGGTGCAAAAGGCGTCCTTCAACCTCGATCACGCCGTCAACCCGCCGGGCGCGCCCTCCCGTCATGAGCACCGGAAGCGTCACGGCGGCACCGACGAGCGTGCCGGGAGCCGCCCACAGGTAGCGGAGAACATGTCTGAACCGAGGCATCAGTGCGTTTTCCAAAGGTGGCCGTTCGTCTGGCGTGAGGGACAGCGGGTACTCACCGGGTCCTTCGGGGTTCTCACCGCTCGCCTCTCAAGAAGCGGGATTCGGGTGGAGCGGTCTGCATCGACCCCGCGCGAACGTTCTTTCATTCGCCCCGCCGTCGTAGATTAGGTCGAAGATCTCAAGTAAACCGCAAAGGGCGACCATGCAGCAGAAAGAGCGGCTCGGTGTCGGGTTCGTTGGCAGCGGCTTCATTGCACGCTTTCACATCCAGTCCTGGGAGGGCGTGCGCGACGCCGACGTGCGGGGCGTCTGGAGTCCGAACCGGGCGCACGCGGACGCGGCCGCCGCGTTGGCTCGTACGCTGCGCGTGGGCGAGGCGCGCACCTATGGCTCGATCACCGACATGGTGGCCGATCCCGCAATCGATTGCCTCTGGCTCTGCGGGCCAAACCACGTTCGCGTCGAGAACATGGAAGAGATCGTGGACGCGCTGCGCTCGGGCCGTGGGTCGCTCGTAGGCGTGGCGTGCGAGAAGCCGCTGGGGCGCAACGTTGCCGAGGCGCGGCGCATGGTCGAGCTTGCACAGGAGGCGGGGCTGCTCCACGCGTATCTGGAGGACCAGCTCTTCACGCCCGGACTGGTGCGCGGAAGGGAGATCGTCTGGGCGCGGGGCGCGGCGCTCACGGGGCGGCCGTACCTCGCGCGGGCCGCCGAGGAGCACAGCGGGCCTCATGCCCCGTGGTTCTGGAAGGGCGACCTGCAGGGCGGCGGTGTTCTCAACGACATGATGTGTCACAGCGTCGAAGTGGCGCGCTTCCTGCTCACCCGGCCCGGAGCGGCCCGGTCGAGCATTCGCCCCGAGAAAGTGTCGGCGCAGATTGCGAGCCTTAAGTGGTCGCGGCCCGAGTACGCGCAGATCCTTCGCGAAACGATGGGGGAAGGCGTGGATTATGCGGAGCGTCCGAGCGAGGACTTCGCGCGCGCAACGATCGCGTACCGGGACGACGAGGACCGGCCGCTCATAGCGGAAGTGACCACGTCGTGGAGCTTTGTTGGGGCCGGGCTTCGGCTCAGCTCGGAGCTGCTTGGCCCGGAATACTCGTTCTCGCATAACTCGCTCGACTCCGGGACGCGGCTCTTTTTCAGCCGAAGGGTGACGGGTGCGGCGGGTGAGGACCTCGTAGAGAAGCAGAATGCCGAGCAGGGCCTCATGCCGCTCGTCGGCCACGAGGCGTCGGAGTATGGCTACGAGGGTGAGAACCGGCACTTCGTTCGCTGCTTTCTGGAAGGAAAACAGCCTGAACTCGGTTTTGAAGCCGGCCTGGAGGTCGTCGAGCTTCTCATGACGGCCTACATGAGCGCAGAGCAGGAGCGGACCATCCGCTGGAAGCCGGAGGGCCTCGCGGGATACCGGCCGCAGGTGGCGCTTGGAACGTGGCAGCCGCGCTGAAAAACGAGACCTCAGGCGAGCGCGCCTGACCGGCTTTCCTGGCGGCCGAATGCGGTTACGTCCAGCGACCGCGCGCAGTGAGCCGCTTCGCGCGGATCGTTGGTGGCAACGACCAGCAAGCCGCCACGCGCCGTATGCTCTGCCATGACCTCTGCGACCATCAGGATGCCCGCGCGGTCGAGATTTGAGGTTGGCTCGTCCAGCAGCAGCAGGGGCGGCGCGAAGAGCAGGGCGGCGGCGATGCGCGCGCGCTGCTTCATGCCCGACGAATACGCACTCACGGGATCATCGGCGCGCGCGTCCAAACCGACGCGGCGGAGCACGTCTTCAATCCAACCCTCGTCTGCCCGCTGCCCACGCGCCCGCATGAGGAAAGAAAGATTTTCGCGCGCGGAGAGTCCGTCGTAGACGTTCAGGTACGGAGCCACCAGCCCGGCGCGCATCGGCCGTTGTTCCGGACGCACCGCGCGGCCGTCCTCCCGCAACGTAACCTCTCCGGCGGACGGCGACAGCACGCCGGCCACGATCCGCACGAGGGTCGATTTGCCCGAGCCGTTCGCTCCCGTGATGGCGATCGATTCCCCGGGAGCCATCGCAAAGGTCACCCTCCGGAAGACGAGGCGATTGCCGAACACCTTCCCGATACCGCTCACGTCGAGCACGGGATCGTGAAACGGCTTGTTGCGGCCCGGTGCAACATTTTGAACATTCGGCATAGCGATGGCTTTAGGGTACTTGTTTGGGATGCAATATAGGGGTACTTTACTCCTTCTTTAACTACACGCCTCCCGCCGCGTGGCGGAGGCACGATTCCCCCACATCACCCCCGTATCTATGAAAAAGCAACTACGGCGCGCCCTGATCGCGCTCCCTGCAATGGCCCTTTTCTTTTTCGCCGGCTGCGCGCAGAACAATGCCGATGTCGACGTGACGCCCGTTGACTCGCTCGCAGTTGAAAGCGACGTGGCGCAGGAAGCCACCGCCGATCTTCAGCCAACCGAAGGCAACACCGCGACTGGAACGGTTCGCTTCACAGCAGTGGACGGCGGCGTCCGCGTTGTGGCCAACATCTCCGACCTTTCGGACGGCGAACACGGCTTCCATATCCACGAGACCGGCGACTGCTCCAACAACGCCGATGCGGCCGGCGGGCACTTCAACCCGACGAATGCACCGCACGCCGGTCCCGACAACATGGCGGACGCGCGCCACATGGGAGACCTCGGCAACCTGCCGGCCGACGGGACTTACGACCGCGTTGATAACGTGCTCGACTTCAACCAGATCATCGGAAAGGCCGTTGTCGTGCATTCCGGTCCGGACGACTTCACGACGCAGCCCTCCGGCGACTCCGGCTCGCGCATCGCGTGTGGCGTGATTACGATGGCCGGCGGCGGCATGGATGCCGAAATGGACTCGACCATGGCCACCCCGACGATGTAAACGTGGTTTGTTCTTGTTCTTGGCATGGAGCGGCCGGGCTGCCTCTTGGAGGTGCCCGGCCGCTTTCTGTTGGTCCCGCGCTACTGGAGCCTGAAGTGGAACGTCACGATGCCCGTTTGCGTCTCCTGCGGCGCGTTGGCCGGTAGCGGGTTGAAGCGCCAGCGGGCGAGTGCGTCCATGGCCGCCTGGTCGAGCGCGGGAGATCCCTTGAGCACCGGCACGCGCTGAACGACGCGGCCCAGCGGATCGACCGTAATGCGGATACGAACGGTAGCGTTTACCTTCTCAGCGTAGTAGGGCAGCGGCGAGGACAACGCGCTGCGGTTCAGCCCCTCGATCTGGAAGGGTGCGCTCTTCTTCTCGTCGGCCCCGCTCCCGCTCTCGCCGGTGGATGTGCCGGAGCCTGTGGCGCTTCCACCGCCCGCCGATGGTGCCGGAGAAGGCGGCTCGGGGCGGATGGTTTCGGAGGGCGTGTTCTCGCTCTTCGGCGAAACCTTCGGAGCGTCGGAGGTCTTGACGCGCTCAGGATCCTTGATATTTTGCTTGGGCAACTCCACCGGCTTGGCCTTTTTCGGCGTGCCGGCGGGCCGTTCAGCCGGGGGCTTCTCGACCGGCTTTTCCACGGGCTTGTCCGGCCGGTCCACTACGGCCTTCGCCACCGGCCGGCCGGCGGCCACAGGACCAAACTCCACCTCGATGTAGCCGAGCGTCTGCGTAGGACCGGCGGCCGTAGAAAGGAGTGCCAGCGCGATCAGCAGTAGCGCATGGGCGAGCACACTGACGCCTGCTCCAACGAGATCGTTCTTTTTCAGATTGGCTGCCATACTGCTAACTGTTTTTCGGAGTCGCTTCAGAACCGGTTCACCTACACGCCGGATCGCTCTTTGCCCCTCACCCGGTCCAGGTGGTGCGGCCGAACGATGCCCTGCTCTGTAATGAAAGCCGTTATGAACCGGGCAGGCGTCACATCGAAGGCGGGATTATAGACAGCAACGCCGTCCGGAGCCGTCTGGCGTCCGAAGGAATGAGTGATTTCGGTCGGAGCGCGCTCCTCGATGACGATGTCCCTTCCCGATGGTGTGTCGAAGTCGATGGTTGAAACGGGAGCGGAGATGTAGAACGGGATCTGGTGCGCAAACGCGAGCACCGCGAGGCCGTATGTTCCGATCTTGTTGGCCGTGTCACCGTTGGCTGCGATGCGATCCGCGCCGACGAACACGGCGTCCACGAGGCCCCGGCTCATGACGTGCCCGGCCATGGAGTCGGTGATGAGCGTCGCGGGAACGCCGCTGCGCATTAGCTCCCATGCCGTGATTCGGCTTCCCTGCAGCAGCGGCCGCGTCTCGCCGACGTAGGCGGAGATCTTCATGCCCCGTTCGGCGGAGATCAGAAGCGGGGCGAGGGCCGTGCCGTACCCGGAAGTGGCAACGCCGCCCGTGTGGCAGTGCGTCAGGACGGTCATGCCGTCCTTCAAGAACGAAAGGCCGTTTTCGCCGATCTTCCTTCCGGAAGCGCGGTCCTCCTCTTCGATGGAGCGGGCCTCCTGCAGCAGCCTCTCGCGGAGCGCCGGACCGTCCACACTCCGACACGAATCGACGACCCTCCTCATCCGGCTTAACGCCCACGGAAGGTTGACGGCGGTCGGACGGGTGGCTCCGAGCAGTTCTATGGCATCCAGAGCAAGCGCCGTTGCCTCACCGCCCGAATGACCGCGCAACGCAAGAACGACGCCGTACGCCGCGGCGATGCCGATGGCCGGTGCCCCGCGTACACGAAGACTTCGGATCGCCTCGGCCATCTCCTCCGGGGTACGGATGGTGAGCCATACTTCTTCTGTTGGAAGGCGCGTCTGGTCCAGCAGCGCCACCGTGCCGTCCTTTTCCTTCCACTCGAGCGGTACAATCATGATCTCAGAACAAGGAGAATGTCCACGTATCAGGGCAGGCCGGCACCGGCGCTTTCTTAAGCGGCCGCTCGTCACACGATAGCAGCCGGTGCCGCGGGATTGACTGCAAGAGCCGCTATCGGCCGCGGCTGCCCAGGAATCCGTCTCCAAGGCGATATTGAACGGAAATGCGATGCGAGTAGCCAAGCTCGGACACGAGGCCGGAGAAGTCGCCGAAGCTGTAGTCGGCGGAGATCCGGTTCAGGTTCAATCCCGCCCCGACGGTGGGCGTGAAGTCGAAGCCGTAATCCGACGAGCTTGAAATCTGACTCATTCCCGCCCGGAGGGCTAGGACGCCCTTGTAGCTGAACTCGCCGCCGAGCCGCGGGTGAAGCGAGACGTCGCCGACGTTGTAGGCGTAAGAACGCTGCCCGTCGAAGGCAAGGTCAACGTCGAAGCCGAGGGTGACGGCGTTCGCGCCCCAAGGAAGGATGATGCCGGAGCCGAGACGCGCGACGGGGAGCACCAGCGCAGCGCCGCCCTCGGGCAGCGCTTGTCCGAACGTTTCGTCGTAGGTGAAGCGCTCCCCTGTCTCCGGATTGGACCCTTCGATGCTGAACGCATCCGTGTTGATGCTCCAGGACTGCAGCATGGTCGAGGCGTCCTGAAGCTGGAGGCCGAGAACGAAGCGGCGGGTGCGGTACTGCGCGCCGACATCAAAGCTGTAGCCCCACGCTTCCGCGAAGTCGCCGATGCCGCGGCGGATGACCTTTCCGGTGACGCCGAGCGAAAGCTTCTCGTTAACGGCGCGGGCATAGCTGAGGAAGAAGGCGTAGTCCGCTGCCGAGAAGCGCGTAATGTAATTCTCTGCATTGGGTAGCGGCTGATTGCGCTCGCGATCCCAGGCGTTGAGCGTGTTCGGAATGTCGTCCACGCCAATGCGAAAGAGGGAGATGCCAACGGTCGAGCGCTCGTTGAGCGGAAAGGCGGCGCTGCCGTAATCAAACGCCACAACGCCGCTGAAGCGCTCGGCGTGCATATAAGCCACTTCCGGCGTGGCGAGGCCACTCAGGCCCGCGACGTTCCAGTAGCCCGCCGTCACGTCCTGCACGATGCCGACATAAGCGCCGCCCATTCCCAGCGCGCGCGCGCCGACGCCTCCAGCGAGAAAGTCCGCGCCATATTTTGCGATTTCTTGCGCGGCAGCCGGGCGACTACCGGCGCAGGCGAGCAGAATCGTCAGAAGGGCGGCGAGGTGGCTGAGCGTACGTCTCACGGGCAGGTCCTTCGGCTGGCAAAAGGATTGATCGGCAGGTGGAAATCTGCTCTTCAAAAACAAAGGGGATGGTAGCAGCTGGCCGGGGACTCTCAGGGCGGAAGGGTGAGGCGCGGAGCGTTTGCAACGACCTGTATATTATAGCGTTCCCCGGCGTTCGGCCGCGGCGAGACCCTGCGCGATGGCCGCAAGCTGAAGCCGGACGGCATGTTGAACGGGCACAGGCTGCAGTCCAACCTTCTGGAAGAAGGCAACCGCCGCCTCGCCCCGCTCCAGTCTTTCCTTCAGCCGTGGGAGACCGGCGCGGAAGGCAAGATAATTGGACGGTACGCCCCCCGTTCCGGAGGACGGCAACTGGAATAGCGGCATCTCGGTGACGAGGCAAAGCGGATCGCCGCCAAGCGCGCGCACCCATTCCATCGAACTCAGGTGAAACCCGGCGGCGGTGGCCTCATCTCCTTCAGCGAGAAAGTGGCGCTGCATGGCGTCTCCCTCGGGAGTCGTCGTGAACCCTTTCTCGATGTAGAAGAAGCCCTTATCACCCTTCCTGTTGTGGTCGTGAAGCGGCAATCCCTCTTCCCGCGCCGCCGAGGCAAAGCCGTCGCGAAGAGACTGGGTGCGCCCCGCCCAGTGCCGCTCGATGAGGAGCATGGCACCTTCCGAAAACGCCATCCCGTGCAGGTTGACGTATAGACTGAAAGGCGCAAATCCGCCGAGGAATGAAGAAACCGCTTCATTCTCCGCCCGCATGGACGGATAGCCGAACTCGATGTCGCGGCCGGGCTTCTCACGCCTCACAAGCCGGATGTACGCGGACGGGTCCGGCCAAGCCTCGATCCAAGCGCGGTTGGCCGCCTCGCCGTCGGGATTGATGTGCGGCAGGATGACGAAACGGAATCGTTCGAGAAGCGCGTCGAACGCGCCGCCGCCCAGCACCGGTATGAGCCTGCGCAGCGTTTCCGGCCCCACCGGCTCGTCGGCGTGGGCACCGGCGAGCAGCCCGATGGTGATCGCGCCCGTTCCGGCCACAAAGCCGTCGATAGGTCGTCCCGCTTCACTGCTGCCAATGGCGTAGCGCGTCACCCGCCCTTCGGACGCGTCGCACGCGGCCCGCAGCCCCTCGGCAGCCTCCTCCAGCTCCGAGAAGCCGTTCGGCAGGTCGCCGAGGGCGGCGTTGAGGGCCGCGTATAGATCCTGCTCCATCCGTTCAGATCATGGGTCGGCCGTTCAGATCACCGGCCGAGAGGTCGCCGCCGGGGCCGCCAGACTGTCCGGCGCGAACGGCTCCTGTCGCTCTTCCTCTTCCCGCGCGCGCTGCCTTTCCGTAGCCGCCGTCAGCCGGGAGGCGGTAAGCAACCGCTCGTAGAAAGGTGGAACGGTCGTGTAGCGCACGTCCGGCAACGAGGCCGTCGAGACGACGGACGATGTGTCCGCTTCCTGGCTTTCGCTAAAGAAGAGCTGCTTGTAAGACTCCCGTATGAGGGCCTCTTCGGTGATAATAGTGCCGAGATTGCGGCTGATGGTGCGGTAAGTCGGCGGGTCGTCGAGCATCCGCGCGGCTATTTCGCGGTGCTGCACGAGATACGTTTCGTGGAGCAACGTGAGGGCCTGCAACCGCTGGGCAAACTGCGCCGCTGCAGGATCGGTCGCCGCTCGCGGCTCGATGGTTTTAAGGTCTTGCTGCGACACCAGCAGTTCTTCTGCAAAGGCGTCGTTCGCCACAAGCATCGCCGCTATTTTCTTGTCCGCCGCGTCGTAGGAACCGTATAAACGACAGCCGGAAAATAGCAGCAGCAAGAGGAGTGGAGGGAGCGCTTTCGCGCCCATTCGGTTCGCAAAACGGGTCATATTAAATGATGGTGTTGTCTTCGATGGCGACGCCCTTGGGAATAACGACAATGCCGTCGCGGATGTAGAAGTTTTCGCGCTCGGCCTCCTGGATGTTGTCGCGGTTGCTGATGATGCAGCGTTTGCCGATGCTTACGTTGCGGTCAATAATGGCGCGCTCAACGTAGGACTCTTCATGGATACCCGGTAGCAGCGGACCTTGTACCGGGTCGCGGAGCGCCGGATCGTGCCACGGGTAATAGTCCGAACCCATGATGACGCAGTTTTTGAGCGTCGTGTTGTAGCCGATGAACGAGCGAATGCCGATGACGGAACTCGATATCTGCGAGTTGATGATGATCGAACCTTCGCCAACCAGCGAGTCGGTGATATACGAGCTTTCGATCTTCGCCGGAGGGAGCATCCGCGCGTTGGTGTAGATCGGCATCGTCTGGCTGTACATATCAAACTCCGGACCCTTGCGCGCCAGCTCGAGGTGCGCGTCGAAGAAGGAGCGGATGGTACCGATGTCGCTCCAATACCCTTCAAACGGGTAGCTGACGACCTTGTGGGACTTGATGGCGTCCGGAATGATCTGCTTGCCAAAGTCGTGGTCGTTCGGGTCGCGGTCCAGAAGGTCGTTCAGAATGCGGCAGTTGAAGATGTAAATGCCCATCGAGGCCAGGTAGATACGGCCGGCCTCGCGCATCTTGTCGGACACCGGGCTGTCCTTCCCCGCCAGATCGTTCTGCGGCGGCTTCTCATGGAACTCCGTAATGACCTGGTTATCGTCCGTCTTGAGAATGCCAAAAGCCGACGCATCTTCGGCAGTGACAGGCACCGTCGCGAGGGTGATGTCCGCGCCGGAGGCTTCATGGTACTCGAAGAGCTTTTGGTAATCCATCAGGTAGAGCTGGTCGCCTGAAAGGATGAGCACGTGCGAGTGGCGATAGACGTTCAGGTGGGGAAGGCTCTGGCGAACGGCGTCGGCGGTGCCCTGAAACCACTCCTTGGACGAGGGTGTCTGCTCGGCCGCAAGGATCGAGACGAACCCTCGGCGAAAGCGGTCGAACTGGTAGGTCCGGGCGATGTGGCGGTTGAGGCTTGCCGAGTTGTACTGCGTAAGGACAAAGATCCGGTTCAGTCCCGCGTTGATGCAGTTGGAGATAGGAATGTCGATGAGCCGGTACTTACCGGCAACGGGGACGGCGGGCTTGGAGCGATGGAGTGTGAGCGGGTGCAGGCGCGTACCTGCTCCGCCACCAAGGATGACGGCAAGAAGATCGTTCATAGTAGGGTCCTATGCAGTACGTCGGGTGAAGGTGCTCGGCCGGCCCGGGGCCGAACGCGCACGTCGGGTGCTTCGGGAGCACATGGTAATGTACGCACGAGAGCACGCAGTCTGAAGATCCGAAAAAGTAGACAGCAATTCCAGCGCGGACGAGCCTGTTACCACCTTCGTTGAAGAAACACCGCGCGGCCGCTCCGTGTAACCTCCGCAGTTTACTTTCCTTGACTTGGTAAGGAATGAGCGAAGGAGCACGGCAAATCGTTGAAGGGCTGCGTGGCCGGCTGCGCCGCGTGGCGCGGCGGCGGTATGCAGCGGAGGCGGCGGCTGGTGCCGTCCTCGTGGGGGGCGTGCTGGTCTCCTTCTGGCTCGTTTTTGCACTTGCCGAGGCGATGTTCCGCTTTCCCTCTGCGGTGCGGCTCGTTCTCATCGGCATCGCTGCGGCAACGGCCGCCGTTTTTGGCATCGCGTACGTGCTCCTCCCGCTGATGCGCCTGAGCGGCCTTGTTCGAGGCATGACGCAGGAAGAGACCGCCCTGCTCGTCGGGGGGCGCTATCCGGAGGTGTCGGATCGCCTCGTGAACTTGCTTCAGCTTGCAGACGGGCGCAGCAGTCCGGCACCGGAAAGCCTCGTGGACCGCGCCGTCACGTCGCTGGCGGCCTCCTTCTCGGCGGTGCCGTTCGAAGGGGTGGCGACTTTCGGCCGCGCTCGCGCGCTGGGGCGCTGGGCAGCCGTGCCTGTAGCGGGCGTGCTGCTCTTTACGCTGCTTGCTCCCGCCACGTTTTTCGGCGCAACGAAACGGCTGCTCTCCCCTTCCGTGGCCTTTGCACGTCCGGCACCGTTCTCCTTCGACGTGACGCCGGGCGACGCCGATCTCGTCCGGGGCGAGGACTTACCCGTCGCGGTGCGCGTCGATGGTTCACCTCCGGAGGCCGTATCGCTCGTCTTCTCCCGGCTCGCGGAGCAAACGCCTGAGCGCGTCCGGCTGCCCCTCGACAGCAGCGGGTCGTACCGGCACACCCTACAGGCCTTGCGCGAACCGATCCGGTACCGCATCGAAGCAGACGGCGTGCGCTCCGAGTGGTTCAACGTCTCGATCGAGGAGCGGCCGACCGTCAGGCGGCTGCAGCTCGCCTTGTAGTTCCCCCGCTACGCCGCCCTGCCGCCGCGCACGCTCGAAGAGAACGTAGGAGACGTGCGGGCGCTCGCGGGCACCCGCGTGGAGGTTTCCGTTCAGACGGGCGGCGACGTATCGGAAGCCGCTCTCCTCTTCGACAGCGGAGAGAGGGTTCCTCTGGAAGTGGATGGTAGCGTCGCAACCGGCGCGTTCACAGTAGCGCAGGAGGGTCGCTACACGGTCATGTTGAGGCGCGCGAACGGCACGGCGAATGCAGATCCGATCCGGTACAGCATCGACGCGGTGCCGGACGTTGCCCCGACCATTGCGCTGCTCGCACCCGCCGAAGACGAGGATCTCGCGGAGACGCTTCGGGAAGATTTGCGCGTGCGCATCGAGGACGACTTCGGCTTCTCCGGCCTTCGCCTGTTCTACCGGCTGGCCGAGAGCCGATTTGGGAATCCGCAGGAGACGTGGACGAGCGTTGCACTTCCTGATCCGCGCGCCGGCGAGCGGCTGCAAACCGTCGACTGGCGGTGGATGATTGCCGAGACCACGCCCCTCGATCCCGTACCGGGGGACGTGATCGCGTTCTTCCTGGAGGTGCGCGACAACGACGCCGTTGGCGGCTATAAGCGCGCCACGACGTCGGAGCGGCGCCTGCGCCTTCCCTCACCGGCCGAGCAGTACGCCAGGCTGGAAGAGCAGCAGAACGAGGCCGAAACGGGCATCGAGAGTCTTTTGCGACAGAGCGACGCCGTCAGGGACGAGTTCAAGGAGCTTCGGGATGACCTCCGGGCCAAGCAGAAGTCGGACTGGGAGGACCAGCGGCAGGCGGAATCCATCCTCCAGAAGCAGCAGCAGGTGGAAGAGCAAGTGGAGGCGCTCAGCGACCAGGTGGAGCGCATGGCCGATGCTATGCAGGAGAACAGCCTCGTTTCCGAAGAGACGCTGCAGCAGTACCGCGAGCTTCAGAAGGTGGTTGAAGAGATTGCGTCGCCGGAACTCAGGGAAGCGCTCGAGGCGCTGCAGAAGGCGATGCAGGAGATGAATCTGAAGGAAATGCAGCAATCGGCCGAGCGCTTCGAGTTCAACGAGGAGCAGTATCGCGAGCGGCTGGAGCGCACGCTCGATCTCTTTAAGAAGATGCGGGTGCAAGGGATGCTGGAAGAGGCGGCCCGCCGGGCGCAGGACCTGGCGGAGCGGCAAGAGCGGCTTTCCGAAAAGACACGCGACCTCGAAGAAAAAGCCCGTTCAGAAGAAGACCCGGGCGACAGGAGCGAAGCGGCGAACACGATTGCGCAGGAGCAGGAGCGCTCCGCCGCAGAAATGAAGGCCCTCGAAGAGCAGCTCGAGAAAGTCCGCGAGAAGATGGACGAGCTTCTCCGCGCGCCCGGCGAGGAGATGCAGCGGTTGCAGGAGGCGCTGCAGCAGCAGGCGCTGCCACAAAAGATGCAGCAGAACGGAGAGCAGGTTCGCGAGAACAAACTTGGCGAGGCGCAGCAAGGGCAGCGTGAAATGAAGCAGCAACTCGAGGCGCTTCAGGCGCAGCTTGGCGAAATGGCGGAGGGCATGGAGGGCCGCCAGAACAGCATGGACCGCGCGGGGCTGCGGCGCGCGCTGGCCGACGTGCTGACACTCTCCTTCGACCAGGAGAGCCTGCGGAACGAAGTGGGCAGGAAGGCTTCCGACGCGCCCCGCATGAGGGACCTCACGCGGCGGCAGGCCGAACTCGCATTCGGCATTACGACCGTAGCCGACTCCCTGCAGAAGCTCGCGCGCAAGATTCCGCAGATGAGCCGCGAGGTGCAGCGCCATACGGGCGAGACGCTCCGTTCGATGCAGGAAGCCACCGAGGCCATGACCGAGCGCAATGCCGGCGGGGCTGCGGGCGCGCAGCAGTCCTCCATGATGCACCTGAACGAACTGGCGCTTCTTCTATCCGACCTCATGGATCAGCTCTCGAACAGCCAGGGTGGCGGCGGGAGCGGCATGAGCATGCAGCAGATGCTCGAGAAGATGCAGAACATGGCGGGGCAGCAGCAGCAGCTCAACGAGGGCATTCAGCAGATGCTGAACGATATGCACGGCAACCGCCTTTCCTCCGACGCGCAGGAGCGACTGCAGCAGATGTCCGCGCAGCAGCAGGAGATCCGCCGGAGCCTCGAAGCGCTCAACCGCGACCCGAGTGCGCGCGGAAAGCTACTCGGCGACCTGAACAAGATCGCCGAGCAGATGGAAGAGAGCATCCGCGAGATGCAGCGGAGCCAGATGAGTCGCCCGCTCGTGGAAAGGCAGCAGCAGATCTTGACGCGCCTGCTCGACGCGCAAAAATCGCTGCAGGAGCGCGGGCGCGAGCGGCAGCGGGAAGCCCGCACCGGCGACGACCTCGCCCCGGCCGCGCCGCCGCCGCTGCCGACGAGCGTCGAGGCCGAAGAGAAGCTGCGCCGCGACCTCATCCGCGCGCTCGAAAGCGGCTATGCGCAGGACTACGAAGAACTCATCCGTCGCTACTTCGACCTGCTCCGCCGCCGGGGGCCCGGGGAAATGGATGCCGACGAACATTAGCACGCGAGACGCAGAGCATCATTGATTTGCGATCGGCGGTCCGCATCCCGGCTGGACGACGCGAAGTGCATGATCCGAAGGCTGAAAAACACTCCCGTTAGTCGCCCGCCGGGGCAGGTTGCGCCGGCACGTCGGTTCAGATCATCGGCTGAGACGCCGTTGAAGTAATCGAACGCGCTGTTTGTAGCTGCCCGCATGGACCTAAGCACCCACGCAACCTCCCCCTTGATGAGGCGTCAAGGTGGTGTTAGAACTTAGTTCCCTCCCTTACATCCCCTCGGACATTTGCGAACCATCCAATCCACAGTAAATCAGCAGCCTCCCATGTACGGCGCTTTCTCTTATTTCAAACAATCGCGCGCAGCACGTGAGGGGCGCAAGGAATCTTCATAAATGGAGGGGCGGCAGCCGTAGCGGCGGGATTCCACGCGTGCGGGGCTGAAGCGCTTCCGGTGCGCAGCGCGGCCGCTCTCCGCGTGCGTGCCGGTAGCGCCCGCCCGCGCCGGCAGAGTTGAAAAAAACGGTGCAATTCCTTATATTTCAGGCTATCACATTTCGCGAAACCCTTCCGAAGCAGTGGCGAGGGGGCGTAGCGCCAGAGAGGTGGGTTCACCGTGCGCGTGAAAGTACGTTTGGCTTAACCGCTAAAGGTGCCGGAGCTGCGCCGCGGGTGCCGGGATAAGCGCACGTGTACGAGTTTCAAGGTTTTCAGGGGGCGCGGGTTCTTTTCGGAGAGGAAGGGGCACGCGCCAAATCCATATAATCGGGTCAGGAAGATGGCTAATCCTACGAGAGTTTTGTTTGTCTCAGGAGAAGTGGCACCTTTTGCGCAGCACACGGAGTTGGCTGAGTTGGTGAGGCTGCTCCCGGAACGCCTGCAGGAGCACAGCAATTACGACATGCGCATCATGATGCCGCGCTACGGGAACGTGAGCGAACGGCGCAACCGGCTCCACGAAGTCATTCGCCTATCCGGCACCGAGGTGAAGATGGGCGACTCGAGCCAGACCCTGCGCGTGAAGGTCGCCTCCATCCCCGGCATCCGGCTTCAGGTTTACTTTCTCGACAATGCCCACTACTTCAAGCGTAAGGGCATTCTGGCCGACAAAGCGGGCAAGGCTTTCGACGACAACGCCGACCGCGCCCTCTTCTTCGCCCGCGCTTGCATGACGACCATCCGCAACCTTGGATGGGCACCGGACGTGATCCACTCCTTCGGCTGGATGAGCACCCTGATGCCGTATCTGGTGCGCACCGAAGGCGGCGACGATCCGCTTTACACCTCCGCCAAACTGCTCTACACGCCCAACGAGATCGACCTGGAGGACACCTTCACCGCGGCCGAGGCGCGGAAGCTGGGCCTGCCGCAGGATGACCGGCTGCTGCTTCGCAATTTCCATGACATTGCCATGGAGTTTGCGGACGAACTCGTCTGCGCCCCCGTTTCGCCCGTGACGGTCGACGGAGCGCTGCGGTTCAGCACTGATCCGGAAGAAATCACGGAGCAGGCGATGGATCTCTACCTGCCCCCGGTGAAAACGATTGCTGCCTGATCCGCGTTCGCGCGCGCCGCTCCCCCCGGAAACCTGCTACTCGCAAGCGCATTCTTAAGCGTCAGTTGGCGCGTTCTGAAACCCTGTCGGCCACGGCCGCCGGGGTTTCGCCGTGAATAGAATAGAATGGCGGACGCTCGCGGCCCGGCCGCAAGGCACCATCCGTGCGCGCTCTTTCCTGCGTGGCTGCATCCTGCCTGGCCGCCTCCGATCAGTTGCTTTATATGGTACGTCTTCGTCTTTCCCTCGGCTTCGCCGCTGCCCTTCTCGTGCTCTCCGTCGGCGCCTGCCAGAAACCGACCAGCGTAGGCGAAGACCTCGTTGGCGGCCTTACCGGCACTCCTCGCGACACGGTTTTCTACGCAACCTCCTTCAGCGTCAAGGACGAAGACGATCTCACGAGCACGCCCGCGCGCGTCCTGGCAGGGCGCGTGAACGATCCGCTGCTCGGCACCGTTTCCGCCACAGCGTACCTGGACTTCAGCCCGTCCTCGGAGCCGGGGAAGGGCTTCAGCGACGGCCCCGTGCAGAGCGTCCAGCTTCGACTCGTGCCGGATTATGTCTACGGCGACACGACAGCCCACATCACCTTCCAGTTGTGGGATCTGGCCGACCAGATCGCTGATTCCGTCCGCACGGACGAGATGCCGGCGGCTTCCGATCTCATCGGGCAGTTCGACGTCTCTGCCGCCGACTCGATGATCCTCATCGATCTGCCCGCGCAGTGGGTCGCGAAGCAGGACACGGCGCTGCGCAGCCAGTATGTCGCCACCTCCTTCGACGGCATCAAAGTAGCGCCGCTCTATCCCGACGCGAATGTCGTTCTTGGATTCAGGGTCGCGAGCAGCGCGATGCGCGTCGTCTCCGGAGGTGACACGCTGAATTTCCCCCTGACGCGACGCGCCTACACGACAAAGCGCGAGACGCCGCCCTCGGTCGGATCGGACCGGTTGCTCCTGCAGGACGGTTTGCGCCCGGCCGCCTCCTTCTCGTTTGCCTTCGATCCATCGGCCGCGTTGCTGCCGCAGGCGCTTAACCGCGTTGTGATGATCGCGCAGGTGGACACAGTCGCGCTACGCGATACACCGCCGAACTTCGTGCGTCCGATCCTCACTTCGGTTTCGCTTTATGCCGTTACGGAAGCTGGGGACGAAATTTACATAGCAGACTACAATCTTGACAGCAAAGGCCGCGTCATCTTCTTTACGGCACCGCCCTCGGCGGGATCACTCTCGCTCCTCACGACGGTCGTTCAGCAGATGCTGCTCGGCCTCTCGCCGGTAGATCATTTCTTGATGCGCGCGCCGGTTGGTGCCAACACCATAACGGAGACCATCAGCCCGCTGCTATTCTACGGCGCAGACACGCCTGAAGCACAGCGCCCGCGCGCCGTCGTTACCCTGACGCCCATCGAGTAGCCGCGTCCGGCACCGCTCCTTCGACTCTTCTTCTTCGCAATAGACATGACCAGCAGAACGCACCTCCGCGTCCTCTTCCAGCGGGCGATGCTGCTCGGGATACTTCTTACTTCCTGCGCACTGCCCGTTCTGGCGCAAAACAACACCGAAGGCTCCATTTACTCCCGATACGGTATCGGCGAGCTGCGGGCTTTTCCATCGGCGCAGATCCAGGCGATGGGCGGCGGCGCGACCGCGCTTCCTTCGCTTTATTACCTCAACACCAGCAATCCGGCGTCGTGGTCCGACCAGGTATTGACCCGTGCCTCTGCCGGCGTCTTCTACCAGGGTCTCCAGGCGACGGATGCTTCCGATGATGTGAGCGAACTGGCCGAGGGCGGGCTAAGCGCGATCAAGTTCAGCTTCCCCATCATCACGCGCAAGCTCGGAGCGGCCGTCGCCTACGAGCCCTTCTCTCGCGTCTCGTACGCCGTGCAACGCCAGGGAGCTATCGAAGCGGATCCGGTGCTCGGAGACACGAACGTCTACAACATTCGCTATGAAGGAGGCGGCGGCTTGCAGCAGGTGACGGCCGGTGCCGGCTACCGGATCAACGAGCAGTTCAGCGTCGGAGTGAGCGGCCAGTTCATCTTTGGCGTCCTCGAAGATATACGGCGCACGTCCTTTGAAGGACGCACTTTCAGCGAAGCGTACCTCATCAACTCGACCCGGCTGAACGGCTTTTCCGGTACCCTCGGCGCGAATCTGTCACTGCCGAACCTTGCCCGCGACGGGGATTACCTGCACGTGGGCGCTTCTTTCACGCTCCCGACGACGCTCAACGGATCGCGCACCCGAATGCTCGGGCCGACCGAGGGTTTGCGCGACACGTTGCGATCTGAACCCGACGGTTCCGTCTCGCTGCCGCTCATGGCCCGTCTCGGCGCGGCCTATATGCCGGATGCGCGCTGGACGCTCGTAGCAGACGCCGAATACGCCCCGTGGTCCGCTATGGACAAGGACGCCTTCGTGCTTGCACGGGATCAATTCGACTACAACGACCGGATTCGCGCCTCAGCAGGGTTCGAGTTTCTCCCGGCGGGGACGGACTTGCAGGATCCGTTTTTGAAGCGCGTTGCCTACCGGCTCGGTGCTTATTTTGAACAGTCCTATGTTAGTCCGTACACCGTACCGGTAGCCGGAGGCGCGATGGTGCCGAGCAGCAAGTCGCCGAACACGTTTGCGCTGACGACTGGGCTTGGCCTGCCCGCGCTATTTCCTGGCACGCGCATTGATATAGGATTTGAGGTAGGAAGGCGCGGCACGACCGATGCGCAGCTTGTTCGTGACACGTTTTACCGCTTTTCAGCAACCGTCAACTTTGGCGAACGCTGGTTTGAAAAACGGAAACTACGCTGAGGAAACAGGGTCTTACCTGCGATAACCTGCCTCCCCGGCTACCAAGATTTAAAGGAATGATGCGTACTTTCAACCTTCGAGGTTCTACCTTCAGCATGGCGCTGGCAGCGCTGGCCTTCGTTTCGGCATTCGCCGGCCGGCCGGCACTGGCGCAGTCTGAGCCTTCGGCTGCCGTTTGCGAAGCGGACGACAACGAGAAGGCCATGCATTACAGCCTCTACTATGAGGACTTCAAGAACGAAAACTACACGAGCGCGCTGCCGAACCTGCGCTGGATTCTTAAGTGCGCTCCCGCCTACGCCGGTCCCGGCCGCATCGGCGACCGCAACTTCGAGCGCGCCGTGACGGCCTACACGGCCCTCGCCACGAAGGCGGAAGATCCGGCCGTCAAGCACGCCTATCTGGACACCGTGCTCGTCTACTTTGACACCGCAGTGCCGGTCGTGAAGGAGGCAGGGGGCGAGGTCGACGAGTTCTCGTGGACGATCGACAAAGGTCGTTTCATCCAGAGCAACGCGGACGTGCTGCCGGAACTGCAGGATCAGGTAATCCCCATTTACCGCCAGGCGTACACGCTGGACTACAGCCGGATGCAGCCTTATTACCTGCAGATCCTCCTCGGCGATGCCGGGCAGACGGGGCAGAGCGAAGGACTGGCCTTCGCCGACGAACTGGAGAAGAACTATCCGGACAACGCCGAGGTGATCTCGCTCGTCACGCAGGCCCGCGATCAGTGGCTCAAGGACCCCTCCGACCGCATCGCTTTCCTCGAGACGCGCCTTGAAGCCGACCCGACGAACGCGGAACTCATCGACGAACTGCTCGGGCTTTACATCAAGGAAGACAGGCGCGAGGAAGTTTATGACTTTGGCCAGCGGGTGCTCGCCACCAATCCGACGCCGATGCTCCATCGCCGCCTCGGCCAGATGTACCTCGCCGACGGCAACACGAGCAAGGCGCTCGAGCATTACCAGGCGGCCATCGACATGTCGGACGGCCCGGCGAACCCGGACGATTACTACAACATGGGCATTGCCGTTCGGGAGGGCAATCTGCAGCGGGCACGTTCGCTCTTCCGCAAGGCGCTAGACATCGACCCGAAGTATGGGCGCGCGTATCTTGGCATAGGCGATCTCTACGTGCAGCAGATCAGCAACTGCGGATCGTTCGAGCGCGAAGACCGAGCCGTCTACTGGCTCGCAGTCGATATGTACAATCGCGCCAAGAGCCTTGACCCGTCGGTCGAGAGCGCGGCGAACCAGAAGATCAACACGTACCGGAAGTACTTCCCGACTGAGGAGGACAAGTTCTTCAAGGGCTGGAAGAACGGCCAGAGCTACTCGGTCAACTACGGCTGCTATGGCTGGATCGGCGAAACGACGACGATCAAGTAGAGCCGCGTAGCGGTACCTTGTGTTAAAGGGGCGGCGGATCGCATCAGATCCGCCGCCCCTTTTCTGTTAAACGGTTTCCTGTTAAGCATTCATGTTAAACAGACGCCGCGTTCAGCCGATGAACTTGTAGCCGATGCCGTACACCGTCTCGATGTACAGCGGCTGCGTCGCGTCCGGCTCGATCTTCTTGCGCAGAGATGCCACGTGCCGGTCGATCGTGCGCGTCGTGATGTCGCCGCTGATGCCCCATACGTCGCGAAGGAGCTGTTTGCGGCTAACGGTGCGCCCGCGGTGCTCGATGAAGTACTTCAGAATGTCGAATTCGAGTCCGGTGAACTGGATTTCCTCACCATTCTCGATGGCCGTATGGGAGCTGAAGTTGACTTCCACATCGCCGAACCGGTAGACCTCCATCGGTGCCTCGGGCGCGGGGCGGCTGCGGCGGAGGACGGCACCCACCCGGGCAGCCAGCTCATCGGCATTGAACGGTTTGGTCACGTAATCATCGGCACCGAGGCCAAAGCCCTGGATCTTGTCTTCCTCCTGCCCCTTCACGGTCAGCATGAGCACGGGCGAGGAGACGCCTGCCTTCCGCGCCTCCCGGAGCACATCAAAGCCGTTCTTCTTGGGGAGCATGACGTCGAGGAGCACGACGTCGTAGGGCGGCAGGAGCGTCATGAGCTGCAGGGCCTGATCGCCCTCCAGTGCCCGCTTGACATGGTAGCCTTTGAAAGAAAAAAACTCTTCGAGGCCCATACCAACCTCCGGGTCGTCCTCAACAATGAGCATTCGCGATTCAGCGCCATTCGTATTCATGTGCAGCAACCTTGCAGTGACTATAGGGAGCCGTACCCGCGGGCGCGGCGGTGTATTTGCAACGGAAGATCCGGCGCAGCCCTTCAAGATAGAAGCGCCGTCGCAGACGTAACAGAATTGTGCCACCGCGCCTGAGCATGGCGGGCGGTAGCACGGCTACGGCCTCCTTCCACCGGCCACCGCGCGGACGGGCCGTACAACCTTCTTGCGCCTCAGTGGTAACACCCGAAGAGACGTGTTCAAAGATTCAGGCCTCACGATCATGCTCACCTACGGCGTCGTCATTCTCGTTACCTTGTTCGGCTTTGCAGCCATCGCGTTCGCGCTGCTTGCGCCCGTCTACTTCTTTCTCGACCGCGAGGAGGAGGCAAGCAAGCGGTGGACGGAAGAGGCCCTTGCCGAACGCATGGCCGGCAGAACGCCCGAAGAAGGGCCTGATGTCAGCAACTGGCGCTATTGAGTCCCGGCCGCCGCTGCGGTCCGGCAGTCTGATGCCGCGTTCACACTCCGCCTCAGATCGGCCCCACGCCTACAGACCGGTTATCGTAGGTCTCTGCAGGAGGCGTGTATACTCGGCGTAGGCCGCTATATGCCTCCCGGTTCGTGTATTCGTCTTGTCCCGGAATAACATCAGCGTCCGGACGCCGAGCGAATCCAAGCCGTTCATGCTGAACCGCGGCGTGATGTCCTCGTTCGGAAGGCTGAACCTGTACGTGCTCAGTCTGTAGCCTGCATCCACAATCGCATGCGCGCGCCTACCGGGCGCGAGGACTGCGATCACGCAAGAGGCCATGCGTTGGACGTGACGGCTTGCACCGGGCGGCGGGGCGTCGGCTCGGCCGCCGTGCCGCGACCGAGGCGAAGTACGACCTGTGGGTGCTGCGAGTCGGCGGCCCAGCGGGAGGCGCGAGCGCGGAGATCCTTGTGCATGATCAACTCGTTGGCGAACGAAGCCGAAACGCCCTCGTCGGCGGCTGTCAGCAGGACGCGCATCATGGCCTGACCGGCCGAGAGCCAGGAAAACGGGTTGTCTCCTCTGGTCGAGAGGATGGCGTAAGCAGGCGCGGGGTCCTGCCGCGCCCGGTTGCCGTCAAACCCGTCCATTGGGTCCACTTCGTGCCCCGGCATCCCGTCGTAGAGGGCGCGTCCATTTTGGTGAATCCACCCGGAGCGTTCGGCGCGGACGCGCACGTCGGCGCGGGCGCGCTGCCTGCCTTCCCCGATGAGCGCTGCCAACTCTTCGCGTTCACCCTCCTCCTCGATCACGCGAATCGTAGCGCCCTCGCTCTGAGCAGCGGCGATCATGGATTGGCGACAGCCGCCACTAAGGGTTCACCGGCGAAACGTCCCCGATTGGTGAAGCGTTTCTTTATGGCCATGAAAAGCCGGTGCTCCTCGAGCGTGGTCTCCTTCGGACGCCCGAGGCGCACGTAAGCGAGTAAGTCCGGCACGTCGAGGTCGGGAAACGTGCGCACGACGGGATCATACCCGAACTGCCGGATACCCATGCGCAGGTTGAATAGCGCCGCACCGCAAGAGAGTGTCAGGTGCCGCCCCTGGGTGTCGGCGGCGATGAGCATCCGGCTGCGGTCGGCGTATAACTCCGCTTCCGGCCCGGCCACGCGAAAAAGCCAGGGCTGCGTGTTGTACACCGACGGGGCCAGCACGGCGTAGCTGAGAAGAAACTTCAGCTTGTCCGCGGGCGCATCGTACCAGGGAAAGTCATCCTCGCGGATCTCCCGTGGGTTTTCAGACGACGGCTTTCCCGCAGGCGGGAAGCCGTCCTGATCGCCCTTGGGGATCGACGCGCCTCTGAAGTCCATCGGCTTGAAATCGTCTTGCAGCGCGCTTTGCATCTTACGCCCGGGCCGCAGTAGACGGCGACGGTTTGATCTTGGTCTTCGCCGACGCGATAGGGGCGGTTTTCTCCTCAACAACGAGCGACTTACCGAAGGTCTTTACGGTGAATACAGGGCACGGGGCCATACGTACGACCTTTTCCGCAACGCTGCCCATCACGAGCCGCGGAACACCCGTCCGGCCGTGGGTTGAGATGACCACCATATCGGCCGCGTGCTCCCGTGCCGCATCTACGATGGTGGGCGCGGGGTGCCCGATGGCTACCACGATCTCGAAAGGCACCCTTGATCCGACGGTATCCTCGACAAGCTCCTGCAGCGCCGCCGTGGTTTTCTCCTCCAGATCTGCGCTTGAGAGCGTGAGCGGCTCGATGCCGTAAACGTGTGGCAACACGGCCTCCTCGATGACGTGCAGTACCGTAAGCGATGCGCCATAGGCAACTGCAAGCTCGGCCGCGTTCTGGAGCGTCACGCGAGCGCAATTAGAGAAGTCGACCGGAACCAGCACCGTCGAGACGCCCCCTCCGCCAAGCGGAGCCGGGTTTTCACGGACGGTGTAGACGGGGCAGGTGGCAAACCGAACGACTTCCTCGGCGACGCTGCCGAGGAACAGGCGGTCCATGCCGCGGCGGCCGTGCGTGCCCATCACGATCAGATCGATGTCGTGCTTGTCAGCGTAATCGAGGACCGCGACAGCGGCGGAAACATCCAGCACGCGCGCCTGAATGATCGGGACGCCATGCGCCCAGCTCTTGTCGTCGGACTGGCTGCCGCGCGCGAGATGAAGCTGTTCGGCCACTTCGTCTTCCGTAAACGGGAAGTCCATGACCACATCGCCCGGGTTCTGGCGATGATGAACGATGGCATGCAGGACGTGCAACTCGGCACCAAACTCCTCGGCGAGATAGGTTGCCTGTGCGAAAGCATGCTCGGCGCAGCGCGAGAAATCGGTCGGAAAGAGGATGCGCTTGATCTGTAGCATGGCTTCTCAGGTTTAGGAGGGTCAATGGCAGGATTGGGGGGCGCTCAGAGAGCGCGCTCTGCCGCTCCGGCCATTTCCTCGCTGATGAGCGAACGCCCGAATGCCTTCACCGTCAGCACCGGGCAAGGTGCCATCCGAACGACTTTCTCTGCGACGCTGCCGAGCAGGAAGTGCTCCACGCCGGTAAGACCGTGCGTGGACATCACGATCAGGTCGGCGTTTATCTTCCCTGCATAAGAGGCAATCTCCGCCGGCGCGCGGCCCGGCACGGCTCGGAAAGAGACGTCGGTGCGCGCACAACCAGTCTTTTTGTAAGCTGCCGCAAGCTGCTTGAGCGCCCGGTCCTCGATGTCCGGCTGGATGTCATAGATCGAGAAGACGCCCGTGTTGTAGAAGGCCGGGTGCAGGTACTCCTCGACGACGTGCAGCAGTTCAATGCGGGCGTCGTAGAGGGAGGCCCATTCGCACGCATGTTCGAGCGCGCGAGCGGCGTACTGCGAAAAATCGTAGGGGACGAGGATCGCGTCGAGCGGCCTTCCGGCAATGTACGTCTTCGCGAGCTTCTTGGCGTGGACGGTCATGACGGGGCACGAGGAAAGGCGCACCACCTCTTCCGCAACGCTGCCGAGCAGCAGGCGCTGAAGGCCTCTGCGGCCGTGCGTGCCCATGACGATGAGGTCCACGTCCTGTTCGTTGGCATACGCCAGCACGGACGGCGCAACGGCCACGTCTCGCTCCACGTGATATTCGATCACGATGCGCTCCGGGTCGTGCAAGTTCTCGGCCCGGGCAAGCCGCCGCAGCCGCTCGCGAAGCCGCTCCCGCTCGCCTTCAATGTCGTGGACGGACACGGAGGCGTCGCCGTGAAGCACGTCTACGCGGAGGACGTGAACCTGAGCGCCGGATCGGAGCGCCAGGCCAAGTCCCTCATCCAGCGCGTGATCGGCGCATTGCGATCCGTCACGCGGCACGAGCAGTCGTTTGAGTTGAAGCATGGCAACCTTCCGGAAAGTGTGAACCGTTTTTCCTGTTTCCTGAACCGGCTCTCCAAAAGAATACGGAACCCTGTGGCGGATTGTTGACGGGCCAAGCGGCCGCGCGCCGTGGGCAAATGCGTGTCTAAATTGTAGGGAAATCCCTTGCCTCATCCCTACTTTTCGGCGCAGTCGGCCGCAAGCCGCCCCTGTATTACGACACAGCGGCTGCGAGACGCAAGGGTCCTGCAGCCGCTGTGAAAGCTTCGTTCTTGAAACCGCTCGGGCGATTTACCGGGAGTTCAGCTTGAACGTGACCGGTATGGCGAACTGCACGCGAACCGGCTTGCCGCGCTGCATACCCGGCTTGAAGTTCGCCTGCGTAACGCAGCGGACGGCCTCCTCATCCAGGCCGCCGCCCACGCTGCGGGCGACGCTCGGGCTGAGCACCTTTCCTTTTTCGTCAACCACGAACTGCACCACGACGCGGCCTTCCAAGCCTGCCTTACGCGCAATTTCAGGATAGTTGACGCAGGATTGGATCGCTCCGATGCCGCCAACCAGCTCCGGCATCTGCTCCACGACCACGAACACTTCCGGCTCTTCATCTACCACTTTCGCCGTTTCCTTGGGAGCGGGCGGAGGAGGCGGCACGTCGGAGATCGGCGCGTCGAGATCGAGCGTAGCATCGAGATCCAGGGCTACGTCCTCAAGAACTTCGTCGTTCGGAACTTCGACAGGCACCGGCGGCCGCGGAGGAGGCGGCGGCTTGACGTCCTGTTTCGTTTGTTTGATCTCTTCCATCTGCACCACTTCCTGCTCCACCTCGACAATTTCGAACGTGTCGCCGGACTGGAACTGCATGCGGAATGCGAGCACCATCAGCAGGAGTGCAATGACAAGACCGATCTCGACCTTGAGCCGGTAGCCGGACTTTACGTCCGCTCCGGGGGCTTTGTGGACGATGATCGTTTTTTTAGTCGGGGGTTGCCCCTCGGTGTGTTTCATATCTGAGCCTTCTTTCATAACCTTCGGATGCACTTGCGTGAAAATCGTCTCGCGAGAGAAAGCACCCGGCCGGCCTTGAGGCTTGCCGGGGCCGGAATGCGCGGCCGCATACCCCTTTATGTCTTTCCTACGCTTGAGATGAAGAACGGAACCGCTTACACGCGGCATATTTGCAATATCTGTATTACAAACGTAACCGAATGAAGGGCGACCCGGGAACTACCGGTAAGCCAAGCCCGGCGCGTCCTGTAAGGGAAACGCTCACACTGTAGGTTGCGGTACGGTAACGGCCCGGCAAAGATGCACCGGTGCCGTGGAGATTCGCTGAAAAAGCTTCTACGCGGGTTCAGCGCCCGAGGCTTTGCACGGAAGATCGACCACAAACCGCGCACCTTCGCCGGGGCTGCTGAATCCCGCTATCGTGCCGTTGTGGCGCTCGGCGATCCGCCGGCAGATAGCCAGCCCCATGCCTGCGCCCGGGAACTTGCTCTTTCCATGCAGGCGCTGAAAGGGCGAGAAGATGCGGTCGAGATACTTCTCGTCAAAACCGATGCCGTTGTCCGCCACCTCGATTCGGCACCACGGGATTCCCTCCTCGTCCTCGTGCCGCGTTGCCCGCAGTTTCACGACGGGTGCGACGCCGGAACGGGCGAACTTCAGGCCGTTGCCGATGAGATTCTGCAAAAGCTGCCTCATCTGCATCGGATCGGCGTCGATCGTCGGGAGCGTGTCTGTTTCCACGCGCCCTTCGCTTTCGGCCAGTGCGACGTCGAGGTCCGAGAGCACTTCCTCCAGAATGACGTTCAAATCGCACGGCTTGAGCGGGTGCGCGCGCGTCGAGACGCGGGAGAACGAAAGGAGCGCCTGAAGCAGCTCGGACATTCGTCCGCCGGCATTCTGGATGCGTTCAATGTAAAAACGCGCGTCTTCCGTGAGCGCTTCACCGAGGTCCTCCTTTAGAAGATCCGTAAAGAAGCCGATCTTGCGAAGCGGCTCCTGCAGATCGTGCGACGCCACATAGGCGAACTCCTGCAGCTCTTTGTTCTTGGCTTCAAGAACGGAGGTCGACGCATTCAGCGCCTGCGTTCGGCTCATGACGCGCTCCTCGAGTGTCTCGTTGAGACCGCGGAGCCGGATCTCACTTTCGGCGAGGGCCTCGGCCGCTTCTCGGCTCGCCGTCACGTCGGCCAGAATGAGCACGGCACCGAGGCGGCGGCCGTCGTCGCTGCGGAGGGGCGCGCTGCTCAGGTGCAGGTGCAACCGGCCGCCGCCGGGCGCTTCGAATATGGCGTCAACACCGGACGCGGCTTCCTCACCCCGGCTTAGCGTCTGGATGAACACTTCGCCGCCCGCTCCGCTCTGCCGGTTCGCGATGCGAAGCGGCATGGTTTCGGAGAGGCGCGTCAGCAGCAAGTTGCCTTCGAAGAGCGCTTGCGCCCGGCCGCTGGCGTGGGTAACGACCCCCTCCGCATCGCAAACGATGATGGCCTCGGCGGCCTGTTCAAGAATGGAGTGGGCAAGCCGCTCCGACTCCACCACTTCCAGGTGCGCCCGCTGCTCCGTCAGATCCGTCACCACCACGCTGATGCCCTGTTCGCCCACCATTCCCGCCGCGCTTCGAGAGAGATAGACGGGGATCATCGCGCCCTTATTGCCCCGAAGGCAAACCTCGATGCGGGCATCGTCGTCCCTGTTTAGGTAAGCGTCGAAGAGCGCCCGATATTTGTTTCCGATCAGATCGGCGAAAGGCGTGCCGACCAGTTCCAACGCATCTTTGCGCGTAAGGCGGCAAAAGCTCGGATTGACGTAGAGCAGCGTGCCGTCCGTCGCGAGCATCACGGCGCCTTCCTGCATGGCCTCGACAAGCTTCCGGTACGGATCATCGACGCCGACGAGGGTAAACACCTCCGGCCGGTCCTCATCACGCCCGGCGACCACAAGGGCGTCCACTTCTCCCCCACCAATGGCGCGCACGACCTCTTCCGTCTCGCGCAGGCGTGCCCGCAGCCGCTGCAATTCCGACAAAAGGTCTTCAGCAGAGCGCGACAATTCGCCGTCGCGGTGGAGAGAGGCCTCGGGATTAGGCTGGTTTCCTATCAATTTCTTCAAATTCTTTATCTTAGAATGCACTACTGAGATACGGGGCGAAGGTCGAGGCCCACCAGCACGCGCTCGGTATTGGACAGGTCGCCGATAATCTTCCGGGCAGGCTCGGGCAACTTGCGCACGAGCGTAGGAATGGCAAGGATCTGATCGCCCTTGGCCAGTTGGGGGTTCTCGAGCAAGTCGATGACTTCGATTTTGTACTGCCCGGCCATGTGCTCCTCACAGATGGCCTTGAGGTTGTTCAGCGCGGTGATACTTTTGGGCGTTTGCCCGGCGACGTACAGCCGCAGCTCCCAGACCGCACTTCCGGCGGAAGGGCCGGCCGAAGAATCGACGGGAGGTTCGGAGCCTTTCTCTTGAAAACTCATGCTCGTTGGGGTTATTGATCGGATGAGGTTGCGTGGTCGTGGCGGCGTATACCGGCGATGGTCGAGCGAGCGTCCTTGTAGACGGCGTCGCGCGCTTCGGCCTCCGTAAGCAGTTTGCGTGTTTCGTCTGCTTCGGCTTCGAACTGCGCGCGCAGAGCGGCGATCTGCGCGTCCATGAGCGAGCGCTTGCGCTCGAGATCGCGGCCGCGCCGCTCCGCGTCCTGCCGCCGCCGCATGGCCTCGATCGCGTCGCGGGATTCTTGCGCGGCGCGCGCAGCACCCGTAAGCACGCCTTCGATGCCCATGTAAGCCGGCACGAGCTGCACGCCCTGAGCGGTGATCCGCATCTCGCGAATCTGATTCGAATGATCCATTCCGCGGGACTTGAGCACGTAGAGGCCGCGGTTGCGCTCGCCCTCGGCCTCTATCATGCGCACGAGTATCCACGTGTCCATCAGAGAGGAAATGCCAACCGGCGTGGCGTCCCTCTCGTCTGCTCCGTCGGCCAGGTTGGTCATGACGGAGGTAATGCCCTTTTGCTTGAGGTAATCCAGAAGGCGAACGAGAATGGATTCTACGTCCAGCGGATCGCCGGCATTGAGCAAGTTAGAGATGGGGTCGAGAATGACGATGGCGGGACGGTGCCGCTTCACGTGTCGATGAATGCTCACCAAGTGCAACTCCAACCCCTGCAGCGTTGAACGGACGGACTCCGTGTGTAGCAGTCCGGCCCTTTCCCACTGCGCGAGGTCTATCCCGATGGAAGACATGTTGCGCTTGAGCTGCTGCGGCGACTCTTCAAAAGCCAGGTAGAGGCAGTGCTTCCCGCTCCGGCACGCGGCATCGGCAATGTGCGCGGCAACGCTCGTCTTGCCGGTGCCGGCCGTTCCGGTAATCAGCACGCTCGTACCGCGAAAGAAGCCCTTACCTTCGAGCATGTCGTCCAGCCCCGATATTCCCGTCGACACGCGCTCGGTGTGCGCCTCATGATCGAGTCTTAAAGAGGTGATGGGCAGCACGGAAATGCCATCGTCGCCAATGAGGAACGGGTATTCGTTTGTGCCGTGCGCGGAGCCGCGATACTTCACGATCCGGAGGCGGCGCGTCGAGAGCTGACTTCGTATGCGGTTGTCGAGAATGGCGACGAAGTCGGACACGTACTCCTCGAGTCCGAAGCGGGTGATCGGCCCGTCGCCGCGCTCGGCCGTCACGATGGTGGTCACGCCGCGATCTTTCAGCCAGCGGAAGAGGCGCCGCAGCTCGGCCCTGAGCACCGTCTCGTTGGGAAAGCCCGAGAAGAGCGCCTCGATGGTGTCGAGAACCACCCGTTTGGCTCCCACCGCATCAATCGCAAAGCCGAGCCGAAGAAAGAGGCCTTCGAGGTCGAAATCGCCCGTTTCCTCGATCTCGCTTCGTTCGAGGCGGATATGATCGAACGAGACGAGGCCCCGGCTCATGAGGTCCTGCAGGTCAAAGCCGAGAGAGGCGACGTTCTTCGTCAGTTCGTCCTCGGTCTCCTCAAAGGCAAAGAAGACGCCGGGTTCGCCGAACTCGTCCGCGCCGCGTACGAGAAACTCCGACGAGAGCAGCGTCTTGCCACACCCGGGTCCTCCGGCGATGAGGGAGATCCGCCCGCGAGGCAATCCGCCTCCCGTAATCTCATCGAGTCCGTCGATGCCGGTCGGTGCCTTTTCGATGCCCACCGGCCGGTCCTCAGCCGTATCAAGATTCGCCATGCAGGTGCGATAAGTCTCTTATACACAAAGGGCTGCTTAACAGGTGGCAATCTATGAAGAAACGTACTAAACGATTCCGATACAAGTGTAACAAAGTTTCGTGCCACGTCAAAAGCCTGGCCCTGGCGGGACTGCGGATGAAGAAGCGGTGCGGGGTTGCACCGGGAGCGAATTTTCGGTAGTTTTGATTGGAAAAAAGGACCATGCCGGAAACAAAGGACCTCTCTCCGCTGACCCGCGAGCAGCTGCTCGCCTGGCCAAAAGCGGAACTCCACTGCCACCTCGACGGCTCGCTCCGCCTGTCGACGGTTCTGGACCTCGCCCGTGAGCAGGGCAAACTCGCGCTCCTTCCCGCCGACAGCCTCGACAGTCTGGAAGAGATCTTGCGCCGCGTAGACGAGTCGGAGACGCTGGAAGCCTACTTGACGTGGTTTTCCTACACGATCCCGCTCATGCAGACGCGCGAGGCGCTATCGCGCATCGCCTATGAGCTGGCCGAGGACAACGCGCGGGAGAACGTGCGCTACCTCGAAGTTCGCTATGGCCCGATCCTTCATACCGAAGAAGGGCTGTCGCTGGAGGAAGTCAACGACGCCGTGCTTGACGGCCTCAAAATGGCCGAGCGTGACTTCGGCATCCGAACGGCCGTCATCGTCTGCGGCCTGCGTGACCGTTACGAGAGCGCGTCGCTCCGGCAGGCGGAGATGGCGGTGGCATACCGCAATCGTGGCGTTGTCGCATTTGATCTTGCAGGCGGAGAGGCCGGGCATCCGCCCAAGCACCACTTGCACGCCTTTTACTACGCGCGCAACAACCTGCTCAACCTGACCGTGCACGCGGGCGAGTCGTGGGGGCCGGACTCCATTCATCAGGCGCTCTTCTTTTGCGGTGCGCACCGGATCGGCCATGCAACGTCCCTCTATCAAAGCCCCGACCTCCTGCAGTATTTCGTCGATCACCAGGTGCCCATCGAGGTCTGCCCGACGAGCAACGTGCAGACGCATGTGGTGCCCAGCCTGGCGGAGCACCCGCTCATCGGGTACGTCCGCGCGGGGGTGCCGGTGACGATCAACACGGACAACCGGCTCTTCAGCCGCACCTCGGTTACGGAAGAACTCTGGCGCGTCTACGAAAGCTGCGGCCTGACCGCGGCTCAGATGCAGGATATTGTTCTGAACGGCTTCCGGGCGGCGTTCCTGCCGTGGGATGAGAAGCAGGCGATGCTCGATGCGGTTAAGCCGGGGGTTCTACTGAACAAGCTGGAGACCGCCTGACCGTGTAGCGCAGAGTAGTCGCGCAACCGTGAGCATTTTCGAACAGGCCCGTGCGCTTCTGCAGCGTACGGGCCTGTACTGTTCTTCGGGGGCGAATCGCAGTATCTTGCACCCTCCTGCAAGACTTCCGCTCCGCATGAACAAGACCGTCTCTCCTACCGCGTCCCTTTTCGGCACCGTCCACTTGCCGCCGGACAAATCGATCGCCCACCGGGCGGCACTGCTTGCGGCCCTCGGCGACGGCACTTCCTACCTCGTCAATTACCCCGAAGCCGCAGACCCGCAGTCCACCCTCTCCTGCCTCCGCGCGCTCGGAATCCGCATCGAGGAAGAGGACGGGCTGCTTGAGGTTGAAGGGCGCGGGATCGGCGGCTTCGACGCCCCTGCGGCACCGCTCGACTGCGGCAACTCGGGCACGACGATGCGGATGCTCGCCGGCATTCTGGCGGGTCAAACCTTCGGCAGCATCCTCGTGGGCGACGCCTCGCTGAGCGTCCGCCCGATGAACCGCGTCGCCGATCCGCTGCGCACGATGGGCGCTCGAATTGAACTCAATGACAGCCACGCGCCGATCGGCATCACTGGAAGCCGTTTACGCGGCATCACCTATCCCCTCCCCGTCCCGTCGGCACAGGTGAAGTCGTGCGTGCTGTTGGCCGGCCTGCACGCGCGCGGCGAGACGACCGTAGTCGAGACGGTTCCCTCCCGCGACCACACCGAACGCATGCTGGGCCTCGACGTGCTCGACTTCGGCGGAGAGCGCCACCTGACGGTGCAGGGCGGTATGAAGATCGCTCCGCGCACGTGGACCGTACCGGCCGACTTTTCGGCCGCCGCCTTCTTTCTCGTCGCCGGCTCGGTTGTGCCGGAGGGCGAACTCAGGCTCCCGGGCGTCGGGCTGAACCCCACCCGCAGCGCGCTCCTAGACGTGCTCCGCGCCATGGGCGCGCGCATTTCGGTGCAGAATGAGCGGGACTATGGCGGCGAGACGATAGCCGACCTGACGGTCACGCCCGCGCCGCTGCAGGGCATCCGGGTTGATGGGCCGCTCATTGCGAACCTGATCGACGAGATTCCCGTGCTCGCCGTTGCCGCCTGTTTTGCGGAGGGCCGCACGGAAATTCGCGATGCTGCCGAACTGCGCGTCAAGGAGACGGACCGGATCGAGGCCGTCGCCACAAGCCTGCGCGCGTTCGGTGCCGACGTGGAGACGTTTCCGGACGGGCTGGCCGTGACGGGCGGGGTGCGGTTGCACGGCGCAGCGATAGACAGCCGGGGCGATCACCGCATTGCGATGGCCATGGCCATAGCCGGGATGGCTGCCTCCGGACGCACCACGATCCTGCGCGCCGAGGCAGCCTCCGTGTCCTTCCCTTCCTTCTGGAGCGAACTCGAACGGCTCAGAGCTGAATGACGCTGTTCTCGCTGAAGTAAGGCGTCGGTTCGTAGCGGTCCGCCTGCTCGTCGTTGCGCCAGTCGCGCTCGTCGATGTAATAGCGGAACTGGTAGGTTGCGTCCGGCTTGAGAGAGATGGACTTCGACCAGACGCCTTTGCGCTTGTTGAGCTTGAGCTGGTCCTTCGTCTCATTCCAGTCGTTGAAGTCGCCTACGACGGCAATGCTCTTTTCAGCGACGTCGGCGGGCAGCTCAAACGTGACTTTAACGTTCTTGCCGTTGGCGGCGGGCTGCTTCTGAATCATGAGGGGTGCCTCCTGTACTGTGGGCGATAGAGTTCAAAGGTGGGTGTGCCGCCTCTTTTGTCCGAGAGACGTACGTTCCGTCCGAGAGACGCAAGCGGCGAGCTTTAAAAGAATACGATCAACGCGCGTACTTTGCCGCGCCTATCTCGCCATCTGTCCTCTTGAAGATTTCAAATTGCAATGTTGTTACCGGCACTCTGCATTGTGGTTTCCAGCCGAAAGCGGTACCACTTTGTCTAAGTCAATCATTTTAGGCTTATCCGCTGCGCGTCGCGCCCGTAGATCTGCTGCATCCACGCTTGCGTGCCGGCAATCAGAAGGATAACAGGTGGTCGAGCGCCGCCGAAAGCCGGGAGCGGGCGGCGTAAAGGTCCTTTTCCAGATGCGGCGTGAACGGCACGGGCATCCACGCGCCCCCGACGCGCACCGGAGGAGCGTCGAGCAGATGAAAACCTTCCTCTGCGATCTCCGCCGCGATCTCTCCCCCGAAGCCGCCCGCCTTCGCCGCTTCGTGCAGCACCAGCAGCCGGCCCGTCTTGGCGACGGAGGCGAACACGCATTCGCGATCCCACGGAACGAGCGTCCGAAGATCGACGACCTCGATGGAGGCACCGTCGTCTTTCAGCCTTCGCTCGGCCTCTTCAAGTGCCCACGAAGCCCCGATGCCGTAGGTGACGAGCGTCGCGTCCGTCCCCGCCCTGGCGATGCGCGCTTTGCCGAGCGGCAGCGAGTACGCACCCTCCGGCACCAGGCTTTTGTGGGAGCGGTAGAGCGCCTTGTGTTCAAAAAAGAGCACCGGGTTGGGGTCCTCGATGGCGGCGGCCAGCAGGCCCTTCGCGTCCTCGGAAGTTGAAGGCACCACCACTTTCAGGCCCGGCACATGGCAGAACCACGCTTCCATGGACTGCGAGTGGAACGGCCCGGCACCGATATAGCCGCCGTATGGCAGGCGGATCGTTACGTCGGCGGGTGCCCCCCAGCGGTAATGCGTGGTGGCGAGATTGTTGACGATCTGGTTGAAGCCGCACGCCACGAAGTCGGCGTACTGCATCTCGACGACGGGCTTGAACCCCTCGATGGCCAGCCCGAGAGCGGCTCCGATGACGGCGCTTTCCATAATGGGCGTGTTCCGCACGCGGTCCTTGCCGAAGCACTCAACGAACCCTTCGGTCACCTTGAACACGCCTCCATACGCGCCGATGTCCTGGCCCATGAGCAGCACGCGATCATCCGCCTCCATCTTCGTCCGCAGCCCGTCTTTAACGGCGTCCACGAAGCGCATCTCCCGGCGCGGCACGTCGTCCGCCGGCGGCTGGGCGGGCGGCGAGGGCGCGTAAACGTCGCGCAGCTCCACGTCCAGCGTGCTGATGACCTCTGGCTGCGCGAGCGTGATCTCCGTTGCGCGAAGCACCTCGGCATCGAGTTCCTTGCGTATCCGCGCGACGGCTTCGGCATCCACGCCGCCGCTCTCAACGGCAGCCTCCGTGTAGCGCGCGACGGGATCGCGCCCGGCCCACTGCTGCAGCAGTTCCTTGGGGACGTACTTTGTGCCGCTGGCCTCCTCGTGTCCGCGCATTCGGAAGGTCTTCATCTCGAGCAGCGTCGGCCCTCCGCCCTGCCGCGCGTGGGACGCTGCCCGGCGCACGGCGTCACGGACGGCAAGCAAATCGTTGCCGTCGACCACTTCCGAAGGGATGCCGTATCCTGCCCCTGCCGCAGCGATGTCCGGCACCGGCAGCGCTTCGGAAGTGGGCGTGGAGAGTCCGTAGCCGTTGTTTTCCACCACGAACACGACCGGCAGCTTCCATACGGCGGCCAGGCTCAGCGCCTCGTGGAAGTCCCCTTCGCGCGTGGCTCCCTCACCAATGAGCGAGAGGGCGACGAACGACTCGCCGTGGAGCTGCGCGGCCAGGCCGAGGCCGCAGGCCACCGGCAGCATGGCGCCAAGCTGGGAGATCATGCCGATGATGCGATGCTCGGGCAGGCCAAAGTGAAAGGTGCGATCGCGTCCCTTCGTGTAGCCGCCGAGCCGGCCCGTGAGCTGGCAAAGCAGCCGCCCCAGCGGCACGCCACGGGTGGTCCAAACGCCAAGGTTGCGGTGCATCGGCAGGATGTAGTCGGCCGGCTCGAGGCCCAGCGCGCAGCCGACGGCGACGGCCTCCTGCCCGAAGCCGCTGAACCATTTTGAGAGGCGTCCCTGGCGGATGAGCAGTAGCATCCGTTCTTCGATGGCGCGCGGAAGGAGTAGCGCCCGAAGCGTGGCCTCCGCCTCCGCGCGGTCGGGAACAGCGTGGCCGTTGCGGCCCGCCCCCGGCGACACTTCCGCCGTTCTGGATGACTTCTTGGCCATTGTTCGCGCCTACCTGTTGCTCCGCGTCCCCGCGCCCCCGGTCTCGGTGGCAAGCGCCGCCGTAAGCTGCGGCTCGCCTACGCCCGTCTCTTCTGAACCTTCCACTTTGTCGCGGAAAAGGAAGAGGAACTGAACGAGGATGAGGGCGGCAAAAGCGGCGGGGATCCACCAGAAGGTCTGCCACTGGCCGAGCGTGAGCGCGTCCTGGGAGCCTTTTATGGCGTTGTTGATCCAGCCAATGATCTGCGCGCCGATGCCGAGACCGACGCCGTAGGTTGCCAGAACGAGGAAACCCTGCGCCTGCCCGCGAATGGCCGGACTGCTTTTCTTATCCACGTAGATCTGCCCGGTGACGAAGAAGAAGTCGTAGCAGATGCCGTGCAGGAGGATGCCGAGGATGACCATCCACGCGACCGCGTCCGGTGCGCCGAGGGCGAAGAGCGCGTAGCGAAGCACCCACGCGCCCATGCCGGCCGCCAGCATCCACTTCACGCCGAGGCGGGCGAACATGAGCGGCATGACGAGCATGAAGAAGAACTCCGACACCTGCCCGAGCGTCTGGATTGCCGCGATGCGCGGGAACGCTGCGGCTTCGAGGAAGAGCTGGGTGAAGTTGTAGTAGGCCGCGAGCGGGATGCAGATCAGCATCGACGAGACGATGAACACGCAGAACGACCGGCTACCGAGCTGCCGGAGGGCGTCGATACCCACGATGCTCCGCAAAGACACCGCCTCGCCGCGCGCCGAAGGCGGGGTGTGCGGAAGCGTAAAGGCGTAGAGGCCGAGGAGAATACTGGCGACGCCCGTCATATAGAGCGGCAAGGCGGTCGCCTCGGGCCGGTCGCCGACGAACGCGCCAAGGACGAAGGAAATGGCAAGTCCCGCCACGATCCAGCCGATGGTACCAAAGACGCGGATGAGCGGAAACTGCTTCTCCTGATCGCTGATGTGGTGGAAGGCCAGCGAGTTCGAGAGGCCAAGCGTCGGCATGTAGCAGAGGTTATAGGCGAGCAGCAGGACGATAAAGAGCGTCGGCGAGCCGGTTGCGCCCGGCACGAAGAGCATGATGACCCCGCCGAGCAGGTGAAGAACGGCGAGGACCCGTTCCGTGGCGAAGTAGCGGTCCGCCACCAATCCGAGGAAGAACGGTGCCACGATGGCGGCAATCGGGTTCACGGTGAAGGGCCAGTGCGTGAGGTTCTCCATGCCATGCGCGGCCATGTAGACGGCGATGACGGTGTACCAGGCTCCCCAGACGAAGAACTGGAGGAACATCATGCCGCTAAGGCGCGCGCGCAGGTTGCGATGCATACTCGTTCAGAGACAAAGCGAAAGGTGCAGGACTTCGCCCCAACGTTACGAAATAAACGGATGAAGAGGAACCCTGGCGAAAATAAAACAGCGTGGAGTGAGGCGGAGGAAATGGTCTTCAACCTTGCAAGCGTTTCGGGGTCGGTAGCGACAGTAGACTCGTTTGAAATTATTCCGTCCTCTCGGGCCTTGATCGGCGCTGCGCAGGCCCGTCTGCGCCGCTTCGGCAACGTGGCTGCGCCCGGCTCCCCTTTTTCCTTCCGCAGGGCGTGGACGGGGGATGTTGTAGGCCGTGCCGGGGTCTATCTCTTTGATTAAAAACGAGTCCGTCTTCACCTTCTGCCGCGCGTTGTCGGGGAGGGTGTTGCACGTCCGCTTTTCGAGAGCCACAGGCAGCGCGGCGACGTGCGAAAAATAATAGTTGTTGCAACAGCAACTTAGAAAAAGTTCTTGCGAATACTTCTCTGAAGCACGTAGTGCCGGACCTGCCCCGGTGAAATCACCCAATCACCGATCTAACTATGTCAAGGTCTCTCACAATCCTCCCAACCGCACTGTTTCTGGCAGGCACCCTCATCTTCGGTGGGTGCCGCGAGCAGGCGAACAATTCCGGCGACTGGGCCGGCGACCCCGGCTCCATCGGCACCGGCCAGTTTACCGGCTTCGTGACCCTCGATGACGGCGACATGACGCGCATCGGCATACGCATCGATGCCGACGCGCTCGACGGGCTTCCCAACGAGATGAGGAACGTCAACCTCAACTTGCCCGCCAATGCCGCTCATGCTCCCTATCAGCACCTCGCCGTCGACTGGAACCCGATGGGCCATCCGCCCCCCGGCATTTACGACGCCCCCCACTTCGATTTTCACTTCTACATGATCGATGAAACCGCTCGGATGGCCATCGATCCCGCCGATACGTCGTTCGCGCGCAAGGGCGCACATATGCCCGATGCCGCCTACATTCCGGGCGGCTACTTCTCCCCGCCGGGCAATGAGACGGTGCCTTTCATGGGAACGCACCTCTTCAACGGCGACGCGCCGGAGCTGCATGGTGCCCCGTTCGAGAGCACATTCATCTGGGGCTTCTATGACGGCCAGATCCTCTTCGCGGAGCCGATGATCACGAAGGCGTTCCTGGAAAGCCTGAAGGCAACGCCGGGGCGCATCTTCTCGTGGCCGATCACTGAGGCGGCGAAAGTGCAGACGCGGGGCTTCTACCCGCGCCGCTACTCGGTTTCCTATGATCCCGTACACGATCAGTACGTCGTGTCGCTGGACGACCTGCGCTACCGCCGGTAAACGCGAGACACGCTGATCCGGACCGGCCCGGCCTTCTCAACATGAGGAAGCCGGGCCTGTCTATGAGGAGCATTCGTTGGCATCAAGGCGCATAAAGGCTCAAGAGACCCTTAAAAAAATATCGAAGGCTGTATGCAGCCGGCGATACGGACCAGAGTACAAACGCAACCTCCCCGTTGAGGGGGATTCACGGGTGTGTTAGACGGCATACCAGTCATAGACACGGCCCCGAATAGCTGCGACACATCCCATCAGTAGTAAATCAACTACGCCGGCAGCGCGCGGCGGGCGAACGGGGTTTGCGCATCGTTCGCGGCGCAGAGGCCCTACTGCCCCTTCCCCGTGAGCGAGGTGCGGAGGGTGCGGACGAGGATTTTGAAGTCCATGCGCAGGTTCATGTTCTCGATGTAGAAAAGGTCGTACTTCACCTTCTGCCGCACGTCGTCGAGGCTGGTGTCGTACTTCCACTTCACCTGCGCCCAGCCGGTGATGCCGGGCTTGACGCGGTGCCGCCGACGGTAGAGCGGGATCTCGGCTGCGAGCTTTTCGACGAAGAACGGCCGCTCGGGCCTCGGTCCGACGAGGCTCATGTCGCCCTTCAAGACGTTCCAGAACTGCGGCACTTCGTCCAGGCGCGTGCGCCGTAGCCACCTCCCGACAGGCGTATACCGCGGGTCATCCGGCGTCGCCCAGACGGGTCCGGACGAAGCCTCGGCATCGAGACGCATTGTGCGGTACTTGTACATCGTGAAGAACCGTCCGTGCTGCCCGACGCGCTCCTGCCGGTAAATCGCCCCGCCCCGCGACGTTCCCCACACGAGCAGCGCAATTCCCATCCACAGCGGCAGACCGGCGAGCAGCACCAGGAGCGACACCGCCACGTCGATGAGGCGCTTCGTGCTCTCTTCCCACGGTGCCATCGGCTCCGGCAGCACCTCGATGAGCGGCAGGCCGTACATGTGCTCGGTGCGCGCCATGCCGCCAATGATCGAGTAAAAGTCAGGGACAAGTTTGAGGGAGACGGCTTTGCCGTCGCAGAGCTGGAGCACGCGGAGGAGCGCCGCATGATCGTTCGAGCCGAGGGCGATCAGCACGTCGCGCACTCCGAGTTCGTCGATCAGGCGCGGAAGGGCGTCGACGGAGTAGGCCTGCGTCGCAACGCGCGGCACCGTCGCGACCGCGCTGCCGCGTTCGTCGGGCAGGTAGAGGCCGCCGTAGGCCTCCGGCTCACGCTCTTCGCCTTCCTGCCGCATTCGAATCGCGCCGACGACCTTGAGGCCGGCTTCTGGGTAGCGCGCCACCTCGTCGTAGAGCCGTTCAACGCCTTCGCTCCACCCGACGATGAGCGCGCGGTGGAGCCCCTTGCCGCGCAACACGAGCGCCTTCTGCACCGACCGGACAAGAACGCGTCCGATGGCGACGAGCACCAGCACGATGGCCCAGTAGAAAAAGACCGTTGCGCGCGTCGATCCCGGCTGCAGGGCATCGATGTAGATGGCGAAGACGAGCAGCAGGACGCCGATCGTGACCACCTTGGTGAGGGAGGCGATCTCGTCGAAGCGGCTCGCGGCGTAGCGCTCGCGGTAGAGGCCGAAAAAGGCGAAGAGCAGCAGCCAGAAGCCCGTGAGAACGAGAAGCGGCGGCCAGAAAAGCGCCGGAAGCATGGCGGGTTCGCCGAACCATCGCCACGCGAACCGCGCGACGTACTGCAGCGCAAAAGCGATGCTCACAGCCGCCGCATCGGCGAAGATGAGAGAAAGTAGCTCGGCTCTGCGGTTCACGTCTTGCGAAAAGATGCGACCATTGCGGGCAGCGCGCCCGCGCGGTCGGTGAGGCTTAGTTGCAAAGATAAGACGATTGCCCCTTCTGTTTGTCCCGGACCGGTGCGAAGGTCCGTTTGAGCAGGGCCTGGCGCTCCTTCCTGATGGACGCGCGGGAACCGCGAGGCGGGGCGGCGGTGTTGGCGGCGTCTACACCTCTGCCGATCATCCATGGCTTCTCCTTTCCGGCAACTTCTCCGCGGGCGGCACCGGCTGGCGACCTCAACGGCTGCGAACGTCGCTACGATGGTGCTGCTCCTTGCCTCGGCCTGGGGGCTGTCGGAGGGTGCGCCCGAGGCCGCGCGGCCCCTCCTCCTGCGCTTATGGACGATCGGCGGCGGCGCGGTTCTCTCGGTCTTGCCGCCGCACCTGCTCTACCCGGATCCTTACCGCCCCTTTGCTCTGCTCGCCAATGCTGATCCGCGCGCGCTGCTAAGGCTCGGCCTGCGCCGCTGGAGCCCGGTCGTTTTGCTCGCACTTGGTCCGGTCCCGCTGATCGCGCTCGCGGGCCTACCGCTGCCCGGCCGCGCGCAATCCGTTCTTGCGCCCTTGACTGCAGCCCTGCTGACGACACTCGGCGTTGGTCTGCTGGCATACGCGCAGTTCGCGACCATGGGCCTCCGGGCGCAGGCGTGGCAAGACGGCAAGAAGGGCGGATGGTACCGCGCGCTCGCCGGAAACACGCCGTTCTCCTTTTCCGGTATACCGCCCGGACTTGTGCCGGCGGTCATGGCCACTTCGGCGCTGTTCGGTGCTGCCATTCTTACGGTAGTCGCCTCCGCCTTGCTGACGCCCGTGGCGGGCGGGGCCTTCGTGTGGGTGCCGGGCGCGCTGCTCGCCGCCTACGCAGCCCTCCGGCTCCTTGCCTCCGTTCCTGCTTACGACCGTGATTACTACGCCACTGCCGCGTTTTACGGAGAAGTGTTCTCCAGCGGCGGTTTGCGCGTGGAGGAGCGGGAGGCGCTCCCCTATGGCGGCGTCTACTGGGCACCGGCGCGGCTGCGGCCCCACGTCTGGGCAATGCTCCGGCAGATGGACCGTCGGCTACCGCTTGGGCGATTCGTCGCGCTCGGGCACGCGGGCTTGTGGCTGCTCTACAGTCTGGACGTGTCGGGCGGCCTCATAGCGGCGTACCTGCTCCTTTTCGCCACCGCGAAGAACGCAACCGTGTTCGTCACCGCCTCTCCGTCGATGGCTCCTCCTCCCTTCCAGACGCTGTTTCTGCCCCGCGCGGGGTGGACGGCCACCCGGATGATGGTCAACCTCCGGTGGACTGCAGCGTGGGTGATGAGCCTCGCCATTGTTGCGGCCTTTGCGAAGTCGTTCGGCATGGTTCACGTCCTCGCGTGGACCCTGATCGACCTTTTTCTCGCGTGGCTCATGGCCTGGATCGCAACGCAAACCGCGGAAACGCGCTATCTGGTGAAGTATGTCTGAACTCCGCTTGTGGGAGCTGTCAAAACGGTACGGCCGAGGCCCCTTCGTGCTGGAAGGATTGACGGCTTCGTTCAAGTCCGGCGAAGGCGTCGGCCTCGTGGGGCCGAACGGCTCTGGCAAGTCGACGCTGCTGCGGCTTCTGACGGTTACGGCGTTCCCCACTTCCGGCGAAGTCTTGCTCGACGGCGAGAACATCCACGAGCGGCCACACGCGCTCCTCGGGCGGATCGGCATCGTGCCTGAGGAGCCTGCGCTGCCGGCTTATCTCACGGCCGTCGAAGTGCTCGAGTACGTTCTGCGCGCTCGCGGCCGGTGGGAGGCGTCCTCGGCGGGCCTCATCGAGCGAACGCTGGACCGCCTGATGCTGGACAGTCGCCGCGGGAACCTGGTCGGCACGTTCTCGAGCGGCATGCTCGCCAAGCTGCAGATCGCGGCGGCGCTCTTACCCGCGCCGGACATCTTGCTAATGGACGAGCCGTTCCGGGGCCTCGATGAGACGAGCACGCACGCCGCCACCGAGTTGCTGCAAGCATTCAGAGAGGCAGGCGGTCTGCTTATCATCGCCAGCCACCTGAGAACAACGCTGGGGGCAGTCTGCGACCGGGTCATCCAGTTTCCGCTTGATGGGCAACTGTAGCCGTGTCAGTTCTCCCGCGCGCCCTGCACGGAGATGAGGCGGTCGGTGCTGCGCGAGAGGTCGTTGTAGTAGACGAAGGCGGTGTATTCATTACCCATCCGGGGCGGCGCTGTATTGAGCACTTGCCGCAGCGCACGGTCCGAGGAGTCGTAGCGGTATTCATACCAGCCCTGTTTGAGCAGCACCGCGCCTTCGTAGCGGCCGCGCTCGGAGACCCACCGCAGCCGGTTGGCCCGGTCAATGCGCCAGTCGCTGAAGCTGCCGACGACGAAAAGATCGCCCCTGATCGGGGTCTCGTCGGGCGGGACGAAGCTGAAGACGACTTCGGCATAGTCGCCGTATACATCTGCGTCCGCGACGCCGCGCGCAGCGGTCGATATAACGGACTGCCCGTTGAGCATCGGGGCGAGCGGCGTACCGGGAAAGCGCGCGTAGTCCGGTTCAAGCAGGATGCGCGTCGGAATGACGCTCAGATCGGCGTCCTCGATGTTTCCCCCTTCCATGAACGTGCCGAGGTCGAGGAAGAACGCGGGCGGCTCGGCCTGGAAAGCAAACTCGGGCACGAGATCGAACTGCAGCGACGGCTGCACCGCCAGTGAAGGCCGGTCCGTACAGCGCGCGCGCTCGTAGCGGCCGTTTCGGACGAAGCAAACCGTGTAATCGTAGGGACTCCCCTGCAGGTCCGACGGCGGCGTAAAACGCACGATAGGCATGGTGCCGGGATAACCGCCGCCGCCCATCATCACCGATTCCAGTCCGATGCCGTCCACCGCCTGCGGGCGCTCCTGGATGAAGAAGGGCCGTTCGAAGAGCACGGCGTCTTCTTGTCCCTGCTCCGTCACGCGCAGGATGTAGTTACCGCTGAGCCGGAAGTCGATCCCGGTGTTGGGAAAACGGTAGGTGTAGTGGACGTACTTGACATCCGTGGTGCGCGAGGGCGTGTAGTCGATGAGGTCGTCGTGGAAGAAGGAACCGAGGTACTCGGGCGGCGAAAGATCCCGGTTCCACTCGCGATCAGCGTGATAGAAGTAGGCCGTCAGCGGCCGCCCCGACGAGGCCATCAGGTCGAACTCGAGCGCGAGCGCATCGCTGCCGCCGGAGATGACCGGAAGCCAGGCTTCTTTGGCTTCGCCCTGCAGGATGGGGTAGAGCTGAACCGACTTCACCCCGGTTGCGGAAGCGGCGATCTGCAGGTCGACGAGGCCGTCCATGGCATTCTGCACGCGCGCAGCGTCGCGCTCCCGCCGCTTGCGCACGGCTTCTTCCGTGTTCATGCAGCCGGATAGCACCAGCAGGAGGAGCAGGACGAGAACGCCGGCGCGAGAGGAGTCAGGCAGGGTCATGGTGTACCGTCCGATGTGCGCCTTGTTGTGCGACGCGGCAATTATGAACGCAGCAGCTCCCTGCTGCCAAAGAACGTCGGTGCCAAACAACCTCGGTGCCGAGGCAAGTGGATGCTCTTCACCGACGCGCCGCGCAGCCTTTCGGTTTCGACGCGCTCCACCCACGCCAATTTTTGCCCGAATGCACGCATTCGCTCGCGAGAAGCCGGCATGCCCGCACGGTCGAAGGCGTCGGCCGCCTCGCGCGCGGACTCCTGCGCCTCCCCCGTCCGCCCGGATCGGTATTGAAACTGAGCCAGCCACACGAGGCGCTGCCGCTCGACTGCCGAGACCTCCTCTCCGTCGAGGGGAAGGTCTGCGGCGGAGAAGCTTTCCAGTGCATCCACGGCGCGTTCATAGGCTCCCGCCCTCGCCCACTCCAGCGCCTGCATCATCCGAGCGGCGGCACCGGGCACGGTTTCCATACGAGCGGCGCGGCGCTCGGGCGCGTCCGACGACACGAGGACGCGCACCGCGTCAGGATGGTCCGCAAGGGCTTTGCGAAGGGCGAGCAAGGCGACCGCCTCGGTCTGCAGGTCGAGCGTGGCCGCGCGGGCACGCGCGTAATGGACACGCGCCGAGTCCGCCCGGCCGATCAGCGCCCACGCATCGCCTACGCGCCGCTCCAGACCCGCATCGCCCGCCGCCTCCTCACCCAAACGCTCCGGGGCACCGGCGGCGCTCCCACGGGCAAGCGCCTCATCCGCCCAGAGCGCCAGCGCGGAACGGGAGCGTGGCGCGAGATCGAGCGAAGCACGCAGCAACCTGCGGCCCGCCACCGAATCGCCCGCTGCAAAACGAAGAGCCGCCCGGCGGAATAGCCGGCGATGCCGGGGCACATAGTGCGGGCAGGGCTTTTCGAGGAGGGAGGGCACGGCAAACCGCCTCGTCGCAACCGCCTCCGCCGAGGGGTCCACCTCCCGCAGATCGAGCAAGAACTGCTGCCAACCAGCCGCCAGCGAGTCAATCGGCAGGCCGTAAACCCTGACAAAATCGCCACGGGCATAAACCCGTTTGAGCCGCTCGGCCCCATATCGGTCCAGCAGAAACCGTATGAACGAACCGGTGGTCGTGTAGGAGACCGCGCCGCGCCCCGCCCAGAAGCCCGCCGGGCTGATCGTGCGCGCGAGGTCGTCGGCGAGCGTGATGGCACCCGGCGCGTGCCGCCGGAGCGCCTCGGCCCTTACCTGCTCGTGCGGCGAAGGCAGCCCGTCCGGCGGCTCCAGCGCAACGGCCAGCCCCTCAACCATGCCCACGTTCAAGGCGGCGTGCAGTATCGGCAGACCGAAAGAGCGCGAGAAGACGTGCGCAAGCTCATGGGCAAAGGTTGCCTCATACGCATCCTGAAGCAAGTGCATCTGCGGAGCGGAGAGCCAGACGGGCGTCACGCTTGTGTAGGCGGCTCCGGTGAGCGCGGCCTTCAGCCGGTCGTCGGGGTAGAGATAGGTCACCACTCGTTCCGGCGGCGCGACGCCAAGCCGTTCTTCCAGCCGGGCAAACTGGTACTCCGCATCCAGAGCGAGGAATCCGACCTCCTCTTCCGTCAGGCTCGCGGCGTCATAGAAGAAGTCGAAGTGCGGCGTGCGGAGCCGGGTACCGAGCGCCTGCTGGATCCCCGTCGCCGTCGTGTTGATGCCGAACCTGCCCGCAAAAAGATACACGAGGGCTGCCAGCACCATGAGCGAACCGATCCACGACATACGGCCCCAACGCGGCACCAGGAGCGACCTGTGCGGCTCTGCCGGTGCGGGCGTCTTTGCGTCCTCCTCATGCAGGTAGACGCCGATGTGGTAGAAGAGCAGCGCCCAGAGAAGCGTCAGCCCGCGAAAGGCGAACAGGCCGGCCCTCAGCGCCAGTTCTTCGTCATAGATCGGCCCGAGCACGCCGCCAAAGACGTGGTTGTACGTATAGAATTGCGGAAAGAAGCCGATGTCATAGACCGGCCCCACGGCGGCAATGAGGACGCCCGCGCCCACAATTAGCGCTGCGCCTCCCTTCCGCACCCGACCGGCAACGGCATAGGCAAGGGACACCGCGAACGCGACGGTCACGGGAGGAAAGAGGGCAAAGAGCAGCAGCCCGGTCGCGTAGCCGCAGTTTGGCCGCCAAAGCAGCGAGAGCGTCAGCCCTGCCCAGGGGACCAGGAGGAGCGCTTCCTGCAGCAGCAGCACGCGCCGGAACGTCTCGCCCCTGCGGAAAAGCTTGACCGATGCGATCCCGGCTACGAAGAACGACGCGAAGGCAACGACGGCGCTCGACTCGGCGTGCAGGAGGCCGACGAGGGGAAACGGCCACAGGAGCACGGCCACGGCAGCATACAGCGCCGCCTCCAACGGGTAAGGGGACCTTCGTGCGGCGCGGAAGAAACCCCTCACAGCCGTTCTATATGAGATGGATGGAAACGCCGAGTGAAAGAATCTCTTTCACCTGAAGGGCGCGGCCAATGTCGCGGTCGTAAAGCAGGTCCAGTTCCAGATTCACGCCGAACCACGAGTTCACCTTCATGGCGATCAGGTTTTCCCACTGGAGATCAGGAAGGTCCGGCTTGTTGAACGCGGCAAAGAGGCCGAGCGAGCTTTTCAGGCGCACGTTCTCAACGAGCGCCCGGTCGAACTGCGTGCGCGATTCGACGCCCAGCTCCACCTCCGCGACCTGCGTGTCTCGCAGGCCGTAAATGTATCGCAGCCGATCTATGGTCACGATGGTCTGCTTGGCTCCAACACCGATCCGCTGCCGAAACCACTTGCCCTGCTCATAAGCGAGGCCGACCGACTGCGTGAGCGTCACCGGCGAGAGAAAGTCGGACACCTTGATGGGCGGCTCGCGCCGATCTGCCGGGTCGCGCTTCCGGAACGGGTTTTCCTTAAAGTTGAAGCCGGGGGCAAACTGCGTGCGAACTTGAAGGGCCACGGTCGGATTGAGGACCCGGAACACGCCGTTGCCCTTGTAGCCGAGCGAGGAGTGCAGGCGTATTTCGTCATCGGCCTTGCGCAGCTTCAGCGTATCCTGCTTGATGACGCCGATGGAAAGGTACAACTCATGGCGCTGCTCCCACGTGCGGCCTTCGCGCACGGCGCGCGCTTCGAGGCCGGTGGTCGCCGCCAAGCTATTGAGGCCGCCTTTGCTCCAGTTCTGGTAACTGGCCTGCGAGCCGCTGAACTTGGCGACGGCGTCAAGATCCCACAGGCGGACGTCCGTGGAATCCTCCCCCGTCTCCAGCGGCGTGGGTACTTCCTGAGCGCGCGCGCTGCCGAGTGAGATTCCGATCAGGAGCGGGCAGACGAGGAGACCGGCCCGGATCAACTTAGCGATGTACATCAAAATCTATATAAACAGAGAGGCCACGCCTTGCAGCATGGCCCCTCGCATCAACCAATCGTGCAGCAGACGACGTTACTTGGGTTCGTCGTTCTTCTTGTCCTGCACCTCGACGCGGATCTCCTGAGCCTTCTGTTTCAGATCCTGCATGGCCTTACGGACGCGCGTGCCCGCAGCTTTGTTGCCCTTCTCGTAGAAAGCCTGGAAGTCTTTCTCGAGGTCATTGACGAATTCGCGAAGTTCGGTAAACCTGCTCATGTACGGGTCCTCTTTGTTGTGCCTGGTAGATGAATCGGGAGAAAACGCTGCTGCTCCCTTCATTTAGCGAGAAACTTAATGCGGCGGGAGCGGGCTGTCAAGCGCCGTGGAAGGATTTTGGCCCTTTTGCGACAGATTTTTGTTCTTTTTTATGCGATAACCCTCGGACCGCGCGGGTTTTGCGGGAAAACAGCACCCGCCGCGTCCGTCACCTGCACTTCGAGCAGGCTTTCTACCGCGCGCCGGAGGGCACCGAGGGGCTGCCGGAGCCTTTCGGTAAGGGTGTCGAGAGTGAGCGTCGGAGCGTCTTCGAGGCCCTCAAGGGTGCCCGGAAGCGGGAAGAGGCAGAGGGCGACGGAAGGCTCACGACCCTGATGCGCCGCCGCCTGCTGCGCCGCCGCTTGTTGGAACGGCGAGCCGGCCACGCCGCCAAGCGCCACGGCGGCGTCCAGAGGATGCACTTCCCGGCCCTCGCCGGTGCCGAGATCGGCAACGGAGGAGATCACAGGCACGGCCCCGCGCCGGGCCAGCTGCGCCAGCCACGGCGATGGCGAAGCCACAAGGCGGCCGGCGGCGTCCATATAGAGGATGCGGCGATCGGAGCCGCTGAGCGCAACCGCCGGCACCTTCGCGTCCGTCAGGGCTGCCGCAAGCTGACGGTTAGACGCGCGCGCGGCCCCTACGACGATGCGCCGCTGCGCGTCCGTTTCCATGGGAAGGAGGCCGTCCTTCCGCCCGAGCGGCAACACGACGCCCTCCGCTTCCAGCGCGCGCTCTGCCGCCTCACCGCTGCCGTGCAAGATCACCATCGGCCCGGCCTCCCGTCCCGCTTCTGCAATGCGGCCGCCGAGGTGGCGGATGAAGAGTCCATCCGAGAGATGGTAGTCGTCGATAACCAGAATGCGCATGCTGCGGTGAGATCGTTCAATTTGCGACTGCGGCGACAGGCGGCGGCGCTCTGCCGGCCGCGTCCTTCAAAGTTACGGCTTCACGACAGATAAGCGCGCCAACGGGGTGTCGCGGCCTGCTATATTATCCCGCGGAGGATCAAGGAAAACCCGGCTTTCCTCCCCCACCCACGAAAAGAAGTACGCTTGGAAGCCGACCTCAAACCTACGGATGCAGTTGCGACAGAGGCAGGCCCGGACGAGGCCCGCCCGGACGAGCGCGAGCGTACAGGCAAGGTCGGTGCAGAGCGCCGGGAACGGCTTGGCACCTTTCAAGGCGTTTTCCGCCCGACGGTGCTGACGATTCTCGGGGTGATGATGTACCTGCGCGAGGGATGGATCGTCGGGCAGGCGGGGCTGATGGGCGCTATTCTGCTCATTGTCCTCATCTTCTTGATCACTGGCACGGCGGCGCTCTCGCTTGCGTCCATTACGACGAACATTCGCGTGGGAGCCGGAGGGGTGTTCTACATCATCAGCCAGGCGCTGGGCCTCGAGCCGGGCGGGAGCATCGGCATTCCGCTCTATACTGGGCAGGCGCTGTCGGCGGCGCTCTACATCTACGGCTTCAGCGAAGCGTGGCTCTACATCTTCCCAAGTCACCCGCAGATGCTGGTCGCCTATGCCGTGTTTGCGGTCGTATTCGCCGTCACGATCATCTCGACGCGATTCGCTTTCAGGCTTCAGGGCCTCGTGATGGTGGTCATCCTCGTATCGCTGGCCTCGATCGTCCTTGGTCTTTCGCAACTCGGGCCGCTGCGGGAGTTTCATGAGCCGCAGGTCTGGGGCAACTTCGAAGGAGGTGGTTTCTGGATTCTGTTCGCCATCTTCTTCCCGGCCGGCACGGGCATCAAGGTGGGGGCAAGCATGTCCGGCGCGCTGGCTGACCCGCGCCGCAGCATCCCCCGGGGGACGCTGGCAGCGGTGGCGGTGGCCCTCGTCGTATACCTCTTCATGGCGGTCTGGTATAGCCTGATGGCCTCCCCCGAGGAACTGCGCACGAACCTGACGATCGTGGTCGACCGCGCCGCCTGGGGCGAGCTGGTGCTCGCGGGCATTCTCGCCTCCACGTTCACGGCGACGCTTAGCTCGTTCGTCGCAGCGCCGCGCGTGTTGCAGGCGCTTGGCGAGCAGGGCGTCGTGCCGAAGCATCATTTCTTCGCGAAGCTCACCCCGGCCGGCGAGCCGCGCAACGCGATCCGGGTCACGGCGGCCATCGTGGCGGCGGCCTTGCTGCTGGGAAGCCTCAACCGCGTTGCGGTGCTGATCACGATGTTCTTTCTGCTGACGTACCTCACCATCGACATGGTCGTGCTGATCGAACAGAGCCTCGGTATGGTTTCGTTCCGCCCGCTCTTCCGGGTGCCGCGCGCCGTGCCGCTCATCGGTGCCGTGGCGTCACTGTTCGCCGTCTTCGTCATCAGCGCCACCTTTGCGCTTGTCGCGCTGGCCATCATTGTGGCGATATACGTTTACCTGACGCGCCAGCAGCTGGAAACGCCGTGGCAGACCGTCCGAAGCAGCGTCTTTGTGTCCCTGGCGGATTGGGCGGCCCGGCACATCGCCCGGACGCCGGAAGAAGCCAACGAGCGCTCGTGGAAACCGGATCTGCTCGTGCCGGTGACCTCGCGCTCGCAGCTCGACGGTGCCTACCGCTTCCTCCGGCTCCTTACCGTGCCAAAAGGGTCGCTGAACATCTTTGGCATTCGAACGCCCCACGGCGAGCCGGAGGAGCGCCGCGCGATCGCCGGGGCAGCCCCGGACGACGCGCCCGCGCCCGATACCTACGCGCGCCTCGAGTCGGACCCGCTCGAAATGCTGCCGGATGTCGCCCGTACCATCCGAAATGAGGGGCTGTACGCGACGGCCGTCACCATCGAGGCGGCGTCGCTGCTCAAAGGCGTTCAACTTTGCGCCTCTGTACTTCGAGGAAGTGCGTTCCGGCCGAACATCGTTTTCGGACTGGCGCACGTCTACGACCAGGAGACGCTGCAGGGCCTCGTCGACACCGCTGCGGAGTACCACATGGGCGCAGCGCTCTTGTACCAGCATCCGGAGGCGGGTCTGGGGCACGAGCGCATTCTGAACGTGTGGGTGAGCGACCAAAGCCCGGAGTGGAAGCTCGGGTTAAGGCTTGCGAATCTGGACCTTATGGTGCTCCTCGGCTACCAGATCCAGCGGAACTGGGGTGGAAGGCTGCGCCTCTCGACCATCTGCCGGGATCCCGCCGAAGAGAACAACGCCTCGGCATACCTGCACAACCTTATCGAGGACGCCCGGATGCCGCCGAGCGCGGAGGCGTGGGTTCGGAGCGGGGCGCTCATGCAGCACCTCGCCGCCGCGCCCAAAGCGGACCTCCACGTGTTCGGCCTGGCCCGAGAGGTGGACCTGGCGTTTCTGCAACGCGCGGTGCAGCTAACAGGAAGCTCATGCCTCTTCGTCCGCGATTCCGGCCGCGAGAGCGCGCTGGCTTGAGAGGGTGGTTCGTCAGAAGACGAACTGTCGCCGTGTACGCTGCGAAGAACGGCGTCGCGGTTTAGGAGTCACTGAGGCGTAGCGAAACCGGACGTGCGGGGGGACGTGATCTACCGCCGATAACTATAACACGCAGCGTCATGATGGAAGGCATTCAGTATCAGGTCGACTCAGGTGGACACAAGACGGCGGTGGTCATAGACCTCGAACGGCACGGCTCATTGTGGGAAGACTTCTATGACCTCATGCTCATAGAGTCGCGCAAAGACGAACCGCGTGAAACGCTTGAGGCCGTGGAGGCGCGTCTGAGGTCAACAGAAAGAAGGCGCGAGGACGGAGGTGTCTGATTACGCTGTGGTTCTCGCGCGGTCGGCGCGAAGAGAACTGGAGGACCTGCCGCCAAAAACAGGCGAAGTAATGTTGGTGGCTTTGTGGGAGATTCACATTAGTGTTAGTCAACCTCCCGGTCACGTACGCCGCCCCGGAAATCTGTGATGCATCCCATCGACGGCATATCAACAGCCTCTAAGCAGTCGGGTAGGGTAGATCCTTCACTGCGTTCAGGATGACAACCGGTGACGCCGGAGGAGGCGAAAACGCGGCAGCGCACACAAAAACCAAAACGTCCCGCCCGTGTCATGCCCGCGAAGCGAAGCATCTCAGCCATTACTTAAATCGCTGTTGATTCCATGCACATAACCTTTGATGCCCGGCCCGGACGCGCCTCATTTCAACAGCCTCTTAAGGAGCCGCGTCGCCGTAGGGGATTTGCAAAGCGATGCCGCGAGAATGTGAAGTGCTCGAAAAGATGGTTCTTCTACTGATTGACCCTCTTCGGCGAGCTTTCTGAGCTCCGCCCACTCACGAGTTTTTTGTTTTCGGACCCGTGCTGATCTCTTTTCGGCAGGTGCCAGAGCATGTCGCCAGCCGTTATTCGCCCCCTAAAACGCCAGATCGAGGGTGAACCAGTGGGTTTGTTCGAGGCGGCCGAAGTCGGCGTAGGCGTAGTCGATGCGGGCGCGTACGCTCCGATCGATCCGGAGGTTCAGTCCGGCCCCGAACGTCAGACCTTGCTCTGAATCGGTCTCGAAAAGGTGCCGGTATCCTGCACGCAGATCGATCAGGTCCCGGAAGCTGTACTCGGCCCCGAAATTCATGTACTCGCTGTTGTCGTTCGGGTGCGCCGCATCGGTGAGCAGCGTCAGACGATTGTTGGCGGACTCGAGCGCGCTCCAGGACAGCCCAACACGGAACAGCAGCGGCAACGACGACTTTTCCATCAAATACTCGGCATTGACGATGCCGACGTTCCCCTCTTCGTCCGGCACAGGATCCTGGCTGAAAACCAGGTCGCGACCGTCCATCTGCATTTTCGGTCCGAAGTTGGAAAAGCTCGCGCCCAGCTTGAGTCGCTCGTAAGGCAGCGTGAAGAGCGTTCCAATGTCCACGGCGAGTGCGCTCGCGCTGCTGTGCCAGATCTGCTCGCGGATGTACTTGGCGCTGCCGCCAATCGAAAACCGGTCCGTCAGCATACGGCCATAGGAAAGCTGAAGCGCGAGGTTGGTCACGGAAAACTCCTCGCCTGTGCCTTCCGGCCTTCGCGCCGTGCGCACATCCATCGTTCCCGAGTTGAGCGCGGTGATGGATGCGGCCACGGTGCCGCTCGTGCCGAGGTTGACACCAAAGGCCGCAAAGTTATAGTCCACGTCCGCGAGGTACTGCGTGTGGGAGAGCTGCACGGCGCTGCCCTGCAGGCCCGCCAGTCCCGCCGGGTTCCAGTAGAGCGAGGAGAGGTCGTTCGCGAGCGCAACGTACGCGCCCCCCAGCCCGACCGCGCGCGCGCCGACGCCGAGCTTCAAGAACGAAGCCGCACCGGTGCCTACCTTCGTGAGCGTATTCGATCCCGGACTGCTACTCTGCGCCCGCACCGCTGGGGCGGTTGCGCAGAGCAGGGAGACGCTTACAAAAACAAATAGCTTGAGCCTCATGGAGGTACACCGAGCAAAATGGAGGTCGAACGGTCGATGCTTCATATGGACTTACTTGATAACGGCAAACTTCCCGATGAAAGTGCCCCTGTCAGACTCGACCTGGAAGAGGTAAAGTCCATACGAGATGTTCATGTTGTCCTTCGTGCGCAGGTCCCAGAAGGCTTTTCCGTCCGATAGCGCCCCGTTGTGCTCTATCGTATCGACGAGTTCGCCCGAGAGCGTGTAGATGCGAATCGTGCACTGCTGGGGCACATTGGCGAAGTAGAGCCGGCGTTCTCCGCGCTCGGTTGTCGAGATCGGGTTGTTCGGCTCGAACTCATTCGTCGCGACGTAAGGGTTCGGCACCACGTAGATGTCCCCAAGAGCGGCCGACTCTTCTTCAGCCGCCGCGCGCGCCGCTACGGTCGAGAACGCGAACGCATCGGCTCCAGTAAAGGGCTTGCGGGTCTTGAAGTAGAACACGCTGCCGGCACCCGGCTTCGAGGCCCCGCCCGCCGCCGAGAACGTCACTTGCCAGACGGCGGAGATCGAGCTGCCCACGGAGTCGATGAGGATGATCGGCTCATCGAGGTCCCAGACGCCGTTCAGATTAGGATCCGGCACGAAGAGGCTCACCGGATCGTTTGCCCGCGTCACGTTGACGGCTGTAAACGGCAACGGCAACCGGGAGCCGAGGCTCGTGGAGACGTTCGAATCGGCAAAGCGAATCTCGTAATCGTACGGGAGCGGCGTTGGACGGGGTCCGGCCGTTGCCAGGCGCGCTTCGAAGGGTATGTTGGTGCTGCTCGTCCATCCCGTCGCCTCTTTGTTGAGCGCGAGCGCGTCGGCGTTCACGAAGAGCTTCATGCCGTCGAAGACCGGGTTGGCTTCCTCGTCGTTCATCAGCGAGCTCCGGTAGACGGGGGCGTACGTGAACGTGGCAAGGAGCGTGTCGCCTGCCGAGACGGCTGCCCCGGGCATCAAGGTGAAGTTGCCCACCGCCGGGTTCATCTCGTAATCCCGCCCCTTCTGCAGCGTGGAACCGGAGAGGGTTTGAAGCTGGAACGTGGTTGAATCCACGTGCGCGTGGCGCAGTCCGGCCGTCGTACCAGGGGCGGCCGGGAGCCGGATCGTGATGGGCTTCTCGTCGATGATGGAGTAGACCATCTTCCCGTCGACTTCATCGAACTCGACGCGGTACGCATTGTCATTCTCAACGGCAAACTCGTCGATGATTTCCAGCCGAACGTCGCCGGTGCCAAAGCCCGATGTGTGGCGGATGCCGTCTTCCCCAATGAGCGCGGGCGGCACGTACCCGGCTACGCGAGGGCCGGGGGTAACGGATACAGTGTTGTCGTCAAAGACGTAGGTGTCCGTCCACGGGTCGTGCGTGATGGTTTTGCTCGACTCCGACGGCGGGATGCCTCCCTCGAAACCGGCTCCGGCGTTGCCCGCGTAGCCGCGGTCGTACGAAACGACGGCGTAGTAATACTTCTTGCCGTTGATGACGTTGTTGGAGTCCACGTAGGAGTGGTAAAGGCCGGTGTCCTCACCGAGATCGTACGACACGCCGCGACCGGCGAACGGGATCGGCGAGACGCCCTTGAGGCCGTTTGCGATGTCGAACTTCGCCTCCGCTCCCTGCGCGTTCTTAAGCGGCTTGTAGAGAAAGCGCGATCCATTGATGTCCGTGATCGTCTGGATCTCGTTAAAGAGCGGGTCCGTCGACCGGTAGATCACGTATCCCTCGAAGTCGGTTTCCTTCGTAAGTGGATCGACGGAGCGCTCGGCGCGATCCTCCCAGTAGAGCGTCACCTTACCGTCTCCGGGCACCGCCGTCACAAGCGGTTTCCGCGGGGCCTGTGCGAAGCGGTAGCCGACGTCGTAGATCTGCTGCACCGTCTGCGCGTTCAGCTTGAGGTCGTTCAAGTTTTCGCCAACGAGCAGCGCGATGGAGAACCGCTTGGTCTCCCCCGCGCGCAGCGGGAATGAGCCCGAGCCGTAGAGAAAGACGTAGTCTCCTGCTTCCGCCGGAATTTCATCGAAGCGGCCGGGACGCACGAGGTCCCAAACGCGCTCGTCGTTGGAGACGCGGTTGCCGGCAAAAGGCGGCGAGGCGAAGGAGGTGAGGCCGAGCATATCGCTCTCGTCGATATCGGTAAACTCGAAGTTCGGCTCGCCGGGCTTGGTGATGTCGAACGGATCCCCCGCCGTCGGGCGACCGTCGAGTTCACCGGGATCGCCGGTGCCTGGAACGCCGTCGATGCCCACGTCGTCGAGCTCGGCATTCCAGTCGTTGTCGTTGTCGATACCGTCGGTCCAGGACTCGTCCACCATGCCGTCGCCGTCGTTGTCGATGCCGTCGCCCGGATAGGTGACGCCGCCAATGGTTTCGGTGCCGATGCCGGGGCTTTCAAGAAACTTGTACCCGAAGTACCCCGGGACGCGCCCCGCCACGTCCGACTTGCCGTCGCTATCATAGGCATAGACGATGTTCAAGTCACGGTCGAAAAAGGCGAGGTCGTCTTGCCAGTTGTTGATGCCGCCAATGTGCGGATCGCCCCACATCCCGAAAATAACCTTCTCGAGGTCCTTCTCGCTCTTGTTCGTAATCTTGTAGACGAGGAAAATGGCGTCTTCCGCAAGCGGGTTTGACCACTGGTACATGCGTGTCTCCACTTCCAGTCCGAGGCCGCGCTTTGTGGGGTCGCTCGGAAACGGCTGGTAGGCGAATTCGACGTTCGCGTAGTCGTTCATGAAGTAGAGCGCTTCCTTGTCGGCATTCGATGAGCCCTGCTGGAGCGCGCCCGGCCAGACGTAGCGCCCGATCGTCGGGTTGTACCACTCGGCGGGCCAGGAGTCCGGCTTGCCGTCGAGGTCGCGGTCCAGATCGTCGCTCGTGGGAATGCGGTCCGACGTGGGGTTCACGACCTGGATGCCGCCAAAGGTGCCGACGGGCTGCGCGCACGGGATTGGGTGCCAGCCCCAGTACTCGCCGCCATTGGGCGAAATCTCGCCGCCGTTTGAAACGAGGCCGTCCGAGACGATGTGCATCACCCAGACCGGCTGCCCGTTCTCGTCGAGGACCACATTCCCGTTCTCGTCGCGTTTCTGGACGCTCTGCGGGTCCTGGTGCCCCACGTCCACGATCTCTGCGGCCACGAACGGGCCGAACTCATAGCCGTAGCCGAGGCCGTTCCACACGATGTCTGTGATGGAGTTGTTCGGAGCGGAGATCGAGCCAAAATTCGTGATCTGCGTCGTGATCTTGTTGCCGTTCATGATCGCGTCCCGGCGCGCGGTCTCGTCCGGGCACTCGAGCGACGGCTGGCGGACCATGCGGCGCGAAGCGTGATAGTTCAACCACCGCTCAACCTGAGCGGAATCCCAGGTACGGTCACGACCGGCGCGCATTTCGCGATCAGACTGCGCGCGCGCAGGCAGGGCGCATACCGCAGCAGCAAGCAACAAGACGGAAAGGCGAAACATAGCGTAAACTGATGGGGCAGCAATAACTGCCGATAGCAAGAGGCCGCGGGGCCTTTATGAAGAGATGGGACGCGCTAAAACATGGCCGTCAGGCCGATGCGCACCTGGCGCGGCGAGCCGTAGTAATGCGGACGGGTCTCGTACTCCTGGAGCGTGGAAATACCCGGCAGGCGATAGGCCCCGTCGCGGTAAGCCGCTTCCCAGGCTGCATGTACGTTTCGCTCGGCGCTGAGCGAGTAGGTTGCCCGGCCGGTGTCGTCGAAGACGTAGTTCTCGTTGAGGTTGTCGAGCGCATTGAAGACCTTCCCAAACACCCGCAGGCCCAGACCGCGAACATGGAAGTCCTTGTATAGGTGCGCGTCGAGGCGGAACTGAGCGGGCTTGCGGCCGCTGTTCGGCAGGTCGTCGATGTTTTGATCGAACAGGAGCGGCGAGTATGGATAGCCGGTGGAGTAGCGCCCAATGAACGAGGCGCCCCACGAGCGCGGCTTCGTCAAGGCAACCGTGGCCGAGAGAATGTGACGCTGATCGAAGTCGAGCGGCACCACCTCCAACTCGTCCTCGCGGCCCGAGAGGAAGTTGAAGAAGAAGGCATCGGTATTGTCGTTGTTGCCTTCTGCGACCTGGTAGGTGTAGTCCACCGAAGCGGAGAGCAGCCCCGCACGCGCCCGGCGCTTGGTGAGGGCGAACGTGACGCCGCGTATATTTGCGTAGTTCTTGTTGAGGTAGATGCGGTAATCCTCCTCGCCCGGGATCGTCGTATAACGCACGCGCTGCCGCGTCAGATAATCGCGGATGTCTTTGAAGTAGCCGGTCACGTCGAACGCGAGTTCGGCCCCGATCTGCTGCTGCAGGCCCACTTCGTACTGCACCGTCCGCTCCGGCCGCATATTCGGGTTGCCGAACGTCGGCACCTGGCCTTTCGGAAATTCGAACTCGGGGTTCAGGTACATTTCGCGAAGGCTCGGCATCTGGGCGAAGTGCCCGTACGAGAAGTGGATGATGCCGGTCTCGGTGATCGGGAACGAAACGCCGAGGCGAGGAAGCCACATCGTCTTCGCGGTCGCCTCGGCAAGGTCGGCCTTCGGTTTCAGCAGGTCCGGCACGTACAAGCCGTTCGGTTCGAAGTACTCGAGACGCAGCCCGGCGTTGATGATGAAGTCGCGGAACTCGATTTTGTCCTGCACATAGCCCGCCAGCTCCGTCACGCGCTGGTTCTTGTAAACGTCGTGGGAGGGATTGGAAGGATCCTCCACCGTCGGCTGGCGGTAGGTGACGCCGTCGTAGAGAACCGTGAAGTTGTTGCGGTCGAGGCTGTGAAGCTGCACGTCAACACCCGCCTTGGCCTCGTGGATGACGCCAAACTGCCGCGTGAAGTCGAGCTTGGCCCGAAAGGATTCCGCCTTTTCAAAGACCTGGTCCATCTGCGTGCCGCCCATCAGGAAGTTCGTACCCGGAAAACCCACCGTTCGCCCGCTGCTGACGTAGCGCGGATCGTAGGGGTTCTTATAGAGGTAGTTCTGATAATGGTTGGTGGCATAGGACGCCCGAAGCGTGTAGAACGCCTTGTCGCCCAGCGTATGCGTCCAGTGCAGGCTATGGTTCTGGCTCCAGTCGCGCACCGTGGAGACGCCGAGTGGATCATAGCGGTACGCGAACTGCGTTGAACCGAACGGCGTGCGCTCGGTGCGGTCGCGCAGGTAGCTGTACTCGATCTTTCCCCCGCTAAAGGGGCGGAAGGTGAGCTTCGCAAGCAGGTTATAGCTCTGGCGCGGGTTCATGGCTACGAGATCGCCCTGCGGCACTTCGCCGTCGGCGTAGGTATACCAGGGCTTGCCCTGAATTTCGTAGTACCAGGCGGGGCCGTTGTAAGCCGGGATATACTGCTGGATCTCGCCGAGAAGGTCGGGATTCGGGTTGAAGTTCATCGAATCGGACGGCGAGAAGAGATTGCGGCCGTAAATGTCGCCGTCGTCCACGTCGCGGCGACCGGAGACGAAGAACTGCAGCTTCCGGAGCAGCGGCACCGGGCCGCTGAGTGTCGCCTCGAGCGTGTAGTTGGAGGCGTTGACCGACGAGGGCGTCCAGAATATGTCCTCGTTCTGCGTGAACGTATCGCCCGCGTAGGCGCTCAAGGTGCCCTCGTACTTGTTTCCTCCCTCCTTGGTGACGAGGTTCACGATGCCGGACATGGCCTTGCCGTACTCGGCATTGAACGCGCCGGAAATGACCGTCATCTCCTGAATCGCGTCCACGGCGACCTCGGTGGCAAGGCCGTTGGTGTTGAACGGGTTGCCGACGGACATGCCGTCGACGAGGTAGGAGATTTCATTCGAGCGGCCGCCGCGGATGTGGAGCGCGCCGTCGGCGCCCTGCGAAACACCCGCCTGCGTTGCAAGAACGCCAAGAAATCCTTCGACCGGGAGCGCGTCGATCTCTTCAGCGGCAATCGTGGTCTTAGACGCAGTAAGGTCCTTTTGAATGAGCGGCCGGTCCGCCTGGACGACGATCTCCTGCCCTTCCAGGACTTCCTCCCGCATCGTCACGTCGATGCGTGTGGTCTGGCCCGTGACGGCGCGTACATCGGTCACCTGCTTGCCCTGGTAGCCGATGTAGGAGAAGTTGAGCGCGTGCGTGCCCGGGCGAACGTTCAGGATAACGTAGTCGCCGTTGGTGTTCGTGGTCGTCCCTTGCGTGGTGCCGTCGATGATGACGTTCGCTCCGATGAGCGCCTCGCCGGTGACGCTGTCCGTTACGCGCCCTGCAATCTTCCCCTGCGCCAGAACGGCCGAGATACCGACAAAAGAGAGCAGCAGAAACAGCCCTCCGCTACGGAGGGCGAAACGTAGGGTTAACGCGCGCAAACGGCGCTCACTGACACATCCAGACAACATCATAAACAGATTGGTTTGTGCCGCCAGGCAGCGGATCCAACTCGTTTCCCGAAGCCATTAATGATCGGGCAGGAAGGCCGCGGGCCGAGCTTCACCCGCGATACTCTCCAGCTACAAAGTAGGTCTTTTGAAGCGCAAATGCACGACCTGGCGTGCAGAACGTGACGCAGGTGCCACGAACGGATGACTAACGCCTCTCACCGGAAGGGCACGGCCCCCGCAGTTTGTCCAAACTATTGGAAAACCGCGGCAAGCCGTGCCCTTGTCCGATCAGCTTACTGGCCGTTATGACTTACTTGACCAGCACCATCTTGTGGCTCTGGCGAGATCCGTCATGTTCGAGCGAGTAGATGTAGGTGCCGCTCGCCGCCGGCAGACCCGCATCCGTCCGCCCGTCCCATTCGAGCGGGTGGGTCCCTGAGCCGTACATCTGATCACGTACGATAGTCCGGACAAGCCGGCCCGTGATGTCGAACACCTTTACGCTCACGTTCTCCGGCTTCGGCAGCGTGAACGTGAAGCTCGTTTCGCTGCTGAACGGGTTCGGGTAGTTTGCTCCAAGCGCATAACCCGTGGGCAGATCCACCTTCTCGACCGCAACAATTTCGTCGCCCTTGAAGGAGAGAATGCGCAGGAACGTGCGCTGCGCCGCCGGGCGCGCATCGACAACGGTGCGCGTGTAGGTGGAGTCCTCCGGATTGAATACTTCGCGGAAGACGAACGTCGTGTCGTCGAGGCCCTGGAAGGCCGCCGCTACTTCGTAGTCGCCATCGCTGTCGAGGTCGCCAAGATAGGCGAGCTTTGAGACGAAAACCGGTCCCTGGCCTCCACGCGAGCCGGTATCCCGGAGAAACTCCTTGATGACTCCTGCCGAATCCTGAATGACAAAGTCAAACTGGACGGACGAGGTGTCAAACTCCTCTGCGTAGCGAATGTTGTGCACGCTATAATTCGCCGGGTCCTCGACGTTGCCGCCCGTGAACTTGACGACCCGCAGGAAGGTTGGCAGGTTGTTGTCGGGATTGTTATACTGGCCCGGCGTATACGACAGACCGGAGGCAATCAGCTCCGGCATATCGTCGCCGTCGATGTCACCGGCGGTGATACCGAGGCTACTGACGCCCTTCACCATGCTGTAGATGAAGTTATCCGTCGTGATCTGCAGGGGATCCTCGCCAGGCTCGTAGTTCAGCATCGAAAGATTGCCCGTCGGGTATTCGGGGTAAAAGACCTCGTCATCTCCATTGCCGTCCATGTCCGCCACGACGCCGCCAAAGAGCGCCACGTTGTCATCGGGCGCGGACGCGGCGAGGTGGGTATTCATCTCGCCCTCTGCCGGGAAGCGGTAAGAATTGGGGCCGAGCACATCCGCATTGAGGAAGTTGTAAGAGTTCCAGGAATGCAGCGAGAGTTCGGTCAAGCCCTCTCCGTCGAGGTTGGCGGGCAGAATCGCATAGGGACTTCCGCCGCCATGTGTAGTGCCGAGGGTGCGGGGGGCGAGTTCGGCTTCGGTGTCGAAGAACTCGAAGCCTGAGCCAATGTCGCCCGTCACGCCGATGATGTAGAAGATGTCGTATGCATTCGTGCCGTTGGCAGGAAGCAGCAACTCGTCCCGGCCGTCCCCGTCGACGTCATCTGCGCTAAACTGCTCGGCAAGGAGATTGCTGCCGTGTACGCCGACGGCCGTCTTGGAGACCGGCACGACGACGGCTGCGGGCATGGTGCCGTAGTCGTTGTCGGTTCCGGTGTACTCATACACGTAGATGCCTCGTTTGAAGAGCGCAGCGTTGGGATTGTATGTGCTGTAGGAGTGGCCGCCGATGAAGAGGATTTCGCCCTTGCCGTCGCCGTCGAGATCGGACCCGATGGCGTAGCGGGCGTTGTTCGGGGTGGCGGTGGAGTCCTGCCACGGCGTGGTGTAAACCAGTTCCCACATGCCGGGAGACGTGTTTTCCACGACGTGAACGCGCCCGCCGCCTGTGTAGTCGGTCAGGAGGACTTCCATCTTCCCGTCGCCGTCGAGGTCGTACGGCCCGGTGACGCCGCGCGCGCCGGAATGGATGGCGGCGGTATAGGGTGCTTTGAACTCGGGAGAAAGCGGCACATTCAGGCCGAACTCGAGCGTCTGCGCGGTGGCCGAGGTCGCCAGCGACGCGCAGAGCACCATGAAGAATACAGTAACTGTCTTTCGCATGGGGGTTTTCGAAGTTGATGAATATTTCACGTTGTCCAACATAACACAAAAAAGGGCCTCGTGCAATGCCAATCCGTGACGGCCCCGTGACAATGATGCTGAAGCTGCCCGAAAAGCCGAAGTGAAGAGGTTGCCCACATTCGGCGCACACCTATTGATAAACATATCGCCGCGGTGCTTGTTTGTGGGCTGCAACCCTGTAGTTCTATTCGTCCTGCGCCCGGTCCCGACCCATGCCTGAGTTCTCCCATCTCCACAACCATTCCCAGTACTCGCTCCTCGACGGAGCCGCCCGCATCGACACGATGATCGGGCGCGCGACTGAAATGGGCATGAAGTCGCTGGCGATCACGGATCACGGCAATCTCTACGGCGTGCCCGAGTTCTACACCACCGCGCGAAAGATGGGCATTCAGCCCGTCATCGGCTGCGAGTTCTACGTGACGCCGGCCGGCATGGCGGACCGCAGCGAGCGCACGCGCTATCACCAGGTGCTCCTCGCCAAGACGGAGGAAGGCTACCGCAATCTCATCCGCCTCTCGACCCTCTCCTACACGGACGGCTACTACTACAAGCCCCGCATCGACCTCGCGACGCTTCGGAACCACAGTGCGGGCCTCGTCGCCACGACGTGCTGCCTGCAGGGCGAAGTGCCGCAAACCATCCTGAAACGCGGCGAGGAGGCGGGGCGCGCCGTATTCGAACAGTACCTCGACATCTTCGGCGAAGACTACTACGTCGAGATCCAGGATCACGGCATCGATGAGCAGAAGCAGGTGAACGCCGTTCTCGCGCGATGGGCGGCGGAGTACGGCGTCAAGATGGTCGCGACCAACGATGTGCACTACGTGGACCAGGCCGACGCGGCCGCGCAAGACGTGCTCCTTTGCCTCCAAACCGGCAAAGATCTCAACGATCCGAACCGAATGCGCTTTGACGGCAATCAGTTCTTTATGAAGTCGCCGGAGCAGATGCTTTCTTCGCTCCAAAGTATAGAGCCGATGGCCGCCGAAGCCGCGCTCGCGACGACGCAGGAGATTGCCGACAAGTGCCGGTTCGAGATCCCGATGGGGCGGCTGCTCATGCCGCACTTTCCGCTGCCGGCGGCCTACGGCACGGACATGGACGCCTACCTGAAGCACCTCGTCTTTCAGCGCGCGGCCGGCCGCTACCCTGAAATGCCGCAGCACGTCGTCGAACGGCTGAACTTCGAGCTTGACGTGATCCGCACCATGGGCTATGCGGGGTATTTCCTCATCGTGCAGGACTTCACGACGGCCGCTCGCGATCTCGGCGTGCGCGTCGGCCCCGGGCGCGGCTCGGCGGCCGGTAGCGCCGTCGCCTATTGCCTCGGCATCACGGACATCGATCCGCTCAAGTACGACCTCCTCTTCGAACGCTTTCTCAATCCCGAGCGCGTGTCCATGCCGGACATCGACATCGACTTCGATGACCGGGGGCGCGGCAAAGTGATCGACTACGTCGTCCAGAAGTACGGGCGCGAGAACGTCTGCCAGATCATCACCTTCGGCACCATGGGCGCGCGCTCGGTCATCCGCGACGTCTCGCGCGTGCTCGGCATTCCGCTCTCCGAAGCCGACCGCATTGCCAAGCTCATCCCGGACGGCCCCAAGTCCAGCCTCGCGTCCGCCCTGAAGGAAGTGCCCGATTTCGCAAAGCTGGAGAGTGACACGAACGGGCAGATCCGCCAGCTCATACACTACGCCAAGGTGCTGGAAGGATCGGCGCGGCACACGGGCGTCCATGCGGCGGGCGTCATCATCGCGCCAGGCCGCGTGAGCGATTATGTGCCCGTGTCCGTAGCCAAGGGCAAGGCGGCCGACGAGGAAATCCTGACGACGCAGTACGACGGCAAGTACATCGAGAAGTTCGGGCTGCTGAAGATGGACTTCCTCGGCCTGAAGACGCTTACCGTCATCGACGACGCCCTCGCGCTCATCGAAGAGCAGACCGGCGAGCGCGTGGACCTCGACGCCATTCCACTGGACGACAAGAAGACCTTCGAGCTTTTCCAGCGCGGAGAGACGGTCTCGATCTTCCAGTTCGAGTCTACCGGCATGCGCGAGTACATGCGGCAGCTCAAGCCGACGACCGTTGACGACCTGATCGCGATGAACGCGCTCTACCGTCCCGGCCCGATGAAGCTCATTCCGCAGTACATCGACCGCAAGCACGGGCGAGAGGAGGTCGATTACCCGCATCCGCTGCTGAAAGAGGTGCTCGAGCCAACGTTCGGTCTGCCGGTGTACCAGGAGCAGGTCATGCAGATGGCGCAGGTGATGGGCGGCTACACGCTCGGCGGTGCCGACCTGCTGCGCCGCGCGATGGGCAAGAAGAACGGCGCGGAGATGGCCCGGCAGCGCTCCGTCTTCATCGAGGGCGCCACCGCGAAGGGCGTCGAAGCGTCCACCGCGACGAAGGTCTTCGACATGATGGAGAAGTTCGCGGAATACGGTTTCAACAAATCTCACAGCGCTGCATACAGTGTTGTAGCTTACCAGACGGCTTACCTCAAGGCGCACTATCCGGCTGCGTTCATGGCGGCGGCGATGACGAACGAAATGGGCGACACGAAGAAGCTCAGCATCGTTCTTGAAGAGGCGCGCCATCTTGAAATCAAGTTGCTGCCGCCGAGCATCAACCGGAGCCGAGCGCCCTTTAGCGTGGAGGGAGATGCCATTCGCTACGGGCTTGGAGCCATTAAAGGCGTCGGCCTCGGTGCCATTGAAGCCATAGAGGAGGCGCGCGCGAAGCACGGCCCCTTCGTCACCCTGTTCGCCCTCGTGCGCGAACTGGACCTGCGCGCCGTCAACAAGAAGGCGCTCGAATGCCTCATCCGATCCGGGGCAATGGACGACCTGGAGGGCCACCGCGGCCAGCTCCTCGACGCGCTGGACGCCGCCGTGCAGTACGCTCAGCGCACGCAAATGGATCGCGCCGCCGGGCAGAACTCGCTCTTCGGCGGCACGGAAGACGCCGCCGCCGTGATGGAACCGAACCTGCCCATGGCCGACCCGTGGCCGCGCGGCAAGATCCTTAAGGAAGAGCGCGAACTGATGGGATTCTACGTTTCCGGCCACCCGCTCGACGCCTTCGCCGCCGAAACGCGCGCCTTCTCGACGGCCACCCTCGGCGACCTCGCGGGGCAGGAGAGCACCGAGCCGTCGGAGGGTTATAAGAGCCGCGAAAGCCTGCCCGTACACCGCTTCTGCGGCATTATCACGGATATACAGCATAAGGCAACCCGGAACGGGAAGCCGCTTATCTTTGCCTCACTCGAAGACTTCACCGGCGCGGCCGAGCTGGTCATCTTCTCGACGCAGTTCGACAAGTTTCAGTCGTACCTCAAGGTCGACGAGATCGTGATGGTGAAAGGCAACACCGAAGTGCGCGGCGGCGGCGTAAAGGTGATCGTGCAGGAGGTGCTGCCGATGTGGAAGGTGCGCGAGCAGTTTGTCCGCTCGATCATCTTGCGACTGGACATGAGCGTGCTCGACCTCGGGCACGTCGAACACCTGCGCGCCCTCTGCGACACGAATCGGGGTCAGGCCCGCCTCTACTTCGACGTGACCGACCCGAGGCTGCCCGGCGGCGTGCAGCGGATGCGCGCGCGCAAGTTCGTCGTCGAGCCAACGCCGGAGCTAATGTCCGGCATCAACCGCCTCTTTGGGCGAGAGAACGTCGTGCTCGAAGGCGGCGAGGCGTAGGCGGCCGTTGATATGCTGTCGATGAAATGTATCGCACATTTTCGGGACGACGGACGTGGCTAGAATGCTGCCTAACACCCCCTTGAATCCCCCTCAAGGGGGAGGTTGCGTTGGTGCTTTGGGCCACATCATCAGCTACATAAAGCGCTTACTGTAATTTCAACGGCCTCGTAGGAGACTCTTGCATTATGCCGGAGCGGACTGGTTGGGTTCCGCATCCAGGCCGCGTGCAGGTGTAATATGCTGCAGAAACACCGCCTTTGGACCATTGAGAGGGACGTGGCGCTATCGCTAATTGGAGGTGCTTCGACAACCGAGGCGAGTTCACCTTTGTAAAGAAAGCTCTCAGACGCCAGCTCCCGGCAGGCGCGTATTTCGCGAGCACATAACGACGCCGCGAAGTATCACCGCAACCTCCCTCTTCGAATGCAATTAGAGGCGGTGTGACACGCCCATTCTGTGTACACCTGGCGAACTGCTCGAGGACTGACTATGGCAAAGTGGACCGATCCTATTGTCGAAGAAATTCACCGATACCGGGAGGAGTACGCCCGGCAGTTCAACTATGACGCCTATGCCATCTGCCGCGATCTGCAGCGGCGGCATGAGGAACGGGAGCGGAAAGCGGCGCGCGCCGAGACGAAGGATGAGGCTCCGGCTGAACGCGAGGCCGAATAAGGGCGCGGCGCGGCGGCCGCAGAATGCGCCCTCCTGCACCCACGCCAGCCCATCCGCACGCAGTCCGAAAGAACGAATGCGGGCGGTATTTTGCAAAACGGCCGCACGGCGCGCCGGCCAAAGGCAGGAATTACCTTGTCGTGGTCCTGCCCAATGCCCGCTTCCCTCCCCTCCGAGCCGGCCCTCTCTCTGCACTTCATAACGAATGCAAGACTGGCCCGGCGAGGTCACTCTTTTCGTGAGGTTCCTCCTCTTTAGTCAAACTCCACCACATCGGCGCGGATGGAGACGTGGGGACGGGTGTAGACGATCAGGTTCAGCGCGTCGCCGTCGAAGCGAACGTTGACGAGCGCAAGCCGCCGGCCTGCCACCGGGCCGTTCGTGGCTTCGAAATTGCGCCACAGGTTGTCAAACGCTTCCTGATAGAGCGACCCTTTGCCGCTCAGGCGCGCCACGGCGAACGTGGATACTTCCGTATTGAAGGAACCGCTGAATCCAAGCAGATATTCGGCCTCGGCCTCGCCGGAGACCCCGGTGGCAACGAGGCGATAGTTACTGTCGGTGAGTTGGACGTTCGTGAGGTGGGCCGTATTAAAAACGCCCGTCGAGAAGCAGCCGCTAAAAAGGAGCGCTGCCAGCGCGAACGCCGGAAAAAGATTTCGCATGTGCTTGAGAGGTGGGTGGGTTTTCGTATTGGGCGCTGCCTGGTTAGAAACCAAATAGACACGGCCGGCCTTGGAGAACCGGTGCCACTAAGGTACCTCGGGATCGCATCCGTATTACCCACGACGACGCTGCAGCGCAAAAAAAGTAACCCTCCGCTCTTCATTCCGCCGCGTGGCCGCAGTTCCAGCAGACGGCAAAGTGTCCATCGACCTTCTCGCCGCAGGAAGGGCAAGTCCACTCTTCAAGCGCATCCGACGCTTCGTCCATAAAGCGGTGGATGAGCGCGGCAGCTTCTCCGGCGCGTTCATCATCTCCGACGAAAAGCTCGACCCAGGCGTCCTGCGGAGGCACGCCGCCGGACGCCACGACCAAGTACTCTCCCCTTATGAAAGATTCGATTCCGTGCTGCGCGAGTTCGTGCTGCGCGAGTTGAACCATGCCGAGCGCCTGATGACTGTAGACTTTGTGCACGAATGGACCTCGGTTGAATTATGATGAAGACCTCTACGCGAAAACGCCTCCGGAAGTTTTACCCGCCGCTCTGCCGGTCCGCGAAGGGCACGCGAGAACCGGCGGACCTTACACCATAAAGAAGGCGTGCCTTGCCTCGACGAGGCCGTCAAAATAACAGAAGACGCTGTATGTAGCTGAGCTTATGGATCAACGTACCGAAGTAACCTCCCCCTGGAGGGAGATTCAAGAGGGTGTTAGCAGACTTTCAGTGACGAACGAAGGCCTATAAATCTGTGATGTATCCTATCATTAGTAAATCAACTGCCCTTTACACCGCGGGTGCGAGGCGATCAGTGTCCGCGCTACTTACACCGCCGTGCGAGTCGCTCGGCGGCTGCTGCCTGCGGATACAGCTCGTGCGCGGCCTTTGCGTAGCGGCAGCGCTGCTCGCGGCTGCGCCGGGAGCGCTGCGCCAGGCGCAACTGAACGCGGTAGTTGCCCGGATCGAGCTTAGCGGCGAGTTCGAGCCGCTCGCGCGAGTCGTCAGCGGCGTAGAAGGACATGGCCGCGACGCTTCCGGCACTCCGCGCGGCCGCCGCGCCGCTCGCGAAGACGAGCACGACAAGCACCGACCACCACCACAGCGACGAGCCGGCGCGGCCCTCGCTCTCCGGCGGCGCCCAGAGCGCCCCGGCCGCCGTAAAGAAGAGGAGCGTCGGCCAGGCGAGGAGCAGTACGGCGTCAAAGAGTCCGGCGACGACCACTCCCGCAATCGCTGCCATGAGCGCCGCGGACCCGAGGGCGTCCTCGGCCGACGCCGGTGCCCGCAGAAGGCGGAAGGCACCCCCGGCGAGATCGGCGAAGGCAAGGGCGAGCAGGAGCACGCCAAGGAGTCCGCGCTCGGCAACCATCGCCACCCAGTCGCTGCTCGGCCACGGGTTCGACGTGACGCCGGCCTCGCTGCGGCTGAGGGACGGATCCCCGCGACCGGCCACTTCGGGGTAAACAACCGCCCAGTTGCCCGGCCCTACGCCAAAGGGAGGATGCGTGACGGCCAGCTTCGCGGACGTTTCGTACTGAACCAGCCGCCCCTTGCCGCTCCCCTCCCGGTAGTTGACTACGCCTTTCGCCGTCTCGAGGTAAGGCGCGTCGCTCGCCCAGCGGAGGCTGTTCGGCAGCAGCAGCGCCGCCGCCACTCCGGCGGCCGTTAGCAGCAGCAGCAGTCCGCCGCGGACGGCCACCTGCCGCGTCCGTATCGCCCGGCTCAGCGCAACCCCGATAAGTAGTACGGCAAGAGCGGCCATGACGCCGAGCCAGGCTGCGCGGGACCGGGTGAGAACGAGCGCCCCCGAAGCCGCCGCAACGCCGAGCGCGCCGAGCCAGAACGACCAGCGGCGGGGAGTCCAGAGAGCGTGGAGAAGGATGAGCGGGAGGCCGAGGGCGACGATGTGACCAATGAAATTGCGGTTGCCGAGCGTCCCCCCTGGCGAACGGTTGAGCGTGAACCACTCGGTCTGCAATCCATACGCCTGCAGAAGCGAAGTGGCGGCCGCAAGTGCGACGGCAAGCGCCAGTCCGCCGATGAGTTGCCGCGACAGTCCGGCCCTTCTTACAGTTCTTGCCGCCTCAAACAGAACGACGCCGGAGACGCTGATCGCGAGCGCCCGCGCCGCTGCCCAGTGGTTCTGCGCGAGTACCGCGCCAAAGAGGCTGATGACAAGGAAGCCGCCGAGCAGCGCGTCCACGCGCGAGAGGCGCAGCCGGCGGAGACTACCGAGCGCCGCCATTCCTGCCACGAAAGCAGTCAGGTGGAGCGCCAGTTCCTTCGGCACAAAGAACCGGTCGAGATCGAAGACCTTGTACGTCGTGACCACGAGCACGGCCGCCACCGCGCCGATCTGCAGGGCACGCAGCACGAACCAGTCGCGCCGCGTGGGCAGGAGGGGCGGCGCGCTGGGCGCGTCCAGTTCTGGTAACTTCCCTTCGGACATAGAGCACGAGGCATCAGGAGGCGGAGTGTCGACAGGCCCGAATATACGAGCGAACGGTGTTACTCCTTCTCCCTCAGCCCCACCTGCACCACGTAACCGGTCGTCCCTCGCTGATCGACGAAACGCACCTCCATCCTGTCGCCGCTGATCGAGGCAGCCATGAAGCCAGACACCCGCGCTGCGAAAAGCGGATTGGCCTTCCAGTCCACGGGTCGCGTCTTGGAACCGCCGCCAGAAATGAAGTAAGCCGTCGTCTCACCGGGCGGCGCGATGTGCTGCAGGCTGTGGACGTGCCCGGCGACGTACGCTTCCACCTCGTACTTGTCAAAGAGCGGCCGAAGCTCCTCTTGTAACTTGACCGGATCGGCGTGCTTGGCGGAGGCGGCGTACAAAGGATGATGACCGACGACGATCTCCCACGCCGACTTTGACGCGGCGAGGGTGCTGTCGAGCCACAGGAGTTGCCGCTCCGCGGCCGGCTCATCGTCCGAGAGCAGTTCGACGGTGTCAAGAAAGACAAAGAGTGCGGAGAGCGTGTCGCCTACCGGGAGGGCGACGGCGTAGTAGCGGGCGGGCATCGTCCAGCGGCTGCTGCCTCTTGAGTAATCGATTTGCGCCTGCACCATGCCGCGATAGTCGTGGTTGCCGAGCGTGGGATACCATGGTATCTGGAGGCTCGGCGCGCTGTATATGCTTTCGAACGAATGTTTCCACTGCGGATCCGCCGTGCTCTCGACGCCGTTTTCATAGAAGTTGTCGCCGGTAGTGACTACGAACTGAACCGCATTATCGGCGGCGAAATCCGCCATGCTCTCCGCAACGGCGGTCTGGTTGTACCGGCCGTTCCTACCCCAGTCCCCCAGGACGAGGAAGTTCAGGGCGGAAGCGGGAAAAGGCGGCGGCGCAGGTTCGACGGCTTCGAGGTCCGCCGATGTCAGGGAGCACCCTCCCACGAGCAGGGCGGGCAGGAGCACCCAGGTGGCAAACCTTCGACGCGAGTGAGAATTCGGCAGGCGCATGGGAATGACGCTTTTGTAGATGCGCTATCTTCAACCCTTGAGACAAGAACAGGTCCTCCGCAGGATCAGGTTTAACAGCTTTATGCCGTTCCGGCAGCCCGCCGCACCGCATCTGGTAAGACGCTCATGGCAAGGACAATCACCTTCGAAGAAGAAGTCTACACGTTCCACATTGACTTCAATCGGCACGTAAGTAACATCGTCTATATTCAGTGGATGGAGGTCGGGCGCTTGCGGCTGTTGCGAGAGGCCGGGCTTGCCGTGGAAGAGACGGACGAAGAGGGATTCGTGCCGGTGCTCGTGGAGACGCATATCCGCTACCGAAAGCCGCTCTTTCTCGGCGAACGGGTGACAGTCTCCTGCCATCTCTCGGAATTAACTGATCTGGTGGCCTGGATGGCGTTCCGTTTCGCGCGTGCGGACGGCTCGCTCGTGGCGGAGGGAAGGCAGAAAGGCGTCTTCGTGAATACGAAAACGCTGCGCCCGATGCGGCTTGGCGAACGAGAACGGGGCCTGCTCGAGCCGTTCTTACATGATGCCGCTCCCTCCTGAACCGACGCCCTTGCCCATGCGCTAATAAGTACCGCCGGTGCCGCTTTCCCCCCGGAGTCTTGAAAAGGGGGAGTTTCGGCAGCCTCTACCGCGCGTGTGCCCTCCTGAAGTCGCCGATGAACCCGTCCACTATGATTCAGCCGTTTCAACGGGCTGCTTCTCCCTCCATGAATGCGCCGGTGCCGGGTGCCCGCGAGTGCCGGCTACTTCTTAAAACCGGCCGAGGCGGTCCGTTTTCTGCAGAGGGGCTAAACACCATGGCGATGTAGCGCGTTGGAAGCTTGCAAGCCGCTCTTCGCGGCATCTTCGCCCGAAAAACGCAGTCCCATGGAATCATGTTGACCCAGGAAGCAATGTATGCGCGAGGCGTCGGGCCGCGTAAGGCCGACGTGCTCGCCAAGGTCGGCGTACATACGTTTAGCGACCTGCTGCACTACTACCCGCGGCGCTATCTCGACCGAACGACCGTCGTTCCGATAAGAAGCCTGTCCGAGACGATGGGGCCGGTCACGGTGGTGGGCACCGTGCGGCTTTCGGGCGTGGTTACTGGCGCGACGAAGCAGCGGTTCGAGCTGATCGTCGAGGACGGCGGCGGCGGCAAGATGAAGTGCGTCTGGTTCCGGGGCACGCAGTGGATCAGTAAGGCGTTCAAGAACGGCGAGCGCGTCGCGTTTCACGGGAAGCCTCAAAAGTTTGGCCTCACGTTCTCCCTCACCCATCCCGACTTTGACAAGCTCGACGACGACAGCGCGGCGCTGGACACCGGGCGCATCATTCCGCTCTACCCCGGCGGCGCGGCGCTCGACCGTGTCGGCCTGACGAGCCGCTCTTTTCGCCGCATCATCTTTACGCTCATCAAAGAACACGGGCTGGAGATTCCGGAGATCCTGCCCGAATGGATGATCGAGCAGTTTGACCTCTTGGACGGCCGCGTCGCCCTGCGGGCGGTTCACTTTCCGAAAGACCAGTCGGAGCTGGACCGGGCGCGGGTGCGCCTGAAGTTCGAGGAGCTTTTTTTCCTCCAGCTGCTCCTCGCAGTTACGAAACAGGTCAGGCAGGAGCGGGCCGGTGTTGTCTTTGGCAAGCCGGGATCGTTCTTCAATCGCTTTATTAATGAGGTGCTGCCTTTCAAGCTCACCAAGGCGCAGCAGAAGGCCATTGCCGATTGCGTCGGTGACACGCAGAGCGGCAACCAGATGAACCGCCTGATCCAGGGCGACGTTGGGAGCGGCAAGACGGTCGTAGCCATTGCCGTGATGCTGCACGCGCTCGACAACGGCTTCCAGAGCGCGTTTTTGGCCCCGACGGAAATCCTCGCCGAACAGCATTACGGCAATTTGCAGCGCTACCTCTCCCCGCTCGGCATTGAGACGCGACTGCTGATCGGCGGGCAGAGCAAAGCGCTGCGGCGGGAGATTCTGGCAGACCTTGCGGAAGGGCGCGCGCACATGGCCGTCGGGACGCACGCGCTCATTCAGGAGAGCGTCGCCTTCCAGAAACTCGGCCTCTCGGTGGTGGACGAGCAGCACCGCTTCGGCGTGCTGCAGCGCGCCGAGATGTTCAACAAAGGCGAGGCCCCGCACATGCTTCTCATGACGGCAACGCCGATCCCTCGTTCGCTCGCGCTCACCGTCTACGGCGACCTCGACGTGAGCGTGATGCGGGAGCGCCCGGCGGGTCGCAAGCCGATAAAAACCGTTCTGCGCTCCGAGAAGCGACGCGGCGAGATGTACGAGTTTGTAAAGGCGCAGCTTCGCGAGGGGCGGCAGTGCTACGTCGTTTACCCGCTCGTGGAAGAGAGTGAAAAGATGGACTTAAAGGACGCCGAGAGCGGCTTCGCGCACTTGACGGAGCTGTTTCGCCCCTACCGGGTGGATCTCGTTCACGGCCGAATGCTTCCTTACGAAAAAGACGAGGCGATGAGCCGGTTCAAGGCGGGCGAGACGGACATTCTCGTTTCTACCACCGTGATAGAAGTAGGCGTCGATGTGGCCAATGCGTCGGTCATGGTGATCGAGCACGCCGAGCGGTTCGGGCTGAGCCAGCTTCACCAGCTTCGCGGGCGCGTGGGCCGAGGCTCCGAGCAGAGCCACTGCATCTTAATGGCCGACTACAAGCGCTCGGCCGAGTCCGAGGAGCGGCTGAACGCGATGGTGCAGACAGATGACGGGTTCAAGATCAGCGAGATCGACCTGAAGTTGCGCGGGGCGGGCGACTTCTTCGGCACTCGTCAGAGCGGCCTTCCGGACCTCAAGATCGCCGACATCACGCAGGACGTGGAGATTCTGATGCAGGCCCGCGACGCCGCCTTCGAGCTGGTCCGCCGCGACCCGCAGCTTCGACTTCCCGAGCACGCCGAGATCCGCGCCCAGTACCAAACGCAGCATCTCGGCCGCGGCCTGGGAATGGCGCGCGTGGGGTGAGCGAAGAGGCCGGTTCTTGCGGCAACAATCCGCCAAGAGGGGATGGGCAACGTAGAAGACCGCGGTTAAGCCCCACTGCTGGAATGCAAGCGCACCGTTCGGAGGACGAGATTGGTTCGGTCGGCGTGCTGCACCTCAAACCGCCGCCCGGCGTAGGGGCGCGATATATCATGCCCCTACAGGATCACCACCTCCCGTTAGCCTCCATCCCCCCGGAATGTCATCCTGAGCGCAGCGAAGGATCTGTTGTCTTTCGCAGCCTGAGACGCTACGGTGCGCCGGCATGACAAGAGAGGGACGGTCCGCCTATCCTGTGCTTCTCCGATCCTCCCCTGCTCCGACACCCCCGGCTGTCATAGCCTCCCAAGCGGGCAGCCTACTCGGACGTATGGCCTGCTTTCTCATCCGCCGAGGGGCCGTAAAGACCCGGGACGGGCACGTCGAGGAGGCGCAGGTACACGGTTAGCTGACCCCGGTGGTGAATCAGGTGGCTCATGCCCATCCGGCGCAGGGCGTCGGCTTTCGGCATCGTGGACATGACCTGACTTCCATTGCGGAGCGTGTAAGGGCGGGAGAGCGCTTCGTCCGGCATGGACCCTATGGCGGAAAGCAGGCGCTCGGCGTTGGCGTCGAACCGTTCCAGGATTTCTTCCACCGTCGCGAGGGGCGTGCTGATCCTGTCGGGCAGAGCCGAGATGTCAAACGAGTCATGGCAGGCGATCTGCGCCGGCCAGAACGGCAGGTTCGCAAGGTGCTGCGCCAGCTCCCCGATGCTGAAGGACTTCGGGTGCGGCTTCCAAGCCAGGTGCTCCTGCGGAACGCGCTCGATCACGCGGCGCGTGGACGCAAGTTCTTGTTCAAAGTCGCCCGTCGCCAAGAGACGAGGGCTGAGGACGGTGTTTTCCATAACCATATCCGACCTGATGAACAGTGGCAGGTGCCTTACATGGCAAGCCCGCCGTCGACGTGTAGAACGTGCCCCGTAATGTAGTCGGCCGCCGGTGAGGCGAGGAAGGCAACGGCCGCCGCGACGTCCTGCGGCGAAGCCGCGCGTCCGAGCGGCACGGCACCGAGCATCGCCGCGCGGGCGGCCTCCGGCAGCGCGGCCGTCATGTCCGTTTCAACGAATCCCGGCGCAACGACGTTCACCGTCACCCCGCGACCGCCGAGTTCCTTCGCGAGGCTCTTCGAGAACCCGATGATGCCGGCCTTGGACGCCGCGTAGTTCGTCTGCCCGGCGTTGCCCGTCACGCCGACAACGGAGGACAGGTTGATGATCTTGCCTCCGCGCTGCTTCATCATCGGGCGGTAAACGGCCTTGCAGAGATTGAAGACGCTCTTGAGGTTCGTCCCAATGACGGCATCCCAGTCGGCTTCCGTCATGCGGATCATGAGGTTGTCCTTCGTCACCCCGGCATTGTTGACGAGGACGTCAATGGATCCCCACGTGTCGATGACGGCTTTCACCGCCGCAGTGGCAGCCTCGCCGTCCGAGGCGTCGCTCTGGATCGCCATTGCATCCTCCCCTTCGGTCTTCAGCCGGTCGACGAGCGCCTCGGCTTCGGCGGAGGACGCGCGGTAGGTAAACGCCACGCGCGCGCCGGCCTCGGCGAGCGCTTCCACAATCGCGCGCCCAATGCCGCGCGTGCCACCGGTTACGAGGGCGTTCTTTCCGTCGAGACTCTTGCTCATGCGAAGGAGGTTAAAGGCGTTAAGCGGCTACGGAATCGCTCCTATTCGGAACGCAGCGCCGGGAGGGCGGCATCCACCTCGTCGGCCTTGCCGATGGTCATCGTCTCCACGTCGCGGCCGAGCGTGCGTTTGGCAAGCCCCGCCAGTACGTTGCCCGCGCCGACTTCCACGAAGCGCGATGCGCCGTCCTGCTTTTTCTCGATCAGCGTCTGCGACCACATGACCGGAGCCGTCAGCTGCTCAAGCAGGCGCTGCCGGATCTCCTCCGGGTCGGAAGTGGGGCGCGCGGTTACGTTCAGATAAACGGGGCACTGCGGCTCCCGTAGGTCGAGCGAGAGGAGGGCTTCGGCAAGACCGTCGCGGGCGTAATCCATCAGCGGCGAGTGAAACGCCCCGCTGACGGGGAGCTGCACCACGCGCTTTGCGCCGCGCTCCTTCGCCAGTTCCATCGCGCGAAGCACCGCGGCCTCGTCCCCGGAAATGACGACCTGGCCCGGCGCGTTGTAGTTGGCCGGCTGCACGACGCCCACGCCTTCTTCGGAGACTTCGGCGCAGAGCGCGTCGAGGCGCTCGTCGTCCATGCCCAGCACGGCGGCCATCGCGCCGGGTCGACGCTTGCCTGCCTGCGCCATCAACTCGCCACGGCGGCGCACGGCCAGGAGCCCCTCTTCAAAAGAGAGAGCACCGGCAGCGACCAGCGCGCTGTACTCGCCGAGGCTGTGTCCGGCCGTCATGTCGGCGGAAACCTCGTGGTTGCGCAGCACCGACCATGCGGCCATGCTGTGGACGAAAAGCGCAGGCTGCGTGTTCTCCGTCTGCTTCAGCCGCTCCGCCGCGTCGGCGTCGGCTCCGTTTTCGCCAAACATCATGCCGGTGAGGCTGAACCCGAGCAGCGAATCCGCCTCCGAAAACAGATCGCGGGCCACGTCGAATCGATCTTGCAGATCACGGCCCATGCCGACGTACTGCGAACCCTGGCCGGGAAATAGAAAAGCCGTCTTGGGCATGGTAGTCTCTCAGTTGTTGGCCCGCTACGCTGTCAGCGCCGGACGCACGTAGCGCGCCGATTTTGAGCCATCGTACGCCCACTTCAGATAAACGGCTCCCCACGTAAAGCCGCCCCCGAACGCGGCGAGGACCAGCGTGTCCCCCTCACGCAGGTCGCTCTCCCAGTCGTTGAGGCAGAGCGGAATAGTAGCGGCGGTCGTGTTGCCGTAGCGCTCGATATTGAGCATCACCTTCTCGGGCGCAATGCCCGCCCGCTTTGCGGTCGCGTCGATGATTCGGAGGTTTGCCTGGTGGGGAACGAGCCAGTCGAGGGATTCGCCGGTCACGCCGTTGCGCTCCATGATCTCCGTCGTTACCGAGGAAAGTCCTTCGACAGCCACCTTATAGACGGCCCGCCCTTCCTGCATCAGAAAGTGCATGCCGTTGTTCACGGTTTCGTGAGAAGGTGGATTGAGGCTCCCGCCGGCGGGCATGCACAGGCTTTCCCAGTTCCGCCCGTCGATGTGCTCGACCGTGTCCACGATCCCGGCATCGCCCTCGGAGGGTTCAAGCAGGACCGCTGCGCCGGCATCCCCGAAGAGGACGCACGTGTTGCGGTCCGAATAGTCTACGATGGTACTCATCTTGTCGGCCCCGATCACGAGCACCTTTTGGTGCTTCCCCGACTCGATGAACCGGGCACCGCTCGAGAGCGCGAAAAGAAAGCCGCTACAGGCGGCCGAGAGGTCAAAGCCCCATGCGTTCTTAGCTCCAAGCGCGGCTTGCACAAGGCACGCTGTCGCGGGAAAGAGCATGTCGGGCGTCACGGTCGCCACGATGATGCACTCGATCTCTTCCGCGTCGATGCCGCGCTTCTCGAGCAGATCGCGGGCAGCCTCGGTGGCGAGATAAGACGTTGCCTTCTTCGGATCGCGGAGGATGCGGCGTTCCCGGATGCCTGTGCGGGTCCGGATCCATTCGTCGCTCGTATCGACCATCCGCTCGAAGTCGGCGTTGGTCAGCCGTTCCTCCGGCAAAAAGCGTCCTACGGCTGTGATAGCTGCCCGCATGGTGTCCTGGTTGCGTGGAAAATTGTCGACGGCAGCCCTTTAGTACCCCACAGCACTGGTGATGTTGCCGGACACGTTCTGACGCGCCACCTCGGCACCCACGAGGATGAGCCGCTCGAAGGCGCGCGCCGAGGACCCGCCGTGGCCTATGATGACGTTCCCATCGACGCCGAGCAGCGGCGCGCCGCCATAGACTTCGTAGTCGAACTTCTTCATGACGGCCCCGAGCACGCGCATCAGCACGACCGATTGTTCTTCGGTCACGCCTTGTTCTTGCATCTCACGCTTGATCATGCGGAGAAGCGCCGTGGCGACGCTCTCGCCGAGTTTAAGCATAATGTTGCCCACGAAGCCGTCGCAGACGATCACGTCGGCGGCGTGCTCGAGCACCTCGCGGCCTTCCATGTTGCCGATGAATGCAAGATCCGACGCTTGCGAAAGCAGTTCGTATGCGGCCTTCACCTGCTCGTTTCCCTTTCCCGGCTCCTCGCCGATGTTCATCAAACCGACCGTCGGGTTCTCGCGCTTGAGCACGGTGCGCGCGTAGAGGGTCCCCATGCGGGCAAACTGAACCAGATGCTCGGGTTTGCAGTCGACGTTCGTGCCCACATCGAGAATGATGCTGAAGCCCTTCACGGTCGGGTAATACCCGATCACGGCCGGCCGCGCGACGCCGGGAAGCCGTCCGAGGATGAACAGCGAGGCGGCCATCACGGCACCCGTATTGCCCGCGCTCACAAACGCCTGTGCCTGCCCTGCCTTTACGGCCCCTATTCCGAGGTGGATCGAAGAGTGCCGCTTGTTCCTGACAGCCGCGGCGGGTGCCTCCGCCATGCCGATGGTCTCCGGCGCATGAATGATGCGGAGGGGCAAGCCGTCCGAGTTCGCGTCCAGCAGCGGCGCGAGGACCGCTTCGTCTCCGAAGAGGAGCACTTCGCAATCAGCACCTTCTTCAGACCGCACGGCGCGCAAGGCACCTTCGACAACTGCTTCGGGGGCGTGATCGCCGCCCATGGCATCTACCGCAACACGTATCGACATCAGTGGGATATTTCTCTCGTTTGCCGCAATGGAGAGGCCCCACGGAGCGCCTCCGGGAAAAACAGGGCAAGATACAACCTGCGGCCGACTTCAGTGGGAGCAAAATCAAACATGCACGCCACCGCCCGCGCGCCGGAGACCCGGAGCACGATTGGCAAGCGTGCATGCTCTATGTTCGAAGACAGCCCGAACACCGTCGGTTCTGCCCTGACTGCCGCGCAGCCGCTCTACTACCGCGCCGCGCGTCACGCTCAGGCGCGCTCTTCAACTTCCATGACCTTGCGGCCGCGGTAGTGCCCGCAAGCCGGGCAGACGCGGTGCAGCTTCTTGGTCGTACCGCAGTTCGGGCACTCCATGAGCGCCGGTGCCTCCAGGCGGCCATAGTACACCGCGCGGCGCTTACCCGTACGGGCCTTGGAAAATTTCCTTCTCGGATTTGCCATCGTCTTTTACTCGTTTGTCGATCTAAAATACTTTTCTATTGGGACTCAGCGCGCATCGTCGCCGTCGGCCAGGCCGCGAAGCGCCTCCCATCGCGGGTCGAGGGCCGGACCTGCCGGTGCGCCGAACCGCGTCGGCAAAGGCTCCTCCTCCGCACCCGGAGCGATCTTGCGCAGGGGCACCGCGAGAAGCAACGTGTCCCGCACGGCGTCCGTTATGTCAATCTCCTGGTCATTTGCCGTGAGCGGGCGCACGTCCTCGAGCGGCTCGTCCTCCTCTTCGCCGGCCACCGAGGGCGGGGCAAAGAGAACGCTGTACGAACCTTCGACTTCCTGCTTAAAGAGCCGCAAAGTCCGGTCACACTCCAGCGTTGCCACAGCGGAAACCGTGAAAGTGACCAGAATGCGCTCGCCGGAGTAGTCCAACACCGCTTCAACCTGCACGTCCTCAAACCGCTCGGGATCCAGATCGAGATCCGCCGCCGCGGGCTGAAGACTGTACTCATGCAGTCCCGGTTTAAGGGACGAGATCCTGATCCGCAACATGGTCTCCGCCGTCCTTACGCTCTTCTTTTACAGCTTAGCCAACAACAACGCCGTTCCGGCGAGTCAAGATCCGTTAAAATACGATGCGCTCCCCCGCCACCGCAAATGAACATTTCTCTGGCTCCTATGGAGCGCGCGCCGCAGGGTTCCTTCCGGGAGCGAGACTACGGCATCGGAGCGGACGGCGAAGGACGGGCGGCGACGTTTTCGTCTACGTCCAGCGAGACGCCGCCGAAGGTGCGGCGCACGTCGTGGACGCCCTGCCACACCGTTGCGAATGCCGCTCCGGATGCCGAGGGCACCGCATCGAGCGCGAAGTTGCCGCTACCCGCGACCCAAAACGGCGGAACGGCGCGGCTGCCCGCCGTCAGAAACGAGGCGCGCGCATGGGCATACAGCGCCTCTGCGTTCTGCCGGTGCGCGTACGTGCCGGGAACGTACCGACCGGACGCCAGCACGGTCTCCGTCCATGCGCGATAGTAGGCGAACATTTCAGGCGGAATGGCGCTCATGCGCTCGATGTCCAGAAAGATGGTCGACCCGGCCGGGAAGCCCTCTCCCGCCGATTTGGTCATGGCGTCGAGCGCGTCCAGGCGGCCCTGCTCCGGTGTCAGCAGAGAACGCGAGCAGACGACCGGCCCCGAGGTGGGTGTGCCCGACGGGTCGTCCTCAAAAGTCTGCTGCCCCACGTAGAGCACCGCTGTCCCCCACCCGAGTCGCTCGATGGCACCCCGGGTTCCCATCCAGGAGGCTTCCTTGTGGCAAGGAGAAGTCAGGTAGTAGCCGGTCCACTCGTAAGGAGCTTGTTTTGCCCACGTGCGCAGCGCCTCGTTTCCTGGATATTCCCACGTATCCACGCCGGGATGGGCCGGATAAGAGGGAAAGCCCGGCTCGGGCAGCGTCTTACAGGCGGCGATCAGTAGCAGCAGCGCCGCGGCGAGGTACTTGCTCATGGTCGGAACGGATCAGGGCTGCGCCTCGAGTTCGGCAGCGCGCGCCGAAAGAAGCGATTCAAGCTCGGGCATATGCTCCTGGACGGCGGCCTGCCCGAGCGCGGCACCTTGCTGCATCAGCATCGGCATGAGCCGGGCGGTTTTCTGCCCCGTCTCGGTCTTGTAGAACGACACGATTTCCCGCAACTCGGCTGCTGTGAACGCTTGGGCGTAGATGGCGGTCATGCCCGGCCGCAGCGCCTCAAAGGACATATGCTTCATCAGGAAAGTGCGCATGATGTCGGCAAAAGGGGCCATCTGCGGACTCGCCTGAAGCTGCATCTGCAACATGCCGTCGACCGACTCCGCGAGCGCGGTATCCATGTGCATGGTCTTTAGAAGCTCTTCGGCGAGTTGTACGCGGACGGAATCGGCATCCTGCGCCATGGCAGGCTGCACGCTCAGGAAGAGCACGCTTGCGGCAAGGACCGTAAGGAATCGATGTTTCATTTGATCAGGAGAAGCAGGGATGGAGAGCAACAATCGGGGGTTAAGATACTGCTCGGCTCACGCCGAAGCACGTTGCGGGTCGGTAATGTCGCGGTAGCCGTCGTACCAGCGGGAGGTGATGTTCAGGCCGCGCTCGGTAACGGCGCGCAAGAACGCCTCGGTCGGGATGACGCACTCGGGCGGGAGCGCTCCGCCGCCGCGAACCGCGCCGGATGCAACCAGGAAAGCAACGGCTGCCGTCGGAATGGCGGTACAGCGCATCATCGCAGTCAGCCCATGAGCGGCGTCGTAGCGGTCGATCATCTCATAGACGAGTGTCTTTTCCTGTCCGTCCTTTTTTCCTCTGATGAGAATGCGCAGCAGAACGGCATCCTCGTGCTTGCCACCAAGCCGCTTGCGCAACTGCCGGATGAGCACGTCCCGGTAAGAGAGGTGGGTCCGCACGTCGATGTGGCGCTTTTCGCCGAATCCGAGTCCGAGTAGAAAGCGCATCTGCTCCGCGTGGCCTTTCCAGCGGACCGTTTTGTGGTTGAGCGTCGTCACCTTGCCGGTAAGGTCGCTTACGAGCGTAGAGAGGCTGCCCGCCGTGCAGAATGCCTCCATGTCGTCGAAGGGCTGCTCGAAATGGATCGGCTCGTCCTGCGTCAGCGGGGCGACCTGCTCGACCTCGCCACCGGAAATGAGCTGAACCGGGTTGGTGTAGTCGTCTAGGATTTTCTCCGCCGACCACGAGATCCGGAAGCGAAACGGCGGCTCCGGCCGAAGCGGAACGTCGCCGACACGGATGTAGGCACCCTCGACCTCGTCGAACTGCGCCACGCCGTCCATGCAGATCATGTTTGAGAGGCCCGGCGCGAGACCGCAGTTCGGGACGATCCAGACCGACTTTTCGCGCGCCTGTTCGTGGAACGCGAGTTCCTTCTGCACGATGCTATCCTCGCCGCCGAGATCGCAGAAGTGAATGCCCATGGAGAGGCAGAGCGCCGCCAGGCCGGGGTTCATGAAGGGCGGCACGGCGCTCACAACGCACGCGCTCCCCGAGAGAATGGGTTCGAGGACGCTCGGATCGCGCGCGTCGATCTGGAACGATCGCACCTTCGGGTTCTGCAGCTTTTCGTGAAGCTCCTGCAGCGAGCGCGCGCTGGCGTCGCACACCTGAAGCTGCGCGATGCCCTCGTAAAGGCTCAGCTCCCACGCTATCGCGGTGCCAATGGCACCGGCTCCAACCACGGTAACTTTCATGCGCGTATTGCGGCCTCTCGGCAGCGGCAGGGTTGATCATCAGAACAGGATGGACAAAATACGCCACGCGCCCCGTCCCGAAAAGCCCCTTTCCGGCGCTCGGTTCGCCAGTCGCCCCCGCCCCTTTCTCCCGCGCCGAAAGGCCGCCTCCAACCGGCACAGTTCACCCACTTTGCCCACCCAATAGCCCCTGCGCCTCGGCGTCAGTTCTCGCAACGAGCCGCAGCCGGCACCGACCCTCAGGAAGCTGTGGAATTGATCCACATAGGCTATTATGATCGATACGTGTTCACTTTACTTCAACAGCGTCTTCGCCGTCGGGGATGGTAGATCCTTCACTGCGTTCGGAATGACGGGCGGGGGACGCTGGAGAATGCGAGGATCGGAGAAGCACAAGAAAGGCGGAACGTCCCTCTCTTGTCATGCTGAGCGAAGCGAAGCATCTCAGGCTACGGCGAGCACAGATCCTTGGTACGCTCAGGAGGACGAGGAGGCGAAGAATGCGCTCGTAGGGAGCGGCGCGGGAGCCAGCGGTAATTCTCTGCTCCAGGTAGGAGGTCCCTCCGCGCGGCGGCGGGTGATGTGGGTTCATAATGAGGGCCGGTAGCGCCGCCTTGGTCGGGATGACAGTCGGGGGGGACGGAGAAGGCGGGAACGGTATGAGCACCGGGAAGGCAGAACGGCCCCACCGAGTCTTGCGGGCGCACGGAAGAGTCTCAGGCTGCGAAAGAAAACAGATCCTTCGCTTCGCTCAGGATGACACTCCCGGGGGGATGGAGCCTAATGGGAGCACTGAGGGCCAAAGGGCCGCACCCTCCCCGCCGGGTCATGCCGGCCCGGCGAAGTATCTCAGGCTGCGAAAGAAAACAGATCCTTCGCTGCGCTCAGGATGACATTCCGGGAGTATGGAGGCTGACGGGGGGTGGCGGTCTTGTGGGGGCGCCATGTGTCCGGGCCCTATCCTGACAGCTTCTTAGCCGTTCCGATCGAAACGCTGCGAGTTGAAAGCCGTGAACGTCTTTTTCTCCGTGTCGTACCGGCGCACGTCCACGACGAAATGGTCCGGGTGGACGTGAATGTAGTTGTAGAAGTTCGTCTCGGCGTCCTTGCCGCGCCCCCGGCTGCTCGTCGCCGTGCCGGCGCTGACGATCACGATGCGGTAACCCGCCGGCACCACCTCGACCGGCTCCACGTGGGAAACGTGCAAATGACCGCATAGGATCAGGTCGACGCCCGCCGACGAGGCGATCTCCAGCGCCCGCCGGGCTTTGTGAACCACGTCGTGATCCCCGAGCGCCTGGATGCGCGTCAAGTGGTGGTGGACGACGAGCACCTTGAAGAGCGCGTTGTCGAGCGGACCGAAAAAGCCGGTAATACTCTCGCGCTGCTTGCTGTCGAGCCTTCCCCCCTTCACCGTCCGCCCGAACGCAGAGTTCACGCCGAGCACGGCGAGATCGTCCTTGCGGTAGGTGGGACTAAGGTCGTCCGTGATCAGCTTGCGGTAGCGGCCGAGCGGGCGCGTCATCCGGGAGAACGGCCGCCACCAGGGGTACACGTCGTGGTTGCCCGGCACGACTATCGTCGGCGCGTGGAAGCCCTTTATCATCTCAGCCGCGTGGCGAAACTGGCCGGTGCGCGCGCGCATGGTCAGGTCGCCGCTAACCGCCACAAGGTCCACACCTTCCTCGTTGACCTCGCCCACGAGCTGTTTAACGATGCCCGGATGGCTGATGCGGCCGAAGTGAACGTCGGAGAGATGAGCGATCTTCATGTTCTTAGTGAAGGAAGGCGAGAGGCGCTTCAGACAAGGAAGGAAAAAGGCGGCTCCGATTGCTCGGATGCCGCCTTCAATCCTGTTCTACTTTTGCAACGAAGACGCGAGGGTCTAAAGCAGCATTCCCATCGGCTCCTCGAGGAGCTTGCGCACGGTTCCAAGGAACTGCGCGCCCATCGCCCCATCGACGATGCGGTGGTCGGCCGATAGCGTGACTTTCATCTTCCGCCCGACAACGATCTCGCCCCCTTTCACAACCGGCTCTTCGCGGATGGTGCCGATGGCAAGAATCGCGGCATTCGGCGGGTTGATGATCGCCGTAAACTCGTCAATGCCGAACATGCCAAGGTTGCTCGTCGTGAAGGTCGATCCTTCGTAATCGGCGGGCTGAAGCTGCTTGTTGCGCGCCTTTTCGGCCAGCGCGCGCGTCTCCTCAGCAATCTGCGAAAGGCCCTTTCGGTCGGCATGGCGCACGACGGGCGTGATCAGACCTTCCGGCAGCGCCACGGCCACGGCCACGTGAACGTCGTTGTGCCGGCGGATCTCTCCTTCCTGATCGAGCCAGGAAGCGTTCACGTCCGGATGCTCGCGCAGCGCGAGCGCACATGCCTTGGTGATTAGGTCGTTGAAGGAGACCTTCTGTCGCCCCTGCGATTCGGCGAGGCCGTTGAGCTGCTTCCGGAAATCCCACACCTTGTCCATGTCGATGTCGATCGTCAGGTAGAAGTGCGGGGCGGTGAACTTACTCTGCGCCAGGCGGCGCGCAATGGACTTGCGCATCTGCGTGACCTTGACGGCCTCGTAGCCGCCCTCGGGCGTGGCGACCGCCTGCGGCGGTGCGGGCGGCTTGGGCGCAGGCGCTTCCTCGCGTTTTGTCGCGGTCTGCTTCGGCTCCGACGCCGTCTCCGGCGCGGCCTTCTCGCCGCCCTGCGAAAGCGCAGCCTCAATGTCCCGCCGGACGATGCGGCCTTCCGGACCCGAGCCGGTCAGGGAGCCAAGGTTCACGTCATGCTCGCGCGCCAGCCGCCGGGCCAGCGGCGAAGCCTTGATGCGGGCGTCGTCCTGCGGCGCTTCTTCGGCAGGCGCTTGCGGCGCGGATTCCGCCTTCGGCGCGGCTCCGTCGCCCGAAGACTCCTCCTTCTTTTCTTCAGAAGCCGCAGGCTCCGGCGAAGCGCCTCCTCCGCCGTCGTACTTGCTGAGAACGGACGAAACGTCTTCTCCCTCCTTCCCGAGCACGGCGATGAGCGCCCCGATGGGCACCGCGTCTCCGGCCTCGATTACTTTCTTGAGGAGCACCCCGTCGTCGTAGACTTCGAGGTCCATCGTTGCCTTGTCGGTTTCGACCTGCGCAATCACATCGCCGGCCTGCAATTCCTGCCCTTCCTCAGCGAGCCACGCGACGAGGACACCCTCCTCCATCGTATCGCTCATTTTGGGCATTTCAACGGGAATAGCCATGATTCTTATGGTTTAATCCTTTCGCCAATGCGAATGGCTTATTTGGCGTAAAGAACGCGCTTGCACGCTTCGACGGCTTCGTCGGCGCTTGGCATGTAAAACTCGATCAGATTCTTTGCGTACGGCGCGGGCACGTCCTTGGCCGTAACGCGGAGAATCGGCGCGTCGAGGTGGTCGAAAGCGCGCTCCTGAATCTGGAAAGCGATCTCCGAAGAGATGCTCGCAAAAGGATTGCTTTCGTCGATGATGACCAGCCGGTTCGTCTTTTTGACGGACTCGACCACCGCGTCGAAGTCAAACGGGCGGATCGTGCGCGGGTCGATTACCTCGGCGCTGTAGCCCTCCTTCTCAAGGCGCTCGGCCGTCTCCATCGCGACCCAGTAGCTCTTGGAATGCGCCACAATCGTCACGTCGGTGCCTTCCCGGGCGATGCGGGCTTTGCCGAGCGGAATCAGGTAATCCTTCTCGTCGCTCACTTCGCCGCGCAACCCGTACATGACCTCGCTTTCGAGGAAGATGACCGGATCGTCGTCGCGGATGGCGGTCTTAAGCAGGCCCTTGGCGTCATCCGGGTTGGACGGCGCGACGACCTTCAGGCCGGGGAAGTATGCGTATAGCGCCTCCGTGGACGTGTTGTGCGTCGCCGCGAGCTGGCCCGCCCCGCCGTTCGGACCGCGAAAGACGATCGGAATCTTGAACTGCCCGCCGCTCATGTAACGGATCTTGGAGGCGTTGTTGATGATCTGGTCGATCGCGACGAACGAGAAATTGAACGTCATGAACTCGATGATCGGGCGCAGGCCATTAAGGGCGGCGCCAATGCCGAGTCCGGCGAAGCCGTTCTCCGAAATCGGCGTGTCGATCACACGTTTGGGGCCGAACTGGTCGAGCATTCCCTCGCTCACCTTGTAGGCTCCGTTATACTCCGCCACCTCCTCACCCATGAGGAAGATGGTCTCGTCGCGCTCCATCTCCTCGACCATGGCGGCCCGGATTGCTTCGCGAAATTGTAGTTCTGCCATAATGTTATAAAGTGCCGACGGGCAAATGTCAAAAGAAGCGTGTCAAACCGCAAGCACCGACCGCGAGGTGCCGACGGGTACCTAATTAAGAAAAGGATAATCCTTCTGGACGTAAACGTCTTCGTAGATGGCCTCCAGCTCCGGACGCGGACTGTTCTCGGCGAACTCCACGGAGTCATTTACTTGCTGCTTGACCTCGTCATCGATCTTGTCGAGCGCTTCTTCCGTCGTGACTTCCGCGCCGAGAAGGTAAGCCTTGAGGCGGATGATCGGGTCTTCGTTCTTCTTCTTCTCCATCTCCTCCTTCGTCCGGTACTTCTGCGGATCGGACATGGAGTGGCCGCGATAGCGGTACGTCCGCGCTTCAAGCAGGAAGGGCTTGCCCTTACGCGCTTCTTCCATCAGGTCCTTCATGCACTTATAGACCGCCAGCACATCCATGCCGTTGACCACCACGGCAGGCACGTCGTAGCCGACGCCCTGGCGCGAGAAGTCCGGCTCGGATGAGGCGCGGTTCACGGCCGTACCCATCGCGTACTGATTGTTCTCGATGACGAGAATAGCGGGCACGTCATAGAGTCCGGCGAGGTTGATCGCCTCGTGAAACGATCCCTGGTTGATGGCACCGTCACCGAAGAACGTGATCGAGACGCCGCCGTCCTCCTTGTACTTGTGCGCGTAGCCGAGTCCGACGCCTACCGGAATGTGGCCGCCAACGATGCCGTGGCCGCCGAACATCTTCTTTTCGGCGCTGAAGAAGTGCATCGAGCCGCCCTTCCCCTTCGAGCAGCCGCCGGACTTGCCGAAAAGCTCCGCCATACAGGCGTTCGGGTCCATGCCGAGCGCAAGCGCGATGCCGTGGTCGCGGTAGGCCGTAATGACCGAGTCGAGGCCGATCTGCATCGCCCACGCCGTGCCGGTCGAGATGGCTTCCTGGCCGATGTAGAGGTGAAGAAATCCCGCTATCTTCTGCTTGCCGTACATCTGCGCCGCGCGCTCCTCGAAGCGCCGCTGGAGCAGCATGTTGCGGTACATATCGACAACCTGATCGTCGGAAAGGCCAAGTTCGCGGTGGTCATACTGCTCGGCCTGGTAGGTGCGGACGCTTGCCTGGATCTCGATGGAGTCCGGAAGGCGGATTACGCCGTCGTCGGTGGAAGCCGAAGTAGCCTCCTCCGGCGCGGACTCCGCTGCGCTGCCGTTGCCTTTCTTGGGAGCTTTGCTGGGCATCTTGTATAGAACGGGCTTGTGATACGATTCAATATGTGGGCCGCGCCGATCCGCCGGGCCTTCTCCGTGAAGCCCGCCCACCGACGCTTAAGAAGACATAAGACGTTTACGACGGGCACCCTGTTTCAGAAGAAACGTTTGCAACCGCTTCCGCTGTTGCATTCCCGTGCGGCGTACCGTCCCGTGTATGCGGCCCTCGTCGCACGCGTGTTCTGATTTCGTACAGAAAGATGGTAATGAAGGCTCGGTCGGAGAATAATCGCATTTGCAATTCAGCGCAAGAGAGGCTTGCGGTTCTGCAGCTTCGCGGTTTAGTTTGTTGCATCCCGTTTCCCGGCCACTCTGGTCACCCTATTGCTGCCTCGCCATTGCTGCCTCGCCCATGACTCCTGATCCGGACCCCACCGGCCCGGCCTCCTCCGGGCGCCCGTTAGTCGTAATTCCGACCTACAACGAGTCGGAGAACATCCGGAGCGTCATTCAAGACGTGCTCGGCCTGATGCCGGAGATCGACGTGCTCGTGGTGGATGACGGTTCGCCGGACGGCACCGGGGAGATCGTCTCCGAACTGGCCGCGCTGCAGCCGGCGCGCGTCCACCTGATACAGAGATCGGCCAAACTCGGCCTCGGATCGGCTTATATTCGCGGGTTTGACTGGGCGCTCGAGCGCGGCTACACCTTCATCTGCGAAATGGACGCCGACCACTCGCACAGTCCGCTCGACCTGCCGCGCCTGATTGCGCCCGTGCGGGAGGGCCGCGCGGATCTGGTCATCGGGTCGCGCTACATCGGCGGCGTGCGCGTAATGAACTGGCCGCTCCTTCGCCTGGCGATCTCCTACGGCGCGGGCGTCTACACGCGGGCGATCACCCGTCTGCCGCTCATGGACGTGACGGCCGGGTTCAAGTGTTTTCACAGGCGCGTGCTCGAGAGCATCAGCCTGCACCGCGTCCGCTCGAACGGTTACTCGTTCCAGGTGGAGATGAATTACCGCGCGTGGCGCAGCGGCTTCCGGCTCGTCGAGGTGCCGATCGTGTTTACCGAGCGCACAGAAGGCCAGAGCAAGATGAGCAAGGCCATCGTGCGCGAGGCCGCCTACAAGGTCTGGGAGCTTCGCATCCGCGACCTGCTGAGGCGGCTGCATTGAAACGCAAAAAGATGTCGGGCATAAGGTTGGAAACGCCGTCAACACGCGCCTCCCGTTAATTCGAAGCGACAGGCGCTGCCCTCGGCATGAGTAGCAAGCCGCCTACGCGGGGCACCAGGTGGAGCTTACGAGTGAACTGAAGAAGAGCATGCTTCCAGACTTGCCAAAGACAGCTGCAGATTTCTTCTCCGGGATTGGCCTGGTTGAGATTGGACTGGCGCGCGCAGGATGGAAGGTCGTCTACTCCGTTGATTACAGCGCCGAGAAGAAAAGGATGTTTGCAGGGCACTTCGGCGCCGATGATCGCTACCACTTAAAAGACGTTCATGACGTCGGCGGCTCTGAAATACCGACCGTCTCGCTGGCACACGCCTCCTTCCCGTGCACGGATATTTCGGTCGCTGGTGCGCGCGGTGGACTCGACGGCAGGGAGTCCGCTCACATCTGGAGCTTCTTGCGAATCATAGAAGAAATGGGCGCGCGAAAGCCTCCCATTATTCTTCTCGAAAACGTGGAGGGATTCTTGACCTCGCACGGCGGCGAAGATCTGGAGCAGACGCTTGTGCTGCTAAATGAACTTGGCTATGCCGTAGATCCGCTCCTGATTGACGCGGCGCATTTCGTCCCGCAAAGCCGTACAAGGATGTTTATCATCGGCATTCTTGGTGCCGCCGCGTAAGACGTTCTGGCGCAGGAAGCTGTTCTTGGAAACGAGCACGAGAGCCGACCTCGCAAGCTAAAAGTATACATTCGAGCACATCCAAACGTGCGCTGGCGTCTGCAGGCTCTTCCTCCGCTTCCCCTGAGATCGGGAGGCCTCGAAAGTATCATTGATGACGAGGAGGTTTGGTGGCCCCATGAACGCACGGCGTACCTGTTCGACCAGATGTTTCCAAGGCACCAGCAGTGGATACAGGGGCATCTTGACGATGATCAGTATTCTTTCGGAACCGCGTTTCGTCGAACGAGAATGCGTGATGGACGCAAGCAGTCCACCGCCGAATTGCGCTCGGACGGCATTGCCGGTTGCCTGCGCACACCGAAGGGCGGAAGCGCGCGGCAAATCGTTGTGCGAGTCGGGAAGGGGCGATATGATGCGCGCCTTCTCAACGGCCGCGAATGCGCGCGGCTCATGGGAGCGGGCGAATATACGCTGGATCCGGAGCTTTCTCTGAACGACGCGCTCTTCGGCTTCGGAGACGCCGTCTGTTCATCAGCCGTTGAGTGGCTTGCGATCCACTATCTCAATCCGCTCGCAGAAGGCAGAACTGACAGCCAACACGGCGGCGATGGAATTGTGGGGAGAATACCCCCAACCTTTACAACAAGGACAGCAGAAGGAAGTATGACGGCCGAGCAGTTCACAGAGGCTGAAAGGCGAGCCATCGCTGCCTTTCATGAATGGTGTCGCGATAACTCAACTGAGTTCGACGACCTGCCCATACGCGGTAGAACGTACGCCGCGCTTGTCACCCTCGACCGGCTCTACCGCGACTACAACACGGATCCAGAGCAGCATAAGACTCCCAACGGCTCCTCGGTTGGGCGCTTGACGGCACCCAAAGACGGCGAGTGCCTCTTTGTGAAAGAACTGTCAGCGCGGCAGGATTCTGCGTGGTGGGCTTCGGGGCAGGATACACCCGACCCGTCCCTGCAGATGCCCCGCCTGATCGGCGGCATGCCGGGCATTCTGGCGCGGACCCATTACCCCGAGTGGGCGCGCGCTGCCGGCATCGAGGGCCAAATCATGGTCCTCCTGCTCGTTGACGAGCGCGGCGACGTCGGTTGCGCCCCGGTGGTGGCCGGTATGCCGGGCTTGACGGAGGTTGCGCTGCAGACGGCGGTAAAGACAAGATCTGACCCTGCCTCAAAAGACGGCCGGCCCGTCCCGTTCACCCTGGGCCTGCCCTTTACGTACAGGCTTGATAGCGGGCGGAAGCGGCCGTCCTCGAGCGCCGCGCGCCCGCGCCGCAACCTCCCTCTGGCCGATTAGCCCAGAAAAGCGCCCAGCGGCTGGAGCGGCTCGATATTGTCGCAAACAATCTTGACCGTGACAAGGAGCGGCACCGCAAGGAGCGCGCCCGCAATGCCCCACATCCATCCCCAGAAGAGCAGCGAGATAAAGATAAAGACCGGGTTGAGCGTCAGCCGCCGCCCCATGATGAACGGCGTGACGAGATAGCCTTCGATGGCGTTGATGATGAAGTAGGCGAGCGGTGGCAGAAGGGCGGACATCAACGTGTCGAAGCTCACCAGCCCCACGACTGCGATCAGCGCCACCCCGACCAGCGGGCCGAGGTAAGGGATGAAGTTCAGCACGGCCACCATGATCCCCCAGAGCACCGGGTTCGGCATTCCCAGCCACAGGAACGCCGCGCCCACGACGAACCCGAGCGCCGTGTTGATCGCCGCTACCGTTAGGAGGTATTTGGACAGGGCTTCCTCGATGCGGTGCGTGATCTCGACTGCCTTGCGCTGCTCTTTCAGGTGCGGCAGCACGCGGACGAATGTGCGCAAGAAGTTGTCTCCCGCCGCAAGCAGAAAGTACAGGAGGAAGAAGGCCGTCACACCCCCCACGAGAAACGCCTGGGTCTGCCCCACCATTGCTTCTGCGAACGAGGTGCGCTGAAGCGTCACCGGCGGCCGGCGTCCTCCGACGGCCCCCTGCGCCGCTTCTTCCACCCGGCGGGCCGCCTCCTGAACCTGCTCCACCGGTGCAATGACGCGGCGCAGCTTCGTTTCCGCTTCGATGAAAGCCGAGGGCGCTTCAGCCATCCATCGCTCCGCCGGGTCGGAGAGGTTGTACACCGAGGCCGCAAGCACCGCCGCGACGGCCGCCATCACCAACCCCGCGCCGAGCGCCGCCGGCACGCCCCTGTTGCGAAGGAAAAGCACAACCGGCTTGAGCACCCGGTCGAACAGGAGCGCAAAGAGGATGGGCAGAATAATGGCCTGGCCGATGTAGAGCGTGTAGAAAACGCCAAGGCCAAGCAGGCCGAGGGCGGAGATCGTCAACACGCGGAGCGAACCTCCGGAGAGCCGGGCATCAAGGGCTTCTCGCCACGCCTGACGCTCCTGCCGGCGCTCCCACGCCGGACTTCTTCGCCCTGCACCTATCTTCGAGCCATGATTCATTCGGGGCGCTTCTCTCCTCGCTGTATTGGGCCGGCCACGCCGTGACTGCAACCTTCTTCAACCCGAGTATCGGCATCTTGCAACGGCCAAAGGAAGGGCTGCATCCTCTTCTAACAACATCGGCACACTTGCGCGTCTCGCTCCCGGAGAACAGCGCTTGCAGCCGCCGCATACGGCCTCGCGTTTGGAATGTCACCCGCCGATTTGCGCCGCTGACCTGGTTCACTAAGCGGGTGCGGGTCCGGTTGGTTTTGTTTTTAAATTACCCCGCATTCGCCGGCCGATCCATCCAAACAGCAGCCTTATGTCGCGCATCCTTCTTCTCTCCCCTGCCCGCACGAGCCGCATGATCAACCGGATGGCTTTCGAGATCATCGAGCGCAACCAGGGTGCGGACAATTTGGTGGTTGTCGGCATCAGAAAGCGTGGCAGCGCCATCGCGGAGGCGATTTCGGCACAGATCGAGACGGAAGAGGGCGTGAAGCTGGCCGAGAACACGCTCGACGTGATGCCCTTCCGCGACGACCGCGACCCCGCTGCCGAGGTAAAGGACGAGTCCGTCATCGCGTCAGCCCTCGACGACCGGGACGTGATCCTGGTCGACGACGTGCTTTTCACCGGCCGCACGGCGCGCGCTGCCCTCGACGCGATCGTCCAGCACGGCCGCCCGCGTTCCATTCAACTCGCCATTCTCATCGACCGCGGCCACCGAGAGTACCCCATTCAGCCGGACTACGTGGGCCGGCGCATTCCAACCAAAGCCCGCGAGCGCATCCGCGTCGACGTCGGCGAGGGGTTTGCCGTGTATTCGGAGACCTGAGCGTCAGAGGGGAATGTTCGCGTGCTTCTTGCGCGGGTTGTTGACGACCTTGTTGCGCAGCATTTCCAGCCCGCGGATGAGCGTCTGGCGCGTTTCGCTCGGATAGATCACGTCGTCCACATAGCCCCATTCGGCAGCGACATACGGATTAGCAAAGCGTTCGCGGTATTCTGCGATGAACTCGTCCTTCGCCTTCTCCGGGTCGCTTGCGGCCTGAATTTGACTGTGGTAAATGATCTCGACGGCTCCCTTTGGCCCCATAACGGCGATCTCGGCCGTTGGCCAGGCGTAGTTCAGATCGCCCCGGATGTGTTTGGAACTCATGACGTCGTAGGCGCCGCCGTAAGCTTTCCGGGTAATGACGGTCAGCTTGGGCACCGTCGCCTCGCAGAAGGCGAAGAGGAGCTTGGCCCCGTGCCGTATGATGCCGCGCCACTCCTGGTCCGTTCCGGGTAGAAACCCCGGCACATCTTCAAAGACCACGAGCGGAATGTTGAAGGCGTCGCAGAAGCGGACGAACCGCGCGCCCTTTACAGAGGCGTCGATGTCGAGCACGCCGGCGAGAACGGCCGGTTGATTGGCTACGATGCCGACGCTCTGCCCTCCAAGTCGCGCAAAGCCAACGAGAATGTTGGCCGCAAAGTCCTCGTGGATTTCAAAGAAACTCTCCCGGTCCACGACGCTCCGAATAACGTCGTGCATGCTGTAAGGCTTGTTCGGGTTCTCCGGGACGAGCTTGTCAAGGGCCGCATCCGCGCGGTCGGAAGGATCGTCCGTCGCGACAAAGGGCGGCGGCTCCTCGCAATTTTGGGGAATGTAGGAGAGCAGCTTGCGGATGCGCAGGAGACAATCGCCCTCGTCGGCGGCGGCAACGTGTGCGACGCCGCTCTTGGTCGCGTGCGTCATCGCGCCGCCGAGGTCTTCGCTGGTCACATCCTCCTGCGTGACGGTCTTAACGACGTTCGGCCCGGTGACGAACATATAGCTCGACCCCTTGACCATGAACACGAAGTCAGTAATGGCCGGGCTGTACACCGCGCCACCGGCGCACGGGCCAAGTATAGCGGAGATCTGCGGCACGACGCCCGAGGCAATCGTGTTGAGCAGAAAAATGTCTGCGTATCCGCCAAGCGACACGACGCCCTCCTGAATGCGCGCGCCGCCGGAGTCGTTCAGCCCGATGATGGGCGCGCCGTTCTCCATAGCGAGGTTCATCAGGCGAACAATCTTTTCCGCGTGGGCCATGCCGAGCGAGCCGCCGAAGACCGTAAAATCCTGGCTGAACACATAGACGAGCCGCCCGTCGACGGTGCCGTAGCCGGTTACGACGCCGTCGCCGTAGGGCCGCTGCGCGTCGAGACCGAAATCGCGATTCTGGTGGCGGACGAACATGCCAAGCTCTTTGAACGAACCTGGATCGAGAAGAATGTGCAGCCGTTCTCGCGCGGTGAGTTTGCCCTTTTCATGCTGCCGGGCGATGCGTTCCTCTCCTCCCCCGAGCTGCGCCTCAGCGCGGCGTTTGTCCAGGTCGTTCATCGTGTTGCCCTTCTGGTGAGCGGTCGTCTCTTGGCAGCCGACCCGCCGGAGAATACGTCGGCAGGGGTAATTTAGCCGCTAAGACAATATGTTGCACGCCCGAGCGCGTACAGATTACAAGCGCCGTCCAACCGGCGGCAGCGCGCCGCCACCGGCCCGGGGCTACGGCCGCCTGAAGCGCCGCTCAACCGCATCTGTGAACGCTACGGCCGCCTCGCTGTAGATGTCGACGCCGTGCTGCCGGAAAACGTCCTCAGCAATGATGCGCGAGGCCTGCGACCAGTCTGCCACCGGCTCGAGCTTGCGCAGCACCGCGCTGTACGCTTCCTCCGAGCCCCCGAACAATGCTTCAATAAAGCGCACGCGGTTGGCCGGGCCTGCTTCGCCGAGGACGCTGCGCTCCGCGTCCGGCGCGCTGGCAGCGTGCGTCGCGGCGTCGTCCTTGGGCTTGCGGAACTGCATCCAGAGGGGAGACCGGCGCTCCTGCGGCGCGGCTTCCGGCTTCGGACGTGCGGCGGCGGCGGCTTTCGTCGGCTCGTCCGGCCGGCGGTACTGCTGCCAGAGCGGAACTGCCGCCGGCTTCTCCCCCGCGAGCGCACGCGATACAGGCGCTTTTACCTCGTCGCGCACTTCCGGCGGCGGGCCGTCCGCCTGCTGCACGGGCTGCTGAGCCGGCGCGCGCCCGTTCCGACTCACCACTTCGGTGGCGGAATGATGCGCTTCTTTTGCGGGCGGCACCTGAACCTGCGGCCCTTTCTCCTCTTCCGGTTCCTCGTCTTCCTCTGGCGCGGCATCGGCCGCCGGGTCGGGCGTTTTGTAGACGATGGCTCCACTGTCTTCATCCATCATCCGGCGCAGTTCGTCGAGGGTCAGGCGCGCGCCTTCGTCGCCCGCCATGCGCGCTCGCACGAGGTTCTGCAAGCGCTCTGCGTCCTTCTCCTCCAGAAAAGCATCGACGAGCGGAGCCGGAATGCCCGCATCCCCACCGGGCGCGGCGCCGAAGAGGTTAAAGAGCGGCGTCAACAGGCGGGTCCAGTCGTCTACGCTGTAGCCGCGCGTGATCTCGCGTTCGCTGTGGCGCAGGATCGAGGTCAGCCGCTCTCGGTCGATCTCTTGCAGATTCTTCTGCTTGAAGTAGCCCGTCACGACCTCGCGGAGGTACGGGTACGCGCCGAAAAAGGCGAGGCCGCGAAAGATCTGCCGTCCGGGAAGCGTAAGGTCCTCCTCGTCGAAGATGAAGTCGATGAGCGTCGGCACCGGGTGAACCACGTAGGACGCGACGCGGTGGACGGCCTCGTGAAGCAGGCGCGCCCAGTCCGGTTGCGGCACATGGACGTGCTGCGATAGCGCCACCGAAACGGCTCCATAGGCGGCCTGCACGTCCGGATGGTTGAAGGCGAACCACGGCGAGCGGCCTCCGCGCATCCGTTCGACTTCCAGATCCAGGCGGCTCTGGATCATTTGTGAAAGGAAATGCGCCACGAGCGGCGGCATACCCGGACGGGAGAAATCGGCGCGAGCGAAGTCGCGATCTGCCGGAAAGGCTTTGATGAGCTGGTTGAAGAGGGCGTCGGCGTGCTCGGGCAGCATGGGCGGCACAGAAAGTGTAAACGGATTCGCGACAGGAGCGCCGTGGTGGGCGTCGCGTAGAGAACGACCCGGCGCGCAATCGGCTCCGCAGCGCCGCCCATCTGCGGCCTCTCTCTTGCGCTGATGACGCACCTTCCTCCCTTATTCAGCGCGCCGGCCTCGTCTTGAGAACGCACCGGGCTGATCGAGGGGCAAGTCGACGATGAAGGTGGCCCCTTCGCCCTCGCGACTCTCGGCGGTGATGGACCCGCCAAGCCGCTCGGCGATGCGGCGGCAGATCGACAGGCCGATGCCGCTGCCCGCGTACCGGCGTCCACCGTGAAGCCGCTGAAACGGCGCAAAGACGCGATCCAGAAAACGCGGATCAAAGCCGATGCCGTTGTCCGCCACCCGCAGCCGCATCCAGTCGGTGCCTTCGCGGGTGCTCGTCTCCGCAGAGACTACAACGACGGGCCGGACGCCTGCGCGGTGGAACTTGAGGCCGTTGCCGATCAGGTTTTGCAGAAGCTGCCGCATATGCGTGGCACCGGCTCTGATGGTGGGCAGCGCTTCGACTTCTACTCGCCCGCCCGTCTCGTCGATGCGGGTTTCGAGGTCCTGCACCACGTCGGCTGCAATCCTGTTGAGGTCGACCTCGGTCGTGCGGACGGACTGCGTGTTGATGCGGGAGAGGGCGAGCAGGTCTGAGATAAGCTGCGCCATGCGCTCGGAGGCGTCCTGCACCTTGTCGAGAAACTGCAAGCCTTCCTCGTCGAGCTGCGCCGTATGCTCGCACATAAGGATCTCCGAGAACGCGCGGATCTTGCGAAGCGGCTCCTGAAGGTCGTGCGAGGCGACATAGGCAAACTCCTGCAGTTCGCAGTTGCGCGCCTTCAGCTCCGCATTGGCGCGGGCAAGCTCCTCGATGGTCTGCTGAAGCGCCTCCTCGGTCGAGAGCGCCGGCGTGCCGCTCCGCCGTTTGCGGCGGCGAGCGGGCCCGCCCACCGGCGCGACCTCTTCAAAGTACGCGTCTTCGGCCCTTTCTCGCGCGTCGGTCAACGGGTGCGTCGGCATAGCGTTTTGTGGCTCGGTTGAGGGCGAAAGCGCCGCGGGATTCTGCCGGTAACGTATTGTCATACAGCCGCTTGCAGGCACACACTTGGCGACTGTTTCGGCGGGTTCGGGCGGTGCTACGGCGGGTTGCCGGAAGGAGTTTAGCGGCCTTACAGCTTCGTCACGGAGACGCCGTTCGGTTACAGAGGAAGTGCCCACCATGAAGTGAATCGCCGGCGGGCACACATGCAAAGAGGCCGGACGCTCCCGCCCGGCCTCTTTGCCTCTCACCCTGTCGCACAACCGCCCACTTACGGGGCCGCCGCGACAACTTCCAGTTTCTTGAACCGGATTTCAATTACCTGGTCGCTGAAGTCGGGAATGTTGCCGTAGTCCTTCAACTTAAAATAGCCACGTCCATCCTTTGCGGACCAGCCATTCCCGCCATACGAGTAGCGCGTCTTGTTCTTCCTTGGGTCGCGGTCGACCCACTGCGCGTCCCCGTAGCTATTCGCCTTGACATCGGCCAACTTCTCTGAATCGAAGACGAGGTCTTCGAAAGCAATGCGCCAGACGCCGGGACGCGTCGGGTTCTGCTGGATCATGGCATACGAACCTTCCTGCAGGTTGTCGCCCTTGTCGATGCCGCTTACGAGCGCATCCCGTTTGTAGTCGAAGCCGTGATTGTCAAAGAGTACATCCGTCTTCCCCTGCAAATTGCAGTTCTTGTCTACTGCCAGCGCGAAGTTCACACGGTACCCGGCGGGGATGACCTTGGAGTAATGAGCCATCGTGTGAGCCGCGCGGTTGTGGCCGGACGGAAAAATGAGTTCATACTGCCCGAGATCGGCGGCATCCGCGATGAAGATGGTCTCGCCATTCTTGACAACGCTCTTCTTCTCATCATCAATCAGGGGGTTCGTATCCTCTCCCGTCTTTGAATTGCCGGGGTTGCTCGAGTCCACGCCGTCCACGTTGTTGCCGTGGCCGTTGTTGCTCTTGCCGGTTGGCGGCAGAAGCTGCAGGTAAATGGCCGAGCAGTAGCCGGCCATGCTCTCGATGAACTCCACTTCAACGGTGCTGATCGTCGTCGTCTCCAGTGGCGTTTCGGTCGGGGGGTAAACGACCACCTCCGGCGGCTCGGTGACGCAAGTTCCGGTCGCCTCGCACTCCGGCTCCGGATTACAGCCGGAAGTGAGCGTGCATTCCGGCACAAGGCCGCTGGCGGCTTCGGGCGGACCTGAGATCTCGTGCTGTGCCTCCCCGTAGCGGCCCACGGCGTACACCATGAAGGCCGACCCCTGGCTGACGGACTGGATCCATGCAGTGTACGTGCCGCCTTCAGGCTCTGCCGCAGCCTCTTCGGAGGCGAACCGGAAAACGCCTTCGCCCGCTGATGCGGAGGCGAGACGGATCTGCCCCTCCCCCTGCAGCGAACGAACGGGGATGCCCATTTCCCGCGCAAGGTCGTAGTACGTGCCCTCGATTTTGCCGACAGCGGTGACGAGCGCCGCCACGGAGATCTCCGGGTTCGCTGCCTGCTGCTGGGCCACCTTGGACATGATCATGCTGTAGGCCGTCCGCGCAACTTCGCGCGCGAGCACCTCCTCGTCGCGGCTGGCCTGGTTGCGATTGGTTTCCTGCGCTGTCTCTTCGGTGTTGAAGAGCAGCATACTCGTCGTAATGATTACGCCGAGCACGATGATGAGCGCTGCTTTTCCCATGGTTTCCTCCTTGTTGTAGGTAGCCTCGGCGCGCCTCTCCCCGGGCGGAGGGCCGCGGCGCGCGTCGAACTTGGTTTTTTAATTTCCTCTCGGCAGGAGCAAGGTGGATCCGTAGTAGGTCCTTCGGATGGCTCTCCGGTTGGAATCATTGCCGAACGGGTCAGTGAAGAGCGAGAAACGCACCCGCGTCGCGCTCACGGAATCCGGGTAGAGCGTGCCGTTCGCCACGCGCATCCCATCCCGATTTTGAAGCCTGATGCTGAAGTATGAAATGGCCGCGCTGCTCTGCCCGTCGATCGTGGCGGCCGCGTCGCCGCGCTTGATTTCCCGGCGCAGCCGGAAGACCGGCACCTCGATCCCGTCCACGTTCCGCGTGCCACTCTCGTCGAGCAGGTAGCGCGTGCGGATACGAACCGGCTCGACGGCGGCTGCGGCTGTATCGACTTCGTGGCGGTAGAAAGTGAATTCCCTCGTGACGAGGCCAAGCCCGGTATAATTCTGGTCCGTCGGATTGCCGAAGCGCACCGAGTCACCGTCCATGTTTTTGCCGACCGATAACAGATCATCCTCCAGCCATGTCGCTAGGTCCATCGCCTGCTTCTTCATCATGTAGTTGGACGTCTGCTCGATGCCGATCTCGGTCGTTTGTAGGCGCAACACCAGCAGCATCAGGACGATGCCGCCGAAGATGATGATGGCGTTCAGGTTGTCGAGGATGAAGATCATGGCCTTACCCGGTAGCTTAAATCCCGCCGTTAAAACTGATAAGAAATCGTGCGCTGCAGCTCGATAGGTATGGGCAGCATCGGTCGGCTGTTCGGGCCCGGCCAGGTGTCCTGCACCGACACGGTAACCTGCTTGTGGAAGGTCCGGTGCGTGGCGTGGACGAACGAACCGCCGTTCAGATCGACATATTCGACCTTGACGGTTACGTTGAACTGCACGGACTCCATGCCCAGCTCGAACGTGCGGACCCCGCTTTTCCCATGAAAGTCCTCGAGCGAGAGACACGCGCTCAGTTTGGCCGGCTCGACGCCGCAGGAAGAGGCATTGCTGAAATGATCGTCGGCGTTTCCGCTGAAGGCAAAGCTGCTCACATCCGTGTAAACCATCGCCGGATTGGTGACATTGGCCGCGTCGAAGTCGCGCGTCTGGATAATTTCGAGCATCTCCACGGCCGTCGACGCGGCCATCTCATGCACCTCCCGCACGAGCGTCGTGTGCTGCAGGTGCATCTTCCGCGCGTTCATCGAGAGAGAGAACGTCGTCAGCGAAATCAGCGCAAGGACCGCGAGAAGGGTTTGTGGCATAACGTGCTATGCGATTACTAAACGATGATTGATGAAGGCCAGGTGCGGAATGGATCTGCTTTTTGGACCATCATAGTCCCTAGACAATCCCCCTGCCGCCTGACAGGGGAGGAGTTTCCATCCGGCAGGCGGAACGCACAGGCATTCCTGAGCCGCACCCCTCCGTCGCTTCGCGCCACCTTCCTTCGGCTTCGCTCAGGACAGGCTCCCTTCGCAGGGGAGGAATCTCTTTTGCTGAAGGCATAGTCATATTCCTGAACACTAATCCCTGCAAACTCTCCCCCTTCCAGGGGGAGTACCCGAAGGGGGGAGGGGGTGGTGCGCCGAGGTCGGCCTGAGCCGCACCCCTCCGTCGCTTCGCGCCACCTCCCCTGAGAGGGGAGGAGTTTCTTTAGCTGAAAAGGTGATCATATTCCTGAACACTAACCCCTGCAAACTCCCCCCCTGCCAAGGGGGCGTGCCCTCCCGCGATGGCGCGCCGGGGTTTAGGAGAAAGCTGCTTCTTGTGCGATGCGGAGGTCATTCGTTCACTCACGTCTCGGTGGTCACGACGCGGATCATTTCCATCACGCCGGTGTCGCCGGCCTTGACGTACTCGCGGGCGGAGTCGGCGAGAGTCAACATTCCTTCTTCCGCGGCCGCCGTGCGGAGCTTGTCCTCATCGATCATCTTGGTGGACTCGACGATCATGTGGCGAATGCCGCGCGAGAAGTAAAGCGCCTCCGTGACGGCCTTTCTCCCCTTGTATCCCGTCCCCTTGCACGTCTTGCAGTTCGGGTCGTGGCCGGGTTCGTAGATCGTAGTCGATTGAATATCCTCATCCGTGAAGCCGAGCTTGGAAAGCATGACCTCGTCGGGGTCGGTGTCCGGCACCTTGCATTCCGGGCAGAGCGTGCGGATAAGCCGCTGCGCAACGACCAGGTTGATCGCGTATGCGATTAGGAACGGCTCGATTCCCATCTTGTAGAGCCGGCTCACGGCGCTCGGTGCGTCGTTCGTGTGCAGCGTCGAGAAGGTGAGGTGGCCCGTGTTCGCAAGCTTGATCGCAAGCTCAGCAGTCTGTTTGTCGCGCATCTCTCCCACCATCACCACGTCCGGGTCATGCCGTAGGATCGAGCGCAGCGCCTCTTCAAGGCCCAGCTTGTGGTTGAGCTTGATCTGCCGCACGCCGGGAATGATGTACTCGACCGGGTCCTCGACCGTGAGGACGTTGACCTCGGGCGTCACAACCTGGTGCAGCGCCGCCACGAGCGTCGTGGACTTTCCCGAACCCGTCGGACCGGTCAGGATAACCATGCCATGCGGCTGCCGAATAGCCTTGTCGAAGCGGGAGAGCGCGTTGCCGAGTAGGCCGAGCTTCTTCAGGTCCGTGACGACCTTGCGGTCGTCGAGGATTCGGATGACGATGCTTTCGGAGCGGATCTCCTGGCTCGCATTGGCGATCGGCAAGACCGACACGCGGAAGCGGATAAGCGCCTCGTCAACCCAGCGCTGGATGAATCCGTCCTGCGCCGCATCGCGCTCGAAGCGGTCTACGTTCGTCGCGTTGTCCTTGATGACGGCAAGCAGGGCCTCGGGATGCACTTTGTCTTCCGTGTGCCAGTGCGTGAGCCGGCCGTCGATGCGGAAGTGGATTTCGATCTTCTTCTGCGCATTCGGATAAATGTGGATGTCCGAAGCGCCCTGCCGCACGCCCTCGACAAGCGTGGCTTCAAAAAGATTGATGAGCGACGAGCGGGAGATCTCGGCTTCCAGCGCGTCCTCGTCGATGAGGTGCGCCTTTTCGTCATAGGATGCGCCGAGGTCGAAGGCCATTTCGCCGCCTTCGTTCATCCGCTCCAGATATTCGTTCTTGCGCGGATAGGCCTCCTGCAATCCCGCCACGACCACACCTTCCGGCGCGTAGCGCAGTTCGAAGCGCTCGAGCTTGAGCTGCTGCATGAGCCGGTGGACTTCCGGCCGCGTCGGGTCGTGCGTGATGAAGACCAGCTTGATTGCCCCGGTCTGGTGCTCGATGTCGCACTCGAAGGGAAGGACGCGCAGTTTGAACAGTTCGGCCTTCTTCTCCTCTGTGAAGGTGTCGATTACGGAGCGCGCGAACTCGGCATCCGGCAAACCCTCGCCGAGCTTTGCCACCGGGAAGGCGTAAACGCGCGCCGCCTCGGCATACACGGCGTCACGGTCGACGCCGCCTACTTGCGCGAGCGTGCGCCAGAGCGCCTCTTTCGATTTCTGCGCCTTCTGCAGCGCCTGCGCCTCGCCCACATGCTTCGGCGTTACGATCTCCCGGCGGAGCAACATCCCGACCACGCGATCCTTGCTTTTAATGGCGTCGAGGTTGACCGGATCGGGTGATTCGGATTCAACTTCCGCCAACTTCTCGGCCGGTTCTTCCGCCATCTCTTCGGCGGGCGGAGCGGCTTCTTCCGCTGGGACGGGTGCCTCGCTTTCCGGCTCTTCCTCTTCGGCCGGCGCGGTGAACGCGGGTGGCACGGGAGCCTTCTCCTCCGGCGGCCCGGCGACTTTCGCAGGCGCGGGTTCAGGCGGCTCGGCCGATCCATAGCCGTCGCCGTAAAGATGGTCGGCGCGCGCCTTGTCGATGCGCGCGGTGATGCTCATTTCGCCCTCGGGCAAATAGTCGGTGCGGGCGAGGGCCGGCTTCGTTTCCGCAGGCTGCGGCTCGCGCACCGGGATCGGGCGCGGCTCGCGGCGAACGGGCTGTTCTACCGGTGCCGGCATAGGCGGCCGGATGGCGGCCGTCTCCGGCGCGCGCCGGGCGGCGGGCATCGGACAGGCCGGACCTTTCACCGGCTCGGGTGCCGGCGCGGCTTTAGCGGCGGGGCGCGTTGCCGGAGAGGCGTCATGGCCGCCCTCACCCTTGAGCGCGTGAATGCGCGCCATCACCGCCGAAGTCGGGGCAAACCGAAGCTCCACCGCAAGCGGAAGTGTCTCAATGAACGCCCACACATCCGGATGATCGGGGTCGGGGGTGGCGAGCGTCATGCTCGACCGCCCTGTTTCGGTATCGAGGTGCAGCTCGCACGGCAAGAGTCCGAGCAGGAGGGCGCGGGCCTGCTGTTCAGGTGAGAAAAGCCCGAGGACGGCCTGAATGAGCGTCGTGGGCGGCGACTGGCTCGTGACGTTCGCGGTGCGGAAGTCGAGAACGCCCGCGGCCACGGCAAGCACGGCTTCGCGATCAACATCGGCGTCGTCCGCAATGACCCGCCAGAGCGCCCCCGTCGGATGATCGCCTTGCCGCCGAAGGGCCATCAGCGCCCGGGGCACATCGACGATCTCTTCCTTGAGGAGGCGCACGACGACCCTATCCTGCAGCAGCCGGTCGAGCGAGGTGGGTTCGTGCGGCGCGGCCTTCGGCTGCTCGGGGGAGGCGGTAGGCGCGGCGGTAGGCGCGGGAGGTTCGGGTGCCGGCTGAGGCGCGGCGGCCTGGCGCGTGCGCTCGTCGCGAAGCGCGCGTCTGGCCTGAGCCGTCTCAGAGCTGAGCGGCCCGTCCTGTTTTCCCTTGAAGATGTTTCCGAAGAATCCGGTACCCATCCTTTCCCTCTCGACCTGTTTACAAACGGCAACCTTCTCGACGGGCGCGCCCAAGCTGGGCAAGCTCCCTCTGAAGGGATCGTCTGTAACCGCGCGAACTTAACCCGCGCCGACGCGCCGGGCAGTGTTAAACCTTTTGTGTACTGGCTTTATCATTATGCCTGCCTCCACTCCCACGTTAGCAAACCACCCGCCACGCCTTCCAGCAAGCGAGAAGCGACGGAGGGGTGCGGCTCAGGAATGCCTGTGCGTTCCGCCCGCCGGTGCGAAAAACCCCCTCCCCCGTAGCCTGTCCCGCCCTCGCGGGAGGGACTTGCACTGGGCGGAGGAGCGCTGGCGATCATTGATGTACCCATTCCCCTTCACCTACGGCGTCATCATTCCGGTTGAGGAGGGCTGCATGAGTGCGGTTTCGGAGGAGATCAGTGTGAGGAAGATGATGGCAACGGTGATGATGAGGGCCACACCCGTCTGGATCGTCTCGACCGTCGATTTCAGCTTCAGCTCGGTCTCCTTCTGGTAATAGTCAGCCATCTGCAGGGCGCTCTTGCGGACGTTTCCCGTCTCCGCCCCCGTCCGGAAGCGCGACAGGGCCATGGGCGTAAAGACGCCGCTCGCCTCCATCGCTTTCACGAGGTCCGTCCCCTGCGCCACCATCATCGGCACCGTGATCGTCTTGATGCGGTGCTCCATGTAGGCGTTGCCGCAGGCCTCGGCGGCGATCTTGATGACTGAGATGTTCTCGCCCGCGCCGGAATAGAGGATCGAAAAGACGCGGCAGAAGATCTCGACGTTCAGCTTGTGGAAAAGCGGCCCGACGATGGGCAGCTTGATGAGCCGCTTGTCGATCTGGAACTTGCCTTTCGAGGTGCGCGCCCAGGCGATGAAGCCCCCCAGCGATCCGAAGAGGATCAGGAGGACCCAGACGTAGTTGCGGTCCAGCCACTCGGAAAAGACGAGCGTCTTAGCGGTGAGCGGCGGGAGGTCCTGCCCGAAGTCCGCCATGAGGCCGGCAGTTTGCGGGAAAATGTACCAGACGTACCACACCATCGCGGCTGTCAGGACGACCATCGTAATGGCCGGCGTGATCATAGCGCTCTTGACGCTCTTCTTGAACTCGTTCTGGCGCTCGAGGAATTTGGCGGTGGCCTCGTAGATCTCAGCCATGTTGCCGCTCTTGGAGGCAATGCCGAGCATGTAGGCCGTAAACTTGCCCAGCATGTGCTGGTGCTTCATGAACGCCTGCTGCGCGTCCATGCCTGACTTGAGGTCGGCGTTGAGGTCGCGGAGGACCTGGCGGAGGCTCTTGCTCGAAACGTCGTTCACGAGCAGGCCGATGACCTCGTCGAAGGGGAGCTTGTCGGTGAGAAGGTTCGCGGCGAGGCGGACGAACATGATCAGGTCCATGCGCGGGGGCTTCGCCTGGTAATCAACCAGCTTCTTCTCGACCTTGACGACCTCGAGGCCCATCTTCTTGAGGGCCGCGGAGACTTCGTCCGGCGAGAACGCTTTCTGCTCGCCCGCGACCACTTTGCCGGAGGGGTGCTTGACCTTGTAGAGGTACACCCGGCGTTGCTGCAGGCCGCGCGGCGTGAAGCGGTGCTTTTCCGCCATCGTCGAGAGCTTGCGCTGAGCAGCCTTCCGGCTCGGGGCGTAGACGGTGCCCTGCACCGGCTGCCCGGCCTGGCTGACCCCGTTGAACCTGAACTCGTGTACCGACATGGACTGAGACGATTATAACGTGGAACGTGGTGGGCTGTAGACGAGGAAGGGCGGCACTCCTGCCGGTGGTCCCGAGAGGAATGCCGCCCGTCGCGACTCTTATGAGCGTTCAGGAGCTAAGCTCACTGATAGGTCCAGGAAATCAGATCCGTGCTGGTACCGCTAACTTTTACGGTCGCAATTTCGGAACCTGGAGTACAGGTTGTCGACTGGACATCATCAGACGCATCCAAGGGAGTTCCGTTGTCGTCTGTTGTCGTCTCACCGCTGGAGTACACAACAAGAGTTGCAGGCTGGAACGCCGTGAATTCGTAGCAGCCGTTAATGGTGGCATACGGAGCACCGGCGTCAACTACTGGGTACCCCAGCGCCTTGAAGTTCATGGTCGTAAAGTCGTCGGCTGCCTTCTCGGCGCCGCCGCCAAACGCGCCCGGCTTCAGCTTCCATGCTTGCACATCGGAGATGATGCGCATGGCGTCGGAGACGGCGGCGTCCTGAGCGGCCTTGTTCTTGCCTTCGCCGAAAGCCTGAATACCGGCGACGACGGCGATGCCGACGATGACGATGCCGAGAACGAGGAGAAGAAGTTGTTGCTGACCCATTTCGGATCCTCTTTCTGTTTGTGGTTAAAGAACCGTTGGTGTTTTGACTGCGGCCACCGGGGTGGCTTGTTGGCCAGAGTACCGGCAGAAAAGCCGCAAGCTTAAGTGCAAACCGACGCGCCCGACATCCTGACCGCTATTCCGCCTCGCCTCCGGGACGGCCTTTCCGGCCGGGGCGGGTCGCCGTTCGCGTCTGATCTTCTCCTTTACAGGACCCGTGCCAATGTGCCCCGCCCGCAAAAGTGAGAATGATTTGCAGAACCGATCCGCCCCTACAGGTTAAGAAATGCACGGTTTGCCGGTAGCCGCACGGCGCACGCGAGCGACCGGCGCGGCCACGCCCGGCAGATTCTGCCGGAATCGAGAGGTCAATTCGTAACCCAGGCGGTAGAAAATGCACCAAGTCCCCGCCCCCTCCGCCCTCCTCTTGTCATTCCGAGCGCAGCATTCCGCCTCCGCCCTCCCCACTTGTCATTCTGGGCAAAGCGAAGCATCTGTCGTTTAAGCGCATCTGAGGTGCCTCATTCCGTTCGTCATGACACGCCGGTGTACGGGCAGCCGCTACTCGCCGCCCCGACCCTCGCTGCTCCTCCATCCCAATCCAACGCTCCGCCCTCCCTCGCCGTCATCCCGACCAAGGACGCGCCACCTACCGGCCCGTTGCCCCGCCCCTCGTTCGCGTCCGCGCGGAGGGACCTCCTACCAACA
>CAWBQO010000003.1:0-1307510 GCA_963790965.1 uncultured Bacteroidota bacterium
CTTTAAGGGGACCTTTCCGAAGCTACATGGCTGGACTTGCAGACATCTTCGCAATATCTGGAAGATCGAGGAACTGCGTCGGCGCATCATCTACACGCTCGGCATCCTCATCGTTTACCGTCTCGGCGCTTATGTGACCTTGCCGGGCGTCGATGCGGGTGTGCTTGCGGAGGTGAACGCGTCGAACAGCCAGAACGATCTATTCGGCTTCATCGACCTTTTCGTTGGTGGTGCCTTTAGCCAGGCGGGCATCTTCGCGCTCGGCATCATGCCGTATATCACGGCCTCCATTATTTTCCAGCTCATGGGGGCGGTGCTGCCGTCGATCCAGAAGCTCCAGCGAGAAGGGGAGGAGGGACGCCGCAAGCTTACCCAGTGGACGCGCTACGGCACCGTCGCCATTACGGCGATGCAGGCGGTGGGCTTTGCCATCAACCTGCGCTTTGGCGCGACGGGACAGGCCATCGTAATCGGCCCCACGTTCTTCACGATTAGCACGGTCATTGTACTTACGGCGGGAACGGTCTTCGTGATGTGGCTCGGTGAGCGAATAACGGAGAGCGGTATCGGCAACGGTATATCGCTGATCATCATGATCGGCATCGTGGCGCGGTTCCCGCAGTCGATCGTGGCAGAGTTTCAGCTTACGTCGAACTTCTTCATCTTTCTCGTTGAAATCGCCTTCTTCGTGCTGATTACCGCGAGCGTGGTGCTCCTGACGAAGGGTATGCGCCGCATTCCGGTGCAGTATGCCAAGCGCGTCGTTGGACGAAAGGTGTATGGAGGGACCACCCAGTACTTCCGCTGCGCGTGACGCGGCGGGCGTGATGCCCATCATCTTCGCCCAGTCGATCATGTTCATCCCGGCGACGTTCGCCTCCTTCTTCCCCGAGCAGCCCGTTCATGCAGAACTTCGGCACGTGGTTCAATCCGATGGGAGCCGCGTATTCGGTCGTGTTCTTCTTTATCGTCGTCTTCTTTACCTACTTCTATACGGCCATTGCCGTGAACCCGAAGGAGATGGCCGACACGATGAAACGTCAGGGCGGCTTTATTCCGGGCATTCGGCCGGGGCGGCAGACGAGCGACTTCATCGACAACATTCTCACGCGCATCACGCTTCCGGGAGCCATCTTCCTCGCGTTTGTGGCAATCCTGCCGGCCTTCGCCATGCAGGCGGGTGTATCGTCCGGGTTCGCGCACTTTTTTGGCGGCACGAGCCTTCTGATTCTTGTCGGCGTGACGCTCGACACCCTTCAGCAGGTGGAGAGCCATCTGCTCATGCGCCATTACGACGGATTCATGAAGAGTGGGCGCGTCAAAGGCCGCCGCATGTAGTTGGGTCCGCACCGGCGAAGAGGGTAGCGACATGGTTCATTTGAAAAGCAGACGGGAGATTGAGATGCTTCGCGAGAGCGGGCACCTCGTCGGGCGCACGCTCGCGGAAGTGGGGCGCCACATCCGCCCCGGCGTGACGACGGCCGAACTCGACGCCGTCGGGGACGCCTTCATTCGCAAGAACCGCGCGCGGCCGGCCTTCAAGGGATACCGCGTGGGCAAGCTCATCTACCCGAACGCCCTTTGCATCTCCGTCAATGAGGTCGTGGTTCACGGCATACCGGGACGGTACGTGCTGAAGGAAGGGGACATCGTCTCGGTGGATTGCGGCGTGGTGCTGAACGGCTACTACGGTGACAGCGCGTACACGTTTGGCGTCGGGGAGATCGGCGAAGAGGCGGTCGCGCTCTGCCGGGTAACCTACGACGCGCTGAACATCGGCGTGCAGACGGCCAGGGCGGGAAACCGCGTCGGGGACATTGCCTACGCCGTGCAGGAGCATTGCGAGGAGAAAGGATATGGCGTTGTGCGGGAGCTTGTCGGGCACGGCATCGGCAAGAATATGCACGAAGAGCCGAATGTCCCCAACTTCGGCGAGCCGGGCAAGGGGCGCAAGCTCAAGAACGGGCTGGTGATCTGCATCGAGCCGATGATCAACCGGGGGACTTTCGAGGTAGAGACCGGCCGTGACGGCTGGACGGTGTCCACGATCGACGGCCGGCCGTCGGCCCATTACGAACATATGGTCGCCATCAACGGCGACGAACCGGAGCAGCTAACGACGTTCGATTACATCGAGGAAGTCGTGGACGCTCCCTATAAAGAGAAAGTGATCCATGGCTAAACAATCTGCCATAGAACAGGACGGAGAAGTTATCGAGGCGCTGCCGAACGCGCAGTTCCGGGTTAGGCTGGAGAACGGGCATGAAATTCTCGGCCTGCTTTCGGGGAAGATGCGGATGCACTTCATCAAGATTTTACGGGGAGACAGGGTTAAGGTTGAGCTCTCGCCCTATGATCTCAGCAAGGGCCGCATCGTCTATCGGTACAAATAAGCGGCGTGAGAGAGGATTGAAGATCCATTCGGGGGCAGCCGCCCCTTTTGGAAGAGGATGACCGGCAGTAACGACGGCGTGAACCTTATGGGGCAGACGGCGTTATCTACCGGCTACACGGAAAGACAGGCTCGCATGTGCCTTTACCTGCAATCTTTGTAAGGACCAATGAAAGTTAGAGCAAGTGTCAAAAAGCGCAGCATCGACGACAAGATCGTTCGTCGGAAAGGCCGCGTGTACATCATTAACAAGAAGAACCCGAAGCACAAGCAGCGCCAGGGTTGAGCCATCGGGCGCAGGCGGAGCGAGAGGCATTGGCGTCCTCGCGCTGCGGTCGGCACCGGTATTGAGACAAAGACTACAGCTATGCCACGAATCGCTGGAGTAGACGTACCCAACAACAAGCGTGCGGAAGTCGCGTTGACTTCGATCTTCGGGATCGGACGCCCGCGCGCCAAGGAAATCCTCGAACGGATGGGTCTCGATCCCGAGACGCACCCGCGCGAATGGAGCGAGGATGATACCCGCAAGGTTCGTCGGCTCATTGAAGAAGAGTATCTGGTCGAAGGCCAGCTCCGCACCGACATTCAGATGAGCATCAAACGGCTCATGGATATCGGCTCGTACCGGGGCTTGCGGCACCGTCGCGGTCTTCCCGTGCGCGGGCAGCGGACCAAGACGAACGCCCGTACCCGCAAGGGTCGTCGTAAGACGGTGGCCGGAAAGAAGAAGGCTCCACGCAAATAATCTTAACAGGGCCGTTCGGGTGCGTCTGCCTTTCGCAGCGTACCGGCAGGTCCATCGCCGCCAGAGAGCAGCAACATAGAAAATGGCAAAGAGGCAACAGCAGAGGGGCGGACGTAGCGCCCGTACCGTTCGGAAGAAGAACGTCGTCGTTGAGTCCAATGGCCAAGCGTTCATCCGCGCGACGTTCAACAACGTCATCGTGACGCTTACCGACCAGTATGGCAACACGATTTCGTGGGCCAGTTCCGGGAAGATGGGCTTTAAGGGCAGCAGGAAGAATACGCCGTACGCCGCGCAGGTGGCCGCGTCGACTGCAGCCAAGGAAGCGTACGACCTCGGGCTTCGCCGGGTGGACGTTTACGTGAAAGGCCCGGGTTCCGGTCGCGAATCGGCGATCCGCGCGCTTTCTGCTTCCGGCTTCGAAATTGCCACCATCAGGGACGTAACCCCGATCCCGCACAACGGCTGCCGGCCTCCGAAGCGTCGCCGCGTCTGAGCGGCAACGATGCGCGCCCCGGCGCGCGTCGGCTATCGGTATAAGAACCGGCTACGGGCGCGGCAAGTCGTCGCGTCCGTACGTTTGTTTCATCTGACAAACGAGGAAACTCAACATTATGGCCCGTTACAGAGGCGCCAAGCAAAAGATCGCGCGTCGGTTCAAAGAACCGATTTTTGGACCCAGCAAAGCGCTCGAGCGCAAACCTTTTCCTCCCGGGCAGCACGGCAGAAACCGGCGCGGCAAGGAGAGCGAGTATTCGCTCCAGCTCAAGGAGAAGCAAAAAGCCAAGTATACCTACGGACTCCTCGAAAGGCAGTTCAGAAATCTCTTCGACAAGGCGTCCCGCAAGAAGGGCGTCACGGGCGAAAACCTTCTGATCTTCCTCGAGTCTCGGCTTGACAACACCATCTTCCGGCTCGGCTTCGCGCGCACCCGCCGCCAGGCGCGGCAGCTCGTCACGCACGGGCACGTGATGGTCAACGACTCCGTGGTCGACATTCCGTCCTACCAGCTCCGCAAGGATGACACGATTGCCATCCGCCCGCGAAGCCGGAACCTGGATGCGATCCGCGAAGCCGCCCAGCGCAACCGTAGCACCTATCCCTGGCTGGAGGTTGACCGGCGCGAACTCCGCGGCAAGTTCCTCGAGAGCCCTGCCCGTGAGGACATCCCGGAGAATATCCGTGAGACGCTGATCGTCGAGCTTTACTCCAAGTAGGCGGCGTAGAGGCTGCCGCGCCATGCGTGCCCGGCAGCCGCCCGACGCCCGTCAGACCGAACGGGTCCCTTTTAGACCGAACGACTTTCAGATATGAATAACAACGGAATCCAGATGCCGGACGGCGTCCACGTGGAGGAGGCTTCGAGCACCTACGGACGATTCGTAATCCAGCCGCTGGAACGGGGCTTCGGCGTGACCATCGGCAACGCGCTGCGCCGCGTGCTCCTTTCTTCGCTGCAGGGCGTCGCGGTGACGGCCCTTAAGGTTGATGGTGTGCAGCATGAGTTCTCAACCATCAACGGAGTCGCTGAGGATGTGGCCGACATTATCCTCAACCTCAAGGGCGTTCGCTTTAGCGCCAATGATACGCTCGACAGCAACATTCACCTGACCCTCGAAGGGCCGCGTGACTGGAAGGCGGGGGACATCGCGGAAGCCACGAGCGACTACACGGTTCTCAATCCCGACCACCACATCGCCACTTTGGCCGAAGACGCGCATCTCAGCATCGAGCTGCGCATGGGCCGCGGGCGCGGCTACGTGGCCTCTGATGACAACAAGCAGGCGGATGACCCCATCGGCGTCATTGCCATCGACTCGATCTTCACGCCCATTCGGAACGTCAAGTACACGATCAAGCCGACCCGCGTGGGCCAGCGAATCGATTACGAGCGCCTGATGCTGGAGATCACCACCGACGGCTCGGTGACGCCGGACGATGCCATGGCTTCGGCGGCCGGCATCCTTCGCGATCACATCAACCTCTTCGTCACGATGGACGACACGCCTCAGCCGACCGTTGAGGAGAAGGAGGTGGACGCGGAAGTGCAGCGCATTCGGGATCTGCTCATGCAGCCGGTCGACGAGCTCGACCTCTCTGTTCGCGCGCACAACTGCCTCAAGGCCGCCAACATCAAGAACATCGGCGATCTGGTGCGGCGCGAAGAGTCGGAGATGCTCAAGTTTCGCAATTTTGGACGCAAATCACTTCAGGAGCTTGCGCAGGTGCTCGAAGAGCGTGGCCTCTTCTTTGGCATGGACGTAGACAAGTATCTGGAGCGGACCTAATGGCATTCGGCCGCTCCGGCGTGCCGACACACCGCAAGCTTAATAGTCATGCGACATTCAGTTAAACGACATAGAATTGGCCGTGGCCACGCGCACCGCAAGGCGACGCTGGCGGCGCTCACGACGGCGCTCATCACGCACAAGCGCATCCGCACGACCCTTGCCAAGGCAAAGGCGCTGCGCGGGTTCGCCGAACCGCTCCTGAACCGGAGCAAAGAAGACTCGACGCAGAACCGGCGGCTCGTCTTTAAGCACCTTCAGGATAAGAAGGCCGTTACGGAGCTGTTTGAGGAAGTATCCGGCAACATCGGCGGCCGAATGGGCGGCTACACGCGCATTCTCAAGCTCGGCCCCCGGGACGGCGACGGTGCGGAGATGGCGCTCATCGAACTCGTTGACTACAACGACGTGAAGCCGTCTGATGCCGCCGGCAGCAGGACGCGCCGGCGCACGCGCCGCGGGTCGAGTGGACGCGGCCGCACGGGTTCGACCGCGGAGAACGCTCCGGCCCAGCCCGCGCCGAGCGCGGACACCGCCGCTACGGCCGCCCCCGCGCACTCGGCACCGGCTCCAGAGCCGCAGGAAGTGGCACCCGTTGTTCCCGAAACGCCCGCCGTGGATACGGAGGACGTTGCCGAGGAAGCGCCGTCTCAGCAGGAGCCGGAGCAGACGGAGGACGGAGAAGACAAGAACGTCTGACCCTACCGATCTCAAGAAAGCAGACAAAGGCGCTGCCGGGTCAATCCGGCAGCGCCTTTGTTATATGCGTCCCCGGCAAGACACCGGATGTCCGGCCGGGCCTGCACGCTTTCGTATTCTGCCCTCCTGAGACACGGAGTTGCAGCGCTACAGGCTGCGCCCTCTCATGATGCGCCACACGAAGGCCGCCATTCCGGCGGCCGGGACCGGGGCACATCAAGGAGAGGACAACACGATGGGGAGACCACAGAACCCGAAGCCGTTTCACTGGGTCGAGGGCATTCACGGGCGGGCGTGGATACATGAGCCGGGCGACCTTGCAAGGGGCGAGATGTTGTACCTGCGCGGAGGAGCAGGGCGGCTCTCGGAACAGTTCAAGCTCCTGGCAGCGGCACAAGAGAACAGCGTGTTCATGCCCTACCTCGGCACGTGGGACGGCGACGGGCGTCTTGCTTATGCGTACGATCTGCTGGCGTATACGGGCAACCCGACGACCTATGCCCGGGGGGCAGAAGTTGTGGAGAACCAGACCGTGTACGGCGTGGCGTTGTACCGGATGCCTGATCGGGGTATGCGATCTTGCGGCGACGTGCCCCGGTATACGTACGATGTACACCAGGTCACCTATGGCCGGATGGTGGTGCGGCTCCTCAACCAGGAGTTTGGGAGCTGGAACCGGTATCGGCTTTGGGAGCGTGAATCGTTCTTTTGGGAGAACACCCACGATTGGGACGGCGGAAACATTGCCTGGGAGGACGTGAAGATCGTCGGCAACCTGTTTGAGGACGAGGCCGAGTGGCAAGGGTGGGGCCTCAACCTGGATCTTGCCGACGTCCTCCAGTTGCTTCTGCCGAAAGGGGGCGGTGTGCAACGTCCGTAGCGTGTCGAGTCATGTCACCCGGCACCACAGTCTTCCGGAAGCCGTGCCGGGTGATGTGATCTACACTTCTTCACACAGTCTTGACAAAGCTGGGTAAGAGGACGTTATTGTGGGTCGTTCCTGCCAGTGTTGGGGTGGAAGTGTCACCTCTGGATGCGCATCAGCCAGACCATCGAGGTGTTATGAAAACGACAGCCGCACTTTCGCTTCTACTGACACTGAGCCTTTCATCGGCGTTCGCGCAGGAGGGGCCTCCGCCGCCCGAGGGTTATGTCGTCCTTCCCACCGCCAGTGGAGAACTCCGCTACCTCGAGGCGACCGCGGATTCCGACGAGGACGGGATCTCAAACGAACTCGAACTGAACGGCTACCGGTTCGACATCGCTACGGGAGCCTTGCTGGCCTGTGACCCCGCCGTCGAGACGCCGTGTTTTCAGACCGATCCGACATTGACCACGACGGACGGGGATCCGTACAGCGACTTTATGGAGGTTACCGGCATCAATATGCCCGGCGATGTGCCGGCACCGTATAACCATCCACTTGTCGCGGCCATGCCCGTCATAGCGGTCGTTCTGAAAGACTATGACGTTATTCCGATAACCGAGATCACCAATACGTCCGGCGGCGAGCAGAGCACGTCGTTTACGAACAGCGTGACGACGACCGAGGAAGTAGGCGGCTCCATCGGGTCATCTTTCTCGCTCAATCCGGCGGAGTTGTTCAAAGTTGAGAGCGAAGTGAACTACTCGGTTTCCGAAGCGCGCATGTCGTCCACAACGAGCACCTTTGGCACCAACTGGAGCAACAGCCGCGCCGTGAATTCGAGTGAGGCGGCGCGGTTGCGGCTACGCCTTCAGGTCAAGAACATCGGCAGCGCCTCGGCGCTTCGCGTGCAGCCGACGGTAATCCTTTCGCTTGGAGAAACCCCGATTACCTCCTTCAAGCTCGGCAACGCCGATGCTATTCTCGAGCTGTCGCCGGGCAGCGTATATCCGGCCGGCGGGCAGGCGATCCCAATCGAAGAAGGCGTGCGCGGCGACGGGCAGACGAGCCAGATCAAGATCAGCCTGAGAGATCTCAAGGCGCTCATGTCCGGCGCTCCGCTCCGGCTGTCGGTCTCCCAGGTGGATGCCGTAGTCATGCGCTGGAACGTGGCCACGCAGGCGTTCGACAGCGAGGTGCCGTGGCTCGGATTCGATAGCCAGATTCGCACCTCTTCGCTCTCACTCAAGCTCATCAAAGGCGAGGGCGTGGCGCAGGAGTACCGCCTCTTCGCGGGCAGCCAGGGCTTCTCGCCGGGATATCGACTGCGGGACCTCCTCGATCGCGTCATGACCGTCGGGCGCGAGGGTGATGTGGACCTCCTCGACGGCGTACCGTACCCGGAGACCTGGTTTGCCGCCACTCCCTCTGACGCCCTGATCGAGGCGTGGGTGGCGGCTCAGCGGCCTGCGGGTATGTTGGACGTGGTCGTGCCGCGGAACACATCGCTCTTCATGCTCACACCGGAGGAAGCCGAAGGCCCGGATGTTCGCTATGCATCTTTTGCGCCGGGCATGAAGAGCATTTACGCGCTTGCGGTGCCTGGTGCCGGCTTTCCGGTTCAGTCGGCTTCTGCCGAGGTGTTCGTGAAAGGGCAGCCCGTTCGACTGACGCTCGAACGCCCCGACGGCGCGGCCTTCTACTCGAACGTCACGCCGCTCGATTCGTCGGCCACGAAGAACCCGGAGGGGTCCTTCGGCCGCGTCACCTTCAAGGACGCGCGCGGGGCCGAGACCAGCGCGGAGCTTGTGCCTGCACTCTACGCCGGCTGCACCGATGTAAAGGAGAACGAACCGCTCCTGCCGCAGCCTGGCGGGGAGTATCTCGTCTTCTACCAGTCCGACCCCGACCGGCCGGTGGAAGTGCACTGCCAGTTCTTCAGCGACGACGGCAAGCTCCTGGAGGAGCCGGTCGAGTCCTACTGGTTCCCCGTAGCCTCCGGTACAGACACGCGCTACATTAACGACCTTTCTTTCTTCAACAGGGACGTAGGGGCAGCCGCGTCCGGGTTTCTGGTGATGATGACTACGGATGGCGGCAGGAGTTGGAGCGAGGCACCGCATTCAGGAAAGGGCGGCTCCAATGGCGTGGCGTTTGCCGACGAGAACACGCTCGTTGCCGTGGGCTTCTTCCGGTCCATCGTCCGGAGCGCGGACGCGGGAGCCACTTGGACCGAGACGCACGTTGAGGACTGCTGCATTTTCAACAAAGTTGCCTTCGGCGATCCAGCGACCGGACTGGCGGTCGGCGAAAGCTTGGCGGCAATCTACAGAACGAGCGACGGCGGCATCTCCTGGGAGGCTTTAGATCGCGAGTTGACGATGAGCCATCTTACGGACGTCGTTTTCCCAGCGCCCACCATCGGCATCATCGTCGGAAGAGCCAGGTCTGCGAGCGGAACCTCCGGAGGGATTATGCGGAGCACCGATGCAGGTCTGTCGTGGGAAGACATTCAAAAGACGGATACCAATCCGCTCAGCGCCGTCGCGTTCGCGGACGCTTCCAATGGGCTGGCCGTCGGGTGGTCGGGAAATGCCCAGGACGGCTTCTCCGGAGTCGTGCTGCGGACCACGGACGGAGGGGTAACCTGGGAGGCTCAGCCTCCGGTGCCCGGTGTAATCCTCAGCGACGTGGCATTCATGGATGAACAGGTTGCCTTTGCCGTGGGGCAAGGATCAAACGGCACCGGCGGCGTGATCATTCGCAGCGAGGACGGCGGACGTTCATGGGCACGGCAGAACAGCCGCACTGACCTTCGCCTCTTTACCGTTGCTGCCGCCGACGCGAACACGGCTGTGGCGGGAGGCGAGAACGGGGTTCTACTGCGAACGGGGTCGCGAGGAGGAAATCCGTCAGTGGTCACGTCGTCCGAGCGGCGCGACCCGGTAGAACTGCCGCAGCAAGTCAGGCTCGATGCCAACTACCCCAACCCCTTCAGCGGAGAGACGACCATACCGTTCCGGCTGTCGGGTGCCGTACACGTCCGGGTCGAGGTGTTCGACGTGCTCGGGCGGAAGGTTGCCGGAGTGGCAGACGGCATGTATCCTGCCGGCATCCACAGCATCCGGTTCGACGGTGGCCGTCTGACGAGCGGACTCTACCTGTACCGCCTTACGGCCGGTCGCGAGGTATATACGCGAACCATGATCGTGCTGAAGTGACTGCGTGCCACAATCGTTAGCGTACGGCGATGGCTGTATTCGCGCGTCGTAAGCGGGCGATGACGAGGTGACCCGTCCCGATTGAGCTTTGCGCTGCTAAGGAGGTAAAGCGACTGGAACACAAGCCTCGCTCGCCCGGTGCCCCGCACGGACGGTCTTACTTCAGGTAGTGCGATCGCAAAGGAACGATCCGGCGCGAAGGCATTTATGAGGTTGGGATCATTGATCAAACGCGCATCGCAGCGGCTTGTCTCCGCATGAAACTTCAATCAGGATCTGACGCAGTCGGCACCGAACCGGTAGGATTCGACCCGGGCGACGCAGGTGAAGAACGTGCTGCCGCTCGCGCGGTGCGGCGGATCACGGTCTCGCTCCAGATCCTTCTCTTGCTGGGTGTGGTGATCGCGCTGTCGCGCGTGCAGTATCTCCCAGCCGCCGCAACGGCAGGTGTACTGGTCGTTACGCTGCTCCCCGCGCTCCTCGGCCGCCGTTTTCGCGTGAACATCCCCGCCGAGTTCGAGGCTGCTGCAGTGCTGTTCATCTTCGCGTCGCTCTTCCTGGGCGAGGTGCGCAGCTATTATCTGCGTTTCTGGTGGTGGGACGTTGTGCTCCACACCGCGTCCGGCTTTCTGCTGGGCATCTTCGGCTTTCTGCTCGTCTACGTGCTCAACGAGCGCGAGGACATCGATCTGCACATGAAGCCGAGCTTTATCGCGCTCTTCGCCTTCTTCTTTTCGGTGGGGCTTGGCGCGCTGTGGGAAATCTTCGAGTTCGGTATGGACGGCTTCTTCGGCATGAACATGCAGAAGAGCGGCCTTGTCGACACGATGTGGGACCTTATTGTGGATACGGCCGGCGCAGCAGCGATCGCGGCCCTCGGATACGGCTACCTGAAAGCTGCCGGAAATGAATCCTTCCTGGCGCGCTGGATAGGTGCCTTCGTTGTAGACAACCCGCGCCTGTTTCGGTAAACGGCTTGAGGGGCGGCGCGATCGCAGCCGCAACCGGACACTTTGCGTCCCTCCGCCGCACGGCCCGCCTTTATTTTAGCACTACCCTGTTAAGGGTCCGTGGGCATCGTACCTTCTTTCGACGGGCTTTGCATGTTGTAGAGGCGAGCGGGGAGGCGAAAGAGTTTGCGGGCCACGATTGTAAAGCCGGGTGGATGGCGGCGGTGCCGAACGCCCGTTTGTATCACGCAGAGAATGGGAGGAAACATGAAAGACCTGACTGAGCTTGTTTGTATCATCGATCGCTCCGGCTCGATGATGTCCATCCGGAACGATGCGATCGGCGGCTTCAACGCCTTCATCGACGCGCAGCAGGCGATCCCGGGCGATGCGCGCCTCACGCTGGTGCTCTTTGATCACGAGTACGAACTGCAGCTCGAAGGCGTGGCCCTCACACTTGTCAACCACCTGACGACGGAAACCTACCAGCCCCGGGGCACCACGGCCCTGCTCGACGCCGTCGGACGTACGCTCGACGACATCGGCAAGCGCCTCGCGGCCGCGCCTGAGGACGAGCGGCCGAACAAAGTGCTCGTCTGCATCCTCACCGATGGGATGGAGAATGCGTCCAAAGACTACTCCCGCGAGCGGGTCCGCGCCATGGTCGAGCACCAGCAGCAGAAGTACGGCTGGGAGTTTCAGTTTCTGGCAGCCAACCAGGATGCGTTTGCAGAGGCCGGTTCGCTTGGCATCGCCAGCCAAGATGCGGCCTCCTTTGCGCAAGACGCCGCCGGCACCTCCATCGCCTTTTTGCGCATGTCCGAGCGTTCCAGAGCAACAAGATTAAGGATATAGGGGGCAGAGGCGCACCCTTGCGCACAGCACCTCCCTTAAGTCTGCAGGAAAACAGGCTCGCCCCAAAGGTCAACGAGCGGCACCCGGCGCCCGATCGCAGTACCCCCCGTCGATGCGCCACAGGAGAGGCCGCTTGCGAGTCGCCGCGACCGTGGCCGGCGCGACCAGCGAGAGCTTCTATCCCGTACATTGGCAGGCCATTGAACTAAAGAAAAGCGTTGGACGGTGTGCTGAACGCCTGCGTTTTGCTTGCCTCAACCGCTGCAGAACACCCCCTTTGTCCCCCTCAATGGGGAAGTTGCGGCGGCGCGTTGGACACAAATGAGTGCTAATGCCTGAGAGGCCGATGTATTGATAGGACGCGCTTTACGTAGCTGACGGTATGGACCAAAGTACCGACGCAACCTCCCACTCGAGGGGGATTCGAGGGGTGTTAGGCAGCCTTCCTGTCACTTACATAGCCCCGTAAATCTGTGGTGCATCCCGTCGGTAGTTTATCGGTAGATAGCCAAGCTTTCTCTTTCGTCAACGGGTTCTTAGGTGCCCACGAACACCCTCTTACACCGATGAGTGCCCCCGCGGATTTCATCGCTCGCTGGCAGCAATCTGGAGCCAGCGAGCGCGCCAACTACGCCCTCTTCCTGACCGAGCTTTGCGACCTGCTCGGCGTGGAGCGCCCCGCCCCGGCGACGGACACCGCCGCCCTTAACCCCTACACCTTCGAGCGGCCCGTCCGCCTCGGCGAGGACGGATCGACGGGCTTCATCGACCTCTACAAGCAGGGCTGCTTCGTCCTCGAAGCCAAGCAAGGCAGCGACCTCCCCGAACCCACTGAGGCCGAAACGCTCGGCGCGCCCACCCTGCAGCGCCGCCTCGGCACCGCCCGCCGCGGCACGCCGGGCTGGCAGCACGCCATGCAGGCGGCGAAAGGGCAGGCGTACCGCTACGCCCGCGCGCTGGACGAATGGCCGCCCTTCCTCGTGGTGGCGGACGTGGGCTACTGCATCGACCTCTACGCCGACTTCTCGCGCCAGGGCAAGGTCTACAGCCCCTTCCCCGACCAGGCGCACCACCGCATCTTCCTGGGCGAACTCGAAGACGAGGCCGTTCGCGAACGCCTGCGCGCCGTCTTCACGCAGCCGCTCACGCTCGACCCCTCGCTCCGCTCGGCGCGCGCCACGCGCGAGCTTGCTACGCGCCTTGCGCGCCTTGCCGCAAGCATGGAGGCGGCAGGGCACGCGCCGGACGCCGTGGCGCACTTCCTCATGCGCTGCCTCTTCTCCATGTTCGCCGAGGATATCGGCCTGCTTCCCGAAGCCTCCTTCACGCTCCTGCTCGAAAGCTACCGCGCGGACGCCGCGCTCGTCGACAAGGGCCTGGCCCACTTCTGGCGGCTCATGGACACGGGCGGCTTTGCGCCGGAGCTGCGGCAGGACGTGGTGCAGTTCAACGGCGGCCTCTTCCGGGACGCCACGGCCCTTCCGCTCTCGGAGGCGCAGCTCGGGCTGCTCATCGAGGCCGGACGGGCGGACTGGCACGACGTTGAACCGGCCATCTTCGGCACGCTGCTCGAGCGCGCCCTCGATCCGGCGGAGCGCCACAGCCTCGGCGCGCACTACACGCCCCGCGCCTACGTCGAGCGCCTCGTCGTGCCGGCCGTCGCCGAGCCGCTGCGGGAGGAGTGGACCGCCGTGCAGGCCGCCGCCATCCTCAAGGAGTCCGCGGGCGACGAAGCGGGCGCGAGGGACGAACTGGTCGCCTTTCACCGCCGCCTCTGCTCCGTCCGCGTGCTCGACCCGGCCTGCGGTTCGGGCAACTTCCTTTACGTCACGCTCGAGCACCTGAAGCGCCTGGAGGGCGAGGTCATGGCCGCGATCGAGCACTACCCCGGACAAACCGCCCTCGACATGAGCGGCGGCCACACCGTCACGCCCGAGCAGCTTCTCGGACTCGAGGTCAACCCGCGCGCCGCTGCCATTGCCGACGTGGTCCTCTGGATAGGCTACCTGCAGTGGCACTTCCGCACCCGCGGCCATGCCCGCCGCCTCGATCCGCCGATCCTGCGCGAGTACAAGAACATCCGGCATCAGGACGCCCTGCTCGACGCGGACGGCGTTGCGCCCTGGCCCGAGGCGGACTTCATCGTCGGCAACCCGCCCTTTATCGGGACGTCCATGATGCGGCAGGCGCTCGGGGACGCTTACACGGAAAGGCTGCGCAAGGTCTACCGCGACGTGCCGGACTCCGCCGACTTTGTGATGTACTGGTGGCACCGCGCCGCCGAGAAGGTGCGAAGGGGAGAGGCCGAGCGCTTCGGCTTTATCGCGACCAACAGCCTCCGGCAGACGTTCAACCGCCGCGTCGTGCAGGCGCAAATGGACGCTGACCCGCCGCTCTCGCTCCTCTTCGCCGTCCCGGATCACCCGTGGGTGGACACCGCCGAAGGAGCCGACGTGCGCATCTCGATGACCGTGGCTGCTCGCGGCACCGAAGAAGGACGCCTGGTTACGGTCGTCTCCGAAAAGACCGGAGAGTACGAGCGCGACGTAGAGGTATCAGAGCGGAGAGGAAAGATAGCCGCCAACCTGACCGTCGGGGCTGATGTGGCTGGGACAGAGGCTTTGAAGGCGAACACAGACGTAAGCTGTCCCGGCGTTAAGCTGCACGGCTCAGGCTTTATCGTCAGCCCGCAGGAGGCCAGTGACCTTGGCCTCGGTCACGTTGATCGGCTTGACAAGCATATTCGTCCGTACCTGAATGGTCGCGACCTGACGGCGAGGCCAAGGGGCGTCATGGTAATTGACCTCTTCGGATTGGAGGCTGACGTTGTGCGCCGCCGCTTCCCCGAGGTTTATCAGCACGTCTATGAGAACGTCAAGCCTCAGCGAGACGCGACTGCCAGCAAGAGTTCTACGAAGGACTCGGCTAGCTACGCGCGCGAGTGGTGGCTGTTCGGCAAGACACGAGCGGAACTGCGTTTAGCCCTAAATGGCCTGCCGCGCTACATCGCCACCGTCGAAACGTCCAAGCACCGGTTCTTTCAGTTCCTCGATGCCTCGATTCTGCCGGACAACAGGCTCATCATAGTGGCCTCGGACGACGCATACCTCCTTGGCGTCCTGTCCAGCCACATTCATGTCACGTGGGCGCTTTCTCAGGGTGGCACCCTTGAGGATAGGCCCGTGTATACGAAAACCCGCTGCTTTGAGACGTTTCCCTTTCCCGATGCCACGGACGAGCACAAGGAAACCATCCGGCGGCTTGCCGAAGAGCTTGACGCCCACCGCAAGGCGCGCCTTGCCGCGCATAAGGGCCTCACGATGACCGCCATGTACAACGTTCTCGAAAAGCAACGGGCGGGCGAGGCTCTGACGGCAGCCGAGCGAAAGGTCCACGAAGAGGGCCTTGTGACGGTGCTCCGAACGCTGCACGACGAGCTTGATGCTGCGGTGGCACGCGCCTATGGCTGGCCGGCGGGACTGGCGGAGGCCGAGATCCTGACGCGCCTCGTCGCCCTGAACAGAGAGCGGACGGAAGAAGAGGCTCGCGGGCTGGTGCGCTACTTGCGTCCGGACTACCAGGCCCGCGGCGAGGCCGTACAGGGCACGCTGCTCGCCGGAGCGGCCGCGGCGAAGAAAGCGAGCGAAGCGCCTATGCCGTGGCCGGACGAGCTGGCCGCGCAGGTCCAGGCCGTCCAGCGCCTCCTGACGGCCTCGCCGGTGCGCCCCGGGTCGGTGGCGCGCATGTTCGCGCACCGCAAGCTGAGCCCGTCGCGCGTCCAGCAGGTGGAGCGCGTCCTCGAAGCCCTCGCCGTAATGGGCCTCGCCACAGAGGTGGGCGGCGCGTACGCCGCGTAGGGGAAGGCAGGTACGGGGTGAGCATCGAAACCGTCAAGGCAACGTGCCCCGGCGGAAAGGAGACTGTACGTAAATGCTACTACAGTTCAATACAACCCCATTAATCAAGGCGGACCTCAATCCCGACCCGGCTCACACAACGCTCTTCTCTGATCGGCTGCGCTACAAAGTATTATAAAATAGCGACGTAGGTTCCCCTCCTGGACAAGCCTGCCCTGAGCTTGCCGAAAGGGAGGGGCAGGGGTGGTTGATCGCCGACGCGCCGTCAACCTCAACAAACAAGGCACTGGCACCCGACGCAGAAATATATACACGGGCTCGTCCAGTGGGGAAGTAAGCTTCCCTGCCATATTTGAACGGTTTTTAGGGTAGTCCGGTTAGATGTGGTGTATTTAGTAAGACAGCCCTAAACCCTGCATAAGCAGCACCATGACCCCCGTGGGCAAGTGGTGCCCGGGAAGGGCCGAACCCTCCGAGAGCCTTGAGACATTAGGTCTAAGTCTCTTACCGGGAAACGGATAGACACTCGTGTCAAGGAGGGGAGCGTATGTCTCAACGTTAAAGATGCACAGAGTAACTGACGTGAAAAGACAGCGCTGAACAAGTTGGGCGAAGATTGACCGACACAAAAAAGCAGAGACCGCACAAAACGGCCTCTGCTTCTTCTATTCGCGGTGCCCGGGACTGGAGTCGAACCAGCACGCCCTTGCGAGCGCCACCCCCTCAAGATGGTGCGTCTACCAATTCCGCCACCCGGGCTGAGGGTGCCTGACACGCCGGTTTGCCGCAGCCGGTTCCCGCCTCTTCGTTGATTCTCGCTTTCTCCACATCATCCAGGAAGAAGCTCCGCCGGCCCTACTTCACGCCTTCGCTCATCGCCAGCATCCGGTCGATCGGCAAGCGCGCACGGCGGATTAAGTCGGCCGGCATCGTTAGTTCGGGCTGCTCGTACTTAAGGCAGAGATAGAGCTTTTCAATGGTGTTGAGCCGCATATGCGGACACTGGTTGCACGCGCAGCCGCCCTCGGGCGGGGCCGGGATAAACGTCTTCTCCGGACTGTCGCGGCGCATCTGGTGCAGAATGCCTTCCTCCGTCGCGACAATGAACGCGGGCGCTTCGTGCTCTCTGGCAAACCGGCGGATGGCGCTCGTTGAGCCGACAAAGTCGGCCTGGCGCAGCACGGGCGCTTCGCACTCCGGATGGGCGAGCACGAGCGCACCGGGATTGCGGACTTTGAGCCGCACGAGCTTCCTTTCGCTGAACGTCTCGTGTACGATGCAAACGCCGTCCCACAACACCATGTCGCGGCCGGTCTGCTCGATGAGGAACCTGCCGAGATTGCGGTCGGGTGCGAAGATAATGGGCTGATCCTCCGGGATCTGCCGGATGATGTGCTCGGCGTTGGTCGAGGTGACAATGATGTCGGTCAGCGCCTTCACCCCGGCCGAACAGTTGATGTACGACACGACGACGTGCCCCGGGTGGCGGGCGACGAAAGCGCCAAACGCCTCCGGCGGGCAGGAGTCCGCGAGCGAACAACCTGCGTTCAGATCGGGCAGGAGCACCTTCTTATCCGGGTTGAGGATCTTGGCCGTCTCGGCCATAAAGTGAACGCCTGCGAAGACGATGATGTCCGCGCTCGTCTGCGCCGCCTGCCGCGCAAGGCCGAGCGAGTCCTCCACGTAATCGGCGACGTCCTGTATCTCCGGCTCCTGGTAATAGTGCGCAAGCAGGACAGCGTTCTTCTCCGCCTTCAGCCGCGCGATCTCCTCCACGAGGTCGAGCGCCGGATCGACGGCCTCCTCAACGAAGCCAACCACAGGATCGAGAAGCGTTTGGAAAGGCATCAGCGTTGTAAGGGAGGGAAACTGTCAGCAAAAGCCGCGCGGCACCGGCGGGTATCAAGAGCATGATGCAAAAAGTACGCCGCGCCGCCCACTACAACAACATCTTCCTCAGAGAAGGTCCGGCGAGGCGGCCGATCAGGAGTTCGCGGGCGCGCTCGTGTGCTCTTCAAGCACCAATCCAGCCTCCATGCGGAGCACGCGGTCGGCGAGGTCGGCCAGGAGGGGATTGTGCGTAACGACGATGAACGTCTGCCGAAACGTCCGGCTGAGCCGCACGATCTCGTCGTGCAGGGCCGACGCGGTTGCGGCGTCGAGGTTGCCCGTGGGCTCGTCCATGAGCACGAGGCCGGGATGGTTCATCAGGGCGCGGGCGACGGCGACGCGCTGCTGCTCGCCGCCCGATAGCGCGCCCGGCCGGTGTTCGGCGCGCGCGCCAAGCCCGAGCGCTTCGAGCAGCTCCAGCGCGCGCGCGCGTACGTCCCGCAGCTTCTGGTTCTGGATGAGCGCGGGCATGGCGACGTTCTCCAGCGCCGTGAACTCGGGGAGCAGGTGGTGAAACTGGAAGACAAAGCCCACTTCGCGGTTGCGGAAGGAGGCAAGCGCCTCGTCGGTGCGCCCGAATACCGGCTCGTCGCGGTAGCGCACGGTCCCGGAGGTCGGCCGGTCGAGCGCGCCGAGAATGTGGAGCAGCGTACTCTTGCCCGCGCCGCTTTCGCCAACGACCGCAATGACCTCGCCCTCATCGACTTCAAAAGAGACGCCGCGAAGCACCTCGAGCGAAGTAGAAGAGCCGGTGCGATAGCTTTTCCAAACGTCTCGGACGGAAAGGAGCGGCATGCAAGCGTGAAAGGTCAGATCGGTGCGGCGCGTGATCAGGACAAGGAGTCGTCGCGCTCGATGGCGTACTTGTTCATCTTGTTGTACAAGTGCGAACGCTGGATGCCGATGGATTCGGCGGTTTTGCTAACGTTCCACTCGTTGTCCTCCAGCCGGCGCTCGATGAACAGCTTCTCCGCCATGTCGCGAAAGTCGCTGAACTGGGCGTACCGTTCGAGCAGGCCCGTCACAGGGTCGGCGGTTGTGGAGGAGGGCTGAACGTAGCGCTCAACGTCCTGGGCCACGATGGACTCGCCCTCGCTCAGAATGAGCAGTCGCTCTACGACGTTGTGGAGTTCGCGCACGTTGCCGCGCCACTCGTATCGCTTGAGCCGTTCGAGCGACTCGTCCGCGAAGCGCTTGACCGCAAGCCCGTTGCGCCGGGCGAGGCGGTCGGCGAAGTGGTGGGCGATGATCGGAATGTCCTCGCGGCGCTCCCGGAGCGGGGGCACATGAACGAGAATCACGCTGAGACGGTGGTATAGGTCTTCCCGGAACTTGTGCTCTTCGGTCGCCTGGAGCAGATTCTTGTTCGTCGCCGCGACGACGCGGACGTTAACGGGAATGCTGCGGTCCCCGCCGACGCGGGTGATGCGGTTTTCCTGGAGCGCGCGGAGCACTTTCGCCTGCGCGGCGAGGCTCATGTCCCCGATCTCGTCGAGAAAGAGCGTGCCGCCGTCGGCCTGCTCGAACTTGCCGATGCGCTGCTTCGTAGCGCCCGTGAAGGAGCCTTTCTCGTGGCCGAAAAGCTCGCTTTCGATCAGCTCGCTCGGGATGGCGGCGCAGTTGACTTCCACCAGCGGGCCGTCCTTACGGTTCGAAAGAGAGTGGATCCAGTTGGCGACGAGTTCCTTTCCGGTGCCCGGTTCGCCCGTAATGAGCACCCGCGCCTCGGTCGGCGCGACGCGGTTGATGGTGTCTTTGATGCGCGTGATCGCCGGACTGGTGCCGAGGATCGGCGTGCGCTCTCCATCCTGCCGCTCGACGATGCTCTGGCGCATCCGGCGATTCTCGGTTTCGAGGTGGCCGCGATCCAGCGCGTTCCTAACGGTGACGAGAAGCCGGTTCAGATCCGGCGGCTTTTCGATAAAGTCGAAGGCCCCGAGGCGCGTCGCCTCGACGGCGGTCTCGATGGTCGCGTGGCCCGAAATCATCACGACCGGAAGCTCGGGGACTTCCTGGCTCAGGGTGGCCAGCACTTCCATGCCGTCTACCTTGGGCATCTTGATGTCGAGCAGGACCATGTCGAACCGCTCGTCCCGCACCCTTTTCAGCGCCTGTTCCCCGTCCTCCGCTTCCTCGACGTTCAGTTCTTCATATTCGAGGATCTCGCGGAGGGTTCGCCGGATACTGCGTTCGTCATCAACGACGAGGATGGAGGGAGTGGGCATACGAAGTAAAGGACCGTCTTTAAGGGCGCACGGCCAGTGTACGACCGTCCTGATACTCGGTGCCCGCGCATCGACGGAACGTTACGAGCCGGCCTGTTCGCGCGCCTCGGCGCGGGCGACAAAGAAGTCGATGTTGGCCGTCAGGTTGCTTTCCGGGTAATCGTCGCGCAGCGTCGTGTAAACTTCGACGGCCCTGTCGTACCGGCCGGCCTGCTCGAATGCGCGCGCGGCAGAGAAGAGATACTGCGGGGCGGTCAGTTCGCTTTCCAGAAAGTCGGCCGCATCCATGTAGCGCTCGGCGGCCCGGGCAAAGTCGCCCTTGGCCTCGTAAGCGGCGGCCTCACCGGCGAGGGCGCTGGCACCGAGGATGTTCTCGTCCGCGTCATAGTCGTCGAAAAAGCGGAGCGCCTGATCGTACTCGCCGAGGCGGTACGATGCGTCGGCCGCGTAGTATGCCGCAAGATTGCCCGACGGCGTGCCGGAGTAATCGTCTGCGATGGCCATAAGACCGGGGCTTCCCTGCGGACCGTCCAGCGCTTCGCGGAAGTTTCCTTGCTCGTAGGCCCGGACGGCCGGGGCCATGGCGACCAGGGCCTTTTCCCCCTGCGCTTCTTTATAATACATCCAGCCGACGACCGCGAGCGCGAGCACCACCAGCGCGCCGAGAACGCCGTAGACGACCGTCTTGTGGGTGTCGTAATAGCCCCAGGCGCGGGCGTATGTGGTGATGACCTGGTCTTCCCTAAGCTCGTGCCGGTGGGAGATCTTGTTTGGGGGCTGAATGGCGGACATTGCGCTGCTTTGACGGATGAAGTGAATCCTGCGGTCCCCGCGCGTCGACGGCCGGGCGGCAGGGGTGTTCTTTAAGAAGACCGGTTATACGCGCCGTTCCTGTTACGTTTCCGCAAAGAGGATCAATGCCGCTATTCCATGAAAACGGACCGTTTTTTCATGTTTCATCGGCTTGACCGGCGACCGTGAATGCCCGCGGTTCCGTACCTTAAAGACCTGCACCTCGCCTGATCATACAGCGCACGGCCGGCAGGGTCTTTTGAAGACCCTTGCGCCGGCTCCTGCGTTCTTTCGGCGGTGAGCGTGCCGCGAAAGGACCGCAGGCGGGTTTCCCGCATCATTTGTTTAACGCATTTCAGCAAAGAATATGGCTATCAAACTGGGTATCAATGGCTTCGGCCGGATCGGACGCTTGGTGTTTCGCGCTCTTCTCGAGCGCGGCTCGGACGAGTTCGACATCGTTGGCGTCAATGACCTCACCGACGCAAAGACGCTCGCCCACCTCTTCAAGTACGACTCCGTACACGGCGTGTTCAAGGGCGACGTGAAGGTCGAGGGCAACAACATCGTCGTCGATGGCGACAGCTTCCCCGTCTTCTCCGAGCGCGACCCGAGCAAACTTCCGTGGGGCGACCTCGGCGCAGACATCGTCATCGAGTCGACCGGCATCTTCACCTCCCGCGAGAAGGCGATGATGCACATCCAGGCCGGCGCGAAGAAGGTTATCATCTCCGCTCCCGCCAAGGGCGAAGTCGACGCGACCGTCGTGGTGGGCGTCAACGACGACGTGCTCACGGGCAACGAGCAGATCGTCTCCAACGCGAGTTGCACCACGAACTGCCTCGCGCCGATGGTCAAGATCCTCGACGATGCCTTTGGCGTCAAGAAGGGCCTCATGACCACGGTCCATGCCTACACGCAGGATCAGCTTCTCCAGGACGGCCCGCACAAGGACCTCCGCCGCGCCCGCGCCGCCGCACTCTCGATCGTCCCGACGACGACCGGTGCCGCCCGCGCCGTCGGACTCGTGCTGCCGCACCTGAAGGGCAAGCTCGACGGCTTCGCGCTTCGCGTCCCCACGCCGGACGGCTCCCTGACGGACCTTTCCGTTGAGCTGAACCGCGAAGTGACGATTGAGGAGATCAACGCCGCCGTGAAGAAGGAAGCCGACGGCAAGCTCAAGGGCATCCTCCAGTACAGCGAAGAGCCGCTCGTCTCCATCGACATCGTTCACAACCCGCACTCCTGCATCTTCGACGCGCCGTCGACGATGGTCAATGGCAGCCTCGTCAAGGTCGTGGGCTGGTACGACAACGAGTGGGGCTACTCGAACCGGACGGTCGACCTCGCCCGTCTGCTCATGAAGAAGTAGCAAGCGGGCTTTCGGCCCATCTTGCAATCTTGATTGCGACGGGAGAGCGGACACTGGTTCGGTCTCCCGTCGTTGTTTCTATCCTGATCTCCTTTTGGACAAGTACTTATATGGCGAAGCTCAGCATTGAAGACATTGACGTTCGCGATCAGCGGGTGCTGGTCCGCGTGGACTTTAACGTTCCCCTGACGCAGGGCGAGGACGGAAAGACGCAGGTGTCGGACGACACGCGCATCCGGGCCGCGCTCCCCACCATCCGCCGCATCACGGACGGCGGCGGTAAGGCCATCCTCCTGAGCCACCTCGGCCGCCCGAAAGGCGGTGCGGACCCGAAGTTCAGCCTCGCACCGGTGGCGGAATACCTGCAGACACTCGTGGACGTGCCCGTCGTATTCAGCGAGGAGACCGTGGGGGCCAAGGCGAAGAAGGCGGTTGATGAAGCGCCGACGCCCGGCATCGTGCTGCTTGAAAACACCCGCTTTCTCGCAGGAGAAACGAAGAACGACGAGGCGCTCGCGGCCCAGATGGCCGAACTCGGCGACGTTTACATCAACGACGCTTTTGGTTCGGCCCACCGCGCCCATGCTTCCACAGAGGGCGTGGCGAAGAAGGTCAACCGCGCCGGACTTGGCCTTCTCATGCAGAAAGAGGTCGAGTATCTTTCACGCCTCCAGGAAAGCCCCGAGCATCCGTTCGTGGGCGTGCTTGGCGGCGCAAAGGTGTCCGACAAGATCGGGGTGATCGAGTCGCTGCTCGAGCGCGTGGACGAGCTGCTCATCGGCGGCGCGATGAGCTACACGTTCCTGAAGGCCCTCGGGCACGAAGTCGGAAGCTCCCGCGTGGAGGACGACAAGCTCGACGTGGCGAAGGACCTCTTCGAACGCGCGAATGGAAGAATCAAGCTGCCGTCCGACCACGTCGTTGCGGCGGAGTTCAAGAACGAAGCCGACCACCGCACGGTCTCCGGTGACATTCCCGGCGGCGAGATGGGCCTCGACATTGGTCCGGAGACAATCCGCGCGTATCGTGAAACGCTGCTCGGCGCAAAGACGATCGTGTGGAACGGCCCGATGGGCGTTTTTGAGATGCCGAACTATAGCAAAGGCACCTTTGCCGTTGCTGAAGCCCTCGCCGAGGCGACGGACAAGGGCGCGATGACGGTCGTCGGCGGCGGCGACTCTGTGGCGGCCATCTCGCAGGCGGGCTACGAGGACCGCGTCTCGCACGTCTCTACCGGCGGCGGCGCAATGCTGGAGTTCCTCGAAGGCAAGACGCTCCCCGGCGTGGCCGCGATCAACGACAAGGGCAACATCGAGTCGTAGAACCGCGCGCTTCAACCGACGCCAAGGGGCACGCCCGACCGCACGGGCGTGCCCCTTTCTGTTATCATCCTGTTCGCCGCAGCGAAGCGCCGGTGCCTTCAAAAAAAAGAAAAGCGAAACCGATGCGTTGGCCCGCACCGGTTTCGCCGACTCCCTCACACGCACGTCCTTTGTGCCACAACACAACCAAACAGGGGCAAGAGTACGCCGCTTTGCGCCGCTCGTTTGTAGGGGAACGCCCTTGTGCGCATGTAAGGGTTGTCACGAACCAATCGTTTCGTCCTTCGGCGCGAACCCGTACAAGAGGGCCGGAAGGAGCTTGTCGGTGCATTCCAGATAGAACCACGCCCGGCTTGCTTATCGTATAATTACGATCTATATTAGGGTATGCAAAACAAAGCAATCCTCTTTGAGGCACCGCTGGGCTTGTTGGCAAACGCGTCGAAAGCGCTCGGGCACCCGGCGCGGCTTGAAATTCTTCGCGTTCTTGGGGCTCGTGATGCCTGTGTGTGCGCCGAGATCGTCGGAGAGCTGCCGCTTGCGCAGGCGACGGTCTCCCAGCATCTAAAAGCCCTCAAGACGGCGGGGCTGATCCAGGGCGAGATCGACGGGCCGCGCGTATGCTACTGTCTCAACCGTGACGCCATCGCCGCTCTTCGCAACACGCTCGCGGCGTACTTCGATGCGCTCCTGGATGCCGGACCGGAAACCAGCTGCTGAACCCGATGGCGCGACTGTCCTGCCTTTTTGTTTGTACCCATAACAGCGCGCGGAGCCAGATGGCGGAGGGTCTGTTGCGCGCCCGGTACGGCGATCGTTACGAGGCGATAAGCGCAGGGACCGAGCGCGCCTTCGTTCGTCCACTTGCGCTGAGGGCGATGGAGGAGATAGGGATCGACCTGAGTGGCCACACCTCGAAGGCCATCGCCGATCTTGGCGAGCGCTCGTTCGACGTCGTTGTCAGCGTCTGCGACAGCGCTCGCGAGGCATGTCCGTTCGTGCCGGCGCGACGCACGCTGCACCAGTCGTTTCGCGATCCGGCCACCGCCGCCGGTAGCCCTGCGGAACAACTTGCGGTCTACCGCGAGGTGCGCGACGCTCTCGCCGCCTGGATCGACGAGACGTTCGGTGATGCCGAGCCTTTCTCCTGAGGCCGCTATAGCCGACACTCCTTTCTTCACTGCCCCTACCGTTCGTCGACAATGAACACTGTCCCCATGCATCCTCTCGACAAGACCATTCGCGACTCTGTGCGCGACAAGTATGCCGCCGTTGCGCGCGGCGAGAACCTGACATGTTGCGGGAGCAGCGGCGTCACCGAGACGATAAACATGATCGGCGAGTCCTACGACGGGGTGGAGGGTTACGTCGCCGACGCCGATCTCAAGCTGGGCTGCGGCGTTCCGGTTGAGCATGCGAAGCTGGAGCGGGGACAGACGGTTCTCGACCTCGGCTCCGGTGCGGGGATCGACGCCTTTGTCGCGCGGCAGATCGTGGGCGAGAGCGGTCACGTCATAGGCGTGGACTTTACGCCCGAGATGATTCAGAAGGCGCGGGAGAATGCGAGTATGCTGGAGTACGGTAACGTGGAGTTCCGACTCGGCGACATAGAGGCCATCCCTGTCGAAGATGCTTCCGTGGACGTGATCATCTCGAACTGCGTACTGAATCTCGTGCCGAACAAGGCGCAGGCTTTTGCCGAGATGAACCGCGCATTGCGCCCGGGTGGGCACTTCTGCGTGTCGGACATTGTGAGCCGCGGCGGCATGGCGGACGAAATGCGGTCGTCCGTGGAGCTTTACGCCGGCTGCGTAGCGGGTGCCGTTGAGCAGGAGGAGTACCTTGCCGTAATACGTTCCGGCGGCTTCGACGAGGTTGAAGTCGTTGCCGAGCGGCCGATCGAGCTTCCGGAATCGCTACTTCCCCCCGATTCGCGGACCCCCATCTGGAGCGTCACGGTCCGGGGTATTCGCCCGTTAAATTGAGCGCCCTGGAGCATGGACGAGCGTAGATTGTCGTCGCGCGTCTTCCCGGCTCCGTCAGCTGCCGGGCTGGGGCGGGAATCGCTCGTTGCTTTATTCTCCGTCAGAAAGGGCATCTCGTCGTAACATGCCTATTAATATGTCCGACACCCTTATGATTTCGGAAAGGCCGTCGAAGGCTGCAGATATCCGACCTGTCGCCCCGGGCGTCCCGCCGGTGGCCGACGCGCCCGATGCGCGGCAGGGCAAGAAACTTGATTTTTTTGCGCGGTATCTCAGTCTCTGGGTAGCGCTCTGCATCGTGGCCGGTGTGGCGCTGGGGCAGCTCATTCCGGGAGTGCCGGGCGTTCTCGGACGCATGACCCTGGCTCAGGTGAATCTGCCGATCGCCGTACTCATCTGGGCGATGATCTTCCCGATGATGCTGCAAATTGATTTCCGCAGCGTCCTCGGCGTTCGTCGGCAGCCGAAAGGGCTAACGGTCACGCTCGTGACCAACTGGCTCCTGAAGCCCTTCTCAATGTTTGCCCTGGCGTGGCTCTTTCTGAAAGTAGTATTTGCTCCCTTCATTGCGCCGGGACTCTCAAGTGAGTATCTGGCCGGTGCCATCCTCCTGGGTGCTGCGCCGTGCACGGCCATGGTGTTCGTCTGGAGCTATATGACGAAAGGCGACGCGGCATACACGCTCGTGCAAGTGGCCGTCAACGACCTGGTCATGCTCGTAGCCTTTGCACCCATCGTCGCCCTGCTGCTCGGCGTGAGCAACGTCGTAGTACCGATGGATACGCTTCTGTTATCTGTGGGTCTCTACATCGTGATTCCGCTTGCAATGGGCGTGATCGTGCGAACAATGCTCATCCGCAGGCGCGGCGGCGAGTGGTTCGAAGAGGTCTTCCTAAAGAAGCTGGATCCGGTGACGATCGTGGGCCTTCTGCTGACTCTGGTACTTCTGTTCTCCTTCCAGGGTGAAACGATCCTCCGGAACCCGCTCCATATTCTGCTGATCGCTGTGCCGCTCACCATCCAGACGGTTTTCGTGTTTGCGTTCGCCTATGGATGGGCTTTCCTGTGGCGGGTGCCGCATGCAGTGGCCGGGCCCGCCGGTCTCATCGGCGCGAGCAATTTCTTCGAACTGGCCGTTGCGGCGGCCATTGCCCTGTTCGGAGTTACCAGCGGTGCGGCGCTGGCCACGGTCGTCGGTGTGCTGATCGAGGTGCCGTTGATGCTGGCGCTCGTGAGCGTCGTCAACCGTACGAGAGGAGCGTTTGCGGCGCGCATCTCGACCGCATAGGTTCTTCGCCGCTCCGGAGGTGGCCTCACGTATGGCGGTCGTCACCAACGGCGGGCCCTTGACTCGGGGGAGCGAAGCGGAACAGCAGCGCAGGGAGCAAGAGCAGGTTTGCGAGGAGGGCGGCTCCGAGCGTAAGCGCCGTCAGCGCGCCCATCGTGACGGTGCCGCCGAAGGATGAAAAAGTAAAGACGAGGAAGCCCGCCATCAGCACCAGCGAGGTGAAGAGAATGGCCTTGCCCGTCTCCCGGAGCGTCACGCGCACGGCCATGTCGGAGTCGAGCCCTGTTTTTCGGAGGAGCCGATACTTGGAAAGGAAATGTATGGTGTCGTCGACGGCGATGCCGAAGGCAAGGGAGAAGATGAGCGCCGTGCTCGGCTTGAGATGAATACCGGCTAAGCCCATGGCACCTCCCACGAGAATGAGCGGGATGATGTTCGGGATCAGGCTGATCAGGGTAAGCGGAAAGGAGCGAAAGAGCACGGCCATGATGCCGGAGATTATCAGAAGCGCCAGTCCGAGGCTCAGAATGAGGTTGCGAACGAGGCTTTCTCCCGACCGGGTGACGGTTATCGCCGTGCCCGCCACGGTTACGTCAAACCGGTCCGGCGGAAACGCCGCTTCCGCGCGCAGCCTGACCGAGTCGATGAGCGCGTTCATGTGGGTCGTGCCGATGTCGCGCACGCCCAGAAAGACGCGGGTGGACGTGAACGTCGAGTCTACCACGCGCGGAATGTTGCGCATGAGCGTGCTCTGCGCCGTGCCTCCCGCCACCGAGCGCAAGGCCGTCTGCAGGAAGGGCAGCTCGTAGGTGGACGGCAGACGGTACGCCTTCGGGTTGCCGCCGAAGTACGCCTGGTTGGCCACCTTCACGAGGTCTGCCGTGGAGAGCGCCCGCGTGACCGGCGGGAGCGCCATAAGCTCCGACTGCAGCCGCTCGATGCGGCGGAGGTTGGCGATGGTTCTGAACTGCCCCGGCTTCTTCGCGTCGATCACAACTTCGAGTGGCAAGATGCCGCCGAAATTGTCTTCAAACACGGCGAGATCGCGGCGAAGCGGATCGTCCGTGCGGAAATCCGAGAAAGCGAAAATGTCCGAGGAGAGGCGTGTCGCGCCCAGCACACCGGCCGCGGCGATAATGCCGGCGGCAATCATGATCCCGAGTTTGTGCCGCTCGATGCGGCCCGCCAAGTGGTCAAAGAAACGTGCAAAACGGTCGTTTGTGGCGAGCGCGGCCGTCTCCATGGAAGGCGGCCGGAGCACGCCGAATGCAATTGGAATGACCGTGATCGCCAGCACGTAGAGCAGCATGATGCCCGCCCCGGCAAAGATGCCGAACGTGCTGAGGAGCGGCGAACCGGACAGAATCAGCACCCAGAATCCGATAGCCGTTGTGAGACATGTTAGAAAGGTGGCCATGCCAACCGTTTCTATGGTCCGGATCACGGCGTCGCGGGCGGAGCCGAGCCGCTGGTACTCGTCGAAAAACTTCGTGCAGAGATGAATGCCCGTGGCCATGCCGATGATCACAATGAGCGCGGGCAGCGCGGCCGAGACGATGTTGAGCTTCTGGCCAAAGAGCGAAAAGAGACCGATGGTCCACAAGATGCCAAGCACCACCACGACCGCTGGCAGCAGCACGGCCCGCCAGGAGCGAAACGTGACATACAAAAAGAAGAGGGAAATGAGAATCGCAAGCCCTGCGAACAACGGCGACTCGCGGGTGACCCGCCGCGCGTACTCCGTCCGCAAATAGGGGAAACCGGCAAAGGCAAGCGTGCCGGGAAGCGGCTCCAGCGCAGCTTCGATGGAGTCCACGAGGGCGACGCGCTCCGGCGTGTCGTTGAAGGCGGCATTGACCTTGATGAGCATTCCGGCGCGCCGGCCGTCGCTCGAGAGCAAGAGCCGTCTCAGGAATGGCTGCCCCTGAAATCGCATGCGCGTAGCAGAAGAGTCGAGGCCGGGCTGGTAAAGAGGCTGCGGCGCAAAGTCTTTGCCCGATCGGGTAAGGAACGGCACGTTCGTAAGGCTCAGTACGTAATCGACGCCCTTGTAGCCGCTGATGGCTCCGACCGCCCTGTCGAGCGGCTCCAGAAAGGCGGGATCATACGGGCTGACGTCGCTGAAGACGACGTAAAGAATGGACTGCGTCTGGCCGAACTGTTCCTGTAGTCGCCTCAGGTCTATGAGTTCTTGCGAATCGGCGGACATGAAATTGCCGGCCGACTGATCCGTGCGGACCTGGAAAGCCCAGTACCCCAGAAAGACGGTGATGACCACCAGCGCGCCAACGATGAGTGACGTTCTCTCAAGAATGTAGTGGGCGAGGCGCGTCCAGAAAGGCATAATCGGCGAGGCAAAAAGAGGATGCGGCATGAACCGGCGAAGAAATGTAAGGTAGCATTCGCCTCGTTTATCGACCGCTCAGACTTTCGTAGAGACCAAACGCATTTCGGAGAGTGCTTCAGCCGCCGGGGTTGGTATATTATCGCACTGTTACACACCCGCAGGATGGATTGTAGGGACTGGCTTGCACGTGAGCGGCCACCCGCTTGCCTGCGAGAGCCGCAACTATTCATGATGCCAGACCCTCCTCAGCGCAAGACCGCCTCCTCGTCCGCCATGGCCCGGCCGTTTCTGCGCACGCTTGACCGGATGCAGGAGCAGTCGCAGTTGGCCAAGGAAGCCTTGCTCGAGCGGGTGCGCGATCTGCTCGACCGGCGGCTCAAGGGCGACCCCGGACCTGTCGAGGCCGTGTTCGTTCCGGCACCGCTCGGCCTGATGAGCGAGCACACGCACTTCTTTAACGGGTTCTCGCTCCACCTGCTGCTGCCCGTCGGGGTTGCCGTAGCCCTTCGCCGAACGTCGGGCAGGGAGCGGATCTGCATAGACGGCACGGACGAAATCTACGTCATTGGCGAACGCGCCGTCGCGGAACTCCCGGCGCGCGTCCGGCTCGTACACGAAGCGCTGTCGGGCTTTTGTCCGGAGTGCCGCTTCGACGCGAGCGTCTGCTGGAGCCTTCCCGAAAGCTGCACGGACGCCTACGCCGCCGCTCTGACGGTCGCGGCCGGACGAGCGACCAATTTGCTCAGCGGCACGCGCTCACCGGAAGACAGCGTCGGGATGGCGACGGCGGCCGTCGAGCGCGCGCTCAACAGGCCCTTCAGCATTGCTTACGCGCTCGCTGCGAACGTCGGCACCGAGGACCAGTTCGCGCTCGTGGACGTGGAGACGCGCGAGCATCTGCCGCTCGACGCCCCTTCGCGGGACGTGCTCGGGTGGGGCTGCATTACCGCGCCCTGGATTCCGCCTCCGGACGCGGGCGAGGTGCGCAAGCGCCTGACGAACACGGAAAAGGCTCTCGCGACGCTGCATCAGAAAGGATTTTCCGACACGGAGACTTTCCGCGAACTGGAACACCGGGATCTCCAGCGCGCCCTCGATGCGGCACCGGCGCGATTCCGGCCGCTCGTTCGTTTTCTCGTGGGGGAAAACCGCCGCGTGCAGAAGATCGTTGCAGCTGTTCAGCGAAAGGACTGGCAGATGTTCGGCGCGCTGCTGCTGATGTCGCATAACGCCCGCCGGGCCGAACTGGACACAACCTCCCCGGAGGCGGACCTGTGCGTCCATGTCGCGGAGCGCATGACGGCAGACGGCATCTACGGTGCCACCATGACCGGGTCGGCCGGGTGCGTCTTTGTTGCAGGGCAGCCGTTCGTCGTACCCGGCTGCCTGGACCGCATCCAGGCCGAGATGCGCACGAGGCTTGGTGGCGAACCGACTGCTTTTCTCATCTGACGGCTGAACGACCGCGTCCGCCATCCTCATTGTTTGACTGGTAAACTATGGCTTCCTTTGACATTGCCCTTGTAAACGACCGCATCGCGCAGGAGAGTGCCTTCGTTGATAGTCTCCTGCAAGAGATAGGACAGGTTGTGGTAGGGCAGCAGTACATGATCGAGCGACTGCTCATCGGGCTTCTCGGCGGCGGGCACGTGCTGCTCGAAGGCGTGCCCGGCCTTGCAAAGACGCTTACCGTCAGCACGCTTGCAGGGGCCATCGGCACGCGGTTTCAGCGGATTCAGTTTACGCCCGATCTCCTGCCCGCCGATCTGCTCGGCACGCTGATCTACAATCAAAAGGAGGGTACCTTCGTCATCAAGAAGGGGCCTATTTTCGCGCACATCGTCCTGGCCGACGAAATAAACCGCTCGCCCGCCAAGGTGCAGAGCGCGCTCCTGGAAGCGATGCAGGAGCGACAGGTCACCATCGGCGAAACGACGTTCCCGCTTCACGAACCGTTTCTCGTTCTCGCGACGCAGAACCCGATCGAACAGGAAGGCACCTATCCGCTGCCTGAGGCGCAGGTCGACCGGTTCATGCTCAAGATCAAGGTCGGCTATCCGTCGCGCGAGCAGGAGCTGGAGATCATGCGGCGCATGGCGCGCACCGGAAATCGGCCCGAGGTGCGCCCGGTCGTTCAGCCTGAACAAATCCTCTCCGCGCGGGCCGTATTGAACGAGCTGTACATCGACGTGCGGGTGGAGCAGTACATTGTCGACCTCGTCATGGCGACCCGCGAACCGGCCAAGTACCGGCTCTCCAGTCTCGGCCCCCTCATCGAGTACGGCGCTTCGCCGCGAGCGACGATCAACCTGAACCTTGCCGCTCGTGCCCACGCTTTTCTTCGCCACCGGGCGTATGTTACGCCGGAAGACGTCCGCGCCATTGCGCTGGACGTGCTTCGCCACCGTGTTGCCGTGTCCTACGAAGCCGAAGCGGAAAGCATGACGAGTGACCATATCGCCGAGAAGATTTTGCAAGCCGTAGAAGTGCCGTGAATCTGCGCCGGACCATCGTTTCAATCCCAAAGCCGACCTGATTGTATGCCCCACACGCCCAAGACCTTTGCCAAGGAGTCTGTGACCATCTCGTTTATGGTCGAGCAGCTTAGAGAGCGCGTCGGCATAGAGCTGGAGGCGGTGAACGCCGCCGACGCCTCGAAGCGCTCGGTTCGCGAAAGCAATCTGCACCGGCCCGGCCTTGCACTGGCGGGGTACATCGACCTCTTTACTTTTGACCGGGTGCAGGTGCTCGGAAATACAGAGACCCAGTACCTGGACCACCTTTCGGAAACAGGCAGACGCGCCGCGTTCGACAATCTCGTTCAGTTTGCGATCCCGTGCATCATCCTTACTGAAAACAACCACCTCAGGGAAGACCTCGTCGCGATGGCGACCGAGCGGGGCGTGCCCGTCTACCGCACCTCGGAGCCGTCCACCAAGTTCATGGCGCTCCTGCGCGATTTCTTGAACGACCAGTTTGCGCCGCAGCAAACCGTCCACGGCTCGCTCGTGGATGTATACGGCACGGGGCTGCTGCTTATCGGAAAGGCCGGCATCGGTAAGAGTGAAGTTTCCCTCGACCTCATCGAGCGGGGACACCGCCTGGTGGCCGATGACGTGGTGATCGTCACGAAGAAGGAGGAGCAGATCCTTATCGGCGCGGGCACGGATCTCGTCCAGCATTTCATGGAAATACGCGGACTTGGGCTTGTCGACATACGCGCCATGTTCGGCATTCGCGCCATTCGTTTTCAGAAGCGCGTGGAGGTTGTGGTCAACATGCAATTGTGGGAAAACGCCGAAGAGTACACCCGCGTCGGCATGGTCGATGAGGTTTATTCGATCATGGGCGTAGAACTGCCGATGGTAAAACTGCCCATCACGCCGGGCAAAAACGTAACGGTGATCTGCGAGGTCATTGCCATGAACCACCTCCTGCGCCACTACGGATATGACCCTGCCGAGGTGTTTGCTGCGCGCCTCTCGGAGCGCATTCGTCGCAAGGGTTCGGCCGTTCCGCTGCGCGGCATCGAGTATTTCGAGCACGATTACGAATAAACGCGCCGCGGCTAAATTATGAACTTTTGCCCGGGCGGCACGGGTTCAGCGCCTTTCGGCCCGTTCTTTTCTCCACATTCCGTCTGAGAAGCACACTGCGCATTGACAGCTTGCCCGCTCACCGGTATATTCACGTCGATTCTCGGTAATTCAGAACCGGGGCCGGAGGGGTGTTCGGCGTGCTGCCGATGGTAGGGGACGCTTCTCGACTGGCCGTCCCGTATGGATTCGGTTGGCAGTAGTTCAAGCCAAGCCTGGTAACAAGAAGACGGATTCGCATGTCCAGAAAACGGTATTATTTCTACGACGATCACACCTGCTCGTTTGCCGAGGTGAAAAGTAGTCGTAGCGAGTGGCCCGCGCGAATGGTTGCGGCGCTCGTAGGAGGCCTCGTTCTGGCGAGTGCCTTTGTCTGGCTCGAAGGGAGTCTCTTCGGCTCTCCTTCCGAGATCGCGCTTCGCGCCGAGAACCGCGAGTTGCAGCATCAGCTATCGGAAGTGGATACCCGGCTGCAAACCGTCGGTAAGGAGCTTGCCGGTCTCTCCTCGCGTGATCAGAACCTCTACCGAACGCTCCTTCAGACGGACCTCATCCCGGAGGATGTGCGCCGCGTAGGTGCGGGCGGCACGGACGATTACGCGCGCTTCGACAAGTTCAAGCCCTCGTCGGCCGCGTTGATGCGGCGGACGGCGCAGCAGCTCGATCAGCTCGAGCGCCAGATCAACCTGCAGAACGTGTCCTACCGCGAGTTGGGCCGCCTGACGGCCGAACACTCGGAGTGGCTGCGCGAAATGCCCGCCATCATCCCCGCCGATGGGCCTGTCGTGTCCGGCTACGGCGTGCGCAGGCACCCGATCCTCCGTGTGCAGAAAATGCACGCCGGCATCGATGTGGTTGTGCGCGAAGGCACGCCGGTCGTTGCGGCAGGGGACGGCGTCATCCGCTCCGCCGGGCCGAACGGCTCGTTTGGGATCATGGTAGAGCTTGAACATCCAAGCACTGGATATTCCACCGTTTACGCGCACCTTTCCAAGATTCCTGACGGCATCAAGCCGGGCGTCAAGGTGAAACGCGGCGAACGGATCGGCCTGAGCGGCAGCACCGGCCGCTCGACCGGCCCGCACGTCCACTACGAAGTGCGAGACGCGCACGGACAGTCGCTCAATCCGCTTCAGTTCGTCACGCCGAGCATGACGCCGCGCAAGTACCGCGAGTTGTTAAAGGCGGCCGAGGAATCGGAAATATCACTCGACTGAGCCTCCGCCGGATTCTTTGCTTTTGAGGAGGGTCCCATTCTGCCGGAGTGGGAACCCTCCCTTTTTTTGCCTTGTAGACAAATACTCGGTACTCAGGGCTTGATTTCGAACGGACTTCGTCCTATTGTCCGTCTCCGGCATGAACCCAATTGCACTGATTTCGACGCGATATGTACTGGACACTTGAACTGGCTTCACACCTGGAGGACGCGCCCTGGCCCGCCACCAAAGAGGAACTCATCGATTACGCCGACCGCACCGGCGCGCCGCCCGAGGTGATCGAGAACCTGCAGACCATCGAGGACGACGGCGAGCCATACGAAAGCATCGAGGAGATCTGGCCCGATTATCCTACCGGCGACGACGATTTTTACTTCGAAGAAGAGTAGGCGTCTGCCTCCTCCGCCGGCCGGACGCCGGGCGGGCGAGGGGAGAAACGTGGGCCGTCTTCTAACTGCCCCTGCCACTCTCTATTCGAGTGGGATTGAAGAGCCTGTTTTGCGGCATTCAAGTCCAGGTACAAGCTTGTCTTCAGTGCGCGTTCGTTCCCGGAATAGAGGAAAAACAGCCTCTTAGATCAAGAGGCCGGGCTGTTCCCGGTGGCGCACCCTCTTTGCGCCCGCCGCGCGTCCAGGTCAACGGCTGCCGATGTATGTTCCTCGCCTCGTACTTGCAGTCTTCGCGGCAGCGATCTTTTCGTTCTGCCCGCTGCGGGTAAGCGCGCAGCAGGCACCTGCAACAAGCAGCGACGAGCGCCGGCCAATCATCTCGTCGGTTTCGTTCAAAGGCAACCACCTTTTCTCCGACGAACAGCTGCTGGTACGGGTGCGCACCCGCCCGAACCGGCGCTTCTTGAACCTGCCCGGCGTCACGCCCTGGCTATGGCTCTACCGCGCGGGTGCTTCCGGAAGCTTCGGAAACCGGATCGGCCGTTCGCTCATGGTTTCGGGCGAAGCGCCGGCGTACCTGGACTCGACTGTGGTGGCGGCGGACCTGGAGCGGCTGCGCCTCTTCTACCAGCAGGAAGGATTTCGCAGCGCGAGCGTGGAAGCCCGCATCGACACGAGTCGGCAGGGGGGCCGCGCCGGCATTCAGTACGAAATTCGCGCCGGAGACCCGACCTACTTGCGCCGCGTCGAATACGAGGGGCTTGGCGCGCTTTCGGGGGCGCAGCGAAACCGGCTGCTCCAGACGTCGCTCCTCGCCCCGGCCCGCATGGACACCGTGGACGACGTGCTGCGCCCCGCAGGCCGCCGCTACTCCGAACCCGTGCTGGTCGAAGAAAGAAGGCGCATCATCTCTTTTCTGAGGGACCGGGGATTCGCCGGCGTCTCGCGCGATTCCATCCGCGCCGTCGTGTTCGAAGCCGGGACGGACTCCTTCGACGTGTCCTTCGACATCCGAACCGGGCCGGAGTACCGCTTTGGCGACCTTGTCTTTCAGATTACCGGTCCGGAGCACTCAGGCACAGTTGAGGAGCTAAGTCTCCCGCGCGCCGACGGTGAGGTTCTTGTCCGGAAGGAGTCCGAGAGTGGACTTGACCCGTCCGTTATCCGCCGGGCCTTACGCATCGAGCCAGGCGACGTGTACGATCAGTCCCGCCTTCTCGCGACCAAACGCCGGCTCGACGCGACCGGTCTGTTTACGTTCAGCAACATCATCCCGCAGCCCGCCGACACCGTCGGGTCGGACTCAGCGGCGGTGCTGCGCTTGCCGCACGTCTTTGCTCTGCAAACGCGCCGCCGCCATTCGCTCCGCGTCGAGACGTTCGTTGAGCAGCGGAGCGGCGTCATCGGCGGGTCGGATAACGAGGTTGGCACCGGGGCAGCCGTGACGTATCAGAACGCGAACGCACTTGGAGGCGGCGAGGTCTTTCAAATTCGCCTCGGCGGGTCACTGGCGGCCACGGCTGATGCGGGCGGTTCGGACTCCACGCTGACCTCATCCGGCTTTTTCGGGGCGGCGCAGGCGGAGATCACCACCTCGCTCGTCACGCCCTACCTAGTGGCACCCTTCAACCTGCTCGACCGCGCGCTGGGGCTGCCGGAAGCCCGCACGCGCTTCACGTTCAGTCTTCTTACAGCCCGGCGGGAAGACCTGCGGCTCATCATCCGGGGGCGGGGAGCGCTGCGGGCGCGGCTCGAACTCGACCACACGCCCACCCTTACCTCGCTCATCGACATTCCCGACGTCGCGCTCAGTAACCCCGATACGCTCTCCGGCTTCCGGCGCTCTATTCTGAATCCGATCCTGATCGACAGCATCATCGCCGCAAATGCGGACGGGCAGGTGATGCCCGACACGATCTGGCTCGTGTCGGATCCGGTTCAGCGTGCGCAGATCATCGAGGATTACACGCGGCCACAGGTCAACAGCGCCTTCCGGTACACCTTGCGTTCTTCCACCGTCAATCCGCTGCGCCGCGAGGAAGGATACTCGTACGAAACGTCTTTTGAGGTGGGTAACAACCTTCCGTACCTGCTCGACCGCTTCGTCTTTTCTCCGGACAGCGTCGAGGGAAGCATTCCGGGGCTGCCGTTCTTTGGCGGCGGCCGCGCCAGTCGTCTCGGCTATCGGCCCTACGTGCGCGTCCTTACGGATCTTCGCCGCTACCGGCGGTTGACGCCGGGGCGCGTCTTTGCCACACGGTTCAACGGCGGGTATACGCAGCCCACCGGACAGACGCACCTCATCCCTTTCGACCGGCGCTTCTACAGCGGCGGGGCGACGAGCGTGCGCGGATGGGAGCTGCGCCGCCTCGGGCCGGGACCGACGACCAGCGTGCAGGGCGGAGAAATCAAGTTGGAGGTGAATGCCGAGCTGCGCAATATTTTGCTTCGTAATGTGCTCGGAGCCAACTGGGCCGGGGCGCTCTTTTCCGACGCGGGCAACGTGTGGCTCGGGCCCGCCAGCCCCGGTGACCCGGCCGGGAGATTTCGCTTCAACCGGTTTTACAAAGAGATTGGCGTGGGGGCCGGGTTCGGGCTTCGGGTCGACTGGGAATACTTGATCCTCCGCTTCGATCTGGCGTACAAGATCTACGACCCGGCGCGTCCGGGGGCGGGGGCATTGCCGGACGGCCTCGGCCGCCCAATGGCGCATTTTGGAATCGGACACGCCTTTTAGCGGCATTCACAAACGACCATTTATCGACAGGCACGCTATGTCTCTGCCACGCACCCTCGGTACTGCCATGCGGACGGGCTACCGCCGCCTGTTCCTGCAGAAAGAGGACGCGCGGACGCGGGAGATCGCAGCTTCGCTGCGGCAAGTGCCGCTCTTCCAGCCACTCAGCCTCTCGGCGCTGCGATCGCTTGCCGAGGTGGTCCACGCGCGGACCTATCGCCGGGACGAGGTGCTGTACTATGAGGGCGATCCCGGCCTTGGGCTGTACGTCATTCGGAGCGGCCGCGTAAGGCTACTTCTGGAGGACGAAGAAGGGCGCGTCCACGAACTTCGGCAGGCGATGGAAGGAGAAGTCGTTGGCGACGAGTCGCTGCTGGGCGACTTCAGGCGGAGCGAGACAGCGCAAGCCGTGACGGAGACGCAGGTGCTGGGCTTTTTCAGGCCCGATCTGAACGTGATCGTGCGCCGCAACCCGGCCGTCGGTGCCACGATCATCGGCGCGTTGGCGCGGCACGTCGTGGCCCGAGAGGTCGAGCTGATCCGGCTCCTGACGCTCCGCGAGAGCAAGACCGCCGCCGCCCACCTCCTCCACGGTGCCGCCGTCCGCGCCGACCTCTACGACGTGACCGACAGCGGCCGGGAGTAGAGGGGAGGAGGGACGGCGTCCTCTACTTCCGGGAAGCGAGCACGGTCGCGGCCAGGGCGCCGAGTCCGGCACCGGCGAGCGTGAGCAAGCGGCGGTTCTTGGAGGCCCAGAGCATCGGACTGTCCGTTTCCGCGCGGCTATCAAAACGGCCGTGCGCGCCGAAGTCGCCGGCGACCGGCGTGAAGAGGTTGTCTGGGCGGCTTGGGTCCTCCGGCTGATCGGTCTGCTGACTCTTGAATCCCGTCGAGGCGAGGTAGTGATCGGCAAACCCCGGCGCGATCTTGTTTCCGGCAATGGCTTTAACGCTCGGGAAGCCGACCCAGATCTCGCGCCTCGGATGCAGGGATGCGTAATGAATGGCGTCCGCTGCGACCTCCGGCTGGAAGATCGGCGGAACGGGCTGCGCGCGGTTGGGCAGCTTGCTCCGCACCCAGTCGAACTGCGGCGTGTTCAAGGCGGGAAGCTGCACCATGCAGACCTGGATGTGCTGCTCGTTGTGCAGCAGCTCGGAGCGAAGGGAATCGAAGAAACCCTGCACGCCGTGCTTGCCGCCGCAGTAGGCGGACTGCAGCGGAATGCCCCGATAGGCGAGTGCCGACCCCACAAACACGATCACCCCCCGGTCGCGCGGGATCATGTGCTTCAGCGCGGCCCGCGCGCCCCAGACCTGGCCGTGGTACACCACCTCCGTCACCCGCCGGTACTCGTCCGGCTCGATGTCCATGACTTGCCCGAAGACGGAAGTCATTGCGTTGTTGATCCACACGTCGATGGGGCCGAGCTCCTGTTCGATGCGGTCGGCGGCCGCTTCGACGGCGGCGGCGTCTGCCACGTCGAGCGGGATGGCGAGCGCTTGCCCGCCGAGGCGCTCGACCTCCTGACGCGCGGCCTCCAAGCGCTCTTCCCCTCGCGCGAGCAGGGCGATGGCGGCTCCTTCTCGCGCAAACTGCTGCGCCGTTGCGCGGCCGACGCCTGCGCTTGCGCCCGTAATCACCACCACACGGCGTTTGGTTGCTGCCTCTTCCATACCTTTTGTCCTCATTCCAAAGTATTTTGCGTGCTCTCTTCGAAGGCCGCAGGTGCGACGGGCACCCGGCCGGGTCCTTGGTATACAGGCTTTAGCTCCGTGGGTGTTTCGCGTCCCTTGTAAAGAAGTGCGCCCGACGGGCAGGGGGGCGCCGCCGCCCCACAGGAGCGTTACAAAAGGATTGCCTTCATCTAAAGCCCTCCGCGGCATCTGCGGAGGGCTTCAGTGTGCCGCGGGGGCGTGCAAAGGAGCTCGAACAGGCCGCTCTGAATGCCGCTGCGCCTGTATGTAGGGGAATCCCGGGTTGTGGTGTGGGGGAGTCCATACTTTTTTGTCTTAAATTCAAACAAGGAAAGCTCCCATTCCTCCGAAATAGTTGCTACTTTCAGGCTCCCCTTCCGCAAGGAAGAAGTCTCTCGACAAACAGTCTGTTTGAATGGCTCAGATATTCCCGAAGAAGGCGAACCTTCTGCCTACCCTGTCGCTCGTCGGGGCGCTGGTCGGGGGCGTGCTGACTATCCTGCTCGTCTGGTACTACTTCTCGCCGGAGTTCCTTGTGGTCGGCTACTACCCGGAACAGCCGGTGAACTTCACCCACCAACGCCACGTCGGCGAAATGGGCATGGACTGCCGGTACTGCCACACGAACGTGGAGGTCTCGCCCTTTGCCAACGTTCCGACCACGCAGAGCTGCATGAACTGCCACAGCCAGGTGCTCGCCAATGACGCCCGCCTGGTGGGCGTGCGCGAAAGCTGGACCTCGGGCAAGCCCATCCCGTGGGTGAACGTCCACACGCTACCTGATTACGCGCAGTTTAGCCACGCCGTACACGTGACGCGCGGTGTCGGCTGCGAGACGTGCCACGGCCGCATCGACCAGATGGACGTCGTCCACCAGGCGGAGCCGCTTTCGATGGGCTGGTGTCTCGACTGCCATCGGCAGCCGGAGTTATACCTGCGGCCGGTCGACGAGGTCACGACGATGGGCTACGTTCAGCCCGCAGATTTTGTCGAACGCAACCTGGAGCGCATCGTCCGTGAAGGCATCGCTCCGCCCCAGAACTGCTCTTCCTGCCATTATTGAGCGTGCGCCGCAGCCGCCACCGGGCGGCAGAGAAGCGCAAGAAGCATCGCAGATGTTTTGCCGCAGGGCCGGCAACGGATTGAGAAAGAAAGCATGATCGAGTTACCCATCATTGACTCACAAGAGAGCGGCGCGGGGTCTGGCGCGCAGAAGTATTGGCGGAGCCAGGCTCAGTTGCAAGGGGATTCCGAGGCACGGTCCGGAGACGAGTTCATGCCGGACTCGGATGACGAGGCTTCCCGCCCGTCACGCCGGCAGTTTCTTCAGCTCATGGGAGCCTCGGCGGCTCTGGCGGGCCTGACGGCGTGCCGCCAGCCGGTCGAGCACATTCTTCCCTATACGCGGAAGCCGGAGGAGGTCATTCCGGGTCTGTCGCTCTTTTACGCGACGGCCATGCCGTTTCGCGGCGTGGTGCGGCCGCTGCTCGTGGAGTCGCATGAGGGACGGCCTACGAAGGTCGAGGGCAACCCGCAGCACCCGATGAGTCTCGGCACGACGAGCGCCTTCGAGCAGGCGTCGGTGCTGGACCTTTACGATCCGGACCGGTCGCAGCGGGTTCTTAAGGGCGGCGCGCTTTCCACCGCGGCGGAGTTCGTCGCTTACGCCCGCGTGCTGCTCGCCGGAGCAGGCGGCAACCGGATGGCCGTCATCCATGAGGACATGGCTTCGCCGACGGCCCGCGCGCTTATGGACGACCTCCGAGCGGCTTACCCGAACCTTCGAGCCGTTGCCTACAACGCCGAGGGGGAGAGCGCGGCGAAGCAGGGCATGATGATGGCGTTCGGCCGTCCGCTCCGGCCCTGGTATCGATTTACGCGTGAGAGTGTCGTCGTCAGCCTCGACGCGGACTTTCTGAACCCGGCGGACCTCAACTTCGTGCGCAACACGCGCGACTTCGCGGACAGCCGCGACGTAGAGACGCCGGAAGACGGCATGAGCCGCCTGTATGTGGCCGAGAGCCAGTTTACCATCACGGGCGGCCGCGCCGATCACCGCCTCAAGCTGCGCGCCTCGGACGTTCCGCTGTTCGCGTCGGCGCTTGCCGAACGCCTCGGTGTAGGAGGGGGGACCACCGACTCCCGGTTTGCCAACCACCCGTTCGTCAACGCCGCTGCAGACGACCTGCGGCGCGCCGGTGCCAACGGAGTCGTGATTGCGGGCGAGACGCAGCCGGCGTGGGTTCATGCGCTCGCCGCAGCCATGAACGGCAGCATCAACAGCATCGGCACCTCCATGACGCTGCTTGATACCGGCGAAACGGCGGCGGACATGCAGCCCGGCGCTTTTCGGCGGCTGGTGGCGGATATGGCGGCGGGCCTCCTGGACACCGTCCTCATTCTTGAAGCCAATCCCGCCTACAATGCGCCCGCCGAAATGGACTTTGCCGCCGCCCTCGCGCGCGTTCCGGCCAAGATCCACCTCGGCATGCATGTCGACGAGACGGCCGCGCTCTGCGACTGGCATTTGCCGCGGCAGCATTATCTGGAGAACTGGAGCGACGGGCGCGCCTTCGACGGCACCGTGTCCATCGTTCAGCCGCTGATTGCGCCCCTCTTCGAGGAAACGTTTTCCGAACTCGAACTGCTCAATCTGCTTGCGACGGGCAAGACCACGACCGCTTACAACCTCGTGCGGTCTCGCTGGCAGACGGAGGTGCTCGGCGGCGGCGACTTCGATACGGCATGGCAGCGCGCCCTCCACGACGGGTTTGTGCCCGGGACGAGTTATCCCACCGTCGCTGCGGCGGCATCCGCGGCCCCCACGGCAGAGGCTGTCGGGCCGGCGGACGGCATCGAAGTGGTCTTCCGTCTCGACAACAAGGTGCTCGATGGCCGCTACGCCAACAACGCCTGGATGCAGGAGCTTCCCGAGCCGGTCACGAAGATTGTGTGGGGCAACGTCGCGCAGATGAGCGCGGCCACGGCCGCACGGCTCGGCCTTGAAGTCAACTACGATGCCGGACGCTTCTACGCCGACACCATCCAGATCTCCGCGGGCGATGTATCCGTTGGACCCCTTCCGGTGTGGATCGCGCAGGGGCATCCCGACGATTCGATTTCCGTTTCGTTCGGCTACGGGCGCAACATCAAATCCTTCCGCGACAAGGATGGATGGCATCTCTTCGACCGCGACTCGAGCATCAACGTGTATGCGCAGGGGACTCTGTCCGAGAACGTCGGCGCAAACGTTTTCCCCATCCGCCCCTCGCTTGAAACCCGCGTGATCATCGGGCCCAAGCTCGACCGGGTTGGCGGCGACTTTCTCGTCGCGACGTTGCAGGAGCACGGGAGCATGGAAGGTCGGCCCATTGTGCGAGACGCCACGCTCGCCGAGTTCAGAGCGAACCCCACGTTCGCGGTGGACGAAGTGGAGCTGCTTCCCGAGGGAGAGCCGTGGGACGAATATCCGGCGCTCTGGCAGGACAATCACCCGATGGGCGAACCTGCACTGAAGGACAACCTTTATTTCAAGCATCAGTGGGGGATGTCCATCGACCTGAACCGGTGTACCGGATGCAGCGCGTGCGTGATCGCGTGCCAGTCCGAGAACAACATTCCCGTTGTAGGTAAGGAGCCGGCGGCGTATGGCCGGGAAATGCACTGGTTGCGCATAGACCGGTATTACACCTATGACACGCCCGGAGAAGAACTGACCGACGATCCGCGGATGGTCGTTCAGCCCTTGTTCTGCGTCCACTGCGAGAACGCCCCGTGCGAGCCGGTCTGCCCGGTCTATGCAACCACGCACTCGCCGGACGGCATTTCGGAGATGACGTATAACCGGTGCATCGGCACCCGTTACTGCTCGAACAACTGCCCGTACAAAGTGCGCCGGTTCAACTTCTTCCACTGGTCGAAGGTGCCGCCGGCGATGGTGCAGATGCAGTACAATCCGAACGTTACGGTGCGTTTCCGCGGCGTGATGGAGAAGTGTAACTACTGCGTGCAGCGCATCCGGGAAGTTAATCGCCGCACCATCGTCGAGGATCGGCCGATGGCCGACGGAGAGGTCTTGACCGCCTGCCAGCAGGTCTGCCCGGCTGATGCGATCACGTTTGGGGATATTTCGAACCCGTCCAGCAAGGTTGTCCAGCAGAAGGCGATCTCCCGCAACTACGATCTTCTGGCCGAACTGAATACAAAGCCTCGCACGTCCTACCAGGGCCTCGTGCGAAATCCCAATCCGGCCCTGCTACCGGCACTTGCCGAAACGGCGGCCTTGCCCGTAACCCCTGCCGCACATTAATCTTTCGCAGACCAACGAGCGCTCTGCGAACGACTGCATAAAACGGACGAAAAAGAATGGCCGTGGATCAACACGACGGACCGAGGGAGCACGAAGGTGCCGCAGTCGCGCATGAGGGCGATGGGCACCTGCTGGACCCGCCGCTCATCGCCGGCAATCCGTCTTTCCATGATATTACAGAACTGGTCGCTTCTCATTCGGAGAAGCGGACGCCTGTGCGCTGGTTTGTCGCCTTCGCAATAGCCAGTTCCGTCTTGATGATGATGCTCATCATGCTCGCCTATCAGGTATGGAACGGCGTCGGCGTGTGGGGCAACAACATTCCGGTCGGATGGGCCTGGCCAATCGTCGACTTCGTGTTCTGGGTCGGTATCGGCCACGCGGGCACGCTCATTTCCGCCATTCTATTCCTCTTCCGGCAGCGGTGGCGCACGTCCATCAACCGCTCCGCCGAGGCGATGACGATCTTTGCCGTCATTTGCGCGCTTGTCTTCCCGCTCTTCCACACCGGGCGCGTATGGGTGGCCGTCTACTGGTGTGCCCATCCCGAACCAGATGAACATGTGGCCGAAGTTCAAAAGCCCGCTGCTGTGGGACGTTTTTGCGGTCTCGAGCTACTTCATGGTCTCGCTCTGTTCTGGTACGTCGGCCTGATTCCTGACCTTGCGACGCTTCGCGACCGCGCCACGAGCATCTGGCGGCGGCGCGTCCTCGGCTTCTTCTCGATGGGATGGCGGGTGCCAACCGTCACTGGAGCAACTACGAGAAGGCGTATCTGATCCTTGCCGGTCTGGCCACGCCACTCGTGCTCTCCGTCCACTCGGTCGTGTCGTTCGACTTTGCCGTATCGCTCATCCCCGGTTGGCATACGACCATCTTCCCGCCCTATTTCGTCGCCGGCGCCATCTTCTCGGGCTTCGCCATGGTGCGTGACGCTGCTCGTGGTCGCGCGGTCGATCTACGGGCTGGAGAACCTGATCACGCTCAACCACATCGAGAAGATGAACAAGATCATTCTCGTGACCGGCACGATGGTGGGCTATGCGTACATCATGGAGTTCTTCATCGCGTGGTATTCCGGCGTCGAGTACGAACGCTACACCTTCATCAACCGGGCTTCGGGGCCGTACTGCGTGGGCATACTGGACAATGATGAGCTGCAATGTGATCTTTCCGCAGCTTTTCTGGTTCAAGAGGCTGCGCCGGTCAGATCCCCGTCATGTTCGTCATTTCGATCTCGTCGAACATCGGCATGTGGTTCGAGCGCTTCGTGATCACAGTCACGTCGCTGCACCGCGACTTCCTGCCAAGCTCGTGGGGTTATTACTCGCCCACGATCGTCGACATGCTGACTTTCATCGGCTCCTTCGGCTTGTTCTTTACGCTTTTCCTGCTCTTCCTGCGGTTCCTCCCGATGGTGGCGATGGCGGAGGTGAAGGGCGTCATGCCGCAGGCAGATCCGCATTTCTATGAAGGCGACGGCCACCTTGCACCCGCCGAGGCGACGGTGCATTCCATCCCTTACGTGCAGCCGGCTCAGGAGCAGGACGACGCGCACACCACGGGCCGCAAGTAGATAGAGAAAACGACGATGAGTCTGCTGAAAGAATTTGCCCGCGACGTTAAGTCCACGATGGGGATTTACGAACCTGCCGAGAGCGGCCCTTTCGGGTTGTTGGCGGAGTTCCGCAATCCCGGTGTGCTCCTGCACGCCGCCGAGCGGATGCACAAGGAAGGGTACCGGTTCTTCGACACGCATTCGCCTTTTCCTATCCACGGGATGGACCGCGCGATGGGACTCGGTCAGTCCAAGGTTGGCTATATTGCACTGGGCGGCGGCCTCGGGGGCCTTCTGACAGGATACCTCATGCAGTGGTGGATGGGTGGCTACGACTACCCGATCAACGTGGGCGGCAAGCCGTTCTTCGCGATCGAGCCGTCGATACCGATCATGTTCGAACTGACGATTCTACTCGCCGCGCTTTCGACAGTGGCCGGAATGCTGGCCTTGAATGGTCTGCCGAGGCTGTACAATCCGCTCTTTTACTCCCGACGATTCCTTCGCGCGACCGACGACGGGTTTTTCCTGCACGTTTCCGGCACCGACAAGCGGTTCTCGGTGGACGGCACGCGCGAGTTGCTTTCGGATCTGGGCGCTGTTTTCGTGGAGGAAGTCTACGATAATGAGGTCACGGAGGACCGCTTGAGCAAGAAGGAACGCGCGCGTTATGAAAGCGGCGAGCCGATCCCCGTTGCGCATTCCGCCCCGACCACCCGCTGATGCCTCTTCCCACGCGCTTGCGCCGACGACATTCTGTTGAGATGAAGCACTACTTCTTGATCTTTGCGATGGGCGGGCTGTTGATGGCCGGATGCCGGGGTATGGAGTCCCGGAAGCCGCCTATCCAGCCCAACCTGAACATGGACTTTCAGGTCCGCTACGATCCGCAGGAGGCAAACCCCTTCTTCGAAGACGGCCGTGCCATGCGCCCGACCGTGCGGGGGACGATCGCGCGCGGACAGCTTCGAGAGGACGAGGCGTTCTACAATGGAACGTCTGCAGGCAATCAAATGCTCGATCACATCCCGGTGCCCGTGACGCGCGCCCTGCTGGAGCGGGGACAACAGCGTTTCGGCATTTACTGCGCCGTTTGCCACGGCTACGCGGGGGACGGGCAGGGCATCATGATGACCGGCAACTACGGCTTCACGCCCGCTCCCTCGTTCCATGACCCGCGGCTGCTCGCGGTGCAGGAGGGCTACATCTTCAACGTGATTACGAACGGGATGCGCACGATGCCTCCCTACGCGCAGCAGATCGCAGTCGCGGACCGGTGGGCCATCGTGGCTTACGTCAGGGCCTTGCAGCGGACTGAGAACGCCTCCGTGGCGGACGTGCCGCTCGCAGAACGCGCGGGTCTCTCCCCGGTCGCCACTCCCGCAGCAATGGACTCTACGGCACCCTCGGGCGCGGCCGCTGCACCTGCGGCGGACAGCGCCGCGACTCCGTAATCCGCCTCGCCCTGAAGCGCTCCATCACTTTCCTCAGTTGCACCTTCCATGGCTTCTTCGCTCGAACATTCAGGCTTTTTCGAAGGGCTTATAGACCCGTTCCGGCCGACGCGAGCAAACGCTGGGCGGCACTACCGCTTTGCCGCGTCCGACTTGACGTGGGGCGTTCCGCTCGGTATCGGGTTGTTCATGCTGGTCGTCGCTGCCGTGGGCTGGGTCGTCGATCCGGCGCGGTTCTACTTCGCGTATCTCATCGGCTGGGCGTTCTGCCTCACGATTACGCTGGGGTCTCTCTTCTTCGTGCTCGCACACCACATTACGAAGGCGCATTGGGGCGTGGTGATCCGGCGCGTTCCGGAGTCGCTCACGTGGGCCTTTCCGCTCCTGGCAGTTCTGAGCATACCCATTCTGCTGGGAATGCACGACCTCTACCACTGGACGCACCATGAACTCTATGTAGTCGGTGGGCCGGAGTACGACGCGCTGCTCGCCGGAAAGCGGGCTTATCTGAACACGCCTTTCTGGATTACGCGGCTCGCGCTGTACTTTTTCGTGTGGACGTACATGTCGTACCGGCTGTACAAGCTCTCGCTGGCGCAGGACCTGAGCGCCGACGAAGACATTCCGGACGCGCAGCGCAAGGTTGCGGCGTGGGGCATTCCCGTCTTCGCCGTCACAACCGCCTTTGCCTCGTACGACATCCTCATGTCGGTAGACCCGCACTGGTTTTCGACCATCTTCGGCGTCTACATTTTCTCCGGTGCGTTCTGGTCGGCCAACGCCATGATCATCCTGATCGTGGCCGCGCTGCAGCGCCGAGGGCAGGCGTTCGAGCGAGTCGTGACCACAGAGCACTTCCACGATCTCGGCAAGTGGCTGTTCGCCTTCACCGTGTTTTGGGCGTACATTGCCTTCAGCCAGTATATGCTCATCTGGTACGCGAACATACCCGAAGAGACGTTCTGGTACAGGCACCGGCTGGAAGGTGGCTGGGGCTGGCACAGCGCGGCCCTGCTGATTGCGCACTTTATTCTGCCGTTCATATTGCTACTGCCGAGGGCGTCCAAGCGCATCCTTCCGGTGCTTGCCTTTATGGCCGTGTGGGCGCTCGTGATGCAGTGGTTCGACCTGAACTGGCTCGTGATGCCGGCTTACCAGCCGGGGGCGCACGCTGCTGAGGCCGCCGCCCACGTCATGGAAAATGGCGCTTTCTATCCCGGTGCGATGCCGGAGGAGGTCGGCTATGGCCACGCGGGATTCCACTGGGTGGACTTCGCCTGCTGGTTCGGCCTGTTCGGCGTCTACCTTGCGGCAGCGCTCTACCGGCTCTCGCGGCACAGCGTCGTTCCGCGGAACGATCCGAGACTGAACATGTCGCTCAACTTCCACAATGCTTGAGCGGTGCCCTGCCTCGCCCTCGTGTGAAGGCGCGGTGTAGGAGGATCTTCACAAAGAACAGCGATCCGCTCCGGCGCGAGCGGGTAAGGACAGACGAATATCCACTGAGGAATATGGCTGAGCACCCCGCCACGAAGAATATCCCGCTCGACCCGGCGCTTTACGGCCCTCGCAACGAAGAAGTCGTCGACGCCCGAAACGTGCACTTTCGCTGGGCCGAAGTGGACGGTGCAACCGAGTATCGCATGCAGGTGGCCGGAGACAGTTCCTTTGAGGAATTGCTGATCGACGAGGCGTTTACCACGGAAACGCAGTTCAGCGCCGCCGAAAAGTTTGCAGCCGAAGACGAAACGTTCTACTGGCGCGTACTGGCACTGGTGGACGGCCTTTGGAGTCCGGGCGAACACATCGAGAGTTTCCTGGCGGGCACGCCCGAACAGGCGTCCTTGCACCTCGCGCGGCCCGACGACGACGGCAGGCTCGGTCCGTATCCCGAACTGATTCGCTCCGGTGCCGCCTCGGCGCAGGCAGAACTGACGGGCAGCGACACTGCGGCGCTGGAGGAAGAGGAGATGGGCGTCGAGCATGAGGGCATCGAGACGGGGCAGATCATCGGCATTGCGGCGGCCGTGATCGTGGCGCTCATCTGTATGATTATCGCCGTCTTCTTCCTCTACGACAACCTCCACCGTTCGACTTACAGCAGCGTCGTCGGGATGTCCGGCTATCCTGACCGCATGCGCACCGAGCAGGCGGCCGCCGAGCGCCTGTCAGGCTACGGGATCATCGACGAAGGATCAGGCATTTACAAGATTCCGATAGAGCGCGCCATGGAAAGGATGGTTGAAGAGTCGGTGGCCCGGCCCGCGGACTCTTTCTCGTCCGAATTGCCCCTCCTTCCCGCCGGGAGCAGAGACGCCGCCGCCGCGCCCGCCCGCTTTGACCAAACCCCGGCCGCAACGCAGCCGAACCAATAGTTGTTTGTCGTGACGAGTAGAGTCTTCTCTTTAGCAGCGTTTCTCATTCTCGCCGCCGCCGGCGCGGGTGAGGTGCACGCGCAGCCAAGTGGGCAGAAGCTCGGCGTCTTTGAAGGCGTCGGCATGACGGAAAAGCTCGGCGGGTCGCTCCCGCTCGATCTCACGTTCCGCGACGAAACCGGACGCACGGTGAAGCTCGGGGATTACTTCGGCGGCGAACATCCCGTCGTGCTCAACCTCGTCTATCACAGCTGCCCGATGCTGTGCAACCTCGTGCTCGACGGCACCACGGCAGCCATGAAAGGCCTGGACTGGACGCCCGGCGACGAGTTCACGGCGCTCGCCATCAGCTTTTCGCCGGCGGAAGGGCCGGAGGAGTCTGCGCGCGCCAAGGAGCGGTACACCCAGATGCTCGGCAAACCCGAGGCCGCTTCGGGATGGCACTTTCTTACGGGCAGCGAGGAGAGCATCCAGGCGCTAACCAGCGCCGTCGGTTTTGAGTATAAATGGGTCGAAGCGCAGCAGGAATATGCGCACCCGGCCGTCGTGACCTTCTTAAGCGGCGAAGGCAAGATTACGCGGTATCTGTACGGGCTTGACATCCCCTCGCGAACCATGCGGACGGCGCTGCTCGAGGCCTCTGAAGGGAAGATCGGCAGTCCGCTCGATCAAGCGATCCTCTTTTGTTTTCAGTACGATCCTTCCGAAAACTCGTACGTGCCGGACGCCATCAATCTTATGAAGGCCGGCGGCGGCCTTACGCTGCTCGCACTCGGCAGCTTTCTGCTTTTCTTCTGGCGGCGCGAGCGTCGCCGCAGCGAATCCACCCTGGACCTGCCGGTTTCCGGCATGGTACGCCCGTAGCATTCCCGACCCCCCTCGATGCAAGCACAGCAAACGCCCACTCTGCCGTCTATGGAAGGAAGCGGAGGCCTCTGGCTTCCGGGTGGCCACTCCACGCTCTCGCCCAGCGTGGATGCGCTCTTTAACTTCGTCAACATCGTTAGCCTGATCCTCTTTCTCGGCGTCGTCTTCGTGATGGTCTTTCTGGCATACCGGTTCCGCCGGCGCGGCCCGAACGACCGGCCTACCCCCGTGAAAGAGAACAAGGCGATGGAGATCGCCTGGATTGCCGTGCCGACTATTCTCGTGCTGGTCACCTTCTTCTGGGGCTTCACGGTTTACGTGAAAATCCAGGTGGCTCCGCCGGATTCCTACCTCATCAACGTGACGGGCCGCCAGTGGAGCTGGGCGTTCCAGTATCCCAACGGCGCGCAGACGGTGAACGAGATTCACGTGCCCGTCAACCGCCCCGTTCGGCTCCAGATGAGTAGTGAAGACGTGCTGCATAGCCTCTTCATTCCCGTCTTTCGCGTTAAACAGGACGTTCTCCCGAACCGGTATTCCTACGTGTGGTTCGAAGCGACGGACGTGGGCGAATACCCGCTCTTCTGCACGGAATACTGCGGCACCTCGCACTCCGGCATGTGGGCGAAAGTAGTCGTTGAGTCTCAGGAGGAATTCGACGCATGGCTGAAGAAGCAACCTGCCGGCGGGGCGGACCTGCCGCCCGCTGAATACGGCGCGCTGCTCTACGCGCAGCAGGGCTGCCAGGCGTGCCACAGCGTCGACGGATCGACGAAGATCGGGCCGAGCTTCAAAGGAATCTTCGGGCATGAGCAGCCGATGGAAGGCGGCGCGACGGTGGAGGTGGACGAGAATTACCTCCGCGAATCGATCCTTCAGCCGAACGCGCAAGTAGTAGCCGGATTCCCGCCGGTGACGCCGTCGTCGTACTCAAACCTCGAGGAGGCGCAGATAACGGCGCTCGTCGAGTATATAAAGACCTTGAAGTAGAGAACGCCCGAACGAGGTTCGTTGCCGCAGGCAGCGACCTGCAAGTCGAAAACATTATGGCCACTTCCGCTCAGTCCATCGCCCGCGCGCAGAACAGCGAGGTGCAGGCGCACCATCACGCGGACGTAAACTACCTGAACCACGACAAGAGCATCAAGTCGTGGCTCCTGACGCTCGATCATAAGCGGATCGGGATCATGTACGGGGTCACGCTCGCGCTGATGTTCTTCATCGGCGGTGTGCTTGCGCTCATGGTGCGAACGGAGCTGCTTACGCCCGGCGAGACGTACATGAGCAACTCGAGCTACAACTGGGCCTTTACGATGCACGGCATCGTCATGGTCTTTCTGTTCCTCGTCCCGTCCATCCCCGCTATCCTCGGCAACCTGATGCTGCCCTTGCAGCTCGGGGCAAAGGACGTGGCCTTCCCGCGCTTGAACCTCGCGAGTTACTACGTCTATCTCGCCGGTGGTCTGTTCGTCTTCCTGGCGCAGTTCGCGGGCCATGTAGACACCGGATGGACCTTCTATACGCCATACTCGACCTCGGAGGCAGGGGCTGCGCCGGTCATGTTGATGACGACCGCCATCTTCATCGCGGGCTTCTCGTCCATCTTTACCGGCATCAACTTCATTGTCACGATCCACAAGATGCGCGCCCCGGGACTAACGTGGAACCGGCTACCGCTCTTCGTCTGGTCGCTCTATGCCGTCAGTCTCGTGCAGATCCTGGCGACGCCGGTGCTCGGCATCACGGTGCTGCTGCTCTTCCTGGAGAACTTCCTGCACATCGGCATTTTTGACCCGGCGCTCGGCGGCGACCCGATCCTGTTCCAGCACTTCTTCTGGTTCTATTCGCACCCGGCCGTCTACATCATGATCTTGCCGGCGTTTGGCGTCATTTCCGAACTCATCGGGACGTTCTCCCGGCAGCGCGTCTTCGGGTACCGGGCCATTGCGCTTTCTTCCGTAGCCATCGCGCTGCTCGGGTTCATGGTCTGGGGACACCACATGTTCGTCTCCGGCCAGTCGACGCTGGCGGCGGTCGTTTTCTCGCTCATCACCTACCTGATCGGCATCCCGTCCGGCATTAAAGTCTTTAACTGGCTCGCAACGATGTACCGAGGCTCGGTCTGGCTGCAGACGCCGATGCTTTACGCGCTGAGCTTCATTTTCCTCTTTACCATTGGCGGGCTTACCGGCATCATGGTGGGCGTGCTTGCGGTCGACGTTCATCTCCACGACACGTACTACGTCGTCGGGCACTTCCACTACGTCATGATGGGCGGCACCGTGATCGCGCTGCTCGGCGGGGTGCATTACTGGTGGCCGAAGGCAACCGGCAAGCTGTACAGCGAACTGGTAGGCAAAATCGCCGCCGTGACCATCTTTGTGGGCTTCAACCTCACGTTCTTCACGCAGCTCATTCTCGGTGCCCGTGGAATGCCGCGCCGGTATGCGGACTATGCCGCCGAGTTCCAGGGCCTTCACGTGCTGTCCACGAGCGGCTCGTACATCCTCGCCATCGGCCTGTTCATTGCGGCCGGCAACTTGATCTATTCGCTGTTCAAGGGCAAGCGCGCTCCGGCTAATCCGTGGGGGGCCGCGACGCTCGAATGGACGCACACCTCGTCGCCGCCCATCCCGCACAACTTCACGCGCACGCCCATCGTTACGCGGGGTCCGTACGACTTCCACCTTGCCCACGACGTTTTCGGTGGCGGCGACGGTGCCGGGGATGGCGCTGGCGAGCGCATTCCGGAGCCGGTTGACGATGCCGTCGAACGAGGCCCGGCCCGGCCGGAGCTTTACGGCGAGAAGTAGCCGTCGACGCACCTCACCGCACTTTCTGACCGTTTTTCACCTACGCACCAACCTGCGCATGGCTACAGCACAGCCAACCATCGGCACCGCGCCGCATTCGGTGGAGCACGGGGGACACCCCACCCACCTGCAGCACCACTTCGTTTCGTCGGACCAGCAGTTCGAAGCCTCGAAGCTCGGCATGTGGCTCTTCCTCGTCACGGAGATCCTGCTGTTCAGCGGGATGTTCGTTGCCTACACCGTCTATCGATCGTGGCACCCGGAGGTGTTCGAAGTGGCGAGCAAGGCGCTCAATCCGTTCCTTGGCGGATTGAACACGCTCGTTCTCCTCGGATCGTCGTTTACGGTGGCCCTTTCGATCCACATGGCGCAGGTGAACAACAAACGCGGCGTTGTGATCAGCCTGTGGACGACCGTTGCGCTGGCAGCGGTCTTTCTCGTGGTGAAGTATTTCGAGTACACCGCCAAGTTCGAACACGGACTCTACCCCGGAGCGGCGTTTGCTCCCCACGGCGATTATGCCGTTATGGCGATACCTTACGCGCGGCAGTTCTTCAGCATCTACTTCGTAATGACCGGCATTCACGGCGTACACGTGCTCGTGGGCATGGGCGTCATTTCGTGGATGGCCATTCGCGCCATGCGCGGAGAGTTCAACAGCACGTATTACACGCCCGTGGAGCTTACCGGACTCTACTGGCACCTTGTCGACATCATCTGGATTTTCCTCTTTCCGCTGATGTACCTGATCTGACCCGTCCGCAAGACAGAGTTTGCGAGCAGGACGCGCGTGACTGCCTCAATTAACATCAATCGTTCCCTATGTCTCACCCCGTAGCGGCCGGCGGGCATGCTGAAGGCCACCACGTTCTTCCCGTCAAGACCCTGGCGACGGTGCTTGGCGCGCTGCTTGCACTCACCATTTTAACGGTTCTCACAGCCGTTTATGTGGATATTGGCGCGTGGAACGTTCCGCTTGCGCTCGGTATTGCGGCCATGAAGGCGATGCTGGTCATCACCTTCTTTATGGCCCTGAAGTACGACAGCCCGGTTAATCGTCTCGTGCTCAGCATGGGGGCGGTCTTCGTGAGCGTCTTTCTCATCTTCACGCTCTTCGACACGCTTTTCCGCGGGGACATGGGCAACGTGAACCCCGAGACGATCGAGGATATACAGGTGCGGGAAAAGGCGGCCCTTGCCAAAGAGAACCCGAACGGCCCCGCCACCGCCTTGACCACGCCGGCTGCGCCGGACAGCGCCGCGTCTACAACGCCGGTAGATTCGAGCGGAACGCCTGAACCTGCAGCAGCCGAGGGCGCAGCAATGCAGACTGAGCCTGCTGCGGCTCCCTGAGGCGGTCTTTGGCGCGGCAGACCGGCAGCAACCTCGATGGAAACCGATGATGTGATAGGCTAATGGCTTCCTTACTCTTCATATCCGCCGTGACCCCGCTGCTGTTCATGCTCTCGGTGTGGGTCGTTGTTCGAATGGCGCGCGTCTACTTTGCGCGGCGGCCGCTGTCGGATCATGAAGTCGCTTCCTGGCACTACGCCCTGTCCGAGCGCGTCAAGCCGCTTCACGGCTCCGTCTCTTTGCGGGACATCCGCGAGGAACAGCGCCGCTTATCGCACGCTTCCGGCGGCCGCCCCTACGCCTTCCCGAAGATGACGCGCGACGTGGGGGTTCCGAACGGCGAGTTGCAGGAGGACCTCTGGAACCGTCGCAACTAAAGCCGCGCCCGCAGGCGGTGTCGCGTCCCTTTCGGTTCGGAGCGCACGCGTCGTATCTTGGCCGCTCCCGAACCACGTTTGAACCCTATGAAAGTTATCGAGCATCTGAGCCGCGCGTCCGAGCCGCTCGTGTCGTATGAGATCATACCGCCGGCGCGGGGTGGTGCCGTCTCGGACATCCTCGACATCATTGGTGAACTCATGCGGTTCGAGCCGCCGTTCATCGACGTGACGAGTCACTCCGCTCAAGTCTACTATGAGGAAATGCCGGACGGCACCTGGCGGCGGCAGGTCAAACGCAAGCGACCGGGGACGCTCGGCCTCTGCGCCGCCATCAAAGGCCGCTTCGGCATCGAGGCCGTTCCGCACCTGCTGTGCAACGGTTTTACGCGGGAGGAGACCGAGGATGCGCTCATCGAGCTGCATTACCTCGGCATCCGGAACGTAATGGCGTTGCGCGGGGATGACCAGGCGTTTCAGAAGCCGTTACCGGCGGACCGATCGAGGAACCGGTATGCGGAGGAGCTTGTGCGCCAGATCGCCGAGATGAACGAAGGGCACTACATCGAGAAACTGATCGACGCGCAACGCACGGACTTCTGCGTCGGCGTTGCCGGTTACCCCGAGAAGCACTTCGAAGCGCCGAACAGCACATGGGACGTGCTGAATCTCAAAAGGAAAGTAGATGCGGGGGCCGAGTACGTCGTCACCCAGATGTTCTTCGAGAACAGCCACTTCTTCAATTTCGTCGACAAGTGCCGCGAGGTTGGCATTGGCGTTCCCATCATTCCCGGCCTGAAGATCCTCACGACAAAGGGTCACCTTCAAACGCTTCCGCGCAACTTCCACGTTGAGCTTCCCGAGGCGATGGCTGCGGAAGTGGAAGAGGCGCGGCCCGAGCATGTTGCGGACATCGGCGTTGAGTGGACCATTCGGCAGAGCGAGGAGCTGATGAACGCGGGCGTTCCGTGCCTGCACTTCTACATCATGCAGACCTCCAAACACGCGCGCCGGGTGATGGAGGCCCTGCGGAAGATGGCGTAAACGGCGCCTGCTCCGCCGCGGTGCAGGGGCGAGATCTCAGGCGCGGCAGCAGTCCTCTACCCGCAACGCCGTCTATAACGGTCTCTCAGACGCCTCCAACTGAACGACGCCGGCTTCATGTGTGGGTATGGTGACAATCCCGTCGGGCAGCGCGATGCCCGGTAATTTCAGGGAGCACCCTTCTCCGGCCGGTATGGGGTTCGGCTCCGCCCACGGCGTGCCGCGCGGCGTGTCCATCACAACAAAATCCCCCGCTCGGCCCTGAACGTAGTCGCGGTTGAGCGGCACCTTGCCGTAGGGCGTATCCAACACATACTTCGGTATGGCGAACCCCGATGTGCGCCCCTGCAGCGCGGCCATGATCTCCATTCCCTTTTCGATGGATGTGCGGAAATGAGCAGTCCCGCCAAGGACCTGGGCCTGGTAGAGATAATAGGGCCGCACGCGCATCCGAACGAGTCCCTCGCAGAGGCGCTTCATCGTGTCGGCATCGTCGTTGATTCCGCGCAGAAGCACGGTCTGATTGCCAACCGGCACGCCCGCACGCAGCAGCCGATCAATGGCCTCGGCGGCATCAGACGTAAGTTCGTTGGGGTGATTGAAGTGCGTGTTGATCCAAAGCGGATGATGGCGCTCGAGGATGCTGCATAGTTCCGGCGTGATTCGGTAGGGAAGCTTCACCGGCATCCGGCTCCCGACGCGGATGAGTTCGAGATGGGGAATCGCGCGCAGTCTTGAGAGCAGCCATTCAAGATTCGCGTCGCTGAAGGTGAGCGGGTCGCCGCCGGTAATCAGCACGTCGCGAATTTCTTCGTGGTCGGCAATATACCGGATGCCGTCGAGCAGCTCGTCCTTGCGCATGAAGAAGTCCGCGTCGCCCACCATCCGCTTGCGAAGGCAGTAGCGGCAGTAGATCGCGCACTCGGCCGTGACGCAGAAGGCCACCCGGTCACGATAGTTGTGGATCAGGTTCTTTACGGGCGAATGCGCGACCTCCTCCAGCGGATCTTCCACGCCGACGATATCCGGCTCCAGTTCGTGCATCAGCGGCACCGCCTGCCTGCGCACCGGGTCGGAGGGGTCGTCCGGGTCCATGAGGGAGGCGTAGTAGGGCGTGATGTTCCAGCGGAAGACGGACTTTGTCGCCTCGACCGCCTTCAATTCTTCCTCCGTCGGACGAATGTATTTCCCAAGTTCCTCCGCCGTATGCACACGGTGCCGCATTTGCCAGCGCCAGTCTCGCCAGGAGGGATCGTCAAGCAGGGGAGAGCGCACCCGTTTCATGCCGGCACCTCGTCGGCAGCGGCGGCCACCCGGCTGAAGCCCCGGGCAAGGACGTCCGCCAGAAACTGCCCGTATGGTCTTCCCATCAGTTCAGCAAGGACCGCGAAAGTGCCGTCGGGCGCGAACGTCGGAAGGGGATTGATCTCGAGGAAGAACGGCCGCCCGGCCCCGTCCGCGCGGAAATCTACGCGCGCAAAATCGCGGCACGCCAATTTCTCGTAGATGAGAATCGCGAGGCGCTGCAGTTCCGATTCAAGCTCGGGCGTCAGGTCGCCTTCGAGGCAGTAGTCGAACCGCACATCCGCCGATCCCTCCAGCGCGTGCAGTCCGATTCCCGTATTCGTTTCGACCGCTCGCTGCAGCACCGGCAGCGCCTCCGGCGGGTCATTGCCGACAATGGCGACCGTGAACTCGCCGCCCCCCTCGACGAACGTTTCGACCAGCGCGTCCTGGCGGTAGAGACTCGTGACGCGGTCCACCTCGCGGCGGAGTGCATCCGGCGTCTCGACGCGGCTCCGGGCCGTTATGCCTTTGGCAGAGCCTTCGTACCGGGGCTTGACGAAAAGCGGAAAGGTCGATGGGAAGCCGCCGCCCTCTAATGCGGCGACTGAGGAGAACGTGGCGTATGCAGGCGTCGGCACGCCGGCCGCCCTCGCGAGGTCCTTAGTCCACGCCTTGTCCAGGCTGACCGAAAGCGTGAGGGCATCGGAGCCGAGAAACGGAATCCCCGCCATTTCGAGAAGCACCGGCGCGTATCCCTCGCGGTTTCTGCTGTGCGCCCCCTCTGCGATATTCACCGCCGCGTCGATGGCCAGATTGGGAAGCTGCTGCAGCAGGTCGTGCGGCGTTCCTATTCTTACGGGCGTGTGACCGAGCGCGCGGAGTGCCTCCTCGATCACCTGCACGGTCTCCTCCGGCTCGTACTCCGCGTCCGCATCGTCCGGCTCGCCCGGACGCCAGGGATAGGCTTCAAACAAATCGTAAACGAGGCCGACGCGCATGTCGAGAGAGAAGGGTAAAGGGTCCGAGCCGGCTCCTGCCGGCCGACGGGTCCCTACGCCTTCGTTGCCGCGCGGTTCGCCAATGGCGGTGGCAGGCGGCTACGACCGAGACAAGACCGTACACTCTGACTTGCTCAGCGTGCCGTTTCCGTTCACGTCCCACTCGTCAAAGTATTCGGAATCCGCGAATCCGGCTCCGAACTCGGCGACACTGACGAATCCGTCCTCGTCATCATCCCAATCGTTGAAGAACGGCGTCCAGTCCGCAAGAGCCGGATATTTCGCGACGCCGATGTTGTACTCCTCGCGGGTGAGCAGACCGTTGTCGTCGGTGTCCCACTGGTCGAAGAAACCCATCGCTACCTCATTCTGATAAAGATCGCCACTCTCATCGGCGTCCCACGGCGAGCAGTACGGGGCGGTGGTAACACAGGCGCCCAGAAAGGTCGGAAGCAAGAGCAGGGAGAAGCGTTTCATAGTGCAGAACATTAAAGGCGTTTGCGGGCGGCTAAAAGAACCGTGGTGGCACGAGCGTAGCATTTTTCGGCAGAAACACTGCAGAAACGATCGATTGGCGGATAGAATGGGCGTTTAGCGGTGCCCGGGCGAACACGGTGCCCGCACCGGGCGGGCGCGCAGCCGGCCTGGTCCGCATCACCCACCGCTCAGGGTACCAACATCATCATTGAACGGCGAACGGCCCCCGCCGCGTTCCTCAGACCGGCCGTACGATGGTAAAATGTTTGGATCGGGGATCATGCGCGGCTCAGGCGGACCTTCTTTCCCGGTTTCGAACGCGCATGAACGAACCCGGCACACGTGACGGGTGTCTTACTGGCGTTGCAATCACTGTCAAACCGTGCTGATGAACCGGTCGGGATTTATAAAAGTGCTCTGGCTTACGGCCTCGGTGCTGCTGCTCGTCGCTGCGGCGGCCCTCGTGTGGAACATCGTAAAGCCTCGGCTCACCGAGGAGGAGGTGCAGACGCTCGTCATCTCGACGATCCAGCGGGAGGCACCCGCCTCGTTCTACGTTACCGGCACGCTCGACATCACGGCTGAGGCGGAAGTGACGATCAACAAGGTGCTGCTTCCCAGGTCCATTAACCTGAAGCTGCAGTCCACGACGGCGAACGTCAAGCTCCCGGGCCGCGCCTCCTACGGCTTCGACGTGAGCGCGCTCCGGCGCGAGGACATTCGGCTCGAAGAAGACGGCGCGGTGACGGTTCACCTCCCGAGTATCAGCGTCTACGCGGTGGAATCGGACCTGAGTCGGATGGAGGTGGAGACGGAAGACGGATGGCAGCGGCTCTACAGCGACGCGGGCAGCCGGGCTGAACTGATGGCGATGAGCCACGCGCAGGACGTGCTGGAGGCGCAGGCCGGCTCCCACATCCGGACCGCCGACCAGCCGCGCATCAATACGGCACACGCGCTGGAAACCCTGCTAAGGCCGATTCTGCAAGCAGCGGGTGTTGAGGATCCGCAGTTCCGCTTCGATCTCGGCGGCGGCCTCGTCGTCGAGCCGCGAGGATAGGCGCCTTCGGCGTTCCTTAGATGCAGCGACTTCGACTTGGCCACGCCGCCGCCGATATTCCTCGCTGCCAAGCTGGATTTTTCAAGGCGGACTTGGGGGCACGATGTATCCTGCCGCTGAAGTGAGCGTTGCGGGCTGATCTTGCCCTCGGAAGCACTGCGTTCAATCCTGCTTATTGGCAGAGACCTGGAACGATGCAATGGTTGGCGAGGCAGGATATCGGCACCGGTGGACGTGCGAACTTTCAATAAAAAGTGAAACCTGCCGAATAGGCATCCGTTAGCCTTGTTTGACTTGAAGAGCTGCGGGAGACGTCTCGCAACTCCTTGTATATAGATTGTTTGGACTGGAAGGGGATTATGGAAGATGCAGCGTCGACACGCTTTTATTTTATTCGTCATGGGGAAACGGATTACAACAGAAACCGCATTATTCAGGGGCGGAAGATCAACAGCACGCTGAACGAGACGGGCGAGAGTCAGGCAGAGGCGGTTGGCAGACGGCTCTCTTCCGTACCCGTAGATGTTATCTACGCAAGCCCAATGCGGCGCACGCGGGAGACCGCTGCCGCAATTGCCGCCCATCACCCTTCGGCGAGGGTGCGCTACCTCGAGGATCTGGAAGAGATGTCGTGGGGCGTGTTCGAGGGCGAGCCGCTTTCGTCCGACGTGTCCGTCGCTTTTGAGAAGATGAACGACCTCTGGAATCAGGGCGACTATGAAACGCCCATCGAGGGCGGCGAATCGATTTCGCAGGTTCAGCGTCGAAGCCTCCGAGCGCTCGACACGATGCTGGCGGAAAGCAAGGGCAAAGACATCGTCGTGGTCACGCATGGCCGCCTGCTTCGGGTGCTGCTTGCCTCGGCGCTTGACGGCTACGGCCTGGAACGCATGGGCGAGATCCAGCACGCGAACACGTCGGTAAATGAAGTTCTCTTCGACGGCGACCGATTTGAGCCGATTTTGCTCAACTGCACCGCCCATCTGGAGCGTTCGGAAACCATAATGGTCGAGTAGACGCGCGAGAGTATGCAGCAAGACACAATGACGGTCTACACGCCCGCCCGGGAAACACAGGAGTTCGCCACGGCTGCGGACGAAAGGCGGCATGTGCTCGCGCAGAGGGTCGCGCGTGCGCTCGACACGCCGGGAGCGGAGAACGAAGCCTCCCGCGTCATCAGTGTCTCGGTGGCAGTGGACGTGCCGGACGCGTTCTTCTGGTTGGAGGCGCAACCGCAGGCAACCAAGGTGTTCTGGTCGGCACGAAATGAAGAGACGAGCCACGCTGCCGTGGGGGAGGCCTGCCGTATCGAAGGCGGGGCGGCTACGCTCCCGGACCTCAGCGGGTTGCCGGAAGCGGCGTGCTATTTCGGTGGTGCGCGCTTCGATGCGCGCGCGGAGAGCGAGGAGTGGGTAGCTTTTCCGCCGCTGCTTTTCATCCTGCCGCGGTTCCGCCTGACGGTCGCCGCCGACGGTGCAACGCTTTCTTGCAACCTGAGACTGCCCGCAGATCGGCAGCATAAGGCGGCCATTTTGCGGGAGGTGGCGGGCCTCGACCTGACGCCCGGCACGCTCCGCGGCGAGCTGCCTTCGCCACTCGATCGGCAGGACGCCCCGGAACGCGAAGGTTGGAACCGGAACATCGGCGCGGCCCTGCACGACTTTGAAGAAGAGATGCTCGGGAAGGTCGTTCTTGCCCGCCAGGTGACCTATTCCTTCGGCGAGTCCTTGCGGCCGATCCTGCTCCTGAAACGTCTCAGCGAAGCCACGCCCGGCTGCTTCCACTTTCTTTTTCAGCCGGATGGGGGTGCCGCGTTCGTCGGCGCGTCGCCGGAACGATTGTACCGACGTGAAGGGCGGGAGGTGTTTACGGAGGCGGTTGCGGGCACGCGCCCCCTCGGCGGCTCGGCCGGCGAAGATGCCCGGTTGCTCGAAGAACTCCTCGGGAGTGACAAGGAGCAGCGGGAGCACGGCTACGTCCGCGAAGCAGTCCGCGAGGTACTCGCCGGCGTATGCGACAGCTTCCGCATGGAGAATGCTGCGGGCGAAATGCGACTTGCGATGGGGCGGCATCTGTACTCGCAGGCATCCGGGCACCTCCGCGAGGAGGTCACAGACGCGGAGTTGTTGCGGCGGCTGCACCCGACGCCTGCCGTAGGCGGGGTCCCGGGCGAGGCGGCCATGGCGGCGATTGCTGAGTTGGAACCGTTCGACCGCGGATGGTATGCGGGACCGGTGGGGCGAATCGGCGGGAGCGGTGCTGAGTTCGCGGTCGGCATTCGGTCGGGACTGGTGGCCGACGCACGGCTGTCGCTCTACTCCGGTGCGGGGATCGTTCGGGGATCTGACGCCGGCGCGGAATACGACGAGGTGGAGCAGAAGATCGGGGACTTTGCACGGATACTCGGCCTTGCTGGAAGACGCGCCTAACATTAGCCGGCTCTGGGCCGGACTCCTGATCGAGGAGCTTGTCCGAAGCGGCATTGACTTCTTCTGCCTCGCTCCGGGGTCGAGAAGCACGCCGCTCCTCGCCGCCGTGGCGGATCATCCGCTTGCGCGAAAGGTGGTCCACTTTGACGAGCGCGCGACGGCTTTTGCGGCGCTCGGCTACGCCCGCGCTTCCGGGAAGCCCGCCGTGTGGATCACCACGTCCGGTACGGCCGTCGCTAATGGAATGCCTGCCGTGGTCGAGGCGTCGACCGAGGGCGTGCCGATGCTCCTGCTTACGGCCGATCGTCCGCCGGAGCTGCGGGACACCGCCGCCAACCAGGCCGTCGATCAGGCGCGGCTCTTTGGCTCCTATGTCCGCTGGCAATTCGACGTGCCGCCGCCCTCGGAAGCCATTAGTCCCGCGTTCGTGCTGACGACGGTGGACCAGGCCCTGCATCGCGCCACACGTTCGCCCGCCGGCCCGATTCATCTGAACCTGATGTTTCGTGAGCCGCTCGCGCCGGAGATGGTCGAGTGGAACCGGACTGAGTATTTGGAGCCGGTGCGACGATGGCTCGGATCGACCGGGCCATACACCGACTACCTGGCTGCGGATGCGCACGTGAGCGAGAACGATCTGAACACGCTCGCCTCGCTCCTGTCGGCGCGGCGCAGGGGCCTGATCGTGGTCGGGAAAACAGATCTACCGGTGGACGGAGACGCGGTCTATCCGCTTGCCGCCAAGCTCGGGTGGCCAGTGCTGCCGGATCTCGGCTCGGGAATGCGCCTCGGCGAAGGGGAAACGGAGCACCGCATCGCCCATTACGACGGGGTGCTTTCGAGTTCGCGCTTTGCCGCGGCATACCGCCCGGAAGCCGTCCTTCATCTCGGCGGCCGCCTAACCTCCAAGCGGCTTTTGACCTTTCTCGCGGACGCCAAGCCGCCCGTGTATGTGGGGGTCAGGGAGGTCCCTTTTCGGCTCGATCCCGCGCACATCGTTTCTCATGCCGTCGAAGCAAACCCCGGCCACTTCGCCGCCGGCCTGGCGCGCGCTTTGCCCCCTCGGGAGGCGGATGGTGCATGGCGTTCGGCCTGGAGGCAGGCGGACCGAGCGGCGGCCGCAGTCCTCGGGTCCGTTCTTGCGCCCGGCGAAGAACTTACGGAGCCTGCCGCCGCCCGGATCGTCTCTGAGGAGATTGCGGAGGGCCACGGGTTGTTCGTCGCGAGCAGTATGCCCATCCGCGACCTCGATTTGTTCGCCTCCTCTCACGGCGCGCGCGTGCGCGTAACCTCAAACCGCGGGGCCAGCGGCATCGACGGAACGGTTGCCTCGGCGGTAGGCTTTGCTGCCGGACTCCGCGCTCCCGTGACGCTGCTCCTCGGCGACCTCGCGCTCCTCTACGACCTGAATGCCCTCGCCCTCCTTCGCGCTTCGCCCCATCCGGTGACGGTAGTCGCCCTGAACAACGACGGTGGAGGAATTTTCTCTTTCCTTCCGATTGCGCAGTTTAGTGCGATCTTTGAACCCTATTTTGGAACGCCGCACGGCCTATCGTTCGAGCACGCTGCCGCCATGTTCGGCATTCCGTACAATCGGCCGAGAAGCCAGGAGGAATTTAAAGCAGCCTATTTGGGAGCCTTGCAGCGGGGGACCTCGTCCCTGATCGAGGTTCCTTCCAACCGCGCAGAGAACCTCGCGAAGCACCGGCTTCTGCAACAAAGTCTCGCGAGGAGCATCGAACGGGACATGGGCACGTTTTAACGCTCCCGCCGATTCGGCGCATTCACCCCCGCAATCATCCTTCTGCCGCTGTTCACATGAGAGATCCTGGAAGGCGCGTCTACAGTGATCTCCTGCTCACGCTCGTCGTGGCCGGAGCCGCTATCCTCATCGGTTTTCTCTACTGGCTGTTCTTTATCAGTCCCGGTGGGACCTGATCATCCAGCCGCAGGGCGCATTTTGTTCTTGCGGATGAAGGCGATGGCGTATCGGTTGAAAAGCTCTGGGGCCTCGATATTGCAGACGTGGCCGGCCCGCTCTACCACCTGAAGGATGCTCCGGCGGTGCTGCTGCACGACGCGCCGCACGGCGGGAAGAAACATGTGGTCCTCTTCGCCCATGAGGTAAAGAACTGGGACCGGAAGTTCCCGCTCGTTGAACAGGCGCAGAATCGGGTTGATGCGCCAGGTCATCCTGAACCAGCGCAGAAACTCGCCATGCTTGAGCTTGCGGGCCTCGCGGGTAAAGAGCGTTCGCGCTTCCCGGTTGCGCCGGTGAGGCATAATTACCCAGGCAAAGAGCCGGTACAGCCAGAGGTACGGAATGAATCGCTTTGTTAAATTGCCGAGCGCGATCAGAACCCGGGAGCGGAAGTTGAGCCGGAGGATCGCGCCGCCCAACACCATAGACTGCACGCGCTCCGGGGCAGCCTCGGCAAGCGTCCGGATGATGATCGACCCGAGAGACATGCCGACAAAGTGCGCCCTCTCGATGCCCGCATGGTCCATCACGTCCAAAAGGTCCCGGCTGACATCTTCAAACGTGTACTTCATCTGCTGCACGAGCGGGGCCTTTTTGCCCGAGTCGCCGTGGCCGCGAAGGTCGACGAGCAGCAGGTTGAAGTGCGACTGAAACTCCCTTACCTGCCGAAACCACAACGCCGACGAGCCGCCCGCGCCATGCACGAACACGACCCACTCTGCGTCCGGCGAGCAGGCGTAGGTTCGAAAATGAAGGATCGGTTGGCCGGAAGGCTTCATGGGCGTACAGGACGTAACGGAAGGTGGGACAATCAATGGGCTTTACGGCAAACACCATTCCCTGTTGTCCACTTATAAAGATAAACTTGAGAAAGCCTATGTATCCTTGTTTCCCGCAACAAAACGGCTTCGAAAAGCGGTGGAAGGCATCTTATACAGGCACAAAACACGCTCAGGCGCACGCACTTTACCGGCCATGCACCAGAACGATATCTTACACTTTTCGACTACCGGCGATCCCGGGCGGCAGGCGCTCCTTTTCGTGCATGGCTTTCTCGGCAGCCGGCACGACTGGGCGGAGATCGTTGCGCGGCTTGCATCGAAGTTCTTCTGCATATCCGTAGATCTGCCCGGGCACGGACAGAGTCTCGGGCTGTCGCCGGAATCCTACGCGACGCGTCGTGCGGCCGCTATGCTGGGCCGCGTGCTCGACCGCTGTGGCGTGCAGACGGCGCGCGTGATTGGGTATTCGATGGGCGGGCGTGTTGCGCTGACGTTCGCGCTCGAGCACGCCACCCGCTGCGGTCGCCTGGTGATGGAGTCGTGCTCTCCCGGTTTGATCGATGAAGAGGCGCGGCGCGTGCGGAGGGATCTCGACGAGGCGCGTGCGAAGAAGATCGAGCGGGCGTTTCCCGAGTTTCTGGAGGCATGGTACAAACAGCCGCTGTTCAGCACGCTTGCCCGCAACCCGCCGGTTCTGCAAGCCATGCTCGCCCGCCGGGCGGAAAACGATCCTACCGAGCTTGCCCGCGCGCTGCGGGGGATGACTGTCGCCGGAGATGCGCCGGGATGGAACCGGCTGCCGGAGCTATCCATGCCGACGCTTGCCGTCGCCGGCGCGCTGGACGGCAAGTACGTCGAATCGGTCGAGCGGATGGCACTTGCCTCGGACCTGATCCGCTCCGCCGTGCTGCCCAACGCCGGCCACAACGTTCACGTTGAACAGCCGTCTGCGTATGCCGAACTCGTTGCGGACTTCTTCCGTCCTGCAGGCTGACGAGCCGAGCCGGTCATCTTATCTTAGAGCTTTATCCACCCCAAGAACCTCATTGAACTTATGTCCGTCATCGACTGGAAGGACGCCGGCACCTTTACCGATATCCTTTACCACAAAGCTGAAGGCATCGCCAAGATCACCATCAACCGGCCTGAAGTGAGGAACGCGTTCCGGCCGCTCACGGTCAAGGAGATGATGCGCGCGCTCGACGATGCGCGCGACGACGTCGAGATCGGCGTCATCATTCTGACCGGGCGGGGAGACGAGGCCTTTTGCTCGGGCGGCGATCAGCGCATCCGCGGCGACGCGGGATACAAGGAAGAAGGATCGGGCATGGAGCGCCTGAACGTCCTCGATTTCCAGCGTCAGATCCGCTCCTGCCCGAAGCCCGTCGTTGCGATGGTGGCGGGATGGGCCGTCGGCGGAGGGCATGTGCTGCACGTGCTCTGCGACCTCACGATCGCGGCAGAGAACGCGCAGTTCATGCAAACCGGTCCGCGCGTCGGGTCGTTCGACGGAGGCTACGGGGCCTCCTATCTGGCGCGCATCGTTGGGCAGAAAAAGGCGCGCGAGATCTGGTTTCTCTGCCGGCCGTACAGCGCACAGCAGGCGCTCGAGATGGGCCTGGTGAACACAGTGGTACCGTTTGACCGCCTCGAGGAAGAGACGGTCGGCTGGTGCCGGGAGATGCTCGCCAACTCTCAAATGGCTATCCGCTGCCTTAAAGCAGCCTTAAATGCCGACTGTGACGGGCAGGCCGGTTTGCAGGAGCTTGCGGGCAACGCCACATTGCTTTTCTATATGACCGAAGAAGGGCAGGAGGGACGCAACGCCTATGTCGAGAAGCGCAAGCCCGACTTTGGCAAGTTCCCCTATCGCCCGTGATGGAAACCTCGACCTCAGAGGCGGCAGCGGCGGCACCGCCCTCCCGCGTTTCCGTCTGGATCCAGGCGGCGCGGCCGAAGACGCTGTGGGCGGCCGTAGCGCCCGTGGCTCTGGGGACTGCGTTCGCCCTGGAGGCGGGCCGCGTACACTGGCCGTCCGCGCTGGTTGCCTTGCTGGCTGCAGTGCTGATTCAGATCGGGACGAACTTTGCGAACGACTACTCGGACTTTGTTAAAGGTGCCGATACGGCCGCCCGTAAAGGTCCGCTTCGCATTACGCAGGCCGGACTGGTTGCGCCGCAGGCCGTGCGCCTCGCAGCAACACTGGTCTTCGCAGCTGCTTTCGTCAGCGGCATGTATCTGGTTTGGCGAGGAGGATGGATCGTGCTCCTCATCGGCGTTCTGTCGATCTTGTTCGGCGTGCTCTATACAGCAGGCCGGTACGCGCTGGCTTACCTCGGCCTCGGGGACCTATTCGTACTCATCTTTTTCGGCCCGGTAGCCGTGGCGGGGACGTACTACGTGCAGGTGCTGAGCGTCTCGGGCGCCGTTCTGATCGCCGGACTCGGTCCGGGATTGCTTGCGGTCGCGATCCTTCTGGCCAACAATATCCGGGACATCGAGGAAGACAGAGCCGCTAATAAGCGAACGCTGGTAGTCCGTCTTGGCCGGTCCTTCGGCATTGGCTTGTACACGGCCTGTTTGCTGGGTGCGGCGGCCGTCCCGGTAGGCCTCGCCGTAGCGAGCGGCAGCCACTGGTGGAGCCTTGTCGCTGCGCCGGTCGTTCTGCTGGGCGCTCCGAACATCCGCACCTTCGTTCGTGAACGAGAGGCTGAACGGCTCAACCCGCTCCTGGGATCAACTGCCCGGCTCTTGCTCGTATACAGTCTCGTCTTCTCTATCGGGTGGAACCTGTAGAGACGCACTTGTTTTCCGCCCGAATCTCCCGGTGCATCATGCGCATACAAGCCGTCCGGTTATTCCGGTACAAACTTCCCTTCAGCGAGCCGCTTCATCTTCGGCATGCCACGCTCCATGAGCGGGAAGGGCTGCTCATCGAGATCATAGGCGAAAACGGACATTCCGGTTGGGGCGAAGCGGCACCGCTGCCCGGTTTCAGCCGGGAATCGCTGGAAGACGTCGAACAACAAGCGTTGTCGTTGACGGAGCACTTCGTTGGGCGGGACGTGAACACGGCCGCACTGGCCTCTCAGGGAACGTTCGAGAAGCGGCTGGCTGATCCGCGGATCGCTCCCTCGCTTCGGTTCGGGATGGAACTCGCCGTTGTGAGCTTAGCCGAGAGTGTCGAAGGCGTTCCGTTTCCGGCGCTCGCCGGCGTGCCGCTCGAACCGGTTGTGCTGGTGAACGGGCTGCTCGTCGGCAGCGCCGGCGAGGTCATGGCGGAAATGAAACGGCTGCAGGAGGAAGGGTACAAAGCCGTCAAGCTCAAACTCGGCCGCCTTTCGATGGCGGAAGAGGTCGATCTCGTGCGCGCGGTGTGCCGGGCCGCGGGTGACGCGATGACCGTGCGCCTGGACGCGAACCGCGCGTGGTCGATTGCGGAAGCTGCCGAGTTCGCGCGTCAGACGGCGGGTTGCCGCTACGAATACATCGAGGAGCCGCTTGCCAACCCGGCCGAGTTGCAGGCGTTCGTCTCCGTTTCAAAGATGCCGATCGCCCTGGACGAGACCTTGCTGGACGTCTCTCTCGACGCGCTCGGAAAGGCGCGACACGTAAGCGCAGTTATTCTTAAACCCACCCTGCTCGGCGGCCTCTCTCGCGCGGTTGCCATCGGGCGGACTGCTATGCGCATGGGCATGGTGCCGGTTGTTACGACCGCCTTCGAGTCCGGCGTGGCCCTTCGCGGCATGATCAAACTGGCGGCGGCCCTCCATATGTCCGGCACCCCGGCGGGCTTCGACACGTACCGCCGGCTTGCGGAGGATGTGCTCGAACCGCGCATCGACATGGCCGGCGGCCGCATCGATGTGGAAAAGATGGTTCGCGAGCCATTCACCATTCGGCGCGACCTGCTGACGGAGGTGACCGCTCCGGCAACGGCGTGATGCCCATGCTGCCCGAATCGCAGGTTGGTTGCCCCGTGGCCGAGGCGGCCTCACGCCGGCCGGACGATCCTGCGCTCTCCGGGCCGACGGGCGGCCTTACCTACGCGGCATTGGACCGGCAAATTGCCGCGGCGGCGGCTTTGCTGGCACGCAAAGGCGTTCGAGCGGGGGAGCGCGTCGCGCTGCTCGGGCAGAACTCGCCCGAGATGATCGTGGCGGTCTGGGCGCTGCTGCGCCTCGGGGCCGTATCTTGTCCGCTCAGTACCCGTTTACCCGAGAGGGTTGTTCTCGAGCGAAAGGTCCTTCTCGGCGCTGAACTCTTGCTCTGCGACGAACCCTTTGCCGCATGGCCCGGACGGACGTTGCCGCTGGCCTCTCTGATGGAAGCGGCACCCGCGCCCGGCCGTGCCAATGCTTTGCTCGACGTTGAACGGCATGCGACGGTAATTTATACGTCGGGAAGTACGGGTGCGCCAAGGGCCGCTGTGCTCACTGCGCGTAATCTTCTGGCCAGCGCCGCCGGATCCAACCTCAACCTTCCGCTCCAACGAGGGGATCGCTGGATGCTCTCGCTCCCGCTTTACCATGTTGGAGGTCTCGGCATTCTCCTTCGCTGCGCGCTCGCCGGGGCGTGCGTCGTTCTTCCCTCCCCGGACGTGTCGACGCACGTGCAGGTGTCGGAAGCGGCCGCCACGCACGTTTCTTTCGTCACGACGCAGCTCTTGCGTCTGCTGGAGGGGAACGGACCGCTTCCTGAAACGCTTCGCGGCGTTCTGCTGGGAGGAAGCGCCTTTTCGGCCGGCATTCTTGAAGCGGCCCATGCGCGCGGGCTGCCGATCCTGACGAGTTACGGCTGCACCGAAATGGCCTCCCAAGTGACCACGACGCAGCCCGGTGCCGATCTCAGTGGACTGCTCACCTCCGGTCGTCCGCTGGCGCATCGCAAAGTGCGGCTCGGGGCGGACGGCCGCATCCATCTCAGCGGCGATACGCTTTTCGCCGGCTATATGGATCGAGGAGAGATCAACCCTTGCCGGGATGAGGACGGCTGGTTCGCCACGGGGGACGTGGGCGAGTGGGCGCCGAAAGGTTTGCTCCGCGTGCTCGGCCGCGTGGACAATCTCTTCATCTCAGGCGGAGAGAACGTTCAGCCGGAAGCTATCGAGGGCGTCATCGAGCGCGTGAACGGCATCCTGCGGGCCGTAGTGGTGCCGGTGCCGGATAGGGCGTTCGGGTACCGGCCCGTTGCCTTTGTTGAAGCGCGCGGCGCGGAACTCCCTGTGAAGGCGATTCAGGCCACCCTGGACCACGATCTTCCACGGTTCATGCACCCCGTCGCCTTCCTGGAACTCCCTCCGGCGGACGGGTCTATGAAGCTGAACCGGGCCGGTCTTCAGCGCCTGGCGACGCAGCAGTTGGGCGGCTGTTCGGCGGCCTTATGACGAACCTGAAACCTTAGAAACCGTCCTCCGAGGGGCCGGTTAGTCTGAGGAGAGCCGGGACCTGAGCAAGGTTCCGGCCGCATCATCCCAGATCCATATTCGAGCGAGGTAATCCTCATGGCCGAAGTAGAGACTGCTGTACTACAAGGTCCCCGTGTGCGGCTGACACCGCTGCAAATTGAAAACATCCACACCCACTTCAAGTGGAATAACGATCCCGAGCTAAACCGGCTCGATAGCGAACTGCCTTTTGTCCGCGAGGGCTTCGGTGCTTTTAAGGACCGATTCGAAGGGATGGTGTCCGATCCATCGCCCCTTGCGCGCGACTTCGAGGTCCACGCCGAGGACGGTACGCTTCTCGGCATCGCGTACATTTCGCAGATCAGCCCGCACAACCGGCACTGCACGCTCGGCCTCACGATTGGAGAGCGCGAGCGCTGGGGTAAGCTTTACGGGCGGGAGTCTCTTGAAGTGCTGCTCGAATACTGCTTCGACACGCTCGGGCTACACCGCGTCTCCTCAGAGACCTTCGAATACAACGCCGCCTGGCAGAAACTTGTCGTCGAAGCAGGATTCAGAAAGGACGGTTCGGAGCGGGACTATCTTTACCGCGATGACCGCTTCTGGGACAAGGAAGTCTACTCGCTCCTCGAAACGGAGTACCGCCTGCGGGAGGATTCGTATAGCCGCCAATTTGCCGAGAGCCGCAAGGAGAAGCTGGAGGAAGTCGCCGGATGAGGGGCGGCTGTACCATCGAGCCTCGGTAGCTCCTAAAACAAGCGCGTCCGTTCGAGCCAGAAGACCAGCAGGTCGTCGGTGAACTCCGGAAGCTCGGAGTCTTGCAAGATCGTCTCCAGCATGGACTCGATCGGGTCCGGCTGGCGCATGGCCCTTTCTGAGACCTTTACGATGCCCGCTTCGCCAACCATCTCGCCGGAAGAGAGCTTCTGCTCCATAAGGCCGTCGGTATACGCAAGCAGCGCGCTGTTCGGTGGAATCTCGATCGTGGTATCGCGGAACTCGGCATTGAGATCGAGGCCGAGGATAATATCGGAGTAGGAGACAACGCTCGCGCCCTTGGGCGTTATGAGCACCGGACGGCAGTGGCCGGCATTCACGTACGTGACGGTGTTCTTCGCCGGCTCCCAGCGGAGCAGGAGCAGCGAGGCGAACGTGTCCTCCATAACCTCGTCCTGCATGAGCACCTGGTTTACGCGCTTCATCAGCTCGGCGGGTGAGCTGGATGACTTGTGCATCGCGTGGAGGGTGCCGCGCACGTAGCTGAGGAACGAGAAGGCGTAGAACTTGGCCTTGAGGCCTTTCCCCATCACGTCGCCGATGGTGAAGAAGAAGACGCCGGGTGACGGCTCCTGCCAGTCGAAAAGGTCTCCCCCGCCATGTTCGCGCGGGTTGTTGAGGAGCATCGTGCGGTAGCCGTTCACTTCCGGCATCTTCTTTGGGAGAAGCCGCTGAGAGAAGTCCTGCCCGATGCGGGCGTCGAGCTGCGTCTGGAAAAGCGCCTTGCGTTCGAGGAGGCGGTCGATTCGCGTAAGTAGCTGCTCGATGTCGAACGGCTTCGTGACGTAGTCGTCGACCCCCGTCCTCATTCCTTTGACGCGGCTCTGCTCGTCCGCCTTGGCCGTCAAGAAGATGAACGGAATGGCGCGCGTGTGCTGCTGCTGCTGCAGAGCGGACTGGAGCGCAAAACCGTCCATCTTCGGCATCATAATGTCGGAGACGACCAGGTCGGGGAGTTGCGACGTTATCTGATCAAGCGCTTCTTCGCCGTTGGCGGCGGTGCGGACGTCGTACTGTTTGCTAAGGCGGTATTCGAGGAGGCGCCGCAGCGTATGCTCGTCCTCAACAACCAGGATAGAGTATTTTCCCAACGGACCAGCCATCTTCGGAATTATAAAAGATTGTCTGCTCTTGTGAAGCAGTTCAGGCATACCGCTAAAGTTGGAACGGAATGTCCAGCCACGGGTCGTCGTTCGCCCGGATAGAGAAAGAAAGTTGATTGCGCTCCGACGTGCCGTTGTGAGGGCAGTAGGAGAGGTCATCGGCGCAGGCGGTCAGCATGAGCAGGCCCATGCCGCGTTCCGGAAGGGGTCCGAGCAAAGCGCCGCGTTCGAGGACGCGAAGATCAAGATCAAAACCCTCCGAATTGTCCTCGACCGTGCAGTATATACCTTCGTCGTTCAATCGGACTTCAACGATGACCTCGGGGTCTCTCTCTTTGAACGAGGCATGTTGAACGAGATTGGCGAGCCACTCGTGAACGGCGAGTTTGGTCCGGCTGAGCGTGTCCTCGTCAATGGCGGGATGCTCAACGGCCACCAGTTCCCACTGGTCGAAGAGTCGATGCACCCGGTCGATCAAAGAACCGAGATCGGAAAACCGGTAGGTACCGAGCGTCATGTGGGCGAGGGAATTCACAGCGGCTGACCAGAATCTAACCTGAACTACTGCCGGCCTATGCCAGCGCCTCCAGAGCAGCCTCTACGGTGGGGAACTGCCTGAAAACTTTATACGTGCGGGTTAATTGCACAACTACCTGAACCGGACGCGAGACGGACGCAAAGACGACCTGCCCGTTGAGCGGCGAGACCTGCCGATAGAGCGAAAAGATGCTGCCAAGCCCGGTCGAATCAAGGATGCCGGTCTCGGAGAAATCCAGAACGAAGTTTCTGGCACCGGAGCGCACCTGGTCCTGGCACAGCGTCTTGAAGTCGGCGGCGTTTCGGAAATCCAGCGCTTTGTCGATCTTGACGACGAGCGTCTCCTGGGTGGAGGGTTCAATCTGGAAGTTCATGAGATGCTTAGAAACTGGAAACGATTGGGATCGGTCGATCCCTGTGGAGGGTATCGGCGCTTCTGGAATTACTTAAAGCAAATGCGGTGCCCGTCCGCTACCGTTAACGTACTTTCTTGCCGGCACCTTCAGGCGCGCGGACGTGCCGGACGTGCAACGAGACTATAATACGACTGCTACGGGTGCTTTCAAGTAAAAGAAGCGTTGAAGATTCGCGCATCCGAATCTTCGAATTTTGATTTATGATACGAATTACAAACAACTTGGGCATCCCCGGTGCGCTTCTCGGCGTAGTAAGAGCCGAACCAGTTGGCGGCGATACTTATCCCAAAAGCTTTGAGCGGAAGCTGGTCGCCCTCTTGAGCGAGCGGCGCAAACCACTTGGCGCGGCGGATGAAGAACGCAGGAAGGCCGTGCGTGACCTGCTCCGAAACGGTTCATACCGGCCGACGGGGCGCGGCAAACCGGCCAGCGAATACCTTTTGCGAGCGGCTTCTGAAGAATCGCCGGGGGCGTTTCCGCGCATCGATGCGCCCGTCGATGCTTGCAATTACATCAGCCTCCAGCACCTCTTGCCGGTCTCCATCTGGGATTTGGACCTCGCCGCAGCCGACGCTTTTCTTTTCAGACTGGGGCGCATAGACGAGCAGTATGTTTTTAACGCCGGGGGGCAGGTGATCGGGCTGCATGATCTCATCACGGGATACAAGATCCTTGGCGGAGCGGAAGCAGAGGTGCCCGTCGTGACGCCTGTAAAGGACAGCCTTGCGACCAAGACAACGGACGCTACCCGCAGGGTGGCCGGGTGTATTTACGCTTCCGAGGGCATCCTCTCCAGCGAAGCACTGGGGGAGATTACGGCCGCCTTCGCCGGTCTGCTGCGCACGAGCGAGGCAACGTCGGTGTCGTGGGCCGTGGCCGCCGCCGGCGAAACGGTGACGGTTTAGATGATGATCCTTCGCCTTGTGCTCCGCGCGTCACCCCCCCTTGCATGGCGTTGCACGCACCTGAAGGTGCTGCTTCTCCTGTGCGCCCTGCCGCTACTCGCCGGCTGCAGGAGGCCGCCCGAGTCCGAGGGACTTGCGGGGCCGAATGGAACGCCTGCCCGCGAAGTGTGGGGCGTATCCTTTGCGGTGCTGAACGACGGCATGCTGCGTGCGAAGATCAGCGCGCCGTTCATGGCGGACATAGAAACTCCGGACAGTACGTATACCCTGCTCACGAGCGCGGCGGGGGATTCGGCGGCACCGGTGCTCGTGGTGGTCTACGATGAGGAGGGCCAAACGGCAGCTACCATCCGCGCCGACACCCTCATCTTGCCGGCGGACGCTGATCGGTACGTTGCACGCGGCGATGTGCGCGTCGAAAGCGCAGCGGGCAAACGCCTCGAAGGCGATCACCTCGTCTGGGTTGAACGCGACCGTCAGGTGTCGACGCCGCATTTCGTTCGCATCATCACACCGACGGAGCGTATCCAGGGATACGAGCTGCAGGCGGACGAGAACCTGGACACGTATACCATCGCCCGCGTCACCGGCATGGTTATCGTAGAGGAGGAAGAATGAAAAAGCTTTTTTTTCCTCTTGCCGCACTCTTCTTTGCGCTTCTCGTCGGCCCTCTTCAAGCCGCCGCGCAAAGCTCCGATTCAACCAGAACCTATGAGGTTGCACTCAGTGCGGCCCGTCTTGAACAGACGATGGTCGACGGAGAAACCGTCCGCCGGCTGACGGGCAACGTTCGTCTGCGCGAGGAGAAGACGACGCTTACTTCCGACGGGGCGACGCAGTATCCCGCTCGCAATACCATCCTGTTTGTGGGGAACGTGCTCATCGTCGACGAAGGGGATTCGCTCTGGGCTGACCGTGTGCTCTATCATCGCGGAACGCGGATCGGGGAAGCACACGGGAGCGTGCGCCTTTCGGACGGGGATGTGCGGCTCGACGCGCCCGACGGCATCTATTATTTACGCGAAAAACGCGCCGAACTGACCGGCGGGGTCCAGATGCAGGACAGCATCTCAGTGCTCACGAGCCGGCGGGGGCGCTACTGGATGGACGACAAGCGCGCCGAGTTTTTCGATACCGTGCGGCTCGCGCGCGAAGACAGTCGCACCGAATCGGACTCGCTCGTTTACCGGAGGGAAAGCGAAATCGCACTCGCCTACGGGCGCGTAGTGGTCGAGCAGTTTGGAGACGGGCGGGAGAGCGCGGACAGTCTCGCGCGCACGCTCCTGTTTGGTGCCGAGGCGTACAACGATAACCGCGCCGGATACAGCCGCATGACCGGCGAGCCGCTGCTCGTGCGAATAGAGGTCGATTCTACGGGCGAGGGCACGGATACCCTGCTGGTCGCCGCGCGAATGCTCGAGTCTTTTCGCGCCGACTCGATCACCCGCGTGGTGGGCATCGACGAGGTCCGGGTGCTACAAGGATCCCTCTCCGCCCTCGCCGATTCTCTCGTTTCGGAGCAGCGAGAGGCGTCCGACCAGGATTCGCTGGGGTCGTCCGAAAACATCAGGCTCTTCGGGACGCCGATGGTCTGGTATGAAAAGTCGCAGATCAGTGGGGACAGCGTGCGCGTTCGGGCGCGAGATCGCAGCGTCGATTCGCTCTTCGTTTATGGCAACGCGTTTGTCGCCCAAGAGGACACGACGGTGGAGCGCATTCAGCAACTCAAAGGCCGGGCGCTGGTCGCGACCGTGGAAAACGACAGCCTCCGAACGCTTACCGTAGCACCAAACGCGGAGATGATTCGCTTCATGGCCGACGACGCGGGATCGCTGAAAGGCGCCGTAAAGGTCACCGGCGATGAAGCGTTCTTTTTCTTCTCCGGTGGCGAACTGCGGCGGTCGCGGGTGTCCGGTAATCCGGAAGGCGAGCAGTATGATGCCGGCATCATCCCCGATCCTTTTACCCTCGAAGGTTACCAGTGGGTGCCGGAGCGGAGACCGGAGAGGGATGATCTGCTCGCCCGATCAGGAAGTTGGGGGAAAGACGTTCCCTCGCTCGATGAAGAAACGCCGGTTCCGGACGTTCTGCCCGATATCGTGCAAAGCCCCGCGCCTCCAGCGACGACGGTCCCGGTCTTGGGCGGGGAAGAAACGCGGCCGTAGCGCGTTGCATGGATGTACCCGCCCCGACACCCCACACAAGCACGGAACTGCCGTCCACGACATGACAAACAGCACTGTTATAGACGCGCCCATGACGCTCAGCGCTTCGGGGCTGGTCAAGCGGTACAAGAAGCGTCCCGTCGTGCAGGACGTAGGGTTGCACGTGTCCGCCGGGGAGATCGTGGGGCTGCTCGGGCCAAACGGAGCCGGCAAGACCACGACTTTCTACATGATTGTCGGGATGGTGCGTCCGGATGCAGGCAGTATTCGGCTCGGAGACAGTGACATTACGCGGCTGCCGATGTACCGCCGCGCGCGGCGCGGGCTTGGTTACCTCGCGCAAGAGGAGTCCGTTTTTCGACATCTAACTGTGGAGAAAAACCTCCACGCCGTGCTGCAATTTCAGGCGATAAGCCGGGAAGAGCGCCACAGCCGCGTCGAGAACCTCATTGAGGAGTTCGGTCTGGAAAGGGTCAGAAGATCTAAGGGGTATATGCTCTCGGGCGGCGAGCGCCGGCGTACCGAGATCGCACGCGCCCTTGCCACGCGGCCCAACTTCTTTTTGCTTGACGAACCCTTTGCGGGCGTCGACCCGATCGCCGTGGAGGACATTCAGGGCATCGTTGCAGGGCTGAAAGAAAGAGGCATCGGCGTGCTCATCACGGACCACAATGTTCACGAGACACTCGCCATTACAGACCGGGCATACCTGATGTACGAGGGGCGCATCTTTGCGCACGGCACGGCCGAAGCGCTCGCCTCCGACCCGGAAGTACGCCGACGCTACCTCGGCGAGAAATTCACGCTTGAACGCTACGGTTAGCCCCTGATGCAACGTTGCTGAAAGGTGCTTCGCTCGCAAGATGTGATCTCTTAAATTGGCAGCAAGTCAGGAGACTTCCCGTTGAGAGAAGCTATTTTGAGCAACTTTGAGGATTGAACATGCCATACGAATTCTACCTGGGCGTCGATGCCCCCGGCGCCTCCACGCCTGTCACGCTGGCGCTCATTGAGAAGGAGCAGTACCATGGCGAGCAGGAGGTCGACTACCACGTTCGTCTGCTCGAGCAGCGACCCGACGGGGATGCAGGTGCCGTCGCGACGCGCGTTCGCAATCTCATCGCCGCTGAACCCTACGTTGGCCGGACGCGCATCATCGTCAATGCCGGTAGTAAGGAGGGCCGCGCGGTGGTGGAAGCGTTGACAAGCGCCGGCCTTTCCGCCGTCGCGGCGACCCTCGTGCCGGGGAAAGCAGGTGGACAAACTGCCGCGCGCGGCCGAAAGGGGGTCAGTCCGAGCGCTACGGTCAGCCTTTCTGAATCGGAGGTGGCCGGCTCGGCGCAGGGCGTGTACGTGAGCGGCTCGCTCAAGATGGGGCAGGACACGGAAGAAGTGTCGCTGCTGGCTCAGGAACTGCAATCGATCGCGTCGGACGACGCAGAAGTTCTTCAGCCGTCTGGTTCGGCGGGGACGATGAGCGCCTTGCTGCGCAGCACTGCGCTTGCGTGCTGGCTCGGCGGCCACGGCACCTTCCACCCGGACGACGATCTGGAAGCGGACGCGCTCGACCAGCGACCCCTGTAGACTGCAGCCCCTCGTTCCAATTTATTGTTGAAATTGTATGAATCACGCCTGGCACGATGTAGAAGTCGGCGCTGAAGCGCCCGAAATCTTTCAGGCGGTCGTTGAGATCCCCGTCAGCACGAAGGTCAAATACGAACTCGACAAGAAGACAGGGCTGCTCCGCGTCGACCGGGTGCTATATTCGTCCGTCATCTACCCGGCAAATTACGGATTCATTCCGCAGACCCTTGGCGACGACGACGATCCGCTCGACGTGCTCGTGCTGATGCAGGAGGCGGTCGTGCCGCTGAGCATCCTGCGCGCCCGCGCCATCGGCGTGATGATGATGAGCGACCAGGGTCAGAACGACGAGAAGATCATCGCCGTGCATCTCGACGATCCGGCATTTCTCGGCTACCGCCACATCGACGAACTGCCCGAGCACCGGCTCCGTGAACTTAGACGCTTCTTCGAGGATTACAAGAAGCTGGAAGACAAGGAAGTGCTCGTCCGGGACTTCCATGGCCCGGTTCGCGCCAAGGAGATCATTGTAGAGTGCATGGAGCGTTACCGGGCTGAACTTCACTCGTTGCCAGGACTCGACTGGCGTAAGATGGCCTCTTCCACGCATCACTGAGCCTGTTTCGGCAGGGGAGCCTTAATTCAGACCACCTGATCTATGCCTTCGCCCCTGAGCCAAGTCGAATCGTTTTTCGACCGGGCGAAGCTTGCCTATAAGTGGAAGTTCAACCGGTGGCAATGCCTGAGAATGGTGGTCTACCCGGGCTACGGGACGGCACAGAAGGTTGAGTTGCGCGTGCGGGTGCTCGACGATCCGACTCCCCCGCGGGGTGCCCCGAAGTCGTTTCTGCAAAACATCCGCTCCACGATTCAGCGCGTCGAGACCGACGAGGTGCCCGTCGCGACGGTGCGCGCCACTTTTTACGGCAGCGCCCGCGAGCTTAAGACAGACGGCGGCGGCTTCGCTACGTTCACGATTGATGCTTTTGGGGGCTTGCCAGAGGACAAGGTATGGCATCCGGTTGAACTCGAACTCGTTGCTCCAACGCACAGGGAGCAGGGCAAGGTGATCGCAACTGGCCGGGTGCTTATACCTCATCCAAACGCTGCGTTCATTCTGGTAAGCGACCTTGACGACACCGTCATCCGGTCGGGAGCAACCAGCCGGCTGCGTATGACCCGGAAGGTGCTCCTCCACAGCGCCTCCTCGCGTACGCCCATGCCGGGCGTAGAGGCCTTTTACCAATCTCTGTGTCGCGCGGATGCGGGAGGAGGGCCGAATCCGGTGTTCTACCTTTCAAGTAGCCCATGGAATCTGTTCGACCTGTTCCGGGATTTTCTAAAAACGCACGCTATACCCGCGGGGCCTATTCTGCTCAAGGACCTCGGCTTCTCCGGCCACTCCCTCTTCGGAGGCGATCATGAGGAGCACAAGTTGGCTTATCTTCGCAGGCTTAGTTCACTCTACAAGCACTTACCCTTTGTACTCATCGGCGACAGCGGGCAAAAAGACCCGGAAATATACCGCCAGTTTGCCAAGGAGGCACCTGAACGTGTCCGCGTCATCTATATTCGGGATATTAGTGCCGAGGGGCGTTCTGAGGAGCTGGAAGAGATTGCGAAGGCGCTTGCCGCCGTGGGCGTCCCGCTCGTGTGCGTAGAAGACAGCTATGAGGCGGCCCGCCATGCTTGTTCCATGGGGCTGCTCCGGGAGAACGCTTTGCCCGAGATCGAGGCCGCCGTGCGGGAGGAACGGGAAAAGCAGCAGGATTGATCAAGGTTAGTGACAGGAGTTATGAAAGGAAAGTTGGTTTTTGTGACCGGCGCATCGTCGGGTATCGGGGAAGCGTGCGCGCGGGCCTTTGCCGCGGCCGGCGCGCGGCTTTTACTCTGCGCGCGCCGCGCGGAAAGGTTGGAGCGTCTGGAGGATGAACTGCGGCGGGATTTTGGGACGGACGCGCACCGGTTCGCTCTGGACGTGCGCGACGCAGAGGCCGTCGACTGGGCTATCGGCCGTCTGCCGGAGGCGTGGCGCGCCGTCGACGTGCTGGTGAACAATGCCGGGCTGGCGCGCGGGCTTGCACCCCTCCAGGAGGGCGACCGGCAGGACTGGGACGAGATGATCGACACAAACATCAAGGGCTTGCTCTATGTCAGCCGGGCGGTCATACCGCAAATGGTTGCGCGGGGCACAGGTCATGTGATTCAGATCGGCTCGACGGCCGGGCACTGGGCCTATGCCGGCGGGGCGGTTTACGCCGGGACGAAGTTCGCCGTCAACGCGATCTCGCAGGCGCTCAAAATGGATCTGCACGGCACGGGTGTGCGCGTCTCCAGCATCGATCCGGGGGCCACGGAGACCGAGTTCAGCGCCGTGCGCTTTCACGGCGATCAGCAGCGCGCAGATCAGGTCTACGCCGGAATGACGCCGCTCTCACCTGCCGATGTGGCGGAGGCTGTGCTTTGGGCAGCATCGAGGCCGCCGCACGTGAACATTGCGGAGATTATCCTAACGCCGACTGATCAGTCCTCGCCCACCTTGATGCACCGCCGGACTTCCTAAACCGTACCGCCATGAGGACGCTCCGTCGTTTTTCGTTCGCACTCTTCTTTCTGCTCTGCCTCGCCATGCCCGCACAGTCTCAATCCCTGCCGCTCGGCGACTTTCAAGCCGCTTCGGACATCGGCGCGGTGCGCCGGGCGGGCAGCAGCGCCTTTGATCCCGACCAGCAAACCTTCCGGCTCAGCGGCTCGGGAGAGAACATGTGGTTCGCTGCCGATGAAGGGCAGTTTGTTTGGCGCAAGATGCAGGGCAACGTGATCCTTGACGCAAGGACCGTCTGGGAAACGAGCGGCGGCGACCCTCATCGAAAAGCAGGACTCATGATCCGGGAGAGCCTCGCGCCGGATGCCGCCCACGTTAGCGCGGTCGTTCACGGCGACGGCCTCACTTCGCTCCAGTATCGCCGAACAGCGGGAGTCAGCACGGAGGAAGTGCGCTCGACAGCGACGGGCGCGGACGTGCTGCGTATCGAGCGCGCGGGCGACCGCTTCATCATAAGCGCGGCCCGGTTTGGCGAGGTTTTTCAAACGGATACGCTGGACGGCATCAAACTCCCCGACAGCGTGTACGTTGGCCTGTTCGTCAGCGCTCACGACGCCGATGCGTTCGAGACGGCGATGTTCGACAACGTGCGGCTGACGGTGCCGGCTGCGCCGGACTTCGTCCCTTATCAGGACTATATCGGCAGCCGACTCGAGGTTCTGGATCTGAACTCCGGCCGCCGCCGCGTCATCTACGAATCCCCAGACGGAATTGAAGCGCCTAACTGGACCCGTGACGGCGAAGCGCTCATCTTCAACAAGGGAGGGAGCCTCTACCGTTTCGATCTCGACAAGGGCACGCCGGAAAAAATCCCAACGGGCGCTGCAAACCGGAATAACAACGACCACGTTCTCTCGTTCGATGGCAATTGGGTCGGGCTGAGTCATCACAGCGACGGGCCGGGTGGCGGGTCGCGCGTGTACGTGGTGCCGATAGAGGGGGGCGAGCCGAGGCTCGTCACGCCGCGCGCGCCGTCATACCTCCACGGCTGGTCGCCCGACGATCAGTTCCTTGTCTACACCGCCGAGCGGGGCGACGGCAACTACGACATTTACCGCATTCCTGCCGCGGGCGGGAAGGAAGAGCGCCTCACAACCGAAGCCGGGCTTGACGACGGCCCGGAATATACGCCGGACGGTAAGAGCATTCTGTTCAACTCGGTCCGCTCCGGGCTGATGCAGCTCTGGCGCATGGACGCGGACGGATCCGACCAGCGGGCGCTGACGGAAGACGGTTTCAATAACTGGTTCGCACATCCTTCGCCGGACGGGAGCCGCATCGTGTTTCTTTCCTTCGGCACCGACGTAGATCCTTCCGATCACCCGTACTACAAACGCGTTCTGCTGCGCGAAATGCCAGGTTCGGGCGGTGCTCCGCGCGTGGTGGCGTATCTCTACGGCGGACAGGGCACGATCAACGTTCCGTCGTGGTCACCCGACGGGCGCTTCGTCGCCTTTGTCAGTAACACGGGTTCTTTAGGCCACCGCTGACGGCCCTACGGGAAGAGCCGGTCAGGGCCTAGATCGCGCAGGCGCGCGGCGGAGGCGTCGCGCGGAGAGAGGATCGGGCTTTCGACAGGCCAGGGAATCCCGAGGTCCGGATCATTCCAGCAAATCACCCCTTCTGAAGCGGGCCGGTAGAGGTCCGTGCATTTATAATGGAACAGCGCATTCTCGCTCTGGACGAGAAACCCGTGCGCGAAGCCTTCAGGGATGAAAAGCTGTCGCCGGTTTTCTGAAGAAAGCGTAAGGCCAAACCACTTTCCGAAGGTGGGCGAGGAGCGCCGCAGGTCCACCGCGACGTCGTAGACACTGCCGTCGATGCAGGATACCAGCTTGCCTTGCGGCCCCGGGTTCTGGAAATGCAGGCCGCGCAGGGTGCCCTTCGCGGAGAACGAGAAGTTATCCTGAACGAACCGGGCATCGAGACCAGCTTCGCGGTAGCGCGCTTCGTTATAGCTCTCGAAGAAGAACCCCCGGTGGTCTCCGAACACTGCCGGTTCCAAGAGGAGCACGTCGGGGAGATCGGTGCGGGTACATTTCATCGTGCGGACGCCAAATACGGCGGCAATGGTTTACCGCGCTTACTGTTCGTAAACGGAAGGGCGCTGCAGCAGGTCGAGCAGATACCGGCCGTAGTCGTTCTTGCGCATTTCCAGCCCAAGTTCTTCGAGCCTTTCGGCCGTGATCCAACCCGCGCGGTAGGCAATCTCCTCCGGACAGGACACCTTCAGCCCCTGCCGCACCTCAACGACTTGTATGAAGTTGGATGCATCCATGAGCGACTGGTGCGTACCGGTATCGAGCCAGGCCATGCCCCGCCCCATAACTTCGACGCGCAGATCGCCGCTTTCCAGATACGTCCGGTTGACGTCCGTGATTTCGTATTCACCCCGTGCGCTCGGCTTCAGGTGCCGCGCAATATCGACCACCCGATTGTCGTAAAAGTAGAGGCCCGTCACGGCATAGTTGGACCGGGGCTTTTCCGGCTTCTCTTCGATGTCCGTCGCGCGGCCTTCGTCATCGAAACGGACCACGCCGTAGCGCTCCGGATCCCGCACATAGTAGGCGAAGACCGTTGCGCCGGACGCTCCCGCCGACGCGCGGCGGAGCATCGCGGGCAGGCCGTGGCCGTAGAAGATGTTATCGCCGAGGACGAGTGAAACCGGGTCGTTGCCGATGAAGTCGGCCCCTATGACGAACGCCTGGGCAAGTCCGTCGGGACTCGGCTGTTCGGCGTACTGAACCGAAAGGCCCCACTGCGACCCATCCCGTAGCAGCCGTTGAAAGCCCGGCAGGTCGTGGGGCGTGGATATTATCAGAATGTCTCGAATACCCGCCAGCATGAGCGTGCTGAGCGGATAGTAGATCATCGGTTTGTCATAGACGGGCATGAGCTGCTTGCTCACGGCAACCGTCAGCGGGTAGAGGCGCGTGCCGCTGCCACCTGCGAGTATAATGCCTTTCATGCTGAACGAAGTGCGTGTTCGCGAAGTGCTTTATGCCGATTGTCCGAGCCGTTCGAGCTGGTACTTGCCCGCCAGAACGTTCTCCCACCACGCGCGGTGGCCTAAGTACCACTCGACCGTCTTACGAATGCCGCTTTCGAACGACTCCTCCGGCGTCCAGCCAAGCTGCGCCTGTATCTTGGATGCGTCGATGGCATAGCGAAGATCGTGGCCTGGCCGGTCCTTGACGAAAGCGATGCGCGACCGGTATGGTTCGCCGCTTGGTGTCGGCTTCAACTCGTCGAGGATGCCGCAGATGGTTTGCACGACCTCGATGTTGGCGCGCTCGTTGTGCCCGCCGATGTTGTACGTCTCTCCCGGCCGGCCCTCGTCCAGCACCCGGCAGAGCGCCCGAACGTGATCCTCGACGTAGAGCCAGTCACGAACGTTCTTCCCGGCCCCGTAGACCGGAATCGACTCGCCCGCGAGGGCCTTCAGGATTACGACGGGAATGAGCTTCTCAGGATACTGATAGGGACCGTAGTTGTTGGAGCAGTTCGTCACGAGCGTCGGGACGCCGAAGGTATGGTACCACGCCCGAACGAGGTGGTCGGACGCGGCTTTGCTTGCGCTGTACGGCGAGGTGGGCGCGTACGGGGTGGTTTCCCTGAAAAGGTCGTCTGCTCCGAGCGTCCCGTAGACCTCGTCCGTGGAAACGTGCAAGAACCGAAATGAGCGCTTCGCCTCGTCGGGGAGTTCATTGTAATGCGCACGCGCGGCTTCGAGCAATGTGTACGTTCCGACGATGTTCGTCTCGATGAACTCCCCCGGCCCGTCAATCGAACGGTCGACGTGCGACTCTGCCGCCAGGTGCATGACCGCGTAGGGCTTGTATGTCTCAAAGAGTCGGCGGACGGACGCGGCGTCAGCGATGTCCACTTGTTCAAAGTGGTGCCGAGGGTTGCCTGATACTTCATCAACGGACGAGAGATTACCCGCGTAGGTAAGCTTGTCGACGTTGACGACCTCGCTCTCCGTTTCGCCGATGAGATACCGCACGAGCGCGGAGCCGATGAACCCGGCACCGCCAGTTACAAGTATGCGCTTCATCATATACTGGAAAATTCCGTTGTACCATCGCACCGCGCAGGGAAGTAGGTGCGCGGCGGAAGATAGCGCCTTCGGGCGAGGGCAGCAAGCGAGAGTGAACCAAACTCGCCCGCTCTTACAAGAGACCGCTTACAAGGTCAGTCCGCCGGCTGCCACACATAGGTGCCCACGCGGTCGATGTACCCTATACGTCCGCCGGTTTCGACGCGGGCAATCGAGCCCTTGAAGTCCCACGCATGGTCGTATTGCGCGGGGATGATCATCTTTCCGGAAGCGTCGATGTATCCCCAGCGGCCGTCCATCATCACGCGCGCCAGTCCTTCAGAAAAATGCCAGGCGCGCTCAAAGCGCGGGGCGATCACGACTTGCCCGTCGGCACCCTTAAAGCCGTATAAACCATCTAGATGGAAAAGGGTGAGATCCGCCGACTCCCGCTTCTCTTCAACCACGACGCCGTATTCCATGTCGAAGTCCGACTCTTTGACAATGCGCCCTTTTCGGTCGATCAGCCGCCAGCCGTCGGGTGCGAGTACCGGTGCGAGACCGTCCGAGAAGTACCAGGCATCTTCAAACTGCGGTTCGATCACCGGCCGTCCGACCGGATTGATGAAGCCGAAGCGGCCGTCCCGTTGCACGAGCGCGAGTCCCTCGGAGAAGTCGCCCGCCAGGTCGAAAGCGGTGGGAATGACCAGATTCCCGGCCGCGTTGATGTATCCCCACTTGCCATTCTGCAGGACGGGGTACCGGTCCGCCGCCTGCCGGCTTGCTCCCGTTCGGCCGGTGAGACTGCAACCGGAGGCGATGAGAATCACGCCGAGCGTGAGGGCGATAGAGGATCGTGACATGGCGACTGGATAGAATGGAAGGTCGAATCGTTTACGCATGTACCCCTATGCGGCCGACGTGATCTGAAGGGACGGCTTATTTGTCAACTTGTTCATGGCGGCCGTTCTCGCCGCTGCCAGTAAACCTACGCTTCCGGCACATGAAAGACATTTCAATGCATAAAGCATCCCGGTTCGATGCGCTCGACCGCACGATCTCCAACTTCATGGAGACGTATGGCGTTGTGCTGCTCCGGTACTCCCTTGCGGTCGTTTTCATCTGGTTCGGACTGCTGAAGCCGCTCGGCATGAGTCCGGCGGAAGACCTTGTGCGGAACACCGTAACGTGGTGGGATTTCGACTGGTTCTTTCCGCTGCTCGGCTGGTGGGAGGTTGCGATAGGCATCTGCCTGATCTTCAGACCGCTGCTCCGTTTCGGCATTCTGCTGTTGCTGCTGCAGATGCCCGGCGCTATGTCGCCCATCCTGCTTGAGCCAAGCGCCATCTTCAACGGAAACCCGTTCGCGCTGACCATCGAAGGCCAGTATGTGATCAAGAACATCGTGCTTATTAGCGCCGCGCTTGTCGTTGGAGGAACGGTGCGGAGTACCCGCTCCGGCGAAACCGTAGTTTAGACTGCTTCTATGCTTTCCCGTAAAGTCCTCGGGCTGTCCGAGCGTTTTCTGAAATCCGGCTTTCTTGCCGGCTTGATCTTGTTCGGTGTGCTCTCCGGTTGCCAGACGGAGCAAGAAGCCAGCGCCGAGGTGAAGCGCGTACCTTCGGACACGGTGGTCGTTGCCCCCGTCGATTCCGTCGCCGAGATGACCGACGGCGGGCGAATCGCGCTGCCCGCTGTCCGGCAGAAGATCTTGGCGCGCGAAGACTCGCTCTGGCGCGAGGCGCTGCGCATTCACTACAACGCCATCGTGCTCGACGGGCACATCGACACGCCCTCCCTGATGGTAGACGAGGGGTATCGCTTTCCAGAGCGTCACAGGACCGATAATGTTGATCTTCCGCGGATGATCGAAGGGGGACTGGACGGAGCGTTCTTCTCGATTTACGTGGCTCCCGGCTATGGCGAAGGGGAGGGGGCGACCAACAGGGCGCGTCGCCTTATCGATGAAGTCAAACGGCAGGTGGCCGGCGCGGACAGCCTGCAATTGGCCACTACGGCAGATGATGTGCGCCGCATTTCCCGGTCGGGGCGCAAGGCGGTGCTGATGGGCATTGAAGGAGGGCACGCGCTTGCCGGATCTCTCGAGACGCTTCGGGAGATGCGCGCGGCGGGGGTTCGGTACGTCACGCTGACCCACATCAACACGAACTCTTGGGCGGACGCTTCGCAGGCCGCTCCTCGCTGGGGCGGGCTGAACGACCTGGGCCGCCGGATGGTTCGAGAAATGAATCGGATCGGCATGATCGTCGACCTGTCGCACGTCTCGGACTCGACGTTCTACGACGCCGTTGCGGTCTCCCGCGCTCCGGTCATCCTGTCCCATTCCTCGTCCCGAGCGCTTTCGCCGAACGTGCGAAACGCCACGGACGATATGGTTCGGGCGCTGGCGCGCAATGGCGGCGTCGTGATGATCAACTTCTTCGACGGAGCCGTAAACCCGAACTTGAACGAGGAGGTCATGCAGGAGGTCGACCGGCGGCTTCCCGGCGCGGACAAGCACAACTACTGGAACGTCGTTTACGGCGTCAAGCGTGAACGCGGCATCCCCGGCGCGCGTCTGGAGGACGTTGTGGACCACATCGATCATCTGGTCAAGGTGGCGGGAGTAGACCATGTGGGACTCGGGTCCGATTTCGACGGCGTGTTCGACCTGCCCGCGGGACTCGACGACGTGACGCGCCTGCCCTGGATCACGTACGGTCTCCTCAAGCGCGGCTACTCTGAGGAGGACGTGTACAAAATCCTCGGCGGCAACACCCTGCGCGTTCTGGAAGAGGCGGACCGGGCGGCAGAGCGCTTTCAGTCTGCCCGGTGAAACGGCGAACAAGCTTGCGAGCCGCGGCGTTCGACGGCAGACTCTTCCGGCCGGTCGGGCATGGATGACGTTGGCCCACGCCGGAAACCTGCTTTCCCGATGATCCCCCTCAACATTACGACGGTCTTTCTCCTGGCGAGTCTCACGGCGGTGGCGACCGGCGTGGGAGCGCTGCCTCTGCACTTTGTCGACGGCGTGCGGCCGAGTCTGATCGGCCTGGCGAACGCGCTCGCCGCGGGGCTGATGCTGGCGGCAAGCCTCGGGCTAATCATCGAAGGTTCGGCTTTTGGCGTCGGGTCTTTGTTGCTTGGAATGGTGTTCGGTGGAGCCTTCGTATACGGTACCCATGCGTGGCTGGAACGCCGGCCGGACTTCACCCTCGGTGCCCTCTCCGGCCTTGATGCCCGCAAGGTGCTCATGATCATGGCCGTGATGACGGTGCATTCGTTCACGGAAGGAGTGGGCGTGGGCGTCTCGTTTGCCGGCGGCGACGCGCTCGGCTTGTTCATCACCGGGGCGATTGCCTTTCACAATGTGCCGGAGGGGCTTGCCATTGCGCTTGTGCTCGTGCCGCGCGGATCGTCGGTTCGCGCCGCCGTCGGATGGAGCATCTTCTCCTCACTCCCGCAGCCGCTCATGGCCGTGCCGGCGTTCCTGTTCGTCTCCCACTTTGCGACGCTGCTTCCATTTGGATTTGGATTTGCGGCGGGCGCAATGATCTGGATGACGGCATCAGAGCTGATTCCCGAAGCCATCGAGAAGACGCCCAAGTGGGCGGTGGGGCTGACGATTCTCATCAGCCTTGCCGCCGGCGCGCTCCTCCAGGCGGCTCTGTCGGTTTAAGCGGTTTTACAGCCCGGCCGCCGGGTCGTAGCCGAAATGCTGGAAGCCGCGGGCTTCGAGCGAAATGTCCGTACCGTCCGGCGTGCGCACGCGAACGCCCTCTGCCGCGTCGGTTATTTCCCCGATAACCGCGAAGCTCTCCGGCTTTAGTTTGTCGAGCACTGCGTGCGGCATGGTGAAGAGGAGTTCGTAGTCTTCCCCGCCGAAGAGCGCAAAGCTGTCGACGTCTTCCTCCATATCGTCGGCGGCGAGGCGGGTTTCGAGGTCGATCGGCACGGATCCGGCATGAAGCACCGCGCCGCAGCCTGAGAGGCGACAGATGTGGTGGACCTCCGAGGCGAGTCCATCCGAGATGTCGATCATGGCATGAGGACGCACGCCGCGTTCGGCCCAGTCGCGGATCGTTTCCATGCGCGCGCTCGGCGCGAGCTGGCGGCCTATGATGTAGCGGTAGCGATCCAGATCCGGTTTGAACGCCTCACCCTGCTTCTGAAGCTCGTCGCGCTGCTTGAGAAGCACCCGAAGTCCGGCGTAGGATGCGCCGAGGTCGCCGGTTACGCAGAGCGCATCGCCGACCTTCGCGTTGCTCCGGTAGGCAATCGCGTGTTCTTCGGCCTCACCGATGACCGTGATGGAGAGAACGAGACGGTTTGCGGCCGTTGTGTCGCCGCCGATGATTGATAGGCCGTAGAGGTCGGCTGCGCGCTTTAGCCCCCGGTAAATAGCCTCGACCATTTCTACGGTCATGTTGCCGGGCAGGCCGAGCGCCACCGTGGCGAAACGCGGCAGCGCGTTCATGGCCGCAATGTCGCTAACGTTGACCGAGAGCGCCTTAAATCCGAGGTGCTCGAGCGGCGTGAGCATCCGGTCAAAATGGACGGCCTCGATGAGCGCGTCGGTTGTTACGACGTGGACGCGCCCGTCGCCGATGCGGTAAACGGCGGCATCGTCGGAGATGCCTTCGACGATGTCCTCATCGGTGCTGTGGCCGAGAATGGCGTCCATGCGGTCAATGAGTCCGAACTCGCCGAGATCGGAAATGGGCGTAAAGTCGGGCGGAGTGCTGTTGGACACGGCAGAGGCGGTAAGGTGGGCAAGATGCGCCTTTGGAAACGCCAGCCACCGCCGCGGTTCCGCAGCACATGGCGGTAGGCGCAAAACGTCGGAAAAAATGGCCGGCGGTGCCTCCTTGCAGAGCCGCGCGCCTTGTATCAAGGTCCCTGTGCTGTGAAGCCCGGCGCGGCCGTACGGTCTATTCTATAAGACGAGTTTCTGTCCAGTGACGGCCGTGCCTGCCCGGCTCCTAACTGAAGGGAGGAACGTTCCCGCGAGTCTTCGGGATGCCGGCGTCGCGCACCGGCAGGGGGCGGCCGGGTGGTGCACGGTTTTCTACCCCAAACATTAGCCAATGGCTGCTTGACTCGACAGCGTTTTCATGTACCTCCTCCTATAGTGATAATATCACTACGGCGCGCTGCCGGAGCCAGGGGGATGCCGAGACCCTGCTCCCTGGTGCCGCCGCTCTGCCGGACACTACACCCCATCGATGGCGAACATGAAACACCTTTTCGCTCTCCCTTTACTCCTCTTGCTGGCCTCGCCCGCCTTCGCCCAGCAAACAATGCTGCGCGGCACCGTGCTCGACAGCCTGTCACGCGACCCGCTGCCGGGCGTGAACGTCGTCGTAAAAGGCACCATCATTGGCACGGCCACAGACGTAGACGGCCGGTTCTCCTTCGAGGTGCGGTCTCTCGCCGACACGCTCCAGATTTCCTACATCAGTTTCAACACCAAGCTCGTTCCCATCGCGGGCCGGACCAACTTCTCCATCCGGCTGCAGCCGGACGTGATCACGCAGGAAGAGGTGGTGGTTATCGGGTACGGCACCATCAAGGCAGCCGACGTGACGGGGGCCATCTCGACCGTCGGGCGCGAGGAACTGGACGACATCCCGGTGCCAAACCTGGCGCAGGCGCTTCAGGGCCGCGTCGCCGGCGTCGAGGTGCAGCAAACGTCCACCCGTCCGGGGCAAACCGGGCAGATCCGCATCCGCGGCACGCGCTCCCTTACGGCGAGCAATAACCCGCTGCTGGTGGTGGACGACGTTCCGTTCGAAGGGAGCATCAATGGCCTCAACCCGAGCAACATCCAGTCCATACAGGTGCTCAAAGACGCCTCTGCGACGGCCATTTACGGTTCGCGCGGGGCCAACGGCGTCATCATCGTGACTACGCGGCGCGGTAGCGCCGGACGGCCTCAAGTGACGTACAATGCGTATCAGGGGATCAACACCGTTTCCAAGCGCTACGAGACCTTTAGCGGCCCGGAGTTCATCGCTCTGCGCGAGACCGCCGGCTTCCAGCCCTACACGGAAGCGGAACAAGCCGCGATCGCAGCCGACGCTTACACGGACTGGCAGGATCTCCTGTATCAGAATGGCGTCACGATCGACCACCACCTGAACGTCTCCGGCGGCACCGAGTCGACCACGTACTCGTTTGGCGGCGGCTACTATAATGAATCCGCCGTGACGCCCGGCATTGCCTATGAGCGCTATTCGCTCAACGCGTCCATCCGGCAGGACATCGGTTCTCGCCTGAATGTCGGCTTCAGTAGCAACTCCTCACATGGCATCTCCGAGGGCGAAAGCGCCTCGTTTATATACCCGATCCTGACGCTCACGCCCATTTCGCCCGCGTATGACGAGAACGGAGAAATCGCTAACGTTACCGCGTATCCCAACGAGGATTACTACAGCCCGTTGCTCCTGGAGAACACGGACAACTGGATTTACGGCAACGGCTGTACCAGTATGTCGTCTGGTCTTACATGAAGAACGTCCCCGAGGCGCAGCGCGCGGGCCTCACGGTGTGGAACCTTACGGACGACTCCAGTTGGATCGTTTTGGGTGGAAAGATGGACTACCCGATGCTCTTCGACGCAAACCTGAACAAGAAACCAGCCTTCTCCGGCCTAATGATGGGCCTGAAGGGCATAAATCCTTCGGAGAATTGAACCGACTCCTCGCACTCGTCCTCGTAGCCACACTCGTTCCCGGGGTCTGCATAGCGCAGACCTCGGGTGTGCTTCGCCTCGACACGCTCCTCCGGGACCACCTTGTGGTGCAGCGGGAGCAGCCCGTTCCCGTCCGCGGGTGGACGGCTCCTGGCGAGACCGTCACCGCAAGCCTCGACGGGCACTCCGCCACCGCGATTGCTGGCAGCGACGGCGGCTGGACTGTCACACTCCCGGCGCTTCCCGCCGGGGGACCGTTTGCGCTGGACGTGTCTACGTCGGGTGGGGAGCGGCTCTCCGTGGCCGACGTGCTGGTGGGCGACGTGTTTCTCTGCTCCGGCCAGTCGAACATGGAGCTTCAGGTCAGCCGGTCGCTCAATGCACCCACCGAGATCGCGCAGGCGCGCAACGACCGCATACGGCTGCTCAAAGTTGATCTTGCGACAAGCATCACGCCGCTCGACACCCTCGGAGCCGTCACTTCGTGGGCACCGGCTTCGCCCGGCGTCATAGCGGACTGGTCGGCTGCTTGCTACTACTTCGCGCGCGAACTTCAGCCGAAGATCGAGGTCCCAATCGGCCTGATCAACTCCTCCTGGGGCGGCTCGGATATTCGCGCGTGGATGCCCGCCGAGGCGCTGGCTTCGGTCGGTGGATACGAAGGAGCGCTGAAGCAGCTTCGCGAATATGCCACGGATCCTGCGCTCGCGCAGCAATCCTTCGGGAAGGAGTGGGAGGCCTGGTGGCGCGCGAGGACGGGCGATGCCCCCGGCGAAGAACCCTGGCAGCCGGGTGTGGGCGCGTCCTGGAATCAAGCCCCGGAAGCGCTCGGCGATTGGAAGGAGTGGGGCGTTGACGACATGAAAGCGCATCTTGGTATGCTCTGGTTCCGCACCACGCTCAACCTTACGGAAGATCAAGCGGCCACGGATGTAGATCTGCTGCTCGGCGGCATCGATGAGGTGGACGAGACGTGGATCAACGGCCAAGTGCTCGGGAACACCTTCGGCTGGGGAACGGAGCGCACGTACCACGTCCCGGCCGCGCTGCTTCGGCCCGGCGAAAACGTGGTGGTCACGAATGTGCTCAATACGTGGGGTGCCGGCGGTCTTACAGGCCCCTTGGACGCGCGCGCGCTTGTGCTCGCGGCCGGAGAGCGCGTCCCGCTCCGCGACTGGCAGTACCTGAAGGTGCCCGCTGAACTTGGCGGACCGCCACGCACGCCGTGGGAGTCCGTGGGTGGCCGCACGACGATCTATAACGCGATGATCGCTCCGCTGCATGACCTTCCGCTCAAAGGCGTTCTCTGGTATCAGGGCGAAACCAATGCCGGGGAGGCGGAGGCTTACCAGAACCTGCTGACGGCGTTCATGAAGGGTTGGCGCGAGCAGTTCGGCAGCGAGCTTCCATTTCTGATCGTGCAGCTTGCCAACTACGGCACCGTCCCGACGGCACCCGTTGAATCGGGCTGGGCGCGGCTCCGTGAGTCGCAGCGGCGGGCCGTTCTCGCCGACCCGCAAGCAGCGCTCGTCGTTGCGATTGACATTGGAACGCCGTACGACATTCACCCGCCGAACAAGCAGGAACTTGGGCGCAGGCTCGCCCGCGCGGCGCGGCACCTCGTCTACGGCGAAACCGCCCCGGCGACGGGTCCTATTCCTGTCGCGCTCGTGCGTGAGGAGGGCGCAGCTGTCCTCTCCTTTTCCGGCGTAGAAGGCGGTCTCGTTGCCCGTGGTGACGATCGGCCCGTGGGCTTTGAAGTCTGCGGTGACGCCGCCGGTAGCTGCCGCTACGCGAACGCTGAAGTTGACGGATTGCAGGTGCGCCTGGATGCCGGACCGGACGTGACGCGGGTGCGGTACTGCTGGGCCGACAGTCCCGTCTGCACGCTCTATGATAGAGCCGGGCTTCCGGCGGGTCCGTTCGAGCTAACGCTGCCCTGAGAGGCTGCTGGTTAATTATCGACGGGATCTATCGCAGATATTCGGGACGATGTACGTGACTGCAACGCTGTCTCACACCCACTTGAATCCCCCTCAAGGGGGAGGTTGCGTCGGTGCTTTGGTCGGGGTCGCCAGCCACCTACCTCTCGTTCTGTTATTTTGACGGGATCCTGAAGAAGGTTCTGGAGGCAGCGAAGGTGGCCGGCGCGGGCGCGCTGTCAGGGCAAACAGATCTTGCCGAGGCGCGCGGGCCGTGAGGCTCCGGTTACGGCAGGCAGATTCGTCGGGACGCCGTTCATCGTCTCGTGGGCGAGAAGCGCGAAGCACAGCGCTTCTTTGGCGTCCGGGTCAATGCCATAGTCCTTGATCGAGCGCACCGGCACCGGACGGAGGCAGCGGGAGAGCCGGTCCATCAGAAACCGGTTATGCACGCCGCCGCCCGCGACGATCAGAACGTCGAGCGCCGTGACACCGCCCGCGAACCGTTCTACCGCGAGACAGATCGAACGAGCGGTTAGTGCTGCGGCCGTGGCAATGAGGTCGTCCGGTACGGCGTCCGGTCCCGCCTTTTCGATAAGCCGCTCCACATATGCCGCACCGTAGCGCTCGCGGCCGGTGCTTTTCGGCGGTTTCAGGCTGAAGTAGTTGTCCTCGTCCAGCAGCGCCTCGAGCACCGACTCCAGGATAGTTCCGGCTGCCCCGTGCCCGCCGTCTCGGTCGTACCCTTCACGGTAGAAACGCTGCGTGAGGGCGTCGATAACCATGTTGCCCGGCCCGGTGTCAAAGGCAAACACGTCTTCTCGCCCGCAGCCGGCCGGCAGAAAGGTAAGGTTGCCGATGCCGCCAATGTTGAGGAGGCCGCGCGTTTCGTCCTTCTCCGAAAAGAGCGCCCAGTCGAAGTAAGGGACGAGTGGCGCGCCCTGCCCTCCAAGCGCCATGTCAGCCACGCGAAAGTCGCCGACGACGGGAATGCCGAGCAGGTTCGCCAGCACGGACGGGTCGCCGATCTGCAAAGTCGCCGTGACGGTGGTGCCTGCGATGTCCGTCGCCTCCGGTACGTGGTGGACGGTCTGCCCGTGCGAACCGACGAGTTCTACGTCCGCAACACTGACGCCGGCCTCCTCAGCGAGCTTTCGCACCGCGCCCGCATAGGCGTGGGCGATACGCACATTAAGCAGGGCGAGGGCGCGAACAGAGGACGTTTCCGAAGCTGAATTGTGCAGAATGGCCTCGCGCAGCTCGTCGGCGTACGGCAGGGAGACAAACCCGAGCGGATCCACCGCAACGTCCGCGCCGGTGCCGGAGATGCGCGCCAGCGCTGCGTCCACACCGTCGAGCGAGGTGCCGCTCATGAGTCCGGCCACAAGGCGCGGCGCGTCGGGAGAGGTGCGTAGATCAAGCGGCATAGAGCATTCGATCACGGAGCGGGCCGAGGGGCGTCGGATGTCGCTCGTTTACCCTGTTGCGCGGGAGCGAAGGTCAATCGCCTGTTTCATAAACTCGCGACTGCGTTCCGGCTGCTGCACGGCAAGACGTTCGTAGACCCGCGCCGCCTCGCCGTACTGCTTCTGGGCCTTGTAGATCAGCGCAAGCGTCTCCGAAACCATGTCGTCGATCTCATCTTCAAGATCAGGTGCCGGCAGGTCGTTTTCGTCCAGCGTCGGCGTGATGCGCGCGCCTTCAAGCTCGGATATAAGCCGGTCCAGGTCGTCAACGTCCACGCTCCCGGTTGGCAGACGACTATCGGCACCGGCTTCTTCCGTCACGACTTCCTCGTCGCGCAGCTCCGAAACCTCGTCGTTCTCTTCGTACGGGAGCGGTTCGTAAAGCGGGCCTTCTTCGGCCTGCGGTGCCGATTCGAACTCGGCAGTCGGCGTCTCGTCTTCGAAAGGCATGACGGCATCCTGCGTCACCTGCCTGGCCGCCACCGCGATGGATTGGCTTCTCAGGCACCGATCCACTCCCGCCAGTGCAGCCGGACTGTTCGGCATCAGAAACGCGGCCCGACGCCAGGCCGAAAGGGCAGAGTCCCATTCCTGCTGCGCCTCCTTTACATGAGCGAGTAGCACAAAAGCGGTCACGCTCGTCGGCAGGACCTCGACCAGCGACGACAGCCGTTCCGCCATGCTGTCCGCGCGCCCCTGGTCCGCTGCGGCAATCACGTCATTGAAGGGAGGAAACGGCATACTTGATCAGGCGGTCCAAGACAACGTGCGGGAAGATGATCCTCGTTTACTATACGGACCACCTTCTTGTTCGGCACCTGGGCCGACCCGAGGTTACCAGTCTGAAGTCGCGGCCGTGAAGACATCATCGGCGATGCGGTCGAGCGCGAGGACCGCGGCGGCTTCTTCTCCGGCAAGCCCGCCAACCAGCGGGTCATACTCTCCGTAGCCGGTGAACGTGCGGCGAAGAATTTCTTCATCCTCTACCCGGTCGCGGTAGACGACGGCGATGGTAATGGTGACGCGGTTCAACGCGGCCCGTTCGTCTGCACTGACGGAGGAGGGCCGGTTGTCATACTGATCGATGCTCGTCGAGAGGACGACGTCGGCCTGTTCCTCGTCTTCTTCAAGGCGGAGCCGGGTCTGACCGACGAACCGGTCTACGAGGCGGCGCGTCAGGCTCTCGCTAAGCGAGGAGAGCGGGGAGTTGCTGCGTTCCTCCGCCAGCGGAATCGCGATCGTATTTAGATGCTCGGCGACCGTTGCGCCGGTAAAGCTGTAGCGCGAGCACCCGGAGAGTAGAACGGCAAGGAGGACGGTCGCGAGGAGCGCTCGGCCAAATAATCGCTTTCCGTTCATCGCTCGCTTGGTTCGTCTTGTCGTGAAGCTTCGCTCAGCCCGTTCGCCCAATCCATCGTGACCTTACGCGGCCCACCGGGATCCTCAAAAGGGATCTTCTTCCTCACCAAGGTCATCTTCTTCAAAACTGCCGAGGGACGAGAGCATCGATCCCATGATGTCGCTGTAACGGTTTTCGTCGTCCGCAACGTCCTTGCCGACCATTGAGTTTTGGTGCAGCGCCTCCAGCACGAACTCCATCAGCGTGGCAGCTTCTGCGGGGCCGGCACTGGGGAACTGCTTCCGAACAAGATCCCTCAAACCGTCCACCGCATCCAGCGCCCTGGCGTACTCGACAAAGGGCATGTCCGGCTGCAGTTCGACCTTGTTGCCGTTGGAAAACCACGCGAGGATCTTAACGTAAGGCGCGCGGCTTTTCTTCTTGTCTGCCGGATCGGGAAAGTAGCGGGTGAAGATCGATTTGACGGCGCGGCCGATTAGGAGGCGCGCGACGTTCTGCGCCCCTTCCTGCTCTCCCTCGTAAACAAGCTCGATCTTTCCGGTCACCGCCGGCTCGGTGTGCATGAGGTCCGACACTCGGGCCACCGACTCGTTCTCGCCGTTGATGATCGCCCGCCTCTCGGCAGACGAGACGAGGTCTTCCAGCGCGGCTCGGGTCATCCGCGCCGAGACGCCGGACTTCTGATCGACGTACTCGCTGGTCCGCGCTTCAAAGGCTACCTGCTCGACTATTTCCCGGAAAAAGTGGGGAATGCTCACCCGCGTCGAACCGTCGCCGCGCTCCTCCCAGGCTTCCTGCCGGGTGATCTCGATCCCCACGTCTATCGTCTTCGGGTAGTGCGTGATGATCTGCGAATCGATGCGGTCCTTGAGCGGCGTGATGATATTGCCGCGGTTGGTGTAGTCCTCCGGGTTGGCCGTAAACACCATCAGCACGTCGAGCGGAAAGCGGATATTAAAGCCGCGGATCTGGATGTCCTGCTCTTCCATGATGTTGAGCAGCCCGACCTGGATGCGCGGCTGGAGGTCCGGCAGCTCGTTAATAGCGAAGATGCCCCGGTTGGTGCGCGGAATGATCCCGAAGTGGATGACATCCTCATCGGCGTAGGTCAGGCGCCGGTGGGCGGCCTTAATGGGATCGATGTCGCCGATCAGGTCCGCTATGGTCGTGTCCGGCGTAGCGAGCTTTTCGCCATACCGCCGCGAGCGATCGAGCCACTCGATGGGTGTATCGTCTCCGGCTTCCGCTACGAGATCGCGGGCGTATTTGGATACCGGGCTGAAAGGATCGTCGTTGAGGTCGCTCCCTTTGACAACGGGAATGTACTCGTCGAGCAAGGAGGGAATGAGCCGGATGATCCGGCTCTTGGCCTGCCCGCGAAGGCCAAGCAGGATGAGGTCATGGCGGCCGAGAATGGCATTCTGCACCTGAGGCACGACCGTGCGCTCGTACCCGATGATGCCGGGGAAGAGCGTTCCTCCTCGCTTCAGGCGTGCGATGAGGTTCTTGCGCAGTTCGTCTTTAACGGAGAGAACCTTGTAGCCGCTCGCTTTGAGCGCACCAAAAGTAACTGCGTCTGTGGGGATCGTGCTCATGTACCGTCCGTCGTTTTAGAGATGGGAGGTAAGCACGCGATCCCGCACGGCGGGTTCCGGGCCGCCCTGCCTGCCGGACGTCCACCTACCGCCCCCTACGCATCGGCTGCAACGACGTGCGCGCAACCTTCATGCACGTAGCCCCAATCCGTGTGGACGCCCCATGCGTCGACCGTCTGCCCGCAAACGTTGCAGGCCTGGCCGTCAAACCAATCCGGTTCCCAGCGCGCCTCGTTGAGGGTGTAGATGGGAGCCTTCGGCTCCGGATGGAGCGTTACTTCGTTACGACGAGCAGCAGACATAATTGGCCTCAGAATGCTTGTGCGAGAGTGTGTCTGAACGATCTCTCGCAAAGTAAAGAGGGCCTGGTGTCAACTGCTTGTCACACCCCGCTCACATGATCGAATATATTTTCGCGGTACGGGAAGGCGTAAGTGAACGCGCGGTTCTACGGGCGTTCGCCGGTGGAGGGATCGATGCTGCCGGCAGGCGCGGCAGGGGAGAGGATCGCCGGCGGCTGCCAGCGATAGGCACGTATCTCCGGCGGCGTGGACACAGCCACCGCTATCAAGTAATCTCCGGAATCACTGCGCCGAACGGCAAGGTCGACGGGGTAGAAGTTGCGGTCGAATCCGGGGTCCTGTTGAACGAGCACGTCGCGGAGGCGACCGGTGCGGTCGTACAGGTCCACCTGCAACCAGCCCGGACGAAGATTCAGCACGAAGAGCCGGTCGCCGACGGCCGAGGCGGAGGAAGAGAGAAGCGGCCCCTGGTCGATCCTGCCCAGCGCGAAGGAACGGCTGCGGGCCAGCATCGGCGAGTCGAAGCCGAGGAGCGCCAGCGTATCGACGTGGCTGCCGGGGTAGACGAGGTCAACGACGGGCCGGTAGCCGGAGAGACTTACCAGCGTGTCGCCCCAGAGGCGAAGCAGCCCCGCGTGCCGCCAGAAGGGGCCGTAGAGCACCTCCCCGTCTACGATTTCGCCGTCATCCTGTAAAGAGACAACGTATCCTTCTCTATCCGCCCCGACGGTCTTGAAGAAAATGCCGCGATCGGAAGCGGTCACGTACTGCAGCGCGTCCGCGCCCGGCAGGTCGGCCGGCGTGTCGATGGACCGCGCAACCCGGTCGTTCCGGACGAAGAGGATCTTCCGCGCATCGGGTGAGAAGATGAGCAACGTGTCCTGCTTGAACCCTGCGAGGTAAGGATACTTGACCTCGGGAAGTTCAAAAGAACGCAGGAATCGGCCTTCGGAGGATAAGACGTAGAGGCGGCTACTTTCGACATCGGAGACGTAAAGGCTGCCGTCCGGGGCGAAGAGGAGGGTTCGCGGATGAGCAAGGCCATCGAGCTTGTCGGCACCGGCCCGCCAGGCGGGGCGGAGTGTGTCCGGCTGAACGAGGGCGGCGACTTCGCGGGAGAGCGAATCCGACGGGAAGAGCGCGCGCGACTCTTCGCGCCGGCACGAAGAAGGAAGGCAGCCGGTCAGAAGGACGGCGAGGGCGGCAAGAAAGAACGATACGCGAACCTGCACGAGGCGGCACCGGCTGTTTGGGGGCGGGAGAACAGCCGTAAGCTACTGCAGGCAAATCATCTGGACAAGGGCACGCGGCAACGCTTGATCGCTCCGTCCTTCTACTGCCTATTGTTCTCGATACCGACCTGACTGCCGTCTCTCAAAGGATGCCGAGGACGACTCGCTTTCGTCGCGCACGAGGCGGTAACCCATTCCACGGATGGTTTGGATTTCAAAATCCGGACCATCGGGCGGAGAAGCTTCCCGGACTTTGCGGCGAAGGGTGGTCAGGGTGGTGTTCAAAACGTCGTCGGAGAGATAGACGTTGCTCCAGATGCGTTCCGCAATGGCGGTGCGGGAAACGACCATGCCTTCGAGTTCGGCCAGCATCTCGAGAAACTGAAACTCCTTGGCGCGCAGATCGAGGCGTTTCTCTCCGATGAAAGCCGCGCGCTGCCGGGCGTAAAGCTTGAGCGACCCCACCTTCAGGGCCGGCCCCATCGCCATTTCAGCGCCCGCCTGCGCCCGGCGCAGGAGAGCACCGATGCGGGCGAGAAGGATATCCAGCGAACAGGGCTTGACGAGGTAGTCGTCGGCACCACAGTTCAGCGCGTCGATGTGGTCTTGCTTCGCTCCACGGCCTGTGAGCATGAACACGGGCACAAGCGCACCGCTCTCGCGCAGGTTTATGATAAGCTGCGGTCCACTCCGGCCGGGCAGCAGCCAGTCGAGAATTACCAGGTCGTAAGGCTGTGATATGGCCTGTGCTTCCCCCTTCACCCCATCCAATATGATGTCTACCAGATATCCACTCTCACGCAAAACCATCGCCAGCATCTCCGCCTCGTGTCGATCATGGTCGATCAGGAGAATCTTCATAAAGAACGGCGTCTGCTCGTTGCAGACAGTAAGGGTACATATAAGTAAAGGTCCCCTTTCCTACAATCGGGTGACTGCCTAACTACGATCTGCGAAGAACAGTCCGCAAGGGGCAGCAAGGCACCATAGCGCTCCTTCGCCGAGCAATCGTAGATCACATCGGTAATATAGAAAGTCGAAGGGCAGCTTCGAGTTATCTGAAGCGGAATTTTAGCTGAATTTCGGGTAGCGTTTAGTTACTCCCCCGATATACTCCCGGTCGCGGTGCTGTACCTACGCAGAGATGCCGTGATCTAACTCGTCCACAAACAGGGGACTACAACTCGGCTATCTTCATGCACCGCTTCAACGATTTATCACTCCGCGCTAAGATCATCGCAGGGTTCGTGCCCGTTGCCGCCCTCGCAGGCCTCATCGGGTACGTCGGCATCACCAATATCCGCTCGGTCGACGGCGCGGCCACGTCGCTCTACGCCGAGCATACCGTCCCGCTCGGCAAGGCGGGGCACCTGCGGGTGAAGGCGCTTCAGATCCAGATGAACCTTCGCGAACTCATCATTGCGGACTCCGACGCCGAGAATGCCGCCATTCAGGGTGAAGTAGATGCTCGGGTGGCCGAAATCCAGGAGATCATCGAGGAGTATGATGCCCTCGTGGTTACAGGCGAAGACCGTGCCCTGTTCGACGCATATAAGCGGGCACGGGCCGATTACCTTCCCGTCCAGACAGAACTCATTAACCTCGCCATCAGCAACCGCAACCGTGAAGCGTGGGCGCTCCTTCGCGGCGATGGGCAGGCGAGACTGAATACCATGCTGGATGCCGCCAAGGCACTTGCGGATTACAACGTCAAGGAGGCAGAGCAGCAGGCGCTGAGCGTGTCGGCGACTGCGGATCGCGCGGTAAACTATATGCTCCTTGCCCTTGTCCTGGCAATCGCACTTGCGCTTGCACTCGGTGCATTCTTGGCACGAACCATTTCCCGACCGGTCATGGCCCTTAACGACGCTGCCCAAAAAGTGGCTGCAGGAGACACGTCGGCGACCGTGGAAGTAAGTAGCCGAGATGAAGTTGGCGCACTTGGCAGTGCTTTCAATGCCATGACCGCCAACATCCGCGAGCTTGTCGCCACGGCAAACGCCGCCGCCGCTGAAGCGGCAGACGCGAGCCGGAGCGCCGAAGAAGCGCGGCGCGTGGCGGAAGGGCAGCAGGCGTATCTCGCGCAATCGGTCGGGGTGCTCCTCCATGAAATGGAAGCGTTCGCTGAGGGCGACCTGACCGTGAGCGCTACGGCCGACCGCGACGACGACATCGGCAAGCTCTTCAACGGATTCAACCGAACGGTCACCAAGATCAGCCAGATCATCGGACTCGTTGGGGAGTCGGTGGAAGCCACGGCGTCGGCTTCCGCCCAGATCTCTTCATCTGCCGAAGAGCTTGCGGCCGGAGCGCAGGAGCAGTCGGCACAGGCCGGCGAGGTCTCCGCAGCGGTCGAAGAGATGACGCGCACCATCGTGGCGAACTCGCAGAGCGCCGGAGAAGCGGCCGCCGTCGCAGAGAACAGCGGCAAGGTCGCGACAGAAGGCGGCCGGGTCGTCGGGGAGACGGTTGCGAAAATTGAAGAAATCGCCCGCGTCGTCAGCCGGGCGGCCGCGACCGTGACGCGCCTCGGTGACTCGAGCCGGGAGATCGGCGAGATCACGGCCGTCATCGACGGCATAGCCGACCAGACGAACCTGCTCGCGCTGAATGCGGCCATAGAGGCCGCCCGGGCCGGCGAGCACGGGCGCGGCTTCGCGGTCGTTGCCGATGAAGTGCGCAAGTTGGCCGAGCGTACGAGCGAGGCGACCAAGCAGATCGCCGCGATGATTCGCTCGATCCAGCACGAGACCGAAGACGCTGTTACCGCCATGTCGCGAGGCAACGAGGAGGTGAGCGAGGGCATCCGGCTTGCCGGTGAAGCACGCAGTTCGCTGGAGCGGATGGTAAAGGAGACACGCTCGGTGGAGGACCGGGTGGCGCAGATCGCCGCCGCGAGCGAGCAGCAGTCCGCCACGAGCGAGCAGATCTCGCGGAGTGTAGAAGCCATCTCCGCCGTCTCCGGCGAGTCGGCGGCAGGCATCACGCAGATCGCCCGTGGCACGGACGACCTCAACCGCCTGACGGAGGAGCTGCGCAGGCTCGTGGGCACGTTCCGCACCGCATCCGGAAAGAGCGCGGGAAACCGGGCAGCGGCTGCCGCGCCGCAGTACGCCCGCGGCGACGGAATGAACCGTCTGCCGAGCCTCAACTAAGCCAGCGTCCCCGCCCCGCCCCCGGGCCGTCATCCTGAGCGCAGCGAAGGATCTGCCTTTATCGCAGTAGGGGCGCGAACTATCGTGCCCCTACATGATCGCCTCCCGGCAAGATCGCAGTCCCAACACAAATGGCACCTGCCCCCAGAATGTCATCCCGACCAGGGCGGCGCTACCGACCTTCATCATGAACCCACCTCACCCGCCGCCGCGCGGAGGGACCTCCTCAACAGCCAACGACGCGCCCCCTGCCTGCCCGTCGCCCCAGACGAGAACAACTCCGTGCCGCCCGTCATCCTCCGTACTCCCCGGCCTGACATGCTGAGCCAATCGAAGCAGCTCAGCTTGTATACTCGCAAATGCGGGGCGTTCGCAAGATCCTCCCAAGGCCGCCGCGAATTTGCCGTGGCTGCCCTTCCGCGCTCAAGAATCGCGCATGTCGGCCGATACCTCCCACGGGGCCACTGAGTCGGTGGCGCTCGGCCGAGGCCAATCGCCGGCAAGACGGCACTTCCGGACCTCGCGGCGGGTTGGGCGGAGCCGCAGCGCGCGGTGTACCGTCCGGAAAGAGCCTCGCCATCGTCTCGACCTCTGATATTCGTTCACACGCTGAGTAGCCGCCTTACAACATCAATATGCCATTCGCACCTTTAGACGATCTCAGGCACGGGGACCCTTCCGCCCGTCGCGAAGCCGTCGTTCAGTTGGCGGCGCACGCATTGGAGGAGCCGGTGTGGGCGTCCATTGCGGCGATGCTTGCCGACGAAGACCGCGGCGTTCGCGACGCGGCTGCAGGTGCGCTCGCGGCCCACGCCGCGGCGGCTGCGGCCGTAGCCGTTCACCTGCTCAGCGAGGATGCAGCCGTCCGAAATCTGGCTGGACAGACGCTCGTCGGCATGGGCGCGGCTGCCGCAGATGCGCTCGTGCCGTACGTCCATCATCCCGACGCGGACGTGCGCAAGTTCGCTATCGATCTTCTGCCGCTCATGCCGGCGCCGGAGACCATTGCCGAAATTGCCAAGCATCTGACGGACGCGGATCCGAACGTGGTCTGCGCTGCCATCGATGCCGTTGGCGTTTTCTCGGCGGACGCCTACGCGGAACGCCTCGTCGGCCTTTATGCGGAAGCGGAGTTTGCGCGTCCGAGTATCCTTAATGCGTGCCGCTCATTCGGCTCGTCCGTCCCGCTCACCTTTCTGGAAGCGGCGCTGGCGGATGACGATCCCGTTGCGCAGAGCCTTGCTGCAGAGGCGCTCTCCGAACGCAGCGAACCGGAGGCGGAAGCGCTGCTCTACGAACACCTTGCAGCGGCCGACGAGATGGTTCGCCCGATGCTCGTTCACGCGCTCGTTGCGCGCGCGGTGCCGGGGAGATCCACCGACGCGAGGCTCATCCCGTACCTGGGCGAGCTACTGGGCGATCCCGACGATGCGGTCGCCATCGCGGCCGTTCGCGCGCTTTCCGCCACGAAGGATAAAGCGCGGTTTGCGCGCGTTGCCGCTCATATCGGCAGGACACCTGCGCTCGATGCCGCCATCTTCGCTGCGATGTCCGCCGATCCCGCTGCCGGGCTTCAGGCGATTCTTGGCTGCGCTCGCAGGCAGGAGCATCCATCATCGGACTGCCTGACTTTCCTCATAGCGCTACTCCTCGAACGGGCGGGTTCGGACATTGCTGCGGACGAGGCGGAAGACGAAAGTATCCGGTGCATTGCCGAAGCCTTCGGTGGCCTCTCGTATGAGGAAGGTGCCGCAGCGCTCGAACTGTTTCGGGCGAGGCCGGCGGAAGCAGCAGCCCTCGCCGGTGCCGCCCTGAGGCATTCCGATGCCGAATTGCGCCTACTCGCCCTCTCGATGATCGGAGAAGACGATCCCGGGCGCTTCATCAGCGAGATTGCACCGCTGCAGTCCGACGATGACCCCACCGTGGCCGGCCTGGCGTCAGACCTTTGCCACCTTCTCACCACAGAAGTACCCTTCGCAACATGAGCGTTCTTGAACTTGCACGGGTAGGTGCCGCGCGCCCGACGACCCTCAGCACCGAGGAGTTCGGGCGTTTGCGGGAAATCATCTACGCGCACGCAGGCATTTACTTTCCGGATAATAAGAAGTACCTGCTGGAAAGCCGCCTTGCGCGCCGCCTCGCGGCTCTGCACGTCCGATCTTTTGGCGACTACCTGATTGCGCTGCAGCGGAGTCTCGGGGCTGAACTGCCGCACCTCATCGAGGCGGTGACGATTAACGAGACTTTCTTCTTCCGCAACACGGCGCAACTCGATGTGCTCGTCAACTCGCTCTTGCCCGCCATGATAGCGGAGCGGCAAAAGGTGGGCATACCGCGCATCACGCTCTGGAGCGCCGCTTCATCGTCGGGTGAGGAGGCGTACACGCTGGCTATGGTGCTGCGAGAAAAGATCCAGCCGCGCTACCCGCAGGTGCGCTTCCGCATCCTCGCAACCGACATCGATTCACAGGTGCTCGACGCTGCCAAAGTGGGCTTGTACCGTGACTATGCCATTCGACAGGTGCCTCCGGAATGGCTTGCGAAGTACTTCCGCCGGGAGGACGACCGCTACCGCCTCTCGCCGGAGCTTCAGCGGATGGTCGAATTCCGAAAGCTGAATCTTTACGACGCTGTCGGCATGAGGGCCGTGCGTCAGGTAGACGTGATCTTCTGCGCAAACGTGCTTATCTACTTCGATCAGGCATCCAAGAAGAAGGTCATCAGCGCCATGTACGACAGCCTCAACCGGGGCGGCGCGCTCTTTCTCGGTTTCTCTGAATCCCTGCACGGCCTCTCGCAGGCGTACCGGCCCGTGCATTTCGACCGCACCATTGCCTACATGAAGGACTAAACGATGGCCAGACAAATACTCATCGTAGACGACTCCGATACGATCCGGCGCTTCATGACCATCACCCTTCGCGCCGCAGGCTTCCAGGTCTGCGTGGCCGGAGACGGCATGGAGGCCCTCGAAAAACTCACCGAAACCCCGGCCGACCTCATCATCACGGACCTCAATATGCCCATCATGGATGGCTACGAACTTGTTCGCGCCCTCCGTGCGGACGACGCTTACCGCGACGTGCCCGTGATCGTGCTCTCGTCTCTCGCAGGCGAAGACTCCGTGTGTCGCTGCAAAGCGCTTGGTGCCGATTCCTTTCTCCAGAAGCCGTTCAACGGCAAGCGCGTGCAGTTCGAAGTCTCCAAGTACCTGAACTGAAGGGTTTGGCATTTCTCCGCTTTGGATAGCCCCGCTTTGGCCGATACCTTGCCTACAGACTGCCCAAGTTGAGGGCGGCCCCAGGGGCCATCTTACCGCACCACCATGACGCATCCCATGTTTGCCGATGACATGCTCGAAATCCTCGAGAGCTTTGTCGTCGAAGTAAAAGAAATATTTGAGACGCTCGACGTAGACCTTGTCGAGCTTGAGCGCACGCCGAAGGATCAGGAGCTGCTCAACCGCATTTTCCGCGCCGTACATACGGTTAAGGGCACGGCGGGCTTTCTCTCGTTCGAGAGCATGAGCGTTCTGACGCACCGCTTCGAGGACGTGCTTAACCGGCTACGCCGGGGCGAGTTGACGTTCCACACGGGCATGATGGACGTGATGCTCGCCGCCTTCGACCAGATGAAGGTGCTTCTGGCACAGGTCGAATCGCGGCAGCTGGAGGACATCGACCTTTCCGGGATTCTCGACGCACTCAGCGCCGTCGCCTCGGGAGCGTCTGCGCCCGTTCCCGCTGCACCCGCTCCCGCTGCGCCTGAAGAAACCGCCGAACCTGCCGAAGACGCGGAGTGTGCTCCCGAGCCGGCCGCGGCCATTGCCCCTGCTGCTGTAGCGCCTGTTGAAGACACCGCGCCACGCAAGGCGGCGGAACGGCAAACCGACCCGACCATCCGCGTCGACGTGGCGCGGCTGGACAGCCTGATGAACCTCGTCGGGGAGCTTGTCCTCGCCCGTAATCGCCTCGCGCAAATGGTGGGCGGCCTTGACCTCGACAACAACGACGACACGCAGGCGAGCCTCGTCGAAACGAGTGCTCAGATCGATTTCATCACCACGGAATTGCAGTCCGCCGTGATGAAGACGCGGATGGTGCCGATCGGACGCATCTTCAGCCGTTTCCCGCGCCTCATTCGCGACCTTGCAAAAGAATTCGGCAAGGACATAGACCTGGTCACGACCGGCGAAGAGACTGAGCTTGACAAATCGGTCGTGGAGGAAATCGCCGACCCGCTCGTCCACCTGATCCGCAATGCAGCCGATCATGGCGTGGAGCAGCCTGAAGCGCGGCGTGCAGCCGGTAAGCCGGTGCGCGGCCAGGTCCGGCTTCATGCGGCGCACGAAGGCAACCACGTCGTCGTAGAAATCGAGGATGACGGGTACGGAATGGATCCGGAAAAGCTGCGGCAAATGGCAGTCAAGAAGGGCCTCATGTCGACCGAGGAGGCAGCCGCGTTGAGCCGGGCCGAGGTTTACAATCTCATCTTTGCGCCGGGATTCAGCACGGCCGCGCGCGTGAGCAGCGTTTCCGGCCGGGGCGTGGGCATGGATGTGGTGAAGACAAACATCACGCGCCTCAACGGAACGGTCAGCATTGACTCCGAGCCTGGTCGCGGTTCTAAGTTCACGATTCGCCTGCCCCTCACGCTCGCCATCTTTCAGGGTTTGCTTGTGGAGGTTTCAGAGGAAACCTTTGCACTGCCGCTGCACGCCGTCCATGAGGTCGTCGGCGTGGAGCAAGGCGAGGTATCGACGATCCACGGGCGCGAAGTCATTCAGCTTCGGGAGCGCGTCTTGCCGCTCGTTCGCATCGGCGAACTGCTGGACGTGCCGGAAGACGCAAAGGGCAGCGCCGGCAACGGGCGTATGTACGCCGTCGTGCTGAGCGTTGGGCATCACACCTTCGGGGTGGCGGTGGACCGGCTTCTCGGGCAGAAGGAAATCGTCATCAAGCCGCTCGGAGATTACCTGCGCAACGTACGTGGTATCGCCGGATCAACCATCCTCGGCGACGGGCGCGTGGTGATGATCCTCGACCCAGCACAGCTCGTCGAACTCGTGCAGGCAGACCGCGCGGCCCCGGCGCAGCGCACAGAAGTACCGATCACATGATCCGTGTTCTCGTAGTCGACGACTCCGCTTTCATGCGGAAGGCGCTCAGCATCATGCTCGAAGAGGATCCGGAGATCACCGTCGCCGGGTTCGCGCGGGACGGACTGGAGGCCATCGAGCAGGTAAAGAAACTTCGTCCTGACGTGGTGACCCTCGATATCGAAATGCCTCGCCTGGACGGCATTTCGGCGGTCCGTCGCATCATGAAGGAGCAGCCGACGCCGGTGCTCATGGTCAGTTCGCTCACCACAGAAGGCGCGCAGGCAACGATGGATGCCATGCAGGCGGGCGCGGTGGACTTCATCCCGAAGCAGATGTCCTACGTCTCCCTCGACTTTGTCAAGGTGAAGCAAGATCTGCTCGCAAAGATCAAGGCCGTTGGAAGATCGAGAGCGCGCATCTATCGCCGGGCCTCTGCCACGGCTGCCGCAGCGCCGCCTGTAGTCGGCCGTGGGGTACGCAAGCCGGGTGCGCGCCTGGTCGCCATCGGGGTGTCTACCGGAGGGCCGTTCTCGCTGCAGAAAGTCGTTCCGTTGTTGCCGCCGGAGTTCTCCGCGCCCGTTGTGATCGTGCAGCACATGCCGCCGAAGTTCACCAAATCCCTCGCGGACCGGCTGGACGGCATGAGTCCGCTGCATGTCGTAGAAGCCGAGCAGGGCATGGTGCTCGAGCGTGGATGCGTGTACATTGCCCCCGGCGGTTTGCACCTCGTGTTCCGCCGGCAGGGCGGGCGCGTGCTGATCGACACGCCCGAGCAGCCTGCCGAATCGCTCCACCGGCCTTCCGTGGACGTGATGTTCTCCTCAGCCGCCGCAACCTTCGGAGGCTCCGTGCTCGCCGTCGTAATGACAGGCATGGGCAAGGACGGGTTGCTCGGTGGCAAAAAGTTGAAGGACGTGGGCGGCGTGATGATCGCGCAGGACGAAGAAAGCTCCGTCGTTTACGGGATGCCGCGCGCGGTCGTCGAGGCGGGCGTAGCCGACGCGGTAGTTCCGCTGGACCGTATTGCCGAAACGATCTCATCGGCGGTGGGCGTTGTTGCACCGGCGCGGGTCTGAAGCGGAGGGAGCGGGGTTACAGAGATCTGCCGGGCAGAAACTCCGGCAGAATCGCTCCGTAGGAACGCGCTGAAGCTTTTCCTCTGTTCTATCTGCCTGCCAAAGCGCGCGTACCTTATGCGGCCAGCCGTCGCTCTCGCCTTCAGCCTGTTCTTGTTTGGCTGTAATCACGATTCCGCTACCGGGCAAACCTACGAGGACCGCCCGCCACAACGGGTGGAGGCGGCCCCTTCCACCGGCGACGTCGGGAGCGCCATTGCTCATGGCCGGCAGACGGCGATCACGCGGGCGGTAGAGGCGGCAGCGCCTGCCGTCGTCAGCGTGAACGTCATCGAGGTGCAGCAGGTGCAGGTGCGGGATCCGTTTTTCGATCCCTGGTTCGACCAGTTCATGCAGCGCAACCGTTCCCGGGTGTATGAGCGCCAGGTTCAGGCCATTGGTTCGGGCTTTGTAATTTCGCCGGACGGGTACATCGTCACGAACGACCACGTGGCCGGGCACGCGAGCAAGATCACGGTGGCTTTCCCCGACGGAAGTCAGTTGGACGCCGACCTCGTCGGCAGCGACCCTGCCAGCGACCTGGCCGTGCTGAAGGTCAAGCCTTCAAAACCGCTGCCGTACCTCGCCTTTGACGATACCGGCGATCCGCTCGTAGGAGAGTGGGTGATTGCGCTCGGAAACCCGTTTGGCCTGTTCGAAGCGGCCGAGCCTTCCGTCACGGTCGGCGTCGTGAGCGCGACGGGGCGCAAGCTACAGTCGGACCGCGAGGGGCGCATCTACACCGACATGATCCAGACGGATGCCGCCATCAACCAGGGCAATTCCGGCGGCCCGCTCGTGAGCGCGCTCGGCGAGGTCATCGGCGTGAATACCGCCATCTACAGCCAGTCCGGTGGCTCGGTGGGGATCGGCTTTGCGGTCCCTTCTGAAAAGGCGCGCCGCGTCGTGGAAGAGCTGCGTGAGAACGGATCCGTCGACCGCTCCTACTACACGGGCCTGTCGGTCATGGACGTGAACGCGCGCATCGCGGAGGCGCTGCACCTTCAGGTGCCCTCGGGGGCCTTCGTGCGCGACATCGATACCAACTCGCCGGCCGAAGCGGCAGGCATAGAGGCCTACGACGTAATCGTCAGCATAGCGGGGCGGCCTATTGCCACTGCCAACGATTACGTCGCACGCATCTACGATTTTCGCCCGGAAGATATCGTCCCGGTGGAAGTCATACGCGACGGCAAGCGCCGCTCTTTGAACCTGAAGATCGGGCGCACAGCAGGGTAAGGGGCTGCGCAACGATATGCGCGCCCCCACCCCAACGCCGGCCTGAAGAACGACTTCAGCTGTAAGCCACGATTTTCTGCCGCGCCACGCCGAGCCGGTCGATACCCATCTCCACCACGTCTCCGGGCTTGAGGTATGTGGGCGGGTTCATGCCGAGGCCGACGCCGCCCGGCGTCCCCGTCGCAATGATGTCGCCCGGCAGCAGCGTCATGAAGCGGCTGCAATAGCTGACGAGGTACGACACGGGGAAGATCATGCTGCGTGTTGAAGCGTCCTGCCGCACCTCGCCATTGACCGTGAGCCACATGTGGAGGTTCTGCACGTCCGGGATCTCGTCAGGCGTCACGATATAGGGGCCGACGGGGGCGAACGTGTCGCAGCTCTTGCCCTTTGTCCACTGGCCCTTACGTTCGAGCTGGAAGGCCCGTTCGCTGTAGTCGTTCATGATCGTATAACCGGCGACAAAGTCCAGCGCCCTTACCTCCGGGACGTTGCGCGCCTTGCGCCCGATGACGAGGGCAAGCTCGACTTCGTAATCGAGCTTCTCGCCACCGATCGGCATCATGACGTCGTCGAACGGCCCGGAGAGGGCGGTGGGTGATTTCAGGAAGATGACCGGCTCCTTCAGCTCGCGCCCGCCGGTCTCCTCCGCGTGATCGCGGTAGTTCAGGCCCGCGCAGACAATCTTGCCGGGCCGCCAGACGGGTGCCGCGATGCGCGAGTCGTTGGGAATGGCATCGACGAGCGAACCCGCCTGCAACAGGAATTCCGTGGCAGCGGGCACGTTGTGTTCGAAAAAGAAGGGGTCGTAGTCTTCGCCGAAAGAGGTGGCGTCGAGATGCCGGTCAGTGCCGGGCATGACGAGGCCGGGGCGCTCGTCGTGGGAGGGACCGAATCGGAACAGTTTCATAGAGGAGGATAGCTGGGATGGACGAATAAAGATACTCCGGGCGGGTGTACGGATCGGCATTTCGCAGCGAAATCGCCTCCGCGATGCGCCCCCCTGGATAACCATAGACCTCCCGCCGGCAGCCATCTATACCCGATCCCCGTTTTGATTTCGGCCCCGCCTGCTGCTTACCCAATCATTTTATGCCGAAGCCCTTTAAAGTAGGTAACGGGTTCGGAAGACGAATAAGTCTCCGGTCGCAAAAGGCAAAACAAAAGCAACATCATAAAAACTTCTAAATAGGGCTAATGCCGCTTCCCCCTTGAAGGGGATTAAAGCCGGCCACAAAAGTATCTATTGCCAGCAAGCAGTAAATGCCACTTCCTCCTTTAGGGGGATAAAAGGGGGTGTTCTGCATCTTTTAAGCGGCCATCCACTCCGCGTTCATCAGAAAAGAAAACCGCCTGACGGAATAGACGCGTTCATACGGACTGGCTCAAAGGCTCTATCCGCACCCCACCGGAATAACCTTTCCTGCGTACTCCACTCACACCCCCCGCAAAACGTCATCCTGAATGAAGTGAAGGATCTGTTTTCTTTCGGGGACTGAGACCCCATGGTGCGCCCGCATGGCTCGGTAGGGCCGTTCCGCCTTCCCGGTGCTCCAACTGTCCGCGCCTTCTCCGGCCCCCCCACGAGTCATCCCGACCAAGGAGGCGCTACCGGCCTTCACCATGAGACCACATCATCCGCCGCCGCGCGGAGGGACCTCCTTAACAGGCAACAACACACGCCCTACCCGCCCGTCGCTCCGGAGGAGAACAACAACGTCGACCATATTCATGAAGCGACGCCACCAATGCTCACCGCCCAGCCGCCGCCCGGTGTAGGGGCGCGATTATCGTGCCCCTACAAGATCACCGCCTTCCAAAATCCTCCATACTCGCCCGGAGGGCATCCTGAGCGCAGATCGCTCCGGTGGGTGAATGGCTTCTCCTGGTGGCGGTCAGGGGAACGTGAGTTGCGCGGTGCTTTCAGAAATGAGTCGTAGCGTCCCGGGCGCAAATAAAAAACCCTCCCCGTAAGTGCCTGATATACAGGAGTTACGGGGAGGGTTATTTCTGTGTACCCTGAACGGGACGCTCTTCGAACCTCGCGTGCAGCGCCGGATCGCAGACGCATACGCTCTCCGTGGCGTCGTTACGCCGTAAAGGGTGCTCGGGGTTTCGCCGTGTCCAGATCCTGGAGAAACCTCCTGGACGCCCCGTCCGCCCGTAGATGACCGTTGGTGCACAGGAACACGGGGCTCTGCACAGGCTTCTGGGAGGGGCAGTAAGACGAGAGATCATAGCCCGAAAGGATAGCGCCTCCCACGTCACTGACGTAGTACAGGCGCGACTGCTATGGGTGCGAGAATTGGTCACGGAGGCGCAAGCTATAGAAAACTGCAACTCCGTGGAGTGTCTCGTCGCCTCGGATCGGACTGATCCACCCCTTTCACGGCAAACATTGGTCCAGTCGAACAGTTTGCCCGATTGATGGGAAATCGTTTAGCTGTCCAGTGTTCATGTTCAAGCGGTAGCGGACGCTGTCGCCCCGAGCAATACCCGACATGTACGCTACGCCATCGCGCATCTGATATTCTCCCTGAAATACACCGACCGCGGAATGCTCCCGAACTTCAGTTATCGTGGCGTAAGGCTCCCCGCGCTTGTAAAGCATAACATCGTATCGCATTCCGTCATAGCAGAAATAGTGGGAGAAGTAGAGACAGCCCGAATGGATGGCGATTGCTACACTTGTAAACGTCATCAGCAGGAACGGCGCAATCACTGCGCTTCCGAGCAGTATAGCTCCCATTCTCCGATCAATGAGTAGCACAAGCAAGCCTGCGATTACGTTAGCGCCTGCTACTATGCCGACCCACATTAGAGCGACGAGGCCCATGCTCGGCTCATATAGTTCGCCATGGTAGATGATAAAGATCAGAAACGCCATTTCGATTGCGGCAACTATAATGATGCGCTTCCAAAACATAGGCTACATCCATATAAGGTGTACACAACGGCCAGGTTCAGCGGCGCGATGCTGGACGGGAAGGGGCAGGCTGTTGCGCAAATAAGCGACGGAGTATTAGTGCAGGACGGTGGCACGAATACCTGTCGGAGCGCGAGTTGTGAACTGGAGGTGTCGGGATCACTCCTAACAACCGCCTTGTACAGCGACCGAGTTATGGATACTGCACCAACGGTCTACTTTTCGGAAGATGAAGTCTGACGGACCACTTGCCGCCTTGTGTGCCTAGCCCTCGTATAGCGTCAACTCTTGCTGTCCAAAGTACCTCAGTGTACTCGCGGCATATCCAGCATAGTACTTGTAGACCAGGAATATTTCGCAGAAACGTCTTGAAGTTTGGGGGCTTGAGGTACTCATAACCATACCGTCCCGCCTCATATGCTGTGCTGTGCCCACGGATTATGTCTAATGCTGTACCATGCGGTATATACACTTTTCGAATCTTAGACTCACCTCGTAGCCTACTGCTAATAACATGAAGTGGGATCCAGTCGCCTGCTTTACATTGATAATTGGCAGCATGCTTGTATTCGACATCTGCTCGAATCTGCTTAGGTAAGGCGAGCCAAATAGACTCAAGATCGTGGCCTCGTATCGTTCTATCGCTGAGGGTAAATATAATTGTTTTCAGGTATACCTCGAGCGCGAATACCATGGACGATACGGCAATATACACGGGGCCACGAGTGTCTCCATCTAGCTCTCCGAATCGGCGCTTAGCATAGTCCTGAAGTGCTCGATCAGCCAGTGCTAAGTAACTGTCTGCCATGTAAAGAGCAGCATCAGCGTCGATTTCTAGATCTGTTCTCTCTTTGTTCCGTGCCATCATCCGTCCTAGGCAGATGGAAGCTCGTGATGTTCTCCAGATCGGCGAGGCTCAGCGGATCGGAGAGGGCACTGCAAATATACGAACCTATCTGCAGTGGCTGAACGTCGGGTATTCCACCTTTTGCTGCTCAAGATAATTCCCCCTGCGTCTGGGCCGCGATGTGTTCTTGAGAGAGCTCACGGGGGCGAGCCTTGCGCGGCTCCGGCCAAAGGACAGTTTTCTTCAGCGGAGACTTGATTTATGACCTAGGTTGACACTATGTTACGTCAGTACAACATAGGCATACATAACGATGAAGCGAATCAACCTTATGGTCGAAGACAGCCAGTATGAGTGGCTGTACCAGGCGAGCGACGAGATGGGCATCTCGGTGGCCGAGATCGTCCGCCGCTCTCTCGATGCTTGGAAGAAGTCTCAGGACGTTCAGGACGACCTTCTCTTCCAGGTGACTCAGCCCGTCGCGCTCTTCCCGAAGCAGGGAAGCGGCGTATCAAAGGCTGCTATAGACGAGCTGCGCCAGGTGGTCATGCTCCTCACACGCGCCGTCAGACGGACGGCGCCACCGGACGTGATGCAGGAGTTTGATACGCGCCTGGAGGAGTGGCGTAGCTCGAAAGCGAATCTCCTTCCCGGAGGCAAGGTGCCGCCGGAGGAGCAATAAAGAAAGGCCCTGCTGCGCTAACAGCAAGGCCTCTCATTCTCAACACGGTGTCCGCTGTGCTTGGCGGCTGGTGGACACCACATACATAAGAACGATGGTACTACATCAGACACCCGGCGCGGTTTCCCCGCCGGGAACGGGCGAGCCCCACGGCTTTCCCTCAGAGAACCTACCGCCGAAGGCGGCATCCCCCCTGTATGGTAACACAGGGGGGATAAATGACACCCGCCGTGGTGTGAAAGGCTACTGCGTGGAGCAGGTAGAGGCCCTTGGTGGGCCAGAAGCGTACTTCTATCGCCTCGCACTGGACACCTTGCAAGTGTCCGTAAAAGGAGAGTGGAGAAACCGCGACGGAGCGGTCGCTCTGCTGGAGAAGCGGCACCAGGCAGAGCTCATTCAGCAGCTGGGCTTCGGCAAGGTCGAGCACGTGAGTCCTGACGGGAAGGCCTTCACGGTGTACCCGCCTGGCGGCAGGCCTGCTTACCAGGTGCTCATGCGCGATGGTGACGGTGTGGAGATTCGGGGCGTTCCGAAGAGGAAGCTGCCCTCCTTCATCTTCCGTTTCGGTGCCAGGTCGTGCGTGAGCATTCTATCTCAAGCCTCTCTGAGTGGACGAAGGAGTTCGTCAGGGCCGTAGGGCTGGAGCCGCAGAAGCTTCAGCTCTCAGAGGCGCACGTCCGGTGCGATACGCCGACGCCCTTCACCGAGTCCGATCTTAAGCTCATGCGGGGCGCAAGCACGCGTCACGGAAGCTACAATACGCATATGCACGGGGGGAAGCTCTCCGGCATTAACAACCTTGGCGGGTCCAAGCACGTCAAGTACTGCATCTATGACAAGCGCCTGGAGCAGAAGCAGAAAGAGGGGGCCTTCTGGCCTGCCGTGTGGAAGAGCTACGCGGTGCCGGAGGATTCTCCGATCTGGCGCGTGGAGGCGCGCTTCGACCGTAAGGCGCTGACCTACTTCGGACTGGACGCGCTCTCCGATCTGAACGAGCGGACGCTGCCGGGTCTCTGGCATGCCTTCTCCAGTCAGTACCTCCTTTTTGTCTCCCGTCCGGGAAAGCGGACGGACCGCTCCTCCGTCTCGCGCAAGTGGAAGAAGATTCAGAGCTGCGGCGCGGCGATGGAGGCCAGGCCGATCATGGCTCGGATCGGGGCGACGTCTACGCAGCTCGTCAAGCAGGCTACGGGCTGCATAGCGAAGGCGCTCGCGGTCTCGGGCAACGGTCACTTTGAGGCCGTGATGCAGGAGGTGATCGGCCGTGCGGTAACGATGGGCGATGAGCGGTTCAGCGAAGGCCGTAGAGGCTACATCGGCCAGATGCTCAAGGAGGTACTCAGCCGCTGTCCGGAGGACGCCTTCACGGGCGCCAGGCACATCAGAGCGGAGATCGAGAGTCTGATTGAGACGGCGCTCTCCAGGCGTCGCTTGGCCGAGCCGTTCAGCGGGAAGCAGCTTAGCACGACAGGAGGTACAAAATGAAGAACACCATGAAAGAGAATCCGGCGATTCTATTCGCCTACTGGGAGAATAGGCCGGGCTTCTGTATGGAGGCCATCGCAGTCGAAATCACGAACTCGTATGGAAAGCGCGTAGTGTCCTGGCGCTGGCGGCATCCCTTCACCGGGAGTACGCTCAATGCCTGGAAGAGGATCAGGACCCGGGACTTCAACATGCTCGCCTTCGTCGAAGGCGTGAGGAGATATGTGAGCGCAGCGCCGAAGAAAGGCGTGCAGCCGGGCGAGCAGCATACGCTCGCCATCGAGCCCGGTGTATATCCGCAGTACAAGGAAGAGCATGGGCAGCTCTGGCGCTTCCGGGCGAAGTTCAGAGATTGGGGCACGTACGTCACCGATACGAGGGGCAACGGACTCTTTCTCCTCCCGGAGCACTCGCCGGGATCTTGCTTTCCGGTGAACAGCGCCTTCCGGGCCGCCACTTATGAGGAGTTCAAGGTGCGTTTCGCTGAGTTCGTCAAGGCTGAGCTTGTGCGGGAAGAGATCGCAGATGGCGCATGCGAGCCCAGGCTATACACAGGGAACGTTAGCGAACTCGTCCGGGGAGCGCCTCTTGTGAGCCTATCCAATCCGCGTCTTATGACACCCGACGGCTGGAGTCGGTTTGGATGATGATGTAGAAGTAGGGGTGGGAGCGGTCGCGTGCACTGCTTCCGTCCCTCTTCTGAAGTACAGAAAGAAGTACAGGCATGCTGACCATAGACTACTGCAAACAGATACTCGATGCCGCCGCGCCCGGCGGCGTCACCTACGGGCTCCGCGAAGTAGAGCGCATACGGGACGCACTCTACGCCATCGCCGGAGCCTACCTCAAGGGAGACCACAGACAGAAACGACATGAGCAAACGCGCCGTCATCTATTCCCGCGTTTCCACCGACGAACAGGCCGACCGTGGCTACAGCTTGCGCGACCAGGAGGCCAGATTGCGCGAGTACTGTCGCCGGTCCGGCATCACGGTTGCCGAGCACTTCCAGGATGATGCGAGCGCGAAGACGTTCGAACGTCCCGCCTTTCGGAAGCTCTTGAGCTATGTCCAGGCGAACAGGCGTTCCGTAGACGAACTGCTCGTCGTGAAGTGGGACCGCTTCAGCCGAGATGCTACCGGAGCGCTCGGCATGATCCGCACGCTGGAAGGCTACGGCGTGGATGTGCAAGCCATCGAGCAGCCCATCGACCGGCACGTTCCCGAGCAGCTCATGATGCTCGCCATCTACGTGGCCGCGCCGGAGGTGGAGAACAGGCGCCGTTCGCTCGCCACGAAGGCAGGCATGCGCCGGGCGATGAAGGAAGGACGGTGGGTAATTGCAGCGCCGATAGGCTACAAGAACAGCCGCGACGAGAGCGGGAGAGCCATTCTCGTACCCGGTCCACAGGCCGAATACGTGCGCCTGGCCTTCCAGATCGTAGCGGATAACCCGGCGCTTCCGATTGACGAGGCGATGCGGCGCACGAACCGTGAGGCCAGAAAGCAGGGACTCAAGGCCTATGCGAGCCGCACACGTTTCCACGTGCTGCTGCGCAACGAGCTCTACGCCGGGCGCATACGCATACCGGGATGGCAGCAGGAGCCCGAGGAGGTAGTCCGGGCCGTGCATGAGCCGCTCGTCTCGGAGCACCTCTTCGAGCGCGTTCAGCAGCGGTTCAACAGGCCTAAGAGTGCCGGAGGGCGCAAGTGGAAGACGATGCCTGAGCTACACATGCGGGGGCACGTCCTGTGCGTGCACTGCGGAGAGCCGTTGACGGGCAGCGGATCGAGAGGCAACGGCGGGAGGTATTTCTACTATCACTGCCACCGGTGCAGCCGTGTTCGGGTCCGCGCGGAGGCGATGCATGAGGCGTTCCGGCGCAACTTCTGGCGGGTCCAGTTGCCGGAGGAGGTGCGGGAGCTTTACCGGCACATCGTGCGAGACCTCAAGCAGAGTGAGGAGGAGGGATGTAAGCGGAGGAGTAGTCAGCTTACGACGCGTATAGCAGAGCTGGAGGAGAAACTCTTCTCCGTGGACGAGGCGTACATCGAGCGGCGCATCGAGGCGGACTCGTATGCACGCATGAAGGAGCGTTACGCGTCAGAGCTGCGGCAGGCGAGGGCCGAGCTAGCGGAAGCGGAGGAGATGGCGAAAGGCTTTGCCGACAAGCTGGAGTTTGCCGTCTCGTTGCTCTCGGACCTAGCCGGGATCTACGATGGAGCGCCGGTAGAGGCCCGCCGGGAGATGTTGGTTCGAATCTGGCCGGATCATCTTACGTTTGACGGCGAGAGCTTTCGAACCAAGCCGGAGAGCGACATAATCGGCCTTCTCGGGGCCGTAGGGGCCGAAAACAGAAACACCAGAAGCCTTTCAGCCTCTGGCGTCCCGTGTGGTACCGCGTACGGGATTCGTTCGCGTTCTGAGGGCGAAATGGCCCGCGTGGTACCAAATTCAGCAATATGGGCTACGCCAACTGTGCAGAAGTGGGCAGGTGTACACAGGAAATAGGGAAATCATAGGGAAAGGACGAAGTCCGCGGAGCTCATACTGGAGGGATGGCGGAGCGAGCGGAAGGTTTGCCCTCGATCCTTATCGAATGGAGCCCTCCAAACTGCTGGAACGAACTATACCGTTCTTCGAGTACTTGTCCACCAGTGCCCCCACTATCAGTTTGTCTCCATGTGAGGCGCGAGGCCCTGTCGTTACAATAATACTGTCAAGTCGTAGTGGATCTACGGGTAGATCAATGTAGTCCATGTTTGGACCCCGGCCGTTTAATAGTGAAGAGACCACCTGGCTGCTGAACCGTTGTGACCATTCATCATTATTAAAACCGCCTGGCGGAATCTTGAGTGACGGAAATGCCAGAAGGACATAACGGAGTTCATTCTGAAAACGCCAGTCAGAGGACTTGTATTTTGCTAAGTCCTGCAATCTGCTTATGTTGATACTTGGATCGTTTGCCCCTGCGCTGATAGCGACCACGCCATCATAAACGCTTTGCAAGTCATCCAAGTACTCAACTTCCTTTTCGAAGAATTCGTTTCGAACGAGAAATGGAGGTAGTATGCAGTAGTCGTCAGAGAATATTCGATGGCTTTCTATAGGGACAAGTGCGGAGCCGATTGTTTGTATTCCTAGGTCTGGATCCAGAATCATTGGTTGGTAATGGAAGAACCTGCGAGGCATACTTATTCGTACTCCACGCATTTCTCTAGTGTACATATGCCACTGAGGAATGCTCTCACGACCTTCGTAAGTCCAGCAGTTGACAAACAGAAACTGAGCGAGGTTGATTTGTCCGAACAGTTTTGATTCGCTTACATCGTCAACCTTATCCAGACGGCTGAAGCGTACAGTGCGATGCTCGAGTATCAACGCAAGTGTCTCGATCTCTGTATAATGGTGAATGAGAGTAGTATCTGCTAGTGCCATCTGGTAAGAACGTATACCGTTTCTTAGGTGAGTGACGATGACGAATGCGGATCGGCAGGACTGCTATGCAACAAAGCGTGAGGACCAGTGCATTATTGTTGGCCGCTCCTTCTGTTGGGCGCAGACAATCATTTAGATTTCGTATCGATTCATGGCTAGTATCCGACGGAGCACAACGTGAACCTTCCCGTCGCATCTGTGCCGTAATCAGGCGGATCCACGTGAACTCAAAATCTGCGTACGCAAACAGCGTGCCGTCGCGCTGCTGGACCGGCGGCTCCCCAAATGGCCGGCAACACGCCTTGGGAGTGACTGTATCGGGCGGGAAGGAGTGGACTCGGTCGAGAGCCCGCGAAGTGGTGCTTAGAGGGGGGCTCGTGTAACTGAATCGTTCACCTCACGCAGGGTGTGAGTAAAAGTTTACCCACCCTGCTTGACTTGTGAATCGTATTACCCATATATTTGCGCCTACTCACAAACATGGGTAACGAAGATGCGAAGGGTCAACTTCTACATGCCGGACGAACTGTACGACTGGTTCGAGCGGCGCAGCGAGCAGCAGAACGTGTCAGTCGCTGAGCTTCTGCGCCGGGCGTCTCAGTATTGGATGGAGATCAAGTCTCATCCGATCGAGCAACTGCTTGAGGCGGAGGACCCGGACGCAGTCCTCCAGGGGGTCAACGCCGCGAGGAAGCCGTTTGGTGTCGAGTTGCGCGAGAAGCTGGACCGCATCGAGTACCTGCTCAAGAAGAACACCCCGCAGGAGGTGTGGGACGAGATCGAGCGGGAAGGCAGGGAGTGGGTGGCTACCGGTGCGCTGCCGACCGTTCGCAAAACGCCCATGGAAGAGAGGGAATAAAGAAAGGCCCTGCTGTTGGCGCAGCAAGGCCTTTGATCCATTAACCGGCACCTACGACGCTTGCAGGCAGGTGGGTGCCACAAATCACAGATCAAGTGAACAAACTACAACAATCCGGCGCGGTTTCGATGCCGGAAGCTGGGGGCGTACACGCTTCCGCAGAACACATACCGCCGCAGGCGGCTTCACCCCCATCTGATAACATGGGGGTGAATAATGCCACGCCGCTGGCAGGTAAGGGCTACGGGTTGCAGGAGGTAAGGCGCTGTGGGACGCCGGAAGAGTACTTCTACCGACTGGCTCTTGATACGCTACAGGTCACGCTGAAGGGAGTATGGCGCAATCGTGATGGGGCCGTAAGCCTCCTGGAAAAGCGCCGCGCCGCTGAGGCACACAAGGCCGTAGGATTCGGCAAAGCCTTCGTGGAGGCGCCGGACGGGCGCAGGCTGACCGTCTTTCCGCATGGCGGTAGACCCTCGTACCAGGTCCTCATGCGCGATGGTGACGGGCTGGAGGTGCGTGCGCTGCCGCACGGTAAGATGCCCTCCTTCATCATTCGCTACGGCGCGAGGGACTGCGTCGAGAACACGATTGCAGAGCTGGAGCAGTGGGGCGTCGAGTTTGCCGCCTCCCTCGGCTTCGAGGTCGAGAAGACGCAGCTATCCGAAGCGCATATCCGCTGCGATACGCCCGTTCCGTTCGTCGAGGCGGATCAAGAAGCTAATGCGGGGGCTGAGTACCCGTAACGGACGCTTCAACGCGCACATCAATCAGGGAGTCCTCTCCGGAATTGATAACCTCGGTGGCAAGAAGCACATCAAGTTTTGCATCTATGACAAGCGTCTGGAGCAGTCGCAGAAAGAAGCGGTCTTGTGGCCGGCCATCTGGAGGAGCTACGGCATACCGGCGGATTCTCCGATCTGGCGCGTAGAGGCGCGCTGGGACCGGAAGGCGCTGACCTACTTCGGTCTCGATGCACTCTCGGATCTGCATGATGGTTCGATACGTGGGCTGTGGCACTTCTTCGCGACGCGCTACCTCATCTTTGTCAGCGATGCCGACAAGCGTACCGACAGGAACACGCCCTCTCCAAGCTGGGCGCGCATGCAGGCGTGCGGCGAGATGATGGAGCGCCATCCGGTGCGGGCAAAGGTGCAGGTCACGGCCACGCAGTTGATCAAGCAGGCGACGGGGTGCATAGCCAAGGCCATGGCTGTGGCCGGTCTCGGCCATGCGCAAGCGGAGATGGCGGACGTGATCCAGCAGGCAATGCTCGTCGGTGAGGAGCGCTTTAAAGAGCAGCGCATGAGCTACATCCGCCTCTTCCTGCAGAACATCCTGGAGCGCTACCCGGACGAGGCGTTTGCTTCCGCGCGCGCGGTGAAGGGGGAGATCGAATCGCTCATTGATCGGGCGCTGGACAGAAAGGCGCTCGCCCTGCCCTTTGGTAAGGACACGCTTAACCCTGCCGGAGGTGCGCAATGAGCTACAAGCCGAAAGCCCCCAAGAGAAAGAAAAGGGAAGTGTACCACATGCCGCGCTCGGTGGCGCAGTGCGCCGTCTTCAGTGGCGAAGTCTTCATCGTCGGCCGTCCGACAGTTGATGAAGTGTGCTGCGTGCCGGATCTGTTGGACGGCTTCGCCCGGATGTGCTTTACTGCATGCCACTACGCGATTGTTGAGTTCACGGGAGAAAAGTGCCGCATCAGCTTTGTGGACGTGCGCGAAGTCCACGCGAAACTGCAAGAAGTAGGCGGCTCAATGGAAGAGGCTATCTGGCGCCTCCGGCAGCGCGAACGAGGTGCAGCATGATGATCGACGTAATCCGCGCAACGCGGCCGACCTGGTCGGAAGCTGCGGCCGCACAAATCTCCCGGCTCGTTGAGCAGGTGGAGCATCTGACGGCCATGGTGCAGGAGATGCACGCCCGCGAACGTGCTAAGCCTGAGATCGACGCGAGAGCGCGCTACCATCTCGATGATGCGGCGACGTTTCTTGACGTGAGCGCGAGCACGCTCAAGCGCCGAGCAGCCATGCACCGGCTCGTCATCCTCTACGACGGCAAGACGCCCTACGTCATGGGCGCTGAGCTCCTTCGCTACGCACGCGAGGGGGCGCAGCGTCGCCGGGGGAAGAGAGGCCGCCGCGAGGAGCAGGAGTAACGCAGTAACCCAGCGAAAACAAGATGGGACGTGTAATAGATATCAGCGGGCGTAGCTTCTATGAGCCGCGCCTGAGATGGAAGAACGGCAGGGCCTTTATCCGCTTCTATGACCCGAATAGGAAGCCGCTACAGAAAGACTACGCCCTCCACACGGGCGACAAAGCTGCCGCCGACCAGCTGTACCAGCAGCGCCGGTTCGAGTACCTGAACGGGTTGCTTGATCCGTGGGCGCAGAAGCGGCAGGACGGCGTCACGCTCGGAGAAGCTGTGGCGCAGTACCTGAAGGCGCAAGAGGTGCGGCCTTCTACGCTCAAGTGCAAGCGCGTGCGCCTGGAGCCCTTCACCCGGAGGAATCCAGGCATGCTCGTCTCGGGCATCACGGCCGACGTCGTACGGGCGTACTGCTACCGCTCCAAGCTCAAGACGGGTACGCAGCAGCGCTACCTGCACGAGATGCGGCAGTTCATCGACTACTGCCGGGAGCAGGGTTGGATCACAGAGAACCCGGCGGCAGAGGTGCAGAAGAAGACTCCGAAGCGGAAGAAGCGGCAGAACCGGGAGCTTACGGAATACCTCGCGCCTGATGAGGTTCGACGCATCCTCTCGGCCATTGAGTATGAGCTTGAGACGAACCCGAACCGCGCCGGTCGCCGCGTGCTGCTGGACGTCATACTCTTTGCCGTCGCAACCGGGCTGCGCCTGAACGAGATCTGCAATATCATCTGGGAGAACGTGCGCCTCTTTGAGCCTCCTAAGCGGGTGCGCTCGGGCGCTGTGCTTTACGGCTGGATCGGCATCAAGAGCGAAGAAGGGGCGCTGACGAAAACGGGGCGACGAGGACCGCGTTCCGGTCGTGCCGCAAGCGTACGAACTCCTGCTCAGGCTGCGGGAGAAGCGGGGCGCGAGCGGCTACGTCTTTGAGTCCTCGCGCAAAGGCAGTAAGCTCTCCGACTGGTGGGTGAGCAACCGATTCCGGGAGTACCGGCGCATGGCGAAGATCCGCGACGAGATCCACTTCCACAGCCTTCGGCATACGTGCGCCTCCTGGCTGGCTGAGGCAGGCGTAGACCTGAAGGTGATCCAGGAAGTGCTGCGGCATTCGAACATCCGTCAGACGATGCGCTATGCTCACCTCGTTCCGGAAGCCATCGCAAACAAAATGGTCGGTGCGTTCGAGCAGATCCAGATTGGCTGACGCCCAGCGCGTGCCGGTGCCCTCCATTACCTTTCCTACGGGTTTCTCTAGGCTTCACTCTCCGCGCAGACGCTCCAGGACCTGCACACGCGTTCAGGGATACGGCAGCCCGACGATAGATCAGCGTTGCCTGGGTAGGGTCTCCCATGTTACCGTCCTTCTGCTCGCCCGCGGAGGGCAGCGTAGTGTCCGTGTAAGGCAAGGAAGCACCACCGCCCGAACGAAGCAAAACCGTGGAGCCCTGCGTCGGCGTGCGGCAGCGGCTTACTCAGATCGTTGGCGCTTACTACTTCAGTTTAGCGGCCAATGCGCTGTCAGAACCCTCTCGGACGAAGTAGAGGACGAGCCAAGCTCTGGCTGGAAGGACATCATCGAGGAAACCGTTATCACCTGCTTCTCCCCACGCGGAGATCCAGTCATCTTCGATCACGTACTTCTGGAGTAAGGGCTCGACTCCATTTGGATCATTAGGAGCACTAGGTGGGCCAACGTCGCAGGACAGCCAATCCCACAACCACCGAGTCAAGCAAGTCCATCCCGTAGTATCAAAGCGCTGTCTTTGCTGCCCGGATGAATAGGTGCGTCGAAGAGCGGCTACGGGATGGAGGCGTATGCCCGTACGGCCTTCGTCGGCATACATGACGAAGCTTCTATCCTCGATAACAGCGCTGGCCGCAGCTTGGTTAAGTTGGCGTATCTCTAGGTCAGCCTTGAAATCCGTTCCCTTCTTGAACTGAAGCAGCGCTGTTTTAATGAAGCTCAGATCGTCGATTACTACGGTTACGCCCAAATCGGAGCCGTAGAGGTCTGTTTGCTTAGGGCCCTGCCTATGAAGCATGGCGAGCTGGCTAACCACGCGAACACGTTCTGCGGCTCCGACATCGCATCCCCGCCGATTACGACTCAGTCTCTCTGTCACTCGATTCATCAGGGCAACCTCATCGGCAGGCCGCCCGTTGAGCCAGCCCCGGAGTGCCGTAGTTATTTCCGTCAGGGCGATAGTCGCCAACTTGTCGAAATCAAGGTTAGCAGGTATTGGCATTGACGAGGGACATCGGAGTGATCTGTATGAAGGTCTGCGCGCAGCCGACGCAGGGCATACGAGAGAGTTTCGCACAGTTTAGCACTTGCGCCGCCGCGAAGCAATGCCGCTGCGGAAATTGCCGATCAGACCTCCGCAGGCAAGAGCTGCTGCTCGGCACCTCTTCAGGAGGTGTAACCCATGCTGTCGTTCGCCACGTATCTACCTGATTAAGTGCAACACTTCCGCATAGCATACAGCGCCTTGCAGGCGCCAACGCTTGAAAAGGCAGGTACTTACCTGGTTGGCAGACGTGCGCAAATGCGTATCCCTTCCGCTTAGCGCGTACGATACAGCAGCCGACGTGCAGGCGCTGGCAGCCATACCGCTGCGTACTGAGAAGATTAGCTTTAGACTAAGACAGACCCTCGCCCGAGGAGAGCCTACTCCATCCCATCTATGTGGTGTCCGCGGAGCGGACTGCGCGGTGCGGTGGGTCAATCCCTGCGGAGCACCGCGCAAGCTAGCTGTATATATCGCGAGGAGGCCCGCTACTTAGAAGGGCTACTGTGATCGGTCTGCCTGCACAAGGCGACCGTGCTCTTCAACGAGATAGCTGATGTAGCTCCGGATAAGATTGCAGAAGAGCCGTGCCTCATTGATGTTTAAGTCGGCTGTACCGCTCAGGTCGGCTCCATGTCGCACGCCACCGCCGGTAGGAGAGGACAAGTAGCCGTGAAGTCCAATGATCCAGTCCAGGACACGTTCGAGAGTGGTTCCCCTGAAGACGCGCCGGAGATCCTTTACTATGGTGACGAAGTATTTGCCAGCTATCGCACCCTCGGGGGCCTCCAGGCCCCTGTATGCTGTCGATACCGACTCCAGCAACCAGAGGGCCTCTTGAACAGCCTCTCTCCCACGGCGCTCGCGAAGGAGGTCTTCTGATCGTCTGGTACTCTCTTGGTAACGCCGTCGAGCCTGCTCAGCGAGACTCTCCGGCGGTGGGGCCACCGGAACCACTTCGTGTTTCTCCTCGCGGAGGAGGAGGCGGGGAGGGTCGATCCAGTAGCCAATCTGATGGTTTTCCGCAATCAGATTGAGGTCTTCCTCATCCGGAAGAGGTGAACTCCCAAGATCGACGTGTACTTCACGCAGGTGTGCTAGCGCGTCCCATATAGCCTCAATGAACACTGGCGGTTTTGTAGACGCCTCTTCCATGAGTTTCAAGAGGTCAGTCTCAGCCCATTCTGCACTCGAGCTTGAACAGTATGGCTCACCGATTGCATCCGCAATGGTATGCTTGAACACTTCGAGGACCTGCTTAGAATCTCTTCCGGCGGTACACCTGCGTGCCAAGCGCATGTAATCGGTTAGCGCCGCAGGTGGAATATGAGAGTTGAGGAACTTCCCATCCGCAGGAGAGCTGCGTCGCCAGTTGTGCTCAAAGCGAAGCATGCCAGAGATGTTGTTAGGGAAGCTGTAGGGAAACGAGCATCCAGTTATAAGAAAACCCTCCGCGTAAGTGCCTGAAATACAGGAGTTACGGAGAGGGTTTCTTTTGTGTACCCGGAACGGGACGTTTTTCGAACTCTCCGTGCAGCGCTGGATCGGAGACATATACCCTCTCCGGGGCATCGTTGCCTCTTAAAGTGTGCTCGGGGTTTCGGCGCGTGCAGAGTCTGGAGAAACCTCCTGGACACCGCGTCCACCACTAGAGGACGATTGGCGCGCCACGCACACGAATCTGCAGAGGCTTCAGGGATGCGGCAGGACATCGCAAGAGCACACTCGGAAAGGCTGGCGCCTGCCCCATCAAGGGCTTGCCCATATGCTGTCCACAGCATGCGGAGCGCTGCAGGTCACGATACGAGCAACGTCGCTGCGGAGCAATGCCGGCGTGGGATTCGCGCCTGCGCTTTTGGTCCGCGTTTATGTGCCTATTCTGCGGCTCCTTCTTCAATCATTGAGCGAAAGCGCCCGCACCTTCTATTCCAAGACCATAAAGGCCGCAGACTTGTTCAAGACGTGGGGCAAACTCATTGCACTCAGCTTCGAGCCCCGTGAGTTTGTGTACAAGCCGAATAGCCATGCTCTTTCGCATGTCAATCCTCCCGTGCTCCCCATACTCCAGCCTCACGCGTACCTCCACGTCGTCACCTTGAGCATAGAATTCACAGACTTGAAGTTAGCGGGCATACATTAAGCTCAATGCTGGCTTGCTTCCAGGCGCCTAACGGCCAGGCACAACCGGCCCCAGGGTCCGTGAATGTGGTTGCTACGTTGCCGCGAGGCAGCGCCCGGGCAGAAAACGCCGAACAGACCTGGGTCCGCGTTGATACCGTTGTTATATGTCACTTTTATCGCTTGAGCGCAGCTACGTACAGCAATTCTTCTGCAACGGTGCGAAGATCTATTATCACATCGTCTACGTATTCGCGCCGGGCATTATACCTTCTGCTGTGTGCCGATTGATCACCGATTCTCTTTAGCTTTCGGAGGCCTAACTTTGTATTTCTGCCAAGACCCCAATTCTCTGCTAAAGTGCAACTAATAAGGTCGTCAAGGTACAAATAGTCATCGCTAGGGTTCTTGATCTTGGAGGCACACTGATGATTCTCAAAGCACTCAATGATAAGTATCTCTACGAGCCGTCTAATCATAACTGCGCAAGCATCATAGCACGTGTGCTCATAGCTCCGATTGATCTGGTACACGATGCTCTGAAGATAACCCCGCGTATTAAAGAAAAGGGAATTGGGAAGCACAGGCTGATTAGAAGAGGCAGTCGTTTCAGACGGCTGGACGTTGTCTGGACTCGATGCCGCCTGAATACGCCGCGCCACCTCCAAGGCTGCCTTAGCAGATACGGAGTTCATCTGCTTCCCCTCAATCGCCAAGTGACTTTAGATGTCTCGCCATGCTGGCAAATATCTGATCAATTTGCTCGGGTGGAGACTCTGGGGAAATGTGAATTTGAATATCGAAGTGCAAGGTTGGCTCTATTCCTCTGCGCGCCTGCACTGTAGATTCCTTGTCATCACCTGGTGATTCTATGCGTGCCGTGTTGGTTGTGCGGCTACTTCGTGCTGAAGAGGCTTTTCTTGGCTCACGTGATCCTGTTGCTTTCTTTGAAGGCTTTGCGCCTCCAGTTGACTTGCTTACATCAGCATCAAGGAGCAGCAGGTATACTGAAAGCATCTTCCTGACAGCATTCTGCCCCGATCCGGTTTTATTGGCAAACCAGCGCCTTGCCTTGTCCTGGTCATTTGCTGGGTCATGTGCAACATCAAGAAGCTCTTGAGGATACACTTCGTTTCTAATTGCTTCGCAGACCTCCCGATAATGGCTGTCATCACGCCATTTGATGGCTCTGTCGGTTGGATTTCCGTCATCATCAATTATCCCGGTGTATTTCAGACTCGGCAGGACATTTGCTCGTGCAGAAGCCTCCTCCATATTAAGCACTGACGCAATGTAGCTGCCGTTGACGACATTAGGAATTGACTTCTTGAAACGTTCCCGGAGTGCCCACCAATGTGATACAGGGAGTACTGGAAAGGAGTTGTTTGTAGCTTCTGCCATGTCAATTATTAGTGCTGCTGTGTGGACGATACCTGAGACGAATAACTGTCCATTTTGTGGAATGCTTCCGCAGAGCAGACTGGGCCTAAAAGACGCCAGCGCTTGTAGAATCCAGTGCTCGCCTACTTCACAGGGGCGCATACGCGGAACGGTTCCGCACAGCACATACGATACAGCAACCGAAGTGCAGATGCAAGCAGCTACACCGCCGTGGATCGAGAAGATTTGTCGCATGTAGAGACCCCCCAACCGGGAGCGGTCCAGTTCTTCCCCTTCTCAGTGATGCCCGCGTAGCGGACTGCGCGGTGCGGTTGGTTAATCTCTGCGGAGCACCGCGCCTCCACAACGCTGCCCCGAAGTGCTGCCCATGTCGGTAAACGGTAGGACAGCAGAAAAGCGCAGCGGCCGGACGTTGCTAACGTATCGGGTTCGTGGGCGCTCAGAGTCTTATGCAACGCAGGCAATGCAGCCCTTCCGCGCCCCCTCATAGCCCGCAGGGGCGTGCCTCGCGCCTGGCTTCGGCCCGAGACTTTCTGCAGGGGGAGGCTTGACAGCAACCCGGAAATAGCGTAACATTACGCCAGTACAACGTAAGCATACGCCAGACATGAAACGAATCAACCTCATGGTCGAAGACAGCCAGTATGAGTGGCTGTACCAGGTGAGCGACGAGATGGGCATTTCGGTGGCCGAGATCGTTCGCCGCTCTCTCGATGCCTGGAAGAGGTCCCAGGATGTCCAAGACCGAGATCTTTTCCAGGTGACTCAGCCCGTCGCGCTCTTCCCGAAACAGGGGAGCGGCGCATCGAAAGCTGCCATAGACGAGCTGCGCCAGGTGGTGATGCTCCTCACACGCGCTGTCAGACGCACCGCTCCACCGGACGTGATGCAGGAGTTTGATACGCGGCTGGAGGAGTGGCGTAGCTCGAAAGCGAATCTCCTTCCCGGAGGCAAGGTGCCGCCGGAGGAGCAATAAAGAAAGGCCCTGCTGCTTCAACAGCAAGGCCCTTCATCCTTAAACCGGCGTCCGCTGTGCTTGGCGGCTGGTGGACACCACATACATAAGAACGATGATAGTACATCAGACACCCGGCGCGGTTTCCCTGCCGGGAGCGGGCGAGCCCACCGGCTCTCCCTCAGAGAACCTACCGCCGAAGGCGGCATCCCCCCTGTATGGTAACACAGGGGGGATAAATGACACCCGCCGTGGTGTGAAAGGCTACTGCGTGCAGCAGGTAGAGGCCCTTGGTGGGCCAGAAGCGTACTTCTATCGCCTCGCACTGGACACCTTGCAAGTGTCCGTAAAAGGAGAGTGGAGAAACCGTGATGGAGCGGTGGCGCTGCTGGAGAAGCGGCACCAGGCAGAGCTCATTCAGCAGCTCGGCTTCGGCAAGGTGGAGCACGTGAGTCCCGACGGGAGAGCCTTCACGGTGTACCCGCATGGCGGCAGGCCTGCCTACCAGGTGCTCATGCGCGACGGCGACGGGTTGGAGATCAGAGGCGTTCCAAAGCGGAAGCTGCCCTCTTTCATCTTCCGTTTTGGCGCGAGGTGGTGCGTGGAGCACTCCCTCTCAAGCCTCTCTGAGTGGATAAAAGAGTTCGTGAGAGCCGTAGGGCTGGAGCCGCAGAAGCTACAACTCTCAGAAGCGCACGTCCGGTGCGATACGCCGACGCCCTTCACCGAGTCCGATCTGAAGCTCATGCGGGGCGCCAGCACGCGTCACGGGGGCTACAACACGCATATGCACGGGGGCAAGCTCTCCGGCATAAACAACCTCGGAGGGTCCAAGCACGTCAAGTACTGCATCTATGACAAGCGTCTGGAGCAGAAGCAGAAGGAGGGGGCCTTCTGGCCTGCCGTGTGGAAGAGCTACGGAGTACCGGAGAGTTCTCCGATCTGGCGTGTGGAAGCGCGCTTCGACCGTAAGGCGCTGACCTACTTCGGACTCGATGCGCTCTCCGACCTGAACGAGCGGACGCTGCCGGGTCTCTGGCATGCCTTCTCCAGTCAGTACCTCCTTTTTGTCTCCCGTCCGGGAAAGCGGACGGACCGCTGCTCCGTCTCCCGCAAGTGGAAGAAGATTCAGAGCTGCGGCGCGGCGATGGAGGCCCGGCCGATCATGGCTCGGATCGGGGCGACGTCCACGCAGCTTGTCAAGCAGGCGACGGGCTGCATAGCGAAGGCGCTGGCGGTCTCCGGCAACGGTCATTTCGAGGCTGTGATGCGGGAGGTGGTCGGCCGTGCCGTGATGATGGGCGATGAGCGGTTCAGCGAGGCCCGTAGAGGCTACATCGGGCAGATGCTGAGGGAGATAGTCAGCCGCCATCCTGAGGACGCCTTCACAGGCGCTAGGCACGTCAGAGCAGAGATCGAGGGACTGATCGAGACGGCGCTCTCCAGGCGTCGACTGGCCGAGCCGTTCAGCGGGAAGCAGCTTAGCACGACAGTAGGTGCGAAATGAAGAACAACATGAAAGAGAATCCGGCGATTTTGTTTGCCTACTGGGAGAACAGGCCGAGCTTCTGCATAGAGGCCATCGCAGCCGAGATCGAGAACTCGTATGGAGAGCGCGTAGCGTCGTGGCGCTGGCGGCATCCCTTCTCCGGGAGTACGCTCAATACTTGGAAGAGGATCAGGACTCGGGACTTTAACATGCTTGCCTTCATCGAAGGCGTGAGGAGATATGTGAGCGCAGCGCCGAAGAAAGGCGTGAAGCCGGGCGACCAGCACACGCTGGCCATCATGCCCTGTGTGTATCCGCAGTACAAGGAAGAGCATGGGCAGCTCTGGCGCTTCCGGGCGAAGTTCAGGGATTGGGGCACATACGTCACCGATACGAGGGGTCACGGCCTCTTTCTCCTCCCGGAGCACTCGCCGGGATGTTGCTTTCCGGTAAGCAGCGCCTTCCGGGCCGCCTCCTATGAGGAGTTCAAGGTGAGGTTTGCGGAGTTTGTCAAGGCTGAGCTTGTGCGGGAAGAGATCGCAGACGGCGCATGCGAGCCCAGGCTTTATACAGGGGATGTCAGCGAACTCGTCCGGGGAGCGCCTCTTGTGAGCCTATCCAATCCGCGTCTTATGACGCCCGACGGCTGGAATCGGTTTGGATGATGATGCAGAAGTGGGGACGGGAGCGGACGCGTGTACTGCTTCCGTCCCACTTCTGAAATACTGAAGGAGTCCAGGCATGCTTACCGTAGACTACTGCAAACAGATACTCGATGCCGCCGCACCTGGCGGCGTGACGTACGGGCTCCGCGAAGTCGAGCGCATACGGGATGCGCTCTACGCCGTCGCCGGCGCCTATCTCAAGGGACACCATATACCGAACAGACATGAGCAAACGCGCCGTCATCTATTCCCGCGTTTCCACCGACGAGCAGGCCGACCGTGGCTACAGCTTGCGCGACCAGGAGTCCAGATTGCGCGAGTACTGTCGCCGATCCGGCATCACGGTTGCCGAGCACTTTCAGGATGATGCGAGCGCGAAGACGTTCGACCGTCCGGCCTTTCAGAAACTCCTCGCCTACGTCCAGGCGAACAGGCGTTCAGTAGACGAACTGCTCGTCGTGAAGTGGGATCGGTTCAGCCGAGATGCAACCGGAGCGCTCGGCATGATCCGCACGCTGGAGGGCTACGGCGTCAACGTGCAAGCCGTCGAGCAGCCCATCGACCGGCACGTTCCCGAGCAGCTCATGATGCTCGCCATCTACGTGGCCGCTCCCGAGGTGGAGAACAGGCGTCGTTCGCTCGCCACGAAGTCAGGCATGCGCCGGGCGATGAAGGAAGGCCGTTGGGTGAACGCGGCGCCGGTCGGATACAAGAACAGCCGCGACGAGAGCGGGAGGGCCTTACTCGTTCCCGGTCCTCTGGCCGATTACGTGCGCCTGGCCTTCCAGATCGTAGCGGATAACCCGGCGCTTCCGATTGACGAGGCGATGCGGCGCACGAACCGTGAGGCCAGAAAGCAGGGACTCAAGGCCTATGCGAGCCGCACACGTTTCCACGTGCTGCTGCGCAACGAGCTCTACGCCGGGCGCATACGCATACCGGGATGGCAGCAGGAGCCCGAGGAGGTAGTCCGGGCCGTGCATGAGCCGCTCGTCTCGGAGCACCTCTTCGAGCGCGTTCAGCAGCGGTTCAACAGGCCTAAGAGTGCCGGAGGGCGCAAGTGGAAGACGATGCCAGAGCTGCACATGCGGGGGCATGTCTTGTGCTTGCACTGCGGAGAGCCTCTTACGGGTAGCGGGTCGAGAGGCAACGGAGGGAGGTACTTCTACTATCATTGCCACCGGTGCAACCGCGTGCGCGTTCGTGCCGAGGCGATGCACGAGGCGTTCCGGCGCTACCTGTGGCACGTCCAGCTGCCGGAGGAGGTACGGGAGCTGTACCGCCATATCGTCCGCGACCTTAAGCAGAGCGAGGAGGACGGATGCAGAAGGAGAAGCGCACAGCTTACCACGCGGATAGCTGAGTTGGAGGAGAAGCTCTTCTCGGTGGACGAGGCGTACATCGAGCGGCGCATCGAAGCGGACTCGTATGCACGCATGAAAGAGCGTTACGCGTCAGAGCTGCGCCAGGCAAGAGCCGAGCTAGCGGAGGCCGAGGAGATGGCAAAAGGCTTTGCTGCGAAGCTGGAGTTTGCCGTCTCCTTGCTGTCGGATCTCGCGAGGATCTATGAGGGAGCGCCGGTAGAGGCACGCCGGGAGATGCTGGTTCGAATCTGGCCGGATCATCTGACGTTTGACGGCGAGAGCTTTCGAACCGAGCCGGGGAGCGACATTATCGGCCTTCTCGGGGCCGTAGGGGCCGAAAAGAGAAACGCCAGAAGCCCTGTGGCTCCTGGCGTCCCGTGTGGTACCGCGTACGGGATTCGAACCCGTGTTACCGCCGTGAGAGGGCGGCGTCCTGGACCCCTAGACGAACGCGGCTCGGCACATAGGCTCCTACAAACGTCATCGCTACAGCCGGGTTTCGGGGAGAACCCGTGAATTGTTGGCGGACACCCGCGCGGGAGATGCTTCGTAAAAAGATTGGAAACTAAGACAAGCCAGGAGCATTAGGCGCAAGTGCCTGATCCAGGCCCTGTTTGTAGGCCCCGAACGCCATCCGCGGCGCGGCGGGCCGCCTCCTACGACTCTTCTGATTACGCAAAAGCAAAGCAATGTCTGTACGCCGGCGCATGCCTCATTCACTATTCGGCCTCTTTACCGTAGCGCTCGTTGCCGTCTTTGCCCTCGTCTCGGGCTGCAAGGACGACTCGGCTGAAGCGGGCACGGTCGAAACCGTTCGCTATAATATCGGCGATCCGCTCCAGGATTCTTCTCTCGCCGCCGTCGTTACCTCGGACTTCGGCACGGACACCCTCACGACGGAGACCTACGAGGGCTGGTTCATGATGACCGTCCAGCAGAACCCTGCCATCCAGAACGACCCGAACATGAGCGCAGAGCTGCGCCGCTCGATCCTCGAACAGTTCATCCTCCAGCACCTTATCCTCGGCGAAACGAACCGCCTCGGGCTTCAAGCCGACCCGAACGAGCGCGACCAGCAGTACAATGCCTTCCGCTCGCGCTTCCCGTCCGACGAGGAGTTCCGCAGATTCCTCGCGGAGCAGAACATCACGGAGGATTCGATCAAGGCGACCATCGACCAGCAGCTCAAGCTGAAGGCGCTTCAGGAGCGGTTCCTCGCCGAGGCGAAGAACCCGACCGAGAAGGAAATCGAGTCCTTCCGCAAAGAACGCTCGGATGAAGTGCGCGCTCGGCACATCCTCTTTCGCGTAGCTCAAGATGCCACGGCCGAACAGGATTCCGTCATTCGCACGCGCGCCGAAGGCATTCTCGACTCAGTTAAGGCCGGTCGCTCGTTCGAGGAGCTTGCGCGGCAATACAGCGACGACGGCAGCGCCCGCTTCGGTGGCGACCTGAACTACTTTAATCGTGGGCAGATGGTCAAGTCTTTTGATAATGCCGTGTTTGCCCTCAAAGACTCCGGCGACGTGACGAAGGATCTCGTCAAGACGCCGTACGGCTATCACATTATCCAGCTCATCGACAAGCGGACAGTTGCCCCTATGGATACTTCGCGCGCGCGCCAGATGATAGTCGACACCCGCCGCCGCGACGCCGTCGAGGCTCAGCTGGACCGGCTGCGCAAGCTCGCGACCGTTCGGCTGAACCCGAATGTGGTCCATGTCGACATCAACGCGCCACGCCCGGAAGACGATATGTAGCCCGATCGCGCCAAGAACGGCTTTGCGACGCCGGCCTCGTCTTCGGACCGGGCCGGCGTCGTTCTTTTTACGGCACCCTGGAGCAGACTGCATGATCCGATGTTAGACCGGTTGCTAAAGGTCGCCGGACGTGCCGGTGCGCCTTCCCTTTCGCTCTGCGGCCATGTTGTACCGTTCCGTTGCTGATCTCGATTTTCGGTTGATAGATGTTCCTCCGCAGCCGGATCCCGGACGGGTGCTCCTGACTACGCCGACGCATTTTGACATTCGCTACGTCATCAACCCTCACATGGAAGGCAACATCGGTGAGGTTGATGCCGGCCGCGCGCTAACGCAGTGGAAGTCGCTTCGAGCGGCCTATGTGGCACTCGGCATCGAGGTAGAGGTCCTGCAGGGCCAAGAGGATTTGCTGGACATGGTGTTCTGCGCCAATCAGTCGCTGCCGTTCATGGAACCTGCATCGGGGGAATGCGGCGTGGTGCTGAGCGAGATGTATGCACCGCAGCGCCGGGGCGAGGTGGCGCACTTCCGAGACCTGTTCCAGCGGCTCGGCTATCGCATCGAGCAGGTGTCGCTGGAGAAGGGCGGACACTTTGAAGGAATGGGCGACGCCATCTGGCACCCTGGTCGCCGGCTACTCTGGGGCGGACACGGCTTCCGCACGAGCGTGGATGCCTACGAGGAGATCGTACGTAAACTCCGCGTACCGGTCCTGCTCGTCGGCCTCGACGATCCGGACTTCTACCATCTGGACACGTGCTTTAGTGCGCTCGATGAGGAAACGGTGTTCATCTTCCCCGGGGCCTTTGATCCGGAAGGCCTTGCGCTCGTGCGGCACTTCTTCAAGAGCGTCATCGAGGCTCCTGAAGACGAGGCGCGCAGTCTTTTCGCCTGTAACGCGCACTGCCCGGATCGCAAGCACGTCATCATCCAGCAGGGATGCGAAGTGACCTCCGGCCTGTTGCGGGATCAGGGCTTCGAGATTGTCGAGGTAGATACGAGCGAATACCTGAAGGCAGGCGGCTCCGTGTTTTGCATGAAGCAAATGTTCTGGTAGCGGCTTCCGTTCACGCGACCAGCCCGCAACCTTGCGCCCCGGCCGTTCCGGTCAGAACACCAGGCGCACACCGACCAGAGGCTCGAAGCGTCTTTGAACGATGTAGCGCCGCAGGTCGTCGTTCTCGCCCACGCGCTCGTAGGTGTAGCGCGCGCGCAGTTGGACCGAGAAGGGACGCGCGGCGAAGTACTCGGTCCCGAAGACGAGGGCAGTCTCTGAACCCAGTTCGGAGAACAGGCTGAGGAAATCCGTCAGACCGCCGCGGTCCATGCCTACGTCGATGTTGAACGAGTCTGCCGAGCGCAGAAACAGGCGCAAATGGTACTCGCTCAGCTCCTGGCTTCCATAATGCCGCCGAAAGGAGTACCAGAACTCGAACCGCTCGAAAATCAGGAGCCGCAGTTCCGTCAGAACGTCGTTGCCCCCGACGGCATCCGCCAGCGAGACGCCCACGAGCGAGGCCCCTGGCTCTTCCGTCGCGGCGATGCGCGCCCGCGTGTTGCTGACGCTGTAAAAAGATCCGAGATAACCCGGGATGAAGGCGTCGCCATTGTAGTAGAGCGCGAACCGCAGGTTAAACCGCGCAAGGTCAACGAAATTCGGACTGCCGATATCCGCGCCAAAAGCAATGCCGCTGCCGAACGCTCTATAGCGCGCATAAGAGAAGAATGGCCGCAACGACACCGTGCCCGAGCGCAGCGCGTCGATGCTGAGGTCCAGGTTGTACGCATCGAGCTTTGGGAGGCTGTCGGACCACGTCTGAATGTCCGTCACGTAGGACACGCTCGTTCGCAGTGACCGCAGGCGCGCGCTCTTTGAATAGGGGAGCGGGAGAAAGGATACTTCGCCGCCGGTGAGGCCGTCAGGCAGCACATTGGAGGTAAAGCCCGACACTTGCAGTACCGGCCCGGCCACCGCGAACTCGGCACCTACCGTGCGGTCTTCCCATGCCGCATCCGTATTCAGAAAGTTGACGAGGTGGCCCGTTCCGAGTCGCACACGCTCAAGCGGGCCGAGGCGCACGTAGATAGGCGTCCGGGTCTGCGGTGTGTAGCGCAAGGACTGCAACGCCCGGAGCGCATCGTATGGCTCGTTATAGTCGTCGTCGTAGATGCCGTACACGCCTGCATGGCCGGTCGTCTGAAGTCTGGCGGAGACGGTGGGCGTGAGGTGTTCGTACTGCAGACTGCCCGCCCACCGCCACTGCGCGCCGATGAGCGAAGGGCCGGCGTGCAGGTTCAGGCTGTACGCGCTGTTCCACCATTCGTCCGGTGTCCACTCGCGCGGGTCATCGGACGAGCCGAAAGAGAGCGGCTGCGCGGCCGCTGCGCCCGCGCTCAGGAGCGGCAATGCGCATAGGGCGACGCGCAAGAGCCACGATAAACGGCAACCTTTGGTAACAGCCTGTAAGATCACTATTACGCTATGTGCGTCTTGATTATGTTTAGGCGCGCACCTGCCGCCTCGGCGCGTGAACGGCCCTGATGGAAGACCGGTTGTGCAACTCGGCGCGCGGCCGCCTTTAACTCTCTGCAAGGTACGTCTCCACTCATCGAATTACTATGCAGCTACTTGACTGGCTCATCATTCTGGCGTACATGATCTCTACGCTAGCGCTCGGGTTCTATCTCTCCCGACGGGCGTCCGGGTCGATGGAGGATTTCTTTGTGTCCGGCCGGTCGCTCTCCTGGTGGCTTGCCGGCGCGTCCATGGCGGCAACCACTTTCTCCATAGACACGCCGCTCTACATCGCGGGTGTCGTCGGTAGCCGCGGCATCGCGGGCAACTGGGAGTGGTGGTGCTTTGCCATCGGCCACGTCGCGATGATCTATCTCTTTGCCCGCCTCTGGCGTCGAAGCGAGGTCATCACGGATGCCGAGCTAATCGAGCTTCGCTACGGCGGGCCTCCCGCTGCCATTCTCCGCGGCTTCAAGGCCTTTCTCTTCGCCGTCGTGTTGAACATGATACAGATTGGCTATGTCATGCTCGCGGCCGTCAAGGTGATCGACGGCCTCGGCATCTGGGCCGACCTAGGGTTTGCCGGTGGCGATCACGTGCTCGGAATGGATCCGAAACTGCTCTCCGTCATCGGCATCTCCGTCCTCGTGCTTCTTTATGCTGGATTCTCCGGACTCTGGGGCGTCGTGATTACGGACTTCTTCCAGTTTTTCCTCGGACTCTTCGGAGCAATCATCGTTGCCGTCTATGCCATCAGCGATCCGCGCGTCGGCGGCCTCGGGGGTCTCGTTCACAAGGCGCAGCTTCTTACCGACTTTGACGTGATGGCCTTTGTCCCGATCACCCGCGATGCGGCCAAAGCCGCAGGGGGCGGCGGATGGATGGGGTTTGCCTGGAGCGCTTTCGCGGGCATCTCGGCCTCGACGTTCTTCGCCTATGTCTTCCTGCAGTGGTGGACTTTCCGCCGCAGCGACGGCGGCGGCGAGTTCATCCAGCGGCTCGTGGCGACGAAAGATGAAGATGAGGCCGAAAAGGCCGCGTGGTTCTTCAACATCGTCAACTACGTCGTTCGGACATGGCCGTGGATTCTCGTGGCGCTCGCCGCCGTAGTGCTTTATCCGAAAATGGAGGACCCGGAGCTGGGCTATCCGCGCATGATGATCGACTTCCTGCCCGTCGGCGTGCTCGGACTGGTGGTGGCCTCTCTCGTGGCGGCCTTCATGAGCACCGTTTCGACGCTTATCAACTGGGGCGCGTCCTATCTCACGAACGACTTCTACCGCCGCTTCATGAAACCGGACGCCACGCAGCGCCAGCTCGTTGCCGCCGGCCGCATCGCGTCCGTAATCATTACCGCGCTGGGCGCAGTCGCGGCGTTCTTCGCGGACGACGTGGCAACGGTCTTCCGCCTTGTCATCGCCATCGGCACCGGCCCCGGCGTGGTCTTGATTCTTCGCTGGTTCTGGTGGCGCATCAATGCGTGGGCGGAGCTGGCGGCGATGCTCGGAGGATTTGTGGTGGGCGTCCTCACGACGCTCCTGCCGGTCATCCAGATCGAGGACTTCGGGGTCCGTCTGATGGTGATTACCGGCATCACGTCGGTCATCTGGATCGTCGTCATGTTTGCGACGCCGCCTGAGAAGGAGGATGTGCTGGAGCGGTTCTATAGAAAGGTGCGTCCCGGCGGACCCGGCTGGCAGCGGCAGCAGCGCGCGACCGGACTGGAACCCCGCCAGGTGCTCGGCTTTGACTTCCAGCGAATCGTCGCCGCGGTGCTGCTTCTGTTTGGCCTCATGTTCTTCGTGGGCGGTGTGCTTCTGCTCACGTGGGGCTGGGCTATTTCGATGGGCATCGTCACCGTCGTGGGATTTGTCTGGCTCGCTTACCTGCGCCGGCACACGCCGCCGTCGATTGTCTTTAACGGCTGAACGGCATCCTTCTACGCATCAATCCCCGCCGCAATGATCGAGTCAGGCCGGTTGCCGCTTTTTCCGCTCTCCCTCGTGATGTACCCGGAGGAGAAGGTGCCGCTGCACATCTTCGAGCCGCGCTACAAGGCTCTCATTGGCTATTGTCTGCAGGAAGATCAGCCCTTCGGCGTAGTGCTTTTTACGGAGGGAAAGCTGGCGGAGGTCGGTTGCACGGCCCGGGTTCATCAGGTTCTCAACCGGTACGATGATGGCCGACTCGACATTGTTGCGCAGGGAAGAAGCAGATTTCGCGTTGAGGGCCTCTACCATGAACAACCCTTCCTGACTGCGGAAGTGGCCTTTCTGTCGGAACCGCGCGAAACGCTCGATGCCGACCTCAAGAACAGAGCCATCACGCAGCACATGCGCCTTCTCGAACTGGCCGGGCGAGAGCTTAGGCCGAGTGCCTATGAGGGAAAGGCCTATGTGTCCTACGTGCTTGCGCACAATGCCGGACTGTCGCCGCTGCAGAAGCAGGCGCTGCTGGAAATCGACGGCGAAAATGAACGGATAACGTACCTCGTCCGGCATTTTGAAGGACTGATCCCGGAAGTGGAACGCATGGGAGCTTTACGGGAGAAGATTCAGTCCAACGGGCACATCCGGGACTTTCCGCCCGTCCCGTAGTCGCGATCCCGCGCAGCAAACAACTCTCGCTATGCCTGCCATAGGTCCTTACACGCTTCACCAGGTATCTGCCGGTCGTTTTCGGCTGGACGGGGGTGCCATGTTCGGCATCATCCCGAAGGTGCTCTGGGCCAAGAGGATGCCGCCGGACGAACGCAACCGCATCCCGCTTTCCATGCGCTGCCTGCTCCTCGAAAGCAGCGATCGCCTGATCTTGATTGATAACGGACTGGGGACGAAGATCACGGACAAGTTCGCGAATCTGTACGCTGTTGACCAGGAAACCTCCAGTCTGTCCGGATCGCTCCGCTCGCTCGGTTTTGCACAAGAAGACGTTACGGACGTCATCCTCACCCACCTCCATTTCGATCACTGCGGCGGCAGCACCGAGCGGCAGGACGGGCGGCTGCAGGTCGCTTTCCCGAATGCCACTTTCCACGTGCAGCGCACCCACTGGGATTGGGCGAGACGTTCCAATCCAAAGGAGCACGCTTCCTTTCTGGACGAAAACCTCGAACCCCTGGCTGCCTCGGGCCAGCTCAATCTCCTTGATGGGGCGGGCGCGCTGCTGCCCGGTATCGATTTGATGCTCGTGAACGGACATACGGAAGCGCAGCAGATCGTGAAGGTGAGCGGTCCGGAAGGCGTGCTCGTCTACGTGGCCGACCTGCTCCCAACCACCGCCCATCTCGCCCCCGCCTGGACGATGGGCTACGACGTGCGCCCGCTTGTCACTATGGAGGAGAAGGCGCGGCTGCTCAGGCAGGCGGAGCAGGAGAACTGGAGCTTGTTTTTTGAGCATGATCCGGAGGTCGCCGTCGCTTCCGTCAGGTTGGGGGAAAAGGGCATAGAAACGGTAGGAGAACGTCCGCTCGGCGAGTTATTTTAACTTGAGCGTCGGAGGATCCCCTTTCGCGTTTCCAGACCAAAGAACGAGAGAAGAGCCTATGCTGGAGTCGCTGCATCGCGTTGTCATTGCCACGCCGGACGACGCCGAGTTCGAGGCGGCTTCTTCCGCTTGCTCCCGGATCGCGCCGGAAATCGACTTTGAGCGCGTCATGAGCGCCGCCGTGGTCGGGCCGCTCCTCGAGGCAGCGCCCGCCGACCTCGTCGTTCTATCGGCCGGATCTTGGTCGGAAGAGCCTCGCGAACTGCCGGCGTGGAGCCTGCAGCTACCGGTCGTTGTTCGGCTTTCTGCGGCAACTGTGGAGAGGGGGGTCGCTCTGGGCATGAACGCCTACCTCTGGATTCCCGGGCCGGACGAAACCACCTGGGACCGCTTGCCGCAGATCTGCGCGGCCGCCACCGAGTGGTTCGACCGCAAGGTGGAGGGGCTTCATCCCCGGCTGCCGGTGGAAGTGCTCGAAGGCGTGCGGCAGCGGCTGAGCAGGCTTAAGCACGATCTGAACAACCCGCTGGCCATCGTGACTGGAAACGCGCAGCTCCTGATCGAGATCGCGCGCGCCCTGGAACTCGACAGCGACCTTCTTCAGCCGATGAAGGACATCGAAGAGGCGGGCGGCCGAGCCTCCATTCTGGCCGGGCAGATCGGCGATCTTTCCTCGCATGTTGCTCAACTTATTGAATATGCGGGCAACGGGGCAAAAACGTAGCACCGCTGGAACTCTCCGGTAAGAAGCACTTACTACCCTCTCTCGAGGGTGCATCACGAGTGGCCTTGTTCATGCCACATCGCGAACGTATTTTCCCGCCACTCGGACACACTGCCTTACCTACCCCTCTCGCCTATCGCCCCGTACTGTTACAGATCGACGGCTCGCCTGCGGAGCCTCTTTTGTGTTTCTGATAGACAGCTGTTCTGAGCGAATCGGATCGGAATGTCTCGGCAAAGGGTGCTTGCGCCGCCGACGGACAGTTTCCGGCAACAGGTAGGTTTATGAAGGTCTCTTCAGGCGTAGTGGTGCGGATGGCGTGCATCCTTCTGCTTTCCCTCGTTGTGCGGGGAGCGGGGGCGCAGAGCCTGTCTGTTCGCGTTCTGGAGGAGACCGATGACGCCCGGCTGCTGGAACTCACGCTTGCCTGGCCCTCATCGCTACGGGCCGTGCTGGACTCGACGGGTATCGCGACGCTCGACTTGGTCACCGTTCACACGCTCGGCGGACCCGTGCTGGAGAGTTATGACGCCCTCGCGCTTTCTTCGCGCGCCCTGCCGGCTGTTGAACTGGTAGCTGCGGATTACGACGAAGTACCGCTGCCCCTTTCCGCCGGCGCGGATTCGGTAGTGACGGTGCTTGACCGGCCCCTCGTCTCGGCCGATGGGCTGGGCATCGAGCGGAAGCGGCCCGTCGCCTCGCTCGTCGTGCGGCACCTCTTATACGACGCTTCGTCAGAGACCTTGCGGCGCGTTCGGCGCGCGGTGGTGCGTGTCAGCGCGAGGGGCATCGGCGCGTCGACGCCATCGCGAGGCACGTCTCGGCTCGCGGCTGCGTCGGAGAATCCGCATCTCGCCGTGTCGCGCAGCGTCCTTGCCGATGGGGCCGTCTTCAAATTGCCTATTCGAGAAGAGGGGGTTTACCGGCTGGATCGCGGGTATCTCGAACGCTTGCTTAGCTCGGCGAACCTTTCCTGGAGTGACGTGCGCCCCGACGGCATAAAGATCTACGGCAACGGCGGCCGCAGACTGCCCGCGCTGAACAAGGCCCCACGTCCCGCCGATCTCATCGAGGTACCGTCGAATGTGCAGGCGTCCGGGGGCGAAGTCACGGAGATCACGTTCTATGCGGAAGGCCCTTCGGGCTGGGCGTTCGACCCGGAGCTGGGTGAATGGGCGCACTACGTCAACCCGTATTCGCTGGACAACTTCTACTTCATCAAGTTCGATGTTGCCGGCAGTCCTCCGGCCCACACCATCGCCGCCGAGCCGTTTCCTGCCCTCACCAGTCCGCAGCACCTGGAAACAACGGTCGGGCGGGCCGTCAAGGAGTACGACACGGCGATGTGGAGCAAGGACGGGCGAGGCGGGCTGACGTGGGTTAGCCGGCAGATCCGAACGTACGAGCAAATCGATGTTTTCGCCGCGGCGACTCCGCCGGGGCTTACGGCGGGCACCGTCAGTTACCGCGCGCGCGTGGCGGTGGCGTCGCGTCCCTCTGCCACGGTGCTCTTTTTGAACGGTGCGCAGACGCTGACGCAGTTTCCGGTCGCGGCCGTGTACGACGGCGACCTTGCACCCATCGCCAATGCGGCGCAGAAATCATTTAGCGGCTCTTACAGCGGCACGGGCGGGCTGAACCTGACGATGAAGGTGAGCGGTTCTGCAAGCGGGGCCGTCGAGCCGCAGGCCGCCGTGGACTGGGTGCGCGCTTTTTATCCTCAGGCCTTGCAGGCTCAGAATGGATACCTTCGTTTCGCAACGCCTCCCGGCGTGAGCGGCGCGCTGGAACTCTCTATGTCCGGTTTCGCTCAGGAGCCGACGGTGTGGGACGTAACCGACCCCGCCGCTATGCGCCGCCTTGCGGTTCAGCCGAATGCCGGCCGCTATGTCGTTGGCGTGGATGTCGCCGACGCCGAGCGCCCTCGGGAGATCGTGGCCTTTACGGCCACTGCGCTTAAGGTGCCGGAACCGGGCGTTCGGGTGAAGCCGCAAAACCTCCACGGCATCACCGGGTACCCCGACTTCGTGATCGTAACGCCGGACACGTTCCGCACAGAGGCGGAGGACCTGGCGCAGTACCGCCGCGATCGGGACGGCCTCGCGGTTGAAGTTGTGGGCGTTAAAGCCATTTACAACGAGTTCTCCGGCGGACTGCTCGATCCGCGCGCCATACGAGACTACTTCCGGTTTCTTTACGACCGCGCCCCGAGCGAACCGATGATGCTGCGGTATGCGCTGCTCTTTGGCGACGGCCATTACAACTACCGCGGGCTGGAAATCGAACCCGTGCTCAACAACTGGGTGCCCCCGTGGGAGACCGACGAGACGCTCAACCCGGAACTGTCTTACGCGACCGATGATTACTTCGCGCTCCTCGACGACGAGGAAGGCATCTGGCCTTATGGCGGAGCCTACAGCCGCTCGCCCGAGAAGGTGGATATCGGTGTTGGAAGGCTGACGGTGCAGACGGTGCAAGAGGCGCAGGAGGCGGTCGCGAAGATCAAGCACTACGAGGATCCGGAGACGTTCGGTCCGTGGCGCACCCAGTATTTATTTGTCGCCGACGACGGCCCCACCGGCCTCTCCGCCACCAACAACGACTATGATCTCCACACGTGGAACGCCGATGAGGCTGCGCAAGTGGTGCGGAATGTGGCCCGGGAAGTGAACTTGCAGAAAGTTTACGGCGTCTCGTATGACCGGGTGTTCCAGGGCATCTGGAAAATACCGGCTGCTCACCGGGACATCCTGTCGGCCATAGAAAACGGCGTGCTGGCGTTCAACTATAGCGGCCACGGCGGACCGGGTGCCCTCGCGCAAGAGGAGTTGCTTACGATCTCCGACGCTCGTGCGCTCGACAACTTCGACAAACTCGCCGTCTTTATCACGGCCACGTGTTCCTTTGGCCGGTGGGACATGGCCGAGGAGCAGAGTGCCGCCGAAGAGCTGCTGGTGAATCCGCACGGCGGAGCGATTGCGCTGCTCACGACGGTTCGGACCGTGTCCACCTCTTTTGGCACCACGACGCTCAACGTGGGCCTTAACCGGCAGCTCAACGCTGAACTCTTCACCCGCGACGCCGAAGGACTCCCGCGCCGGCTGGGCGACGCCCTGCGCGCGACGAAGAACACGCCGGTCGGCACCGAAGGCAACAATCGCAAGTTCAACCTCCTTGGCGATCCCACCATCCGGTTCGGATTTCCTGCCGGAGAGGTGCAGATTGCCTCGATCAACGGGAAGCCCGCCGAGGAGGCGGACGCGGAGATGCGCGCGCTCGACAAGGTCACCATCGCCGGGGAGGTTCTCGCGCCCGCCGGTGGCCGCGACGAGGCATTCAACGGCACCGTGAGTCTCTCCATTTTCGACGCCGAACGGCAGGCCCCTATCCCGAATCGCCGCTACTCGCCGAGCACGACCTATGCGGTGCGGCAGGACCTCATCTGGCGCGGCGACGCAACCGTCCGCAACGGCCTCTTCTCGACCGAGTTCATCGTGCCGAAGGACATCTCTTATTCGTATAAGAGCGGCAGGATTTCCGCCTACGCTCGCACGGAGGAGAAACAGGCCTTCGGGTACGACGAAAGCTTCATCGTCGGCGGCTCGTCGGCGAACCCGCCGAACGACAACCGGGGGCCGGAAGTAGCGCTCTTCCTGAATGACACCACGTTCGTCACGGGCGGACTGACAAATGCCAAACCCGACCTGATCGTAAAGCTCTTCGACGAGAGCGGCATCAATGCCGTCGGGGCGGGCGTTGGCCACGAGTTGCTGTTCATACTGGATGACGACCAGACGAACGCCCTCAATCTGAGCAGCCGCTACGAAAGCGAAGGTGAATCTTACCAGCGCGGCCGCGTCGTCTACCCGCTTGCGGAATACCTGCGGCAGGTCGATCAGGAACGCCTTTCGCCGGGTCCGCATGCGCTGCAGGTGCGCGCATGGGACGTCCTCAACAACTCGACCACCGCTCGCGTTGACTTTTTCGTGGCCGATGGGGAGGACCTTGTGCTCCGCAATGTGTTCAACTACCCGAATCCGATGGTCTCGAACACGGAATTCGTGTTTGAGCACAATCAACCCGCCGGCACTACCGCCGACGTGCAGGTCCGGATCTATACCCTCTCGGGCCGTCCGGTCCGCACCATCGAGCAGCCGGGTTCCTTGCTCACGGCCGGCATTGTCCGCATTCCCTGGGATGGACGGGATGAAGACGCCGACCGGGTTGCCACGGGCGTTTATTTGTACAAGGTTCGCGTTAAGATCGCCACGATCGAGGGCGACAGTCAGGTTTCTGAACATATCGAAAAGCTCGCGCTCATTCGTTAGCACGAGGCTGTTTACTTATCCGCAACGACAAGACGATGCAGACTCTCTTCCAGACCATTCAGCGCCATACGGGTGCCCTCGCTCTTTTGCTCATGCTTCTTTCGGCCTTGAGCGTCGTTCCCGCACGGGCGCAGGTTTCCAGCGCATCGGCCATCTTCCTGATGATCGAGCCGGACAGCCGCTCGGCCGGCATGGGCAACGCCGGCGTCGCGCTGGCGGACAACGCCTACGCCTCGTTCTGGAACCCGGCGGGTCTGGCGTTCCAGAACGGGGTTGAAGCCTCCCTCACGCACTCCAACTGGCTGCCGGAGTTCAACGCCGACCTTTACTACGAGTATCTCGTCGGCAAATACCACGTGCCCAATTGGGGCACCTTCGGCGCGCAGGTCACTTTCCTGAACCTCGGGCAGCAGGAGGGAATGGACAAGGACGGCATCCCAACGACGGACTTCCGCTCCTATGATATGGCCGTCGGCCTCTCCTACGGCACGAAGCTGACGAAGAACTTCGGCCTGGGGCTTGGCAGCCGCTTCATCTACTCGAACCTCGCCTCGGGACAGGTAGAGGGCCGTGACGTCAAGCCGGGTATCTCCTACGGACTTGACCTGGCGGGTCTCTATCGCACGCAGCCCTTTAGTCTTGCAGGCAAGCCGACTACGTTTTCGGCAGGATTCAACCTGTCGAACATGGGTCCGAAGATCAACTACGTCGATAAGAAGAACGGCGCGCCAATTCCGACGAATCTGCGCGTCGGGTACGCATTCACGTTCGACTTCGACGAGTACAATTCGCTGACGCTTGCGAACGACTTCACCAAGATGCTCACGCACACCGAAGTCGACTCGTCCGGCACGGGCGACCCCGTGGTCCGGCGCGACGCCTGGTACAAGGCCCTCTTTTCCGCATGGCAGCCCATCGAAGTAACGACGGGTCCGTCGAGCGATCCGAAGGTGCGGGAGATTGGCGTCATGGATCAGCTTCTCATCGGCCTTGGCGCGGAGTACTGGTACAACAAGCTTTTCGCCGCGCGAATGGGCTACTTCTACGAGAACCCGTACAATGGCAATCGTAAGTTCCTCACCTTCGGTGCCGGTCTGCGATACAGCCTCGTCGGCGTGGACGTCTCCTACATCTACGCGCTCGAGGAAAACCATCCGCTCTCGAACACCATGCGCTTCTCAATTCTGCTGAACTTCGCGCAGTAGACGAGCAGTTTACTTGCGAGCGGCTCCGGCAGGTTGTGTTATACGCAACAGGCTGGGGCCGTTTGTCGTTACGGGCAGAACAAAGCCACTTTCGATCCCGACCACATGAATCTCACCGTCGCCTTTCTCATCGCGCTGCTTCTGATCATCGCGGGTTGCGTGCTCATCTACATGACCCTCCGCGGGAACGAGCGCTTCCGCCCGACCGATGCGTTTCAGTGGGCGGCCGTCATCATGTCGTCCGTGCTCGTGCTGACGGCTTCGTTCCTTCTCGTCCTGCTCGCCAACTACACCATGCCGGCGCAGCCGGGAGCCGTGGAGAACGCATTCCCGACGGTCGATGCCGCGAACTTCGATAAGCCTGCACCAGACTTCCAGTTCAGAACCCTCGAAGGCGATGCCGTAAGCAGCCTGTCGGAATACAAGGGACAGGTGGTGGTGCTCAACTTCTGGGCAACCTGGTGTGGCCCGTGCTTGATGGAGTTGCCGGATCTGAACCGCCTCCAACAAACCTACGCCGATCAAGGACTTGTGGTCTTGACCGTTTCGGATGAGGACCCGGGCAGGCTGCAGGAATTTGCCGCGTCGCGGCCGTTTGAGACAGTGGCAGGGTACGTTACGGAGCCGGGCGAATTGCCTGAGGTCTACCGAATGATGCTGCAGCTGCGCCCCATGACCTTCTTTGTGGACCGCGACGGCATCCTCCGGGATGTAGCGGTAGGTGCAGGCGACTTTGAGGGCTTCTCCGCCACCCTGCAGCCGCTCCTCGCCGGGAGCGTCGGGACTTGATCTTGCAGGAGCCTGAGATGCCTCGCTCCGCCGGCCTGACACGCGGGGAGGGCGCGGCCCTTCTTGTGGCCCTCAGCGCTGCCTTTAGCCTCCATTCCACTCAGGTGTCATCCTGAGCGCAGCGAAGGATCTGTTTTCTTCCGCAGCCTGAAACTCTACGGTGTGCCCGCATGACTCGGCGGGGACGTTCTGCCTTCCCGGTGCTCCTCCCATTCCCGCCTTCTCCGGTCCCCCAGAGTGCCATCCTGAGCGCAGCGAAGGATCTACCCTTCCCGACTGCTAAGAGGCTGTAGAAGCAACGTGAACATGTCTCTACCGTTAAGGCTTATATGACAACAGCCTCCTAAGCGGGCCGGCCGTGGGTTCATTCCTACTGATCGGCGCCAGCGTGTCGCTCATGAATGATTCGCCGCAGATCGTCCGGATGGAACCGGCCAACGACTTGGACCGCGGGTCCTCGGCGGCGGGTTCACAGCCATCCGTGCCTTTGCGGTTGCGCATCATCGCGGACAGACTCTGCCTTCAGAACGCCCGCATCCAATTCAGCCGCCCGGCCGCCTCGGACTACGGTGTCGGGCGTACTAAACGGGCATTAACCCGCGGGCGTGTTTAAGAACTCACAGTCGGCATCGCTGAAGGGCGCGCTTCCCTGAAGAGATCGGCACTCGCGGCGAACTTCGCGGCTTCGCCTACGAGAACGAGCCGGTCTCCGGGTTCCAACCGGAAGCTGCCCGACGGGTTGCCAATCGTCCGCCCGCCACGGCGTACGGCAAGCACCGCGATCCCGTGCTTCTGGCGCAGTTCGAGTTCGCCCAGCGTCTTGCCCGCCGCCGGTGCCCCGTTCCGAACGGCCACCGCGCGCGTGTGCAAACCCTCCTCATCCAGACCCTGCAAGACCATCAGGTGCGCCTCATGGATGGAGCCGCGGAAGACGCGGTAGTCACCGGAACGGATGATGTTTACCTGCCGGTTGATCTCGTCGGGCGGCACCATGTACGCGCCGAGAACGTGCGTGAAGATGCGCACGGACGTCTCCAGTTCTTCCGGCACCACGATATCCGCGCCGGCGTGCTGCAGGCTTTCCACGTCGGCAAGAAAGCGCGCGCGCGCGACGACCTGCACCGTAGGGTTGAGGTAGTGTACGAGCTGGGCCGTACGCCTGGTCGCGGCGCGGTCGCTGATCACCACGACGCACAGCTTCGCGTGCTCGATGGCTGCCATTTCCAATATGTGCTGACGGGTCGAGTCGCCGTAGATCACCGGAAACGACTCCCTTTCCGCCATCCCGCCGAGCGTCGGATTCATCTCGATGATCACGAAAGGAATGCCGGTGTCCTTCATCACCTGGACGAGGCGCTGCCCGGCCGGTCCGTATCCCACCACCACGACGTGGTCCTCCAGCCGCGCCTTTTCCGCAGCAGGCATCACTGGAGCCGTCTTGCCCAGGCGTCCGAGCGGCGAGCGTTCGAGCAAACCCCCAAGTCTCGGCGCGCCCGAAATGATGATCGGCGTCAGGATCATGAGTAGAACGGAAACGGCGATGAACGTCTGTCCGCCCGCTTCGCCCATGCCCGCGGGCGTCAGTCCGACGGCAAGGCCGGAACGCTCCAGCACGAAGGAGAACTCGCCGATCTGGGCGATCGCCAGCGCCGCGCCCATGGCGATCCGGATCGGGTAGCCGAGCGCCAGCACGCTCCCGATGCCGACCAGGCCTTTAACGAGGAAAACGCCGGCCGCGACGAGCAGGATGAGCGGCAAATGCGAGAAGAGAAAGCCAACGTCGAGCAACATGCCCACGGACACAAAGAAGAGCGCGTTGAAGATGGTTCGAAGCGGCAGAATTTCGCTGAGGGCGTACTCGCTAAACCGGCTTTCGCTTACCACAAGCCCCGCGAGGAAGGCACCGAGCGCGAGACTCACGCCCGCAAGGCTCGTGACCCAGGCCGTACCGAAGCAAACCGCAACCACTGCGAGCAGAAACAATTCCTGCCGGCGCGTCGCGGCGATCTTCTCAAGAACCCACGGTATGATCTTGCGCGCCGAGACAAGCACGACGACGATGATCAGGAGGGCAAGTCCGAGGGACTTCAGGAGTTGAAACGTCGAGCCGCCTTCGCCGCTAAGGAGCGGGATGAGCAGCACCATCGCAATGACGGCGAGGTCTTGAAATACGAGAATGGCCAGCGTTTGCTGCCCCGCCGGCCCGTCCGTTTCGCCGCGCTCGGCGAGCAGGCTAAGCACGATGGCCGTGGAACTGAGCGCCACGAGAAAGCCGGTAAAAACGCCGTCCCGCCAGTCCACGCCAAAAGCCAGCAGTCCGGCCGCCACGACGGCCACCGTGACGACCACCTGAAGCCCGCCGCCGACAAGGATCGACCGGGCAATCCTCGACAGGCGTTCAAGGCTGAACTCCACGCCGATGGTAAAGAGCAGCAGGATCACGCCGATTTCCGCGGTGCTCGTGATGAGATCCGGGTCCTCTACGAGCGCAAAAGCCGTGGGACCGACGAGCGTTCCGGCCAGCAAGAACCCCACGATCGGCACCAGATGAATCCGGTAGCAGATGTACGCGATCAAGATGCTCAGCACGAACAGCGCCACCAGTTCCCCGAGGAAGGGCAGCGTTACGCCGGCGAGAAGCAGATGTGAGACAGGAAGGGGCAACGCGTTTTCGATAAAGAAATGGTATCGGCGAATCCGGGCCGGCTTTGTTATACGCGCTATGCTCGTCCGTAAGCGCAGTCGGAAAGAAGGCCGTACGCGAACCCGCTCGGTTTTCCGGAAGGTTCACGGGGCACCGCCCGCTCACCCGACGTACTTGGTCCCGCGCACGACCTCGACGGTGTGCATGAACGCGATGACGGCGTAATGCTCGAAGTATTGCTCGGCCACATGTTCGACGATGCGCTCGGCCACCTCGTCGCTCACGATGGCTTCTATACGCACGTTCAGCCCTTCCCAGTCCGAGGCGCGAACGCCTCTTGACCCGCTTCCCGTCGCGTCTACAATGGTGAAGCCGCGCGCGCCGAGTTCTTGCATCTCGCGTACGATTCGGTCGCGCAAGACCCGCTCGGCGACGACAGTGACGACCTTTAACGTGGCGGTGTTCATGGCAGATGCTGAAAGAGGAACGCTCAGGCAATCCACTGGGCAACGGCAAAGTACAGCGGGATTCCGAGCGTCAGATTGAATGGAAAGGTAATGCCGAGCGAGGCGGTCAGGTAAAGCGTCGGATTGGCTTCGGGAAGGGCAATTCGCACGGCGGCCGGCGCGGCAATGTACGAGGCGCTCGACGTCATCGCCCCCAGAACGGCGCTGCCGCCAACCGACAGGCCCGCCATCTGTCCGAGCCACACGCCCGCCACGCCGTGCATGATCGGGACGAGAATGCCAAAGCCGATGAGAAAGACGCCAACTTCCTTGAGGTCCCGCAAACGCCGCGCGGCGACAAGTCCCATCTCCAGCAGAAACAGCGTCAATGCGCCCTTAAAGCCGGCCACAAAGAACGGCTCCACCGGTTCGAGACCCGACTTGCCTGCCGCCAGCCCGATCAGAAGTCCTCCGAGGAGCAGCACGATACTGCGTCCTGCAAGCACCTCATGCAGCGCCTCTTTCCAGGACCCCGCCTGCTTGGACCGGGTGCTCGCGATCATGAGTGCGACGACGATGGCCGGAATCTCCAGCGCAGCTACCAGCGCGGGCATGAAGCCCTCCGCCTCCGCCCCCGCCATGCGGGCAAACGTCGTAGCGACGATGAAGGTCACGGCGGAGACGGACCCGTAGTGCGCCGCGATGGCGGCGGCGTTCTCGATAGAGAACCGGCCGAGCTTGCGCAGGATCGCATAAGCCGTCAGCGGCGTGAGGACGCCAAGCGTGAGCGTTGCGGCCACCGGCAGCGCAAACTCGCCGAACGGAGTAGCGCTTAACTCCGCGCCCCCTTTGAGGCCAATGGCCAACAGCAGATAGATGGAAAGGGACGAGTAGAGCGCCTCCGGAAACTCGAGGTCGCTGCGAACGAGCGAAGCCACGACTCCCAGCACGAAGGCGAGCACAATGGGGGAGAGCAGGTTCGCGAGAAGAATATCCTGTCCGTTCATCTATGAGCGGTTAAAAATGGTCTGTAGGTCGTCAGCCGTCGCCGTCGTCGGGCGAACTTACGGGGCGCTAAAGCAGGACTGAGGATGTTCGATCAGCCGGAGGGCGAGGTGGACCCTCGGGCAGACGGCGGCGGCCGGCGCGCAGCACGAGCTTCCGCAATGCCTCGGCCCCCGAGGCGGTCAGCCAGGCGTGTTCAAAATCGGGCTGCTGTATGATCTGCGCCACCGCCGAGAGCGCCCGTAGATGAAAGTTACGCTCGTCTCGGCTGCCAACGAGTATAAACACGGCATGAACCCGCTCCGGGTTGTCCGGGAAGACGATGCCCTCGCGCGACCGCGCAATCTCTATCTCGAAGAGTTCATTCCCGTCGATGATCGTGTGTGGAACGGCGAGACCGGGCAGGAGCACCGTGCTGCTCGTCCGCTCCCGGTCGTGAAGGAGCGCGGTTAGTTCAGCCGGGTCCATCTCGAGGCGCGGCGCAAGGCTGGCGGCGGCAATCTCGAAGAATGCCTGCGCATCCATCCCGCGGTCGAGGTCGAGAATCGGGCATACCGCCGCTAACCGGTCGAATCGGTCAAAAGGCTCTTGCCGCGCGTCCGACTTCTGGAAAACGATGACGCGGTCGTTCGGCTGCAAGGTCGCGCCGCTGTGGTAAACAGTATAATGGTCCTCACGCCGGATGGCGACGGGAAGAGATTCGCGCGTTTGCTGCAAGTCCTTGTAGAACGAATCGGGCGTAAAGGTGCGTTCGAGCAAGATGCCCTGCCGCTCCATTTCGTCGTGGTCGACGCGGTAGTCCCAGTCCGCGATTTCGACGGGACCACCGAAGACCGTGGTGGCACCGAGATGGTCGAGCAGCGCCGCATGACCCGCCGCGTCTCCCACCTGGAGGACGTGGACCTCCGGGACCATGAACACCGTTCGGGCGATCTGCGCCGAGAGGGCGTTTACTTCGGCATTGGGCGTGAGTGCGATGAACGTTCGAACGCCGGCTGCGTGGGCTTCACCGAGAACTTCTTCGTCCATCGCGTTTCCGCAAATGACATTCAGCCCTTCGGCCTGCGCAATGGAGCAGAGGTCCTGATTGCGATCAACAATCCAGACGGGGTGCGATCTGCCCAGAATTCGCGCGATCGCTCTCGAGGTCGGGCCTCCACCGATTATAAGCGCTCCGTTGCGCTGCTCGGTCGACCGCACCAACTCTCCGCGATTGCGCAGCCAGTCCGTTCCCCATTTAAGGAAGAGCGGTACGGAGGCCGTCGTGAGAATGGCCATGAACACGAGAACAGAAAAGGTGTCCTGGTTGATCAGTCCAAGGCTCAGCCCGATCTGCGCGATAATGATTTCGACGGCACCGCGTCCGTTCTTGCCGGCCCCAATCACCAGTCCCTCTCGCCAGCCGTTGCCCGACGGCAGGTAGAAGAGCGCCGTTCCGGCTATTTTGCCGACCGTTGCGAGTAAGACAATACCGCCGAGCAGCGGGAGGTTTTCCAGGCGGAAAACGTCGAGCGAGACCGCGAAGCCGGCGGTGACGAAGAACACCGGCGCGAGAAAGCCGATGGAGGCGTGGCGAACGAACTCCATGATGCTTTTTGACAGCGTGCGGCCGAAAAGGTGTTCGCGCAGCACGAGTCCCGCGATGAAGGTGCCGAGGATGCCGTGCATACCGGCAAGCTCCGCGCCCTCTGCGAAAAGAAGCGCGACAATGAGCACCAGCATCGTGACGGCCGTCGTGCCGAACCGTTTCAGCCGAGAGATGGCGCTGCCCATGAGCGGAAAGACCTTTGCGCCGAGCCATGCGGATGCGCCGAAGAACAAGATGACCTTGGCCAGCACAATGATCAGTTCGACCACGTCGAAGCGGCCGGCCTGCGCTACGCCGACGATGACGGCGAAAAGTATCAGCGACACGGTATCTGTTACCAGCGCCCCGGCCATCATCACATGGGCCACGCGCGTATCGAAGAGCTTCAGGTCGTATAGAATGCGAGACTTCGTGGCGAGCGCCGTGACGCCCGCCGCCACGCCGACAAAGACGGCGGCCATCATCGGAGCACCGAGCCAGAGCATAAATGCATAGCAGAGGACAAACGGCGTAATGAAGCCACCCATCGCAGCGAGAAGGCCGCCATACGAGGCCTTCCGCAGTTCACGCGGGTCGATCTCCATGCCGATGTAGAGCATCATCAGGAGGATGCCCGCCTGGGCAAGCACGTCTACGGAAGTGCTGCTGTCTATCAGTCCGAGCAGCGGCGGCCCTGCGACGATGCCGGCCAGTAGCTCGCCAAGCACGCCGGGATAGCCCAGGCGATTGGCAAGCAGACCGCCGAGCCACGCCGCCAGAAGGACGAGCAGAAGATTGAGTATGTCAAAGTGCATGGCGCGTCGCTCGGCAGAGGGTGAAGATTCGCGGTGGCCGGCAGGGTGCCGCAGCGGCCGGGGAGCGGCAAGAACGAAGCAGGAGACCTGTCCGACCCGGAGAGGCTCTGGTGTCTATTCGGCGGCAAAAGGATGATTACGGCGCGGTCACCAGACGATTCCGGTGCGCAGCCGGTCCTTCAGCTCACAAAAGCGTCCGGTTCATGCGGCGCAAGAAGGGCCATCCACGCCAAGAGGGCGCAGCGGGGGCGGCTGAAGGGGTGCGCTATGAGAAGAGGTTCGGACAGGTTCATACGGTGGAAAATACGCCGTAAGCACTGGACTCGCTACATGGGCGAAGGCTCGGTCCGAAGATCTACCGTCTCACTGAGAAATTCGAGAAGGAGCGGATTGAAAACCTCCGGCCGCTCGATCATGGGCGCGTGTCCGCAAAGGTCGACGAAATGGAGCCGAGCACCCGATATCCGCTGCTCGAATTCCCGGGCCACATCCGGCGGTGTAATCTTGTCCTCTTTACCCCAGACGAGCAGGACAGGCATCCGCAGCGCCTCCAGGTTCTGCAGAACACTTTCGTTCTTCGTTGCGCGCGCCATCTTGATCAGGCGCGTGACCTGCGCCCGGTTGTTTACAATTCCGTACATGTCGTCAACGAGCGCTTCGGTCACATGGGCGGGGTCATAGAACGTGTATGCCGCTCGGTCGCGAATAAAACCGCGATCCCGCCGCTTCGGGGTGGAGGTGCCCATGTTGACCTCATAGATGCCGGACGCGCCAGAAAGCACCATGGCCGGTACTTGCTCGGGGAAGCGATGCGCGTAGATGAGCGCCACGTGCCCGCCGAGGGAATTGCCCACCAGCACCACCGGGCCGACGCCGAGCGTTTCCAGAAACCGGCGCACATAATCGACCAGGCCCGACACGCTCGTTTCCAGCAGTGGGAGGTCATAGACGGGCAGCACAGGCACCAGCACGCGGTAGCCTGCCTCCGAGAGAACCTCGATCGTGTGCTCCCAGTTGCTCAGGTCGCCCAGCATTCCATGCAGCAGCACAACGGGGGGTGCCGACGTACGCGGGCCTTCATCAATAAACCGGACGCCGCCCTGCCGGCGAACCATTGCCTGTAAGTTGGCCATACATCCCATCTCCGTTTAACAAAGGGCACGCTCGGGTGCCTGCGTAAGTTACGTCCAAACCGACGCAATCGCGACAGCCGATCCGCAAGAGCGGTGAACAAGGAAACTGAACGCAATTGGTACCGTTATAGAAGATCTACGGGCGGCCATCGAGTGCCAGAACCTTATTCGCTACACCTACTAACTTTACGAGGAGTTCCTATGCCCTGCGGCCGCAAGCGCAAGCGTCATAAGATCGCCACGCACAAGCGCAAGAAGCGCCTGCGTAAAAATCGCCACAAGAAGAAAGTGCGTTAGGCTCTGCCGACCACCGAACTTCGTAAAAAGCTGCGGTCGGTTCTCCGGCGGTAGCTTTTTTGCGTTATGCGCCCCATCTTCCGGGGCGAAAGGCTGACTTTTGCTTCGCTGCGGCGAAACAGCCTGTTTGTAGGCCGGGTTAAACGCCCCGGAAGCCGCACTCGGCGGCGGGCGCGATCTACAATGAACGATGACGTATGAAAAAATATTCCTGGGGTAGTCTCCTCCGCGCAGGCATCATGGGCGTCGCCGTCGGCGGCGCGGCGGGGTTCCTGACGGGCATCGTTCTGGCCCCCGAGAAAGGGCAGATGTTCCGCCGGCGCCTTGTCTACCGTCTCGAACACCTCGCCGAAAAGGTCACGGCGTATGTTGACCAGGTGGTTTCGCCGCAGCAGGTAAGCGAAGCGCGCCGCTCGGGAGATCAGGTGGTGGCCGAAGCGCAGCAGCGCGCCAAGAGCATCCGCGAGGACATCGACGCGCTACTGGGCGAAATTCGCCGAAATGCACCGGACGAGCAGGAGGCCACCCGCTCGGCTGAACGCCCTGCCCGGTAAAAGGAGCGCGCGCCTGCGTTGCTTTTTGTCGTTCTTGCGGTATTTTAAAGCATGCCCAATTTTTCTATTCTCCTGCCACCCGCCGAGGGTAAACAGCCCGGAGGCAATCCATTTGCGCCGGACATGTTCGACTACCGCTCGTCGAGCACGTTTAACTACTTTAACGAACTGAACCCGGAGCGCAAGACGCTCATCAAGACGGTTCAGGAAGTCATCCGAAGCGGCGAGCATGATCTGGAGGCGCTCTTTGGCGTCAAAGGAAACCACCTCGAAGAAGCAGTCGAGGCGGACCTTGCCGTCCTCAAGGCTCCACTCATGTCGGCGCTCGATCGCTATAGCCCGGGCGTCATGTACCAGGCAATGGATTTTGCCGGTCTGCCGACCGGGGCGCAGCGCCGTCTTCTGGAAAACGGAATCATCTTCTCCGGCCTCTTCGGACTCCTGCGTCCCGACGATCTGATCCCCAACTATCGCCTCAGCATGGAGGCGAAGGTGCCGGGGCTGGGCAAAGTAAGTGATTTCTGGCGGCCGCTCCTCAGCCCGCTTCTCAACCGAACCCTGGCGGGGCGGTTTGTCTGGAATCTGCTTCCGAACGCGCATCAGGATACGTGGGAGGACGATCATCAGTACGCGCAGATGGTTGCTGTTAGCTTCGTCCGCGAGCAGGACGGCGAGCGCAAGCCGGTATCGCACGGCGTGAAACCACTCCGCGGCCATCTTGTCAACTATATCGTGCGGGAGTCCATTGAGGACGTGGAGTCTCTCAAGCTGTGGGAGCACCCGGAAGGCTACCGGTACGACGACGATGCCTCCGCGTCTGACGCTGAAACGAGGACGGCAGAAATCGTATTCGTCAAGCGAGGCTGAACGTGGTCCGCCGGTCGCGTCGTGACGTGGTCGTCCTCAGGAGGCTGTTTAAATAGTGGAAAGCGCCTTATGTAGCTGACGATAAGGACCAAAGCACCAACGCGACCTCCCCCTTGAGGGGGGATTCAGGAGAGTGTTAGACGGCTTTCCAGATGCGCTCAAAGGTCTGTAAATCTGTGATGTTTCCCATCAATGGTAAATCAACAGCCTGTTGGCAGCCTGGAAGGTAGATCCTTCACTGCGTTCAGGATGACAATTGGGGATGTCGGCGGAGGCGAAAAGGGGAGGAGCACTGGGAAAGCAGAACATCCCGCCCGTGTCATGCTGAGCGAAGCGAAGCATCTCAGTCTTGGTATAGGTCACGGTCGATTCTATTTAGAGATGCCATTTTGCTTGATCGGAGTTCATCTTGTTCCAATTGTAGCTAAACGGATGTTGGTGCAGGACGGGCGATCTATTTAAGGCCGATTGGTAGTAAATCGAAAGTTTTTTCAAGTATAAAGGAATGCAACGACCGGTCGTGATTGGCATCGCCGGAGGCTCCGGCTCGGGCAAGAGTACGGTACTGCGGCGCATCATCGAGGCGTTTGGTTCGGACCACATGGCCGTTCTCGACCACGATTCCTATTACCGCGATCTCGGCCACCTCCCGCTCGAGGAGCGCGCCGTCTTTAATTTCGACCACCCGAGCGCGCTCGAGACAGAGTTGATGCGCCGCCACATCGACGCCCTGCTAAACGGATATTCCGTTCATAAGCCGAAATACAGCTTCACGACGCACAGCCGGCTCGAGGACACTACGACCATTGAGCCTCGGCAGGTCATCATCGTCGAGGGCATTCTTGTGCTGGCCGAACCGCTGCTCGTCGAGAAAATGGACATCAAGCTCTATGTAGATGCCGCAGACGACGTGCGGCTCATGCGGCGCATCCAGCGCGACATACAGGAGCGCGGACGCTCGCTCGATGCTGTACTCGAACAGTACAAGCGCACGGTGCGCCCAATGCACCTCGAGTTCGTCGAACCCTCGAAGCGCCGGGCGGACGTGATCATCCCCCGCGGGGGCCACAATACCGTCGCCATCGAAATGGTGATCGCTCGCATCCAGTCCCTTCTCTCGCTCTACGATCAGGTTAAGGAAGCTGAAGTGGAAGCGGCGTAGAACAAGCGGTTTTCAGAAGGTTTCGTTCTCGTCCAGTTCCATGAGCAGACGCGTTCCGCTGAGGACGAGGTCCGGATCTACGTAATCGATTCCCGGTAGTTGGCGGGCGAGAAACGCGGCCCAGCCGCCCGTGGCAACGACAACGGGGGACTCACCTGCGGCGCTTGTAAGTTGCTCGATGTGCCGCTGCGTGCTGCCGATGAATCCATACAGTACGCCTGCCTGGATCGCCCCGACCGTGGATTTGCCAAGGGGAGAAGCGTTTTCGTCGAACGGCACCTCCGGTAGCTGCGCCGTTCCGAGGCCGAGCGCGCGCGCCTGCAAGGTGGGACCGGGCGCGATGATGCCGCCCTCGTAGATGCCCGGCGGGCGGATCAGCTCCATTGTCAGGGCGGTGCCTGCATCGATAACGATCACGGTCCGCGACGGACCATAGCGGATCCAGGCCGCCGCAGACGCGGCGATCCGGTCGGTGCCCAGCGTCTCAGGCGTGCTGTAGGCGAGACGGAAGGGCAACCTCTTCTCGTGGTGAACTTCGAACGCGGGCCTGCCCGTCAGCTCTTCCGCCACCCGGCGCAGTACGGACAGGGCCGAGGGCACGACGGACGTAATGCCCACCCGCTCCAGTGCCCGCCCTTTCGTATGCTCGATGACGAGTGCTGCGAGACTTTCAGCATTCTCCCGGTCCGGAAATGGCACGCTGAAGTGTGAAGCTACTTGTTCACCCTGATAGAGCGCGAACTTGGTGGCGCTATTGCCGATGTCTGCGACGAGGCGCATGGGCGTCTAAAGGTTCAGCGGGTGCCTCTGCCGTGGCTGGTAAGCTCGCCGGCGTGAAATACGCGGTGTCCGTCGTCCGTCTCCAGCACCAGCGCCCCCGCCTCCGTGATGCCGCGAATGACGCCGGAGACCTCGCCCGAATGTTCCGTCATTCGGAAGGACGCGGGCCGGCCGAATCCGTCCATCCGCTCGGTGTACATCTGCCTGAAGGCGCTCGTGTCCGGCGTTGCTGCAGCGGCGTACCACTTTTCGAGGGCAAGGAGCACCTCGGCGAGTACGTCCACCCTGTCCACCGTGCGCCTGATCTCCAGCGCCAGCGATGTGGCCTTATCAGCGAGTTCGTCCGGGAAAGACACTTGATTGACGTTCAGCCCGATGCCGAGCACCACGTAGCGCAGACCGGTACCGCCCGCACCGAACGCCGACTCGAGCAGCATACCGCATGCTTTCCGGCCTCCGAGAAGCACATCGTTGGGCCAGCGGATCCGGGTTGGAACGGGTGCAACGAACCGGTCCACCGCCTCGCCAACGGCAAGTGCCGCCGCGAGAGGAATCAGCCCGACCCGTTCCGCCGGGATCGTCGGGCGCAGCACGAGAGAGAACGTGAGGTTGCGCCCGGCCCCGGCGCTCCATGTGCGGCCAAGGCGTCCGCGTCCGGCGGTCTGGTAATCCGCGGCAACGAGGCAGCCTTCCGCCGCGCCTTCGGCCGCCCACTCGGCGGCAGCGGTGTTGGTTGAGGATACGCTGTCGAGAAAGCGCGCATCGCGGCCGAAGCGGCGCGTGCGCAGGCGCGAAGCAAAGGTCTCGCTGAACGACGGATCCGCCATGGTGAGTTGTTGCATTCTGTGGGCGTAGGTGTGCCGTTTAGTACACGGCGCGGGCGGGCTTCATTCGCATTCCGCTCGCCAATACTGCGGCATCGGGCCTGTGGAATGGTCTTTGATGCCTTGCGAGTGGCTATATACAGAAGCGGTCATGCCGATTGCAAATAGATACGAGTTTCTTTTGAGTACGATGCGACTTTATCCCCCGGCAACGGCTTGTTTGCTCCTGCTGCTCTTTTTTGGAGCCGCGAGTCAGCCGGCCCTTGCGCAGGAGCGGCACGCGCGCGCGTTGCGTGAGCGAACGCCGGAAATGACGATTCAGTATCACCGCGCGGAGACCGCCTGGAAGAGCGGCGGAAGTATGCTGGAAGCGAAGGCGCGGGTGGACCGCGTTCTCAAAGAACTCCCCGATGACGTCGAGGCGCGCAAGCTTCGCGCCGAAGTGCTTATCGGAATGGGCCGCCCGGCGGAAGGTCTCGCCGATGCTCAGCGGGCGGTACTCCTAAGCCCCAGCGACGGCGAAGCGCAGCTCATTCTAAGCGAAGCCGCCCGTCTCTGCGGCAAAGCAGAACTCGCCGAAGACGCGCTCGACCGAGCCGCCAAACACGAAGAGCAGACCGCCGCTTTTCAGGTGCGCCTTTCCTGGAATGCCCTTGAACTCGGCCTCCTCGATAAAGCCGAGCGCTTTGGACGGGCCGCGCTGGCGCTCGGGCCCGAAGAGCCGGTGGTTTATTACCAGCTTGCCCGGGTACTCGTGCGCCGTGACCGCAGCAACGACGCGGCGGCCGTGATCGCTCGCGGACTACGCGCCTATGTGGTTAGCCCCGAAGCCGTGGTGGGCGATCCGCTGCTGGCTCCCTTACTGCGCCACGACACCGTTCAAGACGCTCTGCGTCCCTGAGCCTTCATTGGCGAAGTGGAAGGTTTTGGAAACGCGAAACCGCCGCGTTCCGGTCAGAGGAAGCTTAATTGCCGTCTCCGCCAGGGTACGCGCCGGGAGGTTTCCACGTCCGGCTTGCGCGGCGATCTCGACGAGGGCGTGCGTGCGCTCCCGGAAAAGAAAGTCTGGCTTGCGGCGCGTGAGTTCATACCGCACGGCCTGCCTGGTCACCGGATCAAAATAGATACGCGCGAGCCGCAAAGGCTGTTCGGAAGCCTCTTGATCTGCATGAACCTCGATGCCGGACACGACGGCACCGTTCACCGTGGTGTCCGGGAGAAGGGCGTAGATAAAATTCTCACGGCTTCTTGGCGAAAGATAGGCGGCGTCCTCCGGCAAAATACTGCCGAGCGTTTCACCAGTGTGCTCGAAGTCGGGTTCGGCGGCGAGTTTGCCGAGAAGTCCCAATCGGAACGCGCCCTGCTCTCCAGCGGTCGTGGCGGACACGCTTACGGAATCCGCCGTGCGAGATCGAACGACGGATTGCTGCCGAATCGCGATGACTTCGCCGTCCGGTCCCAGCTGCTCCGATCGCACCTCGATGGTGAGCGGAAGAACGGCGGCTCGGTCGAAGGCGGCCCGCATCGAGTCGAACTTAACGGCCGTGAGCTGCACGAAAACGTCCGCCGAGTCTCCAGGCGCGGGCGCGGCGGGAACGGCCTCCGAAGCCGGGTCCATGCACGCGCCGACGGCGAAGGCAATCAGGAATAAGCCGGCAGGCCGCAAATCTATGCCGTACATCATGCGCGTCGCTTCTTAAATTGGGGCGACCGGGATGGGTTGTCCCGGGCCGGCGGGGGCGCATCGGGTGCAAAGCCGCACTCCGCCCGAAACGCCTCTTAACTGTCAATAACACACGGCAAAGGTAATGACGATAGAAGATGTTTTGTTGCAGCGCGCCTGCGATTCTGCAATCCACGCAGCCGAGGCAGCGGCAAAGATCATCCGTGCGAAGGCCGGCAGCTTTGCGGTGGGCGGCGTCAAGGAAAAGGCGCTGCATGACCTCGTCACCGAAACGGACGAGCAGTCGCAGGAGATCATCATCGAGCACTTGAACAAAGATTTCCCGCAGTTCGATGTACTTGCCGAAGAGGGCACCGACCTTGCCGGCATGGTACCCGTTGCCGAAAACTACCGCTGGATCATCGACCCGATCGACGGCACGACGAACTTTACACGCGGCGTTCCGCCTTACGCCGTCAGCATTGCATTGCAGCATGGTGCGGAAATGGTCGTGGGCGTCGTGCTGGACGTGCCGCACAACGAACTCTTTACCGCCGTTCGCGGAGGCGGGCTACGGGTCAACGGGCGGCGCGCAGCCGTCAGCAAGACACCCGTCGTCGCGCAGAGCCTTGTCACAACAGGCTTTCCTTACCGCTCGTACGATCACCTCGACGCCTACCTTCAGGTCCTCGATCGCATCATGCGTGAGGCGCACGGCGTCAGAAGGCCCGGGTCCGCAGCGGTGGACATGGCGTGGGTCGCGAGTGGTCGCTTCGACGCCTTCTTCGAAACCGGGCTATCGCCGTGGGACTCGGCGGCCGGACAGGTGCTCATCACGGAGGCCGGCGGCCGTGTAACGAACTTCAGCGGCGGTGAAAATCCGTCTTTTACCCGTCAGATGCTGGCAACAAACGGTCTCCTGCACGAAGAAATGATGCAGATCCTGCGGCCGCTGCAACTGCATCACGCGCTCGAATAATAGGAGGTGTTTGAATGATGGCTGAATTTGTGGTACCTTGAGCGGCTTAACGCGCTCACCCCGCCATCATCCGGCCGAAGAGTGCTTCAAGATCAAACGAACAGTTATCGCCGATGGAATCTGCGGGACACGGTCTCCTGAAAGGGAAAAAGGGAATCATCTTTGGCGCGCTCGACGAACGGAGTCTCGCCTGGGCCATAGCCGAAGCCGTTTACCGGGAAGGAGGACGGTTCGTGCTGTCCAACGCCCCTGTTGCGCGCCGGCTCGGGGCACTCGATCATCTGGCCGAGGCGACGGAAAGCTCCGTCATATGGGCCGATGCCACGTCAGACGACGAATTAAAAGCGCTCTTTGAACAGGCAACCGAGACGCTCGGCCCGATAGACTTTGTCGTGCATTCCATCGGAATGGGCATCAATGTCCGCAAGGACCGCCCGTACGAGGACCTTAACTACGAGTGGTACCAGAAGACGCTGGACATTAGCGCCATTAGTCTGCACCGCGTGGTTCATCACGCGCTTGAGACGGGCGCGCTGGCGGACGGCGGTTCGGTGCTGGCCCTGAGTTATATCGGCGCGCAGCGCATTTTCTCGAAGTATTCCGAGATGGGAGATGCCAAGGCACTTCTGGAAAGTATCGTGAGGGCGTTCGGCTACCGGCTTGGGAAACGCGGGATCCGAATCAACGCGATCTCTCAGAGTCCGACGCCGACCGTGGCCGGTTCGGGCATCCGCGGCTTTGACGCGCTTTTCGAATTCGCGGATCGCGTGGCACCGCTCGGCAATGCCGACGCCGCGAGCTGCGCCGACTATGCCGTCTCGCTACTGAGCGATCTTACCCGCATGGTGACCATGCAGACGCTCTTCCACGACGGCGGCTTCTCGGCCATGGGCATTTCCGACGCCATCGTCGAAATGATCGGCGAGGCTATGGAGCGGGAGAAGGAGAGAGCGTAGACCGGCCGCTGTAGGTAAGGGATGAAGATGCTGGGTAGAACGGGACGCTTCGTGGCCGCCGCAGCGCTACTGATCGGCGTCCTGGCGTGGACTCGTGCCGGCGTGGTGCCGCAACGAGCGCCTCTTCCCGATGTGACCGCCTATGAGGTGTCGCTGCGCCTCGTTCCCGCAACGATGGAGATCGAGGGAAAAGCGGTGCTGCACGTCAATACACACGGCGCGCGCGCCATTTCGCTCACTGCGGCAACGCTGGACGTGACCGGCGTCCGAGTCAATGACCGACCGCTGGAGATCGATCGGAAGAAAGACGTGCTGGAAGTCTCCCTGTCGCCGCTCAGCGACTCGGTTCTCGTCACGATCTACTATCGCGGCGTGCCGTCCACGGGGCTTTACAAGCAGAATTACAGCGGAACTGAAGTCATCTATTCCGATTCCTGGCCCACCCGGGCGGCGGGATGGATGCCCGGCGTACACCGCCCGTCCGACCCCGCCAGGTTCTCCCTGGACCTGACCATTCCGCGTGGGTACGAAGCCGTGGCGTCCGGCTTGCCCGGTGGCATCGATTCGACTGCGGCCGAGATCACTTATTCCTGGGCCGTGGACAAGGATGTGCCGACTTATACGTTCGCCTTCGCGGTCAGCGATTTCGCCGTAACGTCAACGGTAGCGGGGGATTCGCTCCCGATCCGGTACGTCATGCTCGCCCCGGATTCGGCGCGCGCCTCTTTGCTCAACCGGACGCCCGAGGTGCTTGCCTTCTTTTCGGATCTCCTGGGTCCCTACGCCTTCAGCAGCTTTGCGGCCGTCGAGGTGCCGCTGGGCTTCGGTGGCATGGAGAATGCCGCCGCCCCGTTCATACAGGCCGACTTGTTCCGGAATGGATCAACAGCGGCGGAGGAGGTGCTCGTCCATGAGGCTGTTCATCAGTGGTTCGGTAACCGCGTGGTGATCGCCGACTGGCGCGACCTCTGGCTTTCGGAAGGCATCGCCGAATACCTTACGACCGTCTTCTATGAAGCCACGGACGGCCCCGCCCGTTCTGTTCCGATGTTGCTGGAAATCAGCGAATTGACGCCGCAGCGGCTTGCCTCGAACGGCCCGCTGGTTCCAACCGGAGAAGTGGACCCGGATGCCTTTCTAAACTGGATCCCGTACAAGAAGGGCGCGTCTGTGCTCCATATCCTGCGGACTAAAATCGGTGACGAGGCCTTCTTCGGCGCGCTGCGGACCGCTTATACAAACTTCTCCGGAAAACCCCTATCTACGGAGCAGTTCAAAGCTCTTTTTGAAGAATCGAGCGGCCGGGACCTGGATGCCTTCTTCAACTACTGGGTCTATGGGACGCGCTTTCCGGTACTGGTCACGCGGTGGCAGCCGGCCTCGGGCACCTTTAGCTGGGAGACCGAAGGAGACGACAGTACCCTGGAGAATATTCCATTTTCAACTCTGATTTCACAAGGAAAGGAGTTGACCGTGGTCACCGGAAGCCACGGTTCAGTGGTCTTGCAGTCGCGCACCGGAGAACGACCCAGCGCGAGACCCCTTGGCGTCATGATGCGCGTCCGCGACGAATAATGCCGCTTGCAGCAGTGGAGCCACTATGAGGAGGCTGTTGCATTCGGCAAATACAGACCAGGGATCAAAGCTTAGGCAAATAGAACTCACAGCGACTTTTAGAAAGGGGCAGATGCTTCGCCTCGCTCAGCATAACACGGGCGGGGGTGCTGCCTTTCTCGCAAATCGTTGCTTTTCGGCCTCCTCCAACACCCCCACCTGTCATCCTGAACGAAGTGAAGGATCTACCCTTCCCGGCCGCCAAGAGGCTGTCGAAGCAACATGAACACGCATCAATTGTCCAAGCTTACATAAAGTAACTCCGGACCCTTTTAGAATGGTTAAGCTTTTTATTTCCGATATAGATGGATGCTTGTCGGAGCCGTACCAGCGGTTTCCGCTGGATAAGATGTCGGAGCTGGCGAAGTACGTCGCGGAAGCGGGAGACATAGGGAGTGGGAGCGGTCTGCCGGCGTTCTCCATCCTGTCCGGCCGCGCCTACTCCTATGTAGAGGCAATGACACAGATGCTCGGCATCGTCGTGCCGGTTCTTTTCGAAAGCGGCGGCGGCCTTTTCGACCCGGTACGCGCCCGCGTTATTTGGAATCCGCTGCTCTCCCGTCGGATTGAAGATCAACTCTCGGAAGTGCGGGCTTGGCTCACCGAGACGTGCTTGCCGGGCACCAGCATGATGTTCGACTATGGAAAGCGAACGCAGGCGGGCATCATCGGGCCTGATAGGGAAGAGGTGCAGAGGATGGCTCCCGTCGTTCGCGCGTACGTCGAAGAACGGTTTGCGGATCTGCGCGTCTTTCACACGCCCATTTCCATCGACGTTGTCCCGCGTGGCCTCACGAAGCGAGAGGCCATTCACTGGCTTGCGCATGAGACCGGGGTGGCGGCAGAGCATATGGCCTTCATCGGCGACACGAACGGAGACCTGGAGGCGCTGCAGGAAGTGGGTTGCTCTTTCGCCCCGGCCAACGCGGCACCGGAGGTGTTGCGAGGGGTTCGAAAGGTAATGGATGCACCCTGCACCGAGGGGGTGATCGATGCCTATCTTTCCTGCTTCCCGTCCGCCGCCGGATGATGCCGTGCGGCACAGCGGATGGAGCGGTATGATGAAGGCGGCACGCCTCTTGCATAATTGATGCTGTTACCGTTTCTTCACGTCAATGCTATAGATACCGACCTGCCTCAGCCCGTGATGCTTCGAACATTCTTCGCGTTATTCCTTATCGCGCTTACCGCCTGTCCGGCGGTGGCGCAGACTGCGGCTCCGGCTGTGCTCGCGCAGGCGGGCGAAGGGCAGCTATCGCGAAGCCAGAAGAGCAGATCGGTACAGGCCCTTCGCGAGGAGCCGACGGAGGAGCCGCAGCTCTTTTATGTGGTTGGCAGAAAGGCGATCTTGTTCGGCGATGCCGGGCTGACCTTGCCCTACGCGCAGCTAAAGTTCCAGGAACCGGTCTATGTGCTTGGAACCGAAGCGGCCGGGATGCACGTGCGCACCCGTGACGGCGCGCACGGATACGTTTCTCGGAAAGAAGTGTCCGACGTTTGGATCAGGGTTTCCAAGCGGGCGCAGTCGGTCTACGTCTTCAAGGGAGGAGACATGGTAAAAGAAGTGGCCGCGGATCTGGGCTACAACAAGTTTGCGGACAAGGAGCGACGGGGCAGCTATCAGGATCGGGATCACTGGCGCACCCCGGAGGGATCGTTTTACGTGGTGCAGAAGAACAGTCGCAGCCAGTACTACCGCGCGTTCGTGCTCAACTACCCTACCGCCGAGGACGCCGAGCGCGGCTACGCCAATCAGGTCATTTCAAAAGCAGACCGCGACGCCATCGTGAGGGCGCAGGAGCACGGAGAGGCCCCGCCGATGAACACCGACCTCGGGGGCATGATCGAGATCCACGGGAAGGGCACCGGATCGCGCACGAACTGGACCCAGGGCTGCATCGCCGTGAGCAACCCGGAGATGGACTGGCTTTGGGGTCTTGTGCAGGAGGGCACGCCCGTTCTCATCGAGCCATAAGCGTCCTCTTGCGCGAGTGCCGAAGATCCAGATCGCCGAACCCTTTTGCCAACTTTTTATGCCTGAGTCTGCCGGGAACCCGACGAGTCCCTCCGCGAATCTTCATAAGTACTCGTCCAGGAATGCTTTGTACAACAAGCACCTGGAGGCGTTCATGTCGACGCTCTACGGGATGGTAGCCTCCACAGAACCGACGACCGTCCTCGAAGCCGGGTGCGGCGAAGGTTTCGTGTTGAACTACATTGCGCAGCAAAACCCGGAGCTAAAGTTGACAGGCCTGGACTATAGCGAGGACGCAGTACAGTACGCACGGGAGCATTTCGGCGGGGCCGCTTCGTTTCGGCAGGGCGACATTTATAAGCTGCCGTACTCGGACCGCTCCTTCGACACCGTCATCTGCAGCGAAGTCCTCGAACATCTCGCCCAACCGGATAAAGCCGTTCGCGAGCTGAAGCGCGTTGCTCGGAAGGCGGTCGTGATTTCCGTTCCGCGTGAGCCGTACTTCCAGTGGCTGAGCCGTGCCGGACAGGTGCTCGGCATCAGTCCTGATCCGGAGCATGTCAACTTCTGGAATAAGAATCGATTCCAGTCCTTTATCAAAGGACACTTTGAGGATCCCCGGTTTGCCTGGAAGCACATCTACCAGCTTGCAGTTGCCGAACTGTAGGTCGATTGCGGCACGCCCCGACTGAACCTTCCGCCTAAATTGTGCGTAGCCTTGAGGGTAAAGGTTGTAACTGAGGCAAGCCATGAAACGGTTCTTATTTTTACTGCCGATCCTCTTTGGATGGATACTGCCGCCGGCGGCATGGTCGGCTGACCGCGCCCCCAAGTCGCTGCAGTACATAGAGGCCGGCAGCAACGGGCCAGTTTATATCGTGCCGATCAAAGGCATGATCGATGTTGGACTGGCGCGCTACATCGACCGCGCGATCCAGGATGCGGAAGCCGCGGATGCGTCGCTGATTCTCTTTGACGTGGACACGTTTGGCGGTCTCGTCGACGCTGCCGATCAGATCCGAAAAGCTATTTTGAACGCGAAAGTGCCCACGCTGGCGTTCATCGACCGAAATGCCGCCTCGGCGGGCGCGCTCATCTCGTACGCGGCCGACCGGATCGTCATGGTTCCGGGCGCTTCTATGGGTGCCGCAACGGTGGTCGAAGGGGCAGGTGGAGACGCGGCTCCGGACAAGTATCAGAGCTATATGCGCGGCCTGATGCGCGCCACCGCGGAAGCGAACGGACGTGACGCCGCGATTGCAGAAGCTATGGTGGATGAAGACCTCGCGGTCGAGGGCGTTTCTCTGGCCGGGCAAGTTCTGACGCTTTCGGCGAATGAAGCGAACAGGCTCGGCGTTGCCGATGCGATCCTGGACAGCAAGGAAGCTGTGATCGATGCGGTGGGCCTCGGCGGCGCGGAGTTGGTGCAGCACCATAGTTCCTTTGCCGAGGAGCTGCTGCGATTTCTTGGATCGCCGGTACTTCAATCAATTTTCATGCTCATGATGCTGGGGGGGTTATACTTCGAGTTCCAGTCGCCGGGCATCGGTTTTCCGGGCCTGACTGCGCTACTCGGTGCCGCGTTCTTCTTCGCGCCGAGCTATCTGCTCGGACTCGTCGAGAGCTGGGAGATCGTACTTTTCGTTATCGGCGTGGCACTGCTCCTGGCCGAGATCTTTGTCATCCCCGGGTTCGGGGTCGCGGGGATTACCGGGATCGTGCTCATCGTCGGATCGCTGCTTGCGGCGCTCATCGGCAACGTGGGCCTTCAGATCCCCTCGGCAACCGAGTTCGCGTCGGCCGTCGGCACCATGGCGGTGACGCTCGTTTTGCTCGTCGTGCTCATTTTTTCGCTGAGCCGCTACCTGCCGCGAACGAGTCGTTTCAACCGGCTCGTGCTGGCCACGGAGCCGTCGATGCATGGACCGTTCGGACTCGAAGCCGAGCGCGCACTGGATCTTATCGGCAACACGGGCACGGCGCTTACACCACTCCGTCCGTCCGGCGTCGCCAGCATAAACGGCGCTCGCGTGGACGTGATTACCTCCGGCGAGTTCGTCTTTCCGGGTGCCACGGTGGAAGTCGTGAGCGTTCGAGGAGCGCGGGTCGAGGTGCGACCGGTCACGGTGCCTGCTTGAAACATCCTGTGCAAGGGTCGTAGACAGATGGGGGTTCAAACATCATTCTTCTCGTTCTGCGGCATCGCCGCACTCCGCTAAATTACCGCTGAATTGGAGCTTTTCCTTCCCATAGCCCTGGTGCTGCTCGGCCTCGCGCTGATCGTCGCGGAGGTCTACCTTGTGCCGGGTTTAAATATCGTGGGGGTGGCGGGCTTCCTTCTGATCGTCTTCGCCGTCGGGTATTCGTTCACCGAGCACGGCGTGGTTGGAGGAGTTGGCGTGCTGGCGGGGACGATGCTCGCCACGGGCGCGACGTTTTACTGGCTCTGGGACTCCGGTGCGTGGGAGCGCTTCGTCCTGGCTACCAGCCTGCGCCCGGACGATCTGGCGGTCAAACAGGAGGGAGAGCTTCGCGCGCTCTATCTCGGCAAAGTTGGAACGGCCGTCTCGCCCCTGCGTCCGACAGGCATCGCCGAGATCGACGGCAAGCGGATTGAAGTAGCGACGGAGGGCGAGTTTATTGCTTCCGGCAGCCAGGTGCGCGTGGTTGCAATGGACCGGCGGCGCTACTTTGTTCGCCTTTCCGAATCGCTGGAGGAAGCCAAAGTCGTTCGGGCGCGGTAGCTTTTCTTTGCGCACAGGCTCGCTGAATCATGGAAAAACGGTCCTTAACGCCTCTCGTACTCGCCGCACTTCTTCTGTTAGCGGCCGGCTGCGAAGCGGAGGAGAAGGCCGATCTGGCACTCCCGTCAGGCTGGGAGCAGTCCGGCGCGCGCGCGTGGCGGCCGGCCGTCGACACGACCCGAGCCTTCCGGCCACTCGAGTCGCTCCGTGAGATGCAGATTGCGGGAACGGACGGGACGGTACTGGTGCCCGGCCGGGGGGGTGTCGTGGAAAGTCAGGTCGTTCAGGCGGTCAAGCGGAGCCTCCTGCCGCTCTACCGAAACGAGCCGCAGATCGTGGATTCGCTCTTCGATCGCTTTGTGTTGCCCGAACTGCGGCAGAATCCTCTTCAAACCGGGGCTGCCAAGCCGTACGTGGAGCAGTACCGACGCCGCGGGTACGAGCTGATCCGCAGTCACTTTCGCGAACCGCTCGCCGCAACGCGCCTCGGAACGGATGTGCCGGTCGTTTACCCGGATAGCCTGAGTGAGAACGGCGTGGCCGGATCGGTGCGTATGCAGGTGTTTCTGGACGATGAAGGCGTTCCGCAGGCGATCCAGCTTCTCGAAGGCGTCCACCCGGTTCTCGATGCAGTGGCGCTCAGAGCCACGACGGAGATGCGCTGGCGACCGGCCTATCTGCTGAGAAAAGGCTCCTGGCACGCGATTCCTGCCTGGGTTCGATTTAACGTCGCCTTCGGTCGATCTGACGCTACTACGTGACCTATCGAGCACATCCGTGTGGCGATCAGCTTTCCGCCATATGCCCTTCCAGGGCACCGGCCGCACCCTTAGCCGGCAGCACGCGATGAGACTCGTCGGCACTGATGCCGATGTGGCGGAGCATGGCGCGTTTTCTGAGCGCGCCTTTAAAAGCGTGAAGGCGCTCAGTTTCTCTAACCTTCTCATCGGATTTTTGGCCGCTTGTTTTCTGCTTGGCACCTACGGCGCGCTGGGTCTTGCCGTGGACGTGCCGCTCGTGGTACTCGGCTTTTGCGGAGCTTTTCTGGTTTACTGCGGTGAGCGGGGCTTTGGCGGCCCACCGGAAGACACGTTGAACCACCCGGCGCGTCTCGCGTGGATTCATGAGCATAGTGCCTACTGGCGCAGTGCGCTCCTTACGGCCGCTGTGGTGTCGGTCATGATGCTGCCACGGCTGCACTGGCAGACGCTTCTGGCGGGGGCTGCGCTGGCGGGCGTAAGTCTGCTCTACGGCGTGCCGCTTTTGCGCGGCGGAAGGAGGCTAAAGTCTGTCTGGTGGGCCAAGCCGCTACTTATCGGCGGCGGCTGGGCACTCGGCGGCGTGCTGTTGCCCGTCATTGAGTCCGGCAGGGGCCTCCCGCCCGCTGCCCTCTGGCTGCTTCTTTTTCGCTTCCTCTTCTTGATGCCCAACGCCCTGCTTGCAGACCTGCCGGATCGCCTCGGAGACGCGCAATCGGGATTACTCACGCCGGTCCTGGTCCTTGGCGCGACCCGCATAAGGATGCTGGCCCTCGTTAGTATCGGAGGTGCGGTAGCTCTTGCCCTCGCGGGTCCGCAGCTTGGACTCCTGTCGCCTCTGGTTCGCGCAGAAGCGCTGGCCTGTATTCCTGCCACCTTCATCGTCTGGGGGGTGCCAAAGGCGTTTGACCGGCGGCACATGTTCGTACTCGATTTGCTCGTGGCCTGGCCCCTCGTTTCGTTTCTGCTCCGGTAACGAACAAGAATCCTTTCGCATGGGTAGCGGAGCGCCGCGCAAACGATTAACTTTGCGGCACACGACAGACATCTTTCTCTGCAGAACAGGTTCAACAATATGAAGTCGGATAGCGTCGCCATTCAGGATTTACCGAGACACGTCGGCGAAAGCGTGGTGCTCCGTGGCTGGCTGTACAATAAGCGAAGCTCGAAGGGGCTGCATTTTCTGGTGCTTCGGGACGGCACCGGAATCGTTCAGTGCGTCGTCACCCAGGAGGCGGTTGACGCGGACACGTGGGCCGTTGCCGAGCGCCTCACGCAGGAAAGCGCCTTTGAAGTCGAGGGTCTCGTGGTGGCGGACGAGCGGCAGGCCGGCGGCCACGAAGTTCAGGTGACCCGCCTGAAGGCTTACGGTGCGGCTGAAGAATATCCGATCACCCCGAAAGAGCACGGCGTCGAGTTCCTGATGAACAACCGGCACCTGTGGCTGCGCAGCCGGCGCCAGTGGGCCATCATGCGAATCCGTAATCGCATCATCATGTCCATCCACGGCTTTTTCCAGGAACAAGGATTCCTGCAGATGGACGCCCCCATTCTTACCGGCAACGCGGTTGAAGGCACCACGACGCTTTTCGAGATCGATTACTTCGGGCAGCCGGCCTACCTGACGCAGAGCGGCCAGCTCTACGGAGAGGCGATGGCTATGGCCTTCGGCAAGATCTACACCTTCGGACCGACGTTTCGCGCCGAGAAATCCAAGACACGCCGCCACCTGACGGAGTTCTGGATGATCGAGCCGGAGATGGCCTTCTTCGACCTCGACATGGACATGGACCTCGCGGAGGCGTTTCTGAGCCGCGTGGTCCAGGAAGTGCTGCGCGACTGCCGCGAAGAGCTTCAAGTGCTGGGGCGTGATCTCGCCACGCTCGAACGCACCACGGCACCGTTCCCGCGCGTCTCGTATAGCGACGCTGTGGAACTGCTCCGCTCGGAAAAGACGACCCGAATGATCGATGAGCGCATCGACTCGCTGAAGAAGGAAGAGTCGGCGCTTCGGGAGGAGCAGTCGCAGAACCAGAAGGGGTACGGTCAAGCCAAAAAACACGAGAAGCGCCGCATCGACGCCCGGGAGATCGAGATCAATGTTCGCCTGACCGAAGTCGAAGAGGACCTTCGCAACCTGCCCGCCTGGCGGGAAGCTGCTCGAACGTTCGAGTGGGGCGGAGATTTTGGCGGTAGCGACGAAACGCTCATCACCTGGCATTTCGACCGGCCCATCATCGTACACCGCTTTCCGGCCGACATCAAGGCCTTCTATATGAAGCGCGATCCCGAAGACGATCGGCTGGCACTCGGCATGGATGTGCTGGCACCGGAGGGCTACGGGGAGATCATCGGCGGTGGAGAGCGCGCGACGGATCTCGCGTTTCTGGAGCGTCAGATCGAGGCGCATGGTCTGCCGCCGGAGGTGTTCGGTTGGTATTTCGATCTGCGGCGGTACGGGTCGGTGCCCCATGCCGGGTTCGGGCTGGGACTCGAGCGGACGGTGGTCTGGATCTGCGGATTGCAACACGTGCGTGAAGCCATTCCCTTCCCGCGGATACTCGGGCGGCTGCAGCCTTAATCATTACTGAAGTGGCGTGCCCTTTGCACTGTGTGCATAAGCGCCGACGCCGCAGGATCACACTGGCGGTTGTTCTTACCAAACGGGTTCACTCTTATGAATGCAACGTTCCATATGCCGCTTGTTGCGGCCACCATGCTCTTCTTTGCTGCCCCGGCAGCCTACGCGCAAGTGATGCCGATCCCAAACGGAATGCAGCCGCCACGGACCATCTCCGTCAGCGGGGAAGGCCTTATCCGGGTGACGCCGGATGTTGCAACGCTCCGCTTCGGCGTAGTGACAGTCGATGCTGATCCTCGCCTTGCGCGGCAGCGAAATGCGGAAGACGCGGCCGCCGCCATGAACGCGGCGCGTGCGCTCGGCATCCCCGAAAAGAACATCCGGCTCGAGTCTCTCCGGCTGAACCAGCGTCAGGACTGGAACCCAGACCTGCGCCGTTCTGAAGATAAAGGCTTCGAGGCTGTTCGCGACGTCGTGGTTCGGCTGGACGAGATGGACAAGCTGCCGGAACTCGTCGCCCAGGTGGTGGAGAAGGGAGCCAACCGTCTCCAAGGGATTGAATATGACGTGAAAGACCGCGACGGCGCGAGGGCGCAGGCGCTCAAAGAGGCGGTGCAGGCGGCCCGTGCAAAGGCGGAACTACTTGCCTCCGCTGCCTCCATTAGTATCGGTCCGGTGATGCAGATCAGCGAGACCGCCTACGACTTTCCACGTCCCTTCATGCGGATGGAGACAGCCATGTATGCAAAAGCCGACATGGCGGGCAGCGAGGCTGTTCCTGATGCTTATGCCGCCGGAGAGATCGAGGTGCGCGCTACCGTCCAGGTCGTTTACGGTATTCAGTAGCGAGGAGCGATAGCTCAAGAGGTCAACTGTCCGCACAGCCGTGTCACGTCGAAGGATCGTGGCACGGCTGTCTGGCTATATCCGCGCCTGCATCCATGAGATCATCTCCTCCAGGACGCGCCCGCCTTCCGGTTCGTTGAAGGTCTCGTGATAGAGTCCATCGAAGAGGCGCAGGGTTTTGTCGGTAGAGCCTGCACGTTCGTACAAGAGTTTGCTCCCGCCGGGGCCGGTGATGCGGTCGGCGGTGCCGTGCAGAATCAGGAGCGGCGTGTGAATATCAGCCGCGTGATTCCGGATCACAGCGGCCGCCGAAAGGGTGCCTGCCGCAGTGCCCGCCGGCATTCGTCCGCGGTAGTTGAGCGGATCGCGCTCGGCTTTGTGCGTGCTGGACTCGGAGTGCGATAGATCGTCGCGGTCGAGCTTGATCGTGGGCAGGTGCGGGAAGAGCTTGCCGATCGTTCCGGCCGCTTTGCGGAGAGCGCGGGGAAGGTCCATGCCCACTTCAATGGCTGCACTGCTGAGGATGGCACCGCTAAGGGGTGGCGGAGCATCCGTCAAGAGCAGCCCGGCAATGGTTCCTCCCATGCTGTGGCCCATGAGGAAGAGCGGAGTGTCCGCCAGACCGGTCTGTACCCGGCTGATGAACAGGCGCGCGTCGTCAGTGTAAAGCTGGAAGTCCCGGACGAAGGCCGGCCTTCCGCCCGACATGCCGTGGCCCCTCAGGTCGAAGGCATAGAGCGCGATACCCGACGCGGCAAACTGCGCAGCGATGTCGGCGTAGCGCCCGCTGTGCTCCGCGTAGCCGTGGACCAGCGCCACGGCCGCCCGGGCAGGCTGAACCGGCTCCCATTGCTGGGTAAAGAGGTGAACGCCTCGCGCTCCCGTCATGGAGCCGGTCGCGTGTCGCACTTGAGTGGGGGAGGGCATTGCTCGTTTCTCGTTGCGGGACTTCGGAGGGGATGAACGCCGCAAAGTACGGCGCGGCGGGGCGCGCGAACTTGCCCATTGCGTGACGGTTTGGAGGCGCGTTCAACATGAGGCAAAGCAGGGAGGCTGCTCGAGAGCGCGCATTCGGCGGCAATCTTCAGCGACTTGCCTGAAACCTCCTTGTTACAAGTACATTGAAAGGCAGCGCAATGCCTTCCGGCACCGCCTTAGCTCGCCGTTCCGATGCACCTTTTCCGACAGACCTGGACCTGCCGCGCCGTCGCTGTCGTGCTTCTCTGGAGCACGCTGCCCGCGCTCGCGGTGCCCTTGTTCTCACCCGAGAGGCGCAGCCGAGCGGAAGCTTTCGAATCGTGGCTCGTCGGGCAGATGACCGACGCTCCGGACGGCGCGGTTAGCCATGCGCTCGGCACCGCCCGCAAGAGCGCTGCCGTCTCGTTCGAGTCCTATCTGCTTCACTTCGTCACGGTGTTCGAAGCGGAGAATCCGGCGCGACCGCTCTCGACGGTTTTTGCTGCCGGTGAAGTTTCGGATCGCGCCCTGGTACGGTTGCTGTACGGCCGGTTCCGTCAAATTCTCGACGGCACAAGGCCGGCCGAGGCCCTGCTCGTGTCCGCCTCCTCCGCGGTGACACCACTCCCCGGCAGTGTTGATGGACCTCGGGCCTTCTTTGCCGGGCCTGACCGGCTCTACGCCAGCGCTGCTCGCAGCCTTGTCGCGGACGCTCCCGCCCTCGTGCTGCCATCTATTCGCGCGCTGTGGGGTGCCGTGCGGCCGCTCGGCCCTTAGCGGATCGCCGCAAGTTTGCCCTCACCTTTAGGCTCCGCACGGGCACGAGTGAGAACGCTGTTGCGGTTCTCGCCTGTAGCGTAGCCACTTACATGTGCGCGGTTCTCGTCCTCCCATTCGGGCAGTGACGAACACTTCAAGGCTGCGCCGGAAAACCAGAATACTTGTTATGAAGGGAAACGGATTTCGACTAATCCTGACCATCGGGTTTGTCCTGCTTTCCGGATACTATTTGTATCCGTCTCTGCACAACTTCTACATACAAAAGAAGCTTAACAACCTCGAAGGCGAAGCGCGCTCGCAGTACGAGCGCGAAAACTATCAGAAGATTCAGAACGTCTCCGAAGAGGCGCTCAAGCTCGGTCTCGATCTGCAAGGCGGCATGCACGTCGCCCTTGAGGTGCGCGTAGACGAACTGCTTCGCGCGCTGGCGGTGGACACCGATGCCACGTTTGACGAGGTGCTCGCGCTGGCCGTGTCGCAAGCGCAGACCGGCGGCGACTCCATCATCGACGGGTTTGTCTCCGAGTTTGAGCGGCGCGACCCGAACGTGCGTCTCAGTCGCTACTTTCGCAACGAAGCGGAAGGACTCGACCGCCGCGCCTCCAACGCCGATGTGGCTGCCTATCTCAAGCGAGAAACGGATGGAGCCGTCAATCGCGCCATCGAAATCATCCGGCAGCGCGTCGACCGCTTCGGCGTGACAGAGCCGTCGATCCAGAAACAGGGCAGCCGCCGCGTCATCGTGGAGCTTCCCGGCATCGACGACCCCGAGCGCGTCCGCAAGCTGCTGCGCGGCACCGCCCGCCTCGAGTTCCGGCTCATGGCCGATCCGGACGAGTTGCGTCAGTCCCTGCAGCGCATCATCGAGTTCTACGAAGCCGATTCGTCGGCCGTTGCGCCGCTCGCGTCGGACACCTCTGGGGCGATGATTGCTTCGGCCGATTCGGCGGCGAATGAGGCGGACACGTCTTTCACCGTCGGCGATCTTGCTCAGAACGAAGCCGCGCCGCAGTCTACGAATCCGCTGCTCCAGGTTCTTCAGCCGCGTGGAGAGAGCGTCATCTTCGGTTATGTAGCGGTCTCGGACACGGCTCAGTTCAACACGCTTATGCACAACCCGAGAGTGCAGAGCCTTCTTCCGCCCAACGTCGACCTGCTCTACACGTCTGCGCCTGAAGGCACGACGGAAGAGGGACGCGAGGTCTTCTCGGTCCTTGGCGTTCGCGAAGAAGTCGAACTTACCGGCGACGTGATTACCGACGCCCGCACGGACTTCAGCCAGCTCGGGCAGGCGGAAGTCTCCATGACCATGAACGCCGAAGGAGCCAGGGACTGGGCGCGCATCACGGGTGCCAACATCGACCGTCCCATCGCGATCGTGCTCGACAACGTCGTTTATTCCTATCCGCGCGTCATCAACCGGATCACGGGCGGCCGCTCGTCGATCACGGGTCTGGCATCGAGCATGGAAGCCGAAGACGTCGTGACGATCCTGAAGTCGGGCGCGCTCCCGGCCCCGGTGGACATCGTCGAGGAACGCACGGTTGGGCCGAGCCTCGGTGCGGCCTCGATCAAGGCGGGTTTGCTCTCGGTGATCATCGGCCTCATGATCGTTGCCGTGTTCATGATCTTCTACTATCGCACCGCCGGCATCGTGGCGGACCTAGCGCTGATCGTGAACATCATCTTCATCCTCGGCATTCTTGCGGCCTTTAGTGCGACGCTCACGCTGCCGGGTATTGCGGGTATCGTGCTGACCATCGGTATGGCCGTCGACGCCAACGTGCTCATCTTCGAGCGCATTCGCGAAGAGGCGATGACCGGGAAGACGCTCAAAGCTGCCGTAGAAACGGGTTACGCCCGCGCCTTCAGCGCCATTTTCGACGCGAACATCACGACGTTCTTCGTGGGAGCCATCCTGTACTCGTTCGGCGTCGGACCCATCCAGGGGTTCGCCGTAACGCTGATGGCCGGTATTGCGGCTTCGCTCTTTAGCGCGATCATCATCACGCGAATCATCTTCGACTACGTCATCTCCGATCGCCGCATGGGCGTTTCTTTCGGTTGATTTCTCATTCTTTACCCGACGTGGCGGGCGATGCGGTGCCCTTGGCGGCGAAAGCCGGCAGCCCCGCAGAGCCTTACCCGTCCATCAGAACGTACAATGCGTATACTTGAAAACGCCCATTTCGACTTCGTCGGCGCGCGATCGAAGGCGTACATTTTTTCCGGGGTACTTATTCTCGTCGGTCTCATCTCCATCTTCACGCGCGGGATTGAGCTGGGCATCGACTTTAAGGGAGGTATGGAGTTCGTCGTGGAGACGAACAACGACCTTTCGGTCTCCGAGGTGCGCAGCGCGCTCGGGGCTACGCTCGGCCGCGAGCCGGAAGTGAAAACCTACGGCGAGGGCGCGCTCCTCGTGCGGACGCTGCCGGAGGGAGACATCACCCAGGTGCAGACCCAGATCATCGAGACCATGCAGGCGCAGTTCGCCGGGTCCAATCCGCAGGTGGTGCGGACGGATATCGTCGGGCCGCGTTTCGCAAATGACTTGAAGGAAGGCGCGCTTTACGCCATCCTCGGTTCCTTGCTCGTGATCTTCGTTTACATCCTGATTCGGTTTGAGTGGCGGTTCGGGCTTGGGGCAATTGTGGCGCTCTTCCACGACGTAGTGATCACGCTCGGAATTTTTTCGCTGCTACAGGGCATCGTTCCCTTTTCCCTGCAAATCGATCAAACGATCATCGCGGCCTTCCTCACGATTGTCGGTTACTCGATCAACGACACGGTGGTCGTTTTCGACCGTATTCGCGAGAACGCCAACATCTTTAAAACAGAGGCTTACGGCTCGGTTGTGAACCGGTCCATCAACAGTACTTTGAGCCGAACGCTAATCACATCCGGAACGACCTTGCTCGTGGTCGCGGTGCTGTTTATATTCGGAGGAGAAGTGTTGCGTGGCTTTGCCTTTGCGCTACTTATCGGCATCGGCATCGGAACGTATTCATCGGTCTTCGTTGCTTCGCCGGTAGTTCTGGAGCTTAGAGAGCGGGGAATTGGCGTTACCCGTTGAAGCAACTGCGCAGATCACCCCACCTATTAACAGGACAGGTTCAATGAACTACTCAGTCGACGAGCAATACAACGCGGTTGTGCTCACACTGAAGGGCAACGTAATGGGCGGCCCTGACGGCGCGAAGCTGCATGACTCCTTGCATGAAATGAAGGAGGGCGGGAAGAAGAACGTGGTAGTGGATCTCGGCCGCACGAGCTTCATGAACTCGAGCGGCCTCGGGATGCTCATCAGCGGACTGACGACGATGCGGAACGCCGGCGGGGACTTGCGCCTTGCCAACGTCGCCGACCGTATTCAGTCGCTGCTGGTCGTGACGAAGCTCATCACCGTCTTCAAGCACTACGACTCGGTTGATGAGGCTGTGCGCAGTTTTGAGCAGGACCCGCCGGAATCAGCGGAAGCCTGAGCGCCTGTAACGTATGGACAGGACGGCAGGGCGGCGGTTCGGATCTCGGACCGCCGCCTTTCCTGTGTTCAAGCATTGTTTCTCGCCCGGCAGGTTCGGCTCAGGCCGTCTATTGAGAGCGAGGTAGAAAGTATTTGATATGCCAGTTTCGGTCGTAATCGGCACCCAGTGGGGAGACGAGGGAAAGGGAAAGATCGTGGACCTTCTTGGTCGGGAGGTCGACGTAGTAGCACGCTATCAAGGCGGGGCCAATGCCGGCCATACGATCTCGTGGGGAGATCAGACGTTCGTGCTTCATCTCGTGCCCAGCGGCATCTTCCAGGATGACGTGAAGTGCGTGATCGGCAACGGCGTCGTTATCGATCCGAAGGCGCTCATGGAGGAGATCGACACGATACGTTCCCTCGGCTACAGCGTCGAAGATCGGCTCTATATCTCCCACAACGCCCACCTCATCATGCCGTACCACAAAAGGCTCGATCAGGTGCGGGAGCGGTATCGCGACGCGGATGCCATCGGCACCACGGGACGGGGGATTGGGCCGGCGTACATGGACAAGTTTGCGCGCATCGGCGTCCGCGTGGTCGATCTGTTGGACCGGGACGTGCTCCGGGCGAAGATCACGAAGGCGATGGAGGAGAAGAACGCGCTCCTGACCGGGATGTACGGTGCCGAAGAACTCGACGTCGAGGCCATCATCGAGGAGTACGTTGCCTTCGACAAGCTCATCGACCCGTTCGTGCGCGACACGACGCAGTTTCTCAACGGCGCTTTGAGAGAAGGAAAGCACATCCTGGCAGAGGGCGCGCAGGGGGCGCTGCTCGATGTCGACTTTGGCACGTATCCGTACGTCACCTCCAGCCACCCGACGGTCGGCGGCTGCTGCACCGGATTGGGCGTGCCACCCACCGCCATTAACCGGGTCATAGGCATCGTTAAAGCCTACTGCACGCGCGTGGGCAATGGCCCCTTCACGACGGAACTCGACGACTCCGTCGGCGAGCGGTTGCGGAAGGTCGGCCATGAGTTTGGAGCGACGACGGGCAGGCCGCGGCGGACCGGCTGGCTCGACCTCGTGGCGCTTCGCTACACGAGCATGATCAACGGCCTTACGGAACTTGCCGTCACCAAACTCGACGTGCTCAGCGGTTTGGGCGAGATCAAGGTGTGCACGCATTACCGGATCGATGGACGCGAGACGGACCGCTTCCCGAGCGAGGTGCAGACGCTGGATAAAGTCGAACCCGCTTATACAACCTTGCCCGGCTGGCACGAAGACATCACGCAGGTAAAGCGCGTCGAGGACCTTCCTGCTGCGGCACGGGACTATCTGCGCTTTGTGTCGCGCGAAGTCGGCGTGCCGATCAGCATGATCTCTACGGGACCCCGGCGCGAGGAGACGATTTACGAAGGCGCAGGTGCGATGTTGGTGGGGGCGTAGCCCGTGGGCTTTCGCGGCCGGTGAACCGGCATTCGGCGGAGTCGTACCACCACCCGCGGCCGCCGACATGAGACCGGCGGCCGGTAGCATAGCGTTCGCCCCTTTCGTTGTGTGCGCATGAAGGCTTATCGCCGGTCGACCAACCTTAAACTCGGCCTCGTGGTATTTGCGGTTGCCATTGCGCTGGCGTCGCTCCTGTACACGAACCGCCTTGTGGACCGGCTTCGCGAGCGCGAGCAGTTTATCATCTCGCTCTGGGCCAGCGCGCGCGAAGGAATCGCGTCCGCGTCTCTGAACGCCAACCCCTATCTGGCCGAGTTTCAGGAACTCGATGCCCTCGTCGCCGGAAGCCGCACCAATGACTTCCCCGCCGCTCGGGTGGATGCTTACCGAGACGCGCTTGTGTGGGCGCGCTCCATGCCGCCGCCCGGTGAGGTCAACCTGGCGGGCGAGATCCTGACTCAGGGCAGCTTTGGCATCCCGTCCGTCATCATCGACTCATCGGGCGCTGAACCTGCCATACAAGCCGTTCAGAATCTCCGCGTCCCGGCTGATTCGCTGCAGGCGCGCAGGCGCGTGCTCGAGCGCGCCGCTGAAATGGCACGCCGCTACCCGCCCATTCCGATCGAGTTCGACTTCGGCGACTCGCGGCTACAGCAGTACATTTTCTACGACGATTCGCAGCTCGTGCGAGAGATGCGGATCTTTCCGTACATACAACTGCTGTTCGTCAGCCTCTTTGTGCTGGTGGGTTATCTCGGCTTCTCCTATATCCGGCGGAGTGAGCAGGGTAGCCTCTGGGTCGGCATGGCCAAGGAGGCGGCGCATCAACTCGGCACGCCGCTTTCGAGCTTAATGGGATGGCACGAGTTGCTGAAAATGGCTGACGTGAACGAGGAAACGCAGCATCAGGCGCTCGACGAGATCGAGAAAGACATCGGAAGGCTGCGCCGTGTGGCGAACCGTTTTTCCGACATCGGCTCGGTGCCCAAACTGGAACCGACCCGGCTTCTTCCAGTCGTGGAAGGAACGGCCGAGTATATGCGCCGCCGCTTTCCGCAATACGGGAAGAAGGTGCATCTCGCCGTGTCCGTACCCGGCGAACTCAGCGCGCCCGTAAATGCGGAGCTGTTCGACTGGGTCCTGGAAAATCTGCTGAAGAATGCGCTCGACGCGATAGAGACGAAGGAAGGCAGCATTGGCATCACCGCGGTGGGAACGCCCGATGCGGTGCGCATCGAGGTGAGCGATTCCGGCAGAGGTATCGAACGCAACGCATGGAAGAATGTCTTTCGGCCGGGATACAGTACCAAAAAGCGCGGATGGGGCCTCGGGCTGAGCCTTGCCAAGCGAATCGTGGAAGACTATCACGGAGGAGCGCTTACGCTCGTCCAGTCGCGGCCGGGCGTTGGTACGACTTTTCGCATCGAGCTACCTGCTGCCGGTAAGGCGTCGCTGCCGAAGCGTCGCAAGTCGCTGCCGGCCTTGTTTTGAGCCTACGCCGCCGTTCAGGCGAGACGGAAGCTTCGGCGATGATGCACCGTCGGACCGTTTGCCGCGAGGGCTTCATAGTGGCGCTTTGTGGGATAGCCGAAGTTGTGATCCCAGCCAAATACAGGATGCTCGCTGTGCAGCTCGCCCATAAGGGCGTCACGGTGCGTCTTGGCAATAATCGACGCGGCTGCTATGCTCAGGCAGGTGCGGTCGCCGCGAACTACGGTCCGGAAGGGGATGGACAGGCCGCGAGGGGCGCGATTGCCGTCGATGAGAACATAATCCGGCGCGACGGTCATGGCGGCGACGGCACGCTTCATGCTCTCCATAGCCGCCCACAGGATGTTGAGCCGGTCGATCTCCTCCACAGAGCACATACCGACGCCAACCGCAAGCGCGACGTCCAGAATCGCCTCGCGAGCCTCTCGTCGCGCAGTGGCGGTGAGGAGCTTGGAGTCACGGACAAAGGGAAGCGCGCAGGTCTCCGGAAGCAGGACGGCGGAGGATACGACGGGTCCTGCCAGGCACCCGCGCCCAGCTTCGTCAACACCGGCGACCGCTCGGAAGCCGTCGATGTGGAGCGCCTCTTCGAGGTTCGTCGTAGGGGCCGAGCGCTCCTGTGCTGTCGCCTTCCGGGTCATCAGGTCGGTGGATACTTCTCGGACCAGGCCTCAGTATCTTCATAGCCCCGGTGCAAATCGTTTGCGACCGAGCCGATGACGCTGCCAAGCTCCAGTCCCGCCAGCCAGTCCTCCGGAATCGCCTCTTCTCCCAGCATCGCGCCGAGCATGTTACCGGTGATGGCACCGGTGCTGTCCGTGTCGCCGTCGTGGTTGACGGCTGCGAGTACGCCTCGCGAGAAGTCACCGTTCGCGTAGAGGGCGCAGAAGAGGCTAATTGATAAGGCTTCTTCCGCCACCCAACCTTCACCGAGTTCTTCGATCGCCTCCCGGGCAGGGGTGCGGGCTTGAGACAGGGCGACGGCTTGCTCTACCGCCGACAAGCACTCGTCCGCCTCCGGCTCCCGGCTCAGCCGCTCCGTCGCTCGTGCAATGGCGTCTTTTAGCGTGCGGGCACTCACAAGGTCCGCAACGACGGCGCTGAGAAATCCTGCGGCGAGGTAACCGGAAGGGTGATCGTGGGTAATCGCGGCCGTCAACACGCCAAGATCGAAAGGATTAACCGATAAGGAGACCAGCCCGGCGGGTGCCGCGCGCATGATGCCGCCGCACCCTTTGCTGTCGTTGATGGGGGCATCTGTCGCGCCGATGCGACCGCTCAGAAGAGCCGACATACACGTATTGCCGGGCGCGCGCCTGTGATGCAGATCTGAGATGCCGATGAGCCAGCCGTCATCCTCATCGCTGGAAGAGGAATACGCCGACTGCTGCGTCTGCAGCCACCGCAGATACGCTCGGTAGACGACCTCGACCGTATCCGGCGCGCCGGTCTTGTGCATCCGGTTCACGGCGCGCAGCAGGCCCTCGGCGGTAAAGAGCGTCATCTGCGTGTCGTCCGTGATCGCACCAATGCGCCCGTATTGAGGCTCCATGCGCGAGACGCCCTTCGGGCCGAATCGGCCGACGATTTCGGCCAGGCTCATGAACTCCGTCGGCGCTCCGAGCGCGTCGCCCACTGCGCCGCCGAGCAGGCAGCCGCGAAAGCGGGAAATGTCGCCCGGGGGGAGGGCCGTGACGCTGGACGGAGTGGCAAAGGATTCCATGTTTCCGTGCAATATTCAAGTGCCGAGCTGAACGAACGGCCGTCAGCTACACCATCAAGCTACGAAAGGATGCGCTGCGAAACTGTCCTCCTTCCGGCGAATTTGCCGGGCGGACATGATCCGGCACTACTCGTGTTCAGCGGCGCGAAGTTCTTCGAGAATACTGCTGGTGAGGTATTCCAGCGCCTCGATGTAGGTCAAGTCGGCAACCGTGGCGTTCGTCCGAAGCTTGATTCGCCGGGCGGGTTCGTCCTTCTCGTATCCCTCGATAACGTTCAGGTTGGTTGCGAGGGTCAGCACCGTGTCGAGATACTCGCGGTTGGAGCCGGTGCTTTGGAGGCGGGAAGCCGAGCGGTTGAGGATTCCTTGCAGTTTTTCGAACGCAACGTCCGCACCGGCGGGATTGATCTGCTGAACCGGAGCGCTCTGGGTGCTCGTGCGCCCGCGTATGTCAGAGGCTAAGGTTGCGTGGCCGCCGCGCCCTTGCGAGTGCGCCCAGCCCGCAACGAGGCTCGAAAGAAAGTCTCGTCCTTCCGAGGTTGCGAACGTGAACTGTCGTCCGCCGATTGCAACCACCACCGTGTTGCGGGCCACGTAGCAGAAGTCGACCAGTTCCTTCTCGACCACCTGGTCGATAAGGTCACCGATTCCTCTGCTGGCGTTTTCCGACACGAATGTACCTGATGAGATCGTCGTCACTTCCATAACCCGGAGCTTGAACCCATTGCGAATAGCAGAATCGCTCTGGACACAAGGTGAGCCTGAAAGCGACGATGAGCCGGTAGCAATGGACGCAAGCCACGGTACACTTTTGGCGCACTCAACCGGGAGGTGATCTCAGGAGGTTCGCGCGGCTGAAGGGTACTCGTGGTGACGAAATGTAAACCTGTTTCGGCGAAAGAAGATAGGCCAAGTGAGTGCCGCGCGCAAACTCATATAGAGTGTTTTTTAATGGTACTTTAGCTTGCCTTTGTCGCGGCGATGATGCCTTCGGCGCAAGGCCGATCATCCTTCCCGAGATGGCCCGCCAAGTCCCCGTGGCCCTACTGCAGCAAACCCGCTCAAGCTCTCAGCTTCGCTCCGAACGCGCGCTCTGCGGACGCCGTCACACGCTCGACCACGGCGTCGGTCTCGGCGTCTTGCAGCGTGCGATCGGCACCGAGGCGAAGTGAGAATGCGATGCTCTTCTTGCCCTCAGGCACGCCCTTTCCCTCGTAGAGGTCAAACACGTCCACCTGCTGCACAAGCGGCGCTCCTTCTCGTTTGATTAGATCAATGATGGCCCCGGCGGTTACGTCCTGTGCCACCACAAGGGCAAGGTCTCGCTCCACCACGGGGAACCGGCTGATTGCCTGGTACTGCCGAACGCCCTGCGACCTCGCGAGCGCCAGAAGGGAGTCGAAGTTGAGTTCGGCGAAGAACACCGCGTCCTTCAGCCCGAGCGCCGCAACCTGTTCCTCTGCAACGCGCCCAAGGCTGCCGAGGGCAACACCTCCGCACGACAGGCTCGCATAATAGTCGGATACGGGAGTCGCCGGAGCATTGGCCTCCCACGTGCAACCGTCGAGATGCAGCGCGTTCAGGAGCGCCTGGACGGTCCCTTTGAGCGAAAAGAAGTCGGCATCCGTAGAAGCCTGCTGCCAGGAAACCGCCTCTCGAGGGCCGCTCGATAGCAGGATGAGCGCCTCGTGTTCGGCGTAGCCGGGTACGAGGTGGGTCTTCTTGTCAGACCGGCGGAATACGTGGCCGAGTTCAAAGAAGTTTAGCGCGCGCTGCCCGTGACTCGCGTTGTACGCCGCGACGGAGAGCGCACCCGGCAGCAGACTCGGCCGCAGCGCTGCCATTTCGGAAGAGATCGGATTCAGCGTTTCGACGGCCTCACCGGAGGCTGAACCGCCGAGTTCTTCCCGCGCAAAGGTGGCCGCCACGTCTCGCCGCAGCATACTGTTCGTGTAGATTTCGCGGTACCCCGACGCGCTGAGCAGGCCGCGAAGGCGCGAACGTAAGGCCCCGGCTTCGTCCCGGCTTGGCGTCCGGTTTGGCAGCGCCGATCTCGGCTTTTCAGCTATTCGATCATACCCGTAAATACGCGCAATCTCCTCGATCACGTCTACTTCGCGCGTAATATCGGGCCTGAATGAAGGAACGGTCAGGAGCAATGCCGGCTCGGACGGCCCATCGGCGGGGCGGCCCTCCATCATTCTTTCAGCCATGCGCTCCAGCGCGTCGTCTGCCTCGATCTCGAAGCCGAGCGCGGTCAGTATGCGCTCGACTTCCTCCTGCGTGATGGCTATGCCGAGCAGTTCTGAGACGCGAGCCAATCGCAGCCGAACCTGCGCCCGCGCAATCGGCCGGGGACGGGCATCGACGGCTCCCCGCACGACTTCGCCACCCGAGAGCTTCGCGATCATCTCCGCCGCACGGGCGGCTGCCCAGAGCTGGACTTCCGTGTCCACGCCTCGCTCGAAACGGTAGGAGGCATCCGTCGCGAGGCCGAGTGCGCGCGCAGATTTGCGGACCATGGACGGGTCGAAGTAGGCACTTTCAATAAGGACGTTCACGGTCTCGTCCGTTACTTCGGAGTTCTCGCCACCCATGACGCCTGCTATTGCTACGGGCTGCTCCGCGTCGCAAATGAGAAGCGTTCCCTCTGCAAGCGCACGAGACTTCGAGTCCAGCGTTGTAAACGATTCGTTCGCACGCGACGTCCTGACGACGATACGGCCGCCCGCGATCCTGTCGAAGTCGAAGGCGTGAAGCGGTTGCCCGCACTCGTACATGACGAAGTTCGTCACGTCGACGATGTTGTTGCGGGGGCGAAGCCCCACGGCTGTGAGGCGCTGCTTGAGCCACGTGGGCGACTCCTGAACGCGAACGCCGCGAACCAGCATCCCGACGTATCGAGCACAGCCTTCCGGATCTTCGATTTGGATGGAGAGCCGCTCGGAAATCTCGCCGTCTTCGTCGGGGAGTTCCACTTCCGGCCGCGCGCACAGAATATCCGTGAGGGCGGACACGTCGCGGGCAACCCCGAGGTGGCTGGTCGCGTCGGGCCTGTTCGGGGTAATGTTAACGTCGAGCACCGCATCTCCGGACTCCATGCCTCGTTCACTGAGGTAACGCTGCAGCGGAAGGCCAACGACCGCTTCCGGCTGCAGGACCATGATGCCCGAGTGGTCGTCGGAGAGGCCCAGTTCGTCCTCGGCGCAGATCATGCCTTCGGACCGTTCCCCCCGGATCTTCCGAGCTTCCATTACAACCGGCACGCGATCTGAGTCGCTTTCGCGAGAGGACAGCATCAGCACCGTTCCCAACGTGGCAACGGCGACCTTCTGTCCTTCGGCGACATTCGGCGCGCCGCAAATGATCTGCAGCGCGTTCTCTTCGCCCACGTCGACGCGGCAAATGGTGAGACGATCAGCATTGGGATGCCGCTCGGCCGAAAGCACCTTCCCAACGACTACGCCGTCAAGGCGAGATCCCGTTTCGGTGACCTCTTCGACCTCCAGGCCGCTCATGGTGAGCGCTTCGGCGAGCGCGTCGGGAGAGAGGCCGTGTGGAACGTAGCTAAGGAGCCAGTTATAACTGATCTTCATCGGTACCGGGAAAATAGGTCAGGCCGAAGCTCTGTCGCCTATGGGAGGTGATTTTCGGTGTCGGCAGCGCCGGCTTTAGAACTGTTCGAGAAAGCGCACGTCGTTCTCGTACAGAATGCGAATGTCGCTGATGCCGTGACGCAGCATCGCCATACGCTCAACCCCGAGGCCGAACGCATAACCGGTATACCGCTCAGGATCAATGCCGACGGCCTCAAACACCGAGGGATCTACCATGCCGCACCCGAGCACCTCCAGCCAGCGCCCGCCGCCGGGCAAGTCCGGATTGTCGCTCCAGATGTCCATTTCCGCGCTCGGTTCGGTGAAGGGGAAAAAGCTCGGTCGGAAACGGATACGGACGTCTTCGCCGAAGAGCGTACGTGCGAAAAGGTGCAGCACCTGCTTCAGGTCGGCGAAGGACACGCCCTCGTCCACGTACAGCCCTTCGACCTGATGAAAGAGGCAGAAGCTCTTGTAGGAAATGGCCTCATTTCGGTAGACGCGGCCCGGCACGATGACGCGAATGGGCGGGGCCTGCGTCTCCATGATGCGCACCTGCACCGGCGATGTATGGGTGCGGAGCAGCACGCCGCCTCCACTCTCTGTCGGCGCCTCCAGAAAGAACGTGTCCTGCATGTCCCGCGCGGGGTGGTCCGGCGGAAAGTTGAGGGCCGAGAAATTGTGCCAGTCGTCCTCGATCTCAGGCCCTTCGGCGACGGAGAAGCCCATGGACGAAAAGACGCGCTTGATCTCGTCGAGCGTTTGCGTCAAGGGATGCGTCGAGCCGGGTAGGGGGCGACGGCCCGGAAGTGTCAGGTCGATACCCGCTTCCGCGCGTTCATCGGCACTTTCGAAGAGCGCCGTCGATTCTTCAATGCGGCGCTCTGCGAGGGCCTTAAGTTCGTTTACTGCTTGCCCAAACGCGCGACGCTCTTCCGGCGGAAGCGAACCCATGGTTTTGAACAGGTCCGTCAGGCGGCCGCTCTTGCGTCCGAGGTAGCGAACGCGAAATGCTTCGACGTCGTCCGGGGAGCGAAATACTTCCGCCTCGATGTCGTGCTTGAGGGTATCGGTGGTTTCCATAGAGGGGCGGCTGCAAAAAAAGTCCCGCACCTGTTCGAACAGGGGCGGGACTTCAAGAGCGTGGAAGCTCTCCGTCTCGGTCAAAGCCCTGATCTAACGGGATGAGGGGACCGTAAAGAACGATTCTAAGGCGGAGAGGCTGCGCATCAGGAGACGTGCTTGACGACGCCGGCGAACGCCTGCGGGTCATTCATCGCCAGATCGGCGAGCACTTTCCGGTTGAGCGTTACGTCGTTTGAGCGGAGCGCGCCGATAAGGCGTGAGTAGCTCATCTCGTTCTGACGCGCACCGGCGTTGATACGGGCGATCCAGAGCCGGCGGAACTGCCGCTTGCGCGCACGGCGGTCGCGGTACTGATAGGAGAGCGCGCGATCGACCGTGTGCTTGGCCGAGGTTAAAATCTTGCTGCGGCCGCCCCAATAACCCTTCGCCATGCCAAGAATCTTCTTGCGGCGGCGGCGGGAGGCGACACTATTCTTTGAACGGGGCATGAGAGGTCCCTAATCGATCAATGGTTAACTACCGGTTGAGGAGCCGGTTCATGCGGCCCTCGTCGGTCTGATGGACGAGCGTGTTCTTGCCCAAGTTGCGCTTGCGCTTCTTGGACTTCTTCGTCAGAATGTGGCTATGGTACGCCTTCTGGCGCTTCAGGCGGCCCGTTCCGGTTTTGGTAAACCGCTTCTTGGCACCGCTATTCGACTTCATCTTGGGCATAATACTTCCCTTCTTCCTATTTCGCGCCACAATAGCGGCGAGGTGTTCGCTACAACAGAATGAGGTTCGCGACGTTCCGGAGAGCGCCTGCGACCAGGGCCGAGCAATAGCCTCTTAAAATACGCAGAACCGCCGCAAAAAGCAACTACGATGCACCGCGGCCAAGTGCTGCTCTCTGAATTTGTCGTGAAGCCCCGCCACGCCGGGCGGCACCGCGGCCTACTTGACCTTCTTGGAGGGTGCCAGGATCGCGGTCATACGCTTGCCTTCCATGCGAGGCGGCTGGTCGATCTTCGCCACGTCCTGCAGCTCCTCAATAAAGCGGCGCAGAAGATCCATGCCCTGATCCTGGTAGATGATGTCTCGGCCGCGGAACTGCACCCACGCCTTCACTTTGTCGCCGTCTTCCAGGAAGCCGCGCGCGTGCTTGGTTTTGAAATCGAAGTCGTGCGTGTCGGTCTGGGGGCGAAAGCGAATCTCCTTCAGCGACACGGTCGTCGCTTTCTTGCGCGCCTCTTTCTCTTTCTTCTGAACTTCGTAGCGATACTTGCCGAAGTCCATAATTTTGCAGACGGGCGGCGTGGCTTCGGGGGCAATCTCAACGAGGTCGAGTTCACGTTGCCGCGCGAGCGCGAGCGCATCATCGATGTCGTAGATGCCGTGACTGCCTTGCGGGTCAACAACGCGCACCGTGGGGGTGCGAATGTCCTCGTTTACTCGGACTCTGTTCGTAGCGATGGTTTCTTACCTGTGTAGTTTGTACGATGCGAAGAGGTTTACTTGCTTTCGCGCGCAATAAAGCCGATTAAACACCTTTCGGGCGGCGGAAGGTTCCGCCGGATTCAGGCGCGCGCGGGTTCCTTGGCGTCCGAGCGGTTGCGAAGCGCCTTGAGGAGCCGGTCATGCAAACCGCCGAATCCGCCGTTGCTCATGATGAGGGCGGTGTCGCCGGGGCGCAGTTCATTTTGAAGGTGTGGCAGCAGTTCGTCGGCACCTGGAAACGAGTAGGCGGGAATGCCCCGGAGGGAGATATTGCGAATGACCGTTTCCGTATTGAGCAGGTCGTCCTCATCATCGTTGTGGCGCAGCGGCGGTGCGCTGATAAAAACCACGGAAGCCTGCTCGAACGATTCGGCATAGGCGTCTTCAAAAACCTTTCGGCGGCTGGAGTTGGACCGCGGCTCAAACACAGCAACGAGCCTCCGCTCGGGCCACCGCTCCGCAACCGCACGAATCGTTTCGCGGACGGCCGTCGGGTGATGCGCGAAGTCGTCGATCACGATGACGCCGTCCTCTTCGCCCCGAATCTCCTGACGGCGCTTCAGGCCATAGAACGAGGCGAAAGCCGCCGCAATCTCTTCCGGCGAGATGCCTTCGGAGAGTGCTATCGTACAAACTGCCAGCGCATTTCGCAGATTGTGACGGCCGCTCATGGGAAGAAACATGGAGCCGAGGTTCTGCCCGTCCACTTCCAGGGTAAACGTCTGCCCGCCGCTCACGCGCTTCACGTCGATGGCCGTCACATGGTCGTCCTCCCCTTCGATGCCGTAGTAGCGAACGGTGGCTTCGGCCTGCGCTTCGAGCGCGCGCACTTCGTGGTCGTCGCCGTAGAGCGCCACCACGCCCTCTGGTGCTACGGTCGTGGTAAAGGTGCGAAAGGCCTCGCGGTAATCGTCCCAGTCCCGGTAGATGTCCGCATGGTCGAACTCCATGGACGTAATGATGGCGCTGGTCGGATGATAATGAAGGAATTTGGGCCGTTTATCAAAGTACGCGCTGTCGTACTCATCGCCTTCGATGATGAAGTAGTCGTTTGCGCCGGCGTCGTAAGAGATGTTGCCGTTGAGCATAACCCCGCCGACGAGAAAGCCCGGCTCTCTGCCTGCGTGCCGAAACACGTGAACGAGCAAGCCCGTCGTGGTCGTCTTTCCGTGCGTACCGGCAACAACGAGCGTCCGCCGATCCCGCATGAAGAAGTGCGCGAGGGCCTCCGGGAGCGAGAGTTGCGGAAGTCGATTTTCCCGGGCGTAGGCAGCCTCTACGTGGCGCGGCGTACAGGCATTGCCCACCACAACGAGGTCTGGCGCGGGGTCCAGATGGGCCGCGTCGTAGCCTTCGTGAATGGCAATACCCATCTCGACCAGGCGCGTGCTCATGGGCGGGTATGCGGCCTCGTCGCTACCACTCACTTCGTAGCCTGCCTGCTGCAGAAGCCCTGCCAGCGAACCCATGCCCGTTCCGCAGATGCCGATCAGATAGACCGTCCGGATCTCGTCTGACGGTGGAATCGCCACGCGCTCAAACATGCGAAGGTCGGCGTCGGGGAGTTCATTCAGGCTTTTCATCGTACGGGCAGAGACGAGATCGGGGAGGGGCAGAAGCACGTAGAAGTTACGCAGCCGAAGAGCCGGTGTTTGCGGGCGCTGCGTAACAATTCAGCGAACCTCAAAGCGAGGTCTTTACCCTGTTCAGCCACTATGGCAAAGCGGTCAGGGCGGGAAGCGTCGTGCTGAAGAAGGAACCGGTGATTTCGTAGAGGCCTGGTATGAATCCGAGCACGAGGATCAGGACAACGCACAGCACGATCACGCCGGCCGATAGGGCCGGAACGTCGAACGGGGCGTTGCGCGCATCCGCCGCATCAGGCTCTTCTTCCGGGGTGCGCATCCACATGACCCAGAGAACGCGCAGGTAGTAGGCCGCAGACACGGCGCTTGCCAGCACGCCCACAATGACCAGCCAAGTATAACCGGCCTGTACAGCCGGGGCAAACACGGCCAGCTTTCCGAAGAACCCTGCCATCGGAGGGAAGCCCGCCAGGCTGAACATGAACACGACCATGGCCACACCCAAGAGTGGCCTGCGGTAACCGACCCCGGCAAGCGAGTTCATCGACTGCAGGCGGCCCTCGTGGTCGTCCCATTCAAGCAGCGCAATTACGCCGAACGCGCCAATGTTCATCACCGAATAGATGAGCAGGTAGATGAGCGCCCCTCGATAACCGGCCGCCGTTCCAGCTGCTATGCCGACGAGAATGTATCCGGCATGAGCGATGGAAGAGTACGCCAGCATACGCTTGACATTCCGCTGCGCCAGCGCAACGACGTTGCCGAGGATCATCGTGAGCGTCGCGACGACGGCGATCACGAGCTGCCACCGCTCCGGCGGGAGCACCGAATAAAGGATCAAGATCAGCGCGGCAAAGGCGGACGCCTTCGACGCGGTCGACATATAGCCGGTCAGCGGTGTTGGTGCGCCCTGGTAAACGTCCGGCGTCCACATGTGGAACGGAACGGCGCTGACCTTAAAAAAGAAGCCGACGAATAGCAGCGCCGCTCCTGCCCAGAAGAGGAGGTACAGGTTCGATATGGCCAGTCCGGCAGCCATGCCATCGAGGTACATCGTTCCGGTTGCGGCGTAGAGAAGTGCGATGCCGTAGAGAAAGAAGCCGGTCGAGAATGCGCCGAGCAAAAAGTACTTGAGCGCGCTCTCCACCGCGCCGTCGTCTTTGCGTACAAGACCCGTTAAAATGTACAGGCAGATAGACATGGTTTCCAGTCCGACAAAGACGGATACCAGGTTGTTTGACGTGCCCAGCAGGATCATGCCGGTTGCGGAGAAGAGCAGCAGCGCGTAAACCTCGCCGTAGCCATGCCGGATTCGGTCGAGGTAGGGCATGGAAAGTAGCACCGTCAGCAGACCGCTGAGCAGGATGATCATGTTTACGAACGCCGCAAATCCGCCCGTCCGGATCATGCCCGAAAAAGAGACGCCCGTTTCCATGCCGAGCCGGGTGCCTTCCCAGACCAGCGCGAGGGCGAACACTATGGCCGCAAACCACGGAATGCCTTTAGAATCGTTCTTGAACGAATCCCAGAGCACGATGACAATGCCGGCAACGGCCGTCAGAACAAGGGACAGGCCGCCGATGAGGTCGCTCGGGAGCGCGTCAAAGACCAGAGAGTAATCCATCAGTTGTGATCAGGGATTGAGGCGGACAAAGCCGGTGCTATACCCAGGAGCCGGTGCTATACCCATGAAAAAGAATCAATTGCCCGCGCCAGCTTGACGTCCAGGTCCGTCACCCGGTCACCGGCGTCATGCGTCGTCAAAGCGACCGTCACGCGGTTATATACATTCGTCAACTCCGGGTGGTGGTTCATCTCTTCCGCGTAGAAAGAGAGCCGCACGATAAAGCTGATCGCCGCGCGAAAGTCGCTGAACGTGAAGGTGCGAACCAGACGTTCATTCCCGTACGCCCACTCCGGCAGCCCTTCGAGGGCGGACTGGATCGCATCATTGGACAAAGGCTCTGTCGCGGACATAGTTCGTGCCTCAGGCGATAGAAAGCACCCAGCCGCTATAGAACACGAGCCAGATGATAAAATAGGTCGGCAGAAGAATCGGTACGGAATACTTGACGATGTAGGTCACGAAGGAGGGCGTCTCGATGCCGTTGCCTTCCGCGATGGCCTTCACCATGAAGTTAGGCGCATTGCCGATGTACGTCAGCGCGCCAAAGAAGACGGCTCCAACAGAGATCGCCTGCAGGAAGTGCCACGAGTTCGGATGCGCCAGGTGCGGCAGCGCCATGCTGACCACATCGGCCGGGACGTTCACGTCGAGACCAAACTTGCCCATCGCCGCGGCGAGGAAGTTGAGGTAGGTCGGCGCGTTGTCGAGCACGCCGGAAAGGAAGCCCGTCGCCCAGTAGAACATGCCCACGGTAAGCGAATCGGCGTGATCGGCCGCGAACAGGCTGATGAGCTGCAGCGCGGGCACCATGCACAGGAAGATGCCGAGGAAGAGCCAGCCCACCTCCTTGATTGGCTCAAAGGTAAACTCGTTCTTCTCCATTGCCGTTTTGTTAGCCGTGAAGTAGGCCAGCGCCGCCACGACGAACATAACGATCTCGCGAATGCCTACAGGCAGGTGCGCCAGTTCGCGGAGGTCCGGGACAATGCCCGGAAAAACATTGGGATCGATGAACACGGACGCCACGATGAGGGCGACCCAGAAGAAATTGTGCATCCCGATGATGCTGATCGTCTTTTCCCCGGGCGTCGGGTCGGGGCCGACGGCTTTGTTGCGCACGTCGAAAACGTAGAAGATCCCGAGCAGTATCGCTGTCGCGGGGAGCCAGATATACCAGACGTGCTCGAGCGTCCAGAAGAAGGGCACGCCTCGCAGAAAACCGAGGAATAGCGGCGGATCGCCGATGGGCGTGAGCGCGCCCCCAACGTTGGCCACGAGGAAGATGAAGAACACGACGTGGTAAGGCTGAATGCGTCCTTCATTCAGCCGAAGGTAGCTGCGGATGAAGAGCATCGCCGCGCCGGTCGTGGCAATCAGGTTCGCAATGAGCGACGCAACGAAGAGCAAGGCCACGTTCGTCAGCGGTCGGCCTTTCGCGTTGATCTTCAGGTAAATGCCACTCGCCGCTATGAAGAGCGAAGCCACAAGCGCGATGAAGGAGAGGTATTCCTCGACTGAGTGCAGAATGGGCGTGAAGCCGTCCAGCACAAAGATGTAATAGAGCGCGACGAATAGTCCGAGAGCGACAGAGTACTTCGGGTAATGATGGTGCCAGTGGTGCGGGTAGAAGAGCGGACCGGTCGCGATCATAAGGAGAATGATGACGAAGGGAAGCACCATCCAGGGCGGCGGTGTTTTGCCGTGGTGGGCACCCTCTGCACTCTCTTCCTCGGCGGTCAGCGCTTCGTCGAGATCGCCATTCGCCTGCGCGTGCTCCTGCGGTGCAATGGCCTCTACGTTTTGCACGCTCGCGCCGCGCGGTGTCTCTTGGGCAGAAGCGGGGAGCGCGCTGAAGCCGGCTGCCCCCAACAACATGAGCAGCGCCACCACGCGAAGCGAAAGAGCGAGAGGAGAGGTCGGTCGGATCATGCGGTAGCCTTTAGGAAACTGAGATCGCCGGGCAGGAGGCGAGTGGAAAAGAAAGACTATTCGAAGGCGCTTCGGAAATCGGGGTTCACGGCGAGCGTCTCCGGAGCAGGATGCCCCTGCTCGGCCCGTGCCACTTTACTTTCGATCATCTCGAGCAGATGGCGTGTGGCCGGTTCGCTCTTTTCCAGGAAAGGCTGCGGATAGAAGCCGAGCACGAGCATCAGGATGACCAGCGGAACGAGCAGCCCGATCTCACGCGCGTTCAGGTCCTTCATATTCGTGTTCGCCTCGCCCACGAGCGGGCCAAAGAACATTTTGTAGAGCAGCCAGAGCAGATACACAGCCGCGAGGATGACCCCGGTCGTCGCCAGCGCAATTAGCACCGGTGCGTTTAGGGCCGTACTTTTGAAGGAGCCGATCAGAATCAGAAATTCGCCCACAAAGCCGTTTAGTCCGGGTAGACCCGCCGAAGCGAGCACGGAGAAGACCATGAAGAACGTCAGAATCGGCACGGACCGGGCGATGCCGCCGTAGTCGGACATGAGCCGCGTATGCCGCCGCTCGTAGAGCATCCCGACGATGAGGAAGAGCGCGCCCGTGGAAAGGCCGTGGTTAATCATCTGAATCATCGACCCCTGCAGCCCCTCGATGGTAAAGGCGAAGATGCCCAGCACTACAAACCCGAGGTGGCTAACCGACGAATATGCCACGAGCTTCTTGGCGTCGGGCTGCACCCGCGAGACGAGCGCTCCGTAGATAATGCCGATCACCGCGATGACGGCAAAGAAAAGCGCGTAGCGCTGCGCCGCCACCGGGAAGAGCGGCAGGCAAAAACGAACCAGACCGTAGGTGCCCATCTTCAGCAGCACGCCTGCCAGTATCACCGAGCCGCCCGTTGGCGCCTGGACGTGCGCGTCGGGCAGCCAGGTGTGCAGCGGGAAGAGGGGGACCTTGATCGAAAACGAGAGCGCAAAAAGGAAGAAGAGCCACGTCTGCGTGCCAAGCGGAATGTCGAGCAGGACGAGCTTGTACCAGTTCGTCGTAAAGACCCCGCCGTTGACAACGTCGCCGGCAAGAAAGCCGAGATAGATGATGGCGACCAGCATCAGCAAGGACCCCGCCAGGGTGTAGATCACGAACTTGACGGCGGCATACACCCGATTCTCGCCGCCCCAGATGCCGATGACGAAGTACATCGGGATCAGCGTCAGCTCGAAGAACACATAGAACAGGATCAGGTCGAACGACGCAAAGACACCCGTGACTCCAGTCTGAAGGACGAGAAGCAGGGCGTAATAGCCGCGTTCTTGTCGTTTTATATACGTCCACGACGACAGGACTACGATCGGGCCGAGCAGCGTCGTCAGGATGATGAGCAGCAGGTTAATGCCGTCCACGCCCACGAAGTAGGTGATGTCTGCCATTGGAAACCACGGCAGCAGGTCCACGAACTGCGGTTTGCTCGGGTCGAACCCGACGTCGAAGCGCGTAAAGAGCAGAAGAGACGCCAGGAACGTCAACGTGGTGACGCCGAGGGCGGTCCAGCGCGCCGATTTCTCTCCCGGAACGAGCATCGTCAGGAGCGCGCCTGCGAGCGGAAGGAAGATGACCAGAGACAGTATCGACATGAGCAAGATTCGAAAAGCTTCTGCAGTCGTGGAGCCGAAGGAGGCGGGACGACCTTACGCGATAGATGATTGCCCCTTCGCCGGAGCGGCTGTTGACTACACGAAAAGCATGAGAGCGACGACAAGCAGTACGCCCACAACGAGCGCGAGCGCGTAGTTCTGCACCACACCGGTCTGAATGAGCCTCAAACCACGTCCTGTACCAGCCGCAAGACGCGCCACGCCGTTGACGGCTCCGTCGAGGAGGTGTTCGTCAAACGGAGCCAGACCCTCGCGTGAGCCATTAACGAGCGGTTTCACGATAGCGCGATCATACGCCTCGTCCACATAATACTTGTGTTGCCACCAGCGGTAGAGGCCGCCAAAACGCTTCTGCAGATCGAGGTCGTAGGCCGTCCCCCGATGGCCGTACCGGTACCACGCGAAAGCCACACCGCCAATAGCGATGGCCGCCCCGACTACGAGAAGCAGAAGTTCGATCATGAGCATACTCGCCCCGTGCTCGGCCAGTGTTGGCTCAAGGACAGGACCACCAAAGGGCGCTCCGAGCCAGTGGTGAATCCAACTCTCGCCGCCCATCCAGTGCGTAATGATCGGGGGCAAGCCGAGAAATCCGCCGACGGCCGCGAGTCCGGCCAGGACCCAAAGCGGGATCGTCATGGTGGCGGGGGACTCGTGCGGGTGGACGCTGTCGGCGGCGGGCCAGCGCTCTTTGCCCATGAACGTGAGCACGTAGGCGCGCGTCATGTAAACCGCCGTCAAAAAGGCCGTAAGCACGCCGACGATCCAGACGAACCACGCGAACGGATGTCCATCGTAGCCATACTCGAAAGCCTTCCACAGGATTTCGTCCTTGGAGAAGAAGCCCGCGAGCGGTGGCACGCCGGCAATGGCGAGCGTCGCGATAAAGAAGGTCCAGCGGGTGGACGGCATGTATTTGCCGAGGCCGCCCATCGTCCGCATGTCCTGCGCGTCGAAGGGGCCTTCGTAGGGGAGCGGGTCGTGCCGGAGGGTGTTCTTCCTCTTTTCGCTGTCGAGAGGCGTTTCGGTCGATCCGTGACCCGGCAGCAGGCCTTTGTGCTCCAGGTCATGTTCGACGCCGTGCATGGCGTGGATGACGCTGCCGGAGCCAAGAAAGAGGCAGCCCTTGAAGAAGGCGTGCGTCATTACGTGGAAGATCGCTACGAAGAACGCTCCCACGCCGGCCGACATGAACATGAACCCGAGCTGCGACACCGTGGAATAGGCCAGAACCTTCTTGATGTCGTTCTGCGTGATCGCAATCGTCGCGGCCATGAGCGCCGTAAGGGCACCGACGATCGCGATGACGGCCATGATGGCGGGAGCGTGCAACACGAGGGGCGACATGCGTGCCAGCAGGTACAGGCCGGAGGTCACCATCGTGGCGGCGTGGATGAGCGCGGAGACGGGCGTCGGACCGGCCATGGCGTCGGGCAGCCAAACGAAAAGCGGAATCTGCGCGCTCTTGCCGGTAGCTCCGAAAAAGAGCAGCAGCACGACCCAATTCGTAATCGTCGGCGAGAGTCGATCAAGATTGCTCAACAGCGTTCCAAAGTCCAGCGCGCCGATCTCGCGGAAGAGGAGGAACATGGCCAGCAGGAAAGCAAAGTCGCCGATGCGGTTCACAATGAACGCCTTGTTGGCGGCCTCGCTGTTCTTAAGCTCCGTGTACCAGAACCCGATGAGAAGATACGAGCAGAGTCCGACGCCTTCCCACCCAAGGAAAAGCACGACCAGATTGTCTGCCAGCACCAGGTTCAGCATGGCAAAGATGAACAGGTTCAGGAAGGCGAAAAACTTCCAGAACGCCCGGTCGCCGTGCATGTAGCCGATCGAGTAGAGGTGGATCAGCGCGCCGACGCCCGTGACGATGAGCGTCATGAGGATGGACAACTGATCGACACGGTAGGCAAAGGACAAGTCGAGGTCGCCGGTTCGCATCCAGGTGAAGAAGGAGTGAACCACCGGCGCGCCTTCATGTCCGAAGCCGAAGAACAGCAGCAGGGCCAGAAAGAAGGGGATCGCGACGACCGCCGTTCCGAGAACGCCCACAAGGCCCTCCTTGCGCAACGCAGGGATGAAGAGCGCCAGGATACCATTGATGACCGCCCCGGCAAGGGGGAGTAGCAGTATCAGGCGAACGTAAAGCTCAGAATTTTCCATGCCGAAACAGATAAGCAGAGCGGTAAGGCCGATGGACGATCGGTCTTAATACTTGAAGAGATTGATTTCGCTGATGTTGACCGTCAGCTTGTTTCGGAAGATCGCGATGACGAGCGCCAGTCCGATGGCCGCCTCGGCAGCAGCCACGGCCATGACGAAGAAGACGAGAATCTGTCCCGCCGAGGAGCCAATCGCCTGACTAACTGCCACCAGGGTCAGATTCACTGCGTTGAGCATGATTTCGACGGACATCAGGATCAGTATCACGTTGCGTCGAAGGAGCACGCCAAGCACGCCGATGACGAACAGAATGGCACTCAGGCCAAGATACCAGGTCAGAGAATTGGTCAGCTCCATGAGGAACAGGGCATAGGGTCGGCGTTCGCAGAAGCGGCGGGCCGGAAGACTTTATACAAACCGGCGGCGAGCCAGCATGACGGCACCAATGGTCGTAGCCAGCAGCAACACGCCGATGACTTCGAATGGCAGAAGGTAAACCGTAAACAGATCCAACGCCAACCTTTCCGCCGAGCCGTTGATGGCCATCTCAGCCGCTGAAATTTCCACGGGTAGGATCTGGAGTCCGGCCGCCACCACGTAAACGAGCAGCGCGAGCACGCCGGCACCCACCACGAACGAGGCCGCCATGGTCCAGTTAAAGTTCGCCACTTGCGGCATGGCCGAGAGGTTCAGCAGCATAATGACGAAGAGGAAGAGCACCATAATGGCACCCGCATAAACGAGCACCTGCACGACCGCGATGAACTGCGCGTTGAGCGTAAGGTACAGCCCGGCAATGCAGAACAGGTTGAGAATCAGCCACAAGGCGCTGCTAACCGGGCTTCGGGCGATCAGCACGCCGAGCGCTGCGGCAATGGCCACGATCGCAAACAGAATAAACAGGAAGGATCCGAGCATCGGAAACGGCAGGTAGCGTTTGTGGAAAAGCTGCATCGGCGAGGCTTCTCCCGTGGGTAGCGGCGCAAGTTACCTAAATAGCCCGGCAGGGGCAAGGAAAGAGGCAGTAATCGCCGCGTGAAGATACGAAGACGCGGTGACTCTCGCCGCAGTCGATTGGTCGTATTCTGTCAAGATCCTGCGTCCGGGAGAAGGATTTTCGTTTGCCGGCCCGGATTCACACCGTTTCGCCGTCAGTTCGCCGGTAGATATTATAGACCAAGGTGCCTGTATGGTGTCGCGCGCCGTCGGCGGCTGCGGCATGAAAGCAAGAAGGGAGGCGCGGCGTTCCGCACCTCCCTTTCGCAGTCATAAGCGAACCGTCAGCCGTTCATTCAGCCGGCTTCAGCGCGTGAAGGCTGCTGAGGTTGACCTGCGCAATCGCGCCGCGCACCTGGTCCATCGAGACGTCGTTGCCGTCGGCAGAAACCATGAAGCGGCCATCCACGACGACTTCCATGCTCGCCGAGGAGCTTTCGCCTTGCTTATTGAACTTCTCGTGCGAAGGATACCCCTCGTACTTCCCCGACTTTTCATAGCCGGTGTCACTCTCCGACTCCACTTCCGCGGCTAACCATCCGTAGCCCAGGGCCGCCCAGCTTTGCATCGTGCCGAAGTCGGTGATCTTGAGCGTAATCGAACTGCTACCTGAACTGTACTGCCCCTCGGCGTACGAGGTCTTGATCCCGAGCGCGCTCGACTTCTGTCCGTTCGCATTCGACCGGCTCATTCCCGCCAGCGATCCCGGCAACAGGGCTTTCAGTGTTTGGAAATCCACCGGCTCAAAGGCTTCATTCTCACCCTGCGTCTTCATCGCGTCGAGCTTCGACAAATCGACACCGCTTATGCCGTCCCGTATGCGGTCCATCGAGAGGTTGTTGCCTTGCACTTCCACAAGAAAGCGCTCGCCGACCACCACCTGGTAGGTGCCATTCTGATAGTCGCCGGAGTTCTCGAACTGCTCGTGGGAAGGATACTCGCCGTACTTGCCCGTGCGTTCATACCCCGTGTCCGACTCCGACTCGACTTCCTGATTCATCCATGCGTATCCAAGCATGCCGAAAGAATTGATGCCTCCCATATCGGAGATCTTGATCTCCATCGTCTCTTCACCACTCCCATATGACGCAGAGGCGGTGGACATCGAGAAGCCGAAGGCGCTGTTCATTTCGCCCGTTGCCTCCGTGCGCGAGAGTCCACCGGCGGAGGAGGGCAGAAGGGCCTTAAGATCTCGGAAGTCGACGACCGCGTAGTTGCCTCCTCCACCGCCGAGCGCCGCACCGAGCGCTGCGCCGAGCGCGCTTCCTGCACCGCCGCCCGAGGACATGTTGCTCCCGCCGCGCGGGCGCGCCGACGCCGCCGCCTGGTCTGCTTCATCCTTGGCGCTGTCGAACGCTTTGTCGGCGGCTTTATCAACAGCCTTGACCGCTTCGTCTTCAGCCTTCTGCTCGGTTCGCTCCTTGATGCGCTTTTCTGCCGCGTCCTTTGCCTTCTTCCAGATCTGCGCTTGAGCCGGTTGGGCGAGTATGGCGGCAAGGAGCAACATGCCCAGGAGGCGCACTATTCGGTTCAACGACTCCATCATGATCACCTCTTGTTAAAGCTCGTGTTTATCAAGCACCGTACCGAAGAGCGGAACAGGGTGCCGTGGCAGTCACGACCCTTGACGGGCACATCGCGTGTTATGTAAAGATAAGGTGCCGATGGGCACACCCGACCGTGGAGAGGGTTAATTATTCATCTACGGACAAACGTGCTGCGCCGCAGGCGCACCGAACCACCCTCTCATCCGAGCCTCTCCTTTTACTATGGCATACAAACTTCCCGAGCTACCCTATTCCTATGACGCGCTCGAGCCGCACATCGACGCGCGCACGATGGAGATTCACCACACGAAGCACCATCAGGCGTACATCAACAACGTAAACGCTGCGCTGGAGAACCATCCCAACCTGCAGAACAAACCCATCGAGGAGCTTCTTCGCGGCATTGACAGCGTGCCGGAAGACATTCGCACCGCAGTGCGCAACAATGGCGGCGGCCACGCCAACCACTCGCTCTTCTGGAAGATCATGTCGCCGAAAGGTGGCGGTCGGCCGAGCGGTGCCCTTGCCGAGGCCATTGACGAAGCGTTCGGCTCCTTCGAGAGCATGAAGGAGAAGTTCTCCGCCGCTGCGAAAGGGCAATTCGGCAGCGGGTGGGCATGGCTCGGGATGAATCCGGGCGGCAAGCTGCACGTTCATGGCACGCCCAATCAGGACAGCCCGTATATGCAGAATCACAAGCCTATTCTCGGGCTGGACGTCTGGGAGCACGCCTATTATTTGAACTACCAGAATCGCCGCCCCGACTATGTCGCGGCCTTCTGGAACGTGATCGACTGGGATCAGGTCAGCAAGAACTACGAAGCCGCCCGAGCGCGCTGAAGGGTTCTCCGACCGGTATAACGATCACGGCATTGGTTTGAAGACCACGGCATTGGTTTGAAGACGCGGGGAGCCGGCATCTGCGCGGCTCCCCGCCTTGCCTTCCACCCATGTGAAGCTTCCTCCCGACATTCACTTCCGCTTGATCAGCGTTGACGAAGCGTTTGTTCTTGCGCCCGACATCCTTTCGGCGGACGAGAAGGAGCGGTTTGAGGGATTCGGATCCCTGAAGCGCCGTCTGGAATTTACGGCAGGTCGCGTCGTCGCGCGGCTGTTGCTCGCCGAGCAGATCGGGGTCCCTCCGGCGGACGTGATACTTACGCCGCTTCCCGAGGGTGGCGTCGACGTGCCCGGGGAGCACCACCTGTTTGTTTCAATCACACACGCCGCTGATTATGCCGCGGCTGCAGTGGGTAACCGGCCCGTTGGAATCGACCTCGAGCCGATCCGGCCGCGCCATCCTGACCTCGGCCGATTCTTGCTGCACGAACGGGAATCTGATCTCGTGCCGTCGCTGAACCTCGATCGCGACCAGGCACTGATCCTGCTCTGGACCCTCAAGGAAGCAACCCTTAAAGCGCGCCGCTCGGGCTTCCGACTCTCTCCCAAGAACCTGCACGTTGAGGTGGACCTTCCCGCTTGCACCGCGCAAGTAGTCGTGACGGGCGGCGAAACTTGGGAGGCCACCTTCGAGGAACGCGACGGCTATTATCTATCCCTCGCCTTCCGCGACGGGGAGTAAGGGGGATACGGCTGCCGGGATACCATTTTTGCGTTAAGGTCAGTTTCCGGAAGGTGGGGGCACCGGCACGCGCACCGTGTCCGAGATAACTTCTTGAGACACAACGGTGTCCGCCGGCGGCGCGGCTGTTTCCGGCGCGGAGATCACGCCGACGCTTGTCGGTTCGTCGAGCGATTCGCGTTCCTCCAGCCGCCGCTCCCACTGAAGAAGCTCCTGCTGCCGCTCCTGCAGCGCGCGGTAGCTCTGCTCGATGGCCTTCTCCCGTGTTTCAAAATCAGCCTGCTCCACGTAGCCGCGCTCCTCGAAATACCTTTTGAAGAGCCAGTTGCTCTTTAGCGCCTCCATGTTCTCGGAGAACCGGTACATGCCGAGAGCGCCCCAATTGGCCGCATTCTCGGCGCTCGACGTGATCGCCCGAAGGTCGCCGGTGATGGACTGAAGCGTGTCGGAGGCGGCAAGAAGCGCATTGAAGACGGCCGGATCGTTGATCATGCGAGCGAGCGTGCCGTCGCCCGACTCCACTTTTGTAAGGATGCTATTCAGCCCCTGCGTCGCATTGCCGGCGAGCGTAACGAGCGCTTCGGCGTTGTTGCCGAGGTTGTTCATCAGCCGGTTCGTCTGATCGACGGTCGCAACGAAGCTGTTGTAGAGTTGCTCGTCGTACACGATCTTGCCGAGCGTGCCTTCGCCGCGCTGCACGTCCTCCATGATCTGCTGGAACGAAATGGCAGACTCCTCAAACCGCTGCACCGAGGCCAGCGCCCGGTCCGTGATCTGGAACAAGTCGAACGGGTTCTGCCCGGGTATGAAGTCGCCTTCCTCCACGGGCGCGGCCACCGCCTCCGCCGGGTTAACCAGCACGACGATCTGGTTTCCGACGAGCCCATCGCTCTTGATCTGCGCTGATGTGTTGCGGCGCACAAGGTGCCTCGCCCGCTGGTTGATGGCCATCGTGACCACGATCTGCCCGCCGGGCTGGTCGGGAAGGGCCACGGTCTCTACGCGCCCAACGTTGACGCCCTGAAACTGAACGGCAGCGCCCGTTTGAAGTCCGGCAACGTTGTCGAACCGGGAACGCACGAAGAAGGTGTCAGAGAAGAGGAACGAGCGGTTGGCAATCGCAAAGAGCACCACAAAAAACAACAGGATGCCGGCCAACACAAGCAGTCCGACGCGGGCTTGACGTGACATAATGAATAGACGCTCTGGTTGCGCGGTAAAGACGGTCCTCTATGCCTGAAACACGGAAGACGTTAATGTCGGGTTAGAGAACATCGATGTGGCTATCGTGCCGACGCTGCGGGGCGAAGCAGGATGGCCTTTTCCCGTGCAGATCGGCCTGTAAAGCCTTGTCGAAGAGAACGGCGGCATAACGGCATTCGAAGTTTAATTTCCAAAGAACTCACGTACCATGGGATGGTCGGTGTGTTCGACTTCCTCGAGCGTGCCCGATGCGATGAAGCGTCCGTCGTGAAGGAAGAAGACCGAATCTGCAATGATATCGGCACAAAGCAAGTCGTGCGTAATGGCGATGGAGGTGATGCCGCGCTCGTCGCGCAGCCGGACGATCAGCTCGGAAACGAGGCGGACCGAGACCGGGTCGAGGCCGGTCGTAGGCTCGTCGTAAAGCAACACGCGCGGCTCCAGAATAACGGCACGGGCAAGGCCGATTCGCTTCTTCTGGCCGCCTGAAAGCTCCGCCGGGTACTGCGGCGCACTCTCCCGAAGGTTCACCCACTCCAGCGTCTCCATGATGCGCTCGCGTCGCTCTGCCGTAGTATACGTCGTGTGGCGGTCGAGAATGAAGTCGAGGTTCTCGGCCACCGTCATCGAGTCAAAGAGGGCACCGCCCTGGAAGAGATACCCTGTCGACAGGCGAAGCTTGTCCAACGGGTCGCCGGAGAGTTCGTCCACGCGAAGCCCGTCCACCCACACCTCGCCTTTGTCTGGAAGGAGCAGTTGGACGATGTGCTTGATCAGCACGCTCTTGCCCGTTCCCGAACCTCCGAGCACCACCGCAGACGTGCCACGCTCCACGGACAAGTTCACGCCCTCCAAAATCTTCTTGGGGCCGAACGCCTTGTGGAGATCACGCAGCTCGATCATCGTTTCCGGTGGAGGCGCGCCGTTCGTGTTCGCCGTCTGTTCTTGATCCATCAGACGCCACCAAAGAGGGTGAGCGAGATGCGGACCACGATCACGTCTGAAAGCAGGATCAGGAGCGAGGAGATCACGACCGACTGCATGGCGGCCTGGCCTACTTCGCGCGTGCCGCCTCGAACGGTATATCCCAGATAACAGCTCACGATCGCCACGATAAAGCCGAAGAGGCTGGTCTTCAGCGTGTCGACGAAAAGATCGGCGAAGCGCAGCGCGGAGAAGGCGGTGTTGAAAAAGACGCGGTAATCCACATTAGACGCCAGCACCGATTCAAGATACCCGCCGGTAATGGCGATCATGTCCGTCCATATTGTCAGGACGGGAAAGACGAGGACGCACGCCACCACGCGCGTGATGACGAGGTAATGGAACGGCTTAAGCGCCGCCACCTCGAGCGCGTCGATCTGCTCCGTCACCCGCATGGAGCCAATTTCAGCGCCCATACCGGCTCCAAGCCGCCCCGCAAGCACGAGCGACGTAATCACCGGTCCGATTTCCTTGAAGATCGAGAGCGCGAGCATGTTCGGTAGGACCGCCTCCGCGCCGAAGCGCGCGAGCGTTCCACGGCTTTGCATTGCCAGCACGATGCCGAGGGCAAAGCCCGTCACGGCCGTCAGCACGAAGCTCTTGGCCCCCGCCTCATCCATCTGGTTCAGGAGCTCCTTGAACTCAAACGGCTTGCGCCAGACGCGGCGGAAGAATTCAAAGACGAACATTGCCAGCTCTCCTGTGCGGATCAGGAGAACTTCGAAAACGCTCTGGTGGCTGCCCAGCACACTTCTGAATTGCATAGTCGCACGCAAGGGGTAGGTCCTTCGGCGGCCTGCGGCTCTCGCGCAGCAATGGCCTGCCGTAAAATAGGGTCTTCCGGCTCAAACAAAAAAGAAACTCTGCATCCGAGTTGCCAAATGTGCGTGAGTAAGCCACCCGGGGGCCATCCCTAAGTGAAGTTCAGATGAGGAAGCACTTCAGAGGCCAACCAGTTCGCGAAGAAAGGATCAATGGGGTTGACCGATGGTATCAGGCGTTCTTATTTTAAGCGTCTTGCCAGCGCCAATGTAGCTCAGTTGGTAGAGCAGCTCACTCGTAATGAGCAGGTCAGCGGTTCGAGTCCGCTCATTGGCTCAGGGAAAAACGCCCCAGATGATGCCCGAAAGGCTGATTCTGGGGCGTTTCTCATTCGCGGGTGTTCGCACCGTTCCGCACTGTTCCTCACGGATTTGTAGAACATCTGTAGAACGTTCTACACGGGCCCTACGCTGCGTAGGCCATATGGAGTTCCTTTGCATGGTTTGTTGAGTCACCTCCGAAGACGCGCTCCAGATCGTACTTGAACGACTTTGGCGCAAGATGGGCGTACCGCATCGTGGTGCTGATGTCAGCATGCCCGAGCAGTTCTCTGACCCGGAAAAGGTCAACACCCGCCATCACCAGCCAGGATGCGAACATGTGCCGGAGCGTGTGGAAATGCACACCTTCAGACAGCTTCGCCATTCTCACGTAGTGAAGGAACCGCTTGCTGACGTACGTGCCATTTAGCTGGCGCGCATCGCCCTTCTGACCACGTCGACTAAGAAAGATGAAGTTGTCGGCGTCTGTCGTCCGCTCGCTCTGAAGATGCAGTAGAACCTCTCTCGCCTCTCCAGTGACGTAAATCGAGCGTTCATGCCCGTTCTTCGTCTTGAAGGTCGGTCCATTCTTAACTGTCAGAAACCAGGAGCGTGTGTCGATCCAGGACCAGCGCATGTGACAGGTCTCAAACAGTCGCATGCCGGTACCTACAGCAATCCGGATGACATCACTCATCCAGACCACCTCACCTGACTTGAGGCGGCTCGCGTTGAGAGTAGCGTCGGCATCGACGCAAGCCAGTAGTCGCTCACAGTCTTCCGGCGTAGGGAACTGTGGCACGGTACGCGCCTTGCTCGGACGGCGAATGGTTCTCATGGGAGAGTCCTTAACGAACCCCTGCTCCTGACACCATTTCCAGAATGTCTGCAGACGAGCATAGTAAGTTGTCCGTGTAGACTCCGAGAGGCGATCCGTACAGACGAATGGCAGTAGGTGACGAGCTTCTACTTGCGCCAGCTTGATGCCGATCGGTAGATCTGACTCCAACATCCTCAGAAGCGATTCGTCGGCGCGACGAGATTTCGGCCGTCGATCTGAGCGTGCCGCCAGATACTCTTTCACAGCTTCCGCGAAGACATGTGCTAGCGCTGCGTGCCGTCCATCCGATAGAACTCGGCGTTCCCCCGGAGCACTGGTCATGCGGAGGGGAAGCAGGACGAGGGGCGGCGCGTGGGAACTCGCCGTGACCTGTTGAGGCAACCTCGCCGTAGACGTGCCGGGTAACGATTCCGCTCTGATCGCTGCACGCAAATACTATTCTATTGCGTTGCGCCTCCTTGCAAGTTGAGACTCAAGGCAGGCAAGCGCGCTCTGTGATGGCTGCCTGAGCAGTTCGACGACTTGGCGGCGGATACGGCGGGACTATCTGGCCGATAGCCACTCCAATCAAGGGGTCCGTGGTATCGTCCGACAACGAAGTGCCGGCGCTTTCCAGACGGTGTTGCGATCAGCTCGGTAGCGCCGGGAGCAGGTGCCGCCAGGCCCTCGCGGAGCGAAACGATCCGCGACTGACCCGGAGTTCATTGCCACAAACTGCGTGTTCTGGTGCTTCATCGAACGAGCGCGTGGCCTCGTATCGGGCTTCTATGCCGGAAATCGGCCGGTCCGTGCAAAAAAACACGAGGAGCGGTAGCGCAGAAGCAATTTGTTATTTAGATTAAGTCTACATAAGAACAATCCAGAACGTTATGCTTCGTGCTTATACCTTCGTGGTCCTTGCAGGTCTCCTGGCCGGGCCGACCATCGCTCAATCCTCCTCCGCGGCTCATCCCGTCCCCGGTGTTACCGCCGGCGTGAGCTATTCTGTGACTGCCCTCCCGCGGCAGACCGGCCGTGTACAGGGCCATGTGACCGATGCCTCCACCGGTGAAGTTCTGGCAGGCGTGAACGTTATCCTCACTGGCACGCCGCTTGGTGCCGCTACGGACCGGGACGGACACTACACCATCGAGAATGTCCCGGCCGGCAGCTACGCTATCGAAGCTCGTTTCCTCGGCTATCAAACGATGCGCCGTAGCATTCGGGTCAGCCAGGACGATGTATTGACCGCCGACTTTTCTCTCACCGCCGCAAACGCGCAGCTCGCCAAAGTTGTGATCGAAGGACAGGCGATCAGCGCCTATGATGCGCCATCGAGCGCTTATGTGGCCAAGATGCCCCTCGCCAGGCTTGAGAATCCGCAGGCCTATCAGACGATCACATCTGATCTGCTGAAGGACCAGGCCGTCGTATCGTTTGATGAGGCAGTCACGAACGCCCCCGGTGTATTCAAGCTCTGGGAATCCACTGGCCGCGGCGGCGACGGTGCCGGCTATTACTCCCTTCGCGCGTTCTCGGTACAGCCGCAGATGATGAACGCCCTCCCGGCACTCCGAAACGGAACACTCGACCCCGCCAACATTGAACGCATTGAAATCATCAAGGGGCCATCCGGTGCCCTCTTCGGCAGTTCGCTCATATCCTACGGCGGCTTGATCAACGTGGTCACCAAGCGACCGCAAGACGACCTGGGGGGTGAAATCGCATACCGGCGCGGAGGCTTCGGACTCGACCGCGTGACTGCTGACGTAAATACCCCGTTTGGACCCCCCGGCCGCTATGCGACCCGCCTCGTGGCAGCCTACCACGATGAAGCTAGCTTCCAGGACGCCGGGAGTCGCCAGTCGTTTTTCGTCGCGCCGTCCGTAGCGTTTGATGTCAGCGACCGTCTCGGGTTTTTGGCACAGGCCGAATACTACCATTCTGAGCAGACAAACCCGACCATGCTCTTCCTGAACCGCTCGGCCACCCTCAGGGCCGCGGATTTGGAGGCGCTCGGCTATGATCCGGAGCGCTCTTACACCAGCGACGATCTCACGATCTCCACCCCGACGGCCCAGGCGCAGGTCCAGATGAATGTCATTCTTGCCGACGGGTGGACCTCGCAAACGGCCGTTGCCGCCAGCAGGGCTGATACGAAAGGCTACTATACTTACCTCTGGGACCTCGCCAACGAAGCCGGCACCTTTGGCCGGTATCTCAGCCACCAGCGAGCGACTTCCCGGGGATTTAACGTCCAGCAGAACATTCTGGGACACTTCAGCACGGGCAGCGTGCGGCATGAATTGCTCCTGGGGCTGGACTACCTGGCGCTAACCGATGAGGACAATAGCTCGGGCTGGGTCGGTTTCGGCTCGATCTCGCTCCGGCAACCCAGTTCCGAGAGTCTCTCACGCGCCGCCGCAGACACCGCCCTTGCCGGGACGAAGGCCAACGACGCGCGCACAGAGCAGCGCACGTACAGCGCCTATCTCTCCGACATGGTCGAAGTGCTGCCTCACCTCTCACTTATGGCGAGTCTCCGCCTCGACCACTTCGATAGCCCCGGTAGCATCAGCACCGACGAAGATGATTTCTCGCAGACGGCATTTTCGCCGAAACTCGGATTGGTCTATCAGCCGCTGCCGGACCGCTTGGCCCTCTTCGCCAACTACATGAATGGGTTCCTCAATGTGGCTCCACGGGTCCAGGCAGATGGAAGCGTGGCAACGCTGGAGCCTGAGCAGGCCAATCAGTGGGAGGTGGGCCTCAAGACTGACCTGTACGCCGGACGGCTCGCCGCCACGGTCAGCTACTATGACATCACCGTCTCCAACAAGGTCCGCAACGATCCGGAGCGTGCCAACTTCTATGTTCAGGATGGAGAGGATTTCAGCCGGGGCCTGGAAGCGAGCGTGGTGGCGTCGCCACTGGCGGGCCTTCGGCTCGTCGCAGGTGCCAGTCACAACATGAGCGAAGTGGTCGCAACCGGCGACGCAGCACTCGCAGGTAGACGTCCGGAGAGCGCCGGCCCGTCTACACTCGTCAATGCGTGGGCCAGCTACAGGGTGTCGGAGGGGCCGCTGGCGGGCCTCGGCCTCGGCTTTGGGGGCAACTACGCGAGCAAGAACCGCATCCTCAACCGGGCGACGACGGGGATCTTCGCGCTTCCGGCCTACGCAATCTTCAATGCGAGTGCATTCTATGAAGTCGACACTTTTCGGCTGGATCTGAAGGTATCGAACGTCACTGACGAGGCCTACTATAACGGTTGGTCAACGATCAACCCGCAGCCGCCACGGCGGGTCTCGGCAAGCGTCGCCTACCTCTTCTAAGGGTCTATCCCAGAGGCCCCTCTCCACTCGACGGCCCTTGTTCCACTGCGCCCGCCCCTCGCACCTCACCAGCATATCAATGACTGTACGACAGCGATTCGTGAAGATTCATCTGTGGCTTGGCCTGGGGTCCGGAATCATCGTCTTCATCGTGGCCGTCACTGGCTGTCTGTACGCGTTCGAGGAAGAACTGCAGGACCTGTTCGATCGCGAGAGTCGGTTTGTGAACGTTCCGGAGGCGGCTGCCGGAACGCTGAAGATCGGCCCGGCTGCGGCATTTGCCGCTACGCGTGAGGAGCTTGGCCCGGGCTACGCGATGTTTCTGATCCGCTTTGCAGATCCGGAGCGAACCCACCAGGTGTGGGCGCGAGATCTGGAGGACCCGGACGGATGGATCGAAGCCTACGTGCATCCCTACTCGGGCGAACTCCTGGGCCATTTCGTCTATCACGACACATTCTGGTCCACGATCGTTCACCTGCACACATCGTTGCTTCTGCCGTGGGAAGAGACCGGACGTACGATTGTGGGCGTGGCGACGATCATCTTCGTCGTGCTGCTCGTCACCGGCCTGGTGCTCTGGTTTCCAGCGAACCGGAAGGTATTCGCGTCGAAGAAAGGCCGGCGCTCCCGCTTCGGTATCACGTGGGGGATCAGTCCGAAGCGGCTCTATTACGACCTGCACAGCGTCGCTGGTTTCTACGTGAGCTGGGTAGCCGTCTTCATCGCACTAACAGGCCTCATCATGTCATTCTCCTGGATGGAGCGAGGCGTATACTGGCTTGCTTCCGGCGGCGAGAAGGTGCCGGCGGCAGCCGCTTTGACGAGTACGCGGCCTTCCGCCGGGGAGGACGCAGTCTCGGCACTGGATACGATCTACGCGGATGCCGTCGCCCTCTACCCGGAGGCTTATGCCCTTCGCCTCCATGAGCCGGCCGGCCCGGAGGAGGCGGTGGCGGCGTACGTCTACCTGGATGCGGGCACGTACTATCGCCATGTGGAGCTCTTGTACGATCAATACACGGGCAAACAGATGCTGAGTCAGGGGTTCGAAGACGGAAATGCGGGCGAACAGTTGTTAAGGATGAACTATGACATTCATACGGGTGCTATTCTCGGCCTGCCCGGCCGCATACTCGCCTTCCTGGCGAGTCTCTTCGTAGCGAGCCTGCCGGTAACCGGAGTCGTTGTCTGGTACCCGCGCTGGCGGCGGAAACGCAAGCCGCGAGAAGAGGCCCGCATTGTGGTTACCGGTGCTTCAACGCGTCCCGCCGGGGCCGCTCATCTTGCGACCGGCCGCAGCCCGGCGATGGAGCCTGCTCGCAAGAAGGCGGTCGTTCCCTCATCTTAGTCCCGACCGCTTCAACGGCAGAGGGCAAACCGGTCCTTTTGAGCCTGGCGGGCCGCGGGGGCCCGCCGTTTTCGAGAACAGGACTGTTCTTGCTCACGCGAAAACAGGCGGCTTCGCGAAAACTCGCGCATCAGAGCTCCGCGCCTATACTTAACAAGCGTTCTCGCGAAAAGCCGCACGACGTGCCGCACGGAATCCGGTGCCCGGATTACTAAGCTCGGGGTGGACGTCGCTCAAGGTGCGGTGGTGTCAGTGGCATTAACGTTCGGCCGCGAGAGACTTCGGGATTGTAGAACTCGTATTCCAAGGTGCTGCGAGTTCTAAAAAGCCCGGCGGGGAAAACGGACTCCTCTTCCCCGCAGAGGCCGGCTGTCCGGCGCGAGCTTGATGGTGAATTACTTCTCGCGCCGTGCAGGTCAGCGGTTCGAGTCCGCTCATTGGCTCCACATCGAACGTCCCGATAGGCCTCGAGCGCCCGCCGGGACGTTCTTGTTCTATTCGATCGCCTTCAGCGCCGCAGGGAGGTCGGCCACCGTCGCGATGCCGATGATCCGCCCCCGTGCCGAACCGTTGCTCGTGATGATTGCGGCGTGCAGACGGTTGCCACGGCTCTCCGCCTCGCCGAAGGCTTCGAGCAGTTCAAATACCGTGCGTGCAGGCGGCATGAAGACGTAGTGCTCGGTCTTCTCCGCAAAGTGCAACACGTCGCAAACAGGCGTCGAAAGGGAAGCGCAGTCGTCCGTGTTGGCTCCGAGCCACCGCGTGACGGTCTTAGCCGTCAGCAGGTCGATGCACTCGCCTTGCCCCAGCACTGGCATCTGCGAGAAGCCGCCCCGGTACATGCGTTCGGCGGCCTTGCCCACGGTGTCGTCCGACATCACCGTGGCGACGTTCATCTTGAACAGCGGGTAAATGCGTGCCGGATCTTTTAGCTGCGCCTCGATGTGCTCGATCAGTTCGACCACGTCCTCCCGCGGGTCCGCGATGGGACTGCCGCCTGCGCGGCTGTTATGAACGATGGCATTGCGCAGATCGGCCAACTCGTTAAGATCGGCCATATAGCGACGCACGACCGGCTCTGAACTGCGCGCCTCCCGCACCATCTGGCGGAACCCCGCTCCGTGACCCCGCCGCTGAGAGGCGAGGTAGTGCTCGATGGCGACAAAGGCATTCAAGAACCGCTCGGCGTTCGCCTGCGGATGCTTCTCCTTTGCCGCCTGACCATTCTCCGCGTCTATCATTGCGCCGCTTGCGTCTGGAGCCGGTGCCCGTCCGCGACGTTTGGAAGTCCCGGCACGTGGACGATCTGCTCCGCGTAGGAGGAGTCGGTTTCGAAGATGCGGACGCGGATGCGGGTCACGTGGTGTCTGCCAAGCGTCTGCGCGGCCTCCCGAACGATGTACTCCGCCGCGTAGGTACACAGGTTCTCCGACGTAGATTCGTAAGGCAGGACAAACACCTTCGTGCCGAGCGTATCGAGCGCCTTGATCAAGGCAGCGTCCGACTCCGCGACGAGCGTGGCATGGTCCCACTGCTTCACGAGGGGCTTGACGGCCAGCTTGAGGTCTTTAAAGTCCATGACCATGCCGTTCTCTCCCGGGGCACCTTCAAGCTCGACGCTCATTCGGTAGGAGTGTCCGTGCAGGTTGCGGCAGTCGCCGTCGTGGAAGGAGAGGCGGTGGGCGGCTTCCCAGTGAAAGCTCTTTGCAATTCGCATTGGATTGAAGATGTTAAGGTATAACTGTTAATGCAGGCCCGGTGCAGCCGGCTGAGCGCGGGCGAGGAGCACCTGAATGGAGGTGGAAACCAGTTCTCCCATGGTGAGGCACCCGAGAAACGCCTTGTTCTGATAGTGCTCCGAAAGCTGTTCGGCCAGCCGCTGCACGTTCTCGGGGGAGGAGATGATGTCTTCGCAGAACACCTCCATGAGCGCCAGAAAGCGGCCATGGGAGACGCGGACGCGCTGCGCAATCAGCGCGCGTTCTTCTTTCTGATACTGCAACACGCTCTGGGGGGCCAGCAGCCCCACGCCGAGTTCAATAAAGGGCGCATTCTGCGCGTAGTATTGCGGCAGGTAAACCTGCTTGCGCCAGTGGTGGCTCTGCTGGTCAAAGTCGATGGGGCGCAGGCGGTAGTGCCACTTTTCGAAGTCTCTCTGGATATCAACGACGAAGTTGCCGGAGTGCATGTCGCCCAGCAGCCGCACGAAACAACGTTCGTTGAACTTGACGAACTCCTTGGACAGGCGCACCTGATCGAAGCGGTTCTCCGGCGGCGTCTGGACCATAAACTCCGACGCCGGGATGCCGATGATGTGCTCCTCAATGATGGTGTCGTCGTTGATGTAGTAGTTGATGCGGTTGGGAGAAAGGATATGTTCCAGTTCCAACCCGTAGATCCGGTTGGCATCCACCCGCTTCACATAGTAATAGTCGAAGTTGTCGTTGAGGCGGTTGACGATGCGAACGCGGAAGGGGAGCGTGTTGCCATAGAGGCACAGGTCGATGCGATCTACATACAGATACTCCGTGATCGATATGTCGCCGTCTGCCCGAAGGATCGCATAAGCCGTTTTCAGCGCGTCGTGGATCTCTGATTGTTCGTGCGGGGGGTAGAAAACGGTTGCCCAGAGGGTGTCCTTCCCAAGTTCATCATAGAGAGGAATGAAGTTGTCGTACCGCTGCAAGTCGGCGTAGCGAATGCCGTAACTCTCTATGCGGTCATACCGCTGCAGGTATTGCAGCAGAATGTCGCTAACGGGATAGATCTCTTTCTTGCGGCTGATCAGGTTTTGCCGTTCGGCAAGCTCATCAGGCAGCTCGGCGTCAAGCGGCGCAGCTTCTTCTGGCGTCATATCGCGCGAGGACCCGTTCGTAATACTGTTCATACTGCGGCACAATCCGATTGACGTCGAACTCGTCGATGGCGCGCGTCCGCGCTGCCTCGGCCATGTGCGTGTGAAGCGCCTCGTTGGTAAGGATGCGGCGTGTCGCGCGCGTGAAAGAATCGATGTCGCCGAGGGGGCAAAGAAAACCGTTCTCGCCGGGAATGACAAGCTCCGGAAGTCCGCCGATGTTGCTCGCCACGACCGGGACGCCGCACGCCATGGCTTCAAGCGCGGCCAGCCCAAACGTCTCCGACCCGCTCGGAATCATGAACACGTCGGCGATGGACAAGATCTCCTCGACGGGATCTTGCTTGCCGAGGAAGCGCACATCTTCGAAGACGCCGAGTCGCCGCGCCAGGTGTTCCGTCGGCACGCGATCCGGACCGTCTCCAACGAGCAGGAGCTTTAACGGCAGACCCTCTTTGCGCAGGCGCGAAAAAACCTCCACCACGTCTCCGACGCGCTTCACCGGACGGAAGTTTGACACGTGAACGAGTACCTTCTCGCCGTTCGGGCAGAGCGCTTGCTTAAAGTGCGACTTCTTCAGAGGCTGAAATCGGTCGCCATCAACGAAGTTCGGAATGACTTCGATCTCGCCCGTCGTGTCGAAGCGGCTGTACGTCTCCTGCCGAAGATAATCGGACACGGCGGTCACGCCATCGGACTCGTTGATGGAGTAGTTCACGACAGGCATAAACGAAGGGTCCTGCCCGACAATCGTGATGTCGGTGCCGTGCAGCGTCGTCACGACGGGCACGAAGATGCCTTGCCCTTCAAGTATCTGCCGCGCGAGGACGGCACTCGTTGCGTGAGGAATGGCATAGTGAACGTGCAGCACGTCGAGCTTCTCATACCGCGCCACATCCATCATCTTGCTCGTGAGCGCCAGCGAATATGGCGGATACTCGAAGAGTGGGTACGTGTTTACCGTCACTTCATGGTAGTAGATGTTCTCCATGGCCTGGCCGAGCCGGAAGGGCATCGAATAGGCAATGAAGTGGATCCGGTGGCCGCGAAGCGCGAGCGCTTTGCCGAGTTCAGTAGCCACCACGCCGCTACCGCCATAGACGGGGTAGCACGTTATACCTATGTTCATACGGAAGGAAGATATGGCCCGCGTGACGAGAAGCGAACGGAGAACGGCCGGATTGCCGAGGGTCGGGCGTCAAGAACAGCTTGTTTACAAGAGGAACGTTCCTCCAGCGACGGGCTTTTGTACCTTTGCGGAAGCATTTTGCTTCCCAAGACTCAAAACAGGTCGAGTAGCCATGAAATCAGGCATAAACCGTCCGTGCGCCCTCGGGGCGTCGCTTCTAACCCTGCTCCTCTTGACGGCGCTGCCCGCAAAGGCGCAACTCGGGGCCGCCGTTGGACTTAACTACGAGAGTTTCAATGACGTGGACTTCGGGAGCCGACAGGCGGCGCTCGAGTCTGCGAGCGGCTATCACATCGGCATCTTCTACGATCTCGCGGTCGGGCCCGTCGCCATTCGGCCGGGCGTATTTTACCGGAGCATCAACAACCTCGAGTTCAAGGCGGCCGACGTGCTCAGCGGCTCGCGCAAGGTTGACATCAACATGGTGGACGTACCCATTGATCTTCGTTTCCGGATGAGCACGCCCGTCGTCAAGCCGTACTTGCTGGCCGGGCCGGTCTTCAGCTTCGCCTCCACTTCAGACAAGAATGAGTTTGCCGACGCGATCAAGGACATCGGCGTCGCCGCCAACATCGGCGTGGGCGTGGAGGTCGGGCTTCCTGGTCTTTCCCTACGACTCTTTCCGGAGATTCGCTACGGGTTTGGTATCTCGCGCTTCATGGATGAGAACTTTGAGGTAGGCACGACCAACTTCTCCGCGCAAGACACCCAGCACATCAATACGCTACAAGTTCGGCTTGGCGTGGCGCTGTAGAGGCGGCCGGCTTCCGCGCTCCTCACGACGAACGTCGTCGTATTCGAAAAGGGCGGGGTGCTCTCCGAAATAGGGGAGCGCTCCGCCCTTGTTCATGAACTGGTTGGAACCGCTGCTGCAGCACGTCCCTTTCCGGCGTGGACAACGCCGTAAACATTGCTGCTAAACCGCCGACATTTCCTTATCGGCAGGGCGCGGGGGATTGACCTTTGGCTGAACCAGCGGCAGGGTGAACGAGAACGTGGCACCTTCTCCCGGCGTGCTCGTCGCCGTGAGAGTGCCGCCGTGGCGCTCGGCAATGCGCCGGCAGATGGCCAGTCCGATCCCGGTGCCTTCAAATTGTCCGCGCGGCTGAAGCCGCTGGAAAGGCAGAAAGATGCGATCCAGGTACTTGGGGTCGAAGCCAATGCCGTTGTCAGCAACCGAAATGCGGCAAACCTGTCGCTTACCCGGACCGAACGGGTTTTGATCTTCTGCCGTTTCCGACGTGATCCGCACCACGGGCGGCACGCCGTCGCGGTGGAACTTCAAGCCGTTGGCGATGAGGTTCTGCAGAATCTGACGCATCTGCATCGGGTCCGCTTCAAGGACCGGCAGCTCGGAGGCGTGGATGCGAGCATCCGTTTCGGTGATGCGCAGTTCGAGGTCCGTAAGCACTTCCCGCAGCGCCGCGTTCAGGTCGACCTTCTCGAACGGGTTGGCCTTTGTCGTTACGCGGGAGAAGGAGAGCAAATCCCGAATCAGCCGTGACATTCTTAGCGCGGCGTGCTGCATGCGCTCGAGGTAATGCACCCCTTCGTCGTCAAGACGGTCGCCATATTCCACCTGGATGAGATCGGAGAAGGCGGAGATCTTTCTCAAAGGCTCCTGCAGATCGTGGGATGCGACGTAGGCAAACTCCTGCAGTTCGCGGTTGCTCCGCTCCAGTTCGGCGGCCTGAACGAGCAGTTGTTCTTCGCGCATCTCAGCGGCCTCGCGGGCCGCCTGCTCGCGGATGGCGCGGGCCTCTGCCTCCTGCGCCTGCATCTGTTCGGTCACGTCGGTGTTCGTCCCGAACCAACGCAAGACCGCTCCCTTCGCGTCGCGGAGCGGCACCGCCCGGGAGAGGAACCACTGATACCGGCCGTTCTCACCTCGAAGGGGGAACGTCTCTTCCCAGAGCGTTCCCCGGCGGATGGCCGCATCATAAGAGCCGGTGACGCGGTCGGCATGGTCCGGGTGGACCCGGTTCGTCCAGCCCGCCTGCTTCATCTCCTCTGCAGAGGTCGCCGTGAAGTCATACCACCGCTGGTTGTACCAGAGCACGGCACCATCGGCGTCCGCCATCCAGGCCAGTTGCGGGATCGCGTCTACCAGCGTTTGAAGTTCGCGCTCGCGCTCGCGGAGCGCCGCCTCTGCCGCGCGCTGCTCCGTGATGTCCACCATGGCCGCGACGGCAGACTCGACCCGGCCGGACTTCGTCCGCATGGGAAAAGCCTTCGTGAGAACCGTCCGCCGCACGCCGTTGAACGTTTCGATGTCGACCACCTCCGTTCCCGTTCGTTCGCCTTTGAGCGCACGCGCAAGCGCCCACTCGGGCGGCAGCATGGGCGCACCGGTCTCCGGGTGGCTTCCCTTGAATGCAGAAAGAGAGAGCGCGGAAGACGGGTCGGGGCTGCCCCAAATCCGATTTCCAGTGGTGTTGACGAACGTAACCTGCCCGGACGGCTCGGCGACGAAGACGCCCACCGGCAGCGACTCGAGCACGGCGCGCAACCGCCGCTCGCTATCCCGCACCACTTCGTGCGCGTGTACCTGCGACCGCGTCAGCGCAAAAAGGAGCAGGCTCATGAGCAGTCCGGCCGCTATGAGAAACGGGACGAACGAGAGGCGCGAGCTTTCCGAGAAATTACTAGTATTCGCAAACCGGATCGTCAGTGTTCTCCCGGCTATCGTGAGCTTATTCTCCGCAGTAAATGCCGGGTTCTCGGAAGCGGAAATCCCGCTCCTTGCGGTCGTGTGAAGGAGATTGCCGGGTGCGTCCGGTTCGCCGTCGTAGATGCTGAATGCAATGCGCGGGCGGCTTTCACTGCCGAAAATGCCTTCGAAAAGATCATCCGAGCGGAAAGGCGCATAGATGAAGCCGAGCAGCGCCTCCCGCCGTTCCGCCTCGGTGGCGATGGGCCTGCCTTTGCGGTAAACGGGAATGTAAATGAGAAACCCGGTCTGCTTGCGCCCGCTGATCTCTTGAACGAGCGTGACGGCGCCGGACATGGAAGATCGGCCGGTATCGCGCGCTTGCGCCATTGCCGCGCGCCGCGCAGGTTCGCTGAACATGTTGTACCCGAACGCCGCCTTGTTCCGGGCATCTGACGGTTCGAGGTAGAGAATGGCGTGGCGGTCAACGCCGGCGCTGTCCGGCCACAAATGAAAGCCGGGCACGCCCTGGCTCCGCATGGCGGAAACGACGCTGTCTTCTCTTCCCGAAGGAATGCTCAGCGTGAAGCCGATGCCCTGGATGCCGGGGAAACGCCGCTGCGTGTCGATCCTTTCGGTCCACTCATGGAACTCGGCGGCCGAGACAGGCTGGCCGGTAGCAAAAAGCCCCGTTCCGCCGCGTAACAGGGCAATGTACGTGTCCAGCCGGGCCGCGATCCGGTCCTGCGTAGACTGAACGGCGTTCAGGAACCGTTCTTCATCCAACTCGCGCGCGCTGTCGAGGAGAGCCAGAACGGCGGCGGCCGTCAGGATGAGCGAAGCGACCAGAACGATCCACGGAGTCGGGAGGCGATTCCTCATGGCGCGGCATCAAAGATGGGAAACTGCGTTGCCACGCTACGCCTGACCCGGCGTTCGTGCGTTCCCGGTACGGTTCCAGGTAGCGTTCCGTTCCGGCAGCAAAGGAGCCTGTTAGCGCCCACTATCATCAGCGAGGCAATCAGGTAACTTCGGGAGGTGAACCGCCGGTCAGGCCGGAGCGTGCCACGGCCTCCCGCTGGCGAGCGTTGGCTTCGGCGGTTTCCTGGATCAGGCCGAGACGGGTGGCGCGGCGGGTCCACTGCTGCCGGGCAAGCTCCTGCATATCCTGCGTCGTATCTGCCTCATCCACGATCTCGAGGCCCAGGAGCGTTTCGACCACGTCTTCCATCGTCACGATGCCTGCCATGCCGCCGTACTCGTCCAGCACAAGGGCGATATGCTGCACCTTTTCGAGCAGCCGTGCAAAAAGCTCGGGCAGTGGGAGCGCCTCGGGCACCATGAGGAACTCGCGGCAAAGGGCGCTCAGCGGCACATCGTCCTCTTCCTGCGCGGCGTGAAACAGGATGTCATCCTTGAGCACGTACCCGGTCACGTCGTCGCGGTCCTTCCGGTAGATGGGGATCCGAGAGAAGCGAAGGTCCGGGGTGACCATCGTTTCCTCGACCGTAGTGCTTTCCGGCAGCAGGTAAACGACGGTGCGCGGCGTCATGATGTCGCTAACCCGAAGCGATGAAAACCGAAGAAGGCTCTTCAGGATTCTGCTCTCTTCCTGTTCAAAGACGCCCTGCTGCGTGCCCAGGTCGGCCAGCGCGCTGATCTCATCGCGGCTTACGGGTGCCTCCTTGCGGTTGCGTGAAAGCAGGTACGTGATGCCCTTCGCCAGCTTTACGAGCGGCCACGTAAGAATCATGATCGTTGGCAGGACGCTCGTAACCAGCGGAATGAGGTTGCGCCAGTAGAGCGCGCCCACGGTCTTCGGGATGATTTCGGAGAAGAGGAGGATCAAGAGCGTCAGCACGCCGGAGGCAACGCCGAGATAGGCGTCGCCGAACACCACGGTGGCCTGCGCGCCCGCTCCTGCCGCCCCCACGGTGTTCGCAATCGTGTTCAGGCTTAGAATGGCGGCAAGCGGACGGTCCACGTCGGCTTTGAGCTTCTTCAGCCGCTGGCTGGACGCTGCGCCTTTACGCTCCTGCGCGGCCACGAACGCGGGCGTTATGCTTAGCAGCGTGGCCTCCAGAATCGAGCACAGGAACGAGACGGTGAGGGCCAGACCGACGTACAGAAGCAGTAAAAACATGAAGCGTATCTATGGGAGGCACCGGGCCGCGACAAAAAGCAAGATAGGGCCTCGGGCAAAAACAAGCGCCGCCCCCGCCATAACGTTGCAGGGGCGGCGCAGTTTAGCGGCCGCAAAGGGAGATTCCTTTACCGCAAAGCGCCGCTCGGCGTGTTCTCTTGCCTAATGCCGTCTCCTCCATAAACACCCGCGAAGCCGTTGCCGGAGGCTGCGTCGTCCTCCGTAACATATCGCCCCCTGAAGACGCGCGCCATCCGTATGGAAACGGAGTCAAAGGTGGAGTACATGACCGGCACGATCACGAGCGTCAGGAATGTTCCAAACGTCAGCCCGGAGATGATCGCGGTGCCCATCGGTCCCCAGAACTGGGTGTTGGGAGATCCGAGCTGGAAGTTTGGGGCGAAATCGACAAGCAAGCCCACGAAATCGATGTTAATGCCGAACGTCAGCGGTATCAGGCCGATGACGGTCGTAAGTGCCGTCAGAAGGACCGGGCGAAGGCGCGTCGCCCCGGCCTCGATGATGGCCTCGCGCTTCTCCAGGCCCCGCTCTCGCAGCTGCAGCGCATAGTCGATGAGCACAATGCCGTTGTTGACGACGATACCGGCCAGACTGATGATGCCGATGAACGTGAACAGGCCGAAGGGCGTCCGCGTCAGGATCAGCCCGAGCAGCACGCCGATAAGGCTCAGTCCAACACCGACCATGATAATGAACGGCGCGCTGATGCTGTTGAACTGCGCCACCATGATCAGGAAGATGAACGCCACGCCAATCAGCAGCGCCCGCGTCAGGAAGCCGAATGCATCGGCCATTTCCTCGTTGGCACCGGTGTAGGACATCTCGTAGCCTTGCGGCAGTTCGTCCTGGTAGGACTGCAGATTCTGCTGGACCTGCCCCAGGATGGCCTGCCCATTGAAGCCGGGAGCCGCCTCGGCCGAGACCGTCGCGACGCGCTCGAGGTCCAGCCGCGTAACCGAGCCGAGACCGCTGCCCACCTCAAGGTCCGCCACCGCGACGATGGGTATCTGCTGACCTTCGTGGAGAATGGTCAAGTTCTTGATGCTTTCCAGGCTCGCACGGTCGTTCTCGGCGAGGCGGACCGTGATGTCATATTCATCTTCGCCGTCGCGGTACTTGCTGGCTTCGGTGCCGTTAATGGCCGACCGTACCGTCGAGGCAATCATGCTCGTGTTGAGGCCATAGCGAGCCGCACGCTCGCGGTCGATGCGCACTTCCAACTCGGGCCGCCCGGTGTTGAGGTTGTCCTGCACGTCGACGAGGCCCGGGATCGACCCGGACTCCGACGCCTGCCGCAGCCGCTGTTTCACGTCCTGTGCGATGCGCACGATCTGATCAAACTCCGGCCCCGTGATCTCGATGTTGACCGGCGATCCCGTCGGCGGCCCTGACTCATCCTTGGTAAGCTGGATATCTACCCCCGGAATGCCCTGCAGTTGGCTGCGCAAGCGGTTCAGCGTCTCGGAACTCGACTCCACGCGGTCTTCGTAGTCGACGAAGTTGATCTGCACGTTCGAGTTTTCAGGCTTGGCGGCACCGCCGCCGAAGGCCGCGTCGCCACCGATGCCGACGTTGACGAGCATGTTTTGAACGTTTCCGCTGAAGTCCTTGCTGTCCGCCATCAGCGCCTCGATGCGATCGTGGACCGTTTCGGCAATCCGGTTGCTGGCCTCGATGTTCGTTCCGAGGGGCGCTTCCACCTTCACCTGCACTTGGTTCGGGTCCGTGTCCGGGAAGAAGGTGACGCCGGTCGGGGCAATGGCGAACATGGCGAGAATAGCGAAGAGGCCGCCGAGCGTCGAGTTGAGCAGGCGCGAGCGATTGTCGGTGAGCAGGAGAACCTTGCGGCCCTTCCGGTTCGTCATCATGCCTGCCAGCCCGATCAGGACTATGAGAGCGGGGAGCAGCAGCAGTTCGAAAACCGTCCCGAGAGACACATCCTTGGGGCCGATGTACATCAAGCCCACGATCAGCAAGGTCGCCGCGCCGAAGATCAACCCGGCCCGGAAGCTCGTCCTCCCGCCGAGATAGACCGTCTCGACCGTGTGTACCAGGATCCCGAGCAGCCCCACGGCGGCAAGTAGGCCCGCCGGGATGAGAATGACCATGCCCGCCGCGCTTCCGAGGCCGGCAGACACCGCACCTCCGAGGACGCCGAGCACAACGCCGGCCGATAGAGATGCCAGCGCAAAGGTGTTTCTCAAGATGGGCCGGCGGCCGCTGTAATCCCGCGTGAGCATCCAGTCGAGGAACCGGCGGTACGCGCCGTTCATCCGCGGCAGCCCTTCAGCGACAAACCGGTCGCCGGCAGGCTTAAAGAGCCGCGTGTGCACATAATAGAGCAGCGGGAGCAGCACCCCGAGCACCACGACCGTCTTCCAGTTCGCAATGGCCAGAATAACCCCAAGAAGAGCAACGACTGCAAGAACGACAATCTTCGTCGGGCGGCTGACCGGCGTTTTCGGTTCGCTTTCGAGCTTGACAAAGATGCCCGTAATGACCGGGTTGATGATCAGCGCCACGAAGAGCGAGCACGTGAGCGTGATGATGAGCGTGAGCGGCATATAGCCCATGAACTCGCCCATGATGCCCGGCCAGAATAGCATCGGCGCAAACGCAGCTACCGTGGTCGCCGTGGATGCCGCCACGGGCATCGCCACCTCCTTCGTCCCGAGCCGAGCCGCGTCCCAGCGGGAATATCCCTCTTCCCGGAAACGGTAGATGTTCTCCACAATCACGATCGCGTTGTCCACGAGCATGCCGAGCGCGATGATGAGGGAGAAGAGAATGATGAAGTTCAGCGTCTGCCCCATGACGGAGAAGACGATGAAAGTCACGAACATCGAGAGGGGAATGGCGATGCCGACGAGCGTGGCGTTGCGCACGCCCATAAAGAAGAGCAACACCGCCACCACGAAGATCAGCCCCGCGATGATGTTGTTCTCGAGGTCCTTCACCATGGCCTCTACGAACTCGCTCTGGTCGCCGATTATCTCGACCTTCGTGCCCTTCGGAAAGGGGAACACGTCCAGCGCGTCCCGCACGTCTTTGGAGGTGGTCAGGATGTTGTCGCCCGAGCGCTTCTTAACGTTCAGCGTGACGACCTGCGCTATCCGCGTGTCCTCGACCGGGTTGTCGGTCAGGTCGCCTTCCGCGTCCTCCGTCTTGAATACCTGCAGCCGCGAATACGAAGCGCGGTCCTTGAAGCCGAAGACGACGTCGGCAATGTCGCGAACGTAGATCGGACGCCCGCCGGGCGCGGAAACCACCAGCCCCTCGATCTGCTCCGGCTCCTTGAACTGACCGTCAACACGCACCAGATAATTCTGCCGGTCTACGTCCACCGAGCCGCCGGGGATGTTGGCGTTCTCCTGCTGGATCGTAGTGATGACGTCGCCGAAGGTCAGGTTGTATCCCTGCAGCGCAGCGAGGTCCACGTTGACCTGCACCTCCCGGTCCAGTCCGCCGATCAGGTCCACCTCGAGCACGCTCGGGATTGTTTCAAGCGCATCCTGAACATCTTCCGCCACCTCTTTGAGGCGCGAGAGCGGGTAGTCGGCCGCGAGGTTCACCGTAAGGACGGGGAATTCAGAAATGTCAATTTCGTTGACGAGGGGTTCTTCAACGTCGCTCGGTAGGTCCGGACGCGCGGTGTCAACCTTGTCGCGCACTTTCTGGTATGCCTCATCGATGGCAACCTCCGGGTTGAACTCAACCACGACCGTCGAAACACCCTCCGTCGACGTCGAGCGGATCTCCTTGATTCCATTGACGCTCTGCACTTCCTCCTCGATGGGCTGCGTGAGCAGACTCTCGATGTCGCTCGGGCTTGCTCCCGGATAGATCGTCGTGACGACGATGATCGGGATTTCAATAGACGGAGAGGACTCCTTCGGAATCGTAACGTAGGCCAGCAGTCCGCCGATGGTGAGGATCACCGTCAGCACGATTACGCTGGTGCGATACTTGATGGAAAGATCGGTGATCTTCATAACGCTCGGGTATGGGCGGAAGGGAGCTTATCCGCGGCAGTTGGGGCGGAGCCGGGCGGCGGCTGCCTTGCTTTCAGTTCTCAAGTGACTCGAAGTGCAATGCGCTACAGGTCCGCCGCCAGCGTCGCGTCGACGGAGGAATACCGATCAACGACCTCCACCGGATCGCCCTCGGTGAGATTGTTTTGTCCGAGAACGACCACCTCATCGCCCGCCTGCAAGCCGGAGGTGACGACCGTCCGGTCGCCATAGGCCGAACCGAGGGTGACTTCTCGTATCTCTGCCGTGCCGGATGCGGCTCCGCCGCGAACCACATAGACGCTATTGCCGCTCTCGTGCCGGATGACTGCGCTGCGCGGCACGACGATCACGCCGTCGAGTTGCTGCCGGGTGATGAGCACGCTGGCCACCATCTGCGGCTTGAGGGTGCCATCCTGATTGGCAAGCGTAATTTCGACCGGGAAGGTGCGGCTCTCCGGATCTACCGCGCTTCCGACGAACGAGACCCGTCCGAGCCGGTTACCGGCACCCTGAAGGCCGATCTCGACGTTCGTTCCAACTTCGATGTCACCGGCGTAGCGCTCCGGCACCCCCGCCACGACCTTTACTTGCCCCGTGTTGACGATCCGCGCCACGGGCGCTCCCGGCATGACCTGTTCGCCTCTTTCCACGAACCGTTCCTCGACGACGCCGGCGAAAGGCGCAAGGACCGTCGTATTCGAGACGCCTTCCCGCGCCTGAGAAAGAACGGCGCGCGCCTGCGCAACCTGCGCCGACGCCTGGTTGAACTGCGCCCGTGCCTGCTCGAACTCGATCGCCGAAATGATCGAATCGCGGTAGAGGGGTTCCTGGCGCTCGATGTTGTCTTTCGCAAGATCGAGATTGGCCTTAGCGGCGGCCACTGACGCTTCGGCTTGCTCCATAGAGGCGCGCGCAATGCCCGCGTCGAGTTGCGCTACAACGCCGCCCGCCCGCACGAATGCGCCGCGCTCCACGAGCCGCGTGACGGTGCCGGCCGACTGCGCCGACAGGTTCGCGTCGTTCGTCGCTTCGACGGTGCCGGTGAGCTGGACCATGTCCCGGAACGGCTCCGGCTGCAAGACGAGGGTCTCAACCCGAACGGATCGTGCGCCGGTGCCTTCTTCGCCCGCATTTTCCGTCTTGCCCCCGCCGTCTGAGGAAGAGCAGCCGGCGGCGTAAACACTGATAAGGAGCAGAAGCGCCGAGAAGGCGACGCGGGTGGTTCTGTTGGCCATGGACGTATTAATAGGAAGGTGCAAGGCACCGTCTCAGTTGCTGGTGAGGCGAAGCGACGACGGCTCGGCGATGGGCGCGCCGATGGCAGTCTCGAAGGAAGTCTTTGCGACGACAAAGTCGTAGATGGCTTGCAGGTAGTTGAGGCGGCTCTGGTCGAGCTGCTCGGATGCGTCGCGCTCTTCAAGCTGGCTGGCGACGCCCTCCGACAGACGGGCATTGGCAAAGCGGTAGCTCAGCTCCGCCCGAGCGACGTTTTGCTCCTGCGCAAGAATGCGCTGCCGGGCCGTGCGCAGATTCTTTAGCGCACTCGATACTTCAAGATGCACTGCCTGCAGCGCCTGTTCGGCGTTGATCTCCGCCTGCTTTACGGCAATCTGCCGCTGCTGCAGTCGCGCCGCCGATTGGAAGCCGTTAAACAGATTCCAGCTCAGCCGTATGCCCGCGCTCACCGACGGATTCCAGTAGTTCTTGCTGAAGAAGCCGATGTTCTCGGAATCGTATGCAAAGTCCGTCGCCGGATCATCGATTCGGAACGTGCGGGTGCGGTTGTCGGGCACATTGCCGATGTAGTTCATGTTCAGGAACGCGCTCACGGTCGGCAAGAACTCGGCGCGCGTAATGTTCGCGTTCACTTCGTTCAGTTTGACTGCAAGGCGCGCCTGCTCGAGGTCGGGCCGGTTCCGGATGGCTGTTAGCACGGCGTCCTCTTCAGAGACGGACAGATACGCCGCCGCGTTCTCGGCCTGAAGATCGCCCTGCAGGAGAATGGGCTGCGCGATGGGGATGCCGAGAAGCAGCTTGAGGTTGTCCAGCGCCAGCGAGGAGGCGTTGTCCACCTGCATGAGCTGCGTTTCGAGGTTTGCCAGCTGCACCTCGGCGCTAAGACGCTGGGCCTTCGGCGTTACGCCCTGGGTGACCTGCCTCGACACCTCCGCCACCGTCTGCTGGGTGCGCGCCACGCTCTGCTGGGCAACGGACGCCTGCTGCGAGGCGAGCAGCGTCTGGTAATAGGCCTGCTTCACGTCTTCGACCAGCAACTGCTCCTGCCGGGAAGCCGCACGCGCATTGATCTCCCGGAGCGCAGCCGCCCCTTTGATGGCAGCGAAAGCGGACCCGTTGAAAAGCGTCTGCTCTACGGAAATACCCGCAGCGAAGTTGTTCGGCACCGCGAACGGATTGTCGCTGCTGTTCTGGGTGATGCCGGCGCGGTCCTGTCCGATGCGCAAGCTATCTATGTACCGGTCGAAGGAGATGGGAACGGACGTGGGGTTTTCGTCGGTGCGGGCGCGTTCATTGTAGGCGAGCCAGTCCACAAAACCGAGAGAACCGAAGAGGCCGCCCGCGTCGCTACCGGCGAATGGATTCGGACTTTTCACATTGCGGGTGTAACTCGACGAGGCGGAGACCTGCGGCAGCACTTGTCCCCACGCTTCGCGCACCTGCGCCTCGGCATTCTCCACATCGAGCCGGAGATTGCGCACGGTGTAGTTGCGCACGAGTGCGATCTGGAGCGCCTCATCGAGCGTCAGCGAGAGGGCGGGCTGCGCCTGCGCGGCTGCCGGCAGGCTGCCGATCAGCAATAGCGGACCGCAGACGGCGAGGAGCGAGGCGGTTGCGTAATAGAGCGTACGCATCGGTAGGCGAATGTATTGGTTAATGAGCGTCGGGACGCTCGTCGTTAAGCAAGCCGTCCATCAGCATCGCGCAGATGAACTCAGACGCTTCGCGGGCCGCCATCTCGCTGTCGGAACAGTCTGCCGGCGACATGCAAAGGTGCATCTGGGAGCCGTTCAAGTTGCCGAGGATCGCGTGAGCCACCGCATCCACCGGGAAGGCCTTAAGTAGACCGGCCTGCTGCGCCTTTTCTATGGGTCCCATCAGCGCCTCAACGACACGGCGATTCTGCCGGATCAGATACTGGGACGTGCTTTGATCGGTGCTGAACAAGAACTGGCGAGCTTCTTTCGCGAGGATGATGAAAACGTGGGGATCATCGGCGTAGAAGTCGAAGAAGCGCTCTACAAAAGCCTGGAACACTTTCCTGAAAGCCGCGGGCGTCGCGGCCGGCGCGGAAAGCGAGGTCTCGATGAGAAGGCAAAGCCGGTCGTAGATTTCATCGAGCACGGCGACGAGCAGGTCTTCCTTTCCACCCTCAAAATAGTTGTAGACCGTTCCTTTGCCGAACTCGGCGCGGTGGGCGACCTCCTCGATGGTGGCGTGCGCGTATCCCTTCTCGGCAAAGACGGTCCGCGCCGCCTCGATCATGGCCTGCCGCCGCGTCAGGCGCTCTCTTTCTCTCCTTGATAACCGGCTCTCCATACCTTCAGTCTGTAAAGCGCAAAACGCGGGCGTCACTAAGTGACCAATCGGTCAGAAGGTGCCGCATACGTCAGCCCTTTGCCATAGATTCACTCGGCACTCACAAAGTTCGTGAAGAAAGAATGAAGCTACCCTCGCACGTGGACGGATAAGCCAGTCGGAGCGCCGGCCCGTGTTAGACCAGGCGGGAAAGCGGGCGCAGGAGGCGATACCTCGGCTTTGCCTTTCTATCTCCAGGATTGCTGCTCGTGCTCAACTGGTCATCCTGCTCCGCTTGTTCAGCGAGGCAGTAGACGCTAACCTCTTGTTCTCGGCTGCTCTACCGTATCTTCCATCAACCTGCCGCCGGGCAGGGCTTTAACCAACGGCAAAGTTCATGAACGATTTCTTCCTTTCGGTGCTGCTCTTGAGCGGGATTTTCTTGGCCGCGGCCTTTGCGCCGGCGGCCGGAGCGCAGCCCGTCGCTGATGAGGCTCCGCGATTCCGCGTGCTGGTCTTCTCGAAAACGGCCGGCTTTCGGCACACGTCGATTCCGAACGGCATTGCGGCCATCGGGAAACTGGCGGGGGAGAACGGATTCGCGGTCGAAGCCACGGAAGAGGCTTCGATCTTCAACCTCGACGACCTGCGCCGCTTCGACGTAATCGTTTTCCTCAGCACCACCGGCACCATCCTGGATGCCGATCAAAAGGCTGCTCTCGAGGCGTTTATTGCGCACGGGAAAGGCTATGTAGGCATCCACGCCGCTGCAGATACCGAGTACGACTGGCCCTGGTACGGCGCGCTCGTCGGCGGGTACTTCAAGAGCCACCCCGCACAGCAAGACGCCGACCTGCTCGTGGAGGACCACGATCATCCCTCGACGGCGCACCTGCCGGACCGCTGGCGGCGGTGGGATGAGTGGTACAACTATCGTCAGAATCCTCGCGGCAGCGTGCGGGTTCTGGTCTCGCTGGACGAAGCCACTTACAAGGGCGGCGAAATGGGGGACGATCACCCCATCTCCTGGGCGCATGAAGTCGGCGGCGGACGCGCCTGGTACACGGGTCTCGGGCACACCGAGGCAAGCTTTCAGGAACCGGCATTCCTTCAGCATATCCTCGGCGGCATCGAATGGGCAGCGGGCAAGGACGCCGCCGCGCGCGACTGAACGACATCAGTTGTAGAAGGAAGCCTTTAGATCGCTCCACGAGAACGTGGACTCGAACTGCTGGTCCGTCCATTCCGCAATGCTCCAGAGTCCGTCCTGCCCACGCACGATCACCCACGTGAGGTGGCCCTGCACCTCCTTGGGCTTCTCCGGGCGGCTGTGGTCGACCTTTAGCACATAATTGGCGTCGAACACGTACCGATCTTCCCGGTCGATGGCGATGCTGCTGTTGAAAAACTGCAGATCTGGCGTGGTGGTCTTGCGGTAGGCAGCCGCCAGCGTACTGAAGTAACGCTCTTCGTCGGCGCGGTCCCACGTGCTCCAGAACGCGTGCCGAGCGAGGGCAGATACGGTTGGGGTGTACTTGAAGTCGTCGGAGAGTGAGCGCCGGTAGTTGAGGGCGTTCATCTCCGCGATGGCGGCTTTGACGTTCTCGATGACCTGCTCGGGCGTATCGGCCTGGGCGAACGTGCCGCCGGAGGTTATTGGAGGCTCCGGTTCACGGGTCGAAAACAGGCTGCAGCCGCTCCAAAGCAGTCCTGCCGCGACGGCGGCCAACAGGAGTAACGCAGCGGATGATTTCATCGGGAGCCGGTCAGGTTAGCACAGGCTCGGTGAAGGGCGCGAGCACTTCCTCCATCGGCCGAACGTCCTTGCCAAACCATCCGACGATCTTCTGCAGCACCTCGTCGAGGAGGGCGTCGGGGCAGGAGGCACCTGCCGTCAGCACGACTTCGAGCGGCCGCTTGGGCGGCATCCAGCCGTCCGTTTCCACCATGAGCTTGCGGTGCATATCATAGTGATGGATCAGCGACGGCGAGAGGATGTGCTCGGCGTCTTCAATAAAATACGTCGGCATCGCGGGTTCGCAAAGCTCGACGAGGTGGCTCGTGTTGGAAGAATTGTAACCGCCAACGATCAGCGCCACGTCGCCGCCATCCTCGATCAGCGCAACCGTCGCGTTCTGATTTTCATTCGTGGCGTAGCAGAGCGTGTCGCTCGTGTCCGCAAAGTGGTCGAGGAGGGCCTCCTCGCCATAGCGGTCCGCCATCGCTTGCCGAAGCAGGTCGGCTATGGCCTGGGTCTCCGAAGCGAGCATCGTGGTCTGATTGACAACGCCGATTCGCGCAAGGTCTCGCTCAGCATGGAATCCGTCGGAGTAACGCTCCGGGAACCGTTCGAAGAACCAATCGGCGGGCTTTTCGCCACGAATGATCTGCGCGAGTTCCTCCGCTTCTTCAAGATCCCGCACAACCATCACGGGTGCCTCTTCCTTGGCGTGAGAAAAGGTCGCCCGAGTTTCCTCATGAAAGCGTTTGCCGTGGACGATTACGGTGTACGCCTGCCGCCCTATCTGGCTGCTCTTCTTCCACACCTTCTCCACGAAAGGACAGGTCGTGTTGAACGCCTCCACGTTCACCCCGCGCTCTTTTAGCAACTCTTGCACCTCGAGCGAAGCGCCGAAAGCGGGGATGAGGACAATGTCGTCCTTGGTCAGCGTCTCAAAAGATATAATCTGCTCGCCGCCGGTCGTTCTCAGGAAGCGCACGCCTCGGCGGACAAGGTCCTCGTTCACGTGCGGGTTGTGGATCATCTCCGAAAGCAGGAAGATGCGCCGATCCGGGTGCTGTTCGATAGCCCGATAAGCGATGTCGATTGCATTTTCGACGCCGTAGCAAAACCCGAAATGCCGCGCGATCTTGAACCGCACGGGACCGAAATCGAGCACGGTCGGGGAGAGGTCGCGCTTCCGCGGATCCAGTTCGCGCCGCGTGTTCTTGACGCGGGCAATGATCGGGCTTCGATAGAACAGGGGAACGTTGAACGTCCGGGCCATGGGGCGTGTGCTGCGTGAATCGGGCGGTTTGATCCCGTACAACGTGCTGTAAACGCCGAAGTTCAACGGTGCCTACGACGGTACAGCCTCAGTGTACGTCAGCGGAAAGGACGTCGAATTCGCTACCGGTCGAGGCAGCAGCACCGTGAACACCGATCCTTGGCCGACCTGGCTCTCTACGTGTATCTGCCCGTTCATCCGCGCCACCAGTTCTTGCGAAATAGATAAGCCGAGACCGGTGCCGCGGTGGTTGCGGCCGTAGGACCTGTGATCCTGCTCGAAGCGCTGGAACAGGTGCGGCAGAAACTCTTCCGAAATGCCCGGACCCGTATCGGCCACGGTAAACGAGAGTGCCGGCAGACCTCCGATCTCTCCGTCCTCGATGCGCACACTGATGCTTCCCTTTTCGGTAAACTTGATGCTGTTTGAGAGAAGATTCAGCAGGACCTGGCGCAGGCGGGACGGATCGGCGAGCACCTCGACGCTGTCCGTTTCGACGCTGGTCCTGAGATCGAGTCCTTTCTGGCGGGCCAGCGGGTACGACTGATTAACCGCGTCCGTCATGGCCGCGCAGGCGTCCGTTGGTTCGAGCCGGAGGACGAGACGCCCAGCCTCCGCCGAGGCGAGGTCCAGAAGGTCGTTCACGAGCGAGAGCAACCGGGCTGCGCTTTGCCCGATGATGCCAAGGAACTCTCGGTGTTCCGGTTCCAGCCGGTCCTCTGTTTCATCGGAGAGTATTTCCGTATAGCCTATGATCGAGGAGAGCGGCGTTCGCAGTTCATGGCTCACGGCGGAGAGAAACTGATCCTTCGCCCCATTAGCTTCATTGGCGGCCGCCACGGCCTTTCGCAATTCGCGCGTCTGCGCCGCAACGTGCGCCGCTAATTCTTCGGCATTCTGGTGATCGCTGCGGGCCATGAGCGCGTTGCGCCGCGCGACGCCAAACCCGAGCAAATTGATGAACCCGAGGAAAGTGTACGTCAAGATGTACGGGTGCCCTCTTACAACTCCGGAAGCGAGCAAAATGTCATGCGCTCCGCCGAGAACGACCACCAACATGCCGATTCCCAGTATAGAAGCGAACGATCTGCGCGCTTGCACTGCCGAGAGCACGACCGTACACGCCGGAACGATCAACGCCAGACTAAACCAACGCGCAACGATGAGCAGGCGGGAGGTGGTTTCGGGCGATGCAAACAGCGTGACTATGATCGACACCACGCTCAGCGACACGGCGGCGAGCGCGGAAAGGCTATGGAACTGCTGAAGAAAATGACGGGCACTTCGCGCCGGCCGCGCGGTGCCGCTCCGCACCGGGGAAGCGAATTCCTGTGGAAAGAACGACCAGAGCACGAACGCGAGCAGCCCGTGAAGCGCCAGATACGTGACTGCTTCGAGAACGACGCGCACCTCAAAGGGCAGGGCACCGGAAGTGAGCATCTCAAGGACGCCCGCTGTCGTGACGGCGCGAATAGCCATGTCAAAGCTCAGGAGTCCGATTGAAAGCGCCTTCAAGTCACGCCGCTCCAGCGTCCACTGAAGGATGAAGAACCCGGCCAGGAGCACATAAACGCCGAAGCAGATGAACACGAGTCCGATCCGCCCGACCATCAATGCGTCCATAGTGGAGGCCGGGCCGAGTTGAACCGTATAGAACGGGCCGCCGCCGGCGTACCGATGGTTCGAAACGGCCCACGTAAAGACGACCGACGTGTCTGCGGGAATGGAAAACAGAACCGGGCCACGGCTATGTACGGCAGACTCGGCGGTGGCGGCGGGACGGCCGCTCTGCGCGATCAAGGTGCCGGGTTCTCCCGGGCGGGCCGCATAGAGCGCGTGCGCGTTATCAACATGCTGGATATAGCCTTTTAGCGGAGGACCGCTCCGCGGGAGGCGAACGAGAAGCCGGTAGACGACCAGGCCGTCGTTGGGGAATCCTTGTTCGGCAAAACTCGCCGGAACGGGCACGTTTTGCCAAGCGCTGTCGTCGTAATCGAAGGCGGAAACTGCCTGCGGATCTACACCTGCGGCAGCTTTCCAGTGCCCGCTCATGACCACGGTCCCGCTCATCGGAACGCCTTCCAGGTTCAGAATGCCGTCGCGCGCGTCGACCGCGGTCGACTGGAAAGCACAACCGCCGGCGAGTGTGGCGGCAAGGAGCAGCGCCAGAAGGGGCAATTTCGCAGATTTCAGCGAAGGTCTCAAGGGAGGCAGCGAGAGAGGCGGGAGTCCGTAAGAAGGCAAACCTGACAGTTCATGCGGCACGGACAGTTTCTCTCCGCCCGCATGGAAATGCCGGAAGCACCGGGAGGCTTGCATGAATTCGGCACATCCGTGCGCCGCTCTCACGTTCTGCACCCCGCCCCTGCCTTTGCAATAAAAGTGCCTGTTCGCCGTCTTGCACGCCTCTGCATGTTACAATGGCCGGCTACTGACTGCATCCCCGCTCCGGAGGCGAGGGCGGTGCCGGTTTGATCTCCCACACGCCCCGAGCGACAGACCTAAAGATGCACGCGGAGGGTTATGAAGTGCATCGGCATGGTGCCGTAGGGTTCCAGCATTACGGCGTACTCGCCGCTGACGAGCAGATTGCCGACCTCCTGCCTGATCATGAAGCCCGCGCTCGGCTTTGCCTGTCCGTCGCCCAGCCCGTCGATGCCGGCGCGGAGGGCAAGCGCCTGTATGGGGAAGAACTCCGCTCCGAGGCGGATGCGGTTTTCCTGGATCGTGAGCTTATCGTCGGTGCGGCTTTGAAAGGGCATTCCGCTGATGATCTCCGTCGTGCTCGTGCGCGCCTGGAGTGTTGAAGCGCGCGATTCATACTCCGCGAGCAGGAGTCCGCGACCGTCGAGCAGAGTGTACGAGGCGCCGAGCCTAACGCGGACGGGGAACTGGTCGGATGTGGTCTTGCCGTTGCTGCCGTAGAGAGAAGAGGTGTCCCACGAATAGCGGGCAAGCAGATCCTCGACCGTCACGCCGAGGCGCAGCGCGTCCGTGACGCGGGCGGTCAAGCCCAGGTCAACGCCGATGCTGTTGACCGGGCTGAGATCGTCAATGAGGTCGCTTCTAAAGACCTGCAGGCCGAACCCTCCGGTGAGGCGACTGCCGAGCTTCAGTCCGAAAGCGAGGAAGAAGGCAAACTCATCCGTGGAATACGTCTGCGTGTGGTTCTGGCTCAATCCGCGCCCGTCAATGTTGCCGACGCCGGCGTGGATGAGACCGGCGGCGATGCCGGCGCGCGGCTTGAGCGGTGCTACGATCTGCAAAAACTGCAACTCGCGATCCAGCGTCAGGAACGCCGACGTGGCCTCCAGATACTGCCGCCCCGCGAAGGGGGCGAGCGAGGGGTTGTAAAAGGGCGCGGCATCTCCGGATCCATCGGCGACGAGCGCGTTGCCGAGCGCAATCCCACGCGCGCCGAAGCCCATGCGCGTGAACGCGGCCGTTTGCGCCTGCGCCTCTGATGCTCCTATGCAGAGCATGATCAAGACGGTAATTAGGAGCGTTCTATTCATAAACCAGGTCCTTTGCAGCTTTCCGTTCGGCAGCGGCCGAGCTACTCGATGACGAGAATCTTACCCCACGCGGTGCGGCTTCCTTCTCGAACGGCAAAGAAATACACGCCGTTGGCGACGCGCAGCCCATTGTCGTCGGTGCCGTCCCAGAGGACGTCGAGCGGTCCGGCGGAGCGTTCTTCATTGAGCAGGTTGCGAACGGGTGTCATCGCAAAATCAAAGATGCGGATCTCGACAGATGCTGCCTGATCGAGGTCATACCGAATGCCGACCACCCGGTCCGCTGCCGGGGAGAAGGGATTGGGATAGGCAAATGTCTCTACGTCCGGAGCGTCGAAGGTAGGCTCCTCGGGGTGCGTCGGGACGAGCGCTCGGAACACCTGCCAGCTTTGGCCTTCGTCCGTGCTCTTATACAATCCGCCGGAGGTGCCGACCCAAAGGACATCCGGCGCGTCAGGCCGTGCTACGGTGGCGACGGCCGTCACGTCGAGCCGGTCGCCGCCGGGAACCCCCGTAATGCCGAAGTCGACTACCGTTCGCCAGGAAGCGCCCGCATCGTCGGAGATGAAAAGCCCCGCTTCGCGCCCCGCAGCGTAGACGATGCCGTCGTCCGAGAAAGCGAAGTCGATGACGGTCTCGCCGGTGAGCACTTGTTGAAACGTCTCCCCGCCGTCGCGGGTAACGGTGATGCCGTTGTAGGTATTGCCCCCGTCGCCCGAGTTCCAGGTCGCCATCCATACCGGATTACGCCCCGGCATAGGCTGTTCTTCAATGGCGGTGACCCAGTTGCCGACGAGGCCCTGGTTGGTGCCGTCGGCTTCAAACCGGGTCCAACTGCGTCCTCCGTCCGTCGAGCGGTTGACGCCCACCGGCGTGCCCGCCCAGACGGTACCTTCTTCGTCGATCAGGACGCTGAAGGCCGTGTGGTTGTAGTTGCCGAGTTCGCCGCGACGGGGTGCGTAGTAGAAGAGGTTCAGCGAGTCGGGAGAAATGCTCGTGCGGTCGTCCGGCGGGAGCACGACGCGCTGCCAGGTTCGGCCGTCGTTTGTCGACTTCCTCAGCCCACTCGCCCAGCCGGCCACCCAGACGGTCCCGGTCCTCGGGTCGTAGTCGATGTCATACGGCGGACTTTGTTCGGGCACGGTTACGGGAAGCGCCGGCAGCACGGAGACGCCGTAGCTGATGAGCGAGTCGTTGGAAACGTCCAGCTGCGGAAACCGGTAGGTAAACGTCTCTCCACCGTCGTGCGATACGAGAAAACCTCCGGCGGACGGGAAGTCGCCGTCGAGGGTCTGACTGGTATAGCCAAGGCCCGCCCATACCACCGGTCCTTCAACGTCAATCGAAAAGACGCGGTTGCGACCGTTCAGGAGCGAATCCGCATCCGCAATGAGCCACGTCGCGCCGCCGTCCGTCGTGACGTTTAGAAGCGGCCCCACCCAGAGCGTGTCGCCTTCGGCGTGAAGGTTGGAGATACTGTTGCGAAGAATCGTGCCGCCGGGACTCGGTATCAACTCGGCCATCTCGGCAGCGCTGAGGTTCACGCGCTGCGCCGCGGCCACGGACACGCCCGAACAAATCAAAAGCGCGAAAAGGGCAACCCGCCTGAAGAACGAAAGAGAAAGGTTACTACTCAACGGTCACCTCTTTTACAACGACTGAACTGGCGAGGCCGGAACGGTCGAACGCTTGCACTTCGAAACGCTGCACGCCTGGTGCCGCCTCCGGCACATCAAACGAAGCCGTGAACAGCCCGTCGTCCGCCTTCGCGTCTCCGCGCGTTCCGTTATCGACCAGCAAGAAGACGCCGCCGCTCGGGGTAGTCACCACGACGCGCGCGATGTTGGCGAGGCCGTCCGGGTCGCTTACCTGTGCCGTAAGGACGAAGGTAATCGGGAAAGGCGGCTTTATCGGGTCCGGGCTGGCTGTAACGGATTCGACGACCGGCGGGCTGCCGGTGTTCGTAAGCAGGATCGATCCGCGCACCTGGTTGCCGAGCCGCCCTTCGTCATCGATTGCGTAGACATAGAGGGTGTAAGCGCCCGTGCGACCCGCGTCGAGCATAAGCGTCTCAGAGAGGGCGAACCGGTCTCCCTCGCGCCTTTCGAGAGATCCTTCGGCAATGTACGGTGCCGGAGCGCCCGGTGCCTGGAGCGCGAAGCGCACGTCGGCAACCGCGCCGTCGGGGTCCGTTGCCTGAACGGAAAGGGCGAGCGGTACGCTGACGCGGTTGGATGCGTCCGTGGCGGGCGCACCGGGGTCATCGAGGTTCACGCCGTCTGGAGAGAAGACCAGGTCGCGCACGAGTGGCGGCCGGTTGTCGATGCGGGCAGGCCCGGGCGCAGAATCGCAGCCCCACCAGGCGATCGCTGCCGCAGAGAGGATCGCTGCGACGATAAGTGTCTGAAGACGCATGGAACAGTCGGTTCACGAAGGACAAGGCAGAAGAACCAGGCCCTTCCTGAGGAGGCGGCCGGGTCCGTCGTCAACAACGGTAGCAAATCGCGTCATTCTTTGGCGGCTGATGAGAGGCAGCGAGCACGTAAGGTAAGCCGGGATGCCGCCCCGCGCAAGGGTATAAGCGCGTGCGCCTTGCGCGTATTTGCCGAAGGTGAACCAAGAGCCGGCCGGCCGGGTTCATGCCCTACGCTGCTGCCAACTTCACTTTCGGCCCATGACCATACAGTCCTTCACGTTTAATCCCTTTCAGACGAACCTGTACGTCTGCCACCAGGACGGCGAAGCCGTGCTGATCGACCCGAGCAGCCAGTCGCAGGAGGAACGGGACTCGGTGCTGCGCTATATCGATGAGAATGGCCTCACGGTGCGGCACCTACTCCTCACGCACGCCCATCTGGATCACATCTACGATTGCAAGTGCTACGCGGAGCACTTTGGCCTGGCCTGGCGCATGCACCCCTCCGACGTGCCGCTCTACCGCGCCGCGCAGGAGCAGGCCCAGATGTTCGGCAGTGAGATCGACGACGTGCCGCCGCCCGGTGCCCTGCTGCGCGAGCAGGACGTGGTGGAAGTGGGTGGTTCATCCTGGGAGGTGCGGCACGTACCCGGCCACTCGCCCGGGTCGATCCTTTTCTATGACGCCGCCGGCCTTTTCGTCATCTCGGGCGACGTGCTCTTTAAGGGTTCCATCGGGCGGACCGACCTCTTCATGGGGTCCATGCCGACGCTTGCGGAATCAATAGAGACGAAGCTGATGACCCTGTATGACCGGGTGAAGGTTTATCCCGGACACGGGCCGGAAACCACGATCGGGTACGAGCGAAGCACGAATCCCTTTCTGACGCACGGCTTTTCTTCGCTTTAACGGCCTCTCTCCATGACCATTCTCCTTACGGGTGCCCGCGGGCAGCTCGGTTTCGAACTGCGTCGCAGCCTGCTTCCGCTTGGCACCGTCCATGCGCTGGATAGAAGCCAGGGTGACTTGAGCAATCTCGACTGGCTTCGCGGCGTGGTCAGACGCATCCGGCCGGACGTCATCGTTAATGCCGCGGCGTACACCGCTGTGGATCGCGCCGAGTCGGAAGAGGAACTTGCGTTCGGGATCAACGGCCAGGTGCCGGCGGTGCTCGCTGAAGAGGCTGCGCGCCTCGGGGCGCTCCTGGTTCACTATTCCACCGACTACGTCTATGACGGTGCGGCGTCGTCGCCCTACAGAGAGGATGCCGCTGCGAACCCGAAGAGCGCCTACGGACGATCGAAGCTCGCCGGTGACGAGGCGATTCTCAAGTCCGGTTGCAGAGGTATCATTCTGCGAACGAGCTGGGTCTACGGCACGCGCGGCAGCAATTTCTTGCGCACGATGCTGCGTCTTGCCGCCGAACGGCATGAGCTGCGCGTGGTCGCTGATCAACACGGCAGCCCGACCTGGTCGCGCTGGCTTGCGGAGGCTACGGCCGCCATCCTCTGCCGACTGGAGAACCGGCGGGACGCGGAGACCGGGGGCGTCTATCATCTGAGCGCATCCGGAGAGACCACATGGCACGGCTTTGCGGAGGCCATCCTCGAGGAGGCTGAATGCATTCCGAACCTGCACCTACAAGCCCGCACGGTGGTGCCGATCCGAACGGAAGATTATCCCACCCCGGCCGCGCGGCCCCGGTACTCGGTGCTCTCCCAGGCGCGTGTCGAGAGGGAGTTCGCGATCGCCGTCCCAAACTGGCGCGAGCAGCTCCGCCTATGTATGGAAGAGTTGCTCGTTCAATGAGGCTTACGTTACAAATCAGTTGCGTATCTTGGGGTGCAGCCGGTTAGTCGAGTGCGGCCGCCACTTTCCCCCATATGCCTCATTCTTATGAGCTTCATCACAGAATTTCGCGAGTTTGCCATCAAGGGCAACGTGCTCGACATGGCCGTCGGAATCATCCTCGGCGTAGCGTTTAATGGCGTCGTGAACTCCCTCGTGAACGACATTATCATGCCTCCCATCGGCATGATCATAGGCGGGGTCGAGTTCAAGGATCTCATGATCGTTCTCCGAGACGCGATGATTGGCGCGGACGGCGTTGAGATCGCGGTCGTCGCGATTCGTTATGGAATGTTCATCAACGCGGTCATCGAATTCGTGCTGATCGCGTTTTCCGCCTTTGTGGTGGTAAAGGCGATGAACCGCGTCATTCGCAAGCGAGAAGTAGGCGTTCCGGTTCAGGCCGCATAATGCTCGCGTAAAAAGTGGAGGAGCGCCCCTTCTTCCTCTTCGAGTCGGTCCGGCGTCTTTCGCCTGAGGTACTTTTTCCAGTCGCTGAAAAGGGTGCCGGTCTCGTAGGCTGCAAAGAGGGCGGGGTGGATGTAGTACTTCCGGCAGACGGCGGTGGTGTTTCCCAACCGCTCGGCTACGGCTTTGACCATCGCGATCAGGTTCTTGCGCGTGGCAGTCTCACTCGCGGCAGGTCCAATCTCGATGAGCGCCGCGGCTGCGTGAACACTCCCGCCCCACGTGCGAAAGTCCTTGGCCGTAAAAGTCTGCCCGGTCGTGTCCCGCAGATATTCGTTCACATCCTGCGAGTTGATCGCGTTGCGCGCGCCCGCTTCATCGACGTACTGAAACAGGTGGTACCCGGTAATGTCCCGGCACTGTCGGACGATGCGGGCGAGTCTGCGGTCGTCGAGTTGTATGCTGTGTTCTTTTCCGCTCTTGCCCCGAAAGGAGAAGGTGCACGTTGACCCGTCGAAGGCCACGTGCCGGTCGCGCAGCGTCGTGAGGCCAAAGGACTTGTTTTCCTTTGCGTACGTGTCGTTGCCGATGCGGATGAGCGTGGTGTCCAGCAACGTGACGACCGTTGCGAGGACCTTCTCCCGCGGCAGCCCCCGTTTGCGGAGGTCGGCTTCGGCGCGCTCCCGAACCAACGGCAGGCATTCGCCAAACGGGACCATTCGGCTGAACTTCGTCTCATTGCGAACCCGGTCCCAGAGGGTATGGTAAATGTACTGCTTCCGGCCGCGTTCGTCTCGGCCGGTCGCCTGCAGATGCCCGAGCGGACTTTCGCAGATCCAAACGTCGGTCCATGCCGGCGGAATCACGAGGGCATCAAACCGCTTGCGCAGGGAAGCGTCGCTGACGGTCGTTCCCGCTGCGTCCTGGTATGTAAATCCTTTGCCGTGCGGCCGCCGAACGTAGCCGGGATCGGCATCGGTTACGTAGTGCAATCCGGCGTGCTCCGCGGATGCTTCCGGGTCAATGAAGGCTCCTGGAAGGGGGCGTTCGTCGGGAGCTTGGGTGGGCATAAAGATCGGAACGGCGTCAGTCTGTGGTAAGTGCCGGCTGTTCTTCGCACGGCCATCTTGGCACGCGGGTTCCGCGTCCCTGTTCGGCACGTTATACTTAATGAAGCGCCCGAGCGGCACATCGGCCGCCCGGGCACCGGAGGTCAGTCGGCCACCTGTTTGCCTCCATCGACGTGGATGACGTGGCCAGTCATGAAACTGCTGTCCTCGGAGGCGAGGAAGACAAAAGCGGGTGCCACTTCCGACGGCTGGCCCACGCGGCCGAGCGGCGTGTTGCCGCCGAACTTGTCGACCTCTTCAGCCGTGAAGGAAGAAGGAACCAGTGGCGTCCAGATTGGCCCGGGTGCCACGCCGTTCACGCGGATGCCTTTCTCGATCATCGGGGTCGCGAAGGCCCGGGTGAAAGCGAGAATGGCTCCCTTCGTGGAGGAGTAGTCCAACAGTTCCGGATGACCTTTGAAGGCGGTAATCGAGGTCGTGTTAATAATCGCGGCACCTTCCTTCAGGTGGTCCAGCGCAGCCTGGGTGACGAAGAACATGCCAAAAACATTCGTGCGGAACGTCCTTTCGAGCTGCTCTTCAGTGATGCCGCGAATGTCTTTCTGCTCGTACTGAACGCCGGCGTTGTTGACGAGGATGTCGAGGCCTCCGAGCTTCTCCACCGCCTCCTTAACGGCCTTTTCGCTGAACGCCTTCTCGCCGATGTCGCCGGCAATCGGGAAGCACTTGCGGCCTTCTTTTTCGACGAGAGCCTTGGTCTCATCGGCGTCTTTATGCTCGTGGAGGTAGATGAACGCTACGTCGGCTCCTTCCCTCGCGAAGTGGACCGCTACGGCGCGACCGATGCCGCTGTCTCCGCCGGTGATGAGCGCTTTCTTGCCTTTCAGCTTCTCGCTTCCGCGGTAGTCGGGGCGGATCGTCTGCGGCTGGGGGTCCATCTTCGTCTGGTGCCCGGGATGGGTGTCCTCGTGCTGGGGCGGAGGGGTCTTCATGTTGTGTTCGTTAGCCATGGAGATGTTCTAATTCGTTATAGATGAACGCTTTGTGGCTTCGGGTAAAGCTCCCTGTGTATTCGGCAGGACACCTTCTCGTTCTCCCGGTTACGCCTTGTTTACGACCTTCTTTGATCGCGCGTGAAGGGTGGTTGGCCGGGCGATTCAGGTCTAAGGAGTATGCGGGCACAAGTATATGACAGAAGGGTGTCACACCCGACGCGTAACTTACCTGAGTTACTATTAATCAGAAGCTTAAGATCATGAATGACGCCTTTGATCTGAATTGTCTCGGCGACTGCTTTCCGGCCGAGGACATTGAATGGAAGCCGATCGCCGTCTCGCGGAAGACGAACAAAGGACTCGCCGCCGCCTACCTGACGAACCGGGCCATTATGGACCGGCTCGACGAAGTCTGCGGGCCGGCCAACTGGCGCAACGAATTTGTATCAGGACCGAACGGCGGGGTTCTCTGCGGCCTCTCGATCAGGGTGCCGGGCCCGAACGGTGAGGCGGGGGAGTGGGTCACCAAGTGGGACGGCGCGGAGAACACGGACATCGAGCCGGTAAAAGGCGGCCTTTCGTCCGCCATGCGGCGCGCAGCCGTGCAATGGGGCATCGGCCGGTATCTCTACAAACTCCCGCAACAGTGGGTGCCGGTGGACGAACGCGGCCGCTTCTCGCAGGTACCGACGCTCGGCCCCGCCTTTCTTCCCGCCGGCGCAGCGATCGCAACGGGTGCAAGAGGTTCATCCGGCGACGGCAGCGCGTCCGGCGCGCCGCCCGTCATCCGAGAAGCTCCGCCGAAGCAACCCGCGCGACGAACCAGCCCCAGCCCTTCCGCGCGTCCTGTAAAGCGAGACGTGGATGAGTTCTTGATGCCGGGTGCCGACAAACGCCGCTAAGATGCTGAGTTTTCCTGCCAGGGCGCTTTGTCCGGGTCCACGAGCCGCTCGCCCCGCGCGAGCTCGTGGATCCGCGACATCTCTTCGTCCGTCAGTTCAAAGTCGAACACGTCGATGTTACTCTGCAAGTGTTCTTTGGAGGCCGACTTCGGAATTGCGGCAACGTGGGGTTGCTGGATGAACCACCTGAGCGTGATCTGCTCGGGACTTTTACCATGTTTTTTGCCGATTCGCTTGAGTACGGGATTGTCGTGAAGGCCGCCCTGCGCAAGCGGGCTGTACGCCGTGAGCATCATGTCGTGTTCGCGGACGATGCGGATAAGCTCCGACTGATCGAGGAAGGGGTGGTACTCAACCTGGTTGCACAGCAGCGTTGTATGCTCCAAGGCGCGGCGGAGCAACTCGGGCGTGAAGTTGCTCACGCCGATGTGCCTCACCTTGCCGCCTTCCTTCAGGTGCATCATCGCGTCGAGCGTCTTTTCAACGGGCACGTCCGGGACGGGCCAGTGAATGAGCAGGAGGTCGACGTATTCGGTGTTGAGCCGGCGCAGACTCGCGTCCGTCGAGCGCTGCACGTCCTCCGGTCGCAGGTTGTCCTGGGAAACCTTCGTGGTGAGGAAGACGGATGAACGAGCCACTTCGCTCTCGCGTAGAGCACCGCCGACTTCGGCCTCGTTCTCGTACATCTGCGCCGTATCGAGGTGCCGATAGCCGAGTTCGAGCGCCTGGCGAACCGTTCGGCGGCATTCTTCGCCGCGAAGCTTCCAGGTGCCAAGTCCGATTGCGGGAATATGTGTATGTTGGATCTCGATGAACTGCATAGGAGCGCGCGTCGTAAATGGATGTGCTGAAGACAAGGTACATTCGGAGAAGCCGAACGCCTGTTTCAAAGCTGTGCCGAATAGCCGGAACAGCTGCTTTTTGCACTCGCAATTACACGTTCACAGTACGTTCTCAGACACATGTTTTCAGACAACGCAACCGGGTGCCCTTCCATGTTGAACGTCTCCTCCAACATAGTGTCCGCAGGTAGCGCAGAGGATCCTATTGTCCGGTATGCGGCTCACGAGACGCCCTTTGGCCGGTTCTTTGTCGCTCTATGCGAGCAGGGCGTCTGCGCGGCGGCGTTTCTCGGCACCGTGTCGGCCGACGACTGCGCGACTGCGCTGAGCCCGTCGTGGCCGGGAAGCCGGTGGGTGATGGACGAAGAAACAGGCAAAGATTATGTCCGGCGCATTGGCGCGGGTCGTGATGCCGCTTCCATGCCGGGGCCGCCGCTCGTTCTTCGGGGTACGCCGTTCCAAGAGGAGGTCTGGGAGGCGCTCGGTGCCACTTCGTGGGGGGAGCAGTTGACGTACGAAGAACTCGCGCAGCGCATTGGGAAACCGGCCGCGGTGCGCGCAGTCGCAGGGGCCGTGGCCGCAAACCCGATCGCGTACTTTGTGCCCTGCCACCGTGTCGTGAGGAAAGACGGCGGCCTCGGCGGCTACAGGTGGGGCATCGCCACGAAGGGCATGCTGCTGTCCTGGGAAGCGGGAGAGGGAAGGCAAGCTACCCTGCTCTAATGTCTTTACCAGCGGGCTTCTTGGCCGCGGACGTCAACATGAACAAAGGGGCCGTGGTCAGGCGTGGTGTCGTAGATGCCCATGCCTCCCTTGAACGGCGCATACCACGTCTCTCCCTTGGATTCTTCAATGATGTTGGCAAGAAAGACGGCGTCCTCGCGGTCCACCGTGCCGTCGCCATTGAGATCGTCCATGAAGTCGTCGCCGTCGTCGTCCACGTAAATGTCCGCCGCGCCGCCGTAAAGATGGACGCTGTACGTGGTTGTGTTGCCGATGGAGGCATTGTAATAGGGCGTTCTGAACCCGCTCATGATGTGGAGCGAACGCGCCGCGATGCCGCGCTCGTTGAGCTGTTCGAGCAGCCATTCCAACTTGAGTAGCAGCCTTGCCTGCAGGCGAAGGTACTTGGGGAAGTCGGTCGACTGCTTGCTCGTAAACTGACCCAACTTCAAATGTGGAGAGACGAGTACGTCCGCAAGGCTGTCCGTCACCTTTATAAAGCCGTCGGGACGTGTGTAGGCGGGGTTGTCGCGCAGCGGCGTGGCTTCATACCGGCCTATGCTAAAGTTGTCGATGCGATCCGCCACGTTGTCAAAGGGCACCATGACAAAGACGTTCAGGTGGACGGTTTCCTCACCGCTGCGCACCGAGATTTCCACGTAGCCGGGGTCGGCGGGAGCCGTCCACATCCAGCGTCCGGCTGCGCTTTTCTTCACGGCACCTCCGCCGGCGGTCAGTTCATTTGAATCCTCGCTTTGGGTCAGAAGCGTCTCGATCTGCACCGTCTCGTTCGGCAGCACGTATACGCCGAACACGCGGTAAGGGATGACTTCGTCGCCGAACTGAACCGCGAACGAGACCTTCTCCGGCGCATACGTGTCCGGCACGTCGCGCAATACGTCCGCCGAAGCCGTCTCAGGCGCAGGATCGGGCAGAACGTCGGCCTGTGTCAGCGCGAAGAGCGAAACAGTACCCACCACCAGGGCGATTACCACAATCGCGATGCGAAGAGGCGTAACACGAGCGAACATGACGGACTGGGATCAACTGGGCAGGAGTTTGTAGAGGTCTTCCCGGAACTGCACCGTACCGTCCTGATCCACGAAGGCCGTGAGGTAGAGGATATGGACCGGGATCTTCTCCTCCAAATCCACGCGCTGGTATTCGGATCCGTTCAGCGCGCTGTCGATCCGATCCCTCGTCCATTCGGGGTTGTTGCGTAATACGTACGCGGCAAGCTCCGCAGGCTTTGCAACACGAATGCAGCCGTGGCTATACGCGCGAGTCGTATTGTCGAACAATGCGTCATCGGGTGTGCCGTGCAGATAGATGGCGTACTTGTTCGGAAACATGAACTTGACGCGCCCGAGCGCATTTTTCGGCCCCGGCTTCTGGCGGATCTTTAGCTCGCCCGACGCCACACGATCGAGGCTGGTCGTCTGCGCGTCGAATACGTTTGCATTCGGCCCCCAGTTGCTCGTAATCTCGTACCCATTCTGCTGCAAGTAGGAGCGGTCCTGCTTCGCCTTCGGCACGATCTCGTCTCGCGCGATGCCGTCGGGCACGTTCCAGTATGGATTGAAGACGACGTATTCCATTTTGTCGTCGAAGACAGGCGTTTGCTTGCCGTCATACTCTTCGCCCACGATGACGCCCATTTGCATCACCTCGCGGCCATTTTCATAGGCGCGTACGGTGAACTCCGGGATGTTTACGAACAAGAACCGGCCGCCGCTGGTGTCGGGGAGATCCTGGAGGCGTTTCAGGTTCAGCTGGAGCTGCTCGACTCGCTCGGAGGGGCGCACATTGAGCGCCTTGGTCGTGTTCGGTCCAAGCACGCCGTCGTCCACCAGGCCGTGTCTCCGCTGGAAGTGTTTTACCGCTTCCGCGAGACGATTGTCGTAGGTGCGCAGTCCCGTGGCGGCCTCTGCCTCGTTCAAGTCGCCCGTGGCCGCAAGACGTTTCCGAAGCGGCTCTACGCGGCTACTCGAATCGCCGACCTCGATAGCGTCTCCGGTCGGGATCTCCGGCCAATCGGCATCTGAGTAAGACTTGTACTGCTCGATAGCCTGCTCCATCCGCGCCTGAGCGTCCGCACGGCCCCCCGTGTCGCTGAGGTCGCCCGTAGATGCGATCCCGGCTTTCTGCCGCTGCGTCGACACGGGGCGAACGAGCGAATCGGCCAACGCCGCATCCGAACGTCCCGGTGCAGGGGCGTCGGTGCAGGCGGCGAAAAGGAAAACCGCCCATGTCAGCAGGAGGGCTGCAATCAGGCGTATCGAGGAGGAGGCAGGTAAGGTATTCAAGTCCTGGAGCAGTTTTGATGGCGTGGAACGGCATTCAGGGATGTCTGCCGGCAGTCTTATCAACAGGAGAGACCGAGCCGCCGTTTCTCCATGATCGCAACGGGATTGGAAGGTCACAGACGAAGACGCTCATGTTCGAAGGAGAAAAGTGAAGTAAAACCGCTTACAAAGGAAAATAAAGTTCGCTATATCTTCATGGAGCCTAAAAAAGTGCTTGACAACGAGCGCCCGCCTTAATTATTATAGGTGCGTAGTGACTGCGCCTCAGTTAATAAGGAGGTTGTGCGCCGGCAGCCTGCTTCTCTCATCCTCATCAAACCGTCAACCTACATGAAGCCTGTTCTACGAGCATCCTTCCTGGTCACAGGGGTCCTTCTGCTTTGCGTCGTTCCTGCCCGCGCCCAGATTCAGCCCAGTGTTTCCGCCTTCGCGGGTAGTCCCTACGTGTGGAGAGGGCAAGTTTTTTCGACGGGTTGGGTGCTTCAGCCTACCGTCTCGGCCTCCTACGCGGGCTTCTCGGCCACCTACTTCGGCAACTTCGACCCGAACAGCGTGTGGGCAGGTGGCAATCCGCATCTTCAGGAATCAGACCTGACCCTGGCCTACGGCGTCGACGTTGGAAAGGCGTCCGTGGCGGCGGGATATACGTTCTACACCTTTCCCACGCCCGGCACCGGTGCCATCAAACTGCTTCCGACGCAGGAACTGTTCGCTTCCATTGGCTATGCAGCCGCCGTTTCGCCCTCTCTCTTTGTGGCGTACGACTTCGACGAGCGGGATGACAATGCCTTGCAGGGACTCTACGCAGAAGCCAAGCTCTCAGCCGGCACGGCCATAAGGGGACAGGTCTATGCGCTCGCGGCAACGCTCGGGCTGGACAGCGGCTACATGCTGATCGATGAGGCCGGAAAAGACCGAACGGCGCTCTCACACCTCGCCCTTACCGGTTCGTCTGAGTTCTCGGCCGGGGGCCTCTCCATCTCGCCGATGATCGGACTGCAAGTGAGCCTCGATGACGATTACAAGTCGCTCTTTGGCAACACGCGGTTCCAGGAGAATTTTGGCGGCACCTTCCTTTACGGCGGCCTCACCGTCGGCTTCTGACCGGCTGTTGCGCCGCTAACCTACACGCCATCCTTCATCCCAAGCTAAGTCAAGAACCATGAACCTCACCTCGATCATGACAACGCTCCGAAGAACTTCAGGTAGTTCGCGCTTCCGCTTCCGCGTGCCGGCGCTGCTGGGTTTTCTCTTTGCCGTCGGCTCGCAAGTCGCCACGGCGCAAGAGGCCGTTGAACCCGCCATCTCCGGCGCCGACACTTCGTGGATTCTCATCTCAACGGCGCTCGTGCTGCTCATGACACCGGCACTCGCCTTCTTCTACGGCGGCCTCGTACGCTCGAAGAACGCGCTCAACACGATGATGATGAGCTTCGTGGCGCTCGGTGCCGTCGGCGTCATCTGGGCGCTCGTCGGCTACTCGCTGGCTTTTTCGGAGGGGAATGCCTTCATCGGAGGCTTGTCGGCAGCGTTCTTGAACGGCGTCGGACTGGAGCCGGCGGGCACGATTCCCGAGCTGCTCTTCATGGGTTTCCAGGGCACCTTCGCCATTATCACGGCGGCGCTGATCTCCGGCGCAGTGGTCGAGCGGATGCGTTTTCCGGCGTATCTCGCCTTCATCAGCCTCTGGATTCTCTTTGTCTATGCGCCGGTTTGCCACTGGGTCTGGGGCGGCGGATGGGTCGGCGGCATGGGCGCGCTGGATTTCGCCGGCGGTGCGGTCGTTCATGTCAACGCGGGCGCGGCGGCGCTGGTCGCTGCAATGGTCCTCGGGCCGCGCAAGGATTATGGGAGGCAGGCACTCCTGCCGCACAACGTGCCCTTTGTACTGCTCGGCGCGGGCCTGCTGTGGTTCGGATGGTTCGGCTTCAACGGAGGTAGCGCCCTTGCGGCAAACGGGCTGGCTGCACTGGCGTTCGTGAACACGCTACTGGCACCTACCGCGACCCTGGTTCTGTGGACGCTGCTCGACTACTACCGCGCGAAGCACGTGACGGCCGTCGGTTCCGCAACCGCGATCGTGGTGGGACTCGTTGCCGTCACGCCCGCAGCCGGGTTCGTCTCGCCGATGTCTTCGCTCGCTATTGGCGCGATTGCCACGTTCCCGAGTTACTTCCTTATTCAGTGGCGCGCCCGCACCCGGCTCGATGACTCGCTCGACGTGTTCGCGGCCCATGGCATCGGGGGCATGACCGGCGCGCTGCTAACCGGCGTCTTTGCGGAGGCAACCTGGAGCGGCGCTGCCGACGGACTGCTCTTCGGCAACCCGGGTCAACTCCTCGTTCAGTTTGTCTCCATCGCAGCCGTGTTTGCCTACAGCGGCGTCCTGACGTTCGTCATTCTAAAAGCGCTCGGCTTCGTCATGGCGCTGCGGCCGGACGGAAAACGGGAGGCGCTTGGGATGGACGTCGTCAATCATGGCGAGGAGGCCTACTCGAGCGGGGAGGGAGCCGTCCTGCTTCTCGACGACGAAGTCGCTCCTGTTCGGGCACCCGTCCTTAAGCCACAGCTACAGCCGGTTGCCTGATTCCGGATTTTCCTCCTTTTTAACTCGCATATTTGAGGATCAACCATGAAAATGATAAAAGCCGTCATTCGCCCGGACCGGCTCAACGATGTGCTCAAGGCACTCTACCGCGCCGACATCAACGGCCTGACCGTCTCCCGCGTGCAGGGCCACGGCGGCGAAACCGAGCACGTCGAGACGTACAGGGGGACCTCCGTGAAGATGGAGCTGCATGATAAGGTGCAGATCGACATCGGCGTGACCGAGCCTTTCGTCGACGCTACGGTGCAGGCGATCGTTCTCGCCGCCCGCACGGGCGAAGTGGGAGACGGCAAGATCTTCGTCTTGCCGGTCGAGAAAGTCTACCGCATTCGAACGGGCGAAGAGGATCAGGCTGCCGTAACCCCGGTGACTTTGAATTAAGCCGATCTCATCGCCTGCAGCAAGTCCCCGCCCGGAGCCGATTCGGGGCGGGGACTTGCGCTATTGTGGAAGCCGCTCGGAGCCAGCGGGATCGGCGAGGCGGGATCAACGTACAGGCGGGAGCCGATCTGCCCCCGATTCCCCTCTGTCCATGCGCATTCTGTTTCTGGCCGCTCTCCTCCTGACACCGATGCTTGCTCGGGGACAGGGATTCAACACGATGTCCGGCCGCAATCATCCGGAACTTGCGTGGATGGAAGCGGAGACGGAGCATTTTCTCATTCATTATCCGAAACGCCTCGCCGGCATCGAGATCGAGGCCGCGCCGGTTGCAGAGGCGACCTACGCGGCGTTGAGTCAGAACCTCGGCGTTACCTTCGACCGCAAGATCCGCATCTATTTATCCGACGAGGATGAGATCGTCAATGGCTTTGCGGTCCCAATCAGCGATCCATACACCAACATATGGGTCCATGTGAATGAAGCGGCGGATGTGTTCACCGGCCGGGAGAAGTGGCTGCGGAAGGTGCTCCCTCACGAGCTGACGCACATCTTCCATTATCAAGCCGTTAAGGGGCAACTCGGCTGGTTCGGCAACATCGTCGCCGAGCCGGTTCCGCGATTCTGGACCGAGGGGCTGTCGCAGTATGAGACGGAAAAGTGGGACGCGGAGCGCGGCGACCGCTGGCTTCGTACCGCCGTCCTCGACGACCGGCTCTCCTACAGCGATGGCCTGTCTGCCTGGAATGGCCGCCTTCTGTATGCGGTGGGCAACGCGCAGGTGCGCTTCTTCGCCCACACCTATGGCGACACGACGCTTGCCAAGATGCTCACGCACCGTGACCGCTTTCTCGGCTTCAAAGTGCATGACTTTCAGAAAGCCTTCAAAGAAACCACGGGCGACACCTACCGGCAGTTTCGCGAGGACTGGCGGCGGCACGTCAACATCTATTACAACACCATTGCCGGGCAGCTCGAGCCGGCGGATTCGCTCGGCGTCGACCCGCTTGGCACTAACGACGATTACCTATACGATCTTCAGTACAGCCCGGACACGAGTCTGGTCGCCATCGTTTCCCTGCAGTCGCTCGAAAGGCCCGTGCGCAAGCTGACGGTCGTAAACCGCGAGACCAAGCGCGGACACACGGTGGCGGAAGGGCCAGTGAACGCACCGGTCGGATGGAGTCCGGACAGCCGGCGGCTGGTCTACTCGCGGACGCACCGCGGCCGACATGGCGCGATGCTCAACGACCTCTACATCGTGGACGCGGACGGACGGCACCGGAGGCAGCTCACGAAGGATCGGCGCGCTTTTTCACCGACGTTCGCGCCGGACGGGAATCGCGTCGCGTTCGTGGCTTCGGAAGGTTGGACGGCCAACCTGTTCGTTCTCGATCTGGAAACCGGCGTCGAGCGGCCTTTGACCCACTTTACCGGCGACGTGCAGATTACCTCGGCCCGGTGGCACCCGGCGCAAGAGCGCATCGCCGCCGCGTTCTTTGACGCAGACGGTGCCCGCAGCATTGTCGAGATTGACGCGCTCACGGGCGAGGTAACGACGCTCGTGAGCGACGGAGAAGACAGCCGACTGCCCGTCTGGAATCCTGCCGGGAACGCCCTTGCCTTTACCTCTCGCCGCGACCGCGTGCCGAACGTTTTCGTGTACAACTTTTCCGCCGATTCCGTTCGCCGGGTGACGGCGCTCGCTACCGGGGCAACTGCGTATAGCTGGATTCCGCCGGATTCCGCCCGCGCGCACGGCAGTCTGGCCGTAGTGGCCAACAGCAGCAAGACGCGCGACCGCGCCTTCCGCATCGATGCCGCGCGCAGCGTTGCGGAACCTCTCGTTGAAGTGCCGGAGGGCTACGCCGAATGGACCGAGCACACGCCGCCCGCGCAAGTGCCACGGGTGATCGAGCCGGATGCCTCGCTCGTTCAGCGGCGGGACCGGTATCGGTCCTTCCGCAACATCACCCATGCGGCCACCTTCGCGCTGCCGTACTACGACAACACCGATGACTTTGGCGTCGTGGGCACATCGGTGTGGATGGAGCCACTCGGCAAGCACTTGCTGGCGTTCATCGGCGGGATCTCGTTCGCGCAGCCGTGGGAGCGGAGCCTCTTTCTGGCATCGTATACTAATAACCAGTGGTCTCCCTCCGTAACGTTGAGTCTGTACCGAATGCCGTCCACCGGGCGGATCTACGGTAGCGACCTGCTTGTCGAGAACGTAGGCGGCGGCGATGTCAGCCTCTCTTTGCCGCTCGACTGGCTGGACCTGCCGTTCGCCTCAACCACGGTCGAGTCGCGCCTGCGCTACGTGGACGTGGACCCGCTCGACCTCGGAGCGTTTAAGGCCACCTCCGACGAACTTGCCGTGCCGCAGTCGGGGCAGCAGGCGGACCTTCGGCTTTCGATCACGCAGCGGCGGCAGCGGCCCTACCGCTACGCCGTCATTCACCCGCTGGACGGGTGGGGGTGGCGCGCTGAAGTGCTCGGGTCGGCCCGTGTGCTCGGTGCCGACACCCGCTTCGTGCGCGGGGATGTTTCAGCGTATAGGATCCTGCCGAGCATTTTAGAGCACCGTCTTTTCGCCTATGGCCGGGCGCAGTGGCAGGAAGGCTCGTCGTTCAGCCAGGACTTCGTCGGGCTTTCGCGTTATGACGACATACAGATAGCGCTGCCGGGTGCCGTGCCGTTCTCCTTTGGCGCGTCCGAGCGCGTTCGCGGATACCGGGAGTACGTTCTTGGAGACCGCATGCTGTTCGGGTCGGCTGAATACCGCATACCGCTCCTCCCGACGCTCGCCACGCGCATGTTGGGGTTCATCAATCTCGGCGCAACTTCCGTGGCGGCCTTCTCAGACGCGGCGCTCGTTTGGACGGGAGCCGAATACGACCAGGCGGAGCGCCGGGTGGGAGCGGGCGTCGAGCTGAAGAACGCGCTCGGCCTTGGATTTTTCGAGATCTGTCACGCGCTCGGCATTGCCCAGCCGGCAGGACGGATTGGGACGGACCGCGACTACGAGGTTTACTACCGGATTCGTGCGGCCGTGCCCTTTTGATGGACCGTACGGAGGCCGTGGCGCGAGGACTTAAGGAAGTCTGACAACGGAGAAAGGTCCCGCCGGACGAATCCAGCGGGACCTTTAAGCTGTCCGGGAGCCCGGTAAGCTGTCGCTAACAGGCAAGACCCGAGGCTCCCTTCTGCATATCAGACATAGGATCACCTCTGTAGTTAAGGGCAAACACATTCGCGCCGAACACCGCCCAGTTTCGCATCCGGCACCGCGATTCTGCCCGAAGGCGTGCTACGTTACACCATGGTTTCGGGAGAGTTCCTGAATCTCAAACACGAATATGCACACGACTTGCAGAGAACCCGGAGGTTCCGACCATGCCGGCAACCGGCAGGCGGAGACGCAAGAGATCAGCCCGACGCCGCTGCGGTTGACGCGCGAACCCTCCGGACGCTTTGCCGTTAGCCAACGCGCCCGGCGGGGGCTGCATCGCAGCCGGCACCTTGAACTCCTCCGCTCGATCCTTTAGCGACGGTTCTACGCCTTTGCGTTCGCTTCTCCGAACATCCAGTTTCAGGTATCTTGCAAGGCATCCGTGGATGCTGGCCCTGTCCGTGCTGGGGGTGGCCCTCGGGGTGGCGGTGGTCGTTTCCATCGATCTCGCGAATACGAGCGCGCGTCGCGCCTTCGAGCTTTCGTCCGAGACCGCTGCGGGGCGTGCGACGCACACGGTGAGTGGTGCCGCGGGGTGGATCGACGAAGGCGTTTACGTGCATCTAAGGCGCAGCATAGGCATTCGAGACATAGCGCCCGTCGTCGAGGGATACGTCGGCTTGCCACGACTGCCGGGGCGAACATTCCAGTTGCTCGGGCTTGATCCTTTCGCCGAAGAGCCGTTCCGTCCCTACGTCGGACGAGCGCGGGCGATTGATCTGCAAGCTTTTGTGACGCTGCCTGGAGCGGTGCTGATGGGCCGCGCAACGGCCGAGGAGGCAGGCGTCTCGCTTGGCGACACGCTTGCGGTGCGGACGGGGGGGCGCACCCGCACACTGGTGGTCGCGGCTCTGTTGGAGACGGCGGACGGGCAGACGGGCGACGCGATCGAGGGGCTGCTGATCAGTGACATTGCGACGGCCCAGGAGGTGCTCGACGCAACGGGCCGACTGAGCCGCATCGATGTGCTGGCTCCGGAGACGGAGGAGGGGAATGCGCTATTGGAGCGCCTCCGCATGGCGCTTCCTCCCGGCAACGACCTGACGAGGTCGGCGGCTCGGACCGAGACGCTCGCCCAGATGACGCGCGCCTTCAGCCTCAATCTGACGGCCCTGAGTCTGCTCGCGCTCATGGTCGGTATGTTTCTCATCTACAACACGATCACGTTCTCCGTCGTGCAGCGGAGAACATTCATCGGGCAGCTTCGCGCCGTGGGCGTGACGCGGCGAGAAGTGGGGCTGATGATCGTTTCGGAAGCGATGCTCGTTGGTCTTGCCGGCACGCTGCTCGGCTTCATGCTCGGCTACGTGCTTGGCATAGGGCTGGTGGGGCTGGTCTCGCAGACGATCAATGACCTCTACTACGCGTTGGAAGTTCGGCGCGTGATTGTCGAGCCGGCGACGCTCGCCAAGGGACTACTGCTCGGCCTTGGTGCGACGTTTGTGTCCGCGCTGCCGCCTGCGCTCGAAGCGACGCGCGTGACGGTAAGCACCGTTCTACGGCGCTCGCATTCCGAGTCGCGCATCCAGCGCCGGGCACCGTGGCTGGCGCTGGTCGGCGCGGCGTTTGGCGCTGCGGGTGCCGCGCTCCTGCTCCTGCCAACGCGGCGCATAACCATTTCTTACGTGGCACTGCTGTGCGTCCTCCTCGGGTTCGCGCTCACCACGCCGGCTGCAGTGCAGCTCATGGCGAAGGCGCTTCGACCGCTTGCAGGAAGGCTCTTTGGCATTCTCGGGCGCATGGCGGCGCGCGGCACCGTAGCCTCGCTCAGCCGGACGGCGGTCGCCATTGCAGCGCTCTCGGTGTCCGTCGCGGCGACCATCGGCGTTGGGGTGATGGTGGGGAGTTTCCGGCAGACGGTGGTCTCGTGGCTTGATTACACGCTTCAGGCCGACCTCTACATTCAGCCGCCGAGTGCGACGTTCAGCCGCGTCAGTGGCGATCTCGACCCGGAGGTGGTTGCCCTGATCCGCAGCGCGCCGGGCGTCGAAGGTGCGTACACGATTCGGCGGGTGCCCGTCGCTACCTCCGTCGGACGTGCGGAGCTGGCCGCCATCGAGCCGGGTCCGGAGCGTTACGGCACGTTCAGGTTCAAGCAGGGCGATCCGGAGAGCGCCTGGCGCGCGTTCACCAGCGGAGGAGGCGTCCTTATTTCAGAGCCATTTGCGTATCGCCACGATCTGGACGTGGGCGATGCCGTGACGTTGCAGGCCGACATAGGCCCGAAGAGCTTGCCTGTCGTGGGCATATACTTCGACTACGGCTCCGACGCGGGCGTCATCATGATCGCCCGGGCGGCGTACGACCGGTTGTACACCGACCGCGGCAGCAGTGGCATCTCGGTTCATGCGTCGCCCGGCGTGCCGGTCGAGCGCGTGGCGCAGGCGGTGCAGCGCGTTTCGGCGGGCAAGCAGGACCTCGTCGTGCGTTCCAATCGGACGCTGCGCGAAACGTCGCTGGACGTGTTCGACCGGACGTTCACCATCACGTCGGTGCTGCGGCTGCTTGCTTTGCTGGTGGCCTTCGTGGGCGTACTGAGCGCGCTCATGGCGCTGGAGCTCGAGCGCGCCAGAGAGCTTGCCGTTCTCCGCGCGAACGGTATGACACCGGGGCAGGTGTGGCGCTTCGTCTCCTTGCAGACCGGCATCATGGGCGTGATGGCAGGCGTGCTTTCCATTCCGCTCGGCCTCATCCTTGCGTGGGTGCTTACCTTCGTCATCAACCGGAGGTCGTTCGGCTGGACGTTGCAGTTCGAGGTGCCCGCTACGGTTCTCCTCGAAGCCTTCGTGCTTGCGCTCGCGGCGGCGCTGCTCGCCGGACTTTATCCCGCGTGGAAGATGTCGCGGGCGAATCCGTCCCTTGCCTTGCGCGAGGAGTAGACGTCGAGGAAGGCGATGTTCATCAACCAACGGGCAAGCCCTTGAAGAACCTCTGGATTGGCGTTGCCGTGACACTGCTGCTCGCCTTCGGTGTCCTTTACCTCGTGTATCAGGACCCTTCCGGCGCGGCCGAGACGAGCGGCGTTGCGGTCGGCGAGGCCATGCGGGGAGATACGACCGGTTACGCCCGCGCAGACCGGCCGCGTACCTTTTCGTTTCCGGCCGACCACGGTCCTCACCCCGACTTCAAGACGGAGTGGTGGTATTTTACCGGCAACCTGAACACGGCCCAGGGCCGCCGGTTCGGGTACCAGTTTACGGTGTTCCGTATCGCCCTTGCGCCACCCGCGGCGCGGGACACGACCCGTTCTTTGGGATGGGCCGCGGACCAGTTCTACATGGCGCATCTCACGTTGGCCGATGTTGAAGAGAAGAAGTTCTACGCTTTTGAACGGTTTAGCCGGGGCGCGGCCGGCCTCGCGGGGGCCGAAGGCGGGCCGATGCGCGTCTGGCTGGAGGGATGGGAAGCTGCCGGAGACCCGGACAAGGGCCTCGAGCTTACGGCGCAGGATGAAGGCATCGCGCTCGATCTACGCCTCGATCCGGCAAAGGCGCTCGTTCTTCAGGGCGACCGCGGTTACGACAAGAAAGGACCCGATCCGGGGGATGCGTCCTATTACTATTCGATTACCCGCCTTGCAACGACAGGAAATGTCCAGGTGGGGGAGAATACTTTCGATGTTGCCGGCCTGTCGTGGATGGACCGCGAATGGAGCACGAGCGCGCTCGGAGCTGATCAGGAAGGTTGGGACTGGTTCTCGCTTCAGCTTGGCAACGGTTACGACCTGATGTACTATCAGCTTCGCGACAGGGGCGGGCGGCCGGGGCCTTTCAGCGGCGGCGTCCTCGTTGAGCCAAATGGCACGGCAAGACAGATGGACCGGGAGGATGTGCAGCTGGAAGTCGAGGCAACGTGGAACAGCCCCCGAGGCGATGCGCAATACCCGGCGCGGTGGACGCTGTCCATTCCAGGCGAGCAGGTCAATCTCCGCATCACGCCGGTGCTCGCCGACCAGGAACTGCACGGTGCGGTTCGCTACTGGGAGGGTGCCGTGGACGTGGAGGGAACGATGAACGGCCGAGACATTACCGGGTCGGGCTACGTGGAGTTGACGGGCTACGACCAGGTGGCTCCCGGCGGACGCCTCGGATCGGTGGAAGGAGGCCGCGCGGAGCCTTAACGGAAGAAAAGAGTTAGTTCACGATGGGCTAATATCCTCCCTTTCGACGTGCAATATCTGAATCTGCCTCCTTACAGCCCCATTACCGGGCGCGTGGGCGAAGCGCAAACCATCTTTGATCCGGTGCGGAGCCGCTATGTTCGGCTCACGCCGGAGGAGTGGGTGCGGCAGCACTTCATTCAGTTCCTCCATAAAGAACGCGGCTTCCCGATGCCGCTCTTGGCGGTAGAAGTAGCATTCAAGGCCTATGACCAGCCGCGGCGCGCGGACCTCGTGGCGTACGACCGCGCGGGAAAGCCGCTACTGGTCGCTGAATGCAAGGCCCCGGAGGTTCGCATTCAGCAAGCCGCGTTCGATCAGGTGGCGGAGTACAACGTCTCCCTACGGGCACCATATATCGTGGTGACCAACGGGATCAAGCACTTCTGCTGCCTGGTGGATTTTGAAGCGCGGAGCTACCGTTTCCTGGACCAGGTGCCCTCATTCGCGTCGCTGATCAACGAGTGATCGCGAGTAGCAAAACGTCCGTCGCCAACGGCTGCCTCATTCGGTCGTATCTTTCACACTCGTCCGCTACGACACAGCACGCCCCCTCGGGCCAACATCATCATGATCGCCATTCTGCTCGCTGCCGGATTTGGAACCCGGCTCTATCCCCTTACCCGAACCACTCCCAAGGCGCTTCTCGAAGTGGCGGGACGCCGCGTGGCAGATCTGGCCCTGGACAGCCTTTTGGAGATTGAGAACCTTGCCGCTATCCACGTCGTGACGAATGCGCAGTTTGCCGGGCAGTTTTATGTCTGGCAGCAGGAGAGGATGGATGCCCTCCGGGCGCATGGCGTGTCATTCTTTCTCCACAGCGACGCCTCGCTGGACGAGAACAGGCGGCGCGGCTCAGTCGGCGCGCTGGACTTTGCGCTTCAAGCGGTCCCAAAGGACGAGCCTGCCGTGATTTTCGGCGACGACACCATTTTGCGCTTTCCGCTTGCGCCCGTTGCCAGGCGATTCGAGCGGGAGAAGAAGAACTTCGTGTTTGCCGTTCCGGAGCCCAACTTTCAGCTCCGCCAGAGGCTTACGGTCGTTGAGCTTGCCGAGGACGGCCGGGTGGCCCGGCTGTACCCGCAGCCGGAGGCTCCGCCTACGGATCTCGTCTGCCCGATGATGTACTTTCTTCAGCCGGAGGCGCTGGCGCACGTGCCGCTATACCTCGTGCGCGACGGAGAGGCGCGAGACTCCCTCCCCGCTTTCATGGACGCGCTCGTGCAGCAAGAGGCGGTGTACGCCGTCCGCTTGCCGGAGGTCGAGCAGCGGACCTGGTTTGACATAGAAACCAAGTACATGTACAAGCGCGCAAACGAAACGCTGCAGGAGGAGCCACTTTTGATCGAAGGTCTGCTCGAATAGAACCCCTTTTTTCCTGTGGCGCAGAACGGCTTCCTTTTCGTTCACAGGATGCGTGGGCCGGCATCGTCCCGCGAATGCGACGGAATGTCGCAATAAGACCAAAAAATCACCTTTGCGGGCACTGAGGTGAACATCGGCACGACGGGTGGCCGGTATAACTCGCCAATCGGCCGCGCAGTGCGGCCGGCACAAGAGAGGACCGCATGTCAGCGCTGCCGGATCGGAAAGAAGAGGCCATGCGGGTGGCCCGCGCAGGCTGGGGTCACGTGGTGGCGTATGCCCATGGCCTGCGGGCCGATGTCGTCGCGCGGCTCGCCGAATCGGAGGCGCGAACAGGCGCGCTGCTCATGCTCGGGCTTGCCGCCATCGTGGCGCTCTTCGGCGCTGCGGCGATCCTGTTCGCGCTCAGCACCCCGGATGTGTCCGACATCCAGAACGTCCCGTTTGCCGAAGCGAGCATCGCCTACACGAGCGACGGTGACGAGCTGACCCGCTATCACATCGACGAGAACCGCACCTGGGTTCCGCTCGATAGTATTTCACAGTACGTGGTAGACGCGCTCATCGCCACGGAAGACCGCCGGTTCTACAAGCACAACGGCGTTGATGTGCCCCGCATGATTGGGGCTATTGTCGGCACGGCCGGTGGCGACACGCAGGGCGGCTCGACGCTCACCATGCAGCTTGCGCGCAACGTTTACACGCAGCTGAAGGACGAGCCGATGCTCGTCAGAAAAATCAAGGAGTGGCTGATCGCGCTGAAAATCGAAGACGCGCACTCGAAAGATGAAATCCTGGAGATGTACATGAACGTCGTGCCGTTCATGTATGATGCGGCGGGCATCGAGGCTGCCGCCAAAACGTATTTTCAAAAGCCTGCTTCTCGGCTCGATCTCGGTGAGTCGGCGACGCTGATCGGGCTGCTCAAGGCGACCGCCTATTACAATCCGGTCCGAAGTCCGGAGCGCTCGCAGGAGCGGCGAAACGTCGTCTTCGCGCAGATGGTGCGCTACGGCTACCTGGATGAGGCAACCTTCGATGCGATGCGGCAGAAACAGACGCCGCTGCATTTCCGCAGGATCTCGCGCCAGGAAAACGACGCCCCTTTCTTTGCCGAATACCTCCGGCAGTGGCTCGACACCTGGGCAGACGCGCGCGGGATCAATCTGTACACGGACGGGCTGCGTGTCTACACGACCATCGACTCGCGCCTCCAGCGTGCCGCCGAGGAAGCGGTCAGTCAGACGGCTGCCGAAATGCAGAACGTGGTGGATGTCGAGTGGGCGAGTGCCTCCCCGTTCCACGCTTCGAATACCGCAGCGTACGCCGCGCAGGTGGACTCGGCGACGGCTTTCAGCTACTTCTGGCAGACACATGATGCTTATTTGCAGAACGTTCTGCGAAGCTCGCGGGAATACCGTCTGCTGCTGGAGCAGGGCCTCTCCGATTCCGCAGCGCTCTTACGGGTAAAGGCGGATACGGCCCTCGTGCAGAGTCTCAAGCGCGGCCAGGAGCGCATAGAGGCCGGCTTCGTTGCTATTGATCCGCATAACGGCCATGTCCGGGCGTGGGTCGGCGGGCGTGACTTCGGGCAGCAGGAGTTCGACCACGTGGTGCAGGCCAAGCGGCAGCCCGGCTCGACGTTCAAGCCGTTCGTCTATGCGGCGGCGCTGGAAAACGGCTACGCTCCGTACAGCGTCCTCGCCGACGCGCCGTTCACCTGGGTGAACCCGTACACCCGCGAGGTCTGGAGTCCGGGCAACTTTGGCGGGACGAGCGGCGAGCTCGTGACGCTTCGGCAGGCGCTTGCCTTTTCCAAGAACACCGTAACGGCGCGGCTCATCACCTCCATCGGAGCGGACAAGGTCGTCGATGTTGCCAAGCGAATGGGCATCGAGAGTCCGCTGCAAGCCGTTCCGTCTCTGGGTCTCGGCACCAGCGAGGTGTCTCTTCTGGAAATGACCGCGGCGTATACGACCCTCGCCGACCGCGGTGTTTATCACACGCCGATTTCTGTGACACGGATCGAGGACCGCCACGGAAAGCTGCTGCAGTCCTTCGCTTCCGAAGAGCGCAGGGCGCTCGAGCCGTACACCGCCTATGCCGTACTCGACATGATGCGCGGCGTCATCGACTTTGGCACCGGCGTGCGGATGCGGTTCCTGTTCGGCGCGAAAGGCGACCTTGCGGCCAAGACAGGCACGACGCAGAACGGCGCCGACGGCTGGTTCATGCTCATCCATCCCGACCTGGTTGTCGGCTCGTGGATGGGGTTCTATAGCCCAAGCGTGGCGTTCCGAAGCCCTTATTGGGGCCAGGGTGCGCACAATGCCTTGCACCTCGTGGGAGACTTCTACAAACGAGCGCGCGCCGCCGATCCGACCCTGCTGGACCCCTCCCGCCGCTTCGCCGCCGTTGACCCGCACGACTGGGTGATCACGGCGCGCGCGGCCGAGGCAGACAACCTCAATCGTCGGGAACGACAGAAAAGCAACCTCGACGAGATCCTGAAGCGGCTGCGCAACAAGAAGTGACCGCTACATACCCTGCAGCAGTGCGCCTTCGATGGTGAGACCGGGGCCGAAGGCGAGCGCAATGCCGGTGCCAAGCCCGGGCCGCCCCTCCTTCCGCGCTTCGCGGTGGCGGTCCAGAAAACGCTTCAGGATGAAGAGAATGGTTGGCGAACTCATGTTGCCGTGCAGGCGCAGCACCTCCATGCTATCAAAGACCGCTGCGTCGGGGAGCTGCAGCACTTCCTGCGCCTTCTCGACGATGGCCCGGCCGCCGGGATGAATGGCCCAGAAGTCAATGTCCTCCAAATCGACACCGTTACGGCCAAGCAGGGCGTTCAGGTAAGCAGGCAGGTTCTGGGCAATCACCCGAGGAACGCGCGAGGAAAGTCCCATCAGAAAACCCGTGTCGCCGATCTCCCAGGTCATGTCGTCCATAGAATCGTCGTCGAGCAGCGCATGGTGATCCACGTAGGCCATCTTGCCCTCCGCTTCGCTCTCCGGCCGTCCGGCCATCACTACCGCCGCCGCGCCGTCCGAGAAGAGCGCGTTGACCACCGCGCTTTCGAGCGAATCGTCTAACTGAAAGTGCAGCGTGCAAAGCTCGGCGCACACCACGAGCACCCTCGCATTCTCGTGCGACTGGCAGAAGCTGTGCGCGACGCGGAGCGCATTGAAGGCGGCATAACAGCCCATAAACCCGATCAGGGTCCGCCGAGTTGAGGCAGGAAGCCCGAGCCGCTTGACAAGCTCGATGTCGAGGCCGGGCGCAAAAAAACCCGTGCAGCTTGCCACGACCACGTGCGTGATGTCGTCCTTGTTTACACCCGCGTCGCTGAGCGCGCGCGTCGCTACATCTGTTGCAAGCGGAACAACCGCCTCGCGGTAGCGGCGGTTACGGACGGCGGTCGAAGGCGCGGGGCTTAAGGCCCAGTTCTGCGGGAAGAACTCGAACGCATCCGGCTTCCGCATATAATCGGCCACGCATGTATACCGCCGGTCGATGCCGGACCGCTCGTAGATCTGCGGGATCCGCTTCTGCAAGCCCTCCGACAGCCCGTCCACCTTCGTCATGAACTCCGCCGCGTGGCTCTGCGGGGCCGAATGCTCCGGATTGCCGGTAGCGATGGCTTCGATGGTAGTGACGGTGCGCATGGGAATCTGACGTACAAACGATGCAGGTAAGAATGACTGACAGGGCGCGCTATATAACTGCGCGGTGTTGCCTCGCGATAAACTACGGCATGCCGGCCGTCAAGATTCTGACGGCGGAGACTGATCGACTTCCGCGCGTTTGGCCTTGTTCCACAACGCATCCATGCTTTCCAAAGACGCCTCTTTTACCGAGCGGCTTTCTTTGCGAAGTTCATCCTCGATGAACTGGAAGCGACGCGAGAAACGATCAGCCGTCTGCCGGAGGGCATTCTCCGGATTGAGGCCGCGCAGGCGGGCAAAGTTGACGAGGGAAAAGAGAAGGTCGCCCAGCTCCGCCTCGGCCCGGCTCGTGGACTCGTTCTCATCGAGGGCGGTGCGGAGCTCCGCGGTTTCTTCTTCCACTTTCGTCCAGGCTTCCTCCGCGCTTCTAAAATCAAAACCGACACCGGCTGCCTTCTCCTGCATTCGGAGAGCGCGCAGAAGCGAAGGGAGCGTTGAAGGCACGCCGGAAAGCGCCGATCTGCGGTCGCCTTCGGTCAGCTTGATGGTTTCCCAGTTCGAAAGCACGTCGTCGACGCCGTTCACCGTTGTGTCGCCAAACACATGCGGGTGCCGCCGGACGAGCTTTTCCGTCTCGCCGTCGACCACCTGCCGCAGGGTGAATCGCTCCTCCTCTTCCGCCATGACGCCATGGAATACGACGTGGAGCAAGACATCGCCAAGTTCTTTCCGAAGATCCTGCCAATCGCCTGCATCGATCGCCTCGACGGTTTCGTAGGCCTCTTCAATGAGCAAGTGGCGAACGGACTCATGCGTTTGCTCGCGGTCCCACGGGCAGTCTCGCCGGAGTTGTCGCACGACGGCTATAAAATGAGCGAGCGACTGCATCTCGTGCGCTGAAGGTAGGAAGGCGGGGTCGAAACGGTCAATGGCAGAAAGGTCCATAGCAGGCGAGAGGGTCGGTTTGATTTCGCGAGAAGAACACTCCCGCCGCCGGTCTGATTCAAAAAACTTTTCCACATTGCGCCTACGCGGTACAGGTGACAGAACGTTGGCAGTTAGCGTCCGTATTATGCGGCTATTGCGGTGAGGGCGTTCCGGAAGGAAGGCCTTCTCCGAACCCATCGATCACCTGGTGGATTCATGTTCGAAGGGTCAGGGAGAGCCGGGAGGCCGGCGGACTCATGTAGAATCGCCAGGGTAAGCTTGTTTTAATTATCAGGAGGTGAAAAGATGGCAAGAGGAATCAACAAGGTCATTCTCGTGGGCAACCTTGGGGCAGATCCCGAAGTGCGCTTTACGGGAAGCGGTACGCCGGTCTGCAACATGCGCCTTGCCACGAGCGAGGTCTACAAGGACCAGGACGGCAACAACGTCGAAAAGACGGAGTGGCATCACATCGTCGCGTGGGCACGTCTAGCGGAAATTTGCGGTGAATACCTGAAGAAAGGCAGCCAGGTCTATTTCGAAGGTTCGATGCAGACGCGCTCTTACGATGACAAAGACGGCGTCACGAAGTATATAACGGAGGTCAAGGCGCGCGAAATGATGATCCTTGGCTCGCGCGGCGGTGGCGGCGGCGGTGGTTCGGAATACAACTACAACGACGAAGAGGGCGGAAGCTACGCTCCGGTCCGTGGCGGCCGGCAGAACGAGTACGGCAACAACCGGGGCGGTGGCAAACCGCCGGTCAAGCAGCAGAAGCCCAGGGAGGACAACGGACAGGGTGGAGGCGACTTCCCGTTTGAGCCGGATAACGGCGACCTCCCATTCTAAATGGATGGCGTGGCGGCAAAGAAGAAGGCTCGGCTGGAGATTGTCTCCGGCCGAGCCTTTCGCGCAGATGTCAGGGCGAGAACCGCTGATCACCTTCCATTCGGATCCCGCGATAACTTAAACGCGGAACTCTTCCATCGAAGCACCTTCATCGATTTTCTTCTGAAGCCAGCTCGGCTTGCGCCCGCGTCCTCGCCACACCTTATCCGGATCATCCGGGTTGCGGTAAATCTGATCGGACGGACGGCGCTTGCGACGCAAAACGCCTTTCAGGTCGTCCAGAGAGATCTCGTTCTTGGCAGCGAGTTCATGAATCTGCTGCAACACGTTCTCCTTACGACGCGAGGACCGATTACGGCTTTCCGTAATAACTTGCTTTTCGAGATCAGCCAGATCGCTGTCACTCATCTGTTTCAAGTCCATAGTGCTGTTGGGTTGATGTTGACTGTGAAACTACCAACGGTATGTTCTTCGCATATTCTCGGGAAGTGCACTTCGCTACAATGGAACGACAGCCGAACAGAAGCGCCATCTTGAGCGCGGTGGAAGATTTCTCCTCCAATCGGCGAGATGCTTTCTCCACCGACCGGGTAAGCGAAACCGTCGCTCTCGCCACAACGGAGTCGAAGTAACTCGTCATGAGTCGATCTACCCGGCACATTCCATTCGTAAGTGCCTGTTCTCGGTTGTCTGCTGCAAAGAAACGGACTGAAGACCACCAACGCAGTCCTTAATGCCGAATATATGAAAAGTCACGGAGAATGTGCGTCTTTATGAATCCCTTCTATAAAATTCTATAGAATATAACCGCACTTTAGGGGATGAAGGGGATACAACAAGCGTCGTTTACGACAGCAATGCCGGGCACCCTTCGCGCCATGAAGCCGACGGACCGCCTGCCTGCGATAAGTCATTGTAGCCGAAAGGGCTGACGCCTGCCCCTGATGCCCGCCCATTGATTCTCCGGCATCCTCGTGCCCCAAAGCGTTCTCGGAGGCAGGTTCGCGTCTCTGCGCAACGGGCTGGAAAGGGTGGTACGGACCGATTGCTGGTCCTGAGGTTGACTGTTTCCTTCTCGACCACATCTTCAGAACGGCACATACAAAACCGCCTCCCCACTCGTGGCGGGGAGGCGGCTGCTGGCAAAGAAGGCAGTGTGCTTTACGACACCGAAATCTTCCTTGGCTTGCCCTCTTCGGCCTTGCCGACCCGGAGGCTCAGCACGCCGTTGGTGTAAGTCGCCTCGATGCGATCTACGTCGATCAGCTTGGGCAGCGCAAAAGCGCGATAAAAGCGCCCCTGCGCGCGTTCGACGCGCAGATACTTGGCATCTTCGCCGAGGGCGGAAAACGTGCGCTCACCGCTCACGGAAAGGGTGCCTTCGTGATAATTAATATCCAGCGCGTCTTTCTCGACACCCGGCACATCGAGTTGGAAAAGGTAGGCGTCGTCGGTTTCTGCGAAGTCTACGCGCGGCGTCCAAACCGCATTCTCTCCTTCAGCCGATTCGGTCTGGCGAGCCGGCCAGAAGGTGTTAAACACTTGATCGATTTCTCGCTGAAGGCGGAGCATATCTTGCTGCGGCGTAAAGCGAATAAGTCCTGCCATGGTCTTACCTCTCATTCGTTCATTCTTTTGTTGATTGTCCAGGCGGTTTCTGCGCCTGCTATCTTCAACAAAAGCAATCAGAATGCCACAGATCCTTTTATGTCATCGCGGCACGTGCCGTACGGGTGCGCCCTTTCATTTCGTCAGAGCGTCCCAAGGAGTCTGCCGCTCCGACGCTGACGCCCCGGCAGGGGTGCGCCTTTTTGCATGAACACGCGCCGGAATACGCCAACTCGTCAGCGACGGACCGCAGCGTAATAGTTGATCTTCAATTCTACGCGGGTGCCCTCCCAGTTCTGGCGGGAACGATCAAGCCGGCTGCTTCGCCAAATCCGATGCGGAACCCAACGCGTTCGGCGTAGGCAGTCATTATAATAGCGTCTCCGTCTTCGAGGAACGTGCGTTCTTCTCCGCCGGGAAGAACAAGCGGTTTGCTGCCGTTCCAGGTGAGTTCAAGCAGACTGCCGAGAGAATCCTCATCGGCTCCGCTGATCGTGCCAGAAGCAAGAAGGTCCCCCGGACGCACGTTGCATCCGTTCACCGTCTGATGCGCGAGCTGCTGCGCGAGGGTCCAGTAAAGGTATCGGAAGTTGGAACGGGTGATCCGAACCGTCGATTGACTACCTGCGGCGCGCAGGCCGACTTCGAGATGCAAGTCGTAGGTCGACCGCGCCCCCTCGTGCAAGTAGGGGAGTGGCTGCGGGTCTTGCGCCGGTGCCGGGCATCGGAAGGGCTCCAGCGCGTCGAGGGTCACGATCCACGGCGAAACGGTCGTTGCAAAACTCTTCCCCAGGAAAGGCCCCAGAGGGACGTACTCCCAGCGCTGTATGTCGCGCGCGCTCCAGTCATTCACGAGCACGAGTCCAAACAGGTGATCCTCGGCCTCACCAATCGGGATGGAAGTACCAAGAGGCGTGCCCGGCCCGACGAAACACCCGACTTCAAGTTCAAAATCGAGCCGAGCAGAAGGACCAAACACCGGCGGCCCGTTGTCTGGCTTGAGCTGTCCCGAGGGCCGGACGATGTCGGTCCCGCTTGCCACGACCGAGCCGGCGCGGCCGTGATATCCGACCGGAAGATGGAGCCAGTTCGGGTTGAGCGCATTCTCCCGCCCGCGAAACATCGTACCGACGTTCGTTGCGTGTTCCCGCGAGGAATAGAAGTCTGTGTAGTCGCCGATCTCGGCCGGGAGCTGCATGGCGACCTTGCCACGCGCGAAGAACGCCTCGCGGCGCAGACCCTCATGGTCGCGCAGATCGGCCACGTCTTCTCGCAAGAGCCGCGTCAGCGCGGCGCGAACCCTGCGCCATGCCGGTCGGCCTAAAGCCATGAAGGCGTTTACGGAAGGCTGGTTGAAGAGACCTCGCGGCAGATCACTCGGCAGGTATCCCGCTTCCTGCAGCGCGGTCAGATCCAGCACGTGATCGCCGATAGCCACGCCCGCTCGGCTCCGACCGGAACCCGGCGGGCTGAAGATGCCGTACGGCAGGTTCTGAATCGGAAACGGAGAGTCCGCCGCTACCGGAATGAAAGAGCGCAGGGAAGACGGAGCCATTGGGTCAGGCATGAATTGCACAGCTAAATGACGGGAGCTAACTATCGGGAGCCGATGCGCGGCAGAAATCCCGCCGCTACGAGATCGTCTATAGGCTCATCAAAGCTGCAACTCCCGAAAGAACCGAGTGCATTCCGCCGGGCATTCTGAATGGCCTCCGTCGGAGCCACCCAGTCGTCGACCCGAAGCGCGCTGTCGGTAAACGCGAAGCGGGCCGCGTCTTGCGCCGTGAGGATGGTTTGCACCTCACCGATGGAAAGGCCGAGATGGCCTGCAAGGACAACGGCGGCGAAAAGGTTCAAGAAGCCGTGCCGAACAACGGCTCCATCCGCGCCGAGCGTGCAAAACGGATGGTGAAGGCCCGCGGTAGCCTTCAGCGGAACGCCCGCGTCGCGGCAGCGGACGACGGCATCTGCCAGCCTCTCGGCCGTAGGGAAAGACTCTGGCGCTACGCCTCCGCAGCGAATCTTCACGCCTGCTCTGAGGGTGCCGTACTCCTGCGCCCAGCGGATCTCGCGGAGCGCGCGTCCGAACGCGGAGGCATCCTGCAGGCTGCTGCCAAGTTCGAGAAAAAGGGATGCCTTCGGACGCCCGCAGCGGTCAAGCTCCGTCTGCACGTGATCGATCAGGGTATCGATCGACAACGTTCCACCCCCCAGCGCTCCATCGGGCAGCCTGATTTCCATGCCGACGAGCGATAGTCCGTGGCCCTTGTCCACCTGGCAGAGCCGCGCAAGGCCGGCACGGACTTTAAGAAGAAGGTCACTTCCATCCTGTCCCACGTCCGAAATGAACACGACGGGCACAGGCTGCTCAAAAGGCAGAGCATCCATGCGGCGGCCGATGTGATCCAGTTCGCGCGCGGGCAGCACGAAAGGCCCGAGCATCCAGGCATAGGGGCCTTTCCGGTGCCTGATGTAGGTGGAGAGCGCATCGGGAAGCGGAAGCGCGGCGGGAGGGAAGAGTCCCGCGTACGCAACGCTACCTTCGAGCAGCGTAGTCAGCGCGGCGGGCGCAACCGCATGGGGGTTCAAGGTCAGCGTCGGGTGGTGCGGAGGTTCGAGCATAGAAGGAGGCGGTTACGGAATCTATGCAATGTAAACGCTTCCGGTTACGCCTGTTCCAGAAGGAGCCTCCGGAGAACCTGCCCCTCTTTTCCTTTGTAAGAAAGCCCAAACGGTCGTACCTTCAAATGCTGTCCGCGCGGCGGAAAGCCGTCCTTTCCTGCTGAGCGGCCTTGTAGAAGGGGCAGACGCGGCGGCCGGAGGCCGTTTGCTCGCGGGCGTGCAGCCTCGTACCCGGCTTTGATCTGCGGCGTACAGGTTGCGGATGATTAATTCTTATAACATTCATACAATGACCAGCACGATGATGCGATCTCCTCTCGTTATCGCGAGTGCCTTTCTCGTCCTTTTTCTCGTCGCCGCCCAGGGCGGCTGCGCTTCGGACCCCAACATCGAAGGGGCGAAGCTTGACCTGAAGAACAAGGACTATGATCGGGCGCTGACCAACGTAAATACCGCCATTCAGAAGGACCCGTCCAACGCCGAAGCTTACTGGTGGAAGGGACAGATCCTGCAGGAGCAGGCGCAGAACTCCCAGGACGTGCAGATGCACGCGCAGCTTGTATCCGACATGGCCGATGCGTACGAGAAGGCCATCGAACTGGACCCGGAGCGCGCGGACGAGGTGAACCAGCGCCTGCGAATCGCCTACTTTGCCGAATTTCAGCGCGGCGCGCAGGCCTTCAATAGAGGCAAAGAGGACGCCGCAGCTTATGACGAAGCCGTCGGGTACTTCCAGGCAGCCTCTGCGCTGCAGCCCGATTCCGTTGATGCCTACATCAACCAGGCCTATGCCCTCCTCAATGCAGGGCGCAACGACGAGGCCATTGTGCCTTTCGAAACCGCCATTGGTAAGGGAGCGAGCGATCCAGACACGTACCGTTTCCTCGCCGACCTCTACGTCGCTGCCGATCGCGGACCGGAAGCCGTGACGATGCTCGAGAAGGCCCGCACGTCCTTCCCGGAGAATACGGACATCGAGGCCCAGCTTCTGAACGCTTACATTCGTTCGGGCCAGGAAGATCGCGCAGTCGAACAGTATCAGCAGGCCATCGCGCGAGATCCTGAAAACAAGCTTTACCGCTACAATCTCGGCTCGCTCTACCTCAACGCGGAGCGCTATGACGACGCTGTGGAACAGCTTGCGCAAGCCGTTCGCATCGATCCGGAGTATGGCGCCGCGCATTATAACCTCGGGGCCGCTTACGTCAACAAGGCAGTGGATCTCAACCAGAAGATCGGCGAACTGGACGATGCCCTCCGCGCCGACCGAAGCACGCTCAGCGCCGATCAGATCAAGGCGCGTGAGGCGGAGATCGATGCCTTGGCGCAGCAGCGCCGCGGATTTTTCCAGCAGGCCATAACGCCGCTCGAGCGCGCCCGCGACCTCATGCAGGCGGAAGGCTCCGAGACGACGCAGGTCTGCCAGGCGCTCTTCCAGTCCTACGTGCAGACGGGACAGACCCAGAAAGCCGAGGGTGTGTCCGATTGCGCCGGGTACTAAATCAATAGGCAGATCGCGGCCAGCGCGATCCGCAGCATGTCGGCAGCCCGGGCCTCTTCTATGTGGCTCGGGCTGCTCCATATACAATAAACGCTATCGATGAAAAGCAACCAGATGAACGACGCGCAGGGTTTTGGAACGCTCGCCATTCACGCCGGACAGCAGCCGGACCCGTCCACCGGGGCCATCATGACGCCGATCTATCAGACGTCAACGTACGTGCAATCGGCTCCGGCGGAGCACCAGGGATACGAGTATTCTCGCGTATCGAATCCTACCCGAACTGCGCTCGAGGGAAACCTGGCTGCGCTGGAGGGCGCGCGATCTGCCGTTTGCTTTGCCTCCGGCGTGGCCGGCATCGACGCCATTCTGAAGAGCCTCTCGCCGGGCGCTCATGTTGTCGCGGTGAATGACCTGTATGGGGGCACGTTTCGCCTCTTCACGCAGGTGTACGAGCGCTTCGGCATTTCCTTCTCCTTTGTCGACATGACCGACCTCGATGCGACGGAGGCGGCATTGACAGAGAAGACGCGGCTGCTGTGGATCGAGACGCCCACGAACCCGCTCCTTCGCATTGTCGATATCCAGAAGCTGTCAAGCCTTGCGAAAGCGCACGGCGTGCAGGTAGCGGTCGACAACACGTTCGCATCCCCTTACCTCCAGCAGCCCCTCAGACTTGGGGCCGACATGGTGCTTCACTCTGCGACGAAGTACCTCGGCGGGCACTCGGACGTGATCGGCGGCGTGGTTTGTACGAATGATGAAGCGTGGGAGGAACGGCTTCGTTTCCAGATCAAGAGCAGCGGCGCTTCGCCGGGTCCTATGGACTGCTTCCTGGTTCTGCGCGGCACCAAGACCCTCCACATCCGGATGCAGCGGCACTGCGAAAATGCGAGGCAGATCGCGGAATATCTATCGCAGCACGCGAAAGTCAGTCGTGTGTTTTATCCCGGTCTCGCAGATGATCCCGGCCACGCGCTCGCCGCTGCGCAGATGCGCGATTTCGGCGGCATGATCTCCTTTGTGCTGCAGGATGACCGAGTTGAGACTGCCCGCCGCGTTCTCTCCGGCACCCGCCTGTTTGCCCTCGCGGAAAGCCTCGGCGGCGTCGAAAGTTTGATCGAGCACCCGGCCACTATGACCCACGCTTCCGTTCCGCGCGAAACCCGCGTTCAAGCCGGTCTGGAAGACTCGCTCATTCGTCTCTCCGTAGGGATCGAAGACGCCGACGACCTCATTCGTGATCTCGATGAGGCATTGACAGCCGCGTGATCGGCGAGACCGGAGGGGGCCGCAGCCTCCTCCGGTCTCGCCTCACTCAGTAGGAGAGCAGTCGGCGAACGTCCACAAGGATCCCCTCTTCCTGCGGCAGCACGGCTCTTTCAAGCGGGTCCGCGAAAGGTATGGGCGTGAACGCGCCGCCGTGCCGGAAAACCGGGGCGTCCAGCGAGCCAAACGCATCGCGGTTGATCTGCGCCGCAATCTCCGCCCCGAAGCCGCCGAACTCGTGGTCCTCGTATAGCACGAAGGCGCGGTTGGTCCGGCGAACCGACTCGAGGATCGTCTCCATGTCCAGCGGCACCATCGTTCGTATGTCGATGATCTCGACGGAAACGCCTTCTTTCTCCAGCGTCCGTGCGACGTTCAGCGCCTTGTAAACCATCATCCCGTACGTGACGATGCTGAGGTCTGTGCCGGTGGCTACGGTACGTGCCTTGCCGAAAGGCAGAAGGTATTCGGCGTCCGGCTCTGGCGAGCGCGCGGCAGCCATGCGGTAGAGCGCCTTGTGCTCGAGGAAGAGCACGGGGTCCTGCATCCGGATGGCAGACTTCAGAAGGCCCTTCGCGTCCGCCGCGGAGGAGGGTAGCGCGATCTTGAACCCCGGCATGTGGGCGAAGAAGGCTTCGATGTTCTGCGAGTGGCACAGGCCGCCGTGGATGTATCCGCCAATCGGCACGCGAATTACCATGGGGCAGCCCCAAACGCCGTTGGAGCGATAGCGGAAGGAAGCCACCTGGTTGCGCAACTGCTGCAAGGAAGGCCAGATGTAATCGCCGAACTGGATCTCCACAATGGGCTTGAACCCCGCGGCGCTCATGCCGACGGCCGTGCCGATGATCGAGTTTTCCGCCAGCGGCGAATTGAAACAGCGCGCCGCGCCAAAGCGGTTTGTGAGTTCTCGCGTGGCCGTAAAGACGCCTCCCTTACCGTGCGCCACGTCCTCGCCATAGACGACGATCCGTTCGTCCCGCTCCATCTCCTCATGCAAAGCGTGATTGATGGCGTCAACGAACACAATGGGCGCGCCGCTCGGCTGCGTCTTTTCGAACTCTATACCCGTGTCTCCTTCGAAGAACACGTGCTTCGTTGCCGTATCAGGATCAGGATCGGCCTGCTCGGCCGCCCACTTGGCCACGTCGTCCACCTCCTTCGTGACTTCGGCGCGCAGCGACTTGATACGCGCTTCGTCGAGAATGCCGGCTTCAACGAGCTGCAATTCCAGCTTCGCTATCGGGTCGATGAGCTTGTCCTGCTCCAGCTCCTCCGGCGTGCGGTATTTGGCGTCGTTGTCGGAGGAAGAGTGGGGGAGAAGGCGAACCACATCCGCGTGAAGCAGCACGGGACCTTTGCCCGCGCGAATATGCTCGAGAACAGCTTTTCCGGCGGCATAAACCTTAAAGAAGTCCGTGCCATCCACGTGCGCCCGGCTGAGGCCTTCGTAGCCGCGGGCCAGTTTGAATGCGGATCCACCGGCGGTCTGGTCTGCAACCGGGACCGAAATGGCGTACTTGTTATCCTGAACAAGGAACAGCACAGGAGCCGCCACGCGCGCGGCCCAGTTCAGCGCCTCGTGAAAAGCGCCCTGCGACGTAGCGCCGTCGCCGCATGAACAGTAAACATAATCGTCCGTGCCTTCGCGCTGCACCGCGAGCGCCACGCCGAGCGCCGGAAGGAACTGCGCCCCTACAGAAGAGGAAATGGGCAGGACATTCAGGTCCGTATTGCCGAAATGCTCCGCCATCTGGCGTCCGCCGGAGTTCGGGTCGTCGGCTTTGGCGAGGTGGTGGAGCAGAATATTCTTGGTTGTCGCTCCGAGGGACAGGTAGGTACACATGTCCCTGTAGTAGAAGCTGAACCAGTCCTTACCCGGCCGCGAAAGCGCTGCCACGGCCGCCTGCACTGCTTCGTGCCCCGCCGCGCCGATGTGAAAGAACCCCTTGCCCTGCTTCAAGAGCGTCAGCATTTTCTCGTCGAGCCGACGGGAGAGCAGCATCGTCCGGTAGACGCCGAGCAGCTGCTCAGGCTCGAAAGAATCGGGGCCAACCGGTTCAATCTCGAAGTCGCCATCATAGCCCGATGGCAAGGCATCGGCACCGGCGTTCTCCGGCGTGTCTATCTGGTCTATCAGTTCCGTAGCGGAGAGGCCAGACGGGTCTTCTCCATTCGTGCCTTTGCGCGTTCTCTTCATGGGACCAGTCGTTTAGGTTCAGGGAGCCGCACCGGCCACCTACGAACAACCTTTCGTATGGCGTGCCGCGCAACCGACAAAGTACCGCCGTTATCGCGAAACGTAAAGCCGAACAAGCGTTCTTCACGTCGACTCCACGAGGCAGCGCATGGACGCAACAGGACACATCGCCCGGCACCTATATTCTTCCTCTTGGGACGATGTGCCGGGTCTACGGTTTCAATATGGAGCGGATCAGCCCTCTTCTGTCTCCATGACTGGAGCAAGCGGAAGTTCGAACCAGAAGCGGGTGCCGCGTCCGGGCGTGCTCTCTACGTGGATGGGTTCGCCGTGGGCGTGAAGGATCTGCTTGACAATGCTCAGTCCGAGTCCAGTGCCCCCGCTCTTCCTCGACCGGTCCGGGTCGACGCGGTAGAAGCGCTCGTAGATGCGTTCGATATGCTCGTCTGGAATGCCGCGCCCCGTGTCGACTATTTCGATACGCACTTTGTCCAACCGGCGGCGGAAACGGCAGCGAACGGTGCCTTCGTCGGTGTAAGAGATGGCGTTGTCAATCAGGTTGGTGAACACCTGGCGGATACGGTTGCGATCAGCAAGAACCCGAATGGGCGGATTGGCGGTCTCCAGCGAAAGGTGCTTTTCGGCTGCCTTCAGGCCAAGAATGTCCGTGACTTCATCGACAAGGTCGCTCAGCTCAAAGACCTTAGTGCGGATGAGGTCCTCCCGATACTCGAGCCGCGCGATCTCGATCAGATCGTTGAACAGATTGTTGAGGCGCTGGAGATTTGAAAGACCTTTTTCAGCATACCGCAGCCGGATGCCGTCGCTAAGCGTGCTCGATCCAAGCGCCTCAAGATATCCACTTACGGCAAAGATCGGGTTTCGCACCTCGTGGGAGACATTGCCGATGAACTCGTTCTGGACCTGAGCCATGCGGTTCAGTTCGTCGATCTGGTTCTGGAAGCTGCCTGCCATGCGGTTCAGGCTTTGCTCCAGGTCCTGAAACTCCCGCGCGCGCGTATCGATCTCGATGCGCTCCTCAACCCGACCTTCGACGATGTTTCGAGCGCTTTCGGTGATCGCCGTGAGCGGGCGGGTGATCTGCCGCGAAGCGACCCAGCTCCCGAGCAGTGCCAGAAGCAGCGCCAGCAAGGTCGCGCTTATCAGGCCGATCTCCAGTCTGCGGACGAGTCCGAGCAGCGCGGGCTTCGGGTTGCTCACAGACGCGGCATAGCGCTGCTCCGGCCGGACGATCGTTATCTGGAGCACCGCAGGGCCGCCGTTCTCCCTTACCCGCGAGAAGGTCTCGCTCGCCGCACCCGTTCCGGGCGCTTCTGTCACCGGGACGAGCCGTATACGAAGACCCGTCAGGCGGCTCGCCGCTTCGGCTGCCTCCTCACGGGCAGCCGGCGTCGCAGCTTCGTCCAGCACGGCCGTGATCCGGGACGCCTCCACCCGAAGGTCATTCCGGGTGGCACGGTGTACATCCTGATGCAGAACGAGCGCGATGTACAACGCCACTCCGACCACAGCCGCTCCTACGAAGAGCGCAAACGTGAGCATCATCCACGTCTGTGTAGACGCACGCGCCGGAAGAATGGCCGAGAGAAGACGTTGCAACCCGTTCATGAAGAAGCCTTTCGACTCAGAGGCGTGCCGCCGGTGGTCAACTTCAGGCTTCTATCGTGCTGTCCTCGACAAAACGGTACCCGACGCCACGAACCGTCTGGACATGAGCCGCATATCCGCCGAGCTTTTCTCTCAGGTTCTTGATGTGCGCGTCCACCGTCCGGTCCGTCACCATCATGGCATCTTTCCAGATCGTTTCAAGAAGCTGCGGGCGAGTGAACGCTTTGCGAGGATGGCGCACGAGATAACGCAGCAACTCGAACTCGGTCAGCGTAAGGCCGAGGTCTTCGCCGCGCAGCACGGCGCGATATTCGTCTTCGTAGATCGTAAGATCGCCCACCTGCATGTCGTGGCTCTCCTCGATTCCCGCGCGACGGAGGACGGCCTTCACGTGCGCGATCACGACCTGCGGCGAAACCGGCTTCGTCAGGTAGTCGTCCGCGCCGAGCATTAGCCCGCGAACCTGATCTTCTTCCTCGATCTTCGCGCTGAGAAAGATGATCGGAATGGATTCGGTATCCGACCAGGAGCGAAGCCGGCGGCACACTTCGTAGCCGTCGAGTTGCGGGAGCATAATGTCGAGAATAACGAGGTCGGTCTTCTCGGATGCCTTGTCCAGCGCCTCCTGCCCGTCGAGCGCCGTATCGACGTGGTAGCCTTCCTGTGTCAGAAAATGCGAGAGAATGTCAACGATGTCCTCCTCGTCATCTACGACCAGGATGTTAACCTCGGATGCGTCTGCTTTGCTCATGTCGGGGCGTCGCGGAAAAATGGAGCGTTTATGAAGAAGTGCCGCTTGTACGAAACTGCATGAAGATAATGTTTCCGTTCAAAACGAGTATCGCTTTTCGCGCGCCGCTTCAATTCGGCAGAGAAGGCCACTCGTGCAGGTGCGTCACGCCGGACCGCCGCCGTTCGTGTATAGCCGAGGCACCCGCGCGCTGACACGGCAGGTGATCTCGTACGGTATCGTGTCTGCCCATAGGGCGACTTCGTTCGCCGCCGGTCCGCCCTCGCCGAAGAGCACCACGCGGTCTCCGATCTCGACCGCCTCGCCCGGGCCGCCAGGCTCGCCGAGATCGACCATAAACATGTCCATGCAAACGGATCCGACCTGTCCGTATCGCTCCCCTCGGATGCCGACACCGGCGCGATTGGACACCTGGCGCGGGTACCCGTCGGCGTAGCCCGCTCCGACCGTCGCAACGATGCGGCGGGTAGGAGCGTGCCACCGCCGCCCGTAGGAAACGGACGTGCCGGGGGGCACGGTCTTCAGGTGCGTGACGCGCGAGACGAACTGCATCACCGGGCGCAGATCCGCCGCGGCCGCAATGAGCGGCAAGTTCAACAGACCGTACAAGGAGATGCCGGTTCGAACGAGGACGCGGTCGAAAGGGGCGTACGTCTCGGTATACCGAAGCAGGGCCGCGCTGTTGGCCAGGTGGACGAACGCCGCTTCATCGCCGTACTGCCGCACAACGGCCGCAAAGCGCTCTGTTTGCTCGGCCGTGTAAGATTCGGTTTCCTCGTCGGCCATGGCGAAGTGGGTCCACAGACCGATGATCTCCGCTGCGCCGGACGCCTTTAATTGAGATATCGCCTTGCCGACCTCCTCCGGCGTCAGGCCAAGCCGTCCCATGCCGGTTTCAACCTTGACGTGAACTTTGAAGCGGCCGGCCTTGCGCGCCGCAGCGACGAGCGGTTCGATCGCCGTGAGCGACGGAATCGTCGCCTCCAGATCATAACGCGGGTAATAGGGGAGGCTCTCCGGCAGCGGTGCCCCAAACACGTGGATGGGCGCGTCGATGCCCGCTTGCCGCAACGCTATGCCCTCCGGCACCGTTGCAACTGCAAACCGCTCCACACCTTCCCGGCGCAGCGCGTGCGCGACTTCAACCGCGCCATGCCCGTATGCGTCTGCTTTGACCACTGCAACGAGGTGCGCCTCGCCCGCCCGCGCTTGCAATTTCCGTGCGTTGTGCCGAAGGTTGGCAAGATCGATGTGCGCTACAGTCGGCGAAAGCGCGTCGATCTCTTCCGCGGTAGGTTCTGAAACGAGAAGGCTCTGGTCGTCCTGCATTTCGGTGGCAAGGGATTGAGAAGGGGCATTCATCATCCTACCACGCCTTGCCCCGGTAGTTCATCCACGCGGCGCGCGTTGACACTAAGTTGCACAATGAACATAGAATACACTCGCAGCTGGTACTGTACACAAAAAAGGGGCAAGCTAACCGTGTCGCGCCGCTTCAACCTCCTACCGCTGCTACCTTCCGGTCCTGACGGAATTCAGAGGGAGCTGGCCGCACGGGCTTGCCCCTTTCGGCCCTCTGAACCGGCAGGCGCGCGCACTGGTTCCGTGAAGATCCGCTTTTTGTGACGCCCGGCTATTCCCGCCATCCGAGCGTGAACGCCTCGCCGTCGCCCCGCATGTTTCCACCCACGGCGTGCAGACGGAACCGCCCCGACGCGGCACCGAGGCTCGCTTCGAGCCAGCCGAGCGGTGCATCCGCGTCAAAGGCGTAGCCCACGGCCGGCAGGTTTATGAAGTGCAGGCCATCGGCGGCCGTGTGACTGAACTGGTGCGAATGCCCGAAGATCACGGCCTTAACCGAATGATTCGGAACGAGTAGCCGCAAGAGGCGGTCGGTATCGAGCAGGTCATAATCGCCGTCGCCGAGCGTGTGGTGGACGACGACGAGCGTCGGCTGCCCGGTGTCTTCAGCAAGAGCGCGCTGCAACCATGCGCGCTGGTCCTTCCCGAGAAAGCCCGGCACAATGTTCGTGACGAGCAGCGAATCCAGCAGAACGAGGCGCACTGGACCGGCCTGAACGACTTCAGCGAGCCGGTTGCCGAGGTCCATCTTGTGCTCGGCTTCCCGCCTAAACGCCCGCCTGAAGTTGCTTCGGTCGTCGTGATTGCCGAGGATGAGGTGAACGGGCGTACGCGCGGCAAGCGGGTCGAGCATCCCATGGAGCTTCTCGTAGTCCTGGATCAACCCCTCCTGGCGGGCAAGATCGCCGCAAAGAACCACGCCGTCTGGCCCGTAGCGACTGATCTCTTCAACCACGCGGCGAACATTGCCGTGGGGATCATAGCCGTAGAGTCCCGCCGGAGGTTCAGCTACATCATCTGAGGCTGGGAGATGGGTGTCGGATAGAAAGGCCCAGCGTACCTCTGCGTCCTGCGGCACGAGCGATACGCCTGCCACGGCTCCGGCGGCTGCAAGGGACGCCGCCTGCATAAACGTCCGGCGGGTCAAGGAAGGGCCAAAGTACCTGTTCATTTCGTTTTGTTCTGCCTTGATCAAGCCCTACGGGTGGGCGGGTGGCTCGCCCGTCAATATAGGCAGCGCGCGGCGCGGGCATAACAGATGGATCGCAATTTGCCCACCCCGGCTAAGGATGCTGCCCGGCGAGCTTGGCGGCAAAGTCTGCCTGCCGTTACCCGCCGCTTTCGAGCGTGTGAAGCCAGCAGGGGCGCAGATTCACGGTTGCGCATTGCATATGTTATTGAAATCCTTAATGTCCGTTCTTTGGACTGCGATTCTCCTCCCGGCCATCGCCCCATTCCCGGTAGCCGCGCGCCCGGCACCGGTTCACGTGCAGCGGATTGCCTTCCACGACGATTCCGGCGGTAAGTATATCGTGCGCTTCGTGACCGACGCGCCGGTAAAGGCCTTCAGCCCGCCCTCGCAGCTACCTTCCGGAGAGGTTGAGATCACGCTGTTCAATACCTCGGTGGCGGCCGAGAACATTCAGGACGAACCCATATGGCCTGTCGAGAGCGTCCGCACGTCAAGCCGCGGCGCGCATCTCGTCGTGCGGATCACCCTGGTACCGGGCGCTACGGTAGACGCCGAGGCTTTCCTGGACGGCGGCTCGACGGATCTGCTCCTCGGCCTCTCCACCACGCTCCCGCGCGCTCCCGAGCGGCCGTCGGATGCCGCGCCGATAGGCGTTCGCTGGGGAATGGACACGATCGTGATCGACGCCGGGCACGGGGGCAAAGACGACGGCGCGACGGCGTTCGGGCGCAAGGAGAAAGACATCACCCTTGCCGTCGCCCTCAAGGTCGGGCACCTCGTAGAGGAGCGGCTGGGCGTGAAGGTCGTTTTCACGCGATCTGAAGACGAGTTCATCGCCCTGCACGAGCGGGGGCGGATTGCGAATCGAGCGGGGGCAAAGCTGTTCGTGTCCATTCACGCCAATGCGGCCGTACACGAAGCGGCCACCGGAACGGAGACCTACTTTCTCGGCCTGCACAAGAGCGAGGCGGCACGCGGCGTCATGGAACGGGAGAACGGCGTCGTGGCGCTCGAAGACGATGCAGGCAGGTACCGCGATTTCGGCGACTCTCAGGTCATTGTTCGGACGCTGGCGCAGAGCGCCTACTTGCACAAGAGCGAGCGCCTTGCTTCGCTTGTGGAATCCAGCATCGGCGGCGGCATGGGCCGGAAGAGTCGGGGAGTGAAGCAGGCCGGGTTCTACGTTCTCTACGGCGCGTCCATGCCCGCGGTGCTCGTTGAAATCGGGTTCATCAGCAACCGTAAAGAGTCGGACTTTCTCGGCAGCCGCACTGGTCAGGAGAACCTCGCGAGTGCTATCTTTGAGGCGATTCGCGCCTTTCGGGAGGAGTATGAAAACGACATCCGGCCCGACGGCACTCTGTAAGACCTTTTCGCCCACTCATGACCCATTCTGAAGGCCTCGCCCGGGCCGTTCGCAACGTTCCCGATTATCCGCAGCCCGGCGTTCAGTTTAAAGACATCACGCCGATCCTGGCCGACCCTCGTCTGCTCAACATCGCCATAGAAGCGCTCGCGGAGCCGTTTCTCGATGCGGGCATTACGAAGATCCTCGCCATCGAGGCGCGCGGCTTTATCTTGGGTGCAGCACTCGCGCACCGGCTCCGGGCGGGATTCGTGCCGGTCCGCAAGCACGGTAAGTTGCCCTTTTCGACGTATAAGGAAGAGTATTCGCTGGAATACGGCACGGATAGGGTGGAAATGCACACCGATGCGCTGGTGACGGAGGATCGCGTGCTCATCCATGACGACGTCATCGCCACGGGAGGAACGGCCCTCGCCGCTTATCGCCTCGCCACGCGGGTTGGTGCCGATGTGAAAGGGTTTTCTTTTCTGATCGAACTCGGATTCCTCGGCGGACGGATGCGCCTCAAGGAGGAGTTGCTGGAGCAACTCGAGGTGCATTCCGTTATCGCTTACTGACGGTCACCGCGCAGGCAGCGTTCGATTCAACTCACCACGATCTTCTGTTGCCATCATGAAACCGACCTCTCGCACACCCGCTTTCTTCTTCGCGGTCGCTCTGTTGCTGATCATCGCCGGGTGTGATTCCGACGCGACCGTAGATGACCTCGTCTTTCTCAATCAGAGCACCGCATTTACATTCGAGTTCAACCCGTCAACCATCCAGGGCGGCGAAGTCGCGTGGAACGGCTCCCCGGTCTTGCTTGGACCGAACGTACCGGGGTTCTCGAAAGATCAAATCGGCACGGTGGAGATCGAAGAGGTTGAAGCCACCCGGTTGCAGCCCTCGACGCTGGATCTCGCCGCGCTTCTGGACGGTGCCACGCTGACGCTCGAAGCGGCCGGATCGTCGCCGGTCACGGTCGTTCGCTTCACTGCAGCCGGTAGCACCGGCACGGCCGACGAGTTGACGTATGAAGCTGTCTCCGGAGCGAACATAGCGCCGCTTCTGCGGCAGTCCGCCGCTACCGCTCGGCTTGCGTTCCGAAGCGGCGTAACCTTGCCGCAGGCGTCTCTCGTTCGGATCCGGGTTTCGCTTGCCATGCAGATCGGGTATACCGGCTGATCGGAAAGAAGGATTTGCGGCATCTTCATGGCTCGTTACACGAGGGCCGCAACCCTTCTCGCATCTGTCGCATTTCTCTGACATGGCGCACGGCGCTCCATTCGGGGGAACACTCACACCAACCTGGGTACTGCGACAATGAAGGCTATTTGCTGGCATGGGAAGAGCGATGTGCGCGTAGACACCGTCCCTGACCCGGAGATAAAAGATCCGACCGATATCATCGTCAAGATCACCTCGACCGCGATCTGCGGCTCGGACCTTCATCTTTATGACGGCGTCATGCCGACCATGGAGGCAGGCGACGTGATCGGGCACGAGCCGATGGGGGAGGTCATCGAGGTCGGCAGCGGCATCAAGAAGTTCAAGAAGGGGGACCGCGTCGTGGTGCCGTTCACCCTCTCCTGCGGCAAGTGCTTCTTCTGTCAACGCGAGGAGTATTCTCTTTGCGACGAGTCCAACCCGAACAAGGAGATGGCCCGCAATGCGATGGGCCAGTCGCCGGCGGGGCTGCTTGGCTACTCGCACCTGCTCGGCGGGTTCGCCGGGGGACAGGCGGAGTATCTCCGCGTTCCCTACGCGCATATCGGGCCGATCAAGATCGAATCCGGTCTGCCGGACGAAAAGGTTCTCTTCCTGTCGGACATCTTCCCGACGGGCTACATGGCGGCAGAGCAGGCGGAGATCGAGCCGGGCGACACTGTGGCGATCTGGGGATGCGGACCCGTCGCGCAGTTCGCCATACAGAGCGCCTGGATGTTCGGCGCCGGCCGTGTTATCGCGATCGACCGCGTGCCGGAGCGCCTGAAGATGGCGGAGTCCTATGGACGCGCCGAGACCATTAATTTTGCCGAGGAAGACGTTTACGACCGCCTGATGGACATGACCGACGGACGCGGTCCGGACCGCTGTATCGACGCCGTAGGTGCGGAAGCGCATGCCGCAGGCAGCGTCGATGCCGTCTACGACAAGGTGAAAACGGCGCTCTACATGGAGACCGATAGGCCGCACGTGCTCCGCGAAGCGATCATGTGCTGCCGAAAAGGCGGAACGATCTCCATCCCGGGCGTCTATGTGGGCGTGGTCGATAAGATTCCGATGGGCGCGGCGATGAACAAGGCGCTTTCCTTCCGCAGCGGCCAGACGCACGTGCCGCGCTACATGAACAGTCTGCTGGAAAAGATCGAAAACGGGGACATCGATCCGTCCTTCGTCATTACGCACAAGCTTCCGCTCTCCGATGGTCCGGCCGCGTACAAAATGTTTCGCGACAAGGAGGACGGGTGCGTGAAAGTCGTGCTTCAGCCGTAAAGTTCAGCGCGCTGCCACGCAGGAAATCTCCACGCGGGCACTTCGTGGCAGCGCGACGATCTGCATGGCGTCACGGGCGGGCGGCGATTCGCTGAAGTAACGCGCGTAAACTTCGTTCACCTGCGCGTAGTCATTGATGTCCGTCAGATACACCACGCACCGGACGACCTGCTCGAAGCCGAAACCGGCCGATCGGAGGACGGCACCGATGTTCTCGAGCACACGCTCGGACTCCATCTCTATGCTCTCGTTCACCATGCTGCCCGTTCGCGGGTCTATCGCAATCTGGCCGGAGACAAATAGAATGTTGCCGACAAGAACGCCCTGGCTGTACGGTCCGATGGCAGCCGGAGCAAGCGGCGTCTTGATGTGCGTACGCTCTGCGGCGAGGTACTCGGTTTGATGGCTCATCCTTTTGTTGGCATCTATTTGGTGAACCTGCAAATTGCTTCGACTTCTCCAGAGATCAAAACGAATATTCTTCAAATAGTGCATGGGCGGCAGAGCCGCTCGGCCGGTTAAACCAAAGAGAGTATGGACCTGGGACTAAAAGGACGCTCGGCCTTCGTTGCCGGAGCGAGTAGCGGCTTGGGACTTGCGACCGCAAAAGCGCTCGCACGGGAGGGGTGCCGGGTGGCGATTTGTTCTCGCGACGAAGCGCGCTTGAAGGAGGCTGCCGCCGCGGTTCGGGAAAGCGCGGGGCAAGAGGCGGACGTATTGACCGTCGTGTGCGATGTGACCGATGAAGACCAGATCCGCGCAGCTATCGAAAAGACGGTCGAGACTTTTGGTGGACTGAACATCCTGATCACGAACGCCGGCGGACCTCCCGCAGGGCTTGTGGAAGATTTTGATGCCGCGGACTGGCATAAGGCGCTCGACCTGAACCTGATGAGTACCATCAACATGTGCCGCCACGCGCTGCCGCACCTGAAAGCGGCGGCGGAGGGGCCGAACGGACTCGCCCGCGTGCTCATGTTCTCTTCCATCTCTGCGCGGCAACCCATTCCGCACCTTTACCTGTCGAACGTCTCGCGCGCTGGCGTGCAGGGATTTGCGCGCTCTCTCGCGGAGGAAGTGGGCAAGGACGGCATTACGGTGAACACGATTCTTCCCGGCTACACGAGAACCGAACGGCACAGCCGGCTCGTAGCGGCCACGCAAGAGCGCACCGGACGGCCGGCGGAGGAGATCGAATCAGAGTGGGCTTCGGACAGCGCAATGAAGCGCATTGCCGAGCCGGAAGAGTTCGCTGCCGCAGCCGTCTTTCTCGTGAGCGGCCCGGCGTCTTACCTCACCGGCGTCGCGCTCGCCGTCGATGGCGGCACCATCAAGTCGATCTTCTAAGCGCGACCGCGAGCCGCCTGCACCTTCCGGGCCGGTCATCGCGGAGGCGCACGGGTCTCCGGAACGCCCCGGAGGCGCTGCCGTAGTACGACGCGCTTTGCAGGAATGCGCATCAAGGATCAAGCCGGGAGAGAATGAGCAGCAAGGGACGGGTGCTGGTGGCAATGAGCGGCGGGGTGGATTCCTCCGTCGCGGCCGTCATGCTGCACGAGCAGGGATACGAGGTCGTCGGGGTCACCATGAAGACGTGGGACTACGAGGCCGTCGGGGGGCGAAGCGGAAAGGAAGTCGGCTGCTGCTCCCTCGAGTCGATGAACGACGCCCGCTCGGTAGCCGCGCGTTTCGACTTCAGCCACTTTATCGTCGACATCCGGGAAGAGTTCGGCGAGTGGGTGATCGAGGAGTTCACGAAGGAGTACCTCGCCGGAAGGACGCCGAATCCGTGCGTGCTTTGCAACACGCACATCAAGTGGGCCGCGCTCCTGCGCCGCGCCGACAGCCTCGGCTGCGAGGGGATCGCCACGGGCCACTACGCCCGCGTCCGAAAAGAAGAGCAGTCCGGGCGCGCGGTGCTCATGAAGGGGCTTGACGGCAACAAGGATCAGAGCTACGCGCTCTGGGGCTTGCCTCAAGCGCACTTGCACCGGTCCGTCTTTCCCCTCGGCACGCTGACAAAGCCGGAGATCCGTCGCATGGCGGCAGATTACGGCCTCTCGCGGGTGGCCGAGAAGCCGGATTCGTACGAAATATGCTTTGTGCCGGACAACGACTACCGCCGCTTCCTACGCGAGCGCGACCCGTCGCTACAGGAGCGCGTCGCCGGGGGGCAGTTTGTTCTCTCCGACGGCACGGCCGTGGGCGAGCATGACGGGTACCCGTTCTATACGATCGGGCAGCGCCACGGCCTCGGCCTTGCGCTCGGCTATCCCGCCTACGTCACCCATATCGATGCCGAGACGAACCGCATCACGATCGGCACCCGCGAAGAGCTGCAAGGGCAGTCGCTGACGGCGCGGCGCATCAACCTGATCAAGTACGACCATCTGCGTGAAGAGCGGTCGGCCTGGGGCAAGGTGCGGTATAAGGATGGCGGTGCGCCCTGCGTGGTTCAGCAAACCGGCGACGATACGCTCGACGTGCGGTTCTCCGAATCACGTTCTGCGATCACGGCCGGGCAGTCCGTGGTCCTCTATGAAGGAGACGACGTGCTCGGTGGCGGGTGGATCGACCGGGTGGACCAGCAGAGATAGCCGGCGAGGCCTTCGGAGGAGTCATAATGTTTTGTTAACGCCGGACGCTTCGACGGAAAGGCTCTTGACCTTAGTTTGCCATTATGCACGCTCCGATCAGCCCCATCGCTGCGCTAACCAGGTTTTCGCTTACCTTAAGGCGTGAGATTACGAAGTTGATCTCCGAGGGCGGGCCGCGCCGAGTACAGGTTGGGCGGTTTGCGGCAGGCCCCGATGGACGTCAACTGTGATGTGGGCCTCCCCGGTTGCCTTTAAGCTTAATCACATGAGATATGAAAACGCGCTCTCTGCCCCTGTTTGCTTCGGTCATTACCCTGCTTCTGGTCCTCGCAGGATGCGGAGGAGGAGGAGAGAATAGTCAGGATGAGCTTACCGGTGATGTCCGAATCGACGGCTCCAGCACGGTTTACCCGATCACGGAAGCTGTGGCCGAAGAGTTCATGATGGAGCACCCGAACGTGCGCGTCACTGTCGGCGTGAGTGGCACCGGCGGCGGATTTGCCAAGTTCCTTCGCGGTGAAAGTGACATCAACGACGCCTCGCGCCCCATCACGCCGGGCGAAAAGGAAACCGCCGACGCCAATGGCATCTCCTTCATCGAGCTGCCGGTCGCCTTCGACGGACTTGCCATCGTGACCAATCCTGAGAACGAATGGCTGGATTGCATCACGGTCGAAGAACTCAAAACCCTTTGGGAGCCGAACAGCGCCGTCGACTCCTGGGACGACCTTCGCCCGGGATTTCCGGCGGAGCCGGTCAAGCTCTACGGCCCCGGCACCGATAGCGGCACCTACGACTACTTCACTTCGACCATCGTCGGGGAGGAGGGCGCAAGCCGCTCGGACTACACGGCAAGCGAGGACGACAACGTGCTCGTCCAGGGAATCTCCGGCGACCGGGACGCCCTCGGCTACTTCGGCATGGCGTATTACGAGGAGAATGCGTCAAAGCTGAAGCTCGTCGGCGTGGATAATGGGAGCGGCTGCGTGGAACCCAATCAGGAAACGGTACGCACCGGCGAATACAATCCGCTTGCCCGCCCGGAGTTCATCTACGTCCACAGCGAAAGCGTCAACAAGCCCGCCGTGGACGCCTTCGTCCGGTTCTACCTTGACAATGCGGCGGTACTTACAAAGGACGTCGGCTACGTGCCGCTTTCCGACGGCCTCTACGATCTCGTTCGTCAGCGGTACGCCAACCGAACGACCGGAACGCTCTTTCACGGTTCGCAGAGCGGCGTCGATCTCCAAAGCATACTGGCACCGGATTCCGCAGCCGTTGCGCCCCGCGCGGATTCGTCCGCCGCGGAATAGACGAAGGAGCGCCTGCACCGGTGCGGACCACCGCGCACGATCATGGACCTCGCCCAGACAGAACAGCCCCTCGCGAGCATGGACCCGGACCACCCGAGGCGCACGCCTGCGGTTAATCTGGCGCTCAACCTGTACAACAGTCCGCGCGAACGGATCATCGCGTGGCTGCTGGGTCTTAGTGCGCTCGTTAGCATTCTGACGACCCTCGCCATCGCCGGCATTCTCATTTATGAGTCCATCGGGTTCTTTGCGGAAGTTTCCATCTTCCAGTTCCTGACGGAGTCGCGATGGACGCCGCAGTTCGTCGATCAGCATTTCGGCATCTGGCCGCTTCTTGCGGGGACGCTGCTCGTCACCTTGATCGCAGCCCTCGTGGCGCTGCCGCTGGGTCTTGCAAGTGCCGTGTACATCGGCGAGTATGCCCCCACCCGTCTTCGCAAATGGCTCAAGCCCGGTCTTGAACTACTCGCGGGAGTCCCGACCGTGGTGTACGGCTACTTTGCGCTGACGTTCGTCACGCCCGTTCTGCAATCGATCATACCCGGCATGGAAGTGTTCAACGCGCTGAGCGCAGGGATCGTGGTGGGCATCATGATCATCCCGGTAGTCGCGTCGCTGAGCGAGGACGCCATTCGGGCGGTACCGCGCGCGATGGGCGAGGCGGCTTATGCGCTTGGGGCGACCAAGATCGAAGTTGTTCTGCGGGTGCTCGTGCCCGGTGCCATCAGCGGCATCATGGCGAGCTTCATTCTCGCCCTGAGCCGGGCCATCGGAGAAACCATGATCGTCACGCTCGCAGCCGGCGCGACGCCTCGGCTGACGGCCAATCCGCTGGAGTCCATTCAGACCATGACGGCCTACATCGTTCAGATGAGCCTCGGCGACATTGCGCAGGGTTCCATCGTATTTAAGAGCATCTTCGCCGTCGGCTTGCTGCTCTTCCTGATGACGCTCGGTATGAACCTGCTTGCCAACGCGATCATTCGCAAGTACAGGGAGCGGTACTGATCATGACCCAGACTACCTCAACGGAACGCCCGGTTTACAATGAGCGGGTTGCGCGCCGCAAGCGCATCGGCACCATCATGGGCGTCGTGTTCTTCGTCGCAACCCTTTTCAGCGTTGTCGTGCTGATTACGCTTATCGTGGACATTGCCATCGACGGCGTTCCGTGGCTGGACGCGCAGTTCCTGTCCAGCTACCCGTCACGGCGTCCTGCAGCGGCAGGCATTCTCTCCGCCATCGTCGGTTCGTTCTGGATCATTGGTTTGACGGCGCTCATCTCGGTACCGGTAGGCGTCGCCTCGGCGGTTTTTCTCGAAGAGTACGCCACGCGCCACTGGTTCTTTTCAGTCGTTCAGGTGAACATCGCCAACCTCGCCGGCGTGCCGTCCGTCCTTTACGGCATCCTCGGTCTCGCGCTGTTCGTGCGCTTTCTCGCGCTGCAGGCGAGTCTGATATCAGGCGCACTCACGATGAGCCTGCTCATTCTCCCCGTCCTCATCATCTCAACGCAGGAGGCGCTCCGGTCCGTCCCGCAGGGCATCCGCGAAACGGCGTACGCGCTGGGCGCAACTCGTTCGCAGGTAATCTGGAGCCACTTGCTGCCGATTGCTGCACCCGGCATCATGACGGGCGTCATCCTTTCGCTAAGCCGCGCCATCGGCGAGACGGCCCCGCTGATCGTTGTCGGCGCAGCCACGTTCGTGCCCTTTCTTCCGAGTTCGCTCACAGACCGGTTCACCGTCTTGCCGATCCAGATATTTAACTGGACCTCCCGTCCGCAAGCTGAGTTTCAGGAGCTTGCCGCTGCGGCTATCATCGTCTTGCTGCTCGTGCTGCTTCTCATGAACTTATCGGCCATCCTGCTTCGGAATCGTTTCGAAGGGCAGAGGAGTTAAGCAAACAGCCCGAAACGCGAGTTCCTGCGCCGTTGGAGGAGGGAAGGCCGGGAGCGAAAGCAGAAACCAAGTACCAGGCCCCTTTATGGCTGATCAGACCACAACGCCCGAGCGCATCAAAGACGAGGCGGAAGCGCAAGAGCACGCCGAGCAGGACAGCGCCTACCCGTCTGCTCCCGTGCGGCAAGCGTCCGCACCGCCCCCTTCCGACGCGGCGGGCCGCAAGATCGAGATCCGCAACGTCAACTTCTGGTACGGGCCCAAGCAGGTGCTCAAGGACATCAGCATGAGCATCCCGGCCGGCGAAGTCACGGCCTTCATCGGTCCCTCGGGTTGCGGAAAGAGCACGCTGCTGCGCTGCCTGAACCGGATGAACGAGCTGATTCCGGAGACCCGGCTGGAGGGGGACATCCTGATCGACGGCCAGGACATCTATGGCAAGGCCGATCCGGTCATGGTTCGCCGCCGCATCGGCATGGTCTTTCAGAAGCCAAATCCATTTCCAAAGACGATTTATCAGAACGTAATCTGGGGCGCGCTCATCAACGGCTTCAAAGGCAACCGCGATGAACTCGTCGAACGCAGCTTGCGGCAGGCCGCGCTGTGGGACGAGGTAAAAGACCGTCTTTCGGAGAATGCCTATGGCCTCAGCGGTGGACAGCAGCAGCGGCTTTGCATCGCCAGAACGCTCGCCGTCGAACCGGACGTGGTGCTCATGGACGAGCCGGCGAGCGCGCTCGATCCTATCGCGACTTCCAAGCTCGAGGAAACGATTCGGGAACTCAAGTCGCGCTATACGATCATAATCGTTACTCACAACATGCAGCAGGCTTCCCGCATCTCTGACTCAACGGCGTTCTTCTATATGGGCGAACTGATCGAGATGAACGAGACGGAGGCGCTCTTTACGAGGCCGAGCAATCAGCGGACGGAGGATTACATTACGGGACGCTTCGGCTGACCCACTGCATCCCACCGCACTTTCCTTTACCGCCGCCGGGCGGCTTTAGCAGGACAAGATCATGCCGTTGCACCGACACCTGGACGACGAAATCGTGAGGCTCCGCAACTTGCTTGTGGAAATGTCGAACCTCGTCGACGAACAGCTCGCCGCCGCGATCAACGCCGTCACTTCGTGCGATCTCGACCTTGCCGACAAGGTGCGCCGCCGCGACGACGAGGTGGATTCGATGGAGCTGATCATTGACCACCAGTGCGAACGCATCCTGGCACTATACACGCCGGTCGCGGTCGATCTCCGCCTCATCATCATGGCGGTGAAGATCAATTCCGATCTCGAACGCATCGGCGACCACGCGAAAAACCTTGCGAAAAATACGCGGCACCTCGTCGACTATAGCCACATCATTCAGCGTACGCAGATCCTGGAAATGGCCGACGTAGCGCGCTCGATCCTGCATGACGTGCAGGACGCTTTCATCAAGCGCGACAGGCTCCTCGCCCGCAAAGTCCTCGCTAAAGACAAGCAGGTGGACCGGCTGCACAAGGAGAGCCTCGAAACGCTCGCTCAGGTGATCCGCGAACATCCTGAATCCGCAGAAGCCATTGTTCACCTGATCAGCATGAGCAAGGCCGTCGAACGCATCGCCGACCATGTCAAGAACATCGCCGAAGGCGTCGTCTTTCTCGTAGACGGGGTCGACATCCGCCACAGCCGCGCCAATCGCGCTCAGGACGAGGCGACGGAAGCGGGCTGATCCTGCGCCGAGCGGATCGGCTTAATGGGTGATCTGCGGGTACTCCCGTGGTAGCCGGTCGGGCATGTCGGCGATGACGTACGCCATGACGGCCATCGCCGCGGTGCTAAGTGCCATCTCCCTCGGATCGAGCTTGTCGCCGGTGTCGGCCGCAGTGTGGTGATACCAGAAGTACCGCTCCGGCTCGACCCGCAGATCAAGCCCGGGCACGCCCTGCGCCATGATGGGGCTAATGTCCGCGCCGCCGCCGCCCGTACTCACGGTCGAGGCCCCGATCGGTGCCAGAAGCCCGGCAACGTCCTCGATCATCTGGTACGCCTCGGGCGACCCTGTAAAGCCGAAGCCAATGGGCTTAAAGACGCCGCCGTCCGTCTCGATCGCGAGAACATGATCTTTGAGGCTTTCCGCAAAGTCGTCCCGGTAGGTCCGGCCGCCACGCAGGCCGTTTTCCTCGTTCGTCCAGAGGACGAGCCGGATCGTGCGGCGGGGGCGAAGTCCAAGCTCCTGCAAGATTCGCAAGGCTTCCCACGAAACCATGCACCCGCCGGCATCATCCATCGCGCCCGTGCCCACGTCCCACGAGTCGATGTGCCCCCCGATCACCACGATCTCTTCCGGCTTCTCGCTGCCGCGAAGTTCTGCCACGACGTTCGCAGATTCCGCATCCGGAAGCGTCTGGGCACCAAGATCAAGCCGGACCCGCACCGCTTGCCCGCGGTCTTGCATCCGCTGCAGCATCTCCGCGTCTTCCACCGTGATGGCCGCGTGGGGGATCGGCGCGGTGCCGTCCTCGTACCGCATCATTCCGGTGTGCGGCGTGTAGAGGGAGTGCGGGGTCACGGAGCGTACGAGGCTTCCGAGCGCCCCGGCCTGCGCCGCCTTGACGGCACCGACGGTGCGATAGGCGACCGTCTCGCCATAGGTGGTGAACGGCACGTTCCAAACGACGATCTTCCCGCTCGCTTCTTCCGCCCGCGCGGCAAGCTCGTCAAAGGAGCCAACGACCAGAACGTCCGCCTCGATGCCCCCCGCCGGCGTTCCTATGGTGCCTCCAAGCGCCGACAGGGCCAGGTTCGCCTTTCGCGGTTCCAGTAGTTGCAGCGATTCCGCGCCGCGTACCCAGTGGGGCACCATGACGGGCATCGTACGCACTTCTTCAAGACCGTCGCGCTTCATCTGCCCTTCGGCCCACGCGATCGCCTCCTCGAGGGCGGCAGTGCCGCTGAGCCGCGGACCGAAAGTGTCGGTCATGTACAACATCCGCTCGTATGCGCTGCTGTCGGCGACCGCCCGTTCGATGATGGCATTTGCCTGATCGGCGTAGGCCGCCTGGATCGAAGAGCGGGGAGACGGCTGTGACTGCGCAGGCCTGGCGAAAGGAAGGCCGAGCAGAAGCGCGGCGAGTAGCGGAGCGAAAAGGGAGGAGCGGAGAGGCATACCGGTGGTGCAGAATAGAAGAAGGAGCATTCACTTACGGCAAATGCTCCTTCTCGTTCCACTTCTGGAAGCCACTCATGCCGGATGCTACTGGCCGGAGGCTTGTTCTATGCGTTGCGCCCCGACGAGCTTGTAGCCGATTCCATAAACGCTCTGGATGGGCCACGTCTCCTCGTCCTCTCCGTCCATGACCTTGCGGAGCGCGTTCACGTGCCGGTCGATGGTGCGCGTCTCGACGTCGCTCGGAAGCTCCCAAACATCCCTCAGAAGCTGCTTGCGCGAGACGGTGCGGCCTCGATGCAGGATCAGGTAGCGAAGCAAGCGAAACTCGAGGTCGGTAAGCTCCACCGGCTCGCCCTCGCGGCTCGCGTGGTTGGCGGAAAGATCTACTCTGAGGCCTCCGACGTCGTAGGAACCCGTTGCCTCGTCCGGCGAGTTGGCCACGCGGCGCAGAATGGCGTTGATGCGGGCAAGAAACTCCTCCGTAGCGAATGGCTTCGTGATGTAATCGTCCGCCCCCAGTTCGAAGGCTCGCATCTTGTCCTCGTGAGCACCGAGGCCGGTGAGCATGAGTATCGGCGCATGGACGCCCCGGGCGCGCACTTCCCGCAAAATGTCAAACCCGCTGATGCCCGGCAGCTTCGCGTCGAGTACGAGCAAATCAAAGCCCGGCAGGGTAACGGCGGCATCGAGGCCTTTATTGCCGTCGCCCACGAGCGTCACGTGAAATCCCTGCGATTCGAGGAATAACTGCAGTCCCGTGCTGAGCTGCGGATCATCCTCGACCACCAGCAAGCGGGCGTTTGTACCGGAATGGGTATGTTCAGCCATCGGTTCTTGTCCTGTCGTCGTTTGAAAGTACTGATCTGAGGAACCCGCCTTCGCGCCGGGCCGGCGAAAAGGCATCCTGTTCAGCAAAGGTAGAACAGAATCTGCCCCGCTCCATGCCGCCGCGCATTCGGCGCGGAAAAGTTACCCGACCGGTGCATGGCGGCCGCCTCCATTAAGCCCGCAACCTCCGGCACCCTGGTCGGCTGCGGCCGAAGGGGCGTTTAGACGCCGGCGCGTAGAAACTTGCCGATCCTCCTTGCCGTTGCCGTGCCTTTGTCCTTCCTCACGATCAACGAATCAATCGCTCCTTGATGGTTCCCCCTGCACGGTACGCGGATTCGACGTTCGCCGCCTATGTGCCGCAAACACAGAGCCAGCACGATGCGCTCGATGCCGCCCGGGCTTTCGTCGCTCATCTGCAGAAGCAGAGCAGACGCCGGCTCCGCTTGGGGCGCGCGCTGCGGCGGCGGTCGCGCGCCGAGTGGAAGGGGCTGTATCTCGTCGGACCAGTTGGCACGGGCAAGACGCACCTGCTCGCGGCCATGTACTTTGCCCTCCACCCGCAGGTGCCTTGTGCCTTTATGCACTCGAGTGAGCTTTTCCGCGCCTCCACACCGCCGGAGCGGTATGCGGATGAGCTTGCCGCCGCGTATCGCGTGCTGTGCCTTGACGAAGTCGAGCTTGACGATCCGGCCAATGAAGCTCGCCTCATAGTGGTGCTCAAGCGGCTCGAACGCAAGGGCGTCATTCTGCTTGCGACGAGCAATGTGGAGCCGGAGCGCTTTCTTTCGACCCACCTCGGCAACGACCGATTCCGGCGGTTCTTGAACGAAGAGTTCAGAAGACACTACCGGGTGGTTCTGGTCGAGGGGCGCGACTATCGCCTCGGCCAGGGCAAGAGCGGGCGCGCCTGGATCGGCCCCGCCGCCGTCACCGGCCGCCGGATCGAGGAAGTGTTTAGAGAGGACGGGCGGGACGCGCTATGGCTGCCCTTCGAGGAGTTCATTGAACTATCCTCGTCGACCGAGCACCGGCGACTGATCCAGCAGCTGAGCGCGCGCGCATCGCTCTACCTGGTGAACATACGAATCCGGGACACGGACGACGCGCTCCGGCTGTTGCGGGTCGTGGACGATCTGTACCGCCTGCCCGCGCCGCCGGTGGTGTACTATTCGTCCGAACAAGATCCTTCGGAATGGTTTGTCGCCGGCAGCGGCAGCGGGGGCATCGAGGCAGGGATTGCCGAAAAGTTCAGCCGGACTACCTCGCGCCTCGCGGCCATGTGCGAAATTGAGGATCTTCGCAATACCGCCCCGGCAGGTGTCCGCCCGTAGCACCCGGCCTGCGGACGCCTGTTCAAGCCCGCTGCCCGCGTCCACATTCCTGTCGACTTTCGACACCGTTCATGCTGCACGAAGTGAAGGATCTATGCTACCGCCGAGTTGAGACGCTTCGCTGCGCGCAAAAAGACGCTGCAAGGCCGTCGCTGGATTCCCGCGAAGGGCGCTTCCCCGCAAAGTGCGGAGCGTGACAAATCAACACGCTGCAGCCGATTGCCGGTTCTTGCGTGCCGGGCTTTCCCTTACGGCTTTGTTTCGCTGCGCACTACGCGCGAAAATGGCAGCGCCCTGCAACTATATAGTGCGGCGTGAAGCTTATTTGGCGTAGGGCTTGCCCCTATTTGGTCCTCCCAATTAAAACCGAGGGACCTATGTTGCATCTTGACCGCGTCCTGCTCGCTTACGACTTTTCCCAGTGCTCCGAACACGCCGCGCCCTTTGCGGCCGATCTGTCCGCCCGTGCCGATTCGGATCTCCACGTCCTCTATGTGGACGTGCTGCCGTGGGAGGTCTACGAGCTTCCTCCCGTGTCTGCGCCGGACAGCGCGGAGCTGACGGAGCGGCTGCAGAAGGCGCTTGCGCCCGTCGAGGGGCGTCCGTTGCCCGCGGAGCGCATTCATAGCTCCGTGGTTCACGACGTTGCTGCAGCGCCGGCTTTGCTTCAGTATGCGGACCGGCAGAACATCGATCTTGTTGTGCTCGGCACCCACGGCCGCCGCGGGCTAAGGCACCTGATGCTCGGCAGCGTCGCCGAAGAAGTGGTACGGCGCGCGACTTGCCCGGTCCTGACGGTCCACCATTGCGACAAGGTAGCCCCGACGCAGATCCGACGGCTGCTCGTCCCAATCGATTTCTCCCCTTCGTCCCTGCGGGCGCTTGAACAGGCCAGGGTCATGGCGGAGATGTACGACGCGCCCATCGACCTCCTCTTCGTCGCGGAAACGAGGAAAGTGGCGCTCTTTAATGATACCGGTCTGCCCGTGTTCAGCGAGATTGCGCCGGATGAAGAGATTGTCGGCCATGCTTCGGAAGCGCTTCGTCAGGCGGCTGCCCAGGCAGGCTTGCGTCCCGAACAGGTGATGGCGCATGTGCGCGCCGGGCATCCGGATCGCGAGATTGCGGCACTCGCCCGCGAGCGACAATCGGACCTGGTCGTGCTGGCCACGCACGGCGTCTCAGCGCTCAGGCACTTCTTGATGGGGAGCGTTGCCGAACGGGTGGTCCGATCTGCACCATGCCCCGTTCTGACGCTTCGCGCGTTCGGTCGTGATCTTTCCGATCCCCCGCACACGGAGGAGACGGCGTTTACCCAATGACATCGGCTATGTAAACTCATCTGCTGCAACGCTCACAAAAACAAGGAGGTCGACCATGCTGAACATCAACCGAATCCTGTTCCCGACCGATCTCTCCGAAACTGCGGAAGGAGCGTTTGGCTACGCCATTCAACTGGCTAAGACATGCGGTGCCGAAATCCACGTGCTCAACGTGCGTGCGCCGCGTACGCCCGAAACCGACGGGGCGTTCGCGTTCGTCCATGCGGAGGATGAAAGCGCCGGCATCTGGTCGGAAGCCAACCGCACGGTCGACCTAAAGGGCGGCGTTCGCGTCGTCCATGCGCAAGTACATACAGCCCCCGTGGTTCAAGGCATAACCGAATACGCGGCGCAAGAAGGCATGGATGTCATCGTCATGGGCACGCACGGCCGCGGTGGACTGGCCCGCCTGTTCCTGGGCGGCGTCACGAGCGGCGTGGCGCAGAAGTCGTGCTGTCCGGTGCTTGCGGTGCATGAGAACGCTCGCGAGGACGTGCCGAAGATGAAAACCATTCTCGCTGCCGTGGACTTCTCGCGCTACTCCCGCTCCGTCGTGGAAGCGGCGTCGGACCTGGCGCGATCCTTCGGGGCGGAGTTGTTTCTCCTCCACGTGCTCGAAGTGCCCGACATTATGCCCGATGCCGCGCTCCTGCCCATCGTTCCTCCTGACGTGACGGGCGTGGTCCGCGAAGCTCAGGAGCGGCTCGTCCGCGATGTTGAAGGGCTGGACCTCCGCTACAAAGTCGACGTTCGCGTCGGCGACGCGGCTGTCGCGATCGCGGAATGCGCTGAGGAAATTAGGGCAAACCTCATCGTCCTTGCGTCGCACGGGCATACCGGCCTTGGACGCCTGCTCATGGGCGGCACGACAGAGCGGATTCTGGAGGTTGCCGGCTGCCCGGTCTTTATCGTAAAGTCAGAAGGAAGCCGCCACGTGTCCGAGAAGACCTTGCCGGTAGCCTCATCTGTTTGGCGCTCGGATCAGGTCGAAGAACGGTAGCGCCGGCACAGCAAAGGAGGGAAGGCAGGGCCTACGCAAAATTGAGCAGCTTCGCCGCGCGCGATGTGCGCATTGCGTTTATATTGCGCCACGTGTCTGTTCGCGAGTGCCGGATTTGCGGCGCGTGGCAAGTAGCACGCGGCACCAACGCGCAAACGTGTGGAAGCAGACGGAGCCTCATTCTTAGACCAATAGCAGTATGTCCGGCAAAATAAACTCCGTTCACCGAAGTTTAGCAGGCCTTTGCGCCTTGATGATGATGGCAGGTACAGCACAGGGGCAGATAAACCGGCTTGGTTCGTGGGAGATCCACGACGAGAACCGGCCCGCCCCGCCGGTCGTCGCGGCGGGAACGGCGAGCACGCAGGAAGAAGCGGGCCGTCCACCGGCAGATGCCGTGGTGCTCTTTGGCGGAAAGAACCTCGATGCGTGGCAGACGCCCGAGGGTTCGGCCGCGCCCTGGATCGTTCGCGAGGGCTACTTCGAGGTCCTGCCAGGCAGCGGGGGCATCCGAACGCGAGAAGCTTTCGGCGACGTGCAGCTTCACGTTGAATGGCAGTCTCCAAATCCCGCGCGTGGATCGGGCCAGGATCGGGGGAATAGCGGCGTGTTCCTGATGGATCAGTACGAAGTGCAGGTGCTGGATTCTTATGGCAGCGCAACCTACCCGGATGGGCAGGCCGGAGCTTTGTATGGGCAGTACCCGCCGCTCGTAAACGCCGTTAACCCTCCGGGCGTCTGGAATACGTATGACATCATTTTTCATCGCCCGCGCTTTGGGGAGGATGGAAGCGTGCAGTCTCCGGCCAAGGTCACCGTCCTGTTGAACGGCCTCCTCGTTCAGGATGGCGTTGAACTTACCGGTCCCACAGCGCACCACGCGCGGCCGCCTTACAGCGCGCACGCTGACGCGCTGCCCATTTCCCTGCAGGACCACAACCACCCCGTACGGTACCGCAACATGTGGGTCCGCCGCCTTTCTGAGTAGCCGGCAAGCGGCGCATGGATTAACGAAAAGCGTTTGTGAGCCGATACAAGGGGGACCCGAACTCCGCCTCGCAGTACACAGATGCCTCTCTCCGCCCTCGTCGCAGACGAGAACAACGCCTTGCGCACTTCGCTGAGCTCGCTGCTCGCGCGCGCCGGGTTTATCGTGGAGGAGGCGCAAGACGAACTGGCTGCCGTCTGCCGGATGGTGGATCCGGATCCGCCGTCGCTCTTGTTGATGTCGCTCGACACGGCGCAGGTGGAGTTTGCAACCGTTTGTGCGGCGCTCCGCGAGGTCGCGCCGCAGACGCGCATCGTTGCCCTGAGCCGGACCGTGCAGGACACGCGCCTACGCTCCCTGCGCACGCTTGGGGCGGACGAGTTCCTCGTCGTCACCGCCCCGCCCGTTGCGATTGAGGCGCGCATGCGAACCCTTTACCAAACCCTCTCCGCCGGCAGACCATTGGACGGCGAGGCGGTGATCGCAGCAGAAGTCGCGGCGGATGACGGTGAGGAGCACGCGATTGAGGCCGTGTTTGCGGGGGACACCCTCGCCCGGACCCTTTCCGAAGAGTTGTCAGCCCTCGGTTTTGATGCAGCCATCGAAAGCGTCGCTGCGGATTGCCGCCCGCTGCCCCGCCTGACCGGGTGGCTTCCAGCCATCGCCTGGCGGCGAAACGAAGGGCAGTGGGCCGGCATTCGCGTCGACGTAGAAGCCCTCGCCATAAGTGCCGTAGACGAGGTGCTGCGCCGCCCGAGCGCAAACGGGAACGGGTCGTCTCTCACGGCCGCGCTCCTGGCGATTATGCAACAGGCGCTGCGCCGCGCCACTCCTTCCTCCATCGGACTTGCTTTTCCGGCCGGTTCTCAAGCGGCGGCGGCAGCACTTTTCCCTCAGACGCTGTTTAGATCGGGGTCACAAGATGTCGTCCTTCGGATTACGCTCGAAGGAGCCGCTGTCTTCTGGGTAACGGTCAGCGCCCAGGCGCTGGAAGCGGAGCGGAAGTCGCTTAGATCGGTCCGCGTCTACGACGTGCTGGCCTCTCCTGCCCGCCTGAGCGAGGGAACGACGCTGCTCAGTCCGGGCGTGCTGCTCGACGCGGCTTACGCGGAGCGGCTGCAACTGCTTGGAGAAAAAGCGCGCGACGCGCCGCCCGTGTGGGTTTTCCGTCCGCCGCCATCGGCGGTTTATCAGATCGCCCACCTCAACGCCGCGAGCGGGGTTGAAGTCGTGGAATGACACCCGCCGTTGCGGACGGCGGCTGCTCACCCCTCCGCCGGGCGAAAGTGAAGAGCGAGTGAACCGCGGGCTTCCGTGGGTGTTAAAAAGCCCTCAGGCGGCGAGAACCGTCGCAGAAGGTCATCAGCAACAGAGGGGTTCAGATGGCGGAAGAGGCAGAGCTACGCGACGCAGGGCAGGCCCTTCATCAGGGACAGCCCATCCGGAGTGCGGGAATGTCGCTGCGGAAGGCAGATGCGGTGGTGGTGGCGCTGCACGGTCGCGGATCTACGGCTGAGAGTATTCTGGCGGTGGCGGATGAACTGCTCGAACCCTGCGCTGCATTCCTCGCTCCGCAGGCTGCCAATTCGACGTGGTACCCGCTGCCTTTCATCGCACCCGTGGAAGGGAACGAGCCGTATCTTACGTCCGCTCTTAGCGCGGTGGAAGGTGTCCTGAATCGCGTTCGTGAAGCGGGCATTCCGCCGGAGAAAGTGCTTCTGCTCGGTTTTTCCCAGGGTGCATGCCTCGCTCTGGAGTTTGCCGCCCGGAACGCGCGTCGGTACGGCGGGGTCGTCGGGTTGAGTGGGGGTCTCATAGGTGATCATGTCGACGCGGCGCGCTACAGGGGCGACTTCGCCGGTACGCCGGTCTTTCTCGGTTGCAGCGATGTTGATCCGCACATTCCGCTCGAGCGTGTCCGCGAGACGGCGGCGCAGTTCCGGGCAATGGGAGCACTTGTTGACGAGCAAATCTATCCGGGAATGTTTCACACGGTCAACCATGACGAGGTGCTGCGCGTCATCAAAATGCTCGATCGTGTCTGCGCCCATGAATCCGTGCTGCCGTCCGCTCGGGAGTTCCAGTCTTCTTCACGCCCCTGACGCCGGAAAGTCCGAAAGACCGGGCCTCGCTCCCGCATACATCGTGCTGCAAGGAACCGCGTTTCGAGGCGCGTTGCCGTCGCACGTATGATGTGTTTTCGTATTGATATCCACAAGCTTTCTTAAAATGCCCGACCCTCTGCAACGGCCTGTCTCTCGTTATTACGCCCGTGCGTTCTTCTTCGGCGCTTGCCTCCTGCTCTCCTCCTGCCGGAATCCCGGGCACGCGCAAGGGGTGGAGATCACGGACTCCGGCGGTCCGCTGATGTACGAACAGGCCGCTTATGACGTTACGTTTTACGACCTCGCCTTGCAGGTCTTCCCCGAGACCCGCACCATCGACGGCGCGCTGACGGTGAATGCCCGCATCGTGCAGCCCATCAACGAGTTTGTGCTCGACCTCGACACAACCTTCAGCGTCAGCAACATCGAAAGCCTCCATGTGGGAGCGGAAGGTACACGCCGTGCTTTCAGTCGCGACGGCGGAAAGCTGTGGGTCGACCTCGGGCGGACGTACCAGCCGGGCGAAGCCGTTTCCGTGCGTGTGCATTACGCGGGCGCTCCCCGAGTAGCCGACAATCCGCCGTGGGGCGGGGGCTTCACGTGGGCTTCCACGGAGGCCGGTCGTCCGTGGATCGCCACATCGATGCAGGGGGAGGGGGCGGACCTCTGGTGGCCCTGCAAAGACCATCCGTCAGACGAAGCAGACTCCGTAAGCCTGCATTTTACCGTTCCTGAAGGACTCGTCGCCGTGTCGAATGGCCGCTCACGCGGCTCAACGCAGGAGCCGGATGGCCGGAAAACGTACCACTGGTTCGTCTCTACGCCCATCAACAACTACGCCGTCGCGCTCAACGTTGCACCCTATGAGGAGGTCGCGACAACCTTCCAGAGTATCGACGGACAAGTCGTGCCCGTCGGATTCTGGGTGTTGCCGGAGCGGAAAAACGACGCCGAAGCGCTGCTTCCCGAGCTGCTGGAACACGTCGCCTTCTACGAAAGCGTGCTCGGACCCTATCCGTTCAGAGCGGACAAGTACGGCGTCGTTCACGCGCCTTTTCTCGGGATGGAACACCAGACGCTCATCGCCTATGGCAGCAACTTCAACGACGTCGAACACGGATACGACTGGCTCCATCACCATGAACTCGGCCACGAGTGGTGGGGAAATATGGTCACAGCGGCCGACTGGCGCGACTTCTGGATTCACGAGGGCCTTTGCACGTATATGCAAGCGCTCTACGCCGGGCGCCGGTTCGGTCAGGCGGCCTATGACAAGGAGATCGCGCACGACTGGTCTTTGATCAAGAACCGCCTGCCCGTGGCACCGAGGGAGAGCACGACGAGCGACGCGCTGTACTTCTTTGCCGGCGGAAAGGGGGAGCCGAATAACGACATCTATTACAAGGGCGCGGTCATGCTGCACACCTTGCGCTACCTCATTGGCGACGAAGCCTTCTTTCGGACCCTCCGGCGGTTCGCCTATCCGACGGAGGCTATGGAGCACGTGACGGATGGATCGCAGTGCCGCTTCGTTGCGACCGAGGACTTCGTCCGGGAGGCGGAGCGGAATGCAGGTAGGCCGCTGGACTGGTTCTTTGACGTGTACCTGCGCCAGGCTTCCCTGCCCGCGCTGCAGACACAAACGGGAGCCAGCGGCCTCTCATTTACGTGGAAGGTGCCCGGGGGCCGGCCTTTCCCGATGCCCGTTGATGTCGTGTACGGCGGCGTGCGGCATCGTTTGGATATGAAAGACGGGACGGGTACACTGCCACTTGCAGACGGGCCTCTCGAAATAGACCCGGGCCACAGTGTTCTTCGCGTGTTGTAACGCGGTGCATGAAGCAGCGACGCCGGCCCGAAAGTATCGAGCCGGCGTCTTGCGCCTAACATCAGGGTGGAGGCGAGTGAACGTCGCTCCGGAGACGCTCTCAGTCCGGAGCACCGTCCGCCCTCATTTCCGCATTATCAGAGGGTCTCGTCCTCCTCGATATCGGCGAGTTCGTTGAAGGTGTGCTTGAGGGCGGGGTAAAGTTCGCGGTAGCGATGGTGGTAGCCGGTATAACGCTGCGCCGTCTCCATCTGCGGCTCCGTCGATCCGGTGACACTGACGGTTTCGGCGCAGGCCGTGGCAACGCTCGGCCAGACCTCAGCGCCCACGCCCGCCAGCAGGGCGGCCCCGAAAGCTGCGCCTTCCGTTGTGTTTACGGTGACCAGTTCCGCGTTCAGCACATCGGCGAGGATCTGCCGCCATACGGCGCTCCGGGCACCGCCGCCGGAGACGCGCACCTGCGACGGCGTCGGAAGTCCGGCGTGTTCCATGAGCGCGAAGCTGTCGCGGAGACCGTATGCGACGCCTTCCAGAACCGAACGGCTGAAGTGCGCGCGTGTGTGCCGAACCGTCAGTCCGACGAAAGCGCCGCGCGCGACAGGATCCGCGTACGGCGTGCGTTCGCCGGTGAGATACGGCAAAAAGAGCAGTCCGTCGCTGCCGGTGCGGACGGTGGCCGCCTCGTCCATCAGGGCATCGTAGGACACTCCGGGAGCGAGCGTGTCGCGGTACCAGCGGAGGCTGCCGGCGGCCGAGAGCATCACGCCCATTAGATGCCACTTGCCGGGGACGGCATGGCAGAAAGCGTGAAGGCGGCCATTCGGCTCGATGAACGGCTTGTCTGACGTAGCGAAAACAACGCCGGAGGTGCCGAGCGTGAGCGCAACCGTTCCCTCGTCGATGGCACCCATGCCCACGGCACCGGCCGCCTGATCGCCGCCGCCGGCGACGACGGGCGTGCCGGGAGCGAGGCCCGTCGCATCGGCAGCGCGGCGCGAGACCACGCCGGTGACTTGCGGCCCTTCATGAGTCGGCGGCATCCAGGAGGCAGGGATGCCGAGCGCGCCAAGGATCTCGTCCGACCAGTCGCGCCGCTCGAGGTCCATGAGCAGCGTTCCGGCGGCCCCTGCGCGGTCTGTCGCCATCTCGCCCGTCAGGCGATAGCGGAGGTAATCTTTCGGGAGCAAGACGTGGCGCGTGCGCTCGAAGAACTCGGGCTCATGCTTCTTTACCCACATGATCTTCGGAGCGGTAAACCCTGTCAGAGCGTCATTCCCGGTAATCTGGATGAGCCGTTCCCGGCCAACGAGATCGCGAATTTCATCGCACTCGGCCGCCGTCCGCTGGTCGTTCCAGAGGAGTGTCGGGCGGAGGACCTGGCCCTCGCCGTCGAGCAGAACCAGCCCGTGCATCTGTCCGGTAAGACCGACGCCAAGGATGGCCTTCGGGTCGACACGAGATTCCTTCAATACGCGCCGGATGCTTTGCTGGGCGGCTTCCCACCAGAGCGCCGGCTCCTGCTCCGTCCAGAGCGGATGCGGGGTTTCATACGTGTATTCCGTAGCAGCGACGGCGGCAACGCTCCCTTTCTCGTCGATCAGGAGCGCCTTTGTGGCCGTGGTGGAAACGTCTATTCCGAGCAGATAAGGCATGGCGAGGGGCTGGTTGTTCATTTAAGGACCGCGATCACCGAAGCCGGTGGCTGTCGCTGTTTTGCGCTCCCGGAATATAGGAGAGAATAAGGAGGCCACGGGCTTCGTAGCGCGCTTTTCCCGCTTTCACTAAAACGAAGCCGACCCCGCCAACCAGAAGGTGGGCGGGGTCGGAAGGCCGATCTGCTCCGCTTCGCAGGCGGCGGTAAGAGTCAGGTCGCCGTTCAGTAGGCGACAGATCCGTGCCGGTCTAAAGGACGCGCTTGCTGCGCTGGCGGGTAGAGGCGAGGCTCGTCACGCGGATCCCGAACTGCTCGTCGATCACGACGGCTTCGCCCTCGGCAATGAGGCGGCCGTTGGCATACACTTCCAGAGGTTCGCCGACGAGTTTTTCAAGCTCGAGCACGCTCCCGGTGGTAAGGCGGAGCAGATCGGCAAGAGGCAGTCGCCTGCGGCCGAGTTCCACCGTTACTTCGAGTTCTACATCCGAGAGGAGGTTGAGGTCGTACCCACCGCCGTCTCCCTGGATGCGCTCGACGCCGAGATCAGGGAAAGAGATCGGGGCAACGTCGATGGAGGGGGCTGCAGGCCGGCGTTCGGCCGGGGCGGCGCTCTTGCCGGGTGCGGGTGCGGCTGCGCGCGGCAGGAGCGCAAAACCGCCGTAGGACTTATCGTCCACTTTTAGCCCGAACGAGACTTCGAAGACTTCCGGGGTGAAAGGACCCGGGGAAAGCTCGGTGCCCGGTGCGACGAACTTGAAGGAGGCGTCATTCAGCGCCACATCATGACCGGCCAGTGCGGTGCGGATGGTTCCGAACGCCTGGTCCGCAAGCTCGCGCACGAGGTCTTCCGCGCCCGGATCGTCCAGACCAATCTCCTCGCTGAGCATCGCTTTGGAAAGCAGCCGGACCCAATCGTCGTCGAGCATGACGGCGAACCCCATCTCCTCGCAAACGAGCGAAAAGTAGGCGGCAGACTGCGACAGCGTCTCTTTGGCCGTGCTTGGAACCGGCGCATCAAGCACAAGCGCTGACTCGCCCCCGAGCAGGGTCGACAAGAACGCGCGGAGGGCTGCCTGTGCTTCGCCAATCAGGCCGGACAGTTTATCGGAGTTCATCTTCTTCCTCTTCAGGAACAGGGAGTGCTACAATATCAATCACCTGCAGGGCGCGGTGTTTACCGGACTTGCCCGGCGCGGCGGTGAGGGTCTGTTTCTTGCCAACATAAACGTCGACGGGGTCCGACACTTTGCGGCGCAGCGGGATGACGTCGCCCACTTCAAGGCCGAGCACGTCGGCGGCGGAGAGGCTGGTCTTGCCCAGTTCGGCCCTGACTTCCACGTTCATCGCCCGCAGCGCCACTTCGTAGCGGTCGCGAACCGGCTGCGAGACTTCCGTGCGGACGCGCGAGATCCACTGGGAGACGTTGGTGCGGTTCAAGATCCGCTCCAGCATCATGTAAGGATAGCAGATCGTGATGAAGGAGGACTGATCGTAGACGGTCACCTCGAAGATGCAGACGAAGGCCGCTTCGACAGACGGAATGATCTGTACGAACTCCGCATTCGACTCGAACGTGTCTTCCGTCAGGGTGAACTCGAATACCTGCTTCCAGGACTTTTCCAGTTCCCCGAACATGCGCTTCATGACCTTGCTCATGACGCGCTGCTCGATCTGGGAAACCTCTCGCGGCTTCTTCAAGAACTGCCCCTGCCCGCCGAAGAGCTTCTCGATGGTAAAGATGACCAGACGGGGATCCAGCTCGAATATGAGGCGGTGGCCGTGACCGTCCATCTCTGCCACATACAGCGCCGACGGGGGCGCGCTGGACATGACGTACTCGGAGTAGAGCACCTGATCCACTGCGGTCAGCGTAATGTCGACGATGGTGCGAAGCTGGGCGGAGAGGTAGACCGATATGTCCCGAGCAAACGCTTCATGGACGTGGTTGAGCAGCCGCATTTGATCCTGGGAGAACAGGCGCGGCCGCTTGAAATTGTACGGATTGATCCGTTCTTGCGCCTCGGTCCTTGTGATCGACTCGAGCGCGTTCATGTCATATGCTTCCGCACCGCCGATCTGGCTGCGTACTTGAAGCAGAATGTCGATTTCTTCCTGACTAAGCGGCTTGGCCATGAACGGCAGGAGCAATGCGTGGTGGAGGCGTCCGCCTCAGCCTACTGCAGCACATACTGCGTAAAGTAGAGGCGGTCAATCTGGCCCTGAAGAAGAATCCCGTTGATCGCTTCGCGGACCTGTTCTTTCACCTGATCACGAAGGCCGATGTCGGACAGCTCTTCGACGGATCGTCCGCCCAGCGCGCTGAGGACTGCGTCCCGAATAACGATTTCGCGGGAGCCAACTTCCTCGAGGGCTTCCGGCTGCGCGCTTTCAAGGCCGAGGCCAATTAGCAGAAACCGTTTGCCCCCGCTACCAGCCGGGTTGATGATTAGTCCGTCGAGCTGCTTGAACTCGCCGTACGTGATCTGAGTGCTTTCCTCCTCCTCTGCATCCTCCGTGCCAACTCCACCACCCACAGACACCGCCATGCTCGCGAGGCGTTCATACTGCCCGTATACGACAACAGCGCCGCCAAGGGCGGGGAACAGGATAGACGCTGCTACGATAATCAGGAAAGTTTTTCGCCCCTTGCCGGAATTCTGCGCCTGCGCGGTCGCATCTTCCGGTACCTTTAGATCGGCTGCGGGATCGGTGAGTTCTGCCATGGTTTCCAGCTAAAAAGAACCTCCACGCGCCGGTTCTTGGCCCGGCCTTCCGGCGTGGTGTTGCTCGCGATGGGGTGATATTCGCCGTATCCGGTTGCAACCAGATGGTCCGGCGGGAGGGACGTTTTCTGTTCGAGAAAGAACCGGACGACGGTGGCGGCCCGGCTGGCCGAAAGCTCCCAGTTCGAAGGGAACACGGATGTTTGGATCGGCACGTTGTCCGTGTGTCCCTCCACTACCACGGATTGCACGCGGTCGCCGATGATCCCGCTGATCCGGGCAAGGATGTCCTGAGCCGGCTCTTTCAGCACTGCTTCACCGGAGCGAAACATCACGGAGTCAGTGATGACGAGGTGAACGCCGCGCTCTGTGAGGTTGAGCTGGATCTTGTGTTCGAGGCCCTGTTCCTTCAGATAGGCCCCAAGTTCCTCGAAACGCTCGGCCTCTTCCTTTTCGGGACTCTGGCCGGGCGGCGAAATAGACCCTGCGGGGGAGACGACGGACGGCTGGGTAAACACGCCCGTTCCGCCCTGAAAGTAACTGAGGGCTTCTTTGAACTTCTTGACCTGAACCTCGGACATGGAGACGATTAGCACGAAAAACGTGAGCAGCAGCGTCGCCATATCGCTGAAGGTGGACATCCAGAAGGGCGCCGTCGGGGCACCGTCTTCATCGTCGTCGTATGCTTCGCTCAAGGGCGTCCTCGGTTTTCAGGTGAAGGGAGGCTACGCCGCGCGGGCGAGCGGTGCGGGTTCAGTGGCCGTTTTGGCTGCCTTCTCGTCCTTGAGGAAAAGGCCCAGGCGTTTCTCGACCATGCTCGGACTCTCGCCGCGAACGATGCCGAGGATGCCGGCCCGGATTAACTCCTGTTCCTGAAGCGCGAGTCCAGACTGCGTCTTGAGTTTCACGGCAACGGGAAGGAAAATGAGGTTGGCAAGAAGCGCGCCGTAGAAGGTTGTCACCATTGCGACGGCCATGCCCGCGCCGATCTGCGTCGGGTCGGCGAGGTTCTGCATCATTTGGATGAGACCAATGAGCGTGCCAATCATGCCGAAGGCCGGCGCGTAGGAGCCGAGATTGTTGAACAGGCGCGGCCCGAGTGAACGCGCGCGCGCCTCGCCTCCGATACGGTCCCGCATCAAAACGTCTATTTCCGATTCGTCTATGCCGTCCACGGCCATCTCGAGTCCGAAGCGCACAAACGGATGCGATACCTCCTCCATTTTGCGGTCGAGCGCGAGCAGCCCGTCGCGCCGTGCGATGCGCGCGAAGTCGGTCATGTCCGCAATGCGCTGCTGAAGGTCGGGCGTTTCGAACTTGAACATACCAAGGATCAGTTTCGGCACCTCGCCCAGCTCCGTGAAGGAGTGGGCTACCACGGCGGCCGCAATCGTGCCGCCGAGCGTGAGGACGAGAGAGGGTACGTCGAAGAAGGTTGCCCACCCCGTGCCCATAAAGATGGACCCGAAGATGAGAACAAACCCTAAGACCAGCCCTATCGGCGTAGATTTCTCCATGCGCTCGTCAATCCGGCCGACACTTGATTTCTATTGAGAAGGAGCATTCAGTTAGCCGACGGCGCACCGCGGTTTACCAGTTCCAATCGCTTTACGGCAGCCGGTACCCACGTTTTCTCAAGACGTGTGGACACAGGCCTCCGCAGCACTGCCCTTTCGGGGCGATGTACCCTCTTCGTATCGGATGCGGCGGCCTGCGCTTAAGTGAAATTGCGCCTCATGGACTGTAAAACGCGGCGCTTGCCGCACACTGCGCTGCACGAAACCGGGGCGGCTGCCGTGGGTACACGGTAACGAGCACGTAACTACAGGCTAATCCACGGCTTATCGATCCGAACCGGCTACAACGATCATTCTGCGCTTGGTAAGTGCGTCCGGCTTCTGCGAGGGCAGCGCCCGGCGGATTAGGAGCGCGACGCCTGTTGTGTTATGACGTTGAACCGGATTGCTGCCGTGCTGCTCGCTGTGCTCGTGGGTTCGTCCCACGTGGCTACGGCTCAGTACAAACCCGGCTCAGCGGAAGACTTTGCCGCACTTGTGCCGTATGCTTCGCTTGCGTACGCGCCCGCCTTTTACGATGCAGACCTCAACCTGCCGCCCGATACCGCCGCAGCGGTGGGGCGCTTGCGCATAGACGCAAGGGAGGACACGGCTTCGGTTGAGGCGGAGGCGCTTCGGAGGTTCGTTTTCCGGCCCGTCTACAGGCGTCACGCCGTTATGGCCTTCGCAGAAGCACCGTCCGACACTGCAGTCGGGGCGGTGGTGCCGCCGGCGACTTCCTCGGTTCAACCGGGCGGCGACTTCCTCGGAAACCCTCGTCTGAAGCGTTCCGGCTCCATCTCGCGCGGCATGACGGCCGGCAACCGTCGCGATGTGTCGGTGGAATCGGGGCTGCGGATGGAGCTTTCCGGTGAGATTGCGGAGGGCGTCAGCGTTCAGGCCGTCATGACGGACGAGAACACGCCCATCCAGCCGGAAGGCACGACGCAGCGGCTCAGCGAGTTTGACAAGGTTGCAATCGGCATCCAGTCGAAGTACGGATCGGCGGATCTTGGCGACTTTGACCTTGCATTCAGGGCGTCCCACTACGCCGAGTTCAATCGAAAGCTGCAGGGCGCGACCTTCCGCCTTGCGGCTCCGGCATCAGACGGCGGCGTGTTTGGCGGCGGGCAAGTCAGGGTGGCCGCTGCCGTGGCCCGAGGGCAATACCGGCAGGAAGAGCTTCGCCCTATCGACGGCGTTCAGGGGCCGTACAGGCTGACGGGCAGCGCCGGCGAGTCGTTCATCATCGTTATCGCCGGCTCCGAGGTGGTTTACATGGACGGCGTGCGCCTCGAGCGAGGGGAAACGAACGACTATGTCATCGACTACCAGACTGGCGAGATCACCTTCACCGCCGCGCGGCTAGTGACGGACCACCGCCGCATCGTGGTGGAGTTTCAGTACACTTCGCACGAGTATACGCGCGCTTTCACCGGCATGGAGATGGAGACGCGGTGGGGTTTGCGCGACGACGGAAGCGCCCGCGCGACCCTCGGAATGACGTTCCTGCGCGAGGCAGACAGCCGCCGGATGGGATCCGAACTGGGCTTCTCGCACCTTGATTCCCTGCTCATTGCGTCGAGCGGGGATGCGCCTGCGTTCCGCTCCGGCGCTGAGCCGGTCGTCGGCCGCTTTGACCCGGAAGCGCCTTTCGCTCAGTATCTGCGACGAATAGTGCCGACAGAGGCGGGTGCGGACACCATCTTCGTTCCGGTACGATCCCTGCCCGCCGATACGGTCCGCGTTTATCGTGTGCGTTTCACCTTTGCCGGTGAAGGAAAGGGAAGTTACCGCCGTTCCACCGCGTCTGCGAACGGAGTGGAGTATGAGTACGAGGGAAGGGGGCTTGGCGGGTACTTGCCCGTGAGGCAGTTGCCAAAGCCTTCGCAGCAGCATGTACTGGATCTGAATGGGAGCATTGAACCGCTGCCGGGCGTGCGGCTGCACGGGGAATGGGCGCGGTCGCTGCTGGACGAGAACCGACTTTCAAACTTGGACGAAGCGGATAATGTGGGTCATGCGCACCTCGCCGGCGTCGAAATCGCCCCGCTCGGCGTAGGGCCGCTGGGGAAGCTCTCCGCCCGGTATGAATGGCGCAAGACAGCCGCGCATTTTCCCCCGTTCAACCGGGTGCGCCCTGTCGAATTCGCCCGCCGGTGGAATATTGGTGCCGATGCTACGACGCTCGGGATGCAGGAAGACCCGGGTGGCCGGGAAGAGACGCACGAAGCCGGGGCGACCGTCGCCTTTTCGGAACGGAGCCGCTGGTCGGGGGAGTGGGGCAGCATTCGGCTCGGGGAAGCATTTGCCGGCACCCGGTGGGAGACGGGCGGGGCGCTTGCGGAAGCGCATGGACCACAACTCGAAGGGCGCATCGAGTATATCGAGAGCCGCGACTCGTTGCGCGCGGAGACCGGTTCGTGGCTGAGACAATCGGGAGCCGTCTCGCAACCGCTCCTCGCAGGTCGGTTCTTGCCGCGGTTTGAAGTTGAATTCGAAAGCCGCCGCCAGTCGCCGCTTGGGAGCGACAGTCTGACGTTCGGTTCTCTCGGGTTTGCCGCTTACCGGCCGGCGCTGCACTGGACGCAAGATCACTTCGAGGCGGGGACTTCCCTGGAGTACCGCCGTGAGAAAGACCCGAACCGCGGCGCGCTGCAGCACTCGGCCGATTCCTGGACGCTTCAGAGTCAGGTCAAAGTTCGCGGTCAGGGTTCCTTCTTTGCAGATGCGACGGCCGGATATCGGGTCAGGGAGATCGATCCCACGTTTGCGGCGGTTCGTGGTTCGGAGGCCACGGAGTCCGTCATTCTGAAGGGGAATGCGTCCTGGGCACCGCTAAGGCGGGCGGTTGATGCGAGCGCGTTTTACGAAGGGCTTACCGAGCGCACGCCGCAGATGCAGGAAGTATTCATCCGCACGGACGCGGAATACGGCCAGTTCTCCTGGGAGGACCTGAATGGCGACGGTCTGCCGCAGACGGATGAGTTCCTTCCCGAGCGCACGCCAAACGAGGGGCTGTACGTCGCTGCTTTTCTGCCGTCCGATACGCTCGTGGGCGTCGTCGGGGTGCAGGCCCGGTTCAGACTACAACTCGATCCTTCCCGCAAGTGGCGGGGCCGGTCGGGGCTTCCCGGCATCCTGTCGAATGTAAGCACGCGCTCGACGTTCGAGGTACAGGAGAAGAGTCGTGACGCGGATCTGGCAGCTATCTACGCGCTCAACCTGAGCCACTTTCTTAACCCCGCCACCACGATGAACGGCCGTATTCGTGTTGCGCAGGACGTTTACTTGTTCAAGGGGAAGCCGGCATTCGGCCTCGATCTTGGCTTTAATCAGGTGCGGTCGCTTTCGCAACTTAGCGGAGGGCTGGAGCGGCGGTCTTTGCAGTCCTGGCGAGCCGAAGCGCGCGTTCGCCCGAGCGAGTTCTGGAGCGGCCGTCTGCTTGCGGAACGCGAACGCAACCGCGTCGAGAGTCGGCGCTACGCCTCGCGTACGTTCGACATCGACGCGCTGCGGCTTCACCCGGAGATGTCGTTCAATCCGTCGCGCGGCGTGCAGGTTCTTGCCGGACTTGCGGGGGCGTGGAAAGAGGATCTCGCCGCCTCGCGATCGGCTCGTGTGCTTCGGTTGCCTCTCGAGACGCGGCTGTCCGTTCCGGGGCGGATGCAAGTGACCGCGCGGCTGGAGGCAGCGGACGTGCGCCTCTCCGGCGGTGCGGTTGGTCTGGCAGAGTACGAACTCACCGACGGTCGGGGGCCTGGCCGCTCATTTCTGTGGAGCGCGGGCGCGGACTATACTCTAAATAGCTACATCAGGGCCACGCTGGCCTATGACGGCCGTGCGCCCTCCGGCGCTCCCGTCGTTCACACCATGCGGCTGCAGATGACGGCGCTGTTTTAGAGGGGCCGCTTCTCGTTCATGACGCGGCGGCCTCTAAAGCAACTTCGCTGAACTCCTCGTAAGCTTCTCTTCGCACGACCGCTCCCGCGCCCTGCAGCTTTCCTTCGAGGTTCTCGTAGCCTCGGTCCAGGTGGTAGATGCGCCGGACGTGCGTTTCGCCATCAGCGACCATTCCTGCGAGCACGAGCGCCACGCTTCCTCGAAGGTCGGTGCTCATGACCTGTGCTCCTTTAATGGCTCTTCCGCCGTGTACCGTCACCTGGTTGCCCACCACGGCCGCCTGGATGCCCATGCGTTCAAGCTCGGGCACATGCGCGAAGCGGTCCGTGTAGATCTTGTCGATGACGTATCCGTCGCCGTCGGCCTGCGTCAGGAGAACGGTCCACTGGGCCTGAAGGTCGGTGGGAAAGCCGGGATAAACGCCGGTTTCGATGGAGACCGGTTCAATCCGTTCGGGCGCGACCACGTCAACATAATCCGGTCCGAAAGTGAACGGGACGCCGGTGCGCGCGAAGGCTTCCACGAAGGCACCGCCGAGGTGCCTTGGCTCGGCATTGGTCATTCGGATGCGCGTGCCCGGACGTTTGCTCATGGCGGCCGCGATCATAAAGGTGCCAAGCTCGATCCGGTCGGGGCAGTTTCGGAAGGTGACCGGATTTAGCGCGTCCACCCCTTCCATCTCAATGGTACTGGTTCCGATCCCCTCGACGTGCGCGCCCATTGCCTGCAGCATCTCCCCAAAGACGACCACGTCCGGCTCGCGCGCGGCGTTTTCGAGGCGCGTCGTTCCGCGGGCGCGGGAGGCGGCCAGCATCAGATTGATGGTCGCACCGACGCTCGACGGGTTCATTGCAAATACGCCGCCGCGCAGGCGTCCACCGGGTGCCCGGGCAACGACGTATCCTTCTTCCAGTTCGATCTCCGCGCCGAGGGCGCGCATGCCTTCGAGGTGGAGGTTCACAGGGCGTGGTCCCCACGCGCAGCCGCCGGGCAGCGAAACACGGGCCTCGCCGCAGCGGCCGAGCAGCGCGCCAAGCATATAGAAAGACGCGCGCATCTTCTTGACGAGGTCGTAGGGCGCTTCGGGAAAGGAGACCCGCGTAGCGTCAATGTGCATGACGTGCGAGGACGTGTCGAACTGCACGGTAGCCCCGACGACCCGGAGCACGTGCGCGAAGGTGGTCACGTCGCGCAAGTTGGGCACGTTCTGCAGCACCGTCACGCCGGGGGCCAGAAGGGCCGCCGTCATGAGCGGGAGCGCCGTGTTTTTGGAGCCGCTAACCTCGAGTTCTCCTCGGAGGTGGTGCCCGCCTTCAATAACAAATTTGTCCATCAAGATGTACCGTTTTAAGCTCCGCGCGCCTCAATACTTACCCTGCCCTTCATTCAATTAGAAACTGATGGGCTGCTCTTTGGATCGAACTTCGACCACAATTTTACACGGCGCTGCAGCGGTTCGGCCGCGAGTCCTTCTGCCTGTTCTGCGGCGTGCCGAGTGTGCAAAGTGAGGAGAAAAGCTCGTCAAGTGGCGCACCGCAACACGTACGATCCATTGCAGGCGGCGCGCTGCGGCAGAGGCGAGAAGATAGTCAATTTGGATGGGCAGAAACGAACCACCGGGCAGGCTTTAGCGTTGCCTGAAGGGCAACTTTTTTGCAGCCCTTACACTCACGCACGGATGAAACAGCGGGTATATCTCGATTATGCGGCAACAACGCCGCTGGACGCGCGGGTGCTGGAGAAGATGCTGCCGCACCTGCGGGAGCCGTCCGGCAATCCGTCCTCCGTTCATACGCTGGGGCGGCGTGCGAGAGCGACCGTCGAATCTTGCCGCGAGCGCATTGCGGATCATCTCGGTTGCGAACCGGCGGAGATCGTCTTCACGAGCGGGGGCACGGAATCGGACAACCTGGCCTTGCACGGCCTCCGTCCCGCTGACAAGCCGGGTTTGCTCACGTCGACCGCTGAACATGAGGCCATTCTGCGCCCGGCCGAACGGCTGCAATCGCAGGGCGTGCCCGTAGCTTTCGTTTCGCCCGGCGCGGACGGACGTGTTGGGCCTAAAGCTGTGGAGGAGGGGCTGGCACCGGCCGCCGGACTGGTGTCGATCATGCACGCGAACAACGAAACGGGCGCGCGTTCGCCGGTCTCGGGTATTGCGGAGCGCTGCCGGGCGCGTGGCGTCCTTGTGCATACCGATGCCGTACAAACGGCCGGTATTCTCCCGTTGCAAGTGAACGACCTTGGGGTAGACGCGCTCTCGCTGACGGCGCACAAGCTCTACGGACCGCGAGGCGTGGGCGTGCTCTACGTTCGCTCGGGCTGCGACCTCGTGCCGCTGGTGGAAGGCGGCGCGCAGGAGCGGCGGCGGCGTGGCGGAACAGAAAATGTCGCCGGCATCGTTGGCCTTGCCGCGGCTATGGATCTTGCCGCCGAGGAAAGTTCGGGCCGCTGGGCGCATCTCGTGGATCTGCGCAGCTACCTCTTTGCTGCGCTCGACGAGGCCCTGCCGGTGCCGTTCGTTCTCAACACGCCCCGCAGCGTTGAAGCGTCCGTGCCGCACATCGTGAACATCGCCTTTCCGCCAGTCGATGGTCAGCCGCTCGATGGCGAAATGTTGCTGCTAAACCTGGATCTGGAGGGCGTTTGCGTTTCTGCAGGAAGCGCATGCACGAGCGGTGCCCTGCAGCCGAGCCACGTTCTTACCGCAATGGGCCTGCCGCGAGAAACGGCCTCTGCAGCCGTGCGGTTCTCTTTCGGCAAGGAGACCACACGGCAGGAGATCGACTTCACCGTGGAACGCCTTGCGGCTATTTTGAAACGAATGGCGCAGGTGCCCGGCGTCAGTACCCTCGTGCGACCAACATGACAAACAGCCGCGAGGCTTTGATCTTGTTTGCTCCGGAGTGGGCTTCATCTCCGGACGAGACGAGCATGATGCCCTACCTCTCACCGAAAGAGGTTGGGATGCTCTATGACGCGTTCCTTTTGGACGCGCTGGAGCAGTACGGCCGCCTCGGAGTGGACGTGCGCCTTTACGCGGAACATGCAGGGGTGCTGCGAAGCAAGTTCGCGGCAACGCCCGGCGTAGTCTTCATCGACGTGACGGGCGGAGATTACGGGCAGCGGATGGCGCAAGCGTGCGTCGAAACGTTTAGTCTTGGATACGAACGAATCGTCGTCACGAGCGCGAATCACCCGACGCTGCCGGAGGAGTTCATAAGGATGGCGTTCGAGAGTCTCGATGCCCCGCTTTCTGCATCCATCGGTCCAAGTGAGGACGGCGGGTACTATCTTCTGGGGATGAACGACTTTTTCTCCGGCCTCTTCGCCGATGTCATCACCAGACGTGACACGTATTTTGACGATACCATGGAGCGCCTGACGGATGCGAACCGCACCGTTACCGTGCTTCCAACATGGTACGGCATCGACCGTCCCGCCGATCTCGTTCGGCTTTCGTCCGACTTGCGCCCGGCCGGCGAGGCGTTGCCAAATACCCGTCGTATCATGGAGGCGTTGCAGTCTAAAATCGACCTGTTAGCCGGAAAGTAGCCCTTTTCCTTATTGCGAGGTTTTTATGGAAGGTTCATCGCAGAAGAAGATGGATGGTTTTATCACCATCGAGCAGTTCATCATCGAGCAGCAGGAAGCGCATCCGGGTTCGACCGGGTCTTTCTCCCGGTTGCTGCGAGACATCAGCGTGGCTGCGAAGATCGTGAACCGCGACGTCCGAAGAGCAGGCCTTGTGGACATCCTCGGAGAGTCCGGACTGGTGAACGTCCAGGGTGAGGTGCAGATGAAGCTCGATGCGCTGGCGCATGAGGAGTTCGTTCGGGCGCTCCACAGAGGCGGCGAATGCGCGCTTATCGGGTCGGAAGAACATGCGGAGGCCATTCCGCTCAAGGCCATGGGAGACCATTCGGGCAAGTACATCGTGCTGCTCGATCCGCTCGACGGTTCATCGAACATCGAGGTGAACGTCTCCATCGGCACCATCTTCAGCGTATACCGGATGCCGGACAACTTCACCGGCGAGGCGGATCTTGACGCGGCGCTGCAACCCGGCGTGCAGCAGTGCGCCGCCGGGTACGTCATTTATGGCTCCTCGACGATACTCGTGTATACCACCGGCCACGGCGTCAATGGCTTCACGCTGGACCCGTACATTGGCGAGTTCATCCTTTCCCATCCGAACATCCGCACGCCTGAATGGGGCGGCATGTACTCGATCAATGAGGGCAACTACAACTCCTGGGAGCCTGGGCTTAAGGAGTTCATCAAGTGGATACAGAGGGAGGACAACGGCACCGGCCGTCCGCTGAAGTCGCGGTATATCGGATCGTTCGTGTCGGACTTCCACCGCAACTTGCTGAAAGGCGGCATCTACATCTACCCGGCCGACCACCGGAGTCCCGATGGAAAGTTGCGGCTCATGTACGAGGCCAATCCACTCGCGTTCATTGTAGAGCAGGCGGGCGGGCGGGCGACGGACGGGAGCCGCCGGGTGCTGGAGAAGGTGCCGAATGCCCTTCATCAGCGGACACCGCTCTACATCGGCAGCTCCGAATTGGTGCGTGCCGCCGAATCGTTCTTGCGAGGGGACGAGCCGGAGCCGCGGTAAGGCACCGGGTCCGGCCGTCGTGCTTCGAACCCGGCCGCAATCCTACAGCAGCGACTCGTAGTAGGCGAGCGTTCGTTCGGCGATGCGGGTCCAGCTGAAGAGCTTTTCGACCCGGTCGCGTGCGTTCAGGCCCATTTTTCTTATCAGGTCCGGATCTGCGAGAAGCTGATTGACGGCAGCCGCAAGGTCGCGGGAGAACGCCTCCGGATGGGCAGGCTCGGACGTGTTTTCTCCGGCCGTAGCGAAGGGCACGAGCAGGCCCGTTTCTCCCGGGACGACGATCTCGGGTATGCCGCCGACGGCGGATGCCACGACGGGCGTCTCGCAGGCCATCGCCTCCAGATTGATGATGCCGAAGGGTTCGTACACGGATGGGCACACGAACACGGCGGCCTGGCTGTAGAGCGGGATGACCTCCGTGCGCGGCAGCATCTCGTCAATCCAGATGACGGGGCTTTCCGGTCCGCGTAGTTCGCGCGCGCGCGCCACCGCGCTCGCCATTTCTGCACCGATCTCCGGTGTGTCCGGGGCACCGGCGCAAAGAACCGTCTGGACGCCGGGCAGGAAATGCGGCAGCGCGTTGACGAGGTGAATGATGCCTTTCTGGCGCGTGATGCGCCCAACGAAGAGCACATACGGACGAAGCGGATCGATGCCGAACTTCTCCAGAACGAGCACGTCCGGCGTGGGCCGGTACTCATCCAGGTCAATGCCGTTCGGGATGACCTGAATACGGTCGAACGGAACGTCATAGAGGTCGTGCACGTCCTGCTTCATCGACTCGGAGACGGCGATGACGCCGTCGGCGTTCTTGTACGCCGTTTCTTCAATCCAGCGGCTTGCGTAGTAGGCCGTTCCGAGCTGTTCCACCTTCCAGGGCCGATGCGGCTCGAGCGAATGGGTTGTCAGCACGAGGCGCGCACCGGCGAGTTGCTTGAGCAGCAAGCCTGCGAAGTGCGAGTACCAGGTATGTCCGTGGGCAATGTCGGCGCGCTTGACTGAGCCGGCGATGACGAGGTCGTTGAGCATCGTGTTCAGGAACTTCGCGTGGCGCGGATCCTGCGACGGGAGCGACACGGGCGGCTCAACACCCCTAACCGTAAGGTTGCCGATCTTTTCGTCCTGATCACCGAAACTGAACACGTCGATCTCATGTGCATGGCCGTCGAGCTTGGCCATTTCCCGTGTAAGGTATTCGACATGAACGCCGGCACCGCCATAGATGTGGGGCGGGTACTCGTTCGTGAGAATGGCAATCTTCATGGCTACGTGATGGTGTATGCAGATGCGGTTCGTGTGCAGCGAGGCTGAATCGTCGGTCAGCCCTGCAAGTTAGCCATTCTCCGCTCACAAACTGTTAAGGATGAGGAACGATTGGACGTCCCGGACGCACCGCGTTACCGCAGCGCCCCTTCAAGCGTCGTGGCGGCATCCGTCTTTTCGTCGTGGTACTTGACGATGATGGGCGCGCAGCAAAGGTCTACTCTCGGAACACGACCGCGCCTCGCCGGGCGTAAGGTAGTTGCGGACGCCGCTCGACCACTTGGAGCGCCACCCGTCCCTCGGCTGTGACCTGGCCATACGGTCCCGTGGGCGCTATTCGGTGCAGCGCGACTTGTAGAGGATGCACGCGCGAGAGCGCATATCACGCGAACATCAACCGTCTACCTTTCGGCTTCGGAATGGAATCGCCGAACTCCTCGGCTGTACTAAGCCAGAGCCGCACCGCTTCCTGTGCGTTCGCCAAAGCCTCGTCCTGCGTCGTTCCGTGCGCGGCGCATCCCGGCAACTCCGGCACTTCCGCCACAAAGACCTCATCCTCTTCGCTCCAGTAGATTATGACTTCATACTTGTGCATTACGCCTGCCCTATGTCCAGCTTGTACTTAAGGATAATCACGCGTACCTGGCGTACCTGGTACGCCTTCGCTTTGCTCCCGTCGCGCTGGAGATTGACTTTCTCGTCGATGCCGGCCTTACGAAAAATGTGATGGCTGCCGCGCGTTCGCTCCTCGAAGCCTAATCTATGTAGCAACTGGCAGAGATCGTGGAACGCGATACCGGCATCAGACGATCCGCTCAGAACTTGATCCCGGAGTTTTTCGTATTTACCCAATTGTCCGGCTCTGGAAGCTGCGCTAAAGATTGTAAGCTCGTCCCTCGGAAACCCTTTCCGAGTGTGTGGCCCTTTGTCCAGCGCGTGCCCGGCGCGTGCGTGCAACTACACATTAGTTATTCATTTCGCCTAACGGATCGGTGCCGCCTACATGGCTGAAGGTGTCTTTATCGCAGCGCCCCCTCCAGAGTTGTGGCGGCATCCGTCTTTTCGTCGCGGTACTTGACGATGATGGGCGCGTAGAGCGAGAGGCCGTTGGCGTCGGCGAAGGCACCTTGCGCCTTGCGGGAGCCTGGCACCACGACGGCACCCGCCGGGATCTCCAGCGATCCGCCCTCGGCGCGCTGCAGCACCCGTTCGCGGACGAGGTCATACACGCGCGTTGAACCCGTCAGGAGCACGCCGGGAGCGAGGACGGCGCGCTCGCGCACGATGCAGCCTTCGTAGACGCCACAGCCGCCTCCCACGAATACGTCATCCTCGATGACCACCGGAACGGCGCCGACTGGCTCCAGCACCCCACCGACTTGCGCCGCCGCTGAGAGGTGAACGCGCTTTCCGATCTGTGCGCAGCTTCCGACGAGCGCATGGGAATCGACCATGGTTGCCTCATCGACGTACGCGCCGACGTTGATGTACATAGGAGGCATACAGACAACGCCTTTGCCGACGAAAGCCCCGGTGCGAACGGCAGAGCCTCCCGGCACGATCCGCACCTGCGCCTCGGCTTCCAGGCGCAGAGGAGGATAGGTGTCTTTGTCGAAAAAGGTGAAAGGAGGCAAGTCGAACCGCTCTATCTCACCCAGTCGGAAACCGAGCAGGATGCCCTGTTTCACCCACACCTGCGCCTCCCAACGGCCGTCATCCTTGCGAACGGCGGCGCGGATGGACCCGGCGTTGAGGCCGCTTATCAGGGTGCCAAACGCTTCTGCGGTCGCAGCGCGGTCAAGTTCGTGGGCCGGCTGGGCGGCGAGAGCGGTGATCTGCCTTTGCAGGTCGTGCATAGCTGGAGTTGTTAAACGCGGATGAAGTCTGCGACCTGTGGTATGGACCGGAGCGCCCGCAGGTCCTCTTCGGAAGGGCGGACAGGGCGGTCCCGCGTACAATCGACGAGGCACAGGAAGCCGAGCGGCTCGTCCTCATGAGCGCGGAACTGATGCCATGTCTGGGGCGCAATATAGACGGCGTCGAAAGCGGCGACCGGGTACACCTGCTCGCCCACCAGCACGCGGCCGGAGCCGCGGAGGATCAGGACGGCATGTTCATGCTGGTGGCGCTCCAGGGTGGAGTAGCCGTTTGCGGCCATCTCAAAGTACCGGAACTCGGTTGGCAGCGAATCTCCATGGCCGCCAAAGAGGACCTGCCGCGTGATCTGCTTGAAGTGGGTACCGGTTTCCTTATACTGCAGCTGCGGCACGTCCGTCCACCGGTACTCACCGGCATGAGCGATGAACTTCCTTATGGGAACGTGCACGGCTTCGGACGGCGGGTTAAGGGAATTGCTCCTGTCGCTTGTCGTCATGAAGGTATGTCTGGCAAAGATCCATAGGTGCGCGCGGCGCTTTCAACGGCTTCGGAAAAGGCGCGCGCGTGTTCGGTAAGCGAATCGTTCGCCTCGAGCAAGCTGCCGCCGATGAGCAACCCCGTGTCGGGTCCGAAACGTTCAACGAGCGCCGGCACCTGGTCGGTGCGCATGCCGCCGGCCGGTACCGGAAGAGCCGGCGCGAAATTGAACCAGGGAGCGCGGGCCTCTTCCGCTATGGCACTGGAAACGTCCGGCGGCGTGCCGAAACGTCCGCCGGAGTTGGCGAAGATGACGGCGTCGGCCCCCAACATGCGGAAGATGCGGCCGATCAGCAGGTCCGGCGCGATTCGTATTGATCCCGAGAAAGCCGGATGGGCGAGAAGAGGAACGTCGGTGTAGGAGGAGGCGAGCTTCTCGAAGAACGGAAGTCCGAGCAGCATGGGCGCGCACATCATGACTTCGGCACCCATCTCCTGAGCGAATTCGGCCTGCCGAAGGACCTCCTCCGGACTCCCGGAAAGGTTCGGGCAGTAGAGCGACGTTCTCCCCGTGACATCGGCCGCCCGCCGGCAAGCGTCGAGGCAGGCGACCACCCGGTCTTCAAACGGGCAGAACGCATGGTCGCTCAGATAGTGGTCGTCTTTGATGAGGTCGATACCGCCAAGGGCGAGGCGGTGGCAGAGGTCCTGCAGCTGGGCAACCGTCAGTCCAACCGGCTTGAGCGCCGTGAGCGTGAGCGGGCGGCGCGGCACCCCGGCTCGCTCGCGCAAACCGGCGATGCCTTCCTTCGGACCGGCGAACTTTCGCGCCAGAGCGGCCGGTAACGCCACGGACACGAGGGAGACGCTGTCGTGGAGACTGACGTTGCCGAAGAGCACGTTAAAGAACTGCGCGGTATCCACGGCCGCGTTGATGATGGGCAGGGCGAGTGTTACGAGAAAGCCGTCCGCGCCGTCAGCCTCCACCCCTTCCACACTGCCCAGCATCTCCTCCCTGACGAACGGGTACCGCAAAGCGACGGACGTTGGCGTCTCGACCGTCTGTTCGACCAGGATCGAATCGACCATGGCGGCCGGATCGGCTTCGTCGACCTTTAACCGGTATGTTATAAGGAGGCGGTTCATGTGAGGGAGATTTTCGCCGTCTTGGCGGTACATTGTCTGCACGCCGGGATGCAGGAGTCGGCTACTTTGTTCCTTGCGGAGCGGCTAATGAGTCGTTCGAGATTGCCAATTTAACGGGAGCGATTTACAATGTCCCTACAAGACAAGAAAGTTCTCATTATCGGCGGCACTTCCGGTATCGGGCGGGCGACTGCGGAGGCGGCGTCGGCGGCGGGCGCGCACGTGGTGGTGGGCGGCCGCAGTGCTGAACGCGGTGATAAGGTCAAGCACGCGCTGCCGGAAGCGGAATACTGCGAGATGGACGTGCGCGACCCGCGCGGACTTGATTACTGCCTCGAACAGATCGGCGCGTTTGATCATCTCGTCATAACGGCCGTGGAGCTGGAGCGCAGTCTCTTTTTGGAAACAGACATGGAGGCGGCGCGGCGGGTATTCGAAACCAAGTTCTGGGGCACCTATGCCGCCGTTCAGACCGCCGCGCGCAGCATTCGCAAAGGCGGTTCGATCACGCTCTTTTCCGGTCTCTCCGCGGCGAAGCCCGTTCGGGGACTCTCCATCATCGCGGCGGCGAATGGGGCCGTGGAGGCGCTCATGCGGAGCCTGGCGGTGGAGCTATCGCCCATTCGCGTTAATGCTATTCGTCCCGGCACCGTGGACACGACGCACATGGACAGCAGCCGCCGGGAAAAGATCGCCTCCGTGCTCCCCGCCAGCCGAGTCGGGGAGGCCACGGACGTGGCCGAGGCCGTGCTGTTCGTGATCCAGAACCCGTACATGACGGGCAGCATCATCACCGTAGACGGCGGCGGTATGCTTGTCTGAGATGCTGTCTTCGTAGAAACAGGAGCGTGGCTGTTATGTTACGTCCTTCCGTTTCCGCAAATGGGCCTGCAGAAAACCTGAGTGCCCGTTCAGGTGTCTTATGCTACTCCGTACATCTTAAGAATGCATTTGCTGAGCAACATGACCTATTCCAATGATACCTTCAGCTGGACCAACGTGCATGATCTGGCCCTTATCTACCTTGCGCTCACGCATGGGGCGGATGCGGAGCTGGACCCATCGGAGGTGACGGTCATGTCGCAGAAGCTCGGGGACTGGGTGCCGCCGTCCAGCAAGAACAAGATTTCTGACATTCTCAATCAGGTCATGTTGGTCTATCTCGGCGAGTCGCGGACGCAGATGCTCGACACCTCGGTGGCTTCGCTGCGGGAAGCGATGCCGAAAGGGCAGCGCATTGCCATCCTGAACGACCTCGCGGACATGGCGTCGGCAGACGGCACCATCGTGCCCGGCGAAGTCGGGTTCATCCAGCGGCTTGCCGCTCAGTGGGAGGTGGACCGGGAGATGAACTGACGACGTCCCGTCAAGCCGCGTCTACGTCCGGGCCTTTCGTTATCGGCCGGGCGCTGTAGGCGGCACCGATGATTCCCGCAAGGTTTTCCAGTTCGGCCGGGACCAACTCGGCCTGCGACACGAGGCTGTCGGAGAACTTTGCCCACCGTTTGGGTTTGCTGACGCCGCCACCGATGATGATGAGGTCGGGACTCATCAGGAACTCCACGCGGTCGAGGTACTTCTGAACGCGCTGCGCCCAGCGTTTCCAGCCAAGTTTCTCTTCCTCGCGGATGCGGTCGGATGCGAAATGCTCGCCGACCATCCCGTTCACGACGATGTGGCCGAACTCTGTATTCGGGATGAGCACGTCATTCACAAAAAGTGCCGACCCGATGCCGGTTCCGAAGGTCAGCAGGAGCACGACATCCTCCCGGTTGCGTCCGGCACCAAAGGCCATCTCCGCCACGCCGGCGGCGTCTGCGTCGTTCAAAACGCGCGCGGTGAGGCCGGTTTTATCCGCAAGCAGTTTCTCAACATCGGTGCCGATCCAGGAGCGGTCAATGTTCGACGCCGTGAGCGCTACGCCGCGCCGAATGCGTGCGGGAAAGGCGCAGCCGAAAGCGCCCTTCCACTCGAAGTGCTTCACCATTTCCGCCACCGTCGCTGCCACGGACGTGGGTGTCGCGGGCTTCGGTGTGGCAATGCGGTGCCGTTCGGAGGTTAGCTTACCTTCTTTGATGTTGACAAGGGCACCTTTAATACCTGAGCCGCCAATGTCAATGCCAAGGATCTCCACGGGTTGACCTGCTTGAATAGGAAACATGAACACCGGGCGGGCAGCGGGCCGTCGGTCCCGGAAAAGAGCAGTTTACATCGCACCCCTGCTTATCGGCAACACTTTTTTGTAAAGGCGGCGCAAAGTCCTTCTTTTCTGCGGCGCGCAACGGCGCGATCGCGCGTACATGATCTTATGCGAGGTGCCGCCCGAGTCGTATCTTGTGGTCCACTTCAGAAATCCCCCATCTCCCATGCGCAAGATCTTCCTCCTGATTCTCGTCTTTATGCCCCTCGTGCTGCAGTCTTGCCGGTGCGCCGATCCTCCGCCCGTCGGACCGGTGGAAGAGCGCGCCCGGTAGCGAAGCGTAGTCTGCATGATCATACCCGACGAAAAAGTTGAGGAGGTACGCCAGGCTTCGGACATTGCCGAAGTGGTGGGGGACTACGTGCGTCTAAAGGGACGAGGGAGCAATCTCTTCGGACTCTGTCCTTTTCATAACGAGAAGTCGCCCTCTTTCAGCGTGAACCCCTCGATGGGGATCTTCAAGTGCTTCGGCTGCGGGGCCGGAGGGGACGTGTTCCACTTCATTACCCTAATCGAGCATGTCGGATTCACCGAATCCGTCCGTATGCTTGCTGCTCGTGCCGGAATCACGTTGCCGTCGGGTGAGCATGCAGACGAAGAGGAGGGAGGCGGCTCGGAGCCGGTCTATGCCGCCTTGCGGGTAGCGGGGCGCTTCTTCTACAACTCGTTAACGAAGTCTGAGGCGGGGCAGGCGGGTCTTGCCTACTTCAAAAAGCGCGGGTTCTCGGACGAAACGATGCGGAAGTACGGCCTTGGGTTCGCGCCCGACTCGTGGGATGCCCTTCTCGAACACGCAACGGAAGCGCATGTCGCTGTGGAGGTGCTCGAACGGGCGGGCCTTGTCATTCCGCGCAAAGACCAGAGCGGCTTCTATGACCGCTACCGAGGCCGGGCCATTTTTCCCATCTTTTCCGCTATCGGAAAGGTCATCGGCTTTGGTGGAAGGGTGATCGCGTCCGGCGATGACGGGCCGAAGTATATCAATTCCCCTGAGACGGAAGTGTACTCGAAGAGTAAGGTACTCTACGGCCTCTTTCAGGGGAAGCAGGCGATCAGGAAGGCGCAAGAAGTACTTCTCGTCGAGGGCTACACGGACGTTATCTCCCTGCATCAGGCGGGCGTGCTCAACGCAGTTGCCGCCTGCGGAACGTCGCTCACTGAAAGCCACGTCCGGCTGATCTCTCGCTATGCCAAGCGGATTATCTTTATCAACGACGCCGATGCGGCGGGCGACCATGCGACCGTACGGGGCATCTCACTCGCGCTCGTCGGCGGGCTGACGCCGTATGTCGTGGAACTGCCGGACCAGGAGGATCCCGACTCGTTCGTGCAGCGGCACGGGCGCGAGAAGCTGGAGGAGTTCATCGAGCGCTACCGCTGGAGCTTCGTTCAGTTCATGCTCATCCGCGCCCGGCAGGACGGGCGGCTTCTGCGCCCGGAGGATGAGGCTGAAGCTCTTCAGGAAGTGCTCGGGTTGATCGCGAGTATCGAGGATCCGCTGACGCGCGACGCGTACGTTCATGAGATGAGCGACCTGCTCGATAAGCCGGATGGGCTGCTCTATTCGGCGCTCGAAAAGGTGTTGAAGCAGCGGGAACGGCAGTCCGACCGCCGCGCCTATCGCGAACGGCCGCAAGCTGCGCTCTCCGAGCGGGAACGAGATGATGCCCCTGCTCCGACGCGCAGGGTCGAACCGCTTGCCGAGCGTCGGGAGGCTTTGCCCGAGGAACGGCTGCTCGTGCGCGTCATGGCCGAGCGCGGATTGCCGCTCGTCGAGTTCGTGCTGGGAAACATGGGTCTTGACGAGTTCACGCCGGGACCGGTGCGGCAAACGATGGATGCTTTCATCGGCATGTACCAGGAGGGCAGGGTCGATAGGGCCAAACTGCTCGATGGATCGGCGGGGGAGGAGGTGCAGCAGTTCGTTGCAGAAGTGCTCATGGACGAGTTCGAGCCGTCAGAGAACTGGGAGAAGAGGGGCGGCATCACGGTACCGAAGTACAACGAAGATCCCTTCGACGCGGTCGCGGGCGCGATGACGCTGCTGAAGCTCGACCGCGTTGAGGAAGCCATTCAGGAGACGCGGGAGCAGCTTTTTGCCGCCGGCAATGACGCCGACTTGCAGGCTGAAGCGCAGCGTGAGTTGATGCACCTTTACGAATTGCGTCACAGCGTTGAAAGGCGCGAGTTCCTCCAGTGGAATCAGCAGTAACGACGAGAAGAGGCCTACACCCATAAAGGAGAGACCTATGGAAGTTGAGAACGGAAAGGAGAAACAGAATATCGCGGCTCAGGAAGCAGACGGGCCGGGGGAGCGCGAGTTGCTCTTCGCAGTTCCCACCGCTACGGCTCCCCGGCCGGTCCCGCGCTCGGCAGGTCTCGATCACCCCACGCTGTTCTTTAACCGCGAGCTGAGCTGGCTGGATTTCAATTGGCGCGTGCTGTATCAGGCACTCGACGAGCGTGTTCCACTGCTCGAGCGCGTGCGCTACCTGGCCATCGCAGCGAACAACCTCGACGAGTTCTATCGCAAGAGAGTGGGCGGCCTGAAGCGGCAGCATCTTGCCGGCGTCCGAAGCCTCTCGCCGGACGGCCGGACGGCCGAAGCGCAGCTCGACCTTGTGCGCGGAGCTGCGATCGACATGCAGCGGACGATCTGCGAGACGTGGGAGCAGACGCTTCAACCCTCGTTGAAAGAAGAGGCCGGGATCGAAATCTGCTCCTACGCCGATCTCTCTCCGCAGGAGGAGCGGGAGATGGCAGCGTACTTCCGCACGAACGTTTTCCCCATCCTGACGCCGCTGGCCGTCGATCCGGGTCATCCGTTTCCTTTTATATCTAACCTCAGCCTTTCCATCGCGATTGTGCTGCGCCACCCTAAGCGCGGTACGGAGCACTTCGCCCGCGTGAAGGTGCCGACGAGCCGCGGCCGGTGGGTTCGCCTGCCCGATTCGAACCGCTACGTGGCACTCGAGCAGATCATCATCCACAATCTGCCGGAGCTTTTCCGGGGAATGGAGATCGTTTGCGCGCACGTCTTTCGAATCACGCGCAACGCGGACATCCGCCGAAACGAAGAGGAGGCGGACGACCTGATCGAACTGATCTCGGAGGAGCTTCGTGAGCGGCGATTTGCGCCGGTGGTACGGCTCGAAGTGGAAGCCAACATGCCGCCGCACGTCCGCAGACTGCTCATGCGGGAGCTTTCCCTCGAAGAGGTCGACCTGTCTGAAGCGGGTAGCCTGATTGACTACTCTCATGTGGTTCAGTTTGCGAACCTGCCGATGCCGGAGCACCGTTTCGCGCCGTGGGAGCCGGTCGTTCCGGCGAGTTTGTTGCATGAAGGCGAGTCAAAAGACCGCCCGGACATCTTCTCAGTCATTCGCAGCCGCGACCTCCTCGTGCATCACCCGTACGAGTCTTTCCGCGCAAGCGTCCAGCGGTTCATCGAAGAGGCAGCGGATGACGAGCATGTCATTGGGATCAAGCAGACCCTCTATCGCACATCGGACGAGTCGCCGATCATGGCGGGTTTGATCCGCGCTGCGGAGGCCGGAAAGCAGGTGGCCGTCCTGGTGGAGGTGAAGGCGCGCTTTGATGAAGAAAACAACATCGAATGGGGGCAGATGCTCGAGAAGTCGGGCGTCCACGTCACTTATGGGCTGGTGGGGCTAAAAACGCACGCGAAGGTGACGCTCGTCATTCGAGAAGAAGAGGAAGGTCCGCGCGCATATTGTCATCTCGGAACGGGCAATTACAACCCGTCGACTGCGCGTTTGTACACGGACCTGGGCCTTTTCACCTGCGCCCCGGACGTGGGGTATGATGTTATCAACCTCTTTCATTATCTCACCGGCTATGCGCCTGAGCAGCACTACCAGCGCGTGCTGACGGCGCCGAGAGATATGCGGGATGCCTTTATTCGGCTCATCCAACAAGAGATCGCGCATCAGAAGCATCAGGGGAACGGGCGCATTATCTGCAAGATGAATGCCCTCGACGACATCGAGCTGATCCAGGAGCTTTACCGCGCCTCACTGGAGGGCGTTCAGATCGACCTCATTGTGCGGGGTCACTGCCGGCTGCGTCCGGGGCTGCCGCACTTCAGCGAGAACATACGGGTCATCAGCATCATTGGGCGCTTTCTTGAACATAGCCGCATTTATTATTTCAATAACAACGGGCATCCGCTGGTTTACACCGGAAGCGCGGATTGGCAGCGCCGAAACCTCGACGACCGCGTTGAAACGATCGTGCAGGTTGATGATCCGCACCTGCAAGCAAGGGCCATTCGGCTCTTGCATCTTGCTCTGGAGGACCGCCGCAGCTCATGGGAACTGATGCCTGACGGGCGCTACGCGCAGCGACGCCCGCGCTCGGAGGAAGAGGAGGAAGGCTATCAGGAGCGGCTCATGCGCCGGGTACAAGAAAATATGCTTGAAGTAGACGCGCCCTGGGACATCGAGTAGTCACGTAGCTTGCCTTCGGAAGCTGTCGGTGCCATTCGTATACGCCCAAGCAATAGAATCGTGTTCACCTTGCTTCAACGGCCTCTTGGTAGCCGGGAAGGGTGCGTTCAGGATGACAGCCGGGTGTTTCGGAGTGTGGAGGAGAGAGAGGAGCTTTAGACAAGCAGCACCTCCCCGCGTGTCATGCTGCGCGCAGCGAAGCATCTCAGGCTACGGCGAGCACAGATCCTTAGTACGCTCAGGAGGACGAGGAGGCGAAGAATGCGTTCGTTGGGAGCGGCGCGGGAGCCGGCGGTTTTTCTCTGCTCGGGTTAGGAGGTCCCTCCGCGCGGCGGCGGATGAAGTGGTCTCTCGATGGGGGCCGGTAGCGCCGCCTTGGTCGGGATGACACGCTGGTAGACCTGAGGCGGCGGGAACGGGATGAGCACCTGAAAGGCCGCGCCCCTCCCGCGTGTAATGCGGGCCAGGCGAAGCATCGCAGCCCTTCGAGAAAACAGATCCTTCACTGCGTTCAGGATGACACCCGGGTGTTTCGGAGTGTGGAGGAGAGAGAGGAGATTTAGACAAGCAGCACCCTTGCCGCGTCTCATGCGGGCGCACCGTAGCATCTCAGGCTGCGAAAGAAAGCAGATCCTTCACTTCGTTCAGGATGACGTCCGGGTGTTTCGGAGTATGGAGGAGAGAGAGGAAAATTAGACCAGCAGCACCTCCCTGCGTGTCATGCCGGCGCAGCGAAGCATCTCAGGCTTGCATTAAGAGGCTGTTGAAATGATGGAAGGCGCTGTGTGTATCTGACATTTTTGATCATTGCACCGAAGCAACCTCCCCCTGGAGGGGGATTCAAGGGGGTGTTAGGCGGCTTTCCTGCTTCATACAAAGCCATATAAATCTATGATGTATTCCATCAATTATAAATCAGCAGCCTCGTAGGTGTGGGTGGAAAGCAAAACGCCGACCTTCTCGGAAGAGGGTCGGCGTCAAGCTTGCAAGCAGTTGGAAGGATTTACTTAGCTTCTGTTTTGCGTTAGATCTCTTGTCGAGATCGGCTGAAAGACGGGCTTTTCCTCGACCGTCTTTTTCGATGCAGGGAGAAGGCTCGAAACGAACGTAAAGACGCCCAGAGCGGCACCGATGCTAAAGAAGACCACGGCAATACCGCTGGTCACTATGTCTTGCTGAATGAGCAGAATGCACGCGACGGCGAGAACAATGCCGATAAGCCGCATCGTCCAGCGCAAGCCGGCATCCTGACTGTTCAACTCGGTAAGACTCTCCATCGGGTTCATATGCTTCCTCGGTTCATTTGATTCGCCCTGCAAAAGTAAGAACGGGCCATGGACGCCTCTGATCCATTCCCACTATTCGGCGGACAGCGGCGTTGCAAGTTGGAGAGTCCGTTACCAGAGGCTTACATCTCGGCCGGACGACCGGCCACGGCGGTAGACGAAGTTAGTTCGGCGAAGCCCCAAAAGTCCGCGTTGCCGATATACTGGGGAGCAGCGTCGGCTGTGCCGGATCAGCACGCAACCGGCCTTCAACGGCCGAAACTGCCGAGGCCATCTTTTCCCACACGCCCGTCTTCCAGATTCCGAGGTGCATCCTGATAATATCCAGTTGCATCTTTCGGTAGTGGGTCGGGCTTGCCTCCGCGAGTTCCTCGAACTTGTCCTCGAGGCTGATCAATCTCCGCAGATTTCGCGTGTTGAAGCCGAATCCCGCGATGTCGTGGATCAGCAAGTCGTACTCGCGGTCCCACATGGTCTTCTCGCCTTGCAAAGGATCGCTATAGGTATCGTGGTTGTAGACGAACGTTTCGCTCTCATCGAGGAGGTTGACGCCGGCTTGTTGCAGGGCGCTGCTCGATCCAAGGGGAAGAAAGAAGCGCACGTCCGCACCACCGGAGGTCGGAACCAGGCTGATGTCGCCGCGCACCGGCACGCCCGCACCCGAACTGTCGAGCGCTGCGGGCAAGTCTATGTGCGGGTTTAGCTTACGGAAAACGGCGTACAGGCTGCGTCCGGTTCCAGGCGAAATCGAGAGCACGTCCCGATGCTCATCGAGCGTGCGGAGCAGCTGGCTCAAGTAGATCTGCTTGCCGGAGGCGAGTTGCACCCGTTCAGCGAGGTACGTCTGGCTCGTGTCGATGGGCAAATTGTCCACGGCCTTCAGAGCGCCGTATGCCGAGGCAACGTAGCCGCGCGAGTACTGCCCGAAGCTCGTCCCGTCCGATACCGTATTATAGCCATCGGTAACAGCCCAAACATAGGCGTCCACCACCGTGGTAGCGGGCGTCAGCTGCGACTTTCTATTCGTGAGAAATGAGCGGTAGACGTTGAAGATGTTGCCGGGGCCGGTGTGGTAGGCCGAGATGCCGGGCAGTTCCGCGCCTACGGCGTTGCGATAGGAGGCAAGGGTGATGAACGCGCTTTCCATAGTAAGCAGCGGGTTCCATTCTTCGGCGACCGGGACGGTGTTGCCGGCGGCGCTTTTCAGACTATACTGCCGAATGCCGTACGTCCGCAGTAGATAGGGCATCATCTGATAACGGCTTCGCGCGCCGACGGAGGAGACCAGTCGGTCGTCGTTGAACGTTTCGACGGTTCCGACTTCCGTGGGCAGTAGACTCAGCCCAAGGTAGCGTGCGAGGCGGATTTCGTACTCGATCGTGCCGACCTCCCGTTTGCGGGCCTCACGAACCTGATCCGCGCGGCCCCACTTTACCGTTATGTTGGGCCTCGGCACGCCACGCGCAGCAAACTTGTCTACCAATCTGCGCGTCTCGACCCGCCGCTTCTCGTCAATGCTGAACCAGTGAACGTTGCCCGTCTCCCGGTAATGATCGCGGTCGTTGACGAGGGTGAAGAGTTCAAGCAGTTCGTTGGTGCGGTTATCAACGACGCGGATGGTGAAGTTGTCGTCGATCGACTGCCGCTGCTCGTAGAGCGCCATCAGGTCGCGGAAATGCAGGATGGTGCGGATGTTGGGTGACGTCGAGTCTCCGACGAGCGTACCGGCGGTATAAGGCTGATAGACCACGTCCGGATGCTGATCCAGGTCCCGGAAAGTAAAGGTGCCGTCGCCCTCTTCCTTCACTGCCTCGTCAATATCCGCAGGAGCATCGGCCAGTCCCGATTGCGTGGGCGCAAGGGCACTCATGATGCCGCGGGCCAGGGTGTCGATGCGGCCCGTAAGCGTGAGCAGCACGAAGAGCACGACGAAAACGCTGAGCGTCGCCAGCCCGATATGGCGGCTCCGCCCGATTTCGGGTTCAACTTCTGCCGCAAGCGGTTCACTCACCGGCACATTTTCAGCAAGGGGATCGCCCTCGTGGAAGTCGCTGTCGGTACGAAAGTGTTCTGGCATGGTCGGATTTGTAATGGCGAGTCGCTGTCGAGATCGGACGGAGAATTAAAGGACGAATCCGGCAGGCTCCCGGGCTTTGTTCGTGAGCCACTCGAACAGGGGAAAGGCACTTTCCATGCGTTCGGGATGAAACTGAACGCCGATGCACAACCCGTCCGTCGTTTCGATGGCTTCAACGATTCCGTCGGGGGCGACGGCGGACGCTCGAAGGCCTTCCCCAAGCGTGGAGACAGCCTGGATGTGCCGGGAATTGACGCTCAGATTCGTCGCCCCGATGATGGATGCGAGAAGCGTGCCCGAAGTGATCGACACCGCATGATCGCGCGCGCCGCGTGTCGCGCTGTGGTTCAAAGCGCCCGCCACCTGCGCCGTCACGTCGGCCCAAATCGTTCCACCCATGGCGGCGTTCAGAAGCTGCATTCCATAACAGATGCCGAGGACCGGGCGTTCGCGCAGGCGCATACCCTCCAGATACGTCACGTCCGACGACAATCGAGAGGGTTCGGTCTCCTGGATGTCGCCGGGGAGATCGCCCAGCAGTCCCCATGACAGGCCCGGGCCGCCGGTAATGATGAGTCCGTGCAGATCATCGAGAATGGCATGGGATACGTCGTCACTGTCGATCATTGGCAAAATGACCGGAACGCCGCCCGCGCGTTCGACAGCGCGGACGTAGCGAAGATCGAGCCTTTGCTCGCCCTCGTTCAAGCTCGTACTGATGCCAATGCGCGGATACAATCTGAAGCTCTCATTTTAGCTCGATAGATCATTTCTTCATAATGCTACCGAAACGAGCTACTCAGGTTCACCCGTAAAGAAGCTTCTCTTATAAGGTTAGCGGTTCGTTACGCTCCGCATCGGTCTGAGGCGGCTCAGAGGTCGAACATGCGAATGGCGCGTCGATCCACGCTGCCGGGGGAGAGGGAGAGAAGCAGCACGTCTTCGCCCTTCCAGTGCGAAACCGCAACGCGTTGCCACCGGCTGCCATCGACACGGTCGTGGAGCGCCGCTTTTATCGTCTGTGCGCCGCCGGCCGCAGGCGTGGTGGAGGAGCCGTGGATGAACCGAACGCTCCGGCGGCCGCGCGCGGACGCGACTTGCATCAACGAATCGGCAAGGTGAACGGCCTCCGCGACAGACGCGCCGTGAAGGTCGAGCGTCACCGCGTCGCCGTCGTCCTGCAGGGAAGGGTGGGGCATTTTGGCATTGGGCAGCGGGAGGGTCGCGTTCGGTGCCGAAACCCCGCCGGGCGAGCTTTGTTCACCGCTTCAACCCCGCGCCCTCGACTCTTCCTCGCCTTTATGAATTCGGACCCGCGAAAGAGAGCGATGACGACGAGTCTGCTTGTCTCGTTCGTCATGCTCGGCGGCAAACTGGCCGCTTACTTCCTGACGGGCAGTTCGGCCATCTTTTCCGATGCTGCTGAGTCAGTCATTCACCTGCTTGCAACGGGTTTTGCCGGGTTCAGCCTCTGGTACGCCTCGCATCCGGCGGATCCGGAACATCAGTACGGCCACGGTAAGATTGCCTATTTCTCCTCTGGCATCGAAGGCCTCCTGATCTTCGCTGCTGCGATCACCATTATGTACTCGGCCGTCAGCGACCTTATCCACGGGTCGGAGCTGCAGCGGCTCGGAGCAGGCCTGTTCATCATCGGCGGACTAACCCTTATCAATGGGATTCTTGGACTTTACCTCATTCGCGTAGGTCGCCGGGAAAACGCGCTGGTGCTGGTCTCAAACGGCAAGCACGTGCTGACGGACATGTGGACGAGCCTCGGCGTGCTCTTCGGCGTGACGCTCGTTTGGATTACCGGCGTTACGTGGCTCGATCCGGCCGTGGCCATCCTCGTGGCACTGAACATTATCTGGACGGCGGGCGGGCTGCTGCAGCAAGCGGTGGGCGGCTTGATGGAACGGGTGAGCGAGGACGACTCGCGCCGCATCATCCAAACGCTGGAGGAGGCAAGATCGGAAGGAAGTATTGCAGGATTTCACCAGGTTCGGCACCGCCGGATCAACGATCAAGTGTGGGTGGATTATCACTTGCAGTTCGCGCCGACGATGTCGATCACCGACGCTCACGCACGCTCCCATGCCGTGGAATCCTCGGTGGACGCGCTCTTTCCGAGTGACCGCGTCTATGTTACCGCCCATCTGGAACCCGACGAGCACGATATTCATCACCCGCGCAACTTTCGCGAACCCGAGGACGCGCTTGGCGGGGCAACGCATCAGGCGACCTCGACTGGTCACACGCAGCCGAGGGGTGGCGGCGCGCAATGAGTAAGCAATCGGCTCGTGGCGCAGCCCTGCGCCGTCTCGAGCGACTTGAACGAACGGACGCCTACATCGGACTGCTCGACGCCGACTCAGAGGGTTTGGATCACCGCGAGGAGAGGCAGGCCGTGGACTACGTGGCGGGCATAACGCGGTGGAAGCGTCGCCTCGACTTCATCATCGCCTCGTTCTATCGCGGGCCGCTCGAGCGCATGGAGCTTCCCTTGCGCATCGTTCTGCGCATTGGACTCTATGACCTGCTCTACCTCGATGTGCCTCCACATGCCGCCGTGAACGAAGCGGTAGAGCTTGCGCGGGAGCGCGTAAGGCCCGGCGCGGGCGGTCTCGTCAACGGCCTTTTGCGGAGCGTTCTTCGCAGTATCGACAAGCTTCCCGTTCCCTCGACGGGGGATGAGGCGGACGATCTTGCGGTTCAGCATTCCCATCCAACCTGGATGGTCAAAAGATGGCTGCGGCGCTACGGGCGCGAGGACACAGAGCGGTTGCTGGCCTGGAACAATGCCCGTCCGCAGTACGGGCTGCGCATCAACACGCTCAAAGAGGCAGTGCCGGATTTTCAGGAGAACCTGCAGCAACGGGGGATTTCATTCGAGCCGTCGCCGTACCTGCCGGACTTCGTTCGCGTCTCGAGGCTGCAGGGCATTCTGCAGGGCGGCTTGCTTGCGGAGGGGCGGTGTGCCGTGCAGGATGAAAGTGCGGGCCTCGTCGTTCAGTTGCTTGATCCAAAGCCCGGGGAAACGCTGGTGGATTTATGCGCAGCGCCGGGCGGCAAGTCGCTCTTCTCCGCGCAAAAGATGAAGGACGCGGGGGAGATCCTGGCGTTCGACAGCAACCGCGCGCGCGTGGGCCTTATCACTTCGTCCGCCGAGGTGCAGGGCATCGATTGCATCACGGCGTCGCAGGCGGACGGGCGTTCTTTGCCGGACGAGCAACCCGCCTTGCAAGCCGACCGCGTTCTGCTGGACGCCCCCTGCTCGGGCCTCGGCGTGCTCTCCCGACGGGCTGACCTGCGCTGGCACCGCTCGGAAGAAAGCCTGGGCGAACTTATCGCCCTGCAAGATGAGTTGTTGGACGCGGCCGGGCGGCTCGTGCGGCCGGGCGGCGTGCTCGTCTACAGTACCTGCACCATCGAGCCGGACGAGAACGAGGACCGGGTGGAAGCATTCCTGGCGCGGAACGATGGTTTCGAAGTGGAATCGGCGGAGGCGTGGCTGCCGCGTGAGGTCGTCACGGCAAGGGGCTACTACGGCACCTTCCCGCCGGAGCACGGCATTGACGGGGCTTTTGCGGCTCGTTTGAAAAAAGTGCGCTGACCGGCTGCCGGAGCGCATGATTGCAGGAAAAGCGTGCGCGGATGAGCTTCTTTTTCAGTGCTCGCTTTGTTATTATAGGAATGCTCATGCTCACCCGATTCAACGGCAGGTTGCGATTTTCAATCTGCATTTCTCTATGACACCGAAGACTCAATCTATCCTGCTCGGCGGCGTTGCCATTGGCGTCATCTCTTCTCTCCTTGGGGCCATACCCGTCGTCGGTGGGTGCATTGCCTGCCTCGCGTACATCGGCGCGGGGATGCTGGCCGTCTGGCACTACACGAACGAGAATGAACTGACGATAAGAGGCGGCGAAGGTGCAAGAATGGGCGCGCTCGCCGCGTTTGTTGCCGGTGTGATTTCGAGCGCCATCAGCTTCGTTTACATGAAGGTTGCCGGCATCAGCATGCTTGACGAAATGCGAAGAGGCATGGAGGCGAGCGGCAACTCGGCGCAGGCAGATCAGATCATGGGAGTTCTAAGCTCGCCGGGAGTCATCGCGGCCATACTCCTTTTCGTGCTGCTCATCTTTGTCGTGCTCGGTGCCATCGGTGGAGCAATAGGCGCTGCCGTGTTCAAAGCGGGCGGTGAGGAGCCGGGCGACTCGGTAGACGACCTGTTCTGAACGGCGCTCGCCCCCAAGTTGAAGGAGCCGGCGTCGCCTCCGCATACAGCGGTGGAAGAGCAACCTCTACGGCGCGCGGTTGAGAACGTGGGGCACGATATATCGTGTCCCTACAGCAATGGCGCGTACCTGCTGAGATGCTTCACACCTTTCAGCATGGAGAGGAGCGTCCTTCCCGAGAGGTCAATCTTTGTATCCCGGGCGGCGGCGCGCACGAGGGGGACCGAGCACTTCAGCCGAGATCAGCGCGTCGCGGAGTACGGCTGCGGAGTCGTGTCGCCAGCCGTGAACGTCCGATTCCTGCTCAAACGTGTCAAGCTCCTGAAACGTCGCTTTTGCGGGTTTCTTGTGGCTTAGTGCCCCTGCGGGCTTGAACTCGCGCACCTTTGCCGGCTGCGGACCCTTCTTGCGCTCGAACTTTTCCTCCCGGCGAAAACCTGATCCCGGCCCTGCCACAGACTGCGGCCGGGCTGCCGCCGGAGCGGCCTTTGGCGGCGGCAGCGGTGCGGGCGTGGGTCGCGGGGCGGGATTGCCAAGCGACTGCTGGATCTCACGCAGCGCTCGTTCCAACTCGCTTCCGCCATCAGACGCTTCGTACGACTGCGGCACCGGGCGTTGTCCCGTTCTAATCGGCGGGAGCGACCGGTCGGGCTGCGGGTCGGGACGCGGCTTCTTGCTCCTGAACTGGTAGATCAGGTAAAACAGGAGCAGCGCGAGCGAGACAATTGTTTCGATATCCATAGGGGCCTCGGAGGGGTCGTTGCTGCAAAGTACGGCAGCATGGCGCTGGAAGTTCAGAGATCCCCTACATTCAAGGCACCGCCCGTTCCAGTAGAGCCGCAGTTCCAGCATAACCGCCGCTAACCGACGTGCAGGATCTTATGCACCATGGTCCGTTCGTGGGCCTGAATGCGCACGATCAGCATCCCCGGTGCCCAGTTGCTCGCGTCGATCCTCAACTCGTGTCGTCCCGCCGGCAGCATTCCGTCGATCAACGTCGATAGCCGCCGGCCGGTGAGGTCGTAAACCTCCATCTTCAGCGTCTGCCGGTACGCCAGGTCGACCACGAGCGTGGTGGAGGACAGGAACGGGTTTGGATAATTGGACACGATGATCGTCTCCTTCGGCGGGAGCAGGCGCGCTTCATACTCGGCGGCCAGATAGGACAAATCCGCGCCCTCAAAGTAGATGCGATAAACGTAGGAGCCGCTGAGAAGATGAGCGTCTTCCAGGCTGTACTCCGCGCCTCGCGCCGCGTCGCCGCTGGTCGGGATGCGGGCCACGACCACCGGGCTACCGAGCGTGCGCGCATCGCCGCTGCCGTCCAGAACCTCGAGTCGTTCGACGCGGAACGTGCCCGGCGCTTGTTCGCCTCCGGTCTTCCAGCGAACTTGCGCGCGGTCCACCTGGGTTGATGCGGCACCACTTTCGACAAGAACGGGCCGGAAGGCCTCTTCCGCACCGCTGACGATGAGCGAGAAGGGCTGCTGCCGCCCGGCCGCAAGGGCGCGCTTGGCGGAAATTCGAACGGTGTAGGCTCCCGGACTCGCATCGACTACAAAAACTTGCTCGACCGGATCACGCGCGTTGTCCGCGCGGAGCGCCGCAGCCATCGGACGCGAAGGATCGGGAGCAAAGGGATAGAAAACGTCGCCCGTCTCGTTGCGGATGAGGCGCAGGTCGAGGTCGTTGACGAGGGAGGCCGTCGGTACGTCGAGTCCTTCGAGCGCGCGGCCTTCCGGATCGGTCCAGCAGAGCGTGAGACGAACCGGCCCCGGCCGCGTGACCGTGACGCTGCGCTCGTAAACGGCATTGTTCTCCAGCAGAGCCTCAGAAACGGCCAGCGGGTTCTGCAAGGAACTCTCCAGAAGCAGGGCGGCCTCCTCAACATTGACAAGGCCCCAGCCGTGCTTGTAATCCGGACCGGATGTACCGAGATCTCGCGGGGTATGAATGGCAAGCGCCTTCAGTGTGGCAGCCCTCATATACGTGCCACGAAGCTCCTGCTGAAGTTGCTGCAAGAGAAGCAGCGACCCGGCGACGTTCGGCGTTGCCATGGACGTGCCATTGTAACGCGCATAGGCAGCATCATCGGTCGCAATGGAGGAGTAGACGTTCTCCCCGTAGCCGACCACGTCCGGCTTGATGCGACCATCATCCGTCGGACCGAACGAGCTAAAGGAGCTGCCCCGGTAGAAAGAAGGGCCACTGAGGCCGACCGAGCCGACGGTGAGGATATTCTTGGCGTTCGACATTCCCGAGATGCTGTCGAAGCCGTCTTCGCCGCCGTCGCGCTGCGGCATGGAGGCGGAAGCAACGGTCCATTGCCAGTCGCCGTTGGCGTCGAGTGTCCGGTAGCGGGAAATGCTTGCGCTGAACTGACCACGGTCGTTCCCTGCCGCAACGACGGGAAGATAGAAGGGGAACGTCGCCGCCACGCGGTCGATCTGCACCGCTTCTGTGCCGTACCGGCCGAAGTCCGCGTCCTCCGACGTGCTCAATGAGGGATCGCCCACCCAGTACCACTCGTCGCCGATGTCGTCCTCCAGTTCGCCGTAAAACCAGCCTGCAATTTGCCCGTAGGAATGGTTCGATATGAGCAGTCCGTCTTGCGCCTCGTTCGCCATCTCGGTCGCATCGTTGTCCCAGTCGTAGGAAAGAATGCGCGCTTCACTGGCCATGCCACGCGCCTCCGGCGACACGCCGTAGGCGGCGAGTGTTCCTGCTACGTGGGTTGCGTGGTCCTCGCTTTCGCCGTTGTCACTCAAAACGACCCGTCCAGCGAGTTCCCGGTGTGAGGCGCGGGCGTGGCCGCCATCCCAAAGGCCAATGTCCATCCCGTTGCCGGTCAGATCCAGCCCAAGCCGCTCGCCCGGGCGCAGATAGACGGCTCCCGTTGCGACGGCGGAGTTGGCATTGAACGTGGTGAGATAAACCGGGTGCGTTCCTTCGGCCGCGACAATTGTGACGAGGCCGCCGTCGCGCTGCTTCGTGGAGAGGGGAAGTGCGCGAGCGCGCGCCCACGCCAGTGCGCTCTGTTGCCGAGCGGATTCGATGCTGCCAATCTCTTCTATTCGGCTCCCGGCGTCCACCGGCAGCGGCGACTCAGGGCGAGACGTCTGGGCGTGAACGGGAGCCACTCCAAACGACACGCCGAGAGCAATCGCGATGAAAAGAGGAGGTATTCGCATGTTGGCGTAGTAGGATTAACGTACGCTTCCATCCGGAGCAAAGTTCAATCCAAACAAGCGCTTAAAGCGCGCATTCTTCATGACTGCGCGTCCTTTAACAACGTCTCGATGAGGCGGCGATTGGCTCGGGGAAAGGGATAGAGTACAAGCTCCGCCGGAGGCAGCCATGCTGAGGGACGCTCGAGTTCCTCGGGCACAGGCGTTACGGAGGCGCAGCGGAAGGCATGGAGCGTGATCTTGAAGTGCGTGTAAGCATGGCGAATCCGCGCGATCTGCCTTCCAACATTTACCTCGACGCCGACTTCTTCAAAGATCTCTCTTCGACAGGCCTCCTCCATCGTCTCTCCCGCTTCCTGCTTACCGCCGGGAAACTCCCAGAGTCCGCCAAGCAGCCCCTCCTCCGGCCGTCGCTGGATGAAAACGCAGCCGTCCTCTCGGTAGATCACGCCGACGGCGATGTTGAAGTGGGGCACGGGCGCTTTGGGTCGCGAGACCGGGAAACGTTCCGGCGTTCCAAGCTCCCGCGCAAGGCAGACCTCCGACAGCGGGCAGTCCGGGCACGCCGGGCGAACGGGTGTGCAGACGGTTGCGCCCAGCTCCATCATTGCCTCGTTGAAGCGGCCCGGATCTTTCGCAAGCAGCAGCGAAGAGGCGAGTTGCAGCAAGCGACTCCGCGTTCGTCCGGCCTTTACATCGTCGTCGATGGCGAAAACGCGGGTGAGAACGCGAGCAACGTTGCCGTCCAGAACCGCAAGCGGCCGCGCGTACGCTATCGACAGCACCGCTGCTGCAGTGTACGGCCCGACGCCCGGCAAGGCGGAGAACGCCGCCTCCGTGTCCGGCACCCGCCCCGCGTGCTCCCGGACCACGATGCCGGTTGCCCGGTGCAAGTTTCGCGCCCTGCTGTAATAGCCGAGTCCTTCCCACTTGAGCAGAACGTCGTGAAGGTCTGCGGCCGCGAGTGACTCGAGCGTCGGGAAGGCCGCCATGAACCGCTCGAAGTACGGCGTGGCCTGATCAACGCGCGTTTGCTGCAGCATGACTTCGGAAACCCAGATGCGGTACGGCGTGCGGTCCGTTCGCCACGGCAACGGTCTCGCTACCCGATCAAACCACTCCGGCAGTTTGCGGCGAAAGGCGTCGAGCGGGAGAACGTCGGAAGAACGGCTGATCAAGACGGGTGCGGTGGTAAGATTGGCGCTGTGCCTACGGTACGCCATCGCCGCAGAGCGGGTTCGTCCGGTCTGAACATCAATATCGCGTCGGCGTAAGGTTAGCTGCCTTGAAATTCATCAAGTTATCCCCGGCGAAGTGCTCTTGCAGAACCTCCGTATTGCGGGTCGAACCGGAGGCTTTCGCGGGCCGGCGCGAAGGGGTGTGCTCACGTTGGTCGCGTGGATCCTCCTGCTCTTTGGGAGCGGCGTGCTTGCGTCTGTTTCGGCGCTGGCACAGGTGCCGGGGAGCGCGCAGAGAACATGGCGCGCGACGGTTGGTGCGGACACGCTCCGGGGCGCGGGAATGCAGCCCGAGGCGGAAGTCCTGCGGTTGCTCGCGGACTCGGGGTACCCCTTTGCCCGGGTCCTTCGCACACGCATCGACAGCAGCACTTCCGGGCTGGTCACGTGGCTGCACGTCGAGCGCGGCCCGGAAGTGGTCGTGCGGGACCTCCAAATTACGGGCATCGCTTCGCTCGACGGCTCCTTCTGGACTTCTCGCTTTAAAACGCGCTCGGGCCGCGTTTTTGCTCCAGCCACGCTGGAGCGTGACCTCGATTCGCTGCTTGGAGCCTATGAACGCGCCGGGTTCTTTCTTGCGCAAGCGGAAGTCACTTCCGTCCAGTTCGTCTCCGATGAGCCGCCGGAGGTGGATGTGCGGGTTACCGTTCGCGAAGGTGTACGCCCTGTTCTCGGCAGAATACTGCTGCCGGGATCGGAGCGCACGCGAGAAGCCTTCGCTGCTCGCCTTGTGGGGCTGAAGTCTGGCCAGGCCGTGAGGGCGTTCGATCCCGCACAGATTCGAGGCGATCTGGAAGCGTCTGGCGTGTTTCGGGAAGTTGGTGTGCCCACCGTGCAGGTTTATGGCGACTCCACCTTCGGGATCATCATACCGGTTGAGGATGTGCCGCCGGGCGTTTTCGACTTCGCGCTCGGCTACCAGCCACCCTCCGGTGGTGCACGGGGCCGACTCGTGGGAAGCGGACATCTTGCGCTCAGAAACCTGCTCGGCTACGGACGCGCAGCATCGCTGCAGATAGACCGGCTGCCGGGCCGCGTCAGCGTGGCGGATGCGCAGCTTTCCGATCCTTTCCTTTTTGGCTCGCCCGTCGGCGTGCAGGGCAGCTTCCATGGTCTGCAGGATTCGACGAACTTTGGAAAGCAGCAGCTTTCGGTGGGACTGAACTACCGCGTGGCCGCGGGCGCGAGGGCCATGCTCACGTTCGCGCGCGAACGAACGCGGCCGGGGCAGACCGGCGCGTTGCTCACCGGCGGCCGGCAGTCGGTTGCGCGCGCGGACGCCTCGTTCTACGGGATCGGAGTGCGCGTTCAGCGCGTGGATAGGCTTTCGATGCCGAGAAAAGGGCTGCTGGCGGACTTGCTCGTCGAGCGCGGTCGGAAAGCTCGAAATGAACGCGTGGTAACTTCAGGTGATACCCTTCGCGTGGCGGCTTCATCGCGGCAGGATCGCGTTTCCGGAAGCTTGCGCGCTTTTCTGCCGGTGCGATCAACCGAGGTCATCGTTTTCGGCGCGGATCTGCGGATGCTCGTCAGCGATAGTTACGACCGCAGCGATCTCTTCCGGCTCGGCGGGGCGACCACGCTTCGCGGTTTCGACGAGCAGCGCTTCGAGGGCAGGGTCGTCGGGCGGGCGCTTCTCGAAGCCCGCCACGTGATCGACTATGGCTCCTACATCTTCGCGTTCATGGATGCGGGATACGTTCAGAATCCGCTGGGCGAAGGACGTGCCGCACGGCAGACGCCGATCGGGTTCGGCGCGGGCATCCAGTTTGAAACGAACCTTGGCTTACTCAATGCCTCCTACGCCATGAACCGGGAGGGAGGGAGGTTAAGCGGCCGCGTTCACATCGGCCTCTCCGTGGGGCTGTAACTGGTGGTCTGCCGGCCTTATCTTCGGCGCTATCCCATTACCGGACTGAAGAGAGGATGACTACTACTTTTTACGCGCCCCCGTCCTGTTTTCACGGCGACCGCGTTGTGCTTCCGCCGGAGGAGGCGCAGCACGCCGTTCGTGTGCTCCGCGCGCGCGCGGGCGATGAGGTGCAGATCGTGGACGGTGAGGGTAACTGGTTCGTCGCGCGACTGGATCACGTGTCGCGAACAGGCGCCTCGGCCATCGTCGCGTCTCACGAGCAGAGGCGCGGAGAGCCGAGCTACCGGCTGACGCTCTATGTTGCGCCGCTGAAGAACGCCGGCCGGTATGAGACCTTTTTAGAAAAAGCGGTCGAGCTTGGCGTCTCCCGCATCGTGCCGATAATTACGGAGCGTACAGAGCGAGTCTCGCTGAAGATGAAGCGGGCCGAAAGCATCTTGATCGCCGCCATGAAGCAGTGCGGCCGAAGCAGGCTGACGGAGTTGAACGATCTGGTATCCTTCGACCAGGCGATCGCGGAGCCGGAGGGCGCGGCGCGCTTGCTCTGTCATGAAGCCGCCCCCGAGAGAGCGTCGATTGCCCGAGCGCTGGAAGAAGTGCGCGGCGAGCGATCACTGGCCGTGTTCATCGGCCCTGAAGGCGGCTTCACGGAAGGCGAAGTCTTGGCTGCCCGTTCGGCGGGGTACGCCATCGTCTCCATCGGCGAACGACGGCTTCGGGCGGAAACGGCGGCGATCACGGCGGCGGCGGCGGTGCTGCTGAGCCGGATGCGCGAATGAACCGGCCCTTCCAAGAAGCCCGCCGCGTCAACGAGCCGTGTTCGTGAAAAAGGGAAGCAGAAGCAGTCGGAGGGACCCTCGCTCACAAAGGCTCGTTCTTCGGGCGTCAACTACTATCACCACAACGCTATGGCCATGCCGATAGATCATCTTAAAGAAGATGGACTCGATTCCGAACAGCTGGTAGACGGCAAGTTGCTGAAGGTCTACCGGGATCGCGTGCGGCTTCCGTCCGGGGGCGAGTCGGTGCGCGAGTGGATCAACCACCCGGGGGCATCGGCGGTGGTGCCGCTATTTGAGGACGGGTCGACGCTGCTCGTGCGGCAGTTCCGATATCCGCCTCGCCGGGTGTTTCTGGAAGTACCGGCGGGCAAGCTCGACGAAGAAGGGGAGTCCCCGGAGAAGGTCGCCAAGCGGGAGTTGAAGGAGGAGACCGGCTGGACGACCAGCAATCTCAGGCATCTCGGCTCGCTCTATCCGTGCATCGGGTACAGCAACGAGATCATCCACTTCTATCTGGCAGAGGGGCTGGAAGAAGGTGAGCAGGAACTCAGCCACGGAGAAGCCCTCGATGTTATCCGGCTTCCTTTTAGGGAAGCGGTGGAAAAAGCGCGTTCAGGCGAGATCCTGGACATGAAAACGGTCACGGCACTCCTATTTGCCGAGGCTCACCTGGCAAAGCGGTAGGTCGCGGCGGAAGCCCTCAAATCCGTACGGGTTCGTCGGCACTATTTGAATTCCTGCCGATTGTTCTTAAATTGTAAAGCTCGACTCAATCTATATCAGGGGCATTTCGGATGTTTTCCTTTCTTGTAGTTCTCATCGCGCTGATTGCGCTTTTCTTGATCCTCGTTGTGCTCGTGCAGAGCGGAAAGGGCGGAGGTCTTGCCGGTATCGCAGCCGGCGGCGCTACGACGCAGATCCTTGGCGCAAGGCAGGCTCCCGACGTGCTCGAAAAGGCAACCTGGTTTTCGGCAGCGGCGTTCATCGTGCTCTGCATCTTGACGAACTTCTTCATCGGCGGCAGCACGGACGCGCAGGAAAGCGTCATTCAGCAGCGCGCGCGTGGCGCTCAGACGGAACAGGTGACGCCGGTTCTCCCGCCGGCCGGCAGCGACGCTCAGCCCGTTGCGCCCCCTGCCGCTGAGTAATCCGCTCCGGTTCTAAAAGCTTACGGCCGCCTCGCATCCCGTCGAGGTGGCCGTTTTGCGTTGGCACGTGCCCCAAAAAAAGCGGACACCCCCGAGAGGATGCCCGCTTCGCGACGCGCGCCGAACTGTAAGCCGAATTCTGTTCCTCCGGCGCGCACCGCAACGCCTCCGGAAGACGGCCATCATTTATCTGGGACCGCCGTCACCGGCGGACTCGAGCAGCCTACCCGCTCCCTTCGGCGGGCCGCTTTATGCAGAACGCGAGGTCCTGCGCGGGAGCTGTTTGGCCTTGCACCCCGTGAGGTTTACCCAGCCGCACCGGTCGCCCGGTACGCTGGTAGGCTCTTACCCTACCGTTTCACCCATCACCGGCCCCGCGGCCGGCTGGTCTGCTCTCTGTTGCACTTGCTGTCGCCCCGCGAGCGGAGCGCCTTCCTGTTAGGAAGCACGGTGCCCTGTGGTGTTCGGACTTTCCTCATCCCGACAACGTCGGAACGCGATGACCCGTTCGGCGCAAGCGCACTACCCGCAGGTGCGTCCATCCGTTCCTGCTAAACCAGGCTCGGATCGTCGCCAAACTCGCGGACGGTCTCCTCAAACAACTCGCTGTCAACGATGATGCGCCCGGTGTGCTCGCACGGAATGATGCGCGTACGCTGGCGAATCTCGACCTGGCGCTGCGGTGGGACCGCGAATCCGGCGGCGGCACCGCGCTCGAGGGCAACAACGGCGCGTCCGTCCTTCAAGCGGTTACGAAGCCCGTCATAAGCGCGCAGATAGCGCTTGTCGACAGACTTGGCCGCCTCTTTGCGACGCTCTTCCAGTTCAGACTGCTCTTGCTTCGTGTCCTGGAGGACTTCACTCAGCTCGTTTCGCTTCTCAACGAGCATGGCGTCAAGATCAGCGAACCGCGCTTCCGCCTCTTCGATTGCGGATCCGAGCGTCGGGACGGTCGTGTCGAGGTGCTCGATACGCGCGTGTCCGTCGAGAATACGCTGCCGCTGCGCCTCGATCTCCTTGGTCAGCGCGTCATACTCGCGGTTGTTGCGCACTTGAAGCTGCTGTTCCTCGTACTTCTTGATCAGCGATTCGGCGTCGCGGATGTCGTGTTCCGCGCGGGCGCGGTTGGCCCCGCTATCGGCCTGCTCCGTCTTATGATTGCGAACGCGCGTCTCAAGCCCCGCCTTCTCGTCTTCCAGATCGCGAATCTCATCGGGAAGGTCGCCGCGAAGCTTGCGGACCTGATCGATGCGGCTGTCGATATATTGGAGGCGGATCAACGCCTTGAGTTGTTCTCCAATTCCTGTCTCTTGAATGGCTGGCATAAGCTACTATACTATTCTCTGCTGCGGTTACATGCGCCTGGTGAATCAGACAAAGAACGGCTCAGCATGTGAAATGTTCGTCAGCCCCCCACGTCGATCGGCTTACCTCGACCTCGGCGGCGGGGAGCGTCTTTAGCTCGCGATGAAGACCTGCATCGCGCTCGTGCGCACGCCGGTTATCTTACAGGATACTGTCGGGAAGCGCGCCGTCAGGTATCGGTGCAGCATGTTTTCCGTTCGCTGCTCCGTTTCATAATGCCCCGCGTCTATGAAGGCAATGCGCGGGTGGCCTTTGGCGTCATAAACATCGAAGAACTGGTGGTACTTGATGTCGGCCGTCACGAAGGCGTCGGCACCGGCTCTCAAGGCGTCTTCCAGAAACTCGCTGCAGGAGCCACCGGCAACGGCCACACGTTCCACGCGGGCCGTCAAGTCTCCTGCGAAGCGGAGGGCCGGGGTGCCAAGCCGCGTTGCCGTTCGCTGAAGAAAATCGGACAGCGCCTCCGGTTCGGGAAGCCGGCCAACGGCTCCAAGTCCGAATCGCGTGCTTGCCTGCTGGACGGGGTAAACGTCGCACGGCACTTCCTCATACGGGTGGGCTTCCCGGAGAGCCGCCGTGGCGCGATCGAGATCCCATCGGTCGACCTCTATCTCGATCCGGTGCTCGGCAACCCGCTGGAGATCGCCACCGAGCCGGCCGATAAAAGGCTTCGACTCCTTGCCGGGACGGAAAAAGCCGTGGCCGGACAGCTCAAAGGAGCAGTCCGTGTAGTCCCCGATGACGCCCGCACCTGCACGGGCAAGGCTCTCCCGCACGGCCTCTGCGTGCGACTCGGGAACGAACGTTACGAGCTTGAAGCGCTGTTCCGGGTAAGGGCTGAGGAGGCGCAGATCTGTGAGGCCGAGTTGTTCGCCGAGCGCGAACGAGACGCCTCCGGGAGCGGCGTCGAGATTGGTGTGAATGCAGTAAAGGGCCAGATCCCGGCGGACGAGCTCGTAGGCAAGGCCGCCCGGCCCCGGCTCCGGCCTCAGCCCTTTGAGCGGCTTAAAGATTAAGGGATGATGGGTGATGATCAGGTCGGCGGAAAAGGCAGCGGCTTCTTCCACCACTCCATGCGTGAGGTCGAGCGCGATCAAGACCCGATCTACAACGCGGCTGCCATCGCCCACTTGCAGGCCGACATTGTCGTACGAAAGGGCAGAGCCGCGCGGTGCCCACCTTTCGAGGGCTGCAGCAATTTCGCTGATCGTTACTGCACTCATCGTGGAGGGCTTCATCGCAAGAGTTATTGAGACGGAAGGTCGATAGGAGAGGCTGCTTGCGCAACGCGGGAGCCTTCCTGCTCGTCCACGCGCAACATCAGCAGGGCACCGATGACAAAGAAAAGGAGCAGCGTTGCGAGTCCCCACCGCTGGCTGCCGGAAACCTGCGTAGCGATTCCGAGCAGCAGCGGGCCGAGAAAGGAGGTCGCTTTACCCGAGAAAGCATAGAACCCGTAGAACTCATTCTCCTTGTCGGACGGCACAAAGCGCCCCATGAGCGAGCGGCTGGCGGACTGGTTGGGTCCGACGAGCAGGCCGATGCTCAGTCCGGCAACCCAGAAGAGCGTGGTGCTCGTCGTCGACAGCGCGAGGAGTGTTGCGGCAAACAGGCCAATGAGGCTGATCACGATGGTAGACTTTCCGCCGAGCCGGTCGTCGATGAAGCCGAAGGCGTACGCCCCCAGTCCGGCGGATATGTTGATGGCGATGCCGAACACCATGATCTGCTCGAACGTAAAGCCGAACGTCCCCGCCGCATAGATACCGCCGAAAGAGAAGACCGTGACAAGGCCGTCGTTATAGATCAACCGGGCGAGAAGCAGGCGAAACACCTGCCTGTAGCGACGCACCTCGGAGAACGTCTCGCCCAGCTCGCGCGCCGCATTGCGCAAGAGAACGCGCGCCTTCGGCGGACTTTCCGGTCGCCTTTCCTTCACATAGAGAAACAGGGGAAGGCTGAACACCGCGAACCATCCCGCTACGAGCAGGTTGGTAGCCCGTATGTTCGCGCCTGTTTCCTTCAGCAGGCCGAACGGCGGCGCGTCGGGGTAGACGAGCACGAGCAGCGCTATGACGAGGCAGAGCAGCCCGCCGACATAGCCGGCCGCCCAGCCGTACCCTGAAATGCGGCCGATACGGTCTGGCGGCGCGACCTCCGGCAGATAGGCATTGTAGAAAACGTTCGCAAGTTCAAACGCGACATTCGCGATCACGAAGAGCGACAGGGCCGTCCATATTTGCCCCGGTTGAGGGAAAAACAGGAAGCCGGTCGCAAGGATGCAAACGATGGTTGCCGTCGCCAGGAAGCGTTTGCGGTAGCCTCCGCGGTCCGCTATGGCACCAATGAACGGCGATGTGATCGCAACGACGAGCGCGGTGATGGTGATTGCGCGCGACCAGAGCGCCGTGCCGATGACTTCGTTCGAAGCCATCGCCTTCGCGAAATAGGTGCCGTATATGAACGTCACGACGAGCGTGGTGAACGATGAGTTCGCCACGTCGTATAGCGCCCAGCTTATCACGCTGCGGCGGTCGTAGGCTCTTGCGGTTGTGCTCAAAAGGGCAGCGGTGCCTGTAAAAGAGTGGATGGGAAGATACCGAATCGGCTCGATCACCGGCAACTAAACGCAAGCGATTCCCCGATCTGAACCCGGCGCGCCAAATAGCCGCAGCGTTCACACGAACCGGAGGCGCAACCGGGCCGCCATAGAACAGGCTCCGGGCATCTACGATACGGACCGACCTACGCGGCCCTGTTCAGCCGGGTATTTCCCGCGTCAGCCAAGTTGCAGGAACGAATCGATGGCGGCGAACAGCAGGTCGGGGTCTTCCCACTGCGGAACGAGGCCGGAGCGCACGCGCCCGAGGGTGACGTGCTCCGCGTTTGCTGCAGCAATCTGCGGCGCGCGAACGAAGTCCTGGACCATCTCCGGTGAGGAGTCGGGGATGATGAGCAATGTAGGCACCTTTAGCGCCTCGTAGGCGCGCGGGGCGTATTCGTGCATGGACAGGACGCCCTGGATGAAGCGGCGGGGTGCGTGCTGCGCGCCGTTCGTTCGCGTCGTTAGATAGGCATATTCAACGAGCGCAGCGGGGACCTTGGTCGGGTCCTCGAAGACGTGGTCGGCGTAAAACTGGCGCAGCGACTCGCGGCGCGTAAGACGCGTGAAGAACACGTCGAACGCACCGACCGTGCCCGCGATCTTTTCGAGCGCGCGCTGGAACACATTCTCGTTCTGGGACTCGCCGGTGCCCGTCGGAGAAATGAGCACGAGTCTGCGGACCAGCACGGGAAAAGCGTTGGCCACGGTCGTGGCATACTCGCTGCCGAGCGAGAGTGCGACTACGTCCGCCGCCTCGCGCACGTGCTCGCTGAGGAAGCGGCGAAGCTGGCGCTGATAAAGGCCCGGGCTGTAGCGTGCCGCCGGGCGGTCGGAGAGGCCGAAGCCGAGCCAATCGAGCGCGTAGATGGGCCGGTCGGACCGCTCCCGCAGATGCTCGAAGATCGGCTTCATTTCAAAGGAAGATCCGGCGGCGTTGATGCTGTGCAACAGAACGATGGGAACGCCGGTGCCCGGGTGGAAATAGTAGCGCGCCGTGCCCTCCATGACTTCAATGCCATGCACCGGCGCGTCGATGGACGGCGGCAGCGTGCTTGGCTGGGGCATGTTGCTGCGACGCACCCGCTCCGCGACCGCTCCCGCCACGGCGGCACCTACTGCGACCGCCCCGGTAAGCAGCGCGCCGTTGCGCAACCGGCCGGACGCGGACGAGGAGTCCCCGCCTGCTTTTCCAGTAACAAGACTTTTCGCTAAACGAAGGAAGGAGACGGCCATGGGCGAGAGGATGATTTCTTTTCCTCTTATACGGGAGCGCCGATGCACAGATTCTTTGTTGGGGCAAGAGCTTGCAGGCTGTTTGTATGTATTTATGTAATTAAGTAGCTGCGGGCGCGGTGCGCTGGAGAAGGAGTCCGATTTTGTCGATCCGAAACGCACCCGCACGTTCGTCGTTCAACAACGCCTCGCTGCCGAAGCGGCAGATAGCCCTCGTAGCTCAGTGGATAGAGCACAGGTTTCCTAAACCTGGGGTCGAAAGTTCGAGTCTTTCCGAGGGCGCTTTGGGATTGCCGGGGTAACGGACGGCGGAAACCACCGCGATGTGGAAGGTGCGAATCGGCGTACCATATGTTTATAGCCGATCTACACCATGCAGACTTTTCTTTTAGTCGCCGGGTTCGCTGTTCTCGGCGTCGTTGTCCTTGACGCATTCGTATCCACGATCTCTGCGCAAGGGGCGGGGCCGATCTCCGGTCCTCTGACGACCAACGTGTGGCGGGTGGCTCTCTGGATCCACAGGCACCGTCCATCGCACCGGTTGCTTCAGATTACCGGCGTGCTGACGCTGATAGCAGCCGTCACCTCGTGGATTCTGCTGATATGGTTTGGCTGGGTCCTCGTGTTCAGCGCAATCCCGGAGCATCTCGTCCATAACGCAACAGGGATGAGTGCCGACCTGCCGGAGCGCATCTATACGGTCGGCTACATTATCTTCACGCTCGGCAACGGAGAGTTTTCGCCCGACAACACCGTTTCCCGCATCTTTGTCGATCTCGCGGTGCTGAGCGGACTCTTCCTGGTTACGCTTGGCATCACATACCTTCTACCGGTAGTGCAGGCGGCGTCCGAGAAGCGGCAGATCGCGCTCCAAATAAAGGGATTGGGAGAAACGCCGCAACGGATTGTCGAGGCCGCCTGGAACGGGAAGGATTTCTCCGCACTGACCACTTACCTCTCTTCGCTCACTGGCCCGATCCTTTTGCTCGGCCAGCGTCACCTTGCCTACCCGGTGCTCCATTACTATCATACAACGACGTCTGATGCGGCTACGCTTCCACGAATTGCGGCGCTCGACGAGGCGATCACGATCATAGCCTGCGGGATCGACGCCGATTCCGGCATCCCGGAAATCACGCTCCGCAGCGTTCGAGAGGCCATTTCGACAGAGTTGGAGACCGTTCGGGCGCTCTACCTCACGTCGCTGGCGGAAGGGGCACCCCCGGCTCTCCGGTTGCACCGGCTGAAGGCGAAAGGCATCCCCGTCGTGGAGCAGGCGGTCTTTGAAGAGCGCCTGCGCGATCTGGAACAGCATCGACGCGCTTTGCTCGGCGCGGTAAAGAGTACAGGATGGTCATGGACGGATGTTCTGCAGGGCACACATGACAAACCTGAAAAGGTCGAACAGGACGTCGAAGGGAAGTAGAAGGGGGAAGCGGTTCCTGCTACTCGTTTTGCCTTGTTGTTTTTTCATGAAGTTGCTATACTGTAGCCGGTGGCCGTATACATATATCCGTTCATTAAGCATCTTGCCTCTGCGCAGAGGTTTTTTGCGAGGCGGTTGATCTATGATAAACGGCGTGCTCTGCAATTGATTAGAGCAATGTTTATGAGTAAAATGCCGCCCGAGATCCCGTTGATGCCCCTTCCAGGATGACGATGGGGCGTCGGTATCCCTGCTAAATAGAACGCTTTTTCTTCTTTCAAAAGTCCGTTAATTCAGCGAACTACGCCGACAGCTATGCGAACGACCATCTATCTCGCGCTTTCCTTGTTCTTCTTCGGCACCGCGGAAGCGCAAGCGCCGCTCCGCGTGACGGGAGAACCCGTGCGCCTGGCGGGCGGCGAAGAGGAAGCGTTCCTGCGCCCCGTCTGGTCGCCGGACGGACAGTCCGTCGCCATGTCGGCTCCGCGCTATGACGGTCTGTGGGTGGTGCAGGCGGACGGTAGTAACCTGCGGCAAGTGAACGCCGACGAAGGTGCCGGTTTCGGCTTCTCCTGGGCACCGGACGGCCGATCACTCCTTGCGCGCGTTGCGCAGATGCAGGGCGTCCGGCGGCTTCACGCTGCCAAGATCGTTGCCGTGGAGGGAGGCGAGGATCGCTTGCTGACCGAGTTCACGACGGGTGCCATGTCGCTCCCGGAGTGGGGGCCTCGGGGCACGTCGGTGTTGTTCATGCGGGCGGGCGAGTTGGAAGTCGTGGCGACGGGAGAGGCAGTGGATGGTTCTGTTACCGCAACGCCTCGGCAGAGGCCCCTGCTTGCGTCGGGTGACCAGATCATGCGCGTGGATGTAGCGGAGCGCGCGGCGGAGCGCATGGAGCCGCTCGGCACCGACGCTCGGATCCTGAACCTCGTGGTTTCGCCGGACGGCGCGAAGGCGGCGTTCGAGCGCCTCGGTGGCGACCTCTATGTAATGAACGTAGACGGAAGCAGCTTGACCAATCTCGGACCCGGCCACCGCCCGGCCTTTTCCCCCGACGGCGAATGGGTGGCGTACATGCAAACGGAGGATGACGGCAATGTATTTACGAGCGCAGACCTCTACGCGGTTCGAACAGACGGAAGTGGCCGTGTGCAGCTGACGCAAACACCGGACCGTCTGGAAATGACGCCCTCCTGGTCACCGGATGGCACACGGATCGCCTTTGAGGCTTTTGATGAAGGAGCCGTTTACTTGCTGCCCGTAGCCCGTTAACATAAATCCGCTCACAGGTTGTTCTGAAGCCGTACACAAGGTTATGAAGAAGCTATTCTTTGGTCTCATTGCGCTTCTGCTCTTTACTCCGGCGGGCACCGCGCAGCCGGTGTCGGGCCTTTCGGGCTGGAGCCTGTTCATCGATCCGGGCCATAGCGAAAAGGAGAACATGGGCATCTTCGGCTATTCCGAGGCCGAAAAGAACCTCCGCGTGGGCCTGGCGCTCCGTGATTTGCTGCTGTCGACCACCGACATCGACACGGTCTACATGTCGCGCACCAACGACCAGCAGCAGGTCGGGCTGTCTCAGCGCACGGACATAGCAAACGCGCTGAACCCTTCCTTCTACCACTCGATCCACAGCAATGCAGGTACGCCCTCAACCGACAACGTGCTCATGCTCTACGGCGGCTGGCGGTCCAACGGCGTGACGGTCGAAAAGACGCCGAAGGGTGGTGGGCGCATGGGCGCGATCTACGAGAGCATACTCGGGCGGGCAATGCGGCTTCCGACCATCGGAAACTACGCGGACCGGACCTTCTACGAGGGTTTCCCCTTCAACCATGATAAGCAGTACCCGTACCTGTCGGTTAACCGGCAGTCGGATATGGCGTCTGTCCTCAGCGAGGCGGGGCATCATACAAGCCCGCGTCAGAATCAGCTGAACATGAACGCGGATTGGAAGCGGCTCGAGGCGTACGCCTACTACTGGGGCATCCTCGCCTATCATGGAATAGAGAGGCCACCGGTCCGCATTGTCACGGGAACGGTGACCGATCTCGAATCGGGTTTGCCGATCAACGGGGCCACGGTGCAAGTGGGGAACGAAGTCTACACGACCGACACCTACGAATCGCTTTTCAACAAGTACAGCAGCGATCCCGGAGAGCTTCGAAACGGGTTCTATTTCCTCGAAGATGTACCGCAGGGGACCCTCAGGACGCTCGCAAGCGCGCCGGGTTACCGGGCCTACATGGGCGACGTGACGGTAGTCGACACCTTCTTTACGTTCAAAGACCTCTCGCTCATCTCACAGGTGCCGCCGGTCGTCGCTTCCACGCGGCCGGAAGCCGGGGCGCAGTTCTTCCGCAACACTGAACCTATTTCGATTACTTTTTCGCGAATCATGGACCGGGCGTCGGTCGAGCAGTCTTTCGCAATCAGCCCGGAAGTCGGTGGCGACTTTGTGTGGGCCAATGGAGACCGCACGTTCATTTTTGTGCCGGACACACTCTACGCGGAGTCGAACTACACCGTCTCTATTGGTGAATACGCGCTCGGCTTCTACGGCGATGCCTTTGACGCAGATGGCGACGGCGTGCCGGGAGGCGCGTATACCTTCACCTTCCGGACGGGAGCGCCGGACGTGACGGCACCGCATCCGGTGGCCTCCTCCCCGGTTCCGAACGCCGCGGGCGTGGAGTTGTGGCCGGTTTATAGCCTGACATACGATGAGCCGTTAGACCCGGCGTCGCTCGAAGGTCGTTTACAATTTGTGCTGCTTTCCGACGGCTCTAATGTCGAGGGCACCTTCAAGCATTACGTTGTTCGTGGCCAGAGCGTAGTGACCTTCCTTCCCAGCGCCGCCCTGATGCCGAACGCGAACTACGCGCTGGCGGTCTCGCCCGGTGTCAGTGACCGTTACGGAAATCAGGACGGCCAGCAGCGGCAGTTCCGCTTCCAGACGGGAAGCATGGAGTATGTGACCACGTCCATCGACAACTTTGAGGTGGGGGCCGAGGCGCTCTGGTGGACGCCGCAAGCGAGCGGCTCGACCGCGGGGATCGTGACCGATTCTACCTACCGCCGCGTGCAGGACAGCGTCTCGGTGGGGCCGGCGAACACGTCGCTCGCTATGGAAGTTGGCTACGGCTGGCCGGAGGGTGAGGGAACGAAGCTCATAAGGGAGTACCTGAGTAGCGGACCGCCTCAACAGGTATCGTTCGATGACTCGTACCTGCTGCAGATGTACGTCTTTGGCGACGGCAGCGGCAACCTCGTCCGGTTCGCCGTCGACGACAAAATGGAAACCTCCCCCACCGGGACGGAGGTAAGTCCCTGGTATACCGTCGATTGGAGAGGCTGGCGGCTCGTCACGTGGGATCTGAAGAACGACGCGCCCGGGTCCTGGATCGGAAACGGAGTGGTTGAAGGACGCTTGCGGTTCGACAGCATCCAGCTCACCCAGGGTCCGGGTGGGGCACCGTTCGGGAAGATGTACTTTGACGACCTGCGTCTCGCGAAAAAGCAGGATGTTACCGTCGCGGCCGAGCTTGCAACGGACGTGCCGGAGCGCTTTGCGCTGAAGGGCAACTACCCGAATCCGTTCACCTCCGCCACAGCGATTCAGTTCGATGTGCAGCGCCAGTCGGACGTGACGATCACGATCTACGACATTGCCGGGCGCGAGGTCGCCTCGCTGCTCCGGGCCGCGCCCACGGCTGCGGGCACGCACGTGATCCGGTGGGATGCGGCGGCATTGCCGGGCGGCGTCTACCTCTGCCGCATGGAAGCCGGCGGGCAATCGTTTACCGGCAAGATGGTTCTCGTGCGGTAGGCCGGACCGACTGCGGCCGCGTAAGTAGAGAAGGGCGGAGATGACGACGAGTCGCCTCCGCCCTTCTTCTTATACCTTGACGATGATGTTGCGCCGGTACATGACGTAGAGGACGACGAACCATCCTGCAACCCAGGTGAGGGCGTACAGCAACGACGCGAGGGTCGGGTATGCGACCGCGAGGAAGATGTTGCGGAAGATCCATCCCTGGAGCGACACGCTGCCTCCCGCGCCGTCCGCCACCTGAATAAGGCCCAGCGTGCGGGCCAGAAGGCCGCTCAGGACGAACACCGTAATTGCATTGACACCATAAATCACGAAGGGCTTCGTCCAACTTCTCTTGCCCTGCACATCGGCGACCCAGTAGCAGAGCGCCAGGGCGCACATAGCCTGGCCGGCGGTGAAAACCGCATAGGAGGAGGTCCAGATGCCCTTGTTGATCGGGAAGAACCAGTTCCAGACATAGCCGAGCGCGACGAAGACCACGCCTCTGGCAAAGAGCACCGCAGCTTTCTCAACGCCGTCGCGATCCGAGATGAGCAGCCTTCCCGTCCACGCGCCGAACAAAGTGGTGGCGATGGCCGGCAACGTGCTCAGCAAACCCTCCGGATCCCACTGCCGATCGGTCCCGACCCACAGATGCGTTCCGAGGAGGAGGCGATCGAGATAGGCGGAAAGGGTGCCGACGGGCAGATCGAGCCTGCCCGCTCCATAGCCGGGCACCGGTACGAGGGTCATGAGGCCCCAGTAGAAAAGGAGCAATCCCGCTGCGGTCCAGTGGCGCGCCGTCTGCGAGGTGTAAAGGTAAAGAAGGCTGACGGCGAGGTAGCAAAGGGCAATGCGCTGGAGCACGCCCATGATGCGGAGCGACTCGAGGCCCGGCCGGAGCGCAAAACCGGGCGAGAAGGTAAAGAAGGGATACGCCGCCATGAAGAGGCCAAGGCCGAACAGAATCAGCGCGCGCTTCCCGGCTTTGAATGCAAGGTCGCCTTTCGGGGCACCGCGAAGGAGTCGTTTTTCAAAGGCGAAAGCGATAGCGACGCCGACGATAAAGAGGAAGAAGGGAAAGATCAGGTCGGTCGGCGTCCACCCGTGCCAATGAGCGTGCGCCAGCGGCGGGTAAATGGCCGACCACGTACCCGGATTATTGACCAGGATCATCGCGGCAATGGTGGCTCCGCGAAAAACGTCGAGCGAGAGGAGCCGACCGGAGGGGACGTCTCGCCCCACAGTCGCAGTCGGTGGGAGCGCAGGGGCGGGAATGGTGGTCGGCATAGGGATGCGGGGAAACGGGCGTGGTTCGCTGCGGAATAGTTCAGGGCCGGGTCGTCCGCCGCAAACAGCAATGGCGCGGCTCTGTTCAAAATACCGACTTCAGCTCAAACTAAGACGCGCGCACCCACAGTGGCCGTTCAGCGGGAAGCGCTTCCTGTTACGGAATGGGCGCGGCCGGAGTTAAAGCGGCAGCCAGACGGTATTGCGCTCAGTAGCGCTCGGTGCCGCGCGGGCGGGACCAGTTGGATTCCGGCTCGAAGTAGTTCCAAAGCAGACGTGAAACGGACCGAATGAGGAGATTACCTTCGTTATCGTCCGTCCAGCGGGTGTCCTCTTGGTCGGACGTGATGACCGTGAACACGTAGTCGCCGTGAGGGGCGTTCACAAGAACGGCCTCGGAGCGCGACTGATTGACCGCACCCTGTTTGGAGGCGACCTGCACCCACGGCGGTATGAAGCCGAGCGCCTCGTCGTTCCAGTAGATGCGCGTGAGCACGCGGTACATCTCGTCGTCCGCTGCCGGGCTGACGGCCTTGCCGTCGCGGATGAGCAGAAGGAGATCGGACATTTCGCGAGGCGTTGTCTGCCCCCAGCCATAGAGGTCGTAGTCGCTTTCGCGGCCGGGCGTGCGGCCGTTCACGTGCGTGGACGTGAAGCCCCGGCTCGCCAGCCAGTCGTTGATGGCATCGCCTTTTCCGGCGAGAATCTGGAGCCATCTTGCCGCTGTGTTGTCACTCGTCGTGATCGAAAGAAGGACGACCTTGCTCAGGGGAATTGGTTCGCCGTCCTTGAAAGAGCCGAGGATGTCTACGCCCGGCACGAGCAGCGAATCGCGATAGATGAGGTCGGCGTGGTAATCGAGTTCGCCCTTATCGATGAGGTCAAAGATCTTCAGCATGATTGGCACCTTTATCATGCTTGCTGTCGGGAAGAGGCGTTCCGCCTGCACCGATGCGGTTCGGCCGCTGGGCACGTGCCGGACGTAGATGCCCACCTGTCCTTTGAAGCCTTGCGCCAGAGAGTCGATCCGCGCCTGCAGAAGCGCGTCGGGTACTGCGTGAACCTGCGCGTGCGACGCGGAGACGCAGAGAAAGAGAAGGAGTGCTAAGATGCTTTTCATGAGAAGCGTGGGGACGGGAGGAAGGCGGCAGCGCGGACACAAGGTACGGCGCTCGCCAGCGAAGCGACGCATCTCAGTCTTCCGGGAGGACAGATCCTTCGCTGCGCTCAGGATGGCGGACGGGGGATGGAGAAGGCGGGGACGGGGTGCGTACCTGAAATGCAGAATGTGGCACCGAGTCTTGCGGGCGCAGCGTAGAGTCTCAGGCTTCCGAGAGAACAGATCCTTCGCTGCGCTCAGGATGACAGGCGGGGGTGTTGGAGGAGGCGAAGAATGCGCTCGTTGGGAGCGGCGCGAGAGCCGGCGGTTATTCTCTGCTCGGGCTAGGAGGTCCCTCCGCTGGGCGGCGGAGGAGGTGGGTTCATGACGAAGGTCGGTAGCGCCGCCTTGGTCGGGATGACATTCTGGGGAGCAGATGCCTTACGTGGATGGATGATTTTGACGCAGAGACGCGGAGCCGCAGAGGTTTTGATCCCGTGAGGTTTGCGGCGTTCGCCCGCGCGCCTGTAAGGGCACGATATCCTGTAGGGGCACGATATATCGTGCCCCTACTGCGATAAAGGCAGATCCTTCGCTGCGCTCAGGATGACAGCCGGGGGGGGAGGCTAATGGCAGCGCTGAGGCCCTCAAGAAAGGCAGCGCTGAGGCCCTCAAGAATGGCAGTGCTGAACACCACAAGAAAGGCAGCACTGAGGACCATCAGAACGGCATCACCCTCGCCTCGTGTCATGCCGGCGAAGCGAAGCGTCTCAGGCCGGCTTTTAGTCGTTTTTGATCTATTTCAAGTTCTTTTTTTCGTTTGACCCGGCACCGCCTTGTTTTACCTGCCTTTTGTAGAACGGCATCCTCTCTTCTCGAGCGACTATTCTAATAAAAAAGGGGTGTGCCTTCGGTTGGCACACCCCTTTTCGGTCGAGCGGATTCAGCTTAAAAATCCGTCCTTCGGCTTCCCGGCGTTCCCGTTGAACTTCCCGTGATCGAGCCTTCTCGCGACTCGGGCTTGCCGTAGCCTGCTCCGGTGGAGATTGGACCGGACGAACCACCTTGAGCCGTCGGAGCGCCGACCTTGCTGCCCTCTGAGGTCGACGACGTTCCGGAGTCGGCTTGTTTCTTGGCCTCGTCCTTGGCGACTTCGCCTACCTCCTTGGCGGACTCTTTGATCTCATCGCCCGTCTTCTCGGCCACCGTCTTCGCTTTGTCCACCACATCTTCGGCCTTTTCCTTGGCCGTGTGTATGAACTCATCGCGAACGCTGCCCATCCATTCGTCTTCCCGCTCCGTTCCCGGGAGCGCAAAGCCGACTGCGGCCCCGACGCCGAGGGCGACAAGTCCCGTTGTGATCGGATTCTCGTGCATCAGATCGTCGAGCCAGTTCGTTGCCCGTCGGGCGCCGTATTGAACCTGATGGGCAGCGTGCTCGACACCCTCGCGGGCTTCGCGTGCCGCGTGGCCGGCTTTGTCTTGAGCCGAGTGCAGCGTGTCGGCGGCGCGGTGCTGCAAGTCATCCGCTTTCTCTTCGGCGCGGTGCTTGAGGTCTTCGCCCACGTCAGACATCCGGCTGCGCCAGTCCTCGCCGCTGTACCGGCGCGCTCCGCGGTCTGACTCGTAGTATTCCGGCTCATAAGAGCCACGATACGCTCGTTCTCCGCCGTAAGGACCATAGTAGCCACGCTGCTGCGTGCCGTAGGTGCGGCGGTAGGACGCGCCGTAACCCCGGCCGTAATACTCGCGCTCGTGGTCGTGGTCGCGACCCTGTTCAGCGGCATTGCGAATGAGCCACGCTATACCGAAACCTGCAATGAGTGCGGGTAGCGGGTTTTCCTTAATGGCTTCCATCATATCGTATCCGGCTCCTCGTGCTTTGTGTTCAATGGTTCTCGTAAGACGGCTCGGGCTGAACCGCTCCTGCACCGAGTCGATGGTATCGTGGACCGTGTCCTTTACCTGCTCTTTCAAGTGATGCGGACTCAGGCGTTCTTCGATCTCCTGTATGGTTTCCGACATATTGGCGCGCGTGTGCGCAATGTCCCGTTCAATGTCCGTCGGCGAACGTTCACGGTGCTTTTCGTGCGCGAAGTCCTCGCTGCCGCCGAGCGCGAGGTTACGGCTCTCGGCGTCGTCGACTTCGTAAAGACGTGTTTCCGTCACGACGACGGCATCCGCACCTTCCGGACGCTCTTCCGGGTCCAAGAACTCCGGGTCCCGGTCTATATCTCTTCTTTGATCCATTGTTTATCCTCTTTAATCGTTGCGGCCGTTCTATCGAGCGAGTAGCTCTGCTTTTTCAGCTCCGTGAGGCCACTTTGAAGCAGAATGTACCCTGCGCCCGCGGCGAGCAGTCCAACTACCAGAAATGCGACGGGCAGGGTGAGAAGCGGATCGAGCAAGAACCCGAGCGCCATCAGCAGGATGATGAATCCTGCATAGGCGATAAAGCCGCCTGCCGCCACGTATCCGACGTGCTTTCCTGCCTTCTTTGCCTTGTTCGAAGCTTCCACCCGCGCCATCTCGATCTCTTGACGCACGAGCGTTTGGGTCTCCTGCGTTAGTTCGGAGAAAAGATCGGCAAGGGACCGCTCGTCCTTCACCGGCTCGGTTTGGTAGGTCCGGACAAGCTCCGGTGGCGGCCGGAAGCCTGCCTCGTCCGGTCTTTCATCGGGATACATCATCGGTTGGCCTCCTTCTGGTTTGCAAACGCGCCACGCTGCGGCGGCTCAGGGATGCCCCCGGCCTCGGCCGCCGATCCTACGCGGCTGCTCTGGTACTCATGCGTCCGCGTGTAGTCACCGGCAACGCCGCCCGGGACGTAGCTGCCAAAGCCCTGCTCCTCCTGAGAATACAAGCGCGAGCCGGCGGGACGGCGGTAGTCGCTGGAGTACGAGCTGCCGTAACGCTGGCGGTCAGGCGTCTGCGAGCTTTTTAGAAAACGTGCTCCGAGGATGCCGAGCATGAACGCGCCGCCAATGAACAAGGCAGGTTCGCGGCGGGCGAGGTGCTCTGCTTCGTTCAGCAGATCGCCGACGCTGTGATCGCGAACGTACGACGAGAGCGATTCAACCTGGCGCGCGGCGTCGTCGATGTAGCCCGCGATAGCGCCCTGGTCGTGCTTTCTAAAGCGGTCGCCGGTTTCGTGCAACGCCTCCGTGACGTCTCCGAGGGTGGAAGTCGCTCGGTCTTTCTGCCCGGACAGCCGTGATGTGGCTGCCTCCTTCGCCTTGTCCGCGATGTCGTCGGCAGCGGAGCGCGTCTTATCGGCGAGATCGCCGGCCTTGTCCTTTGCTTTATCCGCGAGTTCATCTGCGGTACCGCGCGTGCCGCCGGACTGGGACTGGAAGGCGACGCTTCCGGGCGTAGATTCTCCGAAGGAACCGCTGCTGCGTGTGGCCGGTGCCGGGGACACGGGGCGGGGATCAGATTGGTTCTCCATGGACATAGGTACCTCTTGTAGAAGGTTCGTATAGACTTGCGAACTAAAGGTGCTATACGCGGGGCTTTCAAGCCGTGATCTCTATTGAGCCTGAGAGTGGGTAACAATCCGGCAACCCAAAAGCCGTGTTTTACAACAGTTACAAGGCGGCCGGGAAGTGCACCGCAATGGTGAGCTTGAAGGCCGAAGAGGGAGGTCAGAATTGGCAACGTGGTAACTCGCTACGCTGCCCGGTCCCCGCACGTCTGCGGCCAAAGTATCGTACCTTGAGGCAGAAGACGGCGGCTGAACATACGGCCGGCTGATGCAGCGCTCTATAGATTGGATGAATAGATGGACAACCTCTTAGCTGTCATCCTTGGGGGCGGCGACGGCTCGTGCCTCGCTCCGCTCACGCGCCGGCGCTCCACACCTGCCGTTCCGCTGGCGGGCAAGTACCGACTCATCGACATACCGATCTCGAACTGCATCAACTCGGGGATGAACCGCATCTTTGTCTTGACGCAGTTTAACTCTGCGAGTCTCAACCGGCACGTAGCCAACACCTACACCTTCGACCGTTTCAGGTACGGGTTCGTCTCTATTCTGGCGGCCGAGCAAACGGCCGAGTCGCTGGACTGGTCGCGGGGCAGTGCCGACTCGGTCAGGAAGAGCCTGCCGCACCTCCATGTCTTCCATTACGACGATGTGCTGATCCTTACCGGCGATCAGCTCTACCTGATGGACTACCGTCGTCTCTTGGAGCATCACCGCCGGACACAAGCGGACCTGACGCTCGCGTCGGTGCCGGTAACCGCGTTGGACGCGCCCTCGTTCGGCATCTTGAAAACCGACGATGATGGGCTGGTGCAAGGGTTCGTTGAGCAGCCCACGCCGGACCGGCTAAACGGAATGCAAAGCCCGGTGCCGGTTGGGGCGCGTGAGCAAGGCCGCGTGTACCTCGCCTCTATGGGCGTCTACCTCTTCCGGAGACAGGCGCTGATGGAACTTCTGCAAGAAAAGCCCGAGCACATGGACTTCGGGCGCGATCTCATTCCACAGGCCATTCGCACGCGGAGGGTCTCCACGTACGTACACGACGGCTACTGGAGCAACATTGGATCTATTCGCTCTTTCTATTCTGCGCATTTGCAGCTCGCGCAGCGCGGGTCAGAGTTTAATCTGTATTCGCCTGAGATGCCGGTTTATACGAATGCGCGCGTGCTTCCGCCGGCGAAGATCGAGCAGTCCTACATAACGGACTCGCTCATCGGCGAGGGGAGCATCATCATCAACAGTCAGATCTCGAACGCCGTTGTGGGGATTCGCTCTTTCATCGGGTACAATACCACGGTAAAGAACGCGATAATAATGGGTTCGGACTACTTTCCCTGGCATGACCCCGACCTTCGAGAACAGTCAGATGCGCCGCGCTTCCCCGGCATCGGCGAGGCCTCTTACATTGACAACGCGATTATAGACAAGAACGTCAGTATCGGCAAACGCTGCATTCTCTGCAATCGGGACGGCGTGCGGGAGGGGGAGCGGGGGTCCGTTTATTTCCGGGACGGCATTCTCATCGTCGCAAAGAACGCCTCGATACCTGACGACACGATAATCTAAGAGGCACCAGCGCCTTCTTGTGCTCCGCGCCTGCGTCAAGTCTTCTGTTTCTGCTTGCGAGCGGCAGGAAAGAGAATGTTGTTCAGGATGAGGCGGTAGCCGGGCGAATGCGGATGCAGACTCAAGTCGGTCGGAGGATCGCCGACGAAGTGCTGGTAATCTTCCGGGTCGTGGCCGCTGTAGAACGTGAACGTGCCCTGCCCGAGCGATCCGTGGAGATACCGGACCTCATCCCGCGCGGGCGCTTCGGCCAGAATCACAACACCCGGCTTTATTAGAGACTTGCGAAAAGCCGTAGTCTGTCCGACAAACCCTTTGATGCTGGCGACGTGGTTCTGCGTCAGCATGGTTGGAACGGGATCCCACTTCGCGCTGAACTCGAAGAGGGTGAAGAAATCGAGTGCGGGATCGCGAAGCGGCGGTGGCGGAGGGCCGGTGTCTATGTCGGAATGCTCGTACTCGGTCGCATCGAAGATGGGGTGAAAGCCGGTAAACGCGAGCGTGCGGCTAAAGTCGAGCTGGTCGACGGCATTCGGATCGACGGGGTCGCCGTCATATTCCGCGGGCACAATGTCGGTGCTGTGCGCGGCGAGTGCGATGTCGTAGGTGTCCGTGCCGGAGCACATGGCAAACAGGAATCCGCCGGCCTCGACGTAGGATCGAATCGTTTCGGCGACGGCTTCTTTGAGTTCGCTGACTTTGCGGAAGCCGTGCCGCCGGGCAGCGTCCTCTGCCTCGCGCTGTTGCTCGATGTACCAGGGCGCGCTCCGGTACTGAAAGAACTTGCCGTACTGTCCGGTAAAGTCCTCGTGGTGCATATGGAGCCAGTCGAACTCAGACAATCGTCCGACGAGAACGTCATCGTCATAGATCATCTCGTAAGGCACCTCGGCGTAGGTGAGGGCGAGTAGCACCGCGTCGTCCCACGGCAGCGTTTGCTTGGGGGCATACACTGCGATTTTGGGTACTTTCTCCAGCCGGACGGCAGCGGTATTGGTGCCCTCGCGCTCCACGTCGGCCAAGATAACGGCTGAAGCGCCGGCTGATAGCGGCTCAAAAAGTACATCACGAACGGCAAGTTCGGTCTCCAGGCCGGGAGAGGCTTGCATCAGGAACGAGCCGCCGCGATAGTTCAGAAGCCAGTCCACCTCTGCGCCCTGCTGCAGCGACCAGTACACCGCTCCGTAGGCTTTCAGGTGATTGCTCTGCGTCTCGTCCATCGGCACGAGGATCTCCTGAGCGAAGCCGGCTCTTGCCGAAAGGCTCAGGAAGAAGAGTAGCAGGACCAAGCGTTGCGATGACATAAGCACAAATGGGTTCAAAGCCCGTCGCCCCGCAGCGCGCGGATGCGCGTCCGCGCCTCCGGGGCGAGCAGGGAGCCGGGATAGTCGACCAGCAACCGGGTATAGCGGGTGATGGCGGTCGCGGGGTCGTCGAGACGCTCCTCCAGGAGGGAAGCCGCTTTAAAGAGGCTTCGGTCCGCAAGAAAGCTGCCTGGAAACAGGAGCGGTATCTCGCTGAGGGCTGCTTCTGCCTCAACGAGCCGCCCGGCAGACTGCAGGGCTTCTGCTCGGAGCAAGTGGGCGTCATCCGCGAGGGCGTGTTGTGGCTCGGCCGCGATCAGGCTGTCGAGTAGGCTCAGCGCATCGTCGTACTTACCTTGCCGCAGGAGGAGCGCGGCCCCGGCGTACCGGCGGAGGGGCGTCGACAGCGAATCAGGGCCGCGGTTTTCCGAGAGCAAGACTTTAAGGTCGATCGCGTCGTTCGCAACGAGCGCAGACGTGTTCTGGTCGAGCGCGCGAAGAAGCGAATGAGCCGCCGTAAACTCGCCCTGGTAGAAGTGCAACCGTGCCAGTTCAAGGCGCGCCTCCTCCGCTGTCGGACCGGTGCGCAGCCGCTCGGCAAGCTGAACGAAGGCTGTGCGCGCATCGGCAAGGTCACCCTGAGATACGGCAATCTTGGCGAGTTGAAGAGAGGCATCCTCTGCCGCTGCGGTGCCGGGATAAAGGCGGACCACTTCTCGATAGGAACGGGCAGCTTTCTCATCGTCGCCGAGCACCTCCCGCTGCAGGTCGGCCAGCCGCCGGAGTGCTTCGGGATAGCGGGGGTCGGAAGGATAGCGTTTCAAGAAATCCGCAAAGAGGGTAACCGCTCTCCCCCGGAGCGCCCGCGCTGAGTCCGGCGCTATGGCCATCTCAGCGGACAGATCTGACCGGGTGAAAAGCTCTCCGAGTTCAAAGAGCGCGAGCGGGGCGGCGGGTCCGTCGGGATCGCGACGGCTAACCTCTTCGTACGCTCTTGAGGCCGCCGCAATTGCACCCGCATCGGCGGCGGCCCGCGCAAAGACGATGAGGCCCTGACCGTTCTCGTCGTTTAGCCGGTCGACGGCAAGCGCCGTGTTCAGCGCCTTGTCATACATTCCGGCCTCGAGGTACAAGTGGTTGAGGAGCCGCCGGTAGGCCATGTTCAGCGGTTCACGCGCCGAAGCCCTTTCCGTTGCCCTCACGCCGGCGGCGAGAGCAGCCGGATCCTCCATGAGCCGTTGCAACCGGCTCAGCACAAACGGCAACTGCCTTTCGCTTCGCGCGAGCATCCCGAGATAGGCATCGGTGGCCTCTTCATAGCGGCCGGTTGCCAGGTAGAGAAACCCGAGATCGTTGAGAAAGACGCCTTCTTGTCCCGGCAGGCGTGCCGCGCGTTCAAGCACTCCAATCGCTTCTTCGAGGAGCCTCAGGCTGTAGAGCGCCTGATAAACGAGCCGGTAAGCGTTCGGCTCGTTTGGCTCAACGGCAAGCGCTTCTTCAAAAGTCTTGAGGGCGGCGGATTCCGATCCGGAAAGATATTCGAGCCGTCCGCGGTCGGCGAGCAGCGGGACAGACCGGCCCTGCCGGCGGATCTGTCCGTCGACGAGGCGGGCCGCGTCGTCGTAGCGCTTAACGGATTCGAGCGCAGTGCGCAGTCGGTCGTAGAAGAGGTAAACATCAGGCTTTTCCTGATGCAGGACGGTCAGCATTCTGATCGCCGGCTCGTTCTGTCCGGTTTGCAAGTACCGCTCTGCGGCCTGGAACCTGCTCGTGAGCGCCTCATCGAGCGGCTGGGCCGCCGCACCGGGTGCGAAGGCGATAAGGATCAGCAGCCAGAGGAGCGCGCATCGCCACGGGCGGACGTATTGGACCATCTTGAAAGCCCTGCCGGTAGTATATTATGAAGCCGGCCAGATGTCACCGGCGTGGCTATCGGTAGACTTTGTCCTACAGAAAACCACTTCGGTAGTTCTGCCCCTCGGCGCGGGCTGCGGGAGCGCGAACGGGCGTCTTGTTATAGTTGTAGAGGTTAGTTTTGGCAATGCAAACGGAAGAACGTCGCGGAGCGCGCCGACTGAGCATACTCGGGTCGACCGGCTCCATCGGGAGGCAGACGCTCGACGTCGTCAGGCAGTACCCTCACCGGCTCCGGGTGGAATCGCTGGCGGCGCGTCGCAGCGTGGCGGAGTTGGTGACACAGGTGGCGGAGTTCCGGCCGCGAACGGTGGTCATCGAGGACCCGGCGCTGGCACCCTCGCTCCAGGAGGCGGTAGGCTCGTACAAATGCCGCGTTCTCTCCGGGCCGGAGGCGCTGAGAGACCTCGCACTCGACGAATCCGTCGATACGGTCGTGGCCGCTGTCGTGGGGTTCGCGGGACTTCATCCGGTCATGGCCGCACTGGAAGCGGGCAAACGGGTGGCGCTCGCAAACAAGGAAGTGCTCGTCGTGGCCGGGATGCTGGTCATGGAGGCCGTCGAGCGTTCTGGTGCCGAGCTGGTCCCGATCGACAGTGAGCATTCAGCGATATTCCAGTGTCTCGCCGGAGAGCCGGAGGGCGTGGTGGAGAAGCTTATCTTGACCGCTTCCGGCGGACCTTTTCGGACGCGAGATGCAAAGACGTTCGGCTCCATACGCCGCGAAGAAGCGCTTGCCCATCCGAACTGGACCATGGGTTCAAAGATCACCATCGATTCCGCGACGATGATGAACAAGGGCCTCGAGGTGATCGAGGCGCACTGGATGTTCGGAGTGATGCCGCAGAACATCGAGGTGGTTGTTCATCCGCAGTCGATCATCCACTCGATGGTCCTGTTCCGCGACGGGTCCGTGAAAGCGCAGCTCGGCGTGCCGGACATGCGCGTCCCGATACAGTATGCACTTTCGGCACCCGAGCGATGGACGGCCGACCATCCGCGCCTTCAATGGCCTACCCTGGGCGGGTTGACGTTTGAAGCCCCCGACCTCGATCGTTTTCCCTGTCTCCGCCTGGCTTACGAAGCGCTGACGGAGGGAGGCACTGCTCCTGCCATTCTGAACGGCGCGAACGAGCAAGCCGTGCAGCTTTTCCTGGAGGGGCATATTCGGTTTTTGGACATCCCTCGTTCCGTCGCCCACGCGCTGGAGCAGATCCCCGCCGTCCGCCGGCTCGACATTGAAACGCTCGTCGATGTGGATGCCCGGGCCAGGCGTGTCGTAAAGGAACTCCGCCCGGCTTCGCTCCATACAAGCTAAGATGCCGTCGAAAAGCTGAACGCTGTTGTCACGGCGCTCCGGCAGGATGCCGGGCAAACGGCATCTTTTTTGTGTAAGTGTGCTCAGAAACAAGACCTTGCTTAAAGGTTTCTGAACCCATCGTCCTTCCGACGCAACCAGTTCTTGCTGATGGAGTCCATTCTGGAAATCCTCTCGTATGTATTCTGGGTGGTGCTTGCCATCATGATTCTCGTGTTTGTACACGAGATGGGGCACTTTCTTTTCGCAAAGCTCTTCGGAATGCGCGTGGAAAGGTTCTCGATAGGTTTCCCTCCCCGCATCATCGGGAAGAAGATTGGAGAGACGGACTACATGATCGGTGCCACGCCGCTCGGCGGATACGTCAAGATCGCGGGGATGGTCGACGAGAGCATGGACACGGAAAGCCTCGAGGCCGAGCCGCAGCCGTGGGAGTTCCGGGCAAAGCCGGTGTGGCAGCGAATCCTGGTCATTACGGCCGGGGTGTTCTTCAATGTCGTGCTGGCTTTCGTGATCTATACGGGATTGAAGATCGCCTACGGCGACTCCTACATTCCCGCGGAGAACATAGAAGAGGTGTTCGTCGAGCCCAGCTCGCTTGCCTATGACATGGGCCTGCGCACCGGCGACCGGGTTGTGGCAGTCAACGGCCAACCGCTGGAGCAGTATTCGGACTTGCAAGGAGATGTAGGGGCGCTGCTCGCCGATGATATGTCCATCACCGTTGATCGTGGCGGCGAGAAGCTGACGTTCAGCGGTCCGGAGGACATCATGACGCAGCTGAACCGCACCGAGGGCAACCTCGGCATATCGGTTTTCCCGAGCCTCATCGGCGGCATTATGAAAGGATCGGCTGCGGAAGAGGCCGGACTGCAGCCGGGCGATCGGATCGTTTCGATCGAGGGAGAGCCTGTCAAGTTTTGGCTGGAAATGACGGATCGCATCCAAGATTCCGCCGGCAAGCCGATGCGCATTCAGTGGGAACGCCCGGATTCGCTGCTCACGGGCGCGCTTGCCGCCGAAGGTAAGGCTGAAGGTCTTGGGCCAAAGGCGGGCACGCGGCGCATGGAAGCGGAGGTGTCGCCGAGACCGGCCTCCACGGGAGACGGCTACCTTTTAGGCGTGACCGCCCCGGGACTGGATCTGCTGTCGCGGGAGTGGGGGGTAAAGTACAAGCGCTACGGCCTGTTTACAGGTGTGGCGGCGGGCGCTTCCCACACGTGGGAGATGCTCTCGACCATCGCAACGAGTCTGAAGCGCGTCTTCTCATTTCAGGAGAACTTCCGGGAGAATGTCGGAGGTCCGATAAAGATTGCGCAGTACACCAAGGAAGCGGCCGACGCGGGTGCGGGGGCGTTCTGGAACATCGTCGCAATGCTTTCCATAACGCTTGCGATCATGAACATCTTGCCCATACCGGCCCTCGACGGGGGGCACCTCGTCTTTCTTATCTACGAGGGCATCACGCGGCGCGAACCATCGCTGAAGGTTCGTATGGCGCTGCAACAGGTCGGGATGGTGGTGTTGCTGCTGTTCATGACGTTCGTGATCTTTAATGATATTCTGACGTTTTAGAAGGCGGTTTAAGGCGAAGCGGCGGCCTGTAGGAAAACGTACTGATGATGGATGTAGTGGAGGAAACAAGCGTTGGCGATGCCGTAGCGCAGAAGGACCGCGCCGAGCAGGACGCTCTCCGCGCCCGGGGAGAAATTCCTTCTCATGTCGCGATCATCATGGACGGCAACGGCCGCTGGGCGCGAGAGAGAGGGCATCACCGCGCGTTCGGACACGGCGAAGGCGTCGTTTCCGTGCGGGACATTACGGAGGCGGCCGTGCAGATCGGCATTTCCTATCTGACGCTCTACACCTTCAGCACGGAGAACTGGCAGCGCCCTTCCGATGAGGTCAACTCGCTCATGGAGCTGCTCGTGCATACGATTCGCATGGAGCGGGAGACTTTGCTGCGTAACAGCGTTCGCTTGAACGCCATCGGCGACCTGGACATGCTGCCCCCGGCCTGCCGGGCGGAATTGGAGGACACGATTGCTGCAACGGCGTCAGGCAGCAGCATGGCCCTCACGCTGGCCTTGTCCTACAGTGGGCGGTGGGAGATCGTGCAGGCGGCCCGGCGCGTTGCGGCAGCTGCGGTTCGCGGAGAGATTGCCCCGGAGGCGATCGACGATGAGGCGTTTGCCCGCGAATTGTGTACGGCAGGGTCACCCGATCCTGAACTGCTCATTCGCACAGGCGGCGAAATGCGCATCTCGAACTTTCTCCTCTGGCAGCTTGCCTACACGGAGATTTTCGTTACCGACGTATTCTGGCCCGAATTTCGCCGACACAGGCTCTACGAAGCTGTGAAGGCGTATCAGGATCGGGAACGCCGTTTTGGCCGGGTGCTGTGACGCATCCTTCAGATCGCGCGTCTTCTTCGCGCGACAGACGGAACGCGCCTGGCTTGTTGTTATTCAGCCGCATGATAGATATTCGGCTTCAAGATCTCGTAAGGGAGTTATCCAAATAGAACGTGTGATGTTGCAAAGATTGCTGTTGATGCTGATCGTCGCTTTGCCGCCTGTGTTTACCGCCCACGCGCAAGTGCCGGATGCATCCCCGACGGACGTACCCGAGACAAGCGAAGTGCTCGGCATCGTCGTGCGAGGAACGGATCGGGGCGAAGTGGCAACATTCGTGCAGCAGACGAGCGGGCTTGCCGTTGGTCAGAAGCTCACGATCCCCGGCGACCCGGCCATATCCGAAGCGGTGCGCAACATCTACGAGAAGCTCGGACTGTTCTCTGACGTCAAGATTGTTATTGACAACGTGACCGACGAAGGCGTCTACATCGGGATTGAAGTCAAGGAAGAGCCGAAAATTAGCGAGCTTAACCTTACCGGGATCAAGAAGGGACAGCGTAAAGATCTAAAGGATCTCATTCCCCTTAAGGCCGGGCGTACCGCGCGCCCGAGCGACGTGGAGCAAGCCAAGCAGGTGATCAAGAATTATTTCGCGGAAAAAGGATACCTGACGACGGAGACCGTCGCTGTGCGAGAGGAGAACGCGGAGAAGAATACGGTTGACCTGACGCTGAAGATCGACCGGGGGCCTCGGGTGGAGGTCGGTAAGATCATCATTAAAGGCAATGATGAGATCTCGGATCGGCGGATCCGCAAGCAGCTCAAGGAGACCAAAGAGGATCGCTGGTGGAAGTTCTGGAAGAAGTCTACGTTCGACGAGCGGAAGTATGAAGACGATCTGCAAAACGTCCTCAACTACTACTACGATAAGGGTTTCTACGACGCGCGCATCGTTGGCGACTCGGTCTATGTAAAGGGCGAGCGCGATCCGGAGGTGGTCGTCGAAATGGAAGTCGCTGAAGGCCCGCGCTACCATGTCCGCAACGTTGACTGGGAGGGCAACACGGTTTATCCTGACGAAGTGCTGACGAACGCGCTCGGCATCGAGCCGGGCGACACGTACAACAAGTCGCGCATGGAGCAAAACTTGTATGGCAACAAGCAGTCCTCCGATGTGGCCAGCCTCTACATGAATCGCGGCTATATGCGCTTCTCGGCCGAGCCGAGCATTCGGATTGCGGAAGGCGACTCGCTCGACATCTCGTTCGACGTGACCGAAGGCGACGTTTATACCTTTGGCGACATTGACATTGCGGGCAACACGAAGACGAAAGAGCACGTCATTCGGCGAGAACTCTACACGGTGCCAGGCCAGACGTTTAGCCGCGAGTCGATCCAGGAGTCCATCCGCCGGCTGTCTCAGTTGAGCTATTTCAGCCAGGAGTCGCTTGCCGGCGGGCCGGGTGTGGAGATCGACGAGGCGAACAAGCAGGTCGATTTGAGCTACCGTGTCGACGAGGTCGGTAGCGATCAGTTGGAGCTTTCGGGCACGTGGGGCCGATACGGGCTGATCCTCATGCTGCGCTTCGGGTTCAATAACTTTTCCGCGCAGCGCATGTTCGACAAGAGCGCATGGAAGCCGCTGCCGGCCGGCGACGGGCAGAAACTCTCCGTCGGCATCCAGACCAACGGGAGTTTCTACCAGAGTTATTCGCTCTCCTTTACCGAACCGTGGTTCCGCGGCCGCCCGACGCCTATCGGATTCTCCCTGTCGCACTCCCGCCTGAGTTACTACTCCGGGAATGACATCTACGGGTATTCCTATGGCAACTCGGATTCGAGGTTCATAACCTCCTCGGGTCGGTTCTTCTTCGACCGCCGGCTCAAGTGGCCGGACGATTACTTCAACAGCTCCACGGCGTTCGGCTACCAGTACTATCTGAACCGGAACTATTACGGCTCACTGCCGGAAGGCGTCAGTCAGGAGATCAACATCCAGCAAGCGTTCTCGCGCTCCTCGCTGGACAACCCGATGTTCCCGATGCGCGGGTCCAGCGCGTCGCTGTCCCTCAAAGTCGCGCCGCCGATCCCCGGGTTCTTGCAGTACCATAAATGGCGGTTCACAACGGCCTGGAACGTGCCCGTTGCGCGCAAAGTGTCGGTAGGTTTCGGGACGGACTTCGGTTACGTCGGCTCGCTCACGGGAGACAGGGTTAAGTTCGAGCGCTTTGACGTGGGCGGATCGCCGTTCGAGACGCAGGGCTATTACAGCTTCGGGACGGACATCGTGTACATGCGTGGTTATCCGAGAAGCGCCCTCAGCCCGCGCGGTGCCGATGGCAGTGTCGTAGGCGGCACGATCCTGAACAAGTTCACGTCGGAGTTGCGCTGGCTGGCAGTGCAGTCGCCGCAGATACAGGCGGCCCCTTATCTCTTCCTTGACGCAGCCAACACGTGGAATGGTTTCCAGACGTACAATCCGGCTGAGCTTTACCGGTCGGCCGGCGTGGGCGTCCGCCTCTTCTTGCCGATCGTTGGGATGTTGGAGTTGACCTATGGCTACAACTTCGACGAGTACATTCCCACGAGAAACTCCAACGACGGGATGCGAGACTGGTCATTCCAGTTCTCTCTTGGCCAGAGTTTTGGACAGTAAGCCACCTACAACTATGACGCTGAATAGAAATATCTTGAGATTGCCCGGCGCGCTGCTTCTTGCTGTGGTGGCCATTGGGGCGCTGCCCGGTAGCTCGTCGGCGCAGCAGAAGATCGGTTACATCGACTCGGAGTACGTGCTGGGAAAGACGCCCGAGTACGTCACGGTTCAGCAGCAGATCGACCGACTGGCGCAGGATTGGCAGAACGAACTCGATCAGCGCAAAAAGGAGGTCGACGATCTGTTTCAGGAGTATCAGGCGCGCGAGCTCCTCTACACCGCAGAGGAGAACCAGCGCCGGCGCGAAGAGATCATGCAGGCTGAGGGCGACACCGAGCGGCTTCGCATACAGTACTTCGGGCCGGAAGGCGATCTGTTCCAGCAGCAGGACAAGCTCATGCGGCCGATTCAGGAGCGCATTCTTTCAGCCATCGAACAAGTTGCCCAGGAGGGCGGCTATGACTACGTGTTTGACAAGAGCGGCGACTTTCTTTTTGTTTACACGCGGGAAGCCAACAATCTGAGCAACCGCATTCTCGAAGAGCTTGGCATCGATGTTGAATCGACGCAGGGCGTACCCAACTGACTCAAGTATCCATTCCTCACAACGGTCCTGGACCGCAACGAACGAAATCAATGTTTAAGAAACTATTTGGGCTTGCAGCCTTCGCCTTTTTCCTGTTCTTTTCGGCCGGCACTGCACAGCAGGCCGCAGCCCAGGATCTGAAGGTTGGCTATACCGACCATGAGGTCATTATCGTTAATCTTCCCAAGTACAAGACCGTGCAGGCGCAGCTTCAACGGGAGTTGGCGGCCGGACAGGAAGAGATTCAGGGCATGATGGCGAACTATCAGGAAAAGGTCGCGACGTACCAGAAGCAGCAGGCATTGCTTTCCGCAGATAAGCGGCAGGAGCGCGAACAAGAACTGGGACAGCTTCAGCAGACCATCCAGGAGACTGCACAGACGAAGGAGCAGAACCTTGGCAAGCGGGAAGCGGATCTGATGGCCCCTCTCTTTGAGAGCGTTAATGAGGCCATTAACGCGGTTGCCAAGGAGAAGAACTTGGATCTCGTGCTTCGCGCGCAGGTCGGCCCCTCGCAGCCTTTGCTTCTCTACGTCAATGAGGACCGGATCACGAACATCACAGAGGATGTTGCCCGGCGACTCGGCATCGATGTGGACAGCGCTTCGGCGGCAACATCGAACCGCTGACGTTTGCTCGGACGTCAGAGGATGTAGACAGGTGGGCGTTCACGAAGGTGGACGCCCATTCTGCTTTTGCAGTAACCGGTCTGACAAGGCTCGTTCCGCTTCGCGCAGAAGCGGCATTTGTCCGTACCTTAAAGGCTCTTTCCAGAAGATCCCCTTACTTTGATGAGCACGCAAACGGTTTCACCTGATCCTGAGAATGTCAAACGGGTGACTACACAGACGCTGCAGGAGATGAAGGCGGCCCGCGTGCCCATCGCGATGCTGACGGCATATGACTACACGTCGGCGCGTATTCTGGACGGAGCCGGAGTTGATGTGCTGCTCGTCGGGGACTCGGCGTCGAACGTGATGGCCGGGTTCGACACCACGCTCCCGATCACGCTCGAGCAGATGATTTACCATGCGCAGTGCGTCATCCGAGCGGTGCGCCGCGCGCTCGTGGTCGTTGATTTGCCGTTCGGGTCCTACCAGGGCAACAGCACCAAGGCGCTCGCGTCGGCGATTCGCGTGATGAAAGAGGCGGGGGCGCACGCGCTGAAAATGGAGGGCGGGGGGGAAGTGGCCGCCACGATCCGCCGCATCATCGATGCGGGCATTCCCGTGATGGGCCATCTCGGGCTTACTCCGCAAAGCATCTACAAATTCGGCACGTACCGCGTCCGCGCTCGCGAGGAAGCGGAGGCGGAGCGGTTGCTGGACGATGCGCGGTCGCTTGAACGCGCCGGGTGTTTTGGCGTGGTGCTTGAAAAGATTCCCCGCAAACTTGCCGCTGAGGTCACGGAAGCGCTCACCATCCCGACGATCGGAATCGGAGCGGGGCCGGGTTGCGATGGGCAGGTGCTCGTTAGCCACGATATGCTTGGGCTTACCACGGACTTCAATCCGCGTTTTGTCCGGCGCTACGCGGAGCTTGCCCACACAATGACGGAAGCCGTTCAGCAGTACATCAACGACGTGCGGGCCGGGTCCTTTCCTCAGGAGTCGGAGTCCTACTAATACTATCGGTCAGGGGCGAGGCGCAGCGTTCGTCCTTCTTCTCATATGAAACCTCTCATTCTCGTAACCAACGACGACGGCATTGAAGCCCCGGGCATCAAGGCGCTCGCAACGGCGATGCAGTCTCTGGGGGAGACGCACGTCGTGGCACCTCTAACGGAGCAGAGCGCCGTCGGGCACGCCATTACCGTTCGCGATCCTGTTCGCGTGCGGCCGTGGCCGTTTGACACGGCCGGAGGGCGCATCACGGCGCACGCCGTCACCGGCACACCGGCGGACTGCGTGAAGCTGGCGATGAACCATTTGCTGGACCGGCAGCCGGCCCTTGTCGTCAGCGGCATCAACCGTGGTCCGAATACGGCTGTCAATGTGATCTATTCCGGCACCGTCAGTGCGGCCACAGAGGCAGCCATCCTCGGCATTGACTCGGTGGCGTTCTCGCTCTGCGAGTGGGACCCGGAAAGCTACGATGCCGCTGCGGAAGTGGCGCGACGTATTGCGGCGCGCGTTCTTGCGGAGGGATTGCCGCCGGGTATCCTGCTGAACGTGAACATCCCTCCGTCTTCGCTGGACGCGATGGGGGAGATGCGCATCACCCGTCAGGCACGCGCGCGCTGGCAGGAGTCATTCCTCGAGCGCAAGGACCCGCAGAATCAGTCGTACTTCTGGATGACGGGCGAGTTCGTCAACCTCGATGAGGGGGAAGACACGGACGTGGAGGCAGTGGACAAGGGCCTGGTCTCCATCACGCCGATTCGCTATGACTTGACGGCCCACGATCTTCTCGGTCAGTTCGAGACCTGGGAGTGGCCTGCGTAGCAGTGACGCCTTCGAGCTTGCGACGCCGTTCCTGAAGCCGCTCGCGGATGACTTCCGGCTGCGGATTGCCGGGATCGCCGGGCACGTGATAGGCAGCGAGGATTTCTTCGGCGGGTGGGGTTTGGATCGACCCGAGCGCACCTGCCGCTTCCCGATAGGCTTCGCGGAAGGGCACGCCCTCCTGCACCAGGCGGAGCGCCTCGGCGGTTGCAAACAGGTCCGGCGACAGCGCGTCTTCCATGCGGTCGGTGCGAAACCGAACACCCGGCAATAGTTGCGTCATCGCTTCAAGCAGGTCGCTCCCGAGAAGGCATCCGCGCATGACCGCCTCTTTGGTGAGCTGCAAGTCGCGGTGGTAGCCGGACGGCAGGTTGGCGGGCAGCGTGAGGAGCAAGTGCAATTCGGAAACCAGCCGGTGGTATGATGCCCGAGCGAGTTCGAGAACATCCGGATTTTGCTTCTGCGGCATGATGCTGCTTCCGGTGCAAAAAGCTTTCGGCAATTCCACAAAGCCGAACTCCGCACTGTTGAAGAGGACGAGATCGGAAGCCATCCGGTTGATGGTGGCGGCTACTTGCACGAGGGCGTGCAGGACCTGCGCTTCCATCTTGCCGCGCGACAGCTGCACGGCGGTCACGTGCAGCTGAACGCCGGAAAAGCCCGCCTTCGCGGCGATGTCCGCTCTCGGCAGATCGAGCGACGGGACGCCGTAGCCTGCGGCGCTGCCGAGCGGCGAAAGATCAACCTTTGCGAGCGCCTCTTGCAGGGTGTCGAGATCCGACGCCACAAGCTCCGCATACCCGAGCGCCCAAAGGGCGGCCGTCGTCGGCATGGCGCGCTGATAATGCGTGAAGCCGGGCATCAGCGCCGCTGGGTAGCGTTCCGCGAGCGTGCAAAGGTGCTCTCCCATCAGGACAGCTTTCTCTCCAATCACGAGGAGCGCATCCTTGAGGTAGAGGCGAAGTGCGGCAAGCACCTGATCATTTCGTGAGCGACCGGTGTGGATCTTCTTGCCTGCATCTCCCACTTCTTGCGTCAGGAAGCCCTCGATGACCGTGTGGCAGTCTTCGTCTTCCGGATGGACTTCGATGGTGCCTGCATAGACCAACTCCTCGAGCGCGTCCAGTGCCTCCTCGATGGCTCCGAACTCAGTAGGGGAGAGGATGCCGATCTGCAGCAGTCCCCAGCCGTGCGCGCGCGTGGCGCGGATGTCATAGGGCAGCAGGAGGGTATCCCAGCGGTAATCCTCCCCAACCGTGAAGCGGGTGACCCAGCCCTCGGCCTGTGTGTCCTTTTTCCAGAGTGTCATGAGTGAACGGAAAAATAGTTGAGCGCCAGCGCCCTGTAAAGTGCGACCGCCCGGTGCACTTCCTCAACAGGTATGTGTTCGTTGGCCGTATGCGACAGGTTGCTATCGCCCGGCCCGATTTTGACGGTCGGCACGTCGTGCAGGAAGATCCAGTCGGATGCAGTCGGCGAGCCGAACGGGACGGTACCGGCCGCTTCTACGGCTGCTCGTGAAATCCGGCTCTCGGTCGGTGTGCTGACCGGAATCAGTCGTTGGCTATGCACCGCCACCTCGGACGCCAAGTGGGCCGATACGATGTTGATAAGCTCCTCGTGCGAATACGCGGGTGTTGAACGGATGTCGAGCGTGAAGCCGCAACGATCGGGCACAACATTACGCGCTTCGCCGCCCTGAATGACGGTAGGCGTGACGGTGGGAAACCCGAGCAGCGGATCTTCTCGGTCGAGCACGAGCGACTGCAGGCGCAGCAGGTCGGCCGCCGCTTCAAGAATTGCGTTTGTGCCGAGGTGGGCGCGGGCCGCGTGGGCGCTCTTGCCCCTCGCCATTACGTTGAGAATGAGCAGGCCCTTCTGAGCCAGGCACGGGGCAAGCCCGGTAGGCTCGCCGACGAGCGCGGCGCTGAGGGCCGGCAGCTTCGGGCGGAGAGCCTCCATGCCGTTGTAGCCGCCGCCTGTTTCTTCGCAGGCGGTCAAGGCCACAATAAGCCGCGCACCGGACGGTAGCGCATTCTCCCGATAGAGTTGAAGCGCCGCCGAAAGCATGGCAGCCCCGGATGCCTTGGCATCAACGGATCCACGCCCATACAGCGCGCCGTCGTGGAGGGTCGGCGTGAAGGGATCGTAGGGGTGATCGGCGGACGGGGCGACAACGTCGAGGTGGGAGTTGAAGAGCAAACAATCGTCGCCCGAACCCACCGAGATCCAGACGTTATTATCGTCGCGATTGACTGACACGCCTTGCTCTTCGGCGTACGAAGCCACAAAGTCCGCAAGGTCCTTTTCCTCGCCACTCAGCGAGGGAAACGAAACCATGCGGCGGAGCAGGTCTACGGGATCGAGAGGAGGCATACAGCTTGGTTCAGGTGCCGAGAAGAATGCGTGTACCGCCGTCGGTCCGGCCGAGATCGCCGGGCGAGACGATCCGAACGTGCGGGATACCGGCGCGGCAGGCGTTCAGGCCAACTTCCATCTTAACGCGCATCCCGCCGCTGATCCAACCTTCGTCGACCCCTTGCTTGAACTGCGACTCCGTGCAATCGGAGAGGACCGTCTCGGCATCGCCGGGATCAAGGCGGATGCCGCCCATCTCTGTAACGAGCAGAAACTGCTGCGCCCCGACGGATTCCGCCAGTACGCAGGCGACCGTGTCCGCATTGATGTTGTACAGCGCGCCGTCATTACCAACGCCGAGCGGCGCGACGATGGGCAGCAATTCGGCGGCGAGCAGGGTATGCAGGAGGGACGTGTCAGTCTGCAGAACGTCCCCAACCAGGCCAAAGTCAACCGTTTCCCCGTCCACCTCCCGCGGAGGTCGTCGCGCCGCTCGGATCATGCCCGCATCGGCACCGCTCAAGCCGACACCCGGCATCCCGTTCGCGATTGCCTGCGCAACGAGGCGGCTGTTCAGTTCGCCGCGGGTCGTCCACAGAAGAATCTGGAGGTCGAGTTCGGTCGTGACGCGCCTGCCCTGAACGACGCGCGGCTCGTGGCCGAGGCTGCGAGCAACCCGGGTCGCCTGTGGTCCGCCGCCATGGACGAGGATCACGCGCTGCGTCCCTCTCATCCTCTCGACGGCAGTCCAGAGCGGACTGAGAAGCGCGGGGCTTTCGAGCAGCGCGCCGCCAATCTTGATTAGTGTGGTCGAGGGCATCAGGAGCCTGTTGATTTACTTTCGACGGGGTGCATCTCAGATTGCCGGGCCTATGTGCGTGGCTGGAATGCTGCCTAACGCCCCTTTGCCTACCTTCAACGGGCGGGTTGCGCCGGTACTTCGGTCCACGCTATCCTATAGATACATCGCATTCTGTCCGTTCGACAGCCGCTTAGGCGAGGTCCCAGACGTGTTCAAGAATAGCTTTCTGCGCGTGTAGCCGGAACTCGGCCTGGAGCAAGTGAATGGAGGCAGCACCATCGATCACGGCATCATCCACGACGACATTGCGGCGAACGGGAAGGCAGTGCATGAACGCGCCGTCGTTCGTCTTCGTCATCAGGTCGGGCGTGATGCGCCACTGGCGAAGGTTCTGGCGAAGCTCCGCCTCTCCCGCGGGATCGGCGTAGACCATCGGTCCGCCCCATGCCTTGGCATAAATAACGTGGGCACCGTCCGCGGCCGCTTCCCGGTCGGTCGTCTCGACGACCTCCGTACCACGTTCCGCAGCGTACCGGCGGGCCATTTTCATGACAGATACGTCCAGCGCATGACTCTCCGGGCGGGCAACCGTGACGTTCATCCCGAGCCGGGCGGCCATGAGAAGCGCCGAGTTGGGCACCGCCATCGGCAGCGCCCTCGGATGATAGGCCCAGGAGAGGACAAACTTCTTGCCCTGCACATCGCCGCCAAAGTGGGACATGAGCGTTGCGGCATCGCCAAGGGCCTGGCACGGATGAAAGAACGCCGACTCGAGGTTCACGACCGGCACGTCGGATGCCGCCGCGAAGGTGTGGAGCAGCCGATCTCCGCGGTCGGCTTCGAAGTCGGTCGACGACGCAAACACCCGAACGCCGATGCCGTCGTAGTAGCGAGACATGACGCCCACGGCCTCCTTTATGTGCTCGGCGGCGTCGCCGGTCATCACTACGCCATCTTTCCATTCGAATCCCCACGTGCCCTGTCCGGCATTCAGCGTGGTCACGTGCGCGCCAAGCTGCGCGCCGGCAAGCTCCATCGACGTGCGGGTGCGCAGGGAGGGATTGAAGAACATAAGCAACAAACTCCGCCCTTTCGCCGAGTCGTTCCATGCTCGGCGGTGGCGGTAATGGTGCAGCGCACGCTGAACCCGGTCGTTCCAGAGAGCGTCCGGTTCAAGATGCCATTCAAGCAGATGTGGAGGGGTGGACACGGTTATGATGATGTTGGTGGAGGTGGGGGAAGGGGAAGACCTGCGCCGATGCTACTGGGTGATGGTGGACGAGTTGCCCTACAACATGACGAGGCACCGTGCACGGCCGAAGGTTCGCAGCACTCGAGTCATGCGCACCCTGCAATCAACGTTTCATATCGCCCGCGACTTCAAATCAGGTGTCTATTAAAAGGCCGCTGAAATAATAAAGAGCGCGGTATACAACTGAAAATACCGACCAAAGTACCGACGCAACCTCCCCCTTGAGCGGGATTCCAGGAGGTGTCAGGCAGGATTGCAGTCACCTAAATCGCCCAGTAAGTACGAAAGGTGTTCATCCACGGTAATTTAAGAGCATGTTAACCGACGACCTGCTGAAAGGCGGACAGGAACACGCCAACTTCTTTTTCCGACGTGTTTAGCGGCGGCATGAGACGGATGACGTTCGGGTGCCCCGCAGATCCAGCAAGAACGCCCTGCTCACGAAGCGCCGAGATGACCGGCTTAGCGGGTTCGTTCAACTCCAATCCGATGAGACAGCCTCTGCCCCGCACCTCCTTAACGTGCGGCAAGACGCCCTCACGAATTCGACTGAATACCATTTGAGCGCGGTCCATCAGGCCCTCCGACGCGATGGTGGAAAGCGTGGCGGCGACGGCGGCCATCGCGACCATTCCTCCGCCGAAGGTCGTGCCTTGATCGCCGGGCTTGACCGAAGCGGCAATGCTATCGGAGGCGAGCACGGCACCCACGGGAATGCCGGAGCCGAGGCTTTTCGCCAGTGTGATCAGGTCAGGATGCACTCCGAGTTGCTGCGAGATGGAGAACGTCCCGGTTCGACCGACGCCTGTTTGCACCTCGTCGAACAGCAGCAGTACGCCGTTCTCGTCGCACAGGCTGCGAAGTTCCTGAAAGTAGGCAGCCGGTGCCTCTGTAATCCCAGCCATGCTTTGAATAGGCTCGAGGATCACGGCCGCCACATCCTTTCGCTCCGCGAGAACTCGGGCGACGGCCCCGGCATCGCCGAAGGGAACGAAGGTCGTCTCCGGCAGCACGGATCGGTAGGGAGCGCGGTATTTCTCTTCCGCCGTCACGGCGAGGCTGCCGAGCGTGCGACCGTGGAAGCCGTCCTCCATCGCGATGACGTGCGGTTTGCCCGTAAAGGCGCGGGCCAGCTTTAAGGCGGTCTCGTTAGACTCGGTGCCCGAGTTGCAGAAAAAGACGTGGCGCAACCCCTCGGGAGCCATTGTTGCCAGAACCATCCCGGCGCGGGCACGAACCGGCGAATAGACGACGTTCGAGTAGAACATCAAACGCCCGACTTGCTCCCGCACCGCTTGCACGACAGCGGGCGGACAGTGGCCGAGCGGAAGGACGCAGTGGCCGCCGTAGAAATCGAGGTACGGCTTGCCGTCGGCGTCCCAAACGTAGCTGCCCTGGCCGCGCACGAGCGCAATAGGCATCTTCGCGTAGGTCGGGATCTCGTAGAGGTCCTCCATGCGGATGACTTCGTCGGTCGAAAGCGGCGTGGGGTATTCGGGGGAATCGTGCATCAGGCGAGTTCGAGAAAGGGAGCGGAAGCGGGCAGAAGACCCGCTGTTTCCGGGAGACCGGCTACAAGGTTCATGTTCTGAACGGCTTGGGCGGCTGCGCCTTTGAGCAGGTTGTCGAGCGCAAAACCCACCACGAGCGCATCATCTTTCACCACCCAGCCGATGTCGCAAAACGGCGTTCCAACAGACGCGCGCATCTCCGGCAGTTCGCCGGGCGTCAGGCGTAGGAAGGGTGCGTTGCGATAAGCATCCTCAAACCAGGACCGGACGGCCTCCTCCGTCGGCGGTACCGGCAGTTGCAGATGTGCAGTTCCCCAGATGCCGCGCGTCCATGGACCCGAGACAGGCACAAAGTCGATGCGTCCACGGTCGCCAATGAGCTGCCGAACCTCCGGCAGATGCTGATGGCTCAGCACTTTGTACGCCCGAACGTTGCCGTCGCGTGTGGGGAAGTGGGTCGTTTCCTTCGGCCGCGTCCCTGAGCCTGACGCTCCGGTGAGCGCGGTTACGAAAGCGTGAAAGCCGGGTGCTCGTAACGCGACTGGCCACAGGCTCAGCGCGAGACCCGTTGCAAAACAACCGGGATTGGCCACGAACCGCGTCCCTGCCGGATAGGGCGCGCGAACTTCCGGAAGTCCGTACACGAAAGCCCCGAGTCGCTCGGGGGCCGGATGGTCGAACCCGAACCACTCCGGATAAATGGCGGCGTCGACGAAACGGAAGTCGGCGCTCAGGTCGATGATGATGCCTTTGTACGAGGCGTCGAGCAGCGTTTTGACAGCCGCTGCGCCCATTCCGTGTTCGGCCGTGATGAACACGACGTCGGACGAGGACACATCGCTATCGTCGGGGGCGAAAAGAAGATCGGTCTGACCGCGCAAATGCACGTGGGCTTTCCAGATCGGATTACCGGCGAAGGCGCGGCTGGTGACGGTCTGGAGCGACACCGACGGATGCCGGAGGAGCAGTGTAACGAGTTCGCTGCCCGCGTACCCAGCGCCATGCAGCACGGCGACTTTCAGGCGTTCATCAGCTTGTATCATGATCGAGCCGTGATTATGAGTGGCATTAACCGACTGCGGCAAGCGGGTATCCCCCTTGCGCTATCTGACGGCCCGAAGCACGCCCGAGCGCCTCGGCGACGGCACCGCCGAGTGCTTCGGCATCCTGCAGCGCATTAAACGCTGCCGTGCCAAAGGCATTGCGAAGATACTGCTTTCCAACCTGGTTGTCCGTGACCGGCCCGGTGAACGCAGTTATGGACGTGCGGTACCGCTCGCGGAAAGTGCGGTCCGCGGCCCAGGCCCCTGCAAGGTCCGTGGCGGCGAGAACGTGGGCAGCGGTAAACCCTTGCAGTTCACGGTCGAGCAGCAGTTCGTCCACCCCGTAGTGCCCGATGAACCCGTCCCCGAGTTCGAGCACGATGGCGTCCGGTGCGAAGGCGTTGAGGTGCTGCACGATCGCCTTGGCGACCGGGGCCATGCTCTTCCCGGTTGAGCACACGACGCCGGCATCGGTGAAGGTGGCACTGGCGACGGCACCGTTCTCGCGCATGACCCGAACATCGCGCATGAGCGAGGCACCGGTGAGCTTTGCCGCCGCAACGCGTAATCCTCTTGCGGTAAGTGCGCGCACGATCTGCCCGGCGGCGTACGTCTTGCCGGTGTTCATGGACGTGCCACTGACCATTACCAGCGGCGCAGATTCCACCAACTCGAACACGGGTTCGAGCGCGTGATCGGCAAGACGTACATGGCGCATCTCGCCTCGCGTCTCTCTCACTACGGCACCAAGCACTTCCACGCGAAGGGCAGGGCCGAGATCGGGGTGGTCAGACGTACAGTGCCCGATGATACCGCCCATGTTGAGGACGTGCAGCGTGTCGCCGACTTCAATATGCCGGGGTATGCGGCCGCTGTAGCCTTTGAGTGCCTGCCGTTCGCCGAGCGCTCCGACGAGCAAATCGCCCTCGTGGATGGTCACGAACGCACCGTCGGTCGTTTCGAGCTGATTGTAGACGGTCTTCTCATCGAGTGCGCGAACGGCGACGCAGTACCCTTCCGCCGCGACGATGTAGGGCGAGACTTCCAGCGAATGCATCAGCCTGCAAGGGCCGGTGCTCGATGCGATTCGATCAACCGAGAGTTCCATAAATGGTTGAAAACTAAAGAACGGAGGTGCGAGTGGCTACTGGTCGGCGCGCGCGGCGGCGGCGAGGATTCCCTGCAATCCGTAGATCTGCGTGAATCCTTCGGCATCGCGGCCGCTCCAGAGCGCGTTCTCCTCGCCGTAGGTGGCAACGCCCGTGTTGAACATGGAAAAAGGACTTTTGCAGCCGAGTACGCTTGCACTGCCTTTATAGAGCTGAACGGTCACCTCGCCCGTCACGACCTTCTGCGACGAGTCGATGAAGGCTTCCATGTCCCGCATCACCGGATCGAAGTACTGACCCTCGTGCAGCAACATGCCGTAAAAGTCGGCGAGGTGGTCCTTTTGATGACGCTGCCAGCGCGTAAGCGTGATCTTCTCCAGCTCGCGGTGCGCCGGAATGAGGATCGCGGCGGCGGGTGCTTCAAAGCCGATCCGGCCTTTGATGCCGAGGATCGTGTCGCCCACGTGCAACCCGCGTCCGACGCCGTGCTCCGCGCCCGTGGCATTGAGCTTTTCAATAATCGCTACGGGGTCCATTCGCTCGCTGTCAACGGCCGTGGGAATGCCCTTGTCGAATGAAATCGTCAAGCACAACGGCTCGTCGGGCGCGTTCCGGGGCGAGACGGTGTCGGGGTAGGCGTCGTCCGGAAGGGGCGTATCCGTCGTGTGCGTCTCCTTGCCGCCGATTGTGGTGCCCCACATACCCCGGTTAATGGAGTACGTCGTGCTCTTTGCCGCCACGGGGAAGCCGCGTTCCTCGAGAAACCGCGTCGTGTCCTCCCGGCTCAGGCCGAGGGTACGGATGGGCGTAATAACGTCAAGATCGCGCGCGAGCAGCCGGAGGGCAACGTCGAATCGCACCTGATCGTTACCTGCACCCGTCGAGCCATGTGCAATGGCGCGCGCGCCGAGCCGACGCGCTTCCTCGACAACCTTTTGGGCCTGCGTAACGCGCTCCGGACCCACGCAGAGCGGATAGACGCCTCCCCGAAGCACGTTTCCCTTGATCAGATACGAAAGGTGGTCCCGGAACAGATCGGCGCGGCCGTCAACGGCGTAATGGGCCGTGGCCCCAAGCTGGAGCGCCCGCGCTTCGATGCGCTGGAGTTCCTCTCGGGAAACGCCGCCGGTGTTGACGATGATGGTGTAGACCGATTCATGGTACGTCTCGATGAGGTGGGGAACGCAGAACGAGGTGTCGAGGCCGCCGCTGAACGCCAGAACGATAGACATGGGACGGTGGAAGCGAAAGGTGCGAAAAAGGACAAAAGAAAAGGCGCTGTTCCATCGGAATCAGCGCCTCAACTCTCAGTAACGATGCACGGCAATGCGTGCCTAAACAAACTTCGAGTCCATGCCGATCCGCGCCGCAGGCGACGTGCTACGTCGGAGGCGTCGGTCGAGCCGGATGCTATGTCGAAGGATTGTTTTCAAAGTTGACGTGATTATACGACGCCTCCCATAAATAAAGCAAGGGCTTGGAGGCTTCCCGCCTCATATTGCTATCCGAAAGCGCTTTTTACTTATGCGCCCTGTCCGCGGCGGCCTCATCCGCAAAGAAGTCCAGCGTTTCGCGTGCGCTAACGCGCGCGGCCGGTAGGGCGAAAGTATCATCCTCTGCGGACTCCAGCACGGAAGCGAGCGCGGGAGCCTTCCTCGACCCCGACACCAGGAAAATGACATGCCTGGAGGCGTTGATCAGAGGCAAAGTCAGCGTAATGCGACTCGTAACCTCGACGCCCGGCGGCGCGGTTGCACTTCGCACCCAGGCTTCCTTTTCGTCGAGAACGGAAGTGCCAGGGAATAGGGAAGCGGTATGTCCATCCTCTCCAAGGCCGAGCAGGAGCAGGTCTAATCCGCCGTGCGCTGTTTCTGCCAGGGTGTGGCGCAAATCGGCTTCATACGCCTCGGCAGCCTCTTCTGCGCTCAAGCCTTCGGTGTCCGGACGGTGAATCTGCTCAGGAGGCACGGGTATGCGGCTGATGAGGGACTGCTCCGCCATATGCACGTTGCTACGCTCGTCCGTCGAGGGCACCATGCGCTCGTCTCCCCAGAAGAAGTGGACCCGTTCCCACGAGATCTTTTCTCTGTCGGCCATAGCAAGGCGCTCGTAGTAAAGCTCGGGCGTTGATCCGCCCGCCAGCCCAATCAAGAGCGGCCTTTCTCGGTCAAAGACCTGAAGCAATTCCAACGTGCGCGCGACGGCGGCGTCCGCGAGAGCACTCGCATCGGAGAAAACGTGTAGCATCGTTTATCTGAATAAAGGAAGCGCCATTTCGCCGGTAAGTCGCTGCGCCTCCATCGGTCCCGTCGTTCCGGCGGCATAGAAGTGGATCGGCTGCGGATCGTCCAGCAAGGGCGTGTACAGCCGCCAGGAGGCCTCGACTTCTTCCGCGTGGACGAACAGGGTCTGGTCGCCACGAACAATGTCCTCCAGCAGCGTACGGTAAGCCTCGGGCAGTTTCCCGAAGGCCTCTTCATACTGGAAGCGAAGATTCTGCGTCCGCACGTCGAAGCCGTCTCCCGGCGCTTTTACTTCGAAGCTGAGGGAAAATCCTTCGTCGGGCTGCAGGGTAATATGAAGCACGTTAGGCGCAAGGCGGCATTCGTCGTGCTGCCGGAAGAAGGTTACCGGCGGCCGGCGGAACGTCACGGCTATTCGCGTAAGACGCCGCGGCAGGCGCTTGCCGGTTTGCAGGACGAACGGAACGCCTTGCCAGCGCCAGTTGTCCACCCACGCGCGCAAAGCCACGTAGGTCGGCGTCTCGGAATCGGAGGGGACGCCCTTCTCCTCGCGGTACCCGGCCACGTCCTCGTCGTTCATCTTCCCGCGTGTATATTGGCCGAGCACCACGTTAGCGCGGTCGATGGGACGCGTGCTCTGGAGCACCTTAATCTTCTCGTGCCGAATGGCGTCCGCGGAGTCGGTCGCCGGGACTTCCATCGCAACCAGCGTAAGCAGCTGCGTGAGATGGTTCTGAAGCATGTCGCGCAGCGCACCGGCACGGTCGTAATATCCGGCTCTCGTCCCTACGCCGAGATCTTCGGCCACGATCATGTCGACTCGCTCGATATGCTCCCGATTCCAGAGCGACTCGAAGACGGCATTTCCAAGCCTGAACACCATCAGGTTGCGCACGGTCTCCTTGCCGAGGTAGTGGTCGATCCGATAAACCTGGTTCTCATCGAAGTAGCGGTGAACGGCCTCGTTAAGGTGTGTTGCGGTGGCGAGGTCCTGCCCGAAAGGCTTCTCGACGATGATACGCGTCCAGCCGCCGTCCCGGTGAGCCATGCCGGACAGGCCGAGCGCTGTGATGGTCGGCTCAAAGACGGACGGAGGCAGGGCGAGGTAGTAGACGCGGTTGCCCCCGAGGCTAAGCTTGGTCTCGATCTCGGTAATACGGGCTTCGAGGCCGGCATACCCTTCCGGCTGCGTGTCCTGGAGGGGCTGGTAGAATAGGTGCGATGTGCTCCAGGAAGCTGCATCGGGCGCAGGCACGCCGTGCGCCGCAAGCGTCTCTTCCATGCGCGCGCGGAACGCCGCATCGTCCATTTGCGTGCGCGAAACCCCGAGAATGGCGAAGGGCGTGTTCTCGTGATGCTGGTAGAGGTCGTAGAGCGCGGGCATGATCTTGCGCTCCATGAGATCTCCTGTAGCTCCAAAGACGACGAAGATATGCGGTTCGAGCAGCGTGTTCATAACGAATGGACGATTGTGCGGACTGCCGCATCCGGGCGTCAGCAGTGCGGCGAATAGGTGCTTCTTTACACGCGGATGGTCAACCGGAGCCGAGCTGCCCGGTCGAACCGTCCGCCGATGGGATGATAACGCGCAGTGGAGTTCAAGAAGTTCTCGAAAGAGAGCATGGCCGTGGCATGTCCTTGTAAGAATTGAAGTGAAAAGGTAAGGTCGGCGCGGGTCACGGCCGGCACACGTGCCGCTGTGCGCTCCGCAGGCGAAGCGGCGGCATCCGCATACTCATCCCAGAAGGACGACGAGAAGTGGGCAAATTGCGCCTGAACCACAAAGGGATCGGCGACCGGGATGCTCAGCCTGGCGCGGACGGCGGTGGCGGGAATCTCCCGGCTTTCTGCTTTGAACAGCGGGTCGCCTTGGACGATGCGCCTGCTGTCGGCTGAAACCATTAGTTCTGCCCTTCGGCGTGCCACGTGCGCACCGAAGGAGCCTCCAACCTCGGTGCCGCCCGCGTGGGCGAATACTTGCCTCGTTATTTGCGGAAGGACAGCCTCGTACTGAACCTCGCGATCAACGAGCAGGGCATTACCGGTCGTTCTGATGAACGCCTCGCCCTGCAAGTTTATCATCGTGAAAGACCGCGAGAGGGTGAGGCGGCCGCCGGCTGTGCTCTGTGGCCGTTGCCGGACCAGCGTCGGCACGGCTGCGGTTCCCGGACGCAGACCTGCGCGGTACCAGGACACGTAAGTATTCTCAGCCTCGGGCAGCAGCAGGCCGCCGTCAACCGTGAGCCACACTTCCGTCCCGACGGCCCGCCCCACACCTATCGATGCGCGAGCGTACGGCGCAAGCCATTTGCCGTCGGTTGCGGCTGAAAAGTCGGCGCGAATCCGCGTCCTCTCGCTGAGCGAAATAACAGTCGAACCGTAGGCGCTCACCTCAACCTCGCCCGTCGGATCGAGGCCCATTGCGGGAGCTTGCGCTCGACGCCACGATCCGCGTATCCCCATCTCGGAACGACTCCGCGCAATCCTGAGACGGCGTCGAAGAAGGCCGGAAACCGCGTGCTGTTCGAGATCAATGGGGAAGGAGAGGCCGTTCGTGCGTTCTTCCGTCCACCCGTACGAGCCGGTGATCCAGCCTGAAAGCCGCCCGCGCTCGGGCGTCCGCCAAGCTGAGAACGAGGCGGACCGGGTAAGAATCGGGAGTTCGTGTCCAAAGGGTTCCGCAAAACGGAAGTCGCGGACCTGATTGGCGGACAAGGCGGCATTAAACCTTTTCCGGCCGCGGCCAGAGAGTCCGATCTTGCCGGCGAATACCACGTTCCGCAGTGAAATAACAGGCACACCCGGCCCGTAATAGACTTCCGCGTTGCGGAGCAGCAGGTCTTCATCTGTGGCGTGGTGAAGGATAGCTACGGCGTCTGCGGACAAGATGCTGCGCTTGAGAGGGAAGTCGGCCAGCAACGCGCCGTCGGGACCTTGTCCGTCTATGTTCGGCGGGGCCTCTTCCGTATAGCGGTACGGACCGGGATCGCCGGTCTCGTTCTGCAGGGAAATCGCGGCAGCACCTGCCGGGCGGTGGTGCCGTCGGCTGACGAAATCCAGCACCGGTCCCCTGTATCCGTCATTGCCTTCCGCGAAGTAGCGCGCTTCTTCAATGCGCTCGAGAGGCAGCGGGAGTTCGTTCAGATTGAGCGCGCCGAAGCCGACGTTGAGCACCGGCACGCCGTCAACCCGCACCTCTACGGGTAGGGACCCGCCGGCATGACCGGGTGCCGGCTGCGCGTCGACCGAGAAGCCGTCGAGCGTGCGGATGCGAACGCCCGGCAGCAGCCACCAGACGTCGGAAAGGCGAACGGCACCCGCTGTCCGGATGGTAGCGCCGCTAAGCACAGTGCCTTCGCCCGGCTGCGCCCGGGCGGAAGGAATACGCCCTCCGTGGAGCAGAAGAGAGAACGCGAGCGCTGCTGTTAACGAAGCAAGTTTCGAAGCCATACGGGCGCGGTCAGGTCTCGCTGAACGGCTACGAACCCGTAGGCGATGTTGAGCGGAGTGCGGGTGAATACGCGGTAGGCTTGCACGCCTGACTGTATCTGCCAGTGATCGCCGGTGACAACGGAGAACGCCGCGCGCGCGCCGAACGTGATCTCCCGCTCATCCGCCGCCGTGCTGCTCTCTTCCTGTGGAAAAACCATGTTGTAGACGCCGCTGATGGCGTAAACGCGAAGAAAGACCCCGCGCTGCACGCGCCACACGTTCCCCCAGCCGACATACGTGTGGACGCTGTAGAAATCCACGGTGTTGTCCGCGACCGCCATGTGGGCAGCACCGCTCCCGCCTATGAGCGCGCGGCCAAGATAGAAGGGCGTCTCCACGGTTGCCTGAGCCGCTGCTGAGTTGCCCCAGAGGCCGCTGAAACCGCCGTCTGCCAACTTCGCAGCCACGCCGGCAGAGATCGACAGCGATTCAAAAGGCGCGGGCCTCGACTGCGCGTGAATGACAGGCGCAGATTGAAGCAGCAAGAGGAGCAGAAGGAGGGTACGCAAGGTGACTCCGCGATTACGGATGGGGAGCGTCGATAAAGTACGTCGGTGATCAAGCGTCCCGGCTCGGCCTCTGTTGACGCTTGGGTTACATTCATGAGCTTCTTACCCGAAATGTCTTTTGTCGTCAGGTATGAATCAAGTCGCCGCCAGCCTCAGCAAAGGTGAATCCGGCAACGATTAAGTACATGCGCGGAGACGGATATAAGGGCTGGATTCTGTCGCTGTTTAAGCGTACCTTGGAAGGCTGAAGCCGTAAGTTCAACGGGCTGAGTTCACCTGCTCCAGGAGGTGCGCGTGTTTTTCACGGTGCCTGTCGAACCCGGCGGCGCATTGCTCGTAAGCTGCTACTCTGCTGATAGGGATCACTCGTAACCCCTCCATGACGTTTTACGCGTTCGGGATCAACTACCAGACGGCCCCGGCCGAAGTGCGCGAAGCCTTTTCCTTGACGGATGGGCAGAAACGCTCGTTCTATGAGCGCCTCGTGCTATCGGACCATGCGGAGGTGTTGCTGCTTTCCACCTGCAACCGGACGGAGGTTTACCTCTTCGGTCGAGCGGCGGATCTCGAACGGGTGCGGACCTCCGTTGAGGACGTGGCGGGCCAGTCCTGGCCGCACGGCAACGACTTCCTGTTTGAGGACGAAGCCGCTGTTCGGCATGTTCTTCAAGTGACCGCCGGACTTCGCTCGATGGTGCTTGGAGACGCTCAGATCGTCTCGCAGGTGAAGGATGCGTACCGCGTTGCCGTGGAGATGGACCAGGTCAGCTCTGTGCTGCATCGTCTGGTTCACAGCGCCTTCCGCGCGGCCAAGCGCGTTGCCACGGAAACGACGCTGATCGGGGGCGCTACGTCGGTGTCGAGCGCGGCCGTGGCCATGGCGCGCGCGTACTTCGAAGGGCGGATGGGCCGCTCCATGCGCGGCGCGACGGCGCTCGTCATCGGGGCGGGCGAGATGGGCCGCCTCGCGGCGAAGTCGCTCATGCGCTTCAAGCTGGGTGCGCTACAGATTACGAATCGCACGCCTGAACGCGCAGCTTCAATAGCGGCGATCGTGGGCGGGAAGGCCATTCCGTGGGAAGACCGGCACGCGGCCGCCGCTTCAGCGGATATTGTGGTCGTGGCAACAGGTGCGCCCACGCCGGTGCTCGCCCTGCCGGGCTTTTCGGGCATTGCCGGCGCTGATCCCACCCTCCTTATCGACATTGCGGTTCCGCGCAACATCGATCCGGCGCTCGATGATCTCCCCGGCTTTCGGGTGCTCGAGTTCAATGCGCTCGAGAAATGGACGCGGCTCACCGATCAGTCCAGGCAGGCCCAGATCCCCGATGCAACCCGCATCTGCGATGAAGTGCTGGCGGAGTTCGTATCGTGGATGTTCAACCAGCAAGCCCTCCAACCCGTCGTTCAGGCCATCCGCGACAGCTTCGAGACCATTCGCCAACAAGAGATAGAGCGCTACGGACACCGGTTCGTTTCGGCAGATCGAGACGAAGTAGACCGGCTGACGCGGTCGATCATGCAGAAACTGCTCGCTGTGCCCGTCGTGCGCCTCAAGAGCAGTGGCCCCGATAGTCTCGACTTTGCGCGCGGCGTTCGCTTGCTCGAAATGCTGTTCTCCCGCCCGGGCTGCGACGGCTCTGCGGAAGAGAGCAAGTTGGACAACATGCCGGAGGAGATCGCGCCGTCCTGCCCGTGGACTTACTTGTCGGCGAACCCGCTTCCCGAAACCACGCCCGCGACGGAAATCGAGGGCCTTTAGGCCGGCCGCTATCGGAGGCGGGAGACTGAAAGGAACGCTTCATGACGCGTGAACCCCTCGTAATCGGCACCCGAGCAAGCGCGCTTGCGCTCTGGCAGGCCCGGTTTGTTCAGGAGCGGCTCGAGGCGGCCGGCATTCCGACGCTCCTGCGGGAGTTTACCACTAAGGGCGACCGCATTCTCGACGTGCCGCTGGCGGAGATTGGCGACAAGGGCCTCTTCACGCACGAACTGGATGCGGCGCTCCTCGACGGATCCATTCACCTTGCCGTCCACTCGCTAAAGGACCTGCCGACGCGGCTGCCGACCGGTCTGGTGCTCGGCGCGGTCAGCGAACGGGAGGAACCGTGGGATGCCTTTGTAGCGCATCCGGACTTCCCCGGCAAGTTGGAAGAGGTGCCGGAAGGGGCGGTCATAGGAACGTCGTCCCTCCGGCGGCAGGCGCAGCTGCTGGCATGGCGTCCGGATCTGCGGGTGGAGCCGGTTCGGGGGAACGTCGGCACGCGACTCTCGAAGCTGGATGCCTCCTCGTGGCGAGGTGTCATTCTGGCCGCAGCGGGGCTTCTACGGCTCGGCCTGGCGGAGCGGATCCGTCAAAGAATCGATCCGCGAACAGTGCTCCCGGCCGTGAGCCAGGGGGCTCTCGGTATCGTCTGCGCCGAGCGCGACGATGCGACACGGGCTGCGCTCTTTACGACGGTGCATGATTCCGCGTCGGCGGCGGCGACGGGCGCGGAGCGTGCCTTTCTGCGGCGGCTCGAAGGTGGGTGTCAGGTGCCAATAGGAGCTTACGCCTCATTCGACGAGGAGCGCCTGGTGCTCGATGGTTGCGTCGCGGCGGTCGACGGCTCGGTGCTTTTGCGCGACCGCCTGACCGGAACGGCGGAGTCTGCCGCCGAACTTGGCGTTGCCCTTGCAGAGCGTTTGCTCGAAAAGGGTGCCGGCGCTGTTCTGCGAGGTGTTCGCGAGGATCTGGCATCGCGGCGGGCTTAGTCATGAACGCGAGAAGGGGTTCTACCGTTTGGCTCATGCGGGAGGCGCTGCCGGGCAGTCCGTACGTCGAAGAGATGAAGGCGCGCGGTGCCGAGGCCGTCGGGGTGCCGCTGCTGTCGTTCGAAATGGAGCATGAAGAGACGCTTCGCGAGAAGCTGGCTCAACCGGAGCAGTTTGATGCCCTCGTGCTTACGAGTCCTCGAACAGTGACGGCGCTTCAGAAAGTTTGGACGACGGGGAGGGCACCGGAAGGCTGGCTGACAAAACGCTGTCTTGTCGTCGGACCGGCAACAGCAGACGGCGCTCGCGCGCTCGGCTTCAGCGTCGAAGGTGAAGAGGCAGGGACCGGCGCGAGTCTCGCCGGGGTCATCCTCGGTCACACGGACGTGTCTCGCGTCCTTTTTCCTTCCGCCAGAGACGCTCGCATGGAGCTTTACCAGCAGCTCTCGGCGGCAGGCGTCGAGGTGGAGAAGGTATCCGTTTACCGCACCTCGAATTTATCTACACCGGTTCTGCCCGAGGGGAGCACGCCGGACTGGTTGGTCTTTTTCAGTCCATCCGGCGTCGCGGCGGCGGTCGCTATTGAAAACTTCCCATGGAACGCGCGCGCCGCTGCTATCGGGCCAACGACGGCGCAGGCGCTGCGACAGGCCGGTCATGCGCCTTCTGCGGTTGCGGAAACGCCGGACCCGCCGGGCCTCGCCCATGCCCTGCACGGGGCGGGCGCGTTTTGACGCCGTCTAAACCGGATGTTGCCGGTACTTGCGCGCAAGGTCTTCTTTTTGCAGCTCAATATTGATGGCGACGGCCGCAGTCGCTCCTTCAGCAGCGGCAACGATCAGAAACTGAACGTCTCCGTCTGCGTCACCGGCAAGATACAGCCCGTCGATGCCGGTGCGCTGTTTCGGGCGCGTGTGGACCTCGTTCCGCCGCTCGATCTCGCAGCCGACCTTTTCAGGAAGGTCGCTGTGCTGCACATGCCCGGTATTGAAGAACACGGCCGAGCACTCGAGCGGCTCGCCGGATTCGAACAGGAGGGAAAGCGCCGGCTCCACCCCGTCCGTGAGACCCGTTAACGCCCTGATCTTTTCGTCCCGAATGGCGATGCCCTGCGCCTTCATGCGAGCGGCGGTCTCCTCGGAGAGCGGCTCGCCGTCGGAACAGGCGGTTACGTCGTCAGACCAGCTCACGAGCGAGAGGGCGAGACCTGCCGCGTCTTCACCTTTACCGTAGGCCACCAGCGCCTGTCCGCGCAGTTCATACCCGTCGCAGTAGGGACAGTGATGGACGCCTCGGCCGTAGAAGGTCGCGAACCCCTCCACATCCGGAATGACGTCCTTTACACCGGTCGCCAGGAGCAGTTTGCGGGACGTGAACGTCTCGCCGTCTTCGAGCGCCACCGTAAAACGGGTCTCGCCCTCTTCCTGCTCTAGTTTAAGGGGCCGCGCTTCCACCACGGTTTTGTGAACAACCGTGACGTCGTACTTCTGCAATTCTTCCAGGCCGAGGTGCCGAAGATGGGACGGTTCGATTCCGTCGCGCGTCAGGAAGCCGTGCGCGTGACGGGCGGCGTGGTTGCGCGGCTCCTCGTCGTCGAAGAGAAGCACCTTGCGACAACTGCGGCCGAGGATCAACGCCGCACTTTGCCCGGCCGGACCGCCGCCTACAACGATCACGTCGTACTCAGAAGAGACCGATTGCATCCGATCAGTTCTCGTAGTTCTCGACGGTCCGGGCGTCGCGTAAACCCGCGGCGTCTGGATTTCCACCGGACTCGCGAAGCGCGCGTCGCTGGCGGAGCAGATCCCAATATTGGTCCAGTTCCACCTGAATGCGCTCGAGATGAGCGTGGTCTGCCGTTTCTTCGTCGCTGAGCAGTTGCTGCTCCTCGTCAACGAGGGCGCGGATGTGGTCCATGACGGAGGTGTCGGTCTGCCTCGTCTCCCTTTTCGGTGTGTTCATACGTTAAGCAAAGTTCTTCTGTTCTCACAAAGATTCCGATGTGCGAACAGCGGCGCTTTCACGAGCCGCGGACGCAACGGTGGCCACCTGTTCCTCGATGAGCGCGGACGTGACGAGGCGATCCATAAGCCAGATGCGGAACAGCGACGCCTCTTCATTGCGGCCGGTCCACCGCGCCTGGTTAAAGAGCGTCAGCGCCATCATCATAGCCGTGTGCTGCCCGGCACGGTTGCTCTCTTCGCGGGCGGTTCGATACCTCTCGTCGAGCGCGCCGACAGCGGCCTTTGCGCTCCCGACGCCCCTCAACCCGAGGGAGGTCAAATCGAACTCGGCGAAGAAGTCGGAGGCCGCCGGGTCGTTCCTAACGTCTCGCAACGCCTCCTCCACAGCGGAACGGTTGCTGTCCGTGATGAAGGCCAGGTCCTCCTCGGACGTCATGCCGCTCCTGTAAAGGGCGCGAATCTGATCAGGATCGTCCATTGTGGCTCACGAAAGGGGTTGGCTGAAGCAGCGAACAGTTCCCGATGCCGTGGCTCGGGCCTTCGTGAGCTTGTACGCTCGCCGGACGCGAAGGTACGTTGCGCAGAGCGACGACGTGGTAATCTTAGAAGCTCATTCCGACCTGCGCTGCCACGTCACCTGGTCCGATTCCGCGATGCCGTAGGTGTCGGCAAAGCCCGCAGGCGTCTCGATCACGAACCGCGCGGGGCTGCGAGAGGGAACGGCGGATGTCGAAAACGGCGTCGTGTACCGGCCAATGCTGACGATTTCGGAGTCTGCACTGGCATATATGATGTCGAGCGAGAGGGGCGTGTTGGCCATCCAGAAGCTCTGCGGTTCTTCGCGGTCGAAGATGAACAGCATTCCGCTGTTCTCCGGCAGCTCCTGCCGCTGCATCAGTCCGCGCGTGCGGGACGAATCGTTCTCCGCAATCTCTATGTTGATCGTTTTCAGGGAGGTGCCGTCCCGCTGAAAGGTCAGCGTACCGTCTGTTCGGAACGGAATAGGTGCAGCAATCTCCGTCTCCGGTTCATTCCGGCTGCACCCGGCGACAGCGAGAAGGAGAGCGGCACAAAGAACGAGAAGTCGATTCGTCATCATCGTGAAGCGCTGTTTGCGGTCGTCTCCCATGCTATACGACTCCCGGGCACGATGCCGTGCCGGGCCGCGTATCCGGCGCGTACCTCCACGACATACTGGGCAGGAAGATCGGACTCGATATTTTGCTGAGAGTAAGGCGTGGTGTGATCGGCCACCTTGACGACAACAGAATCCGCGTTGACGAAAATAATGTCGAGCGGCATTGGCGTATTTGCCATCCAGAAGGCCCGCTGTTCCTCCTTATCCATGACAAAGAGCATCCCGGTGTCGGGCGGGAGGCTTCGGCGCTGCATGAGTCCACGAGCCTGCGCGGAATCGGTTGCGGCAATCTCGATGGCGATGCGCGCGGCCGTCGATCCGTCCGGGAGCACGAACTGAAGGTTGCCATCCTGCCGAAACGGTATTTCCATCTGAAACACAGGCAGCTTCGGTTTCTCTTCGCGGCAAGCTGACGTGAACATCAGCAGCGGCGAGACGGCTGCAAGCAGGAAGACGACCGAACGGAGTCGGCCACGCCCCCGGCCGAATGCAACATCAAGGATTGTTCTCAAGGGACCCGATCATCAGTTTTTCCGTGACGGAGTTGCAGAGAATGCGCCCGCTATCGGTAAGGCGCACGAGCGCATTTCGCACGGGGAGAATGTAGCCTTCCGATTCCAGCCAGGCAATTTCGTCCAGTCGCTCGGTCAGCAGGTCAACGCCGTAGATGGTGTCGAGCACGTCGAGGTTCAACCCGTCGGCGGTGCGGAGCCGGAGCATGATGTACTCGTCGGCAAGGCGCGTAAGCGCGAGACGCTCGCGGCCGTCGAGCGGAAGCTGTCGGCTGCCGACGAGCGCTTCATACTGCTTGAGGTTAGCCACATTCGACCAGCGCTGGGCGGAAGGGCGGGGGAGCATGTCCCACCAGAATGAATGCGCGGAAGGCCCAAAGCCCAGATAGTTCTTGTGCTCCCAGTAACGACTGTTGTGCAGCGAGCGCGCACCCGGCAGGGCGAAGTTGGAAATCTCGTACTGCTCGTACCCGTGGCTGCGCAGATAGCCCACCGTAAACTCGTAGCGGTCCGCCATCTCTTCTTCATCTGCCGGCGTGACGAGTCCGCGCTCGATCCGGTTGTACAACGGTGTGCGCTCTTCGACCGTCAGACCGTAGGCCGACATGTGCGGCACGCCGAGCGCAACGGCTTTCTCGAGATTGGCCGCCCAGTATTCCTTCGGTTGCTGCGGAAGGCCGAAGATCAGGTCCACGGAGAAGTTCTGAAATCCCGCTTCGCGCGCGAGCGGAACGATGGCCTGCGCCTGCTCCGCAGTGTGGGCACGGTTGAGAAACGCCAGGTCGTCGGCGAAGAAGGACTGAATGCCGATGCTCAACCTGTCGACGCCCAGCGCGCGTAAGCCTCTCAAGTAGTCCAGATCGACATCTTCCGGATTGAGTTCCAACGTGGTTTCTTCCACCTCGTCGGTGCCGAAGTTGTTGAAGATGGCGTCCTGGATCGCGAAGAGTTCGTCTTCGAGCAGGAGAGAAGGCGTGCCGCCGCCGTAATAAACGGTCTTGATCGGTTCTTTGTCTGCGAACGTGTGTCCGTAGTACTCGATCTCCGCGATCAGCGCCTGTACGAAAGAAGTGTGCGACTTCCGCGTGGTCGTGAAGTAGAAGTCGCAGTAAATGCAGCGCTGCGAGCAGAAAGGGATGTGCAGGTAAAGTCCTGCCATGGGCGGCGGAGAGATGATGGCGTCTGAGCGGCGATTCGAACCGGCGGTAGTACCCGCGTGGCGCGGGAGGGTTGCGCGCTCGCGCGGATTGTCCGTATCCTGCCGCAGCTTCGCGGGAAGCCGCGTATTGACTTAGTACCTCCTATTATGCTCGACCTATTGCTTCTTCGTGAGCAGTTTGCCGGATTCGACTCTTATCAGGCGGAGTCGTACCGCCAGACGATTTCGCGCACCGAGCGGGCACTTGCGACCTTAACGGAACTGGCAGCAGACTGGGCTTCTTTTCAAGAGCGCGCGGCCGGCGAGCGGGTGCCCTGGCTACGCGCGGGGCTGATCGAAAAACCGACCAGCACCTACGTCGCGCCGCCTCGCCCGACGCCGATGACGGTCGTAGCCACGGACGGTTCGCAGATCCTGCCGGATCGGAACGTCGAGCCGACCTGCTATTTGCTTAACGTGAGCCGGATTGCTTTTCATTACGGAACGCTGGAAGAGCCGCTTCTGGAGACCGTCCCGTCATTCCGCTATCGCAAATCGGATCTGCACGAAGAACTCGATGACCCGCTGGAGAATGCGTCAGCCGAGATGGTGTCGGCGCTGCGCGACGAGGCCGAGCTTCAGCATCTCTACGACGTCGCGTTCACCGTCCGGCAGCAGGAGCGGCCGCTGCTTGCAATGGCCGACGGCACGCTGATTCGCTGGATGATCCGGCAGATGCACAACAGGACGCTCGAAGAACGGCTCATTCGGCGTTATGCCGAAGTCCTTGCCCTCTTCAGGGAAAACAGGATTCCGCTGTGTTCCTACATCTCCATGCCGAGCAGCGCCGAAGTCGTCGGTCTGCTGCGCATCGTGCTCGGAGAAAGCTCGCAAGAGCCGTCCGATCCAGGCGAGACGCTGTTCGGCCTGCCGGACCGGAAGCTGTTTGAACGACTCCTGAAGCCTGGATGCCGTTCAGCTACTTTCGTGTCAGGTTCACACATCCAGAGCGATTACGAAGCCTCCGACCGCATCTGCTTTTTCTACGTGCGATCCGGAAGCAATGCGTCGCCGGGAGAAGTTGGAAGAGTAGAGTTCCCGCAGTGGGTTGCCGACGATGAAGGGCTGCTTGATCTTATTCATGCCGTGGTTCAGAGCGAGTGCGAAAAGGGCCGGGGCTATCCGATGATCCTGAGCGAGGCGCACGAACATGCGGTCGTCCGCGCACCTGAACGATCCGCATTCTATTCCTTGATCGCCGGCCAAATGGAGCAGTCCGGATTGCCGGCGGATGTTTCGCAGAAAAGTATGTCCAAGAGAAGGCCGCTGGTATGAGTGCCGATATTGTTCAAGAAGAAGGACGGCCAAACGACTTGAAAATGCAGGATGCCGGGCGCGGCGGTCCTCGCCCGGTGGCGGAGGTCGTGGCGTCGAGTACGGGCGCGTTCGAGGCGGAAGTTTATCGCGGGACAGATGCTCCGGCGTTTGGCTCCTGGATCCGCATGACGCGCTCGGACGGAATCGTCGTGTATGCGCTCGTGAGCCGCATCGAGGTGGCGTCCATCGATCCGGGACGCCGCGCCACCGCGCTTGGGCTTACCCGCGACGAACTGCGGCGCGAAATGCCGCACGTGTTCGACCTGTTAAGGACGACCATTTCCGCCGTTATTTTGGCTTACGGCGAGAAAGGCGTGCTGCGCCAGACCCTGCCGCCGCACCCGCCGGATCTGCACGATTTCGTGTACTCGATCTCCCATAACGAACTCCGCGCCCTCGGAGCGCCCTACGACTATCTGCGAACGATTGCCAGAAACGCCGATCCGCTCGTTGCGGTGGATGACCTGCTCGTAGCCGCCATTCGCCAGATCGACAAGGCGCACGGCGGCGGACGGGAGGGCGAGCGGGAAGTCATTGCCGCCGGCCGGGTACTCGGGCGCCTTCTCAACGAGGATCACGAACGACTCCAGTCCATTCTGCGCCGCGTGCAATAGACTGCTCCACCGGCCGCCGACGCTCCAACCGGCTCAGAATATGATGCCGACGCGGACGGGGATGGCCAGATGCACCTGGTCTTTGCCGATGATCATAGCCGGGTTGATCTCGTAGAAAATGGTCGTCTCGCGCAGAAGCTGCACCCAGCCCACACCACCATGGATTGTCGGGCCGCTGACCCGTTCGTTCTTGCTGTCGTCGAAGCCTAACGGATCCTTGTTATCGGGCGACATTTCGATGTAGAGGCCCACACCGGCGAGGTAGTACGGGGCCTTCCGCGAGCGCGACGGCAGCGTAATGATTGCGGAGACCTGCGGGTCGAACACCCACGTCGCATTGTCACGGCCCTGCAGAATGAAGCCGGTCGCGCCCATATCGATGCCGAGGGAAAGGTCCGCGTTGATTGGCGCAGACGCGCGGCCCCTGAGTCCGATGCCAAGTCCGTCGGCCGTGCTCAGCATGGTGTTGAAGCCAAGACCGATCCGCGGCGTGCCTTGCGCGGCAGCCTCCCCGTGGTAGCTTCCGAGAGCGACGAGCAAAAGTGCGAAGAGAAAGTGTGACTTGAGTATGACGCGCATATTCTTGTGCAGCAACGACCCTGAAGAGTTGGTCTTACCGATGTAAACAGGTTAACTTTACAGCCGATCCAACGGCTGAGCGGAGGACAAGTTAAGGCACAGCACGTTTCTTCATTGCCCGACCATGAAGATGAATGGTACGCCTCCGCCTCGCCGACGCTCGACCCGCCAACACTTCCATTTCGATCCCGACCACCCATGAGATCCTCCCCACTGGCCGACCAGACGCCTACCGGGTACGACCCCGCCGCCTTTGCGGCACCGGACTATTACGCGCTCGATGAGTTGCTTTCGGAGGAAGAGAAGGCTATTCGGGATCGCGTCCGAGCATTTATAACGGCCGAGGTACTGCCAATCATCGAGGAGCACGCGCAGGCGGTTACGTTCCCAAAGGAACTCGTCGCCGAGTTCGCCAGGCTTGGGCTGCTCGGGCCGAACTTGCCGGAAGCGTACGGCTGTGGCGGCTACAACAACACCGTCTACGGACTTATGATGCAGGAAGTCGAGCGGGCGGATTCCGGCTTGCGCTCATTTTGCTCCGTGCAGGGATCGCTGGTCATGTATCCGATCTTCCGGTATGGAAGTGAGGAGCAGAAGCGGCGCTGGCTTCCTGCGCTCGCGAAGGGGGAGGCGATTGGCTGTTTCGCGCTTACGGAGCCGGGACAGGGATCAGATCCCTCGGGGATGAAAACGCGCGCGCATCGCGACGGAAGCCATTGGGTCCTGTCGGGGCACAAGCGCTGGAGTACCAATGCCTCCGAAGGAGACGTTTGCGTGGTGTGGGCGAGAGACGACGAGAATAAGGTGGCGGGATTTCTGGTCGAGCTTGACCGGCAGGGCGTTACGACACCGAGGATCATGGACAAGTGGTCCCTGCGGGCCGCGGTAACGTCGGAGGTGGTGCTGGACGACGTGCGCATCCCTTCCGGCAACCGGCTTCCGGAAGCGGTTGGCCTTAAAGCGCCGCTTTCGTGCCTGACGCAGGCGCGGTACGGCATCGCGTGGGGCGTCATTGGTGCCGCGATGGCGTGCTACGATGCCGCCCTTCAGCACAGCCGCTCGCGCGTCCAGTTTGGACGAGCCATAGGCGGCTTTCAGCTCATCCAGGAGCGGCTGGTCGATATGGTGCAGGAAATTACAAAGGCGCAACTTCTCGCCTGGCGGCTGTCGAAGCTCAAGGACGCCGGGACCATGCGGCCGCAGCAGGTCTCGCTCGCAAAGCGAAACAACGTTCGGATGGCACTCGACGTAGCGCGTTCAGCGCGCCAGGTTCTCGGCGGCAACGGCATCCTTGGGATGTACCCGGTCATGCGCCACATGATGAACCTCGAGTCGGTCGTGACCTACGAAGGCACGGACGAGATCCATACGCTCATCGTCGGGCAGGACGTGACAGGGGAGAGCGCATTCGGGCAGTCGGCGGGATCGTAACTTTTCGCGACTTCGGTGCGTATAGACAACGTATGTAGAATCAATTTTTGGGGAGCGCCATGTCTTTTGAACTCATGGTAGTGTCAATCACGGCGATCATCGCGTTTGTGGTTTTTGTCCAAGCTATTCTAAACGCGAAGTCAAAGCGTGATGCCCGCGGCAATGAACCTTCCCTTAGCCGGGGAGAGTTGCAGCAGATGCTGGGACAGGCGGTGGCTGTCGAGATCGAGCCGCTTGTGGAACGCCTTGCTGCTATAGAAGCCCGTATGAACGAGACGCCGCTGTCCGGGCGGCGGCTTGAGCGCACGCTTCGGGAGGCGGACCCGTCCGAACCGGACCGCGGCCTGCTTACCTGAAGCTGCAAGCCACCAGCTTCCAGCGGTTTAAAGAAAGCCAATAAGAAAGGGCGCTACCCCGCAGAGGAGTAGCGCCCTTTCTCTTCAACGACTAACCCGGATCAGCCGCCGGCTGCCAGAACTTCCTTGCCGGCGCTCTTCGCGTTCAGCTCCGCTTGCGCAGCCGAGAGGCGCGCGATCGGGACGCGGAAGGGCGAGCAGGAGACGTAGTTCATCCCTACGTGGTAGCAGAACGTGACCGACGACGGCTCGCCGCCATGCTCGCCGCAGATGCCAACCTTGAGGTCCGGCTGCGTCTGCCGCCCGCGCTCGGTGCCGAGCTTGACGAGCTGACCGACACCGGCCTGATCGAGCACCTGGAACGGGTCCTCGGGCAGGATCTTGTTCTCGATGTAATACGGCAAGAACGTGCCGGCGTCGTCGCGGCTGTAGCCGAAGGTCATCTGCGTCAGGTCGTTCGTGCCGAAGGAGAAGAACTCCGCCTCCTTCGCAATCTGATCGGCCATAAGGGCGGCGCGGGGCACCTCGATCATGGTCCCTATCATGTATTCGATCGAACGGCCTTTCTCCTTGAACACGGCTTCAGCCGTCTCGCGGATTACTTGCTTCTGATCGACGAACTCTTCGAGCGTGCCGATGAGCGGCACCATGATCTCCGGAAGCACGGTAACGCCTTCCTCAGCCAGCTCAACGGCGGCCTCGAGAATGGCTCGGGCCTGCATGGCCGTGATCTCGGGGAACGTGACGCCGAGGCGGCAGCCGCGATGGCCAAGCATTGGGTTGAACTCCTCGAGCGCCGCGACTTTCGCCTTGACCTGGTCGAGCGAGACCCCCATGTTCTCCGCCATCTCCGTCTGGCCGCTTTCGTCATGCGGAAGGAACTCGTGGAGCGGCGGGTCGAGCAGGCGAATCGTTACGGGCAGGCCGTTCATCGCGCGGAAGATGCCGCGGAAGTCTTCCTTCTGGAACGGCAGCAGCTCGGCGAGGGCCGCCTTGCGCTCCTTAACCGATGAGGCAAGAATCATCTTGCGCACGCTGCGGATGCGGTCGCCCTCGAAGAACATGTGCTCCGTGCGCGTAAGGCCAATGCCTTCGGCGCCGAAGTCGCGCGCTTTCTGCGCGTCGTGGGGCGTGTCGGCATTCGTACGGACCTTCATCGTCCGGAACTCGTCGGCCCACTTCATGAACTTGGCAAAGTCGCCGCTAAGCTCCGGCTCAACAAGATTCTCTTCGCCGACGATCACTTCGCCGGTGGAGCCGTTGATGGAGATCCATTCGCCTTCCCGCACGGTCGTGGTACCGGTGGAGAAAGATTTATTGCGGTAGTTGATGACGATGTCGCCCGCGCCTGCAACGCAAGGCTTGCCCCAGCCGCGCGCCACGACCGCCGCGTGCGAGGTCATGCCGCCGCGCGAGGTGAGGATCCCTTCGGCAGCGTCCATGCCGCCGACGTCCTCGGGGCTGGTCTCGATGCGAACGAGAATGACGCGCTTGCCGTCAGCCTTCCACTTTTCGGCTTCATCTGCAGTGAAAATGACCTGGCCTACGGCCGCGCCGGGAGAGGCGGGGAGGCCCTTGCCGATCACGCGGTCGTGATAACCGGCTTCATCCTCAAAGTGCGGGTGGAGCAACTGGTCGAGGTGGCCCGGTTCCACGAGGTCGCGAACGGCCGTCTCGCGGTCAACCATGCCCTCTTTCACGAGGTCCACGGCAATGCGAAGCGCGGCCGTGCCGGTACGCTTGCCGCTGCGAGTCTGCAGGATGTAGAGCTGCTGCTCCTGCACCGTGAACTCGATGTCCTGCATGTTCTTGAAGTACTTCTCCAAGCGGTTGGTCGTTGCGACCAGTTCCTTGTAGGCCTGGGGAAACTCGTTGGACATTTGATCGATGTCCTCCGGCGTACGGATGCCGGCCACGACGTCCTCGCCCTGGGCGTTGACGAGAAACTCGCCGTACAGCTTGTTCTCGCCCGTTGACGGGTTGCGCGTGAAGCAAACGCCGGTGCCGCTGTTGTCGCCCATATTGCCGAACACCATGGCCTGCACGTTGACGGCGGTGCCAAGCAGACCAGTGATGCGGTTGATGCGGCGGTACTTGATGGCGCGATCGCTATTCCACGAGTTGAAGACCGCGTTAATGGCGAACTGAAGCTGCTCGTGAGGATCTTCCGGGAACATGTAGCCGGTGTGCTGCCGGTAAATGGCCTTGTAACGATCCACGAGAATGCGCAGGTCCGCCGCCGTCAAGTCTACGTCATTTTCGACCCCGCGCTCTCTCTTCAGGCCGTCGATGGCCTCTTCGAAGTGCTCGTGGTGCATGCCCATGACCACGTCGCCAAACATATCGATAAAGCGGCGATAGGCGTCGAACGCAAAGCGCTCATTGCCGGTCTTCCGGGCGAGGCCCTCGACCACGTCGTCGTTGATGCCGAGGTTGAGGACGGTGTCCATCATGCCCGGCATCGAGAGCGCCGCGCCGCTTCGCACGGAGACGAGCAGCGGGTTTTCCGGATCGCCAAAGCGCGCGCCCATGGCCTCCTCGATGTTCGACACGTTGTCGCGAACCTGTTCGGCAAGGCCCTTCGGCCACTCGCGGGCGTTCTCGTTGTAGAACTTACAGGTTTCCGTCGTGATGGTAAAACCAGCCGGAACCGGAAGCCCGATGGCGCTCATCTCAGCGAGGTTGGCACCCTTGCCGCCCAAGAGCGCTTTCATGTTTTTGTCCCCTTCGGCTTTGCCGCCACCGAAGAAATAGACGTACTTACCTTTTTGGTCAGCCATGTTCGTCTTTTTTGTCGTACGATGTATACATAAGGAATATAACCCCCGAGTAATATACAGGAGTATTCCTGTCCAGACAAGCTTGTTGCCGGATCAGCAGGGGAAAATACGTACCCCATGGCACAAATGGGCATCAAATGCCGGAATCATGTGTCGTAAGCACGGTAAAAACTTGTGAATACCGGTTTTCCCGGAGCATAAGGATGCGTGCTCCGCGTAATCCCGGGACGGGTGCGCGTGGAACGTCGATCCTCATGAAGCGTGTGAACGAGCCTGCCGACCGGTGCTGAACGCCGCTTGCCGCATACCTTGCTTCGGTCGTATGCTCTTCAGTCCGGCATGGGTCAAGAATGCTGATAACGTTTTTTCGAGGACGATATTATGAGACGACTGGTCGTCGTGGAGTCTCCAACCAAGGCGCGGACCATCCGCAACTACCTGCCTGCCCCCGATTATCGCGTCGAGGCCAGCATGGGACACGTTCGGGATCTGCCTGCGTCCGCGTCTGAGGTGCCCGCCGACCTGAAGCAAAACGGCTGGGCCAAGCTCGGGGTGAACGTCGATAGCGCCTTTGAGCCGCTTTACGTGGTGCCCTCGGACAAGAAGAAAATCGTCCGCGAGCTGAAGTCGGCGCTCAAGGGGATCGATGAAGTCTTCATCGCGACTGACGAGGACCGCGAGGGTGAATCTATCGGGTGGCACCTCGTGGAGGTTCTCGCACCGAAGGTGCCGATCCGGCGCATGGTCTTCCACGAGATTACGAAGGAAGCCATCCTTGGGGCGCTCAACAAGACGCGGGACATTGACTACAATCTCGTCGATGCGCAGGAGACGCGGCGTATTCTGGATCGCCTCGTGGGCTATACCCTCTCGCCGCTCCTCTGGAAGAAGATTGCGCCGCGCCTGTCTGCAGGCCGGGTGCAGAGTGTTGCGGTGAGGCTGCTCGTGCTGCGGGAGCAGGAGCGACTTGCGTTCGTACCCGGATCCTACTGGGATTTAAAGGCGCAGCTGGCGCGCAAAGGCGCTTCCTTTGAGGCGTCGCTGACGCACGTCGGCGGGACCCGCGTGGCTTCCGGACGCGACTTCGACGACAACACGGGAAGGCTGCGCGAAGGGCTGCAAGCCGGTAAGGACGTGCTCCTGCTGGCTGAAAATGAGGCCCGCGGACTTGCCGACCGCCTGCGCTCCGGCGCGTGGACGGTCTCGAAGATCGAATCGCGCACCGCAAACCGGTCGCCATCCGCGCCGTTCATCACGTCCACACTGCAGCAGGAGGGAAGCCGCAAGCTCAACTTGTCGGCGCGGCAGACCATGCAGGTGGCGCAACGGCTTTACGAGCAGGGTTATATCACCTACATGCGTACGGACTCGACCGTGCTCTCGCGCGAGGCGCTGGACGCTGCGCGTGCGACGGTGGTCGCCCGTTACGGCAAGGAGTACCTTAGCCCGCAGGTGCGGCAGTTTTCGGGTAAGGTGCAGAACGCGCAGGAGGCGCACGAGGCCATCCGCCCTGCCGGTACTGCTATGCGTACGGCCGAGGAGTTGAAGCTCGACGGAGTCGAGGCGCGCCTGTACGATCTTATCTGGAAACGAACCGTCGCCTCCCAAATGGCCGACGCGCGGCTGCGCTTCGTCACGGCAACGATTGACGCTCGTTCGGATGAAGATGTCGCCACCTTCCGGGCTTCCGGGCGCACGATCGAGTTTCCCGGCTTCTTCCGCGCCTACGTCGAAGGCAGCGACGATCCGGATGCCGCGCTGGAAGATCGCGAACAGCCGCTTCCGGATCTTAAGGCCAGGGAGTCACTCGACTGCCGGAAGGTCGAGCCGCTCGGCCACGAAACCAAAGCGCCCGCACGGTATACCGAAGCGACCCTTGTCAAGACACTGGAAAGCGAAGGCATTGGGCGCCCGTCGACGTACGCGGCGATCATCGACACGGTTGTACACCGTGGCTACGTTTTTCGGCAGGGGACGCAGCTCGTCCCTACGTTCATGGCCTTCGCCACCAACAACCTCCTCGAGCACCAGTTCGACCAGCTTGTGGACATCCACTTTACAGCGGGTATCGAGCAGGTGCTGGACGACATTGCAGCCGGAGACCGGAAGCCTACGCCCTACCTCACGAGTTTCTATCACGGAGAGGAGGGGCTGGTTGGTAGGGTTAGCGAGGCGCTCGACAAAGTTGACGCGCGGGAGGTGTCGACGCTCCAGTATCCCAAGTGGGCACCATACCTAATACGGGTCGGTAAGTACGGTCCCTACGCAGAAGGCGAGATCGACGGCGAGACCGTAACGTCGTCGCTGCCGGACAAACTTGCTCCTGCGGATGTGACGGCCGAGGACCTGGAGATTTTTCTGCGGGAAGGCAACGCGGAGGATCGCGTCATTGGCATACATCCCGATGCGGAGCAGCCAATGCTACTTAAGAAAGGGCCGTATGGACCCTACGTGCAGCTCGGAGACGACGAACAATCCGGCAAGCCCAAGCGCGTGTCTCTGCCGCGCGGCGTCGATGCTGCGGATGTCACGTACGACGTTGCCGTCGACCTGCTTAAACTCCCCCGAACGCTCGGCGAACACCCGGAGACCGGCAATCCGGTGATAACGAACATCGGACGTTTCGGGCCTTACGTGAAGCACGGCAGTCTCTTCGCCTCCTTAACGAAGGAAGACGACGTGCTTTCGGTAGATCTCGAGCGTGGCCTCGAGCTGCTGGCGAAGAAGGCGATGAAGTCAAAGGCCCTGCGCACCATTGGCAATCACCCGGAGTCCGGCGATCCGGTTGAAGTTTTTGAAGGCAGGTACGGGCCGTACGTCAAGCATCAGAAAGTGAACGCATCGCTGCCAAAGGATCGGGAAATAGATTCGATCACGATGGACGAGGCCCTGGATCTGATTGCGGCGCGCGCCGCCTCGAAGGGGAGCAAGTCGGGCAAGAAGGGCGGTGCGAAGAAGGCCACTGCGACCAAGAAGACCCCTGCAGCAAAGAAGGCGGCCGCTTCAAAAAAGACCGCGACCAAAGCGGCAGCGGCCAAGAAGCCTACTGCGAAAAAGCCGGCCGTTGCCAAGAAAGCGGCTGCGCCAAAGAAGACGGGAGGCAAGGGTGCTGCCGCGTCTGAGTAGACCGGCCGGTCCTACAGGTGTTCAACGCCCCACGTCCTTTTCGCCGAGGCGCACGGAGGAGAGGATGTTCAGATAGCTGTAGTAGCGAATGTCTGAAATCAGCTCTTCCTCGACGGCCGCCTGCACGGCGCAGCCGGGTTCGTGGTCGTGCGTGCAGTTCGGGAAGCGGCAGTCGGGGAGGAAAGGGCGGAACTCGATAAAGTAGAAGCCAAGATCATGCGGTTCGAGGTCGATGATGCCGAACTCGCGAATCCCCGGGGTGTCAATGACGGCACCCCCGAAGGAGAGCGGGTAAAGCGCTGCGAAGGTGGTCGTGTGGCGGCCTTTTCGGGTCCGGTCGCTGACGTTGGCTACTGAGAGATCAAGAGCCGGCTCGACGCGGTTCAGCAGCGTCGACTTGCCGACGCCGGACGGGCCGGCAAGAACATTGACCTTGCCCTGCAGCGCCTCTCGCCACGTTCCCACGCCCTCGCCGGTCTCAGCGCTCGTCCAGATCACCGGGTAGCCGATCGTTTCGTAGAGGGTTCGGATGGTCGAGACGGCTTCCTCGTCCGCCTTCTTCATGAGGTCGGCTTTGTTCAAGACAATGCCGGGCGGCACGTCGTTCGATTCCGCCATAACCAGGAAGCGGTCGATGAGTCCCGTGTTGATCTTCGGCATCCGAACGGACTGGATGAGCCAGGCGCGGTCGATGTTGGCGGCGATGACGTGTTCCATGCCCACCCGCCGTCCCGCCGCTCGCCTGCTCAGCCGATTTTGCCGCTCGTGAATTTCCTGAATGACGCCTGTGCCGTCCTCCTGCATCACAATGGAGACGCGGTCCCCGGCGGCCATGGGGTGGGTCGTGCCGTCGTCGCCGAGCCGGAAGCGCCCCGGTATGCGGCAGGGCACCGTCTTGCCGCCTACCACCACGTCGTGCCACAGTCCTGTCGAACGGGCCAGCAGTCCCTCATAGGAACGGGTGGGCTGGAGAAGGTCTTCTTCCGCCATGCGGCAACGATGATCGAGTGAAACTTGCCCGTAGAACACACGTCTACCGGGCTATAACTATTGTGCAACGGCTGCGCCCGCGCGCGCCAATCGGTATCGCACCATGAGCAAATTTGAGCGAGACGAAGAATACGAGCGAGCGCGGAAAGCGTTCGATGAGTTACCCGTGGAGGAGCGCGCGGTTTTCCTTGTAGAAGCGACTGCGGGAACGGTTGCCCGAGGCATTGACAAGGCCGGTCAGGCGCTGGCCTCCGTGCTCGAAGACTTGTTCGCTGCAGGTAAAAGGCGTCCTCCGCCGCCGCCTCCCGAGCCGCCTGTAACGTCCCCCATCGACCCCCTGGAGCCGCCGCACATCGATACGTGATGGAAGAGAAGGGAAAGCAGATCGTCCGTTTTGAGGAGTTGAACGTGCTTGGCAAAGCTGTGTACGCGGGCGGTGCTGCGGCATACCTTGCGGCCGTTCTTATCGAGAAGGCCATCGGGCGCGCGGCCGATCTTGTCGTTGAGACCGAACGGGCCTTCCGCTCCGGCAAGGACCCGAACACGGACGACGCCGTCGTGCTGGAGGAAGACGTGCGTTCAGGGCGACGGCGCTAAATGCGCGTTGTCTGGCTCTTCGCAGAACGCCCCCGCGAATCATGCGAAGCTTCTCAGCTCCGGGCAGGGTGGTAGGGGCACGATAGATTGCGCCCCTACTGCGATGAAGGCAGATCCTTCGCTGAGCTCAGGATGACAGCCCGGGGGCGGGGCGGAGGATTGCTGGTGCCGCCTTGTGAATGTGGTCGACGTTATTGTTCTCGTCCGGGGCGACGGGTCGGGCAGGGGGTGCGTCGTAGCCCGTTGAGGAGGTCCCTCCGCGCGGCGGCGGATGACGCTGCCGCATGATGAGGGTCGGTCGCGCCGCCTTGGTCGGGATGACAGTCGGGGGCAGGTGTCTTACGGGACGGACGATTTTGACGCAGAGACGCGGCGGCGCAGAGATTTTGATCCCGTAACGTTCGCGGCATTCGCCCGGAGGCCTGTAGGGGCACGATAGTTCGTGCCCCTCCTGCGATAAAGGCAGATCCTTCGCTGTCCTCAGGATGACCGCCCGGGGGGCGGAGAGATGACAGCCGGGGGGGCGGAGGAAGCGGGAACGGGATGCGTGTCTGAAAGGCAGAACGTCCACACCAGGTCATGCCGGCGAAGCGAAACCTCTCGGCCGTGCATGGCGGGCACCACCGCGTCGTTCGCATTTCCCTCCTTCAACACGAGACGCAGTCACAGCGGCCCTGAAAAGAAGAAAGCCGGAATCTCTTCGTTGTTCGGAGAGATTCCGGCTTCGACTTGGTCACTCAATCCGTCAGGAGAAAACCGGGGTTGGCTGCGTCGGGTTGAGGTCGACGACCGTCGCGTTATCCCGGCGTTTCTCCGCATCCGGCACGGCGAAGAACTTCACCGGATCATGCACCGGTTCTTCGACCAGCGCGCGATCGAGCACTTCTTCCATCCGACGGGCGTAGGTGACCTCCAGCCCTTCGAGCGCGTTGTTCTTGATCTCTTCGATGTCCTTCCGGTTGCGCTCCGGCAGCACTACGAGTTTGATCCCTGCCCGCCGCGCGGCCAGCACTTTTTCCTTGATGCCCCCGACCGGCAGCACAAGCCCCCGCAACGTGATCTCGCCCGTCATGGCGACGGTGTGCCGCACGCATCGCTGCGTGTAGATCGAAACGAGCGCGGCGAGCATCGCGACGCCCGCGGATGGCCCGTCCTTCGGCACTGCACCGGCCGGTACGTGTACGTGAACGTCCCAGTAGCGCAGCGCGTCTTGCGGAATCTGAAGATCATCGGCGCGGGCCTTCACGTAAGAGAACGCCGCCTGCGCCGATTCTTTCATCACATCGCCAAGCTGCCCGGTAAGTACCATCCTGCCTGATCCGCGCGAAACGGATGCTTCGATAAACAGAATGTCCCCGCCCACCGGTGTCCAGGCAAGGCCGGTTGCTACGCCGGGCACCTCCGTGCGCTCGGCCACATCGGAGAAGAACTTGCGGGCACCGATGTACTCTTCGATGTCCTCCGAATCGACGGCTGCGTTCTGCAACTCGTCGGTGGCAATCTTCTTTGCGACGCCTCGCGCAACCGAACCGATGGTGCGTTCGAGCTGCCGGACGCCGGATTCGCGCGTGTACCCGTCGATCAGCGTCTGCAGCGCCTCGTCCGTGATGCTGAACTGATCGTCCTTCATGCCGTTGCGCTCAACCTGCCGGGGCACGAGGTACTTGCGCGCGATTTCCAGCTTCTCTTCCTGCGTGTAGCCGGTGATCTCGATCATTTCCATGCGATCGCGAAGGGGCGTCGGGATCTGCTCGAGATAGTTGGCGGTGGCAATGAAAAGCACCTTCGAGAGGTCGTAATCAAGCTCGAGGTAGTGATCGTTGAAGGCGAAGTTCTGCTCCGGATCGAGGACCTCCAGAAGGGCGCTCGACGGATCGCCGCGGAAATCGGCACCGAGCTTGTCGATTTCATCCAGCATGAACACGGGATTGGCCGTTCCCGCTTTCTTCATGCCCTGCAAGATGCGGCCAGGCAAGGCCCCGACGTAAGTGCGCCGGTGCCCGCGAATCTCGGCTTCGTCGCGCACGCCGCCAAGACTCACCCGTTCAAAGTTGCGACCCATCGCCCGCGCGATGCTCCGACCCAGGCTCGTCTTGCCGACACCCGGCGGACCGTAGAAGCAAAGAATCGGCGCTTTCATGTCACCCTTCAGCTTGAGCACGGCAAGGTGCTCGAGAATGCGCTTCTTCACCTGCTCCAGGCCAAAATGGTCCTCGTTCAGGATTTCTTCGGCACGCTTGATGTCAAGATGGTCCTCGGAATACTCGGTCCAGGGCAGGTCGAGGATCCAGTCGACGTAGTTGCGGGTGACGGCGTAATCCGGCGCAGCCGGGTTGGTCCGGGCGAGCTTCTGAAACTCCTTCTCCAACACCTTCGTGACGGCCTCTGGGAGGTTCTTCTTCTCGGCGCGTTCGCGCAATTCCCGCATCTCCGAAGAGTTGCCTTCGCCCTCTCCAAGCTCGTCCTGGATCGCCTTCATCTGCTGGCGAAGCAGGTACTCACGCTGCTGCTTGTCCACGTCCGTCTTCACGCGGGACCGGATCTCTTCGGAGAGCTGCAGCACCTGAAGCTCGCGGTTGAGATGTCCCATCGCGCGCTCGGCGCGTTCAACGAGCGGGACGGTTTCCAGAAGTTTCTGCTTGTCCTCAACCCCGATCTGGAGGTTGGAAGCAATGAAGTGGATCAGGAAGGTTGGCGAATCAATGTTTTGAATCGCGTATGCCGCCTCGCTTGGAAGGTTGGGCGACATGTTGACGATCTGGATCGCCAGTTCCTTGATCGAGCGGGTGCGCGCGGCCAGCTCGATCCGGTCGCCGGCACCGTCTTCTTCCACGGGAGAGACGCGCGCGCGAAAGTAGGGGTCTTCCTGAACGAACTCCTCGATCTTGAATCGCCGCTTGCCCTGGATAACGATGGATTTCGATCCGTCCGGCATCTTGATGAGCTTCAGGATCGTCGCGACTGTCCCGAAGTCGTAGAGGTCGGCCGGCTGCGGGTCCTCGACATCGCTGCTCCGCTGCGCCACGACACCAATGAGCCGGTCGCCACTAAAGGCGTCCTTTACAAGCTTGAGCGAGGCATCGCGGCCAACCGTGATGGGCAACACGACGCCGGGAAAGAGGACGGTATTGCGAAGGGCAAGAATTGGGACTTCGTCAGGCACCTCGAAGGTGCTCATCGCCTGCTCTTCGTCGGCCGTCGGGAGGGGAATGCTCTGTTCGGGATCGTCATCCTCGTCCTCTTCCGACAGAAACAACCGGCGACTATTGAGCAGAGATTGCAGAGAAAGTGTCATATAATATCAGCAAAGATGGGGCGCAGCGGCGTTTCATTCGTTGACAGGTCGCTGCGGATTGTTGTTTCTGGGTTACGCAAAAAGTACGCCGCGCGGCCCGTCTGCCATAAAGGCACATCGGCAAGGAATCAGGGGCCGCTCGTCACCCAACGAGTTCCCTGATCGCGCGCTGCAGATCGTCCAGCTTGAAGGGTTTGGCGAGCACCGCGTCCAGCATCTCGTCCGCCACACCTGCTTCCGTGTCTCCCGTGAGCAGCACAATGGGAAGACCGGGATACCGCGCGCGAATAGCCGCTGCGAGCTGGCGTCCGTTCATCTCCGGCATTGCATTGTCGGTGAAGACGATGTCGAACGTCGTTTTTTGAAGCACATCGAGGGCCGCCGCACCGGACTCGGCAAGCGTCACGTCGTGTCCGCGCAGCGAAAGCAGCTTCTTCAGGACAGTTCGTACCATCGCTTCGTCGTCCACGACGAGCACGCGGACAGGCCGGTCGGGCTTGGCGACTTCTTCCGGCTTGATGACTGACAGCTTTTCGCCGGCCGGGGGGAACGTGAGGATGAAGACCGTCCCTTCGCCCGGCGCAGACTGCACGTCCACGGTGCCGTCGTGCTCCTGTATGATGCCGTAGGAGACGGAAAGCCCCATGCCCGTTCCGCGCTCTCCCTTGGTCGTAAACAGCGGCTCGAAGATGCGGCGGCGGACGCTCTCCGGCATTCCAATGCCTGTGTCGCGAATTCGCAGGCGGACGCCGGAGACGCGGTCGAAGGCCGACTCGAACGTAATAAGTCCGCCCGAGGGCATGGCGTGGACGCTGTTCAAGATCAAGTTGACAACCACTTCGCGCAGTTCCGCAGCCGAACCCATGATCGGCGGGATCGGCTCGAATCGCTGTTCCACATCGATCGAGATGCCCTGTCGCCTCGGCTCGTTGTACCAGTATGGGCGCATGAGCGCAATGCAGTCTTGCACCAAATGGACGAGATCAATCGGTTCCAGTAGGTCGGCCTTTTCCTGCCGGATGAACTGCTGGATCTTGCGAATGAGCGATGCGCCGTCCTGGGCCGCTTGCTCCATGGTGCGAAGGTTGTCCGAGAGTTCCTGCGCATTCGGCGCGTGCCGGACAGCGCTCTTCATCAGTTCCGCGTGGCCGAGAATGCCGCTGAGCAAGTTGTTGAAATCGTGCGCAATGCCCATCGTCATGCGGCCGAGCGTCTCCATCCGGTTGCGCTGCGTCTGGCTGGCCGTCCAGGTGGTCGGCTCGGCAAGGACCTCTCCGGTAACGCTTACAGCTCCAACGACGGCACCGGAGTCCGAGCGCGGCGCATAGACGGGGACGAAGTTGAGCAGGACCGGCAGCGGCTCGTCGCGGTCCGCCGTTGGGACCGTGAAGAGCTGATTCGTAATGAGGATGCCCCGAGCGGCTTCACTGAGCAGGCGGAGCGGCTCGGCCTGGTCTTCCGCTGCCAAGCGTGCCCACGATGACGGTCCGGGTCCAAACACCGACAGCCAGGCGGCATCGCGGTAGACTGCTGATCCGGCGAGGTCGAAGGTGGCGTAGAGCAGTTCCGGCTCGCGTGGAATAAAGGCGTCGTGTTCAGCTCCCATGCCTGGTTCGGGATCTTCGTTTTGTACAGGTGTCGCCGCGAGGAAGGGGAACTAAGCGTCTGCCGCACGGCTTCTAAGGCGACCCTAAGTTGCGCGCGCAGGTTCCACCAATCCGGCGGCAGTGGAGCCGGAAAGTGTCAGGACCCACGACCGCGCGGCAGGGTGAGTTCTATTCAAAGGTACGCTTCTCAACGCATATGTGGCACGATCATATCACCGGCATTATCGGCAAGACCCCCCTGGTTGCACTCAACCGCATTGGGAGCGATCTGCCCTGCACCTTGCTGGCAAAAGTTGAATACCTCAACCCCGGCGGCTCCGTCAAGGACCGCATTGGGCTGGCGATGATCGAGGCGGCGGAGCGGGAAGGAAAACTGCGTCCGGGCGGCACGATCGTCGAAGGGACGAGCGGCAACACCGGTGCCGGCCTCGCCCTCGCCGCTATTGCCCGGGGCTATCGGTGCGTTTTCACGACGACCGACAAGCAGAGTCAGGAGAAGATCGATGTGCTGCGGGCGCTCGGGGCCGAGGTGATCGTGTGCCCGACGGCGGTGGCTCCGGACGACCCCCGATCCTACTACTCCGTCGCGCGCCGCCTTTCGGAAGAGACCGCCAACGCGGTTTACCTCAACCAGTACGACAACGCAGCGAACGAAGAAGCGCATTACCTGACGACCGGCCCTGAAATCTGGGAGGGTACGGAAGGCAAGGTGACGCACCTCGTTTCAGGCGCGGGCACCGGCGGCACGATCTCCGGCACCAGTCGCTATTTGAAGGAGAAAAACCCTGACATTCAGGTGGTCGGCGTCGATCCCTTCGGGTCGGTTTACTACAAGTACTTCTACACCCGCGAGTTTGACAACGCCGAAATCTACCCCTACGTGACGGAGGGCGTGGGCGAGGATATTCTCGCGGGGAACATGAACTTTGACCTTATCGATGCCTACGAGCGGGTCACGGATAAAGACGCCATGCAGACGACGCGGCGTCTGGCGCGAGAGGAAGGCATGTTCGCCGGACAGTCGAGCGGAATGGCCGTCGCGGGCGCGCTCCTTTACCTTCACAAACACCGCGCGTCGCTGACGGCGGACAGCGTGGCGGTGATCGTGCTTCCGGATTCCGGATTCCGATACCTGTCCAAGACGTACAACGACAACTGGATGCTCGACCACGGCTTTCTGGAGCGCCGCCCCGAGTTGACGGTGAAGGAAGTACTCCGAACGCGAAAGAAGGAGCGGGATGTGGTGTCGGTTTCTCCCGGCGACACGTTGCAGGAGGCGATCCGCCGAATGTCTGAAAATGCCATATCGCAGCTTCCGGTGCTCGACGGCGAGGAGATCGTCGGCAGCCTGACGGAGGGACGCATTCTCAACCGGCTCATCGAGTCGCCGGGGGCGCGGGAAGAACCCGTCGGGACCGTCATGGGCGCGCCGCTGCCGGTGGTGGAATGGACGGCGACCATCGAAGACCTCTCCAATCTTCTGGAGCAAGGCCCGGGCGCGGTCATGGTGAACCGAGCGGATGGCGGCCCGTACGAGATTGTCACGAAGAGCGACTTGATCGGCGCTCTCGCTGCGCCCGGCAGACGCAGCCCCTCCCGAGAAGGTTAAACTTCCCTTCGGCTTTGATTCATTTTCATTCCTGATCTACACTGATGCCAAACGAACCGCAGGAAATACAGCAAGGACAACTCAATATCGAGCTTACAGAAGAGGTGGCGGAGGGGTCGTACAGCAACCTCGTCATGATCGCCCACTCGCCCGAGGAGTTCATTCTCGACTTCATCCGGGTTATGCCAGGCGTGCCTAAAGCTCGGGTCAAAAGCCGCGTCATCGTTTCGCCGCAACACGCGAAGCGCCTTCTCAATGCGCTGGCAGACAACATATCGCGCTACGAGCGGGCCTATGGCGAAATATCCGAACATACGCCGCCGGGCCAGCCGATCCAGTTCGGAATGCCCGGCGGTGAGGCGTAGCGCCGCTACTTTCCTGCGCGGACGATCAGCACACCCGCCAGCACGGCGAAAAGCGCGTGGGGTAGCCAGGCGGTTAAGGCCGGCGGCAACTCGCCCGAGTAGCCGAATGGCTCCGTCAGTTTCATGACGGCAAGGTAGGTAAAGGCGGTCAGCAGCCCGACGCCGAGTTGCACGGCCTGGCCGCCTCTGCGCCTTCGTGAGGCAAGCGGCACGGCCATGAGCGCCAGCAACAAATTGGCAAACGGGTAGGCGAAGCGGGAGTAGTACACGACGAGCGTTCGCCCGAGATTGCCGGCACCGGAACGCTGCAGCGATTCTACGTATTCCTGCGCCACCGCTACGGTCATCGTTTCTACATCCCGCTCATCGCGCGCGAAGTCGCGGGGGAACAGGTTGAGCGTCGTGTCCATCGTCACGACGTGTTGCAGCCGCTGCCCGCCCTCGGGCATGAACGTGCGCTTTGTGATGCCTTCCGCACGCCATACGCCGAGGGAGTCGTTCCAGGACAGCCGGTCGGCGTCCAGTCGAGACGTTAGGCGCGAACCCTCCTCGAACTGCTCAATGCTAACGTTGTGGGCAACGGCAGTTTCGCGATCAAAGTAGCCGACGGTAACGACACGGCCCGGCCGCTCCTGCCGGTGTACGTCCGCCACATCCGTTTCCGCCGATCCCTCGCGGAGATACTTGCGTTCGAAGTCCAGAACCGTCCGGTTCGAGACTGGGACGATCCAGCCATTAAACCAGAACATGAAGCCGGTCACGACGGCGGCCGAGATCGCGTAGGGGAGAAGAAGTCGGTAAAGCGAGACGCCGCTTGTTTGAAGCGCGACGATCTGAAGCTCCTGCGCGAGCTTGCCCGTAACATAGACGCACGCGAGGAAAAGGGCGAGCGGCGAGGTAAGGCGCACGATATCTGGAATGTAGCTCGGATAGTAAACGAGCAGCACGCTCCTCAGCGACGCGCCCCGATCCATGAAGTCGTCCATGAACTCGACGTAGTGGAGCACGATAAAGAAGATGATCAGGGCGAGCACCAGCAGGACAAACCCGCCGAGAACCCGCCGCATGATGTGGAAGTCGAAGGTGGTCAGAAGCAAGATGCTCGGTTCTTCTGAAGGAAACGAAAGGTCGTAACAAGCTGGAAGGCCGTAATGTCGTACTTTCCCGACACGCAAGCTGCCGGCCATAACCGGCGGCCAATTTCATTGTTCTCAGGACCCGTCAGAGTGCCCGAGCGCAGCGCGAATCTTTAGTATACAAGCGGACTCCATGAAACTCCACGAATATCAGGCTAAGGAAGTTCTCGACAAGTACGGCGTGCCCGTCCAGCGCGGCATCGTAGCGCAGACGGTCGAACAAGCGGTCGAAGCAGCGAAAGAGCTGCAAAGAGGCGGCGCAGAGGGGTTCGTCGTAAAGGCGCAGATCCACGCCGGCGGCCGCGGCAAAGGCGGCGGCGTGAAGCTGGCGAAATCGGTGGAGGAAGTCGGCGAACGGGCGAAGTCGATACTCGGGATGATGCTAAAGACGCCCCAGACCGGCCCCGAGGGACAGAAAGTGCGGTCGGTGCTCGTTACGGAGGCGGTGGACATTGCCAAGGAATACTACGTCGGCATAACGCTCGACCGTCAGAAGAGCATGAACGTGCTCATGGCTTCCACGGAGGGCGGCGTGGAGATCGAGAAAGTGGCGGAAGAGACGCCGGAAAAGATTATAAAGGTGTGGATCGATCCCGCTGTGGGCATGCAGCCGTTCATGGCGCGAAAGGTGGCGTTCAGTCTCGGGTTTGAGGGTGGTGCCCTCAAGCAGACCGTCAAGTTCATCCTCGCTCTCTACCGCGCATATGAAGCCATGGACGCCTCGATCGCGGAAATCAACCCGCTGGTGATGACGGAGCAGGGCAATGTGGCGGCGCTCGACGCGAAGATCAACCTCGACGACAATGCCCTCTTCCGGCACAAAGACCTCGAGGGGCTGCGGGATATCCATGAGGAAGATCCGCTCGAGGTGGAAGCCGGCGAGAACGATCTCAACTACGTCAAGCTCGACGGGAACGTGGGCTGCATGGTCAATGGTGCCGGGCTTGCTATGGCAACCATGGATATCATCAAGATCGCGGGTGGCGAGCCGGCGAACTTCCTGGACGTGGGCGGCGGCGCGAACGCTAAGACCGTGGAGGCGGGCTTTCGGATCATCCTCAAGGATCCGAACGTGAAGGCCATCCTCGTCAATATATTCGGCGGCATCGTGCGGTGCGACCGAGTTGCTGCGGGCGTCATTGAAGCGGCAAAGTCCATCGATATCAAGATTCCGCTGATTGTGCGCCTCCAGGGCACGAACGCTGAGGAAGGACAACAGCTGCTGCGGGAAAGCGGGCTAAAGGTGGAAACGGCCATTCTGTTGCACGAAGCGGCGGAGAAGGTGACGGCCGCCCTTGCCGGAAGCGAGGCCGCGTGAGTAGACCGGCATCGAACAGCGGCAGCACCGGAGTCGGGGTTCGCCTTGAAGGCGTTAGCCGGCGCTTTGGAGCTACGAAGGCTGTTGATGAGGTAAGCCTGAAAATCGAGCCGGGAGAGTTTTTTCGCTCCTCGGCCCGAGCGGGTGTGGCAAAACGACGCTGCTCCGCCTCATCTCAGGGTTCGAAGCGCCGGACTCCGGTCGCATCCTCATGGGCGGCGAAGACGTGACGGCGGTGCCCGCACGTCGGCGACCTACCGGCATGGTCTTCCAGAACTATGCCCTCTTCCCCAACATGACCGTTGGGGAGAACGTCGGATATGGACTGCGGGTACGAAAAGTGCCGCGTAAGGCAGAGCGCGAGCAAGTTGCCGATGCGCTCCGCCGCGTCGACCTGGCGGGGATGGAAGCGCGGCCGGTCACGCAGTTGTCCGGCGGACAACAGCAGCGCGTGGCGCTGGCGCGGGCGGTGGCGGTCGGGCCGTCGGTGCTCCTGTTCGATGAGCCGCTCTCGAACCTCGACGTGTCGCTCCGCGAGCAGACCCGTCGCGAGATGAAGGCTATTCAGGCTCGACTCGGCACGACGAGCATCTACGTGACGCACGACCAGCAGGAGGCCCTGGCCCTTTCTGATCGCCTTGCTGTGATGCTTGCCGGCAGGATCGTAGAGGTTGGAACGCCTCAGCGCCTCTTTTTCAGTCCCGAAACGAGCTTTGTAGCGCGCTTCCTCGGGTGGAACGTTCTCGAGCCGGACGACGCCAACGGGCAGGTGCCTCGTGACGCCGAAACGGTGGCAGCCTTCAGGCCGGAGTCGGTCAGCCTTGCGCCTGTACCGGAGGGCCGGCACCTCGGCGAGGGGCGTGTGGAGTCCATCCAGTTTCTCGGGACGTATGCGGAATGGTCGATCAGGATCGGCGACTCGTTGGTCCGGGCTTGGTTAGATCCGAAAGAGGAGGGGAGGGAGCGCGCGGACCTATGGGCCGTCGATATGCACTCCGTCCGCCGAATGGAAGGCAGGGCGACGCCGGAATCCACTCTCGTGTGAGCGTGCAGACATGGAGACGCGATTCAAGATCTTTTCCGATCCCGTACACGGCTTTATCAGCGTTCCGAAGCGGCTCCTGCTCGACCTCGTGCAGACGCCCGAGGTGCAGCGCCTACGGCGCATTCGGCAACTTGGCGTAGGCTACCTCGTCTTCTCAGGCGCTGAACACACGCGGTTCGGACACGCGCTTGGCGCGATGGCGCTCATGCAGGACGCGCTCGCCACGATCTGCGAGAAAGGGACAGAAGTCACGCCGGATGAGCACACCGCTGCGCTCGCGGCCGCGCTGCTGCACGACATAGGCCACGGCCCGTTCTCGCACTCGCTGGAGCATGAGTTCATCCGTGACTTCCAGCACGAAGACATGAGCCGCGTCCTGATGGTCCGCCTCAACGAGCGATTTGGCGGTGCGCTTGATCTGGCACTGCGGATTTTCGACGGCACCTACGAACGACCCTTCTTCCACCAACTCGTTTCCAGCCAGCTCGACATGGACCGGCTGGACTACTTGAGGCGCGATTCGTTCTACACCGGCGTCGTGGAAGGGGCCGTCGGTGTGCAACGGATCATCAAGACGCTGCGCGTGCATCCGGCGGAAGGTGGGAGGGAGTCGTGCATCGTTGCGGAGTCGAAAGGCGTCTACGCCGTCGAAAACTACCTCATTGCGCGGCGGCTCATGTATGGCCAGGTCTACCTGCATAAGACGGTTCTGGCAGGCGATCATCTCCTACAGGCGATCTTCAGACGTGTGCGCCGGCTTGTCGAAGCGGGCAATGTGAAAGCGATGGACGCCGGAGCGCCGTCGCTCCTGTACTTTCTATCCAGAACGATTTCGCGCGAGAACCTGGGCGACGCTGAGGCAATCGATGCTTTTTGCGACCTCGACGACACGGACGTGCTGTACAGTCTAAAACGATGGACCCGTTCGGCCGATGAAGTGCTTGCGGATCTATCGCGCCGCTTCATCAACCGGGACTTCTTCCGCGTCTCCTTTCTGCCGTCGGTACCCACCGAGGAGGACCAGCGTCGCTGGAAAGCGAAGATTGGCGAAAGGTTCGCGCAGATTGGCATCTCCACGCCGTCTACGATGGCCGAAGACGCTGCTTACTACATCGCTGTTGACAGCATCTCGCACTCGTCCTATGAGCCGACGCACGAAGGCATTCGAATCATTGACCGATCCGGAAAGGTGCGCGAGTTGACGGAGGTGGGAGATACCGCCGTCATTGCAGCCATGAGCGGTACACTCACCCGCTCCTACGTGTGCCTTCCTCGGGAAGTGAGCGTCGGCTGAACGGGCGCGCGGCATAGCGCCTCGTCAGGTGCCCGGACGTTGCCGTGGAGGCTGTTTTTTACTCACTCAAGCTTTGACGACAGGCACGTGTACTACGACAGCCTCTTGGCAGTCGGGAAGGATCTCAGGCTAACTTTGAGTCGACGTTGAGTGGAGTCACACGACCTTTGATGCCAGGTCTGGATTTGCCTTACGTCAATAGCCTCGTAAGGGCCCGTTGATCTACTTTCGGCCGGATGTGTCGCAGATGTTCGAGCCGATGTAGGTGACTGAAATGCCCGCTAACACCCCCTTGAATCCCCCTCGAGGGGGAGGTTGCGTTGGTACTTTGATCCGTGTCGTCAGCTAAATACGGCGCTTTTTATTACTTCAACAATCTCTAAAGAAGAAAGCGAAGGTCGGGGCGCTGGGTTTCGCTTTGAGGTCGCCATGCCGGCGCCTATGAGGTCGGCTACTCTATCCAGAGAGGGGTCGTGGGTGGGCTCGCTGTGTTCCATCCCGCCCGTGCGCACGGCGTGAATCCTGTCCGATATTAGTCTGCTACCGAACCCGGTTCGTGGACGAGCGTCGTGGCTGTTTTGTCCAGTCCTGCCAGGTTATGTCCGGTGATGCCGCCCGCAACGGCGAGAATGCCGATGATAAGAGAAAGTGCAAGCACAAGCACGAGCGCGGCCTGGCGCCTCAAGCGGATATGTTCTAAGCTGGCATACATAAAAGTTGACCTCCAAAAAAAGCCTTTGGGCACGTCTGTCTGACGTTCCTAAGTATAATACGGAAGTGCCGGGCGTTCTGGTATAGTCCTGGAGGCCGATGCGGCGTAGGCGTTGTCCTACAAACGAAGGCCGGGGCAGTACGCCATCTCGCGATCAGGTCCCATTCGGACGGGCCGAAAAGCGACGCGCCTACTCGATGAGTCCGAAGTCAAGTGCGTAGCGGGTGAGCGAGGCATTGCTGCCGAGGTCCATCTTCTCCAACACCCGGGTGCGGTAGGTGCTGATGGTTTTCACACTCAGCGCAAGCTCGTCGGCGATCTCGCTGACCGTTTTTCCTTCGGCGAGCAGCGTCATCACCTGGAACTCGCGGTCTGAAAGGCGCTCGTGCGGCGCTCCTTCGCCCTGCGGCACGAGCCGCTCGGCAAGCTGTTCGGCAAGGGAGGGGCTGATGAAGCGTCCGCCGCCCGCCACTTTTCGGATCGCGTTCACGAGTTGATCCGGCGCGGCCATCTTGGAGAGATACCCCGCCGCGCCCGCCTTCAGCACCCGAAGTCCGTACTGTTCTTCGGGAAACATGCTCAGGATGAGGACGGGCAAAGACGGAGCGAGGGTTCGGATCTGCGCAAGCGCCTCCAGGCCACCGCCGTCCGGCATGGAGAGGTCCATCACGACGGCGTCCCAGCCGCCCTCCTCGATGAAGCGCAGCCCTTCGCGTCCGGTCGGTGCCTCGGCCTCGACGCGAAGGTCGGGCGTTTCCCCAAGGATCTGCTTGATGCCTTCCCGGAAGATGCTGTGGTCATCGATGATGAGGATCCGAGCCATGGCGGTGCCGCTGAACAAGGGGGCGCAGGTGCCCCGACCGACTTCGAGCCGCACCCCGGTGGGGTCCTACTGCTCGTCGAGAATATAGATGTCGGGCAGGTTGCGCGCTATCTGGCCGTAGTCCAACCCATAACCGATTACGAATAAGTTGGAAATGCGAAAGCCGACGTAGTCCAGGTCCAGCGGCTCCACGGTCGCCTCGTGTTTGTGCAGCAACGTCGCAACGCGGACGGAGGCCGGACGCAGTTCGTGAATGCGGTCCATGATGAACTTGATGGACAGGCCGGTGTCGACGATGTCTTCAACCAGGATGACATGCCGCCCGTTCAAGTCGGCGTCGATGCGCTTCAGCTCGCGGACGTTGCCGCTGGACACCTTGCTCGCCCCATAGGACGACAGCTTCAGGAAGTCCACTTCGCAGTCGATGGAGATGGCGCGCATCAGGTCGGCAATGAACATGAACGACCCGTTCAGAACGCCGATGAGAATGGGCTGTTTGCCTTCGTATTCGGCGCTCAACTCGCGTCCCATTTCATCCACGCGCTGCTGAATGGTATGGCGGTCGAGGTACAGGCGAAACTGTTCGCCGCGACACTCTACGGTGGGTGTTGCCGGCGGGAGGGAGCTGGAGTACATTCGAAATGAAAGCTTGGGGGATTAGGCGGGCGGATTCGCGAAGGAAGCCTGTAAGGTACGCATCCCAGCTTTTCCGTTGCAGGCGGAGAGCGGGTTAGCACGGGAGAGATGTGCAACTCCTTAGCTTCTTAATACTGGTAACGCTCGGTGCATGACCCATCGGGGTCGTAGACAAGCATGAGGACGGCGCGTGTGGACGGAGTGACGGCAACGGATTGCGCGGTCCTGTACCCCACAACCCACACGATTTCGGATTCATTCTCAACCACCGGCACGTCGCGACGCGCGGCCACCGGGCAGCGGGCATCGGTCAGGAGATCACTCACTTTCTTCGTTCCCTCCAGGCCGAACGGCCGGATTCGGTCGCCGTCGCGCCACGGACGAATGAACAGTTCGGCACCGGCCGCAGCGGCATCCAGGTAAATGCAGAAAGGATAACCTGAATTGAGCGCACGCGGGATGTCCGCAAGCGCGGTCATCCTGAAGCATCCGTAACCAAACGCCACGGTCTCACCAGGGCGGATCGACGTGGCGGCGGAATGGGCGGCGGGCGTGCTTTCCTGCTGGAACAGCAGCGCGTCTCTTTCTCGCCACACGGCACCGCCTTTCCAGGCCACGCGACGGCCGGGCTGCGCGTCGATCAACGCATCGACTCTCTGGGAGAAGGCCTCCGTCATCGGAGCGGCCACGCCCCAACGAGAGAGTGCGTCCAGTATCAGCCGCGTGCGCCAGATGGCAGGGAGCGCTGCGAGCGCCTCGAGAAGCAGTCTGCCGCCCGTCTCTTCATCGACGGCGCACGTACGCCAATGAGCGAGTCGCTCGGGGCCGTGAGACTCATCCAGATAGGTCCGTAGAATCTCAGCCGAGCGATTGATTCGCTCGACGGGATCTCCGAAATAGGTCTCGACCTCAGGTATCACATGAAGTCGGAGCGCGTTGCGCCGGTAATCGGATGCCGCGTTGCTCGTGTCTTCTCGCCAATCGAGACCGTCGGCCACAGCAGTCTGCCGAATCTCCTCGCGACGCGCCCAGAGGAGCGGACGAATCAGGCGGAGCGGGTCGTTCGCGAACAGCGTTCTTGACGAACGCATCCCCGCCAAGCCTTCGATCCCGGTACCGCGAAGCAAGTTGAGCAGGACGGTTTCGGTCTGATCGTCGGCCTGATGCGCAACGGCAACCGCGCCGATTCCTTGCCCGCGGGCGACTTCGGAAAAGAACCGATAACGCAGCTCCCGCGCCGCCGCCTGCAAGGAGTCGCCGTGGAGCGTATCAAGCATCTCTGCGTCCGGTCGAACAACGGACAGCGGAACGTCCCATCTTTTGCAAAGCCCCCGCACGAACGTTTCATCTTTCTCCGACGCATCGCCGCGAAGGCGATAATTGACGTGGGCTGCGCGGCACGCATAGCCGGCCGTCCGGAGTAGATGGAGCAGAACGACGGAGTCCGCCCCGCCACTGACTCCCACCAGAACGGGATCGCCCGGCCGCAGAAGGCTTTCCCTCTCAATGAACCGCTGCATCCGGCCGAGAAGCGTGCCGGGCGCGCTACCCGGCGAAGCGTTGGGCGAGTTCATCGGTCGTAATCTTGATGAGCGTCGGCCGTCCAACGGGGCACACGTACGGCATATCACATTCGAACAACTGGTCGATCAGGGCGCGCATTTCATCCACGCTGAGGCGGGTGCCCGGCGTGATCGCGCTGCGCCGGGCAACGCTTCGCGCGAGATTCTCGCGCGAGGACACCTCCAGCTGTTCGCGGTTGGTCTTGTACTGCTCGATAATGTCCTGCAAGATCGACCGTTCGTTGCCAGCGCGCACATCGGCCGGCACGCCTCTCACCACGACCGAGCGGCCGCTGAAAAAGTCAATGTCAAACCCGAGTGCCCGGAAATCTGCCTGCAGTTCCCGGAGCAGCTCGATGTCGGCCGGACCAAAGTCGAGTGTGTGCGGGAAAAGGAGTTGTTGCGAGAGGCCGAAGCCGCTCTGCATGGTGCGAAGGGCCTTTTCGTACAGGATGCGCTGGTGGGCAGCGTTCTGATCAAAGAACATAAGCCCTGAATGGATCTGCGTCAGGATGTAGCGCTCGTGCAGCTGCCAGAGCAAATCGTTGCCCCTTCCCGCGCCCTGCTCGGCCGAATCCGTGGACATGGTGCCGGACGGGATCGTGGACGCTTCGGGCACCCTCGCCGAGCCGCCGTAGAGCACATCCGCCCAGTCTCCCGCCGGACGGCTGCCGAACAGGTCGGGCCTCGGCTGAATGGGCTGAAAACTTCTTCCATAAACACCTTCCTCGCCGGGTGCATCCGCGCGGCGAGGTGCCCAGCCCTGCGGCCCAAACCCTCCATCGGGCAGCGTGCCCGAAGCAGAGAACGAAACCGGTATGGGAGCGCCATCTTCAGAAGAAGCGTCCGGGTCGAATCGTGGGGCAATGTGCGCCGTGCCGATGGCCTTGCGAATGACGGCCTTTAGCATTCCGTAGATGCCGCGCTCGTCGTCGAACTTGACCTCGGCTTTTGCCGGATGCACGTTTACGTCGACGTGCCGAGGATCGAGGTCGATGAAGAGTACGAAGAACGGATACGAGTCGGCCTGTAGCGACGCTTCGTAGGCCGACGCAACGGCGTGTTCGAGGTAGCGGCTCTTCACGTATCGGCCGTTGACGAAAAGAAACTGCTCGTTGCGGTTACGCCGGTGCAGCGCCGGACTTCCAATCACGCCGCGCACGTTCACGTAGCTGGTCTTCTCATCGACCGGAACGACATTATCAGCCAGGCTGCGGTCCCACAGCTCGGAAACACGCTGCCGTAGCCGATCCGTGAACTCCGACTGCCTTGCCGGTGTCAGGTGATAAATCTCCGTCTCGTCATGCACCAGGCGGAACCCGACGGCGGGGTTCGAGAGCGCGAGAAACTGGAAGGTCTCCACCAGGTGCTTGAACTCAGTCGCGGGCGACTTGAGGAAGTTGCGGCGAGCAGGGACGTTGTAGAACAGGTTGCGAACGCTGATGCTCGTCCCGTCCGGGGCTGCGCACGGCAACTGACCTACGAAGGACCCGCCGTCAACGCGGGTGGACGTCGCGTGTGCATCGCCGACGCGCTTAGTCTTCAGCTCCACCTGTGCGACCGCCGAGATGGAGGCGAGCGCCTCGCCGCGGAAGCCGAGCGTTCGGATGCGTTCCAGGTCGTCGACCGACCGGATCTTGCTCGTCGCGTGCCGGCGGAAGGCGAACACGGCATCCTTCGCGCTCATGCCACAGCCGTTGTCGACCACCTGGATGAGGTCGCTTCCCGCGGACTTGACGATCAGCGCGATCTGATCGCCACCGGCATCGATGGCGTTTTCGAGCAGTTCTTTCGCGGCAGAGGCCGGCCGCTGCACGACTTCGCCGGCAGCAATCTTGTTGGCCAGCGCCTCCGGCATTACCGCAATGAGGTCTTCCAGAGCGTCGGTCGATTCGGGCACAGCGATGGGATGGTAAGCGGAAGAAGCCGATGGAGGCCCCGTGCCGCCAATCGGGGGCGGCTGTTCGTGGGCACGGAGCGTGTAGCGCTCGTGCCGAACACCTGCCACGCCGCTCGATGAGTATGCTGCGACCGGGGCAGGAGGGGGCCTACATCACGCGCGAATAGATAAAGAGCGCAAAGAGGAGCAGTACTGCAAGTATGACGACGCCACTGGCGGGGCTGCGTCGTCGCCCTTGATTTCGGCCGGCTCTTATGCGGCGTCTGATGCTTTCGTCCTTCTCCGGACGATAAAAACGTGGTTCGTAGCTAAACTGGCGCGGGGTCGCGCGGCGCCTTGGCGTAAACATGGGCGTAAAACGGCGACGGTAAAAAAGAGGTTCTTCGTAGATTGCCGGGAATGACTTTCACTCTACAGTCAAGGGACGGCCTACGCAGTGTATCATAATGAGCGCCCCCAACAGGGGCTTTCGATCAGGTGCCACATAACTCGCGGTTGATGCCCGTTCGCATTGTTTCCTCTCGGCGGGTCAATTTCCGGAGTGTATTCATTAGCAGCGGCGAAAAGCCTCCCAGCTGTTTTCGGGGATAGATCCTTCACATCGTGGATGATACCCGGGAATGCCGGAGGAGGCAGGAACCTGATGAGCATAAGAAATGCAGAGCAACCACCGTGCCATGCTCAAGGAAGCGTCTCAGCCAGACTTAAAGCAGCGGCCTATCCTGCCGAGCACCCGCGGAAAGGCTTTTGATCGAGAGAATCATGAACGTTCATGGTCCCTGAATGGGTTGGATTGTCATAAGAAGCAGACATGTAAGCCGTGTTCCTTAGTGCGTCGCAGCTGAGGATCTCGCCTTCCAGCACGCCGGGATGTTTCGCTCCGCTCAACATGAGACGCGGGAGCGTCCCGCCTCCGTGACGAAGTCGAACGGCCCGTGCGCGGGATGAACGATCCAGCAAATCTCCGTTTATCTGCGAAGAACCTTAAAGAACCGGGTTTATACAGAATGCGGTGGGAGGCGTTCCTTGCACGCTGGGTCCCGACATATGTGCAATGTGCCCGTGTCGCCGCGGGATTGCATCGGTGTCGTCCGGAAAGTTGCCGAGTTCTCCAAACTTCCATGTACGGTTTGACTTGTCTTTTCGCCCTCCGTCCCCGATTTTGAGAGGATCACGAAAAGGTGCCAACAACCATAACAGGAACAGAGATTATGCCATACATCGAAGACATTATCGCACGTGAGATACTCGACAGCCGGGGCAACCCGACGATTGAGGTCGACGTGATCACGACGGAGGGCGTCATTGGCCGCGCCGCCGTGCCGAGCGGTGCCTCAACGGGTGAGCACGAAGCCGTAGAACTCCGCGACGGAGACAAGAGCCGTTATGAGGGCAAGGGCGTCCTGAAGGCCGTGGAGAACGTGAACGACGTCATTGCTCCGGAGATCGTGGGCTTCAGCGTCGTGGAGCAGATCCACATCGATCAGGCTATGATCGATCTCGACGGAACGGCAAACAAGAGCAAGCTCGGCGCGAATGCCATTCTCGGCGTTTCGCTGGCCGTGGCCCGCGCCGCCGCCGAATCCCTCGAAATGCCACTCTACCGCTATATCGGCGGCTCGAACGCGCGCGTGCTGCCCGTGCCGATGATGAACATCCTCAACGGCGGCCGTCACGCGGACAACAGCGTCGATATGCAGGAGTTCATGGTCATGCCCGTGAGCACGGACTCCTTTGCCGAGGCGCTGCGCATGGGCGTGGAAGTCTTCCACAAACTCAAGAGCGTCCTCAAAGGGAAAGGCTACAACACGGCCGTTGGCGACGAGGGCGGCTTTGCGCCGGACCTCCGGTCCAATGACGAGGCCATCGAAGTTATTCTCGAGGCCATAGATAAGGCCGGCTACAAGGCCGGAGAGGATTGCTACATCGCGCTCGATCCTGCGACGAGTGAAATGTACAAGGACGGCGGTTACCTTTTCTGGAAGAGCGATCCGGACCGGAAGCGTACGTCCGAGGACATGGTCCGCCACTGGGAGAACTGGGTCAATCAGTACCCGATCATCTCCATCGAGGATGCCATGGCCGAGAACGACTGGGAGGGTTGGAAAATGCTGACGGAAGCCGTCGGTGATCGCGTCCAGCTCGTCGGCGACGACCTGTTCGTAACCAACACGGAGCGGCTCCAGCGGGGCATCGAGGAGGGCGCTGCCAACTCAATCCTCATCAAGCTCAACCAGATCGGAACGCTGACGGAGACGCTTGCCGCCATCGAGTTGGCGCACAAGAACAAGTACACCGCCATCATTAGCCACCGTTCCGGCGAGACCGAAGACAGCACGATTGCGGATCTGGCGGTCGCGACGAATGCGGGTCAGATCAAAACAGGCTCGGGTTCCCGCAGCGATCGTATCGCCAAGTACAACCAGCTTCTTCGCATCGAGGAGCAGCTGGACGCGACGGCAGTTTTCCCTGGAGTCGACGCTTTCCGGTTTTAAGCTGTCTTGCCGCAAAGTTTCTTATCTTGTGCATGCGGTGGCAACCGGAGGGCCGGTCTGCCACCGCCGCATGAGTTTTGTTAACGGACGCGGACATGCAGGTTTTCAACCGACACTTTTCTGCACCCTCGGCGCGTATGCGCCGGAGCGCCTGGCTGGTGGCGGCGTTAGGCGTCGCGCTGTGGCTGCTGTTCTTCGATAGTCATAGCATCTATCGGCGTGTGATGTGGGGCCGTGAAGCTGCCACGCTGCGAGCCGAGAATGCCGTTCTGGAACGAGACATCGAAGAGCTGAAGATCCGTATCAAAGAAGCGGACGGCAACGAGGTGATCGAGCAGATCGCTCGTGAAGAGTATGGGATGCGACGACCCGGAGAGGTTGTTTATCGCGTGAGTCCGGCGGACTGAATTATTGCAGCCGCTGCACATCTAAAACAAGGTTAACCTTCGGGCATGGAGCAGTACGCGGTAGGTATCGATCTGGGCGGTACGATGATCAAGGCGGCGCTTGTCGGTCGCGCCCGGGGTAAAGTTCACGAGCTTTCCATTGCCACGGAAGCGTCGCGTGGGCCGGAGCATGTCCTGGACCGAATCGCGGAAATCGTGAAGGAGGCCGGTGCGTTTGTTCCGGAAGGACGCATCTCCGGCGTTGGCATTGGCGCGCCGGGAGCCATCAACTGGGAGCGCACGAGCGTCATCTATCCGGCCAACCTTCCCGGATGGAAAACGGTGAACTTGTGCGACGCGGTTCAAAAGCGCATTGGTGAGTCGCTGCCCGTATTTGTCGAGAACGACGCGAACCTTGCCGCACTCGGGTCTGCGCACTACGGCGCGGGCAAGCCGTACAATTCGTTTATTATGGTGACGCTCGGTACGGGCGTAGGCGGCGCGATCATCTACGGCAATCGCATCTTTCGGGGATCGACGGGGGCGGCCGGCGAGATCGGGCACATGAGCGTCGACTATGAGGGACCGTCTGACCGCTACGGCATCATGGGCGCAATCGAGGCCTACATCGGGCAGCGATACCTCTCGCATCATGCCCGCTACCGGCTCATGGCCGAGCGCGACAGCCTCGTACATGAGATGGCCGGCGAGGACCTCGCGGATCTGACGCCGCTCATGCTCTATGAAGCAGCCGATCGCGGAGATCGTCATGCCCGCGAAGTGCTTGCCTGGGCGGGGCACAAGCTCGGTTGGGTGCTCGGGTCATGTGTAAACCTGCTCGACATACGGACCATCATCGTCGGCGGCGGCGTTTCTGCGGCCGGGCGCTATATTCTCGATCCTGCGCGGGACAGCTTGCGGCGCAGCGTCATGCCCGCCAGCCGCGAAGGTTTAATGTTGATGCAAGAAACGCTTGGAAATGAAGCGGGTATGCTTGGTGCTGCGCATCTCGTGTTTGAGTTCTTGGATGACCAGGCTTCCCCTCTCCCTTCTGTTCCTCTTAGCGGCATTGCCGCGGCTACGGCGCGGTCGGTCTGAACTGTTCTGCGGAGAGCACCCTTCCTTCTGTCCAGGCCTGCTATTATCGAGCGTTGCCTTTGCAATGCTCTTCTGCGCGCCCATAGCCGCCGCGCAGCAGGTTGATTCTACGAGCGCCGCCGCGCAGCGGGTAGACTCCGCCGCGGTGGCACCACCGGATTCCCTTCTTCCGTCTCTCGCCGACTCGCTCACGGATGCTCGTATGCCGCCTGTGTATGAGCAGCCGGAGGACAACGGCGTTCGTGCGGCCGGTTCAGCGGCGAGTGGCGGCCTGCAGGAAGCCGTCACTTTTGCGGCGCAGGATTCGCTGGTGGTCGTCTTCGGCAGCGAGCAGGGCGACGTGGGGACGCTTTACGGATCGGCCAAAGTCGACCACTCCGGTGCCGGTCTGACGGCTCACAAGATCGAGATCCTGTTCAACCGCGACGAGCTGCGCGCGTCCGGTTTGCCGTCCGACACCGGGATGGTGGGTCGCCCCGAGTTCAAGCAGGCGGAAGAAGCGTTCGTCGGCGACGCGCTTGCCTACAACATGAGGACGGAGCGCGGCCGGGTCGTTGGAGCGCGGACCCGCATGGATGAGGGCTTTATCAAGGGCGGCGTCGTGAAGGTGACGGAGGACAGCACGCTTTTCGTTCAGAATGGCGTCTATTCCACCTGCGAGTGCATTGATGACCCATCCTACTCGCTTCGGTCGAGCAAGATGAAGGTGGTTGACAAAGAGTGGGTTTATACCGGGCCAATTCAGCTGTTTCTCTTCAATATCCCCACGCCGCTCTGGCTTCCCTTCGGCTTTCTCCCCGCTCAGGAGGGACGGCGTAGCGGGCCGCTCCCCCCGACCTACGGTGAAGACGACCGGGGCTTCTACCTGCGCGACTGGGGTTGGTACTGGGCCATCAACGACTACTTTGACGCGCAGGTGCGGGGCGGCATCTGGAGCCGGGGAAGCTGGCAGGTTGCACCGACGGTGCGCTACAACCGTCGGTACCGCTATTCGGGGCAATTGGCCATCGACTACGTGCGGAGCAAGAGCGGCGAAGCCGGCGACCCGGATCAAGTGACGGTCAAAAGCTCATCGATCCGCTGGAATCACAACCAGGAGATTTCGCCTACCTCTCGCTTCGGGGCAAATGTTGATCTGTCGACCCAGGGCTATCTCCGGAGCGTCTCGGAGAGCTACAACGACCGCGTGACGAGCCAGATCGGATCCAGCATCCGCTATTCGAAAAGCTGGCCGAACGCCGGGCGCAACATGAATGTGAGCCTCACGCACCGGCAAGTAGTTACGACGGGGCAGACGGACTTGACCTTCCCGAGTCTCTCCTTCGCCCAGTCGACGCGCACCCCGCTGAAACGGAAGCGTGTCGTCGCCACGGATCCCGCCTGGTACGAGCAGCTGTCGTACAGCTACTCGGGGTCGCTCGACAACCGCTTTTCCTTTCCGCAACTGCCGGACTCCGTCAATGTCACCTGGTGGGAGGCGATCACGTCTCCGAGCAAGTATCGCGAGCTTACAGGCCGCCGCGATTCGCCGCTTCAGTTTCGCGCTAACCACAACGTGCCCGTCTCGCTACCTTTTACCCTTGAACGCCTTCCGCTGCTTGGAACGCCGCTTCGACTGAACCTGCCCGTTAACTTCAACTACGCCGAAGAGTGGTACTTGCAGACGGATCGCCGGTCCATCGTCGACGGCAGGGTTCAATCCGAGAAAGTACCGGGCTTCTTCGCCTTGCGCCGCTTCACCGGGGGCGCGTCGGCAAACACGACGATCTACGGCATCTTTCCATATAAAGTCGGCGCTTTCAGCGGCTTCCGCCATACCGTTCGACCGAGCCTCGGCCTCTCGTTCTCGCCGGACTTTACCGCGCCGTTCTGGGGATATACCCGCACCTATCGCGACACGACGACCGGCCGGGACGTTCAGTATTCCATCGTTTCATCGAGCATTCCGACGCGCCAGCAGAACCTCAGCATCCGCCTGGACAACGTCTTTGAGGGCAAGCTCGTCCATAGCGACTCCACCGGCGAAGAGACCTCCCGGGTGCTGCAACTCCTCAACATGGACCTGTCCACTTCTTATAACATGGCGGCGGATTCGTTCAGGCTTTCGAGCATCTACATGGGCGCTCGAACGAACCTCTTCGATAAGTACGATCTCAGCGCAAATGCCACTTTTTCGCCGTATGCCGTGGAGCCGGCCACCGGGCGGCTGCTCAACCGCTACGTGCTCGCGCCTTTCAGTGGGCGCTTTCTCCGGCTTACGGACGTGCGCTTCTCCGCAGGAACGTCGTTCCGGAGCAGCGGAGGAGGAGGGGGCAGGCCGCTAACTTCTTCAAGGCTTAACCCGGCCGCGTCCCCGCTCATGCCGGGAGGCATTCCGCCGTACGGCCAGGGTGGCAACGAGGCGTTTGGGTCCCAGTACTACAATACGCCCGTCGGTTACGCCGACTTCGCTATACCGTGGTCTCTGAACCTGGACTTCAGCTACAGCTATACAAAGGGCGTTGGGCTGTATCCGAGCAGATCCGTGTCGAACCTGAACGCCCGGTTCGACTTCAGCGTGACGCCGAACTGGAAAGTGCAGGGGCAGTCCGGCTACGACCTCGTGCGGCGCGAACTGGTTACGACGAGCCTTTTCGTCGCGCGCGACTTCGAGTGTTGGCAGCTGAGTTTTAGCTGGTACCCGTTCGGGCAGTATCAGTCGTACGGATTTGACCTGCACGTTAAGAGCGGAAAACTGCGCGACCTCCTCCGCATACGACAGCCACGGGATGACGTACGCGGCCGGTTTGGCAGTACGCTCGGCGGGCTTGCGCGCTGATCGCAGGACAGCAAAGGGCACCGCTCAGTTGTGCGGCGTACCGTGTCCCGTCCAGGGGGAGCGGTAGACGCAAACCGGCTCGTCGCCCTCGTGGCCGTACAGAAGAAAACGCACCTGCGGACGGCCGTGTGGTTTTGGTGTTTGCACCTCAACGATTCCCATGTTCAATCCGCCGTATGGGTTCTTCCGCGGCTTGCCTTCTCCGGGCAAGAGACGAACCTTCGCTTCGCATGACCCATCGCGGGTCCGCACGCTGGCTTGCAGCCGAATGAGCGCCTTAGATGCCGCCTGAACCATGCGCGGCGTGCCGTGTGTGACGCCGCTCGAGATGATCTGAAACAGGTCCGGCCCGTCCGGCTGCCACTGTATGCGATGGACGCAGCCGATATGAATGTCCCCGCTGAGGATCACGATTTCTTGCTCCGGATGGGCGCGTTGGTGCGCCTCGATCAGCTTTAGCAGTCGGTCCCGATCCCTCACGTGAGCTGGGGAGGACCAGCGGTCTGAGAAGTCCTCGCCCCACGCAGGGAGCAGCGCGCCGATGCGCGCCACCTTTCTCGGCACATGGATGACCGGCACGCTGATCGCCAGGAAGAGCACCTTTCGGTCCGCGTTCCTCTGGAAAAATGCTTCGAGATCATCTACCTGCTCCTGAAAGTACAATTGCGCCTCGCCCCCCGCACGCCGGCTCGTGCGCAGGTCCATGATAAAGAACGCCGAATGGCCATAGGTGACGCTGTAATGAAAGTCCTGCGGGATGTCCGACGTGACCGGCAAAACGCGCGAAGCCTGATAGTCGAAGTAGGCCCTGACCGCTCCCTCGCGCACGCGCTGCCACTCCGCATTTTCGTGGTCCGGGTCCGACCCCCAGTTGTCTACGATGTCATGATCATCGAGGACCATGTAGCAGGGGTAATTTGAGAAGATGTCTCGCCATCCGGGCAGATTCCAGAAGAGGCGGTAGCGCTCGTGATAGAGGCGGCGAATCTCCTCTGCCGGGCAGTCGAGTATGGAAGGAGAGTCAGTGCCGGTGACTTCGCGAAAGTAGTCGTCGTTGAACAGCGACAGACCGGTGGGGTAATCGGAATAGATCTGGTCGCCCACCATGTAAACGAAGCGGGCGTCATGCTGAACGAGCGTCTTACCAATGGCGGTGAGCATCTGGCGCGCCTCCTGAGTGACCGCACCATCCTTGTCGAAGGGCTGATTACAACTCATCAAAGCGAAGGCGAAGCGTTCCGGCGTGTCGTCGGGACCGGCGGGGGCCGTCACGAATGAACCTTCGCCGAGTCTCTTCTGGTCGTCCGAGCGTACGGCGATGAAGCGATAGCGCGTGAGCGGCGTCAGCAGCGGTTCATCTTCGCTGTGGCTTCGAATGTCAACGACGCCCGTGTTATCCGACGGATTGCCCGGCTCGATCACCATCCTTTCAGATCCGCAGACGGCCGGATCATCCGCATTCCACCAATCGACCTGAATCGTCCCGGGTTTTTCAGAGCGAACCCAGATGCGTGCGGCGGAGGGGCCGACCGCGCCCACGCCTACGATGTCCGTGAGCGCTTCGTGTTCAAAGCGCGAGCGAGTGTCGAACATGAAAGGCAACTAAAGATCAGGGGACTCTTTGGACGGGTTCAATTTAGTGCGACCCGGTTGCGGAATGCTGCAGGGTCCCGGCTTTGTTACACCCTGCAAGACATCCTACTGATGTCTACAGTCGATAGTAAGCGCGCGGGCGCGAACAATCCCGGCAACGAAGTCATTCAGACAGGGACTTCGAACATGAATCTTGGGAACAGTCGAAATAGCATGATTTCTGTGGCAACACTGGGCGGGGGGTGCTTCTGGTGCCTTGAAGCCGTATTTGAAAAGATCAAGGGCGTAGAAGCCGTCGTCAGCGGGTACGCGGGCGGTAAGATGCCGGACCCGACCTACCGGCTCGTGTGTGACGGGCGAACCGGTCATGCGGAGGTCGTGCAGGTTTCATTCGACCCTGAAGTGGTGTCGTATCGGGATCTGCTTGAGATCTTCTTCTCCATTCACGATCCGACGACCTTGAACCGGCAGGGTGCAGACGTGGGAACGCAGTACCGGTCGATCATTCTTTACCACGATGAGGAGCAGCGAAGGGTGGCGGAGGAGGTCATGGCGGATCTGGCTGAAAAAGGTATCTGGAATGCTCCGCTCGTGACGCAGCTGGAGCCGCTGTCCAAGTTCTATGAGGCCGAGGCGTACCACCAGGGCTACTTCCGCAACAATCCAGGTCAGCCTTACTGCCAGGTGGTCATTCAACCGAAGGTCGCCTCCCTGCGCCGGAAGCACGCTGAAAAGCTGGCGAAGTAGGCGCGGCTTCAAAAATCAAACGCCGAGGTCGGAACCCGATTCCTGAACTTCGATTAAAGGATCTACTTGCCGAGAGCGCATGAATGGCCTGCTTTCGGGAAGAACGTGCTCGCCCAAGTGGCGGAACTGGCAGACGCGCTACATTCAGGTTGTAGTGGGCTTACGCTCGTGGAGGTTCGAGTCCTCTCTTGGGCACTGAACAGGCCCCGTTTCCTTAAGTGGAAGCGGGGCTTTTTCATGTGGTTACGCAGAACGCCGGCGGCGGACGATTTCCGGTTGTGTGCCCGATTGTGTGCCTGGGTTTTCATTCCCGCCAAACATCGAGGGATGGGAGGGATGCCTGACCCGTCCTGATCCCCAGCTATGCCGGGGTAGATGACAGGCTCACCGCGTCCGCTACTGAAGGGAAGGGCTTATCGCTGACTACTTCGCCGGGAGCAGTCCGATAAATAAAAAGGGCCTGCGGCGCTCTTCGCAACGCAGGCCCTTCCTTACCGGTCCTGTGCCGAGCGACCGTTCACCCGCATCCACCCTTGCGAGCGGTCTTGGCCTTTACTTCGACTTTCGACTGGTACGTGACCCCGAGTTCGGCAGACGTGTGTTGCGGACGGGAGGCCGCATGTGCGCTTCCCCGGGCACTTTCGAACGCGAACCGGAGCACGTCCCGATCAGGCGCTTGCGCCGATTCTTGCATCCCGCTTTCATGGCCGAACACTTCCAGCCAGTTGTTTATGCCGCCTTCGAGAATGTAGGCGTTCGGCACCTTCTGCGCCACCAGCGTCTTCCACGCTTCCGTCGCGATGCCTTCGGTGTTGGACATGACCACGTACACCGTTCCCGACGGCTCAGCCTTGAGGGCTTTCGTAGCCGGAGCCAGATCCTGGAGCGGCACCCGCCGGGCGTCGGTCAGATGGAAAACGTTGTAATCAGCCTCGTCCCGTACGTCGAGAAGGATCAGATTCTGCCGGTCGTTCTGGATCAGGTCGAGCAGCTCTCCGGGGTGGATCTGAACCTTTCGCTCGTCGAGCCTCGGCTGCTGCACCGCCGCAACCTGCTCCCACTTGTCCTGCACACTCGGCTGCCCGATAATCGCGACGACCATTGCCGTGGCAACGAGCGCCGCAGCCCCGGCATACCGCAGTCGCGGAGCCTGCCGGAGGTCTTTGCCCCCAATGATCCGCTCGAGCTGCTCTGCACCCCAGAACATGAATAGTGCCATGAGGACAACCAGAACAACGACGGCACCCGTGCTCAAATTGAACACTTCCGGCACCGTAAGGCGGCCCATGAAGCTGGAATGCCAGAAGGCTTCGTATAAGCCTACCGTCTCTCCGAAGAGCAGTATGCCCGTGAGCACGCCCAGCACAAAAAACACGCCGTCAATCTTTAGCGTTGCCAACGCGACGATCGAGGTACCCGGGCAGAAGCCGCCCACGATAAAGCCGACGCCCATGATCAGGCCGCCGACAATACCGGGCCAGAGGTACGTCGGGTTCACCCACAGCGCATCGTAATCAAGGATGCCGATGGCTGACGAACCGAAGATGAGCACCATCGCCACAATGATGGCGGTGAACATCACCTTGAGCACCGTGTGCTCGCCCAGGTAAAACTGCGCGGCGAGCTTGCGCGAATTGCCGAAGCCGGCCATCTCGAGCACAAAGCCAAAGCCAAAACCTATGAGGAGGTAAATGCCGTACGCAATGGGCTTACCAAGCGAGGTTTCAATAGGAAAAGGTCCCATGGGAGGTTCCGTTCTAAAGAGGTAGTAATGGACGCTGCAGTGCGGCGAAGGTCAGTTCCAGGCGCGGCGGACGAAGTAGGCGAGGGCGTAGGCACCCCCAAAGACAGAGAACATGAAGATCCAGCTTCCCGCCGAGAGAACCGCGCCACCTGAGAGCGCCTGTCCGGAAGTGCATCCTCTCGCGAAGCGCGCGCCGTAGCCCATGATGCCGCCGCCAACAAAGGCCAGAATCCAGCGCGTGCGGACGGAAATGCGCGGACCCTTGTTCGTCTCCACCTTTACCCGGTTGTGCAGCAGTCCCGACACAAATCCGCCGACAAGGGCACCGCCGATCATGACGACGAGCCAGTTGTCGAGCGCGTTCGTGTCGCCGCCGGCCATCGGCAGTAGATACGCCGTGCGGTCTACGTGCTCCGGGAAAACGAGGTCCTCAAAGTAGACAACGATCCTGTTTAGCCCGCCCGAGGCGCCGAGGCCGTTGCCGGTGATGAAGAACGACAGAAACAGCACGATGCCTAGCAAGAATCCGGCGAAGTACGGGTTCGTGTACGGCATGGCCGTACGATGCAGGAACGATGCAGTCGGGGTGGATGTGGGTGTTTTCATCGCGATGATGCTTGGTCTACAGCGTGAACTTCAACGTCTTCCCAGCCGACAACCATGGATTTGAGGTGGGCCGTTGGCGTGCGGCCGGTTGTGGTGAGGTAAACGTGCATGAGCAGGAACGCGCCCAGGAGCCATGCCACCATCGCATGGACGGGCGCAAGGAAGCCAAGCCCGCCGAGGTCGGCGGCGAGTGCGGGCCAGCGCTGCGCGCCCCAAATCAGAATGCCGGTCAGGATCTGCAACGGCAGCAGAATATTGAGGATGGCGAGGTAGGTAATCTGCTGTAGCGGGTTGAGCTTTTCCTCCGGGTTCTTCTCGAACGGATGCGGGGCACCGGTAAACATGCCTCGCATATAGAAGAGCGCCTGATCGATGGCTTTGCTAAAAAAGCCGCGCGGCTGGGGAAGATACTGCCGCACCTCACCGCTCGCGAAGTGGTAAAAGGCTGCTAATAAAGCATTTGCAACCAGAAGAAAGCCAAGTATGTTGTGAATCCACACGACGATACCGTAGCCTGCCCCGAGAATGATTACCGGCGTGTGTATGCCGAGGCCGGTGAAGAGCAGGGCGATGATCGTAAAGGCCTGTACCCAGTGCCACAGGCGTTCGTAGAAGCCGTACATATAAACCGGGCGCGTCTGGGCGGCGTGATCCACGCGGTTTCGGCGGGCAGAGGCGACGCGCATTCCTCCGTGAACCGTGATGCCGAGCAGCACCAGGCCCATAGCGGCAAGCCCGAACCAGTCAACCCAGCGCACCCGATCATGCCCGAGCACGTAAAGCCCCGCTGCGCTCGTGGAAGGGGTGAAGAGTACCGTGCCGTCGACTCCGCGACTGATCTTACCTCCCGCTTGCAGTTCATCGTCTGAAAGGAACACGGGTTGAACATCTGCAGGGAGATTGCGGGCGAGGGGAAGGGCCGAGGCCAGCTTTGAGTCCTTGCTGTGGCAGGTGCTGCACGTGCTCGTCACCCATTCGCCGTTCGTGACGCCGTGGTGGATACCTACTGCTTGTACGGTGCTTCGGATGCGCGGCTCACGCGCGCCTGCCGCCGTAAGCCGGTTCTGCAGCGCTGCAATGGCCTCCGGCGTCCGGAGCGACGCTTCTTCGCCGCTGACAGTCCCATCGGCGTCGGTGTCGAGCGCTTGGACTACTGCAGGATGGTAGCGGCCGTTCTGCAGAAATGCACTCTCGAGAACAGATCGACTGATTGGCGCCTCCGCATCGCTCTCTGCCCAGAAAGTGGACGTGATCAGGTTGTAGGGCGACAGCTTTGCGTTTCCACGCGCGTCGCGGCGGGCGAGTAGCACGGGTTCGTAGCCCGAGAAGAGGGTCGTCGTCGTATCGACCGGGCCGTCGACCCCGCGGTAGGAGACGTACGGTTCACCGGACGTCTGGAGCAGCGTCCAGTCGTACGACTGGGCAGCCGGCGCGTAGAGCTTCGGGATGTGGCAGGATTCGCAACTCACTGCCGCGAGATGCCGGCCTTTGTAAGGCAGCCAGTCGTGCGTGTCCTCTGCTCTGTGGCAGGTCTCACACCTCCGCATCTCGGCCGTCGCCCCCACGAGCGAGTCCACATTTGCCGCGCCTCCGCGCGCAAGCACATGGCTCGGCCGGAAGAGATACTCCGAAATGGCCTGGCGGCGTGGATCAAACCTCAAGTGTCTCGGCTGCGACTCGGATGACTCTTGATAGTAGATCGGGTTGTTGACCGAGTAGTGGCAGTCCACGCAGGAGACGGCCCGCTCGGCGTGAATGTCCCAGGAGCGGTTCAAACTGTCTTTTTCGAAGAGGTTGATGCCGGACTGGCTCATCCGCTGCGCCGCAAACACTTCACCGGAAAGCGCCGTGGTAGACTGAGCGTGCAGGTTGTCAAGCTCAAAGGGCGTATTCAGGTCCTCGTGCACCGCTCCGTGGCAAGCGCCGCAGTTCGCGTTGTCGGGCTGCTGTAGGCGGAGGGTCTGCGGCTGCACTTCTCCTTCCGCGTTGAACCCGCTGTGATCCCACTCCCATCCGTTGCCGCTCCGCATGACAAGGCCGCTGCCCGCCAGCGTAGCCGTGGCGGACCACGCATAATCTCCTCGGCCGATAGCTTCTTCGCGCGCCGTGAGGTTCGGGGTTGCCGTGTGGCAGAGGAAGCAGTTCATTTCCGAGACGCGGCCATCCAGCCACGCCCATTCATTCGGGAGGTTGGCGGCCGACCGGCTGCCGCCTCCGACATGCCGGACAGCCAGTGAACGACTCATCGCGTTCAAGCTGCTGTCGGTTGCCGCTCCAGACGAAAAGAACGAGATCGCCCTGTCCAGGTCGCCCTTGCTGCCGCCCGAAACCGGGACCATTCCAGGTCCGGCGATCTCGGCGGGGGAGAGGCGGCTGTGGGCGCTGTGCTCCTGAATGTAAGCGGCGTCGTGGCACGAGCCGCACGTCTGCATGGTGGACACAGCCGCTCCCGAGGCGAGCACGTTGCGTCCCGCACTATCGAGAAGGGGAAAATTCGGGTGCATGGACGGCTCCGGGAGCGCCGTCTCAGGCTGAGCGACCTGCGCGACGACCATGCCCGCGACTAACAACGCCGGCAGAAGCAGGGCCCAGGGGCGGCGGGAAGCCCGCATGATTCTGAGAACAGATTGCTTCATTGATGACGATCTTCGGACTTCAAAAAGGTCAGGTTCACTTTTCGCCCGCCGCGCACCATGGGGTCACCGTCGTAGCCGAGCCGCGCCCAGTCGAAGCGGCCGTTCTCGCTATGGCAGTCGGTACACTGCAGCGCCTGGGTCGCAGGGGCGACCATGTGGGTCGTGGGCCAGAACATGGCGGTCTCGGTAAAGCCGTAGCTCCCGCTGTAGGGCAGGTTCGCCGCCACCGCGCCAAGCCGCAAGGCCTGATCCCAGTTAAAGTCCGCCCAATACCCTCCCTCTCCGACGGTCTTCGGCTGGAGGAGATACTGGAAGTTGCGGTCATAAACCTGCTCGCCACGGTGAACCTTGAAGGGCCAGATCTTTGCTCCGGGGTCGTGTATGTCGCCGCGCGGCTTGTTCAAAATGGTCACGCCCGCCGAATCGATCTTGTCTCCCATGAGGTAGTGGTCAACCGTTCCGTTGAACCAGTAGAACTCCGGCTTGAGCTGCTGGCGGTACACGAAGGCCCCTTTGATCTTCAAGTAGGTGTGCGTGTCCTCGGGCAGATCCTGGCCGGCAGCGGACCAGTCCCAGTGGACCTTCGTCGGTGTGTCAAGAGCCATGGCGGGGATGTGGCACGTCTGGCAGGCCACCGTCTCCACATGCGCATTGATGCGCTCGTCCTTGTGCAGCGTCTCCGAGTGGCAGTCGATACAGGCCACCTGATTGGTGGCGTCGAGGCTGACCGAAAGCGCGCGCCCGCCGATCTGGTGGTCTTTCGTCCGGTGGCAATCGGTGCAAAGAAAGTCGTAGCGCCCCATGTGTACATCGAGTCGCTCCGACGGCTGATAGAGACTGGCGTCGAGATCGCCGTGCTTCACAGCGTTGCCGCCGCCGCCGCTAAAATGACATCCACCGCAGTTGTCCCGGCTGGGTCCGCCGACGCTCTTCGCTACGGCGAGGAGGTCTACGTCGTCAGCGGGGATTCCGGCGCTGGCCTTGACATAGGTGCCGGTTTGCTCATGGCAAACAAGGCAATCCACGTTGGTTTCTTTGTTGAAGTCGTACGAAGCGTCCTCCCAGCCGTAACCCGCATGGCAGGAGGTGCAGCCCGGCCAGTTCGACTGGATTCCGATACAGAAGTTGTTGATTGCATTCTTCTTGCCGAGGCTTACCGGCTTGTCGTGCCCTGCCACTCTTACGGCATGGCTTTCCCAGGTCCAGTGCGATGTCTTCATGACCTGCGCGGCAGCATCTTCGTGGCACGTGAGGCATGCCTCCGTCACTTCCGGTCCGCTCGTGAACGGCCCCTTCATGAGCGCCGTGTGATCCGTATGCGCCGGGCGTTCAGGCATATGTGCCCGCGGATCATCTCGCGGAGCAGCTTTCCTTGGCAGGAATATGTAGAGGGGGATGAGCAGGGCAGCGAGAACCAGAAGCCCTAATCCCACCAAAGCGCTTTTCTTCATCCAAATCGGCGTTCTTTTTACCAGAGCAAGGTGCTCGTTGCTAAGATACCGAAATTCGTTCCGGCAATTCGTATCGCTAAGCGGCGATATGCGTAGGATAAACCCGACGCGGCTGGTAGGGGAATCCCCCGCAGGCGTCGGGGGCTGCCTTCACGTTCTGTTCTCGCAAATGCGAAAGCCCGCTCATCCTAAGGGGATGGCGGGCTTTACGCGGACGGAAGCGGCCGCAGCGGCAACAAGTTTGAAGAAGGCGTTCTTTAACCCTGAAGCACCAAGTGGTCGTCGGCTTACTCGTAGAGGCTGTTAATCATCGACTCGTAGTGGCGCTCGACGGCGCGCCGGCGCACTTTGAGCGTCGGCGTCAGGAAGCCCGCTTCAAGCGTGAGCGGTTCAGGCAGAACGGCAACTTTCTTCGGGCGCTCGTGCGCTGCAATGTCCCGGAGCGGCTGCAAGGCCTCTCTTCGCAGGAACTGCACGACCTTGTCGTTCTGCAATAGGTCCTCTCCAAACTCCAGCTTGATGCCCTCCGCCTTCGCCCACGTTCGTAGCTTATCAGTCTGCGCTTCGAGGAGGAGAACCGGGTAGGGACGCCGGTCGCCCGTCATGACGGCGCGGGCGATGTAAGGCGATTCCTGAACCCTTGCCTCGATGGGCTGCGGCGCGATGTTCTTGCCGCCGGTGGTGACGATAAGGTCTTTCAGCCGGTCCGTAATAAAGATGAACCCCTCTTCGTCCACTTCTACGACGTCTCCGGTGCGAAACCAGCCTTCTTCATCGATGGCTTCGGCGGTTGACTCGGGCAGATTCCAGTAGCCCTTCATCAGTCCGGGCGTCTGCGCCAGCAACTCACCTTGATCGCCAACGCGGAGCCTTACGCCGGGATAAGGCAGTCCGACGGAACCGAAGCGAATGGCACCCGGACGATTGGCCGAGAGCACGGGCGATGTTTCAGTCAGCCCGTAGCCTTCGTGGATCGGCAGTCCGGCTGCGCTGAAAAACCGCGCAATCTCCGCGGCAAGCGGTGCCCCTCCGCTGATGAGCGCCTTCACCCGGCCCCCGACAGCGTTACGGAGCTGCGAGTACACCAGCTTGTCCATTACGGGGAACTGAACGCTCGCCCACATCGGCGGCGACTGCCCTTGTATGTGCGCGTCCGCAACGGCACCGCCGACACGCACCGCCTGATCGATGATCTTCTTCTTGACGCCGGTGGCGTTCTGCATCGTATTGAAGATCACTTCGAACACGCGCGGCACCGATACCATCGTGTGCGGGCGCACCTCTTTCAAGTTGGCCGGTACTTTGGAGACCGACTCCGCGTAGGCGACCGTAATGCCGCTGTCCCAGTAGAAATAGTCGGCCGCCCTCTCAAAGATGTGCGATAGGGGAAGGAACGAGAGGGCAACGTCTCCCGGCTGGCACGGAAACGAACCGTGCTGCTTCGTTGCAACGACCATGGACGCGAGATTGTGGTGGGTCAGCATGACCCCCTTTGGCGCGCCGGTAGTGCCGGACGTATAGATCAGCGTGGCAAGGTCCTCCGGCTTCACCGCGCGCGCTTGCTTGCGCAGCCACTCGGCGGAAGTTTGCCCCGGCAGATCCGGCCACTGCTGCACGATCGAGGAATACGGCACGATGCCGTCGGTTTCAGTGTCGGCATCAAAACCGATGATGGTCTCCAGCGAGGGAATCTTCTCCCGAACAGACTGCAGTTTCGACCACTGCTCCTTGGTGGAAGCAAACGCCACGCGCACCCCGGCGTCCGCCAGAATGAATGCCGACTGGTCGGCCGGGAGGCTCGGGTAGAGCGGAACGCCCACGAGGCCCAGGGCGGCTATCGCAAAATCGGAAACGGCCCACTCCGACCGGTTCTCTGCGACAATGGCGACGCGGTCTCCCTGCGAAAGCCCCAACATGTCGAGGTGCAATGCAACAGCGGCCACGCGGTGAAGAATCTCGGCGTGAGAGATGCCTTGCCATGACCCGTCAGCTTTCTCCAGATGCGCGTCGATCCCTGTGAACGTGTCAATTCCATGGAAGAAAATCTCCGGTATCGTATGACGCTCCACTGGATCCAGGGGCGTAAAGAGTAGCGTAGAGGAGGCCTGTTGCGGCTTCATGTCAGATACCGAGGATGCATACATTTGACTGACGTTCAGTCTCTTCAACCATCAACCAGAAAAGCGGTTCTTGCACCTTCCAAGGCAAACGGCGTTGCCACCGGCCGCGCCTGAGGTAGCGATGGGGAACGCGGTCCATGCCGGCGACGGGGCGCGGGTTCAGTAGCGGGCAAGCCGCTGACGGAAGCCTGCATATCCTGCATCATTCAATCTCACGCCCCTGCTCGAGACCTTGCGCGCGTACGCTCGGGCGTCGTTGATGCGCTCCTGGGTGAGCGGGTGGGTGGAGAAAAACTGCTCCAGTCCACTGGGTCGCCGCTGTCCTTCGGCCTGCAATTTCTCGAACATCGTCGCCATAGCTGCAGGATCGTAGCCGGCCGCATTCATGTAGCGGATGCCGAGACGATCCGCCTCACGCTCGTCGTCGCGCGAGAACTTGGCCATCGCTCCGCCACCGATGATGGACGTCAAAAGCTGCTCGTACACTGCCGGATTCTGCCCCAGAAGCACTCCGGCACCCATGCTGAGGCCGTACTGCTTCGATATTCGCTCCGTGGCATGGCGGGAAACGCCGTGCGTGATCTCGTGGGCAAGCACCCCGGCGAGTTCGGCGGAATTGCTCGCCGACGCGACAAGCCCCGTGTTCACGTAGACATGGCCGCCCGGAATGTTAAATGCGTTGATGGCCGGATCTTTGACAATGTGGAACTCCCACGGCAGATTCCGCATCTCCGTCTGAGCCACGATGGCACGGCCCATCTTGTCCAGGTAGGCGAGTGCTTGCGGATCATTGACGAGCGTCATCTGCTGCGCAATGTCCGCCGAAAGCTGCCGTCCGAGCTGCCACTCTTCATCGAGCGACACGATGTTCAAATCGCCGCTGTTCACGCCGGACGTGGCGCAGCCGCCAGTGAGCAGCGAGGGTATGATCGTCAGGGCGAGGGTGGCAAGGAGCAGGCGGAGACGCATGGCGACGGGACCGGTTGGTAGACAGGTACGCTTCCCGGGAAGAAGCCGTGTTCATCCCGGTGCCGATTCCTTACGCCCCTTACCGGAAGTACGCTTCCACCAGACGGGCTTTTTACAAATGGTCCCTCGGCCCTTCTTGCCTCCCGATCTCTAATGCGAACCCCCCCGTTTTCCCTCTAAGTCGTGGGCGCAGGGTGGTCATCCGCCCGCGTGGAGGCGTGGAACGGCATGTACAACGGACACGTGCCGACGGCGCTAGTCGCCAGAAAAACGACGGCGAGTATGCCGAGCAGCACAGCGACCCATCCGCCGATTTGACCTGAGAGGATCAACGCGCCAACGACGACCGCGAGTACCACCCGCAAGACTCGGTCTACGATTCCCATGTTCTTGATCATGCTGATGTCCCTTTGTAGTTTGTCGACTGGCCGCCCTCTTCGGCAGCATTCTGTTTGTTGACGGTAAGGTACGAAGTGTTACGACATGACCTGCAGCCGGCCTCGCTTTATCCGTCCGCCGCCGAGGCCGGGGCCGTCTTTCGTCACAGTGCCACGCCCGCGGCCTTAACTTCCTCGCGCCCCCGGCAACGGCATCCGTGCCAATGGGTTGGCGTACCGAAACGGTGTGGGCTTCCTGAGAGGGCGTTGCAATGATGGCGATCGAGACCGGGCATCAAAGATTGGGTGACTTTACTCCATGTTGACTTAAAGCAAGGCTGAGATGCTTCGCTTCGCCGGCATGACACGGCCGGGATGTTCTGCTTTCATCGTGCTCCTTCCATTTTGCCTCCTCCGACGCCCCCCTGTGGTCATCCTGAACAGAGTGAAGGATCTATCCTTCCAGACTGCCAAGAGGCTGTCGAAGTATGGCGAACACGTGCCTGTCGTCAAAGATTAGGTAGAAACTCAACAGGATTCCAAGATACCGTTGAGACAATAGACCGCGCTGTATGTAGCTGCCATCACGGACCAAAGTGCCAACGCAACCTCCCCCTTGAGGAGGAATCAATAAGGAGTTAGACAGCCTTCCTGTCACATACATCGCCCCGTAAACCTGTGACGCATCCCGTCGATAGCATCTCAATTAATCCTAAGAGGCTGTTGAAATAACACAACACGCTGTATATATCTGACAGTATGGACCAATATACCAACGCAACTTCCCTCTTTGAGAGAGATTCGAGAGTGTGTTAATCAACATTCCAGCCGCGTATATCGCCCCATGAATCTGCGGTATACGCCAACCATAATAAGTCACCGGCCTCTTGGGAGGCTGTTGAAATAATACAACACGCTGTATGTATCTGACCATATGGACCAAAGCACCCACGCAACTTCCCCCTTGAGGGGGATTCAAGGGGGTGTTAGAACGTCAACCCGTCACATACATCGCCCCGTAAATCTGTGCTGCATCCAGTCGATAGTATATCATAAACTCTATGTGGGGGTATTTTATGATGGAGCAGACCATACTGATTACCGGGGCCACGGGCAACGTGGGGGCGGCGCTCGCGGAGGCACTCGGGGAATATAACGAGGTTCGGGTTCGCGCCGGCACGCGGCGGGTTCGCAGCGATACAGAGGCAGACGCAGACACGGAATGGGTGCCGTTCGATTTTGAAGACGCTTCCACGTGGAACGCGGCGCTTGAAGGCGTCGACGCACTTTTTCTCGTGCGTCCGCCCCAAATCGCCGCGGTGGATGAGGTCTTTTCGCCCTTCATCGATGCTGCGGAGGCGGCGGGCGTTTCTCACGTTGCCTTTCTCTCGCTACTCGGAGCCGAAAAGAATCGCTTCACGCCTCATCACCGGATCGAGGAGAGGCTTGATCGTTCGAGAATGAAGCATACCGCTCTCCGGGCGAGTATCTTCATGCAGAACCTGAACACCACCCATCGGGAGGAAATTCGCTCGGGCGAGCTGTTCATTCCGGCGGGCAGAGGCCGGACGAGCTTTATCGACGTGCGCGATATTGCCGCCGTTGCCGCGCGGGCTTTCACCGACCCGTCGCTGCAGGGGCAGGCCCATGACCTGACGGGCGACGAGGCGCTCACGTATGACGAAGTCGCCGGTCTCTTCTCGGCGGTGCTCGGCCGGCGCGTCGTTTACCGGCGGCCCGGCGTCATTCGGTTCATTGCGCGCTGGATCAAGAAGGGCCTTCCCGTGCCTTTCGTGCTGATCATGGCGGGCATCTACTCGACGGCACGCCTCGGCCTTGCCGGGCGCGTGTCAAAGGACGTGCCCCGCATCCTCGGCCGTCCCGCCATTACAATGCGACAGTACATCGAGGATTACCGCGACGCCTGGGACTAAGCCGCCAAGCACCTTCTATGCTCCCGACAGGTAAGGCGGCCGGACGCGAAGCGTTCGGAAACGAACGCAACGTTTCCCAAAGCCGTTATATTCGCGAGGGTCAAAACGGCGCGTGTTCGTCGTTCTTTGGCAACGTCGCCGGCCGGGCATCAAATTGTTCGCGCCGCCGTCTGTCGCGATCGTCGTCCTCATTATACAACAAGCTCCCATGGCCGGAATCTTCAAGCGATCCTTCAACATGCTCAAAGAGGTATTCGAGGAGTTCACGGACGACGACGCCCTGAGCATGGCCGCTTCGCTGTCCTACTACACCGTCTTTTCGTTGCCCGCGCTGCTGGTGATCGTCATAACGATCCTCGCGGCCGTTTTTGGGCAGGACGCAGCGCAGGGGCAGATACAGTCGCAGGTGTCCGCCCTCATGGGTGACGCTGCTGCGACGGAAATTCAGACTATGATCGCGAGTGCGAGTTCGAAGATGTCGGGCAGCATCGTTCAGATCATTATCGGCATCGGCGCGCTCGTCTTTGGCGCAACCGGTGCCTTCGCGCAGCTTCAGCGGGCGCTGAACAGGGCGTGGGAAGTGGAGCCGGATCCAGAGAAAGGGGGCGTAATGAAGATGATCCTCAAGCGGCTCCTCTCCTTTGGAATGGTGGTCTTCATCGGCTTCCTGCTACTCGTTGCGCTGGTCGTGAGCGCCGCCATTTCCGCCTTCGGCGCAATGCTTGAAAACGTCCTTCCCAGTGCGCTAACGACGCCGGTGCTCTATGTGATCAATACCCTCGTTTCGCTCGGCGTCATTACGCTGCTTTTTGCCGCCATCTATAAGGTGCTGCCGGACGTGAAGATCCGCTGGAAGGACGTCTGGGTGGGCGCCTTCGCAACGGCCATCCTTTTCGCTGTCGGCAAGTTCCTCATCGGCTTGTACATCGGCAACAGCAACCCGGCGTCCGCTTACGGCGCGGCGGGTTCGCTCGTGCTCATCCTTCTCTGGATCTACTATTCCTCGATCATTCTCTTTCTTGGGGCCGAGTTTACTCAGGTTTGGGCCAAAGCCCACGGCGCGCGCATTCGGCCGGACAGCGACGCGGTGCAGGTTCTGCAGCGCAAGGATCATGTTCGGAACGGCGAGGCGGTGGAATCTTCGCAGTCAAAGCGGCGGCGGGAGCGCCACGCGAAATACGAGCAGAAGCAGTAGGTGCTTCACGCCGGCGGCGCTACGTGCCGCTCATAGAGTGCCTGCAACGTCGCTTTGAGGTCCTGCGAGCGTCCGCCGTGCACCGCCGTGGGCTGCACCACCGCCGAGCGCGGCGCGCTCAGCCAGTGAAACCGTTCAGACGGCGCGAGTCGGCTGATGGGGTCTTCTTCGTTCGTTCCTTCGCAGATCAACCGGTGCGCTCGGATGGAACGGGCGAGGAGGTCATCATCGACCTCTGCGAACTTCCCCTCCAGGTACCCGGCGGTTCTGCAATGAACGATCACGCCCACAGGAACGACCTCCACGCGATAAACGTGCGGATGCGCATTCAGGATAACGTAATCGTAGTCGAACCACGGCTTGGCGTCTTTCATGCTCATCGCCGGTAGGAGCGCCGGCGGGGTTCCGCCGTGCTCGGGTTGAGGCGTGCATGCTCCGCCTGCTGCGTGAAAGCCTCACGCGCCGCGAACCGCGTGGTCAGCCAGGAATAGTAGGCCTCCCGGTTGGCTTCGGCGGTAGGGAAGGGAGGCGTGCGGCCTTCGACCGCGTCCATGAGCAGTTCGTCCGGGACGGCTTCCAGCACCTCGCGAAAGAAATCGGGCGAGAGCCGGTCCGAGAGCGTGGCCTCGGCCTCAATGATGGACGAAGCGCGTCGCAGCAGAACGTGATCCTTGATCGGTGCGAAGGGCGTCCGCGCACGCTCGGGCGTGACGCCGGACCAATCGTGATGGAAGTAAAGGGACGCGCCATGATCGATGAGCCAGGGCGCGCGATCCCACAACAGAATGTTGGGATTGCGCGGCGTGCGGTCGATGTTGGTGATAAAGGCATCGAACCAGACGATCTGCGCCGCAAGATCCGGCTCCACGAGGTCGGCGGCGGCGAGGGATTCGTAGTTGAACGCGCCGTCGAGATAGCGGGCACCCATGTTCAACCCGACGCTGGCCTTCAGGATGTCCTGAATCTCCGGGTCGCGTTCCGTGCGGCCGAAGGAGGCATCGAGGTCCAATAGCGCCAGGTCAGGTGTGGGCAGCCCGAGCCTCTGCGCCAGGAGTCCACCGATGATCTCAGCGACGAGCGCACGCGCGCCCTGCCCCGCGCCCCTGAACTTCACGACGAACATGTCGCCCGAGGCGGTTTCGACAATCGCGGGCAGCGAGCCGCCTTCTCGAAGAGGGACCACGTAGCGGGTGGCAATATGGACGGGCAGTGGCATAGAGTCGCTCGGAAAGGTACTGTTTGCAGTTCTTATGAATGTAAACTCGTAGTGCGGCGTTGATCGGCGTTCCGCCCTTGGCGGAGAGAAGGAACACTACAGACGATCCGTTTCAAACCCCATCGGGGGCGATGAAGAGGAGCGAGACGGTGTTGCGGCGCGCGGGGGCTTTTGTTGCACCATAACGAAATTCGGGCCACAGACGTGGATGGAAGGCGGCTGGGCGCGCAGGGCAGTCATGTCGATGTTGCTGTTGTTGCCATGCTGCGCCCGTTTATGTCCACTCGCCCCCTTGCAACACCAGTCCGGGAGGCGGGAAGTTAGGCGATGATGGGGCGTTCGGCAAGATGCTCGTTAAGGCAGGATGTTGAGTGACGCAAGTCAATCGGCGAGTACCGTCTGCTATGTGCTGAATGCTGGGGGCGCAAATTACATCGGGAATGTGAGTTGGGGCGGAGCGAGGTTGTGGTCCGAACGCTTTGGACCATTCTTTCGTCAGTTCAAGTCGAAACCGGTGCATGGCATGGGGGTTGCAGCAGCACAGAAGAACCTCTTCTTCAGTCTTCGGGTGGCGCACGCCGCCGCTCAGTCTCGCAGCGCACTTTGCCAGTCCTTATGACCGTGCTCGCTGGAAAATCGGCACTCTATAGACGCCTCTTCGCGAGGGGCGGTGGGGGACTGCTGTTCGCGCTCGTTGCAATGTGCTCGGTCGGAGTGGTTGGTCAGGCTCGTGGCGAAGCGGCTTCGAATCGCGATAGAGACGAGCAGCCGAGCCGCACCAACGAACCCCGGCATTTGCCGGTTGCCAATCTCATCTTCCCGATCGCGGCCGTCGAGGCGCTGCCGCAGGTAAATGGCCCGTCGGGAGAAGGCTCCGCGCCGCAGGGGTTTGCCCGCTCGAGTGTAAGTCTGTTTCGCGGGCATCGTCATCAGAGTGCAGCGGCGTCCATCCGGGTGGACACTATCCGAACGGATCGCCCTTCTCGTTTTCGACTCTACTGCGCGTTGTTGATCTGAGCAGAAGGTGAAGCATCTACTGGGCACCCGTGTCCTTTCCGGCTCACGCCGCACCTTCTTTTTTATTCAGATCGGTTATCTGCCGTTTACTCGGCTACTGATATGGCAACCGCAGTCAAGACCAAGACCCCTGTCCGCCCAAGCGCATCCACCCGCAAACCGCAGCCCGTTGTGGCGAATAGCCGCCCTGCGACCATTACGAGCGGTGAAGAGCGCGAAAGCAAGTCGTTCGTCGCCTTTCTCGCCTTCCTGCTTCTGCTGGGCGTGAGCCTCATCGGGGGGCTTGTTTACATGGTCATGACGGCCTGAACCGCCCGAGCGTGACCTACCGCGCCCGTCGGCAGAGTGTCCTGCCGGATGCTCACCCGGCGGGTGCGGATCGTTTCCGGCGACTTCTTGTAAAGAAGGTGCCCTACCTCGTGGCCGCGCGGCGCAGTTGCCTCTCGTAGGTATAGTTTTCGCAGACGGATGGCTTGGTACAGAAGTCAGCGCAGTCCGGCATCTTGTTGGTCTATGTGGCCGCGCCGGCAAGTTTTCTTGGAATAAAGACCTTGATCCTATGAGCACGAAGAGCAAAGCTAGTTTTTCAATATTTCTCGTCGTCGCCTTTTTCTCCGGAATCATGTTTTCGACGGTCGGGGCGAACCTGTTGCACCTCGGCAATTATGTGGGGCTGGAGGGATTTGCAGGCGGCACCGAAATGACGGACGCCCAACTCGGCGCGGCCCTCGATCTGGAAGGCGCGTTCATGAACGTTGCTGAGGCGGTAAATCCGGCCGTCGTTCAGATTATGGCGGAGAAGATGCCTGTTCAGAATCAGAACGACGGGCAAAACCCTTTTGAGGGCACCCCATTTGAGGATTTCTTTGGGCCTTTCGGCAATGGCCAGCGGGGTCCGAGTGTGCCGCAGTCCGGTCTCGGTTCCGGTGTTTTCATTCGGCCCGACGGCTACATCGCGACGAACAACCACGTGGTCTCCGGCGCGGATGAGCTTCAAGTAAAGCTCCTCGACGGAACGGTGTACGACGCGAAGGTCATTGGGGCTGATCCGTACAGCGACATCGCGGTGATCAAGATAGACGCCGACAATATGCCGTTCATCACCATCGGGCAGTCTGATGAGCTGCGCGCAGGGCAGTGGGTGATGGCCTTCGGATCGCCGCTTTCGCCCGAATTGAGCAATACCGTGACGGCGGGCATCATTAGTGCCGTAGGTCGCCTTTCCGCAGGCGCGGGCGATGGCGTTCAGAACTACATCCAGACGGACGCAGCCATCAACCCGGGCAATTCGGGCGGCCCGCTGGTCGACCTGCACGGTCGCCTTATTGGCATCAACACGGCCATTTTCACGCGGACCGGCGGCTACCAGGGTATCGGGTTTGCGATTCCGGTTAACACGGTTCGCAATATAACCGAGCAGCTCATTGCAACAGGCAGTGTGGAGCGCGCGCGGCTCGGCGTGCAGTACTCTGCGGCGAGCGAATCGCTGATCCGGGCGCTTGACCTTCCGCGCGGCGCCGCAATGGTGGGAGCGGTCGTCCCAGGCTCGGCTGCGGCAAAGGCCGGCATCAAGGAAGGCGACGTGATTACGGCCATCGACGGTGCCGATCTCACGAACTCGCTCCAGGTGTCGCAGCTCATCGGGAGCCGGCGTCCGGGTGAGGAAGTGACGCTGACGATCAACCGCGACGGCGACGAGCAGAAGCTGAAAGTGCGCCTCGGCAACGCCTCTGAAACAGAGGAGATTGCCGAAAATACCACTCCTGGTGAACCCAAGGAGGCAGAGCCGGGCCGAATGTTGGATGACCTAGGGCTGGCATTGTCCGACCTGTCGCCGCAGATGTCGCAGCGGTATGAACTCGATAGCGGCACGGAAGGCGTGCTGATCACCGACGTGCAACCCGCAAGCGATGCCTTCCGCCAGGCGAATCTTCGCGCTGGTATGGTTATAACCGAAGTGGACCGCAAGCCTGTACGGTCGCTGCAGGAGTTCAACCGCGCATACAAGGCCTTGCCGTCGGGCAAGCCGTTCCTGGTGCGGCTCGTTCAGCCGGGTGGAAGCAGCGCAGTGACGGCGCTGACCAAGCCGTAGCGCGAATGCTGCCCGGGTTGTAAAAGAAGTCGGCTCCGCTTGCTCTGCAGGCGGGGCCGCTCTACTTTACAGGCCGTCGCAGATTACAAACTTGCCCCTCGCTACCATCCAGCGACGGCCCTGCAAGGGTGCCCCGTCGTCGTGTACCGGCCGGCATTCGTACGCGCGGTTTCCCCGCGGCACCTTCGCGCGGGGAGAGGCTTCCGTCCAAGATGTTAACCGACGGCTTCTATGCGTCCATTCTCGCTGTGGTGATATGTACATTTCTGCTGAGCGGCTGCCGCTGCCTCTAAAGACGCCGTTCAAGATCGCGCACGGCACCAGCACAATCCGCCACAATCTGCTGGCACGCATCGGAGAGGGGATCGGAGAAGGAGCGCTGCCGCCGTATTATGGCTTTGACCAGCAAGTCTGCCTCGACTACGTCCTTTCTCTTGCGAGGGTGCTGCCAAATTCTTTGGAGCCGGAGGCGCTCGAGCGGACGCTTGCATCGCTGCCGGCGGGTCCGTCGCCTGCGCGCTGCGCGGCCGACCTTGCGCTGCACGACCATTGGGGAAAGTCGCTTGGGCATCCGCTCTATGCGCTGTGGGGATTGGATCCTGCCGATGCGCCCCAATCCTCGCTCACGCTCAGCATTCCAGACAATGCCGAGGCGCTGAAAGAATCGATCATGGCAGCGGAGGGATGGCCGATCCTCAAGTTGAAGCTCGGCGCGGGCAGCCCCGACGCCGATCTGCGGATCGTGGAAGTCGCCCGGGAGGCAACGTCGGTTCCGCTCTGCGTCGATGCAAACGGGGCTTGGACGCTCGAAGAGGCCGCTACGGTCATTCCAAAGCTGGATGAACTCGGGCTGCTCTTCATCGAGCAGCCCATACGCGACAAGGATCCGGACGCCTGGCACGCACTGCGGCAGCGGGTGAGGGGCATCAGCACGCCGATCTTCGCCGACGAGAGCGTGCAGACCTCCTCGGACGTGATGCCTCTTCAGGGCGCAGTGGACGGGATCAACATCAAGTTGATGAAGGCAGGAGGTCTCCGCGAAGCTCGGCGCATGATTGAACTCGCCCGCGCGCTGAATCTGTCCGTCATGCTCGGGTGCATGATCGAAAGCTCCGTTGCAACGACAGCCGCCGCCCACCTCGCGCCGCTCGTCGACTTCGCCGATCTCGACGGGAGCGTGAGTTTGCGCCGGGATCCCTTCAGCGGCGTAAAGCTCGACTGCGGCAGGCTTGTTCTGCCTTCCGGGTCAGGCCTCGGCGTTAGGGCTGCTGACGGGATGTAGCTTCACGCGCGCCATGTTCTTAAAAGGAGCAGCTTTAAGATCCACCGTCGGCGTCGATAATTAACCACGAGAAGCTTGCGCTTTTGGCGCAGCCGCCGTTTATTAAAGGATTACGGTCCCGTTACACATCGCGGGACGTCCACCATCTTGCGGTAGTCACTACCGACTTCTGCGCTGCCCCTGCCTAACCGACCACATGCTCGTACGCCGAAAGCTACGGACGCTCGCGTCCGTCCTCCTGATCGCTATTGCCGCCCTCTACCTTATCAGCGAAGCCGAGCCTGCGCAAGTGGCGCAGACGGCCCTTGTCGTTCCGCAATCCACGCCCGAAATTCGAATCGATGAGTACGGGATCGAAGTGACGCGGAGCAAAGTCGTGGAGCGGACGGTGCGTAGCGGCTCGACCTTTTCGGATCTCCTGACCGAGTTCGGCCTTTCGATGGAGCAGGTCGGGCGCGCCGCCGACGCTTCCGCTCCGGTGTTTGACATTCGCCGCCTGCGTGCGGGGCGTCCGTACCACGTGTACCTCGAAAAGAACCGCGCCCGCTATCTCGTCTACGAGGAAGATCAGCGTTCTTACCTCGTCTTTGACCTTTCAGACGCTCCCACAGTGGCTCGTTTCCAGCGGCCGGTGACGGTGGAGCGCCGTACCATCAACGCGCGCATCAACTCCTCCTTGTACGGATCGCTTGCGGCCGCCGGTGCCGACGCGGCGCTCGCCTCGCGGCTGGCAGAAGTGTACGCCTGGCAGATCGACTTCTACCGCCTTCAGAAGGGCGACGAGTTCAGTGTTCTGTTCGAAGAAGAGCAGGTGGGCGGGGAGACGATTGGTGTCGGAAAGGTCATCGCGGCGCGCTTTGTTCATGCGGGCGAGGACTACTACGCCTTCGGGTTCGACCAGGACGGCGTCACGGATTTCTTTGACGAAAATGGGGAGAGTCTGCGGAAAGCGTTTCTGAAGGCACCGCTCAAGTTTTCGCGCATTTCTTCCGGGTATTCGCTTCGGCGCTTCCACCCGGTGCAGAAGCGGTTCAAAGCGCATCTCGGAACCGACTATGCCGCGCCCACCGGGACGCCGATTCACGCCACCGGCGATGCCGTCGTGCTGGATGCCGGCTACAGCCGGGGCAATGGCAACTACGTTAAGCTGCGCCACAACGGCACCTACGACACCGGGTATCTGCATATGTCAAAGATTGGCGCGGGTATACGGAAAGGCGTCAGGGTGCATCAAGGGGAGGTGATCGGGTACGTGGGCAGCACCGGACTTGCCACCGGCCCGCACGTCTGCTATCGATTCTGGAAGAACGGCCGGCAGATCGATCCTTTGAAGGAAGTTTTCCCGTCGGCGAATCCGATCAAAGAGGATGAGCAGGAGGCCTTCATGGCCGTTCGGCAGCAGTTGATGCCGTCGCTCACCCTCGCGGCGGAGACCGAACGGTTGGCGCTGGCGCGGTAGGGAGAGGTTGGGGGAGCCTGCTACGCGCAGCTTCATCAATGCTTCACTGCGGGAGGCTTGTTCTGAGGGATTAATGCGCCGTATTATGGGAATCCGCGCCGCAGAGCAGGAACCGGCGCGGAAGAAGAGAGGTAAAATAGGCTCTTCGCCAAGAAGATGGTCCGGTAGTTCAGTTGGTTAGAATGCCAGCCTGTCACGCTGGAGGTCGCGGGTTCGAGTCCCGTCCGGACCGCAACATGCGTTTTCTAAAGGCTTCAATAACAAGCACTTAGGGAAAACGGAAAATGGGGGTGGACAACCTATGTAGACCCCCATAGGCCTTTTTCTATTCGCGCGCCGTGCGCCCAAGGCCTCTTCCCGCCGCTCTCCAGATCGCGCATCACGCTCGTTGATCTAACAGAGCACCGGGCCCCTGAAAGTTCTCTTCCGCTCCCGGTGTTGGGCGTAGTCTCGGCTAAACACAGGCGGCCGGTAAGTGGCGTCTCCCGTGCAGTGGTTTGTCGCGAGCGTTGATCGGGCGCTTCTTACGATGAAGCGATCAAGCGTCTCCATGCGCCTACGCTTACCTGGACATCTGTTCGAGACAGACAACGGCCTTTCACCCTCGCAGCTGACTGCCTTCTCGGGACTGCGGATCGTCGGGTCGAGCGTCCGCAGGGTGTTGCGGGGGAATCGCAGAAGCAACCGAGGCTGCCGGTTCAGCCAAGCGTTCCTGCGCGCTCCTGATCGGCATACTGGAGTTCGTACAGCTTGCGGTAGAGGCCGCCCATGGCGAGCAGTTCCTGATGCGTACCACGCTCGCGAATCGAACCGCGATGGATGACGAGGATCTGGTCGGCGTGTTGAATCGTCGAGAGGCGGTGGGCGATGATCAGGGAAGTGCGCCCCTCCATGAGGTGGTTCATGGCTTCCTGAATCGCCAGTTCGGTTTCGGTATCCACGCTCGATGTGGCCTCGTCAAGGACGAGGATCTCCGGGTCGTATACGAGCGCCCGCACGAAGGAAAGGAGCTGCCGCTGCCCGTGCGAGAGCGACGCCCCGCGCTCGCGTACATCTTGCTCGTAGCGCATCGGCAGCCTCTCGATGAACCGGTCGGCTCCAACGAGCTTAGCCGCCGTGCGAACACGCTCCGCCGGTATCTCGGCATTGCCGAGCGTGACGTTCTGCTGAATCGAGCCGGAAAAAAGGAACACGTCCTGCAGCACCAGCCCTACGTGCCGCCGCAGGTCGCCGATCCTCAGAGAGCAGATGTTTACGCCATCTATGAAGATGTCTCCTTTCTGAATATCGTAGAACCGCAGGAGCAGGTTGATGATGGTGGTCTTGCCGCCGCCCGTAGCGCCAACGATAGCGAGGCTCTCGCCGGGTTCTACCTTGAAGGACACGTCTTTCAGAATCCAGTTCGGCTCCTTGCCGGATAGGGAAGGGGCGTCGTAGGAGAACCAGACGTTGCGAAACTCGATCTTTCCGCGCAGCCGCTCCACCGCCACCGGCTGGTCGGCTTCCTTCAACGACTCGTCCTCTTCCAGCAGTCCGAAGATGCGCTCCGCGCCGGCCATTGCGCTCTGAAGCGTATTGTACTGATCGGAAAGGTTGCGGATGGGTTCAAAGAAGAGGCGCACGTACTGGATGAAGGCGATGAGCACGCCGAGCGTGACGACGCCGTCCATCGCGCGGAGGCCGCCGAGCCAGATGACGAGGCCGAGCGCGATGGCAGAAATGATGTCCACGGCGGGCCAGAAAAGGGCGAAGTAGAAGATCGTTTTGATCTGCGCCGCACGGTTGTCGTCGTTGATGGAGGCGAACCGGCGCTGCTCTTCCCGTTCGCGCCCGAAGAGCTGCACGACTTTCATCCCGGTCACGTGCTCCTGCATGAAAGCGTTGAGGCGGGCCACCTGCTTGCGCGTTTCCCGGTACTGCTCGCGGACCTTGCGCCTGAAAACCGACGTGGCGTAGATCATGAGCGGCATGACCGCGAGCGTCGCCAGCGCGAGGTAGACGTTCAGCGAGAACATGAAGTAGGCGATGAACGCCAACCGGAAGAGATCGCCGAGGATCGTGACGATGCCGGCGGAGAGAACGTCGCTGAGCGCTTCTACGTCGCTCGTGGTTCGCGTGATGAGGCGGCCGACGGGCGTGTGGTCGAAGAAGCGGAGCGGCTGGCGCTCGATATGCCGAAAGACGCGCGTACGAAGGTCGTAGATGGAATGCTGGCCGATCCACTGCGTGAGGTAGTCGTTCACGAAGGAAAGCAGCCCTTCGCCAAGCAGCACTGCGAGCAGAAGCAGGACGATGTGCTGCAAACCGGGGAGGTCGCCCGGAACGATGTAGCGGTCGATCGCGATCTGGACCAGCTTCGGGCGCAGCGGACCGAGAAACGCAGTCGTGATGACCGACGTGAGTGCCAGAACCACCCACCCGCGATAGGGCCGCAGTAGCGCCAGGATGCGCCGAAACAGTCGCCCCTCGATGCGGGGGTTGACGTCGTCTTTGTCGCGTTGGGTGTTCTCCTTACGATCCGCCAATCTTGCCTCCCTTTTCTTGCAGCGAGCCGTCACGGCCTGCCTGATGGTCACCGGCGGGCGGTGCCTCGCGAAGTGAATAGCGCTTTAATTCTTCAGCCACTTCGGTGTTCTGAAACACGGCGCGCGCCTCGCGCAAAAGGGTGCCGGTGTCCGTGTACCGCGCGCTGATATGGCCGAGTAGCAACTTCTTCGCACCAGCCGCTTCTGCAATTTCGGCGGCCTGCCGCGCCGTCGAGTGGCCGGTCTCCTCCGCCCGGGCGGCGTGCTGCTCTTCAAAAGTCGATTCGTGGTACACCAATGTGGCGTCACGCGCGAGTTCGACGGCTCCCTCGCACGGGCGGGTGTCGGTGATGTACGCGAATGAAGCGCCGGGGCGCGAGGGACCGACCACCTCATCGGCGTGCAAAAAGCCGCCTCCGGGCAGAACGACCGATTTGCCCTCTTTCAAAGCGCGAAAGGCGGTGACGTCGATCACGCCGCGTCGGCGGGCTTCTTCGACGTCGAGCGTGCCGGCCCGCCGGGATTCCTCAAAGCGATAGCCGACGGCCGGTATGCGGTGTTCGATGCAGTGCGCGCTAACGCTGTATTCAGCCGTTGAAAGGACGCGTTCCATCCGGTCGCCCTTGGCAACGATGAAGCGCAAATCGAACGAGAGCGACCCCTCGTCAAGTCCGGGGATGCTGCGAAGCACCTGTTTGAGGGGCCGGGGCGAGACGATGGTGAGGGCCTCCTCGCGGCCATTCAGAGAAAGCGTCGACAGCAGCCCCGGCAGTCCGAAGAAATGGTTGCCATGCAAATGGGTGATCAGCACCGTCCGGATCTGCGAAGGTTTGATGCCCGCCTCGAGCAGTCGCCGCTGCGTACCTTCTCCGCAGTCGAAAAGGAGCACGTCTCCCTCGCAGCGAAGGGCAAGGGCGGCAAGGTGCCGCTCACGGGACGGAATGGCTGCGCCGGTGCCGAGCGGCACGATTTCGGTCTGCATGGCCTCAACCCATTGCTTCAAGCTCTTGCTCGAGAAGCTGCTTGCGATACGTATTCGCGTAAGTGCCGTCCTCTTCGAGCAGCGATTGGTGCGTGCCGCGCTCGACCACGCGCCCTTCGTCGAGAACCAGGATGAGGTCCGCCTGCTGCACGGCGGAGATGCGGTGGCTGACCAGAACGAGCGTGCGGCCGGAATAGTGCGTCCGAAGATGGTTGAGAATGGCCCGTTCCGTGTTCGTGTCTACCGCGGAAAGGGCGTCGTCGAGGACGAGAATCTTGGGGCGACGGATGAGGGCCCGGGCGATGGACGAACGCTGCTTCTGTCCACCGGAAAGCGTGATCCCTCTCTCGCCGACGTACGTGTCGAATCCAGCTGAAAAGTCGCTGATGTTCTCGAGCAATTCGGCGTGCGCGGATGCTTCTTCGACGCGGGAGCGTTCGGCACCTTGCGCACCAAAGGCGATGTTCTCGGCAACGGTGTCGCTGAACAAGAATACTTCCTGCGGCACATACCCGATGTTCTCCCGAAGTAGGCTGACGGGCACTTCGCGCAAGTCCCGTCCATCAACCCGAACGACCCCGCTGTTCGGATCGATCAGGCGCGGGATCATCTCGACCAGCGTCGTCTTACCGGAACCCGTACGCCCTACGACGGCGAGCATGGAGCCGGCCGCGACGCTGAAACTAATGCCGTCCAGCGCAGGGGGGCCGTCTTGTTCGTAGCGAAAAGTGACGTTATCGAACGCGAGCGCACCTTCGATCTCGCGGATACCCGCGTCCGTCCGCTCGGTATCTCGAACTTCAGGGACGGCATCGAACACGTCGGCCAGCCGCCGCATGGACGCCGAGGCGCGCTGAACCATGTTGATGACGAACCCGATGGAAGCGACGGGCCAGGTCATCAGGGCGACGTAGATCAAGTATTTGGCGATGTTGCCGATCGTGATTGAGCCTTGCATGACGAGTCGCCCGCCCATCCAGACGACGATGATCGTTGACACCCCGACGAGGAGCAGGAAAACCGGTCGCCAGGTAGCGTCTACGCGCGCGAGGGCCATCATGCGGCGGCGATACTGCTCGCTTTCATGATCAAAGGCCTCCGCTTCGGCCTCCTCGCGCGTGTACGCTTTCAGTACGCGGATGCCGGAAAGGGCCTCCTGGACGCGCGACGTGAGGACGGAATACTGCTGCTGAATGGCGTCGCTGCGGGTGTGGATCAGCTTGGCTACGAAGAACACCGCAACCCCCAAAAAGGGCATCGGAATGATGGCGTAGAACGTCAGGACGGGTGAAATGAAGAACATCACCGCAAGCGCCGTCACGACAATCGTGAGCGCGCGCGCGGTGTACATGAGCGCGGGGCCGACGTACCGCCGCACCTGTTCGATGTCGCTCGTGGCCCGCGTGAGCACGTCGCCCGTCGGATGCCGGTGATAGAACGATTGCGACAGCCTCTGAAGATGGTCGTAGAGCGCATTGCGGAGGTCATATTCGATATGCCTCGAGGCCACGACCACCGTCTGCCGCATCAGAAAGGTAAAGACGCCGCTGACAAGGCTTAGCAGCAGAATAATGACGCCGAACAGGGCCAGCCCCGCGATAAAGTAGACGCGCATGAACGCGCCGATCTCGGTGCCGTCATAGAGCGAGGAAAGCGCAACGAAGCGCGGAATGCTGTCCACTGCCTGGCGGACAATCGTCGGGACGATGATTGCGAAAACCGCCGAGGCCACGGCGCAGAGCAGACCGGGGATGAACTGCCGCCGATAGCGCCAGAAGAAAGGCCGAAGCCGTCGGAGCGGTTTCTTTTCCTCGCGTGCCTCTTCGGGGCTGCGTTGCAGGAAGTCCGCCGTTTGGCTGTGCATGGAGAATGAGCGCTGGTTGAAGCCGTCGCGGTGGTACGCGCCCTCTGAACCTCGGATCCGCTCGGGGGAGAGCGGCGGCGCAGAGTGGAGTCACTAAAACGCGTCATGACGATTTTTCGACTAAAGCGCTGTGGATATAAGTCGATACAAAGAAAACAAGCCCGGGGCAGTACGACGCCGCCCGATGGCTCACCTACTTCATGCACATAGTTTTGAAATGAAACGCAACATCCTTCTCGGAGCACTGGTCCTGTGCTTGCTTCCGGCCGTGTCGGCGCGGGGACAGCATCTGGCTCTCTCCGCCCGTGCCGGCACACTCGGCCCGGGTATCGAGCTTACGACCTCGCTTTACCCGCAGTTGAACGCGCGCCTCGGCGTCAACTACCTGCCGTACACGGTTAAGGAACAGGCAATCGAGGTCGATTCGGACGTCGATCTGTACGCCAGTGGGCCTGTTCACGTCGGCGGCGTTTCCGCGCTTGTCGACTGGCACCCGTTCCGCAACCACTTTCGTCTGAGCGGCGGCGTCTACTACAACGCAACGCGGGCGGAGGTCGATATGGAGCTCCACGACGATTATACGATCAACGGCTACTCCTTCTCGCCGGAGAAGATCGGAAAGATCCATGGAGACGTGTCCTTCAAGTCGGCTTTGAATCCGTACTTCGGAATCGGGATCGGCAACGCCGTTGCCGGACGGCTCGGACTTTCTCTCGACATCGGCGGACTCTATACCAACGCCTTCAAAGTCGACTTGACAGGCGACGGCCTGATCAAGGACACGGCGGCGCAGGACAAGAACCTGGAGGACGGCTTCTCCAGCTTCAAGTTCTATCCCGTCGTGACGCTGGGTCTCAATGTTAAATTGTTCTAACACAAAGCGGGCGGGCGGCTTCGTCCCCGTCTAATCTAAAAGATAGTGCCATGACCTTCCTCAATTCTGCAAGCAAGCTGTTCCTCCTGGCGGCAGCCTTCTTTGTGATCGCAACGGTTTCCGGCTGCGATTTTGATGCCGCCAAATCGGCCATTGACAATCTCGACGTGATCATCACGCTGCCCGAAGTGCAGACAACGGCTGTCGGGCAGATCACCGACGCCGCGAGCGGCAACCTCGTCAAGTCCGAGGTGAACGTGTCTTTCGCCGGGCCGAACGCCAACCTCGTCGTCAACGACTTCGAGGACGCCATCGCGAATGCCTCCACGACCCACGGGTTCGTGCGGTTCGGACTCAAGAACGGTATCGTGCCCTCGAGCAACAGCCCCGTCAACGTCCAGATGCTCGTCAATGCGGCGGGCTACGAGCCGACGAGCACGACGGTAGTGTTTACCGACCTTGGAAAGCACAACTTCGAAATCGCCCTCACCAGCCCCAACGCACTCCCTTCCGGTGCCTCGGCCGGGTCCGCGTCGACGGCCTCGACGGCCGCGATCGTCGTGCAAACGCCCGTCACCGCATCCACCGGGTCGGTTGCCTCACTTCAAGTGCCGGCCGGTAGCGAGTTTATGACGCAGGACGGCAAGGCCGTTCGCGGCACCATCGAGACGCGCGTGTCCTACTACAGCCCGGCCTCGCCGGCATCGCTGCGGTCGTTCCCCGGCGGCTTCTCGTCTGCAACCGTGCAGCAGGGGGGCACTTCCGGCACGCGCTCCTTGATGACCGCCGGCTTCGCGTCCGTCAAGATGACGAGCGGCAGTCAAGTCGTTCACTCCTTCGGGAGCGGTAGCGTCAATAAGGAAATTCAGATCCCGAGTGGGACGATCAACCCAAAGACCAACCGCCCGTATACGTCCGGCGATCGGCTCAATATCTACTCATACGATAAGGCAACCGGCGACTGGCAGTTTCAGCAGGAAGTGGCCGTTGAAGAGGCCGCCGGTAAGCTCGACGGCGGCATGACGGTGCGCTATCCTTCTCGCCTTGCGTCCATGGATGCCGCCGCGCAGGCTTTTGAAGAATGCAGCGTTGGTGCTACAGTCAACATCGAGCGGAATGGGCACGTAGGAACGCTTCACGGCTTCCGGAGCGGTCCGGACGGCGGACAGTTGTACAAGGAAGTCGAGATCGCGGCCGGTACTTCTTCGTTCCGCTTCCAGGGAGCGCCGCAGGGGGCGGCCGGCACGTTCAGCCTCCGCACACCCGATTCGGATGAACCGATCTCGATAGAGGTGGCGGATTTCTGCGCCGGATCGTACACGATCAGCCTCCCCGCGCCCGTACGGCAGCCGGAGACGGTTCGCTTCTCCATCGACCTGCCCTGTACGCTCAAGTTCACAAAGGACAACGAGTCCAAGTTCGACCTCAAGTACCGTCCGCAGGGGAGCGCAACGGCCTCGTGGTTGAGCTTGCCGAAGCCGACGTGGGAAGTCGACGCGCTGAACCGCATCAAGGGTGGGGCGGTCGACGTGGCCGGCCTCTACCGCGGGACGACCTACGACATCATCCTCGTTTATCCGGACGGCGATGAGACCGGGACGGTTCAAACGTCCATGAAGATCGAAAGCTTGAACGAGTCCTATTCGTTCGACAACGGCACCGACGGCGATCCGGACAACGACATCCCGAACGACTACTGTATCCGGTAGCCCTCGCTCCTGATCGCAGATTATCCAGTGGCGTCGCCCCGGCTCTATCCCAGAGTCGGGGCGACGCCTGTTTCGTTCATGCCGATGGGGGATAATGCTTGAGCAGTGGAACCCCTGACGGCGCGTGGGGGGTGCGCCGGCGTTCTTCCGTAAGCTCCGAAAGAATGATCTCAGCCACGTCTTGCACGACTGCCTCGCGCAGGCTTCCACCCGTCACCGCGCCGGTGTCATCAGCGATCATCGCGGCGATCCAGACGGCAGGTGCCGGATCGGCGGGCATGACGAACCCGTCGAGCTGCAGAATGAGCGCCTGACCGCTGACGCTGCCGGCAGTCTCACCGCTTGCCGCGAACCGGCACCGGGAGAGATTGCCTACGCCGCTGATGGCCGCGTTGGCCATGTTGTACTCGGTAGCAAAGGCGGCGATGCCGGCGCAGATTTCCTCGCCCGCGCGGAACCGCACCGTGAACGCGCGACCTTTGCTGTTGCCAAGCAGAGCACTTTGCATTCGCTCGTCAGTTTGGGAAAGGGATCCAATCGCCTGAAGATATCCCTCGCCGAGTTGCGGGTGTGTGATCGAGTCGGAATAAACCCGCTACGATCGAATCGGCGAACGGTGTCGCGCCCCCTCGACCCGGTTGAGAGACGCACCACTCTGACTCCGGGGGCGGAGGGGCGTCGGGAATGCCGGTCGGCACCCTGGTTCTTGAAGGTGCTGAATGGTTGTCATAGAACCCTGACGATTGATGTTGTTGGTCTACTCTGGACGGAATGCATCACAGATTCACGGGGCATCGTAAGCGATTGGAATGCCCGCTAACTCCTTTGGAAACCCTCCTCAAGAGGGTGGTTGCGGTGGTACTTCGGTCCGTATCGCCAGATACATACATCACGTTCCAATATTCTGACGGCGTCTTGACGGAGGTGCGGTGGAGGGGTCGGCGGTCTCATGAGTAAGATAGAAGCGGTTCCATCAAGGCGAAGGAAAAATAAAAATTCATAAATAATGCCTTTTGTTTTTGAGTTATGAGGCACACAGACCTTAGTATGTGAGCAAAGAACGTGCTTATTCATTAAACAAATGAATTGAAAGCGCTACCGATGGATGGGGCGTTAAGGGTGGTAGGATGCGTCGCGAACCGCGCCGGTCTTGACACGATCTTCTTTTAGCCCTTAATTGTGCATCGAAAGTCACGCGCAACACCGCCTCGCAGCCGCCATGAAAAGTCTGATCGCAACCAACCTCTTCGCCTTCCGGAGCGCTCCTGCTCCAGGCGCGAGGCATGCGGAAGGCTCGCGGCCCGATGTCGTGTTAACCGCCGGACTCTCTGGACGACTTACGACGATCGACCTCCTTCTCGGAGGCGCGATTCTCATTCTTATTGGCCTCGTCATTACGCCTTAACCGGGCGGCCAACTCCAGAGCACATCTTATCGGCGCGGTAGCGCACGGCAGAAAGCAAGGGGGTTGGCAGCCAACCCAAAGCTTCCTTCCATGCGCTCGCTACCTGTTCGCCGACCTGCCGCCTCCGCGGCGCTCCGCTTCCTCTCGTTCAAGACTGTACCGGCCTCGCGGCGGTCTCTATCCTCGCACCTGCGCCCCGACACGTCGGCGAGCAGGCGCGCGTGTACCCACCAACAATGAACCCGTAGGGACTTCCATGTCATACAGCGCTTCCCTCAATACCCCCTCCCCTCCGTCCGGCGACGGCGCTCCGGTGCCGCAGGACGCGGTGGCCGCAAACCTGCTCACGGGAGCCGAAATCCTCATTCGCTCCCTCGAAAAGGAGGGCGTCGAAGTTGTATTCGGATATCCGGGCGGTGCCGTCATTGGCATTTACGATGAGCTTGCGCGGCTGCAACCGTCGTTCGAGCACGTCCTCGTGCGGCACGAGCAAGGTGGTGCTCATGCAGCGGAAGGCTACGCGAAGGCAACGGGAAAGGTCGGAACAGTGCTCGTCACGAGCGGTCCGGGCGCGACGAACTGCGTCACGGGGATCGCCGACGCGTACATGGATTCGGTGCCGCTGGTGGTGTTTACGGGACAGGTCCCGACGCACCTCATTGGCAACGACGCCTTCCAGGAGTGCGACATCATCGGGATCACGCGGAGCATCACAAAGCATAGCTTTCTGGTGCGCGACGTGAAGCAGCTGGCCGCCACGGTTCGGCAGGCCTACTTCATAGCGCGAACCGGGCGGCCCGGACCCGTCGTGGTTGATCTGCCGAAGGACATGCTGCTCTCGCGGGCACCCTTTGCGTATCCGGACGACGTTTCCCTTCGGGGATACCGCCTCCCGGCCACGCCCGATGCGGAAGCCGTCGCAACGGCCGCATCCATGATCGGGGCGTCCGAACGACCGCTGCTTTACGTCGGTGGCGGCACGCTCAATGCGGACGCAGCGGAAGAGTTGACCGCGCTCGCCCGCCGCTCACGCATTCCTGTCACGACTACGCTGCACGGGCTGGGGGCATTTCCTGAGGACGATCCGCTCTCGCTCGGTATGCTCGGGATGCACGGAACCTGGTACGCCAATCAGGCCGTGCAGCACTGCGACCTGATCATCGCCGTCGGCGCGCGCTTCGACGATCGCGTGACGGGCCGCGTTGAATCGTGGGCACCCCACGCCCGCGTCATCCACATAGACATCGACCCGGCGTGCATCTCCAAGAACGTGTACGTGGACTGCCCCATCGTCGGCGATGTGAAGAGCGTGCTCAGGACGCTCCTGCCGCTGGTGTCTGAAAAGGACACGGCGCGGTGGCTGGAAATGATCGGCGAGTGGAAGGCCGAATGCCCGATGGATTTCGACAATACGGATGGCAAGCTGCGTCCGCAGTACGTCCTCCAGCGGCTCCGCGAGCGCACGGGGGGCGACGCCGTGGTCGTCTCGGATGTGGGACAGAATCAGATGTTTTGCGCCCAATACTTCCAGTACGTTCACCCGCGCACGCACATCACCTCCGGCGGTCTTGGAACGATGGGCTTTTCGCTGCCGGCAGCGATGGGAGCCGCTTTCGGGCTGCGCGGCACCGGCCGGCCGGTTATCTCGGTCAGCGGCGACGGCGGATTTGTGATGAACGCGCAGGAGCTGGGCGTCGCAGCGGCCCACGGCCTGCCGATGAAGATCGTGATCCTGAACAACTCCTTCCTGGGCATGGTGCGGCAGTGGCAGGAGCTGTTCCACGAAAACCGGTTCAGCCACACCGACCTCACGGCGACCAATCCGGACTACGTCAAACTCGCGGAAGCCTACCACTGCGTAGGGATGCGGACGGACAAGATTGAGGAAGTCGATGACGTGATTGCACGGGCCTGGGAGGTGACGGACCGGCCCGTAGTGATGGAGTTTGTCGTGGTGCGCGAGGAGATGGTTTTCCCGATGGTGCCCTCCGGCGCATCGACCCACGAGATGATCACGCGGCGCCTCACGCCGAATGCTTTTGTCTGAACGGCCACACACGATCGAGATAACTACGCAGGCACATCCATGATAACGCTCGACTTAACCCCCCAGCAGATCGTCCGCAAGCAAAAGGCGGGCGAGCCGGTCCATCCAGACGATCCGGCGCAGACGCACCGCCACGTGATTACGGTTCTCGTCGAGAACTCCATCGGTGCGCTCAACCGGATCGCCAACATGTTCTCCCAGCGCGGCTTCAATCTTGAAAGCGTAGCCGTCGGGGAGACGGAAGACGGCACGGTTGCCCGCATGACCCTTGCCACGACTGGCAACGATCGCATCATTGGGCAGGTCCTCCGCCAACTCGATAACCTGATCGACACCCTCGAAGTGGACGATCTGACGGGTCAAGAGCACGTCGAGCGCGAGCTTTGCCTGGTTCGCGTACGGTACTCGCAGGAGAACCGGGCCGAATTGATGGACATGGGCAACGTCTTCGGCGGCAAGGTCATCGACATGACGCACGCCACGATCACGTTTGAGCTAACCGGCCCTACCACCAAGATCAATGCATTCGTGGGCCTCATGCGGCCGCACGGCATTGTCGAGGTGGCCCGCAGCGGGCGTGTGGCGATGCGGCGGGACCTCGTCTTTGGCGACTGAATCATACCGAAAAATCATCCCTTTAAATCGTTGGGATCAACGACATGAATGTTCATTATCAAGCCGATCCGGCGCTGATCCGGAGCAAGAAGGTGGCCGTCATCGGTTACGGCAGCCAGGGCCACGCGCACGCGCTCAACCTGCACGACAGTGGCGTCGAGGTGGCGGTGGGACTGCGCCCGGGATCGCCTTCGTGGGAGCGCGCAGAGGAAGCCGGGCTGCAAGTGATGGCCGTCGGCGCGGCGACCGCATGGGCCGACGTCGTGATGGTGCTCATACCCGATCAGCACCAGAAGGCGACCTACGAGGCGGAGATGCAGGCGCATATGCGTCCGGGGCAGGCGCTTGGCTTCGGGCACGGGTTCAACATTCACTACGGACAAATTGAGCCGCCCGAAGGGGTGGACGTGTTCATGGTGGCCCCGAAGTCGCCGGGGCACCTCGTGCGACGGGTGTACGTGGAAGGAAACGGCGTGCCGTGCCTCGTGGCAGTGGCGCAGGATGCGTCCGGTGAGGCGCTGGCGATTGCGCTCAGTTACGCCGACGCTATTGGCGGCATGAGCGCGGGTGTGATCGAGACGACGTTCAAGGATGAGACCGAAACCGATCTCTTTGGCGAGCAGGCCGTTCTTTGCGGCGGCTCGGAGGCGCTCATCAAGGCAGGATTTGAAACGCTGGTAGAAGCCGGATATCCGCCTGAACTCGCGTATTTCGAGTGTCTGCACGAGCTGAAGCTCATCGTCGACCTGTACTATGAGGGAGGCCTCGCCTACATGAACTACTCCGTCAGCGACACGGCGGAGTACGGGGGCTACTCGCGCGGACCGCGCGTCATCAACGAAGCCGTGCGCGGCGAGATGCGCAAGATCCTGAAAGAAATTCAATCCGGGCAGTTTGCGCGGGAGTGGCTCGACGAGTGCAACCAGGGCTGGCCGAATATGAACGAGCTTCGGCGCGCATCCAAGGAGCATCCTCTTGAAGCCGTCGGCAAGAAACTGAGAGGCATGATGAGTTGGCTCAAGCCGAAGAAGCGTGCCGACACGGTTGGCGCGCCGGAAGAGGTTGACGCGTAGCAAGGAACGGGTGTGAAGATGAAGGACCATTTTAACATCGTGCTGCTTCCCGGGGACGGCATCGGTCCGGAAGTGACTCGCGAGGCCGTGCGAGTCCTCCGGGCAATATCCGAGTCGTTTGGGATGCAGTTCAGCTTACGGGAGCATCCCGTGGGCGGAGCAGCCATCGACGCGGCCGGGGACCCGTTGCCGGAGTCCGTGCTTGCCGCTTGCAAGCAGGCGGACGCCGTGCTGCTCGGCGCCGTCGGCGGGCCAAAGTGGGACAACTTGCAGGGCGCGGCGCGACCGGAAGGCGGACTCCTGCGGCTACGGAAAGGCCTCGGCGCGTTTGCCAACTTGCGGCCCGTCGCGGTGACGCGCGCTGCTGCCGGAGCCTCGCCGCTGCGCGAAGAAGTCGTCGCCGGAACGGATCTGCTCGTCGTTCGCGAACTGACGGGAGGCATCTACTTCGGCCGGCCGGCCGGAAGAGCAGGGGAGGGCGCCGAGGAAGAAGCGTTCAATACGATGCGCTACAGTGTCGCGGAAATCGAGCGCGTCGCGCGGGTGGCTTTTGAATGGGCGCGTAAGCGTAGCGGACGTGTCACATCGGTGGACAAGGCCAACGTGCTCGACGTCAGCCGACTGTGGCGCGACACCGTCACTCGGCTGCACCGGGAAGCGTATGCCGATGTTGATCTCGATCATATGTACGTCGACAATGCGGCGATGCAGCTCGTCCTCCGCCCGACGCAGTTCGACGTCATCGTCACCGGAAATCTCTTTGGAGACATTCTCTCAGACGCGGCCGCAACCCTCGGCGGATCGCTCGGGCTGTTGCCTTCGGCGAGTCTTGGCGGAGGCGTCGGCCTTTTCGAACCGGTACATGGCAGCGCGCCGGATCTCGCGGGCCGGAACGTTGCCAACCCTGCGGCGGCCATTCTGAGCGCGGCCATGCTGCTGGACAGCCTCGGACTCTCGGAAAGTGCCGGTGTGGTTCGAAGGGCTGTAGAGGCGGCGCGTGGAGGAAAGATGCGCACGGCCGACCTGTGGCAGGAAGGCTATGCGAGGGCGTCCACTACCGAGTTTACGGACGCGGTGCTGGAAGAGATCTATCAAACACAACCTGTAGCAGCGGCATGAGCGCAGTCATTGTATCAGACGGACGCTTTGTATGGCGGGGACGCACATCGCTTCGACTTACCGGGGCTGCCCTCCGGCGGCCCTCCCATACACGTTCCCATCAGTAGCCATCCTTTTCTTTTCGACGACAATCCAGTGACTGACCGCGTTATCATTTTTGACACCACGCTGCGCGACGGCGAGCAGGCTCCCGGCGCTTCCATGACCGTTCCAGAGAAAGTGGAGATCGCCCGAATGCTCGCGCGCATGGGCGTGGACGTGATCGAAGCAGGCTTTCCGGTCTCCTCACCGGCGCAAGTCGAGGGGGTGAGCCGGATCGCCTTTGAGGTGCAGAACGCCACCGTTTGCGCGCTTGCACGGGCCACGGAGCAAGACATCCGGGCGGCGGCCGACGCGCTTCGGGGCGGCACGCGCACGCGCATTCACACGTTTATCGCGACGAGTGACATCCACATCGACGGGAAGTTCGGCGATGCGCGGTACGGCGGCACGCTCCATGAGAAGCGGCGCACCATCCTCGGCATGGCGGCAGATGCCGTCAAGTACGCCCACTCCTTTATGGACGACGTCGAGTTTAGCGCGGAGGATGCCGGTCGGACCGATCCGGGATACCTGTGCGAAGTCGTTCAGGCCGTCGTCGAGGCGGGTGCCACCACGATCAACATTCCGGACACGACGGGTTACTGCACGCCGGACGAATATGCCGCGATCCTGCGCATGGTGCGCGAGCGCTGCCTGAAGGGCCGCGCAAACATTATCCTCTCGACGCACTGCCACGATGACCTGGGCATGGCGGTCGCAAACTCGCTGGCCGGAATCCAGGCGGGAGCGCGGCAAGTCGAGTGTACCATCAACGGGATCGGCGAGCGCGCGGGCAATGCGGCGCTCGAAGAGATCGTGATGGCGCTGCGCGTGCGAAAGGATCAATTTGGCGGTGCCGACACGAACGTGGACGCGCGTCAACTCAGCACCCTCAGCAAACTCGTTTCCACCTACTCGGGCTTTACGGTCCAGCCCAACAAGGCCATCGTCGGGAAGAACGCCTTCCGGCACGAGGCGGGCATTCACCAGGACGGCGTGCTCAAACGGGCGGATACGTACGAGATCATGAAGCCGGAGGACGTGGGGCAGGACGGAGAGACCATCCGGCTCGGGCGGCACTCGGGCCGGCATGGACTCTTCACCCGCTTGGACAAGCTGGGCCTGACCGTGACGGACGCTGACGCAGACACCATCTACGGCAAGTTCGTGGAAATGGCCGACCGAAAAAAGGAGATCTACGACGAAGACCTGATGCACCTCGTCGGCATGATGAACCTGCCTGCACCGCCGCAGCATTACCGGTTGGAGCGGATGGACATTCACGTCGGCACCGAGCGCCGGCCCGAGGCGAAGATCGCGCTTCGCATCGGCAAGAGTGATGAAGTGCGCGAGGCGAGCGCCTCGGGCGACGGTCCGGTGGACGCGATTTACAGCGCCATCGACCTTGCGGTAGGGAGTCCCTTCGACTTGAACAGCTACACCATCCGCTCCGCAACGGAAGGTCAGGACGCCCTCGGCGAAGTAGCCGTGCGCGTGACACATTCAGGCAAACTCTTCAGCGGCCGCGCCGCCGGAACGGATATTCTGCGCGCCTCCGCCGAAGCCTACATCGACGCGCTCAATCACGTCGAGACGCACCGTGCCAGCGACGAATACGTCATCAGCGCCATCGCGGACTCGTACCGCTACGGGCCGGATGCTTCCTGGTAAGGCCGTCCCCCTCCATTTACATCAAAGCACGAATCGTTGACCATGACGCTTACTGAAAAAATACTCGCCAAGCACGCCGGGCGGCCGCGCGTTGCTCCGGGGGAGAATATCTGGGTGGACGTGGACGTCCTGATGACCCACGACGTTTGCGGTCCGCCCGCTATCGGCATCTTCAAGCGCGAGTTTGGCGCGGAGGCGAAGGTCTGGGACCCGGATAGGCTCGTCATCATCCCGGACCATTACATCTTCACGGCGGACACCCACGCGAACCGCAATGTTCAGATCCTGCGCTCCTTCGCGGCCGAGCAAAACCTTCCGCACTATTACGATGTCGGTTCGGAGCGGTACAAGGGCGTCTGCCACATTGCGCTGGCGGAGGAAGGGTTCAACCTTCCCGGGAGCGTGCTCATCGGGACGGACAGCCACTCGTGTACGTCAGGCGCTTTCGGCCTCTTCTCGACCGGCGTGGGCAACACCGATGCCGCCTTTATCATGGGGACGGGCAAGATCTGGCTGAAGGTGCCGGAGACGATGCGCTTCGTCTTCGAGGGCAACTTGCCGCCGTACCTCATGGCGAAAGACTTGATTCTCGCCGTTATCGGGGACATTAGCTGCGACGGCGCGACCTACCGCGCCATGCAGTTCGACGGCGAAGCGGTGTCCGATCTGGACATGGAAGAGCGCATGACGCTGACCAACATGGCCATCGAGGCGGGTGGCAAGAACGGCATCATCGCTGCCGATGAAAAGACGGCTGCCTACGTGCGCTCGCGCACGGACCGGCCGTTTGAAGCCGTACAGGCCGATCCGGAAGCGCGGTACTTCGCCGAGTGGCGCTGCGACGTGGCGAACATGGACCCCGTGGTTGCAAAACCGCACAGTCCGGACAACAAAGCCACCGTTCGGGAGGTTGCGGGCACGCGGCTGGACCGCGCGTACGTCGGAAGTTGCACCGGCGGCAAGCTCGGCGACTTCGTAGCGGCGGCGGGCATCTTGAAAGGCCAGGAGGTGCGGGTGGACACGTATATCGTCCCGGCGACGACCGAAGTTGCCCGGCAGTTGCACACGCAGACCATCGACGGGGAGACGCTCTACAGCATCTTCGAACGGGCGGGATGCAAGATGGGCGGATCGAGCTGCGCCGCTTGCCTCGGGGGGCCGCCGGACACGTTCGGACGCGCCATGGGAACGGAGGTCGTCATCTCGACCACGAACCGGAATTTCCCTGGGCGCATGGGATCCAAACAGTCCGCCGTCTATCTCGCTTCGCCCCTGACCGTGGCCGCGTCAGCCGTCCATGGCGTCATAACGGATCCGCGCGAAGTGCTGGTCTGATCTCGCACCTTATATAATAGAGTAGAACGTATGGATTCGATCATTCGCGGGCTGGCTTACGTGGTGGGGGACGCCGTCGACACGGACCAGATCATCCCCGCACAGCATCTCGTTTACAGCCTTACGGAGCCGGAGGAGCGGCGGCTTTACGGCCGATACGCCATGAACGGCGTCCCGCTGGAAGGGCAGGGTCTCCCTGCCGGGAACGTGCCCTTCACCGAGGCGGACGCTTACAAGAGCCGGTACACGATCATGGTTGCCGGAAGCAACTTTGGGTGCGGCTCGTCGCGTGAGCACGCCCCTTTCGCGATGCGCGAGGCAGGGTGTGAAGCCGTCATCGCAGAAAGCTTTGCCCGCATTTTCTACCGGAATGCGGTTGACGGCGGGTTCGTTGCGCCGTTTGAGAGCATGGAGCGCCTCGTCGACCGGGTGCGGACGGGAGACGAGCTCGAACTGGACACCAACGCCTCCACGCTCCAGAACCTCACGACGGGCGAAACCTACCTGCTCCACCCGCTCGGCGAGGTCGCCGAGATCCTCCGGGCGGGCAACATCTTCGCTTACGCCCGGGAGGCCGGTCTCATCCCAAGCTGATGCCCTTCGCCGCAGCCCCAACCGTTTACGATCATGACTGAAGTCCTTACCCGACCTATCGAGCTTTTCGACACGACCCTCCGCGACGGCACGCAGGGGGAGCACGTCGCCCTCTCGGCGGAGGACAAGATTCGCATTGCGCAGCGGCTGGACGGGTTTGGCATCCATCTCATCGAAGGCGGCTGGCCCGGCTCGAACCCGAAAGACCATGAGTTCTTCGAGCGGGCAAAAGACGAGCGGTGGCAGCACGCGCGCCTTTGCGCGTTCGGCTCGACCCGTCGCGCCGGGACGGCACCCGAGGACGATCCAAATCTTTCCGCCATGCTTGCGGCCGAAACGCCCGCCGTGTCGCTGTTCGGCAAGAGCTGGGGCCTGCATGCGCGGGTGGCGCTCGGCGTGTCGCTGCAAGAAAACATCGAGCTGATCGCCTCGTCCGTCGCCTATCTGAAAGCGCATGGGCGGCATGTTGTATACGATGCCGAGCACTTCTTCGACGGGTACCGGAACGACGCGGGTTATGCCATGTCGACGCTGCAGGCGGCCTTCGAAGCCGGCGCCGATACGCTCGTGCTCTGCGATACCAACGGCGGATCGATGCCGCTCTTTGTTCAAAAAGTGGTCGGGGAAGTGGCGGTGCGTTTCTCCTGCCGGATCGGCATACACGCGCACAATGACGGCGGATGCGCCGTGGCCAACACGCTCATGGCGGTGGACGCCGGGGCAACGCACGTGCAGGGCACCATCAATGGCATCGGCGAGCGGTGTGGCAACGCGGACTTGTGCAGCATCATTCCGGACCTTCAGGTCAAGCTCGGGTATGACTGCGTGCCCACGGAGCGCCTGGGCCGGCTCACGTCGCTCTCGCAGTTCGTTTACGAAGTCGCCAACCTCGCGCCGGTGGACCGCGCGCCGTTTGTCGGCCGGAGCGCTTTTGCGCACAAGGGCGGTGTTCATGTCTCGGCGGTCATGAAGGACGCCTCAACATACGAGCATTTGGATCCGGAAAGGGTCGGCAACAAGCGGCGAGTGCTGGTGTCCGATCTGTCCGGCCAGAGCAATGTTCGCTACAAAGCGGATGAGTTGGGGCTTGCTGCCGCGTCCGATCTCGACGCTCGAAAGATCGTGAGCCGCGTGAAGGAGCTGGAACACCTCGGTTATGAGTTCGAGGGGGCCGAAGCCTCGTTTGAACTGCTCATGCGTGCCACGCAGGGAGAGGAGGCCGACTTCTTCGCCCTTGAGCGGCTCCGCGTGCGCAGCGAGCGGGATGCTGCAGGCGGCAACCATTCCGAAGCGTCGCTGGTGCTCTGCGTCGGAAGCTCCCGCGAACTCGTCGCCGCCGAAGGCTCAGGGCCGGTCGACGCCCTCTCTCATGCGCTCCGCAAGGCTCTCGTCGGCTTTTATCCGGATCTCGACTGCGTTCGGCTGACCGATTACAAGGTGCGCGTGCTCAATCCTGGGGCGGGCACGGCTGCTGCGGTGCGTGTGCTGGTCCAGCACGGAGACGGGACGCGGTTCTGGAATACGGTTGGCGTCTCCGAAAACATTCTGGAGGCAAGTTGGCAGGCGCTCGCCGACGGCGTCCGCTACCACTTGCTGCAACGAGGCGTCCGCCCTATGACAAACACCAAGAATGCAGCGTATGCGAACGCCGCGCCGCTCATTGCCGCCACGGCGTAGGGGCGCTTGCGCCCTCTCCGATCTTCCCTGCACTTAACGTCACCGAAATGCAAGACTACCTCGCTCCCGTCGGACTTTATGATCCGTCGCACGAACGCGACGCCTGCGGTGTCGGTTTTATCTGCAACATTAACGGCGACAAATCGCACGCGATCGTAGAAAAAGGGCTGCAGATCCTGATGAACCTGGAGCATCGCGGCGCATGCGGCTGCGACGCGCTCACCGGCGACGGCGCAGGAATCCTGATGCAACTGCCGGAGCGTTTCTTACGGAAAAAGGCTGCCGAAAACGGATTCAAGATCCCGAAGGAGGACCGCTTCGGCGTCGGGATGATCTTTCTTCCGACTGACGCCGACGAACGCCGGTTCTTCATGGACCTCCTGGAAGCAGTCGTGCTGGAGGAAGGTCAGCGCGTGCTTGGATGGCGGGAGGTGCCGACGAACGACGAGCACCTCGGCCACGCAGCCAAGGAGAGCGAGCCTTCGATGTGGCAGCTATACATCGGTGCCGGCGGCGATGCCATGGACGCCGAGCGATTCGAGCGCAAGCTCTACGTCATCCGTAAGGTAGCCGAAAGCCGCGCCGCTGAAGCTGCGGGCCGCTGGCAGGGAGACTATTTCTACATAGCGAGCCTATCGTCGCGGACGCTCGTCTACAAGGGAATGCTCACGACGCTGCAGCTGCCGGAGTATTTCCGCGACCTCTCCGATCCGCTCCTCGAGAGCGCGCTGGCGATCGTGCATTCGCGTTTCAGCACGAACACGCTGCCGCGCTGGCCACTCGCGCATCCGTTCAGGTTTCTGGCGCACAACGGCGAGATCAATACGCTGCGCGGAAACGTGAACTGGATGAACACGAGGCAATCGCTGTTCCATTCCGAAAGGTTCGGCGCGGACACGGCCAAGCTGCTTCCGGTGCTCAAGGAGGGCGACAGCGACTCTGCGACGCTCGACAAAGCCCTCGAACTGCTCTATTTCACCGGACGCTCGCTCCCGCACGCGATGATGATGCTCGTGCCCGAAGCGTGGGAACGGCACGAGAGCATGAGCGCCGAAAAGCGCGCGTTCTATGAATACCACTCCTGCCTCATGGAGCCGTGGGACGGCCCTGCCACCATTCCCTTCACGGACGGCCGTTATGTGGGAGCCATGCTTGACCGAAATGGGCTGCGGCCCTCCCGCTACTGGATTACGCGCGACGGCATGGTGATCATGGCATCCGAGACAGGGGTGCTGGAGGTCGACCCGTCCGACATTATGCAGAAGGGACGGCTGCAACCCGGCCGTATGTTTCTGGTCGATTTGCAGGAGAAACGCATCATCCGGGACGAGGAGATCAAGGATCAGATCAGTCGGAGGCGACCCTATGGCGAATGGTTGAGGGAGAACCGGTACGAAATCGAGAATCTGCCCGAGCGGGAGCCGCCTCCTTGCTTCGACCAGGAGGAACGGAACCGGCAGCAGCGGCTCTTTGGGTACACCCTCGAGGACATGCGGATGCTGCTGCCCCCGATGATCACCTCGGGAAAGGAAGCGCTCGGTTCAATGGGCGACGATACGCCGCTGGCCGTCCTCTCGGACCGCCCCCGGTTGCTCTATGACTACTTCCGTCAGCTTTTCGCGCAGGTGACAAACCCGCCGCTGGATGCTATTCGCGAGGAGCTTGTGACCTCGCTCGGCAGCACCATCGGGGCTGAAGGCGATTTGTTTCAGGAAACGCCGGACCACTGCCGGCAGCTTCATCTTCCCGGGCCGCTGCTTACGAGCGAAGAATTGGCCCGCGTCTGCGCTGCCGATGTGGACGGCGTTCGCGCGACGACCCTTCCGATGCTCTTCGAGATTCGCGGCGGCGGGGCTGCGCTCGAAGGGGCGCTCCAGACACTTTGCCGGAGCGCCGCCGACGCCATCGACTCCGGCCACACCATCCTCGTTCTTTCCGACCGTGGCACGGACGAGAGGATGGCTCCCGTACCGGCCTTGCTCGCCACGGCAGCCGTACATCATCACCTTATTCGCGCGGGCAAACGCACGCTCTGCGGGCTTGTCATCGAGAGCGGAGAACCCCGAGAGGTGCATCACTTTGCCCTGCTGATCGGCTACGGCGCGAGCGCAATCAACCCGTACCTCGCGCTGGAGACGATACCCGAACTCGTGGAGCAGGCGCAATCAGCCGCGCTTGAGACGGAGGCGGCGAGGGAGCACTACCGCCATGCCGTCGGCGGCGGCATCCTGAAAGTGATGTCGAAGATGGGCATCTCCACCATCCAGAGCTATCAGGGCGCGCAGATCTTCGAGGCGGTGGGTGTCAGCCGGTCGGTCATCGATCCTTATTTCACCGGAACACCTTCGCGCATTGGCGGGATCGATCTCGATACCATCGCTGAAGAGGTGCGGCTTCGGCACGAGCACGCCTTTGCAAAGGGTCGCCCGGCATACACGCTCGATCTCGAAGTGGGGGGACGCTACGGCTGGCGGCGCAACGGCGAGCACCACTTGTTCAACCCGATGACCATCGCGCGGCTCCAAGATTCGGTGCGGCGCAAGGACCCGGCCACGTATGCAGAGTATGCGGCGCTCGTCAACGACCAGACGCGCCGTCTTGCTACGATCCGCGGAATGCTCGACCTGAAGGTGGACGACAGCCGCGCGATACCGATTGATGAGGTCGAACCATGGACGGAGATCGTCAGGCGGTTCAAGACGGGGGCGATGTCGTACGGCTCGATCAGCGGGGAGGCGCATGAGGCGCTTGCCGTGGCAATGAACACGCTCGGCGGCCGCAGCAACACGGGCGAGGGCGGGGAGGACCCGAGCCGTTACAGCCGCGAAAGCACCCGCCGGAGCCGGATCAAACAGGTGGCATCGGGACGATTCGGTGTGACGATGGCTTACCTGGTCAGCGCCGACGAGATTCAGATCAAGATGGCGCAGGGAGCGAAGCCGGGTGAAGGCGGCCAATTGCCCGGAGAAAAGGTACTTCCCTGGATCGCGAAAACCCGGCATTCGACGCCTTACGTCGGCCTGATCTCTCCGCCGCCGCACCACGACATTTACTCCATTGAAGACCTCGCGCAGCTCATCCACGACTTGAAGAATGCGAACAGGCAGGCGCGCATCAGTGTCAAGCTGGTCTCGGAAGTGGGTGTTGGCACGGTGGCTTCCGGCGTCGCGAAGGGAAAAGCCGACGTCGTTTTGATCTCCGGCCACGACGGCGGCACGGGCGCTTCGCCCCAAACGTCGCTCGCTCATGCGGGTCTGCCGTGGGAGTTGGGGCTTGCGGAAACGCACCAGGCGCTGGTGCGCAATGGTCTGCGAACCCGCATCCGGGTGGAGTGCGACGGGCAGCTCAAGACGGGGCGCGACGTGGCGGTCGCAGCGCTGCTTGGTGCCGACGAGTTCGGCTTTGCGACGGCCCCCCTCGTAGCTATGGGATGCATCATGATGCGCAAGTGCCATCTCAACACGTGCCCCGTCGGCATCGCGACGCAGAACCCCGTTCTGCGGGCGAAGTTTAGCGGGCAGCCGGAGCACGTCATCAACTACCTGCATTTTGTCGCCGAAGAGCTGCGCGAGATCATGGCAGGGCTTGGCTTCCGAACGGTCGCGGAAATGACCGGGCAGGTGGATCGGCTGCAGGTTCGCCCGGGCATCACCCACTGGAAAGCCCGGCACCTGGACCTTACGCCGCTACTCGCTCGCCCGGAGGTTCCGGAGTTCCTCAAGCCTTTTGCGGCAGAAGGGCAGGATCACGCGCTGGAAGGGGCGCTGGATCATGAACTCATCGCGAGCGCGGCACCGGCGCTTGATCACGGCCGGCCCGTCTTCCTGAGTCTCAAACTCGACAACACGAACCGGACGCTCGGCACGATGCTCAGCGCCGAAGTCGTGCGGCGGCATGGCGAGCAGGGGTTGCCGGAGGACACGATTGTGCTCAACGGCAGCGGATCGGCCGGGCAGAGTTTTCTTGCCTTCGGCGCTCCGGGCCTCACGGCGCGGGTGGAAGGCGACGCGAACGATTACGTGGGCAAGGGTCTCTCAGGCGCGCGGATCATCATCTACCCTCCTTTCAGCTGCGCGTTTGATGCCGAGGACAATGTCATCATCGGCAACGTCGCGCTCTATGGTGCCACGAGCGGCGAGGTGTTCGTGCGCGGACGTGTGGGCGAGCGCTTTGCCGTGCGAAACAGCGGCGCGAACGCCGTCGTGGAGGGCGTGGGCGACCACGGGTGCGAGTACATGACGGGCGGCCGCGTGGTGGTGCTCGGGTCAACCGGGCGCAACTTTGCGGCCGGAATGAGCGGGGGCGTTGCCTACGTGCTCGACCGGGCCGGCCATTTCGACCGGTTCTGCAACGGCGAAATGGTCGATCTGCTGCCCGTTACGGAAGACGCAGATGCGGCCGAACTCAAGAGCCTCATCGAGCAGCACCTCGATTATACCGGAAGCAACGTAGCCCGCTGGGTGCTCGATCACTGGGAAGTGACCCTGCCGCTCTTTGTCAAGGTGTATCCGAGGGAATACCGCAAAGCGCTCGAGCGTCTCGCAATGGAGGAGGCCGCCTCGGCGTCCGTGCAGCCGCAGATGGCGGCGGCTTGAGGAAAGAGCAGAGAGTTTAACGGACAAAGGGCGCTTGCCGCCGAACCTTTTCGACGACGATTATGGGCAAACCTACCGGATTTCTTGAGACTACCCGCGAACTACCGCCGCGCCGTCCCGTGCAAGAACGATTGCACGACTACCGCGAAGTCTATGAGCCTTTTGCTGAAGAGAAGCTTAAGGCCCAGGCGTCTCGCTGCATGGATTGCGGCGTACCGTTCTGCCAGTCAGGCTGCCCGCTCGGGAACATCATACCAGACTGGAATGATCTCGTGTACCGGAACCGCTGGCGCGAGGCTTTCGAGCGGCTGCGGGCGACGAACAATTTTCCGGAGTTTACCGGGCGCATTTGTCCGGCACCCTGCGAATCCGCGTGCGTGCTCGGCATTGTCGAGCCGCCGGTAACGATCGAGCGGATCGAGCAGGAGATCATTGAACACGCCTACCGGGAGGGGTGGGTGCAAGCCCGGCAACCGGAAGAGCGAACGGGCAGGCGGGTGGCCGTGGTGGGATCCGGGCCGAGCGGACTCGCCTGCGCGGATCAGCTCAACCAGGCCGGCCACTGGGTCACGGTCATGGAGCGTGACGACCGGATGGGCGGCCTCTTGCGCTATGGCATCCCCGACTTCAAGCTGGAGAAGTGGGTGCTGGACCGGCGTCTCTCAGTTATGCAGGAAGAAGGCATCGTATTCCGGCCGGGGAGCAACGTCGGGGTGAACGTGCCGGTCGACGAGCTGAAAGGCTTTGACGCGGTCGTCCTATGCGGCGGATCTACGCGGCCGAGGGACCTGCCGGTGCCCGGTCGCGACCTTGCGGGCGTTCATTTTGCGTGGGATTTCCTGTGGCAGCAAAACAAGCGCGTCGCGGGTGACCGGCTCAACGGAGCCGAGATGCCGCACATCGAGGCCGCCGGCAAACACGTCATTGTCATTGGCGGCGGCGATACCGGCAGCGACTGCGTCGGCACGGCCAACCGGCAAGGGGCGCGTTCCGTTACGCAGTTCGAACTTCTGCCTACTCCGCCGACGAGCCGCCCTGCGCATCAGCCGTGGCCCTTTATGCCCATGCTCCTGGCCAACACTTCCTCGCATGAGGAAGGGGCCGCGCGCTTCTGGAGCGTCTCAACCAAAGCCTTCATCGGCGACGGCGAGCGGATCAATGCCCTCCGAACGGTACAGGTTCAGCCGGGAACGGGGCCGGACGGATGCCCCCGCTTTGACGAAGTGACCGGAAGCGAGCAGGATTGGCCCGCCGATCTCGTACTTCTTGCAATGGGGTATCTGGGCCCGGATCCGACCGGCCCCATCGGGGAGCTTGGCGTGGCGCTCGACGAGCGCGGCAATGTGCGCACCGATGCCGATTACATGAGCACCGTGCCGGGGGTCTTCGCGGCCGGCGATATGCGGCGCGGGCAGTCGCTGGTGGTCTGGGCAATCTCCGAAGGGCGGGAGGCCGCGGGCGGCGTGGATCGATACCTGATGGGCAAGACGCTTCTACCCGTTAAGGGCGACGGCGATTTACCCCGCGTGCGTTGAAGAAATAGCGCCCATGTGCGGGCAAAGTGCGCCGCTTTTCAGTAACTTCAAGTGCCGTCTATGCGGCCTATCGTACTTTCTATGTCCGCGTTTTACGAGGTGCCCGCCGTGTACCCCATTGATGAAGAGCGTCAGTCGTCGTCGACTGCAGATGTTGCCGTAGGCCAACAGCCGTTCGAGCCGGTGCGCGTTTTTGGCCCGGCATCGCTGTCGAACCTGGGTCCGGGCTTCGACACGCTGGGACTCTGCATCGGCGGTATCGGGGATTATGTCGAAGCCGTTCGTACCGATGAGCCGGGCGTAAAGATCACTGGGATCACGGGAGATGGCGGCAAGCTGTCGCTCCAAACTGCGCTCAATACCGCGTCGGTCGCGGCGAAAGTGGTGCTGGAGGCGCTCGGGGCCGAAGGCGGACTCGCGCTGCGAATCGAAAAGCAGGTGCCGTTCGGGTCCGGCATCGGTGGTTCGGCGGCGAGCGCAGTGGCGGGTGCTTGGGCGGCGAACGTTGCGCTGGGAAGTCCGCTCGAAAAGAGCGCGCTCGTACAGGCCGTTCTTGCCGGTGAAGCTGTGGCAAGCGGCGAGCGACACGGCGACAACGTGCTGCCGGCCCTGCTCGGCGGGATGGTGTTGGTCTCGTCGTCGGATCCGCACCGCTACCGATCCATTGCGCTTCCCCGCGCGATGGATCTTGCGGTTGTCGTGCCGGAGATTACCGTTCTTACGCGCACCGCACGGGCGATGCTGCCCGCCAGGGTGGGGCTAAGGGACGCGGTACACAACGCCTCCGAGTTGGCCTTCCTGGTAGATGCTTTCCGTGCGGGCGATTGGGAAACCGTCGGGCGCTGCATCATGGAAGACCGGCTCGTTGAGCCACTTCGCGCCACGCTCGTCTCCTGCTACTCGGCTGCGAAGACCGCTGCCCTCGACGCCGGCGCATTCGGCGCGGCGCTCACTGGTTCCGGCCCGGCCATGTTCGCGCTTGCCTCCTCGCCGGACGAGGCGGCGGTTGTGCTGGAAGCCATGCTGCACGCCTGCTCGCAGAAAGGCGTCCGCGCGCGCGGCATCGTTTCCTTCGCCGATGGAGAGGGGGTCCGGCAAGCATGAGCCGTTCGCCGTTGTACGTCTCCACGCGCTCCGAAGGAGGGCGCGGCGTCTCCTTTGCCGATGCGCTGCTTGCAGGTATCGCGCCGGATGGGGGACTGTACCTTCCGAATAGCATTCCCTCGTCCCCACCGCCGACGCGGGTGGAAGGGGAGACGCTTGCGCAATTCGCCGGACGCGCCCTGCCACCGTGGATCGGCGACAGCCTGCCACTGCCTGTTCTGCAGAGCTGCCTTGATCGCGCCCTCACGTTCCGTGCGCCCCTCGTGCCGCTCGAGGGGCCGGAGTGGAAAGACGTGTCGGTCCTTGAGCTATTTCACGGCCCGACGCTGTCGTTCAAGGATTTCGGCGCGCGCGTAATGGCGCAGTTCATGAATCATCTTCTCGAGGATCGCGGAGAGAAGCTGACCATCCTCGTAGCCACTTCTGGCGACACCGGAAGCGCCGTGGCGGACGGCTTTTCCGGCCTCGATCACCTGCAGGTGGTGTTGCTCTATCCGAAAGGGCAGGTAAGCCCGGTTCAGGAGCGGCAACTCATCGCGCGGCGCGACGGCGCGCGCGCCCTGGCGGTGCGCGGAACGTTCGATGACTGTCAGCGGCTGGTGAAGGCGGCATTCGCGGATCCGGCGCTGGCCGCCTTGCGGCTCTCCTCCGCCAACTCGATCAACATCGGCCGACTGCTGCCGCAGATGCTCTACTACCTGTGGACGGCTGCAGGCCTCCAAGAGCCGCCCGTTTTCTGCGTGCCGAGTGGAAACCTTGGCAACCTCTCGGCGGGCCTTCTGGGGATGCTGGGCGGCATGAAGGTCAACCGGTTCGTCGCCGCGCATAATGCGAACAGCTTCTTTCCAAACCATCTTCGAGGCGCAGCGGACGGATTCACTCCGTCTGTGGCCACGTTGTCGAACGCGATGGATGTGGGCGCACCGAGCAACTTCGAGCGGCTAACGCACTTGCTTACGCCCGAGCGGCTGCGGCAAGTGGTGTGGGGGACGAGCGTCGCAGACGACGATACCCTTTCGACGATGCGGGCGGTTTACGAAGCGACCGGCTATCTTGCCGATCCTCACACCGCCGTCGGGCTGAAGGCGGCCACGCGATATCGGGAGCGCACCGGCGACTCGGCACCCGTGGTCGTGCTGTCGACGGCGCACCCGGCCAAGTTTCCGGAGACGGTCGACCGTGCGCTGGGCTTTCGCCCGGAGGTGCCGGAGCGATTAAAGGCGCTGCTGAACGGCCCCACGAGCGTAGAAGAGATCGATCCAAAGCTCGACGCCTTTCGCGAAACGCTGCTCCATGCTGCCGTCAGTTGAAGCTATGAGCATGGACGTGCGGTTCCCGGGATTCTGCGAGGAGGCGTTTGCCGTGCTGGATCGGCTCAAAGAGCACCCGCACATCGGACAGTACCGCGAGGAGAAACGTTCAATCGCAACATTCCTGATGGAGCCGTTTCGCCTCTACCGAGACGATCTGGCGGTGAACTGGGTCCTTCCGAACCGGCTTCCGCTGGAGACCGAAAAGAACGTCTTCAGCCGCCTGCTGAAGAACGACTTCGGCGCGGGAGGATGTAACCACCACCTCTGGATGTCCTTCTACCGGCTCGGCCGCAGTCGCCTGCGAGATCTTCAGATGCCGCACACCATCGATCCGGATGGCTTTTCTGTCGGATTGTATGCGGGCGACCACGCGCGGGAGGTTCTGCGGCTGGTACGTTCCCAGGCGATGCGCCATTCGGACCGGTTTCGGGACCGGGTGGCAGAACTTGCGGATCGCGGATGGTCGGTCCACTTGTACGAAGGAACGGGCGCGAGGCGTAGGGTCCCGGTCGCGCGCGATGAACTGAACGGTCTCTCGGAGCGTCTTCAGCACGCGAACGGCCTGTGGATTGCTACGACGACGGCGCGGGGGGACGTTGTACAGCTTGGGCCCGATCTCGTCCATTGCGGTGCTGAGGCATCGGCTCAGGTCTGGCCACTGTTCGAGCTACTGAATCCGTAACTTGCCTAACAACCAGAGAACTGATTTGATATGGCGGATCCCGTCTTGTACCAGGCTGAAGGCCCCGTGGCCACGCTCACGATCAATCGGCCGGAGAAACGGAATGCGTTGAACGGCGCTGTCGTAGAGGGACTGTTGCACGGGCTGAACAGAGCGGAGGCGGACGGTGCGATCCGCGTGGTCGTGCTGACCGGTGCCGGCAGCGTGTTCTCCGCCGGTGCCGATCTGGACGCGCTGCAGAAGCTACAGTCGGCGACCGCCGAGGAAAACCTGGCCGACTCTGCGCGGCTGGCGGTGCTCTTTAAGCGTATTTACCAGCTGGAAAAGCCGGTGATCGCGCGCGTCAACGGTCACGCGATCGCGGGGGGGTGCGGACTTGCGGCCGTTTGCGACTTCAGCATTGCCTCGGCCGAGGCAAAGTTCGGGTTCACAGAAGTGCGCATTGGCTTCGTCCCCGCGATTGTCGGGGTTTTTCTGCTGCGGAAGGTGGGGGAGACCCGCTTGCGGGATATGCTGCTGCGGGGCGCGCTCCTCTCGGCAGAAGAGGCCGTGGCCGCGGGACTGATTACGATGAGCGCGGCTCCGGCCGACCTCGATCAGGCCGTCGCGGGCCGTGCTGCGGAGCTGGCGCGCGAGACGAGCGCAACCGCGTTGGTGCTCACGAAACGTTTGCTCGCAGCCGTGCCCGGGATGGGCCTGGACGAGGCCATTGATTATGCGGTGCAGATGAACACGCTGGCGCGAGGGACCTCCGACTGCCGAGCAGGGGTCGCTGCTTTTTTGGACCGGAAGGATCCTCCCTGGCGAAAGTCAGCGCACTGAAAGCGACGGACTCTACAGGGCCTCTGTCCCAGCGGCGAGCGTGCGAACGCGGGGCGATGGACGGTCGTCGTTCGCGGACTGGCGTACCGGGACGGAGACAGTCACCGTCGTACCCTCGCCCTGCTTGCTCTGCACCTCGATACGCCCTCCTATTCGGGCCACGAGGCGCTGCGTGATGGCAAGCCCGAGTCCCGTGCCCTCATGCGAACGCGACAATCCGTCGGACTCCTGCTGAAAGGCTTCGAACATGTGCGGCATAAAGGCTTCTCCGATGCCGACACCTGTGTCCTGCACGCGAAGGACGACGCCGTCGGATCGGCTGAAGGCGGAAAGGGTGATCCGCCCCGTATCCGTAAACTTGACTGCGTTGCTCGTCAGGTTCCCAAGTATACGTTGCAGCACGTCCGAATCACAATGGGCGAGTAGCGGCGACGAGGGCACATCAACCTCCAGTAGCAAACCCTTCCGCGCTGCCGGTGCCGCATACAACGTTTCGACCTCGCGGACAACCTTTCGAACATCAATGGTCTCCCAGTCCGTTTCGAAGGCGTCCGATTCGAGGCGCGACAGATCGAGGATGCCGTTGAGCGTCTCCAGTAGCCGCTTGCCGTTTTCTTCGATGTAACCGACAAACTCCTGCTGATCCTGGTTCACTTCCATCCCGAGTATCTGCGCCGAACCCATGATGGCGCTGATCGGCGTGCGGAACTCATGGCTCATGTTGTCCAAGATCATCGACTTGAGGCGTGAAGACGCTTCGGCCTTATCCCGCGCTTGAACCAGCTCTGATTCATATCGGCGCCGCTCAGCCAGCATCAGGCCGAGCTGGCGCTGGACTTCCTCCTCCAGTGTCGAATTCAGCAATTGCAACTCGGCTTCGCGGTCGAGAAGCTCTCGGGTCTGATCGTCTACTTTCCGTTGCAGCAGACGTTCGCGCTGCTGAAGGGCACGGATGCGCATTCGGTACAGCGCGACCGTCAGCAGCAGCATCAGCACGGCGCAGAGGGCCAGAAACCAGACGCTCTGATAAAAATAGGGCCGCAGTGTCAGCGTAACCTCGGCAGGTGCGGTGCTCCAGGTGCCGTCCGCATTTCGAGAGCGAACGACGAATCGGTAGCTGTGGGGCGGAAGGTTCGTGTAGAAGGCGGAACGCCGCGTGCCAGCGTCGATCCAGTGGCGGTCGTACCCTTCCAACATATAGTAGAACGTGACTCCCTCGGACTTGATGAAGGTCGGTGCCGTGAAGTCGAAGGATAAGTTCCGGCTGCCGGGCGGCAGCGTTAAGTGCGCTTCGAGCGGAACGGGTTGATCGTTAACCCGGAGGCGCTGCAGCAGCACCGGGGGAGGGGCTGCCTGACCGCTCGATCGCTGCGGATCAGTCACAGCAAGTCCTTGCATTGTCGCGAAGAAGAGCCGCCCGTCTGCGGACTTCAGTGTCGGCGACTGCGCGCCGCCGTTGACTTCCGTGCTCTTTAAGCCGTCCTCCCGGCCGAAAATGGTTGGCGAAACTGCACGGATCTTTCCGGCCGCCTGTTCCTCAAGCTCCTGCAACGAGACGCGCGATATGTTCTTCAGGCTGCCAAGCCACAGGCTTCCGGCTCCGTCGTCGAGAATCTGCAAAACGTCGTTGTCGGACAGTCCCTCCTTTGTCGTGTAGCAGATGACCGACGCTTGCTTCTGGATCCGGCACATCCCGCCACCGTGCGTGCCCACCCAGACGGAGCCGTCCCGTTTAGTCATGAGCGCAAGTGCGGCATCGCTCGACAAGCCGTTCGCTGTGGTAAAGGCTTCAACACGTCCTCCCTCGATCGCGCGCACGCCGTTGCTGTACGTTCCCACCCAGATCTTTCCTGCCGCCCCCTCCACTATGGAAGTGATCTGGTCCGTGGCGAGTGCGTCGTCACCGCGGTACAGTTCGATGCCGTCTCCTTTCCTCACATACAAGCCGGACTGCGTGCCGATCCACGTCGTCCCGGACCTGTCGACAAAGACCGCGAAGACGTTCTTATCCGTCAACCCGTCTTTTTCGGAAAAGCAGTTCAGCTTGCCTCCGACGTACTGGCAAGCGCCGCCGCCGTAGGTGCCGATCCAGAGGCTGCCGTCCGCGGCTGCGTTAAGTGCGTAAACGTAGGCGCTTGGCAAGCGGTTATTCCATGCGACGGGACGCGCCATCAGGCCCTGAAGTTCGTACAAACCCGCCCCGTCCGTGCCTACATAGATGGTGCCAGAGGCATCTTGCGCTACAGATAGAACTACTTCATTTTGGAGTCCGTCTGCCGCGCCGATCGTGGAGAAGGAGCCGAGACGAAGCCGGTTCAAACCGCCGGCCTCAGTCGCGATCCAGATATTGCCTTCCTCGTCCGAGACAACGCTCCTCACGATGTCGTGGGTAAGGCCTTGTTCGGAGGTAAACGGCTGGACCTGTCCGTTCACAACACGATAAACTCCCGCCGTAGTACCGATCCAAAGTGCTCCGTCTCGGTCCTCATGCAGCGTCAGAATCCCAGCCTCTGCGGCTGATCCCGAAAGTATGTCGCAGCGAAACGTTCCTGCTTCCTTCCGGCAGACCGTTCCATCGAGCATTCCCACCCACAGATTGCCCCGGGGATCTGAAAGGATTGCCTTCACGACGCTACCCGTCAGACCGTCCGCTTCGGAATACGAGTGAAATTTGCCGCGTTGGTACCTGGCGATGCCCATGTCTGTCCCGATCCACAGCGTACCGCCTGCATCTTGCTCGAGCGCAAGGACGTTGCTGCCCGGCAGTCCGTCCGATTCTGTAAAGGACCGATATCGCTCGCCATCGAAATGAATGAGACCATCCCCGAGCGTTCCGATCCAGATGGAGCCGTCCTGGTCCTCCAGGAGCGTTTCAATGTTCTCCGAGGGGAGGCCGTCGGCGGCCGTGATAGACTCAAACTTATTCCCGTCGATGCGCAGGATGCCGCCGAGCGCCGTGCCGATCCATAAGCGTCCGCTGCGGTCCTCGATGAGCGCCGTGATGAAATCGCTCTTCAGCTCCGGCGTATTAGTAGAAGTGTATGCCGTAAACTTGACACCGTCGAAGCGTGCGAGCCCGGCCTGGGTGCCAAGCCACAGGTAGCCGTCTTGCGTTCGCACGACCGCGTTGACGGAGTTCTGCGGCAATCCGTCTTCAACCTGCCATGAGTCGTGGACGTACTGCGTAAGGGGGAACGCTGCGCCATTGCCTGCCGGAACGGGCTGCGCGCGTACACCGGACTGGATCGGCAGCAACATACTTGCCGTGAGGCCAATGAACAAACTCATCCAAAGCAGCACCGAAGCTCCGCAGTGCTTTTCAGGCTGTGCGTTCCCGCTCGTATGGGCAGCGAGGCAGAACATAATCAATCCAGGATAACAGGGCGGCACCTTGTGGAGCGTGCCGCGAGAACAATAGAGCTGCGGGGCCGGGGCGTGCGCGGCTTCTCTCAACATATCGGCAAACCACCACGATGGCTAAAGTGATGCCGGGCACATTTCTCCCGCTGACAGGCAAGCTTTGCATGGGTGGCAGAGGCGCACTTGTAACGAATACAAAGTTCCCCTTCAGATTGTAGACCAAACAGCCGATAACCAAGGTGTGCATATCACGCGTCCCTTAAGACGGGCTGATGATGTGCATCATGGTAGTTCTACACTCTTTCAAACAGGTAATGGTATGAACGTAAACGTTCTACGACAGCGCGCGGGCATGGTCGTGCTGCTGATGTTCGGTCTCCTGCTCGCCACCGGCTGCGGTGATGCGTTGGTGGACTCGTCCGACCTTGGCGCAACAAAGATCTTGCCCAAAGACGGCGGCAAAAAGAAGCAGTGGAGCCTTATCGACAAGGCCACCAGCCCCGCCGGGGCGATGGGCAAGCTCGGAGATGCTTCTATCGGCGAAGTCAACCTCATCGTCGGACTCGAAGATGACGGTGACGTTGAGCTCTTCACGCAGTATTACCGCATCCTTCGTCGTTTCCGCATTCTTCGCCGGTACGACTATGAGGAGGTCTTCAACGGTGTTGCCATTACGCTACCTGCGGACGAGCTCGATGCGTTCATGCAGGAAACGCTGGAAGATCCGCAAATAGCCTGGATCGCGCCTGACTTCGCGGTAAGAATGGATCCGTCGCTCTACAAGCTTGCAGAGGGCAGCGGGCAGATCCTTCCATGGGGCGTTGATCGGATCGGTGGTGCCACGAGCATCGCGGCCTCCGGTGACGGTCAGGGCAGGGTAGAGGGGGTCGATCTCTTTGTGCTCGATACGGGCGTGCGAGGCGGCGACCTGAACGTTGTCGAGCAAAAGGCCTTCTTTGCGGAAGCAACCACGTCCGACCTCGATGGCCACGGCTATCATGTTGCGACGATCGCGGCGGCGACGGATGATAACGAGCGAGTCGTTGGCGTAGCGCCGGGCGTGAGCTTGCATAGCCTGAAGGTATTTGACGATGCCGGGATCGCGCAGTCTTCGGAAGCGATTGCGGCACTGGAATACGTGGTCGGCCAGAAGCAGCTGCATCCTAATCAGCCGATGGTCGTGAACATGAGCATCGGGGCGAACGCCGAGACCAGTGAGTACGGAGCGCTCGATCTGGCCGTGCAGAGCGCCATCAGCGTGGGTGTTGTCTGTGTGCTGTCGGCTGGCAACGATGCGGCGGACGCGTTGACGTATACGCCAGCGCATGTCTCTGAGGCGATCACGGTCGGTGCCTACGACCTCGACAACACGTTTGCCTGGTTCTCGAACTTTGGCGCAACGCTGGACATTCTTGCTCCGGGCGTGGACATTCCCTCCATGGGACTCATGAACGGGAACGAAGTGCGTGTGCTGTCGAGCGGTACGTCGCAAGCAGCGGCGCACGTGGCCGGCGCAGCAGCGCTGTTCCTCTCGCAGAACCCGGCTGCAACGCCCGCGCAGGTTCGGGACGCGCTGGTTAAAACGGCCAAACCTGTTGTGGCGGGTGCGCCAAGCGGCACGACCACCGGCAGCGTCTACGTGGGCGCAGACGGCGGCCTCACCACCGTAAAGGTGCCTGGCCTCTTCCAGTATGCACTCGTAAGCGGTGGCGACTTGAGGCTGGCGGAGCGGGTCCAGGTCATACTCAACGGCACCGGCAGTATCAACGCAAGCATCTTTGCGAACAAGAAGCTCGACCTTGGTTCTTCCTCGGTCTTGGTCGGGGGATTCGGGTACTACGGAGAAAGCGTCAGTTCGACAGCGACTGCCAGCGACGTCTTCAAGCCGAGGTATAACCCGATGGGGATTACCGCGTACCAGCGAGTACCTGCTATCCATATTCCGCAGTTCAGCGCGATGGACTATGTCCCCGTTGCCTCGCGGAGCTCGAAGACCGTAACGCTTCGAGGCAATTACGCGCTTGGCACGGCCGATGCCCCGATGATCTGGTTCATTGATGGAGACATACGGACCGCCGGTCCGGTTACCTTCTCCGGCTACGGTGTCCTTGTCGCTACCGGCGCTGTGGACCTCAAACACGACATCAGTGCTCCCTCCGGAGCGGAGGCAACGGTTGGCATATTCGCGGACAAGAGGATCGATGCCACGACGAAGAACATCGCCCTTGCGGCGTTGCTCTACAGCGCGGACGAGGTGTGCATCGAAGAGGGCGTAAAGCTGCTCGGCAATGTCACCGCTGCGGGCAGGCTTGAACTGAAGAAGGACGCTATCGTGCGCTACCAGCCCACTTCAGCGTCTCTGCAGGATGCGCTCTCGATCGGCGAGACGCCGTTCGGCAAGTTCCTCGCCGGTGTCGGTCGGCAAGACGGATTTAATCCCGGCGAGTACCGGGGCTACTGATCGCGTGCGAGTAGAAGGGAGGGGCACGTCGGTGCTCCTCCCTCCTCGTTGGTAGCACCGGCAGAAAGGAGTATGGTCCCTCCCGCGAGCCTGTCGCAATCAGATCCCGTCTTACGGAAGCAAGGGGCGGTTTTCGGCAACATGGAAGGGAAGCAAACTGCGCGCGTTCAGCATTAACCGGACACGTTCATGCTTCATGAAAGGCCCTCGTGAGAGAGCCTTTAGTCGGGACGGCGGGACTTGAACCCACGACCCTCCCGCCCGAGCGGGATGCGCTGCCGCTGCACTGACGATACAAAATGGAGAAACCCGCTTCCAGAGGCCCCAGAAGCGGGTTTCAACAGTCGGGACGGCGGGATTTGAACCCACGACCCTCCCGCCCGAGCGGGATGCGCTGCCGCCGCGTCAACGTGAGTGTACAAAAAAGGCCCTCGTGAGAGAGCCTTTAGTCGGGACGGCGGGATTTGAACCCACGACCCCTTGCACCCCATGCAAGTGCGCTACCGGACTGCGCTACGTCCCGAGTGTACTTGAAGAACGTTCCCCTTCCGGCGCTGTTCCAGAATCCGTGATAATCGCTTCCGTGTACGCGCTGCCGCCGAATGCCCCGGTCGTAAACGTCATTGTTTTCTCTTCTACATAGCGGCTTACCCGTTTCATAATGATGCGGCGGACGACCGCGCGGGTCGCGGGAAAAAGGCCCACGAAGCCGAGAAAATCCGTAATCACTCCGGGGGTGATGAGCAGCGCGCCCGCGCACAGAATGATGATCCCGTCGACCGCTTCTTTGTCGGGCATGGCGCCGGTGCCGAGCCGCTGGTTGAACTGTCGCCACACGAGCAAACCCTCTCGTTTAGCCAGATAGCTCCCAAGCACGCCGGTAAACACGATGATGCCGATGGTCGGCCAGAAGCCTATCCATTTGTCGAACTGAACGAGCAGCGCCAGTTCTACGATCGGCATGATCAAGAAGAGCGCGAGGAGTCTGCCAAGTATTTTCATGAGGCGAACGTCGAAAAGCTGCGACAACGACGGGAGATGAACCCGGACACCTGGTCAAATGGTCCATGGACCCGCCGGACGCTCAGGTCACCGGCCCATTCTCGGTGGGAATGAAGGACTGGTACTTGCCGGATCGTGTCGCGTGCTCAATAACATCGAACGCGGTGCCGAGTTCGTCCTTCGTATTCCAGACAAAGGGGGCGAGGCGCAGCAGGTGGCCGAGACGGCTGTCGGTGAGGACGCCCTGAGTTTTCAAATAGGCGCAGAGACGGTCGGCGTGCGGCACGTCGAGTATCACCATCGCGCCTCGCCGCTCGGCCGATCTCGGTGAACGAACCGTCAGCCCGGCCGCGTCGCTGCGGGCGATGCAGTACTCCGTCTTCGCCAGCGTGTCGGCACGGACGTTTTCGAGGCCGGCACCGAGGAGGATGCGCGCACCCTCGACGGCGTGGTACATGGACGCGATGGCGGGCGTCCCTCCAAGAAAGCGGCGGCGCACGGACGGTGCCGGGGTATGCCGCAGAGAAAAGTCGAACGGATCGGCCGTTGCAAACCAGCCGGAGACGCGGGGGGTGAGCGAGAGGCCCGGGCGCACGTAGACGTAGGCGTTGCCCGATGAACCGGAAGCTTCTTTGAGCAATCCGCCCACGTAAACGTCCGCGCCAATCGCTTGCACGTCGACGGGGTATGAACCGGTGGTGTGGTAACCATCCACGAGCAGAAGGCCTCCGGCTTCGTGAACACGGTCGGACAGTTCGCGCAGAAAACCGTTCGGCAGCCTTTCTCCCGTCGCAAACGCAACATGACTGACGCAGACGAGGGCGGTCTGTTCACCGATGCCGGCAAGCAGCGCTTCTCGGTCGAGGAACCCATCAGGCGCGGGAGGCAGCATCTGCGCCGACAGGCCCAACATTTCAGCCCAACGCTGCGCCGAGTGGCCGACGGACGGGAAGGCATCTTCCGTCAGAAGGACGTCGCGGCGGCTCGCAGAGAACGGTTCAGGCGAGGAGAGGACGCACTGAATTGCCCAATGGACGTTCGGCAGCAGAATGCATGTACCCTCGGGCGCGCCGACGAGCGGTGCGATGAACCGGTCGCCGAGATACTCCGGCAGCGTCCACCAACCCACACGCTCGCCGGAATCAGGAAGCCAATGGTTAGGCACCCTGTTCCAGGCATCGACGCCAAACTGCCGCCAATCTTCGGCAAAGGCCGCCATCATCGACGGAACGGACTGCGGCATGAGGCCGTGCGTGAATGCGCGCAGCTCGACCGCCCCCTGCGGAACGGGGTCAACGAACGAGCTGCGGAGGTCCAGAGGCGTCATCTGTAGCGACCATATAAACAAAAGAAGGCTCCTACACAGGTGCAGGAGCCTTCTCGGAACGTGCGAAATGGATCAGGCGGCGACGCCTTCCACATTTACAAAGCGGCGATCGTTGCGGCCTTTCGAGAAGCGGACGTGTCCGTCGGCCAGCGCGAAGAGCGTGTCATCGCTGCCCTTGCCGACGTTGATGCCGGGGTGGAACTTCGTGCCACGCTGGCGAACGATGATGCCGCCTGCGGAGACAAAAGAGCCACCGTAAACTTTCACACCGAGCATCTTCGGGTTGGAATCGCGTCCGTTCCTGGTCGAGCCTGCGCCTTTTTTATGTGCCATGATCGGTTCGGAGATAAATACTGGTCAGAAACAAGAGGAGGTAAGCCGGTCAGGCTGCGGAGTCCGCGTTTTCGGTCTCGTTGCCGAGAGAGACGGCTCCAATTTCGAGCTGCGTATACTGCTGGCGGTGGCCTTTCTTCAGCCGATACCGTTTGCGCCGCTTCTTCTTGAAGACGAGCATTTTGTCGCCCTTGAGGTGGCGCATCACGCGCGCGGACACGGTTGCGCCGGAAACGACCGGAGCGCCAACATGAACGTCTCCGTTCCCCGCCACGAGCAGAACCTGGCCGAGCGTAAGGGTGCTGTCGACGTCGGCTTGCAGCCTCGGGACGTACAGTTTGGCGTTTTCGACGGCCTTGAACTGTTTTCCCGCTATTTCTACGATTGCGTACATCATTAACCTCTACTTTGGTGCGCCGGGTTGAGTACCGGCGCGAGAGAATCGGCACGCTGCGTGCCGGAACATAGCCTGCTAATATAAGGATTATCGCCCTCGAAGGCAACTACCTGTTTAAACTTATGGAGCTTACCCTACCCACGAGTGGATTTGTGCTGCAACCAGGCAAGATCATTTGCGTCGGCCGAAATTACGCAAAGCACGCGGCGGAAATGCGATCCGACCTGCCGGAGCGCCCCATGCTCTTCCTGAAGCCTCCCACGGCACTGGTCGGGCATGGAGGCAAAGTCATCATCCCGAGGATGTCCGACGAGGTTCATCATGAGGTGGAGCTGGTTGTGGCCATCGGGCAGGGCGGCAAGGGCATCCCCGAAGCCCGCGCCATGGACCACGTGGACGGCTACGCCGTAGGATTGGACATGACGGCGCGCGACCTGCAGGCCGAGGCGAAAAAGCGGGGCGAACCCTGGTCGGTGGCAAAAGGCTTCGACACCTTCGCCCCGATCGGCCCGCTCGTGGCAGCGCGAGAAGTCGCAGATCCGCAGGCGCTCTCGATCCGACTTACCATCAACGGGGAGGGGCGGCAGGAAGGCAACACCGCCGACATGATCTTCTCTGTTGCGAAGCTCGTCGCGTATTGTTCGACCATCTTCACGCTCATGCCGGGCGATCTGATCTACACCGGCACCCCGGAAGGCGTCGGACCGGTGAAGGAAGGCGACGTGCTGGAGGCAACCGTACAAGGCTTCCCGCCCCTGAGAGTGCGCGTGCGAAAGGAAGAAAGCGAGGAGCGTCCGGCCGCACCCTCCCTTTGACCTACCCGCGACACGATTACTGACGGACGGGTCGAGCGAAGTGCGCCAAGATCACTTCGGCGGCCCGTTCTGCGTCTGCGATGGACACATCGAGGTGGGTGGTCGCGCGGATCGTGCTTGGCCCGAACGCGGACATCAACACGCCGTTTTCTGCGAGCAGGGAGAGAACCGGCTCCGCAGGTCCATCCACCACGTCGAACATGACGATGTTCGTCTCCACCTGATCAAGGTTAACGCGCAAACCCCGGGTCGCCGCGACGGCCTCCGCAATGATCCGCGCTCTGCGATGGTCTTCGGCAAGCTTCGCGCGGTTGTGATCGAGGGCGTACAGGCCCGCGGCGGCAAGAATCCCCACCTGCCGCATACCACCTCCGAACATCTTTCGATACCGGTGCGCCTCGTGAATCGATGCGGCATCGCCCACGAGCAGCGAGCCGACGGGAGCGCCAAGACCCTTGGACAGGCATACCGTAACGGTGTCAAATGGGCGCGCGTACGCCGCTTCAGAGATGCCCGACGCCACCGAGGCATTCCAGAGCCGTGCGCCGTCCAGGTGCAACTTCAATCCGTGCTTCCTTGCTACACGGGCAGCCGCTTCGAGCGCATTGAGCGGATAAACAACGCCCCCCGCCTTGTTGATCGTGTTTTCGAGGCAAAGTAGCCGGGATCGCGGCTCCCAGTACTTGCCCGAACGCACTCCTTCTTCCACGGCTTCCGGCGAGAGAATGCCGTTCACCCCGTCGATGACGTTGAGCTGAACACCGGAGAGAAGGCCCGCCGCGCCGGACTCATAGTTGAAGATGTGGCTCTGGCGCTCCAGAAGGACTTCGTCGCCCGGCTGGGTGTGAACCTTCAGCGCGAGCTGGTTGCTCATGACGCCGCTCGGCACGAACAGCGCGGCTTCCTTTCCGAGAAGCTCCGCCACACGCTCCTGCAGTTCGGCGACGGTCGGGTCCTCGCCATAAACATCATCGCCCACCTCGGCGGACGCCATGGCGGCGCGCATCTCAGCGCTCGGGCGGGTGACGGTATCGCTTCGAAGATCTATAGGACGGCTCAATGACTTGCAGTTTGGAGCCGATGCACGCGGGCGGTTACCACCCCATTATGCGCATTCGGCCGAGAATGGTAGAAGCATAGCCGCCCATGCGCTGTGGCGTGCGGCGGCGAGGGCTGGGAATCACAGCGGCAAGTGACGCCGCCTGGCGGCGGGAAAGGTCTGCCGCCGAACGGTCGTAATAGTGCTGCGCGGCAGCTTCAGCTCCATAGACGCCGCGTCCCCATTCAATTACATTGAGATAGAGGTAAAGGATGCGGTCTTTTGACAGGAGGCCTTCCGCCATGTAGGTCAACGGAAGCTCGATCCCCTTGCGTATAATCGAGCTGTGGGTCGTCTGAAAGAGGTTCTTGACCAACTGTTGCGTGATCGTTGATCCACCGCGCCAGACGCGGCCCCGCCGTCGATTATCCTCCACCGCCTTCTGGATCGCATCCCAATCTACGCCGCTGTGTTCGTAGAACCGGCCGTCTTCCGCCGCAATCACGGCGTGCTGCAGATCGAGGTCGATCTTGCTTAAAGCACGCGGTTTATACGCCTTATGGTACGGCTTGTCCTCGAAGAACGACTCGATGCGGCGCTGCAACTGAACGCCGGTGGTCGGCGGCGGGACGATGTTGTAGGAGAGCAGGAGCAGGGCGCAGATGCCGTAGTACGTTGCGCCAACCATGAACGGCAGGAGCAGCACGCCGCCCAGGAACTTCCAGACGGCGTGCCCGGCCGATTTACGTTTGCGTCCGCGCTGGCTCACTACAGGTGTATCGAAAAGTTGAGCGACGAGAAACGGCGATTACCGGCTGATCCCGAGCACCTTCAGCTTCATGCGGCCGGCGGGCACCTTGATCTCGACCTCGTCGCCCACGCCTTTGCCGAGGAGTCCTTTACCTACCGGTGAGGTGACGGAGATTTTGCCGGAGGCGAGGTCGGCCTCCTGTGCCGAGACGAGCGTATACTCCTGCTCCATCCCGTTCTGCATGTTCTTCACACGCACCTTTGAGAGAATGAACGCTTTGGACGCGTCAATCTGCGTTTCGTCCACGATACGGGCGTTCGAGATTACCTGCTCCAACTGCGCGATCTTCGCTTCGAGATGCCCCTGTTCCTCCTTCGCGGCGTCATATTCGGCATTTTCCGACAGATCGCCTTGCGCGCGCGCTTCCGCGATGGCGTTGGCTATCCGCGCCCGTCCTTTCGTGCGGAGAAATTGCAGTTCGTCCTTCAGCTTCTGAATACCTTCGGCGGTGAGGTAGGTGGTCTTCTGCAACATAAGCTTAAGCGCCCGGAGCCTCCGGGTAATAAAAAGAGATCGCCACGGCCTTAGAGGCTGCGGCGAACGGTAATGATTTGCTTTGGAAACGTCACGCGCAGCGCTGCGCAGCGCGGCGTCCAAGCCTGTAAACGAAGAGCGGAACCGCTTTGATCCCGCTCCTTTTACCAGCCCGAGCGCCTTGCCTCCATCCCACTATCGACCTCCTCCGGCTCAGTAGAGGCCGGAGCGTGCGCGCTGTCCTTGCTTGCAGCCGGACGCCTTTTATTTGTTCGGGCGACGAGCGGCGGCAAGGGAGAGGGGCGCGGCGCTTCGATAATGCGCCGGGCCGTCCACCACGAGCGCTGCCAGTATCGGTCCGACAAATCGGAGATCATCACCCCTTGACTCTCCGAAGCGTGCGCGAATCGTCCGCCGCCAAGGTAAATGCCGACGTGATTGGAGCGCGACGGTTTGAAGAAGACGAGATCGCCCGGGACGAGTTCTTCCTGAGATACCGCAATGCCCATTTCAACTTGTTCGTACGTCGAACGGGGAAGTCCAACGTTCAAAGCATCGCGGTAGATGCACATGACGAAGGCCGAGCAATCGACGCCGTTCTTGTCGACGCCACCGAAGACGTGCTGCGTACCTTCCCATCCTGCTATTTCGCTGCGCAAGAGACTTTCAATTCGCGCCGCGTGGGGAGAGGGGGGCCGCCGGGAAGGCGTCGCATCGCCATGCGCCGGCACATCGACGCGAGCTGTTCCCTTTGCGGGGACTGCGACCGGCGAAACGGTTTCCCGTGTGGCCGAACAGCCGGTGAGGATCTGAAGGGCCAGAGCGAGGACCAACAGTCCTGCGCCGCCAGAAACGGGTTTGTTGGTGAAGCGCATAAAAAGCGTTACAGATGTACATGCCGCCGCAGGGGGCGGACTGTGCCGAAACATCGCTATTTTACGACATATCAGCGAGAGCTTCAAGTTTCGCCATGCCGACTGGAGAGGTATCGGCGTTCAGATGATAAAATGTAGGTTCTTCAGGGGCAACGGGGAACGGCTCTTTGCCTGAATCCAACCTCATGCGTGACAAGCAGCAAACTGGAACGGAGGGAAGAATCTCTGGACGCGCGCATAAGGCTGGTCGCTGAGGTAAGTCGCGGGCGCATGATGAAAATGCGACAGACAATGGGCATAGGACGGGTGCCGGCGGGTTGCGGCGTGAATCTTGCTTCAAGTATGCGTAAGTGGGCGCGAGCGGGGATATTGAATCCTGTTCGGGCGTATAGAGAGAACGGGATCATCAGGGTGCAGGTGGACACATGAAAGCGCAAAAGGATTGGGTCATTTTGACAGCCGTAGCCGCTGTTGGCGGCTTGACGGCCGCGTTCCTGTTTGGGCCGAAAGCCTGGCGTGACTGCCCGGCGAACTGGGCCGGTAACGCCCGGAAGCGTTCGGTCTGGCTCGATGAGTATCTGAACGAGATTAGCGGACGGCTCGACGCGCTGGAACAGCAGATCGATGAAACGACCGAAGACTTCGCGCAGCGCTACGAAGAAGCGCGCCGCCGCGCTCTGGCGTCGATCATGCCCAATCTGGATGCCAACGGCAATGCGCTTCGGTTGACGCGCTCGGATCTCGATCACGATCTGCCCCGTATGCCACGCGGGTAGACCGCATCGCATCCGCTCGGATCAACTGAACCGGATCTTCGGTGCCCGGCTGCTCGTTCGCAGTGTCACATAGTTGTTGTAACGTATATCGGTAAAGAACATATGCCCTATCCTGAAGCCCTTGTCGCCCCGATGCGGGAAGAATTGACCCGCGCCGGGTTCACCGAACTGCGCACCGACGCCGATGTAAATAATGTTTTTGCAGAGGTGGCCGGGGAGACTACGCTGCTCGTGATCAATTCGGTCTGCGGTTGCGCGGCCGCTAACGCCCGCCCCGCCGCTCGGCTCGCCGTGAGCCACGACGGTCCTCAGCCCGACCGGCTCGTCACGGTGTTCGCCGGGCAGGATCTCGAAGCTACGCAGACCATGCGCAGCTATCTGGCAGGAATCCCGCCCTCTTCACCATTCATCGCCCTGTTCAAGGACGGCGATCCTGTGTACGTCGTGGAGCGCCGCCACATCGAGGGTCGGAGTGCGGGTGCAATCGCGGCCAACCTCGTAGACGCTTTTGAAAAGTTCTGCAATGGGGATTCGTCCGTTGCGGGAGAGATCGAGCGTCCGGACGCCCCGGAAGAAGCCGTCGGCAACGGACTGCCCTCGACCTTCCGCTCGATCCTCTGATCGGCGGCAGAAGAGTTTTGCAGCGGGGCGTTAAGCAGCAGCTTTCCGCCCCGTTTGCAGTACTATGCCCTCTCGCCTGCGTCCCAATCCCGCGGAAGCAGGGGCATTTTGCGATTCAGGAGGAAGGCGTAGAGGAGTCCGGAAGCGACCGCCACGAGGGCGATGACCGCCGGTGACGCACCGAACCTTTGCGCCGCGAGTGTTGGCGCGAGGAAGGGGAGGGAGAACGCTCCAAAAAGGACATACGGCGCAGCTATCTGACGAAACCGGACTTTCGCGACGGAGAGGAGGAGCACTATGTGCGCGATCCGAGCCAGCGAACCGGCAATGCCAAGAAACAGCAGTGTCTGGTGGATGGAGCCGATCCGACCGCCGGCCACGAGGGCAGCTGCGGGCAGGAGGAACTGCAGGATGCTCGTCCACATTTCGAGCCGCTGCCGCTCCATCACGTCGTAGATGGCGGCGAGCGGTGCCGCCACCGACGCGAAGAAGAGCCACGGGGCCACGTACCGCACATACACGCCCGCTTCAACCCATTCGTTACCAAAGACGAAGGCGAAGAGGCTGGGGCCGGCCAGCATCAGCATGAGGGTAGGGAAGAGCGCAATCGCCACGAGGCGGCGATGCACGGAGTCGGAGAGCGGAGCGACGCTTCCGTCCCGCGCGCGCCGTGCGGCATGGACGAAAAAGACCTGCCCGACGGCTCCCCCGATGAGTCCGAGCGGGAGCGCAAGAGCGTTAGATGCCTGCCCGAGTAAACCAAGGATTCGGTCACTCTCCAGGAAGAACAGCGGAAGGAGCAAGTACGGGAGGCGCGCGGTCGTTGCCGTGACGAGCGCGGCGGGGGCGGAGAAGAGCGAGAAGCGCCGGTAACGATGGGCCGCTGCCGCCATGCGGCGAGGTGTTGAGGCCTCGAGCAGCGGAGCGCCGTTTCCCTTAAGTCGGGCGGCGTAAATGGCTACGGCTGCAATTTGACCCACAATAAACCCGCCGATAAGGCCGCCCGGACCGGCGGCGCCGGCAGCAGCCGCACCGACGCGCGTGCCGCCGGTTGTGACACTCGTACCGACCTGCGCCGCGGTAATGCGGCCAAACCGGTGCGAGCGCGAGTACCAGATCTCCGCCAGTCGCACGAGCCGCATGAGCAGGAGCACGGGCCCGACGAGCGTAAGAAACGGCGCCGCCGACGGCATACCCATTGCGCGGGCAATATCGCCGGACCACGGGATCAAAAGGGTACACAGCAGGGCGACGGCGATTGTGAGGACCAACGAAAGCCAGAAGACCGATGAGGCGTCGGCCGACTTCTCCGGCAGCATGATTGCTGTTTCGTACCGTAGCGAGGCAACGACGGCGAGGGTTGCCGTGACGGCCGTAAAGTAGGTGAGGACGCCGAACGCGGACGGCGGATACAGGCGGGTCAGTACGGGAAGCAACAGCAGCGAAAAGGCCGTTGAGGCGGTCGTACCCGTAAGAAGAGTCGCAACGGAACCCGAAAATCCGCCCACCGGCGCGGCCGGAGTCGCCCCCGCGTCGGCACCTCGCGGAAGCCTCGGAAAGCGCCTTTGGAACGGGTTACGGAGTGGAAACACGGTACACCATCCATGTTGGCGTTTGGAATGCCACAGTTAGCGGAAAAGGCGCGGCCGGGAAGGGACGCTCCCGTACCACGAAGTCGATGTCGACGCTGTCGGAGACTGCTTTCCAGTACGCGGGTGAGAGGCTGCTGTAGGCGCTGTCGAGCAGCGCGAGGTGGGGCGCTCCGCCCCGCTTCGGCAGTGGGGCCGGTGCGACGAGCGAGAGGCGCTGCAACCACGAATGCATCTGATCGTCACGGAAAGGGAAAGACTTGAAGTTGACGATGATGGCGCGCTGCGCGCGGCTTCGAAAGGTCGAGTTGGACGGTGGCACGGCGAAAACGGCGTCTATAGGCGCGTTCTCTTTCGCCCAGCCTTCTACCTTCGTCAGGTCAGATGATGCGGATCGGAACGGCTCGACCCGGCGGTAGAACGGTCCGCCCGGTAAGATGCCGACGAGAACCAGAGCGACGAGAGCAAACGCTGCGATCACGGTCCCGGTGCTGTTGCGCGTCAGCCGGTCGGTCCAACGGTGCAGGTTGCGCGGCATGATCGTCGCGCCCGCTCCGGCAACGGCTATGAGGAAGAGGACCTTGGCCCAAACCGTCAGCTTGAAGAGCTGCAACTTGGCCACGGCCAGGACCGGAACGACCTCCGTAAAGAAGGCTGCCAGTACGCACAACGCGCCAATGATTAGCAGCGAACGTCGAAACAAAGGCTCATGCGCCAGTTGCTCCCTGCCTCGGAGCCACATGAACGAGGCAATACCCGCCGCGCCAAGCGCTCCAAAGAGAACCCAGGATCGCTGGGAGAAGGAGAGGAGCAGATTAATGATGCGGCAGGCGAAAGGCGGATATTATATAAAAGGTGTCCGGCCCTGTACCCGCCGAAGGTTCAGGACCGAGCTGCTCGAGCGCGATCGGCACAAGCATCGGGAGCGCAGCGATCAGGTAGCTTGCCGAAAAGGTCCAGAGCGGCTTCCAGACCTGCGCCCGATGGCTGCGCCGGACAAACATCGACAGGAGGTAGGCACCGAGGATGAGCGCTGTTTGCATTCCAACCAGCGCCTGAAACCACGTAGAGATTCCGAGGAGTACACCGGCCGTCACGACGCGCCGGTCCATGAAGAACGCGAAAGCCCAGACGGCGGGCACGACCGCTATTGTACTCGGGCCGAGGAGATTTCCCGCGAGGTCGTTCGCCCCAAGCGTCCAGGTGGGCGTCAGTACGAGCGCGGCGAAGGTCGCGGCGGCCGCTGCAGTGCGGTCGCGCGTAAAACCAAGGGCGATCCGGAATACGCCGGCGGCAATCAGGACCCATGTGGCAATATGCAGGAGCAGCACCGCGCTCCAGGGCGGCATGACGAGCGCCAATCCTTCGATCAGCCACGCGGAGTAGGCCCGGACACTGATACCCTGCCCAAGCTGCTGCACGAACAGGTCGTTGTTGAAGAGCGCCGGGTCGAGCAGATGCATCACGTACGGCAGGATCTCGTCCTGATCTCCCGTTGCGTAGAGATACCCGAACCTTACAAAGCCCGCCAAGACGGTCGCTGCCAGGACAAGAAACGATGCCTGCCCGCCCGCTGCCGAGGGCGTGTTCTGCAGGGAAGGCCGTGTCACTTCCTCCATAGTCGCCTCTGTAGCGCACGCGCCTTCTCCAATAGACGCAGTTCAGGGCGCATGACCTTCTCGACACCGAAGTAAGGCGTCAATGTACCTCCGAAATGTCGCTTGAACTCGGCAATGGATGGCGTATTCGCGCCGAGATAATCCATGGTATGCACGCCGGACGCGGCGAGTAGGGGGATCGCTTGTCCCAGCAGCACGGTCATGGCCGGGCCGGGTACGCTGCCCCCGACCCAGTAAAAGGCTTCGCCTTCGCCAACGAGAACGGCAAGAGCGGCTTCCGGCGAGGCCTCTCGATCCGCTCGCAATGTGAATATGCGGGCGAGCTTGCGATCCACGGCGGCCTGTACGAAGCGCTCTAAAGCGTCCGTCGAGACGGGGCGCGGGTGCTCCTGCCGGTCCAAACTTTCATTGCACAACCGCGCCGCCTCGCGAGCCGCGCCGGGTTCCTCCGCAAAGATGTAGGCGGCCGCATGGTTCGCAGCGATCCGACGGGTGCGCCGCGACCATCTCGCGAAAGGATCCTCTTCGCCTATCGCGGCGCGGTAGGTGTAGAAAGGCCGGGCCGTCCAGCCGCGCCACCCGAACACGCGAACGTCCGCCACAGACGGAAGCAGCTGGTATCGCAGCGCGCTATAATTCCCCTCCACCGCCTGCAGCAGCCCTTCGAGCGCAGACCGACGCTGGTTGATCGTCGCTTCGGAGGGAGGAGACCGGTACAACGGCCCTGTATGCAGCGTGAACGGCGGCATTCGGCCGATGCGGTAGGGTCCCGTCTGCCGAAAGAACGTAGTTATGCCGCATTCGTCCGTCCCCTGGCCGCAGAACGTCAGTTCACAGGAAAGGCCAAATGCTTCCGCTACACAGTCCGCGTAGGCGAGCGATGTGAGAACGGAGCGGTCGGGTGCCGATTCCCACAGGGCCTGAAAGCGGGCACGCCCTTCGGGGTTGTCCAGATGCGCTCGCGCAAGGGTGCAGTCTGTCGGGTTGGGCGGCACGGCTCCCCCACGGGCAAGAACTACAGGATGAACTTGCTGAGGTCGCGATTCTGGACGATCCCGTCCAGCCGCTTGCGAACTTCCGCTCCGTCAACCTGAACGGTCTCCGATTCAACTCTGTCGGGAATGTCAAACAGCAGCTCCTCGAGCAACGTCGTGAGGATCGTGTGCAAGCGGCGCGCGCCGATGTTCTCGACCTCGCTGTTCACCTCAGCGGCTATTCGGGCAATCTCATGGACGGCATCCTCGGTGAAAGTTATTTCGACCCCCTCCGCGGCCAGAAGCGCAGCGTACTGTTTCAGGAGCGCGTTTTTCGGCTCCGTCAGAATTCTGCTGAGGTCGTTCTCGTCGAGACTCTTCAGCTCCACGCGGATCGGGAAGCGGCCCTGCAGTTCGGGGATGAGGTCGCTCGGGCGCGCAATGTGAAAAGCGCCGCTGGCAATGAATAGGATGTGGTCGGTCTTGACCATTCCATATTTCGTGGTCACGGACGAACCCTCCACGATTGGGAGCAGGTCGCGCTGCACGCCTTCCCGGGACACATCCGGCCCGCCACCCTTGCCGTTAGGCCCGCTGGACTTGGCGGCAACTTTGTCGATCTCATCGATGAAGACGATGCCCGACTGCTGGACGCGGTAAAGCGCTTCGCGCGTCACCTGGTCCATATCGACGAGTTTCTGCGCTTCTTCCTGGGCGAGCACTTTGCGGGCTTCAGGAACGCTGACACGCCGTTTCTTTTTCTTTCCACGACCCATGTTGCCGAACATTTCCTGAATGTTCATGCCCATCTCTTCCATCCCTAGCGGGCCGAAAACCTGCATCATGGGCATATGCTCGCTGGAGACGTCAATATCCACTTCGCGGTCGTCGAGAGCGCCCGTTTCGAGTCTGAAGCGAAACTTGTCTCTCGTGCTCATGCGCACTTCGGGTTCCGAGCCGCGGTAGACTTCCGTGGGAAGCGCGGTCGGGGAGGGCGTCATTACGTCCGGCGCCGGCGCGTCTTCGATCGGCTGGGCAGATTGCGAAGGAACGAGGAGATCGAGGAGGCGCTCGTTCGCCAGCTGCACGGCCCGGTGCTGTACCTGGCGGGTGTGCGAAGCGCGAACCATGTTCACCGCAATGTCCGTCAGGTCCCGGATCATGCTGTCAACGTCTCGGCCGACGTAGCCCACTTCGGTAAACTTTGTCGCTTCAACCTTTACGAATGGAGCCTCTGCAAGGCGCGCGAGGCGGCGCGCGATCTCCGTCTTGCCGACGCCCGTAGGGCCAATCATGATGATGTTGTTCGGCATGATCTCGTCGCGCATCTCCGGCGGGGCATTGCGACGGCGCCACCGGTTCCGAAGGGCTATCGCGACGCTCTTCTTCGCCTCTTGCTGCCCGATGATATATTTGTCGAGTTCGGCGACAATCTGCCGAGGGGTCAGTTCATGGGATACAATTTCAGGCACATCTAAACTCGACGTAATGAAAAGTCGCTGGTAATCTGTGAGCTTGTTCATACAAAAGACGCTTTATAAAGCTGCTGATCGATGCCGGACAGCTGTGCGCCGGCCTAAATGATGGTTAGCTTAAGAAGCTGTTAATAAAGATAGATCCAGACGAGGCGTCGAAGGAAACTCTAATCAAATCAACCGCGGGGTAAAAGCAAGGCTGAGATGCTTCGCATTGCCGGCATGTCATGGAGGGACGTTCTGCTTTTCGTGTGCTTCTTCTACTTCCGTCCACTCCAACATTCCCGCTTGTCATCCTAAACGCAGTGAAGGATCTGTCCTTCCAGGCTGCTAAAGAGATAAATCAATAGGCCGACTGCCCGTCTCCGGAGTCGAACGGCTCATCGTACGAGAGATCCTCGTCGTCATCTGTGCTAAAGCGCGGCGGCGCATCGGGATGGTTGTCGTCGATCAGGAGAACCGTATAATCGTAGGGATAGCCCTGTCTCTTTTCAAGCCAGACAAGACCCGCCTCCTCCAAATCGCTCACGATCGCTTTTGGATCGCAGTTATCGTAGGCGAACTCCTCGGAGAGTTTACGCAGCAGCGGCGTCAGGTAAATCTCCTCATACTGCCCGAAATGCGTGTCGATGATCTGAACCGCCTGTCGGCAAAGGTCCGTTTCGATTCGCTTGTAGACCACGTCCTGCCGGTCGTCTGCGGACGTTGTCGTCGGGATCGTGTCGGTTGAATGTTGTTCTTGCTCGAGGGTGTTACGACTGGCCTCACGGCGTCCCGCGCCCTTATTCTCGGTGTGCCCGGGGTAGAGCACATGATCGAGCAGGAGACCGGGCGTCGTCACGTCGCTCAGGCGGTGCATGGGTGCCAGATAGACGCGGCGGCCGGAAGCGCGCAGATGTTGCACGAGGGGCAGATACGTGCGCGAACCGGTGACGAGCACGATGCTTTCCACATCCGGGCGGGCATGAAGCAGCGTGCAAGCGTCGATCGTAAGTTGCACCTCCACGGCGCAGCCGTCGAGGCTCCTCGGCGCGTAGTGCGGTTCGATACCTGCAGCATACAAGGCGCGCTCGACGCCCATACCTTCATCGGTAAAGGCATCGAACTCCGCGAAGGCGCGGGCGAGCGTAATTTGAGCGTTGCGTTCGCGCAGACGGGAGCGAAGCCCGTCGATCAATTCTTGCGCTGCATCTACCACGTTGCCCGGGCCGTTCATTCCGGGTTCGAGCACGCGGCGTATATCTTCGAGATCAATGAGGACGGCGGCTTTAGAATACTGAGTATATGGCATGTAATGTATTTAGATCGCTTTTTCAGGTGTCTCGGCGGCGAGGTCCAGTATAGTAAGATTATGATTCGTATAAATGCAAATGTCCGCCGCGATATTGAGTCCTTCTTCCACGATTTGCCGGGCGGATAGATCGCCGCCGAGCTTCATGAGCGCTCGTGCGGCCGCGAGTGCATACGGCCCACCAGAGCCGATCGCGATGATCGGATCGTCCGGTTCGATCACATCGCCGGTGCCGCTAATGAGCAACAGCCGGTCCGGAGCGGCCACCGCGAGCAGCGCTTCGAGGCGGCGCAAATAGCGGTCGGTTCGCCAGTCCTTCGCAAGCTCTACGGCCGAGCGCGTCACGTTGCCGTTGAACTGCTGCAGCTTTTCTTCAAAGCGCTCGAAGAGCGTGAAGGCGTCCGCCGTGGCTCCGGCAAATCCGGCGAGAATCTTCCCGTTAAATAGCGGGCGCACCTTCTGCGCGCGGTGCTTCATGACGGTGTTGCCCATCGTTGCCTGCCCGTCGGAGCCGAGCGCTACCCGCCCGCCCTGCATGACGCCGAGCACGGTGGTGGCGTGAATGGTCGTTTGCGTTTCCGTTCCGTATAGATTCATATAGAAGATTTTCTGCTCACCGGCATCGGGTCACCCGCCGGCCCCTGCGAGCAACTCAATTATTTCATCCTGCGCGCGCCTTATATCGGCATTGGATGAGACATACTTATCAACAAAAATGGAGAATGCCACGGTGCGGCCTGCGCGGCTTGTGATGTACCCGCTGATGGCGCTCGCATCGCTATGCGTGCCTGTTTTAGCATGAACGTTTTCTCTCAGAGGTCCTTGCCTGAAGCGGTACTCGAGCGTACCGTCTTCTCCGCCGACCGGCAGCGATTCATAGACTGCATTCCGCACCGACAGGCGCGGGTGGTGCCAGATGTAGCGCAGCAGTTCGACCATGCTTTCCGGCGAAAACAAGTTCTTGGTGGAAAGCCCGGAGCCGTCCACGAGCTTGATGCGCGTCGTATCTACGCCGGCCCGCCCGAGAGTTTCCCGTACGGCGGCGATCCCGGCTTCTGCCGTGCCCTCCGGCTGTCCTCCCCGCGCCCGGCCGCGCTCGTAGCCGAGCGTTTTCAGAATCTGCTCGGCCATCCAATTGTTGCTCTCCTTGTTGACCTCCATCACCAACTCTGAGAGGGGCGGCGAGGTATAGGAGGCCACGACCCGCGACGCCGGTGCCGCGTAATCCGGAGGGGAGGGCAGATCGTCGGCATCCACCGGCGCGCCTTCGACAGAGATGCCGTACCGGATCAGCGTCTCGCGGAGCACGTGCGTAAAGTAGCGCGTCGGGTCGGTGACGGTGAGGGCTTCAGGATCCATTGACCCCTCCGGCACTTCGCTGAACAACTCGATATGGTTGCTTCCGCGCTCCCGGCGGTAGCCGTCCTTCAGACGACTGCCGCGGGAGGTCGTCGTGGTGTGGTTCAGTACGTCGACGTACGTGGTCTGGAACGGCTCCCAGAATACGGTGCCGGGTTGGCCCTCGCGTCCTGCCCTAATTTCAAAGTCGACGACGTTTTCGTTGAACGAGAGGCCCCCGATCTCGGCGGAATAGTAATACGGCTCATCATCCCACATCCAGGCATAGCCCAGCGCTTCGTCGTCAAAAACATTGTCGTCGCCGATAATGCTTCCGGAAATGGCCTGAATGCCTCGCGCGCGCAGAGAATCGGCCCAGGCCTGGAAAACGGCGGTCGGCTCATCGTCGTGAAATCGACCGCCGATGGTCGGATCACCGGCGCCGCGCACGATGAGGTTTCCCCGGAGAACGCCGTTCTCCACGGGGCCATCCGCCCAGAGCGTCGTCCGGTAGACGAAGTCGGGACCGAGTTGGGTCAGGGCGGCCGTCGTCGTGACGAGCTTCACGTTGGAAGCCGGTACGAAGTTCTTTCGTTCGTTGCGCGCGTAGAGCACTTTTCCCGACTCCACATCGACTGCCATAACGCCCCATGTCGCCTCCACGTACTGCTCGTCTTCGACGACGGCATCGATGCGCCTCGCCATCTGCGTCCCCTGCGCGAAGGCGGGAGGCACTTCGGAAAGGAAAAAGCAGAAGAATAGGACGAGGATTTTCAGAGACCCGTTTGGCAGGATCATAACCAGGTTATTAATTGAGCCGCTGCTCCATTGACCCAGGCAGAAGACTAAACTCCCCGCACGGGCGCTTTTAATCGGCTGCCGTGCGTTCGGCCCAGTTCTGCAGCGCCGCCAGTTCCTGGTCCTCAGATGTAAGGATCACGAACACGTAGTCCGACCGGTCGATGGGGGAGATAGGCCTTACAAGCACCTGAACTTCGTTGCGCCCCGGCAAGGAGGCTACAGAGTCAACAAACCCAATAGGATAGCCGGGCGGGAAAGACCCACTCGCGTCGCTCGTGACGACCATCTGTCCGCGAAGAACCGGCTCTGTTCGCGAGATATACTCCAGCAACAACTGGTCGCGCGCGTCCCCCGTCCAACGGACGACGCCGTCGGCCTGCAGCGACTGGATCCGCGCCGGCAGACGAAAATCGGTGTTCAAGTAGGGCATGACCAGCGCGTAGTGTGCGCTTACGTGCTCGACCCGCCCGATGACGCCGCGCTGATCCACGACGGGCATGCCGACTGCGATGCTGTCGTTCGAGCCGAGGTCTATGGTCAGGTAGTTGCGCTGCCGGGTGACGTCTTTTGCGACCACGCGCGCCGCGCGGAGCGGGTAAGAGGTCGTGTCTGAGAATCCAATCAGCCGCATCAAGCGATCATTCTCGGTAATTGCTTCGCGGGAGCGGGCGACTTCGCTGGAGAGGGCGATGTTCTCTTCGCGCAGCGCGTCGTTTTCATCGAGCGCCCGGAGGTAACCGCCCACCCACGAGAAGCGCCCCTCGACCCACGCGGTGCTTTCCAGCGAGATCGCCCTTAGCCCGCGCAGCATAGGCTCGTTTCGCGCCACGAGCACGATCATCGAGGCGGTAAGCAGAATAAAAAGAAGGAGCCAGTCTTTGATCCTGTCCCAGAGCCGGTAATTCATATCGGATGCCTACGACAATACGCGCTCGTAATGGCTGATGTCTTCCAGAACTTTGCCCGTTCCGCGAACAACGGCCGTAAGCGGATCTTCGGCCACATAGACCGGAAGATCCACGCGGCTGCGGATGAGACTGTCAAGACCTTTAAGCATCGCGCCGCCGCCGGTCAGCATGATGCCGCGTTCCAGAATGTCCGAGCCAAGCTCGGGAGGCGTTCGTTCAAGGCAGCGGATCACGGCAGCCGTAATCTGGCTGACGCCGTCGCGGAGCGCCTCACGCACATCCTCGGACGAGATCGTGCGGACTTTCGGGATCCCGCTCACGAGATCCCGGCCCTTGACGGACACTTCGAGTTCAGGATCGAGTTCGATGGCACTGCCGACTTCGCACTTGATTCGTTCGGCGGTGCGGTGGCCGATCAGGAGGTTGTGGTTCCTCTTAAAATACTGCACGATGGCACTGTCCAGCTCGTCGCCACCCACGCGGATGGACTCGTCAATGACGATGCCGGAGAGCGCGATCACCGCAATTTCAGTTGTGCCGCCACCGATATCAACGATCATGTTGCCGACAGGCTCTTCCACGTTCAGATCGATGCCGATGGCTGCTGCCATAGGCTCGGCGATCAAGTGGACCTGCTTGGCACCGGCGTGTTCGGCCGAATCGCGAACCGCGCGTTTCTCGACTTCCGTGATGCCACTCGGAATGCACACCACCATCGTGGAGATGGAAGTATACCAGTTCTTCTGAACCTTCTTGATGAGACCGCGGATAAGCTGCTCCGCGACCTCGAAGTCCGCGATGACGCCGTCTTTGAGCGGGCGGATCGTCTCGATGTCGCGGTGGGTACGTTCGTGCATTTGCTGCGCTTCGTACCCGATCGCTTCCGGCTTGCGGGTGTTGCGGTGTACGGCGACGATGCTCGGCTCGTTGAGCACAATGCCCTTACCCTTTATGTAAATGAGCGTGTTGGCAGTGCCGAGGTCGATCGCAACGTCGGACGAAAAGTTGAAGAGACCCATCTAAGCTGTATATAAAAAAGAATCGAAAGCGCTGGAAGAGGCGTAGCGAATGGGACTATGAACGATGCCGGGTTTCGCCGGGTTCATCGGAACGCTGATTAAATGGACGGCCCTGCGCATTAACCGCGGACTCGCGCAAGTTAACGCGCCTGCGGGTGCTTTTCGCCCGGCACATTGAAACCGATGTGTTTTGCCTTTGAATTGCGAGCTGAAAAGCGGGCCGTTTTCAGTGCCGAAAGTGCCTTCGGCCGGTGAATACCATGGCCAGGTCGTGTTCGTCAGCGGCGCGGATGACTTCTTCATCCCGCACGGAGCCTCCCGGCTGGATAACCGAGCGCGCCCCGGCAGATGCGGCCGCAAGGAGTCCGTCCGCGAAGGGAAAGAACGCATCTGAGGCCACCACGCAGCGCTCGAAGGACAACTCCGACTTGGCACCCTTCATCACCGCGACTTCGGAAGCGTCGATGCGGCTCATTTGTCCCGCCCCGATGCCGAGCGTGGCACCGTCTTTCGCATAGACGATGGCGTTGCTCTTGACGTGCTTGCCCACGCGCCAGGCAAAATCAAGGTCGCTCCATTCCTCTTGCGTGGGTGCGCGCCTCGTTACGACGCGGCTCGCTTGTTGCAGATCTTCCGAGGCAGGGAGGGCGGCATCGTGTTCTTGCACGAGCAGGCCGCCGGCTGCGTAGCGCACATCCGGAAAGGTGTCCTCGCCGATGGGCGCACGCATTTCGATGACGCGGCGGTTCTTTTTCGCCTGAAGGAACGCGAGCACGCCCTGTTCAAAACCCGGCGCAATGACAACCTCGGTAAAGATCTCGTCGAGCGCCTGCGCGGTGTCCATGTCGAGTGGCCGGTTGGCTACGACAATGCCGCCAAACGGCGACTGCGTGTCAGTAGCAAACGCCTTGCGATACGCTTCGACGAGCAACTCGGCTTTGCCTACCCCGCACGGATTGGTATGCTTCAGAATCGCTACGGCTGCGCTCGCGTCATCAAACTCGCCGATCAGCCGCAGGGCGGCCGTCAGGTCGATCAGGTTGTTGAACGAGAGTTCTTTGCCATGAAGTTGTTTGAAGAACCTTTCCGGATGGCCATAGAGCGCGGCCTTCTGATGCGGATTCTCGCCATAGCGAAGCGCCTGCGCATGGGGCAGCGAAAGGTTGAACGATTTCTGCTCGGCTTCTTCTTTCCCGATGTCATCGTTGCCGCGCGCGAAGTATGCAGCCACGGCAGCGTCGTAGCGGGCCGTGCGGCCGAAAGCCTCTCCGGCAAGAGCGCGGCGCGTTCCGAGAGAGAGGGCGCAGCCGTTCGCGTCGAGTTCGTCGCCGACGGCGCTGTACTGCGCGGGATCTGTCAGGACGGAGACGAAGAAGAAGTTCTTCGCCGCCGCTCGTATCATCGCGGGACCGCCGATGTCGATGTTCTCGACCGCAACCGCGTCGGTTGCATCCTTAGCGGCCGTGGCCTCTTCGAAAGGGTAGAGGTTAACGACGACGAGGTCGATTGGATCGCAACCGAGTTTGGCGAGGGCGGCTATGTCGTCGGGGTCGTTCCGCCGGGCGAGCAATCCGCCGTGAATCACCGGGTGGAGCGACTTGACACGCCCGTCCAGAATTTCCGGAAAGCCCGTCACCCGAGACACTTCCGTCACGGGCAGCCCCGCGTTGGCAAGCACCCGCGCCGTTCCTCCCGTCGAGATCAGCTTGACGCCGAGCGCGTGCAGCTTTTCAGCAAAGGGAATGAGGCCTTCTTTGTCGAAAACGGACAACAGGGCGGTTCGGATCACCTGCTTGTCGTCGGGGGGAGGTAGGTTCTTAACGGATATCATTATAAATAGAGTCTTTGTCAGCTGAAGCCTTGGAGACAGGCCGTACGATGACACGTCGGCCTTCTACCAGGATGCGGTCTTCCGCGAAGAGTTGGAGCGCTTGCGGATAGAGTTTATGTTCGGCGCGCAACACCCGCGCGGCGAGGGTTTCGGGCAGATCGTCCAGCTCGACCGGAACCGGCTCTTGCAAGACGATGGGGCCGGTGTCGTACGCCTCGTCCACGAGGTGCACCGTCACGCCGCTCCAGCGGACGCCGTAGGCAAGAACGGCCTCGTGAACTCGGCGGCCGTACATCCCGTGACCTCCGAAGGCGGGTAACAAGGAGGGATGGATGTTCACGATCCGGTGGTGGAATGCCCGAACTACCGCCGGCGGGATCATGCGAAGGTATCCGGCCAGCGCAATGAGGTCGACCGCATGCGCTTGCAACTCGTGCAGAAGGGCGTCGGTGTACGTCTCTTCCGATGCGAATTGCGCCGGATCGAGCACGGCCGTCGGAGTCGCGTGTCGCGCTGCGCGCGCAAGCACGCCCGCTCTGCGGTTGTTCGTTACGCAAAGCGCGACCGATGCGCTAAGAGACCCGTCGGCAACGGCGTCTACGATAGACTGGAAATTGGAGCCGCCGCCGGAGGCGAAGACGGCGATGCGCAGGGGGCGTTTCGTCATGCGACCGGCGGTGGATGGAAGCGAAACGTCATGGCGGGATGGCTATCCTACGAGCGGGTCCAACAGGCTGAGGGTGGCTTCTTCGCCGCTGCAGCGGAGCCGCGCCCGGACGCCGACCGGCATGGCCGTCTTGACTGGAAAGTGCCCATAGACGAGACCTGTTGCGACGGGTCCGTTGACCTGCCGCGCGTAATGCGCAATCACCTCCTCGACCGAGAGGGTTGGCCGATCGTTGGTGGGTTCAGCATCGGTAAAGCCGCCAAACAGGAGCCCGCCGAGCCGCTCGAGGATGCCGGAGAGGGAAAGCTGGGCGAGAAGCCCGTCGAGGCGATACGGCGACTCGCCGACCTCCTCGATAAAAAGGAGCGCGCCCCTAAGATCCGGCAAGTAGGGCGTCCCAACGAGCCGCGAGATCAGGGTGAGGTTTCCTCCGAGCAAGACGCCCTCGGCTTCGCCCGGCCGAAGCGCCGACAGCGTTTCGCCGGCAGGACCGAGCAGCGGCGAGGGATGCTCTCCTGCAAACAGGTCGAAGAAGAGCTTTTCAGACGCCTTGTCCGGCTCCGGCCACTCGACAGCGACCATGTTGCCCGAGATGCCCTTCCACCCCGCGTGCCGGTAAAGCGCCATGTGGAGCGCCGTGATGTCGCTGTAGCCGACAAGGATCTTTGGGTGCCGACGAGCGGCCGCATAATCGAGATCGGGCAAAAGGCGCAGCGACCCGTATCCGCCACGCACGCAGAAGAGCGCCTTGATGTCGGGCGTGCGGATCAGCGCGTTCAGCTCGCCGAGACGCTCTTCGTCCGATCCCGCGAGATAACCGTAAGGCGGATAGGACGTGCGCGGCTGTACAACGTCAAACCCGAGGGAGCGCAGGTAGGAGACGCCCCGATCCAGCCGTTCCTGACTTAACGGCGGACTTGCCGGAGCCACTACGCCGATGCGGTCAGGCGGGGAGAGGCGCGTGATGCTCGGCATTGTTCGGAGGGCAGATTCTTCAGAGATCGCGATCGTGCTTCAGCTCGGACCCACTCGCCGGCCTTTCCAGTGGACGGCTCCCGTCCAGTGGCTCCAGGCCGAGTGCAGGTTCAGCACGGTGCCGAGAAGATACGACACCGGTGCCAGAAAGGAGACCCACAGCGGAAATCTCGACTGCCGGTCGGTGGCGCGCTTGAGCACGAATGTTGAGAGCAGAAACCAGAACGACAGGAGCGGGGCGACGAGGTACGTCAGCGCGAAAGCGCTGATCAGGGGCACGAATGTGGGCGGCGTGCCGCCGAGTATGAGATAAGCGTTCTTGCGAAAACCCGTCCACGCGGTGCGGAAGTCCTCATACATATGGACCGCGACTTCATCCTGCACATCCACGAGCGTCGGCGTAAGGTCGCGCTGCTTAAGAAAACGCCCGATCTGAACGTCTTCGAGTACCTCCGCAGGCAGATTGAGGTGCGGCTCGTGTTGACGATAACTTTCCGCCTCGATCATCCAACACTGACCGTTCAGGGCACCGAGGGCGCGGATCGGGAGCTTTCGCGATAGGAACCAGGGAAGGCCGGAAAGGATGGCATTCGGCACGAGACTCACGAGGAGAAGCCCGCCTCCGAGCAGGCGCGTCTGTCCAGTCATGACGCTCTTTGCAGGCAGTCCCTTGAATAGTTCGACGAGACGAAGCAGCGCAAGCTCGTCCAGCAATTCCGCATCGGCGTCGAGGAATAGAAAAAGGTCGCCTCGCGCGTGCCTGGTCGCCTGGTAGAGCGCATGGACTTTGCCGATCCAGCCGGGGGGCGGGCCGTCTCCCCGAAGGGTAATCAGGCGGGTGTCCTCAACCGCCTGAAGCACCCGCCAGGAATCGTCCTCGGAAGCGTCATCATAAACAATGACTTCGAAGTCAGGATATCGCTGCCGCAGAAGCGACGGCAGAAGCCGGCGGAGGTTGGCCTCTTCATTGCGGGCCGGTACGAGGATGGAGACCTTCGGCAGGACACTGTTTCTTGCGCAGCGTCGATTGCGGCGCAAATAGAACAGGTTGCCGGCGACAAACGTGAGCAAAACGGCATGAACTGCTGCGATCATGCCGATCAGGAGCGACGAGCGCCGCAGGGACGGAAGGAGGGGCACGGCGGTCTGGCGTCAGGCTTCCATGTTCAAAAACTCGCGGTAGAGAAGCGGCGGATTGGCGGCAAGGAGGCGCTTGCGCAACGTAGCGGCACCACCGAGGCCCAGCTTTCGCATCGTGTACCATCGCCACGAATCGACCTCCATCGCCGAGATCCCGCAGTCACACCCGCTGTTCAGCATGTTCTGCAAGGCGTCGAACCGGTTCATTGCCTTTCCGGCGGAGCCGCCGAAGATTGCGGGGCGGAAAAGGTACGACTGCGCCTCGATCAGCAGCACAACCGGATCGTCGGGCGCGAGCTGCACGGCGCGTTTCAGCAGCGCATCCGAGCGCATCCCACTTCGCGCCGCATTGATCACAGAAGTCTCGGCTGCGTGATAGCCCCACAGGCCCGCCAGCAGCGCCAACTCTCTCGGCTCGGCGTTCGGCAGATCGGCGGGAAGGTGCTGGACGTAGGCCTCGTCATGCGTTAGCGGGTAAAGGCGGTAGCGGCATAGCAAACCTTCCTCCCGTCCGCGATCAGCCGCGCAAATGGTTGCGAGTGCGTCTACGTCTTTCTGGCCGTAAAAAGCCTGCACGGAGTCGGCGAAACTGCCGAGTGCAAAGACGGCTGCAAGGAGGATCATCAATTGGTTGACCTATAACGTTCATTCAGGCGGTGCAGCGGCAAGGTGTCAACCGCGCCTCCGGCCGAACGACCACTTTTCGTCGAGGTTCTTGTTACCTTCCAGCAGGGTTTGGTATTCGTCTGCGGGTGCGGTGCGGAGCCGTTGCAACAGGAAATTAAGCTCGTCTGCAGCGTTAGCCAGAACCGTGCCACTCGTCTTGCCTGCCGTGAGGAGCACGACAGGTTGGGAAGCGCCGCGCCATGTTGCATGAATTGCAAGAGGCAAGAACTGCAATCCCGGCACCTGTCGCTCCAGAATCTGCAGTAGCCGCACGTCGAAGGATTCTACGCCGTCCTCAGGGTTGTGGATGCGTCCTTCCGGAAAGTAGGCCAGCATGTGCCGCGGGTCCTCGCGGAGCAAAGCAACCGTCCGGCGGATCGTCGTCGCGCGCGCTAGCGCGTCGCTCTCGGGGAAAGTCATTGCTCCGGCGGCTTTGAAGAACGGGTACTGCTCAAGCTCCCTCATCCACGTCAGAGGAAAGCGACCGAGCACCTGGTCCGCAAGCAGCCACATGAGGTAGCCGTCGAAAAAGTTGTGGTGGTTGCTGTAGACGAGCAACGGGCGGTCGGGAGCCGTCTCAGGCAACGCTCCGATCCAGTACACCCGGCGAAATGCCCGCCGAAGCGAGCGGCGCATGATGGTATGAACGATTGGTCGAAGGAGCGGCATCAGGTGGTTGCGCGCGGCGCGTCGAAGGGCGTGAGGCAACGTTCATCCAGGCGGACGGGCGCGTTCTGCCGCAACCGCGCGCGCCGTCCGGCATATCCGTCGAAAAGGATGGTCGTTGCTTTTCGCGGAAGCGGCACGTAGCTGCGCCTGTGCAGGTTGTCATAGCCGCTTGCGCGCACCTCATTCATGATCTCGCGATACATCCTTGCGGCCGCGCGGATGCCGAGGCGAACGCGCAGCGGAAGCTCGCCGATGCCTGCTATTCCTTTATCGAACCTTTGCTCGGCAAGGCTCATGCAGCGTTCCATGACCAGCGCGTAAGCTGGAGAAGGCTTGCCGTCCAGAAGCTCCTCCGCGTCGATCCCTTCCTCGCGTAGCCACGTGGACGGCACGTAGACTCGTCCGAGATGATGGAGGTCCTCGCCGACATCCCGGCAGATATTGGCAATCTGCATCCCCACGCCGAGGCACCGTGCGGCGGGGAGGAGGTGGGCGTAGGGCGATCCCCAGTTTGTGATGAACGGCAGCATCATGGCACCGACGCTACCGGCCACGAGTTCGGAGTACGCCAGCAGGTCCTCTTCCGTATCGATACCGCGCCCTTCGAGATCCCACGCCGCTCCATCGATCAACTCGTAAAGCGGCTCCGGCTGCAGGCGAAAGCACTCATGGATCTCGTGGAGCCGCTGCCAAAGTAGATCGTCCGTGGGATTGCCGTCAACAGTAGCGGCAAGACAATCGCGCAAATGGTCCAACTCGGACAGCGCCTCTCGCCGCCCCACTTCCTGCACCCGCTGATCGGCAATGTTGTCGACCGCTCGGCAGAAGAGATAAAGGGTCGCTATCGGCAGCCGGACCGCCTGCGGAAGAAGCCGGGTTGCAAGCGAGAACGTTCTTGAATGGTGTTCAAACTGCCGCCAGATCTCGGCGTCTTCGTTCTTACGAGGGCCTGTGCTCACGTATCGCTTTCTGAACATTCAGATGCCGGGAATAGAAAAAGTTGGAGCAATCACGCGGGTACGCGCCGTCGCTCCCGTACAACGTGCCGGCGTCCGTAAATAGCAAGGATGGGCAGCGCCGTTGCTATGAGTCCGAAGAGGAATGCCTCCTCCAGACCGTATACCAGCGAAATCAGAAGCGGAAAAGCGCAGTTCATAACATACACCAGCGGCGCCCAACGGTTACTTTCCCTAAGTCCGCCGCCAATAACTTCATAACCCCAGATGATCACGGCCGACACGACGAACCAACCAAACCAGTTCATCGCCGGCATCCCGAAGAAGAAACCTTGTTCCGGGTAGGACCAGAAGGGGAAAGCGCGGCTCATGGCGGGGTCCAGCGAAACGTCCCAGAGTACCATGAAGAGCGCGCCTACGAGCACCCGTTCCCACATCCGATTCGTCAGCCTACCCGCGAGATCGAGGCAAATGATGGACATTGCAAACCACGACAGCGGGATGAAATAGGGCACGTGATCGAGTATCTTCGGGCCGAACCACGTCGTGTAGGCGTAAGCGCCGAAGGGCACGCCGGTGGACGTCCCAAGCAGTTCGCTCATCCCGCCAATAAAGCAGCCCCACAGAAAGAAGAAAAGGGTCAGAACGGTCCCGGAGCTGCGGACGTACATCAGGCCGGAAACGACCGGCAGGAGGGCCATGTACAACCACGTCGGTGTCTTGACGAGTACCGGGTAAACCGGCGCGATGAGCGCCATCACGAAAGGAATGCGCAAGAGCAAGCTTCCGACAACGCTGAACACGATGGTCGATGCGAAAATGATCAGCGAGATGCGGAACGCGCGCTCAACGGGGTCAAGCCCCGACGGGAGGCGGAATGGATTCATACTGGCAAATGGCCGCGGATGGCTTGGTCTGATCCAGCCCACTCCTGCAAGGTGCGGTGGAAGAACGGTTGCGGCTTAGAATCTTTATTGTACATCCGTGTTCCATGACAAAGTTTCCAACAGAACCCCGTCTCATCGCCATTCTGCCGCCGGAGTACCTGCCGAGGCTGGATGTTTGCGGGCTGGCGTCGGCCGTTGATGGACTTATCTTAGGAGATCTCTTTCAGTATAGCCGCCAGTCTTATCAAAACCGCGCGCGCATCAGGACGCCGCAGGGGCGGATGTGGCTTTCCGTCCCGCTGGTGGGCGGCCAGGCGGGGACGCCCATTAAACAAGCTCAGATCGCGTCCGGCACCAGCTGGCAGCGGCATCATTTGCAGGCCATTCAGTTCAACTACGGCACGTCGCCGTTCTACTTTCACTATGAACCCGAACTGCGGGAATTAGTCGGCCGCAAGTACGAGCGGCTTGCGGATCTCACCGTCGCATCCTGGCACCTTTTGCTGAAGTCACTGCGCGTCGGGACGCCCGTCGTTTGCACCTCTGAACTCCCCGGCAGCCCCGCAGGGTTCGACGCGGTTCGGGCGCTGTTCCCGCGCAGCGATGTTCTGGCACTGCCGCGACTTCAGTCGCCGACGGCTCCGCCGCTCCGGATCTGGACATTTGAGGAGCGCCCTTACCGGCAGAGCTTCAACGGATTTGAAGAGGGCCTCTCCGCGCTCGACCTGCTGATGAACTACGGCCCCGAAGCCCCTGCCGTACTGCAAAACGGAATGCAGCGCACGCAATCATAACCTTCCCTTTTCGCCTCCTGCGCCATCCTCGCGCGCCCTGTTGAACGCAGTGAAGGATTTGTGCTTGCCGTAGCCTGAGATGCTTCGCTTCGCTCAGCATGACACGCGGGGAGGGTTCGGTATTTCTTGGGCTCCTCACCGCTGCCGTTGACTCCCATTCCCACCGAGGTCTCATAGTATGTTGAGACTGTAGGCCCGTACAGCCAACTTTAAGGGAGGCGTGCCAGGGGAGATGAATAAGGCTCACGGTTCTACTCTGGCCCGCACCACGCCGGAGAGTCCTGTGTTCATTCGGAACGCTCTTTCATCTTCAAAATGATGAAGGTCACGTCGTCGTCCGGGCGGGTGCCGTCGCACCATTCGGCAAGTAGCGTTTCGAGGCCTGCGACGATTTCCGTCGCGGAGCGATTGGCGAGGGAGGCGGTAACCTGGGCCGCGCGTTCGTACCCGAATAGCTCGCCATTCGGACTGCGAAGTTCCGGAAAACCGTCGCTCATTAACACCAGCGTATCGCCCGGCGAGAGTTCGGCGCTGAAGCGGCTGTAGGGCACATTGCCCGGACCGCCGAGCGGAACGCCTTTCAGCGGGACAACCGACGACGTTTCATCTCGCGACCGGAACAGCACGGCGGGCGGCATCCCGGCACCGATCAGTTCGACATGTTGGCCCCGAAGCCTCACCACGGCAAGCGCCATGTAGAGCTTCGGCAACCGCATCTTCCGAAGCGCGCGCCCGGACTTTCGGAGAACTTGCTCGAGTTCAGCTTCCTGGGCGAATGCGGTCCAGAGGCTCTTCATGGCGGTGACCATCGTTCCTGCCTGGAGGCCGTGCCCTGTTGCGTCGCCAATGGTGAGGGTGAGCGTGCCGTCACTGGAGAGATGGAAGTCGTAGTAATCGCCGCCCACCTCCGTGGCCGTTTGCATGAAAGCCGCCACTTCAACCATGGGATGGATCGGCAGCCGCTTCGGAAGCATGGACAACTGGAGTTCGCGCGCCGCTTCCAGTTCTTGCGTTTGCCTTAAGTTCTCGGCCCGCAGGTAGTCTGCGCGGGCCTCAGCTGCCTCCGCGCGCAGTTCGCCTTCGCGCAGCCGAGACCGCTCCCGTTCACGCTCGGTCAGCCGCCGCCGCTGGACGCGGTCCACCACAAGGAAGCCAATCGCCAGCGCCGCCGCATAGAAAAGGATAGCCCACCAGCGGAGCCACCACGCGGGCTGCACAGAAACGGTATAGGCGAGCGGAGTGGTAGACCAAAGTCCGTCGTTGTTGGCTGCAATCACCTCGAACGAATATTCCTTGGCGGCGAAGAAAGCGCCAAGATTCGTATAGCGCATCTGAGTCTCGCTCTTCTCCGGCGACCACTGCTCGTCGTATCCCACGAGGCGCGTTTTGTAGCGAACCGATTTCTCATCCGCAAAACTGAGCGCGGCGTACTCTATGTTCAGCTCATTGTCGCCGTTGCGGCTCTGCCGGAAGCTCGCGCGCCGGAAAGTCGGCTGTGGCGCGAACGCGTTCTTGCGGTCCAGGTAAGGACGATACAGCGAAAGTCCGGTTGCCGTACCGTAATAGACGGTGCCGTCGGCACCTACCTTGACGGCATCCGGTCCCCAGGAGGCGTTTCCAACCAGCCCTTCACGCTTCGTCAGCAAACGCCGGAGGGTGCGCGTTTGCGGGTCTACTTCCGCGAGGCCGCGGTCGCTTCCTACCCACAGGGTATTGCTTCGGGGTGCAAACGCCATTCCAAACGGAGTGCCGTCGAAGCCCTGGGCCTGGCTCAGGCGCGTGGTGATGCCGAGCGGATCGCCCTGCAGCACGAGCACAGTCGCTCCGATCGCCCAGAGTTCATCCCCGAGCGGTACGACCACGGAAAGCCCATCCAAACCCCTGTTCTCCACCGAGTCGATGACCGTCTCGAACAGGGGTGTCGAGATGTTGCGCGCTCGAAAAGGTGCTTTGCCGATGACCTGCGGCACCGAACTGTCGAAATCTGCAATCGTAAGCGGCTTCCTGCTGCGGAACGTGCCGTTTTGATGCGAACCGATCAGGGCGTGTCCGTCCTTATCAAACCAGATCCCCCACGTCGTTCCGTTCGCAAGGCCGGATTCGGGCATAAAAATGTACCATTGGCCCTTAACAATGCAGCGCAACCCGTCGCCCGCGAAACAGAGCGCATTCGTGGTGTTCGCAGAACCGACACTGTCGGGCAGGTCCATACCCTGGCAGGCTCCAGAGAATCCGATAGGATAGGATGCAAGAAAGGCCGTCCGCCCGAAGAGGGTGAGGCTCTGGTTCTTGATCGCGCCGGGTGCCTCTATGCCACCCCGCCGGAACGTCAGGCGGCTGACGCCAAGCCGAGTCGCCATCCAGATGCCCTGCTCCTGATCCCGGCAAAGGTTGAGAATGAGCTGGCTATCGAGACCCTCTTTTTCGGTTACGTGTTCAATCGTCCCGTCAGGGCTGATAAGCGACAAACCGCTCGGACCTCCGGCGACAATGAAGCGGAGGGAATCGCGAGGGGAGGATGTTGCGACGGAGAGCAGAGGAAGGACGGAAGTAACGTCCATGCCTGGCAAAGCGGCCCGTTCGCCGACGTGGGAAACGCCGGTGAACTGGCTGAAGGCGGCGTAGTCGTCGCGCATTTTGGAGAGTCCTGCATTGGAGGCGATCCAGATGTTGCCCTCCCGGTCCTGCAGGAGGTCCCAGATATTGTCGTCGAGGAGGCCCTGCTTGCGGGTGTAGAACACCGGTGCCGCCTCGTCGCGGTTGACTCTCATCAATCCGCCGCCAATGCCTCCAATCCACAGCGTGCCTGAATTGTCTCGCAGGAGCGTTTGGACCTCGCCGGGATAGGAGATTGGAACGAAAACACCGCGGATTCCGTCGCCCGTCCCGTCAGCGGTCCAGATCTTCCCTGACTTGCAGCCGCCCCACATTTTTCCATCGGACAACTCCGCCATCGCAGTGTTCATATCGCAGCCGACGCTGTCCAGAAGAGCGTAATTCAGGCTCGAAGGCGGGAACACCATCATCCGACCACCGGCAAGACTCACCCACACGGACCCGTCTTTCCGGCCCACCATGCTTACGGCTTTACCCGGGTGGCCTTCCCTCGTATCGGGTAGTGGAATGGTGTCCACGGTGGCGCTCCTGTCGTCCCCGTCGCGGAAGCGCAGCAGACTGCTTCCCGTCGGCGCTGTCCAGATTGCGCCTGCAGCGTCGCTGATCAGGGCACTTGACGTCGTCACGGCCGCCAGGGGTAGGGGAATGCCTCCATACGTGGCGGTAAAGGTGAGTGAATCCTCATTCTGAACACCGGATAGGGAGCCGTCGGAGACGGAGATGCCGTCAGACGAGCCAACCCATAGTCTTCCGGCAGCATCCTCAGCGAGTGCCCAGGTCGAGCGCGCATTAAGGCTGTCTTTATACCCGAAGTTATCGATCTGCCTGCCGTCGTACCGGTCCAGTCCTGCACCGAAAGCGGAGATCCACAGGTATCCGAGGCGGTCCTGATAAATACGGGTGATACCAGACGCCGACAGCGGGTTTACTTCGCTATCCGGCGTGTAGTGCGTCAACGGAAGCTCCTGCGCGCGTACGAGCGGCGCGGCAGTGGTACAGAGCAGCAGTATCGCAGCCACATACGGCATCCAGTTATTCCTCACCGCACGGCGCTTACCGGAACGAGGAGCATGAAGATGGCCGTTCGGCGCGCCCTGCAGAAGGCTGCCGATCGCGAGTTGTAGAGGGACGAAGTGGGGCATACGCTCGGGGGTGCTTATCTTTTTCTACGGCAGGACCCCCAAACGTTTCATCCGAGCGCCACTTTTATGAAGATGGCGTGATGAAATCCGCGCGTCTACAGTCGCCGGGCGAGGACAAGCGGCAGTTTGAGCATCTCCGTTCGACCCTGATCGGCCGACACGATGTCCACGAGTACGATATAAATCCCAATGCGCAGGTCGCGCCCGTCTTCATCGCGGCCGTTCCAGGGAAGCACGGCATTGGTCGGCAATGGGCCGCCCTCGGCAAGAGTGCGCACCAGGTGCCCGCTGTCGTCGAAGATGCGCACACGGACTGACTCGTTGGGCGCGGTGGAATGAATCTGGATCTCGGCAACGTCATCCTGCCCGTCGAAGTCCGGCGAGAACACGCGCGGGTGGACCTCCGCCACTGCCGAGCGCGCCTCGACGGCAGGCGCGATGGTAAGGGCGTTGGCGCGTCCCGGCGTGCCGCCGTCGGGGTGCGGCGAACTGCTCCAGTTGTCCGGGTCATCGGATCGCCCATGAGCTGAGATTCGTTCGAGAGAGATGCCGCGCGTGGCGGCAAGCGCGGGGTGATGCCACGCGGGGTCGTAAGCCACCTCGTCCAGCACGACGTCGCCGGGGCCGATAACGCGCACCAGCCGACCGTCGTTGCCCAGGGATAGGGAAGAGCGGTACTGCGGAAGTAGCACTACGTCTCCGCCGTCCAGCGTCGCTGAAGGGAAAGCATCGGTAATTTCCCTCCCGAACGGTCCGTCGCGATCCGCGCCGGCGAAGGCGAGGATCCTGCCGCCCGCCGGCAGCACGACGCGCGCGCCGGCCAACACGAGGGTGTCGGCCTCCCCGCGTTCGTTGGGCGCTTCCGTGATGCGCAGGCTGTCGAGGGAGAGCGTGTAGGGCGTCCGGCTCACGAACTCGAGGTACTCCACCTGATCGGGACGGCCGTCGAACGCATCCTGCAGCGGCTCGTACATGATCTCGTTGAGGACGACGTCTCCCCGCCGTGCGAAACGTGCCACCGCGCAAACGGTGTCGCGCATGGCCTGACCATTCATTCCGCGCAGGCCCGAGAGCGACAACTCGGTCTCGCGTGCAGGAGGATCGTTGACCAACGAAAGGCTGATCCCGTCCGCCGCGTCGATGTGCAACGCCTCCGCAGGACGGCCGTTTACGAGGACGTTGCCGGATGAAAGGTAGGCCGTATCCAACGCACGCGAAAAGATCAGCCGGGCGCTGCCTTCCGCAGATTCAGTGGCCGAGATGAGGCGCGGACGTAAGGCGTCCTCGGGACCCGCCGTGCCTTGCACGTCAATATTGTCGAACAGAAACGCAGTGGACGAGGAAGCCGTGTGTTTGATCCAGATGCCGAACCACGCACTTGCGGTGTGCCTGTTGTCCAGCGCAGAAGCAAGGGTAATTCCATTGACGCCGATGCTCCAGCGCCCGTCGGCAGATCGCGTGACGCGCACGTCCAACCGGCCGCTCGACTCCGTCAGGATGGCGTCGGTGCGTCCGAGTTCGGTTCGGACGGTGCCATCCTGCCGGTAGAAGCGCACCTCGTCTCCGTTGTTCGTGCCGAACTGAACGAAGTAACCGTCGAGCGCGCCCGTCAGGTCTGGCGTGTCGGCCATGAGGTAAACGCGCGCGCCGCTGAAGTTGCTCAGGTTCACATCCGTGTAAACGAACGTCCACGACCACGACCCGATGCTCACGCGCGAGGGTGTGGCGAGGGTAAGCGTATCGGACTTCTCGCCGCCGAACGCCTGCAGCGCGAAATCGGACCCGAACGGCACCACGCGCCACTTCGACCCGTCGCCCGTCCAGACCGGATTGCGGGCTATGTCGCCGTCGGAGAACGATTCTTTGAACTGGCCCGTAGCCGGACGGGCGAACAGGGTGCAGAAGAGAAGAAGGGCAAAGAGGCGCATGACCGGCGAGGCTACTTGCACCTTTGACCCTTTCTGTCATGCGAATCTACCCGGCTATTTGTTCGCATGGTTCGTCGCGGCGAGATTCGGTACTTTTTGTTATACTTGACGAAGTGAAGCATCTCAGCCATCGGCGACTTGAGATTCTTTGCTACGGACGGAAGGATAATCTTCAGGCTAAAGTGGGAGTGTAGCGAAGCGCGCCGGGCTTTTGTCTGCGAAGGGCCTCCATTATGAGGTAACAGGCATTCCCCTACACGCGCCGGTGCTTCTTCCTTACGAGGATTTGCGCAGGCGGAGCTTGTTGTTGCCGCCGCCAAAGGCGACGATTGCTCTATACGACTTCACTTTGATAGAAGCCCGCTCACGCGGAGGTGGCGCATGGGAAAGTCAGCAACACAGCTCAGCAACGAGGGATATGTCGGGTGGTCGGTCTTTCAAGCGGCCCAGGCCTACCGGGCTTCTGCTCCGGATCACTGGCCGATCATCACGATCTCACGCGAGTATGGCGCGGATCCGCAGGAACTGCTGGACCTTCTGGCAAGCAGAACAGGGTTTGACGTCTGGGACCGGCGCATTCTGCAAGGCGTGGCGCAGGAGACGGGTGGCAAGGAAAGTGCGCTTACGAACCTGGATGAACGGCGGCGCGATGCTGTCGCAGACGTTCTGCACAGCATGATCGGTGGGCGCGAGCACTCCAACGCCGGCTTCTTGCACGGACTCATGCGCGTCATCCACGCCGTTGAACGCGAAGGCAAGGCGATCCTGGTAGGCCGGGGAGCCAATTACATCTGCGACGCGCATCGCAGCTACCGCGTTCGGCTTGTCCGGCCTCTGGACGTTCGCGCACGCGAGTACGCCGCCCGCGAAGGCACTACGGTGGATGAGGCGCAGCGAACGGTGCTCGAACACGACGCGAGCCGTGCTGATTTCGTGCGCCAGTCCTTCCGGCATGATGTGGCCTGCCCGTCCGATTACGACCTGGTTCTCAATTCGGCAGCGTGGGATCTCGAGGGCCTTGCCGACCTGCTCCTTGCAGGTTACGCGAAGAAGTTCGGCCGCCTGCCGGTCGTGGCGCCGGTGTCATCCTCATAGAGGTATTGTTAAGCCCGGCGCGCACTTGAGCAACAACTCGGAAACGTTCGGGAGCGGAGCGTGGTACGAGGGGTCTTCATCATTTCTTTAAGCCTCGAGTCGCTTGCTATGCTTAAGCTTTCTTTGCTCTTTCGGTGGACTGCGGCCGCTTCGCTCTTTTTCTCTATGGTCGGCGCGGCTTCGGCGCAGTCAGGGCCGGTCGTGGGCGATGTCGCGCCTGTAGTAGAAGGAACGACGGCAGACGGCGCGGCGTGGAGCAGCCGGTCGGTGGCTCCCGGCAAGCTGCTCGTCATCTATTTCTATCCCGCCGCTATGACCGGCGGATGCACCGCTCAGGCGTGCGCCTTCCGTGACCGGCGGACGAAACTTACGGAACTCGGGGCCGACGTGATTGCCGTGAGCGGTGACCGGAAAGAAAACCTTCAGGTCTTCCGCAAAGCCAATCGCCTGAACTTCCCCCTTCTGGCTGATCCTGAAGGAAAGATCGCGGAGTCTTTCGGCGTCCCGGTGCAGAAAGGCGGCAGCATTTCGCGTGAAGTCGACGGAGAGACGGTCGTCCTCACGCGCGACCATACACTTGCGCGTTGGACGTTCATCGTCGGGCCGGATGGTAAGATCGTTTACCGCGACACCGAAGTCGATGCCGCCGGCGATGCGGATGCGGTCATTGCGGCGATCGAAAGCTTCAAAGCCAGGTAGCGCCGCCTCATGCCTTGCGGGTGAGGGTGGTGCCGGTGAAGTAGCCGGGCAGCAGTTCGTCCGGCGTCGTTTCGACGAAAGAGGTGCCGCCGGTGTCCATCCAGACCCGCGCGTTCGGGGCGAGTTCTGCGATAACCTGTCGGCACGCGCCGCAGGGCGAACAGCCGTCGTCGTCGGAGCAGGTCAGGTACAGGTTTACAATGTTCGTGACGCCGTAAGAGGCGGCGGTTCCGAGCGCGTTTCTTTCAGCGCAGAGGACGCGGCTCCAGTCGCTGTGCTCTATGTTGGCCCCGAGAAGCAACTTGCCGTCGGCGGTTTCGATTGCGCACCCGACCTTAAAGTCGGACTCGGGCACAAACGCCCGCTCGGCCGCCCTGCGCGCCCATGCGATACCGTCGGCAGGCGAGAGCGGCGCGTCCACGGGTTGGTACGGATTCCATGCTCCAGTGACCTCGGGAATCTCTTTCAGGCCCGCCCGCACAAAGGCATTCGCGCCGACGGCTTCAAACGGTCCGAAGTGATGGTCGTCGAGGAACGCGAGGTCGGCCGGCTGCAAATCGCCGCTGCACGCGCCCGCAACCACCTCCGACGAAGGAATCATCTCGGCGGTGGTAAAAGCGTTGATGATCGCGGGTATGACAAGGGAGAAAGAGGCGGTTTCAACGCGGACGCCCGCCACCCATTCTCCGGAATCGAGCAGCAGAACCACGGCGGCACGCTGTCCGGAATAGGGAACTACGGAGCGTTGCGCAACCGATCCGGCGAGGCGGTGCAGTTCGTCGAGACGAGTGCGGGTGGGGCTGGTGGAGAGCATACTTGAGGGGCTGTTGATTCGAGTAAACGTAACTGCACGCCGGCGCACGTCTTATAACTTACTAAACTTGAACGAAGCAGAACATCTTCCTTAATCCTTATCGACAGGGAAGTTGCTCAGGATTTTGTTGATTTCCCATCAATGGGATACACCACAGTCTTACGGGGCGATGCACATTGCTGGAACGCTGTCTGGCACCATCTAAAGTCTCTATCGAGGAGGAGATTGCGGTGGTACGTTGGTTCATGATGTCAGCTACATACAGCGCTTTCTATTGATTCAACTGTCTCTTAAGTAAGGGTTTCTGCGGTTTCTGCGGCTTGTGCTTATTTCCAACAGCGCCCGTCGTGGTGCTTACGGTGTGTCCATATCGTCGGGTACAACGGCACCTTCGATGGAGGCAGGCTGTTCCGGCAACTGGTGGAGCGGCAAGGTGACGGTGAACGTCGTGCCTTCGCCCGGGCGGCTGCGAACCACGATGTTGCCTCCGTGACGCTCGACAATGCGGCGGCAGATGGCCAGGCCCATGCCCGTTCCCGGGAAAGCCGCGCGGCCGTGCAGGCGCTGAAATGGCGCGAAAATGCGATCCGAATACTTCTCATCGAAGCCGATGCCGTTGTCCTGCACGAAAAGACGGATAGCTGCACGGCCATCCGGCATCGGCGGCGCGTCTTCCGACCACACCTTGATCGCGGGTGGAACATCCTTGCGTCGAAACTTCAGCGCGTTGCCGACGAGGTTCTGCAAAAGCTGGCGGAACTGCGTCGGGTCTCCTTCGAGCGTCGGCAGATCGTCCATCTGAACAGAAGCGTCGGCTTCTTTGATTGCGATCTCCAGGTCGGCCAGGATGTTGCGGGAGGTCTCATTCAGGTCCACCGGCACGGGCGGCTTCGAGCGTGTCAGCACCCTCGAATACGACAGTAGATCGGTGATGAGCGTCGACATGCGCCCGGCGCTCTCCTGCATTCGCTCCACGTAGTGCCGTCCCTCTTCCGGCAGCTGCGCCGCAAAGTCCTCCTGCAGTAGATCGGCGAACGCGCGAATCTTGCGAAGCGGCTCCTGCAGGTCGTGCGACGCGACGTAGGTGAACTCATTCAGCGCCACGTTGCGCATCCGGAGCGCCTCGTTGGAAGCGGCCAGAACCTTCTCGTAACGTGCGCGCTCGGATATGTCGGTCAGTGTCAGCGCGGCACCGTTTTCCACCCGGACGACGGCCGCCCGGAGCGTGAGCGCGTCGTCGCCACCGGGGATTTGTACTTCCTGCACGACCGGCTGGCCCGTCGAAACGGTTCTGTCCAGCGCAATCCGCACGGCCTCCGGCAGCCATTCCGCCGAACGTGCATCCTCATGGCTGACGTTTGCCTCCTCTACGCCCAACATGCGCTCGGCAGACGGGTTCATGAGCGCGGCGGCCAGCGTCTCGTTGTCGTCGTTCTGTTTCTGAAATACGAGGATGCCTTCCAGAGCCGCGCCCATAACCGTGCTGAGCAGAAGCTGAGACGCATCCAGCGCTTCGCGCGCGCGGTACACGTCGGTAACGTCGACGATCTGGCTCAGGCGCACAGGCTCCGGCTCCGACTGGATGAGAACGACTCCGGTGAACTGCACCGTGAGCCGCTCCTCTCCGTCTTTGCGGATGACCTTGCTGTTGACCTGCGCCAGATCCGCGTTGCCATTGCCGCCGTGTTCAGGCGTCTTCGTCCGAATGGACTGAATGACGGAGGGGACCGTCATGCCCGTGAGTGTGTCGCGGTCGTAACCCGAGAGATCGCAGAAAGCCTGGTTCACGTCGCGAATCTGTCCGCGCTCGGAGTGGACGGCTTGAGGCAATACGGACTCCGAGAACATGTGGTGATACCACGCTTCGCTTCGGCGCACGGCCTGCTCCCGCTCCAGGCGGTTTTTTGAAGAGGCAAGGAGCGATCGAACGCGGGTGACGAGTTCGACGGGGTGGAAGGGTTTGAAAAGGTACTCGTCGGCACCTGCTTCCCATCCGCGCAGCAGCGACTGGCGGTTGGCGAGCGCGGTAACGAGCACAACCGGCAGCGAGGCCGTCTGTGGGTCATCCTTGATTCGGCGGCAAAGTTCAAAGCCGTCGATGCCGGGCATCATGATGTCCGATATGAGCAGATCCGGCTTCCAATCCTGCGCGAGCTGTAGGGCCTCGTTGCCGTCGGCCGCAAGGCGCGTCTGGCAGGTCTTGTTGAGGAGGTCGAGCACGTAAAAGCCGAGTTCGGGATTGTCCTCGGCGACGAGCACGCGCGGCAAGTCGGAGTGCTTCTCGGCCCTTTGCAGTACTTCCCGATTCTTGACGGCATGTTGCTGTATGCGCGTCCGCTGGAACGACTCATCGGCAGCAGACTCTTCCGGCGTGAGCGCGGCTTTTTCGGCGGGGAACGCAACGGTGAACGTGCTCCCTTCACCAAGACGGCTCTGCACCCACACGTTTCCCCCGAGAAGCTCTGCAAATTGCTTGACGAGCGCCAGCCCGAGGCCGGTGCCTTCGAACCGCCTATTGGACGATCCTTCGACTTGCCTGAACTTTTCGAAGAGCAGACCCATGTCCTCCGGCGCGATGCCGATGCCAGTGTCCTTTACTATGAGTCGCACTTGTCCGTCTTCATAGCCGAGCCGAACGTCTACCTGGCCTTCTTCCGGCGTGAACTTGACGGCGTTTGAAATCAGGTTGAAGAGGATTCGTTCGAACAGGTACCGGTCGACGCCGAGCGTGGGCAGGGCGGGTTCGAGCGCAAGCTCTGCGTGCAGTTTCTTCTGATGCACGAGCGGCCCGAAGTCGGAGAGGACCGTCCGAGTCAAAGCCCCGATATCGGTTGGCTGGGGCTGTACATCGATCCTCTTGGCCTCTGCCTTTGAGAAGTCGAGAATGCCCGTGACCATCTGCAGCAGCCGCGTGGCGTTGTTGTGTACGGTCCGAAGGGCGGCCTGCTCTTCCTCGGTCATCGCGGCGAAACGGTCGCCCGTCAGCAGCGACTCGACAGGGGAGAGGATGAGCGTAAGCGGGGTGCGAAGCTCGTGAGAGACGTTGGCGAAGAACTCGTCCTTCAACTTTTCGGCCTCGACGAGCCGCCGGTTTGCCAGGTCCAGTTCGTCCGCGCGGCGCTTAAGCTCGTCCTGCGCCCGCTGCCGCTCGGCGATCTCCTTTTTCAACTTCGCATTAATCTCGCGGAGCAAGCTCGGGCTGGGCAGTTCAAGCGCCCTCGGCACCACAGGCATCAGCAAGATTGCCGTGGCTGCGGAGACAACGCCGGTCATTAGCTTCACGACGCCCGTGAGGCGGTAAGTACCCTTCCAGATCGTCCACACTTCGAGCAGATGCGTCGTGCCGCAGAGCAGAATGAACGCGCCAAAGAGGATGAACATCCACTTGAACTCAAGGTCCTTTCGGCGGCGCGCGAAGTAGAGGAGCAGGAAAGGAATGGAGTAATACGAAATCGCAATGAGCGAATCCGAGGCCGCGTGGAGCCATACAATGCCGGGGTCCCACTGGTAGCAGTACCCGTGCGGCATGAAATTGGAGCTAAACAGGCCCTGGAGGAAATCGAGCATAAGCTTCTCTGGGAGGGGCGGGTGCCGGCGGAACGGCATGGCGGAAGGATCGTGCCGGAAAGAAGAAACTACGGAAAATCCGGCAGGAAAGGTGCTACGGGCATCGCGCCGGCAGGAATGCGCCGCAGGCTCTTTTTTGGGCCGCCCGATCGCTCTATCTTTACGCGCCCCTACACACGTAAACGAACGACGCTTCCATGATAGTAGTCATGCGCTCCGGCGCATCCGAGACGCAGATCCAGTCGGTCATCGAGCGTCTCAATGAGTTCGGCTTCGACGTTCACCGCTCGAGCGGCGTGAGCCAGACGGTGCTCGGTGCCATCGGCGTCAAGCCGGACTTCGACACGCGCCATATTCAGCTCGTGGACGGCGTGGCGGAGGTGTACCGGGTGACGGAGCCGTACAAGTTCGCGAGCCGCACGTGGAAGGGAGAGGACAGCGTCATCGACATCGGTGGCGTGCAGGTGGGCGGCCCCGAGGTGGTCGTGATGGCCGGGCCGTGCAGCGTGGAAGGGGAGGAGCAGATGGAATCCGCTGCCGCCCATGTGGCCTCAGAGGGAGCAGCGTTTCTCCGCGGCGGAGCCTTCAAGCCGCGGTCGTCGCCGTACTCGTTTCAAGGTATGGGCGAGGCCGGGCTAAAGATCATGCGCGCTGCAGCGGACCGGCACGGGCTGAAAGTCGTTACCGAGGTCATGGAAACGGCGCAGATCGACCTTATCGGGCAGTATGCCGACGTTTTTCAGGTCGGCGCGCGCAATATGCAGAACTTCTCGCTTCTCAAAGAGCTTGGGCGCGGCACAACGCCGGTGTTCCTGAAGCGGGGCCTCTCGGCGACCATCGAGGAGTGGCTGATGAGCGCGGAGTACATCATGTCCTGCGGCAATTCAAACGTTATTCTCTGCGAGCGGGGCATTCGTACATTTGAGACTTACACGCGCAACACGCTCGATCTCTCGGCCGTGCCGGTGGTTAAAAACAAGAGCCACCTTCCCGTCTTTGTCGATCCGAGCCACGGCATCGGCATCCGGAATAAGGTGACGCCTATGGCTCGCGCAGCCGTTGCAGCGGGAGCGGACGGCCTCATGATCGAGATTCACCCTGACCCCGACACGGCGCTCAGCGACGGCCCTCAGTCGCTCTACCTCGATCAGTTCTCCGAACTCATGCGACAGATCCGGCTCATCGCTGAGGCGATTGGCCGGTCGGTGAGCGCGGCCACGCCTTCCGCCTCTCTATAGTCGGTGCCGGGCGCTGCAGCTATGACGTTGCTGTGATTTGTTTGTGGCTTCGGTGTCATAACGGGACGCTTGCCGCCGCTGCGCGTACGACACTTTTGCGAGGTGAAGGGCAGGCAAATACCTCGCACGCAAGAGCATTCAAGATTCAATTTATATTTATCGCTTATGTGCGGAATTGTTGGTTATATAGGAACGCAGGAAGTCACGAACATCCTTCTTACAGGTCTTCAGCGACTTGAATATCGCGGCTACGACTCTGCGGGCGTGGCGCTTGTAAACGGAGAGGGTCTCATCGTGCGCAAGCAGAAAGGCAAAGTGGGAGAGCTGGCGCAGGCACTCTCCAACACGACCATCGAGAGTACGCTTGGCATCGGACACACCCGCTGGGCTACGCACGGCTTCCCGAGCGACGCCAATGCGCACCCGCACGTCTCCGTCGACGGCGACTTCGCACTCGTTCACAACGGCATCATCGAGAATTACGGCAGCATCTGCGAACGCCTGAAGAAGAAGGGATACACGTTCAAGAGCCAGACCGACACCGAGGCCCTCGTTCACCTCATCGATGACATCCGCAAAACGTCGAAGCTGTCTCTCGAAGACGCGGTGCGGCAGGCGCTTTCGCAGGTGGTTGGCACCTACGGCATCGCGGTCGTGACCGGCGAGGACCCTGATCTGCTCATCGCAGCCAGGCACGGCAGCCCGCTGATCATGGGCATCGGCGACGGCGAGTTCTTTATCGGCTCCGACGCCGCTCCGCTCGTCGAGTACACCCGCCAGGTGGTTTATCTGAACGACGGCGAGATGGTCACGATTCGTCGCGGCGGCTATGAAGTCCGCAACATCGACAACAAGCTGCAGACGAAGGAGGTCCACGAGCTTGAATGGGACCTCGAGCAAATCGAAAAGGGCGGCTACGAGCACTACATGCTCAAGGAGATCATGGAGCAGCCGGACTCCATCGAGAATGCCATGCGCGGCCGGGTGCAGGTGGAAGAAAACACCATCAAGCTCGGCGGCCTCATCGACGTCATGGATCAGATGCGTGCGGCAAAGCGCATCATCATCTGCGCTTGCGGCACGTCGTGGCACGCCGGGCTTGTGGGAGAGTACCTGATCGAAGAGTTCGCGCGCATTCCGGTCGAGGTCGAGTATGCCAGCGAGTTTCGCTACCGGAGCCCGATCTTGAATGAGGGCGACGTGGTGCTCGTCATTTCACAGAGCGGCGAGACGGCGGACACGCTTGCTGCCGCCCGCCTTGCCAAAGAGCAGGGACGGCTCGTGGTCGGCATTTGCAATGTGGTCGGATCGACGATTGCGCGAGAGACGGACGCGGGCGTCTATCTCCATGCGGGACCGGAAATCGGAGTCGCCTCGACAAAGGCCTTTACGGCACAGGTGACCGTCCTGACGATGATTGCACTGAAGCTCGCCGAGGGGCGCACGCTTTCGGATGCCGAACTGGCCGAAAGCATTCAAGCGCTGGCCGAGGTGCCGGCGAAGATTCGCCGGGTGCTGGACCAGGGCGAGGTGATCAGCAAAATGGCGCAGGTCTATCGTCTGGCTTCGAATTTCCTCTACCTCGGACGCGGTTATAACTTCCCGGTCGCGCTGGAAGGCGCGCTCAAGCTGAAGGAAATCAGCTACATACACGCCGAAGGCTACCCTGCCGCGGAAATGAAGCACGGACCAATCGCGCTCATCGACCGGTTCATGCCGGTGGTGGTCATCGCGATGAAGGACCGGACGTATGACAAGGTCGTTTCGAACATTCAGGAGGTGGCGGCGCGCAAGGGGAGCGTCATTGCGATCACGGATGAAAACAACCACGATCTCGATGAGATGTGCGAGTACGTCGTTCGTCTACCGGAAACCCCGGACTTTCTCGACCCGCTCGTCACGGTAATTCCGCTTCAGCTTCTATCTTATCACATCGCTGTTCTACGCGGCTGCGATGTGGATCAGCCGCGTAACCTCGCCAAGAGCGTCACCGTCGAATAAGGGGCGGTAGGGCGGAAAGGGGCGTGCAGTTCTATCTTAGTTTTTTATGATCAGTCTTGAACCGCTGCGAGAGATCAAGCAGCGATTTGCGGAGCTGACGACGCTAATGTCGCAGCCCGAAGTGGCCACGAATCCCGAGCGCATGATGGCGCTCGGGCGTGAGCATTCTGAACTAAGCTCCGTTGTCGAGAGCATAAACACGTACGAGGACCTGCTTTCAGAGCAGGAGGATCTGCAGGCGATGATCCGGTCGGAGAAGGACCCGGAACTCGTTGACATGGCCCACGCGGAGCTGGAGCAGCTCGAAACGCGCATCCCGGAGGTAGAGGAAGACCTACGCTTTCGCCTCATTCCAAAGGATCCCGCCGACTCGCGAAACGCGATCATGGAGATCCGCGCCGGCACGGGCGGCGACGAAGCGGCCCTGTTTGCCGGCGATCTCTTCCGCCTCTATTCCCGCTTTGCCGAAGACCACGGCTGGAGCGTCGAGATGCTGGAAACGTCGCCGGGCGGCCAGGGAGGGTTCAAGGAGATTATCTTCGGCGTGAAGGGCACCGATGCCTATGGTACGATCAAGTACGAGAGCGGCGTTCACCGCGTGCAGCGAGTGCCGGCTACCGAGTCTTCCGGGCGCATTCACACCTCGGCGGCCTCCGTCGCGGTGCTGCCGGAGGCGGAAGCGGTGGACGTAGACCTTCATCCGAACGACCTGAAGGTGGACGTATACCGCTCCAGCGGTCCCGGCGGGCAGTCGGTCAACACGACGGACTCCGCCGTGCGCATCACCCACATCCCGACGGGCCTTGTCGTGACCTGTCAGGATGAGAAGAGCCAGCTCAAGAACAAGGACAAGGCGCTTCGCGTGCTTCGGTCGCGCCTGTATGAGCTTCAGCTCGAAAAGCAGCGTTTGGAGCGCGATAGCGCCCGTCGCACGATGGTGGGCAGTGGCGACCGCTCGGCCAAGATCCGCACGTACAACTTCCCGCAAGACCGCGTGACGGACCACCGGCTGGAGGGAGACGACAAGAACCACCCGCTGCATACGGTTATGGAAGGCAACCTCGACGGCATCATCCGCGCGCTGCGGACGGCCGAGCACGCGGACCGGTTGGCTCACCTGTAGCCCGCCCTCAAGAGGGGCACGCCGGCAGGGGCACATCGGGTGGTTTTCGGCGTTAACCGGCACGTCATTACGCATGAAAATGGATGCCGTATGCCAGATATTTTGCCCTTTTCTGAAGAGAACCCGGATGCCGCCGCGCGCGTGCGGCCGATCATTGCAGTGACGCTTGGCGACCCGAACGGCATCGGGCCGGAGGTCGTGCTGCAGTGCCTCTCCGACTCGCGTCTACTGAAGTTTATGCGCCCGGTGGTGGTCGGCTCCGCCGAGGTACTCCGGGTTCATGCGGAGCGGCTCGGCTATAAGGAACTAAAGCTTCACGTCGTCGCGTCCGTCCCGAAGAAAATGCCGGAAGAAGGCATTACGGTGCTCGATGTTGCCCCAAATGAGCATCCGCGCGTCGAGTTCGGGCAGATCACGGAAGCGGGTGGCGATCTGGCCATGCGCGCCGTCGAACGCGCAACGGACCTCTGCCTCGCGGAGCAGGCGGACGCCATCGTGACGGCTCCTATCTCTAAAGAGGCCATTTCCCGCGCAGGCTACAAGTTTCCGGGGCACACCGAGTTCATAGCGGAACGAACCGGCGCATCCGACACGACCATGATGATGGTCGCGGGCAATCTTCGCGTCGGACTTGCCACCGGCCACATTCCCATCTGGGACGTGCCGCGCGCGGTCACGGTGGACGGGTTGCTTCGTAAAATCCGGATCATCCACGAGAGCCTCGTAGTCGATTACGGCGTGATGCGGCCGAGGATCGCCGTACTCGGACTCAATCCGCACGCCGGCGACGGCGGCATCATCGGCCGCGAGGAGATCGAGGTGATCATACCGGCCATACAGCGCGCGTGCGAGGAAGGCTTTCTCGTACTCGGGCCGTTTCCGGCGGACGGGTTCTTTGCCGTTTCCGGGTTCAACCAGCACGACGCTGTGCTCGCGATGTACCACGATCAGGGCCTCATCCCGTTTAAGGCGCTGGCTTTCGATTCGGGCGTCAACTTCACGGCGGGGCTGCCTATCGTGCGGACGTCGCCGGACCACGGGACGGCGTACGACATTGCGGGGCAGGGGAAAGCGTCGCCCGGCAGCATGCGCAGCGCAATTTATCTGGCCGTTGACGTGGCGCGCCGCCGCGTGGCGCAGCAGAAGCAGCGCCTCGCGGGCTAAAGGACGGTTTACCCGTCGTATCTTCGACTTTCACTCTGTCCCGTCGGTTTTGCATTCAACGATTCATGTCAGCGTCTCCCTCCTTGAAAGAAGTGCCACCGTACTCTGTGCTCGCGGCGGGATACGATGTGGTCATGGAACACGTCGACTACGAGTTGTGGGCGGAGTTCACGCACCACATCATCAGCGATCATTGCGCCGATGCGCAGCGCATTCTTGAACTTGGCTGCGGGACCGGGTCGTTTGGCATCGAGCTGCAGGCGCTCGGCGGCTACCAGTATGTGGGGACGGATGCCTCGCCGGACATGATTCGAGTGGCGAAGGCGAAAGCCGAAATGTTGAATGCGCCGGTTCAGTTCGAGGTGAGCGACTTTACCAACTTCAAAACGGACCGGCCCGTCGACGTGGTGGTGCTGCTCTATGACGGGTTGAACTACGTCCTCGAAACGCCGCCGATAGGAGACCTTTTGCGGTGCGTCTACAGCGCGCTTCGTCCCGGCGGACTCTTTTTCTTCGACCAGAGCACCCCTGCCAATTCGCTGAACAATGGGGCCTTTTTTGAAGATGAAGGCGACGCAGAGGGCTTTTCGTTTGTCCGTAAGAGCCATTACGACGCCGACAAGCGGCTGCATACCACCACGTTCGACCTGAGCGTCGAGGACCGGACATTCCACGAGCGGCACGTGCAGCGCGCATACGACAAATCCGAAATCGAGGCGCTGATCCGGGAGACGCGGTTCGAGACGGTAGCTGCGATGGATTCCTTTTCCACGGCACCGGCTACGGAAAAGTCGGAGCGGGTACACTGGCTGTTGCGCAAGCCGGCACGGCGCGCCGGGGAGTCGCCCGCGGGGCCTGAAGGCGCATGAGGATTGACCTTCAGAACATCACAGTGAGGTATGGGCCGTCGCTGCCACCCGTGTTTCAAGACCTGTCGCTCGTGATCGAGAGCGGAGACATGGTTTATCTCGTTGGTCCGTCGGGAAGCGGCAAGAGCACCCTGCTCCGCACGCTGTACATGGACCTCCTGCCGGAGCGTGGCATCGCAAAGGTAGGCGACTATTCCTCCGAAAGCATCGCGCGGGGGGAGATTCCGTTTCTGCGACGATCTCTGGGAATCGTGTTCCAGGACTTCAAGTTGCTGCCGGACCGAAGCATCTACGAGAACGTCGCCTTCGCACTTTACGTGACCGGCGGGAGCGGACTGGCGGTGCGGAGCCGCGTCGGAAAGGCCCTCGCGCGGGTGGGCCTCACGCACAAAGCGCGGCAGCTGCCCCATGAACTCTCCGGCGGCGAGCAGCAGCGCGTCGTGATTGCCCGGGCCATCGTGAACGACCCGTGGATCCTGCTCGCGGACGAACCGACCGGTAACCTCGACCCTGCCGTCGGTGAGGGCATCCTTGAACTCCTCGTCGAACTTAACGGTCAGGGAATGACGCTGCTCGTGGCGACCCACGACTACCGTCTCATTCAAGCTCATCCGGCGCGGACGCTTGCCTTCGGGACGGAGGGAATACGGGAGGTCGATCCGGCAAACCTTGCAAAATAGCGTCTGCAAAGCGCCGCCGAGGGTTCTACGGCGTTGCAGGGGCGGCTTCTGTGGATTATATTTTCCCGACTCCGCAGCGCGCCTCTGTTTCACCAGGTAAAACGCGGGGGCAGATGCCTGATGTAAAGGGCTGCCCTGGTGCAGCGGGAATATTGCGCGCGGGAGTCCGCAGTCAATTCTTAATCTTCTGTTTGGCAAGCCTGCATGGACCAGCTCAGCGAGATCATCGGTGCCATTAATTCCGTTCTCAAATGGCCCCTCGTTTTTGGTTTGCTGGGTGCCGGGTTGTTCCTCACCATTAAGCTCGGCTTCATTCAGTTTCGGCGGCTCGGGCATGGATTCGCGGTGGCAACCGGCCGCTACGACGACCCCGACGAGCCGGGAGATGTGTCGCACTTCCAGGCGCTGACAACGGCGCTTTCGGCCACCGTCGGTATCGGCAACATCGCGGGCGTGGCCATCGCAATCCACGTCGGCGGGCCGGGCGCGCTCTTCTGGATGTGGGTAACGGCGCTGCTCGGCATGACGACGAAGTTCAGCGAAGTTACGCTGGCCCAAAAGTACCGCGTGGTGCTTGCTCCGGAAGGGTCGGAGCGCAAGTGGGAAGGGACGGTGGCGGGCGGCCCGATGTATTACATCGAACGCGGCCTCGGGCCGAAGTGGAAGCCGGTCGCGATCCTGTTCGCCTTTGCGCTGATGCTGACCTCCTTCATGACCGGCAATGCCATCCAGGCGAATACCGTCGCCGCGCAAATGGCGGAGTTCGGGGTCGACAAGTGGATCACCGGCCTGATTACTGCCTCCATCGTCGGAGTAGTGATTATCGGCGGCATCAAGCGCATCGGAGCGGTTACGGGGATTGTGGCGCCGCTCATGGCGGGCATTTACGTGCTCGGAGCACTCATGATTCTGGTGCTGCATATTCCGGACATCCCCGCGACTTTCGTGCTGATTTTCCGCGAGGCGTTCAACCCCACGGCCGGGGTGGCCGGTGCAGGTATCGGGGTCCTGTTGACGACGCTGACGTACGGCGTGCAGCGGGGTCTCTTTTCCAATGAAGCCGGACAAGGCTCCGCGCCGATCGCGCACTCGGCGGCAAGGACCGATGAACCGGTTCCCGAAGGCGTTGTGGCGCTGCTCGAGCCGTTTATCGACACTATCATCATCTGCACGATGACAGGGCTGGTAGTCATCCTCACCGGCGTGTGGAACGACAAGGTGCCTACCACGATCAAGCTGGGCGACAACAACATTTCGTACGTCGAGGGCGAGGAGCGCAGCGGGTATACAACGGGGTCCGCCCCGGAGTCGTTCATCGTTACCGACGGCATTGCGGCGGTCACGGCGGAGCAGCCCGTGCGCATCGCGTATTATGACTTGCCGGTGGACCGGTTCTTCCTGGATGAAGCGCAGACGCAACCGTTCTCGGGCACCATCCTGCCGAGCGACGGCGTGGCCGTGACGAAGGGCGGAAAGCGCCTGACCGTGCTTTACGGCGACGCAACGCGCAACAGCGCTCCGCTCACGATGCTCGGGTTTGAGAGAGGACTCGAGCCTTACGGAATGCGCACCTTGGGCCGCTGGATCGTACTCATCAGCGTCTTTCTGTTTGCGCTTTCAACGTCCATCTCGTGGAGTTACTACGGCGACCGCTGCGCCAACTATTTGTTCGGCTCCCGCGCCATCGTGGGCTACAAGCTGGTTTATGTGGTGCTGCACTTCGTCGGGGCGGTCCTTGCCGTCACGACGATCTGGGACCTTGGCGACGTTGCGCTCTCGCTCGTGACGCTGCCGAACGTCCTCTCGCTCGTGCTGCTCTCCGGCGTTTTGAAGACGATGACGGACAGCTACTTCGAGCGGCAGCCGTGGAAGGAAAATGAAGAGGTTCACAAGCGTGTCGTCGAAACGCACCGCTTGGAGCGTGAACAGAAAAAGCAACGACCCAAGAACGGCCCTCCTCCGGCAGATGCGCCGCGAACGTGATGGCCGGCCGATTTGTACTGCATGAACAATCTCACCGTTGTTGACCACCCGCTCTTGCAGCGGGATCTTACCATCCTTCGCCGGAAGGATACCCCGCACGGGCAGTTTCGCAAAACGCTCTCCGACGCCGCCGCGAACCTTGCCTATGAGGCCATGCGCGACGTTGCGATGACGCCCGTAGAGATCCAGTCGCCGCTGGAAGTGACAATGGGTGTCGAGATGAAGGACGAGGTAATGGTCGTCCCGATCTTGCGCGCCGGCCTTGGGATGGTGGAAGGCTTCATTCGCTTCGTGCCGGAAGCGCGCGTCGGGCACCTCGGAATGTACCGGGATGAGGCGACGCACCGGCCGGTGGACTACTACAGCAAGGTGCCGGGCGGCATCGAAACCGCATACGTGTTCGTCGTCGACCCCATGCTCGCGACGGGTGGGAGCGCGGCCGGTGCCATCGAGCATCTGAAACGTCGCGGCGCGCGCCGGTTCAAGTTCGTGTGCCTCGTCGCTGCGCCCGAGGGCGTTGAGCGGTTGAACCGGCTCCATCCGGATGTGCCGATCATCACGGCGTCTCTGGACCGGGAGCTGGACGGCCACGCATTCATCCGCCCCGGCCTCGGCGACGCCGGGGACCGCATCTTCGGCACGGCTCGTTGATCGCGAGCATCAGACACATATCTCGGATCGGCCGCCTGCCGGGGCTTTCTTGTGCTTACTGTTGGTCGGCGGCATGGTGCCGTTCGCCCCAGCGGCTGCCCAAACGGCTGAGATCGACGCGCCCTCGGTGGTGCTTGCGAAGGTGCCTTTCAACGTGCCGGTCGTCCTGCCGGAAGGCGGGCGGGATGGGTCGACGGAGGCGCTGTTCATCGCGGCGGAGGGCCTGCGCTACCCCGTCCGGTACGACTCGGCGCACGAACGTTTTCAGGCGGAGAAGGTGGTTCTGGAGCGCGCCGGCCGGGCCGAGTTTCAACTGTTCGAGGGGGAGCAGGTGGTGGCGCAATCAACGACCCGCGCCGTGCCGGGGTGGCTGTCTATCGTCCCGCCCCTGCTCGCGATCCTCGTCGCGCTCATCTGGAAGCGCGTAATACCGGCGCTCTTTCTCGGCATCTGGATTGGCGCGTGGATCGTGGCCGGACTTTCTTTGACGGGCCTATGGCAGGGCCTTTTAGAGTCATTCCAGGTCTATGTGCTCGATGCTACGGCTGATCCCGACCACGCCGCCATCGCGCTCTTCTCGCTGATGATCGGCGGGATGGTGGGCATTATTTCGAAGAACGGAGGCACGCACGGCGTCGTGAATCTGATCGTCGGGTGGGCCGGTACGCCGCAGCGGGGCCAGCTCGCCGCGGGCGGCCTTGGTCTGGCCATCTTCTTTGATGATTACGCCGAACACACTCGTGGTGGGCAACACGATGCGGCCCGTCACCGACCGGCTGCGCGTCTCGCGGGAGAAGCTCGCCTACATCGTTGATTCTACGGCAGCGCCGGTGGCGTGCCTCGCGTTCGTGACGACGTGGATCGGGTACGAGGTCGGACTCGTCGGGGACGCCGTCTCCGGGATTGCGGGATACAACGAATCCGCGTACTCGATCTTCCTGCGCTCCATTCCCTACAGCTTTTATCCGCTTCTGGCCATCTTCTTCGTGTTCGCGGTGGCCCTGACCGGACGCGACTTCGGCCCTATGCTTCGGGCCGAACACCGCGCGAGGACGACCGGCGAACTGCTTGGACCGGGTGCCAAGGTGGACGTCAATGCGGCCGAGGGACGTGACGTAGCGCCAAAGGAGGGCAAGCCCCTCCGCGCCGTCAACGCCATCCTGCCGGTGCTCGTGCTGGTCGTGGCCGTGCTGGCGTCGCTCTGGGCGACAGGGGAGGGGAACACGTTGCGCGAGATCATCGGAACGGCAGACTCATATAAAGCGCTGCTCTGGGGATCACTCCTCGGCGTGATCACGGCCGGGCTGCTTTCCATCGGGCAGCGCATTTTGACCATCGATGAGACCGTGGAAGCCTGGTACTCCGGCGTTCGGTCTATGCTTTTTGCGATGATCATTCTCGTGCTGGCGTGGTCTCTGGCGGAGATCACGGGCCGGCTCTTCACGGCGGATTACCTGGTCTCCACCCTCGGACGCTCCCTTCCCTACGGCCTCATTCCCGCCATCGTGTTCTTGCTCGCTGCTGCGACGGCCTTTGCAACCGGGTCCAGTTGGGGAACGATGGGTATTCTCATGCCGCTCGTGGTGCCGCTCGCCTGGGCTGCGCTTGCTGCCGACGGGGTTCACACGGATACGGAGTTCCACCACATCATCTATTCGACGGTATCGGCCGTTCTTGCGGGGGCTGTTTGGGGTGATCACTGCTCGCCCATCTCCGACACGACCATTCTCTCCTCCATGGCGTCCGGCTGCGATCACGTCGATCATGTCCGCACTCAGTTGCCATATGCGATCTTCGTAGGCAGCGTCGCGCTGCTCCTGGGCACGCTGCCGACCGGCTTTGGCCTGCCGTGGTGGATCAGCCTTCTTGCCGGTGCCGCCGTGCTGTACGGCGGCCTGCGCGTGTTCGGAAAGGTCGTTGATCAGCCCTTGCGGAGAAGGGCGGCACCAGAAAAGGCATCATAGCCGAAGCTGTTCTCAGAACAAAGACCCTTTATAAAACCATGTTTATAGAATCAGACAATCGTCCCTGGGGCCGATGGGAGGAGTACCTCAACGAGCCGGGTTACCGCGTGAAGCGCATCGTGGTGCTGCCGGGCAAGCGCCTCTCGCTTCAGAAGCACGAGCACCGGGCGGAACACTGGGTTATCGTGGGGGGGACGGGCACCTTCACGCTCGACGGCACGGACCGCGCCATCAAGCCCGGCGACGCGCTTTTCATCCCGCTCGGTTCCATTCACCGGGTCGAATCTGATCCGGGGGAATACCTCGTGATCATCGAGACGCAGCTCGGCCTCTGCATCGAAGACGACATCATTCGGATCGAGGACGACTTCGGCCGCAAATAGGCGCGCGGGAAGTCGGCTCAGCCTTCACCGCGCTTTTCTTCCTCGTCAAGAATGCGGCCGGCGATGGTTTGCGCAAGGGCGGGCGCGTTGCCCCACGCGCGATTGTTCGCGATAATGCTGAGCTGCGCGTCGTGCTGCTCGGCCTGGAAGGCGAGCGCCGTCGCATCGAGTACCATATCGCGCGCCTGCCGCGTGTCGACTATTTCCGGCACCGGCGCATCGAACGGGTGGGCGAGGGCGTAGGCGTCGGCGTACTGCGTCCGAAGCGGCGTTAGAAGGCGACAGATGACGTTACCGTCGGCGGAAGTGAATCGGCCGCCGGAGAGTTTCCACTGTTCGCGGATCTGCGGCAACCAGGTCCAGTGGCTGAAGACGAAGCCGATACCGCGGCTTTCGAGCCAGTCGAAGTAGGGCGGCGTCAGCAGGTGCGGCGAGCGGAGTTCGATGTGCAAAGGGGTTCCTTCCGGCATACCGGCGAAGAAGCCGTCGAGTTCGGCGATGTTTTCTTCGGAAGAACGGGCCTCCTGAACGCGCTGGTACTCTTGTTCAAACAGCACGCCGGCAAGGCGCTCCTGCAGGAGTTCTGCAGCGGGGCGCAGAAACTGATCGGTGCAAGCGGCGGCGTTGAGATACGCTTCGTTCTCTTCGTAGAACACCTTGCCGCCACGTGAGCGCCGGAACTGTCGCGCAAAGTAGGTCTGCGGGGCCTTCAGCAGAAAGAGGGCGTCCGGTGGTGCCTGTTCGGCGTACTGCGAAAGATGATGGAAGGCGTGGAGCGGTTCGCCTGAGGCGTCGAGCAGCGGGCCGTAGAAGGTGAAGTCGATTTCGAGCACGGAGAAATGCTCGAAGTAATCCGCCACCGACTCGACGGGCAGCATCCGTTCTTCGAACGTTCGGCCGCCGAGCTTTCGCGAACGCGACTGGATAAGCTCGGTGAAGCGCTCCGGGTAGATCTGCCCGATCCATCCGGCGTAACGGTCGCTGGCGGTGCCGAAGAGCACGTTGGGGTGAATCTCGCGGAGGTCGAACGCCGCAGCGCGTGTACGGCGTTCCAAAAGTTCGTCGGTCACGGCGGTAGATGTCTTTGAGAGGGCTTACTTGCCGGGTGCAGAATGCTTCCCTATGCCGAACGGCGTGCGGCCCTGAGCACGCTCTTTGCGGATCTGATAGATGAAGACGTATACGCCAACTGCGAGCAACAAGTAGTACCCGAGCAAACGCCAAACGAGAAGCGTCGGGGCCAGAAGCGCCTTCGGCATCATGGGGCCGAGGAAGAGGGCGTAGAGGCCCTCGACGCCTCCAGAGCCGCCCGGCGTCGGCAGGATGATAGTGCCGATGGACAGGGCCACCGTCCGGACAAAGGCAAGCGCGTTGTCGAAGGACGGATACACGCTCCAGACGATGAGCACCGGCAGGATGAAGCGCATGAACCAGACGCCGAGCGTCAGCAGGACACCTTTGACGTAGAACACCGCCGGCTGCAGGCGCAAGATTCGGGTGCGGCGGCGCAGTTGGTGCATCTCGTCGAGCACACGCTCCCGGTACCGCCTGAGCCATTTGATACGGACGATCTGCACGGCGACCTTCTGGATCAGGTCCGGCCGGATCAGCACCGCGTAGGCGAAAATAACCACCCAGAGGAGCAGCCCCGTAAAGAGCAGCACGAAGGCCCCCGTTCCCACCGTCCCGAGCGATACCGGAAAGACCGGCACGTACGACATTGCCAATACGAGCAGCGGAATGATCAGCGCGAACAGAAACTGGTCCAGGAGCATCGAGAACAGGAAGATCGCCGTTGCCTCGCCGACTGCAATCCGCTGGTCACGGGCAACATACAACGCCGCCACGGGTCCGCCGCCGATGGCCGAGGGCGTGATGTTCGAAAAGAAGTCCCAGGCGATCTGTCCCCGTATGCCTGCATGAATGGACAGGTTGCCGCGCGAGACGTAGCTGAGTCGAACGCCGCCGAGGATGACGCGGAGCACCACCGATGCTACGGCGGCCAGCAGTAGCCACGGGTTTACTTCGCGAATGAGGACCGTGAACTGATCCGGATGAAACGTCAGCGCAGCGATGAGGCCGAGAACGGCAAGGCTGAGCGCCACCGGCCAGAGGATTCGCCCGACAGTAATGACACCGCCGTCTTTTGCGACGGCCGCATCAGGCTCCCGCTCTGCCGGAACAACCTGACGTTCCTCGGTAGAGGAGAGAGTTTCCATGGCGCGCGTGGGAGGCCGCTGTTCGGGGTGAGAGACTTCAGGCAAAACGGTGCAGCGGCTCAGTGGGCGTGCGGGTCGCGCCCGGCGCTTTCCAGGCTACGCGCCGCGCTCCGAAGCTTGTTATACGATGCGCGCATGGCTTCGGGAACGACCTTCGTGTCGGCAATTGTCGGCATGAAGTTCGTGTCGCCATTCCAACGAGGAATGACGTGGACGTGCAGATGATCCGGAACGCCGGCTCCTCCCGCCTTTCCAATGTTGATCCCGATGTTGAACCCGTGCGGTTGAAGGGCCTCTCGTTGCCACAGGATGCACCGCTCGATCGTCGCCGCGATCTCCATCTGCTCCTCGCGCGTCAGCCGCTCGTATGTTTCGACGGGGCGATACGGCACGATAAGTAGGTGGCCGTTGTTGTATGGAAAGGCGTTCATGATGACGAACACCGTTTCTCCCCGCCACACGATCATGTTTTCTTCATCTTTATCCTCGGCGGCAATCCGGGAGAAGAGGGTAACGCCGGGTTCTTCGACCTCCTTCGGACTATCAATGAGGGCGGATCGCCACGGACTCCAAATGTGTTCCATTGAAAAACGCGGTAGATGCGGGGGGTAGGACAGAGCGCAAAGGGCTAAGATACCACTCAGCGATCGTCTGGTTCAAGGATGCGATCCGTTCGCTGCCAAAGCCGGGAAGAATGCAACCCGATCGCGGCTCAGTCATTGTACGGCAGCACAAAAGCCCGTCTATCTTCAACTCTTGTATGCTACTCGCCGACCTGCACTCCCATAGCCTCCATTCAGACGGTATGCTCTCGCCGGGCGACCTCGTGCGACTGGCGTCGAAGGTGGGGCTGAACACGCTCGCGCTGACCGATCACGACACCACATCGGGACTGGCGGAGGCCGTTCGGGTGGGCAAAGAATCGAACATCGATGTGGTGCCGGGCGTGGAGCTGAGCGTGCGAATGGAACGGCAGGAAGTCCATCTACTCGGCTATCTATTCGATCCGGAAGAGCCGCGCCTGTGCGCCTTTCTTCAGCAAAGCCGGGAAGATCGACTCGCGCGCGCAGAACGGATGGTGAAGGGCCTGAATGGCGCGGGCATCCCGCTGACGATGGAGGATGTGCTCGCGCAGTCGCCGGGGCAGGCCATTGGTCGCCCCCATGTTGCGGGAGCTTTGCTGGCCAGGTCGCTTGTATCGTCGTTTGAAGATGCGTTTAACCTTTATCTCACGCCCGGTAAGCCCGGCTTCGCCCCGAAGCGGCTCCTGCCCATCGAGTCGGCCATTGACCTGTTGCACGGCGCAGGAGGGATGGCCGTCATTGCTCACCCGGGCGGGTGGATCAGCGAGGCAGACATTGCGCGGCTTGCCGAACGCGGCCTCGACGGCATCGAGGCCGTTCATCCGTCGCACGACGCGGAAATGACACGGTACCACGAGCATCTCGCGAAGGTTTATGGCCTCGTCGCCACGGGCGGGTCGGATTACCACGGACACCGGGAGCGCGACCGGACGAGTTTCGGGGTCTACATGGCACCCGCGACGGCGCTCCCCCGACTGCGGCAACTCTCAGCAGGAAGGAGCGCGCAGCCCTCGTGAAATGGCGAAAGAGCCTTGCCTTCGTGACCGCTTCGGCGTACAATAAGCTGACGTTCATACAAAACCTGCTATCTTCATGCCCCGAGTTCTGGAAGGCGACCTCACGGCCGCCGATGCGCGCATTGCCATCATTGTAAGCCGCTTCAACGACTTCATCACGGAACGACTTCTGAGCGGTGCCTTGTCGGCTTTGCACCGGCTGGGCATAGACGATGAACGGATCACGGTTGCCTGGTGCCCCGGGGCCTTCGAGATTCCGCTCGTCGCCCGCAAGTTCGCGGAGAGCGGAGCGCATGACGCCGTCGTTTGCCTCGGCGCGGTGATCCGCGGCTCAACGTCGCACTTCGACCTGGTGGCGGGCGGCGTGGCAAGCGGCGTAAGCGAAGTCATGCACTCGAGCGGCATCCCGGTGATCTTTGGCGTGATCACGACCGACACCATCGAGCAGGCCATCGAGCGGGCGGGAACGAAGGCGGGAAACAAAGGTGCAGACGCTGCCGTAGCCGCGATGGAGATGATAAGTCTGCTACGAAAGCTTTAGGAGGCCGTTGAAGTAATCGCAAACGCCGTATGTAGCCGAAGGTACGGACCAAAGTACAAACGCAACCTCCCCCTTGAGGGGGATTCACGGGGGTGTTAGATGGCATTTCAGTTATAGACACGGCCTCGAATATCTGCGGTACATCCCATGAATAGTAAATCAACAGCCCCTTAGCAGTCGGGAATGGTAGATCCTTCACTGCGTTCAGGATGACACGTGGGGGTGCTGGAGGAGGTAAAAAGCGACGGAGCACAAGGAAAGCAGAACGTCCGCCCGTGTCATGCCGGCAAAGCGAAGCATCTCAGCCGTGCTTGTAGGCGCTGGTAGTTCAATTCACACAAGCTTTGATGCCCGGCCAAGGTTCACGTTATTTCGATAGCCCCTTAGCAAACCCGGACCTCCTATAGACAAGTCGCTACCAGAAAGTTGTTCTATGACGCGGTCTCTAAAGGAGATCGTTCTTCTGCATGGTTGGTGGCGATTTATGAACGGTAGTTGCTTCTTCTTTCTTTCTGACGGTGGCCGGCGGTGGGTGCGTCACCTGATACCTTTCGCCTTTTTCGTGACCGCTTCGCTTCCGTTTACTGCGCGGGCGCAGTCGGCCGAGTGGACCGTCCATACGTCGCTCCGGGAGACGATTGCGGTGGACGCTTCTGCCACCGAGGTGTGGGTGGGCACGACGGGCGGATTGTACGCGCGGGACCGCAGCACGGGCGAAGTGCGCCGGTTCACGATCATCGACGGCTTGCACGGGCTGAATATCGGGGCAGTGGCTTATGACGACGACTGCCTCGAAGCCGGCTGCGTCTGGGTAGGTTATGACGACGGCGTGCTCGACCGCGTAGCCATCGGGTCTGGTGCCATTGACCATTACCGGGACATCGAACGCACGACCCGGTTTGCATCGCGCGCGATCAACCGGCTTGCGCCGCACGGCGATTCCTTGCTCGTGGCGACGGCTTTTGGCGTGGTCGTGTTCGACAAAACGCGAGGCGAAGTGCGGGATTCTTATGATCAGATTGGCGGCCTCGTTAGCGGAACCGCGATCCTGGACGTCATCATCACCCCGGACGAAAGCGGCGGAAGAGTCTGGCTGGCGACGCCGAGTGGCGTTGCGTGGGCTTCGCTGAACGAAGGCAACTTGAAGGACCCGCGTGTCTGGACCGTCGAGTCGGCAGGACTCCCCTCGGCCGATGTTCGAAGTCTTGCCTCGTTTCAGGGGCGGCTTTACGTCGGGACCGCGGCGGGCGCAGCGGTGAGAAACGCGGATGGTGGCTACACGCCGCTTTCTGCAACGGGTTTAACGGTGTATTCATTGGAGAGCACTTCCGGCGCGCTCGTCGGCGTAACGCCCTTCGGCGTGCTGGTTGTGGACCCGTCCGGCACCGCGATTTGGCAGCGCGTCGTGGGGGCAGATCATTTAGCGAGCATTGCTGCGGCAGCGGACGGCAGCATCTGGCTTGGCGACAGAGAGTTGGGTCTTTTGTCGGGCACGGTCTCCACGGATCCACCGCTTTCCGTCTCCGTGGATATCTCTTGCACGAACTCCGCCGGTGGTTGCTATCCGTCGGGTGCTTTTCTGAGCACCGCTTCCTCCATCGAGGCGGACGAAGCGGGCAACTTATGGACGGTCGGACAGACGGAACAGGCGCAAGCTTTTCAACGCCTCGGCGCGGATGGAATATGGACGGCTTTTACCCCCTCGGGCACCGACGGACTTGCGAATCGCTCCGAATTCTCAAGCATCTTCCATGCTGCAGACGGCACGACCTGGATCACGACGGACGGCGCGGGACTCGTTCACGTGAAGCCGAACGACGAGATCGAGGTCTATGACCAGACGAACTCTTCGCTACGTAAGGCGGAGGCGACGACCAACGAGGCCTTCGTGATTACGGGCGGTGCCGCAACGGATCCGAACGGACGATTGTGGGTGACGAACGTGGATGCGACGCGCCCGCTGTCTACGCGCTCGCCGGATGGAGAATGGGCGTCGCTCGCGTACCCGGAAGGGTGCGGCACGTTCTCTCCATTCAATGGCACCTTCCGGAAAATCTTCATCGACTCCTTTGGGCAGATCTGGCTCACGGTGGACTACCGGCAGAATCTAAAGGAAAAGCGCGGCGTGATCGTGCTGGACGTCGCCGGGACGCCGACGGACCAGTCGGATGATCGATGCCGGTATTTCAGCACGGAAGGGGTGAACGGAGTGGGGCTTGCGGGAATCGAGGTGCGAGACGTGGTCGAGGACAAGGACGGCTTCATCTGGGTTGCGACCGACAAAGGGCTTTCCTACTTGCTCAACACGGGCATCGTGGCGCGCGATCCCGGGGCGGCCTTCTCCTGGCCGACTCATGCCAATCGCGACGACGGGCGATACGTTCTGTATGGCGTTCGCGTGAATGATCTTGCGGTCGATCCCGCCAACCGAATCTGGGCGGCAACGAACATAGGCGCCTATCTCATCGGCAGGGATGGGGGCGAGTTTGCGATAGAAGAGCAGTTCAGCGCCTCCAACTCGCCGCTGCCCTCCGACGAAGTGTATGCGGTGGCGGTTGAAGCGCTCAGCGGCGAGGTGTATTTCGCGACGGCGAGCGGGCTGGTGAGTTATGGCGGCAACGCCGTCGCGGCCGTGGCCGAACTCGACGAACTTTCCATTTTTCCCAACCCGGCGAAGTGGGGAGAAGGAACGTTTACTGCAGTCACGATCGACGGACTGACGGAAGCGACCGAAATCTTGATCACAACCGTCGAAGGCGTCGTGGTGCGGCGGTTCGCCTCGCGCGGCGGCCGGGCGCGGTGGGACGGGCGCGATCAGTCCGGAAGAGAAACGCCGTCCGGTATGTACCTCGTGGTTGCGGTTGGTGAGGATGGCGGAAGCCGCGCCTTCGGCAAGCTGGCCATCATCCGGTAGCCAAATAGCGCCGATTCTTCACCGGAGCGCCGGCCGCAGGGTTGAACCTACGGCCCGTCGCGTAGTATATTGGCCTTCTGAAAACGATGGTGGTCGTAGCTCAGCTGGTTAGAGCGCCAGGTTGTGGCCCTGGAGGTCGGGGGTTCAAATCCCCTCGATCACCCCATCGAAAGCAAAGCGTCCCGGCCTGCAATAGGCCGGGACGCTTTTTGTTTGTCTTTGCCGCGCCCGAGTCATCAGGCGTCCGAGAACCCCGATCTTCCCTATGTCCGGAGGACGGGAGGCCGTTCGGGTTTCGTCGGCCTTTCCTTCCAGAGGGAGTAGGCGCGCGCGCCGCAGCGGAGCGACAGCAGGAGCGCGAGCGGGAGAACGGCAGGATGGAACTCCTGAGGCCAGAAGGGCCATGCGAGAACGGTTAGGAGGGACGAGGCCGCGCCCGCAAGCAAATAGGCGGCAAGACCCTGCGCGCGCGCCGGGGTGGAGAGATGCCGTCCGATCAGGAAGGCGGCCGCGAGATGCGTAGGCCACGCCCAGACAAGGTTCCAGTTGTCTGCCGTCACCCGGTGCTCGGTGAGTGTCCACATCGCGAGCATGAGCAGTCCGGCGAGGCCGACGACGGCAAGCAGCGCCCGGTCGAAGATGAGCAACGCTCGCGTACCGTTGGATCTGCGAAGCGTCAGCCACACGGCGGCGGCGAAAAGCGTCCAGAACAGAATGGCGGGCCAGGGGAGTGCCTTCTGAACGCCGCCGGCTCCTTCAGCCCAGTAGAGCGTGTCGGTTCGCTGAACGAGTGGCCGCCAATCGCCCGCGCTTCTAACCTGCGCATGGTCGAAATGCTGCATCAGGATGACTGGGAGAAAGGCGGCCTCCTCCGGGCGAGCCTGCCGGTCCGTCGTCTGCCCGAGCAGCAGGTCGAAACCGAGATCGAGGAAGGGGCGATCGGCAACGTACGGGTCGAGGAGGCGGCGGAACGAGAGGCCTGGATCCGGCGACGGCCGAAAGCGCACATCTGCGCCGAGCACCGCCTGCAGCACGCTCCGCAGCCGCGTGGAGCAGTTGTCGAAGAGAAAGTCGTAGCGGTAGACGCGGTTCTCCGGCAGCGCGTTGATCTGCAGAAAGTCGAACACGTCCTCGACTTCCTCCGCCGTGAGCGCAAGGTGCTGCTCGATGACCGCGCGGTGCTCGACGTCCTGGTAGAACGCGAAAGCGCGAGGGAAATCCTCCACGCTCAGCATATAGTCGAGTTTACCACGCGCGAATCGAAGCGAGAACACCAGCGGATCACGGAAGTCGAACGTGCCGTAATTGAAGAGCACATCCAGATTCTGGACCGGATCGTAGACGCGGAAGGCACTGTGGCCGAACATCGAGTAGACCGCGTCCCCGGGAAGCACCGTAATAAGCGAGATGGTCGCTTCGTCGGAGAGGCGGAGCGTCTGGGCCTCGGCGGGGTGCGTTCTCAGGGCAATTCCCGCGGCGATCGTCAGAATTAAAGCAAAATACTTCGACATACCGAGTGTTTCTCTTCTATCATTCACCCGCACGTCGGCCGATGAGTCGCAACAGTCCACAAAGATGATTATCAACCATTGACGAGAAAAGAACGAGCCGCGGAGGTTCTTGCGCGGCTGCGATCCGCCAATCCCGACCCACAGACGGAACTGCGCTACACGAATGCTTATGAGCTGCTGATCGCCGTTATGCTCTCCGCGCAATGTACCGACGAGCGCGTGAACAAGGTAACGCCTGCGCTTTACATGGCTTACCCCCACGTCCGCACTCTCGCGGCGGCGGAGCCGGAAGAGGTCTTCCCCTTCATTCGTTCGGTGTCGTACCCGAACAACAAGGCGAAGCACCTTGTTGCCGCCATGCGCAAAATCGTTGAGGAGCACGGCGGCGAAGTGCCGAGGCGGTTTGAGGATCTCGTGGGTCTTCCGGGTGTCGGGCGGAAGACGGCGCAAGTGGTGCAGTCGGTGGTGTTCGAGGACGCGGCTTTGCCGGTGGATACGCACGTTTTCCGCGTCGCCAATCGCATCGGCCTATCGCAAAAGGCCGACACGCCGCTGAAGGTGGAGCGCCAGCTCAAAGCCGTCGTTCCGCGAGACGCGTGGGGAGAAGCACACCACCTGCTTATCTTGCACGGACGCTACACGTGTACCGCGCGCTCCCCGAAGTGCGACGTTTGCCCCTTGACGGACTGCTGCCGGTATTATGCGGCGATGGCCGCGCTTCCGCCGCCGCGCAAGGGACTCGACGCGCGACGCGGGCGTTATTACTGCGCCTCGCGCAAACATTACGTGGACAGCGTCATTTCTTCTGGAGACAAGAAGAATGAGAAGTTGACCTGTCCGCTCTGCGGATCGGCCAACCTTTTCGATGCCCGGACCGGACTGACGCTTCAGCGCGCGCCGGATTTTCGCATCGGATGAACTACAACTACATAGATCATGGATAAGAAACACATCCTCATCATCATGGACGGATACGGCATTGCCGTAGATCCGTCCGTCAGCGCCATCGATGCGGCGAAGAAGCCGGTGCTCGACAAGCTGTTCGCCAGGTACCCTCACGCGCGCCTGGAGGCGTCGGGTCGGGCCGTTGGACTGCCAAAGGGGCAGATGGGCAACTCTGAAGTAGGGCACATGAACCTCGGTGCCGGCCGCGTGGTGTATCAGGAGATCACCCGAATCGACAAGGCCATCGAGGAGGGCGACTTCTATAACAATGCCGAACTGCTTTCGGCCGTGCAGCACGCGCACACGCACGGAACCAAGCTCCACCTGATGGGCCTCTTCTCCGACGGCGGTGTCCATGCCTCCATCGAACATCTTTACGCCTTACTTGAACTGGCGAAGCGAAAAGGTTTGCAGGGGGCGCAAGTCTGCGTCCACGCCTTCACCGACGGGCGCGATACGGATCCGCATGGCGGCGTCAACTATGCGGACGCATTTCAGAAGAGGGCGGACGAGATCGGCGTCGGGCATATTGCCTCGGTTGTCGGCCGTTACTATGCCATGGACCGCGACAAGCGCTGGGAGCGGACCGAGATCGCCTACCGACTGCTCGTGGAGGGGAAGGGCGAAATGTATGACACGCCTCAGGCGGCCTTGCGCGCGAGCTATGAAGAGGGCATCACCGACGAGTTCGTGAAGCCCTGCGTGATCGAAGTGGAAGGGGCGGAGAAGTTCGGAAAGAACGGCAGCCGCATCGAGGACAGCGACGCGGTCGTATTCTTCAACTTTCGCGGCGACAGGGCGCGGCAGATCACGCGCGCGTTCATGGATGAGGGCTTCAACGGGTTCGACCGCGGCCAGAAACTCGACCTCGACTATGTCATCTTTTCGCCCTACGACGAGACGTTCAAGATGCCGGTGGCGTTCCGGAAGGTCAATCTGGAGCAGACCATCGGGGAGGTCATTGCCGCGCGTGGCGGCAAGCAGCTCCGCGCCGCAGAGACGGAGAAGTACCCGCACGTGACGTTCTTTTTCAGCGGAGGACGCGAGGAGCCGTATGAAGGAGAGGATCGCATTCTCGTGCCCTCCCCGAAGGTGGCCACGTACGACTTGCAGCCGGAGATGTCCGCTCCCGAACTGGCGCAGCGTGTTTCAGATGCGTTGGCGGAGGAGAAGTACAACTTCGTCTGTCTGAACTTCGCCAACCCCGACATGGTCGGGCACACGGGCGTCTTTGAAGCCGCAGTCAAGGCTGTCGAGACGGTGGATACGTGTGTCGGGCAGGTGGTGGATGCTGCGCTGGCGCATGACTATGGCGTCACGATCATCGCCGACCACGGCAACGCCGACAAGATGAAGAATGCGGATGGGACGCCGAACACGGCCCACACGACCACGCTGGTGCCTCACTTGATCATTCGCGACGGCGTGAATGGTCCGATAAAGGATGGCAAGCTCGGCGATATCGCACCTACCATTCTGACGATGTTGGGCGTGGACATCCCCGAGGATATGACCGGTGACGTTCTGATCTGAACGAGCGCGTCCCGTTAAGAAGGGAGTTGAGGCGCGTCGGAATCGGTGAACTGCCGAAAAGCCGACGCGCCTTTCCCGTGTTCTTGACCCAAAGATCAGGCCTTCTGCGACGGCACGCTTCCCAGCCTTGCCGTAAGGTCGTCCCAGCGCGACCGGCTGACCTTCAGGCGGCGGCCGTCGTTCAGGAGCGCCGCGTAATCACCACCGGGATTAAAAAGGAGCGCGTGTATGCGGTCTGCCTGCACAATGGTGCTTCGGTGGATGCGGATAAACTGCGCCGGATCGAGCCGCTCTTCGAGCGCCTGCATCTGTTCGCGGATTATGAACGTCTCTTGACCAACGTGCAACTCGGCGTAAGACCCGCTCGCAGTCAGGAAGTCTATCGTTTCCACAGGGATGATGCGAATCTGGCCCCGCCCCTCGACGGCGATGCGCTGAAGGTAGGAAGGTGCAGCGGGTGCCACTTCGGCTCCCGGTGCAATCAGGGCAGCAAACCGGCGCTGCAGATCACTCGCCTGCCGCCCGGCGATCATCTCCCGCGCACGGGAAAGAGCTTGCTCGAAACGGTCATCGGCAAAGGGTTTGAGCAGGTAATCGAGCGCCGCCACCTCGAACGCCGCCACTGCGTACGAATCATACGCCGTTACGAACACCACAGCCGGCATCCGCTCGGGTCCGACGCGGCGAACCACGTCAATTCCGCTTGCGCCCGGCATCTGCATATCGAGAAAGACAAGATCCGGCTTCAAGTCCTCGATCGCGCGGACGGCATCGGGTCCGCTTTTGGCCTCACCGACGATCTCCACGTCTGACTTGCCGGCGAGCAGGTCCGCGATGCGCTGCCGTGCGGCCCGCTCGTCGTCAACGATCAGGATGCGAAGGGAATGTTTCATGGCAAGTCAAACGGCGGCAGCGAAGAGGTCGGCGGCTGTATGGTAAGGTAGTTCGAGCGTCACTTCGAGTCCGCCGCCCTGCGGCTCCTCCATGCGGAAGGACTGCGCGTCTCCATAAAGTGTTTTCATGCGGGCACGGGTATTTCGAATCCCGATTCCTTCCGAGTTGCTTTGCGACCTCCCGTTGCTCGCTTCAAGTCCGGGGCCATTGTCACGCACCACCAGCAGCAGTTTATCTCCCGACCGTCTTGCACTCAGATCGATGCGGCCGCTTCCTTCCAGCGTTTCGACGCCATGCTTGACGGCATTCTCGACAATCGGCTGCAGGATGAGGGTTGGGACGAGGGCATCGAGCACCTCCGGATCGATGTTGCGCACGACCGACAACGTATCCTCAAAGCGGATTGACTGGATTTCAAGATAGCCGTCGAGAAAGGAAAGTTCTTCATGAAGCGGCGTTTCCGGCTTTGAGGAGGCGTCGAGCGAGTAGCGTAGCAATTCGCTCAGCCGCGCAATCATTTGCCGAACGCGCCTCGGATCCCGTTCAACGTAGTTGGAGATCGCGTGGAGCGTGTTAAAGAGGAAGTGGGGGTTGATCTGCATCCGCAACGCCTGCAGTCGCGCCTCTGACAACTCGCGGTTTAGTTCAGCGGCTTCGGCCTTCAGGGTCGTGCTTTCCGACAGGTGGCGACGATACCGGATGAAGTAGTCGCGTGCGAACCCGGCGGCCAGTATGGCGGCGTAGATGATGAGTTCGTCCAGGAAGCGAAGGCTCGCCACGCTCCGCCAGAGCGAGAATGGCCGGCGCGGCGCGTCGAAGACCACGAGCGCGTGCAGCGTGGCGTGAAACAGCGCATTTACGGCCACCGCGACGACGAATGCCAGCACCAGATGCAGGAACAGTCGCCGCCACAGATGGACGCCTTCTACGCTGAAGCGCCGGGCGAGGAAGAACACGAACGGCGTGACGATGGTCCAGACGCCGTACTCGGACAGCGCCAGCCAGAACTCCGTCGCGGTGACGCGGCCCGGCTCGCCGAACCGCGGATCGATGGCACGTTGAGCGAGTTCCAGAAGGAGAATCGCGCCCCAGAAGGCGAGGATCGCGCCTCCTTCCCCGAGCAGTTGCTTCGTCCTTCGCTTGTCGTGAGAGGTACTGTATTCAGGCACAGGGTAATCGGCAGGGTTCACATGAATGTACCAATATCTTGATCACCGTGTTCAGCACCGCCGCTGAATGAGCGAATTGCACCAGCGGGTTGCAGGTTGCACCGGGAAGACGTGTTCGTTTCCCTCGCCTGCCGGATCTGCGGCGGGGGAAAAGGGGTACATGAAGGCTTATCATCCTTTCGCAAGAGCTTTGCCGTGCAACTCACGACTCCTGCGTGCAGTTGGTGAAGCCGTATGAGGAGAAGCGGCGACCGCCTCCGTATCATTACGTTAACTACAAGGCTTCTTTGTGGTTAACGCCGGCTTTCTTCCCGCCACCGACCGACAAGTCAACCGTCTCTTGGATATGAACGAACAATTGAATTACCGATACTCATTCCGCGAGAGTGCCGGAGACTACCTCCCGCGGCCCGGCTTAAAAGTCGTACTGACGGCCGTGTTGCTGCTTGGCTTGTTCCTTGCGCCGACGAAGAGTTCCGCTCAGGTTGCAGGGACTGCGAGAATGGGAGCGGCTCAGGGGACGGTCCGCGGCGTGGTGAAGGACGCATCGAACGGGCAGGCCATTCCGACGGCAACCGTTGCCCTGTGGCAGGCTGCCGATTCGACGCTCGTTACGGGCGCGGTGGCAGATGCCAGAGGCGGCTTCGTTCTGGAAGGACTGCGTCCCGGAAAGTACTACGTGGAGGTGAGCTTCATCGGATACAAGACCCGGCGCGTCCCTGACGTGACCCTGTCCCCGCAGTCGATGCAGAAGAATCTTGGCGACGTGAAGCTGGACGTCACGACGGCGCTTCTCGATGAAGTGCAGGTAAGTGCCGAGCGGGAGTTCATGGAGGTGCGAATCGACCGAAACGTGTACAATACGAAAGATCAGATCGTGGCGGACGGCGGCTCGGCGACCGATGTTCTGCGCGGCATTCCTGCGCTCGAAGTGGACATGGACGGAAAGGTCAGCCTGAGAGGCAATCAGAACGTGGCGGTGCTGATCAACGGGCGTCCGTCGCAGATGTCCGGAGATATGCTGGCGAGTTTTCTTCAGGGACTGCCGGCGAGCACGATCGAGCGGGTCGAAGTGATTCCGAACCCCTCGGCGCGGTATGAGCCGGATGGCATGTCGGGCATCATCAACATCGTTCTCAAGAAGAACACGCGGCTCGGCATCGGAGGTTCGGTCACGGCGGGAGCCGGTACGCGCGGGGATGCCAACGCGGCCGGAATGGTTTCTTATCAGGAAGGAAAAGTCAACACCCGCCTCAACTACGGCTTCCGGCGCGGCGTGCGCTCGCGCTCCGGTGACCGGTACAATGTCTATCGATTCAACACGCCGGAGTCTTATCTCTTCACTTCCAGTAACGGCGACAATACTTCTTTATCGCACACCCTCAACGGCAATTTCGACTACGAGTTGACCGACCAGAACGGCATCTCGCTCTCCGCCCTCGTCAGCACGCGGGCGGCCGATGGTACGGACGAGAACTTCTACAGGGAGTACACCGACCCGCTCTATCAGACGCAGTACAACCGTTTCAGCAACGAAGACGGGAACGACTTAAACCTGGACCTGGGGCTTGCCTTTCGGCACATCGTGGATCCGCTGAAGCATGAACTCGTCGCCGAGCTGCGGTTCGGGCGGGAGAATGATAGCGAAAACGACGCTTACCGCAGAGAGCAAGCAGGCGAGTCGTTGAATCCGCTCGTGACGGAGTCCGAACGGAGTGCGTTGGATGAATACACGACGAATGCGTCGCTACAGGTTGATTACGTGCGGCCGCTTGGGGAAGACGGCAAGATCGAAGCCGGATACAAGGGAGATTGGGAACGCCTCGACACGGGCATTCAGGTGGATGTGCTCAATTCAGCCACTTCGGTCTTTGAGCCGCTGTACGCCGAGGAGAACAGCTTCCTTTACGACCGGCAGGTCCACGCCGGGTACGGCATCATCGGACAGCAGTTCGGGGCCATCGGTGCGCAGATTGGCGTGCGTCTGGAGCAGTCGCTGACGAACTTCGACTTGTCGGCGCTGGATAACTCGTATGACAACAACTACTTCAGCGTCTTTCCGAGCGCGTTCATGACGTACAAGCTGAGCGACCATCATTCATTCCGGATGAGCTATAGCAAGCGCATCAATCGCCCGCGTGTGAGCGGATGGCACAACCAGCTCAACCCGATCAGCGACCGGAGCGATCCGCTGTTCCGGCGCGTCGGCAATCCTTACCTCAAGCCGGAATACACGCATGCCACGGAGTTCACGTATACTTTGACCACGAAAGCAACGACCATTTCCATCAGCCCCTATTTCCGGCGCACGGTCGACGTGATTCGCTTTTTGAGCGGCACGGATCCGTCGGGCGTGACCACGATCACGTTCGAGAACCTCGACGTGATGGACGCCTGGGGCGCGGAGGCCATCTCGTCGCTGCGGATTGGAGACAACTTCAACGGGTTTGCCTCTTTCGAAGTCTACCGCGTGGCAACGGATGCCGGGAGTCTCGAGTCGTCGCTGAGCAACAACTCATACGGCTGGTCGACGCGCGTCAACGGCACGATGCGCCTTACGCCGACGCTCTCCCTGCAGGCGTTCCTCTTCTACCGGGCACCCATGGATGTAGAGCAGGGCCGGATGGGTTCTATGACGCGCACGGACCTCGCTTTCCGGCAGCAGTTCATGAACAACCGCGCCAGCCTCAGCCTCCGCGTTGAGGATCCGCTAAACACTGCGGGCATGAGCATGTGGCGCGAAACGCCGACCTCCTATTGGGAGAATGACTTCCGCTGGAGCGGGCGCGCGCTAAACCTTTCCTTTACCTACAATTTTGGCAAGCAGGACCGGGATTCGAACCGTCGCCGGTCGCAGTCGCAGCAGGATCGCGGAGACGATATGGGAGATATGGGCTTCTAAACGGACGATCCTACCAAAAAAAGCGTCCCGGAGCGAGAGGCCCCGGGACGCTTTTTGCTTTACGATCTGCTTCGCTTAGCGCACGTCGATCAGTGCGGGGATGCGGGCTTGCACGGTGCCCTGCTCGTTAATCAGTTCCGTTGCGGTGTGGTACTGCGCGAGCACGGCGCGTTCGAGGGGCGAGAGCGTGAACCGCTGAATGCTCGATTGCACGCGCGTTTCGAACGACTGTGACAAGCGTTCGATGAAGGTCTTCTCGTGCGGAAGCGTGCGAACGTGGTAGGAGCCGGGGGCAAGTCCGGCCTTTTCAGCCGCGATGGCAACGGCCGTATCGATGCCGCCGAGAACGTCCACAAGGCCGATTTCCTTAGCCTGCGCGCCTGTCCATACGCGGCCCTGCCCGATGCTGTCCACCTGCGCTTCCGTCAGGCCGCGGCCCCTGGAGACGTTCTGAAGGAAGGCGTGGTAGGTGCCCTGCACCGAACGGCTCAGCAGATCGGCTTCTGCCGGAGAGAGCGGGCGGATGCCGGAGAACATATCGGCATACGGACTGGTGCTGACGACGTCGTAGGTGATGCCGAGCTTGTCGCGCATCAGTTCGCCGGTATTGAAGAAGACGCTGAATACGCCGATCGAACCCGTAAGCGTGAGCGGCTGCGCCACGATCGTGTCCGCCGGTGTCGAGATCCAGTAGCCGCCGGACGCCGCGTAATCGCCCATGGAAACGATGAGCGGCTTCACGTCGGCCGTCATCTGGATCTCGCGCCACATCGCGTCGGCGGCAGGTGCGGAGCCGCCCGGCGAGTTCACGCGCAGAACGATGGCTTTCACGCGGTCGTTTTCGCGGGCTTCCTTCATCGCTTCGTTGAACGTCTCCGCGCCGACCACATCGCCTCCCATGAGCGGGTTGGGACTGTAGCCACTCTCGCCGCTGTTGATGGTCCCTACGGCATAGACGATGGCAATGTCTCCGTCGTTGCCGGACTTGATTCCGGCCTCCGAAGCGGGCACATCGACGTAATCGGCGAGATAGACGGTATTCAGGTCATCGTCGTCTTCCATGCCGAGGCGGTTGCGGAATACATCGACCACCTGGTCGTTGAAGAGGAGGCCGTCCAGCAAGCCGGCTTCGTAGGCTCCCTGGGAGGTAAAGATCGCCGCGTCGGAAGCGATCTGGGCAACGGCTTCCGGCGTCATGCCACGGCTTTCGGCGATGGCTTGAAGAAAGACGCTGTTCCAGGATTGAAGGAGCGATGTCATCTGCTCCTCGTTTTCCGGCGAAAGGTCGCGCCGGGTGAACGGCTCGATCGCGCTCTTGTACTTGCCCGCGCGGACGACCTGCGGCTCGACCTCAATTTTCTGCAGCAGCTCCTGGTAGAACTGCGCTGCGATGTAGAAGCCGTTAAACTCGAACATGGCCTGCGGCGGCGCGAAGACGCTGTCGGCCGTGGATGCGAGGTAGTAGGCCGCCTCGTCCATCGACGAGTCGTCGCCCGAGGCGATGATCGGTTTGCCGCTTTCGCGGAACCGAAGAAGCGACTGGCGCACTTCCTCGATGGTGGCCCAGGCTCCACTGCCTCCCTGAACCTTCAGCCAGATGGCCTCAATTCGGTCGTCGGCCGCTGCCTTTTCAATTGCAAGAGAAAAGTCGCGCAGATCGTACTGGGGCGAATCGTCAAAGGCTTTCATAAAGGGGTCTTTGACAGAGCGTTCCGGTATGGCGTGGTCGAGGGATATGACCAGCACCGAAGCATCCGCCACACTCGGGGTCGAATCCGTAGAAGCGGCAATGGCAGTGACAAGGAGCACGAAGAAGAGGACGAGGACGCCCAGCGCCAGCAAGCTTCCGAGGGTGCTTGCCAGCAGGTTCGACAGAAATTTCATAGCGTGTACTAAAGAGTGATGGCGGACGGAGGGGAGCCGATGGACAGGCATTTGGAGCCCATTCCGCATTAGCGTAGCCAAAGCCTGGAATGACAACGTCTACCTGAGTGGACAATCCGTTCTGATTATTCGTTGAGATCGTAATTAAGTTACGACGCAAACGCTCGCGGCGCAGCATCTACATGGGCATCAAGCGATCGGCACGATTGTTCGTGTTAATGAATTAAGAGATTTGTTCAACGTGACGGGGGTACGACCATGCGGTACAGGCTACAGCTTTCGATGGGATCCTTGTTCTTCATTCTGTTTTCCTTCTTGTTGATCGATGCGGCGTCGGCGCAGGCGAGGGGAGCGCGGGGAGCATCGCGGGACAGCGTCCGTGCGGAGCCGCGAGAGGCGAGAATGCCTGCTGCCGAGCGGGAGAAAAGCGCCGTGCCGGGGCGCTCGTCCAACGGCGGCGCGGACGAGAAGGATGCTGTGAAGACGCGAGACCTTCCGGCGCGGGCATCCAGCCGCGGCTCGCGCGAAGCGCCCGCGTCCGGTGGGCGGCAGGCGCAGGAGACGGCGAAAAGCCCCGGACGCTCAGCCGCAGCCGGTCGCGCTGATCGCACGGATGATGCCGACCGGGTAGAAACTCGCCGTTCCACTGGTTCGGCACGGCGGGCGCAGCCGCCGGTATACGCTCCGCCGAATGTTTACGGTCCGCCTGCCGTTCAAGCACGTCCGCAGGACTACCGCAGGTACGATCCATTGTGGCCGTGGGAGTATCGCGCCCGGGAGAAATGGGCACCGATGTACGAGTTCAGGCAGACCGTCTACGTGGAGGACCCCTACGGCAGGCGGCGGTACCGAGATCGGCTTGAGGTTGTGACGCGATACCGGCAGCGCGTCCGCAGGGCTGACCGGCGGCGCGCCGAGGTGGAACTCGACGTGGAGGCTATAACGCTGCATCTCAACGGGCGCTATCTCGGACAGGTGCGCAACATTCCAGACGCCATTTCGCGGGTTCGCGGCACCTTGTACGAGCGGGGCGGCGTCGATCTCGACCGCGACCTCTTTCTCGTGGGATCTCCGGATGCCGGTTTTGAACTGATCTCAACGCAGCATTACGACAACTACATTCTGGGTTCGTACCGGTCCGGCCATAGCCTCCGGGTGGGCGCATTGGACCTGCGTCGGGAGCGGGTGAAGGCGGTCCGGCGCAGTCGGCTCTTTGATCCGTCGGGAAGAGAGAAGTTCATGCCGATCCCTCTGCTTCCGAGATCGTCCGGTTCGCTGTTTGATTACGGTCGGGAGAGTCTCTCATGGCAAGACCGTGATGACTGGGACCCGTATCGGGACATAGATCGGGACCGTGGTCGGGTCGACGACTACGAGTACGGCCGCGTCCGGCAAGACCGGAGCCGCGCTTCGCGTGCTGAGTCGGACCCGGCGCGGGATGACGAGGGCGTCTCCGGGATGAGAGCCACGGATCGGCCGCGGGGCAGCGTGCGCGCAGAGGAAGTTGACGAGGTGCCGTCGGACGGCGGCGGGACAATGCGGCAGCGGAGGGAAACCGAGTTGCGGCGGGTTGAATAGCCGCGGCGCGTGTGAGGCATGGATGCGACCGGCTTAATTGCGGCGGCTTCCGATGAACCGCAGAAGGTGAGTTTTTCAGAGCGGCGGTTTGGAAGGCGCGGCTTGCGTTTACTTTCCAGGTTACGACAGAGGCACCCTGCCGGGCCTTGGGGGCAGTGGCCCGGACATGGGTGGGTGCAACCAGTGCATCGTTCCTCCGTAGTCTTATCCGTGGTGAGGTTTTGCCTCATTCCGGTTTACTTCTCGTATCATCACGACTTATGCTTGCAGCGTAGGCGCGTCGGAGCATCCTTGGTTTTGCTCGGCGCTCGAAATCGACGACCGTCTCTCGCGGGCTGCCATCCGGTAGCCGCGCCGCGAGACGGATGTTGTTTCATTCAGGGGATCTGGAATTCCTCCGCTTAATTGCGGGGGGGCGGGTCCATTGTGGACAGCTCGTTCCAGATCCGCCATCTGCAAGCATTTAAGCCATGTCTTTACAGGCCCTCGGCTGGAGCGACCATTTCGCTCGCCAATTGGAGGCTATCGGTCAGATAGATTTAGTCGCCGTACGTGCCGTCCGTGTTGACGGCGAGACCGTCCTCGCAGACTCCGGGTCGCAGACCTACCGGACTCTGCTGCCTTCGAGGTTTCTCCTCGCAGAACCCGAAGGACGCCCTGCTATAGGCGACTGGCTCGCGGTTATTCTCCTCGAAGACGGTCAGGCGGTTCTTCACGCCGTCCTCGACCGAGCGAGCGTGCTCATGAGGAAAAGCCCGGGCACGCCGACACGCCCTCAGGTACTCGCCGCAAACGTCGACACGGCCTTTCTGGTCAGCGGTCTCGATGGAGATTTCAACATCCGACGTATAGAACGCTACCTAACTCAGACGCTCGCCGGCGGTATTCGGCCGGTAATCGTGTTGAACAAGGCGGATCAGTGCACCGACGTGTGGGACCGACTTGCATCCATCCGCCGCGCTGCGCCCGGTGTAGCCGTGGCAGTGGTGAGTGCAAGGACGGGCACCGGGTTGGACGAGCTTCGGTCGCATCTGGAGCCGGGAAGGACGGTCGTGTTTCTCGGCTCGTCTGGAGTCGGCAAGTCCACGCTCATTAACCGCCTCATTGGGAAGGACGTGCAGGCGACGTTCGAAGTCCGTCCGGATGATAGCCGCGGCCGCCATACGACAACCCGTCGCGAACTCTTCCTCCTTCCCGGAGGCGAACTGGTTATCGACACCCCCGGACTGCGAGAGTTGCAGCTCTGGGCGGACCAGACGAGTCTCGGTGAGGCTTTCCCGGACATCGAGGAGCTGTCTGTGAATTGCCGGTACCGCGACTGCACGCACGAGGCTGAACCGGGCTGCGCCGTCAATGCCGCCGTAGCTTTAGGGCGGCTGGACGCCCAACGCCTTGCGAGCTACCGCAAACTTCTCAAGGAAGTAGGATCCCTGGAAGACCGGCGCGATGCAGGAGCACGTCATGATGCGAGAAAGCGCGAGCGGCGGTTTGGGCGGGAGATGGCACGCTACAAACGAGACAATCCGAAGGGTCGGTAGGTCATACGTTCGGAACGGCAACATAGGCGGCGCAGTCGGCCAGGGACGTATGTGTCTGGGTGAACATCCGTGGTGCCATGCCCTTTCGCCGGCGGACGGGCGCGTACCATTGAAAGTGGCGGCACATGCTGTATACCAAATGCCGCGGGCTGAGAGGTGAATGCCGAGTTCGGATCCGTGACCGAAGGGCCTTACGGCCGGCGAGGCTGCCGTTTTGTCCTTCTCGCGGGCGCGGGGTCGATCCGGCAAGGGTTTTGCGGTACCTTGAAGTACTGTGAGTGTGCCAAACGAGACATATTCCTCCGGTGGAGATTCGCACCGGCTGACGGACCGCGAGCGCGAGATCCTACGTCTTGTCGTGCGTTCGTTTGTCTCGTCGGCAGACCCGGTTGGTTCGCGCTATCTTTCGAAGCACTTCGCTCTCGGGCTGAGTCCTGCCTCGATCCGCAATACGCTGAGTGATCTGGAGGACTTCGGGTACCTGGAGCATCCGTACACTTCCGCCGGGCGCGTGCCGACGGCACTCGGGTATCGCAAGTTCGTCAATGAGTTGATGGAGGCGGTTTGCCTTTCATCGGAAGAGAAGCAGCTCATTCGCGGCGAGATCGAACGGCTAGTCGGAGACACGGATACGCTGGCGCGCGAAACGTCGCGGGTGCTCGGGCGATTGTCCAACCTTCTCGGCGTTGCGCTGACGCCGAAACTCTCCACAGGCGTACTTGAGAGTCTGGATGTCGTCCAGCTCTCATCGGTTCGCGTCATGTTCGTCATCACGATGCGCGGCGGTATGGTCCGGACGATCATTGCAGAAACCGATGCCGGACTCTCGCGGGAGGATCTCGACCGGGTGTTGCCGACGCTGAACGAGAAACTCGCGGGCCTCACGCTGGAGGAGATTCGCAAAACCTATCGGCCAAGGCTGCAGCAGGTTGGGACGGATGAGACCAGCGATGTGGTTCGGCTCGTGGTCGACGGGGCACCGGCGCTGTTCAGCGAACAGTCGGACGGGACGCGCGTTCGTTTCGCCGGAGCGCCCAACATGCTCCTGCATCCTGAATTTCAGGATCTTTCGGACTTGCGAAACCTCATGGCCATGATCGAGGATGAGCAGATGGTGGTTCAGCTCCTCGAAGACCCTCCCACCTCGGTGGACGATGCCACGGGACGCGCGGTGATTAGCATCGGCCGTGAGAACCGCGACGAAAAGGCGGAAAAGTATTCGGTCGTTTCGGCGCGCTATCGCCTCGGCGGAAACGTCGGGACTATTGGCATTCTCGGGCCGATGCGCATGGATTACGCGCGCGCCATTGCACTTGTTGAAGGCATGGCGGCGCTGTTGGGAGACGCTGGTGGCAAGCCCCAAGATTGATTCACATTAAGAATAGATTACACGATAAAGATGGAGATGAACGGACATGATTCGGTGGAAGAAGGATCTCTGGACGGTCAGGAGCAAGAGCCTTCGCTTGCGTCCGACTCGCAGGGCGATACTTTAGAGTCGCTTCGTGCCGAGAAAGACGCGCTGCAGGAGAAGTACCTGCGCCAGGCGGCCGAGTACCAGAATTATCGCCGGCGCACCGAGGCGGAAATGATCGGCCGCGTGGAAATTGGCAAGCGCGTCGTCCTGGAGCGGATGCTGACGGTGCTGGACGACCTCGACCGGTCCATGGAAGCTGTCAGCGAGAGCGACGGCCCGGAGGCGCTGTCCATCCTGAAGGACGGCGTGGAGCTTGTTCACCGCCGGTTTTTGGAGGAGATGAAGGCGCTTGGCGTTGAGCCTATTGAAGCCGTGGGCGAACTGTTCGACGAGAACGAACATGAAGCGCTGCTGCCTCAGCCCGCGCCGGAGGGCGTCGAGCCTGGAACCGTGGTGGCTGAGTTCCAGAAGGGCTATCGTCTTGGGGGACGTGTGCTGCGGCATAGCCGTGTAGCGGTTGCTTACTAAAAGCGGCGCGCAAAAATTAAATGCAGGTATACGGCCTTCGCCAACCTCGCCAACAGGCTTGTTAAAAGGCCGACATTTGTAAGATAAAGCATGACTTCGCGGGATTACTACGAAATTTTAGGCGTAACTCGGACGGCCGAGACGTCGGAGATCAAAGGAGCGTACCGGAAACTGGCGCTGAAGTATCATCCGGATCGCAACCAGGGCGACAAGGATGCAGAGACGCGCTTTAAGGAAGCGGCGGAGGCTTACGAGGTTCTGTCGGATACGGAGAAGCGTCAGCGTTATGATCGCTTCGGGCACGCGGGCGTTCGCGGCGGCCACAACAACGGCGGCGCAGGATTCCAGGACATAAACGACATCTTCAGTCACTTCAGCGACATCTTCGGAGCGTCGCAGTCCGGCTCCATCTTTGACGATCTGTTCAGCGGAGGACGCGCGCGTGGCGGGCGCTCAGCCGGCCGACCGGGGAGCGATCTTCGCATCAAGCTCCCGTTGACGCTCGAAGAGATTGCCGAGGGCACCGAGAAAAAACTGAAGGTGCGCAAGCTCGTAACGTGTGAAGAATGCGCGGGGAGCGGTGCGGAAGGCAGCGCTGAAGGCTACTCGACGTGCCCGACCTGCCAGGGTTCAGGCGAGCTGCGTCAGGTCACGCGCACCGTGTTCGGGCAGTTTGTGAACGTGCAGCCGTGTCCGGCGTGTGGCGGCGAAGGACGGATTATCACGGATAAGTGCTCGGCCTGCGGCGGCGAAGGGCGGCAGAAGCAGGAAGAGACGATCACGGTAACCGTGCCTGCGGGTGTCGTAGAAGGCAATTACCTCACGCTGCGCGGCCTCGGCAATGCGGGAGCGCGGGGCGGCAATCCGGGCGATCTGCGGGTTGAGATCGAAGAGATCGCCCACGAACATTTTACGCGGGAAGGCCTGGACGTCTACCACGACGCCTATGTGTCTTTTCCCGGAGCCGTCCTTGGAACGGAGATCGAAGTACCAACGCTCAAGGGCCGTGCGCGGCTGCAGATCGACGCGGGCATTCAGTCGGGCAAGATTCTGCGGATGCGCGAACGCGGTCTGCCGGATGTACACGGATCACGGCGCGGCGACCAGATGGTGCGCGTGCGGATCTGGACCCCGCAGCGTCTTACGGACGAAGAGAACGCGATGATGGACAAGCTGCGCCATTCCCCGTCCTTTGCACCGGCACTGGAGGAACGCGACAAGGAGAATCACAAGTCGTTCTTTAGCAAAGTAAAGGACGTGTTTGCGTAAGAGGCTGTTGATTTAACTTATTTAGCTTTGACAACAGGTACGTGTTCACGTTGCTTCGACGGCCTCTTAGGAGGATGTTGTAATAATAGAACGCGCTGTATGTATCTGACAATACAGACCAAAGCACCCACGCAACCTCCCCCTTGAGGGGGATTCAAGGGTGTGTTAAGGGGGCATTTGAGTCTTAGACACGGCCCCGAATATCTGCGACACATCCCCTCGATAATAAATCAACGGCCTCTTAGCATTCGGAAAGGGTAGATCCTTCACTTCGTTCAGGATGACAAGCGGGGAGGCCGGAGGAGGCGAAAAATGCGACAGCGTTCTCGAAAATCCGAATATCCCGCCCGTGTCATGCCGGCGAAGCGAAGCATCTCAGCCTTGCTTTAAGTCGAAATTGAGTTAAGTCACGGAGTCTTTGATGTCCGGTCTAAATCCCTGTTTTTTCAACGGCCTTTTAGTTGTCCCGCGTGTCGAATAACCCCGCATATATCCCCTTATAAGGGGAATCCGCGTGGGTACCTTGATCCACAATGTCCGTTACACATAACGTTTATCATTATTCCAACGGCCCCGCGAGAAGGCGCTTGCGTGAGGAGGGTAGCCGATGACCTCGCATGAGTTCATCGACGGCGAGGCGCTGCGGCGGGTCATGCGCCTCGTTCCCTCGCCTGTGACGGTGGTCACTGCGGTCGGGCCGGGCGGCGTGCGCGGCGCGACCATCGGCTCGTTCAATAGCGTCTCCCTCGATCCGCCACTGATTTCATTCAACGTGGCAGTGGAATCGAGAATGCACGAGACGGTGGAGACGGCCGACAGGATGGCGATCCACCTGCTCGGGGTGGGACACGCGCCGGTGAGCGTCCACTTTTCGCTTCCGGCGGACGACGGCGCGGAGCAGTTTAAAGCCTTTCCCCACCGCTTGAAGGACGGCGTGCCGGTGCTCGCGGGCGTGCTTGCCGTGCTGCATTGTCTTCCCTACGCGATGCATGCGGCGGGAGATCACTCGATCGTCGTTGCGCGCGTGGTGGACATCGAGCGGCTGGAGGATGGTGCCCCGTTGATCTATCAGGACCGTGGGTATCACGCCCTCTCCGACCTTCCACCCGACGCGGTGAATGTCGGATCGAAGCTTTCGCCCGACGCGGGCACGCCGAAGAAGGCGAAGTCGTAGCGCGCCGGATCCTCCGGGCAAAACGCGCGGCAGCGCTCGGTCAGTTCGAGCGCGGCCTTCCAGTCGTTTACGCTTCGGGTGAGCAAGCCGAGCGATCTCGCGCTGCGCCCGGCGTGAACGTCGAGGGGGAGCACGAGTTGGCTGGGGTGGATGGAAGTCCAGTTGCCGAAGTCGACCGGACCCGGCCTGACCATCCAGCGGAGATACATGTTCAGCCGTTTGCACGCGCTGCCGCTCGAAGGCCGGGCAAGGTGCTTACCGAGTCGGTGCGGCACGCCCTCGACTGCGGTCATGACGGAGCGACTGAAGCCTTCTATTGCGTCGCCGACGTGCAGGGCATCGCCATCGAGAAAGGAGGCAAAAACGCGTTCGGTAGAGCCATGCCGCCGTAGCAGCGCTGAAAGGCTGCGGGAGAGCCAGAGGGCATCCTGGTCGTTGAACGTGCGGTGGCAGAAGCCTTCCAGCCGCCGTTCACGCTCAGGGTTCAAGTCGGCGATGAACCGGAAAGGCCGATAATGCATCCGCTCGCACAGATCCGCCATTTTGTTGAGGATCGTTTCCCGGCGTCCCCATGCAAGGAGGGCGGTAAACAGGCCGACGACTTCCTGATCGCGCGGATCGTCAAAGCCGTGCGGCACAGACACAGGGTCGCGTCTCAGGAACGCCGGTGTTTCTATCTCCCGAACGATTCCATCGAGATACTGCCGAAGATCGACCGGTTTGCCGAGAGGAGGAACGGCGCTGCCGTGTTCGTGGCTGTTCTTCACAGTCTACAGCGTTCGTAAGCGACCAAGCAGGGCGTCTTTGTACGAGGCACCGATGGAGATGACCTGGTTGCGAATGGACAGCGAGGTGTCGTCGATTCGGTCGATGGCATCGAGACGGACGACGAAGGAGCGGTGGACGCGGGCGAACGCGGAAGGGAGCCGGGTTTCGACGGCCTTCAGCGTGGAGTGGACGAAATAGGACTGCTTATCGGCGTGAATGCGCACGTAGTCTCCCTGGGCTTCTATCCACAGGATCTCATTCAACGCCACCTTCACGAGACTTCCATCGACCTTCACGAAGAGGTTGTCCGAGGTGGCGGGAGCGGTCTGCGCCTCCTGCCGCTTCCGCGCGCGCTGAATGGCGCGAAGGAAGAGTTGGTAATCGACCGGTTTGAGGAGGTAGTCTGTCGCGTCGATATCAAAAGCCTCCAGCGCGTACTCGCGCCGGCCCGTGACGAGCACGACTTGCACTTCGGCGGGGACGGTGCGGGCGAGGTGGAGTCCGGACATACCGGGCATTTCTACATCCAGCAGCAGGAGGTCGACATCGGGCGCGGCGAGAAGTCGGTTAGATGCTTCAACGGCGCTACTGCATGTGCCCGCAAGCTCTGCGCACCCGCACTGAGAAACATACTGTTCCAGCACGTGCCGTGCGATTGGATCGTCGTCTACGATGAGGCAGCGCATAGCAGTGCGCCGAAGAGCGCGAGGGTAGCGGGGGAAGGGTTTGGCAGGCGAAACCGGCGAGAGCTTCAGGCGGACGGATGCCGGTTCACGATCCCGACTTTCATTTGGAGCAGTTCGCGAAATGCTTCGTCGCAGCGATCCGCCGCATGAAGGGCGTTTTGTAGCACGTCCCCGGCATCGTTATTATGAGCGGCGTCTTCGATGGTAGAGAGCAGTTCTTTCAGGTCCTTCAGACCCAACATGGCTGCAGACGTTCCGAGTTTGTGGGCGGCGGCCCGCACACCGGCGAGAGCGTGTTCTCCTGCCGCCTCACGAAGTCTGCGCGTCTCCGCGGGCAGCGTTTCGAGAATGACGTCCACCGCGAGCAGCAGCGCGGCGGAGTCGCCGAAGGAGGTTGCCTCGAGGTAGCTCAGGTCAATGGCGGTCGTGGCCGAACGGGTCGGTGGCATACAGACGGAGTGGGGGTGCAGGCGGAGGGGTTTCCCGTGACGGATTAGCCCTGTGGGTCCAATCGTGAGGTATAAAATACAAGATTTACGCGAAAGGAGCGCGGATGACGGTAACCACTTGTGCATTTTGGTCCCAGCGGGTAGATTGCTGGTTCCGAAAAGTGCAACTTGCTCTTGTGGAACAACTTCTCTCCTTTCTGTCCTTCCGCGGCAGATCACGTTCGGCGAAATCATGTACTGGCAACCTACCGAATTTCTGTTGACAATTCTCGCCGCCACCCTCATTGCCGGCTGCGGCGGATCCGGCAGCGCCATCGACGTGTCCGCGCGCGAGGACACCTTGCGTGTGGCGACCATGAACGTGGAAGATCTCCGTACCGACGATCTTCTTGACGACGCCCATCCACGCGCCCGGAGAGCCGCCGCGCTCATTCAGCGCGTAAGGCCGGACATCGTGTTGGTGCAGGAAATCCAGTTCGACTGGCGTGAAGAGCACGGCACGCTCGCACCACTCGGAGAAAACGGTCGCCGCTTTGCGGAATCGTACGTCGGGCTGCCCCAGGAAGGCGGTGGTGAACCGCTGCGGTATCGGGCGTTCATGGCACCGAGCAATACCGGCGTTCCAAGCGGCTTCGACCTGGACAACAATGGTCGCGTTGTGACGGGATACCCTCCTCAGGCGGCAGGCTCGGTGGCAGACGTTCGTCCGCAGACGGACGCGCAGCGGGCGTATGGAAACGACGCTTGGGGTTTTGGTACCGTTCCGGGGCAATATGCCATGACGCTCCTGGTTCGCGAGGGATTGGAAATTGTCACGGACTCGGTGCGTACTTTTCAGCTATTTCGTTGGAGCGATATGCCGGGTGCGCTTCGGCCGGTGGACCCGCAGAGCGGCGCGTTCTGGTACAACGACGAGGAGTGGGCGCAGATGCGGCTCAGCTCGAAGAGCCACTGGGACGTGCCCGTGCGGGTGCCGGGGGGAAGGATCGTTCACGTGCTCGTCAGCCACCCGACACCGCCGGCGTTCGACGGACCCGAAGTGCGCAACGGCAAGCGCAACCACGACGAGATTCGCTTCTGGGGTGACTACATCGGCGGCGCGAACTACATAGTGGATGACAAGGGGCGCAGGGGCGGATTGGCTGCAAACGAACCGTTCGTCCTGCTTGGCGACATGAACGCCGATCCGGACGAGGGAAACACGTTCGACAATCCCATGGCGACGTTCCTGCTTAACAATCCGCGCGTGAATGCAGCGTTCGTGCCGCGCGCCGATGCGGCAGCCCAAGCGGCCTATCCCAATCTCGACGTGGACGACACCTCCGAATTCGGGTTGCGTGTTGATTACGTGCTGCCGTCCAGCGCGTTCAGAATCGTGGATGGCGGCATGATGCGCCCAAAGACGCTCCAGCCGCCCCTCGAACCTTTCTCGGATCACTTCATGGTGTGGATCGACGCAGTTCTCGATCCCCAATGATCAACCCTTTTCGGGTCGCGACATGAACTGGACGCAACGCGAGATCACACTCCGGGCACGCCCGAGGGGCTTTCACCTGGTCACGTCGGAGGTGGTGGATCGGATTGCGGAGCTTCGCACCTACCGCGTCGGTATGATGCACCTGTTCCTGCTGCACACGTCCGCCTCGCTCACGCTGAACGAGAACGCAAGCCCGGAAGTAAGGAGCGACTTCGAGGCGCATTTCAACCGAGCGGTGCCTGACGGCGCGCCGTACTACACGCATACGCTGGAAGGCGCGGACGATATGGCGGCGCACATCAAGACGTCGCTGCTCGGGAGCGGGCTGCTGATTCCCGTGCGCGACGGGCGGCCGGCGCTCGGCACTTGGCAGGGACTCTACCTCTGCGAGCACCGCGACCACGGCGGACCGAGGCACCTTATCGTTACTCTTTTCGGCGAGACCAAATGATCTTTCGTGTTTTGCTCGGGGCACTGGCCCTTTTACTCCTTGCAGGGTCTGCCGGAAACGCTCGTGCTCAGGTCCCGGGTTTGGATTCTCTCGGCGCAGTGCAGAAGCGCGTCATTCCGGTTGAACAAACGGTCCCTGATACGCTCGTGGCATCGCAGATCCGAAAGGTTCTCGCGCAGGTGGAGGACTTTCGTAAGGTGAATGTCTTGGTGCAGGGAGGCGTCGCCCACCTTAGCGGGAGCGTTCCACGCGCGCAAGTTGCCGAAGAGATCGTCTCGCTCGTAGGGCGTTTCCAGGGCGTTGTTTATGTTGAAGACGGGATCGAGGCGCAGACGGCGGTGGAGGACCGCGTCTCGCCGATGATCGAAAGGCTGAACCGGTATGTCCGCGCCGTGCGGGACTACTTGCCGCTCGTCGCCATTGCGATCATCATTATCGTTGTTTTCGTGTTCATCAGCAGGGTTATCGGCGAGTGGGACGCGCCGAGGCGGCTCTTCGGCCTGAACCCGCTGGCATGGGGTCTCGTGCGGCGCGTTCTTCGCGCTGTGATTATCCTGATCGGCCTGCTCCTGGCTTTCGATATTCTCGACATCACCATGATGGTGAGCGCCGGGCTTGGGGCGGCGGGCATCCTTGGGCTTGCGCTCGGTTTCGCATTCCAGGACATCGTCGAGAACTACCTCGCGGGCGTGCTGCTAAGCATCCGGCGGCCGTTCAACGTCAACGACCTCGTCCTTATCGACTCGCATGAAGGGCGCGTGGTTCGGCTGACATCGCGTGAGCTGATCTTGCTGACGCTCGAAGGCAATCATGTGCGGCTGCCAAATGCGACCGTCTTTAAAACCGTTTTGACCAACTACAGCCGCAATCCCAAGCGACTCTTCCATTTCGACGTAGGCATCGGCATGGGCGAGGATCTGCCACTCGCGCTTTCGACGGGAGTTGACACGATGAACGCCATGAACGGCGTTATGGAGGACCCGCCGCCCTTTGCGCGGGTGATGGAGCTGGGTGCGTCGAGTGTTGTCGTGCGTTATCACGGCTGGGTCGACCAGAGCGCTACAGACTACTACAAAGTGCGAAGCGAGGGAATTCGGCTCGTTAAGGCCGCGCTTGACTCTGCCAACATTGACATGCCGGAAGACATCTACCGCGTCGTACTTTCTCAGAAGGTGAGCGGCGACGAGAAAGCGCCGGAAGGAAAAAAGGAGCAGCGCGATGTGCAGAGTGAAGCGCGCAATATCGATGTGCGGCCGGACGGAAAGTGGGACGCGCAGGTGGCCGAAGACCTTGCACGCAGCGGCGGATCAAATCTGCTGAACCAGGGCACCGACTCCCTTGCGGAATAGATAAAAAGGGTCCGCCGTGTGCCTACGGCGGACCCTTCTTTATGTGAATGGACTCCGCTTCACCCGGTCATTGCGTCAGCGCGGGGGTGGGGGAGTACTCGAGGATGGTGGCACCGAGGGGCGGTATGGTCATGACCACCGAGAACGGCTTCCCGTGCGCCGGCACCGGATGCGTCTCCACGCCGCCATAGTTGCCCACGTCCCCGCCGCCGTAGCGGGACGAGTCGGTGTTGAGGACCTCGCGATAAAACCCGTCTTCCGGCACGCCAATGCGGTAGTTATGCCGTGGAACGGGCGTAAAGTTCATCACGAAGATCAGGTACTTGTCGCCGTTTCGGCGAATATAGGCGACGATCGACTGCTCGTGGTCATCGAACGAAATCCCCTCGAACCCGCCCGGATTGTCGTTCCAGAGGGCGGGTTTGTTGCGGTAGAGATAGAGCAGATCCTGAAGGAACAGGTACACCCCGTGATGGAGCGGGTCTTCGAGCAGGTGCCAGTCGAGTGACTGGTCGTGATTCCATTCGCGCACCTGTCCGAACTCCATGCCCATGAAGAGGAGCATCTTGCCCGGGTGGCCCACCATGTGGGTGAAGAGAAGGCGCAGGTTCGCCGCTTTCTGCCAGTCATCGCCGGGCATCTTGCCCCAGAGCGAACCTTTGCCGTGGACGACCTCGTCATGTGAGAGCGGCAGCACGTAATGCTCCGCGTGCATATAGACGAGCGGGAAGGTCAACTCGTTCTGGTGATACTTGCGATAGATCGGCTCCAGCTGCATGTACGAGAGCGTATCGTGCATCCAGCCCATATTCCACTTGAAGAGAAATCCGAGACCGTTGTTGTAGGTCGGCTGTGTGACGCCCGGCCAAGCGGTAGACTCCTCTGCGACCATGACGGCCGAAGGGAAGTTCGAGAAAACGACCTCATTGACCTTCTTTAGCAGATCGATGGCTTCAAGGTTTTCCCGGCCGCCGAACATGTTGGGCACCCACTCGGTCCGCGAGTAGTCGCGGTAGAGCATGGATGCTACGGCGTCGAAGCGAAGGCCGTCGATGTGATACCGGTCGACCCAGAAGAGGGCGTTGGAGATGAGAAAGTTCTTGACGCCCGGCTTGTTGTAGTCGAACACGTACGTGCCCCAGTCCGGGTGCGTGCGCATCGTGGGGTCGTCGTATTCGTAGAGGGTGCTGCCGTCATAGTAGACGAGGCCCTGCGGGTCGGTGGCGAAGTGCGCGGGCACCCAGTCCAGGAGCACGCCAATGCCCCGGCCATGCAGGTAGTTGATGAGGTACATCAAGTCCTGCGGCGAACCATAGCGAAAGGTGGGAGCGTAGTAGCCGACCACCTGATAGCCCCAAGAGCCGAAGTACGGGTGTTCCATCACCGGCAGCAACTCGACGTGCGTGAAACCGAGCTTCTGCACGTGGTCCGCAAGCGGCTCCGCAATATCGCGGTAGTTGAACGACTCGCCGGGCGCGGCGTGCCGCCAAGAGCCAAGGTGAACCTCGTAGATGGCCATAGGCTGGTTGACCTCGTCCGGCCCTTTCCGCGACTCCATCCACTCGTCGTCTGCCCACTTGAAATCGAGATCAACGATGCGTCCGGCGAGGCCGGCGGTCGTTGAACCGGAAAAGGCGGGCGCTTCCAGCGCGAAGGCGTAGGGGTCGGTCTTGTCGACCGAGTAATCGCCGCGCTCGATGTGGAACTTGTAGTGCTGCCCGACGCGCGCGCCCTCGACATAAACTTGCCAGAGGCCGCTGTCGAGCCGCTCCATCCTGTGCGCATGCGGATTCCACCCGTTGAACTCGCCGACGGCCGAGACCCAGTCGGCGTGGGGTGCCCACACGCTGAACCACGTTCCTTTCTCGTCGGGATGGGCACCGAGCCGCTCGTAGGCGCGGTGATGGGTGCCTTCTTGCCAGTAGTAAAGGTCTTCTTTATTGAGCCAGGTCATATAGAACGTTTATTTTCAGCGAGATGAAGAGGGGTTTTGGTCCGGTGCCGTGTGGCCGGACACCAGCGGATCGCCTGCCTTCTGCAGCAGTCGCTTTAAGCCACGGAGTGGCAACCACGTCCAGTTTGGCCGGTTGTTCAGCTCATAGCGAATCTCGTAGAGGACTTTGTCCAGCAGATACACCCACAAGAACGGCTGGCGAATTTCTTTGGGGAGGACGAAGTCGCCTTCTTCTGCGGTGCGGAAGTAGGCGTTGAGGAAAGACATTTCGCACCATTGCACTAGGATGGCGGTCCAGTCCTTGAGTTCGGCGCTCGATTCGTGCTCGCGCCAGGAGGCCAGCGCGGCATACTCCAGGCTACGGAGCATCCCCGCAACGTCGCGGAGCGCGTAGTCATGGGCGCGGCGCGCTTCGAGCGAGCGTGCAGGTTCGCCTTCGAAGTCGAGGATGAAGAACTCGCCTTCTGCGCGGAGAATCTGCCCGAGGTGGTAGTCGCCGTGTATGCGAATCTTGCGCCGGGCAGCCTCGAGGGCGTTCAGCCCCTCCAGCCGCGACGCGGCGAGCTGCCATTCGTTCGGATCGGGAAGCTCTTCAAGACTGTGCTCGTTCTCCGCAAGGAGGGTGCGAGTTTGCGCCATCTCGGTGCGCACCCGATCTGCAAGGGCGCGGGTGTCGTCGACCGAACCTTCAATCGAGTTCACCGCAGACGCACCGGGCCGGGAAAGGGCCAGGTGCATCTCGGCGGTGCGAATGCCGAGGGTGTGCGCAAGATTAAGCATTTCCGGCGCGACTTCGTCGAGCCACACGGGAACGGTATCTGCATAGTCGTGCGGCGGCTCCGCCGACTCAGGCGGCAGCGTTCCGCCGACGCGATCAAGGAACCGGTTCATCATCTCGAGGGCGTAGGTCCATGCGTCGCCCTGGACGGGCAGCGCCTCCTGGACCAATCCCATCACGTACTGCTCGCCCTTCTTGCTAAAGGACAACGTGCCGTGCAGCTGCGGGATGAACTTGAAGCCAACCTTTGTGAGGTGATCCAGCAGTTCCGTTTCTGGGCTGACGCCGCCTTCAAGCCGACGGTAAAGCTTGACGAAGAAACGCTGATCGATGATCGCGGCGGAGTTGCTCTGCTCGCTCTTCAGCGGATGCGCTTCTTGCGGCTTAAAGGCGGCGAGGGTGGCGTCCTGCGTTGCCGAGTAAACGCCCTTGAGTGAACGGCCTTTACCGCCCGCCTGCCACCAGGTCAGCAGCGAAACCCAGAACCTGGACGACACCGTTGCGTCGTGCAACAGCCCTTTTCCGTCCGGCGTCTCCACCCAGGCAAGGGCTGCATGCGGCGTTTCCTCAAGAACCTTCTCGGCATCCTCATCAAAGGCGAGTGTCAGCGGCAGCACGTAGGTGTCTTGGCGGTCGCCGAGATGGACGCGGAGGATCGAGATGTAGATCGGAGACCGGCCCTGCGCAATGCGAACGGCATCTTCAACGCCGATGCGTTCGATCGTTTGTCCCTTGGCCCCGAACCAGCGTTGCTCTTTTAAGAAGTCGGGCAGAAGACGTTCGACCTTTTCCATGCCCCGGTTCTGCACCATCGTCTTGACGAGGATGTTTTGCAGACCCTCGGGTACGGAGATGTGCGTCAGGGCGCTGCGTTCGCCGGCAGGTTGTTCGAACAGGCGCGTGGGATGCTCAGGTTGCACCTCGGGTTCAGGGACGAGCGAAAACCAATAGTAGCCGAACGGTCCCAGCACGAAGTGGTAGGGATCTTCTCCGAACGCCGGAAAGGGCGTCTTGCTGAACAGTTCGAGTGGCACCATGCCGCGCAGATCGTCGCTCTGCGGGATGAACATGGACTGCGCGAAGCGGGAGAGGTTCGCCATGATGAGGATGCGTTCTCCTTCGTACTCGCGGATGAAGACGAGCACGCTCTGATTCTCCACCGGCAGGAGGTCGAAGGAGCCGCGTCCAAATACCTTCGCGTGCTGCTTGCGCAGCGACAGCATACGGCGCATGAAATGCAGCAGCGAATATGGATCCGCGTCGGCATCTTCGACATTGACGAATTCATAGCTGAAGCTGCCGCGCGCAATGGCGGGCATGAACAGGCGGTAATGCGGCGCGCGGGAGAAGCCGCCGTTCTTGTCGGCGCTCCACTGCATAGGTGTGCGAACGCCGTTGCGATCGCCGAGGAACGGATCGTCGCCCATGCCGATCTCGTCTCCATAATAAAGAATCGGGCTGCCTTTGAGCGACAGCAGGAGGGCGTTCATCAGTTCTATGCGTCGGCGCTCGCCGCCGAGCAGCGGGGCCAGTCGCCGCCGTATGCCCACGTTGATCCTGAACCGCGCATCGGCGGCGTATTCGTGGTACAGGTAGTCGCGCTCCTCATCGGTCACCATCTCGAGGGTAAGCTCGTCGTGGTTGCGCAGGAAAAGCGCCCACTGCGCGTCCTCGGGTATGTCTTGCGTCACCTCCAGCATTTCCACCAGCGGACGGCGATTCTCGCGGCGCAGCGCCATGTACATGCGCGGCATCACCGGAAAATTGAAGGCCATCTGCACGCCCTTCCCGTCGGCGAAGTAGGGAAGCGTGTCCTCCGGCCACTGGTTTGCCTCTGCAAGTAGAATTTTGCCCGGTCCGTAGCGCTCTTCGATGGCGCTCCGAAGCTCAACCAGATAATCGATGGTCTCCGGGAGGTTCTCGCAGCTCGATCCCTCGCGTTCGTAGAGGTAGGGCACCGCATCGAGACGAAGTCCGTCGACGCCGAGATCCAACCAGTAGAACATGACCTCCTTCATGGCCTCTCGGACGGCCGGGTTGTCGTAGTTCAGATCCGGCTGATGGCTGAAGAAGCGGTGCCAGTAGTAGCGTCTCGCGACCCGGTCCCATGTCCAGTTGGAAAGCTCCGAGTCGGTGAAGATGATTCGGGTGTCGGTATAGCGCTCCGTGGTGTCGCTCCAGACGTACCATTCGTGGCGCGGGGAGGACGGATCGCGGGCTTCCTGAAACCAGGGATGCTGATCGCTGGTGTGATTGAGCACCAGTTCCGTCACGACGCGAATGCCGCGTCGATGCGCCTCGTCAAGGAAGGCCTTGAAATCGTCCAGGGTGCCGTGGACGGGCAGCACTTTGAGGTAGTCGGACGTGTCGTAGCCGTCGTCCCGCAGCGGGCTTTCGAGGAAGGGAAGCAGCCAGAGCGTATTGACCCCAAGCGACTCGATGTAAGGCAGCTTTGCGCGCAGCCCTTCGAAGTCGCCGAAGCCGTCATTGTTGGCGTCGAAGAAGGAGCGGACGTGCAGCTCGTAGATCACCGCATCTTTGTGCCAGAGCGGGTCTTTCATGAAGTCGATACTCATACGGAAGGGCTGGTCGGGTTGACGTCAACAAAGCGGGCGGCGATCAGGTGGTGAGATGGGCACCGGATGCCGTCTCTCGCGCGTTCTCCTCCTCGATCTGCGCGTGGGTTCGCAAGCGGAAGATATGGGCGGGAAGCGTATGCGGATCGAGCCGCACGTAATTGTCTGCCCCGCCCCACCAGAACCGCTCGCCGCCGAGCAGATCATGCGCTTCGAAGCTATCGTATACCGGCAGCCCGAGATCGTCGAGGTTGAGCTTGATCCAGCCGTCCTGCGTGTTGTGCGGGTCGAGGTTCACGATGACGAGCAGCAGGTTGTCGCCCTGCTTCTTCGTATAGGCGAGAATCTGGTCGTTCGAAACCTCCTGAAGCTCCACGTTACGAGCGAACTGCAGGGCGGGGTTGGCCCGCCGGATGTGATTCACGCGCTTGATGAGCGGCTGCAAGGAATGCGGATCGTTCCAGTTCCAGGTGCGAACCTCGTACTTCTCGTTGTTCGCATACTCCTCGCGAGAAGGATGCTGGAGGTTGTCCACGTGCTCGTAGGGCGGCGCGTAAATACCGTATGACGGCGACAGCGTGGCAGCGAGAACGAGCCGGATCGTGTGAGCCGGCCGGCCACCGTGGACGAGGTAGTCGTGCAGAATGTCCGGCGTGTTGGGCCAGAAGTTAGGCCGGAAGAAGTCGGCCACGTCGGACTGAAAAAGCTCCTCGATGTAGCTTTCGAGTTCTTTCTTGTTGTTGCGCCAGGTGAAGTAGGTATACGACTGGTTGAAGCCGATCTGCGCGAGACGATACATGATCTTCGGCCGCGAGAACGCTTCGGCGAGGAAGATAAGGTCGGGGTGTTCCTCTCGCAGCGACCCGATGCACCACTCCCAGAATGCAAACGGCTTCGTGTGCGGATTATCGACTCGGAAGACGCGAACGCCGTGGTCGATCCAGAAAGTGAAGACGCTGCGGAGTTCATCCCAGAGGCCCCGCCAGTCTTTGCTTTCGAAGTCGAGCGGATAGACGTCCTGGTACTTCTTGGGCGGGTTCTCGGCGTAGCGGATGCTGCCGTCGGGGCGGTGGCGGAACCATTCGGGATGCTCCTTCACGTAAGGATGATCGGGAGAGGTTTGAAGGGCAATATCGAGCGCCACTTTCAGCCCTTGCTCGGAAGCTCGGCTCACGAAGCGGTCGAACGCCTCGATGCCCCCGAGGTCTGGATGGACGCTCTTGTGCCCGCCCGCCGAGCCGTCCGCCAGCGCCCCGCCGATGGCCCAGGGACTGCCCGGCTCGTCCGGCTGCGCCTCGGGCGCGTTGTCTTTTCCCTTCCGATACGCAAGCCCAATCGGGTGTACGGGTGGCAGATAAACGATGTCAAAGCCGAGATCTTTAATGCGGGGCAGGCGCTCGGCAGCGTCGTCGAGGGTGGCGGAGCGGGGCGGCTTGCCCGGTTCGGCCTCTGCGGCAGATCGAGGAAAGAACTCGTACCAGGCCGAAAAGCGCGCGAGCGCGGCGTCGACAATGATCGAGCGCTCTTCACTCTCTACCAACCCAACGCGCGGATCCGTCTCATTTGCGAGACGGGTGACGGCGGTGCCGAGGGCAGCGTCGACATCTCCCTCTTCAAAGGCTTCAACGTAGGCGAGCAGCTTCTTGCGAATATCCCGGTCGGCTTTGTCTGCGTGTTGGCGCAGGATGTCGGCACCGGCGCGGAGTTCGCTCTGCAACTCGTATTCGCTCTCACGCGCCTCTACACGGCGGCGAAACTGGTCCCTCCAGGTCCCGAACTGATCGAGCCATGCGCGCACCGTGTAATAATACGTTCCAAGACTTTCTGCCGGAAAAGTGCCGGCATACTCGTCGTTGTATCGGAGTTTTAGCCGAAAGACCTTCTCCTCCTCATCTTCATGCCGATAGGCGCACTCGACAGCGAGCATATCGTGCCCGTCAATAATGAACGCTGCCGCGATTTGCACGTCCTCGCCGACGGATGCACGGGCGGGGTATTTTCCTCCTTCAACGTCCGGCTTGGTCCAGACGAGCGCTACGCGGGACCAATCCTTAGGGGCGGGTGAGGTCTTGGGGGCAGTTTTTACGAGCATGAAGCAGGAAAATTGAGAATCTTTAGTACGCGAGAGAGAAACCTTGCACGGCACACCGGCTTGTAAGGAGCCTGTGCAAGCACTGCGCGCATGGTACGGTTTTTCGGCCTTCCTGACGTAACATAACGCGGGTGAGAGGGCCAAAAGCGGTCTATAAACAGCCTCGGTGTTCAAAAGGTCGCGCTTCCACCGGTGCTTGTCACAATAGTATCAAGTTCGCGCTCCCCGCCGGGTGGCATCGGAGCGCGTCTTCTGCATAAAAAAAGTCCACAAGAGCTTTAGCGAATGAGTTTGACGGTAGCCTCGCCTTTGAGTGTTGATTACGCCGGCTTCGAGACTTTACCGGGCAAGCCGTTTCCGCTCGGGGCTTCATGGGACGGGCTGGGCGTCAACTTTGCGCTATATAGTGCCCACGCGACGCGGGTGGAGTTGGTGCTCTTTCACACCGCAGACGACCAAGAGCCTTCCCGCACGTTGCCGCTGCCGGAGCGAACCGGCCCCATCTGGCATGGGTATATCCCCTCGCTGCGGCCCGGACAGCTCTACGGCTACCGCGTACATGGCCCCTACAGGCCCGACCAGGGGCATCGGTTCAATCCGAACAAGATTCTGCTCGATCCATACGCAAAGGCCATCGGGCGGCCCCTGAAGTGGGACGACCGGCTGTTTGGATATAAGGTCGGGCATCCGGATGAGGACCTTTCCATGGACGCGCGGGACAGCGCAGCCGTGGCCCCGCTGGGCGCTGTGGTTGAGGAACGGTTCGAGTGGGGCGATGACCGTTCTCCCGGGATCTCATGGGAAGACACGATCATCTACGAGACGCACGTCAAAGGTATCAGCAAGCTGCATCCCGACGTGCCCGAGTATGTGCGCGGGACCTACCTCGGACTCGTTTCGCCCCCCATCCTTAACCACCTGCGCAAGCTGGGCGTTACGACGATCCAGCTTCTTCCAGTCCACGCCAAGGTTCACGACCGGCGGCTGGTGGACCTGAAGCTCGACAATTACTGGGGCTACAACACGCTCTCCTACTTTGCCCCGGAGCCTGAGTATGCGACGGACGGCGCGCAGAGCGCCGTGCGGGACTTCAAGATGATGGTTCGCGGCCTTCACGCCGCGGGGTTCGAAGTTATCATCGACGTCGTTTACAATCACACCGGCGAAGGCAACCGCATGGGGCCGACGCTTTCGTTTCGCGGCATCGACAATCTCGGCTATTATAAGGAGCATCCCGAAAGTCCGCGTTTCCTTGTTGATTACACCGGCACCGGCAATACGCTCGACGCCGGGAATCCCTACGTGCTGCAGCTTATCATGGACAGCCTCCGCTACTGGGTGACGGAGATGCACGTGGACGGCTTCCGCTTTGATCTGGCGGCCGCCCTCGCCCGCGAGCTGTTTGAGATCAATATGCTGTCGGCCTTTTTCAAGGTCATACAGCAGGACCCGGTCCTTAGCCAAGTCAAGCTCATTGCCGAGCCGTGGGATGTGGGGCCGGGAGGCTACCAGGTCGGGTCGTTCCCGTGGCAGTGGACCGAGTGGAACGGGCGATACCGTGATGCCGTGCGGCAATTCTGGCGCGGCGATCCGGGCGTCGCGGGCGAGTTTGCGACGCGCGTATCGGGTTCGAGCGATCTCTACGAACGCTCCGGCAGAAGGCCGTTCGCATCCATCAACTTTGTGACGGCGCACGACGGCTTCACGATGGAGGACCTTGTCTCCTACGAGAAAAAGCACAACGAAGCCAACGGCGAGGAGAACCGCGACGGACACGAGCCGAATTACAGCACCAACTTCGGGGTTGAAGGTCCATCGAGAAAGCCGGAGGTCATCCGTGCGCGAGAGACGACCAAGCGCAGCCTCATGGCGACGCTGCTTACGTCGCAGGGCGTGCCGATGCTGCTCGGGGGAGACGAGCTTTCCCGCACGCAGGGCGGTAATAACAACGCCTACTGCCAGGATAACGAGGTTAATTGGTACGACTGGAATCTGGACGAGCGGCGCGAGCGTTTCTTGGAGTTTGTCCGGCGCGTCATCGCTTTCAGAAAACGACATCAGAGCTTCCGAAGGCGGCAATTCCTTACCGGCAAACCTGTGAAGACCGGCGTGCGCGACGCGATCTGGTGGCATGCATCCGGGCGCGAGATGACGGTTGAAGACTGGCGGCAACCGACGCTCCGTTCCTTCGGTCTGCTCATGCGTGGCGACGGCATCTACGGGCGCAATGACCGGGGAGAGGCGCTGTCCGACGAAACGTTTCTGCTCCTATATAATGGTGCCGAGCAACCGGTGACCTGGAAATTGCCGCAAGGTCCGGCGGGAAGCCCGGACGACTGGGACGTCGTAGCTGAGTTCCGGCGCAGCGTGAGCGACAGTCCCGAGTCGCCGAGAAGGACGGTGACCGTGCGCGCGCACCTTATGGCTGTTCTTCGGGCGGAATGGCGAGGCGGCGATAAGAGTGCGGCCACGGAAAAGCGGTGGCAGGAAGATGAGGTGCGTCGTTGAACCGGGAAGATCGTTGAGGGCGTGAGCGCGCTCGGTCTAAACGTATGTCGAGGCGCGCTGAGGATCATACGGGAAGAAGCGGCTTTCGATGGTGCGCCTCTTTTAGGAACGCGGGTATAGAAGGGCCGGAGGCGTCCGCGGAAGCTTGTTTGATGGATGCCGTTGTCCTTCTTGCATTGACACGCGGCCCATCGGAGCCTAACTTGCGCCCCGGAAGTACGATGGCAAGAGAAAAGAATAGGGAAGGCAGGAGCCACGATGATCAACATAGCAGTTTGTAATCACAAGGGCGGGACCGGGAAGACGACGAGCGTCATTCATATCGCGGCCGCCCTCGGGCTGACGGGGCGGCGTACGCTCGTGATCGACCTCGATCCGCAGAGCTTTCTCACGCGCACGCTTGGCGTGGCGGAGCCGAAGGAAGACGCCTCATCGCTCGTCCTTTTTCGTCATGATGCGGACCTGCGCGGCGTGTCCATGTTGCCGATGAAGGGATTTGACTTGCTTCCCGCTTCCACGTCGCTGACGAAGGCGATGCGCAGCCTCAACAAGCCCACGGACGTTCTCTGGGCAAAAGAAGCGGTCGAGTACGGACTCGACTACGATGTGGTGCTCTTTGACACGGCCGCGGCCGTGACCGTTTACAGCTTGAACGCGCTCGTGGCATCGCAGCACGTCGTGATCCCCGTCACGCCCGAGTATCAGCCCGTCATTGGAGCCGAGCAGACGTACCAAACGGTGATGCTCGTGCAGGACAAACTCAATCCGACGCTCGGCGCGCCGCTGTTCCTGTTCACGCAGGTTGACGCCCGTAAGCGGAATCACCACGCCTTCCGCCGCTATCTTCGGAAGACGTACGGCGACCTCGTGATGAGCAGCGTCATCCGAACCAACACGGCGCTCTCCGTCACCCACTCCGACGGGGGCACGACTTTCGACCACGACCCGCACTCGCGCGGCGTGGTGGACTATGCCAATGCCACGGACGAGCTGATGAAGCTCGTAGAGGCGCAGCGCAGCGGGCAGTTGAACACGCCCAAAGCGGCGAAGCAAGACGGCGAAGCGAAGGCGGAACCGCTCGTTCAGGCGGGTTGATGCCGACTCTGCTGCGTCTACTCCTTGCTTCCTGCGCGCTGATCGGCTTGCTCGTGGCGCTGAACCTGTCGTATGGCGGTCTGGCACCGCCGGGCGAGTTGATCGAACCCTGGAACGGCCTCATGCGCACGGCGCGGCAGGCGACGCATCCTGAGAGCGCGGAGGTCAGGCTGGCGGGTCTCGCCGGCGACGTGACCGTCCTGCGCGACGAGCGCGGCGTTCCGCACATCTTCGCCCGATCGGAGGGAGACGCGGTGCAGGCGCTCGGGTTCGTGGTCGCACAGGACCGGCTCTTCCAGCTCTTCTTCATTCCAATGGCGGCTTCAGGCCGTTTGTCGGAGCTGTTCGGCGCGTCCACGATTTCGGCGGACCGGTATTTACGAAGCACAGGCATGGAGATGGGGGCCGCGGCGAACTTGCGGCGCATAGAAGCGGAGGGTGGCGAAGAGAAGATGCTGATCGACCGGTATGCGGCGGGCGTGAATGCTGTGCTCCGCTCGCTCAGCGACGTAGACCTGCCGTTCGAGTTCAGGCTGTTCGGGTATCGCCCCGCGCGGTTCGAACCCATCGACGTGCTGCGGCTCTTGGAGTACATGACATTCGATCTCACATTCCGCACAGACCGGCCCGGCTACGATGCGCTCCGCCGAAGCATAGGCCAAGAGGCTTTCACCGACCTGTTCGCGCCCGACACGCTGTTCACGAGGCCCATCGTGCCCGACAATAGGAGTCCATCGACACGAGGGAGTGCCCCGCTGTTCGGGGATCTTTCTGCGGCATCCAAGGCGCTCAGGCAGTACGCGTTGGCGCAGGAGGCGCTGCGCGGGACGATTGCGGAGGGCTTCATCGACGGCAAAGGTTCGAACAACTGGGCGGTGGCAGGGAGCCGGTCCACCACCGGCGCGCCAATCCTCGCGGGCGACATGCACCTCGGCCTGACACTGCCCGCGATCTGGTACGAAGTGCAGATGGTGACGCCCACCTTCAATTCGTATGGCGTCACGTTCCCTTGCGCCCCGCTGCCCGTAGAAGCTTTCAACGACCGCCTCGGGTGGACGTTTACGAACACCGGCACGGATCAGATCGACTACTATGCGCTCGCGTTGGACGGCTCCGGGCGACGTTACCAAGCAGGAGGAGCATGGCACGATCTGACGTTCAGACCGGACACGATCTTCGTTCGTGGTGCCGCACCCGTGATCGACACGCTCGTTTTCTCTGACCTGGGGCCGGTGCTCATCGAGGACGGAGAAGCGACGGCGTTTCGGTGGACGGGGCACGCGCCGAGCCGCGCCTTGAGCGCCCTGCTGGGCATGAACCGTGCGGGCAGCCTCGATGACTTCACAGAGGCTACGCGGAAATGGGACGCGCCGATGCAGAATATCTTGTACGCGGATATCTTCGGTAACATTGCCATTCGCGCGACGGGGCGGCTCCCGCGACGTGGCCCCGAGGCAGTCAGCCTGGGAGCGGCAGGCGATGCGGAAGGTGCGTGGAACGAGACGATCCCGTTTGACGAGCTTCCAAGCAGCATCAATCCCGAGCGCGGCTGGCTGGCCTCCATGAATCAGGACCCGGTTGGAGCAGGTCAGAAGGACTATCTCGGCTACTTATGGGCACCGCCGTACCGGTCGATGCGCATCGAAAGCCTGATGGCATCCAAGCGGCAGCACTCCGTGGAGGACCTGATGCGTTATCAGGCCGATGTTCATGCTGTGCAGCGCGACCTTATCGTGCCGCTCCTCGATACGCTCTCCGGCCTTACGGATAGAGCGCAGGGCCTTCAGCGTTTGCTCCGCGCCTGGGACGGAGACACGGGCGTCGACCGGCCGGAGCCGCTCGTGCTGTATGTCTTTCTCGAGTTGCTCGGCGACGCTGCGTGGGATGAAGCAGCTTTCCGGAACTCCGGCCGCCGGCCGCCGGAAAGCACGCTTCTTCGGCTGCTGTACGAGGATCCGGCCTCCGTTTGGCTGGACCGACCGGCGACTCCCGCCGTGGAACACGCTTCCGACCTGCTCGCCCAAACGCTCGAAGCCACGGCGGACACGCTGCGCGCCCGGTATGGTGCCGACGTTTCCGGGTGGCGGTGGGGCGATCATCACCACATCGTCTTCAAGCATATCACTGAATCTGAGGCGCTGCGCCCACTCTGGCGCGGACCTTACGAGTTCCCGGGCTTTATGTCCACGCTCTCCCCGGCGGGCGCACTGACCACGACGCACAGCGCAAGCTGGCGCGTGGTGGTAGATTTCTCGGCGGTGCCGCCGAAGGGTTTTGGGGTTTACCCGGGCGGGCAGTCCGGCAATCCGGCAAGCCCCTTTTACGATCTACACCTCCCGGCGTATCTTGCCTTCGAGCACTACCCGTTGCGCAAGCCGCAAACGCCGGCGGATCTCGCCCCCGAACATGTTTCTTCCACGCTGAGACTGATCGCCTCTCCGTAGACACGCCGGGAGGCTGACGCAGAGACGGCAGGGCCTATGAGCGACAATAACGATGCAAGCCGGCTGTTCAGTTCGCGTGCGGGGTTGATCCTGAGCGTGCTCGGCATCGCGGTGGGTACGGGAAACATCTGGCGGTTTCCTCGCATCGTTGCGCAGAATGGGGGAGAGGACGGCGCTGGAGCGTTTCTCGTAGCCTGGCTGGTCTTTCTGTTCGTCTGGAGCGTCCCCCTGATCATTGCGGAATACGCCCTTGGAAGAGCGGGCCGAATGGGAGTGGTGGGCACGTTCGGGCGGATTGCGGGCAAGCGGTTTGCCTGGATGGGCGGCTTTGTGGGGCTTGTCGCCACGGCAATCATGTTCTATTATGCCGTCGTAGCCGGATGGTGTCTCTACTACGCGGGCCGAATGCTCCTTGCGCCGCTGCCTTCCACCGCCACGGAAGCGGCGGCGGTGTGGGACGGGTTCCAGGGCAGCTGGGGTCCTTTCCTGCTCCACGCGACTGCAGTTGCTTTAGGTGGACTGGCGGTACTCAAGGGCGTGCGCTCGATCGAGCGGGTGAGCCAGGTGCTCATACCGATACTACTCGCCATCGTGCTGCTTGCGGTCGCGCGCGCGCTCACACTCGATGGGGCGGCAGAGGGAATCCGCTATCTCTTTATACCGGACTGGAGCACGCTCATGAAGCCGTCGCTCTGGCTCGACGCGCTTACACAGAATGCGTGGGACACCGGGGCCGGGTGGGGCCTCATCCTGACGTACGCCACCTACATGCAGAAGCGGCATGGCGTGGTGAAGAATGCCTTCCTGACGGGCATCGGCAACAACGTGGTTTCGCTGCTTGCGGCCACGATGATCTTCGGGACCGTCTTCGCTTTGCTCGGCGCTCAGATGGACAACGCCGCCGTGCTGGAGGTTATGCGGACCAGCGGCCCCGCTTCCACCGGCTTGACGTTCATCTGGATGCCGCAGCTTTTTGCAGAGATGCCGTTCGGTCGCGTGCCGGCGTTCCTGTTCTTTCTCGGACTTGCTTTTGCTGCCTATACATCGCTCGTCTCGATGGTCGAGCTGGCGGTTCGGATACTCGTCGACGCCGGAATGAAGCGCAAGAACGCCATCCTCGCGGTCGTGGCCGTCGCTATCCTTTGCGGATATCCCTCCGTGCGGAGTCTCACATTCCTCGGCAACCAGGATTTTGTCTGGGGCGTGGCGCTGATGATCTCAGGTGCCTTCGTAGCCTTTGCCGTCTATCACTACGGCGTATCGCAGTTCAGGCGCGACTGCGTGGAGGGATCGCCGGGCGACTGGCGCGCCGGTGTCCTCTGGGAGCGACTGATCGCCATTGCCGTGCCGGTGCAGGCGGCCGTGCTTCTGGCCTGGTGGCTCTATATTGCGGCGACGGAGTATGCGCCGGACACGTGGTACAATCCGATCGAGCCGTACAGCGTCATGACCTGCCTGGTGCAATGGGGTGCCGCGCTCCTCGCTCTCTTCCTGGCGAACGGGTTCCTCATCCGCCGCACATTCGGTGCGCGGCAGCCGGACTGATGTTTTCGGCTCGTCGCATAGCGGCGGGATCAAGAGGGGAGCGACTTGTTTGAAAGGGAAGCCGGCGGGAACGGCGCGGCTTTTGTGTTGATTGGGGTACACCAACAGGATAAAATGATGAAGAACCTTTACAGACTCAGGACGGCGGTGCTCGCCTTTGTTATGATCGTCGGCGCGGGCCAACTGGCGCAGGCGCAGACGCTTCCGCTCGGGTCGCCCCTGCCGGATACGGGAATTTCGCTCACGAACACGTCCGGAAGCGCGGTCACGCTCTCGTCGTTGCGCGGGGCGAATGGGCTTGCGATTGTTTTCTGGAGCAACGATTGCCCCTGGGCGGATCGTTATGAAGAGCGGGTAGCCGCGCTTGCCAAGGAGTATCAGTCGCGGGGCGTGAACTTTGTGCTCGTTAACACGAACGATCCCAAGGCTTTCCCGAAAGAGAGCATGGAAGAGAGTGCGAAGCGCGCGTCCGACAAACAATACGGTATGCCCTACGTGCTTGACAGCGGATCGGCACTCGGCAAGGCGCTCGGCGCCGAACGCTCGCCGCACGTCTTCTTGTTCGACCGCAACGATGCGCTGGCTTTCGTTGGAACCATCGACGACAGCCCGGGCGATCCGACGAACGTGAAGTCGGCGTTCATGCGAGACGCGGTGGACGCCGTGGCGTCCGGGAAGGAAGTAGCGGTCCCGCATACGAAATCCTTCGGCTGTACGCTCAAGATGCAGCGTTGAGGACGCTCCGCATCGTCTTGCGTCGGTGATACATTTACCGGCGGCAAGATCGATCCCGGCCGTTCTGGTCGTAAGCCATCCCGGTAACGAAGCCGGGGTGGCTTTTTGTACGTGTTCAGAGAATTGCGCGGCGTTACGCTGCACCTATCAGTAAAGAGGAATGGAGTATTCGGAGCGGGATGAATTGGTCAATGCCGTTCGCGTCACGGCATCGCGATGGCGGGAGCCTGATTACACGAGACGCGAAGCGGCAGTAGCGGCCATGCTGAACGCCAACGACGTATTCACGGAGGAAGCACTGGCGTTTGCCGTCAACCAGGGGATGCACAGCCTGCTGGCGACGCTGGAGAGCGATGTGGAGACCATGAAGTTGGCGGCCAAGAGCGCAAAGGTGGGTGTTCTCCACACCAACAATATGCCGCTCGCCGGCTTCGCCGAGGCACTCGCCGTCCTGCTGACCGGCAACGCCTACATCGGAATCGTTCCGGAAAACAGCGGATATCTTCTTGGCGGGTTCTTGAGCGACCTCATGGATGTTCATCCGAGTTTGCGCGCGGCAGCCGTTGCGCCCGGCGAGATCGTTAAGCTGGATGCGCTCGTTTCGACGGAGTCGGTGGGGGAGGGCGAAGCCGGGAGCGCCAGCGCGGAGCGGGGTCGTGTGCCGGAGGAACGTTGCTTCATCGAGCGGTGCCGGTTCAGCATTGCCGTTCTGGATGGCGAGGAGACGGAAGAAGATCTGGAGGGTCTGGCAGAAGACGCGCTGCTTTATGACGGCCGCGCGTGCGGGAGCCTTCGAATCATCTTTGCGCCGCAGGATGCCACGCCGGATGCGCTGCTGGAGTCCTTCTCGGCCTTTCGCGCCGTTTCTCCGCAACACCCAAGATTGGGTGACTCCCTTAAGATGCAGCAGGCCTTTCTGCAGGCAGTGGGACAACCGCACGCCTACGGCGAGGGACTGGCATATCTCGTTAGCCGCGGTGAGGCGGAAGTGCAGTCGCCCGGCCACGTGCGCTGGGTGCCTTACGCCGACCTGAATGAGGTTCAAGCATGGTTGACCGAGCACCTCGCCGAGGTGCGCACGTTGGTGGCCCGGGAGGGGCTTGTCGTGCCCCTTGCGGAAAGCGTTCCGCGAGCCACCCCGGGAAATGTGCACCGGCGTCCGCTAACGGAACAGATGCAGGCGGGGGGACTCCTTACGTTTTTGCTTTCGTGATTGCAGGCCGTCGAGCAAAGCGCCGGGTGAAAACAGTCTGCTCCGCGGCGAGGCCCCTACTCTTCGCGCTCGAACCAGGCGTCGAGGGTCTGTTCTACTTTGGGCAGAAGCTGGTCCCATTTGTATTCAGGCGCGCGGGAGACCGTCAGGAAGGCAGGCATGATAAAAACGTTCGCGATGCCCTCGATGCCGAAGAGCGCTGTTCCGAGCGGATGACCGGCGGCTTCGTCGGCGGAGCTGAACGCGGCCATACCCGTCTGGATGAACGGGCGGGGACCGCCGGAAATCTTCATGCTGTTCGGATTCGGCGTCGGATCTAACGTATATTTGGGCATAGGACAGGCTATTCGGGTAGGTGAGGGGTCGACGGCCGCCGCGCGCAGGAGGAATATGGCGACGGCTGTGTAAAGATATTCTGCCAGGCTTTATCGGGATGTACCTGGTGGCGTAACATAGCTATGTTGGCCTATTAAAAAGAACAACCTTAACGGCTATATGGAACCCAGACCAAGCACTGAGCCGCTCGTCCGCGTCTATCGGGACTGCGATCCGGTCAATGACGTTCCCGCAGCGCTTCCCGCGGAGGCCTCTTTGACGCGCCAATTACCGCCCGGTGGCAGTCCTGTGCAGCGCGTGGCGCAGCAGACGAAAGGACTTGCCGAGGACCTGAAAGGGTGGGTCGATCTTCGGATTGCGCTGGCCAAGGTGGAGGTGCAGGAGGAGATCGAGGTCCAAAAGCAGTTCATCCTCGCCAAAGGCATCATGGCCGTCATGGGTGCGCTGGCAGGATTGTTTTTGCTGATCACCCTCGCGCTGCTCGTTTCGGCGGCTCTCATCGAGCTGGGGCTGGACGATCCGTGGGGCTACACGCTCGGGTTCTTCTTCATCACCCTCGTGCTCGGCGGCATCGCGTTCGTATTTATGCGCGTCAAGAAGGACGATCTTGAAGAGAAAGTCGACAAGAAAACGCCTGTAAAAGAGTCCGACCTTGCCTCACGCTACGCGCTGGAAGCACGCTCTGGTTCGCCGGAAAACAAGACGGTTAGTTGATCAAAACCATGGAAAAGCTGCTAAGTAAAGAAGAGGTCGAGCTTCAACTCCGTGCGAAGTCTGACGAGATTTCCCGCCGTATCGACGCCATTCAAGATGAGATCACGAACACAGGCGAGCAGGTGCGGCAAGCCATTTTCGAGAACCCGCTGGTGACCGTCGGTGCCTCCGTCGGGGCCGGTCTCCTCGTTGGCCTGATTTTCGGCGGCTCGGGCTCAAAGAATAAGCCGGATACGGCAAAGCGTTATCGCTCGCTCATCGACGAGTACATCGAAGCCATTGCCGATGAGACCAAGAAAGGAGCGAAGAAGGGGAAGGACGCGGGTGAGGCGGTAAAAGGGGCGCTCAAGGACCGCGTGCCGCTCATCGTCTACCAGGGTGCCAGCCCGAAGGAGGAACGCGGTTTCTTCGCGGATGCCCTCGACCTTGTCTTCAAGACCGCCCTCGGCTTTGGCGTCAAGATGGCGATAGACTACGGCGTCGCCCGCTTCGGGTTGGACGACGTCGCCGAAGCACTCCAGACATCAGGCGGCTCCGACGCCTTTGCTCCCATCGCCGCGATCTTTTCGGAGGACGATTGACCGCCGGGCCGGCGCGCGGTTTGTTAAGACGGTGCAGATTGTGAAGCCTCGGGCGGAGGGACGGCCGAAAGGCATTGTAACGGTGGAACCGGTTTCATAGCTTATGGGGAAAGGTGCCGGACCCGTGGGGCGGTGTCAAAGCTGGTGAGGGGGGGACCCTGTCGGGGCGGCGCAGTTTCGGTAAGCAGTTATGAGACTTGTACTTTTCGGAGCGCCGGGGGTTGGCAAAGGCACGCAGGCGGAGCTTCTCTGCGAGCGCCATGCGCTGAAACACATTTCTACGGGCGACTTGCTCCGCTCGGCCATCCGCGCGCAAACGCCGCTTGGCGTTCGTGCAAAAACTTACATGGACGGCGGCAATCTGGTCCCCGGCTCGTTAGTGCGGGGGCTGGCTGAAGAAGCCATCGCTGCGGCGGGGTATGACCGGTTCATTCTGGACGGATACCCCCGCACGGTCGAGCAGGCCCGGTGGCTCGGCGACTTTCTGATTGTTGAGGACGCGCCGCTCACTGCCGTCTTGAGCCTTGCCGTGCCTATCGAGCTTGTCGTTGCGAGACTGAGTCGCCGCAGGGTTCACAGGGACACGGGTGAGAGTTACCACCTCGATTTCAAGCCGCCGCCCAAGAGCATCGATCCGCTGCTGATCATCCAACGTCCCGATGATCACGAAGAAGCCATTCGGCAGCGGATGGAAGTGTACTTTGCGGAGACCGCGCCGGTGGTCAACTTCTACCGTGGGAGCGGGATCTATTATGAAGTGGATGGCGTCGGGGAGTTCGAAGATGTTTACGCGCGTGTGGAGGCGGCGCTGCAGCAAGCGGCGCTCGTCCAACCGTCCGCCTGATTCGAACGATACGAGACGCAATGACGGAGACTGATGGACAAGTGAGCGGCCCGGTGCCCGCAGAGCGGCTTTCTATGCTGCGCCGGCTTGTGGCGCAGGGTCTGGACACGCTCTCGCTGAACCGCGAACCAGCGGTGCTCTACGATCCCGTCCGGTACGTGCTCGAGGCCTCCGGCAAGCAGTTTCGTCCCTTGCTCGTGCTGCTGACCGCCGAGTGCTGGAAGGTGCCGCCGGAGGATGCGTTGCCCGCCGCGCTGGCCGTGGAGCTGTTCCACAACTTTACCCTGGTTCATGACGACATCATGGACCACTCGGCGTCGCGGCGTGGTCGCCCGACGGTTCATACCCGCTGGGACGAGAGCACGGCCATTCTCTCCGGCGACTATCTGCTCGCACTCGCCTATGGCCAGCTGGCCCGCATCGAGCCGCACCAGCTCCGCGACGCGATGGCCGTCTTCCACGGCATGGTTATGCAGTTGTGCGAAGGGCAGGCACTCGACAAGGCATTTGAGGGGCGCGAGCACGTCACGCGCGAGGAGTACTTGCACATGATCGACGGCAAAACCGGCGCGCTGCTCCGGGCGTGCCTCGAGCTTGGGGGTGTCCTCGGCGGCGCTTCAGAGAAGGACAGGGCGTGTCTCAGGAGTTGTGGCGAGCATCTTGGCCGTGCGTTCCAGATACAGGACGATCTGCTCGATCTCGTGGCCGAGAGCGAGGGGTGGGGAAAGGTCGTCGGAAGTGATTTAATTGAAGGCAAGAAGGCGTTCTTGCTTCTGACTGCGCTCGAAAAGAGCGAAGGCGACGAGGCGCGCTGGTTCCGGCGCATCGTCGAGGGCGGCGGGCTTGATCCCGCGGAGGTTGATGAGGCGCGTGAGCGTATGGCACGCCTCGGCGTGCTCGATGATGCGCGGGAGGCCGTCGAGGTTCACTTTGGCACCGCCATGAACGCGCTGTCGGAAGTTTCCTGCGGCACCGAAGCACTCGCGTCCTTCATCCAGATCATGCAGAAGCGTGTTCATTAGCGGTCCGCACGTAACGATCCGCCGATCGAGACCGTGAAAACGGCTTCGTCTTCTTATCTTCCCGCCTTTCGCTACTGAACCCTACGTTCGCCTCACCTTCTAAATGGCTCATGATAACCCGCGATATAACGGTCACGAACCAGGCCGGCCTGCACACGAGGCCCGCATCCATGATCGTGCGTACCGCTGCCCGCTTCAAGTCCGATTTCTATATTCAGAAGGACGACTACGAGATCAACGGCAAAAGCATCATCGGCGTTATGACATTGGCGGCTGAGCAAGGCGCTTCGCTAACACTTATATTCGAAGGTGACGACGAACAGGAAGCATCTGACGCCATCGTGCAGCTCTTTGCGCAGGGTTTCGGAGAAGTGCGATAGCATCAGCATTCCGTAAAAAGTAGAACGTTTTGACGATTACGCAGGGAAAAGAGGGCGAACTGATCGTGCGAGGTGTCGGGGTTTCCCCGGGCATCGCCATTGGTCATGCCTTCCTCTTTGCCCGCGACGCAGAGACGATCGAAGATTACGGGATCACCGAGGACGAAGTCGATGCCGAGATCGAGCGGTTCAGCCTCGCTGTAGAGCGCTCCGAGCGTGACTTGAGAAAGATCGCCTCCGTCGCGCGGGAGAAACTCGGGGACGAAAGCGCGGAGATCTTTGAAGCGCAGACGCTCATGCTCCGCGACGACGCCCTCTACGGGGCCGTCGTGCAGTACATCGGCGACGTGAAGGTGAATGCCGGGTTTGCCGTGGACGCGGTGATGAGCAAGCACCGACAGACGATGCTCGCCAGCGACAACGCTTACTTCCAGGAACGCGAGAACGACCTGCGCGACGTGCAGGAGCGCATCGTACGCCATCTGCGACGCGGCACCATCATCTCCAGCGTTGAACCCGGAACGATCATCATCGCGGAGACGCTCTCGGCCGCCGACATTGTGCTCTTCAGTCGGAGGGACGTTCTCGGGTGTGCGCTCGACTTCAGCGGGGCGACTTCGCACGTCTCGATCATGGCGCGCTCGCTCAACGTCCCTACCGTCGTCGGCACGCACGGCATTTCCTCGAGCGTCAAGAATGGCGATCAGGTGGTGCTCGACGGCATCCACGGGCGGATCATCGTGCATCCGACGCTGGAAACGCTCAAGTTGTATCAGACGCAGCAACGGCGGTACAACCGGCTCGTGCGGCAGCACAAGTCGATGGCGCCCCTCTCCTCCGAGACCTCGGACGGGCACAAAGTGCGACTCCGCGCAAACGTCGAGTTCCGCGAAGAGCTTACGCTGTTGAAGGAGCACGGCGCGGAAGGCATCGGACTTTTCCGCACGGAAATCCTCTTCCTCATGCAGGGGCGGATCGTTTATGCGGAAGACGAGCAGTTCAAAACGTACCGCACCATCGTTGAAGCCGTCAAGCCCGAAGTAACGACGTTCCGCGTGCTCGATCTCGGAGGGGACAAGATGTTGCCGCTCGGCCATCGCGAACCAAACCCCTTTCTCGGGTGGCGCGGCATTCGCGTGCTTCTCGACAAGCCGGATCTCCTCCTGCCGCAGCTCCGCGCGCTACTTCGGGCGAGCGCTTTCGGTCCGCTGCGCATTCTGCTGCCGATGGTGACCAACCTCGACGAGGTGGTTCGATTCCGAGCGGTGCTGGAGGATCTGAAAGCAGACATGCGTCGGGCAGGGGAGCCGTTCTCGGAGGACATACCGGTCGGCATCATGATCGAGGTGCCCGCGGTCGCGCTCATGGCGGAGCAGTTTGCCGGCGTTTCGGACTTTTTCTCTATCGGAAGCAACGATCTGACGCAGTACACCCTTGCGGTGGACCGCGGCAACGACCTGGTCGCGCACCTTTACAACGAACTCAATCCAGCCGTGCTGGCGTTGATGAAGCGAGCGGTAGACGCCGCGCGGTCGCACAACATCCCGATTGGCATTTGCGGCGAGATGGCCGCCTCGCCACGAGCAACGCCGATCCTGGTGGGTCTGGGTCTCGACGAAGTCAGTGCGTCGCCAGTGTATTTGCCGGAGGTCAAGCGCATCATCCGGGCGCTGGATATGCCACAGGCCCGCCGGTTGGCCGAAGAGGCTCTGAAAGCGCCTGACGCCGCGGCGGTGGGCGCGCTCGTCGAGGAATGGCTGCAATCGCGGGCGGCTGACCTGGCCGTTTTCCTCGACTCGTATAACGAGCCTGCAGAGGAGACCGTTGCCCGTTAAGGCAGAATGAGAGGAACGGGCATGAGGCGCGTTAACTCCTGCATTCTTACCGATGTCGGGAACGCAGATCGCGCACCGGCCGTAGTCGAATCGTTGCAAGTAGAAGACGCGATGCGCCTCGCTTGCGCGCCCGAAAGCCCTTTTCCTCCGAATCGGTAAATGTATATGTACGGTGCGAGGATCGGATGCGCTCTCATGGCCTTTCTGTTCATCCTGCTCCCGTGCGAACAGGCGTCGGCGCAGTATGGGTACGGCTTCGGGCGAAATAAAGTCCAGTATGAGGACTTCGACTGGCTCGTTCTCAAGACGGAGCACTTCGACGTCTACTATGACGCGGCGATGAAAGAGCTTGCGGAGCATGGGGCCTTCTTCGCCGAGGAAGCGTATGCGGACCTGCAGAACCATTTCCGGTTCTCCCTCAACGGCCGCGTGCCTATCATTTTCTATTCGTCAAACATCCACTTTAAGCAGACGAATATCACGCCCGGCTTCATACCGGACGGTGTGGGCGGGTTCTTCGAGTTCTTGAAAGGCCGCGTGGTCATTCCGGCCAACGGCGACATACAGCGGTTCCGCCGTGTGGTGCGCCACGAACTGACGCATGTCTTCACGTACGCGCGCCTCATGCGCGTCATGCGCGATCACCGCGTGCCGCCGGACTACTTCCTTCCGCTCTGGTTTACGGAGGGACTCGCCGAGTACTGGTCGGGTGCGCCGGATCATGATCACGAGATGATGATGCGCGATGCGCTGTTCTCGAACTACCTCGTTCCCCTGGAGAATCTGGATCGCATCGCCGGGACGTACCTGATGTACAAGCAGGGCGAGGCCATATGCCGGTTCATTTCAGAGACCTATGGCGAAGAGAAGATCCTCCAGCTGATCGAGCACTCATGGAAGGACCGCGATTTTCGGAAAGTAATGGAAGACGTGCTCCGGCGGCCGTTCCTGGACATAGCGGATTCGTGGCAGGTTTGGCTTAAGGACCAGTATTATCCCACCCTCGCCCGTGCGGAAATCGGGTCGCGGAACGCCGATGCGCTGGCGGCGCGCGGGTTCAATAGCAAGCCAACCGTTTACCGGCACCCGAACGGGCAGACGGAGGTGCTGTTCGTCGGCAACCTTTCCGGGTACTCGAACCTCTACAGCGTCGAGGTGGACTCCGCCTACCGGCCGGTGGGCGAACCGAGGGTCGTCATCAAAGGCGAGCGTTCAGAGCAGTACGAGGCCTTTCATCTGTTTGAAAGCAAAATCGATGTCTCGCAGGGCGGCAAGCTCGCGTTTGTGACCAAGAGCGGCGAAAAGGACGTTATCCACGTGCGGGATCTCCAGGAGGAGCGCCCCGTCGCGACGTACGGGTTCAGCGATCTCGTGGCTGTTTACTCGCCCGCCTGGAGCCCCGACGAAAGGGCGCTCGTCTTCTCCGGCATTGACCGGCGTGGCTTCAGCGATCTTTACGTGTACCACACTGAAAGTGGCGAACTCGAGCGGCTGACGAACGACTCCTACGACGACCGCGACCCCTCCTTTAGCCCCGACGGGGAGCGCATTGCCTTTGCATCGGACCGGACCTCCGCGGGTGTGGAAGGGGCCTATAACCTGTTCACCTACAGCGTCCGCGACGGGGACATTGCCTATGTGACCCTTGGCGACCAGTACGACTACGCGCCCGCGTGGAGTCCCGACGGGCGGCAGCTCGTCTTTACGAGCGCACGGCGCGACTCGTCGGGACGCTTCTCCGGGCAGAACCTCTGGGTGGCCGACGTTCCTTCCAGCGGCGCACCCGGTCCCGCGCTGGCGTCTCTGGCGTCGCCTGGAACGCCGCCGCTGCGGGCCGTGGAGGCGAACAACTATCGGCTGACCGATCTTGTCGGGACGGCGTATGATCCGGTCTGGACGGACGACGGGCGGCTGATCTACACCAACTTCGAACAATACCGATTCTCCCTGCGCGCGCTCCCGTCCGTGGATTCGCTGCTTGGCAATGCACGACAGCGGGAGGCGGTTCGGCTCGAGGAAGTGGGCGAGCCTTGGACGTTCGGAAGCATCGAGGCCGACGAGAACCCCGAGGGCGTGCGGTATCGGCGTAAGTACAACCTCGACATTGCGCAGGGTGCGCTCTCGCAGAATGCCGTCTGGGGCACGACGGGAGGTGCCATGATCGCTTTCTCGGACTTGCTCGGCGACGACTACTGGTACGGCACGCTCTACAACTCTTCCACCGGCGCGGGCGATGATTTCTGGCGAAGCATGAACGTTGCGCTTACGCGCGTTCAGCTCAAGCAGCGGGCGAACATCGCCTATGGCGTCTACCGGTACGGAGGCTTGCGCTACGACATTACCGACCCGGACGCGAGCGAGTCGTACCCGCTCCTCTGGGAGACGATGTATGGCGGCGCAGGCAGCGTGTCCTACCCGGTCTCCATGTTCCGCCGCGTAGAAGTCGGCACGTCCCTCACGTGGAGCGACAAGGAAGTGACCGTTACGGATAAAAGGGCCGTGGACCGGCGGGCGCTGCTGCTTTCCAACTCGCTTTCGCTCGTGCACGACAACACGTTGTACGGCATGAACGGGCCGATGCAGGGGTGGCGCGCAAACCTGACGGCGGCGTACACGACGGACGTGGCCTACAGCAACGTGAGCTACTTCACGCTCTCTGCTGACGCGCGGCACTATCTGCGCCTGACGCAGAGCGTAACGATGGCGTCGTGGGCCATGGCGCGCATGAATGAAGGCCGTGAGGCGCGCCTGTTCATTCTTGGGGGCAGCTGGGATCTGCGAGGCTACCGTCTGTTCAGCGTGCGGGGCAAGAAAATGTGGTTCACGTCGCACGAGCTGCGCTTTCCTATCGTGAACGCGCCGTCGCTCTACGTTCCGCTGCTGGCACCTTTCGGGATAGCTAATTTGCGAGGAGCGCTCTTCGTTGACGCGGCGCACGTTTGGAATGACGGTTATCTCGACCGCCGGCCGCTTCCGTTGAACAAGCCGCTCACGACGGGGCAGACGCTCGGCTCGGCGGGCGTTGGTTTGCGAATGAACCTTTTTGGCGGATTCGTGCTCCGATATGACGTCGGCTACCGATTCTACGAAGGCTTTAAGGAGCGCTCGGATCGTCCATTCAAACAGTTCTTCTTCGGATGGGATTTTTAGTGCGAACGAGCCTGTTTCCGGCCATCGCTGCGCTCGTCGTGCTCTTCGTCGCCGGCTGCTTAAACCTGCAGATGAGCCGCGTCTACCTGCCCGCCGATGAGGACTGGCTGACCGAAGGCGGCAATGTGGAGAGGACCAACAGCCGGAGTACAGGCCCCGCGCCGCCGCTCTCGCTCGACTGGAAGTACAACGCCGAGGCAGGCTTCGGGGAAGGGGCGATGCTACTTTTGAAGGACGCTGTCGTCGTATACACCCGGCAGGGCGACGTGCAGCTGGTCGACGTTGAATCGGGCCGGCGGCGGGGCAGAAAGAGCTTCGGGGACAGTGTCGAAGGTGCTCCGGTGTTCTATAGGGGACTTCTGATCATTCCCTCCGTCCGCGGTGGCGCTTCGCTGGCGGCGTTCGACCTTGCGCGCGGCACCACACGGTGGCGGGTGAAGGGACCCGGCGTAATGGCCAGTCCGCTGCTACTGGGCGGGCGAGTCATCATCGTAGACGCGGAATCGCACGTGCAGGCTTTCGACGCAGAGCGGGGCGGTGCCTTATGGGAGACTCAGTTGGAATCGTCTGCGGTCGTTCTCGCCTCGCCGGTCGCCGCCGGGGATGGGGTGTTAGCCGTCGTCGATGAACAGGGGCACATCAGCATTCTGGATGCAGCGACCGGTGCTTTGAAGAAAGAGGGCGAGATTGGCGCTCCGGTAGCGTCGACACCCGCGTTCTCGGATGGCGTGCTCTTCGTCGCCACGACACGGGGGCGGCTTGTGGCCGTGGATGCGCCGGCGGCCGAGCGCCGGTGGGAGGCAGCATTGGCGGAGGGCACCGTCTACCTTTCGCCCCCGGCCGTTGGGGTCGGCCGCGTCCTTGTTGCGGGTTCCGACGGCAGTGTACAGGCGGTCAATCTCGCGGGAGAAGTCCTGTGGCAGTTTAACACGAGCGAGGGCTTTACCGCCGCGCCGGTGGTGGCGGGGGACGTGGTGTACATCGGGGGACTGGACAAACAGCTTTATGCGCTGCGTGCTTCGGACGGAAAAGTGCTGTGGAAACAAGAGCTTGGCGGCCGCATCAAGTCGGGCGTGTCCGTGGGGAGCGGACGGGTCATTGTAGCGTCTGAACCGCACAACGTGTACTCTTTTTCGACGCAGGAGGTGAACAATGCGGCTACTCCGTAGACTGCCGGCGGCGGTTTTCCTCGTCCTCGCCTCCACGGGCGTCGCCTTCGCACAGTCGGGCAGCCGGGTGGCTGTCGACAGCAATTTGCCGGGCGCGATTCTGTATGCCGATTCGCTCGAACTTGGCCGCTGGGAAGCCTCTCCCTATATCGTGCCGGCGTCGGCGCAGATGCTGGTCCTCGTCCCGCCGCTGCCGCGCAACTGGGCGATAGCGCCTGTTGAAGTGGCCCTCCCCGCACGGCGCGACTCTCTGATGCGGATGAGTATGCTTTTTCCTCTATATCACAGCATACGGTCCGTCCCCTTCGGTGCCGCCGCCTTCGTTGAGACGGGCGATGGGCGTACCGCCATAGGGCACACGCCTGTGATTTACAGGCAGACCGAGCCGAACGGCGGCGTGTTGGTGGTCGAGAAAGAGGGATTTCGGGCAGAGCGGTTGGCGCTCGGCGATGAGGTATGGAACACGTACGATCTCGCCCTTTCCCCTGTCGGAGAGGGTGAGGGCGCGAACGCGGTCACGTTTACGCCCGTCCACCGGCGGCGCAACTGGATTGATTATGCGGCGACGGGACTGGCACTCGGCGCGGCGGGCACGGCCATTTACTACAAGTTCAGGGCAGACGATCTGTACGAGGACTATGATTATGGCGGCGCGCGCCAGGGCGACCCCGAACTGAGGCGGCGGATAGAGCGGCTAGACGTGCGATCCGGGGTGGCGCTCGGCGCGATGCAGGTCGGCGTCGGGGTGCTTGCGGTCCGGCTCGTGTTGCGGCGGTGATTGCGGACTCTTTTTCTGCAAAGCGGCGATTTAGACCGTATATTTGGGGCATCTACGCTCATCCGGCACCTGTTTATCTATAGAAAACTATGCTTTCCGATACGCTGCAGAACGACTTGAAGGACGCCATGCGGGCCAAAGACGCGGTTCGGCTGCGAACCATTCGGGCCCTGCGGGCCGCTCTGAAGGACAAAGAGATTGCCCAGCGGCAGGGCGGCAGCGCAACGCTGACGGAGGAGGAAGAACTGTCTGTCCTCCAGAAGCAGGCCAAGCAGCGGCGGGAAGCCATCGAGCAGTACCAGGAAGCCGGGCGCAGCGACCTCGTGCAGGCAGAGCAGGAAGAGCTCGACGTGATCAACGAATACTTGCCGAAGCAGCTATCGGACGAGGATCTTGCGGCGGCAGTCAAAACCATTTTAGCGGAGTTGGGTGAGCTAACGCCTCAGAGCATGGGGAAGGCGATGGGGGAGACCATGCGCGCCCTCAAAGGCCAAGCCGACGGAAGGCGCATCCAGGCCGTTGTCAAAGGGCTTTTGAACAACGGCTGAGTGGACTGTTTGCACGGGGGTTGAGAGAATGTAGGTTCAATTCATGTGTGCCTTGACGAAAGATTATTGTTCTCCTTTCTTCAACAGCCACATAACGGCCGGATAATATAGATCCTTCACTGCGTTCAGGATGACAAGTGGGGATGTTGTAGTAGACTGAATAGCGGCTGAGCACGTGGAAAACAGAACATTCGTCCTATTCATGCTGAATGAAGCGAAGCAACTCAGCTTAGTGCAGCTCATTCCATCGATAGTAAATCAACAGACTGCCAAGGGGACGTCGAAATAATAGAACGCGCCTTATGTAGCTGACCATATGGACCAAAGCACCCACGCAACCTCCCCCTTGAGGGGGATTCAAGGGGGTGTTAGGCAGCATTCCAGGTGCGCACATCGTCTCAATTATCTGCAGCACATTCCATCGATAGTAAATCAACAGACTGCTAAGATCATCACTCACTCCAACGCCCCCGCATGTCATCCTGAACGCAGTGAAGGATCTACCATTCACGACTACTTAAATGCTTTGGCTCGCTCACCATCACCTATGTGGGACGTTCTGCTTGCCTTGTGATCCGTCGCTTTTTAGCCTCCTCCAATCGCCTCGCGCTTTACTAATAATGATCTTCATACGTGAACAACGAAGCCGATGTTAGATATCGTCATATTGATCTTTATCGGGATCGGGCTGATTAGGGGCCTCTTTATCGGGTTTATCCGGCAGGCGGCGAGCCTTGCGGGAATGCTGCTGGCCTTCTTCTTTGCCGCTCGATTCGGCGGCCCCGTGGGCGCGTGGCTGGAGGGCCTGCTTGGTCTGCCGACCTGGATGGCGACGCTGGCCGGCTTTTTGGTCGTGTTCGTCCTCCTTGAACTCATCGTTTATTTTGTCGCGCGGGCGCTCGAACGCGCGCTTGGCGTTTTGCAGATGGGCTTCCTGAACCGGTTGGCGGGCGGAATATTAGGTGGACTGACCGCGGCAGTCGTCGCGGGCATTTTGCTCCTGGTGGGCGCGTTCATGCAGATACCTTCGGAGGAGACGCGAATGGGATCCGTGCTCTACGAGCCGTTGATCCATTTGCCTGCCGCTGCGTGGCGCATGGTCGGCGACAACGTGCCGCGCGTTCGCGAAATGCTGGACCGCCTGCCGGACCCTGCGTCTGACGAGACGCAGCCCCCGACGGCTCCGGCCGGCCGGTAGAGCGCGGCTCGAACGTATGGTACCTGTTGAACTGACGTTGTCCAACTTCCTCAGCTACGGCACATTTTCCCCGCCGCTGCGCTTCGAGGATTTCCATGTTGCCTGCCTCTCGGGCGGCAACGGACAGGGGAAGTCCGCGCTCCTCGACGCCGTGACGTGGGCGCTCTGGGGCGAAGCTCGAAAAGCGGGTGCCGCGCAGAAGCCTGACGAGAACCTGATTCGCACCGGCGCGCGGCGCATGGAGGTGGATCTAACGTTCGACCTCGACGGAGCGCGTTATCGCGTGAGCCGTTCCTTCAACCGCTCGGCGAGCGGAAAGACCAGCACGCCGGGGCTGGAACTTCAGGTACAAGATCCCGCTTCCGATACCTTCCGCCCGATGACCGGGGCCACGGTCCGCGAGACGCAGGCGACACTTACGACGCTGCTCGGCATCGACTACGACACGTTTATTAATTCCGCCTTTCTCGTTCAGGGTCGCGCCGACGAGTTTACAAAGAAAAGGCCGAACGAGCGCAAGCAGATTCTTTCGCGCATTCTGAACCTCGGCAAGTTCGACCAGCTTGCCGAACTGGCGCGCGCGCGGGAGCGCGGATTCGCGGACGAACTGCAACGTGCCGAGTCGGACATCGAGCGGCTGGGTGAAAGTGTGTCGGGTGGGGATGCGCTGGAGACGCAGCGCGAGGCGCTCGTTCTTGCCGTCGCTGACCGAGATAAACGAATTGAAGAGCTGCGGAAGGACGAGAGAGCCCTGGCAGATCGGGTGGCCGCGTTCGAGGCGTTGGCCGAACAGGAGCGGCAGACCCGGCGTGCCGCCGCAACGGCGGACGAGCGCCTTTCGCAACTCGGAATAGATCGGGACAAGCTCCTTCGCCGCATAGACGAGGCGAATGTGCTCTTGCGCGACCGCGTGGAGATCGAGCGTGACTTCGAGCTTTATGAGGGCTTCTTACGAGAACGCGAAAACCTCGACGAACGCGCGCACCTCTTCCGTGGCGTCGAGAAACAGATTGCCGCTCGAGAGACGGAGTTGCAGCAGAAGCGTACCGATTGGGAGAAGCGCGTCTTTACGCTCGAAACAGACCTGCAGAGCAAACGCAAAAGCCTGAACGAGTATATCGAAGCGCTGGCGGAGGAGCCGTCTGCCCGGCGCAGTCTGCAGCGTGCGCGGGAGGCGCAGAAGAAGCTCGCCGCTCTCAACGAGACGGTGCAGAAAAGGGCGACGCTGCAGGAGGAGCTTGCCCGCCTCGAGAAAGAGATTCGCGCCGCGCGCGAGGCCCTTTCTGAGCGGGTCAAGCTGCTGGACGAGCAAAATAGTACGTCTGCAGAGGCGCTTGCAACGTTGCCGGCCCTTCGCGAGCGCGTCACGGTGCTGGGCGAAAGGAAGGCGGGGCGGGACCGGCTTGCCCTCGAAATGGAGCGCGTTACGACGGAAGGCCAGATGCTCAAGGAGCGCGCGAGTGGTACCGACCGCGAAATCAGCCTCAAAGGCGCGGCGCTGCGTGAGCAGCAGGAATTGCTTCAGCTAATGAGCACGGTGGAGGGCGAGCGGTGTCCGACTTGCGGTACGGCGCTCACGGCGGATCACCGCGCGCAGGTTGTAAACGGATATCGGGCAGACGTGGAGCAGCTTCAGAAGGACATCTCGGTGTCCGAAGCAGCGCGCAAGCGGGACGAAAAGGCGCTTGCGCAGCTTCGCGAGCGGTTGATCGATCTTCGCGCGCAGCATGCGGCTGCAACGCGGGAGGCCGAGGAGTTGCCAAAAATTGAGGAGCGCATCCGCACGCTGGACCGCGAAGCGGATCAGGTGAAGGAGCGTCGGGCGGAGCGTGATCGGCTTCAGGCGCAGATCGAGTCGAGAGGGTATGCGGCCGAACTGCGGACGCAGTGGCGGGCGGACAAGGAGCAGTTCGACGGCTTGGCTTTTAACGAGGAAGAATACGAGGCCGTTCATCATGAAGCGGCGCAGATCTCGCGCTTCGCCGATATCGTCCGCAAACTGGAGGAGGTTGCCGGCCGACGGGAGAAGCTGGCGTTGCAGGTGACGAGCGGGGAGCGCGATCTGGCGGTCCTGCGGCGGGAACTCGACGATGGTACGCTTCTGTCGCCGCTGCAGAACGAAGTGGCGCGGCTTAAGGAACAGCTTGCAGGGATTGGCTTCGACGCGGCGCGGCTGGAAGAAGTGCGTCGCCGCATGACCGCTTTGTCGCAGGCCGCTGCCCGGTTCAAGGATCTCGGCAACGCGCAGCGAAACGTGCAAGACTGGCAGGACCAGCTCGTCGAGATCGAAGAACGGCGCGCGGGGGCATTGTCCGAGCGAGAAGGGCTATTGGCGAGGCTCGCGGCGCTCACGGTCCAGCTTTCCGGTCGTGGTGAAACGAAGGAAGCTCTCGCCCGCGCCGCAGCCGATGTAAAGGGAGAAGAAGCTACTTTGCAGCAGGCCAGGGACGAACTAAGCCGCGTGTCTTTGCGCCTCGACCAGGTGCGCAGGGAGCGCGAAATGCTCAGGCAGCGGCGTGAGGATCGGAAGGTAGCGTCTCATCAGCGGACGGTGTACAAGCACCTGCGGGATGCCTTCGGCAAGCAAGGCATTCCGTCCTTGATCATCGAGCAAACGCTGCCGGAGCTGGAAGATCGTACGAACGAGCTTCTGGATCGGCTGACGGACGGGCGCATGCACGTGGCGGTGGAGACGTTGCGGGATACGAAAGCAGGTGGCACACGCGAGACGCTGGACATCTCCATCACCGATGAACACGGCGTCTCGCGTCCGTACGAGACGTATTCCGGCGGCGAGGCTTTCCGGGTGAACTTCGCCCTTCGGATTGCCCTTTCGCAGCTTCTGGCAGAGCGAAGCGGCGTGCGCGTTCGCACGTTGTTCATCGATGAAGGCTTCGGCACCCAGGACGCGGCGGGCATCGAGAACATGGTCGATGCCATCGACGAGATCAAGGACGACTTCGACAAGATCGTCGTCATCACGCACCTCGATGAAATGAAAGAGGCTTTCCCGGTGCGGATCGAAGTTGAGAAAGATCCGGTGTCCGGATCGCGCTTTACCGTGTTCGGTGCCTGACGCCGGACTGTCCCGCTGCGGCGGCAGGCCATCTCGAGCTAAGGGCGTCCGGCTCTCCGTGTGAGGACAAGCCCGCCGATGATCAGCGTGCCGCCCACGATCTGCACCAGGCCCACCGGTTCGCCAAGCCACAGCGCGCTCGTCAGCACCGCCACGAACGGGACGAGGTTGCCGTATACCGCCGTCTGAGATCCGCCGACCTTCTTGACACCCACGTTCCAGATGAGGATGGTAATGCCCGTCGACAGGCCGCCCGAGAAGACGATGGCGAGCCAGACCCAAAGATCGACCCGCGGCCAGTCCACCTGGTCCATCTGAGGCACGCCCAAGCCGGCGAGCACCGGCAGGGCGACGAGCAACCCGAGGAACGAAAGCGCGCTCGGGGAGAGACGGTTCAGGACAGGGCGGCTGAACGCCGTGTAAGCGCCCCAGAGTGCCGCTGCTGCAAGCATGAGCAGGTTTCCCATCGTCGTACTGCCGGCGATCCCCACATGCTCGCCGCCGCCCACCACGACAACGCCGGTGCCCAACAGCGATAGTGCGAGTCCCATCCACGCGCTGCGGCGGACCTGCTCATAGCCGAGCAGATGCCCGATGGCGGCAGTCCAGAGCGGCGAACTCGCCATGATGAGCGCTGCATTGCCCGCGAGCGTCCGGTCGACGCCGAGGATGAAGCACGTTTGATAGAGAATATACCCGAGCACGCCAAGCGCGGCAATCTGAAGTCCGTAACTCCGCAGCGTGTCGCGGAACGGCACCTCGTCGCTCCGGCGGCGCGCAAAATACACCGCGCCGAGCGCCGCTGCCGAGAAGGCAAAGCGAAAGACGTTCAGCGCGAACGGCGGCATCACAACAAGTGCGAGCTTGACGACCGGGATGTTTACACCCCAGACGACGGCGCAAAAGAGCAGCCCCGCTTCCGTCCACCGGAAGCGTGCAGGAAGAGCAGTAGCAACATTCATGGTGCCGTTATACGCTGCTTTCGAAGAACGTTCGCGCAGAGGGGCGCAGGGTACACCGAAGAATCTGCCGGAACGCTCTCCGGGCGATCCAGATAGTTTCGCGAAAGAACAAGACCGTCAGGATAGGAGGTGAGCGGGATCTTCAAGTTTTACCTTAAATTGCAGGGTGTCGGGCTTAGGGCCGGCGCATTTAGCGGGTCTTGCGCCAAGTAGAGGTTGAGGAACAAACGTTGGCCGTCATCAAGAAATTGTACTATGCGATTGGGGAGGTGAGTGACATCACCGGCCTCGATCCGCACGTGCTTCGGTACTGGGAGACGGAGTTCGAGCAGCTGCGCCCGAGCAAGAATCGGGGCGGACGGCGCATTTACACCGAGGACGATATCAAACTCGTTCAGCGCATACAGACACTGCTTCGCGACCGGAAGTACACCATCGAAGGTGCCCGGCAGGTCATGGCGCGCGGGGAAACGGACGACGAAGTGCCGGAAGAGAGTCCGCGCGCCCAGCTTGTCGCGCTGCGTTCCTTTCTCGAAGCAATGCTGAAGAAGTTGCCGCCGTCGTGAGGGGGGAAGCACGCAACGTATTTACATTTTATTCTTTACTCGGCTGCGCATCGCGCTATAACTTGCGCACCAGAACAGAAGCAGCGAGTCCGTGAAAAGAGAGGCAAAGGTGCGCAAGCTCGTCGAGAAGAAGGCGAAAGAAGGCGGTGCCGAGCGCGTCGCCGTGGCCATGTACGATTACGAGACCGGCACGTCGTGGACGTATCATGCCGACGAACCCTTTCATGCGGCCAGCACGATCAAAGTCGCTGTCCTTGCGGCGTTGCTGCGCGCTGTAGACGAAGGAAAGTTCAAGCTGGGTGACCGGCTACACGTTCGCAATCTCTTCAGAAGCGCGGCCGACGGAAAACCGTTTCAAGTTACGTCCGGGCGCGACGCCAATGCGGACGTGCATCGGTCGATCGGCAAGACCATGCGCGTCGAGGAGCTTGCGCTCCATATGATTGCCACGAGCAGCAATCTCGCCACCAACCTGCTCGTCGATCTGCTGGGTGTGGATTACGTGCGCGAGACACTGGAATGGCTCGGGGTGAAGGGGGTCGACTTCAACCGTGGGGTGGAAGACGAGCGGGCGTTTGAAGAGGGCGTGAGCAACGAGCTTACAGCGGCGGGACTACTGCAGCTCGTGAGGGCCATTTACGAGGGCGAGCGTTTCAGCAAAGACGCGACGGAAAAGATGATGGAGATTCTGTTTCAGCAGGAGTTCTCCAGCGGCATCCCGGCCGGCGTGCCGTCAGATGTGCGCGAGCGCGCGCGATTTGCGCATAAGACTGGCGAAATATCAACCGTGGCGCACGACGGCGGGCTGGTGTTCCTGCCGGACAGGAAGCCGTACGCGCTCGTTATCCTTACGCGCTGGGACCCTGATGCGACGGGCCGGCGAGACACGATTGCCGATCTGTCCGAAATCATTTACAACGAGTTAACGGACGCGGATGGCTGAACCTGAACGCCTTCCGTCATCGCTGGACTTGCCCATCGTTGACGGGCTTACGCTTGACGACGAACACCGAGGGGTGCTTCGGCCCGACGAGATCATCGAAGACGCCGACGGACGCGCGCGCCGTCTGCCGCGGTTCTTCTACCGCGTCGACTCGTGGCAGCAGGCGAAAGAAACCTTCTTCACGCCGTTCTTCGGCATGTGGGAATTTCTTGATGTTGACCTTCGGGAGGCGCAAGTTCAGCGTAATTTTCCCCGGTACATTCCGTGCGCAGTCGCGACGACGGCCGGACTTCTGTCGCTGTTGCGGGATCGCACAGGCTCACTCGTTCATATTTCGGCAAACGGTGGCTACCGAACACCTGCCCACGCGCTCTCAACCGTTGCCACGCCTCATCTTTGGGGAACGGCCGTCGATATTTACCGCATCGGGGACACGTACCTCGACGATGAGGAATCTATCGACCGCTACCGCATTCTTGCTCATGATGTAATCCCGTGGGCCACCTCATTCCCGTACGGCGAGGAGCCGGGCGGCACGCTGGATCACCTGCACCTTGATTTCGGGTACGTCAACGTCGTTCCGGCCGATGCAGCCGGAGAAGTGGCACGCTCCGAAAAGGAATAGATTATGTTGAAGACGGACAAAAAGAAAGGCTCGGGCGGCGTTCCGGCGGGCAAAGGGTGGGCCGATGTGGCACCCGGCGCGCCGCGATTACAGCTCGCAGCGATCGGTCTGGAAGCGGAGTTCGCCGTCATCGTGGACAACGAGCAAAGGAGCCCGGAGGACGTGTTTGGCGATCCCCGCGCCTTCATCCGCGGGCACCTCGTACACCGCATCGGAACGTCGTACCACCTGCCTACGGGCGGAGCGGTTTATTTCGACACCGGGGTGATAGAGCTGGCCACGCCGGTCATCGAAATTGAAAAGAGTTGCGCCGCCAGAGCAGGGCGGTCGCTGTGGGAGTCTATCCTGTTTGTTCGTGGGGAACTCGACGCATGGGAGCGGCGGACCGGGCGCGAAGTTCGGCTGGTGGGGTTCAGCGCCCATTACAACATTTCGTTCGAGATTCCGCGCGAACAGCAGGGGCATTCGCGGACGGTAGAAAAGCTCGCCTACTTGCTCGCGCACATCCTTCCCGCGCCGGTGATGATGCTAGCGGCGAACAAGCGCTCGACAGGCATCGGCGTCAGGCCGCGCGGCGACCGGATCGAGATAACGGCGGACTTCACGCCGAGCGCGGCCCTCATGATCGCAACGGCTGCGCTGATCACGGGCGTTGTGCGGGAAGTCATGAAGTGGCCGTCGTTCGACATCGATATGCTGGAGCGGGAGAGCCTTCCGGTGATCGAGGACTTTCGGCCCATGAAACACACCTCGCGCAAGGGCTGGCTCGCGCGCTACGATTGCTACCCGCGCAACCCGTTCGTCGTCCCCCCCGACGAACCGATCTGGCGCGTACGGAGCGGCCTCGGGCGGCTTTTTGATGAGGAAGTGGAGCGCCTGTCCTTGCGGCAGATCGCTCAGGATGTGCTGAGTCGATTCCGCGTCGGCATTCGGCGTATCGCTGAGCCATATACGCAGCGGCTCATAGAGCGGGTGATTAGTGGGCAAGCCCCGTCGCTGCTCGACCTCGAGGACCGGCCGGAAGAGTATCAGGATGTCGGACGGCTCTGCGTCTGGGACAACCTTTTTCCTGAAAAGGTTATTTCGCGAAGCCGCTACGAACAAGTGCTTATTCGCGCCATCGCCGGTCGTACTTTGTGGATGGACGGCGCAATTTATAAGCCCGTCGGACTGAAAGGCTGGAGTGAAGTCGTTTTTCACCGCCAGGGCGACGGTGCGCGGCACGTCATTCCTATCGACTATCTTCTGCAACACCTCGATCGCTGGAAATAGACGATCTTTTTCGGCCGCTCGACACGCTGCCTTTCGCCTATGCCCGATTTCTCGCACCGCTCTTTTGGCGACGAGATGATGGACGACTTCTCCATCACGGATGAGCGGCTGCAGCGTGCGCTTCAGGAGATTCGGGCGGTGAACGTGTTGCTTGGCGGCCATTCCACCACAATGTCGGTGCTCCTGCCATTTTTGCGCCGCCGGCCGAAAGAGGAAAGCGTCCGAATACTGGACGTTGGCACCGGCACGGCAGACATACCCGAGCGCATCGTTCGATGGGCCGCTCGGGTGGGTCGCCGTGTGGAGGTCGTAGCCACCGACAAGAACGCCGCCACCCTCCGCTACGCGGACGCGCAACTGGATCGCCGCTTGCAGGCCCGTCTGCGGCCCGTGCTACGCACGGAAACCGCCGACGCGCTGGACTTACCTTATGATGAGGACTCGTTCGATGTGGCCATGTCGGCCATGTTCATGCACCACCTGACGGACGAACAGGCGGTTCAGCATCTGCGGGAGTTAAAGCGCGTGGCCAGGCACGGCATCATTGTGAACGACCTGCACCGGCACCCACTCGCCTTCTATGGCGTAAAACTCTTTAGCAGAGTGATCGGTGCGTTGGAGATGTTTCGGCACGACAGTGCGCTTTCGGTGCTGAAGAGCTTTACGCGGAGGGAGCTTGAAACACTGGCAAGCCACGCAGGTCTTGGCGAAGCGAAAATTGCGTGGCACCCCCTCTTCCGGTGGCGTCTATCCACGCTGCAAACGGGAACGAAGCATGCACTATGACGCCATCGTGATCGGCGGAGGATTGGCTGGTTGCAGCGCCGCCGCGCATCTTTCGAAAGAGGGGTTCAGCGTGCTGCTGCTCGAAAAAAGCCGCTTCCCGAGGCACAAACTCTGCGGCGAGTTCCTGTCGCCGGAGAGCATGGGGCTGTTTGATCGTGTCGGCGTGCTGCAAGAAGTGGAAGCGGCGGGCGCAGAGCGGATGTCGCGCGTGGAAGTCACCACAAACTCGGGCGCGTCCTATCACGACGAGTTGCCGGGCGAGGCGCTCGGGCTGAGCCGTTACCGCCTCGATGCGCTCCTGTTTGCCCATGCCGGTCGCCTGGGGGCCGACGCACGGGAGGGCGTGCCTGTGAGCGGTGTCGAAGGCGACCTTACAACCGGATTTCAGGTCAACGCAGGCGGGGACACGTTCAGGTCCCGGATCGTCATCGGTGCCTACGGCCGGCGGGCGCTCATCGACCGGAAGCTGGAGCGGCCTTTTCTTCAGCAGAAAGCAGACCGAGTCGCGTTCAAGGCGCACTATACCGGATACGCCATCGGGCCGACCATCGAAGTTCATGCTTTCCGGGGTGGCTACTGTGGGCTTTCGCCCGTCGAGAAAGGACGGGTGAATGCCTGCTGGATCATGGACAAGTGGGTGCTCGACCGGGCAGGCGGGAGCGCGGAGCGGGTCGTCGAAACGGCTTTCGCGGCCAACCCGGTCCTTAAGGACCGATTCGACCACATGACGCAGGAGACGGAAACGCTGCGTGCGGTCAGTCAGATCACGTTCATGGACAAGGGCAAGTTCGACCGTGACGTCTGCATGATCGGGGACACGGCCGGCATGATCGCGCCCCTGTGCGGCGACGGGATGTCGATGGCGCTGCGCTCCGCCGAGTTTGGATCGGACATTCTCGCGTCCTTCTTACACGGTCGGCTGAGTCGGGCGGAAGCTATCGAACGCTATACGAAGCAGTGGTACGCCGAGTTCAAGCAGCGCATCCTGCTCGGCAGACTGATCCACGGCGGCATCGTACGGCCGGTGGTGGCAGGCCCGGTCGTCCGCGCGCTCGACGTGCTACCAGGCGTAGGCGGCTGGCTCGTTCGCTCGACCCGGGGCGACGTATCTTCGGTCATGGCGTAGGGGCCTCAACGGCTGCACGATGCTCCGGCTCCATCAAGGCACCGATGCAGAGGCCATCTCCGCGTCCGTGACGGCGGAAGCTTCGGTGCCGGTGGTATCCAGCGCCTGAATGTCCTTTGCCACCGTGATATGGTAGACAGGCTGGCGGCGTTCGTAGATGACGAGCACGTCTCCTTCCGCCTGCAGCTCGCGAAGGGTGCGACCGAGTATGCCTTTCAGCGCGCGCTGACGCTCCTCGTCGATGGGGTTGAACGCCTGTTCGAGTTGCTCCCGGAGCTGAAACTCGTTGATCCAGAAGCTTTCCGGGACCGTGTCCAGTTGGGGCACGTATTCGAATTCGCGGTAGTGAACGTCTACCGTGGTGCCGAACTCATGGCTGCTCTTGGTGGCGGCGTTGATGTTGACGCCCTGCAGCTTGCGCTGGTCCTGGCGGGTGCGCGTGGCGGACGTGATCACGTACCGGTAAGGCGGCAAACCCTCGTCCGCGAGCCGCTCCTGAAAGCGCCTGCCTACGAGTTCAAGCAGGTTCGCTGCGGCAGGCGTTACGAAAGGGGACGAAAAATCCATCTTATCCACGCCGAAGTAGGCGTTCGTCTCGAGGGGGACAAGCTCGTCCTCTGCCACGAGTTCCGGCAACGTGTCGCGGTCGGCAATGTCGGCTACGCCGAGCGACTCGGCTCGCGCGACGTGTTCGGCATTCCGAAAGGTGCGCAGCGCAAGCGCATCGGCTTGCGTGAGGGCGGGTACGTCCTCGAACTGCTGATTCACCGCGCTAATGCGCGACGCGGCCAGTTCTTGGGTGTTGCTGCCGATGACGTGCGTCACGGAGAACGAAGCAACGGTTATGATAGCGACGAGCAGAATACCGATGCTGAAGAAAGCAACGTGCCGCCGTTTATATCGACCAATTGAAAACATACGAGGTGAAAGCGGGTGAAATCGATGCCGGAGTAAGAGGTATTGAATCCGCATACACCGCCATGGTCCCGCCGTCCCATGGCCCTTAACCTAAATGTCGCATCTTACCCGGAAGCGGCGCGTCGGAGCCGGTCTGCGAGGGCCGCACCGATGCCGATCTCGGGCACAGTCTGGCAGTAGATAGCCGCCGCGCCCCGGCGGTCCGCTTCACGAAAGAAGGCATAAAGGGCTTCCGCGTAGGAATCTACGTCGGGGTAGAGCCGCACGAAGAGCATTTCGGCGGGCGGCGGCTCCATTCCGATAAAAGCGGCATCGGGGGCGGGAGGCAATGCGCCGGGATCAGCGACGATCAGGACGGGAGCATTGGGCGCGTAGTGGCGGTAGCGCGTGCCGGGGCTGCGGGCGAGGAGGTCGGCGGCCGCCGTGTTCGGCAGCAAGTCAGGCACGACGGCAGCCATCTGTTCAAACGTGCATGCGCCCTTACGAAGAATGACGGGCGGATCCACGGTGCAATCAACGACGGTCGATTCGATGCCGCGCGTGCAGGGAGGACCCTGCAGAATGCAGTCGATGCGGCCATTCATGTCGTCCCGAACATCTTGCCAGCGGGTCGGACTCGGGCGTCCGGAGCGGTTCGAGGATGGTGCGGCGACAGGCGTGCCTGCGGCGGAAAGGAAGGCCTGAGCCACTGAATGGAGCGGCGCGCGCACCCCGACGCTCGGCAAACCGCCTGTTGTAATGTCCGGCACGAGGCTGCGCTTGTGCAGAACGAGCGTGAGCGGACCCGGAAAGAACCGCTCCATGAGGGCTGTGGCGGCAGGAGGTATTGTCCGGACCAGTTGGTCCACTACCGCGGCGTCCGCTACGTGGACAATGAGCGGATTGTCCGGCGGGCGTCCTTTGGCCTCGAAGATCGCTGCAACGGCGTCCCTGTCGAGTGCATTCGCGCCGAGGCCGTACACGGTCTCCGTCGGAAACGCCGCAAGCTTTCCCGCCCGAATGAACGCCGCCGCTCGTTCCGGTGAATGCGTCAGAAGCGTCGAGCGTGAGGTCCTCTTCACCACGCAGCGCCGGTGGATGCCGGCTTGGCTCGGCGGCGAGCGGGCGCTTTAGTCTTGCGGACCGGCACGGCACCGGCGGCGCGGGCGAGCGGCGTGACGGAAGTACCTGGAAAGTAGAATGCGAGTATGTCCGAGTAATTGAACCCCTGCCGCGCCATTTCGTGCGCGCCCCACTGACTCAGCCCTACGCCGTGGCCGTACCCGCTGCCTTTGAACACGTAGTCCTCGCCGATGAGCGAGAATGTTGAAAGCGTACTTTTCATGGACGCGGCACCGAAATAGCGGGTCACAGTCATGCGGAAGTCATTGCCGACCATCGACTCTCTCGTGCCGTCCGCGTGATGGAGGGTCACGGTATGCAAGCGTCCGTCCGTGCCCCGCTTGCCCTCGCTAATGCCGGTGATGGTCGCTTTTCGATTTGCAGAAAAGGCATCGAGCAGCTTTCGACTCGAGACGATCCATTTCCAGTTCTGTTGAGGGGAGCGGTCGTATGGGTCGGCCTTTCCGCGAAGATAGGGGAGCGGCCGGCCTTTCCAGACGGTCTCGTTCCCGGCCGTGTGCCCGCCGCTCGACGACGAGTACGTCGCCTCGCAAAGCTCGCCCCTGTATGAGAGAACGAGGCCCTGCGTAGCTTCTGCCGCACTTCGCATGAGCGGCGTCACAACGCCTTCGCCATCGTAGACCTGAGACGAAATGTGGTCGGAGTGGTGAATATCGGGACCGAGCTTGCCCGCGCTCTTCAGCGCATACGTGCGCGCGACAATGGCCATGGCCTTCGAGCCTTCCACGTCCTTCAACCCGTACTCTCTTGAAAGAACGCTGGCGACATAACTCTCCAGGTCCACTTCGTTGATCAGCAGGAGGCGACTGGAGCGGCCGGTTTCAGGACGAACGTCGAGAAAGCCTTTGTAGATGCGAGGGGATCGAAGCGCCTTGCCGGTGACAACGTCGACCGTGAGGGCACCGCGCGACGGTAGAAGCCTGAATGCGGGCGCGCTGATGGCACCGCCGGGGCCGTCGACGACAACGTTCTCGCCGGAAATGGACACCTGGACGGAGATGCCGCGCGGGATCGTCACGGCAGGAATGGTCTCGCCGGAGCGCATGACCACGAGGTCTCCTTCATCGGCCAGAACCGTGACGCGCTGCGGCTGCAGCGTGCCGAGAACACCGATCCGCACCGTGGAAGGCTGATCGCCCTGCCGTGCGGACGTGGGTGCGGCGATGGAGATGATGAAGGATATGAGAAGGCCCCAAAGCATAGGTGGCGTGAAGGTCGAACCGAGTTTATCGAGAAGCGAACGGTGATTGGAAAGCTACCGTCGGGGGACTCAGCGGCTGTGAAAGCCGGTGGCTGTGGTGTGCCTATCGCTGCGTGAAATGATGCAGCCGGAGGCCTGCAAGCGGCGGCGGTCAGATCATGAGGCGGTCTTTCAATAGGCGAGAGCGTTCGCGGCTGGCGATCACCTCATGGCCGCCCGTCAGCATGAGTTTATAGCGACCGCTAAACCACGCGATCATCTCCTGAATCGCGCCGATCTGCACAATGGCGGACCGGTGGACGCGCATGAACTGACCCGGGTCCAATACGGACTCGAGCTGATCCAGCGTGTGGCTTACCATGTGGTGCCGGATACGGGTGCGACCCGCCTCGTCCTCCTCCGCGACATAGACGCGCGTGACGCCCTCGCTTATCTCCGCCGAAATAACTTTGCCAACAGGAATGACGAGAATACGATCTCTGTAGGGCACCGATATCTGACGCGCATATTCCTGCGTCGGAGCAACCTGGCCGGATTTCGACGGGAGGGCTTGTTCGTCCAGCCAGTCGAGGAGCTTAGAAAGCCGCTCTTCCTGGTCAGACCTCCGCTGTGGCGACCGTCGCCGCGATTCCGCACGGGAGACCGCTTCCTCCAGTCGTTCTTTCGAAACGGGCTTCAGCAGATAATCGATGGCGTTGGCTTCAAACGCTTTCAGCGCGTAGTCGTCGTAGGCCGTGGTAAAGATGACGGAGGGCATCTTGTCCGGCGGAATGCGTTCGAGCAGCGCAAAGCCGTCCATACCCGGCATACGAATGTCGAGCAAGAGCAGATCGACGGGGGCTTCGTCGAGAAGCTCCAGCGCCTCCACGCCGTCGCCTGCTTCTCCGGCGATGAGAACGCGGTTCTCCTGGACGAGAGGCTCGACGAGCTTGCGCAGGCGCGAGCGCGCCGGCAGTTCATCATCAACAATGGCGATGTTGAGCATACAGAGCAGGGTGCGGCGGGTGGCTCATTTTGTCAGGGGGAATATACGCAGGGCAAACCTATTGCGCAGACGCTACGTGGCGAGTGCGTCTTCCTGGCGGTATGTTTCGACGTGACTTTCGTTAGAAGCCGTGTCGGACGGCAGCGTAAGGCGTGCGATGGTGCCTTGCTCCGGATGGCTGTAGATCTGAAGCAGGTCGGGACGGTTGTACAGCCGGTCGAGTCGCGCCTGCACGTTCCGCAGCCCAATGCCGTAGAACGACGTGCGCGCGGAATCTTCCGGGTTGAACAACGCCGGAATGCCGATGCCGGTGTCGGTCACGGTGATGCTGGCCCCGCCCTCGCTGCGCGCCTGCGCTTCGATCCGCACGACGCCTCCTCCGCGCCGCTTCTCGATGCCATGCTTGACCGCGTTCTCTATGAGCGTCTGGAGGGTGAAAGCGGGAATCGGAAAACCAAGGAGTGCCTCGTCTACGGCAGTTTCGACCTTGAGCTTTTGTCCGAATCGTGCGTGTTCGATCGCGAGGTAGTGATTAACGAGCGCAAGTTCCGTCTCCAGCGGTACGAAAGACTGACCGCCGGTTCGAAGAATGTGTCGGAAGATCGCGGCGAGGTGTTCGACCGTTTTCTCCGCATCGTCGGGCTTTTCCTCGATCAGTGCGACGATGGTGTTCAGGGCATTGAACAGGAAGTGCGGGTTGATCTGAGCGCGAAGGGCGACCAGCTGCGCCTCTGCGGTCTCGCGAACGAGCGCTCGCTCCCGCTCGACCAGGTTCAGCCTTTCAACGGCAAGCGCGAGCTGGCTGCTGAGCGCCCGGATAAGATCGAGGTCTTCCAGGTTGTAAACGGCGCGGCGGAGGCGTTTACGCGCGAGCAGCAGGAGTCCGATGGGCTGCGACTCGCCGAGCACGGGGACGGCCAGAATGGCACCGCGCTCCTCCAGCAAAGCGGCGTATTCTCGCGGCAGCGTGCTTTCATTCAGTTCCGGACTGCGCGACCAGATGCGGCCTTCTTCCTCAAAAGGATGCCAGATGAGCGAGAACAGGCGCTCCGTAATGTAGGGCGGCTCCGGGCGGTAAGACGCCGACATCCACGGCGCGCCGGGGCCTGGACGGAGAAAGAGGACGGCCGACCGGACGCGGAACGCTTCGCCGACGGCGCGGGCGGTTTCGTTCATCAATTCGGCCGGAGAGACGATGGTTCGCATCCGGTCCAGAAAACGGCTGATTGCTTGCCGCGTGCGCTGGCGTTCGGACGTAAAGAACATCTCGGACCATGTTCGCACCCTGCGCCCGATGCGTTCAAAGACAAAGAGCAGAACGACCACGTAAATGCCCGCTACGAGGTTGCGCGGGAAATCCGGGCGGATCATGTAAGGCTGCATGAGCCACATGCCGCCGACGAAAAGGAAAAAGATGATCCCGAGAACGGTCAGGTAGGCCACGCCGCGCGTGAGCACTTGATTCAGCTTGCCGTGCCGCAGCGTTGCGAGGCTGACGAGTAGCACGGGCGCGACTGCCAGCAACTGCGTGCCGACCACGAGCCAGCCCGCGAGTCGGTCCGTCACGCCGCCGAGCACGGGGATCGTTCCAAGGACGGAGAGCGCAGCCGGAAGCGCCAGCCCGAGCGTGATGAGGCTACCAGTCCGGTTCCAGGAAAGGAGCGGATCGTCGGGGTTGTCCTGACGGCTGGCAAGGTGGTGGCTCAGGACCGCCGCGGCGGAGGCGGCGATGTACCAGCAGGCGTAGAAAAGGATCGGGCCGATGAGGCCGGACTGCGTGAAAGGCCCCAGCGGCCCGAGCACCGTCGTCGAGATCGCGGCAACGAGGAGGACGATGGTGGGCGTGAAAAGCAGCAGATGTCCGGCGAGGCCGCCGCGAACCGGAATGAAGTTCGTGTCATCGGCAACTTTCGAGAGCAGCAGCGCGGGAAAGCCGATCCACCCGACCAGGCCCACGAGCGTCAGCGCCTGAAAAGCGGTGTAGTACGCGCTGCCGGTCGTCATGGGCGGGCCGAGCAGTTCAATGCTCAGCAGCCGCACGATGTTGGACGTCATCCACAGCGACGAAAGCACGATGAGGATGAGCGACGAGAGCGCGGCTCGCGAACGTACCGCCAGCGGCAGCGCAATGATCAGCCCGAGAACGTGGAGAAACGCCGCGAGCATGAACCCCCAGATCGCGAACTGCCAGACGGCGGACGACAGCGGATATAGGAACGTCGGGTACCGGGACGTTCGGACGCGAAAGTCGAAGATCTCGTCTCCGCGAAGGACGGAGTAGGTGTGTACCGATCCCGGTTCGATGCCTTCAACCGCATGACGCAGGTCAGCCGCGTTGAAGTACTGATGGTAATCCAGTTCGTAGAACACGTCGCGGTTGCGAACGCCGGCTTCCGCCGCAGGACCGCGCGGGAAAACGTACGCCGCGACGATCTTGCCGTTGTCATCGTTCCAGAAGACCCAGTCGTAACTCTGCACCGTTGCGCGGGCGGCACCGGCGCTAACAAAGCGCGAGACCTCGACCCAGTCCGACACAACCCGGCCGACGGGTAGCAGGGCCACGAGGGGCACGAGCAGAACCAGCGCGCGGAAGCTTCGGAGACGGCGCATTATCGCGAACAATCGGCCGGATGGAGGGTGAACAACGAACCGTCAGGAGGCAAGCCGTTACCGTCCCGTGACCAGTCTGAACACCGGATGAAGCATCTGCGTTCCGACGGTGCATCCAGGTACTCTATTTACAACGACAAGAGTGAAACCGAGTGGCCCCTTCCATCATCGACACACATGCGCACCTGTACGACCCCAAGTTCGACGCCGACCGCGATGCGACCGTTGCCCGAGCACGTGAGGCGGGTGTGAAGGCGGTCCTGCTTCCCGCGGTGGATCTGCCTTCAATCGAGAAGGCCATTGCGCTTTGCGAAAAGGAGCCGGGTTTCTTCTACGCAATGGCGGCCCTGCATCCGTCGGAGACCGCCGAGGCGACGGCAGCCGACTTCGACCGCGTGGCCGCCTGGTGCCGGCATCCGGCCGTTGTGGCCGTCGGGGAGAGTGGGCTGGACTACTACTGGGACCGCACATTCGACGAAAAGCAACAGGAGTTCTTTCGAATGCACATTCGCCTCGCGGCGGAGGCGGGGCTGCCGCTCGTGTTGCATAACCGAGAGGCGTCTGAGGATCTGGTCCGCATTCTTCAGGAAGAGCGGGCGGCGATGGAGGATGCGAGCCGGCTCCGCGGCGTATTCCATTGCTTTGGTGGCCCGTCATGGGTGGCTGATGCGGCGCTCGAAATGGACTTCTTTTTGGGAATTGGGGGAACGCTTACCTTCAAAAACGGCGGCGTTCCGGCGGCCATCGAGAACGTGCCGCTGGAGCGCATCCTCCTCGAAACCGACGCGCCGTACCTCGCCCCTGTGCCGTTTCGCGGCAAGCGAAACGAGTCTGCCTATACCGCTTTCGTCGCCGCAAGGCTGGCGGAGGTGAAGGGCGTTTCTCTTGAAGTGGTGGCCGAGGTCACGACGAGAAATTCCATGCAGCTCTTCAATCTTCCGCTCTCCGTTTTGTCAGAAGGCGAAGTGAATAGCCGGCGTCCGTAGCGAACAGTCGGCATAAACGGCAAAGCCCCCGTCCGGCGAAGGACAGGGGCTTTGCGCACGATCCGAAGTGCATCGGGTCAGGGACCTACTTCTGCTCGTCTTCGTCGACGACCTCGTAGTCCACATCCCGCACTTCACCGTTGGTCGGCTCAGATGCGGCCGGTTCGCCGTCGGCCTCCGGAGGGGCGGCTTGCTGCTGCTGCGCCTGGTAAAGGTCCTGACTGGCATCCGCCCACGCCTGATTGAGCTGCTCCGTAGCAGAATCGACCTCAGCCGCATTGCGGTTCTTGTGAACGTCCTTGAGCCGTTCGAGGGCCGCCTCGATCTTGGCGCGCTTCTCGGCAGGCAGCTTGTCGCCGTAATCCTTCAGGTTCTTCTCGGACTGGAAGATGAGCGAGTCGGCGGTGTTGAACTTGTCGACTTCCTCGCGGCGCTTCTTGTCTTCGCCGGCGTGCTGCTTCGCGTCCTGGCGCATCTTTTCGATCTCCGCCTCAGTGAGTCCGCTGGAGGCTTCGATACGGATCGACTGCTCCTTGTTCGTCGCTTTGTCCTTCGCCGAGACGTTCATGATGCCGTTGGCGTCGATGTCGAAGCTGACCTCGACCTGCGGCAAGCCGCGCGGTGCGGGAGGAATGCCGTCGAGGTGGAAGCGCCCGATGGAGCGGTTGTCGATCGCCATTGGCCTGTCGCCCTGGAGAACGTGAATCTCCACGGAAGGCTGGTTGTCCGACGCCGTCGAAAAGACTTCCGACTTGCGGGTCGGGATGGTCGTGTTCGCGGTGATGAGCGGCGTCATAACGCCACCAAGCGTTTCGATGCCGAGGTTCAGCGGAGTCACGTCGAGCAGCACCACGTCGTGAACGTCGCCCGAAAGGACGCCGCCCTGGATAGCGGCACCGACGGCCACGACCTCATCCGGATTGACCGAGCGGTTCGGCTTCTTGCCGAAGAACTCCTCGACGGTTTTGAGGACGAGTGGCACGCGCGTGGAGCCGCCGACGAGAATGATTTCGTGTACATCCTCCTTCTTCAGTCCGGCGTCGCGCAGGGCCTTTTCCATCGGCGGAATCGTGCGATCAACGAGATCATGCACGAGCTGCTCGAACTTCGCCCGAGTCAAGTCGACCACGAGGTGCTTCGGACCTTCGCTCGTAGCTGTGATGAACGGCAGGTTGACGGTGGTCTGTGCCGAGCTGGAAAGCTCGATCTTCGCCTTTTCGGCCGCTTCGCGCAGGCGCTGGAGGGCCATGGGGTCTTTGCGCAGGTCGACGCCTTCGTCGCGCTGGAACTCGTCCGCGAGGAAGTTGATGACGCGCTGGTCGAAGTCGTCGCCGCCGAGATGCGTGTCGCCGTTCGTGGATTTGACTTCGAAGACGCCTTCTCCAAGCTCGAGGATGGAGATGTCGTACGTGCCGCCGCCGAGGTCATAGACGGCGATCACGTGATCGGTATGATCCTTATCGAGGCCGTAGGCAAGCGCTGCGGCGGTCGGCTCGTTGATGATGCGCCGAACTTCGAGGCCGGCGATCTTTCCGGCTTCCTTCGTCGCCATTCGCTGTGCGTCGTTGAAGTAGGCCGGTACGGTGATGACGGCTTCCGTCACCTTTTCGCCGAGGTACTCTTCGGCCGTCTGTTTCAGGCGCTGCAGGATCATCGCGGACAGTTCCTGCGGCGTGTACTGGCGGTCGTTTACCTTGACGCGGGCCGTGCCCCCTTCGCCCTGCTCGACCTGATACGGTACGCTCTTCATCTCGCTCGACACTTCCTCGTAGCGGCGTCCCATGAAGCGCTTGATCGAGAAGATCGTGTTTGTCGGGTTCGTCACGGCCTGCCGTTTTGCAGGCGCGCCCACGAGCCGCTCTCCATCTTTCTTAAAGGCAACGACGCTCGGGGTCGTGCGCGCGCCTTCCGGATTCGGAATAACAACCGGCTCCTGCGCCTCCATAACGGAGACGACCGAGTTGGTCGTACCGAGATCGATTCCTATGATTTTTCCCATGTCTAAGCTTTCGTTGTGTTTAAGCGTATAAAGTCTCAGCGGCAAGAGGCAATCAGCCACAGCTGACAATCTGTCCTCTCCTTCGCCGTTGCCTTACAAGATTCAAACAGGGTGCCGAAACGTGAATTCCGACAGATTGGCACACTCTCAGGTGGAAGGGGTGTCGTAGCCGCTCGGATTGCAGTAATTTGCAGGCAGACAGAGAAGATTCGCGGATGCAATTAGGTATCGTTCAGGTGAACACCCTATATTTTGCGGATCTGCCAGCGCTTGAAGTTGATGCGACACGTTCCAAACGCTCTGACGATAACGAGAATCCTGGTGACGCCGGTCCTGCTGGCGCTGCTCCTGTCCGGCACGTTCATGGGCCAGGCATGGGCCTTCGTGCTCTTCGTTTTTGCAGCGATTTCGGATTACCTCGACGGGAAGATCGCCCGGTCCTTCAAGGTGCCCTCGCGGCTCGGTCAGTTCCTCGACCCGTTTGCGGATAAGGTGCTCGTGATCGGGACGTTTGTGGCGCTGGTGATTCTCATTCCGGACACCGTCACTTGGTGGGGAGTCGTGCTGATCGCGCTACGGGATTTTGCCGTTACGGCGCTCCGTTCGCGCGCGGAATCGCAGGGGCGGAGCCTTCGCACGCTCGGCATTGCGCGGACAAAGACCGGCGTTCAACTCACTTTCTTGATTGTCACGTTGCTGCTGCTCGTCGTTGAAAAGATCAACGGGCCGCTCGGGGAGCCTGGTCGCTGGCTCCTGCACGTCAGCATCCTTCCTTTCTTGTTCTTCCTGGGCGTCGTCCTCTTTACGGTGTATACGGGTTTCGTCTATGCCGTGCGGCAGGAGTACACCACTTCTGCGAAGTCGAATGGTTAGTCCGACTTCCGCCCGGGAGGCGCTCGCGTACGAGCTTCTGCGCATCGGTGCCGTGTCGGTGAACCCTCACGAGCCGTTCACGTGGGCATCAGGGTTGCGCAGTCCGATCTACTGCGACAATAGGCTTACGATTTCCTATCCGGCGGTCCGCAGATTGATAACGGAAGGCTGGGCGTTCCGGATCGAGGCGGAGCGCCTGCAGACGGAAGTCGTGGCGGGAACGGCGACGGCGGGCATTCCGCACGCGGCCTGGCTGGCGCATCATCTCGACGTGCCGATGGTGTATGTCCGTTCGGGAGAGAAGGGACACGGGCGTGGAAAGCAGATCGAAGGCGTCCTTCGAACAGGGCAGCGGCTCCTCCTCGTCGAGGATTTGATTTCGACCGGCGGATCGTCGCTCTCCGCGGTGGCTGCTTTGCGCGAGGCGGGCGCGGTTGTCGACACGGTGTTCGCGATCTTCTCGTATGAATTTCCCGCCGCTGAGGAGGCATTCGCCAGGGAAGCGGTGCGCTATTTTCCGCTCGTCGGATATTCGGATGTGCTCGCCGCCGCTGTGCGCACGGAAGCGTTGCGTCCGGAAGAGGCCCGTGTGCTTTCTTCGTGGAGGCAGGATCCCTTCGCATGGTCAGAGCGATACAAGGCGGAGCATTCCTGACGGCGGCAGCGCTACTGATCATCGAGAGGCTTATGAAGGCAGTTATCGTCACAGTTGGCGACGAAATACTTATTGGGCAGATCACCAACACGAACGCATCGTGGATCGGGGAGCAGCTCGGATTCACGGGCATCGACGTCGTACAACACGTCTCCGTGGGAGATACGCGAGAGGCGATTATCCTTCAGCTGGACGACGCCTTCCGGCGGGCGGAACTGGTCGTCGTGACCGGCGGCCTCGGTCCCACGCACGACGACATCACGAAACTCGCCGTCGCGGACTACTTCGGCTTCGGCCTTCAACTTGACGAGAGCGTTCTGGAAGCGATCCGCCTCAGATTCCAGAAGCGGGGCCGGACGATGCCGGAAAGCAACCGCATCCAGGCGATGGTGCCCGAATCCTTTGCCGTGCTGCCAAACCCGGTCGGCACCGCACCCGGCCTCTGGTTTGCCGACGAGCAGGAAGGGCGTGAGCGGCTGCTGGTCGTGACGCCCGGCGTACCCCACGAGATGCGTCATCTGATGACCCACGAAGCCTTGCCGAGGCTCCGGGAGCACAAGGGCCTTCGCATCATCGCACATCGGAATTTGCTCACAACGGGTATCGGCGAATCGGCGCTGCAGGAGAAGATCGGCGACCTGTCTGCCTTTCTTGCGCCGGATCTGCGGCTTGCGTTTCTTCCGAATGCCAGCGGCGTGCGGCTCCGCCTGACGGCGCATGGTGAGACGTCGGCGGACGTAAAAGACCGACTCGACCGCTTTGAAGCTTTTCTGCGAAGCCGTATCGAGAAGTATATTTTTGGGATGAACGACGACACGCTCGAAGGCGTCGTGGGGAAACTTCTGTTGGAGCGCGGGCTGACCGTGGCGGTGGCGGAGAGCTGCACCGGCGGCTATGTGCTCAATCGGCTCACGAATGCCGCCGGAGCTTCCGCGTATGTAATTGGCGGGGTGGTTGCGTACTGCAACCAGGTCAAAAGAGAAGTGCTGGGTGTCGACGCTGACGTTCTGGCGGAGGAGGGGGCGGTTAGCGAAAAGGTGGCGCAGCAAATGGCTGCCGGCATCCGAGAGCGCCTCGGCACGAGCATCGGCGTTTCTACGACAGGCATCGCAGGCCCCACGGGCGGAACGCCGGAGAAGCCGGTGGGGCTTGTGTGGGTCGGCTATGCAGATGAGAAGGAGGTGAAGGCTTTTCGTTTTCAGCTTGCGGAAGAGCGTTTGCTCAACAAAGAACTTACAAACACGGCGGTTCTCGATCTTATTCGCATACACCTGCTTGGCCGCGGCTGAGTGTCCCCCTCCGGCACCCCAGCTTTCATCCTGATATGACCTAAGTCAACAGCGTCTTAGCTAACCCATTCAATTCCAAGCGGATCGAGCAAAGCGCTATGACACGAGGGTGACACTCGGCCGCCTTAGCTTTCCACTTTCCCGAACAGTCGGCCGGAGAGGCCGACCTTAGACACACACTTGAAATCAATCTAATGGCAGACAACACTACGGCGAAGGCGAAAGCGCTCGATCTGGCTGTGAAGCAGATCGAGAAACAGTACGGCAAAGGCTCCATCATGCGTCTTGGCGACACGCCTCCGGTGGCGATCGATTCCATCCCGACGGGATCACTCGCACTCGACAGCGCGCTCGGCATCGGCGGGGTTCCGCGTGGACGTGTAATCGAGATTTACGGGCCGGAGTCGTCTGGCAAGACGACCCTTGCCACGCACATCATCGGAGAGGCGCAGCAGCTCGGCGGTACGTGCGCCTTCATCGACGCGGAGCACGCCTTTGACGCCATTTACGCCGGCAAGCTGGGCGTCAACATAGAAACGCTCATGATTTCGCAGCCGGACACGGGCGAGCAGGCGCTCAACATTTGCGACATGCTCGTCCGCAGTGGCGCCCTCGACGTGATCGTGATCGACTCCGTGGCTGCGCTCGTGCCGCAGGCCGAGATCGAGGGCGACATGGGCGACAGCCACGTGGGACTTCAGGCGCGGCTCATGAGCCAGGCGCTCCGTAAACTTACCGGCACGATCAGCCGCACGAAGACGGTTTTGATCTTTATCAATCAGATTCGCGAGAAGATTGGCGTCATGTTCGGCAGCCCGGAAACGACCTCCGGTGGGCGCGCGCTGAAGTTCTACGCATCGGTGCGCATGGACATTCGCCGCATCGGCGCGGTGAAGGACGGGACCGACGTCGTGGGCAACCGCACGCGCGTGAAGGTGGTGAAGAACAAAGTCGCCCCCCCGTTTCGCGAGGCGGAGTTCGACATCATCTATAACGAAGGCATTTCGGCGCTCGGTGAGCTTGTTGACCTGGCGGTGGATCAGGACGTCATTCAGAAGAGCGGATCGTGGTATGCCTACGGCGATGTGAAGATCGGGCAGGGTCGTGAGGCGGCGAAGTCGTTCTTGCGAGAGAATGTGGAAAAGCGCGCCGAGGTGAAGGCGATCGTCAAGGAGAACCTCGGCATGACCTCGAAGGTGCCGTCCGGTGATGCGGAGGCAGTCGTCAGCGAGGAAGAGTAGAGAAAGCACCTCCTTGCGCGGCGGGGATGTGGCGGGCGAAAGGAAGGCAACAAGTGGGGATTATGGGGAAAGCAGATGGCAGTTTGCCGTTGCCGTTTCTGGACAGGCCATGGAAAGGAGAGGCCCGCCGGAGCGCGGAGGCGTTGTGGGCGTGGCATCTTGCGCTGGCGGAGGGCGTGAGCGGCGCACGCGAAGCCGGTTGGATGGAGCGCGCCGAGGCGCGCGTGCAATCTCGCCAGACGGTCCCCGGCTTGCCAGACGCGGTTTGCCACGACGCCTACGAAGCGGTGGCGCGGCACAACTTGCCCGTTGATCTGCTTGCGGAGCAGCTGCGCGGCGCGCAGCGAATGGCAGGTCCGCTGACGTTTGCATCCAGTGCCGATCTGGTAGCGTTCTCGTCTGAATGGGCTGCGCCGCACGGACGGTTGTTGGCCGGGCTTGCCGCAGCGACGTACTCGTGGCAGTTGTCCGCTATCGACTCGCTGTCGCTCGGATTTCTGCTCATCAGCCGTCTGGTGAACCTACAGGAGGACCTGAAGAAAGAGCGGGTATTCATCCCGCTGTCGGATCTGGAGGCGGCCGGGGTGAACGTGGAGACGCTGGCGCGAGGCCCTGCCAATGCGGCGGTCAAGCGGCTTATCTGGAAGCAGGTGATCCGCGCGCGCGACTCGCTGGCTTCCGGGCTGTCTTTAACCGCCGACGTTGCGCCGCCGGTGGGACGAGCCATTCGGTATTACTGGTTCGGCGGACTGGAAGTGCTGCACGAGATCGAGCGCCGCGGCTTCGACCTCTGGAGCCGGCCGCTGTCGATTTCTGCCTTTCAGCGGATGCAGGTTACGATACAGGCGCGCTTCTCCCGCGCGACAGGCAAAGCGCATTGATCTCACGACGAAGCCATTATTTCGACGCCGGGCGGGACATGTGGTGCCGGTGAGGTGTAGAAGCATCCTGTTCGGCAGCAGCATTCTGCGAAGGTCCAACAAGGCGCGACTGGCGAGTTCATAACCGACATTCGTTTTCTTCTCGGAGGCTGTTGAAATAAGGTGAATCTTTATCACGCATCAAAGGTCGTGTGAATGGTATCTCCAGCGCCTTAGAGCAAGGCTGAGATGCTTCGCTTCGCCGGCATGACACGGGCGGGACGTTCTGCTTTCCTTGTGCTCCGTCGCTTTTTAGCGTCCTCCAATACCCCCACGTGTCATCCTGAACGCAGTGAAGGATCTACCCTTTCCATCTGCTAAGAGGCCGTCGAAATGGTAGAACGCGCCGTATGTAGCTGACGATATGGACCAAAGTACCGACGCAACCTCCCCTGGAGGGGGATTAAAGGGGGTGTTAAGCGACAATCTATGTGCGCTTAAAGACCAAGAAATAATAGACGCATTCAATCAATAGTGAATTAACGGCCTCTACAATGACTACCTATAAGGACGCGGGAGTTGACATCAAGGCGGGGGAGGAGACCGTACAACGCATCAAGGGCCTGGCTCGGAGCACGTTCACGTCGGGGGTTTTGCAGGACATCGGGGCCTTTGGTGGGTTCTTTCGTCCGGACTTCACGGGATACGAGGACCCCGTGCTGGTCTCGTCGGTGGACGGTGTCGGGACCAAGCTCAAGGTCGCCTTCCGGTGCAAGAGGCATGGGACCGTCGGGCAGGACCTCGTCAACCACTGCGTGAACGACATTGCGGTTTGCGGGGCGGTGCCGCTCTTTTTCATGGACTACTTTGCCACCGGCCGGCTCATTCCAAAGGTGGCCGAACAGGTCGTGCGAGGCTTTGCGACGGCTTGCCGGGAGAACGGCTGTGCTCTTATTGGAGGAGAGACGGCCGAGATGCCGGACCTCTACCGGGAAGGCGAGTACGACCTGTCGGGCACTATCGTCGGCGTGGTCGAGAAGAGCAAGATCCTCGGGGCGGCCCGGGTCAAGCACGGTGACGTCCTCATCGGACTTCCCTCCACGGGGCTGCACACGAACGGGTATTCTCTGGCCCGGAAGGTGCTTTTCCGGCACTATCACCCCGAGGACAAGCCGGACGGTTTAAAGGGCGTCTCCCTCGGCGATGCGCTGCTGCAGGTGCATCGTTCGTATTTATCGGCCATTCGGCTGCTTGCGGAGCAGGATCTGGCCCATGCCTTCGTTCACGTGACCGGCGGCGGCATACCCGGCAATACCAAACGGGTTGTGCCGGAGGGGCTTTCCTTCGAGATCGATTACAATGCCTGGGAACGGCCCCCGGTGTTCACGCTCATCCAGGAACTGGGCGCGGTGCCCGAGGAGGATATGCGCCGCACGTTCAACCTCGGCATCGGCCTGATTGCAGTAGTGCCACCGGATCATGTGGGATTGTCCTTACGTTTGCTCCGAGAGGCAGGCGAACTGCCCGTCACCCTTGGGAAAGTCGTACCGGAAGGAGACGCATAGCGCTTAAACGGCAGATTTGGAGCTATGCGAAACAACTTGTTCGGTTGCTGTAGTTAATACGAGAGCGCACGCGCCCCCGCTGTCGATCACGTAGTCTTCCGACCACCGCTATGTTGTCAATTCTTGTTATTGTCATCCTGAGCTACCTCGTCGGCGCTATTCCGGCCAGCATCTGGATCGGCCGACTTTTCTATGGCATCGATGTTCGGCGGCACGGAAGCGGCAACGCCGGAGCGACGAACGCCTTTCGCGTGCTTGGTTGGAAGGCGGGACTCTTGTCTACCGCTGTGGATCTTGGAAAAGGGCTTTTGGCGGCCGGCGTGATCGCGGGTATCCGCCTCGATACCTTACCGCACGGCCCAGCCTACTGGCACGTTGAAACAATGGTGCGGCTCATCGCCGGGATCGCGGCGGTCGTTGGGCACATGTATCCGATCTATGCAGGATTCAAAGGCGGAAAGGGCGTGAACACGTCGGCGGGCGTGCTCTTCGCGCTCACGCCCATAACGATGTTCATCACGTTGGGCGTGTTCTTTGTCGTGCTACTGACCTCGCGGTACGTGTCGCTCGCCTCGCTGATGGCGGCCATTGCGTTTCCCTCGGCGGTGGCCATTCGTCGGTACGTTTTCGGCATCGAAGCGCTGGATCCGAGCATTCTTGTTCTGAGCATCATCATGGCCGTCGGTATCATTGTGGCGCACCGCGCCAATATCCGGCGACTATTGCATGGACAAGAGAGTCGCATCCGAACCTTTAAACCCGGCGGCGGAATGCGCGCACGCGGAGAACTTAAAGCGTGACGTTCGGCTTTTTTTGTCTTCCTTCGTCCTTTTTCGCCTCCTCCGGCATTCCTACTTGTCATCCTGAACGAAGTGAAGGATCTGTTTTGCCTGAAACAAAGCGGCAGTCGATTTACGGCGGATGGAATACATTGTAGATCTACGGCGCGGTGTAGGTGGCTCTAATGCCGCACAACACCCCCTTTAATCCCCCTCGAGGGGGAGGTTGCGTCGGTACTTTGGTCCATATCGTCAGCTACGTAAAGGGTGTTCGCTTATTCCAGCAGCCTCCGGCTTGTCATCCTGAACGAAGTGAAGGATCTGTTTTCCCTGAAGCAAAGCGGCAGTCGATTTACGGCGGATGGAATACATTGTAGATCTATGGCGCGGTGTAGGTGGCTCTAATGCCGCACAACACCCCCTTTAATCCCCCTCGAGGGGGAGGTTGCGTCGGTACTTTGGTCCATATCGTCAGCTACGTAAAGGGTGTTCGCTTATTCCAGCAGCCTCCTGAGAATCAACGACATCTGACCTTGTCCCTTTTTATTCGCCACCGATAAGTCGTGGAGGCCCTTTGTGGCTGTCACTCAGTGGCCGAAGGCACTCAGTCGGGTCCAGCAAAAGAATAGAATAGGCCGGTTCGGGGCGGTCCCTGAGCGCGCAGAGCATTTGAGCAGAGCATTTGAATCGTACAGTCACCATTTTTGGAGCAGGCAGCTGGGGCACGGCGCTCGCCATCAGCCTCGCTGAAGCTGGACACACGGTATACCTGTGGGCGCGCCGAGCGGAGGCGGCCGAGGCGATGGCGAGGGACCGGCACAACCCGACCTATTTGCCCGACGCCATAATTCCGCAGAGCGTCGTGATCACGTCCGACCTGAGCGAGGCGGTAAACGGCTCTACGATCTGGGTTCTGGCGACTCCCTCGCAGACCGTGCGTGCGCTTGCCGCCTCGCTTCGGCCCTTTGCTCATGCGGATCTTATCCTGGTCTCGGTTGCTAAAGGAATCGAAAACGGTTCGCTCTTGACGCCGACCCAGGTGCTCGCGGAGGTCCTTCCCGTCCTGCCGAGCGAGCGCATTGGCGTGCTTTACGGGCCAAGCCACGCCGAAGAAGTGGCAGTTGGTAAACCCACGACGCTCGTTTCGGCCGCCAACGATGAAGCCGTCGGGCAAGAGATTCAAGAGACGTTCATGACGCCCAAGCTTCGCGTCTACCTGAACCAGGACGTCATCGGCGTTGAGATCAGCGGGGCCGTCAAGAATGTGCTTGCCATTGCAGCGGGAATTGCCGACGGCGTGGGATTCGGCGACAACGCGAAAGCGGCGCTCATTACGCGAGGCATGGCTGAGATTCAGCGGCTCGGCCTCGCCATGGGTGCTGAAGCGGCTACCTTTGCGGGACTTGCCGGGATCGGCGACCTCGTGGTGACGTGCATGAGTCGGCACAGCCGCAACCGCTATCTGGGCGAACAGGTCGGGATGGGCAAGTCCCTGCAGACGGTCGAGTCTGACATGACCATGGTGGCCGAGGGCGTGCGGACGACGCAGTCCGTCCATGAACTCACCCGGCGCTACGGCATTGAAATGCCGATCAGCGAGGCGGTTTATGCCATTTTGTTTGAGGACAAGTCGCCGCACGACGCCGTGGCGGAGTTGATGACTCGTTCCGCTAAACGAGAGGACTGGCTGCCGGACTTTTTGCGTGCGTAAGCGCGTTACTCAGGAACCGTAGAGCTTAAGTTTACGCCGCAAGGTGCCCTGTATATGACGCTTCCGGAAGTTACCCGACTCGCGCAGCTCGGCGAAGGGCATACCATCGAGTTCAAGCGCAAGGTGCCGAGGCCCGAGCGGATCGCCAAAGAAATCATCGCTTTTGCCAACACGGACGGCGGCAATTTGCTGCTGGGCGTGGACGACGACGGCACGGTGGTCGGGCTGCGGGACGCGGAGGAAGAATCGTTCGCGTTGCTCGGTGCCATGGCCGCGCACTGCGACCCGCCGGTGCCGTTCGCAACGGAGCGGGTAGCTGTCACGAAGAAGCGTGATGTCATCGTCGTGCAGGTGCCTGCAAGCGAGCGCCGGCCGCATTTCCTGGTCGACCCGGAGAACGCCGGAACGCCGACGGCCTACGTCCGGATCGACGACATGAGCGTGGAGGCGAGTCGGGAGGCGGTGCGGATCATGAAAGCTGCTCGGGAACCGGCCGACACCCTGTTTCAGTTTGGCGAGAAAGAGCAGCTTCTCATGCGCTATCTCGAAGCTTACGGGCGCATCACGGTAGAGCAGTTTGCCGGGCTGGCGGGTGTGCCGACGCGCAGCGCCTCGCAGACGCTGGTGTTGCTTGCTCGCGCCGAGGTGCTGCGGCTGCACGCAGACCCGAAGCAGGATTATTTCACCCTTTCCTATCCGCTTCAGGGCTGAATTGGCCGGTAAGAAGTGACGCCCGCGCCGCCTATGAATGCGGGTTGTCACCCGTGCTTCGTACCTTGTGAGGCTTATTCGTTCAGGCGCTCTTTTCCGAATCGCACGTACATGCCAGTTGTCGACGTTATCCCGCTCCATGAAACCACGCGCGAGCGGTATCTGAATTATGCCCTCTCGGTGATTACGAGCCGGGCGTTGCCGGACATCCGGGACGGACTGAAGCCGGTTCAGCGGCGCATTCTGTACGCCATGTTCGCGAACTTGCGGCTCTACCCGGACGGGCGTTTCCGGAAGAGCGCAACGGTGGTCGGCGAAGTCATGGGCAAGTACCATCCGCACGGCGATTCGGCGATCTACGAAGCGATGGTTCGGATGGCCCAGAGCTTTTCGCTGCGGGCACCGCTGGTGGATGGGCACGGCAACTTCGGCTCCATCGACGGAGACAGCCCCGCGGCGATGCGCTACACGGAAGTCAAACTGCTTCCGCTGGCAATGGAGCTTTGCGAAGAAATACGCAAGCAAACCGTGGCGTTCCGCCCCACCTTCGACGGCACGCTCTCCGAGCCGGTGGTGCTGCCTGCGCGTTTTCCGAACTTGCTGGTGAACGGAGCGAGCGGAATTGCGGTCGGCATGGCAACGAGCATTCCGCCGCACAACCTCGGCGAGATCATCGACGCGCTGGTGTACATGATCGGGCGAGAAGAAGTGAGCGTCCGATCGCTCGTCGAGCAGTTCGTGCTCGGCCCTGATTTTCCAACCGGCGGCCGCATCCTGAATACCGAGGAGGAGATGGTCAGCATCTACGAGCGGGGAGAGGGGGCGGTGGACCTTCGCGGTGAGTACCGGATGGAGGGCAAGAGCACCATCATCATCCATTCCATTCCGTACGCGCTCAACAAATCCGACCTGATCGAGAAGATCGCGGATCTGATCGTGGGCGAAAAGGTGCCGCAGCTCATTGACATACGCGATGAAAGCACGAGTGACATTCGCATCGTGCTCGAGGTGCGGCGAAATGCCGATCCGGAGGCGGCCATGGCGTACCTGTTCAAACACACGCCGCTGCAGTCGCGCTTCCATGTCAACTTGACATGCCTCGTGCCGACGGATAATCCGGAGATCGGAGCGCCGCGCAAGGTGGACCTCGTGACCGCCCTCCGCCACTTCCTGACGTTCAGACTGGAGGTGGTGACGCGGAGACTTCAGTTTGAGTTGGAGCAACTCGAACGCCGCATTCACATCCTGCGCGGCTTCGAGATCATTTACAACGGGCTGGACGAGGCTATCCGGCTGATCAGGGCGTCGAAAGACAAAGGAGACGCGGCGCAGCGCTTGATGCAGCGGTTCGAGATAGACGACGAGCAGGTCGATGCCGTGTTGGAGACCAAGCTGTACAAACTTTCTCGCCTGGAAATTGATGCAATACGAAAAGAGTTGGCGGAAAAGGAGAAGCAGGCGGCGGACCTGAGAGAACTCCTCGCGGATGAAGGCAAACGCTGGAAGCTCGTGCGCAACGAACTGAAGGCCATACGCAAGCAGTACGCCGATGAGCGCCGGTCCACTATTGCCGGCCCCGATGCGGAGCGCTCCTACGCGATCGAGGACTACATCATCGAGGAGGACGTTTATGTGATCGTCACGCGGGACGGGTGGGTGAAGCGTCAGCGGTCATACACCGGATTGCAGAACATCCGTGTCCGGGAAGGCGATGAAGTTGCCTGGGCTTTGGCCGCATCTACGCGCGCAACGGTTTGCTTCTTTACGAATTACGGGAAGGCCTACACCGTACGCGTTGAATCACTCACGAGTACGAGCGGCTATGGAGATCCGGTGCAGAAGCTGTTCGACTTCAGCGACCGCGAGCGCGTGGTCGGGGTGATTTCGTTCGACGCGCGGCTGCTTCCGGCCGGAATTCCCGACCCCGACGTTGAGCCGGGACTCTTCGGGCAAGATGCGGAAGAGACGCCACACAGCCCCTTTGTGGTGGCAGTCACGCGGAGCGGGCTGAGCTTGCGTCTGCCGATAGATGCCTTTACCGATCCTTCCACCAAGAACGGCCGGATGTTCGCGCGGCTGGAAAAGGGCGACGTGATCGTCGGCGCTGAGTTGTCCGCTGGAGACGAGAACGTTTGCATCGCATCGAGGAACGGGCACGTGCTCATCTTCCCGGTTCATCAGATTTCGGTGTTCAAAGGTGCCGCGAAAGGCGTTGTCGCGATCAAGCTGGGCAAGGGCGACGAGGTTCTCGGGTTTGCGCTCGCTTCAGGGCGGCGCGAGGGACTGGAAGTGGAGACGAGTCGCGGCCGGCGCGAGATTGTCCGAACGACCAAATTCGAGGTGTCCAATCGGGGCAACAAGGGCAGGCAGATCATTCAGCGGGGCAACTTGCACCGCGTGATCGTTACGCCCATCGAACTGCACTTGAACGACTCGGGGTCAAAGCAGTAAACGAAAGCGGCGTTATCGCCGTCAGCGGGTTTTTGGGAAGAGAAGCGAATGGCAGAAGTAACGACGACCTATACGGGAAAGGATATCCAGGTGCTGGAAGGACTGGAGCCGGTGCGGAAGCGCCCCGGCATGTACATAGGTGGCACCGGCAAGCCGGGCCTGCATCACCTTCTTTGGGAGATTGTTGACAATGCGGTAGACGAGGCCTCGAACGGCTTCGCCTCGCAAATAGAGGTAACGTTGCACGCCGACGGCCGCAGCATCAGCGTAGCGGACAATGGACGCGGCATTCCCGTCGATGAACATCCCGTCAAGAAGATTTCGGCGCTGGAACTCATCCTCACCACGCTCCATGCAGGCGGCAAGTTCGACGGCAGCAATTACGTCACCTCCGGCGGCCTCCACGGCGTCGGCTCTTCCGTGGTCAATGCGCTCTCCGAAGAATTGGTGGCGACGGTGAAGCGCGACGGAAAAACGTTCCAGCAGCGCTTCGCGCGCGGCTTGCCGGTGTCGGCGCTCCGAGTCGTTTCAGAAAACAGCCGGGGAAGCGGCACGACGATCTTCTTCCGTCCGGACGAAGACATCTTCGAGTCGGTGGAGTTCGACGCGGACTGGATTCGTGAGAATCTGGAGGTAAAGACCTATTTGAACAAGCGCCTGCGCATCCTTTTCAAAGAGGAAAAGTCCGGCACGCGCGCTGAGTATCATCATGAGGGCGGGATTGCCGAGTACCTGACGGCGCTGACCGACGAGGCGAAGGCCCGTCCGGTGCACCCCGACGCTTTCCTGTTGCAGCAAGAGGAGCTGCAAAACGGCAGTCGGGTGGAGGTGGCGCTTCGCTGGACGGAGGCTCCCAAGGAGAACATCCGCTCGTTCGTGAACGGGATTCCCACCCGCGATGGCGGGACGCATGAACAAGGGCTTCGCGACGCGGTGCGCAGCGCCGTCCGTTCATACATGGAGACCCACGCGCTTCTGCCGAAAACGCCGGAGATCTCCGCCGACGACATACGGGAAGGCGTTTTCGGGATCGTGAACCTCTTCATGACCGATCCGCAATTTCAGGGACAGACGAAGGAGAAGCTGAACAATCCCGAAGCGCGTTCGCTCGTGACGACGGCGGTGCGTCTCGATCTGGAAGGCTTCCTCAACGCCCATCCTTCTACCGGGGAGGCGATAGCGACGCGCGTCATCCAGTCTGCCAAGGCGCGCCACGCGAGCCGGACGGCCGCGTCGGCGGTGCGCAAGAAAGCGACCATCAGCCACCGGCTGAATTTGCCGGGGAAGCTGGCCGACTGCTCATCGACCGACCCGGCCGAGTGCGAGCTTTTCCTGGTCGAGGGCGACTCTGCCGGTGGGAGCGCGAAGCAGGGCCGGGACCGCCGCACCCAGGCGATTCTCCCGCTACGGGGAAAAGTGCTCAACGCCGAGCAGGCCACGTTGCGGAAGGTGGAGGAAAACAAGGAACTCGCCAACATCGTACAGGCGCTCGGCTGCGGCATTGGAGAGGGGCTTGATCTCGCACGACTGCGCTACCACAAGCTGATCCTGCTCATGGATGCCGACTCCGACGGGCATCACATCTCCACGCTTCTGCTCACGTTCTTGTACCGGTACCTCCGCCCGCTGATCGACGAAGGCTATGTGTACGTCGCCCAGCCGCCGCTTTACCGGCTCGACGCGGGGAAGGAGACGTACTGGGCGCTCGACGACCCGGACCGGGATCGGCTCATCAAGGAGATCCGGAAGGGGCGGCGGAATATCAATATCGAGATCCAGCGGTTCAAGGGCCTCGGTGAGATGATGCCCGAGACGCTGAAAAGCACGACGCTCGACGCAGACAAACGTCGGCTGTTGCAGGTGAGCATCCCCGACGCCGAACGGCTCCTCACGGAGCAGACGATCACCGAACTCATGGGCAAAGACGCCCAGGCGCGGTACACCTTCATTATGACGAACGCCGCGCAGGTCGACGACCTCGACGTGTAGGACGGGTGATGCGGGCCTCTTCGCAGCGTACAGGAACGTGCTCTTCTCGGCCAGGCACCCGCGCGCACGGGTTGTTCTGGACGTAGCCAAGGATCCTGCTTCCGAGTCGGCAGAGCTGCTTCGCATTGTTTAGGTTGTAGAGCGGGGACGTGCTGCCGATCGGAAAGGAGTCCAAATCAGGCAGCCTGGAGCGACCTCAGCTGGAGGTCTGTATTGCCAAAGCCTTCCTGATTCGACGGGCGGGAAGCTACCGGTTGTGACTTCGCGAGACGATCATCGCGCCAAGGAAGATCATCGCGCCACCGCCGACCGTAAAGGCGTCCGGCTTCTCGGCCAGAAAGAGGATGCCCCAGAGCGTTGCGAAGACGACTTGCAAGTACGTCATGGCGGAAGCGCGGCCGGCGCGTTCGAGCTGGAGGCCTTTTGTAATGAAAAGCTGCCCGAACTGCGCCGCCGTCCCGACACCGCCAAGAAGCAGCCACTCCCCGGGCGTCGGGCAGGGAAAACTGCGCGGCTGCGGCGGGAAAGGAGGCGGCGACCGAGATACCGGCGAAGTAGAACACAATGACGAGCGGGTGGTCTGATTCGCGAAGCTTGCGCACGATGACGTAAGCCACGGCCGTCCCGACGGCACCAAGAACCGCCAGTGAAGCGGCGAGCGTGTCCGGTGCCCCGCCGCTGCCGAACAGGAAACCGGGACGAGTCACGAGGATGAGTCCGGCGAGGCTGACGCCCATCCCCGCGACCTCCGATCTGCCCATGCTCTCTTTGAGCGTAATCGCGGCGAGAACCCCGGTGAACGCCGGATAAGTGAACTGCAGAACCGTCGCATCTGCGATGGGGAGTCGTTGAAGGGCAAAGAAAAAGCAGCTGAGTGCGGCATATCCCACGAGGCCGCGCGCGACGAGCCACTGTTTCTTCACACCGAAGGGCGAAACGTGCTGCACCCGCAGCGCAACGAAGGTAAACCCGAGCGTAACGAGACTTCGAAGGAAGACGACTTCCTGACTTGAAATGCCCTCACCCACGAGCTTTACAAAGAGGCTCATGAGGCTGAACATCAGGCTCGCCCCGACCATGTAGTGAATGCCGGAGGGGGCGGGGCGTTTGCGAAAGCGGAACAACGGACGGCGTGCGGGATGCTAAGGGAGATTGGCGTCAGCGCCTATAGTACGAGTCGGCGACGCAAGAGTCCGACAATCCTTCGCGAAGATTGATGCCGCGAGGCATCTAACATAAATCGAATGCAGACTACAACAGAATTACTCGACCTCATCACAGATGCAGGACTCAGTTACGAAGCCTACCAGGAATCGTGGAAAGAGGCTTTAGACGTGACGCTCGCCGGAAAAACGGCTGAAGAGCGCCGGCAGATCTTCTTCGCCCGGTATAACCTCGCGCGGTCGACGCAGGTACACAAGTCGTTCAAGGCGTCAGACGAAATGCGGGCGGCGCTGGAAGCCCTCGTCTGGCCGCAGGTATGGATGGTAATCACGGAAGCCTGGTGCGGCGACTCCGCCTTTGCGCTCCCGGTGATCGTCGAGACGGCGCGGCAGTCAGAGAAGATCGAGTTGAAGATCGTGCTGCGCGACACGTACCCTGAAATCATGGACCGGTTCGTGGAGGGCGGTGCTCGGAGCATTCCCAAACTCGTCGCCCTGGATGCCGTGACGGGAGACGTCCTGTTTACCTGGGGATCGCGGCCGGAGATCATGCAGCGCTACCGAGACGCCCTCGTGGAGTCGGGCATGAAGAAGGAAGCCATTTCGGCGGAGATGGTCCGCAAGTACGAAGTGGGCGGGTGGCAGACGATCGAATGGGAGCTGATGGAGCGGCTGACTGGAAAGACGCGGTGAGCGTGCGACGGGCTTGGCAAAGTTGGCGTGGGGACGGCGGAGGAGGTTGAGATTCATGTCGCTGCCGTTTATTATTCTGCAGAGAACGGCCGTGAGGCTTTACGAGCGATCCACCCGCATCTTATAGATTGTCTTCCTGCCCATGAACGAGACCTGGACCACCACGCACGACCTCGCCCTGCTTTTTCTGGCGCTCGCCTACGGGACGGATCACACGCTCAGCGACGCGGAGTTGTCGACGATAACGGAGCTTCTGCAGGAATGGGAGCCAGAGGCAAGCCGCGAGGCGGTTCAGGAGATCGTGCTCGAGGCGATGGCGGTTTTTCTGGAGAAGCAGCCGGAGGACGAAGTGGTCGGCGCCATTCAATCGCTGCGGCAGTCGCTTTCGCAGGAGCAGCGGCTGAAGGCCCTCGGCGAGGTCGTGGAGGTGGCCGAGGCTGACGGCGTGCTGCTCTCCAGCGAGCGCAATCTGATCACGATCGTCTCCGAGGCCTGGGGGATGAAGCGGATGGGGGAGCGGCTGGTCGGGCGAGAGGTCGAGGAGGCATCCGACGAGTGGGGCCTATTACATGACATGGTCCTCATGTACCTCGTCGTTGCCCACAGCACGGATAACGAGCTGGTTGACGAAGAGATCGCCGCGATGATCGACCGCTTGAAGCAGTGGCAGCCGGAGTACGAGGAGGAGCAAGTGCGCGCCGTGATCCGGCAAGTGCTCACTTTTTACGGGCAGCAGCCGGACAAAGAGTCGTTGCAGGGGTCGATCGGAAGGCTTGGCGCGTCGCTGCCGCCGTTGCAGCGGCTGGCGCTGCTCGACGATCTGGTACACATCGCGCAGGCGGACGGCTCGTTCTCGCCGGCCGAGCGCGACATGATCCTCAACCTGTCACGCCACTGGCGCGTGCGCATCCGTCTCGGCGGAGTGGCGGAGGCATAGCCCGCGGGCGAAAGGATAGTTGCTTTCGGAATGTGAAGGGACGAGGCTATAGCCGGTCGGGCCGGCGGAGAGCATCCTTTGCAGGCAAGCGCGCTTCGCTCAGCTGGGTGGAACGACAACGCGCAATGGCAGACAGCGCGATGCGCGGCAAAGAGCTAAAGAAAAAGCCCAGCGTCGGGAATCGCTCGTCATAGAGCCTCGGCTGCCCCCGAAGCGCTCACGGAGACCAAATGGGGCCGAGGGCGGTGACGATGAAGGTGTTCAGCGACATCCCTTCTTGCCGGGCGCGCGTGCTCAGCGTGCCATGCAAGCTCCGGGGCAGACGCAGCGTTATGCGCCCTCCTTGAGCGGCAGCCTTGTCCGGCTCCGGCATCGCTGCGCCGTCCTCTCGCATGTCGTTCAGGATCGAGTCCAGAACCTTGAGCGCCTCTTCGGCTGCGTCGGACGGGCTTCGCGCCGGCGCGCTCACGCCGGGAAAGGCGTCGAAGGTGGCGACGTACTCGGCGTCCTCGGCAGACCAGAAAACACGCATGGCGTAATCGGATGCCGCTGCGCGCTCTGCCGCTGCACGCTCTGCCGCTTGCATGGATTCGGACCTTCCGGCCGTGCTCGTCCATGAATGCAAGCCGTCTGCATTCTGGAAGTTCATGCCGTGAACGGGGTACCACGGATGCCGGTACTTAACGCATGAGCCTACTTGCCCCGCCCGCTCGAAGCCGTGGCATTCAGGCCGCCGGCAGCGTTCGGAAAAGTAAAGATTGGCAGGTGAGCGGCGTGCCCTCGACTCCAGTTTACGACAATCAGCCGAAACCCGAACGATGTTACGACACTGAATAGGGTGTCAGATAGCGCAGGGTTTTCGGGTGATGCACCGCCGCTTTCGGTGCGATGAATGGGGTTGTCCTTCTAATCGGCCGCTCCGCTTGGTTCTGTAGAGGTAGAACGTGCGTCCCGTGTGGAGTCGCACGTTTTAGTGCTTGTCCGAAGCCTTTTCGACGCATGGCGTCGCGACCGAGTCCTGCTACTCAGTCGTCCGCTTGGACAACAGGCGGGGGGCTTGTTTGTGGAAAGTGTTTCTAACACCAGTATAGACGCTTCCGATATATATCCGAAGTTGCTTCACGGCGTTGCACGAACCTGCATTCCCAGCGTTCTTGAACGGTAGGGAAGCGGATGCCCCGAAGACACGAAAATGCCCCGAAAACGGCCTTTGTGGCTATCTCCGGGGCTTTTTGCGCGGTGGTCGGGGAGGGATTTGAACCCCCGACACATGGATTTTCAGTCCATTGCTCTACCAACTGAGCTACCCGACCGGCAAGAACGTCTAATATACTACCCGGCCGACGGCCATGTCAAGCCCGAAGGCGCGGACCGGCGTGGGTATTCGGTTAAGATTGACGCGGCTGCACTCCTTTTTCCTCGCCGTTATGGGGCGCTGTTCCGAGGGCACCCCACATTAGCTTGGAACGGATGGTGTTGAAATAGTGACGCCCGGGCAGCTTGACGAGGTTCAAAACATGCGCGGCCTTCTTGACGCTGATGGTCAGATTCTCGCGTTCAACAATGGTGCTCACGCCGTCGGCGGCCAGCACGTAGGGGAGGCCCTGGTTCGTTACCCGCGCCTGAATGACGGATGCGTCCGGAATCACGATGGGACGAACGGTGAGGGTGTGCGGGGCCACTGGCGTCAGAATCAGCGATCCGCAGCCCGGCATCATGATTGGGCCGCCCGTCGAGAGCGAATAAGCGGTCGATCCGGTTGGTGTGGCCATGATCAGACCGTTGGCCCAATATTCGTTCAGGTAGACGCCGTCTACATGGACCGTGACGGCCATGAGTTTGCCGGTCCCCCTGCGCTCGATCACGAACTCGTTGAGCGCCCACGGCTTGGCAAGAGGTGTGCCGTCGTCGAGGCGGGCTTCGAGTACGGTTCGGGACTCGACGTGGTGCCTGCCGTCCTCCATGAGTAAAATCGCCTCGCGCACCTGGCCGATCTCGATGTCCGCAAGAAACCCGAGCCGCCCGATGTTTACGCCGAGGATCGGGGTGCCGCGTCTGCCGACCTCGTGTGCGCTGTTGAGCAGGGTGCCGTCCCCGCCAAAGGAAAGAATCACTTCAACGGAATCTACCAGGTCTTCTTCGCAGTGCGCCCGACAAAAAGAGGCATCGACCAGACCGCGCTCGATCAAGCCGTCAGCCACGTCTCGGGAAAGCCGAAATTGCAATCCGCTTTCATCCAGCCACCGAATAAGGTCTGTAACCGGCTCCCATAGCCGCTCCTTCGTCGTGTTTCCTGTGATGCCGTATAACATAATCCTCAGTTGCCGTTCTTCCCGTTCGGGCGCACAAGCGAAGTTACTTCATTGAGCAATGCGGTAGGGGACCCGCCGGCGCTATTTTCAAGTAAGCGAGCATCGAACATTCCAAGGTTGAACGCATGACCCGGCGCAGGTGCCGGGTTCATCATGAGCGTGAGTTGCACCGTGAGAAGTACCGAGCAGGTTCTCAGAAAAACAGCCGTGGCTGCCGCAGCTGCTGCCGGCGCGCTGGCATTCTACGCGTTCGTTGTTGAACCGCGAAGGCTGCAAGTGCGGCGGTCGACGGTGGAGGTGCGTGGACTTAGTCCGGCGCTCAGCGGACTCCGGATCGCCTTGCTCTCGGACATGCATCTCGGCAACGGCACCTCGGCGCAGTTCATCCGCAGAGCGTGCCGCATGGCAATGGCGGAGAACCCTGATCTCATTGCGCTCACGGGCGACTTCATCTCTGCGCACAGCAAACACACGATTGCGGCGGCGGTGGAGGCGGTGGGCGGTTTGTCCGCGCCACTCGGTGTCTACGCGGTGCCCGGAAACCATGATCACGTGCATGGCATCGGAGCATGGCACCGGGCGCTGGGTGAGCATCCGAACCTGACCGATCTCACGAGACGAACGTTGGGCCTGGAGAAGACCGGAGCGCCTTTCGGCATCGCAGGCGTTGATGACTTCGAAACCGGCGATCCGCGCATGTGCAATGTGGAGCGGCCGGTGGGAGCTTCGCTCATGATCCTTCTGGCGCACAACCCCGACCACGCCGAAAGGCTGCGGTCGATGCCGAGAGCGGTAGACCTCGTTCTGAGCGGACACACCCACGCCGGACAGGTGCGGCTGCCCTTTGTGGGCGCGGTGCGCAACCCCGCAACGCGGGACGATCTATACGAGTCGGGGCTTACGCGGCGTCCGTGGACGCAGGTTTACGTGTCGCGCGGCATCGGGACGGTACACCTGCCCGTGCGCTTCATGGCCCGGCCGGAGATTGCGATCATTGAAGTAGTAGGCTCTGCTGAGGGAACTGCTCGTCAGGCTGGGTGAAGGGTCGAGTGGATGGTCCTCGATGCACCTACGAGCGCTAAGAGGCTGTGCGAATGGCACGCGCGTGCTGTTTGGCAGAGGTCCCTCTTTCGTTTTGGCGTTGGAAATCCGCGCGTCAGAGTTGATTTATGGAGAAGGTATCGTAAGTTTATTCTGGTTCGTCGGAACCGCCTCCCGGATTATCGCACCGGTGGCGCACTGCCCCTGATTCTCCCGATGCGCCTCCTTCTCTGTCGTTGAACAAGCTCGCTTAGCTCCGATGTCTCTGTCTTTCTTGCCCTTTCTTCCGCTGTTGCTCTCGGCGCTGATTCCCGTTGGCACGGAGGGTTCAGCGGATCCGTTCATCGCGGGATGGCAGTTCACGCGGGAGGCGGTCTCTTTAGAGGCGGCTTCGGATGTGGATTACGATGCTTCCGGATGGGAGTCTGTGCGCCTGCCGCATGACTGGGCGATCGAGGGTCCGTTCGACGAAGCGCTGAACGGCTCCACGGGCAAGCTGCCATGGAAGGGTGACGGCTGGTACCGTCGCGTGTTTAGACTGGAGGCGGCGGACGCGGGTAAAGGGGTCTATTTTGATTTCGACGGAGTGATGGCGTTCCCGGAGATATATATCAACGGTGAACTTGCGGGCGAGTGGGACTACGGCTATTCGCCATTCACCGTTAATGCCACCAAATATGTCCGCTGGGGAGAATCAAACACGATTGTCGTACACGTCGATACCGACCGATGGGGATCGCGCTGGTATCCGGGGGCCGGGATCTACCGCAAAGTCGAACTGCGGATTGAAGAGCCGTTGCATCTGGCGCATTGGGGCACGCGCATCACCACGAATGGCGACGAGATCGAGGGATATCCCGCAAACCGGACTACCGTCGAGACGACGCTGCAGAACGACCTCGGCCAGCCGCAGAACGCACGTGTCAAACTCGAACTAATTGCTCCCGGTGGAGCGCTCGTCGAGACCAAGACGAAAATGGCCCGCGTGCTGCCGCGAAGCAGTGTCACCGTAGGTCAGACATTCGACGTGGCTGATCCCATGCTATGGGACGTAGATCATCCTCATCTTTATACCGTCCGAACTTCCATTCTCTCGGAAGACGGGGTGGTGAGCAGCGCCGCCACCCACTTCGGCTTCCGCACTTTTGCCTTTACGGCCGACGATGGTTTCCATCTGAATGGACGCAGGCTTCAGATGAAAGGCGTTGACCTGCATCACGATCTTGGAGCGCTCGGCGCGGCGTTCAACCCGGTCGCTTTTCGCCGGCAGCTCGCAATCCTGCAGGAAATGGGCGTCAATGCGATTCGAACGTCGCATAATACGCCCGCCGAAGAGGTGACAAAGATCACGGACGAGATGGGTATGCTCGTCTTCTACGAGTTTTTCGACAAGTGGGATGGCACCGCCGGTCGCATTGACAACGAACCGCCCTTGCCGGAATTCGGCCGCCGGCAGATCCGCAACAGTGTCCTTCGAGACCGAAACTCGCCAAGCATCGTGGTCTGGTCGATAGGAAACGAGCTATCGGGCGGAGAGGAGGGTATCAACCCGGTCAATGTGGCCATGATGGCTGGTTTCGTTCGCGCTTACGATAACACCCGGCCGGTCGGGATGGGCAATCACATTCCACCGCTCGTGGATGGAGAGAACTTTGTTGCGCTTGACCTCACCGGTTGGAACTACGGGGGCCGTTATGGCCGCTACCGCCAGGTTTGGCCTGAACGTCCGATAGTTTACAGCGAATCGGCTTCTGCGCTGAGCACGCGGGGCTTCTATGACCCGGACCTTCCGAACACCAAGATCGAGTACTCGCCTACGCTCCAGGTCAGCAGTTACGACCTAAACGCTGCCGGCTGGTCCGACATTCCTGATCATGAGTTCCGCCTGATGGAACAGGATTCGTTTGTGGCGGGGGAATTCGTGTGGACCGGCTTCGACTACATCGGCGAACCGACGCCGTTTACAAGCGAGGCGCGCAGTTCATATTTTGGTATCGTAGACCTATGTGGTTTCCCGAAGGACCGGTTCTATCTCTACAAGAGCCACTGGCACCCGGATGAAACGACAGTTCATATTCTGCCGCACTGGAACTGGCCAGATCGGGTCGGGGAGAATGTGCCCGTCTTCGTGTACACGAATGGGGATGCAGCTGAGCTTTTTCTGAATGGACGTTCCCTGGGTATGAGGCGTAAGGGCGAGCGGCCGGAACGCGCTCCCGATCTCGTCACCACGGCAGCGACAGTCGGCGCGTCGACCGAAAGCACTCCGGCTGCGGCGGCGATCGACGGCGATGCACGGGAAGGGTGGCGTCCTGCTTCAGGCGACAGCGAGCCGTGGTGGCAGGTGAACCTCGGCAGTGAACAACGGGTCGGCTTCATCGCGCTCGACACGCCGCTCCGGCAGAATCTTTACGGATATACGATCAGCGCATCGAAAGACGGGCAGAACTGGACGAAAGTGGTTGAAAAGCAGACCTCGCCGGAGCCGCTGTATTCGGGTCCGGCCCGCGCCACGCACACCCTCGACGTTGAAGCGCGCTATCTGCGTATCGCCTTCAAGGAGACACTGGATGACGCGCCCGTCGGTCTCGACGCCTTTCGCGTATTCGCCCAGCCCGTCGAGAACGAGTACTACGACGTAACCTATGACTACCGGCTTCGGTGGAATCGGGTTGCCTACGCGCCGGGAGCGCTGCGAGCCGTCGCTTACAAGGACGGCAGGCAGATCGGCGACGCCACCGTGGAAACTACCGGCGAGCCTGTGGCGCTGCGGCTCACGGCGGACCGGACGCAGATTCACGCGGACGGCGCGGACCTGTCGTTTGTTACCGTTGAGGCTGTGGATGCCGAGGGGCGCGCGTATCCGCTGGCGGACAATCTCGTCCGCTTTCAGGTCCGCGGCGCAGGCGAGAATGCCGGAGTGTGCAACGGCAATCCGGTCTCCTTCGAAGAGCTTCAGGGAACGGAGCGGAGCCTGTTCAATGGAAAGGCGCTGATCGTCGTACGCGCCCTCGAAGGCGCGAGCGGTGTGATCGAGGTCGTTGCGGAGGCCGACGGGCTTTCGCCCGCCGGCATCCGGCTCACTGCGCGTTAGTTGCCCCTACACCATCTTGGGTTCACTAATTGGACCGCTACTCTTGCGCGTCGGCTCAAAGCTCGGTGTCGATCTGCGCCTTCTGAAGTTTGCCCGAATAATCGACGTAAACGGTCTTCGTCTCGGTGTAGAAATCGAAGACCTCCCAGCCGCCTTCGCGGTGGCCGTTACCGGTTTGCTTGACGCCGCCAAACGGCATATGGGCCTCTGCGCCAATAGTGGGTCCGTTGATGTAGGTGATGCCTGCCTCGATGTCGTACATGGCACGGAAAGCGACGGCTACGTTCTGCGTGTAGATGCTGGAGGAGAGGCCGTACTTCGTGTCGTTGGCAATGCTGACGGCTTCTTCGTAGGAGGCGACGCGGAGGACCGAAAGGACGGGGCCGAAGATTTCTTCGCGCGCGATCCGCATGGAACGGTCGACTCCGACGAAAATCGTGGGTTCGAAGAAGAATCCCTCGCCGAGGCCCTCGCCCTGTGCCGGGCTGCCGCCGAGGATCGTCTTTGCACCTTCGTTGCGTCCAATCTCGATGTATCGCGTGACCTTTTCCATCGCCTTCTGGTTGATGAGCGGGCCAACGTCGACGCCCTCATCGTTGCCGTAGCCGAGGCGCAGTTTCCCGGCGCGTTCCTTGATCTTCTCCACGAGCTGGTCGTGGATGGATTCGTGGGCAATGAGCCGGCTCGTGGCGGTGCAGCGCTGTCCGGTGGTGCCGAACGCGCCCCAGAGCACGCCCTCGACGGCAAGGTCGAGATCGGCGTCCTCCATGACGATGATGGCATTCTTGCCGCCCATTTCGAGCGAAACGCGCTTGTTCATGCGCCCGCAGGTCTCCGCGATCTTCGAGCCGGTCTCGGTCGATCCCGTGAAGGAGATCGCGTCCACATCCGGATGTTCGACCAGCGCCTGGCCGGCCCCTGCGCTGCCTTGCACCAGATTCAGCACGCCCGCCGGGATCCCGGCGTCGAGCATCGTCTTGACGAGCAGCATTCCGGAGTGCGCGGCATCTTCGCTGGGTTTGAAGATGACCGTGTTCCCCGCTGCGAGCGCCGGGAACATCTTCCATGTGGGAACGGCGACCGGAAAGTTCCATGCCGTGATCACGCCAATAACCCCGACCGGCCGGCGGATGGTCATGTTAAACTTGTTCGGCAGCTCGCTCGGCACGGTGTGCCCGAACAGGCGGCGGGTCTCGGAAGCGGCGTAGTAGGCGGTATCGATGGCCTCCTGCACGTCGCCTTTCGTCTCGGTAAACGTTTTGCCCATCTCTCGCGTCATCTCGAAGGCGAGTTCGTCCTTGCGCTCGACCAGAAGATCACCGAGCTTCTTCAGAAGGTCGCCGCGGCGGGGGGCGGGCATACGGCTCCACTCGGGGAAGGCGTTGCGAGCGGCGCGGACGGCGCGATCCACGTCCTCACCGGCCGACTGCGGGAACAGACCGATGGTGTCGGAACGACGCGCCGGGTTTACGTCAGTGAATGTTTCTTTAGAAGCAGCGTCACACCAGGATCCGTCGATGAAGTTCTGAAAAGTCTGGGGCATAGGGAACGGTAGCTTTGTAGTTAGAACCGGGGGTGAAGGTGCCGGCGGCACTTCGGGGCGGGAACGTCGTTTCTGCCGTATAATGGATCTGCACGGCGCTCCTTGTGGACAACGCCTTTCACCCGAAAACTGCTGCAATATACCCATGTCTGAAGTATCGACGCTGCTCGACCTTGAGAATCGTGTTTCAAAGCGGATGCAGGAGATTCCGCCGAGTGGTATTCGACGTTTTTTTGAGATCGCGGCCACCATGGAGGACGTGATTTCGCTTGGCATCGGTGAACCGGACTTTGTCTCGCCGAAGCCGATCATCGATGCGGCCGTCGAGGCGCTCCATCAGGGCAAGACCAGTTACACCGCCAACGCGGGCCTTCTGGAACTGCGTAAGGCGATCTCGGACGATCTTGATCGGCTCTACGGCGTGCGCTATGATCCGCACCGGGAGATCCTCGTGACGGTCGGCGTCAGCGAGGCGATGCTTCTTACGATGCTTGCACTGCTCGACCCGGGAGACGAGATTCTGATTCCGGAGCCGTGTTTCGTGTCGTATGGCCCAACGGCCGAATTCGCTGGAGCGCGCGTGAAGTACGTGCCTACGCGCGTCGAGAACGACTTCCAGGTGACGGCCGAAGAGATCGAAGCGCAAATAACGGATCGGACGAAGGTTCTTTTTCTCGGCTACCCGAACAATCCGACGGGCGCAGTCCTGCGGCGGGAGGCCATGGAGAAGATTGCGGAAGTGGTTGTTCGCCGCGATCTGCTGGTCATTTCCGATGAGATCTATGACCGCCTCATTTACGGCGAGGCATATGAAGCGGGGCACGTCTGCGTGCCGTCGCTCGAGGGGATGCGGGAGCGGACGGTGCTGCTTGGTGGCTTTTCGAAAGGGTATGCGATGACGGGGTGGCGAATCGGCTTCGCCTGCGCACCAAATGCGATCTACCAGGCCATGTACAAGGCGCACCAGTACGCCGTCATGAGCGCGCCCACCATTGCGCAGATAGGAGCATTGGCGGGAATCAAGAAGGCGCAAGACAGCGTCGAGGAAATGCGCGCCGCTTACGATGAGCGCCGCCGGGTGATCGTAGATGGGCTGCGGTCGGCGGGGCTTCCGACGTTCGAGCCGGAAGGCGCGTTCTATTGCTTCCCGGACATTCGCTCGACCGGGCTGTCGTCGGAGGACTTTGCGCAGCAGTTGTTGCAGGAAGAGCATGTCGCCTGTGTGCCGGGAGATGCTTTCGGGCCGAGCGGGGCGGGCTATGTGCGCTGTTCCTACGCAACGTCGCTTGAGAAAGTGGAAGAAGCCGTGCGTCGCATCACGCGGTTCGTAAATAAGCGCCGGGGGATCGCAGGCGCATGACAGAGGCGAAGAAAGTGGCGTCTTTAACGCCTTTTAAGTTCGCGTTGGCGGCGGGCATTGCGTTGTTGCTGCACGTCTTTCTCGGTTGGGGCTGGTCGGTTGGAGGCGCCCTTGTTGCGGGCGCATGGTCGGCGCGGCGGGGCTGGCTGGCGGGAGGGCTGGCGCTGCTTGTCGAGTGGGGCTTAATGGTGGTGTTCAACTACATGGTCGCACCCGAGGAGGCGGGGCGCATGATGGGGATCATGGGCGCGATGATGGGAAACCTGCCCGGAGCGGCGTTCGTTGCGGTAACGCTGCTCGTGGCAGTGCTGCTGGGCAGTGCGGGCGGTGCCGTCGGGTCGCTCTTGATGCGGTGGCGTGCCGAGCGGCGGTAAGAAGCCGTTAATTCAGATCGGAGGCGTTCAGCAGGATGCCGGCCTCGACTTCGCCCATCAGTGCGCCCCACAACTTTGCTATACCCCGGCAGGCAGGTTCTGTTAACACGCTGAACCAGGTCGTTCGCTCATTGCGTGGCCTGCAAGACTGCCCTGGGGCCGGCTCGTTTTTTTTATCTAAACAAGTAAACACAAGATCGTGGTAAGTCAGGACCAGATCGGCGGCCTCCTGGAGCGTGCTCACACGCTCGGAGGCTATCTTTGACGTCGATAGAAGAAAGAAAACCGTTGCTTCGCTGAATGAAAAGCGGCTTGAACCCTCGTTCTGGGACAATCCGGATGAGGCGAGGGTGGTTGAAAAGCAGATCGCGGCGGAGCAGGTCTGGCTGAACGCCTGGGACGAGGTGCGGCTCGCGGCAGAGGAAGTCGAGACGCTGCAAGAGCTACTCGAGGTCGGACCCGACGCGCCGCTCGAAGCTGAGTTGCAGGTGCAGGCGGAGAAGCTCGAACGAACGGTCGATGCGCTCGAATTGCGGAGCATGTTGAGCGGCGACGACGATGGTCGGAACGCCATCCTGACGATCCACCCCGGTGCGGGAGGAACGGAAAGTCAGGACTGGGCGGACCTTCTCTTGCGGATGTACACGCGCTACGGCGAGCGGAACGGCTACGACGTGTCGATGCTGGAGTACCAGCCCGGCGACGTTGCGGGAATCAAGAGCGCGAGCCTGCGCTTTGAGGGCGCGATGGCCTTCGGCTTCTTGAAGGCCGAGAACGGCGTCCACCGGCTCGTGCGCATTTCGCCGTTCGATTCCAGCGGCAGGCGTCACACGTCCTTTTCCAGCGTCTTCGTCTATCCGGAGATCGACGACGCCATCGAACTGGACATCAAGCCCGATGAAGTCGAGCTGCAGACGTTCCGTTGCGGAGGCAAGGGCGGGCAGAACGTGAACAAGGTGGAGACGGGCGCTCGGCTCATTTGGACAGGCAAGCTCTCCAACGGCGAGGATGCGCGGGTGGTGGCGGAGTGTACGGAAGAGCGCTCGCAGCTCCAGAACCGAGAACGCGCCCTCGTGATGCTCAAGAGCCGCATCTACCAGCTCGAACATGAGATCAAAGAGGCTGTCAAGAACGAAGTCGAGGGACAGAAAAAGAAAATCGAGTGGGGCAGCCAGATACGTTCCTACGTGTTCCAGCCTTACACGATGGTGAATGACCACCGCACCGAGACAAAAGTGACCGACGTTCAGAGTGTCATGGACGGCGATCTGGAGCCGTTCATCAAAGCGTTTCTGCTGCAGAGTGCAGGAGCGGAATAGTACATCGGCCGGAGCCTGCGGGCCTTCCGGCGCATCGCCCGGCGTTCAAGTATGGTCCGACATCGGTTTGACTTTCTCGTTATCGGCAGTGGCGTAGCGGGGCTACTTTACGCCCTCAAGGTCGCCGAGCACGGCACGGTGGCTGTCATTACGAAGAAAGAATCTGCGGAGTCGAACACCAACTACGCCCAGGGCGGCGTGGCGGCGGTGATGGCACCCGGCGATTCGTTCGCGAGCCATATCGAGGACACGCTGGTCGCGGGAGCCGGGCTGTGCGTTCCAGAGGTGGTCGAGATCGTGGTACGGGAGGGTCCGGACCGCGTGCGCGAGCTGATCGAGATCGGTGCCGCCTTTTCGGAAAAGAACGGGCGTCTACAGCTTGGAAGGGAAGGGGGCCACTCGGTGAACCGCATCGTTCATGCGGCAGACACGACGGGGCGGGAGATCGAGCGGGCGCTCTTGACGGCGGCTCGGGAGCACCATAACATTGAGCTGTTCGAGTACCATCTCGCGCTCGAACTGATTACGGAGCACCACCTGGGGCAGTTCGTTACGCGGCTGCGGCCGGACATCCACTGCTACGGGGCGCACGTGCTCGACGAGCAGGCGGACCGGGTGGAGGTGTTTCTTGGCAAGGTTGTCATGCTTGCGAGCGGCGGGTCGGGGCAGGTTTATCTGCACACGACCAACCCGTCGGTCGCGACGGGGGACGGCGTGGCAATGGCTTACCGGGCCAAAGCACGCATCGCGAACATGGAGTTCGTTCAGTTCCACCCGACGACGCTGTTTCATCCTGACGCCAAATCGTTCCTCATCTCCGAGGCAGTGCGCGGAGAAGGCGCGGTCTTGCTGAACGGCTCAGGTGAGCGGTTTATGCCGCGTTATGATGAGCGAGCCGAGCTGGCCCCTCGCGACATTGTGGCGCGCGCCATCGACGACCAGCTCAAGCATAGCGGCGACGATTGCGTCTATCTGGACATTTCACACCGCCCCTCGGACGCGGTTCGGGAGCACTTCCCGCACATCTACGCGACGTGTTTGCAGTACGGCATCGATCTGACGCAGGAACCCATCCCCGTCGTGCCGGCGGCCCATTATCAATGCGGGGGCGTCGTTGTGGATACGCACGGGCGCACGTCGGTTCAGAACCTGCTGGCTGCGGGAGAGGTGACGTGTACGGGTCTTCACGGTGCAAACCGGCTGGCGAGCAACTCGCTGCTCGAAGCGCTCGTGTACAGCGAACGGGCGGTAGATGCTTCCGTGGAACTGGCGCGGCGCACCGAGTGGCGCGACGACATTCCGGAGTGGGACGACAGCGGGACGGCCGCGCCTCAGGAGTGGGTGCTCGTTTCCCACAACCGGAGCGAACTGCGGCGGGTGATGTGGGATTATGTCGGCATCGTGCGTTCAGAACTGCGACTCGAGCGCGCCTACCGTCGCACGAGCCTGCTCCACGAAGAGACCGAGAGTTTCTACCGCCGGTCTCGCGTGTCGACGGGATTGTGCGAGCTGCGCAACCTGATCGCCGTGGCGTACCTGATCATCTACAGCGCACGGGCGCGGCGGGAGAGCCGCGGACTGCACTATATGGTTGATTATCCGGAACCGAGGGATTCCGAGCGGCGGCCGACCTTCGTGTGACGCGGTGCTGCGTCAGGCGAGGTTGTGGAAGACTTTCTGGACGTCCTCGTCCTGTTCGAGTTTATCGAGGAGTTTCAGAACGTCCGTCGCCTCTTCTTCAGAGAGGGTGATGGGGGTCATCGGAATCCATTCAGCTTCGGCGCTCAGCGGCGTAATGCCACGCTCCTCGAGTCCTTTTTGAAGCTGGCCGAAGTCTGCGAACAGGCATCGGAGCACCAAGACTTCATGCCCTTTGTCGTCCTCGGCCGTGCCGAGTTCGTCGAGACCGTAGTCGATCATGGCCAGCTCAAGGTCGTCGGCGTCGATTCCGGCTGGATCGAGTTTGAAAACGCCCATCTTCTTGAACTGAAAACTGACGCTGCCGGTCGTGCCGAGTGAGCCGTTTCCGCGAGCGAGAGCGGCGCGCAGGTTCGCAACGGTGCGTGTCGGGTTGTCCGTCGCGGTCTCGACGAGGAGCGCGATGCCATGAGGCGCATAGGCTTCATAGAGCACCTCCGCGTAGTCCGCCATGTCCTTACCAAGTGCCCGTTTGATGGCCGCTTCGATGCGGTCTTTGGGCATGTTCACGCTCTTGGCATTCTGAATGACGCGGCGAAGGGCGGGGTTCGTGTCCGGCTCACCGCCGCCGGTGCGCACTGCTATGGCGATGTCCTTGCCGATACGGGTGAACTGCTTCGCCATGCGGTCCCAGCGGGCGAACATGGTGGCCTTGCGAACTTCAAAGATGCGTCCCATGGAACGTGTCGAGAGAGATTAGAGGATCAGCATACGAAAGCGGCATAAGATACTTACAGGAGCATCGGGGCCGCCAGTTGTAGGTTCTCGATCCGCAATCTATTTTATGTGCCCGCTTGGGCAGACGGTGCGTTGTTTATGGTTCAGCGGAATCAACCCGTTAGCGGCGTCGGGGACTCTAACATTTAGTTCATAAGTGCCGCCCCGAATCGGTCCGCGGCTGGCTTTGTTTTTCTGACTTTAATACGACTGCCGCAATGCGGGGTGCGTAATGAGGAAGGTCAAGATCATCGAGCACATTTCGCTGGATGGCGTGGTTCAGGGTCCCGGCGGGCCGGAGGAGGACGCCGTCCATGGGTTTCATCATGGCGGATGGGCAGCGCCGCACCACGACGTCGCCGTAGGCGCGGCGATTGAAGCCGCGCAAGGCGCACAGTTCGACCTGCTGCTCGGGCGCAAAACATACGACATCTTCGCCGGCTACTGGCCGAGCCAGCAGGGTTCGATGGCCGACAGCCTGAACGCGGCTCGGAAGTACGTAGCAACGCACCGGCCGGAGGATCTATCTTGGAGCCCCGTAGAGCCTCTTGGTGTTCATGTGGTGCAGGGCATTCTGCGCGTTAAGGCGGAGGAGGGGCCGAACATGGTCGTTTGGGGAAGTTCGACTCTGACGCCGCTGCTGCTGCACCACGGACTTGCGGATGAAGTGTTGTTGCTGGTTTTCCCTGTCCTGATCGGTAGGGGCAAGCGCTTTTTCACGGACGCCTCCGATCCGCGTGAGCTCGTTCTCATCGGGTCGGAGAGGGCGGCGTCAGGGGTTTTGATGAACACGTACCGGCCTGCCGGGCCGATGAAGACCGGGACGATGGGGCCGGAGGACGGTTGAAAGAGCAATCCCGCGGGCATGTTGTGCCTGCCTGATATCCCCGTTTCCACGTATCTGAATATGTCACTGGCGCAGGTGCGTCGCCACACAAAAGCACAGAGGAAAGACATGACCGACCTCGTTACCTGTCTGTGGTTCGACCACGGCGAAGCAGGACAAGCGGCGGCATTTTACGCCGCGACCTTTCCCGACAGCCGCGTTGTGCGCGTAAACCGGGCACCAGGCGATTACCCGGATGGTGAAATGGGTGCCGACCTGACGGTTGAGTTTACCGTCCTCGGGCGGCGGTTCATCGGCCTGAACGGCGGCCCGAACTTCAGGCCCAATGAATCCGTGAGCTTTATGGTCATTACCGAGAGTCAGGAGGAGACGGATCGGTACTGGAATGCCATTGTTGGCAACGGCGGAACGGAGAGCGACTGCGGATGGTGCAAGGATCGGTGGGGGTACTCGTGGCAAATTACGCCGAAGTTGTTGCTCGACCTTGTCGCGAGTCCTGACCAAGAGAGGGCGAAGTGCGCCTTCGAGGCCATGATGACCATGCGAAAGATTGACATTTCGGCGCTCGAAGATGCGGTGGCAAAACAGCGCTGATGCCGACGCTGCAATCCGGGCACCGGCGGGACGAGCGCGCACCTTGCCGCTCCCTTCGGTTAGCTGGCGAGGCGCCCGGAAAGGCTTGGGAACGAGCATTTGACCTAAGATGATGAAACATTTTGGGATAGCGATTGTTTGTCTTGGCTGTGTTTACGTTTGCAACGCGGCGGCCAATCGCGTATATTGAGATGATCGGAAGGGGGCAAGGGTTATCCTTGTTTCTCTTCCAAGGCGTAGACAGTTGTAGGGCGCCCGGTCTCGCGACTCGGGCGTTTTTTGTAGCGGTAGACAGTATGAAAGACACGGGTGAAGCTGCAGCGGGCCTGGACGAGCGCATCAAGGCGCGCGTCGAGACGTTGCTGCGGGGTTCGGACCTGTTTGTCGTAGAGATCAACGTCCGCGGCCGGAAAGGCTCGCGGGTGGTTGAGGTATTTGTCGACAGTGACGGTGAACTCGACGTGGAGGCGCTTGCATCGCTGAGCAGGAAGCTCGGCGCGCTGATGGAGGAGGAAGACTTGATCGAGGGCAAGTATCATCTGAACGTCTCTTCTCCCGGCGTGGACCGGCCGCTGCTTTCGCCTCGCCAGTTTCCAAAGAATGTCGGCCGCGACCTCGAACTTAAAATAGATGAGGGCGACGCGAAATCAACGGTCATCGGGACGTTGACGGCGGCCGATGCCGGCGGCATCGAGATCGAACCGAAAGGCGGGGAGCGAAAGAAGTACCGCTACGACGATATTGCAGAAGCCCGCGTGAAGCTGCCGTGGTAGGAGCGGCTGCGGATCCATCCCGAGCGTATAGAGACTGCACTAAATATGCATAACAACAATCTCGTTTCTTCTTTTGCCGAAATTGCGCGGGAAAAGGAGATCGATCGCGAAACACTCCAGCTCATTGTGGAGGACGTTTTTCGCGCAATGATCCGTAAGCGGTACGGCTCCGACGAGTCGTTCGAGATCATTTTCAATCCGGATCATGGCGACATTCAGATTCTCCATGTGCGGGAGGTAGTGGCGAACTACGACGTTGAGGACCCGGTCACGCAGATCGAGGTGGATGACGCCGTAAAGATCGACGAGGACTTCGAAATCGGCGATGAAGTCGCGAGCGAGGTCAACGTGCTCGATTTCGGCCGGCGCGCGGTGATGACGGCGCGGCAGACCTTCAGCCAGCGCATCCGCGACATCGAGAAGGAGAACGTTCACAAGACGTACCAGGATGTGGTGGGCGAGGTCGTGGTGGGCGAGATCTACCAGATGCGCCGCCGCGAAGTGCTCGTCATTCATAACCGCGTCGAGTTGATCCTGCCGCGCGAGGAGCAGATCTTCAAGGACCGGTACCGCAAGGGCGACATGCTGCGCGCCGTGGTCAAGGAAGTGCGCCGCGATGTAGGCGGCAGTCCGCAGGTCATTATCAGCCGCGCCGATCCGATCTTTATGGAGCGGCTTTTCGAGCTGGAAGTGCCGGAGATCTACGACGGCATCGTCGAGATCAAGCGCATCGTGCGCGAGCCGGGGGACCGCGCGAAGGTGGCCGTGATCAGCCATGACGAACGCATCGACCCGGTGGGCGCGTGCGTGGGCATCAAAGGCGTGCGTATTCACGCGGTCGTGCGGGAGCTTGGAAACGAGAACATCGATGTTCTGGAGTTTGCGGAAGATCCGCACGAGCTTATCAAGCGTTCGCTTTCGCCCGCCAAGCCCGTTTCGGTGAGCATCAACGAAGAGTTAAATCCGCCGCGTGCCAAGGTGGTCGTCCGGACGGATGAAGTCAGCCAGGCGATTGGCCGTGGCGGCATCAACATTCGTCTTGCGTCGGCGCTGACCGGGTACGAGATCGACGTTTATCGCGAAATCTCGTCGGATGAGGAAGATATCGAGATCGGCGAGTTCAGCGACGAGCTGGCCCCGTCAACGGTGCAGCGGTTGCGCGACATCGGTTGCGACTCCGCCAAGGCGGTGTTGGAGCTGAACGTAGATGAACTCGTGCGCCGGTCCGGGCTTGAGCCTGAAGTGGCGCAGAAGGTCCTTTCCGTCATTCGAGCGGAGTTCGAGGACGAGCATGAAGAAGAAGTTGAAAAGTAATCAGGCACCCGTTGGTTGACGGGGCCATTCACGGCGTGCGCGGGCACAGCCGGACGTACCCGGGGGTATGAACCCATTCGGGCGTGTAGCGTAGATTCGCAAAAATTGTTCATGGCGAAAGAGAACGGTAAGTTTAAGAAAGTCAGACTGTTCAAGGTTGCAAAGGACCTGAACGTCACCATCGACACTGTCGTAGACCATCTCAAGCAGAAGGGTCATGCGGCGGCGCTGGTGGGTTCCGGACCCAATGCGTCTATCACGGAAGAGGATGCGTATGCCGAGTTGCTGGAGGCATTCGCATCTGACAAGGCGCACGCCTCCCGGTTAAAGGAGCTTCGCGCCGCGCAGAAAGCGGAGGAAGAGGAATACATCGCGGCCCAGGCCGAGCCACCGGTCGACGTGCGGCCGGAGCCTGTACCGGAGCCACCTCCGCCACCGGCTCCCGTCATCGAGGCACCCGCTCCGCCGGCTCCCGAGCCGGTCGCCGAGCCGGAGGATGCCGAAGCCGAGCCTGTTCGCGAGGAGACGGCCGTGCCGGAAGTCGCGGCCGCCAGCGAACCGCCTACTGTTGAACCGGTTGCCGAAGCCGCGCCTGCTAAGGAAGCGCCGGTGAGCGTGCCTGCGACGGCGCAAGAGACGCCCGCGGAAGCCGAGACCCGAGCCGAAGCGCCGGCGGCCGGCGTGGAGCCTGCCACGGTGGAGACCGAAGCGGCCGCGCCGCCCGCCGAGAAGGCACCGACGGCCGACAAAGAAGCCACGGCCGGAGAAACCGCTCCGGCGGAGGAGACGGCGGAGCCGGCTTCGGAAATCGAAGCCCCCGAGGCTGAAGAGAAAGCTGCAGAAACCCCTGCTGAGGCTGCTCCTGTCGTTCCCGAGCGCGTCTTAACCGCAGATAGGTATCAGCTTGCCGGTACCAAGGTCATCGGCAAGATCGACCTGAAGACGGTCGATGATGCCTCCGCCCGCACCAAGCGCAAGCGTAAGCGGAAACGGACGACCACCGAAGACGCGCCCGCAACTCCGGCACCGGCAGTTACGGACGACCGCAGCGGGGATCGCGCGAAAAAGAAAGTCAACAAGAAGAAACGCGGCCCCTCGGTTGATGAAGCCGATGTGACACAGACGCTACAGGACACGCTTCGCGAGCTGGAGATGGGCGCAAGCCGCGTCCGGCAGCGGCGGCGGCGGCAGCGGCGCGATGAGCGCGCGGCAGAACGTCAGCAGCAGCGCGATCAGGAATCTGAGCGCGACCAGGTGCTTCGCACGACCGAGTTCATCTCGACGGGCGAACTGGCGAATCTGCTCGACGTGCCGGTGACGCAGATCATCTCGACGCTCTTCAAGTCGGGCATGATGGTGTCCATCAACCAGCGACTCGACGCCGACACCATATCCTTCGTTGCCGACGAGTTCGGGCACGAGGTTGAGTTTATCACCGAGTTTGGCACGGACGACCTGGAGCTGGAGGCCGATCTGCCGGAAGAACTGGAGCCGCGCGCCCCTGTTGTGACGGTGATGGGCCACGTTGATCACGGTAAAACGTCGCTGCTCGATCACATTCGAAGCGCGAACGTGGTGGCCGGCGAGGCGGGCGGTATTACGCAGCACATCGGCGCTTACCACGTGGAGTTGCCCGACGATCGGCGCGTTACGTTCCTGGACACGCCGGGCCACGAGGCATTTACGGCCATGCGCGCCCGTGGCGCGTCCGCCACGGACATCGTTATCCTCGTCGTTGCCGCCGATGACGCGGTGATGCCGCAGACGATTGAAGCCATCAACCACGCGCGTGCGGCGGAAGTGCCGATTGTGGTTGCGATCAACAAGATCGACAAGCCCGGAGCAAACGAGCAGCGCGTGATGCAGCAGCTGGCTGATCAGGGCGTGCTCGTTGAGCAGTATGGCGGGAAGGTGCAGTGCGCGCTTGTCTCGGCAAAGACGGGAAACGGCGTTCCCGAGCTGATGGAGCGGGTCTTGCTCGAATCCGAGATCCTGGACCTCAAGGCGAACTCGCACCGCAACGGCGTCGGCACCGTGATCGAGAGCCGGTTGGAGAAGGGCCGGGGGAACGTGGCTACCGTGCTGGTGCAGAACGGCACCATCGAGATCGGAGACGTATTCGTCGCGGGCATCCACAGCGGGCGCATCCGCGCCATGTTTGATGAGCGCGAGAACCGGATCATAGAAGTTGGGCCGGGCCGTCCGGCGCTTGTGGTCGGGTTCGACGGTGCGCCGGAAGTGGGCGACCAGTTCGTCGTGCTCGATGACGAGCGGCAGGCGCGTGAGATTGCGCAGAAGCGCGCGCAGATCCACCGCGAACAATCGCTCAGGCAGCGCAAGCACATCACGCTTGACGAGATCGGGCGACGGTTGGCGCTTGGCGAGTTCCGGGAACTCAACCTCATCATCAAGGCGGATGTGGGCGGCTCTGTCGAGGCGCTCTCGGACGCGCTCTTGAAGCTCTCGACGGAGGAAGTGGCCGTCAACATCATCCACAGCGGCGTTGGTGCCGTGACGGAGAGTGACGTGATGCTTGCTTCTGCGTCGGACGCCGTGATCATCGGCTTCCAGGTTCGCCCGATGGCCGGTGCGCGCATTCTGGCCGAACGCGAAGAGATTGACATTCGCAGTTACTCGATTATTTACAACGCTATCGAGGACGTTCACGACGCGCTCGAAGGCCTGCTCTCGCCGGAAGAGACCGAGCGTACGATCGGTGTGGCGGAAGTGCGCAACACGTTCAAGGTCCCGAAGGCGGGCACGGTTGCGGGTTGCCAGGTTGTGGAAGGTCGCATCCACCGAAACGACAAGATCCGGCTGGTGCGCGAGGGCGTGGTGATCTACACGGGGTCGATCTCGTCGCTCAAGCGCTTCAAGGACGATGTCCGCGAAGTGACGAACGGCTACGAGTGCGGCCTGTCCATCGACAACTTCAACGATCTCAAGGTCGGCGATCAGATCGAAAGCTTTGAGATTGTCGAGACGAAGCGTAAGCTGGAATCGTAGACAAAGCTTGCGCCTTTTGAGCGGGAGAGGGCCGGTGCCTTCTCCCGTTCTTGTCTGTGCGCAGGCGCTATCCTTTGACACTGCAAGCGGGAGGACGGAATGGGCATACGGACAGAGCGGGTGGCGAAGATGTTGCAGCGCGAGGTCGCCGATCTGCTTTACAGCGAATTCGGGCAGCAGCTTAACGGCCTGATCACGGTCACGAGTACCCGCATCACAAAGGATCTCGGCATCTTGTACGTTCACGTGAGCGTGCTCGGGGATCAGCCGGCGCAGCGACAGGCTGCGTTCAAGCATCTCGAGGAGCTAACGCCGCAGATTCGGATCGAGCTTGCGTCTCGCGTTCGGCACCAATTGCGGGTCGTGCCCGAGGTGCGGTTCTTTCTCGACGAGTCGTTGCAGGCGTCGCAAAAGATGGAGGATTTGTTCGACAAGATCCGCGCAGAGCGCGTCCATCGCGGTGTTGAAGATCCGGAGAGCGAGCCGGGAGATGAGCCGCATGTTGGAGACGCCTGATTACCCGCAGAGCGCGCCCGGCGAGGTCGTGCGGCGCGGCTGGTTGCCGGATGTTTCCGACGCCGTGCTACTCATCGACAAGCCGAAGGGCATCTCGTCGTTTGGCGTCATCCGCAGGCTGCGCCACGTTCTTCAGGTGAAGAAGATCGGCCATGCCGGCACGCTCGACCCGATGGCGTCGGGGCTGCTCATCTGCCTGGTGGGCCGCGCGACGAAACGCATGGAAACGTTTATGCAGATGGAGAAGACGTATCTGGGTACGATCCGTCTGGGCGAGACGACGGCATCCTACGACGCCGAAACGGAGGTTGAACAGAGTCGGCCCTGGGAGCACGTCACGGATGAAGCCATCGAGGAGGCTTTGCAATCTTTTAGAGGAGCCATCAAACAAGCGCCACCGATGTTCTCCGCCGTGAAGATCGGAGGCGAGCGGCTGTACCGGAAGGCGCGGCGCGGCGAACTCGTGGAACGGCCGGAGAGAGACGCGACGATCTACCTATTTCAGGTTCTTTCGCGCGCGGGTTCGGATCTGCATGTTGAGGTGCGGTGCTCCAAAGGCACCTATGTGCGCAGCCTCGCCCATGATCTCGGTGAAGCGCTCGGGTGTGGCGGGCACCTCGTTGCGCTGCGAAGGACGGGCATCGGCGAGCACCGGGCCGACCAGGCGTGGACGCCGGAAGAACTGGGCGAAGCCTGCGGGCGACCCCTGACAAGACGCGGTGATGGTGATGGGACAGCCTGACGCAGGTATCGTGCGCGCGCTCGACGCCATCGAGTTTGACGCCGGTTCGGTCCTCACGGTGGGGACGTTCGACGGCGTGCATCGGGGGCACCAGGCGATCATCCGCTACCTGATTGGGCGTGCGGAGGCCCGGCAGGGGAGGAGCGTAGTCGTGACCTTCGATCCGCACCCGAGGGAGGTCGTGCATGGTGAACTCGTGCCGCTCCTGACGACCTTGCAAGAGCGCGCGGCGCTTTTTGCGGACCTTGGCGTCGATCGGATGGTGGTCATTCCTTTTACGGAGGCGTTCAGCGCGCTGAGTCCCGAGGAGTTCGTGCGCGACGTGCTTGCGAAAAGGATCGGCATGCAGGAGATCGTGATCGGGTACGACCACGCTTTCGGGAAGGGCCGCCGTGGGGGCAAGCACTTGCTTGAAGAAATAGGCGGAGAGATCGGGTTTGCCGTAGATCCCATCCCGGCGCAGGTCATCGAAGAACACGTTGTTTCGTCGACCGAGATCCGGCAATCGTTGCGGGAGAAGGGGGACGTGCAGCACGCGGAAAAGCTTCTCGGCCGCCCGTACAGCCTGGAAGGAACCGTCATACGGGGCGACGGGCGCGGGCACAAGATCGGCTTCCCGACGGCGAACCTCGAGATCAGTCACCCGAGAAAGCTCATCCCGCGCGAGGGTGTTTACGCGGTGCGCGTCGAGACCGAGGGCGCATCCGCACTTCAGCCGGGGATGATGAACATAGGGCGGCGGCCAACTTTTAGCGGCACGTCGCTGCGGCTGGAGGTACACCTGTTCGATACGCACCCTGACCTCTACAACCAGCGTCTTCGCGTGGAATTCGCCGAGTGGTTGCGGGCGGAGCGCAAGTTCGAGTCGGTTTCGGCGCTCGTGGAGCAACTTTCAGAGGACCGGCGGCGTTGCAGACATGCTCTGGTCGAATTGTTTTAAGCAATCCCACGGCACACCTGCGGAAAGGCCGCAGCGTGTTTTACCCGTTCATCTTCTTTAGCATGGCAAAATCTAAAGAGGAGCGAGTCTTATGATTACGAAAGAAGAAAAGCAGGAGTTGGTCACCGCGCACGGCAAGTCCGCCACCGACACAGGAGCGGCGGAAGTGCAGATTGCGATCTTTACAAAGCGGATCAACGAACTGACTGAACACCTAAAGATCCACGCCAAGGATCACTCGACGCGGCGCGGCCTACTCCAACTCGTTGGAAAGCGCCGTCGCCTATTGAACTACCTGATCGATCGTGACATCGAGCGGTACCGGAGCATCATCCAGACGCTTGGTATCCGCAAGTAATTGCCCTGTCCTCGTGCGGCATTCCGGTTCCTCCGGAGTGCCGCACCGGTTTCATTCCTTCCCGAACACCGGCCGCCTTTCCGGGCGAGATCGCGTTCAGCCGGAAGGAACCACGGGGCTGTGGAGCGTGAAGCGAAAGAGAGAAAAGACAAACGAAAGGATCATCTGATCATGCACGAAGCAACCATCAAAACAGTAGAATTTGCGCCCGGGCGCACCATCACCCTGGAGACGGGCCGTCTCGCAAAGCAGGCCAACGGCTCCGTCGTTGTGCGCCTCGGCGACACCATGGTCCTATGCACCGCCGTGCTATCGCCGGACGTGAAGCCGGGGCAGGACTTTTTCCCGCTCACGGTGGATTACCGCGAGAAGTATTCGGCGGGCGGTAAGATTCCCGGCGGCTTTATCAAACGCGAAGGACGGCCGACCGACAAGGAGGTGCTTTCCTCGCGCCTTGTGGACCGCGCGCTGCGTCCGCTATTCCCCGAAGGGTTTTTCAACGAAGTGCAGGTGATCGTCAGCGTCATCTCCGCCGATCCGGAGAACGACGCGGACGTGCTCGCCGGCGTCGGCGCTTCGGCCGCCCTTGTGCTTGCGGGCGCGCCGTTTGAAGGCCCCGTCGCTGAAGTGCGCGTTGGGCGCGTCGATGGGGAGTGGGTCATCAACCCGACGATGGATCAGACGGAAGAGAGCGACTTCAACCTCGTCGTGGCCGGCACCGAGAATGCGGTGGTCATGGTCGAGGGCGAGATGGAGGAAGTCTCCGAGGAGGAGATGGTCGACGCCATCGAGGTCGCTCAGGACGCCATTCGCAAGCTTTGCGTGGCGCAGAACGAACTCGCCTCCGAGTTTGGGAAGGCCAAGCCGTTCGAGTACAAGCCGCTCCGCGACATCTCTTCGCTCGTGGATCAGGTGAAGGAGATCATCGGCGCGCAGATGCACGATCATGTGCGCGCGCAGCACCAGAAGCAGGGCCTCTACGCCGGAATTTCCGAGATGAAGGAGCAGGCTGTTGCCGCCCTTCTCGGCAAGGACGATGCAGAGGCCGGCACGACCCGCGCCGAAGCGACGGAAGACGGCTTCACGGCCCGGGACATCTCGAAGGCCGTATCGGCGCTCGAGAGCAAAATGATGCGCGACATGATCCTCGATGAGGGTCGCCGTCTCGATGGCCGTGGGTTGAAGGACATTCGTCCGATCTGGACGCAGACCGGCTACTTGCCGCGCGTCCACGGGTCGTCGATCTTCACCCGTGGCGAAACGCAGGTGCTCGCCTCCGTGACGCTCGGCACGGGCCGCGACGTGCAGGCCGTCGATCAGATCTTCGACACGACCGACAAGCGGTTCTACCTGCACTACTCGTTCCCGCCGTTTTCGACGGGCGAGGCCAAGTTCCTCCGCGGCACGAGCCGCCGCGAGATCGGTCACGGATTCCTGGCGGAGCGCGCGCTTGCCGGAATGCTTCCCGATTTCGACAACTTCCCCTATACGATCCGCCTTAACGGCGACGTGCTCGAATCCAACGGCTCGTCCTCCATGGCGACGGTTTGCTCCGGCTCGATGGCGCTCATGGACGCGGGCGTGCCCGTGAAGAAGGCCGTCGCGGGCATCGCGATGGGCCTCATTGCCGACGGCGAGCGCATTGCCGTCCTGAGTGACATTCTCGGCACCGAGGATCACCTGGGCGACATGGACTTCAAGGTGACCGGCACGCGGGACGGCATTACGGCCTGCCAGATGGACATCAAGGTGAAGGGCCTCAAGCGGGAGACCTTGCACGAAGCGCTGATTCAGGCGCGTGAAGGCCGCGATCACATCCTCGCCATTATGGAGCAGGAGATCAGCGAGCCGCGCGAGGACCTCTCGCCCTTCGCGCCGCGCCTTACGCAGATCACGATTGATTCCGACTTCATCGGAGCCGTGATCGGGCCGGGTGGCCGCGTCATCCAGGGTCTGCAGCGGGAAACGGAGACCTCGATCGAGATTGAAGAGAAGGACGGCATGGGCTACGTCCGCGTGTCCGCAACGAACGCGGAGAACTCGCGTGCCGCCGTGGAGCGCATCCGGCAGATCGTGGCCGTGCCGGAAGTTGGCGAAGTGTACGAGGGTACGGTTCGCAACATCCAGCCGTTCGGCGCAATCATCGAGATCATGCCGGGCAAGGAAGGCCTCCTGCACGTTTCTGAACTCGACTACGGCTACGTTGACAAGGTCGAGGACTACGTTCAGGTGGGAGACAAGCTGCCTGTCAAGCTCATCGACATCCGCGACGACGGCAAGCTTCGCCTCAGCCGCAAGGCACTTCTGCCACGGCCCGAGGGGATGCCGGAGGAAGAGACCAGCTCCAACGGCGACGGTGATCGGCGCGACCGGCGTGGCGGTGGCGGCGGCGATCGTCGCGGCGGCGGGCGCTCCGGCGGTGGTCGTGGACGGCGATAGTCCTGTTCACGTTCGCCTTTCTTCGGCGCTGACGTCGTTGCTCTTCGGAGAATGACCAGAGAGGCGAGAGCACGCGGGTGGCTCTCGCCTCTTTGTGTACGATCAATTTCTTAATAATCTGTTGAAATAAGCCGAACCCGGTCCGAGCATCAATGCTTGTCTGAACTGCGCCGACGCCCTTTCCCCCCCGGGCGGTTTCGGTCGTGCTTCCTTCAGAAATGCTGCTCGGTACAAAACTTTTTCTTTTTTCAACAGGCGCTCAACTGACGGTGTATGCATAACGTTCTGGCCGGAGCCGTTCCGGAGTTCAACAAGACGACGCTTTCTAACGGCGTGCGGGTATTGACCGAAACCATTCCTTCGGTCCGCTCCATATCGGTGGGGATCTGGGTTTACAATGGCAGTCGGGACGAGACGGCTGAAGAGAGTGGTATCAGCCACTTCATCGAACACATGGTGTTCAAGGGCACGGCCAAGCGGCGGATGCACCACATCGCGCAGCGGCTCGAGGCGGTCGGTGGCTACCTGAATGCTTTTACGACCAAGGAGTATACGTGCTACTACGCGCGGGCGCTCGACGAGCATCTGCAGCGATCCATCGACCTCGTTTGCGATCTCGTCCTGCAGCCGTCCTTTCCAGAGCGCGACATGGCGAAGGAGAAGGATGTGGTGCTCGAAGAGATGAAAATGTACGAGGACACGCCCGACGAGTACATCTTCGACGCCTTCGAAGCGCTCCTGTACCCCAACCACCCGATGGGACGGCCGATTATCGGTGTTCCGGAGACGGTGAAGAGCTTTTCGAGGGACCAGCTACAGGGCTATCTCGATGCGCACTACACGCCGGATAAGATGGTGCTCTCGGTGGCCGGCAACGCGAAGCACGAGGACGTGGTGGCTATTGCGGAGAAGATCTTTGCGCAGTCGGATAGAAAGCCGCGCGCATGGGAACGGGAGCCGGTGAACGGCTATTCGCCGGAGAAAGTGCGCATCGAGAAGCCGATTCAGCAGGCGCACCTCGTCATCGGCGCGCCGTCTTTTGGCATTCACGATCCGCGGCGGACGCAGGTCTCTGTGCTGAACACCCTGCTCGGAGGCGGAATGTCGAGCCGGCTCAACCAGAACATCCGGGAGAAGTACGGCTACTGCTACAGCATCTACTCGTTTGTCAACATGCACTCCGACGCGGGCGAGGTGGGCGTGTACATGGGGACGGACGGCAACAAGATCGACCGCTCGCTGAAGCTCATCTTTCGCGAACTCGATAAGCTGGTGCAGACGCCCGTGAGCGACCGCGCGCTCGGCCAGGCGAAGAACCAGGTCAAGGGATCGCTGATGTTGGGCCTCGAAAGCATGAGCAACCGCATGATGCGGCTGGGGCGTCAGGAGCTTTACTTCCAGCGATACTTCACGCTCGATGAAGTGATCGAGGAAGTAGAGGCAGTGACGGCCGCCGACGTGCAGAACCTCGCCGCGGAGCTTTTCGAGCCCACCAAGTTTTCGACCGCCGTGCTGGTGCCCTCGGGCAAGCCGCCGGTGGAGGTGGAAGAGGCGTAGACGAAACCAAGGAGCAGTCCTTTTTGAAATGAAGATTCTTGTTACCGGCGGTGCCGGATTTATCGGCTCCCACGTCGCGGATGCGCTGATCGAGCGCGGGCATGACGTTCACATCATCGACGACCTGTCATCCGGGCGGCGTGAGAACCTGCCGGACGGTGCGCCCTTTCACGAAATGAGCATACGCTCAAGCGAGGTGGCCGAGCTGTTCCGCAGAGAGCGCTTTGAGGTCATCATGCACCTGGCGGCGCAGATGGACGTGCGGCGCTCGGTGGCCGACCCGATGTTTGACGCCAACGTGAACGTGCTTGGATTCCTCAATCTGATGGAAGCCGGGCGGCTGAATGGGTTGCGCCGGGTGGTGTTTTCGTCGACGGGCGGTGCCATTTACGGCGAGCCGGACTATGTGCCGCAGGACGAGCGTCATGCGCTCCAGCCGCTCTCGCCTTACGGCATCACCAAACTAACCACCGAAAAGTACCTGTACTTCTATTACAAGACGTACGGCATCGAGGCGGTGGCCTTGCGGTATGCTAATGTATACGGTCCGCGCCAGAACCCGCACGGCGAGGCGGGCGTGGTCGCGATCTTCTCCGAGCGGCTATTGAACGGCGAGCAGCCCGTCATCTATGGGGACGGCGAGCAGACGCGGGATTATACGTTCGTTGGAGACGTGGTAGAAGCGAACGTCCGTGCCCTTGATCTCGAAGCGGATTTCGCGACGATCAATATTGGGACCGGTGTGGAGACGAACGTCAACGAGCTTTTTCGGGCCATCGCGCGTCATGCGGGTCCGGATGTCGCCGAGAAGCACGCGGAAGGCAAGCCCGGCGAGCAGCGGCGCAGCGTGCTCGACAACCGGCGCGCGCTGGCTGAACTTGGATGGAAGCCGCAGGTCGGCCTCAACGAAGGTCTTCGGAGAACGGTTGATTGGTTCCGGGACCGGAGTTAAGTGGTTCATCCAGGCCGGGGTTACCTATGTATCGCATCTCGCTCAAACAGTTTGAAGGGCCACTGGACCTACTCCTGTTCTTTATCCGGCGCGATGAACTGAGTATCACCGACATCCCTGTCGCCCAGATCGCGGACGAGTACCTGACCTACGTTCGATTGTTGAAGCAGGTTGACCTGAACGGCGCGGGCGAGTTCATCTACATGGCGGCGTATCTGATCAGCCTCAAGGCGCAGATGTTGTTGCCGCGCGAGGCCGAGGCGGAAGATGAGGTGGCGGAGGACCCGCGCGTTGAACTGGCGCAGCGCCTGAGGGAATACTTGCGCTTCAAGGAAGCGGCGAGCCGACTGGACGAACGGCACAGCGCGCGTTCGTTGAGGTTCGATCACAGGGCGAGGGCGGACGCTTCCGCGGCTGGTGAAGAGGAGACGCCTGAGGGTTCATTGTTCGACCTGATCGCTGCGCTGGGGCGTGTCCTGGCGGCTGCGCCGGCCGAGCCGGTCCATGCCGTCGCTGCGTACGACTACAGCGTGGAAAAGCAGCAGCAATTCGTCATGGATCTTCTCGTGGGGACGCAGGCCCTGGATTTTGCGGCGATGGTACGGCGGAGATCGAAGGCATTTGTCATCGCCACTTTTTTGGCGATTCTGGAGCTTGCGCGTAAAGGTGAGTTGTTCATCGCGCTGGGTCCGGGAGAGGCAGGCTTCGCGGTTCGCGCAATGCGCGCGGACCAAGGCGTACAGCAACCCCTGGCCGCATGAGTGAATACCTTCCCGCCGGAACGGAAAGTGGCGGCGGCAGCGCAGCGGCGCGGGAGGCGGACCGTCACCTCGAAGGCGTCATCGAGAGTTTGCTCATGGCCTCGGGCGAACCGCTCTCCGGCGGGCGCATGGCGGCGCTTATACGGGAGGTGGAGGCGGACGTGCAGCTTACAGAAGGGGACGTGGGTGAAGCTGTTGAACGGTTGAACCGGCGCTATGAGGCTGCGGATGCCGCTTTTCGCATCGAACGATGGGCGGGAGCCTACAGGTTGTCCACGCTTGAAGCGTACGGCGCGTATGTGGCGGCGTTGCATCGAGAGCCTCCGCGGCGGCTGTCGCGGTCGTTGCTGGAGACGCTCGCCATCGTCGCTTACCGGCAGCCCGCGACCAAAGCTGAGGTTGACTTTGTACGTGGCGTCGACTCCGGGTATGCGCTCAACAAGCTTCTCGAATCCGCGTTAATCGATCTCGTAGGTCGCAGTTCGACGCTGGGTCGGCCTCTTTTATATGGAACAACGGAGCGCTTTCTGGACGCATTCGGCCTCGACTCGCTCGGCGCGCTGCCGCAGTTGAAAGAGATCGAGGCCATTCTTGGCGACGCGAGTTTTGATCGGGACCGAGCGGCGGAGCTGCTGCTGAACCCAATCCATTCGCCGTCGCCTGATGAGAATGATCAAGAGGGCGCGTAAACCCTTGCAAGTCTGCCGGCGGCAGAGCGAAATTACAGTATGTCAAACAGAGAAGAACAAAGAGCACGCGCACGGCGACGCGCCGGGGCCGCCCAGCGGAAGCAAGATACGGCCGCTGCGCCCGAGCCTTCGGCCGACGGCACGCGGCTGAACCGTTACCTTTCGCAAGCGGGCGTTGCCTCGCGCCGGAAGGCCGACGAGTTGATTGGCGCGGGCCAGGTCAAGGTGAACGGAGCGGTAACGACCGATTTCAGCACGCGCATCAAAGAGGGCGACACGGTGGAAGTCGGCGGCAGGCTCGTCTCGCCGCAGCCTTTCGAGTACATCCTGCTCAACAAGCCGGATGATACGATTACGACGACCAGCGACGACCGGGACCGCCAGACGGTGCTCGACCTGATCACGATTCCGGAAGAGCAAAAGGAGGGGCTTTTTCCCGTGGGGCGGCTCGACAGAAATACGGTCGGTGTTCTCCTGCTGACCAATGACGGGGACCTCGCCTACCGGCTGATGCACCCCAAGTACGAGATCGAGAAGTTGTACGTCGTGCGGACTCGCGACGCCGTGCGTCCGCATCAGATCGACGACTTGAAGAAAGGGGTGATGCTCGACGACGGTCTGGCGCGGGCGGTAGATGTGAGCTACGTCACGCCCGAGAATCATCATGAAGTCGCCCTGATGCTGCATGAAGGTCGCAATCGGCAGGTAAGGCGGATGTTTGAAGCCCTCGGGCACGACATCCGCAGCCTCGAGCGGGTTCGCTATGCCGGTCTGACATCCGAGGGCGTGCGGCGCGGCCGTTGGCGGCGGCTTGACAAAACGGAAGTGCGCCGCCTGAAGCGAATAGTTAATCTGCGTTAGAATCAGAAGCTGTATGCAACCGACTCTGTCCGATTCAACGATGGGCCTCCTCCACGAAGGCATTCCGGCCGGGAAGATTCGAGGAAAGGGGTTGACCTATGACGACGTGCTGCTCGTACCGGCTCGATCCTCGATCATGCCGCGCGAGGCGGACACGAGTACGTGGCTGACCCGCGACATTCGCCTGCACATTCCCCTGATTTCTGCCGCGATGGACACGGTAACGGAGTCAGAGATGGCCATTGCTATGGCGCGTGAGGGGGGCGTCGGGGTGCTGCACAAAAACATGACGGCGGAGCAGCAGGCGGCGGAGGTGCGCCGCGTCAAGCGGTCCGAAAGCGGGATGATTCTCGATCCGATCACGCTGCGCCCGCACGACACGGTGGCTCACGCCCGAGCGCAGATGGCACGATTCGCGATCGGCGGCATTCCGATCGTGGACGAAGCGAAAAAGCTCGTGGGCATCGTGACGAACCGCGACCTGCGCTTTCAGACGGACGGGCGCGCCAAGCTGTCGTCGCTGATGACGAGCGAGGGACTCATCACGGCTCCGCTTGGAACGACGCTGGAGCAGGCCGAGCACCTGCTTCAGACGCACAAGATCGAGAAGCTGCTCATCGTTGATGACGGCGGGTTTTTGCGGGGGCTGATTACGTTCAAGGACATTCAGAAGAAGAAGAAGCACCCCAATGCGTGTAAAGACGAACATGGGCGGCTGCGCGTTGGAGCGGCCGTCGGGGTGACGCCGGACGTGCAGGAGCGGGTTGCGGCGCTCGTTGGGGCGGCTGTTGATTTCATCACTGTCGACACGGCGCACGGGCATTCCGACGGGGTCATCAGGACGCTGCAGATGATCAAGGGCGACTACCCGGATCTGCGCGTGCTCGTTGGGAACGTCGCGACGGCCGAGGCAACGCGCGACCTGATCGAAGCGGGGGCGGACGGGATCAAGGTGGGGATTGGGCCGGGATCGATCTGTACCACGCGGGTGGTCGCGGGCGTGGGTGTCCCGCAGCTCACGGCCATCATGGAGTGTGCCGGTATAGCGAGAGCCGCGGGAGTACCCGTTATTGCAGATGGCGGAATCAAGCAAACCGGCGACATCCCAAAGGCGCTTGCAGCCGGCGCGTCGACCGTTATGATCGGGGGACTCTTCGCGCGGGTAGAGGAGAGTCCGGGCGAAACGATCCTCTATGAAGGTCGGAAGTTCAAATCGTACCGCGGCATGGGGTCTCTTGCTGCGATGCAGGCGGGTAGCCGCGACCGGTATTTCCAGGACGCGGAGGATGACTTGAAAAAACTCGTGCCCGAGGGGATCGAAGGGCGCGTGCCGTACAGTGGAACGCTGAGCGAGGTAATATACCAGATGCTTGGCGGACTGCGCGCGGCAATGGGCTACTGCGGGTGCGTTAATTTGCAGGACCTGTTTGAGAACGGCCAGTTCATTCGCGTTACCGATGCCGGTCAGCGTGAAAGCCATCCGCACGACGTGTACATCACGCGGGAAGCGCCCAACTACAGCTCACGGGCGTGATGATGGACCGGATAAGCACCCTTCGCGAACTCCTGATTCGCTTCGAGGCAGACGCGCTCCTGCTCGCGTTCCTTCCCGACATCCGGTGGGCGACGGGGTTTACGGGATCGAACGGCCTGCTCTTTGTTTCGGCGCAGAAGGCCGTTTTTCTGACCGACGGGCGATACACCACCCAGGCGGCAACGGAAGTGCAGCACGCCCGCGTGGCCGTCGTGGAGGGTAACATGTTCGATGCGTTGCCCGCGCAGACGACCGCGAGGGAGGCCGCGCAGGTACTGATCCAGTCCGAGCACCTCACCCTCTACGACCAGGCGAGGCTCACCGCCGCACTGCCGGAAGCCGGCTGGAAGCAGGAGGCGGGCTGGATGCGGGAGCTTGTGGCGCGGAAAACCGACGCGGAGCTGGACCTGATGCGGCAAGCGCAGCGGATCACGGAAGCGGCGTTTGAAGCGGTACTCGGCCGCATCGAGGTGGGAATGAGCGAGAAAGAGATCGCGGCTCATCTGACTTTTGAACAACTGCGACTCGGGGCCGAGCGGATGTCCTTCGACCCGATTGTGGCGTCGGGACCAAACAGCGCCCTGCCCCACGCGCGTCCGACGGATCGGAAAGTGGGCACGGGCGAGGTGTTGCTTCTCGATTTCGGCTGCGTCTTCGAGGGGTATGCTTCAGACATGACGCGGACGGTGTTCGTTGGCGAACCCGATCCGGAGGCACGGCGCGTTTACGGCGTGGTGAGAGAGGCGCAGGAACGGGCGCTGCGGGGCGCTCGGGCGGGAATGGCCGCTAACGCGTTAGATGCGCTTGCGCGAGACGTGATCGCGGCGGCAGGTTATGACGGTACCTTCACCCACGGGCTTGGCCACGGCGTCGGTCTGCAGATCCACGAGTGGCCGCGCGTGAGCAAGCAGAGCGACGAGCCGCTGCCCGGCGGAGCAGTCGTGACGATCGAGCCGGGTATTTACCTGCCGGGAAGGTTTGGCGTGCGCATCGAAGACATGATCGTGCTTCGGGAGGACGGCGCGGACAATCTCACGCGCGCGAGCAAAGACCCCGTCGTCCTGTGACGGCAACATGGGCCGAAGAAGCGGCAGCCGGAACTTCGGAACCACTCCGCCGGGTGCTGATCGTGGCGTACTACTTTCCGCCGATGGGACTGAGCGGAGTGCAGCGCGTGGCGAAGTTCGCGCGGTATCTTCCGCTGTTTGGATGGCAGCCGACGGTGCTAACGGTGAAGCCGGGAGGGTATTTCGCGTATGATGATGCCTTGTTGGACGAGACGCTCCGCGCCGGCGTCCAGGTAGACCGGACGGGTTCCATTGATCCCACCCGGCTGTTCAGGCGTGGTGCCACCGTTTCTCTGCCGAAGGAAGGCTCCCGGCAGTTGCTGTCAGCGGTGAGTCAGTTTTGTTTTCAACCCGACAACAAGATTGGCTGGTATCCGGCGGCCGTTGCGCGCGGGAGCGAGCGACTAAAGGAGGGCTTCGATCTGGTCTTTTCGTCGGCACCACCGTATTCCGGGCACCTGATCGCGGCGACGCTGGCAAGGCGGCACGGCTTGCCGCTCGTGGTGGATTACCGGGATGCCTGGGTGCGGAATCCACGCCACGTCTACCCGACGCGCGTCCACCGCTGGGTGAACGAGGCGATGGAGCGGAGTGTTCACCGGACGGCCTCCCATGTGACTGCGATCAATGAAACGATAGCGGCAGGACTCGGGATGCCCACGGACGCTCCGCCGCCGCCAGTGACCGTGTTACCGCAGGGGTTTGATGAAGCCGACTTTAACGTTGCGCCCCAACGCTTTAGTGGCGAAAAGATGACGCTATGCTACAGCGGCGTCTTCTATGACGCCCAGACGCCGGATGTCTTTCTAAAGGCGCTCGCAAGGCAAAGGGCGGAACGGCCGGATGTTCGAACTCGGGTGCGAGCCGTCTTCGTGGGACTGGTTCCGGAAGCGTCGCGGGCGCTTGCGGCGCGGCTTGAACTCGGCGACGACGTTGAATACGCCGGATATCTGCCGCACGAACAGGTGCCGTCGTATCTTAAGGGTTCAGATGTGCTCTGGATGACCATCGGGGAACGAGCGGGTGCGGAGGGCATCTCGACCGGCAAACTGTACGAATACATGGGCGCGCGTAAGCCCATCCTCGCGCTTGTTCCTGAAGGAGAAGCAGCGCGCACCTTGAGAGCGTATGAGGCTGCGGAGATCGTTCACCCGGATGACGAGAAGGGCACAGCAGACGCCTTATCGAGGTTGTTTGATCAGTGGAAAAGCGGGCGATTGCCCAAACCTCGGGAGGCGGCGGTGGCTCCTTTCGAGCGGAAGTTGCTTGCCGAAAAGTTAGCGAGCATCTTCCAGGACACTTTGCGAGTAAGCCGACTCGCATCTTAACCCAGACATGAAACGCCAGAGCCGATGAGCGCCTCTTCGCCGAACGGTTTCTTCGACTCCGCGCACATGCGGCTTCCGAGCCGCCTGGAAGAGATGGAGCGCGTGGTTGAGGTTACGCAGCAGTTTGCTGCACGCCAGACAGAAGACGAAGACCTCGTCTACCGCGTCCTGCTGCTTACAACGGAAGCCGTCACGAACGCGATGGAACACGGGAACAGGCTCGATCCGGAGAAAGAGGTAATTCTCTCCCTTTCCCGAACGGCGGCAGGTATCGAGGTGGTTGTGGAGGACGCGGGCGCGGGCTTCCGACCCGCGGAGCATGCCGACCCGCTTCAGGAGGAAAATCGGCTGCTCAATCACGGGCGGGGCCTTTTCCTCATCGAACAGATGGCGGACGAGTGGGGCTACGAGGATGAAGGGCGGCGGCTGCGGATGTTCTTTAATTTTCCCGCCTGATCATGCGCCCGTCAGTGCGTGCTCCCCGGGTGACGGAAGTAGGCGAGCAGGAGGCGCTGCACGTCTTCGGTGTCGGCGTAGAACCACGTCACGCCTCGCCAGCGGCGGAACCATGTTAACTGCCTTTTGGCGTAGCGCCGGGAGTTGCGCTTCGTGTCCTCCCAAAGGTCGGCTTCGCTACAATCCTCTTGCAAGAACTTGATCGGTTCCCGGTAGCCAATGGTTTGCAGCGCGTTGAGGGTAGGAGGGAAGCCGGCGGCAAGTAAGCCCCTGACTTCATCCATAAGCCCGCCGACTTTCATCTCTTCAACACGGGCGTTGATGCGGTCGTACAAGTTCGCACGATCTCGCGTCAGCACCGCAATGCGGAAGTCAAATGGCGGCGGAGCCGCCTGTCGGTGGAAGACGCTGAGCGGCGTACCGGTGCCGTGAAACACCTCGAGCGCCCGAACGATCCGCTGCGACTTCGTGGGATCAAGCGTGGCTGCCGCCTCCGGATCTACGCGCAGCAACTCGTCGAAGAGCGCTTCGCCTCCAAACCGTTCCAATCTATCGGTAAGCGCGGCGCGCACGCCGGGATCAATTTGCGGCGTTTCCGAGATGCCGTAGAGCAGCGCCTGGAGATACAGCGTGGATCCGCCAACAACGAGCGGAAGACGCCCTCGCGCCAGGATGTCGCCAATGCGCGCGTGCGCCTCCTCGGCGTAGCGTCCGGCTGAGAAAGGCTCCCGAATGGAGCGATCGGCAACGAAATGGTGCGGCACGCGCGCGATTTCCTCCGGAGAAGGTCGGGCGGTCCCGATGCAAAGCTCCCGGTATACTTGCCGGCTGTCGGCGGAGACGATTTCCGCGCCCAGCGCTTCTGCAAGGCCAATGCTCAGGACCGTCTTACCGGAAGCGGTTGGCCCGGCGATTACCGGGATCGGGAGCGGTGCCAAGCTATCTGCCCATGCTTCCTTCATCAGCCGATTTCCAGTCTATCAGGAAGCAACCGGCGGCGCCGACTCGGTCTGGCTGTAGAATCGCCAGGGTACCGTCACCCGGTCGCCATAGAGGAACAGCACGACGCCCTGCACCACGAGCAGATTCGTAACGAGAAAGAAGACGGCCTCCTCGACGGGAAGGCCGAGGGGATAGAAGTCGAAGGAGTACCGGTCGGCGATGGACCAGATGGACAGCGCGATGGCAATGCGGTCGATGATCCAGAGGTAGAGCGTCGCTATGGAAAGCGTGACGACGAGGGGCCGGATCAAGGCCGCGAACTGCGCTGCGCCGTAGAGCCACATCAGAAGGAGCACGGGAGAGGCCCAGGCGAGGATCAGTCCCAGGTAGAGGCCTTCATCGGAGCCGATGAGCAGCAAGAGAATGCCCCCAACCGATGCCGCAAGGTAGATCAACGCACCCATTCCAAGAGCGGGTAGATTGCGCACCGGCGACCGATAGCTGCTCCGCCCCAGCACCCAGTAGAGCAGCAGCCCGGTAAGGAGTGGTTGCAAGATGAAGAAGAGGTACTCCTCGAGCGGAACGTAGCCTATGACGGCCAGCACGCGGTCCGTGCCGTACTCCCAGACGCCGCGATATACAAGGTAATTGTCCCACGGAGTCGTGAAGAGAAGGGCGATGAGGGCCGTGAGCAGAACGGCCGTGAGTCCGCGCCGCCGCTCAACACCCGGCACGCGCCACCGCGTCGCGAGGGCAAGCACAACGATGGGTGGAACGACGAAAAGAAGAAGGAAGGTCAGGTAAGACATACGGAACGTGCCCGGCGGGGGCAATTCAGACGCGCTTGCGGTGAAAGTCTTTGAGAAGAACTCGCGCCGCATTGCGGCCCGAGGCACCCATGATGCCACCTCCCGGATGCGTTCCGGCACCGGTGAGATACAGCCCTTTGACCGGGCCGCGGTAGTTTGCCATTCCGAGCAGCGGGCGCATCATGAACATCTGGTCCATGCTCATCTCGATGTGCATGACGTTGCCGCGGAAGAGGCCCAGCTCGCGTTCGAGCCAGAGCGGATGCTGAAACAGTTGGCCTACGATGCTGTCGCGCGTTCCGGGCGCGTACGCCTCAAACGTGTCGATAATCGTGTCGGACACCTGCGGACCGATGCGGTCCCAGCTTTTGCCGCCGGCGAGTTCGTAGGGAAAGTACTGCGCCCAGAGCCAGAGCACCTCGCCGCCTTCGGGCGCGAGGGAGCTATCGACGGCGCTAAAGGACATCGCGACGATGGGCGGATCAGCGGCGGGTTCGCCGGCGAGATAGTCGCCGTAGGCCCGTTCGATCTGCCTCTCGTCACGGCAGACGAGCTGCAGCGCAATCCGGGCATCGTCGGTCGGACACGCGGCGTAGCGCACCGGCTTATCGAGTGCCAGCCGAAGCACCGCTCCAAAGCCATTCCCGACGCGGATGTCCTCCCGCTCAGGCGGACGGTGCTCTTCCGGTAGCAGCTTGCCAAGGGTTTCGAGGATATGGCTCCCGGCGAGAACGGCGCGTGCGGTATAGGGCTGGCCGTCAACCACGATGCCCGTTGCGCGTTTCCCGTCGACAAGGATCCGCTCGACGGGCGCAGACGTGAAGATCTGTCCGCCATGCGCTTCAATATGACGGGCGAGCGCCTGCGTCAGCATACCGGATCCGCCGCGCGGACGCGCAATTCCGCCTTTATGGTAGAGCGGGTGCCAGAGGAGGAACGGACCCGTCAGCGGCTCAGAGGGCGGCGGCCCCGACTGCGCCGCCATCCACGAGAGGGCGGTCCGGATCTTCGGTTCAGAAAAGTAGGACGCCGCAACTTCGCCGTACGGGCGCAAGATCTGCTTGAGCGCGCGCTTCCACGGCAGCGTTGCGCTGCGCCCCTTGTAGAACGTCTTGCCGAGTTCAAAGGGGCTGGGTACGGATAGAAAGGCGCTGTTCACCGTTTCGGCGAAGCCGCGCCAGTCGTGGAGAAAGCGGCGGTAGGCGTCGCCCTGACCCGGGAAGCGCGATTCGAGGTGCTCGCAGGTCCGGTCTTCATCTCGGTAGATGAACAGGTGGTCGCCGTCCGGGAAGGGGGCAAAGAAGAGCGGATCGAGCTCGATGTAATCGAGGCCGTAGGACTCCAGCGACAGTTCCTCCACGATGGGCGTCGTGCGGATGAGCATGTGCGCACTGCCGCCCAGATCGAACCTGTAGCCCGGCACGATCTCTTTGGTTGAGACGGCTCCGCCAACGATGTCACGGCGCTCGAAGACCCCCACGCGCTTTCCCGCCTGCGCAAGATAAGCTGCGGAGATGAGCGCGTTGTGTCCCGCACCGATGATGATAACGTCGTAATCCACGGCTGCTTGTGATTATCTTTAAGCGACGACGGACCGAGGCCGCAAGAACACCGTCGTCGCGAAACAACTTGTATACTGCCGACCTTTCGTTCGATGAAGATACTCGATATTACCCGCCCGTTGATCGACGGCATTGCAGTTTGGCCGGGAGACGAACGGTTTCGCGCCACCTTTTCCGCGGAGATTGGATCGGAGAGCACCGTAAATGTGGGCGCGGTGTCGATGAGCCTTCACACCGGCACGCACGTGGACGCGCCCCGGCACTACCGGCGGGAAGGCAAGGCGGTCGATGAGCTTGACCTTACCGCCTTTGTCGGACCGGCGATGGTGGTTGAGATTCTCACGCGCGAGGCAATTCAGCCGTACCATCTGGAGCGGCTGGAGCGGCTGGAGCTTGGAGATGCGCAGCGAGTCCTGTTCAAGACCAGCGCCTCGCACGCGCGTCCCGACGGGTGGTACACGGACTTCCCGGCCTTAGCGCCTGCCACCATCGATTTTCTTGCGGACAGAGGGGTCGTGCTTATCGGGGTGGACGGTGCATCGGTGGACCCGGTGGAGAGCAAAACGCTGGCGGCTCACCACCGGCTGGCGGAGCGCGGCATCGTGAATATAGAAGGCCTGTGGCTGCCGCACGTCGCGCCCGGTCACTACAGGCTCATCGCACTGCCGCTGCCGATTACCGGGATGGATGCCTCGCCCGTTCGTGCCGTTCTCGTGCTCGAATAGCGCGGCAGAAAGGTGGTCACATCAAAGTCACCTACGGGCGCAAACCCATACGCTCGCGTTTGCATATAGAGAGAGGCATGTCAGTGTCTTTTCGACATTTCGGTGCCTGTCCTCTCAACCAATAGGAATGCCCTCATGGAAATACTTACGCCGCAAGATCTCCAGGAACTCGCCGCTGTTCAGGACCCGTGTTGCATCTCGATCTATATGCCCACGTACCGGTTCGAATCGCAACTGGCGCAGAATCCTATCCGCCTGAAGAACTTACTCAAAGCTGCCCTGAAGGAAGCCGAAAAGACCGGCTGCCGCACGTCGGATGCGGAGGCGCTACTCGCACCTGCGCGCGCGCTGCTTGACGATGATTCATACTGGCTCAAGATGAAAGACGGACTGGCCATCTTTCTCCATGACGGAGAGATGCGCACGTTCCGGATGCCGGCGTCGTTTCCGGAGGTGGTCTGCGTCGGCACGCGCTTTCACCTGAAGCACCTGTTCCCGCTCGTTGGGAGCGACGACGTGTTCTACCTGCTTTCCCTGAGCAAGCAGGAGGTAAAACTCTTCCGCGGAACGCGCTACCAGTTGGTAGAAATGGACACCACGGAGATTCCGCAGAGCATTCAGGAGGCTTTGTGGGCGGATGATCGGTCGTCGGATCTCTCGCTGATTCATCCGGGAGCGCGCGTGGAGCGGGCGGCTGGACATGCGCGATATCAGGGCCACGGGCACGAGCCGGTCGACCAGAAACACGAGCCGCACGACGAGCTACTGCGCTTCTTCCAGCAGATCGATGAGGGACTGCGGGTCGAACTCAGGGACGAAAATGCGCCGCTGCTTCTGGCGGGCGTGGACTATTATCTGCCGATTTACCGCAGAGCCAACGAGTATGTCAACCTGGTCGACAAGGACCTCGTCAGTGGGAATCAGGAGCGCGTGAATACGGGCGACCTGCACGCGAAGGCGTGGAGCATTATCGGGCCCGCGTTTGAAGCGAAGCGGAAAGAGCACGCTGAGGAGTTCCAGGAGCTATCGGGCAACGGAGGCCGCATGGCATCGACCAACCTGCGCGAAATCGTGCCTGCATCGGTTTTCAGCCGGATAGACAAGCTCTTCGTTCCTCTTCAGGAGCACGTCTGGGGCAAGTACGACGCGGATGGCAACAAGCTCGAAGTACACGATGAGAAGGCACCGGGAGACGAGGACCTACACGATCTTGCGGCCGTCTATGCCTACCGGAACGGCGCGAAGGTCCACGTTCTTGATAATGATGAACTTCCGATGGCCGGGCACCTCGCCGCTACATTCCGTTTTGCGGCGGACGTAGAAGCGGCCGGGTAGAGGAGAGGCCTCCTCATGCGAGTCACTCGGGATCGGTCGAACGGATGTGAATGAAGTCGGCGGCGCTGTTTTGGAGGCGATCACGCTGATGGACGTACATCATGGTTGTGTCGATGCTCTTGTGGCGCGCGTGGGCCTGAACCTGCTGGACGGCGGCACCGGCCTCGATGGCGAGAGTGCATCCCGTATGGCGGAGCGTGTGGGCACCGATATCACCGGTGAGGCCCGCACGCTCCGCCGTGTTTTTGACGATGCGATAGATCGAGTGCGGCGTCAGGCGTGAACCGGAAGAATGATTGCTGAGAGATCGCCAGAGCGGTCCGTCGCTGATCCCGTAGAATTCGCACATCGCATCTATTTCCTCGACGACCTGGGGCGGCATTTTGACGTATTGATCGGCACCGCCTTTGGTGCGGGGCAAGTCGAGCACCCAGTGCCGACCGACGGGTCGGATGTGCGACCGGTCCATGCCGGCGGCTTCGCTGCGCCGCAGCACGCAGTGAAGCATAACGAGAATCAGCGCCCGGTCTCGTATGGCCGCCTTGCCGTTGTCGCGTGTCGCGTCAACAAGTAGTTGAGCCTGAGCGGACGAGAGGAAGACGATCGGATTATTGGCCGCGCGCGAGGCGGTCGTGCGGCGAACGAGCTGGCGGTTGACGGGATTACGCGGGACGAGTTCGAGCGCGAGCAGGAAGTCGAAGAAACCCCGCAGCGCTGCCAGTCGGCGCTTGATGGTTGCCGGTCGCGCGCCGGCTTGTTCGAGCATCTCGACGTGCTGGTTGATGCCGATGAACGACACCGAGCGCGCAAGGTCGAGCGGGACAAAGTCGCTGCCGAAGAACTGGTTGAGATCGTTGAGGTATGCGCGGCGGGTCTGCGCGCGGTCGAAGCGCTGCAGGTACGTCGCGACGAGATCGTGCGGCCCGGCGCTGTAGCCGACGACCGGTTCGACCGCGCGGCGCGAAAGGGACTGATCAGCGGCCATTTCAACCCCAAATCCAAAGATTGATAAGAATAGTTATCACACATTGAATGTACGTTCGGGCGCGGGAAAAAGCAAAAGGCACGCGAAGATACACCGTTGTCTTCGCGTGCCTCTTTTTGGATCGCGGTTTACGCCGCCTTGTTCATCGGGGCTGCGCGGATGACGCCTTCGGTCTCCGCATCGAAGAAATGGAGCTTCGTCAGGTCGAACGCAAGCTCTACCGACTGCCCGGGCGTCGGCAGCGGCTGCGGCGCCACGCGGGCGACGATCGTCTGGTCGAGCGAACGCGCGTAAACGAACACCTCGTTGCCCATTGGCTCCAGCACGTCGATGAGCATACTGCCCGTTGCCACGGGATTCGTGATGTACGGACTGCCGGCGACGAAAACATCCTCAGGCCGAACGCCGAGGACCACGTCGCGGTCGAGATAGCCGTTCAGCACGTCTTCATACCGGCGGCCGACCGGCATCGTCAGCGCGTTTCCAAAAGCGCGGAACACGATGCCGTTGTCTCGCACGATCCGCCCGCTAAGGAAATTCATCGACGGGCTGCCGATGAAGCCGGCCACGAAACGGTTCTCGGGGTGGTCGTACAGGTTGAGCGGCGTGTCGATCTGCTGGATGAAGCCGTCCTTCATCACCACGATGCGATCTCCCATCGTCATCGCTTCCACCTGGTCGTGCGTCACGTAGATCATCGTTGCGCCGAGCTGACGGTGCAGTTTGGAGATTTCCGTACGCATCTGCACGCGCAGCTTGGCGTCGAGGTTCGACAGCGGCTCGTCGAAAAGAAAAACTTGCGGCTTGCGCACGATGGCACGACCCACGGCGACGCGCTGACGCTGCCCGCCGGAGAGCTGCTTCGGCTTGCGATCAAGAATCGGTTCGATGCCGAGGATGTCCGCCGCCTGCCGGACGCGCTTGTCGATCTCGCTCTTGGCAAACTTCCGAAGCTTCAGTCCAAAGGCGAGATTGTCATAGACCGTCATGTGCGGATAAAGCGCGTAGTTCTGGAAAACCATAGCGATATCCCTGTCCTTCGGGGCAACATCGTTCACGAAGCGCTCGCCGATGTTGAGCGTGCCGTCCGAGATCGTTTCCAGTCCGGCGATCATCCGCAGCGTCGTACTTTTGCCGCATCCCGACGGACCAACGAGTACGACGAATTCGCCGTCTTTGACTTCAAAGTTGGCTCCGTGCACGGCAACGAACCCGTTGTCGTAAACTTTTCGTACGCCATCCAGTTTTACGCTGGCCATATCGCTACGCTCGAGGTCTATTTACCATTAGATTGGCGGCACCTCTGGAGTAGTCGTTCCGTGCAGGGCGCAGCCGTGTGGTAAATATACGAAGCTTATCCGCAAATACTCGTTGTTGATCTGTATGGAACTGCCGGAAATATCCGCCTCCTTTCCCCTCTTCCGCCCGCTGTGTATCAATGCCCATTATACGGGAAGCAGGCGGGGCCTTGCGGCGGACACGCTCGCCGCATACCTGCTTGAAGGCCGCCCTACGACCGTCTGCACGTCGCTTATCTCTGCGTCTCGGGGCAAGGTGTCCGACGTCATCGAGGTGCCGGCGGACTCCGTGAGCGCGCAGCTCGAGCACGTCGAGCGCTACGAGCGTGTCGATTGCATCCGTGCAGGCATACTTGGCGCGGGCGCGGCGGCGGGATACGTTCTCGACTACCTGAAGCGGTCTTCCGGCGTGCCGTCGTTGCTCGATCTGACGCTGACCGGCCCCAGCGGCGAGGACATTGCGGAAGCGCGGGTCCTCTCGACCGTCCGGGATCGCCTCGGTGAGGCCGACGTGGTCACGCTGCGGCGCATCGACGCCGAACTGGTCGCGTCGATGGAAATTACGTCGCTGGACGACGCGCAAGTGGCGGCGCAGCGCGTTGCGCGGCTCGGCGCGCGGGCCGTGGTGCTCAAATGCGGCTCCATCAAAGCGCGAGATCATGATGAAGAGGCCGAAGCTACGGCGGTGGACCTGCTGTACGACGGTTCGGACTTCGCCCTTTTTGAAGCGCCCTTGTTAAACGTCGATGCGACCGGTGCTTCGAGCCTTTTCAGCCTCGCACTGCTGCGTTCGCTGGTCGGCGAAGCTTCCCTCGAAGAGGCCGTGCAGACTGCAAAAGGAATGGTAACGGAAGGATTGCGCCGAAACGTTTTAGCTATACCATTCAGTTTGCCGTATTTTCAAAACTCAGGTGTGCCGACGCCCTAATCGCGCGATCCGCTGACACCCTGTGATGCTTTTTGCTCGATGTTTCTCCTTTATTTATATAGACGCCGGGATGGATGATCACCCGGAAAGCCATGCACAATGAAAAGACGAAATCGACCATTTACGATGTAGCGGAACGCGCCGGCGTCGCTATTTCGACCGTGTCGAGGGTGCTCAACGATTCGAACGACGTGGCGGACCAGACGCGCGAGCGCGTGCTGCGCGCCATCGACGAGCTTCAGTTCCGCCCGGACCGAACGGCCAAGACGCTCGCGCAGAAGCAAACGCGCTCTCTGGCGATTGCCATTCCGACCTTTACCACGCCGTTCCATAACGAACTGCTCAAGGGTATTCGGCTGTGCCTGCACGAATACGATGTGGACTTGCTCCTCTGCGACCTCGGATCGACGGCCCCGCAGCGCACCCTGATGACGTTCCTCAAGCGCGGAACGGTTGACGGCTTGCTGCTGGCGGGATTGCCCGTCAACGATCAAATTGCGGCGGAGCTTCACGCTTTGCGCGCACCGGTCGTTCTGATCGGCTCGTCCTGGCCCACGTTCGATTCCTTCGACTGGGACAACGTCGGCGGCGCGCGCATTGCCGTCGAGCATCTGCTTCGCCGTGGGCACACGCGCATCGGCATGTTGACCACCCATGCGCCCTCCGAGCTGCAGCGGCAGCGCGTGCAGGGCTACCGCGACGCGCTGCAAGCCGCGAACGTGGCGTTCGACGAGGACCTGCTCCAGAGCGGCGAGACGCCCAAGCACGCCGGCTTTAGTGAAGAGTCCGGCTTCGAGGGGATGCAGCGTCTTCTGGAAGTGGCACCCGACCTCTCGGCCGTGTTCGCCAGCAGCGACGTACAGGCGGTTGGCGCGTGGAAGGCCATCCGAGATGCCGGCAAAAAGGTGCCGGATGACATCGCATTGGTCGGTTATGATGACATCAAGACGAGCCATTACATCGGTTTGTCGAGCATCGACCAGAACATGCACGAAGTCGGAAAGGAAGCGACGGAAATGCTCATCCAGCGGATGCAGGGCAGCGGAGGCGAGGTGGTAGACCGGAAGGTCATGCCGCAGCTTGTTATCCGCGCCTCCAGTTCCTGGATTCGCCAGAGTTAGTCGCATGGACACCTCGATCATCCAGGCGCAGCTGCCGCACTGCCTCGTCGACACGGCAATGCCGAGTCTCGGCAAGAAGTACCGGGGCAAGGTTCGGGACACGTACGCCGTCGGTGATCGGTTGGTGCTCGTGACCACGGATCGCATCTCGGCTTTCGATCATGTGCTCGGCCAACCGATTCCGTTCAAAGGACAGGTATTGAACCGGTTGGCCGCCTGGTTCTTTGCGGAATCGAAGGACATCGTCCCCAATCATTTGCTCGACGTGCCCGATGCGAACGTGAGCATCGTGCGGCGGTGCGAGGCCTTTCCCGTTGAGTTCGTCGTGCGCGGCTACCTTGCAGGGCATGGCTGGCGCGAATACAAGGCGGGGCGGCGGACGCTCTGTGGCCGGCGATTGCCCGAGGGGCTTTCGGAAGGCTCGCGATTGCCGGAGCCGATCCTCACGCCCGCCACGAAAGCGGCGGAAGGCCACGACGAGGACATTTCGCGGGCGGAGATCCTGCGAAGGGGCTTGTTGGACGAAGAGACGTTCCAGCAGGTCGAGTCGTATGCGCTTGCGCTGTTTCGGCGGGGAACAGAGATGGCCGGGCAGCGAGGCTTGTTGCTGGTCGACACGAAGTACGAGTTTGGGCGCGACTCAACGGGCCGCATCGTCCTGATCGATGAAGTGCATACGCCCGATTCGTCGCGCTACTACTACGCCTCAACGTACGCGGCGGCCATGGCGGCCGGGAGACCTCAGCGGCAGCTTTCCAAGGAGTTCGTACGCGAATGGCTCATGAAGCAGGGATTTGACGGCACCGAAGGACAGATGATGCCGGTGCTTACGGACGACTTCCGGGTTGAAGTGAGCCGCCGGTACGTGGAGCTTTTTGAGACGCTTACCGGTTTGCGTTTCCAGCCGGACACGCACCCTGATCCGGCCGCCCGCGTCGAGACATCACTGGAGGAGTATTTTAGCCCCTCGGAGGCGGATTAGAGACGATAGTCGGCCGGGCGGCGGTCTTCAAAGAGATCATTATGCGCAGTGATCCGGCGGTTGCGGGTGTCAGTGGGGTCGAACGCCACCGTGCCGATGAGGGTCTCCTCTGCGGATGCGCTCTTTAGCACCTCGCCGGTTGGCGCGCAGATGAGGCTTTGACCGATGAAGGTCAGCGTCTCCTCCCCGCTCTTTTCACTGCCGCACCGGTTCGCAGTGACAGTGTAAACATGGTTCTCCAGCGCGCGGATAGGCATGGCGGCGGGGCAGTTCGGGCGGACCAGATTGGACGGATGCGCGATCACGTCGGCACCGCCGAGGGCGAGCGTTCGGGCCGCCTCCGGGAAGTACCAGTCGAAGCATATCATGACGCCGAGGCGGTAGGGCTGACCGTCTCGCGTGCGCACTTCGAAGACAGGCAGGCCGAGGTTGCCGGGTTGGAAATATTGCTTTTCTTCGTAGTACAGGTGGAGTTTGCGGTAACGGCCGACAACGTCGCCGGCGGAGACAACGACCGCGCTGTTATAGAGCCGATCCCCTTCCCTCTCCGGAACACCCGCTACGAGCGTCGCGCCGAAGTCCTTCGTGATGCGCTGAAGGAGCGCCGTGGTTGGACCGTTCGGAATTTCCTCTGCTGCGCGGAGCGCGTCCGCGTGCGACTTAAAGAAGTATCCCGACGCAAACATCTCCGGCAGCACGATCAGATCGGCCGTGCAGCCTTTCAAAAGACCGGCAACCGTCTCCAGGTTCTTCTCGACCTGCAGATAGTCGGGCGTGTACTGAAGAAACGCGGCTTGCATTCGGTTCATCCTTGAGACAAATTAACGGAAACGAATGACGCGAATCGGATCGAGCCGGGCACCTACGCGGGCGGGAAGATATGAGGCAAGTCCGCACAGCACGAGCGCTACGACTGCCACGATGACGAAGTCCATGGCGTTCAGATCGACGGGCGCATACGACATGTAATAAGCTTTGGCCGGCAGCGGGATCACTTTGTAGCGCTGCTGGATGAGAGCAAGCGCGAGTGCAATCGATTCGCCGACAATGACGCCGACGGTGCCGATGAAGAGGCCGAGCCAGAGGAAGAGCCGGCGCAGTCTCACCGAAGCCGCGCCCATGCTCGCAAGCACCCCGATTTCGCGCGCCTTCTCCAGGATGATCATTAGGAGCGTGCCGATGATGTTAAAGGACGCCACAATTACAATAACGGAAATAACAACCGGAATAATGCTTTGCTGGAGATTGACCCAGGCGAAGAGGCCTCGCCACACTTCAAAGACGGTGCGAGCCATGACCGGGAAGCCGAGCGCGTCCTCGATGCGCAGCGCCACTTCCTTCGCGTCGTTGATCTCGTTCAAGGTCACGTCGAAGCGCGTCACCTCGTCGGGCGAGTAGCCGAGCGTGGAGCGGGCCTCGTTTAAGCTCGTAAAGATGTACAACTCGTCGAAGTTCTGGAGCGAGCTTTCGTAAATGCCACCGACGACGAACTGCCGGATCTTCGGGTGAAAACCCGATGCGCCGGAGAGTCCATTCCCCCGCCGGTTTGAAAAAACCGTCACCGGATCGCCGACATTGAGGCGCATGGATGCTGCAAGGGACGAACCGATGACGACGGATGCGTGACCGCCCGATTCCATCCCGAGTTCTGCACTTCCTTCGACGATGCTGCCTGCGAGGTAGCTGGACAGGGAATCCATGCCGGAAAGGACGACGCCGTCAATGTCGTCGCTGGACTTGCGAAGCAAGACGAATTCCTGCACAATCGGGGCGACGGACTGAACCTCCGGCATCTGACGGAGCATGGATTCCCGTTCTGCGGCCTGGCGGAGCGGCGCATCCTGGAAGCTCTCCACCTGCACGTGCGCTCCAAATCCAATGATCTTCGCCTCGATTTCTTTCGAGAACCCCCGCACGATGGACAGAGACAGGACGAGGGCCGCCACCCCTACGGCGACGCCGCCGGTCGCCACGATCATGATGAACCGCAAGAATCCGGCTCCTTCGCCTTCGCCGCGTACCCCCGTCAGGTAGCGGAGGGCCATGTACTGTTCAAAGCGCATAGGAGAAGACAATTGCAACGGTTCGCGTCGGCGGAAAGCTCGGCACCTGATTCACTCAATCCCTAAAAACAGAACGGCTCAGAAGCGGTACATTACAGGCAGCAAGCAACATACGGCATAACCACATTACTCCTATGAACAACGCCATCGCCCGCGTTCCGGCTCCCGTCAACGAACCCGTTCGCGGCTATGCGCCCGGAAGCCCGGAGCGCGCCTCGCTTCGGAAGCGCCTCCTGGAGATGCGCGACGAAAAGGTCGAAGTGCCTGCATTCATCGGCGGGCGGGAAGTGTTTACCGGCAAGACGATCCCGATGATCGCGCCGCATGACCATCAGCATCAGCTCGGCGTTGCCCATCAGATCGACGGGAAGCAGGTTGGAGAGGCCATTGACGCCGCGAGAAAGGCGCAGCAGGACTGGGCGCGGATGCCCTGGACCGAGCGCGCGGCCATCTTTTTGCGCGCGGCCGACCTTCTCGCAGGCTCCTGGCGCGACACGCTGAACGCAGCCACGATGCTCGGCCAGAGCAAAAACCCTTATCAGGCCGAGATCGATTCCGCCTGTGAGTTGATCGACTTCTTCCGGTACAACGCGCATTTCATGCAGGGGATCTACGAAGATCAGCCGACCTCCTCGAAGGGCGTTTGGAACCGTACGGAATACCGGCCGCTCGAGGGGTTTGTCTTTGCCGTGACGCCGTTCAACTTCTCGTCCATCCAGGGCAATCTTCCGACGGCACCGGCAATGCTGGGCAATGCGGTCCTGTGGAAGCCCGCGTCGACCTCCTTCCTTTCAGCCTATTACACGTACAAATTACTCGAAGCCGCCGGTTTGCCGCCGGGCGTCATCAACATGGTTCCCGGCCGCGGACGCGAGATTGGCGACCCCGTGTTTGCTTCGCCGCATCTCGCCGGGCTTCACTTTACGGGTTCGACGAACACGTTTCAGACGATGTGGCGGAGCATTTCCGACAACATCGGCTCCTATCGGACCTATCCGCGGATCGTCGGTGAGACGGGCGGAAAGGACTTCATCATTGCACACCCGTCGGCGGATGCGGCGGCTGTGGCTACGGCTATCGTGAGAGGCGGGTTCGAGTATCAGGGGCAGAAATGTTCGGCCGCGTCCCGCGCCTACATTCCGCAGTCGCTCTGGGGCGAAGTCAAGGATCGCGTCGTGGCGCAGCTCGACGAATTCCGGATGGGTCCGGTTGAGGATTTCGGCAACTTCATGAACGCCGTCATCGACCGTCCCGCCTACGAGAGCATTACCGGCTACATCAAGGAGGCCAAGGAGACAGACGGGATCGAAGTGCTCTATGGCGGCAACTTCTCGGACGAGGTTGGCTACTTCATCGAGCCGACAGTTCTCGTCGTCAGCGAGCCGAAGTATCGCACGATGTGCGAAGAGATCTTCGGCCCCGTCGTGTCGCTTTATGTCTACCCGGACGACAAGTACGCAGAAACCCTCGCCCTTGTTGACGAGACTTCGCCTTACGCCCTGACCGGTGCCGTGTTTGCACGCGACCGGCAGGCGGTCCTGCAGGCGTCGGAGAAGCTGGTCAACGCGGCCGGCAACTTCTACATCAACGACAAGCCCACCGGGGCGGTCGTTGGGCAGCAGCCCTTCGGCGGAGCGCGGGCTTCGGGGACGAACGACAAAGCCGGTTCGTATCTGAACCTCGTTCGCTGGGTTTCGGCCCGCTCCATTAAAGAGACGTTTGACCCGCCCACGCACTTCGCCTATCCCTTCCTGAAGGAAGATCCCACCGAGGAAGGCGTGTCCACTGCGGCCAACGGGAAAAGCGTCCAGAATCGGCCTTGAACGGACCATCGGCGGACCCCGCCGGCATGAGCGGCGAGGCGCTCGTGCCGGTGGAGCCTTCGCGTCCGAGTGCGGCGGCCGATGTGTTTGCCGGAGCGGACCATCCGAACGGACGGTCGGCCGCGTTGTACTTCGCGCACTATTTCGCCCCTCCCCTGTCGGCGCTCTTGACGACACTGATGGTGCTTACGCTGATCGTGGCGCTTCAGAGCTTGCCCATCATCGTGCTGATCGTCGCGGGCGGATTGGCGAGCTTCGCGGGTGCAGGCGTTTGGACGAGTATTCGGCTCAGGACGAAGACCGTGGAGGTTCAGGTCATTGGTCCGGCGGTGGCGCTTCGCACGGCCGCCGAAGTGTTGGAGAATGAACCGGTGCGTGCGCTCGTGCTCACGGATCTCCGCGTCAGCGACGGTATGCTCTCGGGGGCGGTGCCGGATTTCCCCTTCCAGCTCTATCGCGGCGATTGGCCGGCGTTCGAGGACCTGACCGTGCGACTTACGGAGGCGCGTCAGGCAGCCCGAGCGCTTGGCGTGTAGTCTAACGGTGCGGCGCAGCCTTATGATTACCATTGACCGCTCATCGAGAAAGCCGGTTTCCGAACAGATACTCGAACAGGTGCGCTTCGAGATTGCGTGCGGAAGAATAAAGGTAGGAGAAACGCTCCCTTCGACGCGAGCCATGGCGAAGCAGTCCGGCACCTCCTTCCACACGGTGCGAAAGGCTTACGGGCAGCTCGTGGAAGAGGGAATGCTCCACCTGGCCGCGAGCGGACGCTACACGGTGGCCGGAAGCAGCACGCTTTCCAAGAGCGAACGGATCGAGCGCGGAGCGGCCGCAATGTCCGACTTGTTGCAGACGCTCGTGAGCATCGGAATGGACGCGACCGAGATTGAATACCTGATGCAGGAGCAGCTGGATCTTTTAAGCGAACGGACCGCTCCGGAGCGAAAGATCGTTCTGGTCGCGGCCTGCGAGGAGCTTGCCGAGATCGCTGCGATGGAGGCAAGCGCCGCAACCCGTCGATCTTTCGAATGGGCGGGCGAGTCGCAGGCTGCGCGGTACCGGGATGCGGACACGGTATTCGCCGCCTTTCCATCGGTTCAGGCGGTGCTCGAAAGCAGCCGTGGCGCGGACGTGATCGGCATCGGGCTGAACATCGGCGCTCCCGCTCTCGAGCGCGCGGCGCGGCTGCTCCCGCACGAAACACTCGGTCTGGTCACGACGGATCGGGACGCGATTGGTCCACTTACGACCCTGCTGCGCGAGCAATCCGGGTTCCGGGGGCAGATCGTTGCCACCCCCATCAGTGCGGCCCCGGCGCATCTGGAAACGATCATCGGGCAGGTCGACTGTCTCCTTTACACGCCGCAGTGCCGGCGCAGAGTACGTCCTTATCTGCAACAGAGTCTGCCGCACGCCGCCATTAGCATCACCATTGCGCCGGACAGTCTCACTTCAATTCTTTCCGTTCTGCCGTCTCGGTGAGCGTTATCCCTGCTGAGGGCGTTCGCCATCGTCAATGGGGCGATCTTTCTCCGTTCGCAGGAACTCGCTCGTTTCGCGCAGCGCTCGTTTCGATGGGTCGAGGTTGAGGCCGCGGTCATCGCCCTCTGCCGGCGCGTGCTCCGGTACCTCGTCCTTCGCCTCGTCATTTTCGACACGCGATGTATCTGCCGCGCGCTCTGCGGGCGCGCCGTCACCGGCTTGGGGCTTCTCTGGAGCGGTCTGTTTGGCGGATTCCTTCTCCTGTCCGGGATACTTGACCCGCACGTGGTAGATGCCCACAAGCAGCGAAAGGAAGGTTTCCTTGATCACGCTCAAGTCGCGGAAGGTGAGGAGCGTCTGATCGAGTTGCCCGTCCTCGATACGCGCCTTGAAGATCATGTCGATGAGGGTTTCGAGGCGCTTATGCGTGGGTTCCGAGAGGCTACGACTGGCGGCCTCGACGGAATCGGCGAGCATGAGGATGCCGGTTTCCTTGGAATCGGGCTGCGGCCCGGGATAGCGAAACTCGGATTCCTGGACGGGCGCTTCCTCCGGCCCGCGCTGGTCAATGGCTTTTCGGTAGAAATACTCGATGCGCGTGGTGCCGTGGTGCATCGGAATGAAGCGGAGGACGCGCTGTGGAAGCCGGTACTGACGCCCCATCTCCAGCCCCTCCTTAACGTGGCTCGCGATGATGAGCGCGCTCATGCGTGGCTTGAGATGGTCGTGCGGGTTGTCGCCCGGACGCTGATTTTCGACGAAATACTCCGGCTTGAGCATCTTGCCGATGTCGTGGTAGAGCGCCCCGACACGGGTCAGCAGGGCATTTGCGCCGACTGCGTCTGCGGCGGCTTCTGCGAGGTTGGCAACCTGTAGCGAGTGGTTGAACGTACCAGGGGCGCGGAGACTTACTTCTTTTAGCAGCGGGCGGTTCGTATCCGAAAGTTCGAGCAGCGTCAGGTCCGTCGTCACGTCGAACGCTCGCTCGAACACCCAGAGGAGCGGGTAAGCGATGATCAGGAAGAAGGAATTGATCCCGATAAGTGTGAGATCCCGCAAAATGATCGCCGAGGGCGCGTCGTCCACGAGCCAGGAGGCGGATTGCGTGGCGAGATAGCCGATGAACACGAGGCCCGCGCTGAGGAAAAACTGGCCACGATTTTTAATGTCGCGCACGCTGAACACGCCGAGCGCACCGGCGAAGATCGTGGCGAAGGCAAACTCGAAGTCGTAGTGGAGCAAGTGCGCGCCCGTGAGCGCCAGCGCAAGGGTGCCGAAGATGCCCACGCGCGAGTCGAAAACGACTGTCAGCAAAACCGACGCGATGCCGACCGGGACGGCCAGCATTGCCACGCTCGGCAGGCGGATGGCGAGCGCGTAGAGCGCCACGATCCCGATGAACAAAAGAGCGATCAGAAGCACCTGGCGGTTGTCTTCAAAGATCGCGCGGCGGAGCAGGAAGAGGTATAGAAAGAAGAGAACGTAGGTCGTGATGGTCAGGAGGAGCTGCCCGGCGGTGACCTTCCACAAGAGCGTGTTACCGCCGCGGTCATCCTGCACCCGCGCAAGCGAGGCGAGCTTGCGCAGCACGTCCTCCGTGACGCGGTCGCCCTCGCGGACGATCACTTCACCCTGCCGCACGATGCCTTGCGTGGGAGAAATACGGCTCTCCTGCCGCTGCCACTCCCGCAGCGATTCGCCGCGAAGGAAGGTATAAGAGGGTTCAAACATCGCCCGGAACATGGCACCGGCAAGCGCGGCGCTTTCCGGCTGATCGGGAAAGCGGTCCGCGAGCGCCTGCTCGGCTTCGCTATGCGCCCGCTCGAGCCCGTAGACCTCGCTGACGTCTATTTGCTCGTCGATGCGCTCGCTTTCACTGCGGGAGATGATGAGGTCGGTAAAGACGCTGTCCGTCGGCACATCGAGGACACCGTGGTCCGCCACCTCCCGGCTCACGTCGAAGGCGGCCTGCAGGAGTGTCGATCCGAGATCACTCGCCAGGGGTGCGGGTTGCCCGTTGGGCTGGACGTTCGTCGAACCAGTGGCCAGCCGGTGCCACTGTTCCGGAGTGAGTTTGAGCCACGAATTGCGACGGATCTCGTCGTAGCGCATCGAGTCCCGAATGGCCTGAGCATGCTGATCGGCCGCTATTTCCTGCCGGTATTGCGAGAAGGCGGAGAAGACACGATCCAACTGTCGCGCCAGCGAGTCTCGCCGGGCGGCGATGCTGGCGTCCACATCCGGCTCCGCGCGGAAGAGCGGCGGCACGCGAAAGCGGATCTGCCGTTTCTCGGCCTCGATGGTTTCGGGGCTTTTGAAGATGGCAAAATCAAACGGTGCCATGAGGTCGCTTTTCCGCCAGACCTCGCCCGGTTGAACGAAGTAGTCGTACCGTTCGGCCCGCGGGAAGGCTGCCAGCGTGATGACGACGAGCACCAGAAAGATCGCCCCCTTGACGAGCATGTTGTTCCTGAAGGCGTGCGCATCCACATTGCGCCCGCGCTCCAGGTTCTGCCCGACGGGCCTCACCTGTTTCTTGGACTTGAATCGATCGAAAAACGCCATCGAATACTCTAATACGCGTGGTGATTCTGCATTGACATGCGGGCTGTAGCAGACTTCCCCTGTTGTTTTCGGTCACCCACTCCGTACGCCGACGTTCTCCCCGGCTACTGCCGCCGGTGGATAAAGTTCAACGAGCTGCCGGCGGCACCTCGGCAGAGGGGTGTCGCAGGCCGAGCAGCGAACCGACCGCGAGGGTCACGGCGGAGCCGATGAACGTGTACCACGGCCATGCGATCGAGCGGAGCTGAAGGGTAGAGATCATGTCTGCGGAAGGCCGGAACATCACCATCCAACCTTCTGCCGGACTGTACCACACGCCAAACACGACAAAGACCATCACGACAATCGTCACGATGAAGGCGATTATGGCGTCCAACTGCTTCGTGCGGCGGGTGAGCAGTCCAAGCAAGAAGGCACCGAGAAGTCCGCCGTAGGTAAAGGAGGCAATCGCAAGGCCGAGTTCAACGACCGGGTTCTCTTCGTTCGTGAACAGGTTGGCAAAGACGATGAACACGAGGCCCCACACGAACGTGAGGATTCTCGACACGCGAAGCGCCTGCGCCTGTCCGAGCCGCTTGCCGCCGAGTCGCTCGTAGAGGTCGAACATCGTCGAGGATGCCAGCGAGTTCAGCGACGACGACAGGGTGCTCATGGCGGCGGCGATGATGCCCGCGAGGATGAATCCGGAAACGCCCGCCGGCAGACCTTCGATGATGAACTTCGGGAAGATCTCGTCGGGGCGCGTGAGTCCGAGCGCCGCCACACTTGCACCGCCGTAATGCGCCCAGAGCAGGAGGCCGACGTATAGAAACAGGGCAAACTGAAAAATGACCACAACGCCGCTTCCCACGAGCGCTTTCTGGCTGTCTTTCAGCGAACGGCAAGCGAGTAGCCGCTGGACGATAAGCTGATCCGTGCCGTGAGAGGCCATGCTGAAGATCGCTCCGCCGACGACTGCCGTAATCAGCGCGTAGGGCTGCGTGAGGATACCGTTCAGCCCTTCGTCGAGGCCGACGTTGAACATGGCGGTCTTGCCGGCCGCAACCGCTTCGGGCCACCATCCCTCCGGGGCGCGGTGCAGGAGGACGAAGAGCGCGAGAATGGATCCGCCGACGTAAACGAACATCTGCACCACGTCCATCCAGACGACCGCGCGGAGGCCGCCGAAAAGCGTATAAATGATCGTGACGACGCCGATGAACAGGATGATGGTGAAGTAACTCACGTCCAGGCCCGCCCCCGAAGCGATGACGCGAAGCGGGATGGCCGTCGCGAAGAGCCGAACGCCGTCGGCGAGCAGCCGCGTGATGAGGAAGGTAACGGAAGCCGTGCCGCGCATCCCGTCTCCGTAGCGCTCGCCGAGAAAGGCATATGCCGTAGAGAGGCTGCCCTGGAAGTACTTCGGGAGAAAGTACAGGCTGACAATGATGCGTCCTGCAAGGTAGCCGAACGTGAGTTGCAGGAATGTGAGCGTACCGCCATAGGCAATGGCAGGCACGCCGATGACCGTCAGCGTGCTCGTTTCCGTGGCGACCACGGAGAAACAGACCGCCCACCACGGCAGGTCGCGGCCGCCGAGAAAGTAGTCCGCCGCGGAGCTTTGCTTTCCACCCGCGCGCAGACCGAGTCCGGTCACCAGCGCGGTGTAAACGATGATGACGGTAAAATCAACCCAGGTGAGCATGGTATTCGTCTGCGGCGGTCACTTATGAAGGTAAAAATTGCGCCGGTTAATGGCAGCGCTACGACGGGTTCAACATACGAAGCAAACCCTCTTCGTCGAGGATCGGAATGCCGAGCGCGGTGGCTTTCTCGAGTTTAGATCCGGCTGCCTCTCCGGCGACAACGAAGTCGGTCTTTTTGCTCACGCTGCCGGAAGTGCTGCCGCCTGCCGCTTTTATCAGCGCCTCGGCGTCGCGCCGCGCGAGCGTCGGCAGCGTGCCGGTAAGCACGAAAATCTTGCCTGCCAAAATGTCAGACCTCTCCCCTTCTTCCACTGCAGGCTCATTGGATACAGTTAGGTCTAAGCCCCTATTTTCCAATTCATTAAGCAGCTCTTTATTGTCAATAACGGAATACCAGTCTACGACGCTTTCTGCAATAACGGCACCTATTCCGGCCACGGTCGAGATCTCCTCCACCGTCGCGGCACCGAGCGCCCGAATGCTGGCGAAAGCACCGATGAGCAGGCCCGCCGTCGTTCTCCCGACGTGCCGAATGCCGAGTCCAAAAAGGAGGCGTTCGGGCGGCCGGGTTCGAGACGCATCGATGCCCGCCAGCAAGTTCTGCGCGCGTTTTTCGCCGAAGCCCTCCAGCGATGACAAGCGCTCCGGCGTGAGCGCGTAGAGATCGTCCAGGTGCCGGATCAACCCGCTTTCAACCAGCAAAACGGCCACCTTCGACCCGAGGCCCTCGATGTCCATCGCGTCGCGAGAGGCGAAATGCTCCACAAGACGAATGAACTGAGCCGGACAGTCGGCGGAGAGGCAGTAGGTGTCGGCTTCGTCCGGCAGCCGCACGAGTTCGCTGCCGCACGCGGGGCAGCGTTCCGGCATTGTCCACACCGGCAGATCACCCGTTCGCGCTTCCGGTACCGAGCGAATGACGGCGGGAATCACGTCCCCCGCTCGTTTGACCACCACGACATCACCGATGCGGATATCGCGGCTGCGGATGTAATCCTCGTTGTGCAGGGTGGCTTGCGAGACCGTCACGCCGCCAATCTCGACCGGCTCCAGCACCGCTTCGGGCTTGATCGCCCCGGTGCGACCCACATTTACCGCGATGTCTTTCAGCACGGTCGTCTTTTCGCGCGCGGGAAACTTGAAAGCAATGGCCCAGCGGGGCGCGTTCGAGACGTTGCCGAGCCGGTCCTGATCTGCGATGCGGTCGATCTTGAGCACGATGCCGTCGATCTCGTGTTCGGCCTCGTCGCGGTGCTCGGTCCAGTAGGTGCAGAACGCGAGCGCGTCGTCAAACGATGCGAACCGCTTTGCTTCATCGCTGATAGGCAGCCCGAAGCGGCGAAGCCACAGAAGGAGGTCCCACTGCGCGTCCGGCGTCTCCCCGCTTGTCGGACCCACGGCGTAAGAAAGGAACCGCAGCGGCCTTTGCGCGGTGACGCGAGAGTCGAGTTGGCGAAGACTTCCTGCGGCCGCGTTGCGGGGGTTTGCGAAAAGGCGCTCGCCGGCGGCAGCGAGGCCGTCGTTGAGCTTCTCGAAGTCGCGCCGGGCGATAAAGACTTCGCCGCGCACTTCGAGGCGCTCCGGGATCCCCTCCCGTCCCGCATCCGGCGGGTGGAGCCGGAGCGGAATGCTTCTGATCGTCTGCACGTTTCGGGTAACATTCTCGCCAACCTGCCCGTCGCCGCGCGTGGCCGCCTGCGCCAGCACGCCGTCGACGTACGTCAGCGACGCCGCCAGCCCGTCGATCTTCAGTTCCGCGGTCACGGCGGGGGAAGGTGAAGGATCTTCGTCCGTCGCAAGCGCCCTTCGGCAGCGCTCGTACCAGGCCGTGAGTTCGCCTTCGCTGAAGGCGTTGGAGAGGCTTAGCATGGGCGCCTCATGCCGCACCTTTTCGAAGCGGGTCAGGGCCTCACCGCCCACTCGCTGCGTCGGGGAGTCGTCCCGTCTCAGCTCCGGGAAGCGCTCTTCAATGCGGATTAGCGCCTGCATGAGCGCGTCGTAGTCCGCGTCCGTGATGACCGGCGCGTCCTGGACGTAGTACAGGCGGCTGTGCGCGCGGAGAACTTCGGAAATCGCGTTTGCCTGCTCGGCGGCGTCCTCGCGAGAGCGCGCATCTCTGCCGGCACCCTTCTGAACGGTCTGCAAGAGGGAGCGGGTCCTTTCAACAAGCTCCATGGGAGTCGACCTGCGGGAAGGCAGGTTCAGTGTAGATCAGCGGGAAAGAAACGCTTCGGCGGAAGCACGGGTGATGACGATGCGGCCTTGCTCGTCCACCGAGTCGGTCGGGAACGGGCGACCTTCGAGCAGCAGATCCACTTTCTCCAACTGCCGCTCGATGAACATCTGATCGGTGGCCGTAAAGACCCTCGATTCCCCTTCTTCAATCCAGTACGGGCGGCGCACGTCGTCGTCGACGCGCACTTTGATGTCCTGCACCGGTCCGCGCGCTGCGATGATCGTAACCTCGATGGTGTCCCCAATGGCCACCGGTTGCGGTGCCGGAGCGGGTGCCTGGTTCGTATCGACGGGAGCGATGGTCGTCTGCTCGTCCGCCACCGTGCGCACGCCCTGATCGCCACGATCCCGGCCGAGGAAGAACCAGATAAGCCCGACGGCCACAATCACGGCTACGGCGATGCCGATCCAGCGTCCCCACGGCGCACTCGGCTCCGGCTGGGCCTGATAGACGGGCCGCTCGCGCTCGGCAGCCGGTTTCCTCTCGGCCGGCGGGGCTGCTACAACGGCCGGCTCGGGTTCTTCTTCCTGCTCAGGCTCAGGCTCAGGAAGCGGCGGCAGCGGCTCCTGTTCCGTAGTGTCAGGCACCGCCACAGCGGCAGCCATTTCCTCTTCTTCAACGCTCGGCGTCTCAGCCGGGGCAACCTCCTCCTCCGACTCCGGGGTGCGAAGCAGACTCCCGTCGTAGCGGCCCTCCAATGCCTCATCCAGTGCCGCGAGGGCTTTTTCGATGTTCAAACCAACCACTTCGGCGTAGGTGCGAACGAAGGAGCGCAGATAGACCCTGTTGAACATCGGGTGGTTGAAGAGTCCCGACACCTCGAACGCCACAATGAGGTTCAGCGGGATCTTCGTCTCTTCATGAATGGCCTGCAGGGGAATGTCTCTGCTCTCGCGGATCCTGCGCAGATCCTGGGCAAATTGTTTGCCGGTGTCCGGATTGCCACCTTCGCTCATGGGCTTGTGCGTTCTTTGCGTGGATGATGGTGCCGAGCGTTGCCGCTCAGGCGGTAAGTTAAACGCTGCCGAGCCGTCATTCAGCATCAAAGCTGCAATAAGTGCAGCTTTCCAGTGGATCAGTCCGGCGGGCAAGCGGATGCCGGGGCGCGCGTGCCGAGATAGTCACAGGTGAGGATGGACCCGTGTTATGGGGCATCGGTCTAACCGTACGGTGTTCCAAGATCCTTAAGATAGCGTTTGCCGCACCGGCGGACGCGCCTCGATCCCCTCCGCGAAACAGAACGGCACCTCTTTGCGCTCATTCATGCGCTGTTTCGCACTCCAAAGACCCTTTCTCCTACCGCTATGTCCGACGCGAGTAACCGCAAACTGGAAGATGTGCTCGATACGGCCGAACTGCTGAGTGTTCTTACCGCCGTCAAGCGCGGCGATTTTTCAGCACGCCTCAACGTGGAAGAGAACGGAATCGGCGGCCGCATTGCCGACACGCTCAACAGCATCATCGAAACCAACGATCTGATGACGCGCGAGCTTCAGCGCATCAGTTCCGTGGTTGGAAAGCAGGGCAAAATTACGGAGCGCGCCGCACTACCCGGCGCGACGGGGTCGTGGAACGACTGCATCGAGTCTGTGAATGAGCTTACGACCGACCTCGCTTACCCGATCACGGAGGTCGAGCGCGTCATCGGTGCCGTTGCCAAGGGAGACCTTTCGCAGACGATGGAGATCGAACTCGACGGCCGCGCCATGAAGGGCGAGTTCTTGCGAACGGGCAAGATCGTCAACACGATGGTTCAGCAGCTCGGCACGTTCGCGTCCGAGGTGACGCGCGTGGCGCGCGAAGTCGGTACCGAAGGCAAGCTCGGCGGACAGGCGAAGGTCAAAGGCGTCTCGGGCACGTGGAAGGACCTGACCGACAGCGTCAACGGGATGGCGGACAACCTGACCAAGCAGGTGCGCAACATCGCCGGTGTTGCGACGGCCATTGCGAACGGCGACCTGTCGAAGAAGATCACGGTGGAGGTCAAAGGCGAAATGCTGGAGTTGAAGGACACCATCAACACGATGGTCGACCAGCTTTCCGCATTCGCATCTGAAGTCACCCGCGTGGCGCGCGAGGTCGGTACCGAAGGCAAGCTCGGCGGGCAGGCCGCCGTCCCCGGTGTGGCGGGCACGTGGAAGGACCTGACGGACAACGTCAACGGCATGGCCAACAACCTGACCGTTCAGCTCCGCGACGTGTCCAAGGTGGCTTCCGCCATTGCCGGCGGCGATCTCGGGCAGAAGATCACAGTCGAGGTAAAGGGCGAAATCCTGCAGATCAAGAACACCATCAACACGATGGTCGACCAGCTTTCCGCCTTTGCGTCCGAGGTGACGCGCGTGGCGCGGGAAGTCGGCACCGACGGCAAGCTCGGCGGACAGGCGATCGTCAAGGGGGTTTCCGGCACCTGGAAGGACCTGACCGACAGCGTGAACGGTATGGCCAACAACCTCACCACGCAGGTGAGAAACATTGCCGAAGTCACGACGGCCGTTGCCACGGGCGACCTGACCAAGAAGATCACGGTCGATGCCCAGGGCGAAATGCTGGAGATGAAGAACACCATCAACACGATGGTCGACCAGCTTTCCGCCTTTGCGTCGGAAGTGACCCGCGTGGCGCGTGAGGTGGGCACGGAGGGCAAGCTCGGCGGACAGGCCGAGGTGCCGGGCGTCGCGGGCACGTGGAAGGACCTGACGGACAACGTGAACGGCATGGCCAACAACCTGACCGTTCAGCTCCGGGACGTGTCGAAGGTTGCCTCCGCCATTGCCGGCGGCGACCTCGGGCAGAAGATCACGGTCGAGGTCAAGGGCGAAATCCTGCAGATCAAGAACACCATCAACACGATGGTGGATCAGCTCTCCGCCTTTGCGTCCGAGGTGACGCGCGTGGCGCGGGAGGTCGGCACGGAAGGAAAGCTCGGCGGACAGGCTGAGGTCGAGGGCGTGTCCGGCACGTGGGCGGACCTGACCGACAGCGTGAACGGCATGGCGAACAACCTCACCGGCCAGGTCCGCAACATTGCCGAAGTCACGACGGCTGTGGCCAAGGGCGATCTGTCGAAAAAGATTACGGTCGACGTGCAGGGCGAAATGCTCGAGCTGAAGAACACCATCAACACGATGGTCGATCAGCTTTCGTCCTTTGCCTCCGAGGTGACGCGCGTCGCGCGAGAAGTGGGGTCGGAAGGCAAGCTCGGCGGGCAGGCGGAGGTACCGGGCGTTGCCGGCACGTGGAAAGACTTGACTGACAATGTCAACGGCATGGCGAACAACCTGACCACGCAGGTACGCAACATCGCCGAAGTGACGACGGCGGTCGCCAACGGGGATCTGTCCAAGAAGATCACAGTGGACGCCCTCGGCGAGATGCTCGAGATGAAGAACACCATCAACACGATGGTCGATCAGCTTTCGTCCTTCGCCTCCGAAGTGACGCGCGTGGCGCGAGAGGTCGGGACGGAAGGAAAGCTCGGCGGGCTGGCCGAGGTGCCGGGCGTCGCCGGAACGTGGATGGACCTCACCGACAGCGTGAACGGCATGGCGAACAACCTGACCGGACAGGTGCGCAACATTGCCGAAGTGGCGTCGGCCATTGCCGGCGGCGACCTCACGCAGAAGATTACGGTGGATGTCCAGGGCGAGATGCTGGACCTCAAGAACACCATGAACACCATGGTGGACCAGCTCGGAGCCTTCGCATCGGAAGTAACCCGCGTGGCGCGCGAGGTCGGAACGGAGGGCAAGCTCGGCGGGCAGGCCATCGTCAAAGGAGTCTCCGGAACGTGGAAGGACCTTACGGACAGCGTGAACGGCATGGCGAACAACCTCACCACGCAGGTGAGAAACATCGCCGAAGTCACCACGGCCGTTGCGACCGGCGACTTATCCAAGAAGATCACTGTCGAGGTTCAGGGCGAAATGCTCGAACTGAAGAACACCATCAACACGATGGTCGACCAGCTTTCCTCCTTCGCTTCTGAAGTGACGCGCGTGGCGAGAGAGGTGGGTACGGAAGGCAAGCTCGGCGGGCAGGCGCTCGTCAAGGGCGTCTCCGGCGTTTGGAAAGACCTGACCGACAACGTGAATGGCATGGCCAACAATCTCACTACGCAGGTGAGAAACATTGCCGAAGTGACCACGGCGGTCGCCAAGGGCGACTTGTCGAAGAAGATCGCCGTTGATGTAAAGGGTGAGATGCTCGAGCTGAAGAACACCATCAACACGATGGTCGACCAGCTCGGGGCTTTTGCATCGGAAGTGACCCGCGTGGCGCGAGAGGTCGGGACGGAAGGAAAGCTCGGCGGACAGGCGTACGTGCTCGGCGTGTCCGGCGTCTGGAAGGACCTCACGGACAACGTGAACGGCATGGCGAACAACCTGACCACGCAGGTGCGCAACATCGCCGAGGTCACGACCGCCGTAGCCAAGGGCGACTTGTCCAAGAAGATCACCGTGGACGTGCAGGGCGAGATGCTCGAGCTGAAGAACACCATCAACACGATGGTTGACCAGCTTTCTTCCTTTGCATCGGAAGTGACGCGCGTGGCGCGTGAAGTCGGTACGGAGGGCAAGCTTGGCGGACAAGCGCTCGTGAAGGGCGTCTCGGGCGTCTGGAAGGACCTCACGGATAACGTGAACGGCATGGCCAACAACCTTACGGCGCAGGTGCGCGGTATCGCGCGCGTCGTGACGGCAGTGGCCAAGGGCGATTTGAAGCGAAAGCTCGCGGTGGAAGCCAAGGGCGAGATCCTCGAACTCGCCGACACGATCAACGACATGATCGACACGCTCGCTACGTTCGCAGACCAGGTGACGACGGTGGCGCGCGAAGTGGGTATCGAAGGCAAGCTTGGCGGACAGGCACACGTCCCCGGTGCCAGTGGCACCTGGCGCGACCTAACGGACAATGTAAACCGCCTCGCGGCGAACCTCACCACACAGGTGCGCGCCATCACCGAGGTGACCACGGCCGTGGCTGCGGGCGACCTGACCAAGAAAATCACCGCGGAGGCCGCCGGTGAGATGGGTGATCTCAAGAACAACGTCAATGAGATGATCCGCAACCTGGAGGTGACCACGCGGCGGAACACCGAACAAGATTGGCTCAAGACCAATCTTACCAAGTTCACACAAATCCTGCAGGGCCAGAAGGAGCTTGTCCCGGTTTCCAAGCTCATCCTCTCCGAACTCGCGCCGCTCGTGAACGCCCAACACGGCGTCTTTTATATCGCGGAGGGAACGGAGGGCGATCCGGACTTTAGCTTGAAGTTACTCGCTTCCTATGCCTATCGCGAGCGCAAGGGGCTGGCGAACAGGTTCTACATGGGCGAGGGCCTCGTCGGGCAGTGTGCGCTCGAGAAGGAGCGCATCCTGCTCCGTGACGTGCCGAACGACTACATCCAGATCTCGTCCGGCCTCGGTGCCTCGACGCCGTACAACATCGTCGTGCTGCCGGTCATTTTCGAGGGGCAGATCAAGGCCGTCATCGAACTGGCCTCCTTCAATCCGTTCAGCCCGATTCACCTGACGTTCGTCGATCAGCTTACCGAGAGCATCGGCATCGTTCTCAATACGATCGAGGCGAACATGCGGACGGAGGCGCTGCTGAAGCAGTCGCAGTCGCTCACGCAGGAGCTACAGTCGCAGCAGGACGAGCTGACGGAAACGAACAAGCAACTCGAGCAGCAGGCGCGTTCGTTGCAGGCGTCCGAGGAACTGCTGAAAATGCAGCAGGAAGAGTTGCAGCAGACGAACGTCGAGCTTCAGAGCAAAGCCCGGCTGCTCGCCGAGCAGAAGGCCGAAGTGGAGCGGAAGAACCGCGAGATCGAGTTGGCGCGCAAGGCCATCGAGGAGAAGGCCGAGCAGCTCTCGCTCACCTCGAAGTATAAGTCCGAATTCCTCGCGAATATGTCCCATGAGCTGCGCACGCCGCTCAACAGCATGCTCATTCTCTCGAAGATGCTGGCGGAAAACCGGGAAGAAAACCTGACTGGCAAGCAGGTGGAGTTCTCCGAGACGATCCATTCCTCCGGATCGGACCTGCTCGCGCTGATCAACGAGATCCTGGACCTCTCGAAGATCGAGTCGGGCACGATGACGGTGGACGTTGACAACCTTCCCGTCGACGAGCTTCGCACCGAGACCGAGCGCCTATTCCGCCAGGTGGCGGCAAGGAAAGGGATCCGCTACGCGGTGGAGATCGCCGACGATGTGCCGGCGACCGTTCGCACGGACGGCAAGCGGCTCCTGCAGGTGCTGAAGAATCTGCTTTCGAACGCCTTCAAATTTACGGAGAAAGGCAGCGTTACGCTCCGCGTCTTCAACGCCGATGAGGACGTGAACTACGACAACGAGCTGCTCAACCGCGCCTCCCGCGTGATCGGCTTCTCGGTGGTAGATACCGGAATCGGCATTCCGGCCGACAAGCAGCGAGTTATTTTTGAAGCTTTCCAGCAGGCAGACGGCACCGTGAGCCGCCGCTATGGGGGCACCGGACTCGGCCTCTCAATCAGCCGGGAGATTGCGCGGCTGCTTGGCGGCGAACTCAGGCTCTCCTCGACATATGGCGAAGGAAGCGCGTTCACGCTCTATTTGCCCGAGAACTACATCCCGACTTCCATCGCCGCGCCGAACCCCAACGACGTGGACGAAGAGGAGGAGAATGAAATGAGCTTCCCGTCCCGTCCGCAGGCGGAGCGCGGTAGCCGGGAGGCCGACCTCCGGACGGGATCCGACGGCGCGGACGACGAGGTCGATGTGGCTCCGGCCGAGCATGCGCAGTCGGAGGATTCCGCTGCCTCCGGCGACGGAGAAGTCAAACCGCCGCCTCCCTCCCCCGCCGATTCGGAGGACAGTGGAGAGGACGAGCGCGACGAGGCGGTGCCTCAGATCGAGGAGCAGGAAGAGACGGTGCCCGTTGCCTCGGACGAGACGGCACCTGCGCACAGGCCCGCACCTCCCGCCGTGGACCAGACGGCGGCCGAGCGCCAGATGGAGGTGGAGGCTTCGCACGCGCATTCCGAGCCTGCTCGAATGCCCGCCACGCGCGCCGTGACCGACGACCGCGACCGAATCCTCCCGGGCGACCGCGTGCTCCTGATGGTCGAAGACGACGTGCGCTTCGCCGACGTGCTGATCGACATGGCACGTTCGAAGAACTTCAAGGTGCTCCACGCCACGACCGGCGAAGAGGGACTCCGACTCGCGCGGCAGCACAAGCCGGACGCGATCACGCTCGACATTCAGCTGCCGGGCATGCACGGCCTGACGCTCCTCGACCAGCTCAAGCACGACCAAGACACCCGGCACATCCCCGTTCATATTGTGTCGGTCGCCGACGAATTGCCGCGAAGTAAGCGAAAAGGCGCGATTTCGCAGATCAAGAAGCCCGTCACCCAGGAATCTGTAATGGATTCGCTGGCGCAGATCCAGAAGTTCGTTGACCGGCCGGTGAAGAACCTGCTCGTCGTTGAGGACGACAGCACGCAGCGAGATAATATCGTCAGCCTGATTGGCGGGGAGGACGTCAAGATGACGGCGGTCGGCACCGGTGCCGAAGCGCTCGTGGCGCTGCGCACCGAAGGCTTCGATTGCGCCGTGGTTGACCTCGGGTTGCCGGATATGCGCGGCTTCGACCTGATCGAGCAGATCCGCAAGGACATCGGCTTGACGAACCTCCCAATCATCGTTTACACGGCCAAAGACCTCACGCCCAAAGAGATCGGCGATCTCAACCGGATGGCCGAGGCGGTGATCGTAAAGGACGTGACTTCCTTCGACCAGCTGCTCGACGAGACGGCGCTGTTTCTGCACCGGGTGGAAAAGAACCTGCCGGAAGAAAAGCGCGCGCGCCTCGAACAGCGGCATACGCCGGAGGCGAGTCTATCGGGCAAGAAGGTCCTCATCGTGGACGACGACATCCGCAACATCTTCGCGATAACGAGCCTGCTCGAACGCAACAAGATGATCGTTGAGTACGCCGAAAACGGTCAGGACGGCATTGAGGCGCTGAAAAACTCGTCAGACATCGACGCCGTGCTCATGGACGTGATGATGCCCGGAATGGACGGCTACGAAGCCACACGCGCCATTCGCAAGATGCCGCGTTTCAAGAACTTGCCCGTGATTGCGGTTACGGCAAAGGCGATGAAGGGCGACCGGGAGAAGTGCATCGAGGCCGGCGCGTCGGACTACATCACGAAGCCGGTGAACGTGGAGCAACTGCTCTCGCTGCTGCGCGTCTGGATTCATCGATAAGACAAAGGACGAGGCCGGTGGCCGACGCACAAGACGTACATATACTCATCGCCGACGATCGTCCGGAGAACCTCATGTCCATTGAGGCGATCCTGGACGGCATGGGGCTGACGCTCGTGCGCGCGCTGTCCGGGCGGGAAGTCCTCCGTGCTACCCTGTCTCAGGAGTTCGCGGTGATCCTGCTCGACGTGCGGATGCCCGAGATGGACGGCTTTGAGGCCGCCGTTCTTCTGCGGCAGCGTGAGAAAACGCAGTTGACGCCGATCATCTTCCTGACCGCCGGTGACCGGAGCGAAACGCTCGAAAGCAGGGGCTACTCTGCAGGAGGCGTCGACTACCTTTCCAAGCCGATTCCGCCGGAGGTGCTGCGCGCCAAAGTGGGCGTTTTCGTCGACCTTTTCGTAAAAACCCGCGAAGTTCAGCGCCTCAACGAGGATCTCGAAGCGCGGGTCAAGGCGCGCACCGCGGACTTTGAACGCGCCAACGAGGACTTGCTGCGCGAGATTTCCGAAAGGCGCCGCGTGGACGCAGAGCTGCGGGTGCTCAACGCGGAGCTGGAAAAGCGCGTGCTCGACCGCACGGCCGCACTCGAGTCGACCGCGAAAGAACTTCGCTCGTTCAGCTACTCGGTCTCGCACGACCTACGCGCCCCGCTTCGGCGGATTACCGCGTACGCGCAGATGCTGGAGGAGGAAAGCGGCAGTGACGTGAGTGCGAAGGGAGCCGAATATCTTTCGCGCATCGTTCACTCCTGCGACCGGATGCAAGATCTTGTTGAGGACTTGCTTCAGCTTTCGCGCGTCAGCAGCGGGGAGATGGATCGAGAGCGGGTGGACCTGAGCCGGCTTGGACGAGCCATCGCCACGGAATTGAAAGAGTCCGAGCCGGACCGTTCGGCGACCTTCACCATCGAAGACGACCTGCAGGCGGACGGCGATCCGCGCCTGCTGCGAATCGCGCTCTTCAATCTGCTCGAGAACGCCTGGAAGTTCACCGGAAAGGTGCCGCACGCGGAGATTGCGTTCAGCCGGGATCTGTCGTCCAATGGCTCCGTCGTCTTCCTGGTTCAGGATAATGGCGTGGGATTCGACGCGCGGCACGGTAAGGACGTGTTCGCGCCGTTTCACCGGTTGCACAAGGAGTCGGACTTCCCCGGCACGGGCATTGGACTGGCGATCGTGCAGCGGGTCGTTCACCGGCATGGCGGCGACATCGCGGCGCTCCCGCTTCCCGACGGAGGGGCCAAGTTCGTTTTCAGCCTCGGCACTCCCCTGCCGCAAGAAGCCGGTGCTGAGAGTGGAGAATCAACCCCGACGTCATCTTGACGGGGCGCGTGCCGAACAAAGCTGATTACGCCTCCTGCTCTGCCTCCTGCTCAGTTTCCTCAGACAACCACTGGAAAAGTGCAGGCAGCTCCTGTTGAAGGGCGGCTTCGACGTGGGGATCGAGCCGGGCACCATATAGAGAGCGCACTTTGCGGAAGGTGTCGAACAGGGCCTCTCCTTCGCTGAGGCGCACGCTCGTAAGGTTGGCAAGCTCCAAATCTACGTCGTCGAAGATCGTCTCCCGCAGATCGCAGCCGCGCAGATTCGCGCCATGCAAGCTGGCCCCAGTGAAATTCGAGCGCCGGAGAACGGCTCCCTGCAGATTTGCTTCACGGAGGTTGGCCTCGGTAGGCTCGGAACGCTCCATGTCCGCGCCGATCAGAATGGCGTATTGGAGGTCGGCCCCGTGCAAAATCGCGCCACGAAGGTCGGCTTTGGAAAGTGTAGCGCGCTCGAGGTCGGCCTCCTTCAGGTTGGCCCCGCGCAAATCCGTCTCGATCAGGACTGAGCGCTCCAGGTCGGCCGACTCGAGATTCGCGCCGGCGAGATTGGAGCCGAAGAGGTTTGCCCCACCCAGATTACCGCCTTCCAGGTCTGCGCCCCAGAGATCGGAGTCTTTAAGTCCGGTCCCGGAGAGGTTGGCCCCCTTGAGATAAGCGTGGGTGAGCTTGATCTTTTCTTTAATTCCGCCGCGGTTCAATCGGCGGATGTTGCCCGCGATGCGGTGGGTGGCCTCGGGCGATTTCCATCCAAGATAATCTTCGATTTCTTCCCGGTAGCGGTTGTTCGTCAGGCGCGTTTCAGCGCGGCGGTTGAGCCAGAGCAAAAACCAGCCGATGATGAGAAGGTCGAAGAGCGTCCCGTGCGCCTCCGCCATTACATTCTCGACGAAGTTGTAGGTGTCGCGCAGATAAAACGTTAGCGAAGCTGGAATGACGATGAGCGTCGCCGTGACCAACACGAGGAAGGCCAGCAGCACCGGCTTTTCAGCGGCGAGACGTTCGAGTTCTGCTCCGATTCGCTTAAACATAGAGAATGAAGAAGGCTTGTAGCCGACAAGCTCGTATCGCGCTCAGAATTGTCTCAAAACCGCGTCTACAGAAGCCTGATAACTCCCTCCAAATAGGTTCAGATGGTTGAGTAGGTGGTAAAGGTTATAGATCGACTTACGCTCTTCGTAAGCGCCATCGAGCGGCCATGCCTCGTTGTAGGCGTCATAGAACCTCTTGTCGAAGCCGCCGAAAAGCTCGGTCAGCGCCAGATCGGTCTCGCGATGTCCGTAGTACGCGGCGGGATCGATGAGGGTCGGCGTTCCTTCTTCAGTAACCATAAAATTGCCGGACCACAGATCGCCGTGCAGCAGCGAGGCTTCGGGCCGGCGCGGCAGATCTTTGTGGAGCGCAGCGTATAAGCGATCCATAGGCGCATCCCAACCGGACAACCACTTCCCGGCTCGCCGGGCGCGTTCGGCCTGTGGTTGTAGCCGCTGTTCGCGAAAGAAGTCGATCCAGCTCTCGCTCGGTTCGTTGGACTGCGGCGTGCGCCCGATGAAGTTGTTGAACGGAGCGCCGTAGGAGGGACCGGCCACGCGGTGCAGCGCTGCGAGGCCATGGCCGAGTCTCTCCCACGCATCCGGGGTCATCGCGCCGGATGCAATCCATTCGAGAAGGAGAAACCCGCCGCCGGGCCCCGTCTCTTCACAGGCGATGATCTCCGGGACGTGGAGCGGCGAACGGGCGGACTTCAGGAGTCGCAGTCCTGCAGCCTCTGCGGCGAACGTCCGCGCTACGTCGCTGCCGCCCAATTTCAGAAAGAAAACGCCCACCTCTGCCTCGACGCGGTACGCATCTGCGATGCAGCCACCGCCGACCCGCTCTGCGCCGATGGATTGCACGGGGAGTCTGGACAAAACATCGCTCAGCTGCATAAGGCCCTACCGGTCGGTTGGTTCTTCACTTGCGGAAGCGGTGCTGCTCCTTTCGAGGTGGTAGTGCGCTATGAGGTGGCGCAGCAGGGCGGCGGACGTTCGTTCCACAATCTCGAAAACAGCTTCAAAGCCGTCCTTGCCGCCGTAGTAGGGGTCCGGCACCTGGAAGTGCTCCGGCATCGGATCGAACTCCCGGAAGAGCTTCACCTTGTGGCCGGCGCGGTCGCCCTGGTCGAGGAAGAGGACGTCATGAAGATTGTTGCGGTCCATGACGAGGATGTGATCGTGATACTGGAGGTCGTCGGCGCTAAACTGCGAACCTCGGTGAGCGGCGAGCGAGAGACCATGCGCTTCGGCGGTCTTGATCATCCTCTCGTCGGCACCGTCGCCGATATGCCAGTCGCCCGTACCTGACGAACGGATTTCGAAGCGATCCTGCAGGCCCGCCGCTTCGACCGCCCGCCGGAATGCGCCTTCGGCAAGCGGGCTTCGGCATATGTTGCCGAGGCAAACGAACATGATCTTTATTGGAGGCGCGGCCGCGTCTTGGGTGGAACGGCTCATGTCGGGTAGGGTCTGGCTGATTGGAAAACGATTCGCTGAGGCCATACAACCGTTCGGTGACGTAGATCCCCTGCAGCGCGCCTTCTTCGTGAACTTTCAATCCCGTTTGAAAGTTGACATCTCATGCCCGGCAGTTTACCATCTTCCCCGCCGCTTCATGGATTCCCCTTCCCCTAACGGCTTCATGGCCGGCCCCCTGCTCCGCAGCATCAACAGTCCGAAAGACCTCCGTGCCCTGGCGGAGGAGGATTTGCCGGACGTATGCAAGGAGCTTCGAGCTTTCATTATCGATGTGGTGTCGGTTTACGGCGGGCACTTCGGCGCTTCCCTCGGGGCCGTCGAGTTGACGGTGGCGCTGCACTATGCCTTCAATACCCCGGACGACCGGCTCGTTTGGGATGTCGGGCATCAAGCGTACGGTCACAAGATCCTGACGGGCCGCCGCGATGCCTTCTACACCAACCGCAAGTACGGCGGACTCTCCGGCTTTCCTCGGCGGCAGGAATCTCCGTACGATACGTTCGGTGTCGGCCATGCGTCTACCTCCATCTCCGCGGCGCTCGGCATGGCGAAGGCGAGGGACATTGCCAGGGAGGACCGCCGCGTGGTGGCCGTGATCGGCGACGGCTCGTTGACGGGCGGACTCGCGTTTGAGGCGCTCAACAATGCAGGGGCCGGCGACTCGGACTTGCTGGTCATCCTGAATGATAATCGGATGTCCATCGACCCCAACGTAGGCGCGCTGAACGAGTACCTTGCCGAAATCACGTCCGGGCAGCACTGGAACCACCTGCGCGACGAGGTCTGGTCCTTTTTCGACAAGCTGAAGGGGATGGGCGGCGGCACCTTGCAGCGGCTTGCATCGCGCGTTGAAGACGGCGTCAAGTCGATGATCACGCCCGGAGGCCTGTTTGAGGCGCTTGGTTTCAGGTATTTCGGCCCTGTAGACGGGCATGACGTACACCTTTTGACCGAACTCCTGCGCGATCTGCGCAAACTCCACGGACCGATTCTCCTGCACACCGTCACGGTGAAGGGCAAGGGTTTCGCACCCGCCGAGCGCGACCAGGTCAAGTGGCACGCGCAAAGCTCACCCTTCGACAAGGTGACGGGAGCCGCCGTGACTGCTTCGACGGCAAAGAAGGCTTCTGCGCCGAAGTGGCAGGACGTTTTCGGGAAGGCGCTCGTCGAACTGGCCTTACAGGACGAAAAGGTCGTCGGGATTACGGCGGCCATGCCTTCCGGCACGAGCATGAAGCTTATGCTGGAGGAGCTTCCCAAGCGGGCATTTGACGTAGGGATCGCGGAAATGCACGGGGTGGTGTTTGCTGCGGGACTCGCAACGGAGGGTCTGCGTCCGTTCGTGGCGATCTACTCCTCTTTCCTGCAGCGTGCCTATGACGGCATCGTGCACGACGTGGCTTTGCAAAAGCTGCCCGTTGTGTTCTGCATCGACCGCGCCGGCGTTGCAGGCGCAGACGGTCCGACCCACCACGGCGCGCTGGACATTGCGTATCTGCGTTGCGTTCCAAATCTCGTCAGCGCGGCACCTATGGATGAGGAGGACCTCCGGGACATGATGTTTACCGCTAATGGGTGGAACGAAGGACCATTTGCGATCCGCTATCCTCGCGGCGAGGCAACGGGCATGGCGATCGCCGAGGGATTCAGGGAGATCGTGGTGGGCAAGGGGCGGAAGTTGCGCGAGGGTTCCGACCTGACGTTCGTCACGTACGGGGCCATCGGCTCCTACGCCGTGGAGGCCTGCGAGCGCCTGGAGGCGGAGGGCATCAGCGCAGCGCATTATGATCTGCGGTTCTGCAAGCCGCTCGACGAGGAACTGCTAAAGGAGGTTTTCGAGCGCTTTGACCGGGTGATTACCCTCGAGGACGGCGTGGTTCAGGGTGGAGCCGGAAGCGCCGTGCTCGAGTGGATGACCGATCACGGCTACCGCGCCAATGTGCTTCGGCTCGGGTTGCCGGATCGTTTCCTGCCGCACGGGGAACAGCTTGAACTCCACGATCTGGCGGGCATAGGCCCCGACGGACTCGTGCAGCACGCCCGCTCGATGCTACAGGGTGCAGCGGAAACGGCTGAGAATGGAAGAGCGTCAGAGTCTGCGCCGGTTATTTAGTTCTTGCGAATCAACATCTTCGTTATGTCTATAGAAGCTGATCTCGATAAAGCCTTCGCCCGGTTCCGGCCGCAGGCACAGGTCTGGGTGTACATTGCCGATCGCGAGCTTTCGCCCGCGGACGCGGACAAGCTCCAGATGTATATCAATGCGTTTGCCGATGACTGGCTCTCTCACGGAGATGCCGTTGAAGCCGGCTCCGCGGTTGTGTACGGTCGGATATTGCTGCTCGTTGGGGACACTGAGCAAGGCGTCTCGGGATGTGGGCAAGACGACGGCGGACGAGCCGTAGAGGCAGCCGCACGGAACGGCGGCTTCAGGTGGGTCTCCCCGCTGTTCGTCACCTTCCTCGACGCCGACGGCAAGCTCCATTCCGAGTCGCGGGCAGAGTTCAAGGTCCGGCTTAGGCGCACCGACTCGGCAGACTACCGCATCGTCGATCCCTCTGTGCGCACGGTGAGTGAACTCCGCGAAGGTGCGCTGGTCAGGCCGCTTGCCACAAGCTGGGCCGCAGGCCTGCTTCCTCGGGATCATTTCTCCGAAGGTTGAGGATCGCGGGTGGCGCGGGTTACATTGCTGAAATAGGGTTGTCTTTGCTGGGCAGGGAAGGCTATACGTCGGAACAGCACGCTGCGGGTGGGGTCACACTCGCACTCATGAACTGGAGCCGACACCACGCCGACCCATCTGCTATGCCCCGCTTTGCTTTCATTTTGCTGTCTCTGCTGCTCTTTTTGCCGCAGGCGGCAAAGGCGCAGTACATCAACCAGACGGCGGTCGAGGACATTCTCGAACAGCCTCAATCCCGCCTCGACGAGCTTCCGGAAGTATTTTACGAATACTACGTCCTCGAGAACGCCGACAGCAACAGCGTCATCGCGCGCAACACGCTCTACAAGCGGATTGGCGAGGGAGACACGCGCCTCGGACAGAAGCGCGCGCGCTTGTTGGAAATGATCAACCGGGAGCTGATCGCGGAGATGTCCGTCGGCGACACGCTGATCGTGCCGAGCGCTCCGGACATGTACCAGCTCGACTTCCGCGCCTACTCCCCTTTCCCGCGCTACTACCCGGGCGCGCGTTCGCTGGACAAGCTCTTCGTCATCGACAAGACCGTTCAGGCTTTTGCCGCTTACGAGTACGGCCAACTGGTTCGCTGGGGCGTGGTGAATACCGGTGCGGCGGAATCCCCGACGCCGACCGGGCGCTACAACTTCAACTGGAAGGAGCCATACCGCGTCTCCTCGCTGAGTCCGCCCGGTGAAGACTGGGAGATGTACTGGGTCTTCAACATCCACGAGCAGCGAGGCATCCACATCCATCAGTATCCTATGCCGACGGGCGGCCCGACGAGCCACGGCTGCGTGCGGCTGATCGACGCGGACGCGAAGTGGATCTACACGTGGGCGGACCCGTGGAAGCGTTCGGGAGGCACCGGTTACGGGGCGGGCGGGCGAATCGAGGCCCCCGGAAGCACCGTCATCATCATCGGCGAGGACCCGGTCGACCATCCGACGCCCTTCGAGCGGAAGAAGAAGTATCCGATTTTGTCGCGCGTGCAACTGCCGGCCGATCCCTTTAGCGTTCCGCCGGGCACGGCCCTGCAGAAGCACTTCGACCGGTTGCGACTCAGTGCGTCCCGTTGAGTCCGGCCGATCATCATAAGAAACGGCCCGCGTAACGCTGTACGCGGGCCGTTTACCGTTTGACAATCAACGTTATCGCGTCGGCAGATCGTCGTCGATGATGTGGAAGAGACGGTTGAATCGGGGCAAGCTGCGTTCGGCATCCCACGAGAAGTAGACCATTATCGCCTTGCCGACGATGTGGTTCATGGGCACAAAGCCCCAATAGCGACTGTCTTCCGAGTTGTCCCGGTTGTCGCCCATGACAAAGAAGTAGTTCTGTTCGAAGGTGTACGTTGAAGTCACCGCGCCGTCGATCTCGAACTGCCCGTCTCCGAGTGGACGAACCGTGTGCTCCTCAAACCGGGTGATCGTCGGTTCGTAGAGGGGCCAGTTTTCGTCCGTCAGCGTGATCGTGAGTCCCTTCTTTGGGATGAGAACCGGGCCGTAGTTGTCCTCCGTCCATCCCCTACCGGCGGGAAAGATATTGGCCTGATAGGCGTTGATGCTCGGCGCGATGAACGGCTCGACGCGGTCGATCCAGGGCCACGCGCGAATCGTCGCCGCCGCCGCCGGCGTGCCAACGATGCGGAGCACACCCGGGTCGGCGGACTCCTGAATCTCGGATACGCCCGCGTCATGAAGCTGCGCGTCGGGCAGGCGGTACCGAGGGTCCTTCTTGTAAACCATCCAGTACTGCTGCATCTCGCTCATGAGGTCGAGCGGTTTGCCGTCGACGGAGACGACCTTATTCTGAATCTGCAGCGTCTCGCCCGGCAGTCCGATGACGCGCTTGATGTAGTGCATCTTGCGGTCGATGGGCTTATCTTCGGGCGGCCAGTTGAATACGATTGGATCGCCACGGTCTACGTCATCGAAGCCGGGAAGGCGCGTGTGCGGAAGCTCGATTCCTTTCAGATGCACCTGCGTGAAGGGGATGCCGAGCGTGAGCGGCGTGCGCGTGCCGTAGTGCAGCTTAGAGACAAAGAGGTAGTCGCCCACCAGCAGGCTCTTTTCCATCGAGGGAGACGGAATGCGGAAGAGGTCGAAGAAGAGCGTCCGCACGACGAGCATGACCACGACGGCAAAGACCAGCGCCTCCGCCCACTCCCGAAAAGCACCTTTTTGCTTCCGGCCGTCCTCTCCGTTCGCAGCCGCTCGCCGGGTGGCTCGGTCTGTTGCTCGCTTGGAACCGCCCTTAGTGCGCCTTCTATCTTTCACTTCTTGCAAGGGAGTTGTGTCGCTCAGTTAAATTTCCGGTGTTACGACGGGCGGCGTGGGATGTTACTCCAGACCCGGGCGCGGGCGCCCCCGCGCAAGATTCGGCTGCTTGATGCGCGTCGTCGTGTAGCGCGATCCTTCGTATCCCGTGCGGTACCATGCGCGTTCTTCGGCGTCGTAATAGTAATCTACGTAGGCCGCTGGCTCCACGCCTGCGAGTTCCAGCCACAGCGCGTGCCGGATCTGACCGAGTAGCGAACGAAAGCGTCCGTCTGCCGCCACGACCACACCGCGGTCAAAAGGCCCGCCGGTGTCCATGACGATGAGCGGTATCGTGTCGTTCAGAACGAGCCAGTATTCAAACTGGATGTACTCGTCCGGGCGCGGCCCGGCGGTCCTGTCCAGTTCCAGGAGGGTGCGCGTGGGCTGGCCAAACCGCGACTCCAGCCGGCCGCGAAGCTCCCTCGTCCACGTCGTATCCACAGGGCGGCCTTCGCTATTGCCGAGGTAAGCCCACTGGACAGAGTCGAAGCGGCTCCGAAACCAGTTGCGCTGCAGCCGGCGGACCATTCGCCAGCTTGTCTTATCAAACAGGTAGGCCTCCGGAGCCGCAAGTTCGCGCTCCCCCGCCGATTCGCCGCGTATCCACGTCAACAGCGTATCTCCCCGGTAGGGAAGGGCGGCTGGTGGCGCGTGGCGGGGCCTCGGCCCGAACTCCGCCTCGAGCTGCTCAGCCTGACGCTGCGTGCGCGCTTCTCTAAGCAGATCCAGCAACTCCTGCGCCGAGGCGGGGCGAGGCATGAATACCACCCACAGCGCGAGAGCGGCCGTAAGGGCGTAAGCGCGAAACAACTTCATCAACACCTGCGCGCCCATTAGTCTTCCATCGAAAGAACAGCGAGGAAGGCCTCCTGGGGCACTTCAACGCGGCCGACCTGCTTCATGCGCTTCTTGCCTTCCTTCTGCTTTTCGAGCAGCTTGCGCTTGCGCGAGATGTCGCCGCCGTAGCACTTCGCTATAACGTCTTTTCGCATGGCCTTGACGGTTTCGCGCGCGATGACCCGCGAACCGATGGCTGCTTGAAGGGCGACCTCGAACATCTGCCTCGGAATCAGCTCGCGGAGCTTACGCGTGAGCTTTCGGCCCATGTCATACGCCTTGTCGCGATGCACGATCGTCGAAAGCGCATCTACCGAGTCCGTATTGATGAGCACGTCGAGCTTGACGAGGTTGCTGGGCTGGTAGGCCATGAACTCGTAGTCAAAGGAAGCATAGCCCCGACTGACGCTCTTGAGCTTGTCGTAAAAGTCAAAGACGATCTCCGCAAGCGGCAGTTCATACTGCAGGTTCACACGCTCCGTATCGAGGTACTGCGTGTTCACGTACGTGCCGCGCCGTTCCTGGCAGAGGTTCATCAGGTTGCCGATGTACTCGGTCGGCGTGATGATTTCCGCTTTGACGTAAGGCTCTCGTATTTCCTCGATGCTGCCCGCGTCCGGCATCTTGCTCGGATTGTCGACGATCAGCTGCTCGCCCGTAACCGTCTCCACCTCGTACTTGACGTTCGGTACGGTCGTTATGATGTCAAGGTTGAATTCGCGGTCAAGGCGCTCCTGAACGATCTCCATGTGGAGCAGTCCGAGGAAGCCGACGCGAAAGCCAAACCCGAGTGCGGCTGACGTTTCCGGCTCGTAGGTGAGCGCGGCGTCGTTGAGCTGCAACTTGTCGAGCGAGGAGCGAAGGTCTTCAAAGTCCTCCGTGTTCGTCGGGTAGACGCCGCTGAACACCATCGGCTTCACCTCCTTGAAGCCGGAGATCGCCTGCGTGGCGGGGTTGTTGGCCTTCGTGATGGTATCCCCGACGCGCGTATCGCGAACGTCTTTCACGGAGCCGATCACATAACCAACCTCCCCGGCCTTCAGCGTTTCGACCGGCTGCATGTCGAGGCGGAGGATGCCGATCTCCTCGGCGTCGTATTCTTTTTCCGCCGCCATGAAGCGCAGCCGGTCTCCACGGTTGAGCGTCCCGTCGAAAACGCGCGCGTAAACGATAGACCCGCGGTAGATGTTGAAAACCGAGTCGAAGATGAGCGCCTTGAGCGGGGCATCCGGGTCGCCCTGCGGCGGAGGGACACGCCGGATGATCTCCTCCAACACTTCAGCGACGCCTTCGCCCGTCTTGGCGCTGATGCGAAGAATGTTTTCCGCCGGCTCGCCGATCAGCTCCTCGATGGTATGCGCGATCACGTCCGGACGAGCGTTCGGCAGATCAACTTTGTTGAGAACGGGGATGATCTCGAGGTCATGCCCCATGGCCAGGAGGAGATTCGAGATGGTCTGCGCTTCGATGCCCTGCGCTGCGTCAACAACGAGGATCGCCCCCTCGCACGCCTTCAGGGCGCGGGAAACTTCGTAGGTGAAGTCCACATGGCCGGGCGTATCGATGAGGTTCAGGATGTAATCCGAACCATCGGCCGCCTTGTAGGTCATGCGGATGGCGTGGCTCTTGATCGTGATGCCGCGCTCGCGCTCCAGGTCCATGCTGTCGAGCACCTGGTCCTTCTGCTCCCGCTTATTCAGCGTTCCGGTAACATCGAGCAGCCGGTCGGCGAGGGTACTCTTGCCGTGGTCGATGTGGGCAATAATACAGAAGTTACGAATATGCTCCTGGCTGGAACGCATCAACTTTTACTTTAAGGACGTGGGGGCCTCTTTGCGAGAAGTCAGGAGGACTTGCGGTGCCCGTGAGGTTCAGCGTGGCGGGCTGCGCCTCTGTAATTGCATCTTCCGGGGACTGTTCCGCCGCGACGCGGTGAAGTTTGCCCGTGCGAACGGACGCGCGGCGGCGGCGGGGGGCGTGCTAAAGATCGCGGATGCCCGGCTGCGCCGGAGCGGCAATCTCCGTAGGCCCTTGCGAGACGCCCGACACTGCGGCCGTGCCGTACGGCGGCGTCTCATCCAGAACCACTTTGTCTTGCCCGGAAAGGCGTCGCTCGTGATATTTCGTCTGGAAGACCAGAATGCCGATGACGCCGCCCACGATGCACATATCAGCCACGTTCCAGATGGGGAACAGTTGCATCATCGACCCGCCGATGACCGGTACAAAGTTCGGCACGACCACGCGACCGAGATCGATGTGGATGAAATCTACAACTTCACCTGTGAAGAGTGGTCTGCCGTAGAACCACGTTCCGTAGAATACCCGGTCGATGATATTGCCGAGCGCCCCGCCGAGGATGAGCGCGAGGCTGGCAACATAGGGCCGGTAGCCGTCGCGGACCAGGTAAATGTAGGCAACGATCAGAACGGTAGCGAAGATCGACAGGATCGTCACCATGCTGCGCGGACCGAAGGCGATGCCAAATGCCATCCCCGGGTTCGTCGTGTACGTGAACCGAAACCACTCCCCTATGAGTGGAATCGACTCCGAGAGGTACATATTCGCCGTGACGGCGAACTTCGCAGCCTGATCAATAACGACGGCAAGGAGCGTGATCCAGAGAATGCGCATGTACGACGGTTCAGACTGAACGGAGGCACGGAGCGCCCGAATGATCCAATTGGAACGCCCGGGCAGCCGCTATTTCTTCTGCTTCAGTTTGGCCTCTATCGAGATCTCCGTGTGCGGCACGGCTTCGAGGCGCTCTTTCGAGATCGTCTTGCCGGTCACCTTGCAGACGCCGTAGGTCTTGTTCTTCACGCGGTCGAGCGCGCGATCGAGATAGCCGACATACTTCTGCTGGCGCGCGACCATGAGGTAGAGCTTTTCCCGCTCCATCGCGTCCGTGCCCGCGTCGGCCATATGGAAGCTGTAGGCCGTGTCGTTCTCTGCCTGCTCGCGTGAATCCTCGAGCTGGCTGCGCATCCGGTCGATGTCGTCGATGGCTTCGCGTCTGCGCTCCAGAATGATCGCCTTGAAATGCTCCAGTTCGTCGTCGGAGTAAGTCGTACGAACGCCCTGGTCGTCGCCGGACGTGCCGGGCAGCGTTCCGCCCTCAAGCTCGGGATCGTCATGCAAGCGAACGCCCACGAGGCCGCCTTCGAGTGTCGTCTTCTTTTCCGCCATTATATTCTTTGATTTACCGCTCTTTCCAGAACTACTTGATCAGAACCAAACGACCCGCTAAAGAGGCAATGCGCCCGTTTTGCCGCCACATAAACAAAAAGCGAGCCGAAAGGAGCAATCCGTCGCTCTCCGGCTCTGCTCGCCGCGCCTCTACCGCGCCTCCGGGCGTTCAGCACGGCTCAAACCGACGGTCAAGATCTCTTCCCCGATGGGAAAAGAAGAGACGATTTCTCCCGACGGAGTTTCCGCTTCATCCAACTCCAATGCCAACGTCTCGTTCCGAATCCATGAGGCGTGCCGCTCAAGGGCCTCGGCAAGAAAGGGGGTGGCGGTGTACTGGATGCGAATGCGATCTGCGACATCAAATCCGCCGCTTTTGCGAAGGTTCTGAATGCGGTTGACGCTTTCGCGTGCAAGTCCCTCCGCGATCAGGTGGTCGTCGAGGCCCGTGTCGATGGCCACCGTAACGCCGTTTTCCTGGCGCACGAGCCATCCTTCCACGCCCTCGCTCGTGATCTCCACGTCTTCCCTGCTGAGGGTAACGGACGCGCCATCTATAGGAAAGGTCCATGAACCTTCCTCTTCAAACCGGGCCAATTCATCGCCGGTCATTGCGCGAACGGCTTCGTTCACCGCTTTCATGTTCTTGCCGAGGCGCTTGCCGAGGCGGCGAAAGTCCGGCCGCGCCGAGCGCTGGACCAGATCCGTCGAACCGGAGACGTATTCGATCTCGCGGACGTTCACTTCGTCGAGGATCACGTCCCGAACCCGCTCCACGTCGCCCCGGTCAACGCTCGGTCCCGTCACAACCATGATTCTGGAGAGCGGCTGCCGGACGTTGATCTTACTCTCGTTGCGAAGCGCCAGCACGATGGAGGAAATCGTTCGGGCAAGCGCCATCCGTCGTTCGAGGTCTTCATCGATTGAAGAGGCATCGGCCGCAGGGAAGTCCGCCAGGTGCACGGACGTTGCCTCCTCCCGGCCGGTTGCATCGTTCAGGTTCTTGTACAGCCATTCGCTAAAGAACGGTGCGATGGGAGCCATCATTTTCGCAAGCGCAATCAGGCACTCGTACACCGTCTGGTAGGCTGCCGTCTTGTCGAGGTCCTCCGCACCGGCTCCGTCATTTCCGGAGCGCGCTTTCCAGAAGCGGCGGCGCGACCGGCGAACGTGCCAGTTTGAGAGTTCGTCGAGCAGGCGTTCCACGCTTCGGGCGGCCTTTGTCGGATTGTACTCGGCGAGCGCGCCGTCGACCTCGCGCACGGTGGTATTCAGGCGACTGATGATCCAGCGGTCCAGCTCCGGTCGCTCCTGGAGGGGAACCGGCTCGCCCTCGTAGCTAAAGCCGTCGATGTTCGCGTAGGTCGAGAAGAACGAATAGACGTTCTGGAGTGTGCTGAAGAACTTGCGGAGCGTCTCCTGGATGCCGCGTTCGGAGAACTTGGTGTTTTCCCAGGGCGGGTTGTTCGCCATCATGTACCAGCGCACCACGTCCGCGCCATGCGCCTCGATCACGGAAAACGGGTCGACGGCGTTGCCCTTCGACTTCGACATCTTCTCACCGTCTTCGGCGAGCACGAGGCCGTTGACGACCACGTTCTTGAACGCCACGCTATCCATGACCATGGTTGCAATGGCATGGAGCGTGTAGAACCAGCCGCGCGTCTGGTCAACGCCTTCCGCGATGAAGTCTGCCGGGAAGAGCTTTTCGAAGCGCTCTTTGTTCTCGAACGGATAGTGCCACTGAGCGAAAGGCATGGCTCCCGAATCGAACCACACGTCCAGCAGGTCGGGCACGCGCCGCATGGTGCCGCCGTCCTTCGCCGGCCAGATGATGGCGTCGACGAACGGCTTGTGGAGGTCGATCTCGGCGTCGGGGGGAAGCGCGATGTCGGACTTTGAACGAAGTTCTTCGATCGAGCCGATTACCTCGATCTCGGTGGATTCGGGCGTGTCGCTCACCCAGATAGGTAGCGGGGTGCCCCAGTAGCGGCGGCGGCTAAGCGCCCAGTCAACGTTATTCTTGAGCCACTCGCCAAAACGCCCGTTTCCAATGGCTTCGGGCTGCCAGTTGATGGTGTCGTTCAGCGCGATCATCCGATCCTTGACGGCGGTCGTCCGGATGAACCAGCTTTCGACGGGATAGGAAATGAGCGGCGTGCCCTTGCGCCAGTCGTGGGGATAATTGTGGAGGTAGGTCTCGTGCCGGTAGAGGCGTCCGCGTTCGCGCAGGTCGCGGGATACGATCCTGTCGGCGTCCTTAAACCACTCGCCGGCGACAATGGTCGCCTCTGCGCCGAAATGCCCATCCGGGTTGACAGGGTTGAAGAGCGGCAGATCTTCCCTGCGGCCCACCTCGAAATCGTCGGCACCAAAGGCGGGAGCGAGGTGGACGATGCCGGTGCCGTCCTCGGTCGAGACGAAGTCGGCGGCAAACACACGCCATGCTTTTTCCGCGCCCTCAGCGCCGCGGAAGTAGTCATAAGCCGGTTCGTAGTGCATCCCGACGAGGTCTGCGCCTTTTACCCTTCTTACGATGCTATACTCCTCCTTGAGCACCGACAGACGGTCTTCGGCGAGAATGAGCGTCTCCTGTTCGCCGGAGGCATTTTCGTGTTGCACATACACGTAATCGATTCGCGGGCCGACGGCGAGTGCGGTGTTCGAGATGAGCGTCCACGGCGTGGTGGTCCAGGCGAGAAAGAACGTATTCGGTTCGCCGGCGACGGCAAACCGCACGTAAACGCTTGGGTCCTGCACCTCCTTGTAGCCAAGGCTGACTTCATGGGAGGACAACACGGTGCCCGAACCGGGGCTATACCACTGAATCTTATAGCCTTTATAGAGCAGCCCCTTCTCGTGTATCCTCTTGATCAGCCACCAGAGCGTTTCAATGTAGTCGCTCTTGAAGGTGACATACGGATCCGAGAGATCCACCCAGTAGCCCATGCGCTGCGTGAGTGTATCCCAAAGCGTCTTGTAGCGCAGAACGCTGTCCCTGCAAGCGGCATTGTACCGTTCGATTCCATAGGATTCCACTTGATGCCGTCCTTCGAGGCCAAGCGCCTTTTCGACCTCGATCTCCACGGGAAGGCCATGCGTGTCCCATCCGGCTTTGCGTTCCACGCGGAATCCTTTCATCGCCTTATAGCGACAGAAGGCATCCTTAATGGTGCGCGCCATGACGTGGTGAATGCCCGGGCGACCGTTAGCCGTCGGCGGACCTTCGTAAAACGTAAAGGTCTCCGCGCCCTCCCGCTGCGAGATACTCCGCTCAAAAACCGCGTTCTGCTCCCACCAGGCGAGGATTTCCTCCTCGATCGTCGGAAGGTCGAACCCCTTGACCTCCTTGAACCTCTGCATTGCTGATCTCGTGCTGCTCTAAGAACCCCGTCTCCGGGACAGTCTGTTAAGATAAGGATACGGCACAACACATCCGCACCCGACGGCGACTGAGGAGCGCCGCCGCTATTCCACCCGAAATCACGGGCAAAACGCGGTTCGAGTCAGTCCATGCCGAGTTCGAGTCGTTCCCTCAGATCGAGGATGTAGAGCGCGATGCTGTTCCGCACTTCATACGTCGACTCGTACAGTGAACGGTAGATCTCGGGGTCCATGTAGACGGCCTCCTTCATGTCGGAGAGGCAATGGAGGGCCGTGTTGGCGCTGTTGAGTCCCCGCTTCACGAAGGCGATGTTGCCGCCGATGCTCTCCATCTCGAAGCCCATGGCGTGGCCTTTTGCAACATTGGCTGCAAGGGAGAGGCTTTCCGAGCAGTATTGAACGAGCGCGCTGTCCTTCACGTCGCCGGGAAGGCCGTTCGCCCATTCGAGCACGGTTCGGGCGAGGGCATAAGCGCTGTCGTAGACGGGCAGGCCCCGCACATCGGCCGCTTCTTCGTCGGCATCGTCCTCTCCCGCCCACTCGGCCGTGATGTCGACCCAGAGTTCCGGTTCCTCGTCCGGCGAAGGATCGCCCGGCGGGATCTCCGCAGCATCGTTCCAGCCGCGCAACGAGAGGTAGGTACGCATGGCGCGCGTCCATTCCTGCATCTCGTCTGAGTTCGGCACCGTGGGCGGCGGCTGATCGCGCATGAACTCGAAGATGTCGCCCATGAGCCGGTCTATACGGCGGTCGTTGTCCCTTAAGAAAGCTTCCCAGCGTTCTTCATCCCACACGTCATCGGAGTACATAAGCAATGACAGGCTATGTGTTGGCGATGTTAACGATCTTGGCGATTACCCTTCCCGACCGATGCGTTTGACCAGTTCGGCCATGACGGCGGCGAGGCGCGGCTCGGCCTCTCCGGCTGCCGCGAGTACATCCTGAAGCGAAACCGGCTGAAGCGCATCGGGGAAGCACTCGTCGGTGACCACCGAAAACGCGGCGCAGCGAAGGCCCATATGGCGCGCGACCACCACTTCCGGTACCGTGCTCATGCCGACCACATCTGCGCCGATGCCGCGTAGGAACCTGTACTCGGCCCGCGTCTCCATATTCGGGCCGGTGACGGCTACATACACGCCCTGCTGCAATTTAATCTTCAGATCCAGCGCACATGAAGCGGCAAGATGTTGCAACTTACGGTCGTAAGGCTCGCTCATGTCGGGGAAGCGCGGTCCCCAAGCGGCATGGTTCGGACCAATGAGCGGATTCAGGCCCTGCAGATTGATGTGATCGGTGATCAGCATCAAATCGCCACGGCGGTACTGCGGGTTCATGCCGCCGGCCGCGTTGGAGATGAGAAGGGTGCGGACGCCGAGCGCCGCGAGCACGCGGACCGGCATGGTCACTTCCCAGGGTGAATAGCCTTCATACAGGTGGAAACGGCCCTGCATGGCAACGACGGGCACGCCGTTCAGCGTGCCGAAGAGCAGGCGGCCTTCGTGTGATTCGACCGTCGAGACCGGAAAGCCGGGGATTTCGCCGTACGGAATGTGCTCCTGTACGTCGATCTCCTTCGCAAGCGCACCGAGGCCCGTGCCGAGAATGATGCCGATCTCAACCGGTTGGGAGAAGCGTTCTTTGATCGACGCGGCGGCCTTCTGCACCGCGTCTATGTACTGGGAAGACGCTGTATTCAAGTCTTGGCTGCGAGACAAAGCGGAAAGGGGTTGGGTTGTTCTTGATGTCAGTCGAGTTCATTGAGGATGCGCCGGATTCGCTCCAGTTCCTCTTCACTCGCGATTGAATCGGCTGCCGGTCGCGCGTCGCGCTGCGGTGCCGGCTGCGGCGCAGGCGGCGGCTGCGGCGTAGGCGGCGGCTGCGATGCCCCCTGGGGCTGCGACAAGACCGGGCGTACGGTCCAACCGCCATGTTCCAGGTCGAGTCGCTGCGGCTCGGGGACAGACTTCTCGGGTGCCGGCGCGTTCTTCGGCAACGGCAGGGAAGCTGGTTCCTTCCGGTCGGATAGCGGTGCCGCTTCGGTTCGCGCAGGCTTATCGGAACGGGCGTAGGCGGTAGACTGCGCGGGTTTCAGGAAGCCACTGCCGGGGTTTTCGAGCGGCGATGCGTTTCCGTCGAAGTGCGCGAGCAACTCGGATTCGGCATACAGGAATGCGCGAAGCCTTGCCACGATCTCGTGCCGCCGGGACTCCACCTCGATCAGTTCCTTCCGAGCGGCCAAGCGCTGCGCCTCGGCGTCGCGCTGCACCTCCGCCGCCTCCTGCTTTGCTGCCGAGACCAGCGCCTCCGCCTTCGACTGCGCAGCTTCTATGGTGCTACGGGAGCTTTCGCGGGTGGTGCGCAGGCTTCCTGGAGTGCTTCTTCTACGTTCGTATAGTGCTGGAGCTTGGCTTCAAGCTCGCGAACGCGACTCTCGAGCCGCCGCTGGTCGGCAAGTGCCTCTTCCCACTGCGAAGAAACGGTCTGGAGGAACGATTGCACCTCCTCGACTTCGAATCCGCGAAAACCCTTCGTGAATTCCTGCTTTCGTATTTCGAGCGGCGTGATCCTCATAGGAAACAACCTTTACCGTGTGGCGGGCCAGCGTTGTTGACGGGAGATAAGATACGTTCTTACGGGCCGATTGCGAAATACCACGAACGCGCCCCTTCAAACGCCCCGCGATCCAAAGATGGCGCTGCCAATTCGGACGAGCGTTGCGCCTTCCTCTATCGCGACTTCATAGTCGCTGCTCATGCCCATCGAGAGCACCGTCCATACGTCGGGATCCTTTGCGTGGCGACGGAGCGATTCGAACAGTTCTCGCATCGCGCGAAACTCCGGTCGCACCGCCTCCGGATCGTCTGCGGGAGAAGCGATGGCCATAAGCCCACGAAGTTGCAGGTGCGGCCACTGCTCTGCCGAGCGCACGACTTCTTCAGCCTCCTCGGCGGTCACACCGGACTTGGAAGCCTCTTTGGAGATGTTCACCTGAACGAGACACGGCATGACGCGCCCCAATTCCTCCGCGCGTTTATCAACCGCGCGCGCGAGTCGGAGGCTGTCGAGTCCGTGAAACAGAGAGGCGTGCTCCACGACTTCCCGGGCCTTGTTGCGCTGCAGATGCCCGATCATGTGCCAGTCGACCTCCCCCAATGCCGTCTCCTTGCGCATTGCCTCGGCCTTCGCCGCGAGGTCCTGGACCTTATTTTCGCCGAAGTGAGATAGTCCGGCCGCTACGGCTCGCTTCACGAGATCCACCGGAAAGGTCTTCGAGACCGATACGAGCGTCACCGCACCCGCATCGCGGCCCGAGCGCCTTGCAGCTTCGCCCATGCGGAAGCTGATTTGTTCTACTCGGCTGCGGAGGATTTCCACCGACGGCCCTTCGACGCCGGTCATTTCTTCAACCTTTTCAATCATGAACCACCCATCCGGATGAACCGACGAGGGGACACCCGCGTGCATCAGGCCGATCCTGCGACTTCAAACTGGATGACTTGCTCACCGTCGGATGCGCAGTGAATCTGAAGCGGGTTGCAGCATACTTCGCAGTCTTCGATGTAATCCTGCTCCGGGACCGAGAGGTCCACCATCATCGTGATCGTCTCCCAGCAGAACGGGCAGCGAAAAGTGTATTCTTCCATAGCTTTAGCCAAGTAGACCAGCGTTGCACCATTGAGATGTTCGGCGCGAGCCTTCATTAAGGCGAACCCGTAGCATCTGCGGCCGTTCCTTTTACAACAATGTCCGGTATGCCGGCAATATAACAACGGGTGCCGTTCGGTATCTTGCGTAATGGTTGCCGCGCCCGCGATTCTCCTTTTCATCCTACCAATTCGTCAATAAGCAATGCCCGAACATTCTTCTACCGGCTCTCCTTTTGCCGCACGCCACGAGCGGCTTGGCCAGATGCTTCAGCGCCACGGACTCGAGGCGCTCGCCGTCAACCCGGGTCCCGGCCTGCACTTTCTTACGGGCGTGCCTTTTCACCTGATGGAGCGGCCCGTGGTAGCGCTCTTCGTGCCGGATGCGACGCCCATCATCGTGATGCCGGAGTTCGAGAAAGTGAAGCTGGACTCGCTCTCGTTCGAGGCGCGGGTTTTCTCCTACACGGAGGATCTGAACACCTGGCCCAATGCCTTTGAAAAGGCGGCCAAAGCGCTCGGGCGGCCGGACGCGATGATCGGCGTCGAGCCGAGGGCGCTTCGTTTCCTCGAACTCGAATTCCTGCGGAGCGCCTTTCCGCGAGCCACGTTTGTCTCGGCAGAGACTGGTCTGGCGGAGCTACGGGCGAAGAAAGACGACGCCGAGATTGCAATGATGTCGCGCGCCGTCGACTACGCTCAGACGGCCTTTAAAGAGACGCTCGGCTTCATCAAAGACGGCGTGACGGAGCGCGACCTGGCCGCCGAATTGACGGTGCAGCTGCTTCGCGCCGGCAGCGAGTCTGAGATGCCCTTCGCCCCCATCGTTGCCTTTGGGCCGAACAGCGCCAACCCGCACGCATCCCCGACGGATCGCCGGCTGGCCAAGGGCGACCTCATCGTGATCGATTGGGGAGGAAACCACAACGGCTATTTCTCCGATCTCACGCGCATGGTTGCTTTCGGCGATCCGGAAGCGGAGTTGCAGAAGATCGCGGAGATAACGGAGGAAGCGAATGCGGCCGCTCGAAGCCACGCCGCGCCCGGGGTTACGGCGGGCAGCGTGGATTTGGCTGCGCGAAGCGTCATCGAAAAGGCGGGGTACGGGCAATACTTCGTTCACCGCACCGGCCACGGACTTGGGCTGGAGGCGCACGAAGATCCTTATATCCGCGACGACAATGAACAGCTTCTTGAGCCGGGCATGACCTTCACCATCGAGCCGGGAATCTACCTGCCCGGCCGTGGCGGCGTTCGCATCGAAGACGACATGGTCATCACCGAAGGAGGTTGCGAAAGCCTGTCAACGCTTCCGCGCAACCTGATCGTCCTGTAGGAACATGCGGCGGCGGCGTCAAACCCCTGATGCCGCCGTCGCCGTGTTGCGCAAGGAGTCCGTGAGATAATCGAGCATCTCGATCTGCTCGGACAGCCGGCCGTGTTGCGCTTCCACGTTGACGTACGGGATCTGCTGCCGGGCGGCCCACACGGAGAGCGAGCCGTCTTCGAGCACCGTCGCGTTATTCTGGAGGACGATGTTGTGGTGCCCTTCGCTGAGGCGGTCGAACAGCCACTGCTCGGTGACAAAGAAGAAATTGTCGATGTTCACGTCGGAAAGGTAGCGCGTCAAGAGCGCGTCCCCTGCATATAAGCCGCCTTCGAGGTAGCTGAGGGTCGAGTACTCCCCTTCCGTGTTGTTGTGCACCGTAACGAGCACGCTGTCGCCACCCGCGCGAATGCGCTGCAGAATCACTTTGGCGAAGGCGCGGACTTCGCGGAGCGCCGCCGGCGAAAAGCCTCCCAGCCCTTCAAGCGTGGCTTTGGCCCCGTTATCTGAATAAATGCGATTCGGATCGAAGACGAACGTGTCGGCGGCCAGGGTGAACACGATGTTCCGGTCGCCGCTATGCTGCAGGTCGATCAGGCGCCCGCCTCGCCGCGCGATGACGTCGAGCACCGCCTGCGCGGCCGTGTCCTCATCGTCGTGCAAAGTGACGTACGTAAGTCCAGGTTTCTCCGACTCATAGACGGTCAACAAAACCTCCGCGTCGTCTCCAATACGGACGGGCGTCGACTGCTTCTCTATCGTGTAAGTTTTTATGGCCTTATCCATTCCACTCCGGCAGGAAATTGCTGTAAGCATAACCAGGATGATGCCCCAGGATCGACGGCTCAACTGCATAGCTGCATAGGGTTGAAAGTCGCGCAGACAGCTGCTGTACCGGCTGCTTGGGTTAACCGTATTAACTTACGAAAAGAACCGGCGCGGTTAAAGAACAACTTGAATAACGGGACAGGAAGCGATTCCTACGCAATGATTCCCTACGTCTTTGCACAGGGTCAATCGTAAACAACGACGTGATCCGGAGCGATGAGCGCCTTTGGATAACGCCGGACCAACAGCCGCCGGAAGGCATCCGCCTCCGCCTGTGTTCTGAACGCACCTACACGAACGCGGTAGTAGGGCGACTTGAACGTCAACCCTGCATCGAGGCTGCGGTCGCCCCAGCCCTTCGGTCGCTGCCCGGCGGGAACGGACTCCCACCACGCGATAACATCTTGCAACGCCGCCTCCGCATCCGCCTTCGTTCGGCTGTTGGCGATCTGAACGCGAAAGCCTTGAACAGCAGTTCCGGAAGGTGCCGACGGCTTCGTCTTCGGCGCGGAACGCGGCTTTTCAGGGGTGCCCTTCGACGGCGTCTTCGCGGGCGCGCTCGCGGGCGCTTTCGGCGGCGGCTCGGGGCGCGTATCGGTGCGAGGCGAGCAGGCAGCCAGCGTCAAGACAAAAAGAAACGGCAGCACGAATGCCTTTCGGAGAGGGAGAGGGCCGGTCGTCATAGTCCTTTGGTGTGCAAATGGCTGAAGCCCGCAAGCCTACTCCGGGCGCTTGACGTATATGTCCGCCCAGGCGCGTGCAAAGGAAGCAAAAATACCGCGACCGCCATTGATAGGATCCAGGACGTTCGGGATCTCGCCCGGTCCGAGGGTGCTTCCGCCCTGCTGCACATCGAGCGTCCGGCGGAAGTCGTAGTAATTCTTGTCGAGGCTCGCCACCGAGAGGCGGTTTCGGCCGTAAAAAGAAATGGCAACCCACGGGAGCGCGATCCGAAGTCGCCCCTCCGGCGAGAGTCCGTATCCGGCTTCATTGAGAACAGGCGAGCTTGTTCGTGAAAGGTCGGCCAGTTGCACGTCTCCCTGCTCGTAAATGGACCGGGCAAAATCCGTCAGGTTTTCCTCTGAGGGGTCGAGCGCTTCGGACACGAACGTGAACACGCGGTTTCCCTCGTTGCCGGACCCGGTGCGCAAGTCCGCCTCCAGGGGCTGAGGGCCTTTGTAGATGACGGTGTCTGCGCTGATGCTTTCAATATAAATGGCAGCCGGCACCGTAGTCTCCGACGACAGGCGCGTGCCGTCGGCGGTCTGAATGATCAGGCGGTAGGTTCGCAGCGGCACAGCGCGGTGCATCACCATGATCTCGTAAATGCCGTGGCGCGAACGCTGCACGAAAGAGAAACTCTTCTCGACTGCGCCGTCCGAGCCGAGCAGTTGCATCTCGACCTGCGCCCCGTCCACTGCATTCTCATCAAATTCATACGCCCCTTCAAGATCAGCCGATCGGCTCAAGCGCACCTGCTCTAGGGGTTCCCCGGCCCCGATGTAAGCTTCGACCACGTATTCCGGTTCGAATTCGGAGGTGCTTCCCCAATCGCAGCCCGGCGTGAGGAGCAACAAGGCCGCAGCGACCATCCAAATTGTCTTTGCCTGCTGCATATTAGGAGGCTGCTGATTTACTATCGATGGAATGCACTGCAGATATGTGAGACGCTGTACGCGATTGAAATGCTGCCTAACACCCGCTTGTATATCCCTCAAGGGGGAGGTTGTATTGGTGCTTTGGTCCATATCGTCAGCTACATAAAGCGTGTTCGGTTATTCCAACAGCCACTTAGTACCGGAGCGTGAGCGAGACGTTGGGAATTGGAATCGGGATCTGCGGGACGGTCACGCGATTAATCGTCTTTTCGGGGGTGCTCTCGTAATAATAGAACCAGATGTTGCGCCGCCCATAGACATTGATCAGTTGAAACTGCAGTTCATACGACAGGCGCTCAGACCATTTGCCGGCGCGGGTGACGCCAACATCCAGGCGGTGGTAGGCCGGCAGCCGCGCATTGTTGAATGGACCGATCAGGATGGTGCGGGTAGTCCGCGCGAGGGGTTCGTCGATGGTGTTCCAGCGCGCCTTTGGCTCTGTAGTCGCCTGGCCCGTCGCATAGGTAAATACGCCGCTGGCTTGCCAGTTCTTCGAAAGTCGCAGGGTACCGACGGCCGTCAGGTCGTGCGTGCGGTCGTACTTCGGCGAGAAATACTTTCCGTCGTTAAGGTTCGGCGCAAAACGGCGCTGGGTGCGTCCGAGCGTGTAAGCCACAAATCCGGAATAGCGACGCGCCTTTTTGTCCAGCAGGAGTTCAAGCCCGTACGCGCGGCCGTCGCCGAATTGAAAGATGTCGTCATAAGCACGTCCGGAAACATCGGCGACAAACGGGTCCAACTCGAACAGGCCTTCCATGCTGCGATAGTAAACCTCCGAGTCCAGCGTGAGCGTCGGGCGCAGTTTCATCTTCGCGCCAAAAATGTACTGGCGGCCCATCGACGGGGGCACCCCGTCGGCGGTGGTGAGCCAGAGGTCGAAGGCCGAAAGTACCTGGCTCGTCACGAGCGTCAGGAACTGGTAGTATTGCCCGAAGCCCGCTTTCAGGCGGAGCCGGTCCGAGACCGTGTACTCGCCCGAAAGGCGCGGTTCGATTCGGTAGTAGTCGCCCTTTTCAAAATAGCTCCCCCGCACGCCTGCCCGGATGGAAAGCAGGCTCGTCGGGCGGAACGTGTCTTCGAGGTAAACCGCGGCGTAGTTCGACTGGATGTTCGTGCGGATGCGTTCCTGCGCGTCGAACTGTTCCCGGTAGCGCATTGCGAAGGTGCCCACGGCTACGCCGCTGCTCACAGAATGCCGTTCGCCCGATATGTACTCGACGTCCGCTTTGACCGATGTATCTATGACGCGGTTGGTGGTGCCGAAGGCCGTTCCCGAGACGGTCGCATCCGGACGGCTGTCGTACGCCGAGCCTGCGACGGTGAAGTGCGTGAAGAGCTTGCTGGAGTAAACGTGCGTCCAGTTGGCGGCAAGGGTCCTGTTCCCAAGCCCGATGGAGAGCGTCGCATCTTCGAGAAAGGGCGTCACGATGTGATCGCGGCCCGAGTAGGCTGAGAAAGAGACGCGGTCGTTCTGCGACACATCCAGATTGACGCGGGTGTTGAGGTCGTAGAAGTAGAACTGATCCGGCGTCGCTTCGACCTTGAACCCGCGCATCGCTGCCAAAACAGGCTCGATCGTGGAGCGCCGAAAGGCGACCATCCACGAGCCGAATCTGTATGGACCTTCCGCGTAGGCGCGCGAGGCCAGAAGCCCAAGGCTGCCGCCCGCTTGAAACCGGCGGCGATTACCGTCGCGGTTGTAAATGTCTACGACAGACCCGAGTCGGCCGCCGTAGGGAGCGGGATAACCGCCCTTGTAGAGCTGCACGTCTTTAATGGCATCCGGGTTGAACGGCGCGTAAAAGCCAAAGAAGTGGCTCGCGTTGTACACCGTGTTTCGATCCAGCAGGATCAGCGTCTGATCGGGCGTGCCGCCACGGATGTACAATCCGGATGAAAAATCCGATGCCGCCTTGATGCCTGGAAGTAGTTGCAGCGACCGGAAGAGATCCGGTTCGAGAACGGACGGCAGTTCGCGGACAGACTCCGTTGTGACCTGGGCCACCCCGACGGCAAACTCCGGTTCCAGGTCGCCACTAACGACGACCTCGTCCAGTCCATATGCGTTCGGCGTGAGGGCGATGTCGAGGCGGCGGTGCTCGCCGGGCGCGAGAACCAGCTCTTCGAGATACGACCCGTAGCCGATGTAGCTTACCTCGAGCCGGTAGGCACCCGCCGGAATATCGGTGAGGGTATAGTAGCCTGCCGTGTTGGTGGCGGTTCCGCGACTGCCGGGTGCCAGGCGGACGTTGGCGAGAATGAGCGTTTCGCCCGACTTCTCATCCGAGACGAAGCCGCTCAGCGATGCACGTGCTTGTCCGAACGCCTCTTGCGGCATCTTTCCCGACAGAACGATTAGCAGCAGTACGGCAACGACTCGCAACAACACAATCCGGCTCCCTTTAAAGAATCCAGCGATCTTAACGCCCCTACTTACCTGAAGTTACGAAGCTCGGACATCTTTGCAAGACCCAAAGGGAGCACCCTTCGCCCGCCTCGCCCAAAGAGGCAGTTGAATACAGGTGAACCCTGCCAGGCATCAGCGGTTGTGCGAATTGAATCGCCAGCGCCTTTGAGCAAGGCTGAGATGCTTCGCTTTGCCGGCATGACACGGACGGCACGTTCTGCTTCCTTTGTGCGCAGTCGATTCTTCCTCCTCCAGCGCCCCCGCTTGTCATAGTATGTTGAGACTGTCGGCCCGTACAGCCTACTTTAAGGGAGGCGCGCCAGGGGAGGTGAACAAGGCTCACATGTCATCTGATCCACGAGATCGTTCAGGATGGTCAGCACCGCTCGCGCGGGCTTCCTTTGCCGCGGCGCGCGCATACTGATCGGGCATCGGGAATGCGGCCGGAAGAGCAGGATCAAGAGGCCCGAACGCGACGAACTTCGGGTGGCAAATGAGCGCAAAAAGTTGTATTTTGAGAGACTTGATCTGGCTGGTAAGAAGGCGCAGCCGAGCGGCCCCTGGGGCGGCTCCCGTGCTTGCAAATAGAGGTTGAACGGACTGGATGGAACAGGAGCAGAAACGCATCATCCCGATTAATATCGCGGATGAGATGAAGTCGTCCTACATCGACTATTCGATGTCGGTGATCGTGGGTAGGGCGCTGCCGGACGTGAGGGATGGACTGAAACCGGTACACCGCCGCGTGCTCTACGGGATGAGCGAACTGAACCTCACGGCGGGATCGGCGCACAAGAAGAGCGCTCGTATCGTCGGAGAGGTGCTGGGCAAGTACCATCCGCACGGCGACTCGGCTGTGTACGACACGATGGTTCGCATGGCGCAGGATTTTTCCATGCGCTACCCGCTTGTAGACGGCCAGGGCAACTTCGGCTCCGTTGACGGCGACTCGGCCGCGGCCATGCGGTATACGGAAGCGCGTATGACGCGCATTGCCGAGGAAATGCTGCGGGACATCGACAAGGAGACCGTGGACTTCGGCGAGAACTTCGACGGCTCGCTCGAAGAACCGCTTGTCCTTCCCTCGGCCGTTCCGAACCTGCTGATCAACGGCTCCGACGGGATCGCAGTCGGCATGGCGACCAAGATCCCTCCGCACAACCTCGGCGAAGCGGTGGACGCCATTGTGGCGTACATCGACGATCCCGCGATCGACGTGCGCGGATTGATGCAGCACCTCAAGGGGCCGGACTTCCCCACGGCCGGCATCATCCACGGCTACGCCGGCGTGCAGGAGGCGTACGCCACGGGGCGGGGCCGCGTGGTGCTTCGGGCGAGGATGAACGAGGAAGAAATTCGACACGGTCGGAATGCCCTCATCATCACGGAGATACCTTTCCAGGTCAACAAGAGCAGCCTTCTCGAGAAGATCGCGGCGCTTGTTCGTGAAAAGCGCATCGAAGGCATCAGCGATCTGCGGGACGAGAGCGATCGCGACGGCATGCGCGTCGTCATCGAACTAAAGAATGATGCGGTGCCGCTCGTTGTCGAGAACAACCTCTACAAGTACACGCAGTGCCAGACGACTTTTGGCGTGAACATGGTGGCGCTTGTTGCAGGGCGGCCGCGCGTGCTCACGTTGCAGGAGGTGATTCGCTACTATGTCGAGCACCGGCACGAGGTGGTTATCCGCCGCACGCGCTTCGACTTACGCAAAGCCGAAGAGCGCGCGCACATTCTCGAAGGTCTGACCCTCGCGCTCGACCATCTCGATGCGGTCATATCCATCATTCGCTACTCCGCGGACACCGATGCAGCGCGTTTGAACCTGATTCGAGGCGTTTATCCCGAGAGCATGACGCCGGAGCAGCTCCGCCGTTTCGGCCTGCCGGAGGCACCTCCGGTTGAGCTTTCCGGCCCGCTGCCCGAATCCGCCAACGACCTCGCGCGCGCGCTCGACGACTCCCGGTACGAACGACGCCCGTGGCTTTCCGAAGCGCAGGCGGACGCTATTCTCGCCCTCCGGCTGAGCCGGCTCACGGGACTCGAGCGGCAGAAGACCGAGGATGAGTATCGCGCGATCATGCAGGAGATCGAGCGACTCCGGAGCATTCTGGCGAGCGAGCCGATGCGCATGGAGATCATCAAGCAAGAACTCATCGCCATCAAAGCCAAGTATAATGATGCGCGCCGGACGGAGATCGACCTCACGGGCGGCGGCGACATCATCATCGAGGACTTGATCGAGGATGAGCAGGTTGTGGTCAGCATCTCCCACCAGGGGCTGATCAAGCGCACGAGCGTTAACGAGTACCGCCATCAGGGGCGCGGCGGGACGGGCGCGCGTGGCACGGGAATGCGCGACGAGGACTACATCGAGCACCTGTTCATCTCCAACAATCACGACTTCCTGCTCTTCTTTACGGATCACGGACGCTGTTACTGGCTCCGCGTCTTTGACATTCCGGAAGGTGCCCGAACGTCCAAGGGGCGTTCTATTCGCAACCTCATCCAGATCAGCCCGGAAGACCGCGTCAGGGCGGTCCTTGCCGTCAGAAAGCCGGACTTCAACGACGAGGACTTCCTGAACAGCCACTTCGTGGTAATGGCTACGAAGCTCGGGCTTGTGAAAAAGACCGCCCTTGCCTCGTTCAGCAGGCCGCGTGCGGATGGTATCATTGCGATCTCCATCGTCGAGGGCGACGAACTATTGGAGGCGCATCTGACCGACGGAGACGCGCAGATCGTCCTGGCTTCTTCAGAAGGACTTGCCGTTCGCTTCCTCGAGTCGAACACGCGGGCGACCGGTCGCAATACGCAGGGCGTGCGGGGGATCTCGCTGGAGGAAGGACAGTCCGTGGTCGGCATGATCGTGCTCTCGGACGAGAGCCGGGAGGTGCTGGCGATCAGCGCCAACGGCTACGGAAAACGCAGTCCGGCCAGCGAATACCGGCTCATCACGCGCGGCGGCAAGGGCGTCATTACCCTCAAGCGGACAGACAAGACCGGTCCGCTGGTCGCTATCAAAGCCGTCCACGAATCCGACGACCTGATGATCGTGACGCAGAACGGCATCATGATCAGAACCCACGTTGCCGGGATTTCTACGCTCGGGCGCAATACACAGGGCGTCCGGATCATCCACTTGCGCGAAGGCGACGCCATCGCGGACGTGACGCCGTTCCTCATCGACGACCCGGAAGCCGCGGAGAACCAGGCGGGCAACGGCACCGAACAGCCGCCTGTGACGGAGTCGGAGGGTGAAAGCGAAGCGACGCTGCCGGAGGAGTAGGCGGCTCGCTCGGAGCGCGTCCATCTTTGAACCAACCTTAACGCTGTCGGATGGCCAGTTCAAGTATGCCGGCAATCTTCACGTGTTTGCTGCTCTTCTTCGGCGTGTTCGCGCCCCTCGGGTGCGCCGACGGCACCGACCGCCCTGCCGGGCAGGAAGGCGAACGGCCCGACTCGTCTGGACTCGCTGCGACGGGGCCGGTCCGCACCGGCGCGATGGTACTCGTGGAAGACGGTCTACCGCTGCTCAAGGGCAAGCGACTCGGCCTGGTCGTCAATCATACGGCGATGGTGGACTCGGTACACCTGATCGACCTGCTGGTCAAGAGCAAAGACTATGAGGTCGTCGCGCTCTTCGGACCGGAGCACGGGATCCGCGGCGAAGCGCCCGCCGGTGAGAAGGTCAGCGGTGGCAACGATCCCATTTCCGGCATTCCCATCTACAGCCTCTACGGCGACACGCGCCGGCCAACGCCCGAGATGCTGAAGGGTGTAGATGCGCTCGTGTTCGACATCCAGGACGTTGGCGCGCGCTTCTACACCTACATCACGACCATGGGACTGTCGATGCAATCGGCGGCGGAGGCTGGCATTCCGTTCGTTGTGCTCGATCGGCCCAATCCACTCTCGGGAGCGTACGTTTCCGGCTTTGTTATTAAGCCGTCGCTCTACTCCTTTGTCGGGCAGTACCCCGTGCCCATCGCGCACGGCCTTACGGTGGGTGAACTGGCGCGCATGATCAAAGGCGAGGCCATGTTGTCCGGCCTGGAGAACCTCGACCTCCAGGTGGTGGAAATGCAAGGCTGGCAGCGTGGCATGACATGGAAGGACACCGGACTCCCCTGGGTCGCCCCGAGTCCGAACATTCCAACCGTCGAGACGGCGCTCATCTATCCCGGCTCGGGGCTGTTCGAGGCGGTCTCGGCCAACGAGGGTCGCGGCACGCACGCCCCGTTCCTGCAAGTCGGCGCGCCGTGGGTGGACGGCGAAGCGATGGCCGACGAGCTAAATAGCCGGAAAATCCCGGGCGTCCGGTTTGCAGCAGTCGATTACCGGCCCGTGGACATTCGCAATATGGCGACCGATCCGCGCTACGAGGGGGAGGTCGTTCATGGCGTCAAAGCGACCATCACCGACCAGGTGGCTTTCGAGCCGGTGGAGACGGGCATTCATCTGCTGCACGCCTTCTACCATGCGGCGCCCGAAGGAGAGCAGAAGGGGTTTATCAGCAGGCCGGAGTGGCTTGCGAAGCTGTCCGGATCGTCGCAGCTCCAGCACATGATCGAGTCCGGAGAGACGCCTGAAGCGATCATCGCGTCCTGGAAGAGCGATGTGGACGCCTTCAGAACGGCGCGTGCTCCGTACTTGCTCTACGAGTAGCATACCCGGCTCGCAGAGCGTTCAATCGTGAAAGGAGCGGCGCTCACTCACGCGGGCGCATCGGCGGAGGGGTACTTCGGACGCCAGAGAATGGCGTAGATGATTTCGAGATAACCCGCGAGTAGTAGCAGCGGCGCGACGTAGAGGGAGACGAAGCCGTCAACCTGGTTGTCGACGCGCATCACGACGTAGCCGAACACGACAAGCGCAACGCCGAGAAGGAGCAGCAAGTAATTGCGCCGGACGAAAACCATCTGCCCTTTGGCCACCGCTCCCCTGCCGCCCACACTCCGCCGACGGTCAACTGCTTTCTTTGCCATGCTCTTCTACTGAACTGCATTCTTGAAGGCGGGAGTGCCGGACGTCCAGCTACATCCCGCGTAACGATGCTGAAAACCGGGTTTCAAGCTTCAGGTTCCAGCGTACAAGCTTCCGAACGGACGATAGTGCTGAACGCTACGCGCCCGCAACCCCTCTGCTCCGCCTGCTTATTGAACGCTGCCATGAGAAGAATACGCTCCTTCGGAATTGCCGCTCTGCTGGTGTTTCTTACCGTCGCGCCGACGGCTTCATCGGCCCCGATGCCCGCCGGCGTCGCGGCGATCCTTGAAAGCGTGGAGTCCGGTTCAGCAACGTGGGGCATCTACGCGCGCAATCTCGCTACCGGGGAGACCATCGTCTCGCACAATGCGGGCAAGGCTTTCATGCCGGCGTCCAATCAGAAGCTGCTCACGAGCGCCGCTGCGTTCGACGCGCTTGGTGCCGATTACCGGTACAAGACGCGACTTCTGCTTGACGGCTCCGTTTCCGGTTCTACGATCCAGGGCGATCTTATCCTCGTGGGTTCGGGCGACCCTTCGCTTGGCTCCATCGAATTAGGGGGAGCGGACCCTTTGAAGAAGTGGGCGCGGCAGCTCGCCGATGCGGGCGTGACTCAGATCAGCGGGCGCATCATTGGCGACGACGACGTTTTTGACGACCGCCCATATGCTGAGGGATGGGATCTCGACTACCTCGTGAGCCAGGGTAGCCGGTCGCTTGGCGTCAGTGCAGGGGGCCTGGCCTATCGCGACAACGTGATTGAAGTGCGCATCGCCTCGGGCAAGGTGGGATCACCGCCGGAAATCTCGGCGCGCCCGGACGGGTACCTTGACATTCAAAACGAAGCCACCACCGCCTCGCGCCGAAGGGGCTGGGCCATCTCGATCGACCGCGACCTCGGGACAGAGACCATTCACCTGCATGGATCGCTGCCGCGCTCCTATGAAGGAACGGTGGCCCTTCCCGTGTCCAACCCGACTACTTTCGCGATCTACAACTTTAAGCAGTACCTCGAGGAAGCGGGCATCCAGGTCACCGACAGCCTGGTGGACATCGACGATCTAGACGATCTGCCGTCCTACGACGACGCGCGGCTACTCTTCGTCCACTTCTCTCCGCGCTTGGAGACGATCATGGACGTGATGAACAAGGAGAGCAACAACTTTTTTGCCGAGCAGGTCTTCCGGACGATGGCCTACGGCGGCTCTGCGGGCGGCGGCGAGCGGCGCATTAAGGAGCTTCTGGGTCGAGCGGGCTATTCAGGGGAGGAAGTCGCCATTATGGACGGCTCCGGCCTCTCCCGAAAGGATCTCATAACGCCGGCAGCAATGGTGTCGCTGCTGGCCTACATGCGCGAGCATACGCAGGGCGAGGCTTACCAAAACTCGCTGGCCGGAGGCGGCGAGGCGGGGTCCACCCTTCGCAGCCGCCTGGGCGACTTGCCCGTGCAGGCAAAGACGGGGTCGCTCGAGTACGTGCGGGCGCTTAGCGGCTACACGCAAACGGCAGGTGGCGATCCGGTGGCGTTCTCCATCTTCTCCAACAACTTCACCGGGCCGTCCTACGCGATAACGCAGAAGATCGACGAGATCGTGCGAGCAATCAGCTCGGCGCCGGCAGGTTGATCGGCGAGGTTCTTGTAATCAGCAGGTATCGGCACACGCGAGTGCCGGGCGCTTGCGCGTACCTTCATTTCTCGTTCGTACATTGGCAGCGACTCAGGCTGGTTTTCATCCCACTATTTCGCGATCCTTCATGCCGCACTTCGTGCGCTACCTGCTTACCGGCGCGGTCGTCGTCGCGCTTCAGTTTCTTGTCTTTGGACGTTTACAGATCTGGGGAGCCTATCCCGATGCCGTTTTGCTATTCGTCGCGTGGCTTGGGCTGCGCTTCGGCCGCAACACCGGAGCGGGGGGCGGCTTCGTCCTCGGGCTGGTCATGGACGCGCTCTATGGCACCTGGGGCATTCAGGCGTTCACGAAGACGCTGGTCGGCTTCCTCGTAGGGCTTTTCCCGGCCAACGAGCGAGAGACGCTGCTTATCCTTCCCTCTCAGGCGTTCATCGGGAGCTTCGTCGTTTCGCTTCTCCACAACGGCATCATGGTGCTTTTCCTCGTGGTGCAGACGGGCGTGCGGAGCATGTATATGGTGACGATCCTCTGGCTCGCGGCCGCGCTCTATACCGCCGTACTCGCCATCGTCGCCTCGCTCTTTGCATCGCGATAGGCGGCGGCTACGGTCGGCGGCCCATAGACGTAAGAAGGGGCACCCTCGGTTGGAAGGTGCCCCTTTTTCTTAGTCTCCGACGCGCCTGTTCTTAGACGAGCATGCTCCAGAGCACACCGGCTGCGATGGCCGATCCGATGACGCCCGCAACGTTCGGGGCCATGGCGTGCATGAGCAGGAAGTTGTTCGGATCCGCTTCGCGGCCCACCATCTGCACCACACGCGCCGAGTCCGGCACTGCGGAAACGCCCGCCGCGCCAATCAGCGGGTTGATCTTCTCCTTGAACACCAGGTTCATGAGCCGGGCAAAGAGCAGACCGCCGGCCGTGGCAATGGCGAAGGAAGCCGCGCCGAGCGCGAAGATCTTGAGCGATGCAGGGGTCAGAAAGGTTTGTGCCTGCGTGCTGGCACCGACGCAGAAGCCGAGGAGGATTGTTACAATATCGATCAGCGACGTGCGTGCCGTCACGGCGAGGCGTTCCGTGACACCGCTCTCCTTGAGCAGGTTTCCAAAGCACAACATTCCGACGAGCACGAGCGATCCCGGCGCAATCAGGGCGCAGATGATGAGCGTGCCGATCGGGAAGAGGATCTTCTCGCGCTTCGACACCTGGCGCGGCGCTTTCATTCTAATCAGGCGCTCCTTTTTCGTGGTCAGCAGCTTCATAATCGGCGGCTGAATGACCGGAACGAGCGCCATGTACGAGTAAGCCGCGATGGCGATAGCGCCCACGAGTTCAGGAGCCAGCTTCGCGGAAAGGAAGATGGCCGTCGGGCCGTCCGCACCACCGATGATGCCGATGGCACCGGCCTGAGCCGGAGTGAACCCGAGGTAGAGCGCGCCCATGATCGTGAGGAAGATGCCGATCTGGGCGGCTCCACCGAGAAGAACGAGCTTTGGATTCGACAGCATGGCGGAGAAGTCCGTCATGGCCCCGATCCCAAGGAAGATGAGCGGCGGATAGATACCCTGGACCACCCCGAAGTAGAGGTAGTTCATTACGCTTCCGGGATCATAAACGCTCAGGTTCATCCCCGGCACGATGGCGAGATTGCCGACGATGGCACCAAATCCGATCGGTAGCAGCAGCAGTGGCTCGTAGTCCTTCACGATGGCCAGGGTGATAAATATCCCCCCGATGACAATCATGATTACGTTGCCCAGCGTCAGGTTAGCCATACCTGTCTGGGAGAGAAACTCAAAAAGTGTGTTCATCCTGAATGCCGGCAGATACGCGTCACGCGACGACTACTAATTCCTGTCCCTGGTTTACGGCGTCGCCCGCGGCAACGTGAACGGTCTCGACGGTGCCCGCTATGGGCGCGTTGATGACGTTCTCCATCTTCATGGCTTCCATCTTCAAGACGGGCTGGCCGGCGGTGACTTTCTCTCCCTGCTTCACGAATACCTCCAGGATGAGGCCGGGAATCGGGGCCGTGACGCTTCCCTCCCCGCCCGAGGTTACGGGCCTGGCGGGGGCGGCACTCGCACCGGAAGACGCCGAGGCGGCCGGCGTGCGGCGCTTGGGCGTAGGCAGCGGCGTGTCGGACTCCATGTTGTCCACGCGCACCTTCATCGGTTTGCCGTTCACTTCAAGCTCGACAGCTTCAAGGGAAAAGCTCTTCACCACGATCGAGAAGGATTTCCCCTCGACGGAAAGGTCGTACTTTCTCATGCTACATTCTGGTAGAAAGGGTTCGCATCTTACCCGCCGCCGCCCAGATCTGCTGGGACGAACTGCGCTCGATGGTTATTCGCTGGTCGTCAAACGTTCGTTGCTGCTCCAGTTCGAGCTGAATGACGGCAGCTATGGCCGTCATCATGGCCGAGTCGGAGGAGATCACCGGCACCTCCGAGGTCTGCCGCTGCGCGGCTAAAGGGCGCTTGATGGATGTTGTTTTTCCCTTCGCCTTCGATAGCGTCTCGAAGAGTTTAGGGATGCCGGCAATGTAAAAGGTGATGAGCGTCAGTCCGACGAACACGATGGCCATGCCCGTGAGCATGATGCCGACGCCGTCGCCCGCTGCGATGTTGTGAAAGCCCATAGATGGTGTAGAGTTGGCCTTAGTGAAAGGTCACAAGGGGATGTTGCCGTGCTTTTTAGGCGGGTTTTTGTCCTGCTTGCTTTCCAGCATCGTAAGCGCCTTGCAGATGCGGAAGCGCGTGCGCGCCGGTACGATGATGTCGTCGATGTAGCCACGGCGCGCAGCTTCGTACGGATTCGCAAAGCGCTCCGTGTACTCCGATGCGCGCTGCTCGAGGACCTCCTGCCCTTTATCTCCGGCCGCTTTGATTTCGCGCGCGTAGAGAATTTCGACAGCACCTTTGGCACCCATCACCGCGATCTCGGCCGTCGGCCAGGCATAGTTGATGTCGCCGCGCAGGTGTTTGGAACTCATCACGCAATAGGCTCCGCCGTAAGACTTCCGCGTTGTGACGGTAATTTTCGGCACCGTCGCTTCGGCATAGGCGTAAAGCAGCTTGGCACCGTTACGGATGATGCCGCCGTGCTCCTGACCCGTCCCCGGCAAAAAGCCCGGCACATCCACAAAAGTGACCACGGGAAGATTGAAGCAGTCGCAGAAACGGACGAAACGTGCGCCTTTGATGGAGGCGTCGATGTCGAGCACGCCTGCGAGCGACTTCGGCTGGTTGGCCACGACGCCGACCGGCGTCCCGTTGTAGCGCGCGAAGCCAACGATCAGATTCGGGCCGTATTTCGGCTGGATCTCCAGAAACTCGCCGTCATCGACCGTTTCCATGATCACCTCGGACATATCGTACGCCTGATTGGCGTTCTCCGGTATGATCGTATTCAGGTAGGGCGACTCGCGGTCGGCCGGATCGTCGGTCTCCTTGCGCGGCGGCGCAGAGAGGTTGTTCTGCGGCATGAAGGAGAGCAGGTGGCGAATCGTTTCGATGGCTTCCTCCTCGGAGGGCCTCGCGAGGTGGGCCACGCCGCTCTTCGCGGTATGAACCGACGCGCCGCCGAGCCGCTCCGTGTCCACATCCTCGTGCGTAACGGCCTTCACGACCTTCGGCCCGGTGAGAAACATATAGCTGTTCTCCTCGACCATCACCGTGAAGTCGGTGAGCGCGGGCGAGTACACGGCACCGCCGGCGCAGGGGCCAAAGATGCCGGAGATTTGCGGAATGACGCCCGACGACATCACATTGCGAAGGAAAATATCCGTGTAGCCGGCAAGACTTTCGATGCCTTCCTGGATACGCGCGCCGCCGGAGTCGTTCAGGCCTATGACGGGTGCACCGTTCTTGACGGCCATATCCATGACCTTGCAGATCTTCTCCGCGAACGTTTCCGAGAGCGAGCCGCCGAAGACCGTGAAATCCTGGGAGAAGACATAGACGAGACGCCCGTCGATCGTGCCGTAGCCCGTCACGACGCCGTCGCCGGGATACTGCTTCGACTCCATACCGAAGTTGTTGCAGCGGTGCTCTTTGAACATGTCGAACTCCTCAAAGCTGCCTTCGTCGAGAAGCATGCCGACACGCTCGCGGGCCGTGTACCGGCCCTTATCGTGCTGCTTCTTGATAGCCGCTTCGCCGCCGCCGAGAAGCGCCTGCTGCCGGCGCTCGGACAACTTCATGAGTTCTTGTTCTGTCTGCGTCATGGCACATTGGTGCTAAAGGTCCTTCCGTAGCGAAGGACGGATTGGAAAAGCGGGGCTAATGGCGCTTGCCACCGGAAGGGTTTCCGGCGGAAGGGACCTAAGCGTTATAGTAGATCTGGTAGAGCGTGGACTTGTCGAGCAGGTCGTCCACCTGCTGCTGCACGCGCTTGCGGTCCTCGTTGTTGAACCATGCGTTCCAGTGCGCAATGTTCACCCAGGAACTGATAACGAGGTACTCTTCCGGATCCTCGCTGTTCATCAATGTCTCGCCGGATATATAGCCCGGCTGCGCGAGGGCGAGAGAGCGGAGTTGAACGAGAAGCGGTTTCAGTGCATGTGCCTTTTCGGTGGGCACACGACGGAGAAGGATGACCTTGATCGCCATGGTATTGGGGGTAAGTCGACGTGTAGCCGCAACCTACGTCCCCGAAAGCTACCTCACAAGATCTAAGGCGTCCTTCCCGTTGAAATACTTTTGAATCCGCCGCAAATTCTGCAAACCGGCGAGCAGATGTAGGGAAAACCCTCTTCCAATTGTCGCGTACGCGGATCAGAAGGCTGAGGTGCCCGCGACTTAAATCGGCTCGATCCACATCATGTCATCAGAAAACGGAGGGCGAGTTGAAGCGGCATATAACGGAACTGTAACCGAATTACCCGACCCGTATAACTATACAGCCGTATATTTGCCTCGCGTGGCGAACAGCAGTTCTCCCGCAGCGCGCCCTCAGGGGCCGACTTGAACGAAACAACTTTTTTATGACTATTCTCGACCGCATTCTCCAAAACGTAGGTCTTTCGAAAATGCCTTCCGGCGATGGCGCGAAGGTCTCAGACGACCAGGTGTCAGTTGCTTACGGGGTGCAATCCGCGCGCGCGGCGCTGGCCCGGGAGAATGAGCGGCTGGAACGTGCGGTGCTGTTGCTGCAGAACGCCGCCTTCCTTGCCAATTACCACCAGCCTTCGTTGGCGCGGGACATCCGCTCCTTCATCAAAGAAGTGCAGGCAGACGGCATTGCAACGGACCCGCTCGAGCAGTCGCACCGCAATCAGGCATAGACTTTCTTGAGACAAGCTTAACGGGGCTGCCGGCATAGTGTCGGCAGCCCCGTTTTCGTTCCGCGCAAGGATTCCTTCGCTGAGGATGAAGAAGTCAGCAATCCGCCTTGCGGGGCTGAGGGTCGACGGGTAAAGGGTGCGGTTCCGCGCCGAGCAGCTTGATTAAGAACCATCTTGCCTCTTCCGGGTCCATCTTGACGGAATGGCGCTCGCCGGAGAGTTCTACGAAGCTGGGCGCGAGGCGGTAGTCTTTGAAGAGCGTGCGCTCGAACGCAAGTCCAAGCAGGCGATCGAGGGAGCAGCACCTCAGTTCAAAAAGGTCATCATTGTGAGGCATAGGTTGGCTCCTCGACTACAGGTGGTGGGTCGGCGGAAGAGCGGTGGCTTCAACGGTGGCTCTAATGCTCAGTTGACGAACAGCCGCGGCGGAAGGGCGACGGACCAGGCATTGGGTACCCAGCGCTCGGCGACTTCCATATAATAAGAAGTGGAAGCAGCAACGGACGCCCCCATGCCGGATTCCGGGTAGAGACCCTGATGAAGGCGCTCGGTCGCGTGTTCGCGCACCGGCTCGGGCGGCGTGACGCCCTTGATTTCCAGGAAAGCCTCCGTCCAGGACCGCGAATCCTCTTCCATTTCAGAGGACAGAGGCCGTTTGAACCGCGCGTATACCGTCGAGCAAACGATGCCGAAGGCGACACAGGCGGAGACTGCGATGACGACGTAGAAAGCAAGGATGATCGTTTCCATGGCGCTTCACTATTGGCAGTAAACTGGGAAGACGTTGTGGTAGAATGGTACCCCTATCTTTAGTCGCTGCCACGCGCTCCCGGCACGTCACGATATGCAGAAATGGCGCATCTGCGCGAGACAACCGTGGTCGTAGGCTGCGCTATCCTTCTTCCATTAGCGGCTCCGACTCGAGCAACTTGAAGTCTACGCTTACCACAGTGTCCAGCGCGGACGGTTCGATCGTAAACGAGATCGGTTCGCGCGTCAGGAGTTCGCCGTCGACGTTGAACCACATGCCGGGATCGGACACAACGCGAAGCGAACGAACCCTTTTGATGAGCACATTCGGATCCGTCAGGTAGTTGCCCGCGAGTAGCTTGGTTGCGATAGCCGCCATACCCACGACGCCGCAATCCTTGACCAGAACGACGTCCATTAGCCCGTCCCGCGGATCTGCGATCGGCGCGACGCGCTTGCCGCCGCCCACCGTTCGGCCGTTGGCTACGATGACGTTAACCACGTGCTCCTCGACGCCTTCCTCATCGTCGAAGTAGAACATCGTGTGGAAGTTCGTCAGGTCCGGCAGAACGGATGCGGCACCGAAAAGGTAGGCGAGCGGTCCCCAACTGTTCTTGAGGTCGGACGTCAGCACCTCATCGACCTGCCCGCTGAACCCGCCTGCGGCCGCATTGATGACGTAGCGATGCGCGCCCTCGGCTTCCACCCGGATGAGGTCGAGGCGCTCCGTCTTGCCGGCAAGAAGAAGGGCGAACGCATCCAGCGGATTGCGCGGGATCATCAGGGTGCGAGCAAGGTCGTTGCCGGTGCCGAGTGGAAGGAGGCCGAAATGCGCGCGGCGATCCGCTTCCATCAGCCCGTTCACGACGGCGTGGACCGTTCCGTCGCCGCCGGCCGCCGCAACAATGTCGAAGCCCTCGTTCGCGGCGCGGCGGGCAAGCGTTCGCGCGTCCCCCGCCTCACTCGTGGTCCATGCGACCACGTCAGCCTGCGACTCGATCAGCGAAAGCAGCTCGGTGCCGCCCTCCGCCGATCCGGCATTCGGATTTATGATCACGCAAACCGACATAAATCCTACCTGCCGTGCAGCATCTCGTGATAGATTACTGTTGGTGCGCGCCAACGCCCTCCTCCTCCTCCAAGCCATAGAAAGGATTCTTCTCGGGCACTTCCTTGCCCATGAAGATGGCGCTGTAGCGGACGTAGTTGTCAGCATAGTCTCCTATAGAGGCGATCTCAGCCTCGCTGAGGCGGCGGACCACCTTCGCGGGCACGCCGAGCACCATTGAATGCGGCGGGATCTCCATGCCGGACGTGACAAGCGCCCGCGCGCCGACGATGCTCCCTGTTCCCACCACCGCGTGGTCCATAACGACGGCCCCCATGCCGATCAGCACGTTGTCCTCGATCGTGCAACCGTGAACGATCGCGCCGTGCCCCACCGTCACGCGATCTCCGATGCGGGTAGGTGCCGAGCCGTGCGTGACATGGACGACGCTGTTATCCTGGATATTCGACTCCGCCCCGATGCGGATGAAGTTCACGTCGCCGCGGAGGGTTGCGTTATACCAGATGCTGGCCCGAGGCCCGAGCGTCACGTCGCCGATAACGTCGGCGGAGGGCGCGATGAAGTTCGTTTCATCAAAGCGCGGCGAAGCACCTAAAAAGTCGCTGATCATACCGGTCTCTATTCAAACTCTGCTTGTTTTACGCGGGTGGCAAAAGGTACGACGGATGCGCCCACCCCCGCGCACCGAATACAAGAAGAAAGCGTTACGGTCAGCGCGGCACCGGCACGCGGGCACCGTCAGGATTGATGCCGGCCGTACAGAGCGCATCTGAAAGCGACAGGATGGCCCCACCCGAATGGATTGCGTGGTCGAGCGCGGCGGCAAGGGTCTGGTCCCATCCGGGATGATCGAGGGCGTCCCAGAGCAAGTTGTGCCAGATGCCAACCGCCACGCCGCCGAAGCGGCGCGCTGTATCGAGGAGATCCCTGATGCGGGCGGTTGCTTCAGCGGGCGTCATGTGCCGCCGGTTGAACAGAGCGGCATCCATAAAGGCCGGCGGTGCCTCCCAGACGCTCGTCGGGCTGTCCGCCACGAGGTCATAGAGCTGGAAAGGCAGGCAAGTCCCCCGCCGAAAACCTTCCCGTTCCGCAAAGCCAAGGCTGCTGTCGACGACCACGCCCGCCCTCTGGAGCAAAGCCGGAGACCGGGCAGGGTCGAAGCGCAAGTAGTGCTGCCGGTGCGTTGCTACCATCCGGCCCGCTGCAGCCATGAGTCGCGCCTTTTCCTCTTCCAAATACCCCTCGTGCAGAAAAGCGTGGTATCCTGGATGAATGCCTATCTCGTGCCCACGCTCAGAAAGCACCCTCAGCCATGCGCGGATCGCCTTGGAATGTATCCGGTATGCGGCATCATGCGGGCCATGCGCGCCGGCTTTGATAAAGAAGGTGGCCTTGCCGCCGCGCGCTTCGGTCTCTGCAGCAAGACGGCGGAATGAAACGGCGTACGGATCGAGGCGGCGGAGCGCGTCGGTGGCGGGGCGCAGAAGATCCGTAACACGACCTTGGCCGCGCACGAGCGCTTTCAGGCCGCGCTGCAGGTAGGACCCCGTCGGACCCAGCCGCCATTTACGCAGATAATCGATGTCGAATGTCGGACAGAGTACCCACTCGGGATCAGACCGGGGAAGGCTGTGCCCCAACAAGCCGTGCTCCCGCAGATGCGCGGCAAGCACTTGCCGGTAGGCGTCCACAAAGGGCCGCACGTCGCCGCCGAGTTCAGCCTGAAGGGAGGCGGCGTACGGGAAACGGCCGTGTTCGTCGCGCCGCGGACGGGCGAGTTCTTGCCACCCCGAAAGCCAGAAGAAGGCAGAAGCTATGAGGTCCGGCGTGCCGTCCAGGAGCTTGAACGGCACGGGCCACCCCTCCCCGTCCCACTGGAGCACCGTTGCCATCTCGGGAAGGCTGCGTGGACGCGCGAAGAAGTGCGCTGTTGCGGGAGCTGCGGCGAAAACAAGTCCGGAGGGTGGCGCTTGGTCGGCGGGACCGTAATAGAGCGCCGCATTCTCTCCCGGCCGCTGCCAGGCAGGCCGGAAGCCGAGCGGCCGAAGCAGTTCGGTCAGGGCATAACGCGCTTTACCGGCAAGCGCCGGTGCCGCGAGCACGCAGACCGGTAAAGATTGCGGTTGAATCATGAACGCTTTCGCTCCGGGCGTGCCCGGGGTGGAACATCTTCGTTGCGCCTTCAATTTACGATTCAGACGCCCAAATCCGACGCCCAGCCCAAGATCATGCCCAGCAGCGAGTCCGAACCTGCACCGTCCGTCGAAAGCCTTTCCATACGCGAAGGGATGGACGGCATCACGCCGTCGCGCATCCGAACCCTCTACCGACGGGCACCTTTGCACCGGCCGGTGCGCTCGCTGGAAGACATTCAGCGGATGTACGAAAACGCAACGCTCGTACTCTCCGCCTGGAATGAGGGGCACCTGGCGGGCGTTGCGCGCGTCATGACCGACTGGGTGCTCTACAGCTACCTGTGCGATCTGGCCGTGGAGCCGGATGTGCAGGGTCTCGGCGTCGGCAAGCGACTGATCGAGGAGATCCGCGCGCGCTGCCCGGGCACAGACCTCATGCTGCGGGACTCGGACCTTTCAACGGGCTTTTACGAACACCTCGGCTTCGACAAGGTGGATAACGCCTGGATCAGCCGCTAAACTCCGGGACTACTGCAGGCCGGCGGTAGCCGCCGCCGGTGTCGTTTCCGACGCTTCGGGCGGTGCTGCGTTGGAAAGGCGGTACCCTGAGCCGTAGACGGTCTCGATGTAAACGGGGAAGGCAGGGTTCGGCTCGATCTTCTTGCGAAGAGAGGCGATATGCCGGTCGATGGTGCGCGTAATCAAGTCCGGCGGGAGCCGCCAGACGTCCATCAGGATCTGCTCGCGCGTGAGCGTGCGTCCTTTGTTCTCGATCATGTAGTGCAGCAGTTCGAATTCCTGCACCGTAAGTTCAACCGCTTCTCCGCCGCGCAGCGCCCGGTGTGAGGAGAAGTTCACTTCCAGGTTGCCGACGAAGTGAATGTCCATCGGCCTCTCGGACGGCGGAAGGTGCCTCGTGAGGATGGCACGCACGCGAGCGATAAGGACATCGGCGCTGAAGGGCTTGACGACGTAGTCGTCCACCCCGAGTTCGAAGCCATTGAGAATGTCCTGGGTCTCGCCGCGCGCGGTGAGCATGAGAACGGGGAATGAATGACCTTTGGCGCGGAGGTGCCGCACGAGATCGAAGCCGTTCATGCGCGGCATCATGACGTCGAGCAGCGCAAGGTCCACGTCTTTCCGATCATCGAGCAAGGCGAGGGCCTGCTCACCGTCGGCGGCAGCGCTTACGCGGTAGCCTTTCAGCTCGAGGTAGTCCTGTAAGCCCTCGCGGATGTCCTTGTCGTCGTCGACGACGAGGATATGAAACTGGCGGGAATCTGATGCAATCATGTTGAGGCTGCGCTTCAGAAATTACATGGTACGAAGGCGGCGTCGCCTGCCCGCCACGAACGGCAGATAGGCTTCGGCAACCGCGCCTAAGATAACCCAACGGTATACTGTATCGACGGCGGAAACCGATCATCATTCTCTATTTGACCGATCCGGCCGGTAACTTTTCTGTTCGCGCTGTAGCCCTGCTCTTTTCCTGTCGCAAGCAGGTCATTCTGCGGCGCGAACGCCCTCCGGAGCAAGCAAGCGCGCGGACATCTCAAACTCCAGGTGTACCCGGCTTCCGACGAGGCCGTCCACCATCTCCGGGAGCGCCTCCCACCCGAGATTGAAGTCGTGGCGGTCTATGCTGCATGACGTATGAAGCGTGAGCCTCTCGCGGCGTCCGCCCTCGTCCTCGACTGCCAGGATGGTGGCGAGGAGCCGAATGGGCCGGCTGACGCCGTGCAGCGTCAGTTCTCCTTCCACATCGAACTGGTCCGCCTCATGCGCCTGCATGGCTTTGCTTTTGAACTGAATGACTGGAAAAGCCTCTGAGTTGAGAAAGGCGGACGATCGGAGGAATCGGTCGCGGTCGGCGATTCCCGTTTCGATGGTGGCGGATTGCACCTCGATGAGCGCGCGCGTCGCCTCCGGCCGGGCAGGATCGTACAGGATACTGCCGCTGTAGCCGTCGAAGCGGCCATCGACGTGGCCAATTCCGAAGTACGCGACTCGGAAGCCGAGCCTACTGTGCAAAGGGTCGATGGTGTAGCGTTCCGACTGCGTGACTGCGTCGGACCGTTCCGCGTTCTGTGTCATGATCCCGAAGGGTTGGTTTCGAGCGTTGAAGGCATTGTCCGGAAGCCGGCCGGGGTGCCTTGCAGGAATCATTACAACCGTCGGCCCGATAGGCTCGAACCCGGCGCGACGACTCCGGTACACAATGAATCAAACTTTTGCCGCTTATTAAAACGAATTCTTATGGGAGATCGCACGGTACTTCAGAGTCGCACAGCCGCTGCCGAACGCCTGGCCACGGATCTCGCGGACTTCGGCGACGATCGGAGCGTGGTGCTCGGCCTATCGCCGGGCGGCATGGTGCTCGCGGACGTTATCGCGAGGAAGATCGGTGCAACCCTTCTACCACTCGTCGTGCGCAAGATCAGGCCGCCGGACCATCCTGAATCGGTTGTGGGCGCGGTGGCTCCCGGCGGCATCCTGGTGCTGAACAATTCGGAAATCGAGGCGCTGGGCCTCGACGAGTCCTCCATCGATGAAGCGGCGGCGCGGGAGCGAGCGGAGAAACGCCGGAGGATGCGCAACTACGGCGCGACCGAGGAAATCGACGTGGAAAACAGGGACGTGATTCTGGTTGATGATGGACTGCAGACGGGCCTTTCGGCTATAGCGGCGTTGGAGTTCGTGCGCCGCCGCCATCCCGCCCGCATCGCTTTTGCGGTGGGCGTCTGCCCGAGGGCGGCCGTGGCTCATTTCGCCGAGGAAATGGACTTGTTTCGATGCGCCGCCACGCCGGACCCGTTCTACTCCGTGGCGGATGCTTATGCGGAATTCCCGGAAGTAGATGAGGATGAAGTCATTTCCATAATGAAAAGGCACGGCGCGTCGGAAGAGGCCGCCCGCTCGTAACGCCGCCCCGTTCGGTGCAACACAGAAAAGCGACGCGAAAATAAATAAGCACTGCGGATATGGAACTGACAAAGCAAGGATTCGACATTTCTGATTTTCAGGTGGACGTGCTCGACGAGAGCCGCCAAACGCCGGTTCTAGTCGACTTCTGGGCACCCTGGTGCGGACCATGCCGCGCGCTCGGCCCGACCCTGGAGAAACTGGCGGGCGAGAGTGGCGGCCGCTGGAAGCTTGCAAAGGTGAACACCGACGAGAACCCGGACATCTCCAGTCGCTACGGCATTCGGGGCATCCCCGCCGTTAAGTTGTTCGTTAGCGGGAAGGTCGTCGACGAGTTTACCGGCGTTCTGCCGGACTACGCAGTGCGGCAGTGGCTTGAAAAGGCGCTCCCGAGCAAAGGCAAGGATCTTCTCCTGCAGGCCGAACTCGAATCGGCTGCGGGAAGGGATACGGAAGCCGCCGCGCTTCTTGAAGATGCGCTCCGGGAAGAGCCTGGCAACCCGACTGCGGCCGCCATGTTGGCACGGCTCATCGTCTTCTCCGACCCTGAACGCGCGGCCCAGCTGGTTGGCGGCGCGGCTTTTGCCGGAGCCGAGCATGTGCAAACGGCCGAGGCCGTGTCCGTCTTTGCCAGGCTGCTCAGTAGCTCGTCGGAAGAAGACCTGCCGGAGGGCAATGGAAAGGTCGCTTACGCGCAAGCGCTCGAGGCGCTGCGCCGCAAAGACTACGACGCGGCGCTCGCGCGATTCCTCGACGTCATTCGCACCGACCGGTATTACAACGAAGATGCCGCCCGGAAAGCTTGCGTAGCCCTCTTCACCCTGCTTGGTCCGGCCCACCCGGCGACCACCAAATACCGGAGAACGTTCGATATGTCGCTCTATTGATTGGCGCGGCAGGATTCTACGAGCAAAAGCAAAGACGCTGTGAGTCAGCACCGGCATCTATACACGGCAACGATCCCGGTGCGATGGATCGACCAGGACGCCCTCGGGCACATCAACAACAGTCGGTACTTCACCTACTTCGAGCAGACGCGGGTGGACTGGCTGGCGGGCCTCGACATAGAATGGCAGCAGCGTACGGGGCCGGTGCTCGTGAGGGCCGCGTGCGACTTCAAGCGCGCGGTCACCTTCCCCGCCTTTCTTCGGGTAGCGCTGTTCGCTGGCGAGCCGGGGCGTAGCAGTTTGCCTACCTTCTACCGCGTGTACGACGGAGCCGAGGATAACTCGCCGTGCGCGCTCGGCGAGGCAACCGTAGTGTGGGTCGATGTAGAGAAAGGACGGCCGGTGAGCCTACCGGAGTCGGTAAGAAAAGCCGTTCTCGCCGCGCCTTTCGAGGAATGAGGCTGCGGCGCGTGAGTCGTTGCCGTCCGACGTAACGTTTGGCAGCGTTCGTCTCGCGTCGCGGGCCGCGACAAAGGCCTGTCGCGGCGGCTAACTTGCGCATGCTCTTCAGGTACACAATGCCGCCTACACATAAAAGCCTCTCTCCGAAACTTGTAAGCCCTTCCGGCCATATAATCAGTTGATTTCGGAAAGTAGATTGATTATTATGGAAGAAGCCGCGGAAGCCGCGCGGTATAGTCTTTGCAGGAAAGAAGTCCGAGCCAAATGGTGGCGGGATTAGATCGATAGATTGAATGAAACACTGGATACAACTCCTTACCCTCGCGCTGCTCGTTGCCGGCGGTTCGCCGGTAGTTGCAGCCGCGCAGAACGACGCAGCGCCGGCGGCGAAAGAAGCGGCGGTCGTGCCGGACGCCTACGTGCTCACGCCCTCCATTCCTAATCCGTTTAATTCGTCCACGCGCTTCAGCTTGACGGTCACGGAGCGTCAGAACGTGCGGGTGGCCGTGTTCAACATGCTGGGGCAGGAAGTCAAGGAACTCTACAGCGGTCCTATAGAGCCGAACATGCAGCGCACGTTTACTTTCGACGGGAGCGGCCTACCGAGTGGCATTTACCTCTACCGCGTACAGGGAAACAGTTTCTCCGCGACGCGGCAGGTAATGCTGGTTAAATAACGGCGTTTATAGAACCTGAACATCGCCGTAGCTCACGATCTCGCCGCTTCCATCGAACACAAAAAGCCGGTAGACGCCGCTGGACGGGAATACGGTAGGACTGAACTGAAACACGTAGAGGCCCGCGCCGGACGCTTCCGGGCGGGCTTCTATCGAAAACAGCCGGCCGTCAGCGCGCCGACCTGAAAGATAAAGTCCGCCGCGAACGGAATTGCCGAAGCGAATGAGCACCCCGACCGCGATCGGCTCATTGTCTGACGGGTTCGGATAGGCCGGGTTGACCGTCACGTCGCCGCGGAAGGCGGGTGCCGTTTGCCAATCGTCCGGATCAAGGAGTTCCTTGCCGTCACTCCCCTTCCGCACATTACCGAAAGGATCCGTTTGCGTGATGCCACTCGAGGGCGCTCCGGCCCGGTCGGCAAACTCGTCCTGCGCCCCCTGCGAGCTGCACGCCGGCAGCCCCAGCAAGAGCACTGTCAGGACGAAGGCGCTGAGAAATACCTCGGTCCGACGAGACGCTGCGCAAGGTGATCGGAAAACCATATCTTAAGTGACTGTTGATGTGCTACTGATGGATTGAATCAGAGATTGACGGGGCAATGTACGCATCTGGAAGACTGTCTAACACGCGCTTGAACCCCCTGAAGGGGGAAGTTGCACGGTACTTCGGTCCACAGTGTCAGCTACGTACGGCGCGTTTTGTTATATCACTGCCTTCTTCAGAGACTGAGAACTGTGATAGACGGGCCGGCTTCTCGCTGCACAAAGCCGGTATGATCATCCGAGACGCTGCCAAGACAACACCCTTGCCCCCGTGGGGCGCGCGCGGCGCTATTCGGACGGGCTTTGATAACCGATTCAGATTTGCTCTTCTTGAAAAGCTTCGTCGAGACGAAGCCCTGGGTTGTGTCCGCCGTTAACCGTGCGCAGAACATCAAAGGTCCCCATGCCACCCGAGCAACCTTTCGCGCAGCCTATAGCGCAGCCTGACGACGCCGCGAAGACGCCGCCTTCGGGTACCTCACTGGAGGCGCAGGGAGTAGGCGTGCGGTTGGGAGGAACGGGCATTCTGCACGACATCAACTTCTCGCTTCCGCAGGGCATCGTGGCCGGACTCCTGGGTCCGAACGGAAGCGGCAAGTCCACACTCCTGCGCGCTATTGCCGGGCTAACTCCGTATTCGGGTCGCCTGACGGTGCTTGGCCGTGAAAGCCGCTCGTGGGCACCCAGGGAGCGCGCGCGCCGCCTGGCCGTCGTTCGGCAGACGCAGTCGCTCGTATTCGACCAGACGGTCGAGGAACTCGTCCTGCTCGGGCGCGGGCCGCACAAGGGCTGGCTGGACCGGTACGACAGTCGCGATCATGCGCTCGTTCGCGCGGCGCTGGAGCAGGTCGAGATGGCAGCATTTGCCCACAGGTCCACGCTAACCCTGAGCGGCGGCGAGTTGCAGCGCGTCTTCTTTGCGCAGGTGCTCGTGCAAGATCCTGAACTGTTACTGCTCGACGAGCCGACGGCGCACCTCGACGTGCATCATCAGTACGACCTGATGCACCGCACACGGGCGCTGGTTGGAACCGGCCGCACGGCGCTCGTCGTCTTTCACGACATGGAACTGGCCGCGCGCTACGCCGACCATCTCATTGTTCTGAGAGGCGGCCGAATCGTCGCGGAAGGGTCCCCGGCGAGCGTACTGTCGAGCGATCTTATTCGCGAGGTATTCAGAATGAAAGCCGACGTAGAGCAGGCGCAAAATGGCTACCTTCGCATTACCTATCGCGAAACTGCGCGAGAAACAAACACGAACGCGGAATTCAAATGAAGATCTATACCCGAACGGGAGATGACGGCACCACCGGGCTGTTCGGCGGTGCCAGGGTGCGCAAGGATGCCGCGCTGCTGGACGCCTACGGGACGGTTGACGAGACCAACGCGGCCGTCGGGCTGGCACGTTCGTACTTGCGCAACGTTGCCGCAGCCGAAGAACTCGACGGCGTTCTGTCGGACATTCAGCATCGGCTCTTCCGCCTCGGAGCGGATCTGGCCACGCCGCTGACATCGAAAGCGAAGATCGTCCGCGTCACCAAGGAAGAGATCCTGTGGATGGAAGACACCATCGACACGTACACCGGCCGGTTGCCCGCGCTGCGCGAGTTCATTCTTCCGGGAGGAAGCCCGGCGGCGGCGGCGCTGCACCTGGCGCGAACGGTCTGCCGCCGCGCCGAGCGCCTGACGGTGGAAACGTTCACGGAACTGTCTCTGAACCCCGAGTGCGTCCCGATGCTGAACCGCCTCTCGGACTTGCTCTTCGTGCTGGCACGCTATGCGAACCTCGTCGAAGAAGTGCCGGAAATTGCATGGCGCAAATAGCCTTTTCTCACCCTCTTACCGGGGATCTCTGACGTAGTAGAGGCCTTTTTCGGTGAGCACGTACAGGGAAGCGCCGTCCGTGGCGAGGTCGACGAGATCGTCGGGAATGTCGAGCGTCCACGCTGCGAGCCTCGTGGCGGCAGAACTATAAACGACAACCTCCTTTCCGCCGCCTACCCAAAAAACCTCGTTCCCGGCCGCAACCGACACGATCGAGGGCAAGGTGCCCATTCCGATGCGGCGAACGTACGATGAAAAGGTGTCATAGACGAGGACCGCATTCTCCTCTTCGTCTGCGATGTAAAGCGTGCCGTCTGGCGCGACCGATAGGTCTACTGGCCGGGTGAGTGCGCCGGCACCGGCATCATAGGCTCCGATGGTGGCGAGCGGCTTTCCGGCGGCATCCCAGACCCGCACACCGGGAGATTCCGTGTCGGCGGCAAAAATATGTCCTGTCGGCGAGACACTGACCGCAACCGGCCTGATCGGCTCTGCCGACGTCCGTCGGCCAAGGGTGCTCGCCCGGTCCGCGCGCCCGTTCGGCCGGTCGAGATCGCCTTGCGCCGCGAGCGCGCCCAGAAAGAGACCATCGCGGGAGAAGCGCTGCAGGCGATTATTGCCGAGATCTGCCACCACGATGACCAGCCCGTTCGTGGCGTCAACGCCCGAGGGCTGGTCGAACTCGCCCTCCTTCATCCCGGTGCCTCCGAGCGTCGAGAGGACCGCCCCCGCGGCATCGAGCCGAACCACCGCATTGATGGACGCATCGGCGACGAAGAGGGTGCCGTCGGGAGACACGTCGACGGCGGTCGCGTGGCCAAACGGGACAATGAACTGCACAGCCGGCCGCGTGCTTTGCGCCGCTGCCGCTACCGGCAACAACAGCACGAGGAGCAGCAGGTTTGGTGCGGCCCGACTGACCCTATTTAGTAGATGATGCGCCACTCCGTTGTTTCGAGCGTCTGAGGCCTTTTCGTCCGATGTCCCGGCGCAATTGCATACCGTCGAAAGAGAGGTCGTCGGCAGCCGCATAGGCGTTATGCAACGCTTGCGCCAGATTCGGCGCTCTCCCAACGACGTTGAGAACGCGGCCGCCTGCCGTCTCTACCTCACCCTGTTCTCCTTGTTTCGTACCTGCTTGAAATACAATAGCTTCCGGCGAGTCTAAGGAAAGATCTCCGGTAATTGGAACGCCGGTCCGGTACGCTCCTGGATAGCCGTCCGAAGCGAGTACCACGCACGCGGCGCTACCGGTGCCGGTCCGCAGACCGCCGCTCGTGAGACGGCCGTTTGCTATACCTGAGAGCACCGGCACCAGATCGTCCTCGAGCAAGGGCAAGACCGCCTGCGTTTCAGGATCGCCGAAGCGGCAGTTATACTCGACCACTTTCGGGCCGTCGGCCGTCACCATGACGCCGATGTAAAGGACGCCGCGATAGGGATGGCCTTCGGCAAGCATACCGCCGAGCGTCGGTTCCACGATGTCCCGGCAGATCGACGAAAGGAGCGCCCCGTTGATCAGCGGGGCCGGGGCATACGCGCCCATTCCTCCCGTATTCGGCCCGGTGTCCCCTTCGCCAATCCGCTTGTGGTCCTGCGCGGGCGGAAGCAGCACGTACCGTTCGCCGTCCGTGAGCGCGAAGATGCTCGCTTCTTCTCCCTCCATAAACGCCTCCACCACGATCTCCTCGCCCGCCGCGCCCAGCGTGCCGGTGCCCAGCATCGCCTCCACGGCCGCTTCGGCATCGCGCCGCGTCTCGCAGACGACCGCACCCTTGCCGGCCGCGAGGCCGCTGGCCTTTACCACGAGCGGCTCGGCGTGCGTGCCGACGTAGGCGCGGGCAGCCTCCAGTTCGTCCCTCTTAAAGCGGCGGCAGGCGGCCGTAGGGATGCCGTACCGTTCCATGAAATCCTTCGCAAACACCTTACTGGCTTCGAGTTGCGCCGCCCTGCGCGTCGGACCGAAGATGGGCAGACCGGCCTCTTCAAAAGCATCCACGATGCCGTCGACCAGCGGTTGCTCCGGGCCGACGATCGTGAGATCAATGGCGTGTTCACGCGCGAAAGCGAGGATCGCGTCGGTATCCGCTTGTGCGATGGGAACGTTCGTTCCGAGCCGCGCAGTGCCCGGGTTGCCGGGCGCTATGTAGAGCCGTTCCAGAAGCGGGCTGCGGTGGACGGCCCACGCCAGCGCGTGTTCACGGCCTCCGGCTCCGATAATCAATATGTTCATACGAACCTTGTGAGTCCCTTTGGGCGTAAAGATGCCGCCGCCGCGAGAACTCGGGTGGTGCCATCTGTTAAGGTTTTTCGGTGCGGCTCCCTGAGGCACCGCCCCATTTTTGCCGGCCGACGTTGAAAATAAGGCTTCCGGAGCTAAATACTCCCATCAAGCTTCTGCTTGCGGCTGCGCTGCTGGGCATCTTGCTGTATCTGGTAGACGTGCGGGAGGTGGCGCATGCGCTGCGGTCCGCTGACGGTGCGGCGCTATGGATGGCCGCCGCCCTGTTGCCGGTCAACCTCGTTCTGGAAAATGTGCTCTGGCATACGCTTTCTCGACGCGCGCTGCCGGGAGTGCCGTTCAGCCGAACGTTCGGCTCGCTGATGGCCGGCCACTCGCTCGGCGTCTTTACGCCAGCGGGCATCGGCGATCTTGCGGCGCGTCCGCTCTACCTGCAAGCGCCTGATCGGTGGGAGCTGGCCCTGATGGCGCTCGGGCACCGGTTGATGGATCTTGCGGCGATCGCGTGCGCGGGATCGGTGGCGCTGTTCTTCTTCGCGCGGCGGTACGCGCTGCCGTTGCCCGAGGCCTGGCCGTTCATGGTTTTCTTCGGCGCGCTTCTGGGGTTGACGCTGATCGGCACCTTTCTTCTTCCCCGGTTTGCCCACCGTGTCATGTCGCGCATCGTGCGAAAGCCGAAGCGCAGAAGGCACCTCGACTTTCTCCTACATCTTACGCCGCCGCTGAGCGCCTTCCTTCTGCTGCTGGCGTTTGCCCGGTTCTTCGTGTTTACCGGGCAGTTCGTCCTGCTGATTCATGCAGTAGCACCAGGGGCTTCCGTGGTGCAAAGCTATATGGCGGCGATGCTCGTACAGTTCGCCAAGTTCGTGGTGCCCTCGGTGACGTTCTCCGATCTCGGCGTTCGAGAAACAGCCTCCGTCCTTCTTTTCAGCTATGTGGGCGTTGCGGAGGCGGCTTCATTCGGGGCTTCGATACTCTTGTATGCGCTCAACATCCTGACTCCCGCCCTCATCGGTATTCCGTTCGCCCTCCGAATCCGGTTGAAACCGAATGCCGAGAAGGAGTCGGAAGCGACGGGGCGTGAGATCGACGCGAGGCGTGCGGAAACGGTGCGGACGTTATGATCCGTTCTCCGTGGCTTATCGCGCTGCTCTTCCTCGCCCTCCACTATGCCGCCGTCCTCGTTGCCGTGCGCGTGGGACTCGCCAGAACGTTCGCTGCAAAGGCTCGGCGGAACAGCGGAATAAAGAACGTGCAGCCGACGGTGTCGGTCGTCGTTGCTGCGCGCAACGAGGAAGAGCATATCGCCCGATGCGTCGATGCGATTCTCGCCAACGACTTTCCGGCTGATCGACTTCAGCTGGTGGTTGTAGACGACGGATCGACGGACGGGACCGGCCGCCTCCTTGCCGATCTGCGCCAGCGCCATCTTCAGAGCGAGCGCTTTGCAGAGATGAAAGTCGTCACCCGAGAGCGTAAGGCGCGTGTGAGGGCTGGGACGAAATGGGACGCCGTTCAGGCCGGCCTCGCGTGCGCGACCGGAGACATCGTGATGCTCACGGACGCCGACTGCGTAGCGCCGCCGACGTGGGTGCGGACCATGGCGGGCATGTTTCAGAATGAGGCGGAGTTCGTCAGCGGACCGGTGCTCTTTTCGCCGACGGAGACCGCGTGGCACCGGATGCAGGCGCTCGAATTCCTCGGACTGGTAGCAGTCGGCGCGGGAGCCATCGGTGCCGGGCGGCCGCTGATTTGCAACGGCGCGAACATTGCTTTTCGACGAAGCGTCCTCAACAGGTTTTCGCACGATCTCCAGCGCGTTGGGAGCGAGGAACTGTTGATGCAGGCAATTGCCGAAAGTGGACGGGAACGGGTTCGGTTTTGCGCTGCTCCGGAGGCGGTGGTCACTACGGAGCCGCAAAAGACGGTTCGCAGCTTTTTCATACAGCGAAGGCGGTGGGCGGCGCTGGCTCCGCGCCTCCCGGGAGCGGGAACACTCCTGTCGCTGCTGGCCATTTACCTTTTCTACGTCGGACTCCTTCTCGTCACCGCGGCGTCCTTCTTCATGCCCGCTGCGCGGGAGGCTGCCGTCATCGCCTGGCTGATCAAAATGTTGGCCGAGTGGCTGGTGCTTTCCGCCGCCGCGGGCCGGTTCGGGAGAGCGCGGTGGTTGCGACTTTTCTTGCCCGCGCAGCCCTTTCAAGTGCCGTACATTGTGTACGCGGCCACGGCCGGCGCGCTCGGTCTCTGGAAGTGGAAGTAGCCGCTGCATGATTCCCCATCTCGCCACATACGTCCCCCGCTGGACTTCCGGACTCTTCCCGGACATCCTCTGGCACGTGCCGACGGAAGAGCGCGTCGCCTTCTTAACGTTCGACGACGGCCCAACGACGGCGTTGACGCAGCGCATCCTCGGCATCCTTGAACGGTTCAACGCTGGAGCAACGTTCTTCCTCATGGGTGAGAATGCCGCGTCGCAGCCCGGCCTGGTTCGGCAGATGATCGAGGCGGGGCACACGGTCGGCAATCACACCTACACCCACCCGAACGCCTGGATTACATCGCCATCGCAGATAGTCGTAGAACTGGACCGCACTACGTCGGTGCTTGAGCATCTCTCGGGATCGGCGGTTCGCTTCATGCGTCCACCCTATGGCCGGTTCACGCCGGGCATTCGCAAGTGGTGCCGTGTTCGGCGGCAGCGGCTCGTGATGTGGGACGTCATGCCGGGTGACTTCTACCCGACGAGCACCGCGCACGGCATCGAGCGCCACCTGCTGCAGACCACACGCACCGGCTCTATCGTAGTCTTGCACGACAATCCGAAGGCTGCGCATTCGATGCCGCAGGCGCTCGAACATTACCTCCGCGCGCTGTCCGCCGACGGATGGCGCTTTGACGCGCTTCCAGGAAACTTACCCCTTTAGTATTGTCCATGCCGTTTTCACAAGCCGAGGAGCTGCTACGCTCGACGTTTGGCTACCATGCGTTTCGGCCGCACCAGGAGGAAATCATCGCCCGGGTGATGGCCGGCGAGGACACCCTCGTGGTCATGCCGACCGGCGGGGGCAAGTCGATGTGCTTTCAAATCCCGGCCATACTTCGGCCCGGCGTCGGGCTGGTCGTGTCTCCGCTCATCTCGCTCATGCAGGACCAGGTGGCTGCGCTGGTGCAAGCGGGCGTGCGGGCGGCTTACCTGAACTCCTCGCAGTCGCGCGAGGAGCAGCGTTCGGTAGAAGGCCGGCTCTTTCGGAAAGAACTCGACCTGCTTTATGTCGCCCCGGAACGGCTCTTCTCCAACGGCTTCACCGAACGGCTCAAGTCGGCACCGCCGGCGCTGCTGGCCGTAGATGAGGCGCATTGCATCTCGCAGTGGGGTCACGACTTCCGGCCGGAGTACAGCCGGCTCGCGGAGCTGCGCAGCAACTTTCCCGGCGTACCCTGCATCGCAGTGACCGCCACGGCCGACGCGCCGACTCGTCAGGACATATCAACACAGCTTTCCATTCCGCCCGACGGCGTGATCGTGACGGGGTTTGACCGGCCGAACATCCGCTACCGCGTCGTGGCAAAGAACCGCGTGAAAGGACAACTGCTCGAGTTCATTGAGACGGAGCATCCCGACGATGCAGGCATCGTCTACTGCATGTCGCGGAAGAGCGTGGAAGAGACGGCGGCCTTTCTTCAGGGTGAAGGCCACGTGGCGCTTCCCTACCACGCCGGACTTTCGCCGGAAGAACGGCAGCGCAATCAGGCGCGCTTCATCTCGGAAGAAGGGGTGATCGTGGTAGCGACGGTTGCTTTCGGAATGGGCATCGACAAGCCGAATGTTCGGTTTGTGGCGCACACAGACGTGCCGCGTAGTCCGGAAGCGTATTATCAAGAAACCGGACGAGCCGGGCGAGACGGGTTGCCTGCCGATGCCTGGCTGGCGTACCGCGTCTCCGACGTCCTCGCCATCCGGCGGCTGACGGAGCAGTCCGGCGTTGACGACCCGCAGCGCTGGATCGAGCGGCACAAGCTCAACGCCATGGCCGGCTACTGCGAAACAGCCGTTTGCCGCAGGCGGGTTCTGCTGAACTACTTCGGCGATACGGCGGAAGAACGCTGCGGCAACTGCGACACGTGCCTTTCGCCGGTCGAGACATGGGACGCCACCGTCCCCGTACAGAAGGCGCTCTCCTGCATCGCGCGGACGGGGCAGCGGTTTGGCACGGGTCACCTCATCGACGTGCTGCTCGGGAAGGAAACCGAGAAAGTGGCGGCGTTCAGGCACGGCGGTTTGAGCACCTTTGGGATTGGGAAAGAGCACTCGGAAGCGGAGTGGCGTTCCATTTTCCGGCAGATCGTCGCTGCGGATCTGGTGCAGATAGACGTGCAGGGATACAGCGCGCTTCGCCTCAGCGAAGCTTGCGGCGACGTGCTTGCCGGCAGGCGTCGGGTCGAACTCCGGAAAGATCCCCCACCCACGCGAAAGCGCGGGCGTAAAGACCGGGCGCGCGCGAGTGAGCTGGTCTCCGCTCCCAACAAAGCTTTGTTCGACGCGCTACGCGCTACGCGCCTCGCCATTGCGCAGGAGCAGAACGTCCCGCCCTATGTCATCTTTCACGACAGCACGCTGCTGGAAATGGCGGAGCGGCGGCCGAGAGACGCTGCCTCTCTGCGGGAGATCAGCGGCGTGGGGGCGACGAAGCTGGAGCGCTACGGACACCAGTTTCTCGACAGCATCCGCTCGGCTGAACTTAACCGTTGAACCGGTATCCGAGTCCGTAAACGGTCTCGATATACTGCGGCTTGACCGGGTTGCTTTCAATCTTCTCGCGCAGCGTGGCGATGTGCTGCTCGACCGTGCGCATCATCGTGTCGTGGTCGATGGACATCATCATCATGTCGGTGTCGATCGTGAGCGCGTCGCGCATGAGGCGCTTCAGCGTCAAAACCTGCCCGCGATTGCCCACGAGGTGACGGAGCAAGTCGAACTCGAGTTCGCTGAGTTGTACCGGCTGTTCGCCGCGAGTGACTTCGTTGTGGTTAAAGTCGACGCGAATGTCGCCGAACGTGACTTCTCCAAGGGCCTTTGCGCCACCTTCCGTTGAGCGGCCCGCGATTGCGCGAACGCGCGCGGAGAGGTCTTCCGGCTTGAACGGTTTGATGACGTAGTCGGCGGCTCCCAGGCCGAAGCCCCGAAGAATGTTTTCCTGCTCACCGCGACCGGTCAGCATGAGCACGGGCGAGAGCAGGCCTTTTTCCTGCGACTCTCGGAGCACGTCAAAACCGCTCTTTGTCGGGAGCATTACGTCCAGCAGCACGACATCAAAGCTCGGATTGCTCGCCATGGCGTCCAGCGCGCTTTCTCCGTCTCCGGCCGTTGTGACGGTGTAGCCTTCCATCTCGAAGAAGTCCTGCAGCGAGTCGCGGATCATCTCATTGTCATCGACGATGAGCATTCGCTGGCCCTCCAGGTCCGATGAGGCCGAGCCGGAAGACTTATTTGGTTGATTATCGGACATTCGTTTAGCATCTTCTCAAAAGACCCGGGCGAAACCGGACCCTGTACACGCCGGCCGACCCGAAAGGTCTCACGCCGGAAAAACGGCGCACGTTCTCCTATAATCCAACCTAAACCCGATAGGGTCCCCGGAAATGCCGTGGAATGAGAACCCGTCTACATCGTAACAACCGGACGGGCATATACCGGCTACGCGCGGGTAGGCTCGTTCACGTTAGCGGCGGGGCAGTCCGGGCAGAGAGCGCGGCGTTGGTGTAGCTGCCGTCGTCCGTCACCTCGCGGCCGAACCAGTCGGGCGGCAGGAAGGCATCGGCGTCGTTTCGCGAGGCGAACTCCACCTCGACGAGACGCAGGCCGTCGAGCACACCGCCAAACAGATCCAGTTCGGCAGTCAGGTCCGACTGCAGGGGCACGTAATAGCGGGTCTTTTCCAACCGGCGGCCCTCCGTAAACGGCCAGAGGCGCTCGAAGGGGTCGGGGTCGAGCGGCATCTCAACCTCGGTGCGCTCCGTCCCCTTTCCCCCCTTTATCGTAAGAAACAGAAGATCGTCCATGCGCCGGAGGCGGACGTGAACGCCCGGCCCGTCGCCGCACAGGTAGCCTTGTTGAATGCGCTTGCGCGGCCGATCCTGCCAGCCGTCCGGCAGCGCGCTTACGAGGAATTTGCGTTCGATTTCGGTCGTGTGCTGAGAACCGGCCATAGGACGATTACCGCCGCTTGCGAGGGCTGGCGTAGTCGCGCAGGAACTCAACGAGCAAGCGAACGCCAAACCCCGTTCCGCCCGTGGGACGGTACGGCTTTGCTGAATGCAGAAACGCCGTTCCTGCAATATCGATGTGCATCCACGGGTAATCGACGAAGTGCTCCAGGAACTTGGCCGCCGTGATGCTGCCTGCATCGCGCCCGCCGACGTTCTTGATATCCGCCACGTCGCTTTCCAGCGCCTTTCCGTACTCTTCATACATCGGCAGCCGGTGGACGCGCTCGCCGCTTCGGCGACCGGCGGCTTCGAGTCCGGCAAGACGCTCTTCCCATCCGTCGCGCTCGTTCGACATCACGCCGGCCGCTTCTCCGCCAAGCGCGATGACCACGGCTCCCGTGAGCGTGGCGAGGTCGACAACCATTTCGGGCTTGTACGTCCGGGCGTATGAGAGCGCGTCCGCCAGAATGAGGCGTCCTTCAGCATCGGTGTTCAGCACCTCGACGGTCTTGCCGGAGTGCATCCTGAGGACGTCGCCGGGCACGTAGGCGTTCTCGCCGGGGCGGTTGTCCGTGGCGGGAATGAGACCGATGACGTACAGCGGCAGGTCGAGTCGGGCAATGGCCTCAAAGGTCCCCACGACGGCGGCGGCTCCGGCCATATCCGTCTTCATGTAGTCCATGGAGTCCTTCGTCGGCTTCAACGAAAGGCCGCCGGTATCGAAGGTAACGCCCTTTCCAACGAGCAGAACCGGCCGTTCGTTGACCGCATTTTCGGGCTGCCAGGTCAGGATAGTAAAAGTCGGCGGTTCCTGGCTCCCCCGATTAACACCGAGCAGCCCGCCCATCTTCTCCTCCTCGATGAGCTGCTTGTCCCATACGTCCACATGGTACCCGTACTTCTTTCCGGAGCGCTCGATGGCGCGCGAGAACAGCGTGGCGGTCTTCTCGTCCGGGGACGTGTTCACGAGGTCCCGCGCGGTCATGACGGACTCTGCGATAATGCGGCCGCGTTCAGCGCCGCGACGGCCGACCTTGTCGTCCTGCTCCGCGTGAAGAACGAGTCGTTCGACCTCCTCCGCCGCGTCCTGATCGTTCGTCTTGTACCGGCGAAACTTATACGAGCCGAGGACGAAGCCTTCCACGAGGGCCTGCGAGGCGGCTTCCGCCTCGATCGGGGTGTCGGGCATCAACAGAGCCACCGTCTTGGCTTTCCGCTGGCCGGCGGTTGTCGCGCCGCGAGCGCCTGCACGGCGGAGGCGTTCGAGGTCGACCGTTTTGTCCGGACCGAGGCCGACGAGCGCCACCCGGCGGGCGCGTGCCGACGAGGGGTAAACGAGGATGGGTTCAGCATCCAGCTTGCCGGTAAAATCCCCCACCGCCGTTCCCATGGCAGGGCCGAAGACGTTCTGGAGGCGTTCGCGCGTGGCGGCGGCTACCTCTTCCGGCAGCGGAACTACCAGAAGATCAACGTCGAGTTGCGGCAGTGGAATGGCCGTAATGGAGACTTTCATGACGAGGATTTTTGCGATTTCAGTTCCATGAGAGACGAAAGGTACTGCGCGTCCGCCTCCGTCAGCGCATCCGGGTCCGACGGCTCTTCGGTCTGCAGGTCTACATACCGCGGCGCGGCAGATAGGACGTCGCGAACGACGGCGTCCACCGGGCGGCGCAAGTAGGCACCCGAAGCATTCCGATGGCCGCCTCCGCCGAAGGAGCGTGCCCAATCGTTCACGTACGAGTCCCCTTTGGAACGGAAACTCACCTTCGTGCCGCTTACCGTTTCAGAAAACAGGAGGGCCACCCGCACCGATTCTATGGCCAGTACGTAATTGACAAAGCCCTCGGTTTCTTCGAGGCTGCAATGCGCGTCGCGGACCATGCGCTGCGTGACCACCATAAAGCCGACTTGTCCGTCGAACCGCAGCCCGATCCCTTCCAGCGCCATTCCGAGGAGGCGCAGGCTTTCGATGCTGCGGGTGTCAAAAAGTGACGTGTGGATCGGTGCCGGACGGATGTCGCCGCGCTCGAGCAGATCGGCGACCTTGCGATGCAGTTCTGGAGTGACGCTGCTGTAGCGAAACGAACCCGTGTCGGTCATGATGGCGGTATAGAGCACCGTCGCCATGTCGGCATCGATCAGATCGTCGTCCAGCGTCTCCAGGATTTCCATGACCAACTCGCCGGTAGACGAGGCTGATTCCCGCGTGTACGAGAGATCAAACCACGTTTCGGGGTGCGTGTGATGGTCGATGAGCACCTTTGTGGCTCCGCTGCCCTGGATGGGTTTGCCGACCTTGCCAAGTCGCTCGGCGGAGTTCGTGTCCACGACCAGCACCACGTCCGCAAGCGCAATGCGCTGCCGCTGATCGAGGTCGCCGTTGAACTGCACGATGTCCGACGCGCCGGGCAGCCAATACAGGTTGTAGGCAGGCGGATCGCTGTTGATCATGGCGACCTGCTTGCCCATGCGTTTCAACAGAAAGTACATCGCCAGTTGTGAACCAATGGCGTCTCCGTCCGGGCGGATATGGGTGCTTATGACGAAGTTATCCTTCGCATCAAGCAACTTCAGCAGGTCGTCAATCATCCGTAGCTCGTAAATGTAGCAGCATCTTAACGCAATCGGCCCCTTATTGTTCATTCGGGCGGCCGTTCCCCGGCGGCGGGGCGCGCGCTCAAAGGCCGAGGATGTAGCCGACGTTGCCCGGGTGGGCGCGGAACGCGCCGCGAGCGCGCAGCTCAACGCCGGGCATTTCCGTCCCTTCCTCGTACTCCACGCCGTAGAGCGCCGCGTCGATCTCGCCCGCGATGAGCGTGTCGCTGACCTGGGTGAAGGTCACGGACCCGGAGCGGGAACGAAGGTCGACAAGAAGGCCCCGGCGGTAGACGATGCGCGTGCCGCCGGTCGCTTCGGCGCTGTCGGTGGCGGCGGCGAAGTCGACTTCGCCGACGGGCGGAAGGCCCGTGGAGTCGAAGACAATGAAGAAGCCGCCTGTGAAGTCGCCGCCGGCGCGAAGGTCGATGAGCGTGAACGGCTTCTGCGTCCCGCTGATGACCACGTCCCCGAAGGCGGCCCGTCCGCGCAGCGTGTCCTGCACGGCCCCGGACAGGTAGATTGTAAAATCGTTCTTCGCGTCCGTTTCCGTAATTTCCTGTTCCGCCGCTGCAGCGTCCGTTGGGGCCGGCGGATCGTCCTCGGCGGTCGAGCACCCGGCCGCGACGAGAATCAGGACAAGCAGAAGAAGCCGCACGATATTACCGGGGCGGAGCTTTAGGGCAGAGAGATACATCCGGGTTCTGAACGCGCGGCGGAGGCTACGCTTTGGATCCTTTCAACCCGCGCAGACTTCGGGCGGAAAGGAGATTAACATCGTAGGAGCGCACCCGCCCGTTCTTCGCGCGGTGGCGTCGGCGAGCCACCTCGATCATGCGGTGCGCCAATTCGGAGAAAGAGACGCCCGCCGGGTCCCACAAGTAGAAGGAGAAGGAGCCGGGAATCGTGTTGATCTCGTTAAAGTACACACGCCCGTCTTCTTCATCGAGCATAAAATCGATGCGCGCGACGCCGGCGCATTCAAAAAGCTGAAAGATCCTGACGCCGAGACTGCGAATGCTCTGTGTCTGCTCTTCCGACAGCGGCGCGGGGATCATGCGGTCCAGCGAAGCCATGCCGGACGCGCCTTCGGACCTCTTGGTGCCGCCCCGGCGTCCGGCTTTCGCGCCGCCGCCTTTGGAGCCGCCACCTTTCGCGCCGCCTCCCTCGCCGCGCATATACTTTTCTTGAAAGGTCAGCATCTCCTGCCCCTTGCTCCGAACCGGCTCTTCGAGGACGCTTGCCTCCGCCTCATGCGGATCGCCGAGGACGGAGCAGTTGATCTCGCGTAGCTTCTGGACGGCGTGCTCGATGACGACCTTATCGTCGTACCGGAGCGCTTCCTCGATCGCGTCGTCAAGCTCCTCCCGGTTATCGGCGCGGGCAATGCCGATGGACGAGCCGAGCCGGGCCGGTTTGACGATGACCGGCAGACCGAGTTCAGCTTCGACGCGGTCCAGCCACGCTTCCTCGCGCCCGCCCCAGTCCGAGTCTCTGAACCACAGGAAGTCCACAATGGGCACGTCTTGATCCCGGCAGATCATCTTGGAGAGCACCTTGTCGATGCCAAGCGCCGATCCGAAGACGCCGCTGCCGGTGTACGGGACGTTGAACGTCTCGCAGAGGCCCTGCAGACTGCCGTTCTCCCCTTCCCCGCCGTGAAGTCCGAGGAACATGACGTCGATGCTGAACCGCTCCGGCTCGCCGGAGAACAGTCCGCGGCGGCCGGTGGCGACGAGATCGATGGTTCCGAACGAACCCGGGTCGATGATGACGCGCGTGGCGTCCCGGCGCAGCTTGTCGAGATCCTGGTAAGCGTCCATGTCCAGCAGCGACTCGCCGCTATACCAGGTGCCGTCCTTGGCGATGTAGACTGGGATGGGGTTGTAGCGGGAGCGGTCGAGGGCGTGAACCGCCTGGAGCGAAGAAATGATCGACACTTCATGCTCCGGCGATACGCCGCCGAAGACCATGCCGATGTTGAGCGTTTCGTCAGCCACTGAGAGATGAGCAGAGGTGGAGTGTATGGTCCGCTGCGCGGGCGCTGCGGCTGTTAAACCCGTTCAACGCTGCGGCCGGAGCACCCGACGCACCCGGCAAGCCACTTTTCCGTGAAGAAGCAGAGGGCGCTACGCGCGGTCCTCCGCGGGGGTGTACCGCCCTTTGCTGAAAATACCCCACGCCTTCCCCTTCATCTTTTCGCCAACGAAGGGCGTATTGTGGCTCCGAGAGCGGATGTGGCGGTTTACAAAAGTCCATTCGGTGACGGCGTCGAAGACCGTAAGCTCGGCTTCCGCCCCTACTTCGACGCGCGGCACCGCCAGGCCGAGAACATTCCGTGGCCCGACTACAATCTTCCGCAGCGCCTCTGCGAGGGTCAGGGTTCCGGGAGCGATGAGTTCACGGCCGATAAGTCCCCACGCGGTTTCGAGGCCAATGATGCCGAACGGCGCGGCGATAAACTCGACCTCCTTTTCAAACGAAGCGTGCGGCGCATGGTCGGTGCAGATCGCGTCGATAGTGCCGTCGCGGAGGCCTTCTTTGAGGGCGGCTACATCTCCGGCCGTTCGCAGCGGCGGATGCATCTTCGTCTCTGTTGAAAAGCCGCTCTCGTCGACGGCTTCATCGGTGAGCGTGAAGTGGTGGGTGCATACCTCGGCCGTGACATGGACGCCCCGCGCGCGCGCTTCCCGGACGATCTCTACGGCACGCGCCGTCGAGATGTGCGCCACGTGAACGTGCCCGCCCGTCAGTTCGGCTAGCAGTACATCCCGGGCAATCATGGCTTCCTCGGCGACGGCGGGGATGCCGGGGATGCCCAGGCGGGTCGATACCACGCCTTCGTGCATATGCCCGTGGGGATTCAGCGTCAGATCCTCTTCATGGTTGATTACGGGACGTCCCGCCATTGCACTGTACTCGAGCGCTCGCCGCATGAGAGAACCGTTCTGCACGGGTGCGCCGTCGTCGCTGAAGGCGACCGCACCGGCATCGGCGAGGTCGAACATTTCCGAAAGTTCTTTTCCTTCCCGGTTCTTACTGACCGCGGCGATAGGATATACATGGACCGGCGTCTCGCGGGCACGCTCGAGCACATACGCCACAACATCTCGGGTGTGGATCGCCGGCGAAGTGTTCGGCATACAGGCCACGGCGGTGAACCCGCCGAAGGCGGCAGCGGCGCAACCGGAGGCAATCGTTTCCTTGTACTCGAAACCCGGCTCCCGCAGGTGAACGTGCATGTCCATCCAGCCGGGGGAAACCAACCGGCCGGCGCAATCGACGATGCGCGCATCGCCGGAGGACAGGTCGCGTCCCAGCTCCCGGATGACGCCGTCCACGATGAGCAGGTCCGTCTCGCGTGTGGAGCCGGTGTCGAGATCGATCAGTTTGCCGCCTTGTAAGAGAACGCGTTCCATCATGTACCGCTCGAATCGATCAATATAAAACCATTGCGCTGCAATACTAAAGGTTCTCCAGGATGTAGTCCGTAATGAAGGTGAAGAGATGCAGCCTCGTGCGGCCGCCATAGATGCCGTGGTTGCGACCGGGATAGACCATCATGTCGAACTGCTTGCCTTCCGCCTGCAAAGCGTCCACCATCTGGAGCGTGTTCTGGAAGTGAACGTTGTCGTCCATGTCTCCGTGAATAATGAGAAGGCTCTGGTCCGAAGCGAGCCTGTCGGCATACTGAATGGGCGATCCGAGCCGGTAGCCGTCGGGGTTGAGCTGAGGCGTGGAGAGGTAGCGTTCGGTGTAGATGGAATCATAAAGCCGCCAGTCCGTGACGGGTGCCACGGCAACGCCGGTGTCGAAAACCTGAGGGCCTCCGTCGTAGAGCATCGAAAGGAGCGTCATGTAGCCGCCGTAGCTCCAGCCCCAGATGCCGATGCGATCTGCGTCTGCCCAGGAGCGCGCGCCGAGCCACCGCGCCGCAGCGATCATGTCTTCGGCCTCGGGAATGCCGAGCCGTTTGTACTGAACGCTCTTGAACGCCTTACCCCGCCCCGCCGTCCCACGCGGATCGACGACCACAACCACGTAGCCGTGCTCCTCCGCGAGGTAGCGATGCCACAGCATTCGGTCCCAGCGGTACCACTGATTCCGGACTTCCTGCGAGCCGGGACCGCCATAAACCGCCATCAAAACGGGATGCGCTATCGTGCTGTCGAAGGAAGCGGAACGAATGACCTGTGCATTGAGGCTCGTTCCATCGGCCCCGGGTATGGAGATGAACTCGGCACTCGGGAGGTCGTAGGTTGCCATGCGCCGGATGAGATCCTCATTGCTTTCCAGGACCTTCAACTCCTCGCCGTCAGCCTTATGCAGCGTCACGACGGGCGGCGTGTTCGCGTCGGAGAAGGTGTCGATGTAGTAGCGCAGATCGGCGCTGAAGTTGACGTCGTGCCAGCCGGGCTTCTCCGTGATCTTCTCCGGCGCTGCGCCGGGCTTGGCATTCAAGCGAATGCGGTAAAGGTGCCGTTCCAGCGGACTCGTAAGCGTCCCGCTGAAGTAGACCATGCCCGACTTCTCATCCACGCCGTAGAAATCCGTCACGTCCCACTGTCCCGAGGTGATCTGGCGGACGCGCGCGCCTTCATTCGTGTAGAGGTACAGGTGCCGGTATCCCCCGGCCTCGCTCACCCAAACGAAGTGCTTGTTGTCGTCGAGAAAGTTGAGCTTACCCACATCGAGATCGCTGAAGCCGCTTTCGACATCGATCCAGGTTGGTTCGTGTTCTTCCAGGATGCGGCGCACGCGCATCGATTGCGGATCGCCGTAGAGTAGATCGAGGTCGTTTTGATCGCGATCGAGACGGATCATCCAGACGGAGGCACTGCCGTCGCCTTCGGGCGTCCACCCGAAACGGGGAATGTACTCGAGGCTGTCGCTTCCGCCGCGCCATGTGCCGGTGTCGAAAAAGCGCGGCTCCCCGCCGTTGCGGCCAACGACGCCGACGCGAATGTCGCTGTTGGTCTCCCCCGCTTTCGGGTAGCGGAAGGACGAAACCTCCGGATATTGCCCGCGCAGATCAGCCATCATAAAGTCGCGCGTGCCGGACTCGTCGAGCTGCACGAAGGCGATGTAGCGGCCGTCCGGGCTCCAGGCCCAGCCGTCGCGAAGGCCGAACTCTTCCTCGTAAACCCAGTCGGTCGTGCCGTTGATAATGCCGCCGGGCGCTCCGCCGGTAGTAAGACGTTGCTCCGTCCCCGACGTGAGATCCTTCACGTAGAGGTCCCGGTCGCGAACGAACCCGACGGCCTTGCCGTCCGGGCTAAACTTGGCAAACATCTGGTAGCCGAGCGAGCGGTCGCCGAGAGGCGTGAGGGTGCCGGAGGCTTCATCAAAGATGTAGTAATATCCCTTCGTGTTTTCACGCCAGACGGGGGCGGAATCCGTGTACAACAGCACTTTATCTCCGGAGGGGCTGAAGGCATAGTCCTCGATAGCGATGGTGCGGCCCACGTCCGCGGCGGTCAGGCGCGCGCCGTCGAGCACCAACTCGCGTTCATCCGACTGAAGGTTGTAGCGCACGATCTCGTCGCCGCCACCCTCCCCCTCCGTGTAGAGTAGGACGGGACCTTCTTCGGCCCACCGGCCGCCGTCAAAGTAGGCCCCGACGAACTTGCGAGAGGCGAAAAGGTCCTCCAGCGTCAGGTGCGCACGCGACGCGGTCTGCGCCGACCCGTCGAGAGCCGGCAGGGTTAGCAGGAGCACCGCGATAAGCGGAAAGCGCAAGGACCTTCTCATGATGACGTTTTGAAGAGGTAAAGGTGTACGTGCAGCGCGGCGGCTGTTACGGAAGCTCACGCGGGTTGATCCTCTCCTGCTCAGAGCCTCCCCGCAACCGCGCTCCGAAATATAGGGGCTTGAAAGACACGTCCGTAACGAAATTCACTTTCGTGGAAAAAGGGGCACTCTCCGCGCGCGTGCCCGATCCCGGCGCAAGAATTGTGTATAAAGATCTCCCTCAAGTTTCCGATAAACCCTGTATGTGGAAGTTCTCGGCTCTCGTTCTCTTCGCGCTGTTCCTTCTCTCATCCTGCACCTCCTCGCGAACCTATGTGCGTGAGCAATCAGAAGAAGTGACGCCACCGGTTATGCCGCCCGCCGAGACCACGCAGTTTACCGTCTTCTTGACGGGAAATACGGTCGGTGCGAGTAAGACATCGCCCGCTCTGCGGCTCCTGCGGCGGCAGCTTCTTGCAGCCGAAGCCGAGCGTAGTGCGCTGATCGTTGCCGGGGGCGCGCTCTGCTGCAAGCTTCCCGCGAAGGACGGCGCATCCGAATCGGACCTCGCCCGCTCCTTTGGCCCGTTGCCCTGGCTCACCGAAGGGTATGGCGGTCGCATCGTTCTCGTGCCCGGCGAAGAGGAGTGGGACGTCGTGTCTGCCTACGAAGATGGCGGAGGACGGATCGAGAACGCCGTAGAGACGGTGCTTGGGCCGCGGGCGGAGATCGCACCGGCAGACAGATTTCCCGGTCCCGTCGAGGTGTCCCTTACGCCGGATCTATCCGTCATTGCCCTCAACACGCAGTGGTGGCTTGCGCCGGACCGCATCTTCGGAGAGGCCGTCGGCTATAGCCTGCGCGAACCGGGCGATTTTATAGCCGCGCTGAGGGAAATGCTGTACGAAGAGCGCGACAAGACTCTGCTCGTCGTCGGGCACCATCCGCTTCGGTCGAACGGCGAATATGCCGGGCGCTTCTCGATCAGAGATCACCTGACGCCGCTTCCCATCATCGGCTCGCTTCGGCCGCTCTACCGGCGGTACATCGGCGAAAGCCAGGACATGGCCGACCGTGATTACAGGCTGTTGCGGCGGGAGCTTAACCGTGTGCTTGAGTCGCAGGAAGAGATTATCTACGCCTCCGCGCATGAACGGAGCCTGCAGCTCTTCGAAGATCATCGGCCGGGTATCAGTCGGCAGTTCATTGTGAGCGGATCTGCCGGGGAGACGGACTTCGTCGCGCCGGGTGGCGGCGCGGCCTTCACTTCGGACGAGCCAGGCTTCGCCGTGCTGAAGTACTACGACGACGGCTCCGTCTGGCTCGAGATGTGGGAGGCGACCGCTGACGACGAGAACGGCATCATGCCCTTCCGGCACCGGCTGAAGGAGGGCAACATTATCGATGACCACTACGCGACGACGCCGCAGTTTGATCGTACGGATTACCGCGACAGCACCGCCACAGTGGCCGTAAACGCGGACTATGCAAAACTCCCGGGTATCCTCCGGCCGCTGGCGGGAGGGCAGAACCGGGATTTGTGGGCGACGCCGGTAACCGCTCCAGTGCTGGATCCGGCGCGATTTGCCGGGGGCCTTACGCCTGTGCGGTTCGGCGGTGGCTCGCAAACAACCACGCTGCACCTCGAGGGAGCCAACGGACGCCGGTACATTGCGCGGTCCATCGACAAGACGGAAGGACGCGGCTGGTCGGTGGAGATGCAGGGCAGTATCGCCCGGCCCATCGCGCAGGATCAGATCTCTATCCTGAACCCGTTCGGATCGCTGATGGTGCCGCCGCTTGCGTCGGCCGTTGGGGTGCTCCATCCGACACCGGAACTCGTCTACTTTCCCGATGACCGCCGGCTCGGCCCGGCCAATGACATGCTGACGGATCACCTCGTGATGATCGAGGAACGACCCGATGAGGACATGTCCGACGTGCCGGGCTTGGGCGGAGCCACGAACGTGATCGGCATGGCAAAGCTCTTGCGAGAGATTCGGGCGGACAACGACCACCGCGTTGACGCCCGGGCCTATGCGCGCGCGCGTCTGCTCGACATGCTCATTGCCGATCACGACCGGACGAGCGACAACATCCGGTGGGCCGAGTACGAGCCTTATGAACTCGACGCCACCCTCACCGGCGATGATCGAACGCGGGGCAAGGTGTACGTCCCGGTGCCGCGAGATCGGGACATGGCATTCATGCGCATCAACGGACTCGTTCCGCTCCTGTATAAACGGTTTTCAGAGCCAACGTGGCAGGATTTTCGGTCCTCCTATGGCTCGCTTTCCGGCCTGAACCAGAAGCCGCTTCCTATTGATCGGCCCTTTACGGCCTCGTTGACGCTGAAGGATTGGCAAGACATCGCGCAGGAGATGAAGTCTGCACTCACGGACAGTGTGCTGAACGTCGCGGTGCGGCAGCTGCCCGCCGCGGCCTACGAGAAGGACGGCGCGCGAATCGAGCGCATCCTGCGGGAGCGCCGCGATGATCTGGATCAGGTGGCGACCCGTTACTACGGTATCCTGGCGCGCACGGTGGACGTGGTCGGCAGCGACAAGCACGAGCGTTTTGAAGTGCAGCGCTTGCCCGGCGGCCGCACGGAGGTCGTGATGCTGAAGACGACGCGTGAGGGCGAGACGCGCAAGGAGCTGTTTCGCCGGACCTTCGACCCTGCGGAGACCCGCGAAATAAGGCTTTACGGCCTCGGTGGGAATGATCAGTTCATCGTCAGAGGAGCGGCGGAGAAGGCAATACGGTTGATCGCTATCGGCGGGACCGGAGAAGATGTTTTCGCAGACAGTTCCCGGGTCGAAGGTCGAAAGAAGCGCACGAAGATCTACGACACGCGGTCTGGGACGACAGTTTACCGCGGTTCCGAGGCCCGGACCGTTTTGCGCGATGATCCCGGGATCAACCACTACGATCGCTCTCTCTTTGCCCTCGATGCGAACGATCCGATCTTCCTGTTTGGGAGTGGAAGAGAGGAAGGGATTACGCTCGGCGTAGGGGCCTTGCTGACGCGGCATGAGTTCCGCAAACGGCCCTTCGCCCGGCAGCATCGTCTCGCCGGCTCCTTCGCGACGAAGTCAAGATCCTTTAATCTGCGCGCCGATAGTCGTTATGTTGATTTGTGGCGCGGCTGGGATCTGCTCGTAGGCGCGGGCTACGACAGTCCGACGACGCCGTACAACTTCTTCGGCTTTGGCAACGAGACCGCAGAAGAGATCCCGGCTTCGGGCTTCTACGAAGTCGGCGTCGAGCGCGCCGACGTTCATCCTGCGCTGGCTCGGGAGCTATTTCGCAACGTGTCGATCAGCTTTGGCCCTGCCGTTTCCTACATCCACGCGCGGCTTGAAGAAGAAGACAGAGGCGTGCGGCCCATCGACCGGCTGCCGGGAAGCGCCTTCGAGAGGCGGTTCTTTTTCGGCAATACGATCCGCCTTGCCGCCGACGCCGTCGATCTGGAAATCAATCCGCAGCAGGGGTTCCGTTTCAGTTCTCAGATCGTGTCCAACGCGGACCTCTCGAATATGAAAGAGGCCTTCGCCACGCTGTCTTCGGACCTGACGCTTTACCTCTCGCCGCAGATCGATCCGCAGATCACCATCGCGACGCGGATCGGAAGCGACCACAACTTCGGCGAGTTTCCGTTCTTTTCAGCCGCGTCCCTCGGAGGAAAAACGAATCTGCGCGGGTACCGGAATACGCGGTTCGTGGGCAGATCGAGTCTGTACGGCAATGCAGACGTTCGCGTCGAGGTGTATGACTACCGGGGCCAGCTCGGCTTCGGCTCGCTCGGCGTCCTCGGCTTCGCCGACGTGGGGCGGGTGTGGGTCAACGGGGAGCATTCGCGCACGTGGCATCCGGGGTACGGCGGGGGCGTGTGGGGCCACCTGTTCAACACCGTGCTGGTCTCCGCGAGCTACGCCATGTCGCCGGAGGACCATACGATTGTCCTCAAGACGGGCTTTCAGTTTTAGCCGGGCGCGTTCTATTAAAAGGCCTCAGTAGCGTTCCCAGGAACCGTACATCGGATTCGGCAGGATGAAGTACTTGCGGCCGAAAAGCTGGAATGCCTGGCTGTTGCCCCGCGCATTCTGATCCATGCCGGGAAAGTCCATGATGTTGTCGCCGACATAGGCGAGCACTTCGAGTGCCGGTAGATCCGCCGTGGCGGTGCCCGCTTCTACTGAACCAAAGCGCGGGTTCTTGTCGCTCTGTCCTTCGGGTTTGCAGAGGACGAGGTCAACGTCAAAGCCCTCCTCCACGAGGTTCGCCTTCGTCTCGGGGCAGACCTCATCCCCTCGGTTTGTCACAATAATGGCCTTCCCTCCGAGCGCATGCACGCGACGAATAAAAGAGAGCGCACCGGGAAGCGCGACGGCCGTGCCCTCGCGCACCCAGGCGTTCCAGGTGTCCGGGGTGAAGCCAAGCCCAAGCGCCGCGCGCCGCTCCTGATAGGGCGAGTTGTCGAGCACCGTTTCGTCGGCATCGAGGATGACGGCCCACGTGCCGGGCTGCCTGCCGCGGGCAAGGTCGCGCACCTGTTCCTCGGCCAAGCGGTAGGTTTGTACGAACAGCGCGTCGCGCTCGGCGGCTGTCCGGTACCACTTGATGTCGTTCGGCAGAGCGGGCGCGTCCGTGGGCGCGAGAACGTTCTGAGCGGCAGGGGCGCAGCCGGAGAACGCGATAGACAACATGACCAGCGACGAGGCGAGGGAGAGAGGCGCGCGCATGGGGAGGGATATTCGTTGGTTTGAGAAGGATCAGGTAAGAACACGGGCACTCGCGCTCAAACGCCGACGAGAACGAGGGCGGCATAAGATACGCATCCGATGAGGAAGGCACCGAACCGGCTCTTACGCTCCTCCGGCAGTTCTTCCTTGAGCACGTTCAGCACGACGCCGCCGGCCAGAACAGCAAACATCGTGTAGATGATCGTCGCGCTGAGCAGTTCGAGTCGCCCTATGGCCCAGCCGACAAGGACGGCCACGGCCAGAATCCATCGTCCGATGCACGTATAGCGATCCTTGTGATGCTCGCGCAGTCCATAGTCGTTCACGACGAAGTGCAGGGCCATGGCGATAGCGAAGTTGATCAGGACGACCGTGCCTTCCTCGGCGCGGCGCGAGAGCAGTTCGCCAACGATGGCATTGTAGACGGCAAAGCTCGACAGGTGAACCCAGAAGATGCCGGGCGGCGGCTTGTCGTCTTTCTTCGGCGATGCGAGGACCATGCGCTCCAGGCCGTAAAAAAACACCAGACCTACGAGCGCGAAGAGGTACTCGATCGGAAGAGACCCAAGCCCGTCGGCGATGCGACCGATCTCATCCTGCCGCTCACTGAGTTCCGGGAGCATATGGACGAAGACGTACGCCACCGACACCCCGCCCGCGATAGAAAGCCACCGGCTCCGCGGGATGCCTTGCAGGAACCGGAGCTTCCCCGCAAAGAGGTGAACGGCAGCCAGCGTCACCGCACCGAGGAGCGTGGGCAATAGGAAATTTGAATTGCCTCCTTCCATTCTACCTTTCAGATGCTGTAGAATGCAAGATAGCCTCTCTGCATGATCGTATTCGCAACGGCTCCGAAACGAGGTGGTGGGCGGCGGCGCGCCATCCGGCAACAGATGGGTAAAGGATCAGGGCGGGAGCGCACTGTTTGTCCCGGCAGTCCGTACCTTCGGAGCGAGAACCCCCGCGATCCCTACAACCTCACGGCCCGGGCCGTCTGTAGCACTTTGGCAAAGAAGTCCCTCGCAACCCGGCCCGGCAAGCGCGTCCGCAACCAGGCCCCTCCCTCTTCCTCTGACGCGGCAATGCGCCGGGTGGAGCGGCTGGCGTACCTGCTCGACAACTCCATCCGGGTCCCGGGCACGAAGTACAGAATCGGGTACGACGCCATCGTCGGGCTTGTCCCGGGCGTGGGCGATGCGGCCGGACTCGCGCTCTCTTCGTACATCATCGTCGAGGCCGTGCGGCTTGGCGTGCCGAGCCGCGCAATCGTTCAAATGGTTTTCAACGTGGGACTGGAAACGCTGGCGGGTACCGTGCCAATCGCCGGCGATCTCTTCGACGCTACCTGGAAGGCGAACGCGCGGAACATGGACCTCATCCGGGCGCACCACGAGCCGGATTTCGTCTCTCTCCGGCCAAGCAACAGCAGGTATTTGCGCAACGCCATCGTCATCATGATGGCGGGGCTGGGCGCGGTCATCGTCCTCCTCGTTCTCCTCATCCGCTGGGTGGTGGGGACGGGCGTGTTTTCATAACCCGCCCCACTCCCCTGCCCGCATGGTCAGTATTCTCTTTGTCGCGGCAGCGTTCATCTGGGTGCTTTCCAGGATGAAGCTCTGGAAGCGCGTTTTCAATGTGCGCCGCGAGATGCGCTCGGCCATTCGGCGGCGCGCGTTCTGGCGGTACTATGTTTCCATTCGCATACGCGAGTTGCTCGGCGTCATTGGCTTCATCCTGGCCGCCGTGGCGACGATCCTTTCCGAGGAGTTTGGCTACGTCTTTTTGCACCGGTGGAGCATCATCATCCTCTATACGCTTTACGCCTGCATCGCGCTCTACGTCGTCTATTTGATCGTCGATTTCATGCGGCTCCGGAAGCGATGGAAGCGCCTGATGGTCTGGCGAACGGCACATCCGCTGTATAAGGCACGGCGAGAGCGGCCTTAAAGAGACCGAGAAAAACGGGGGGTTCTTCCTTCACGATGCGCAGCCCGGCCGCCCTCGAAAGCGGACCGAGCCGCCGATTGATGTTCGAAAACAAGACGTGCGTCACGGCCCCGATGCTCTGCCGCAGTAGCCCTGCAACCCGCTCGTCGGGCAAGAACTTGTCGAAGATCCCGATGCGGCCGCCCGGCGCGAGGACCCGGCGCGCCTCCGACAAGCACGCGACCGGCTCGGGTGCTACGGCGACGATAGCGTGGAGGAGCAGGCAGTCGAACGATCCCGACGCGAACGTGAGACGGGCGGCATCCATGAGGTGGCTCTCGACGGGCATCTGAAGGTGCTCGGCTCGGGCCTCTGCCCGGCGGAGCATCCCCGGCGAAATGTCGACGAGCGTTACGTGAACGCCCCGCGGCAGGAGCGGCAGGTCGAGGCCCGTGCCCGCGCCCACAATCAGCACGCGCTCGCCGGGGCGGAGTGCGACCAGCGCGAGGCTCTGCCGCCTGCCCCGGGTGAGCAGGCGTCCGATGGGGTCGTAGAAGGGCGCGTACAGATCGTACCGCATCCGATTCCACGCAGGCGTGTTGATATTCATGAGCGTCGGGTTGGCATGGATGAAGGACGATGCCGGCCAAGATGAGGCCGGATTCTCACCTAATTTAACGCCGGGCGTCCGTATCTTTGCGGCTCATCCTTCTCGAGTGCCGAAACCTGTTCGGCGACTTAGAACCCGATTCCTTCTTCTATGCCAAAGATAAAGTTCGGCACCGACGGCTGGCGCGCCGTCATCGCCCGCGATTTCACGTTTGCCAATCTCGACCTCGTGACGCAGGCCACGGCGCAGTGGCTCCGTCGCACGTTCGGCGTTTCCCCGAAGATCGTGATCGGCCACGACACGCGCTTCATGGGGCGCGCCTTCGCCGAGGCGGCGGCCACGCGGTTTGCCTCGGAGGGCATTAACGTGCTGTTTGCGAGCACCATCGCCACGACTCCCGCCATTTCGTGGGCGACGAAGGAATTTGGCTGCAATGCCGGCATCGTGATCACGGCCAGCCACAACCCGCCGCAGTACAGCGGATTCAAGATCAAGGCCGACTTTGGCGGCCCGGCCTCGCCCGAGATGATCGCGGCCGTGGAGGCTGAACTGGATCATCTCGAAGAACGCACGCCGCCGCACGAGTCCTTCGACGACTACCGGCGAGCCGGACTGATCGACGTGGTGGACCTCGAATCGGACTACGAGGCCATGCTCCACAGCCGGCTCGATCTCACTGCGATCATTAAAGGCGGTCTGAAGATTGCGCATGACGCCATGTTCGGCGCGAGCTTTGGTGCGGTTACGAGGCTGCTCGGACCCTCGCAGGTCGTTGAACTGCACTGCGACTGGAACCCGGGCTTCCACGGGCAGGCTCCGGAACCGATCGCGCGCAACCTCGAGGAGCTTTCTCGGCTCGTCGTCGAGCAAGATTGCGATCTCGGATTGGCGAACGACGGCGACGCAGACCGCATCGGCCTCTATGACGAACGAGGGCAGTTCGTCGATTCCCACCAGATTCTGGCGCTCCTCATCAAGTATCTCCACACGGAGCGCGGCCTGTCGGGCGACATTGTCAAGACCTTCTCCACCACGCACATGCTCGACCGGATGGGCGAGAAGTACGGGTTGAAGGTCCACACGCGGCCTATCGGCTTCAAGTACATCGGCTCCATGATCGTGGAGGGCGACGTACTCGTCGGCGGCGAGGAGTCGGGAGGCATCGCGGTCAAGGGGCACATTCCGGAGCGCGACGGCATCTACATCGGGTTGCTCATCGCCGAGATGATGGTCAAGCGCGGCAAAAAGCTCTCTGAACTCGTGCAGGAACTTGCCGACGAATTCGGTCCGCACGTGGCGCGCCGCACGGACATTCACACGACGAACGAGAAGAAGCAGGCGATTCTGGAACGGCTGAAGGGCGGCGGACTCACCGAGATCGCGGGTAAGAAGGTGAACGAGGTTGCCACCCTCGACGGGTTCAAGCACCTGATGACGGACGGCTGGCTGCTCGTGCGTCCGTCCGGCACCGAACCCGTGCTGCGCATCTACGACGAAGCCGCCACACCGGAAGAAGCCAACGCCCTGATCGCCGACGCACTGGAGCAGCTTGGGGTGCAAGAGGAGCGTCACTGACGCGGTCCGTTAACCGGCATCGCCGAGGCCCCGCAGCACACCGTTTGGGGGCCTCGGCCAATAACCGGAGGCTAACTGTGCTGCAAACCTTCTTCCGCCTTGAAGATCGACCTTTTAGAGATAGATGCGTGTGGCAGGAGTCGGCAGTGGCGGTGCGCAGTTTGCCGACCAATGCTCTTCGCTACAGTACCGCGACAGTATTTCCGGCCGGCCAATCGCTGCGCCCAAAGAAGCGACCTTTGCCCCGATGGTCAAGCAACGATCATTGCCTATGAGGCTGTTAAAACAACAGAACGCGCTGTTTGTAGCTGACGACATGGACCAGAGAACCACCGCAACGTCCCCCTTGAGGGGGATTCAAGGGGGTGTTAGGCGGCATTCCAAATTCATACATCGTCCCGAATACGTGCGATACATCCCATCGACAGTAATTAAATAGCCTCCTATGTATCGATCGGAAGTTCGTTGTCTCCAGACACGTGAGTGCTGTTAATCAGCAGCGCAGCGAAGCACTTAAGCAGGCGGGCAGGACAGATCCTTCACTTCGTTCAGAATGACGGGCGGAAGGTCTTCTTCGGCGGTACGAACTCGACGGATCTGGGCAGGGAACGATCTACCCGGCACATTACCTGTAGCAGGACCCGTTATCACCCACCAGCGACAGACCTGAAAAGCCAGTCTCCATCATCACGCAGCCGGTTCAAATCTGCAGTCGGATAAGCATCACCCCGGCTCCTATCTGCAGAGCAGGAGTCACGGCGAGGAGGAACACGTCACCTGCACGAGGCGAGTTGCTGTCATTGAGCGCCTCCTACGCCCGGGTGCCGGCGTACTGCAATAACAGGGATGATGCCAAGACGAGCAGGACGGGACCTCTTCTGCCGTTGGCCAAATAAACACCTGCAGAGTTTCCGGCCGCCGATCCGACCAGCGCGCCCACGATCATGCCGCGGGTGACTGGAAACATACAGTCGAAGCACTCGGAATCAATCCGATATCCTATAGCCGTCCCCGCGAGGAGGCCGACTCCTGTTCCCGCGGCCGAACCGCCGAGCAGTAGCCACGGCGACGTATCCGGTCTTATCTGATCGTTGGGGGGATCGACGGCCGGTTTCTGGTGGATACCAGCAGGACGACCCCAGTCGGGCGTTGTAACCGGCTGTGCCGCTGCCATCTTGACGGGCAACAGCGCTCCAAAACTAAGGGCAACGACAATCCGGATGCAGGACCCGCAGAAGGCGGTCTATTTACCCTGTCCGGACAAGGCTCGCTCACTCGTATTACGGTCCCGCATAGAAGCTCTCAGGGTGGCCCCTCCGGCGGCGGCTGCGTACGTTACCTCAAGAAATGCAACGCTGTGAGGCTTTTCAACTGGGGCACCATAATTTGCACTGTCCCGGCAGGTGCGGTGCACCCCAACCTCGACCCGCACGGTCGCCATCGAACAAGCCCTGCGAGAATCAGAAGCTCAATTTCGGTCTCTGTCCCGATAGGACGCCACCTCCTCCGGCTCCGCGTGGAGGATGTCCTGGGTGATGCGCCAGAGGGCCTGCCCGATGCAGTACGTGATGTACACGGCCGAGACGATCAGCAGACCGACCTCCTGAAAGACGATGATCAGGATGACGGCCAGCCCATACGCGGCGGACTTCCGGGGCTTGGCCTTGATATAGCCGGGCGTCGGCTTGGGCACGGCGTCGAACGGGATGTTCGAGACCATCAGGAACGAGAGCACGAACACGATGGGAAGCAGGATCGTCATGTCCGCCGGACTGTACCGGCTGTACCATTCCGCGTCGCTGAAGTTGAGGATGAGCGCGCAGATGATGAGCGCCTGCCCCGGAATGGGGAGTCCGATGAAGTAGTCCTTTTTCTCGCCGTCGAACTGAATGTTGAAGCGCGCGAGACGCACGGCCCCGCAAACGACCGGCAGCGAGGCCACGATCAGCCCGAGCGGGCCGAGCTTGCTCAGGCCAAAGACGTAGACGAGGTAAGACGGCGCGACGCCAAAGGACACCACATCGGCGAGCGAGTCGAGCTCCGTGCCGAAGAGGCTGTGGCTGTTCGTCAGGCGCGCCATCATGCCGTCGAGCACGTCGAAGAAAGCGGCAAGAACGATGAGCCAGCAAGCCCACGCAAAGCGCCCGTTATGAACCTGCGTGACGGCGAGGAAGCCGCTGAACAGGTTCATGAGCGTAAAGAACGACGGTACGGCCTCGCGCGGAATGCGCCGTCGCGTGCCGCCCTGATGACGGGAGCGGTAGGCGCTCAGGCGCTCGCGAAAGCGTCGCTGCTTCATGCCCGGACTTGGCGGCCGGCCTCGGGTGCCGGCAAAGCGGGACTGCGGCATTAGCTCCTCACCATAAATGGGCGCTCGGATAAAGGCGCATCCGGGGCGGCGGGTGCCGTGATCCGTCCCATAATCGTCAGGCCCGCCTGCACGCGGTCACCCACCTTAAGTCCGATGGAGACGTGGGGCGGCACGAGAATGTCCATACGCGATCCGAACTTGACCATACCGAAGCGCTCGCCCGCCGCGAGATGATCGCCCACCCGCGGGTAATACACGATCCGGCGAGCGACGGCACCTGCAATTTGCTTGAAGAGCACGCGGGTGCCGGTCGGATGACGCACGCCCAGCTCCGAGCGTTCGTTCTTCTCACTCGCCTTCGGGTGCCATGCGACGAGGTACTCGCCGGGCACGTAGTTCTCGTACTCCACCTCGCCGTCGCACGGCGCGCGGTTCACGTGTACGTTCAGGGGCGAAAGGAAGATCGACACTTGCGTGGCGGGGCCTTTCAGGTAGAGCGGTTCATGCTCGATGGGCGTTACCACTACGATCTTGCCGTCGGCCGGAGCCAACAGGATGTCGCCGTCTGCGGCTTCTCGGGGCGGCGTGCGGGCGGGATCGCGGAAAAAGTAGAGCGTAAAGGCGAGGACCAGTGCTGCCAGAAGGAAGAACAGGTAGGGCCAATAGGCCGGCGTCATGAAGCCGACAAAGACCAGGGCTACGGCGATGACCGCGGCGGAAGCGATGATGAAATAGCCTTCTTTTGCAAACAAAGCACTAACCTTTTGTGCGAAACCAGATAATGACCCGGCCGTAGCAGATTTTCATTGTGACGGTTCACGCACCGTCCTCTTGGCACGCGAGCGAGTGAACGTAGATCCGGTAATTTAGCAACAATTCGGTCCCATGCCACGTGTCTGCCTGCATACGCTCGGTTGCAAACTCAATTTTGCAGAAACTAGCACGCTTGCGCGCGAATTCGAGCGGCGCGGCTACCGTCTTGTCGGCATGAAGGACGGGTCGGACGTGACCGTGTTCAACTCGTGCGCCGTGACGGAGGAAGCCGAGCGCAAGTGCAGGCAGCTCGTGCGCCGCGCCCGCCGGAAGAATCCCGACGGATTCATCGTCGTGACGGGGTGCTACGCGCAGCTGCGCCCGGGCGAGATCGCGGACATACCCGGCGTCGACGCCGTAATCGGTTCGGCAGAAAAGCTCAACCTGTTCGGCCTTCTCGACGGCTTCCGACGGCCGGAAAAGACGCAGGTCTCCGTTTCCTGCATCGACTCCGCAATCGCGTTCAGCCCGGCGGTTGCGACGGGCGAGCGCACGCGGGCCTTTCTAAAGGTGCAGGACGGGTGCGACTACAGCTGTTCCTTCTGCACCATCCCGCAGGCGCGCGGAAGGAGCCGCTCGGCGCGCGTTGCGGATCTCGTGGGGCAGGCCGAGGAGGTGGCCGCATCGGGACGGCAAGAAATCGTGCTCAGCGGCGTGAACATCGGCCTCTTCGGTCAGGAGCGCGGCGAGACGCTGCTCGATTTGCTGAAAGCGCTGGACAAGGTGGACGGCGTCGAGCGCATCCGCATCTCTTCCATCGAGCCGAATCTGCTTACGGACGAGATCATCGACTTCGTCGCTGCCTCGCGCACGTTCCAGCCGCACTTCCACCTGCCGCTCCAGAGCGGAGACGACTTTGTGCTCGGCAAGATGCGGCGTCGGTACCGGCGGGACGTTTACCGCGACCGCGTCTCCGCCATCATCGACCGTTTGCCGGACGCAGGTATAGGTGTGGACGTGATCGTCGGCTTCCCCGCCGAAACGGAGGAGCGCTTCGCTAATACGGAGGCATTCATCAACGAGCTGCCGGTTTCCTACCTTCACGTTTTCACGTACTCGGAGCGGCCGCACACGAAGGCGGTGGACGAACTTGACGCGATGGGCGGCCCGCGAGTGCCGCCGGAAGAGCGCTCCCGTCGCAACCGCCGTCTTCAGGTGCTGTCTGAAACCAAGCGACGCGCATTTGCCGAGCGGCAAATCGGCACCAGGCGTTCCGTGCTCTGGGAGGCCGGTCATGCGGACGAAGTGTTGTACGGCTACACGGACAACTATGTCCGGGTTCAGAAACCCTTCGATGCCACCTGGATCGGAAAGTCGGAACGGGTACGCCTCGGGTCAATGGCCGACGACGGCACGATTGTGGTTGAGGAAGACGGTATGATCCCGCTTGTGCTCGCTTGAACAACCCGACAGCCCGTCATGAACACCGCTACTGCTCCGTCGTTTGATCTCGAAGCCGCTCGCCGGCACGTCCGCAGGCTGCTGCAGGAGGGCAATTTGCGCGAGACGCTGCGGTACGTGAACAGCCTGACGCCTCACCGCTTTACAGGGCTGTACCTCTTCGACGACCCGGTTGCGCACAACAAACTTGTCGTCGATAAGCTACATCCCGACGTCGTTTCGCTCCCGGATGTGCCGGTGACGGCGACTTACTGCGCCTTTGCTCGCGCCACAAAGAAGCGCGTTCGCATCGACGATTCGCTGCTCGATGAACGCGCGGCAACTCATCCGGCGCGCAACGAAGTCCGCTCCTACTGCGGCGTGCCGCTCGTGGACGAGGCGGACGTGGTCTTCGGCACCGTCTGCCACTTCGACTACGATGTGGTCTCGATTTCGGACGAGAGCGTGTCCCTGCTCGAGTCCATGGCACCGCAGCTTCGGACGCTCGTGACGATGGACTCAGACGGAGATTAAGCCCGCATATTGACGAACTGAACGGGGAAGTCGAGCGGCGCAGCCTTGAGCGCCTGGATGGCCGACTGCAAGTCGTCGAGCTTTTTGCCCGTCACGCGCACCTCTTCGCCCATAATGGAAGGTTGGACCTTCAGCTTCAGGTCCTTCACGACTGCGACGACCTGCTTCGCTTCCTCCTTTTCCAGTCCCTCTTTGATGGTGACGGTGCGGCGAACGGCACCTCCCGCCGCAGGCTCCGGCTCGTCCATTCGGAAGCTCTTCAGATCGATGCCGCGTTTGGAGGCGTTGGTCATGAGCATCTGCCGCAGCGCCTCGAGCTTCATCGTGTCGCCCGCGAGCAAGAGAACGGTGCGCGCTTTCCGGTCGAAGGTGATTTCGGAGGTTGAGCCGCGAAGGTCGTAGCGCGTCGCGATTTGCTTATGCGTGTTGTTGACCGCGTCGTCGATATCCTGCGCGTTGACCTGAGAGACGATGTCGAAAGAAGGCATGAGAACCGGCAAATAGTAGAGGGCGGTTAAAGAGATCTCGTGTTCGCAAAGCGCTCGCCGAGGGACGCGCAGAGACGCTCCAGAAAGCGCTGATCCGTCTCGTCGAAGGCGGCGGGGTCATTGGAATCTACGTCCAGCACGCCCAGGAGCCGCCCCGCCGGGGACACAACGGGGACCACGATCTCGGAGCGCGTGGTCGATGAGCAGGCGATGTGGCCGGGGAACTGGTCCACGTCCGGCACGAACTGCGTCTTTTGCGACCGGGCGGCGGCACCGCAAACGCCCCGGTCGAAAGCGATCCGGATACATCCGTGGCCACCCTGATAAGGGCCGATGACCAACTCCCGATCCGCTGCGGCGCGGTAGAAGCCCGTCCAGTGGAAGTGGGAGAAGGCGTGGTGCAACTCGCAGGCAACCGTTGCGAGGGCAGCCGTCCAGTCGTGCTCGCCCTCCAGCAGAAGGTCGAGTCTGTTCATGACGGCGAGGTAGGTTTCTTCGCGGGTATCTTGCAAAGAAGCAAATGGTACTTGCATGAGGGAAAGGGCCGCGCGCGTTACTTGAGCATGAGTTGCCGGGCGCTCTCGATTGCGGCGTCCGTCAGCTGGTCGCCGCTGATCAGTCGCGCGATTTGAGAAGCGCGATCATCCGCTTCGAGGCCGCGGATGTTCGTCACCGTGCGCTCGCCGGCGATGCGCTTTTCGACCACGAAATGATGGTCTCCGAGCGCAGCAATCTGAGGCAGGTGCGTGATTGCAATGATCTGGTGGAAGCGCGAGAGGGTGTGCATGGCCTCCCCCACCTTGCGCGCCATGGTGCCGGAAATGCCCGTGTCGATCTCATCAAAGACGAGGATCGGCAAGCGTTCACTCCGCGCCAGGATCGACTTGAGCGCCAGCATGATGCGGCTGACCTCCCCGCCCGAAGCCACTTTTGCCAGGGGCTTCGGCGACTCGCCAAGGTTCGTGGAAATGTAGAACTCTACCACGTCCATGCCTGATGAGAGCGCGGCCAGCCGGTCGCCTTTCTCTTGTTCCGGTAGAATCCAGCCGTCCTTCTCGGGCTGCAGAGAGAAGCGCACTTCAAAGCGGCTGTGCGGCATTCCGAGTGCGCCGAGTTCGCGAACAATGGCGGCTTCGACCTCTTCCGCGACTTCGTGCCGGCGGTGGGACAACTCGCGAGCGGCGGAGGAAAGATCCTTCTGCGCCTCTATGATCTTCCCCGCCAGGCGCTCGATGGCCCCTTCGAAATCTGCCGCAAGATCGTATGAAGCGCCAATTTCTTTGCGGTACGCAATCACCGCTTCGAGCGAGCCGCCGTATTTGCGCTTGAGCCGTTCAAGATCGCCGAGGCGGGTTCTAATCTCTTCGAGACGCTCCGGGTTGAACTCGATGCGCGCGTTGTAGTCGCGCAAGAACTTGGCCGTCTCCGCGACGGTGATCAGCGCGGATTCGACCTCCCCTCTCGATGTTTCGAAGGCGGCGTCGATGCGGGCAAGGTCCTGCAGCTCGTTGCGCGCCGGAACCAGCGCGTCGTACACGGCCGACTCGGACTCGTAGAGCGCATCGCTCAGGCGGTTTGTAGCTTCGAAAAGGTACTCCGCATTTTCGAGGACGGAACGCTCGGACTCCAGCTCGTCCTCCTCCCCTTCCTCGGGTCGCACCCGGTCGATCTCCTCGATGTGGAACTCGTACAACTCTTTCTCGCGCCGAAGGTCGCGCTCGCGGGAGACGAGCCGGCGGCGCTCTTTAACGAGCCGGTCAACTTCCTCGTACCGGCTCCGGTATCTCTCCTGCAGGTCTGCGAGCGCGCCTACGTTGTCGAGGACGGTGAGGTGGGTTTCCGTGCGAAGCAGCGACTGATGTTCGTGCTGGCCGTGCAGGTCGATCAGGTTGGCGGCCACGTCCCGCAGGAGCTGCGCAGTGGCGGGCGAGTCGTTAATGAAGGCGCGGCTCTGCGTCGCGCTGATCTCCCGGCGCAAGATGATCGCCGGCTGCGCGTCGATCTCACCCGCCTCGAGCAGCGCGCGAATAGCCGGGTTGTCCGCCTCGTCAAAAAGGCCCTCGATGACCGCCTTACGCGCACCGCTGCGCACGACCTCCGTGGAGGCGCGTTCACCGAGAATCATCTTCAGCGCTCCGATCAGGATGGATTTACCCGCCCCGGTCTCTCCCGTGACGATATTCAGACCCGCGTCGAACTGCACGTCCAGTTCGTCGATGAGGGCATAATCACGGATGTAGAGCGTCCGAAGCATCCTTCACAGTGGGCGAGTGGCGGCTTTAGGCCGTGGCACCGTGGCAGTTCTTGTACTTCTTGCCGGAGCCGCACGGGCATGGATCGTTCCGTCCCACCTTCTCCCCGACGAGAACCGGTTGCTGCTTCACCGTCGGGTCGCGTTCGGCACCCGATGCCGCGCCGTTGCCCTGATTGACGTTGACGCCGTAGGACGGCTCAGCCGACTCGTGGATCTCGCGGGCACGGTTGGGATCGAGGCGGCGGCGCGGGGCGGGCGCGCCCTTGCGCGTAGCTTGTCCACCCACGAGCGGTCCGGCCTTGACGATAAAGGAGGCAACGTCCTGGTTAATCTCCTCCATCATCTCGGCGAAGAGCTTGTACGCCTCCATCTTGTACTCGATGAGCGGGTCGCGCTGGCCGTAGGCGCGCAGGTTAATGCCCTCGCGCACTTCGTCCAGCTCGCGCAGATGCTCCGTCCACTGCTCGTCGATCATCGAGAGGACAGCCACTCGTTCGAGCGCGTCGTTGACTTCCTGGCCGCGGGTGCGGAGGGCATCCTCGACGCGGACGACCACGCGAACGAAGCGATGTCCGTCGGTGAAGTCGACGGAGACTTTGTCCGGTTTGTTCGGCGCGTCGCTCTCGTGCATCTGCCGAATGCCCTGGAAGAACGGGCGGCCGAGCGCCTCGCGCTTGCGGTTGTAGAGGTCGGTGGCCTGCTCGACCGCCTTATCCACAACGCCGTCCTCTCCGAGTCGGGCGAAGCGTTCGCGGTCCACATCGAGATCGAACGCGAACCGGCGCAGCAGATCCTCCTTCAGCTCGTCGAGGTTGCCCTCATCGTAGTGGAGGTGAACGATGCGCGTCACGGAGTCGCGGATCATGTCGAGGATGTCCCCGCGAAGGCGCTCGCCGTTGAGCGCGTGCATACGGCGGTCATAGACGACCGCGCGCTGCGCGTTCAGCACATCGTCATACTCGAGCTGGCGCTTACGGATGCCGAAGTTGTTCTGCTCGACTTTCGTCTGCGCGCGTTCGATGCTCTTGTTGATCCACGGGTGCGTGATGACCGCGCCCTCCTCCATGCCAAGCTTGTCCATGACGCGGACCGTGCGGTCCGAGCCGAAGAGGCGCATCAGCTCGTCTTCGAGGGAGACGTAGAACTGACTCTCGCCGGGGTCGCCCTGGCGGCCGCTTCGTCCGCGAAGCTGGAGGTCGATGCGGCGGCTTTCATGGCGCTCCGTGCCGAGGATGGCGAGGCCGCCAAGTTCGCGCACGCCCTCGCCGAGCTTGATGTCCGTGCCGCGCCCCGCCATGTTCGTGGCGATGGTGACCGCTCCCTTCTGTCCCGCTTCCGCGACGATGAGCGCTTCCGTTTTGGCCCGATCACGCCGCGCGTTGAGCACGTTGTGCGGAATGCCTTTGCCCTTGAGCATTCGGCTGAGCGTCTCGGACGACTCGACGGACGTGGTGCCGACAAGGACAGGCTGGCCTTTCTTGTGGTACGCCTCGATTTTGTCCAGCACGGAGTGGTACTTCTCACGCCGCGTCTTATAGACGAGGTCGTCGAGATCCGCGCGGTCGATGGGTCGGTTCGTGGGCACCACGACCACATCGAGCTTGTAGATCTTGTAAAGCTCCTCCGCCTCGGTCACGGCCGTGCCGGTCATGCCAGAGAGCTTGCTGTAGAGCCGGAAGTAGTTCTGGAGCGTAATGGTGGCGTACGTCTGCGTGGCAGCCTGAACTTTCACGTTCTCCTTGGCCTCGATGGCCTGGTGCAGGCCGTCGGAGTACCGGCGGCCGGAGAGCACGCGCCCGGTGTGCTCGTCCACGATCATCACCTTGTCCTCCTGGACGATGTACTCGACGTCCTTTTCATAGAGGGTGTAGGCGCGAAGGAGTTGCTCGATGGCGTGGAGCCGTTCGGCGCGTTCGGAATAGCGCGTGTACAGCGAGCGCTTTTCCTCTTCCATCTCCTTCTCCAGAAGGTGCAGGTCGTTCTCGAGCTTGTTGGAGCGCTTCTCCTCCGACAAAGAGGCGTCCTGTTGAAGCTCTTTTTCCAGACGCGCCCGCTTATCGGCGTTCTCGCGCTCGATCGTCGCCACGTTCTCGCCGATGTCGGGCAGCACGAACAGGTCCACGTCCTCGCCCGCGGTGCGGGCCGTGAAGTCGCGCCCCTTGTCCGACATTTCGATGGCGTGGTTCTTCTCGTCGAGCGCAAAGTAGAGCGCGTCGTCAATGAAGGGCATGTTCTTGCCGCTGTCCTGCAGAAAGAGATTCTCGGTGCGCTGCAGGAGGGGGCCGTTGCCGGACTCGCTGAGAAGCTTGACGAGCTTCTTGTTGCGCGGGTACCCGCGATGGGCGCGCAGGAGCGCGATGCCCGCTTCGCTCTCCAGCTCCGAGGCGCGCTTCTTGTCGCCGGAGGCCGCCGCCTTTTCGCTTTCCTTCAGCTTCTGCTCGGCTTCGGAGACGAACTGGGCGACGAGCTTCTGCTGCGAATAGACAAGCTTCTCGATGGGCGGCTTAAGCTCCTCGAACCGGTCGATGCTGGCCTGCGGTACCGGACCCGAAATGATGAGCGGGGTGCGGGCCTCATCGATAAGCACCGAGTCCACCTCGTCAACGATGGCGTAGTGATGGCCCCGCTGGACGAGGTGCTCGGGGTCCGTGACGAACGAGTTGTCGCGCAGGTAATCGAAGCCAAACTCGTTGTTCGTGCCGTAGGTGATGTCCGAGTAGTAAGCGGCCCGGCGCGCATCCGAGTGCGGTTCGTGCTGATCGATGACGCCGACGGTCATCCCGTGAAACTCAAAGATCGGGGCCATCCACTCCGAGTCGCGCTGCGCCAGGTACGGGTTCACCGTAACGAGGTGCACGCCTCGGCCGACGAGCGCGTTCAGGTACACCGGGAGCACGGCAACGAGCGTCTTGCCCTCGCCGGTCTTCATTTCCGCGATACGCCCCTCATGGAGCGCGATGCCGCCGAGAAGCTGCACGTCGTACGGCACCATGTCCCACTTGACGAGCGTGCCGCCCGCAATCCACTCCTTACCCACCATGCGGCGGCAGGTATCCTTCACCACGGCGAAGGCTTCGGGAAGTATTTCCCGGAGGGTATCCTCGACCGTGTCGAGCCAGTCTTCTTCGAGATCGTCGAGTTCATCGTAGAGGGCCTGTCGCTCCGAGGCGGACATTTCCTCCTCCGCTGCCTGTCCGTCGCCCTCCGGCTCCGGCGAGGACGGATGAAGCAGCGCTTCGATCTCGACCTTTCGCGCCTCGATGCCGGCTACGGCTTCGCGGATGCGGGCCTTGAAGGAAGCCGTCTTGGCGCGAAGCTCGTCGTCCGAGAGCGCGGCGTAGGACTCCGCGTAGGTATTTATCTCACCGACGATGGGCCAAAATTTCTTAAGCTCCCGCTCGTACTTTTCTCCACCGAAAAGCTTCTTTAAAAAATCCAGCATCTTATGCTATGCAATATAAGCCCGCGACCGGAAGGCCACGGGTCCGGGACCGGCCCTTCCGCTGCGGCCGAATCCTTTTTGTAGAATAATGGCGTTGCCCTCCCGGCGGAGTCCACACAGGCGCAGAACCCGCCCCAGCACGCGCTATGTCGAACAAATACATTGTTTTTGTTGATCGACACGGCTGTGCAGCCGAGCACGCGAATCACACGCTAAGAGGCGGGATCCGTTCCCGTTCCATGCCGTTCCTGCCCTTTGCCACGTCGATTCCGCGCGCTATTCTTGCGGTCCTGCTCACGCGCTCTTACGCCGCCTATTGCACCACCCGCTACTGTTGTCTTCAGACTGAAGCACGCCTCGTCGCCCTTCCGCTTTCCGCCGATAGGGGCCGCCAATTTGTTCACTCCAGCGGGTTTTTGCGCAATGTCCCGGCTCACCGCCCTCATTACCGCCTGTTTCGTCTTGCTGTTGCTGTTCGTTTTCCCACCGGGACGAGCGGCGGCGCAGGCAACGAGTCTCTCCGGGTTCTCCTTCATGAACCTGGAGCCATCCGCCCGCGCGGCCGCTCTCGGCGGCTCCTTCGCCGAGGGCATGAGCGACGACGTCAGCATTTTCCTGTACAATCCGGCGCTGCTCTACCCTGCGGCTGATCGGGGGCTGTCTCTCACCTACCTGAACCACCTGAGCGACGTAAACGCCGGATTTCTGGCGTATGCAGGCCGGCTCGACGGCGTCGGGACGATCGGTGGCGCGCTGCGCTTCCTTTCCTGGGGCGAGATGGACGAGCGGACAGAGCAGAATGAGCAGATCGGAACGTTCGGGGCGACGCAAGCCGCCCTGTCGTTCGGACTCTCGCGTCCCGTTTCTGAACGAATCTCGGTCGGCGCTTCGCTTCACGGCATCTATTCCGGCATCGCCGGTTACAGGGCTTCCGCGCTCGCGGCCGACGCGGGCGTGGCCTACACGGTGCCGGAACAGCAGCTTACGCTGAGCGCAGTCGTTGCGAACGCCGGTGTCGTTTTGAGTAGCCTCGGCGCGACGGACGACAAGCTGCCGCTCGATGTTCGTGTGGCCGTGTCAAAGCGCCTTCGCTACGTTCCCCTGATGATCTCCCTCACCGGCTACGATCTTCAAAATGTGGACACGCGCGTCGTCGATGGTCCGCCGCTCGCCGACGTGATCGGCCACGTGATCGTCGCGGGGGAGTTCCAGTTCAGCGAGGCGTTCCAGGTTCGGCTCGGGTACAATCATCGGCGGCACGAAATGTTTAAGATGAAGAGCCGCCTCGACACGGCGGGCCTTTCCGTCGGTGCCGGGCTGAAACTCGCGCGCGTGCGGGTCGATTATGCACTGGCATCCTGGTCCGATGCAGGCCGGTTGCACACCTTCTCCGTTCGCACCAAGATTTAGGCCCGTCGCGAAGGACAGGAGGTGCCTGTTACGGACCTGTAATCCCTTGTAGCTTTGTAGTTTAAGGGGAACTGAAAAAGCCTCAAAAGCATGCAACCACGTGTGTGATGAGGGATAGATAGTCGCCCGCCTGATCGATCAAGATCCGCGCCGGCTATCAGGGCTGCGCGAGCGGCACCGGTAGATGCCAGGGGGGCTTCGATCGGTGCCGCTCTTGCATTTCCCAGAGCTTCGGAGCTACGCGCCTGCCCGGTGCGCGTTGGAACGATCTTCGCTGTACCTTAACGCCATAGCCGCACACCCACGATGCCGACGTAGGATGGACCTGTCCCTGCCCAACGCGCCGCCCCTTCCCCCGTTGCCGAAACCGCCGGACCTTGCCAGGTGGCGGAGCCGCCTTGCTGAAGGAATAGAGAACCGGCGCATCGCCCGCTTCTTGCAGGGAGTTCCGTTCTCCTCGGTGCTGGACGTGCGCTGTGGGCGCGGAAGTCGGGCGGTGCTGGCGCGGGAGGCCTACCTTGGAATCGACCCCTCGCCGGAAGCTATCGCCGATTGCGAACGCCGCTTTGCCGCAGAGCCGTCGTGCCGGTTCGTCCGGGGAGACTGCGTGCGGACCCATTTGCCCGTGCGCTACGACCTGGCGCTGCTCGTTCACGTTCTGGCGGACTTGACGGACGAAGAGGCACACGCCGTTCTTCGCTGGGCCGCCCGCAGCGCGCCGTATCTGATGGTCCTCGACAACAGCGCAGGCGGCGTGCGCCTGCCGGTGATCCGCAAGAACGAACGCAACGCCCGGCGATCAGCCGCGGCGCAAGAGCGACTCTTTGCCGGCGTGCCGGGGCTTAGGGTGGTGCAGGTGAAGACGGTCATTTCGCCTGTGGTTCGGCAGCAAACGCTTACGCTGCTGCACCGCACGGGGTCGACGGGGTAGCGCATGGCGGACGAGTATCTCCGCCTCTCCGGCACGGGGAGGGCAGAAACCAAGGTGCGCGGCTCGCGCTTTCTGGCAGAAGCCCTGCCGGCCGACTCGGAGACGGCGGCCGGGGCATTGATCGAGGACGTTCGCCGGCGGGAGTACAAGGCGACGCACCACTGCACTGCCTATCGCGTAGGTGCAGAGGAGCCGCTGGAGCGCTTCGACGACAACGGAGAGCCGTCCGGCACGGCGGGCCGACCTATTCTCCGTCAGATCGAGGCGCGCGGTCTGTCCGATGCGCTCGTGGTCGTAACGCGGTACTACGGAGGCACGAAACTCGGAACCGGAGGCCTCATCCGCGCCTACGGAGCGGCGGCGTCTGCGGCGCTGGACGATGCAGCCATCGGCAGGGTGATCCTGCGCGACCCCGTCGAAGTGCGGTTCGCCTACGCCGACACCTCCCCCGTCATGCACCTCGTCAGCCAGTTCGACGCCATCATTGATGGAACGCAGTACGGGGAGGAAACCACGATGCAACTGTTCGTCCGCCGGTCGCAGCGAGACGGGTTTATACTGGCTTTTGCAGAAGCGCTCGGCGGGCGAGGCGACGCGAGGGGGTAAGACGCGCCGTCAGCGTCCGCCGGACGCCTCCTTCACTGCGGCAACGGCGAGGCGATCGACGCGGTTGTTATGCACGTTCGTCGCGTGACCTTTGACCTTGATCCAGCTGACCTCGTGCTCGGCGGCGGCGGCGAGGAGTTCTTGCCAGAGGTCTTTGTTTTCGACCGGCTTTTTCGATGCCGTCATCCAGCCGTTGCGCTGCCACCGCACCAGCCACCCCTCCGTAAAAGCGCGGCTCAGGTAGGCACTGTCCGTATGAAGTCGAACCGAACAGGGCTCTTTCAGCCGCCGAAGCGCTTCGATGGCAGCGCGCATTTCCATGCGATTGTTGGTCGTCATCCGCTCGCTACCGGCAAGCTCCGTCTCGGTCGTGCCGTGTATGAGCAGCGCCGCCCACCCGCCGGGACCGGGATTACCGCTGCACGCGCCGTCGGTATAAATCGTTACAACTTTATGCGACTCAGGCGCACTTCTTCGGTTTGGTTCAGGCATCCGTTCAGGTCAAGGGTAGCGAAGGGCAGAACGCGGAAGATACGTTGCCGTACATTCCCCTGCGCCGCGGCGGTGGTACACTTTCGCCGCACGCGGCATCTTGTCCTCCTCTTCCGCCGAATCGGCCTTTAGACAAAAGCACATGAAGTTCGTTGATTACGTCACCATTACCGTTAGAAGCGGCAAAGGTGGGCCGGGAGCCGTCGCCTTTCGCCGGGAAAAGTTTGAACCCATGGGCGGCCCCAACGGCGGCGACGGCGGCGACGGCGGATCGGTCATACTCGTCGCAGATCCACAGCTGTATACCTTGCTCGACCTACGCTACAACCGGCACCATTTCGCAGACAATGGACGGCCGGGCAGCGGGTCCAATAAGAAAGGTCCGGACGGCGGCGACATCGTTTTGCGCGTTCCTCCCGGCACCATCGCCCGCAACTCGGAAGACGGCGAGATCATCGGCGAACTCGTCGCTGAAGGCGACCGGCTCGTTCTGGCACAGGGCGGGCGCGGGGGCAAGGGCAATACGTTCTTCAAGACTTCCACGCACCAGGCACCCCGCTTTGCCCAGCCGGGTGAGCCGGGCGAAGAGAAGGAGATCACGCTCGAACTGAAACTGCTCGCGGACGTGGGACTCGTTGGCTTCCCAAATGCAGGTAAGAGCACACTCATTTCGACACTCTCGGCCGCTCGCCCCAAGATCGCAGACTATCCTTTCACGACGCTCGAACCGGCGCTTGGCGTCGTTTATGTGGGCGAGTACCAGTCGTATGTAATGGCCGACCTGCCCGGTATTATTGAAGGGGCGCATGAAGGCAAGGGACTCGGAACGCGCTTTTTGAAGCACATCGAGCGCAACGCCGTCCTTCTCATCGTCATCCCGGTCACCACGGAGGACGTGGGGCAGGAGTATGATACGCTGCTGCACGAACTCGCTTCGTTCAGTCCGGAACTGATGGACAAGCCGCACCTCGTCGCGCTTTCGAAGATGGACCTCCTGATGAAGCACGAGCAAGAGGAGGCGGAAGCTGCGGCACGTAAAACGCTGCCGGAGGGTGTCGGACTATTTCCAATCAGCGCGGTGGCACAGATCGGGCTGGAGCCGCTTCGCATGGCGCTCTGGCAGCACGTGCAGGCGCAGCCTCGAGCCGGCGAAGCGCAGTAAACAGGATGGAACCGTCACTATTTGACGTCGGGACGGATCACGCGGCAGAAACGGTCGACGAAGTTCGGGCGCTCGTCGCGCTCTCCATGGTTCCGGGCGTAGGGCAAGGGCGCATCCGCGCCTTGCTTGCGCGGTTCGGTTCGGCAGAGGCGGCCCTGTACGCACCGCGCCATAAGATCGCCGAGACGCCCGGCGTGGGGCCGCAGACTGCCGACGCCGTCGCGCGGTTCGACCAGCAAGAAGCGGTACACCGCCAGATGCAGGCGGCCGAACGCTCCGGTGCGCGCCTGATCACCTCATGGGATCCCGCGTTTCCAAAGCTGCTCCGCCAGATCTACGACCCGCCGGTGTTCTTATGGGTACTCGGGGAGTTGCTTTCGTCCGACGACCGCGCCATAGCAGTTGTAGGCACCCGTCGTCCTACCGAGTACGGGCGGCAGGCGACGACCGATCTCGCAGGCGGTCTCGCGCAACAGGGTTTCACGATAGTCAGCGGACTGGCGTATGGTATTGACGCGGTAGCGCACCGGGCGGCGCTGGAGGCGGGCGGCCGAACGATTGCGGTGCTCGGATCCGGCGTGGATCGCATCTACCCGTCGAGCCACAGTCGGCTGGCCGAACTCGTGATCCAGCACGGGGCAATCCTTTCTGAGTACCCGATGGGCGCGGCCCCGGATGCGGCCAATTTTCCGCGGCGCAACAGGCTCGTCAGCGGACTGGCGCTCGGCACGCTTGTCGCGGAAGCGTATGAAAACGGAGGTGCGCTCATCACGGCGCGGCTTGCGATCGAGCACAACCGGGAGGTATTTGCCGTGCCGAGTCCGATTCGTAGCCAGGCTGGTGCCGGTTGCAACCGGCTCATACAGCAGGGAGCCGCCAAGCTCGTTATGACCACCGAAGACATCATGGCGGAGCTGCAGGGTACGAGCGCGGCACCCCTCGGCAATGGCACCACCGGTGCCCCGCCCGTGCCGCCCCCTGATCTGAGCGGCGTCGAGAAGGTACTTTATGACGCGCTCACCCCCGACCCGGTCCACATTGACAGCTTGTGCAATAATACGAACCTCGATGTATCTACAGCGCTCGTCTACCTGCTGAGTCTCGAGTTCAAAGGGCTGGTCCGGCAGATGGCGGGAAAGCAATTCTATCGCGCCTGACGGCTCTCCTCACGTGAAACCCTGCGGACGAGGGCCTTGTCGACCTTCAAAGCAGAATCAGCGGGCGAAGGTAGCGGCTCGGCGGCAAAACGCGCTGCCGAAAAAAGGTGAAACGATTCCGGATTCGGTTTGCCGGTGAGCAGTTCCGCCAGGAGCAATCCGAAGCGAAACCCATAGCTCATGCCGTGGCCGGTGAAGCCCGCCGCCCAGAAAGAGCCGGGCACGTCATCCAGTTCGCCGACACTCGGCAGCCCATCCGGCGAGAAACCCATCGTTCCGGTCCATCGCGATTGGACGGCGAGCTTGCCCGTTTGAGGGAAATGATAATGAAGGTACGTCTCCAGGTCAGACTGCACGCCGCGAGTCACCTGATCCTCAAAGCCGACTTCGTCCCGCTCATGTTGATGCCTTGCCCCGCCGACGAGAATGGTTCCGTCGCGATTCTGCCGGGTGTAGAAGTATCCGTCATGTGAGTAGACGGGCGACCGCAGCCAGCGAGGCAGCATCGGCTCGGTGGCAAGCATCTGAGCGCGCACCGGGCGCACGTACCGTTCTAACGAAGGAAATAGTCGCGGAAGATAGGCGTTCAGGCAGAACACGGCCTGCCGCGCGCGGAAAGTCCGGCCGGGTGTCTGGAGCACTACGTCGCCGCCGCTGAGGCCGGTTTCCTCCACGGCAACTCCCTCGAACACGGCGGCGGCACTCTCGTCGGCCAGCCGGCGCACGAGGGCGACAGGATCCACCATTGCGCCGGACGGAACATACAGCGCCCCAAAGAACCCTCTTGACGACAGCCGCCGATTCGTCTCGTCGGGCGGGATGAACGCCACGGGCGCTCCGTCGGCCCGCATGAACGACACACTTTCGCGAAGCCGCTCGGCTTCCTCCGGCGAACCGGCGGCCGTGAGACTTCCGGACGCTTCAAGCTGGATGGCCCGCGTGTCCAACTCCGACGCGAGCCGTTCGCGGCTTTCGCGGGTAAAATGCCAGAGTGCGCGGGCCTTCTCCTGGCCATAGGCCTCGATATCGCGCAAGTAATCGTGCGCGCCGCCCTGGAGCAGAAAACCCGCATTCCGGCCGCTTGCCCCGTAGGCCAGCCTGTTCGCATCGAGAATAGCCACGCGCCACTCCGGCCGCAGGCGGCGCAGCCAGTACGCCGTCGAACAGCCGAGCATCCCGCCCCCCACGACGGCAACGTCGAAAGTCCGTTCAGCAGGTTTGTCAGAGCGTTGCCAGATGGAAAGAGACATACAGGAGCGGTTCAGGCGTTCACATCGACGACGAGCCTCCCGCAAACGCCCCCGGAGAGCAGACGTTCGGCCGCCTCGGGAACCGCGTTCAGCGGGACTGAGTCTGCAATGAGATCAAAGATCCGGCCGGGCACCTCTGTGGCGAGTCGTCGCCACGCTTCTTCTCGCTCCTCGCTCGGGCACGTATTAGAGTCGATGCCGAGCAGGTTGACGCCTCGCAGGATAAACGGAAAGACGGTCGTACGGAGTTCGTGTCCCCCGGCAAGTCCGCTGGACGCGATGCTTGCCCGGCGATCCATGGTGCTGATGAGGCCTTCGAGGGTCGCTCCGCCGACGGTATCGACGGCGCCGGACCAGCGCCCTTTATCCATCGGCCTTTTCGCACCGCCACCGAGTTCGCCTCGGTCGATGATCTCCGCTGCGCGAAGTGTTTTGAGGAAGTCGTGCGCATCGGCGCTCCCCGTAGAGGCCACAACATGGTAGCCGAGGCGCGCAAGCAGCGCGACGGCAAAACTCCCCACCCCGCCGGACGCGCCCGTCACGACCACCTCGCCGCCGCCCGGGCGTACGCCGTGCCGCTCGAGCGCCATGACGGAGAGCATCGCCGTGAAGCCGGCCGTACCGGCGGCCATGCCGTTAAAGAGCGATAGGCCCTCCGGAAGGCGGACGAGCCAGTCGGATGAAAGCCGCTGAAACTGCGCATAGCCTCCCCAATGATCCTCGCCAATGCCCCAGCCAGTCGCGATCACCCGGTCGCCGGGGTTGAACTTCAGGGACGAACTCTCGACCACTTCGCCCGCCAGGTCAATGCCTGGCACGAAAGGGTATTCGCCACGAATGATCTTGCCGCGACCCGTAACGGCCAGCGCATCCTTGTAGTTGAGACTGGAATAGGAGACGCGAACGAGCACGTCGCCCTCGGGCAGCGCTTCTGGGCCGAGCGTCGTAATGCCGGCAACCACGCGGTCCCCTTCATTCGTGAGTAGAACTGCCTTGAACATGGTATCGTCTTGAATATGACAGGGAAAAACTGTTCATCGGGCCGCCGTGGCGAACCGCGCCCGATAGTAGCGCAAGAGTACGAGATTTATACTTATTGGAAGGCTCGCAGGGATAGCATCTTCCACATTTTTTCCTTATCAATTAACTAATTGGCTGCCCGTCCGTATCAACTTTATACGATAGCAAGAAGGCTCGATCGGAGGTGAACCATGCAACAACTTCCTTCCTTCCACTCGCGAGAATCCGGCCTCTTTAGGGCACGCATCGACGAAGAATCTGCTCGGTTCGGAGCGTACGGCACCCGGATTCTGCTCTCGCTCTCCGCCGCGCTTCTGTTGATGCTTTCGTTGGCGCACCTGCCCGTGTCGCCGCCCGAAGGTCGCATCGGCTGGCATACGTCGACTCGCAGCGACGACGTTGCGTTGCAACAAGAGCAGCGCAAGATGCTCGCCTCTGCGGCACCTATGACCTCCTTCGGGAAAGTTGTGGTGGAGATCGAAAACCTCGTCGGCGTGGAGCCGGTTCATGAAAGCACGTCGGAAGGGGCGGACGAGCTGCCTCAGCCGGGTCCGCCGGCCGAGTTGTCGCGTCTTAACGCCGCCGTGCTCGACTTCTCCGAGAACATGCCGGAGGTAAAAGGCGGAATGGGTGCCCTCTACCTTCACATCGAGTACCCGGCAGACGCCAAAGAGCAAGGCATCGAAGGCAGACTGATCCTGCAGTTCATCGTCGAGCGGGACGGTCGTCCGACGAGCGTCGGTGTCCTGAAAGGGCTTTTCCCCTCGTGCGACTCCTCTGCCGTTAGGGCTGTCAGGGAGACCACGTTCGTTCCCGGCACGCAGGAAGGGCGGCCCGTGCGCGTGCGCATGAGGCTCCCGGTCCGGTTCAAGCTGCTCAATGCGGCTGTTGCGGCGTCTGCCGAACCGGGCGTTCAGCGACATCCGGTGCCGTAACGGCCTCTGCAGGAAAGAATCCCTTCTCCCGCGCAAGCAGGACGCCCGCGAGCTGCGGACCGTGAACGAACAGGCCCGCGTGGATCATCTTCATCAAGTCCTCCGGGGCGCGGAGATGTACGTTGAGGTGTTCCGTTTCGTCGAGCGACGGCGCTTCTTCGAGGCGGGCACCACGCGCTACATAAACATACGCCCAGTTCGTGTGCTTGGACGGTTCCGGCGCGCACCGGCCGACGTAGTGCCAATCGTCCGAGACATAGCCGGTTTCTTCCCGAAGCTCCCGCTTGGCGGCATCGGCGGCGGACTCGTCCGCGTCGATCGCGCCGGCCGGAAGTTCAAAGCTGATCTGCTCGATTCCGTGGCGATACTGTTCGACGAGAACAACCTCGCCCGCGTCCGTAAAGCAGAGCACCGCCACCCAGTCGGGATACTCGACCACGTGGAACTCCTCCATCTCTGCGCCGGAGGGCAGGCGGACATGATCCACGCGCAGGTTCATCCACCAGCGGCGGAGCAGGTATTGACTCTTTAGAACAGTCCACTTCATATCGGCGCTTTAAGTAAGGGCCGTTCGAACGACTGAGCCGGCATCAGAGTTCGGCACGGCGGGAACGCCGGCCGCTGCGCAAGGTAGCAAGAATTAAGAAGGCCAGGTGTTTAACGCCTTGCCGAAAGCGCTTCCACCTTTCCTCATCCCGATGCCGTATGCCACAATCTTCCACCCTCTCCCCTGGTGCGCCCTCGGCCACCGAAGACTTTCTGCCCATCAACGGCACGGACTACATCGAGTTCTACGTGGGCAACGCCAAGCAGGCGGCCCTCTATTACGCCTCCGCGTTTGGCTTTAAGATCGTCGCGTATCGCGGCCCCGAGACGGGGCATCGGGAGTCGGCGAGCTATGTGCTGCAGCAAGGCAAGATTCGCCTCGTGCTCACCACCTCGATCAGAGACGGCTCGGCGATAGCCGATCATGTGGCAAAGCACGGCGACGGCGTGCGCGACATCGCGCTCTGGGTAGATGACGCGCGCTACTCCTACGAGGCAACCGTCTCACGCGGTGCCGAGCCGGTGATGGAGCCGAAGCACTTGCGCGACGACTTTGGCGAAGTCGTTTTGGCGTCCATCCACGCCTACGGCGACACCATCCACACGTTCGTCGAGCGGAAAGGATATGAGGGCGCATTCATGCCCGGCTTCAATCGGTGGGAGAATCCCCACTGGCATCCCCAACCACTCGGCCTTAAGTATGTCGATCACGTGGTTGGCAATGTCGCGCTTGGCGAAATGATGGACTTCGTCGATTTTTACGGCACCGTGATGGGCTTCCGGCAGCTCGTTTCCTTCGACGACAAAGACATCTCCACCGAGTACAGCGCGCTCATGTCCAAGGTAATGTCCAATGGAAACGAGCGGATCAAATTTCCCATCAACGAGCCGGCGGAGGGCAAAAAGCAGAGCCAGATCGACGAGTACCTGAAGTTCTACGGCAGCCCCGGTGTGCAGCACATCGCGATGGCAACGGACGACATCGTCGGGACCGTATCCGGCATGCGCCGCCGCGGCGTGCAGTTTCTTTCCGTCCCAACGACCTATTACGACGAGCTTCAGGAGCGCGTCGGCAAGATCGATGAGGATATTCCGGCGCTCAAAGATCTCGGCGTTCTGGTGGACCGTGACGAGGAAGGGTATCTCTTGCAGATTTTCACCAAGCCGGTGCAGGATCGCCCGACGGTCTTTTACGAGATCATCCAGCGAAAGGGCGCGCGCTCTTTCGGAAAAGGCAATTTCAAGGCGCTCTTCGAATCCATTGAACGAGAGCAGGCGCTTCGCGGAAACCTCTAATCGCCACCTATCGGCCGCTATTGGTCAAGAGCCATATGCCTCATTACGTGCAACTTGGGCAGGTGCCCCGAAAGCGTCACACGCAGTTTCGGAAGTCGGATGGCGCGCTTTATACGGAGGAAGTGATTGGCGCGGAGGGCTTCAGCGGGATTTCCTCCATCGCCTACCACATTCACCCGCCGACGATGGTGGAGCGGATATTGGATTCAATCCCCTACTCCGTCACCTACGCCGACGAAAACGCCCTGCGGCACCGGCATCTTCGTGGGTCCGATGTCGAGCGTGGCGGCGACTGGCTCACGGGGCGTCGCTACATTATGGGAAACGCCGACGTTCGCCTCGCCTTGTGCAGTCCGGAGGAGGAGATGGACGTCTTCTACCGCAACGCTTCGTCCGACGAACTGGTATTTGTACACGAAGGCGAGGGCGTGCTGGAGAGCTTCTTTGGCGACCTCGCTTTCCGGCCCGGGGACTACGTTCACATTCCGCGGACGATCACGCACCGCTGGCGCTTCTCCGGCGAGAGTGCGCCGCGGCTTCTCGTCATCGAATCGTCTTCAGAGATTCGCTACCCCAAGCGGTACCGCAACGCCATGGGGCAACTTCTCGAGCACAGTCCGTATTGCGAGCGCGACGTGCGGCCGCCGGCGGAGCTTCGCACCATCGACGAGGAGGGCGAGTTCGAGGTGCGCATCGCCAAGAACGGCGCATTGCACCGTTACGTCTACCGCTACCATCCATTCGACGTGGTCGGATGGGACGGCTATATGTACCCGTACGCCCTCTCCATTCACGACTTCGAGCCGATCACCGGGCGCATTCATCAGCCGCCGCCGGTGCATCAGATGTTCGAGGCGCACAACTTTGTCGTCTGCTCCTTCGTGCCCCGGCTGTTCGACTACCACCCGGACGCTATCCCGGCACCATACAACCACTCGAACATCGACTCTGACGAGGTCCTTTTCTACGCCGAAGGCGACTTCATGAGTCGTAAGGGAATAGAACGCGGTTCGTTTACGCTACATCCCGGCGGCATCCCTCACGGGCCGCACCCGGGAATGGCGGAAGCCTCCATCGGAAAGAAGGGAACGGAGGAACTGGCCGTAATGGTCGATACCTTCCGGCCGCTCCATCTTACCCATGCAGCGCTCGCCGTTGAAGACCGGGACTACGCCTACAGCTGGAAACACGAGCACGCCGAAGCGTCGATGTGACGGCGGGGATCAGCCGCGCCCGCTTATGAACGGCTTCTCGTTGCCCAGCGCAGGGTCGAAGTCCAGCGAGGCCGAGTTGATGCAGTAGCGTTCGCCGGTCGGTCGCGGACCGTCGGGGAACACGTGCCCGAGGTGTGCCCCGCAGTGGGAACAATGAACTTCCGTGCGGCGCATTCCGTGGGAGCGGTCCTCCTCCTTCTCGACGTTTTCAGCGCCAATAGGCTCGAAGAAGCTTGGCCATCCGCTCCCCGACTCGAACTTCGTGTCCGAGCTAAAGACCGGTGTTCCGCAAGCCACACACCGGTAAACACCGGGTTCCTTGTGGTTCCAATACTTGCCCGTAAAGGCAGGCTCCGTTCCTTTCTCCCTCGTCACGCGGTACTGCTCCGGCGTAAGCTCCCGCGCCCATTCTTCATTCGACTTCGTTATCTTCTGCGACATTAGCGTAACCGTGGTTCCGGGCTGGTTCGTTGAACTTATCCGGTTACACAGGTAAACGGCCTCCGTCGTTCCTGCCCTTGTCTATTGCCAACTATTGACGCATGTTTTCAGAAAGGCTACGGAGTATCCAATCGGAGCGGCGTTCTCTGCTTTGCATCGGGCTTGATCCGGACATGGATAAACTGCCGTCTCACCTCCAAAAGGAGCCGGTGGTGGAGGCCGTGCGGGCCTTCTTGTGGGACATTATAGATGCAACGGCCGATTACGCTTGTGCCTTCAAGCCGAATTTCGCCTTCTTTGAACGTCTCGGCCCGGATGGTTGGCGGTTACTCTATGACACCGTTGCCCGCATTCCGAAAGGCATCATCACGGTCGCTGACGCCAAGCGCGGGGACATTGGAAACTCGTCGCGGTTTTATGCGGAGGCGATCTTTGACAGTATGGGGTTCGACGCCGTGACCGTGTCCCCGTACATGGGCGAGGATTCCGTGCTGCCGTTTCTGCAGCATCCCGGTCGCGCTGCCTTTGTCCTGGCGCGAACGTCCAATCCAGGTGCGGCCGATTTCCAGGAGCGCAGGGTCGGCGATGCGACGCTCTATGAAGAAGTAGCGCGAAAGGCGGCGGCATGGAGCGCGTCCGCTCCGGGGGAGGCGGGCCTCGTGGTCGGGGCGACCTCGCCGGAGTCTCTCCTTCGGTTGCGCACGCTCTGTCCGACGCTTCCGTTTCTGATCCCGGGAATAGGCGCGCAGGGTGGCGACATAGACTCGATTCGAGCCGTGGCAACTGAGGACGCTGCCGTGCTCGTCAACAGCTCCCGTGCCATTCTGTACGCTTCCGAAGGGCGCGACTTTGCCGAGGGCGCGCGCGCTGCCGCCCTCTCGGCGCGCGACGCGCTGAACGTGTGATGCGCTGAATGGGTAGCGTGATCGGGTAGGTTTGGCGAGGGCACAGGTCTGTGGGATAGCGGCCGGGCGAGTGCGCGGCTGCCGTACGATGGGCAACCGCTCGACCATGCAGCCGGCCACTTGCGAAAACACACTGCCACTTTTCTACGCTGCGGACGCGGACGTCTTTAGCGTTGCACTGCACGAGCCGCCGGGTGGAACAGGCGGCGTTCCCGAAGCGCTCGTTCAGGATATATGGGCGGCGCAGCGTTTCCATGCGTTCGCCGCAACCACGACCGAGGGCGAGGCCGTGCAGGTTCTCGACCCCGGCAGGCTGAACACAGATGCAGGACCCGATTTCCGCGGTGCGCACGTCCGCATAGGAAATCAGCTCTGGATCGGCGACGTTGAGGTTCACCTCTCGTCCGCCATTTGGAACACCCATCGGCACGGCTCCGACCCGCATTACAACAGCGTCGTGCTCCATGTCGTACTCGACGCCGACGGGGAGACCGGGCGATTGTGCCGCGAGGATGGCAGCGTTCTGCCGGAACTGGCGCTGTCGGGTATTTTGCAAGCGCCGGTGCGGCAGTTGCTCCACCGGTTCTTCCGTGAACGCCCGGCCGGCACGCTGCCATGCAGGGATACGTGGCGCCGGCTGACGAACGGCCGGCGGGAGGAATGGCTCGAACAACTCGGCTGGGAGCGCCTCCTGGAGAAACAATCCCGTTTTCGGTCGGCGCTCCAGCAGGACCGCGCGCCCGAAGACCTTCTGTACGAACTTGTCTTCTCTGCGCTCGGCTACGCGCGGAACAGCCAATCCATGTCCGAACTGGCGCGCCGCCTTCCTCTCCGCCGGCTCCGCGCCGTCCATGGAGAACTGGCCGTGGAGGCGCTCTTGTTCGGCGTCTCCGGACTCTTGCCCGAGGTAAAGGGGCTGCTTCAGGCGGACCGCGCATCGGTCGACTACGTCATGAAACTGCGCGAGGAGTTCGAGCGGCTGCGCGGCACCTACGAGCTTGTACCCATGGCCCGAACGGCGTGGACGTTCTTCCGGCTGCGCCCAAACAACTTCCCGACCGTGCGGATCGCTCAGGCGGCGGCCCTCCTGCGAAGCGATCCGCCCGGGCTATTGCGCGCCGGCCCGATCGAGCGTCTTTTCGAGGCGCTGACGCGCAGAAACTCTCTGCACGCGCTGCGGCGCGAGTTTGCGGCCGAGCCATCCGCCTTCTGGAACGATCACGTTCAGATGGACCGGCCGTCGCACGTCGCGAGCGCGCGCATCGGCAAACAGAGGATCGACGCGCTCCTTATGAATGTCGTCGCTCCGCTGCTTCTGACCTTTGCGCCCGAAAATGGCAGTCCGCTGACGGCGGAGTTCATACTGGGCCTCATGAGAAAGATGCCGGCTGAGCGAGACGAGGTCACACGCAGCCTGTCCACCGGCGATTGGAAGCCGCGCAACGCCCTGCAAAGCCAGGGTATGCACCGGCTCTCCCGCGACTGGTGCCTTCCCGGACGATGCCTGAGCTGCGAGATCGGCACCCGAGCGCTCGCCGGGCTGTCTTAAATGGTGATCATAATACGCTGTTGAAAATGAGCGTGGCATCAGAGGCGGGTTGAATGGAATCAACAGCGAACCAACGCAAGGCTGAGATGCTGCGCTGCGCCGGCACGACACGCGGGGAGGGCGCTGCCTTTCTTGTGGTCCCAGCGCTGCCGTCATCCTCCGCCCCACCCCCCGGCTGTCATCCTGAACGAAGTGAAGGATCTGTTTTCCTTCGCAGCCTGAGACTCTACGGTGCGCCCGCAAGACTCGTTGGCAAACTTCTGCCTGTCAGGTACCCACCCCGTTCCCGCCGCCTCTGCTCTCCCAGAGTGTCATCCCGAATACACAAAGCCGGGCGAAACACATAGACGCAGAGGCGCAAAGGCGCAGAGGGCTTATTGGCGTGCGCGTAAACGCGGAGAAGGGCGCGTTGCAAGTCGGGGCAGCGGCACGGTATATCATGCCCCCACAAAGTCTCAACCTTCCATCGTCCTCCCGACTCCCCCGGCTGTCATCCTGAACGAGGTGAAGGATCTGTTTTCCTTCGCAGCCTGAGACTCTACGGTGCGCCCGCAAGACTCGCTGGCAAACTTCTGCCTGTCAGGTACCCATCCCGTTCCCGCCGCCTCTGCTCTCCCAGAGTGTCATCCCGACCAAGGCGGCGCAACCGACCCTCATCATGAATCCACCTCATCCGCCGCCGCGCGGAGGGACCTCCTAACCCGAGCAGAGAATAACCACTGGCTCCCGCGCCGCTCCCTACGTGCGCATTCTTCGCCTCCTCGTCCTCCTGAGCGTACTAAGGATCTGTGCTTGCGGCGGCCTGAGATGCTTCGCTTCGCTCAGCATGACACGCGGGGAGGGTGCTGCTTGTATCATTCTCCTCTCTCTACTCCACACTCCGAAACACCAGGGTGTCATCCTGAACGAAGTGAAGGATCTGTTTTCCTTCGCAGCCTGAGACTCGATGGTGTGCCCGCAAGACTTGGTGCGACGTTCTGCCTTTCAGGTACCCGTCCCATCCCCCCTTTCTCCGGTCACCCCCCGGCCGTCATCCTGAACACGGTGAAGGATCTACCCTCCCCGGCTGCTATTAGGCTGTCGAAGTATGGCGAACACGTACCTGTCGCCAATGCCTGCATAAGTTAACTGAACAGGCTCTTCAGACATATCCATCCCCTCAAGGCGAGCTTCTCTGGAGAGGTCGGAGCATCTGCTGCTTTCTTGAAAAAAAAAGAATTTCACGTTAAGCTTCAAACAACAACATGTTCATGATCGCTTGTCTAATCCAATGCACCGCTACCAGTCGGGCGCACGGCCGCGGTTCGGTATGTAAACTTTAACTTGGCTGCGAACAGCCGATACAGCAAGAAGTGGGTTCGCTTCAGGCAAGGCGAACTCGGAGACACAACGCATCTCCACAAGAGCGGCTGCCCATAGCCATCGAGTATGTTATGACCGAGTCCATTCCTGCTACCCGCTTTGCACAGGTCCCGGACCTTGAACTGCGCTTTCCTCCCCTGCCGACGACGGTGGTCGAGGTCTCGCGCCTGCTATCCGACAAAGTGGAAGTGCCGGACACATTTCGCCTCGTGGAGGTGGTGAACCACGATCCGGTGGTTGCGGCCTCCGTGCTGCGGCGCATCAACTCGGCCTATTACGGCATGAGGAGGCTCATCGCCGATGTGCGCAAAGCCGTTTTTCTCCTCGGATTTCTTGAAGTCAGCAACATCGTTCTCACCGCGGGTATGCTGCGCCTGAAGGAGTCGCTTTCCTCTGCCGAACAAGAAGAAATCTTCACCCAGGTTATCCGCACGAGCGTCTGCGCGGCGTTCTTCTCGCAGGAAATGGCGCTCTTCGCCTCGCTCAAGTCGCAGCCGACGGCGTTCTCCGCCGGACTGCTCCATTCCATCGGACGGCTCGTGCTGCTCTACAATAAGCCGCATGATTATGAAGCCCTCTGGTGGACGCGCGACGACGGGTTTGCGCCTTCCATCGAGAGCGAAACCCTCATCTTCGGCGTCGACCATGCCCGTCTGGGCGCGCAGGCTACGCAGAAGTGGAACTTGCCCGATGCCATCGTGGAGGTTGTGAGCCACTACAATTCGCCCGAAGAGATTCAAGATGTGGACGTGCGCCTTCTCGCAGTTGCCGTCGCGATGTCCGTATCCGCCGCAGAGCGGGTGTGCCTTTCAGGACGCAAAGCGCCCACCGGCGTCGCCGATGAAGCGCTCATCGCGGCGTTTGCAAAAGAGACGGGTATTGCGCCCGCCGCCGTCGTGGAGCGACTCGAATCGCTGCGCGCAAAAACGCCGGGCCTCCTGGACGCGATGATGCAGGAATAGCGTCGGGGCTTTCGTTTCAGGCGTTTTGCAACCCCGAGACGTGTGGGGCTGATGCAGCGGCGTACCTTGCCGGTGTAATCTGAACAGCCCGAACAAGCCTCTATGACCAAGTTGCGGCACCTGCTCGTCCTACTGACGGTACTCTTTCTTGCCGCCAATCCCCTTTACGGCCAGTCCGAAAGCGCCATTACCGTGCGCGATCTGCTCAATGTGCGGCAGATCGATGCCGTGGAAATTTCTCCCTCCGGGCGGTATGCCGCCCACGTGGTGACCAGGGCGGAAGAGGATCTGAGCGCGCCCGAGGCGCGATATTACTACCGCTCCCGCATCTATCTGGCCCCGATCGGTGGCGCGGAGGATGCTTACCCGATCACGCGCAGCGACGAGGATGCGTCGCAGCCCGCCTGGCACCCTGACGGTGACTACCTCGCGTTCGTGCGCCCCGTCGACGGCTTGCCCCAGGTCTTTGTGCTCCCTCTCGACGGAGGCGAGGCTTTTCAGCTGACGAAAGAGCCTTTCGGCGCGGAGACGCCCCTGTGGTCGCCGGACGGCAGCAGCATGCTTTATGCGTCCGTTCTACCCGATTCTGTTCTGCGGCGGCAACAAAGTCGCGGGCCGTCGTGGGATGACGAACGTCCCTCCGGCAGCCGCCGCGGATCCCTCTCGGCGAGTCCGACGGGGACGCTCCCTCAGATTCAGGCGTGGCTGGATGCCAACGCCCGACGCCAGGACCCGCTCGTGACCACGCGGCTCAACATCCAGGGCGAAACGGATGCGGCGTTCGATCTCGCTTACCGGCAGTTGTTCGTGATCGACGCGAAAGAGGGGGCCGCGTCGCGGCAGATCACCGGCGGGTTTTATGCGCATGAAGGGGGCACGTGGGCAGACGGCGGCGAGAAGGTGATTTTCAGCGCCAACCGCGACGCGAAGCAGCATCCCGACCGGGTGCAAGCGCGCGACCTTTTCTCCGTGGATGTGGCCTCCGGGGCCGTTCAGCGCGTCCTTCACCTCGACGACTATATCCTTTCGGACCCGCTGGGGTCGCCCGACGGTAGCGCCGTGGCGTTTCGCGCCCGCCGCATCGACAGCCTCGGTTTTGCTGAAACCGAACTGGGTGTGCTGGACCTCTCCGCAGGATTGCCTTTCCACTGGCTGACGGACGGCTTCGACCGGAGTGTCGGCTCGGTGCGGTGGTCGGCAAACGGGTGGCATCTGTACTTTACCGCCGCGTCCGACGGTGCCGTGCCGCTCTACCGCGTGAACGTTTATGACGTTCCGGAGCCGACCGCCGGTACGCTCGACCGTACTGTTGCGGCAGCGATGGACAGCGCCGTAGCGGATTTGGACCATATCCGGCAACTCGACCTGCCGGCTGATTCAACACTGCCTGTTCTGGAAGACGCAACAATCGAATTTGCGACGCTCGAAGACACGTTGGGCACGGAGTCGCCCTACCTGATCGAGCAGCTGACGGACCTTTCGGGCGGCGTCACGTCTTTCGACGTAAGCGCCGGACGGGTCGTGTACGTTCGCACCGATCCCACCAACCCGTTCGAACTGTACGCGGCCGACGCGCGGCTCACATCCCCCCGTCGAATAACGACGCACAATGCTTCCTGGCTCGCCGACCGCCGGCTGAGCACTCCGAAGGCCTTCTCGCTCCGCCTGGACTCGCTGCAGATTCCCTACTGGATCATGCCCCCGACGGGCCTGGTAGAGGGCACTACGTATCCGCTCCTCTTGGAGATACACGGTGGGCCGGCAGCCATGTGGGGGCCGGGCGAGGCAACCATGTGGCTGGAGTTCCAGCTTTTTGCCGCACGCGGGTTCGGGATCGTGTTCGCCAACCCGAGAGGGTCCGGCGGCTATGGACAAGCGTTCCGCCAGGCCAACTATCAAGATTGGGGCACCGGCCCGGCCGCCGATGTGCTTGCGGCGGTGGATGCCGCGTCTCGCCTTTCGTGGGTTGATCCCGAGCGACTGGCCGTCACCGGCGGCTCTTACGGCGGGTATCTTACCGCGTGGATCATTGCCCACGATCATCGCTTCCGGGCCGCCGTAGCGCAGCGCGGCGTGTACGACCTTCCCACCTTCTTTGGCGAAGGAAATGCGTGGCGGCTCGTGCCGCAGCAGTTCGGCGGTTTTCCGTGGGAGCGAAGCGTTGCGGGAGTGCTGGACGAGGTGCCGGCCGACACCGCCGCCGTCTTCTCGCTCCCTCAGCCGCAGCCGTCCGAATCTGCCGAACTGGATTCTGTGGGCATCACGCCTAACTTCGACGAAGCAACGGCAGAAGTCTTGCCGCTGACGCAAGCAGAGGAGCCGGCGGTAAGGCGTTCGCCGTGGGAGATCCTGCTTCAGAACTCCCCGATCACCTACGTCGATTCCATTCGAACACCGCTGCTCATCATCCATGGAGCACGCGATTACCGAACCGGAATCGCGCAGAGCGAAATGCTTTACCGCAGCCTGAAGGTGCTCGGCCGTCCCGTGGAGTACGCCCGCTACCCGGACGCGGGCCATGAGCTTTCGAGGTCCGGCGACCCGCTGCAGCGCATGGACCGGCTGCTCCGCATCTACGAGTTCATTGCGCGCAATATCGAATAGAAGGCTGCCGCTCCTTTCATTGTTCACGGAACGCGGGAGCGGTTATAGGACGGCTGCCGTATTTTCCATGAACCCGCCCTTACCCACCCTCCGACCCTACCCCGTGGCTCAGATCATAGACGGCACTGCTATTGCCGCTGCCGTGCGCGCCGACGTGCGCGAGCAAGTTCTTGCCCGAACAGCCCTTGGACGGCGCGCGCCCTTCCTCTCGGTCGTTCTCGTCGGCGAAGACCCGGCCTCGGCGTCCTACGTGCGCGGCAAGGCCAAAGCCTGCGCCGAAGCGGGCATCGGCAGCGATACGCTGACCTTCGACGCATCGCTGACGGAGGAGAAGCTTCTTCGCGTGATCGCCGGCCTCAATAGGGACTCAAAGGTCGACGGCATCCTCGTTCAACTGCCGCTCCCCTCGCATATCGACGAGGCCAAAGTCATTCGCGCCATTGACCCCGATAAAGACGTGGATGGCTTTCATCCGGTAAACGTGGGCCGGATGACGATCGGGCAACCAGGCTTTGTCTCTGCGACACCGGCGGGCGTGATGGAGTTGCTGCAACGAACCGGAATCGAGATTCGCGGCGCACATGCGGTCATCATCGGGCGCTCGAACATCGTTGGCCGGCCGCTTTCGATTCTGCTTTCGCGGCAGGGCACAGACGCTACCGTGACGGTTTGCCACAGCCGGACGCGCGATCTGCCGTCGATATCCCGGCAGGCGGACATACTCATCGCCGCCATCGGGCGGGCGGGATTCGTGACGGCCGATATGGTGAAGAGCGGCGCGTGCGTCATCGATGTGGGCATTAACCGCGTCGAAGATGCTGCGCGGCCTCGCGGATACCGGCTCGTGGGGGATGTTGATTTTGAAGCCGTTCGCGAAAAAGCGGGCTGGATTACACCGGTCCCCGGCGGGGTTGGGCCTATGACCATCGCCGTGCTGCTGAAGAACACCCTGCTTGCGGCCGTGTGGGCTGAGCAGCGACGGGAAACCGGCGGCGGATGATGCCGTTCGTTCTGCAATGATGCATGCGGCCGCTCGTTCTTACGCGGTGCGCCGCCCTGTCCAACGCGCAATCCGTTCCTTTACCATGCGCACGCCTCTCCCGGACGCCTCGCCGCAACAGTACCCTCGCGCCTTGGCTGCTCGTTTCTGGTTCACGGTTCTGACAATCGTAACGACGGTGCTATTAATTGGCTGGGGCGGGTTCGTTACCAGCATCGATGCAGGACTTGCGGTGCCTGACTGGCCTTCCTCGTTCTATTCGTACGACCTGTTTAGCCCGTTCCCGGAATGGTGGACGCTTACGCCCGTCCTCGCCGAGCACGGCCACCGGCTTCTGGGTGCGCTCGTGGGCACGTTCACCGTCGTTCTGGCAGTCTGGACATGGTTTGCCGATTCGCGCCGGTGGATGCGCTGGATGGGTGTTGCGGCCTTCCTGCTCGTGAGCCTTCAGGGTCTGCTGGGCGGACTGCGGGTAACGCTCGTCTCGCTCGATCTCGCAGTTATCCACGCGTGCGTCGCGCAGATCTTCTTCTCGGGCCTGGTTGCCATGGCGCTTTTTACCAGCAGGCGATGGCTCGGAATGCGTTCGTCGGCCGCGGGTGGAGAGGCAAATCACCAGTTGCGGCAGCTTTCCGCCCTTACGGTGGCGGCGGTTTACGGGCAAATCATACTCGGCGCGCTGCTCCGGCACCCGGGAACCGGCATTAACTTGACGCTCGCGATCATCCACATAACAGGGGCATGCATCGTCACCGCGCTCGTGCTTTACGAAGCCTTCGTGATCCATACGCGCTTTCCGGCGGTCGGGCCGCTCGTCCGCGCGCGCGACGTGCTTCTGGGCATCTTGCTCACGCAGTTCACCCTCGGATTTATTGCCTACTTCGTGCTGCTCGACCAACGCGGAATGCTGCGGCCAAGCAATTTGCAGGTGGTCATCAACACCTCACACCTGATCATCGGCGCGATGCTGCTGGCCGCAACGGCCGTTACAGCCCTCCTCGCGTTCAGGACCACCAGCGCCGAGGAAGTGCCCACCACCGTTGGCGAAGCCCGGTTGAACGCATTGGCTCCGGCGACGTAAGAGACGCCCGGCAAGCGCCTGCATGGCGCACCATTATTCCAACGACTTAACCCCGGCACCTTGACGAGACCGTCATCGGAGACCCCTGTTCTTGCACCTGTTGCCCTTCCGAAAGAAGCGCGTCCGGCCCCGGTACGTGCCGACCGGAAAAGGATCTGGGTCGATTATCTCGAACTCACAAAGCCAGAGATCTCCTTCCTCGTCACTGTGTCCGCGCTGGCGGGCTTCGTTCTCGGTTCACCGGAGGGCCTGGCGTGGTGGAAGCTCGCGTTCACGCTCATCGGTACGGTTCTGACTGCAGGAGGCGTGGGCGCGTGGAATCACTTTCTGGAGTACGAAATCGACGGCGAGATGCGCCGCACAGCAGGGCGTCCGCTCCCGGCGGGAAGGGTCTCCCCGAAGTCTGCGCGAGCGTTCGGTTCCGTTCTGATCGTGCTGGGGGTTGGACTGCTCTGTCCGCTTACGAACCCGCTGACCGGCGTACTCGCTGCGGTCACCGTGCTACTGTACCTGTTCGTTTACACGCCGCTCAAGCAGGTGACGAAGTACAACACGATCATCGGCACCATTCCCGGCGCGCTTCCGGCGCTCGGCGGATGGACAGCGGCAACCGGCACCATTTCGTGGGGCGGCATCGCGATCTTTCTCATTCTCGCGTTCTGGCAAATGCCCCATTTCCTCGCGCTGGCCTGGATGTACCGCAAAGACTACGAGCGCGGCGGGTTTGCTATGCTCACCGTGGTAGAGCCGGACGGACGATCCACGGGTCGGCAGACGCTCGGCTTCACGATTGCGCTCATCGGCGTTGCGGTGGTTCCGACCCTGCTCGGCATTGCGTCGGTCTTTTATCTCGCTGGAAGCCTGATCATCGGCCTTGACTTTCTACGCCCTTCATACGCATTCAGTCGGAGCCTGGCACCGCAGGACGCGCGTCGCGTGCTCATGGCGTCCATTCGATACATTCCGCTGCTCGTCGCCCTTATCGTTGCGGACCACCTCCTTTTTCTGTAGCGGGATGGCCAAGTCTGCGCCCGCCCTTGTGCTTTCATGAAAGAACGCGCCATAGATGTTCGTGGCCTTGTATTCAGGTACGGCGCCCACCTTGCCCTCGATGCCGTAGATCTTCAGGTGAACGCGGGCGACCTCGTCGGCCTGCTCGGGCCAAATGGCGGCGGCAAAACGACGCTCTTCCGCATCCTCACAACGCTGCTCCGCCCGGCCGAGGGGGACGCGCGTGTGTTTGGCGAGGATGTGGTTAGCCGGCCGGCGGCCGTGCGGCAGCGGCTCGGGGTGGTGTTTCAGCACGCTGCGCTCGACGAGGACCTCTCGGTCATGGAAAACCTGCAGTTTCACGGCGCGCTGTACGGCATCTCCGGACTTACGCTCCGCGATAGGGCCAAAGAGCTGCTCAGCCTTTTTGGAATAGAGGACCGCGCGCGTAGCCGCACGAAGACGCTCTCGGGCGGACTGAAGCGCCGGGTCGATCTTGCGCGCGCGCTCCTGCATCGCCCTTCGCTACTCCTCCTCGATGAGCCTACCACGGGCCTAGATCCCGCGGCTCGTTATGAGTTCTGGCAACTCCTCTCCCACATTCGGCTTACGGAGGGCACCACCATTCTCGCAGCGACGCACTTGCTCGAGGAAGCCGAAGATTGCGACACCGTGACCATTCTGGACAGGGGGCGCGTGGTCGCCACCGGCGAGCCGGATGTTCTGCGCTCAGACCTCGGGGGGGAGACCCTGTGGCTCGAAAGCCCGGACCCGACGCAGCTCCGGGACGCGGTGCAGGCGCAATTCGGACTCGAGGCAGTCGCCTTTGAACGCGCCGTTCAGATCTCCCACAGTTCGGCGCATCGGGTGCTTGCTTCGCTCTACGACGCCTTTGGAAGCCAGATCACAAGCGCAACGGTTCGGCGGCCGACGCTCGAGGACGTCTTCCTCGTTCGGACCGGGCGGCAGATGCAAGACTCAGGGAGCGTGCCCGTTGCGCAATAAGGCTCGACTTGCCGAATGAAACTGACCTGCCCTTTTGTGCTGGCTTCCCGCTCGCCGCGCCGCAAAAAGCTGCTTGAGGGGATCGGACTTACGTTTACGGTGCAAGAAAGTCAGTCGGATGAGGTGATCCACGCCGGGATGGCACCACAGGACGTGGTGCAAGCTCTCGCGCGCGAGAAGGCCGAAGACGTTGCCGCGCTTCATAGAGATGCGCTTACGCTCGGTGCCGATACGATTGTGGTTCTCGATGGCGACATCCTCGTCAAGCCGGTGGATCCGGAGGACGCCGTTCGAATGCTCCAACGCCTGAGTGGACGCGCGCACACGGTCTACACCGGGATCGCGCTCGTCCATCCCGCTTCCAACCGCATACGATCCGCCTATGTGTCCACCGAAGTGCGCTTTGCCTCCCTTGACGAGCAGGAGATCCGCGCGTACGTTGCGACGGGGTCGCCAATGGACAAGGCGGGCGCTTACGGCATCCAGGACGACCTCGGCGCGCTGTTCATAGCAGACATTCGCGGCGATTACTATAATGTGGTCGGCTTGCCGCTGAACAGGACATACCGGCTCATCCGGGACGAATTTCCCGACCTCTTCGTCTCATTGTAGAATGGGCACGGAGATCATTCCGGTGGAAAGTTGAACGGCGGAATCAATGTCGCGGGCAACGGGTTTGGGGCCGCTGATCGTTCGCAATCCTCACGCATTCTGAAGTAAATGGACGCGCCTCGCAAGTTGAAGGTCGGTCTGGTGCAGATGGCCATGTCTGCCGATCCCGGCGAGAACCTCGAGAAGGCCCTCGGCATGATCGGCGAAGCGGCAGCGCAAGGCGCAAAGGTCGTCTGCCTGCCGGAGCTTTTCCGTTCGAGGTACTTTTGCCAGACGGAGGATCACGCCATGTTCGGCCTCGCAGAGACGATTCCGGGACCGTCGACCGATGCCATTGCGGAAGTCGCGGCGAGGCTGGACGTGACGGTGATCGCCAGCCTGTTCGAGAAGCGCGCGGAGGGGCTTTACCACAACACCGTTGCGGTTCTGGACGGCACGCGAGGTTTCATCGGGCGCTACCGCAAGATGCACATACCGGACGATCCTTTCTTTCTGGAGAAGTTCTACTTCACACCCGGCGATCTCGGCTTTAAGAGCTTCAGCACGCCAAATGGTCATCTGGGCACGCTCATCTGCTGGGACCAGTGGTATCCGGAAGCCGCGCGGCTGACGGCGCTCCGCGGAGCAGAGGTGCTGTTCTACCCCACGGCCATCGGATGGCTGCCGGAGGAGAGGGACGAGCACGGCGCATCGCAGCACGACGCCTGGGAGCTTTCGCAGCGCGCGCACGCGGTCTCTAACGGCGTTTATGTGGTAGCTGTGAACCGGACCGGATGGGAGCCTGCACCCGATGGCGCGGAGCAGGAAGGGATTCAATTCTGGGGACAGTCCTTCGTCGCTGCCCCGGACGGCCGCGTCATTGCCCGCGCCTCGGCGGATGAGGAAACCGTTCTGACTGTTGAACTCGACCTCAGCCGGATCGACGCCCTCCGAACCGAGTGGCCGTTCCTGCGAGACCGGCGCATCGATGCCTACCAGGACCTTACCCGGCGCTTCATCGATGAATGAGCCGTCTCGCACCCCTTCGGCACTCGGCTACCGGATGCCGGCAGAGTGGGAACCGCATAGCGGAACGTGGATTTCCTGGCCGCACAATCTCGAGACCTGGCCCGACGAACTGGCTCACGTCGAGGAGACCATGGTTCAGGTGGTCGGGTTTGTCGCGCCCGGGGAGACCGTTCACATCAACGTGCTCGACGCCGAACACGAAAGGCGCGTGCGCGCATCGCTGGATCAAGGCAGCGTGCGCGGCAGCGTTCGCTTTCACCACATTCCGACGAACGACGCATGGGCGCGGGACCACGGTGCCATTTTCGTGCTCAAGGACGGCACCGAAGCGCCGCTCGCCGCCACGAACTGGGGTTTTAATAGCTGGGGAGGCAAGTATCCGCCGTGGGTCGACGACAACCGGGTCCCGCCTCTCATGGCCCATGCCCTCGGCGTGCCCGTTTTCGATGGAGAGATGATTCTCGAAGGCGGCTCCATCGAAGTCAATGGGGCGGGGGTTCTCCTCACGACGGAAGCGTGCCTTCTCAACCCGAACCGGAATCCGCACCTTACAAGAGAAGCCGTCGAGGGGCGTCTGCGTGATATGCTCGGCGTCGGGAAGGTGCTCTGGCTGCACGACGGAATCGTCGGGGACGACACGGACGGGCACATCGACGACATTTCCCGATTCGTCGGCGAACGGCATATCCTCACCGTGGTTGAGGAAGATCCGCTGGATGACAATTATGAGGTGTTGCAGGACAACCTGGAGCGCCTGCGAGGCATGACGGATGTCAACGGCCGCCCCTTCCACGTTTCCACCCTTCCGAATGCCGCGGTCCGTTTACGCCAAGGGGGACCGGATGCCGGCCTCCTATGCCAATTTCTACATCGGCAATGAAATCGTCATGCTGCCGGTGTACGAGGACCCGGCCGACGAAGTGGCGCAGCGCACATTGGAACAGACGTTTCCCGGCCGAACGGTCGTTCCGATCAACTGCAGATCGCTCATCTGGGGCCTTGGAGCCTTCCACTGCCTCACGCAGCAGGTGCCCGCGGTCCCGAGATAGGGCTTATCGCAGCGCGCGGTACACCGCTTCCGCTCGGTCCGCCGTGCCGCCAACCGGCGGGTTCGGCTTCCGGACGGTCACTTCTACAGCCGTCAGTGACGGATAGGCGCCCATCACCTTCTCGGAGATGAGATAAGCAAGGCGCTCGATGAGGTAGAAGGTATGTTTCGTCACGACCTCCTCCACGAGGCGATACACCCGCTCGTAGTCGACGGTCTTGCTCAAGTCGTCGTTGAGAGCGGCTTCGGTGAAATCGATCGTCATCTCGACGTCTACTTCATAGCGCCCGCCGATGCGGTGCTCCTCGGCCATTACACCGTGGTGGGCGTAGAAGACGGCGTTGACAAGGCGGACGGTGCTCATCGGAATGGCGGTAGTCTTTAGTGGACTCGCTGCTCGACGGGCGCGAGTTCGGGTATGGCGGACAGACGCCGGAATGAATGCACGCGCTGGTTAATCTCGTCGTCCTCCAGATCGAAGAGTCGCGATGGGCCGAAGCGTTCGACGCTGAAGGACGCCATTGCGCTGCCGTAGACGACGGCGCGCCGCAGGCAATCGACGCTGTACTTGCCTTCGCGCGCAAGGTATCCGGCAAAGCCGCCGGCGAAGGTATCCCCCGCCCCGGTCGGATCGTGAATGTCCTCGATCGGGTAGGCGGGCGCGCTGAATACGTCGTCATCTACGAAAAGGAGTGCGCCGTGCTCGCCCTTCTTGATGACCACCACCCGCGGGCCCATCTTGCGGATGAGGCGCGCGGCGCGGATGAGGTTCGGCACTCCTGAGAGTTGCCGGGCTTCCGAGTCATTGATGATAAGGCAGTCGACGAGGCCAATCGTCTCCATGAGCGCATCGGGCGTTTGCTCGATCCAGAAGTTCATCGTGTCGCAAACGATGAATTCCGGCCTATGAACCTGCTCAAGAACACTTCGCTGAATCGTAGGGTCAAGATTGCCGAGGCAGATCACGCGGCTATCGCGATACCCCTCCGGAATGACCGGATCGAACGTAGCGAGCACGTTCAGGTGCGTGGCGAGCGTATCGCGCTCATTGAGATCGAAGTGATACCGGCCGACCCATGCGAACGTCTTGCCGTCGCGGTCTACATCCAGCCCGTCCAGATCGATGCCCCTTTCCGCGAGGAGATCCAGGTAGGATGATGGAAAATCCGCGCCTACGACGCCGACGAGTCGCACCGTGTCGCAGAAGTATCGCGCCGCGAGGGTAACGTATGTGGCGCTGCCGCCGAGGATATCCGCTTCAGATCCAAACGGCGTCTCAATGGTGTCGAATGCGACAGTGCCTACGGCGAGGATGCTCAACGTTCCGTGCTGCTTGTCCAGAGGTGACCTAAAAAACCAGCGGGTGAAAATACGGTAGCCGGCGCGATATTCCATAACAAAATGAGGGCGGCGCCGCAGGGTCGCCACCCTCAAAGCCCACGCGGGCTTTAGTTTGCCTTATTTCGCTCCGGTTCAAGACATCTTCTTGACCCACTCCGTGGCCTTTTTGACGAGGACCGCGGCGACAACCGTGCGGGCCGCATCGTAGATGCCTTCGGCGAGGTCGGTGGTCTGGTGCTTTTTCTTTTTGAGCGCTTTCGAGAGGTCCTTCGAGTCCACCTTCATGGCATCGACGGCGTGCTCCGCGCGGTCGATAATGGTCTCGCCGACCCCCGAGGCACGGCTGCCCAGCTTTTCGCCCAGCGAACCCGCCTTTTTGACGAGCGCTTCGCCGGCTCCGGCTGTTTTGGAGGCAAGGGCGCTACCCGCGATCGCGGCACCGGCGAGCATCGCTTCCGCAAAATGCGCGGCATAGTCCTTCGCGTCGTCGGCGGCTTCCAGCACGGAATGCGTGACCCGCTTCGGAAGCGGAGGCGGCGGCTCAGGCTTGAAGGCCGACGAAAGAAGTCGGCCGAGTAGAATGCCGCCGCCGACTGCAATAAACGTCGCGAGCGCCGGATTCTGGCCCACCCAGTCCTGCGCACGCTTCATATCGAGGTGCTCCATTTCAGAGCGCAGCTTGCTGACGGCGTCGTTCAGCTCACGACGAGCCTGCTCGTACGTACGCGCAATTTCGCCGGCCTGCGCCTGCGTTGCCTGCGCGTCAGGAGGCGGCCCCGTCGGCGAAGGATTGGTCGGTGCTGCGGCCGGTTCCGTAGCGGGATTCGGGTTGAGTTCGGGTGTATTCTGTGGTTCCACGTTTTATGGCTTGGCTTGGGTGAACGGATGAGACAGGTGGCACCTCAGTGGAGGCACTCCTGCTTAAGAGACGCGAGGCCGCGCGGTTAGTCGCGAATCATTGCCCCGACAAATACGCCCATGGCGAACCCCGCGATCATCGCGAGGGTCTGGTTTTCGCGAATCCAGTCGGAGACCATGGCCTGCGTTTTCGGCAGATCGCCGTAGGCAGGTGCTTCCGGTCCGCCAATGCTCGTCATGCGCTGGACTTCCGGTTCTATCACCGGGCGCGGCGGTACACCCGCTATGGGAGGAGGGGCGCTGCTTGCGAGATCACGATTTCGTGCTTCCATGATGGTTAAGCTTATTCAACAGATCAAACGGTTACTCCTTTCCTGAAAAGAAGCCGATCAGCAAGCCGACGCCGACCGCGCCGAGCAGGCTCGATGCCGGATGCTCTCGCACGTAGACTTCGCTGTTCTGGTAAAGACTGCGCGCCTGCTCCGATACGGCTGTGGCGGAATCGGTCAGGCGCTGGAAGTAATCCGTGGCCACCTTCTGCATCTCCGCGACGTCTTGCTTCTGCCCCCAGTCGCCCGGCCAGCGGGCGTCGGTGTCCCGCGCGGTCGCGGCACTCTCCGGCATGGGCGGGTTGGAGGGCGTGGCACCAAGACCGGTGTTTATCGTCTGTTGCTGTTTTGACATGAAGGACCTCAAGGCTGTTGTACTCGTTCTGAAGCAAACCCGTTGCCTGCCGCTCGTTTCTTCGCCACTCGGCGAGACTGACGCCCGGCAGCCGGCTAAAGCGCATATAACAGTACGCGCGTCGCGTCATAAACTTTCGCGTTGCGAATCGTTTAAGACGGCCGGAGCTTTGTTTTTGCAGGATATTTACTCATGACTCCGCTACGCCGACCGCCGCGATCATTCTCGACTTCAGTTTCTATGTACCCGCAATCCCTCATCTCGCCTCTTCGTCCGGGGCACTTTCGCTTGTTCGTTGCATTGCGCGTCTCGGCGATGGTTTTCCTGCTCACCATCGTCGCGCCCGAGCGGGCGAGCGCGCAGGCGAGCCGGCAGACGCCGGAACAGCGTTTCTCCGAAGCCTACGGACTGTACGCCGACCAGCTCTACGAGCAGGCGGTGCAGGCATTCGATGCGTTCCGGGTTGATTTTCCGGAGCACATCAATACGCCGGAGGCGCTCTACTATCAGGGCGAGTCGTCGCTTGCGCTCGGCCGCGATGATGAAGCCGTGCGCCTATTCAGCATCTTCGAGCGCACCTATCCCGTTCACCCACTCGCGCTTCAGGCGCAGGTGGCCCTCGGCAAGTATTTTTTCGAGCAGGGAGATTATGAGCGGGCCACTGAGATGCTTGAGGGCGTGCTCGCTCAGCGCCCGCCGCCTGAGTTTGGCGCAAGAGCGCTGTACCTCATGGGCGAGGCAGCTCTTCGCGACGGGCGTACGGAAGAGGGATTGCAGCTCCTCGTGCGCTCGGCCGATGAGTATCCTTCCGCCTCTATCGCCGCGGCAGCGCTCTTCTCCGTTGCCTACACGCAGGTGCAGCTTGGCCGGTATGAAGACGCGGCCGGCACCTTCGAACGGCTCGACGAGCGCTACCCCGATTCCGAATACGCCCGCGAAATCGGCGTGGCGCTGGCGGACGCCTACTACGAGTTGGAGGACTATCCGCGTGTGATCGCGGAGATAGAACGACGCTCCGCCGGACTCACGGGTGCCGCCCAGATGCGCGCGCAGTTCCTGCTTGCGGAGTCGTACAACCATCTTGGCGACAGCGAAAACGCGATCCACTATTATCGCCTTTTCACGGAGGCCGACACGACGAACGCATACAACCGCCCCGCACACTACGGTCTCGGGTGGAATTACTACCGCGAAGGCGCATTTGAATGGGCGGCGGATGAATTCGCGCTCGCCAGGAGCGGGCATTCCGACCGCATTGCCGAGCAGGCCACATATTACGAAGCTGCCAGTCGCGCGCAGTTTAATCAGCCCCGCGATGCGATTGCGCTTTGGGACGAGTACCTGGAGCGCTGGCCCGAGGGATCGCTGGCGCACCACGCGCTCTACGAGCAAGCCGTCGCGCTCTACGCCCTCAACCGGTGGCAGGAAGCCGGCGACGCTCTATCGCGCCTTATCGACTTAAATCCTACCTCGGAGATGCTGGGCGAGGCGCTGTATTTGCGAGGGAGCACCTACATCGCCCTCAACGAATTTGACCAGGCGCTCCGTTCCTTTGATCGCGCGATTGCACTTAATGCGGCTCCGGAAAGCCTGCGAACCGCCGTCCGCTTTCAGCGCGCGTGGCTGCTCTATCTCGCCGGACGCTACGCGCAGTCGGCGACAGCCTTTGACGAGTTTCTCCGCTCCGGATCCACCGGCGACAAGACGGGCGAGGCCATTTTCTGGGCGGCGGACAGCCGGTATCAACTGGCGCAGTACGGCACCGCGCAGCAGGGCTTTGCCAGGTATTTAAAAGAGCATCCGGAAGGGCGTCAGGCGCAAGCGGCGCTCTACGCCCTCGGATGGACGCACTTCAAGCAAGCGCAGTATGCCGACGCGGCGACCTACTTTCAGCGTTTCTTAAGTAATTATAAAGACGAGCGCGCCACCGTGCCGTACCGGCGCGACGCCCTGCTTCGCCTCGCGGATTCTTATTACGCTCTCAAGCGGTATCCGGAAGCGATCCGCGCCTACGCAGCCGCGCCCGAAGGCACGGAGGATTACGCGCTCTTTCAGTCGGGACAGGCGCAGGCGAACGCCGGAAATGCAGAGCAGGCGATTGCTACGTTCCGCCGCCTGCTCTCCGCCTATCCGGCCAGCGACTGGGCACAGGAGGCGCAGGTTAAGATCGGCGATCTTCTGTTCCAGGCGCAGCGCACGGACGACGCGATTGCCGAGTACCGTCAGCTCATCGAGCGCTACCCGCGTGACCCGCTCGCCGCGCGGGCGCAGTACGGCATTGGAGACGCGCTCTACAACGCCGGACGCCACGAGGATGCTATTGCGGCCTATCGCGAGGTGCTGGAGAAGTATCCCACGTCGCCGTTCGCCGGCGACGCGGCCGCGAGCATTCAGTTCGCGCTCATCAATATGGGGCAGGAGAAGCGGGCAGCCCGCATCATCGACGAGTACCGCAAGGAGGACGGCGCATCGACCGTCGTAGATCAGCTTCGCTTTCGCCAGGCCGAAGCACGCTACCAGAGCGGCCAGATCGAAACCGCCTTTCAGGAATTCAAAGAGTTTGTTTCCACCGCCCGGGACAGCCCCTTGCGCGCCGACGCCTACTATTACATGGGCGTGATCCAGGCAAATCGGAAGCAGGACAGCGAGGCGGAAGCTTATCTAAACCGCGTTATCCAGGACTTCCAGGACAGCCCGCGTCGCGCCGAAGCCGCACTGCGCCTCGCCGATCTCTACATGACCGGTGAGCGCTACCAGGACGCCCTTTCCATGTACGGCCGAGCTGAGGAATGGGCGGGCGGACGCGCGGAACTCATAAGCGACGCCCGCAGCGGGCAGAGCGACGCTTACATAGCCCTCGGCAGGCCCCAGGAAGCCGAGCGGTTGTTGAAAGACAGGATAGAAGGCGCGTCGGATTCGCCTGCGAACCACAAAGCCCTCCTCGAGCTTGCGCAAGTTTACGAAGCACAGAGCCGTACCGCCGAGGCAGAGGAAACGTACCGGCAGGTCGTTCAGCAGAGCCGCGACGCATCGGGGGCGGAGGCGTTGTACCGTCTTGGCGTGCTACTTCTTCGCTCCGGCGATACGTCGGGTGCCGCAGATATGCTCGCTCGCATGACGACGCTTTACCCGAGCTTCTTGCAGTGGCACGCCCCGGCACTGCTTGAAGAGGCGCGGGCGCAGCGTGCGCTCGGACGAACGGGGGAAGCCGCGCGCCTGTTCGACCGCATTACGTCCGATTTTGCGGGCAGTCCCGAAGCCGAAGTTGCCGCCCGCGAGCGCGCCGCCCTGTAGATGAAGAGCCATTCCTTAGAGATCATGACCTTAACGTCTTATTTTTCGCGCCTTTGCAAGATTTCCTTCGTGCTGGTGCCTCTGCTGTTCGCGGTCGCAACCTCAGCGCGAGCCCAGGAGGCGGAACCGGTGCTGCCCGACATCGCGCCGCAGGACGTGGAGATCAGGGGCGAGCTGGAGATTGCCCTTCCCTCTCTGCAGCGGCAGCCCCTCAGCGGATTCAACCCGCCGCCGAAGCTCGTTCAGATTCCAGCGGACCGTAAGCCTTACGCCGCGCCCTATCGCCTGGCGAAAGAAGACCTCCCTCCCACCCCGATCACGCGGCCCGAGCCGCCGAATATCTCGTCCCTGGCGGGTAAGCCCCCTATCAACGGCGAGTTTGAAGCAGCCGCCGGCCGGTATCTCACGCGGGAGGTACGCGGGCGAACCGTTTACCCGCTCTCCCCGACGACCTCGCTCTACGCGCGCGCGGATTATGAAGGCTCCGACGGCTTCATCCCGGACGAAGGGGTCGATGACCACAGAACCGACTTCGACAACCTCGAAGGCAAAGCGGGCATTCAGACGGTTCTAAAGCACGTTGCGCTTGGCTTCGAAATGGACGGCCTCTACGAGTCGTATTCCCTCTATGGAAGCGGGTCAAACTACTGGCCCGCTTTTTATGCAGTCCCTTATGCGCCTCGGCACGCTCTTAAAGCGGACGCGCTTCGTCTTGAAGGAGACACTGTTCCGACGCGGACGGGTTCGCGGACGGGAGCGGGGTTCTGGCTGCGGTCGCACGGCAGCACTGAATCGACGTTCCGACTCGATGCAAGCGTCGGGAGCGCGCTCTTCAACACCACGGACGATTGGAGCAACGAGTATGCAAACAGAACGCGCGCGTTCGACGGCACCTTCGGAACGTCGGTCGAAACGCCCGTTCCGGGAGGAACCGTGATTGCGCAAGGGCGCGCGGCAACGCTCAGCATGGACGCGGGGAACGCGACCGTCGCCTCGGTAGACGTGGGCGGAGGCTACCGCTTCTTGTACCGCAACAAGTTTTCCCTCACACTTGGCGGCGCGCTCGTAGGTTTTTCAGCTGACGTGAAACAGGCAACGCTCCTGCAGCCGGACGCCGGAGCGCACTCGATCTTTGTCCCGGCTCCGTCCGTCCGCGTCGAGTTTTACCCGGCGCACGGCATGCGTTTCTACGCCCGATCGGTGCCTCGGGTAGCGGTGCGAACGCTTACGGATCTTCACCGAACGAATCCGTACGTGGTGTCCGAACCCTTTGTTGAACCCGACGTGAGCCCCATCGACGCCGAGGCGGGCATCAGCATGTTTGCAGGGCGGGTGCAGTTGAGTGGCAAGGCGGGGTACCAGTATTTCTCGAATTACATGTATTTCGAGCCGCAATTCCCTTCATCTCCGAGTCGCCCGCTGGTGTTTCTGCCGCTTTACGACAACGCGCAGATTGCTTATGCCGGCGGCGACGTTTCCTTCGTGCTGCCGGGTGGTTTCCACGCGACGGGCGGGGCGACGCTCCGGCGCGGCCGGCTTTCCGAGAGCCGCACCATCCCCTATTTTGGTCCGATAAAGGCGCAGGGAATGCTCTCGTGGTCGTTCGCCGATGCAAAAGGACTGCTCCAACTCACCGGCACATTTGAGTCGCGGCGTTACAGCGACACGATGGAGTCAGTCCGCGTGCCGTCATACTTTGACATCGATACCGCGCTGACCTGGAGCCTTACGCCATCCATTGGGCTGGTGGGGCGGGTGAAGAACATCAGCGGTGGGAATCTGGAGAAGTGGGCGGCGTATCCGGAAGCGCCGCTCGTTGTTACGGGCGGTGTGCGGGTGCGCTGGTGAAAGCATCGTACCACATCGCCTCCGAGTGTGGTTGCTTGTTTCCAAAAACGCTATACTTACCGTACCTTCCGGCAGCCATAGCGCCGTAACCGGCGAATTCGTGAGTACAACAAGAACAGTATGTCTCTCCCCGAACGCGAAATGATTGAACAGGCCTTGTCTGAAGCGCTCGTGCAGGCACTCGGAGAAGACCGGGAACTGCATGTGCCGTATCTCGGGCGCTTCCGGGTACACCATCAGGAGAGCCGGATCGAGAACCAGCCCGACGGCCGCCTCTTGATGAAACCGCCGAGAGATGTGATTGCCTTCAGCGCCGAGTAACCCTCCTTTTCAACGCCCTCTTAAGAGGCTTGCAACGGTTACCTTTCTCCTATGCCTGAGTTTTCTATCGAGTTGATCGCCCGGCTGCTCAGAGTCAGTGACCACGAGGCAACCGCCGCGCTGGAGCAGTTCGCGCAGACCGTTCGTCGTGAGATCGAGCGCAACGACGTGGCTTTTTGTCCCGGTCTCGGCGCTTTCCGCACGCACATGGGGACGATTGTGTTTGAGCCGGACCATGCGCTCGCCGACAGGGTCAACCGCCGCTATGCGGGGCTGGACACGCTCGTCGTCACCGGGGAAAGCTATACGCCTCAGGCGGAGCCAGGCGAATCTGACGCAAACGCGGCCGAGCGACAAGCGCCGCCCGATCCTTCCCCGGCACCCGATCCCGCCGGAGATACTTCCAAAAGTCGAGATCGAGATACCGTCTCGCCGGAAGCGCCGCACGGGGCCGAGTACACCGCAGCCGAACAAGCCGACAACTTTGAAAACGAGGAGGAAGACGCTGGTGTAGTGGACTTCGGCGGGTCCGCGGATTTTACGGACTTCAAAACCAACGAAGACCTTGAGCAAGGCCGACGCTCGAATCTGAGTGCCGGCGTCGACGAGCCGGAAACCGTGGAGGAGCGTCCGGCTGCATGGGCGCAGGAGCCGTTCCAGGAGGATGACACGGATTGGCAGCGCCAGGAGGAACCGGAGGAGGACCTCTCAGGAAGTCAGGAGCGGGAGTCGGAAGAGACCCCGCCGCTGTCCGACGACTTCTTCGATCCGTTTCCGGAGGGCTTACCGCCGCCGGAGGAGGACGACGAACGCGCCATTACAGCTATGGGCGCTGCGGCCGTGTTTCTCGATCCGGAGGACGCGGACGACCTGCCCACGCCCGAGGAGTCGCTGCCCGAACCGGACGCTGCCCCTTACAGTGTCGAGGCCGAGGACCTTGCCGAACTTCCACCGCCGGCGCACCGGGAGTGGGATGAAGGCGTGGACCCGCTGCCGACCGTCGAGGCCGAGCCTGAGCCTGAGCCTGTCCGCGAGGCACGTCCCGTTGCCGAACCGCTCGAAGCGGGCCCCTTTGTTCCACCCGCCGTAGAGACACCGGTTGAACCTGCCGTGATGCAGGAGCCGGCCGCGCGTGGCAGGCGCGGCTGGTGGGCGCTCGCTGCGCTTGCCGTCGTGGCGCTCCTCGCCTTCTTTCTGTTGAACCGTCCGGAGCGCCGTCCCGATGTGGCCGTCGTGACGCCGACCGAGGAGACACCGCCCGCCGCCGCACCGGTCGATTCTCAGTCGACGCAGCCGGATGAAGCAACACCGTCCGAGCCGGTTGTTGAGGCCCCCGCTTCGCCCACCACCGAATCGATGCCCGAGACGCTCGACGGCACGGCCGATCCGCTCCGCCGGCCGGGAGGTATTCGCGCGGCTGCCGGCGGGTATACGCTCGTCGTCGCCTCCGTCGTTGACCGGGCGGCGGCGGAACGCGAGGCGCAGAAGATGCGCAACCAGGGGCTGACGGCGGCGGTCCTTCACGGGCAGTTTCAGGGCAAGACGAGCTACCGGGTAAGCGTCGGACAGTTCGAGTCCATCCGCCAGGCCGATGCGAGCATAGCCGATCTCCCCGCGGGAACGCCGCAACCCTGGATAATGCCCGTTCTCACCGACTTTGACGTGATCCAATAGCTCGCGGCAGGGCTGCGTAGCCACTCCGCTGCCCTTCGCTCAATTCATTTACATGCTGCTCCTTCAGGTTCTGACACTCCCTGCAGACACCTTCGCCGTGGCACCTGCCACGCCGGAGCCTGTCTCGTTGCTCGATACGATCATGCTCGGCGGCTGGGTCATGATCCCGATTCTGCTGCTCTCGCTCATCAGCATTTATATATTTGTCGAGCGCTGGCTGACGTTGCGCAAAGCCTCGCTCGATCCGTCGGCCATCCTCGACCGGATCCGATCCTACGTTCATTCGGGCGATATTCGAGGGGCGATTGCCTATTGTGAGGCGCAGGACAAGCCGATCACTCACATATTGAAGACCGGTCTCGAGCGGCTCGGACGGCCGATCTCGGAGATCCAGGACGCCGTTCAGGCGGTGGGCAGGCACGAGGCTTTCTCGCTGGAGAAGCGCTCCGACGTTCTCGCTACGGTGTCGGGCATCGCGCCAATGCTCGGTTTCCTCGGCACGGTCACCGGCATGATTCGCGCCTTTCAGGAGATTCAGAAGCTGCAAGGGAATGTCAATCCGAGCGTGCTCGCGGGAGGCATCTGGGAGGCACTGATCACGACGGTGGCGGGCCTGTCGGTCGGCATCATAGCCTACGTTTTCTACAACCTTCTCAACGGGCGAATTAATCGCGTTGTGAACGACATGGAGCGTTCCGCTACCGACTTCATCGACCTGCTCCAGGAGCCGGCTCCGTCACATCCCTATTGATCGCCGCTCGTCATGCCGCTTTCTTTCAGAACCCAGCGAAAGGCGCTCGACACGTTCAGTCTGACCGGTCTGACCGACATTGTGCTGCTGCTTCTCATCTTTTTCCTGCTGACTTCCAACTTCATCCCCCAGTTCGGCATCCAGGTCAATCTGCCGCAGGCTGATGCCGCTGCGCCCGCCGAAGCGCAGTTCGTCACGGTTGCGATTACGGCCGAAGGCACGTTCTACGTGAACCAGGACCTCGTGCCTCGTGAGGCCTTGCAAGCGGCGCTCGCGGAGGCGCGCGGTGACCGAACGGCGCTCGTGCTTCGGGCAGATGAGAATGCCACGGTCGGCCAGTTTGCAACGGTCGCCAACATCGCCAAAGCACTCGACCTGCGGGTCCTCATGGCAACGGAGCGTGGCGGAATTCCGCAGCAGTAAAGCGGCCTTATACTTCTTCTTCGGCTTCGTCCGCCGGCGCGGGTTCCCACGGCGCGGCGGCGGCCTGCAGCACGGCCCGGGCAAAACTTTCCGGCGGCTGGTCCGGAAGCCACTGCACCTTGCGCAACGCCTCTCGGTGGACGAACATCCAGTGCGCAAGGAGACTGACCTCGTCCACCTCACGTTTCATGTAGCGGTCCGGCTGCACGACCTTTTCGCCGAAGTGAACGGCCACGCGGTCCGCGAGCAGCAACTCCTCCTCGATCGGTAGCGCGGCAGAAAGCGTGAGCGTCTCCACGTGGCGGCCGTAGCGCACAAGGAAGACCTGTACCTTCTCGCCTCCGGCGCCTGGCAGCAGCAGCGCTGCGTTGTGCGCGAGGACCGGCGCGGCCACGACCCGCTGCTTTCGGAGCATGGTCTGCAGGCGATGCAGCATGTCTCGGAACCGCGCGGCCTCTTCAAAATCCAGGCGGGCGGACGCAGCGAACATCGCCTCCCGCAATCCTTCCAGCGCGTCGGGATCATGTCCCGTGAGGAAGTCGCGAACGCGCTGCACCTCTGCCGCATAGGCGGCGGCAACCACGGGATCGTCGCAGGGGGCATCGCAGCGTTCGATGTCGGCGTAGAGGCAACGCACGTGACGGCTGAACGTCACGTCGTCGCACTCACGCAGATGGTAGAAGCGGTTGATGAACTCCATCACCAGCTCCGCCTCCGCCCGCCCGGCGAGCGGCCCGAAATACTCCGCGCCGTCATTGTGCAAGTACGAGGTCACTTCTACTCTTGGAAACGTACGACTTGCATCGATTCTCAGGAAGGGCCGCCGCCGGTAGCGCCGTGACGCACGGTTGTAAGCGGGTTGCCGCTCTTTAATCAGACGGGATTCGAGCAGAAGGGCGCTCAGCTCGCAACTCGTTTCTTCCCAGGAGACCTGTCGAACCTTCGCGATGAGGTCCCGCAACCGAGCGTCATGCCCTTCAATCCCCGTGAAGTAGCTCCGTACCCGATTCCGCAGGTTCTTGGCCTTGCCGATGTAGAGGATGCTGCCCTTCGCGTTCTTCATGAAGTACACGCCCGGCGATCTGGGCAAAAGCGGCAGCACTTCTTCGCGAAGCTTGCGCAAGTGTCTCGGCTCGCGAGCCGGCTTTCCATAAGACGCATACTGATAGGCCAGCAGACCCTCGACGGACGCGACTCCCTCCTCCACGCTCAAATGCTGCAAAAAGCGCAGCAGCACCTCCGCAGTGGCCTCGGCGTCTCCGAGCGCGCGGTGGCGACCTACGATGGGAATCTTGTAGTGGTCCGCGACGGAGGCGAGTCCTTTAGACGGCAGCCCCTTGAGCAGGCGGCGAGCCAATCGCAGCGTGCAGAGGGTGTCGTTCTGCAGCGGCAACCTGCCGAGCCGCGCAAGCTCCGCGTTTAAGAAGCCCACATCGAAGCGCAGGTTGTGGGCGACGAAGATTCCGTCGGCGAGGAATTCCAGAAAAGACGGCATGACAGCCGCTATGTTCGGCTTGCCATAGAGCATCGTCGTCGAGATGCCCGTAAGATCCGTAATGTACCGGGGCACCGCGCGGCCGGGATCGATCAGCTCGGAAAATCGATCAACGATGACGCCGCCACAGACCTTTACTGCGGAAAGCTCGATGACACGGTTCGTCTCAGCCTTGGTGCCCGTCGTTTCGGTGTCCACGACGACAAACACGGCTTCCGAAAGGCCAGGACGAAGCATAGGATGATGAGCGACGCGGACGCTTTAATTGGCGTCTGAAACGGACAAGGCTACGTGACCGATCTTCAATCCGAGCAAATCGGCGATGGTGCGGGCTACGAAGGTGTTGTCATGGTTGCCGACGAAGCGAGCGCTTCCCGGGCCGAATGCGTAGAGGTTAACGTCTACAGCCGAGTGGCCCCGGGTGGTCCAGCCCACGAGTGCCCGCCGGTCGACGAAATCCTCCACGGCCGTATCGAGCGCTCCACGATCACCGGACGCACGTGCCAGCGTCACCGCCTCGTCCGCCGTGAGGTCGCTGATGCCCGTCATCCTGCCGAACGCAGCTTGCGGGTGGTCTCCGGCGGACAGAAGGCTGTCAACGATCACGGGCCGCGATGCCGTCACGCCCGCAAGCGCCTCTGCGTGCCATTCATACTTGTTATCGCGGCCGAGGGACATTCCCCCCGTCTCGTGATCGGCCACAGAAATGACCAGCGTGTTTTTCGAAGAGCGCGCAAATTGAAGTGCTGCAGCGACGGCCTTGTCATACGCCAGCACTTCTCGAACCATCGCGGGCGCGTCGTTCGCGTGTGCGGCATGGTCGATGCGACTGCCCTCCACCATGAGGAAAAAGCCACCCGGATTGCTACTGAGCAGATCGATGGCTTTTGAAGTCATTTCTGCCAGCGAAGGCTCTTTGCGATCATCGCGGTCAATGTCGAAAGACATTTCCGAAGGCGTCAGCAAAGCAATAGCGGGCACAGTGGAGAGGCCGTCGAACTGCCGGCGGGTCAATGCGACCGTGTATCCTTCCGCGCCCGCTTCCGCAATGAGATCAAGATCATCCTTCCGGTAGCTTCCCTCGCCCTTTATGAACGCCCGAAGACCGCCGCCGATCACGACATCGACGCCGTCCTGTAGCATCTCCGCCGCAATCTCGTTCTCCATGGCCCGGTCGGGCACGTGCGCTATGAAAGCAGCCGGCGTGGCGTGCGTGATGCGGCTCGTCGCGACAATGCCCGTCGCCATGCCACGGCTTTCGGCGGCTTGAACGAGGGTCGTCAGGGGCTGCCGCAGGGTATCGACCGCAATGGCACCATTGTAGGACTTCTCGCCCGTCGCAAAGGCGGTTGCTCCGGCGGCGGAATCAGTCACGCGGCTGCTCGTCGAAAACGTACGGAGCGCCCCAACCTGGATTGCATCGAGCGCAAGCTCATCCTTGCCCATGTAGGTGCGGGCAAAGTCGCGCGCCATGGTAATTGCGGCCGGACCCGTGCCGTCTGCGATCATCAGAATGACACTGCGCGGCGCGTCGGGAGCCGAAGTGGGGACCTGCTGCGCGTGCGCGGAAGGCACGATGAGCAGCAGTGCAAAGAGAACGAGGCGGGTGAACTGGAGCATGGCTATGAGAATCGCGCAGGACGACCGAGGTGCAATTTCGGCATTTTACTATGTCAAAGACATTATGTTGTACCCGGAAGCGCCATGTTAGTTGACTCGTCGGCGCGGCGCAACCCGCCCGCGATACGTTCGAGGTGTCCCGGATCGTACAAGCCGGCAAGCCGTCCGCGACCACCGGCAGCGTCAATAACGATCAGAACGCTCTCGGGCACGATCAGGCTGCATCCGGTAAGCGCCGACACCGCCTGTCCGATTTCGGGCTGGTGCCCAACGATGAGCGCCCGTCGCGTCGCATTTTGCTCCACCATGACGCGCACGAGATCGGCAGACGAACAGCCGGAGGCCAGTGCATCGAGCGGTTCAACGGGAATGTCGAGCGTTTCGGCAATGATGTCCGCCGTCTGGCGCGCGCGAAGAAAAGGGCTACACACTACGGTCTCGATCTCAAATCCCGCCGAAGCCATGACTTGCGCTACACCGCGCGTGCGGCGCACTCCCGCCTGGGTGAGTGGGCGTTCTCGGTCGGAGACCCTGCCGGAGAACGGCTCCGCGAGGCCGTGACGCATCAACAAGAACTGCATTGGGTTTTGATCGATGAACATGTCAGGGAGGGGCGATGCGCAGGTGAACTTCGTCCGGGTAAATGTACGTTCCCGGGCTCTTCCATAAAGCCGATGCTGCGCCTGCAGCGTTATTTCCACAAAATTGACAGACGCATATCGGGTTGAACCCGTTTCTTGTCTCTGGTGATCGCCCAGTGGAGGGCGCGCCCGTGAAGAGCTTTCCAGCCATTAACCCATTGAAGAACAAAGCAATATGAAAGTTACCGTTATCGGTGCAGGAAACGTCGGTGCTACCGTAGCAGAGTGCGTTGCACGCAAGGACATGGTGAAGGAGGTCGTTCTCATCGACATCGTCGAGGGACTTCCACAGGGTAAGGCGCTGGACATGCAGCAGGCCGCCCCCATTCACCTCTTCGACACGCGCGTGCGCGGCACGAACGACTACGCAGACACCGCGGACTCGGACATCTGCGTCATCACTGCCGGCCTCGCGCGCAAGCCCGGCATGAGCCGCGACGACCTGCTCTCAAAGAACGCCTCGATCGTCGAGTCCGTGACGAAGCAGTTTGCAGCCAAAAGCCCGAACGCCATTATCATCGTGGTGTCAAATCCGCTCGACGTAATGACTTACGTGGCTTACAAAGCCAGCGGCTTCCCGTCGGAGCGCGTCATGGGCATGGCCGGCGTGCTGGACACGGCCCGCTACCGCGCGTTCCTGTCCATGGAACTCGGCGTTTCCGTGCGCGACATTCAGGCGCTCCTCATGGGCGGCCACGGCGACACGATGGTGCCGCTTCCTCGCTTCACGACGGTGGCCGGAATGCCTATCACCGAGTTCGTAGGCGAAGCGCGGCTCAACGAGATCGTTGATCGCACGAAGAGTGGCGGCGGCGAGATCGTCAAGCTCATGGGCACTTCCGCCTGGTACGCCCCCGGGGCGGCTGCCGCTGAGATGGTCGAAGCGATTGTAAAGGATTCCGGCCGCGTCGTGCCGGCCGCAGTGAACCTTTCCGGGCAGTATGGCCTAAAGGACCTCTTCATCGGTGCGCCCGTTCGCCTGGGCCGCAAGGGTATCGAGGAGATCGTGGAGGTCGAGTTGAACGACGAGGAAAAGGCGCTCTTGAGCAGCTCCGCAGACGCCGTGCGCAACGGCGTTGCCGATCTGGAGCGCATCCAGAAGTCGGCTTCCTGACGAAGCCCGGTCTTTGAACGCAGCACCCTCTACGGGGGGCGCTGAAATGAGTAGCGGCAGCGCACCGAGGCGGCATGGGCCGACGGTGCGCTGCCGTCCTTCGTTTGGTCGAGATCATGGCAAGCGACCTTCTCCTGCGACGAAAGATCACGCTCCGCGCCGACGAGCGGCAGATCGTCCTCGTCAAAAAGAAGGTCGAGAGCTCGGAGTATGTGCTGATGAAGGCCTTCCTCTGGGCGATGTACGGCAGCCGATATCCCGACGTGCTCGTCGAGGTGTCCATTGGCGACCGGTACAAGCCCGACCTTGTCAGTCTGGATCCGAGCGGGCGACCCGTCTTCTGGGGTGAGGCGGGCAAGGTGAGCCGCGACAAGCTGGTCAGCCTGCTGAAGCGCTTTCCAGATACCCATTTCGCCTTCGCCAAATGGGCGACCCGCCTCGATTTGCTTGAGCAGGAAGTCAGAGCCGTCGCAGCCAATCGCCGTGCGCCCGTCGATCTGCTATCCTTTCCGCCGGACAGCGCCGTGCGCTTCATTAAGGATGGCACGGTCCACGTGAAGGAGGGACTCTACGAACGGATACGAGTGGTATGACGGACTGCTAAACGTAAACGTACTACAAGTGAGCGACGCGTCGCCGCCACAACTCGGAGGCGACGTTCTGCCTTTCAGGTACGCATCCCGTTCCCGCCGCCTCTGCTCTCCCAGCATGTCATTCCGACCATGGCGGCGCTACCGACCTTTACCTTGAGACCACCTCACCCGCCGCCGCGCGGAGGGACCTCCTACCCAAGCAAACAACACCCGTCGGCTCCCCCGCCGCTCCCAAAGAGCGCATCACTCGCCCTCTCGTCCTCCTGAGCGCACGAGGGGATCTGTGCTTACGGCAGCCTGAGATGCTTCGCTGCGCTCAGCATGACACGCGGGGAGGGTGCTGCCTTTCTTGTGGTCCCAGCCCTGCCGTCATCCTCCGCCCTTCCCGGTTGTCATCCTGAACGCAGTGAAGGATCTGTTTTCTTTCGCAGCCAGAGACTCTTCGGTGCGCCCGCATGACTCGGTGGCGACGTTCTGCCTTTCAGGTACGCATCCCGTTCCCGCCGCCACTGCTCTCCCGGAGTGTCATTCCGACCATGGCGGCGCTACCGACCTTTACCTTGAGACTACCTCACCCGCCGCCGCGCGGAGGGACCTCCTACCCAAGCAAACAACACCCGCCGGCTCCCCCGCCGCTCCCAAAGAGCGCATCACTCGCCCCCTCGTCCTCCTGAGCGCACCAAAAGATCTGTGCTAACGGCAGCATGCGATGCTTCGCTTCGCCGGCAGGACACCAGAAGGAATGTTAAACCGGCTTTCGCGCGCCAGACTCACCGGGCGTCACCTTACCTGAAACGGGTACGCGCCGCCGTTCAGCTTCAAAACGTAATCGCCCGGGTCATAGACACCTTCCAGATCCTCGTAGAACCGGAATCGGGTGAGAATAGGCGCGCAGACCTGTCCGCGCGTCTTTCGCATTTCCAGCGTCATCTCATTGAAATGCCCCATTCGCCGTTGACGCACGGCGTGGAGCGTAGAGCACGTGTCGGGCAGCGTGCCCTTGATCAGCACCTCGACCGGTCGTGAGGCGATCCCCTTCTCCCCAGCGGGCGGTGCTGGACGGACCTGAACCGAGTCGATGGGAACGTCGAACACAAAAAACGACGCCCCCTCCTCCGGCTCCGTGGTTTCGAGCGTCACACGGCCGTCCGGATTCTCTTCGAAGCGATGCCGGTAGGTTTCGTCAGGCGCGAGCGGTGCGGGTCGCAGAACGCCGCACCCGTCCGAGAGCACCAGTGCGCCGGCAAGGACGGCCAGCTGCGTAATAGACGGACGTTTCGCGGTCATATCAGAGATTGCACGAGGTGCCTTACGCCGGACGGTCGTCGCGCAGCAATTCTACGCTAGCTTTTAACGTGTCGTCCGGAACGCGCTCGTTCGGCGCGTCCCCCCAAAGGCGTTCCAGGCCGTAAAAGATGCGCTTTTCCGGAGCAAAGACGTGGACTACGAGATCGACGTAATCCAGCAGCACCCATTGCAGATGGTCGTAGCCTTCACGATGCCACGGCCGCTCGCCGTAAGTCTCTTTGAGCTGCTTCTCCACGGAATCGGCGATGGCCTTCACCTGCAGGTCAGAGTCGCCGGTGCAAATGACAAACACATCCGCAACGCCGCTCACGCCCTGCATGTCCATCACCGTTATGTCGTGCGCCTTCTTGTCGAGCACCGCATCGACGGCGTCGCGGGCGAGCTGCCGCACGGGCACCTGCGTCTTGCGCTTACGAGCGACTGTGCCCTCGACTACCGGTTCGTTTTCATTCGTCATATTTCAGGGTAAAGTTTGGTCTCGATAATGAGGCGGTTAATTTATGGTCGACAGGCGAGACTGGACACTTGATTATGCGCGGTGCGCGTCTTTAATGCTGCAGAACACGCGCCTTTGTCCTCCTACGCGGGGAAGTAGCGCAAGTGCTTTGGTTTACCACTGCAGCGACATACCGCGCCGTTATTCTTTTCAACAGCCTCTCAGGAGACTGTTGATTTAATATCAATGGGATGTATCGCAAATGTTCGGGACGAAGTGCATGGCTGACATGCTGCCTAACTCCCCCTTGAGTCCTCCTCAAGGGGGAAGTTGCGTTGGTGCTTTAATCTATACTGACAGATACATACAGCGCGTTTAATTACTATGACAGCCTCTTAGCAGCCGGGAAAGACAGATCCTTCACTGCGTTCAGGATGACAAGTGGGAGCGTTGGAGGAGGGCAAAAAGCTACGGAACGCAAGCTCGGCAGAACGTCCCGCCCGTGTCATGCCGGCCAAGCGAAGCATCTCAGCCTTGTTTTAAGTCGCTGTTCATTTGATTCACAAGACCTTTGATGGCTGGTCTGGATTCGCGTTGATTAAGCAGCCCCTTGAGTACAAAACTCTCCATCTTTCAACAGTGCGGCGGGTCGAAGCGTTCGAGCCTTCCACAAGAGGAACGCGCGGGCATTCATCAGCTAAAGGCCATGCGCCGTGCGACTATTCTATATCAGCGTCGAAGAAGGCAAGCTTTCTATAGTCCGCGCCCAGAACAACCGTTGCATCAACGTACAATTCCGGTTTCTGCTCCGTTCTGATCCTGTCCTCCGGAAGTCCGAGCGCCACCGCCACGCGCCGCGCCGATTCGAGGTCGCCGACGCGATCAACCACAACGGACTGTTCGACATCATACCGCCCGTAATCTCCCGCCTCAACCACGTCGAAGCCCTGCCGCCGGAGGTAAACGGTGGCATCAGATGCCAGACCCTTGACACCGCATCCGTTGAGCACCTGAAGCTGGATGATGTCGCCCACCAAACCCGATGCCGTTTCCGCGCGGTGCGGATCGATACGCCCCGCGGTAAGACGGATGACGAACGAGTAGACGAGCACGGCCGCGAACAGACCGAGCAGGGTTACGCCGGCGGCCGAAGTTGCTTTCTTGAGTTTGCTCTTTTTTCTTTTCATGCGCTGCCGCCAATAGAACAGGAAGGGCGCGGCCACCCCGAAGGGAGCCGCGCCCTCACGTCAACAATGCGGGCAGAGGCTACCGGCCATCTTTCCAGAAGAGGTTCTGAGACTGCTGCGCAAATCCCATGTACCCGGGATTATAGCCGAACGGACTCATGTAGCCGCCATATGGGCTTTGCCGGAAGGAAAAATTGAACTGCAGATTCTCCGAAGGGCGGTAGGCGATCTCCGCGTTGCGCAGAAAGATCTGGCCGTTCTTCTGAGGACCTCCCATGAGCTTGCTTGCCGTGTCATTACCGAAGAGCGAATGCGCAAACGACACGTCCACGCGCGCGGCCAGCTTCTGGTTGAACTGCCACATCAGGCTGTTCGTGTACATGCCCATCGACGAAGAATTGCCGCCGAACGAACTCATCGACATCTCGTACGAATGGCTCATTTTGAAATGATCCGGGCTGAACAGCTTGTTCAACGAGAACGACGACCCTCCCGCATCATAAAGCCGGGCTGCCGAGCGTTCGGTGGGCAAGTTAGCCCGTAACTGCGCCTGCGCCGGCGTGGCGACACCCAGCAAGATGACAAGACAAAGAAGCGAGAACAGCGTTCGCATGAAGCACCTCCAGCGGTAAGGAATCAGGCGGAAAAAAGGAGCGAGTGTGCGTTATGCACCTGTAGATTAATAACCAAGCCTCCGCACAAAGGTTCTCCAACTTTCCTTTCCGGTGCTCAGTCTTTCCGGCCCTTCGCCCGGAACTCAGCAACGGCAGGGTTCTTCAATCCGCTCTGGCTTACGAACCCTTTCCCATGCCCGCTCCATCCATCCTGCTCGCCATCGAAAGCTCCTGCGACGACACGGCCGCAGCCGTTTTCGAGGGACGAATGTTGCTTGCCAGTGTCGTCTCCTCGCAAGAAGTGCACGCCGCTTACGGCGGCGTCGTTCCTGAACTGGCTTCACGGGATCATCAGCGGCTGATCGTGCCCGTCGTTGAGCGCGCGCTGGATGAAGCGAAACGGTCCGCGCAAGACGTCTCTGCCGTGGGCGTCACCTACGGACCAGGCCTGGCCGGTTCACTGCTCGTCGGCTTGAGCTTTGCAAAAGCGTTCGCGTTGGGGCGCGGCATTCCGCTCATCGGCGTGAATCATCTGGAGGGGCACATCTACTCCGTCTTCATCGAACCACCTGCGCCGGCTTTTCCGTTTCTCTCGCTCGTGGTCTCGGGCGGACACACGCAGCTCATGGTGATCGAAGACGGCTTCAAGCACACGCTCCTCGGCCGCACCCGGGATGATGCCGCCGGAGAGGCATTCGACAAGGTGGGAAAACTGCTCGGCCTTGGCTATCCCGGCGGGCCGGAGATCGACCGCCTGGCAACCACGGGAGATCGATCGTTTCAGGCTTTCCCTCGGTCTCGCCCCGGCCGCTATGATTTTTCTTTCAGCGGCATCAAGACGGCGGTGCTCTACTACCTCAACCGGTTCAGCGCGGAGGAACGCGAAGCGTTGCTACGAGACCACTCCGCCGATCTCTGCGCTTCCTTTCAGCAGGCCATCGTCGACGTGCTGGCATCCGCCGTCGCCGAAGCCGTTCACGAGACCGGCATCCGGCAAGTCGCGGTTTCCGGCGGCGTGTCGGCCAACAGCGGACTCCGAGCGGCGCTCGAAGAACGCGCGGCCACAGACGGTTTCTCTGTTTTTATTCCCCCGTTGCGCTTCTGCATGGACAACGCCGCCATGATCGGAGTCGCCGCCCAAATGAAGTTCGAGGCCGGGCTTACCAGCGCGCTCACGCTTACGGCCGAGCCGTCGTTGCGCTTGTAATCCGCTCTTGTCGAGCAGCGTCAGCGGCTGAAGCGTATCTTGACGGCTGCTCTCATGCCATCAGCCGCCATCATGCCTGATTCCACCACAGACCTGCTTTCAGATCTACTGGGCGACCCGGTGCCTTCGCCGGAAGAACCTGCGTCCGCGGAAAGCATAGCGCCGTGGCGCGACCGCATCGACGCGCTCGACCGCGTGATCCTGCGGTTACTGAACGAACGCGCCGTTTGCGCCGCTGCAATCGGAGGCATCAAGAAAGCGCTCGCCCTGCCCGTGTACGTCCCCACTCGGGAACAGGAGGTCTTGCGCAATGCCCTCGACTCGAACGGCGGCCCGCTGTCCGACGAAGCCGTCCGTCGCCTATTTGAACGCATCATCGACGAGACGCGCTCCCTCGAACGCCATCTCGTACAGGAAGAAAAGGACCGCCGAGAAGAGTCGCGGGGCGATGGAACGGTTTGATCCGCCTGCCTTTGTCTTACAACGCTTTCTGCAGCCGGCACGAACGATCCCTCTGTAAATTGTTAAGTTCGCACGACGTATGAAGAAGTGGGTGATTGGACTTGGAATTCTGGTGCTGCTTGCCGCCATCGCAGTGGCAATCGGGTACCGGATCGTATTTGGAAGCAACACCAATGCCTATGACGGCGAGCGGAGCGTGCTCGTGCCTCGAGGTGCGTCGTTCGTGCAGGTCACAGACTCGCTGGTTGCGAGAGGCATCCTCGACTCTCGTGGCTCCTTTGAACTGGTGGGTAAGCTGACCGGCTGGGCGGATCAGGTGAAGGCCGGGCATTACGCCTTCGAGAGCGGCGCGTCGAACTACGACCTTCTGGAACGCATCCGAAAAGGATTGCAGTCTCCCGTGCAGGTGACAATTCCGCCGGGAACCCGGCCCGCCGTGATCGCAGCCGTGGCCGGGCGGGACATGGAGTTTGGTGCCGATGCGTTCCGTGAAACCCTCGCCGACACGGCTCTTGCGCAAGAACTCGGCACGGACGTGCGCCACCTTTTCGGCTATATGTTGCCCGAGACGTACTTCTTCTACTGGCTCGAGCAACCGCAGACCGTCGTGCGCCGCGTCAAAGAGCAGTTTGACCAGTACTACGATAAGGATCTTCGGGAAGGCGCGGAGGCCCAAGGACTCTCAAAGGACGACGTGCTTACCCTCGCCTCGATCGTGGAGTGGGAAACGGCTCTTGAATCTGAAAAGCCGCGGGTGGCGGGCGTCTACCTCAACCGCATCCAGCGCGGCTGGCCGTTGCAGGCGGACCCAACCGTCCAGTTCGCGGTCATGGAACACGAGGGCCAGAAACGCCGCTTGCTCAATGCTGACTACGCCATCGATCACCCGTACAATACGTACAGTTTCAGAGGTCTGCCGCCCGGACCCGTCACTAATCCCTCGCCTTCGTCCCTCCACGCCGTGGCCTTCCCGGAGAAGCACGATTTCATGTACTTCGTCGCGAAGGGAGACGGCAGCCATACGTTCAGCCGCACCCTGCAGGAGCATAACCGGGCGGCGGCGGAATACCACCGGATGATGATTGACCGCCGCAGAGCGCAGGCAGCGGATACGACGCAATGATCCGCCGTTAGCCGAACAACGAAAAGGTGCCCGTCGGACTCGCTCCAACGGGCACCTTTCTACTTCTGACCGAATCCTGGCGGCTTTTAGAAGAACACCTTCACGCCAACCGCAAACCGGTTGCGGGTGATCTCCTCCTGGATGACCGGCGTATTGCCGAGCGCCGGATCGAGGTTCGAGTACGGGTAATACTCATCTTCGAACTGCTCCTGCATCCAGCCGAAGTCGATCTGAAACTGCTCCTGCACCCGGTAGCCAAAGCCAGCCGACAGAAATGTTTTGGACCGGTCCACAAAGTCGGTGTTCTCATGCGGATCGGGCTGGTAGGCAAAACCGGCACGCAGGAACAAGTCGCCCACGCGGTACTCTCCGCCGACTTTCGTGTTGATGACCGAGTTGAGATCCTGCCGGATGCCGAAGTTGACATCGTCGTAGAAAGAGGCATCCCCGGAGGCGTCAAACTCCATCTGCGACCAGTCGATAAACTCCGCATCCACGGCCAGCATCAGATTGGCAACGTTGAAGTTGGCTCCGGCACCAAACTTCCACGGCGTCCGAAGATTGTACTCGTTCGAGAACCGACCCGCGTCCTCGTCCGCCTGGGAGCCATAGCTGTAATTGTCTCCGTTGTCGAAGTACGTCTCCAGCGTCGTGCGGAAGTCCTCCGTAACCTTGTAGAACGTCGGTGACTCGACCGTAAGCCCTACATGGAGGCCGGGCACGACCTGCGACGTGACGCCGGCGCGAACATTCAATCCGGTGATGTCACTCTCCAGCGATTCGCCGAGTCGCAAATAGTCGAAGTCGGTGGACCCTGCCGACCCGTTATTATCGTTGCGGTCGTCCTCCTCTTCAAAGACGCGGTCGAAATTGTACGAGCCGAATAGCGCGTTCACAGACAGGCCGAACATAACGTTCTCAGCCGCCTCCGCCGCACCGCCAAAGCTGAGCGACTTCGTGGACCCGGTCTCCGTCAGGCGGCCGTTCTGCAAAATGTCGCCGCGCGACACGGCCGGGTAAAACGGGACGCTCTGCCCCGCCTCGTAGAGCGCCGGATCAAAGTCAATAGCGTAGGTCTGAAACGCGATGTACGAGAGATCGCGATAGATGACGGGATTGTAGGAACCGTCGTCGTTCAGGTTGATGTCGAACTCGCCCGCGACCGGCATGAAGAAGTCCGTGATCGAGTTATTGGCATTACGCCCTTCGAACATCAGCTCGCGCTCGTAGGTGTTCACCTGGTTGTAGGCGGCCGCGGCCACGAGCGATCCACGCCTCGTGGGGGCTTTGTAGACGTAATGCAGGTTGAACAACCCCGTGTTCGGCATATCATTCTCGATTGTCTCGCCCTGTCCTGCCGCCGTGTAGACGGCATTGTCCGTGGCGTTGAGCGTCGAGAGCGCGCCGCCCGCGACGGACTTGTCGAAGTAAGCCAGTCCGGCGGGATTGAACAGGAGCGCCGCCTGATCGGCAATGCCGCCAATGCCTCCGGCACCGGCCATGCCGAGCATCCGAGCGCCCACCGCGGGCGAATGGTTCGACAGGAGGAGCGCATCGTCAGCGGACTGCGCTCGCGCGCTCATGGGCAAAGACACCAGCGCGGCCAGGAGCAGCGCGAGAAACGTACGATTGGCTTTCACGAGGCTATAATTCATACAAGTACAGGTATTTCTGAGACACACCGCCCACTGCGGGCGGGAAGCTACGGCCGGCAGGGAGCGGGCGCGTCGCTGGAGGGCATAGGAAAGGCCCGCACGTTTGGCACGGGCCTCTCCCGAATGCTCAGCAAGAGCACATCTTCAACATCCGTTTAGTTACGGCTTCCACGGCTACTGCCCCGTGATGAGGACGAGCGTCCGCTCGATGAGCTGCTGGAGCGCGTGCTCCCGCTCGATCCGCTTGAGCCTGAAGACGACCGACCAACGCTGCTACCGCTGCTGCGCGGAGCCGGTGCGGACGATCTCGGCGGCGATGACGAGCGGACTCCGGAAGACGAACTCCGCGCCGGACGGCTCGAACTGCCACTGCTTCGGACGGACGAACCGGTCGAGCTGCTATTACCGCTTGGTGCCGGGGAAACCGTGCCGCCGGATGACCGGCCACTCGATGTGCGGCCGCTGGACCCCTCCGACCGCGAAGTGCCGTAAGTGCCGGCGCGCGTCGGCGGGGTGGCCGAAGAGCTACCTGAGCCGGACGGTGCCGTGCCATAGCGCCCGGACGAGCGGGTCGTGCCGCGTGAAGGAGCGGTCCGCGTGGTGCGGCTCGGCGGTGAAGAAGTGCGGCCAACGGTGCCCCGCGTGGAAGCGCCGTTCGAGCGGCCGTCGGTGCGGTACGTTCCGCGCTCCGTCGAACCCGCGCGGCCGGTTGTAGCGCCCGACGAGGACGTTCCTACACCGCGCCCGATAGCGCCGCGACCAGAGTAGCCCGGATTATAAACCGTACCGCGGTTGCCGTCTACCCCGCCGCTCATCCGAGGCGTTCCGCGAAGGGGCGCCCTGGAGCCGGCGAGCGACGCGCCTCGCGGAGAGTATTCGCGCGGACGGATCGTGCCGGGATAGTCATAGCGCCAGCCGCCGTAGTGCGGGTAATAGGCGTAGGCCGGATAGTACCTGTTCCACGGGCTGTAGCCATAGAAGCCGGAGTATCCGTAATAATCGTAAGGATTGTAAAACCACGGATCGTAGTACCATGACGAGAACCCGCGATACGGGCTATACATATAGGGCGACCAGCCAAAGCCGAGGCTCAAAGAGAAGCGGCTAAAGTAGTCTCTGTAGCGCGTCGGCCGGCGGTACGAATCGTCCTCGTAGTAGCAGCGGTCCCCGTACTCATCGTAGCATTCGTCATCGTAGGTGTAGTCGCGGTCGTCCCGCCGATCGTAGCGATCTCCGCGGTCGTACGTGTAAACCCGCTCCATCGGAGCCAGTTGGGTATAGCAACCGGAGAAGGCAACCGCCAGGAATCCGATTACCGGCAAAAGGAGGAAGCGCCTCCAGCGTGTATTTTGTTCAGGATTGTGGCCCATGGCAGCAAGCTTGTTTTGGTTGCAGAAGCCGAACTTCGGGTGCCACTTCTCGCGGCTTCTATTAGTACGGTGCATCGCCGTTAAAGTTACCGAACATCCGTTCCTGCCGTGCAGCGTAACCTTTTGCGAACGAGCGCCGCAGAGGGTATATTCCGGCCTCTGTTTTCGCCGCGTGCAGGTAACAGATGAACGCCCTACATACAAGCCGCACGCTCGTGCGCCGAGGTAACACCGGCAGGCACCCGTTGCATCCGCAAAAATGGCTCCGAATTCCTCCTGCGCCCGCCAACCTCGCTTTTCAGCCTACTGACAGGCATTTAAGTACTGATTTAGACCCACAACCGTATACAATGGCCGACGTTATCACCCCCCGCTCAGACGACTACTCGCAGTGGTACGTCGATGTCGTGAGGAATGCAAAGCTCGCCGACTACTCCCCCGTTCGCGGGTGCATGGTCATTCGGCCCAATGGCTTTGCGCTCTGGGAGAATATGCGCGACGCGCTCGACCGGATGTTCAAGGAAACGGGACACGAGAACGCCTACTTTCCCTTGTTCATTCCGCAATCCTTTCTCGCGCGGGAAGCGGAGCACGTCGAAGGTTTTGCGAAGGAGTGCGCCGTCGTTACGCACTCGCGCCTGAAGATCGACGAGGAGGGCAAGCTCGTCCCGGACCCCGACTCAAAGCTCGAGGAGAACCTCATCGTTCGCCCCACGAGCGAGACGATCATCTGGGACACCTATCGCGGCTGGATTCAGTCCTGGCGCGATCTGCCGATTCTCATCAACCAGTGGGCGAATGTCGTTCGGTGGGAAATGCGTACGCGCCTTTTCCTTCGCACGATGGAGTTCCTCTGGCAGGAAGGCCACACGGCGCACGAGACGGAGGAGGAAGCCGTCGAAGAGACGCTCAAAATGCTCGAAGTCTATGCGACGTTCGCCGAGGAGTTCATGGCAATGCCTGTTCTGCGAGGCATCAAGTCCCCCGCCGAACGGTTTGCGGGCGCGGTGGAAACGTACTGCATCGAAGCCCTGATGCAGGATGGCAAGGCCCTGCAGGCGGGAACGAGCCACTTCCTCGGCCAGAACTTCGCGAAAGCGTTCAATTGCCAGTTCCAGAGCCGCAACAACGAACTCGAATACGTCTGGGCCACGTCCTGGGGCCTTTCTACCCGCATGGTCGGCGCGCTGATCATGACGCACTCGGACGACCAGGGGCTCGTCATGCCGCCGAAACTCGCGCCGACGCAGGTCGTCATCATCCCCATCTGGCGAAAGGAGGACGAAAAGGTGCTTGTCCTCGCAACGGCGCAGAAGATCGAGCGCGAGCTTCGCGAGGCCGGCGTGCGCGTGAAGCTCGACGCGCGCGAGTCGCAGCGGCCCGGCTGGAAGTTTAACGAATACGAGGTCCAGGGCGTCCCCCTTCGCCTCGCCGTTGGTCCTCGCGACGTGCAGAACGATCAGGTAGAACTGGCCCGCCGCGACACGCGCAGCAAGGAGACCGTAAAACGCGCAGGTCTGACGGAGCATATCATCGGGCTGCTCGAAACGATTCAGCAGGACCTCTTTTCGCGCGCGCTCACCTTCCGCGCCGAAAACACGCACCTCGTGGACACTTATGAAGAGTTCAAGAGCGTGCTCGACGAAAAAGGCGGCTTCCTGCTGGCTCACTGGGACGGCACGGCGGAGACGGAGGCGCGCATCAAGGAGGAGACGAAAGCCACCATACGTTGCATTCCGCTTGAACAAGAAAAAGAGCCTGGCCGCGACATGATCACCGGCGAGCCGTCGGAAGGCCGGGTCGTCTTCGCGCGTGCCTACTGAACTTGACGTCGGGCGCATCGGTAGAGGGCGCGGAGCGGACTACCGGCTTGCCCGGGTCGTCGCGTACTTGTTCAATCCGCTCATCTTCCCGCCGGTGCTGCTCGCCTATGCAAGCGCGGCTACGAGGGGCAGCTGGAAGGGTGCCGGGCTGTACGGCGGTTTGTTCTTTTTCCTGCTTCCGGTTCTGTTCGCACTTGTTCTCGTGGCGAAGGGTCGCCTGCCGTCCATCGAGATGCAGGCGCGAGGGAGCCGCGCGCTGCCGATGCTGTTTACCGCCGCCTGCGCCGCCGCTGCTGCGGCGCTGGTGCGCCCGGTGCTCCCGGCAGAAGGTGCGCTCCTCGGCGCGATCTGCGCGACCTACGCCGTCGGACTTCTTCTGGCACGCCGTGTCAACAAGCGGACGAAAGTGTCGCTCCACCTCCTGTCCGCCTCCGGATTTGCTTCGATGAGCACTTTCGTCGCGCTCGACCTCGGCGTGGCGGGGCGAGATTGGACGGGTTTTCTGGCGGGCATCGCTGCTTTTGCGATGCTCCCGCTGCTCGGGTGGGCGCGGCTTCGGACGGGCGCGCACACGCCCGGTGAAGTGTTGCTGGGCATCCTCTCCGGACTCCTATTTCCCCCCGCAATGCTGTATATTCTGCAAAGCGCAGGGTTGTTCTGAGCGACGGCAAACCGCCGTCCCTACGGAACGAAGAACAACATGCAGGCGTTGGCCTGCAGCCACTCATCTTCACGAGGCACAGTAGCTTATCGGCCGTCGATACGATTCGTTTTATTGTTGTACGTAACGTATCCCTTGTGCGCTATGCGCCGGCTACTCGCCTTTACGCTCCTCCTACTCCCTTTTTTCTTTAGCAGCGCGCACGCGCAAAGCTGGGGGACCGTCGAGGGCCTTGTCTCTGTTAATCCCACGGGAGAAACGCTCGCAGGGGTAACGGTACTCGTTGCGGGCACCGACTTCGGAACGGCATCCGGATCTGACGGCAAGTTCTCACTACGTCTTCCGTCCGGCCGGTACGCTCTTCGCTTCTCGATCATCGGCTTTGAAACGCAGACCGACTCCGTCGTCGTGACCCGTGATCGGATTACGGCGCACTCTGTGCGGCTCAGCCCCGCGCGCATCGAACTGGGCGATGTGATCGTTGAGGAGCGCGGTGCAGCCTCAGACGCCGGCGTTTACCAGATCGATCCGGAGCAGATCAAGGATATTCCCGCGCCCTTCCGCGACGTCTTTCGCGCGCTGAAGGTCATGCCGGGCGTGGCTGCCAACAACGAGATGTCCAACCAGTACTCCGTTCGCGGCGGCGGATTCAACGAGAACCTGATCTTCCTCAACGGCTTCGAGGTCTTCATGCCTTTCAGGCCCCGGCAGGGCGAACAGGAGGGCCTTGGCATTCTGAACCCGGACATGGCCGACCAGGTCACGTTCTACTCCGGCGGCTTTCCCGCCCGTTACGGCGGCAAGCTGTCTTCGGCGCTGGACGTTACCTACCGCCCCCCCTCATCCGAAGCGGTTCATGGCTCGGGATACGTTTCTCTTCTGGATGCAGGCGTGACTGCCGGCGCGTCCCCGTTCAACGGCCGCCTCGGGTGGATCGCCGGGTTCCGGAAGGCCCAGGCGCAGCGGTTCTTTAGCACGCAGGAGCTGAAAGGCACCTACCAGCCGGACTATACCGATCTTCAGGCCATGCTATCCTTCAAGATCGCTCCCGGCCACACGCTCGACGCCATCGGGATCTGGGCCGATCACGACTTCATGCTCGACCCGAGTAGCCGAAAAACGTATTTCGGAACGATCAGTCTCGACCCCGAGCGCGCATCTGATTTTCGTTCGCTCTGGCTTTCGTTCTCGGGCGACAGCGAAGAAAAAGACGGCTACAAAACGCGCTTTGGCGGCGTACGCCTTTCCGATCGGCTCTCGGACAGGCTGCGGATGGAACACGATATTGCCGTCTACAGCACCGCCGAGACAGAGAAAATGTTCTTGTCCGGCAAAGCCGATCTGTACCAGGTCGACCCGAACAGCGGCGACCCCGAAAGCGGAGGCGGGCACGTCGCCATCGGTCAGGGAACGCAGGAGGACAGGGCGGACAACCGAGTGGCGGTGCAGACCCTCACCGGGCAAGGACGCTGGCTCTTCACAACCGGTCGGCACGCGGCCGAAGGCGGCTGGTACGCGCGCGGATTGCAGTTCGACGACCGCATTTTCGAGACCTCCTTCATCATCGGTAAGGACGAGATGGGCGAGATCAGCCGCTTGAAGGTCGACAGCCTCAACGACGCTTCTGTCTTGCGTACGGCGCAGGGCGGACTTTACATCCAGGACGCCGTCGACCTGCTGCCGGAGCGCAACAAGTTCATCCTTTCCGGTGGCCTCCGCGCCGATTACTTCTCCTTCAGCGACGAGTGGACGCTTTCTCCTCGCCTCAATGCCCGTTACCGGCTCAGCGAGGCGACCACGCTGCTCGGCTCCGCCGGAATCTACTATCAGGCACCGACCTACCGCGAGCTGCGCGGCCAGCCGGGGTCCTCGATCGCCGGATCCCTCAACCGCGGCATTCGCTCGCAGCGCTCTATTCAGGTCGTCGCGGGTGCCGAGCGGTTTCTCCCGAAGCGCCGCCTCTATCTGCGCGGCGAGGCGTACTGGAAAGAGCTTTCCAACATCATTTCCTACGACGTTCGCAACGTGCGCGTGATCTACTCGGGCGTCAATGATGCGGACGGCCGCGTCTACGGGGCCGACTTCCAGGTGCGCGGGCAGTTCGTCCCGGGTCTCGAAAGTTGGGCGAACTATAGCTACATGGTGGCCCGCGAGCGGTTCTTGCCCGAGTACCAGACGAAGTACAACCACAGCACCGTCCCCCGCCCCACCGACCAGCGGCATACCTTCTCGCTGTTCCTGCAGGACTACATCCCCGGCGACCCGACGTGGCGCATCCATCTCCGCGCTCTTTTTGGCAGCGGTCTGCCTTTCACCCCGCCCATTGCGGGGCCGTCCGAGGGCGGCTTAACGGTGCAAGTGCCCGGACCGCGCAATAAGGGGCGCTTCATCGAGTACAAGCGACTTGACATGGGCGTGACGAAGAACATCGCCGTCTTTGAGGGGAAGCGTCATTCCGATGTAAAACTTCAGCTTACAGCGGAGATTCTCAACGTCTTCGACATGGTGAACACGGTCGCCTACACGTGGATACCCTCCGGCGGCGCGACCTCGAGCACCTGGAACCGCGTCCCGACGCGCCTTACGCCGCGCACGCTCAATGCGCGCTTGCGGCTCGAATTTTAATTCCGGCAAGCTTATACGTTCTTGCTGATGCGGTGGGCCAGCCGCGCAGGCTCCGGCAGGCGGTAGCGCGTGGTGCATTCCAGGGTCAACCGCACCGCGTCCTCCAGCGTCAGCCGGTGACCCACGCTGACGTAGACTGGTGTCACATTCTGCCGGGTTCGCAGGGCCACGCCGACTGTCTCCTCGCGATGTAGCATCGGCGAGGTGGAGCCACGCTCGCTTGCCGGCCGGTCGAAAGACCCGACGAGCACGGACTTCGCGACGCCGAAGGTCGGACGGTCCAGGAGCACGCCCAGGTGGCATGCGAGGCCAAACCGGCGCGGGTGCGCGAGGCCGTGCCCGTCAGCCATGATCACGTCCGGTATGACCGAGAGCCTTTCAAGCGCCGGAATGATTGCAGGCACCTCGCGAAAACTCAACAGGCCGGGGACATAGGGAAATGCCACCGCGCCTTCCCATGCCGCCTCGTCGATCTTTTCCAGGTCGGGGAGAGACACGACCGCGACGGCAGCGCGCACCCGGTCGCCCCGGACGCTCACGTCAACGGCAGCTACCGTGCGAACCTCGCCGACGAGAGGTTCGGTGCGCACCCGGTCCGCGAGCTGCCGCTGAATGGCCACGGCCTCTTTCGGACTCACATCAAACCGGCCTTCAAGCGGGGGCATAGGAAGCTGTTGATCTGTCATCGACCGTCTGTATTGCAGATTTGCGCTGAGCGGTGCACGAGTGGAGAGCCGCACAACATCCGCTTGCATCCCGCCCAAGCCGGAGGTTGCGATCGCCCTTCGACTCGAGGCTCTTGCAAGGCAGATCACCCGGCACGGCTATCCGCCGTTTGAACGACAGCCGTGCCACGGTAGTGCCGTGAGCGCAGCGAAGCGTCTCAGGCTGCGTAAAAGACAGATCCTTCGCTGCGCTCAGGATGACACTCTGGGTGGCCGGAGGACGCGGGAACGGAATGAGCACTTGAAAAGCCGAACGGCTCCGACCTGTCATGCGGAGCGCAGCGAAGCGCGCTGATCAGGAAGGGCGTTCCGAGTCGAGGTTGGATGCAAGCGTCTCTGCCTCCCCGATGAGGGCTTCGATGGCGTCGAGACCCTGTTTCCAGAAGTCGAGATCCGTCAGGTCGACGCCGAGCGGTGCCACGAGCCTGCCCGGCCAGTCCGACCCACCGGCTTCGAGGAGCGTCACGTACTTTTTGGCAAAAGCCTCTCCCTCCTGCTCATAGCGGGCATACAGCGCCAGCACGAGCAGTTCGCCGAAAGCATAGGCATACACGTAGCCGGGGGTGTGGACAAAGTGAGGAATGTAGCTCCACCAGTGGCGGTAATGGTCCAGTAGCGTCACGCTGCCCTGGAACATCGCCCGCTGCGTTTCCATCCAGAACTCGCTAAACCGGTCAGAAGTCAATTCTCCGGCCTCTCGTCGCGCCGTGTGGATCTTCTGCTCGAACCGGTTCATGGCAACCTGCCGGAAAACCGTCGCCACCGTGTCGTCGATCTTGCCAACGATCATGGCGAGCTTGTTCCGCTCGTTCGATTCCGATTTGATGAGCTTTTGAAAGACCAGCATCTCTCCGAAGACCGATGCGGTCTCAGCCGTCGTGAGCGGCGTGTCCGATTGAAGCACGCCCTGCTTGCGCGAGAGGTACTGGTGAATGCCATGGCCAAGCTCGTGCGCAAGCGTCTGAACGTCGCGGATCTTGCCCGTATAGTTCATCAGGATGTACGGATGCGTGCTCGGCACTGCCCCGTGGCTGAATGCGCCGCCGCGCTTACCCGGAGCCAGCGCCGCGTCGATCCAGCGCTTGTCAAAGAACTCCTTGACAATGCGGCCCATCTCGGGATGAAAAGCGGTATATGTAGACTGCACGATCTCTCGCGCTTCCTCCCAGGAATAATGCGTATCCGCCTCACCGACCGGGGCGTAGCGGTCGTAGTCGAACATTTCGTCAAGCCCGAGAAGCTTCTTCTTGAGAGCGTAATAGCGGGCGACGAGGTCGTACCGCGACGTGACCGCTTCCACAAGCGCGTCCACAACTTCGTCACGAACTTCGTTCGCCACGTTGCGGCTCGAAAGCCATGTGTCGTAACCGCGCAAGCGATCGTTCGCCGCCTTGTCCGCCAGGATCGTGTTGAACACGAACGTAAGCTCCCGGCTACGCAGGCGAAGGCCGTCCGTCAGCGATTCGGCGGCCGTCTTGCGAACGGACCGGTCGGTGTCGTAGAGGAGCGCAAGAACCTCCTGCTCCGTTTTCTGCTCGGTCCCGACCGTAAAGCGCGCGGCCCCGAGCGTCTCGTCAAAGAAACGATTCCAAGCGGACGCGCCGGTAACGGTCTTTTCCGCCATGATCTTCTCCTCCGCCTCGGAGAGCAGATGTTCCTTCTGCATCTGCTGCAACTCGAGCCAGTGTCGCCGGCTCGCCAGGGCTTTATGCTGAACGAGCTTTTCAGCCTGTTCAGCCTGGACCGCCGCCCATTCCACTTCAAAGAAGATCAGCATCTGCCCGATCATCGTGTACGTCTCCCGGACCCGCTGCAGCAGCGCGCCGCTCGCAGCGTCTTCCGTATTGGTCGACCATTGCAGGTAGGCGAAGGTATAGGCGCGGCCCAAGCGGTCCTGCAGCGCCTCATACTCATCGAGCGCCCCGGCCAGCTCCTCAGCGGAGAGGGTCCCGACTCGTCCGCGGTACTTCCTTGCAAAGTCGGTGGCAAGCGGTCCGGCCTCGGCGAGTGTTTTGAAGAGGCTGTCATGGTCGGCGAAAAGGTCTGCAAGATCCCAGTGGATCGACTCGGCTCCGGTTGTCATAGGTAGTGGTGTTGCGGTCGCGATCTGACGGATGAAAGCGCAGCGTCCCGCGCCGCGCCAATAGGAAGGTACAGGAGACTACGCTTTGCCGTGTCGTTCGGGATGAGAGACGCGGCAAAAAGCTGCCGTTTTTCGGTAACGGACATGGCAATCAGGGCTGTCCCCTCCGTTCATAAGCGAACTCCGAACGTGAACTTGGCGTTTCAGGCACTTAAACTCGCCAATCAAACGCTTTCAGCATTGTCGTTATTTAGCGCCAATAAATCCACTTTCGCTCGGTTGAGCAGCGACGCCGATTTTCAGGAGGCCGAGCGGCACTCCTATGAGCAACCCATTGTTCTTTTCAAACACAGCCGCACCTGCCCGGTAAGCGCTTGGGCGCGCGACAAGATGCTGATGCTGGCCGATAAGGGCAGCGTGCCGGTGTATGAACTCATCGTGCAGAACGCCCGGTCGCTGGCCGTAAGCATCGCGTCGGCGTACGGCATCCGGCACGAATCGCCGCAGGTGATCGTTCTATACGCCGGCGAGCCGGTCCATCACGCCTCTCACAGCGGGATCTCGCCGCAGGAGATCGAGGCGGCAGCGGCTTCGGCGGTCGACGGACGGCCGTGATGCGACGGGGCGGTTGTGGCTTGCCGCCGATTTCGGTATCTTCGCTAAAGTCCTCGCCCAACAAGCTCTGCACTCCCTGTCATGGCATCAACCACCGGCAACGACGAAGAGTCGGAATTCGGCGCAGAACCGTCGGCCGATGAGGCGAGCGAGCGGCCTTCGCGCGCCCGGCTTGAAGAACGCACTGCCCTGGCCGGCGTGCGCTCCATGGAGCGGCTGCGCGACCGCATACAGGCCGCCGCCAACGAAATTACGCGCCTGCGGAGGGAGAACGCTCTGCTGGGCGCGCGTATCGAAGCGCTGCAGGCGGAGGCCGATATCATTCCGGAAGGAACGCTGATCTCGTTTGATGAGGATCCGGAAACGCTGCGCGCCAGCCTGCAGGGTTTCGCCGACGCCGTGGACGATTACTTGAGCCGCGAACAACCTGAATAGCCCTGCCGACCGCTATGGAGAAGTCGATCCGGGTGCGCATTCTCGATCGCGCCTACGGGCTGCGCGTTGAGGAGGAGCATGAGCAGGAAACGCGAGAGATCAGCGGGTTCGTTGATGCGCGTTTGCAGGCGTTCAGGCGGGCACATCCGGACCAGCCCGAGCTTACGGCGGCGGTGATAACCGCGATGGCGATCACGGAGGAACTCTTCGCCGCACGGGAGCAGCAAGTATCCGCGGCAGATTCTCTTGACGCCCGACTCGATGAACTAACGACTATCCTCGACGCCGCCCTGGCACCGCTCGATGAGGATCAAACCGAGGAAAAGGTGCCCCCGCCGGTCCACCGGCCGAATGAAGGATCAATGAATTGACCCCGTGCAGAACGGAAAAGTGGCCTTACGTCAAGAATGTGGGCGCGCCGGCGGATCCCTCGCTTAAAGAAGACGTTGTACCACTCCTTGACCTTTGGGCGCAGCAAGAATGCGGTGCACACGGTCAAAACGGGTCCTTAGCTCAGTTGGTTAGAGCGCTACGTTGACATCGTAGAGGTCGATGGTTCGAATCCATTAGGACCCACAAAGACGCGGCAGAAGTGCGGCAAACACAACGGTTTCTGGAGACAGTAGTCAAACACTGCTGCAAGTTTTTTGAATGACAGGGGCTTCGGCCCCTTTCTCGTTTCTTCTCCGCACGTGACCGGGTGAGGAAACTTGCAGTTGAGTCTTGGCGGGCAGGTCGCACAACCGTGAGATCCTCCCCACCGGTCGGCGGTACCTTCCCGCAACCCCACTCCGCCGCACGCCGGAACAGGTGAAGAAGCCCAAAAAACATTGCGTGAGATTGTCCTCCGGCGTCTTTGGAAGCTGTTGAAATCGAGTCGATCCAGACCGGGCATCATGGTTGTGTCAATGGAATCAACAGCGAACCAACGCAAGGCTGAGATGCTTCGCTTCGCCGGCATGGCTCGGTAGGCACGTTCTGCATTTCAGGTGCTCACCCCGTTCGCGCTTTCTCCCTCCGCCCGGTCTGTCATCCTGAACAGAGTGAAGGATCTGTCCTCCCGGCTGCCTCGAGGCTGTTGAAGTACGGAGAACACGTACCTGTCGTCAAAGATTAGAAGAAACATATCAACAAGCTCATAGCAGCCTGTAGAAATAGCAGAACGCGCTGTATGTAGCTGGCGAACGGGACCAAAGCACCAACGCAATCTCCCTCTTGGGGGCGGGGATTCAAGGAGTATTAGACAGCTTTCCAGTCACGGACACCGTCCCGAATGCCTGCACCACAATCCGTCGATAGTACATCAACAGGCTCTTAGATCTTCAGGCCGAAGGCGCTTATGCGAACTTCGCTCAAACAGACGTAGTCCGAATTGTGAGGCCGGCTGCTCTCGCTTCTTCGCCGGCATCGACTTCAGCGAAACGGACACCCGACTTGCCCGGCCCGAACGCTCAAGCCCAACGCGAAACCGCGCGTGGTTCGCGGCGCGTCAACGCGTAGTAACACGTAGTTACTCGTAGTAACAGGTTGCGACGCTCGCTTACATTGCGTACTTTAAGCGTCGTTCTGTAGCATCGGACCGCATTCCTCAGCTACCTTTGCGTCCAACCGGAACCACCCATTACTCTCCCATCGTTGACCGCCATGCCGCAATTTCTGCAGCGAACGCCCGGGAAAACCAGCGTGCCTTCCGTTTGAATGGCGAACGGCTGAGCTTCTGGGCGTATGGCTTGCGCGCTGGTCTGCACATCGTATCGAAAGCGCCCCCGGCAGCGGTGGGCGCTTTTTTGCTTTCAGGGCACCGCTCCATGTTCTCTGGCACTAAACCTTACCTATAGATATGCCCGACCTCATTACCCTCACCTTCCCCGACGGCTCTTCCAAACAAGTTGTTCGCGGCACCACCGGCTTCGACGTAGCGGCAGGCATCTCTGACGGGCTTGCCCGGCAGGCACTCGCCGTGGAGATCAACGGTGCGACACGCGACCTGCACCGCCCCATCGAAAACGACGCCGCGGTCCGCGTCCTCACGTGGAAAGATCCGGAGGGACGCACCGTCTACTGGCACTCCTCTGCCCACCTCATGGCGGAAGCCCTCGAAGCGCTCTACCCCGGCGTGAAGTTCGGCATCGGTCCGGCTATCGACAACGGCTTTTACTACGACGTGGATCTGGGCGACCGCAAGCTCGGCCCCTCAGACCTCGAGGCGATAGAGGCCAAAATGCGCGAACTGGCTTCGAACGACTCGCACTATGAGCGCCGCGAAGTCTCCAAGGCCGATGCGCTCCGCTATTTTGAGGATAAAGGCGACGAGTACAAGCTTGAACTCATCAACGAGCTTGAAGACGGCACCATCTCGTTCTACAGCCAGGGCAAGTTCGTCGACCTTTGCCGCGGGCCGCACGTCCCCTCGACCTCCGTTCTCAAGAACCCGAAGCTCCTGAACGTGGCCGGGGCCTACTGGCGGGGCGACGAGAAGCGGCCGCAACTCACGCGGCTCTACGCCATCACCTTCCCGAAAAAGAAGGAGCTTGACGAATACCTGGAACGCCTTGAACTCGCAAAACAGCGCGACCACCGGAAGCTCGGAAAGGAGCTTGCCCTCTTCACGTTCAGCAACAAGGTAGGTCCCGGCCTTCCGCTCTGGTTGCCGAAAGGAGCCGTGCTGCGCGAGACGCTCATGAACTTTCTCAAGGAAGAGCAGGTCAAGCGCGGTTATCAGCCCGTCGTGACCCCGCACATCGGCAGGCTGGAGCTTTATCGGACGAGTGGGCACTATCCGTACTACAAGGACAGCCAGTTCCCTCCGATGTTCGAGGACGATGCCCACGAGGAGGGTTTCTTGCTCAAACCGATGAACTGTCCGCACCATATCCAGATATATGCGGACAAGATGCACTCCTACCGCGATCTGCCCGTGAGGCTGGCTGAGTTTGGCACCGTCTACCGGTACGAACAGTCCGGCGAGCTGGGCGGACTCACGCGCGTGCGCGGCTTCACGCAAGACGACGCGCACATATTCTGCCGCCCCGATCAGGTCAAGGACGAGTTCAAGAACGTGATCGATCTCACGCTCACCGTGCTCTCTGCGCTGGATTTCCACGACTTTACGGCGCAAATATCGCTTCGCGACCCCGCGAACAAGGAAAAGTACGCCGGAGAAGACGCGCAGTGGGATGCGGCGGAACAAGCCATCCGCGACGCGGCGGCCGAGATGGGCCTGAAGACCAAAGAAGAAGTTGGCGAGGCCGCCTTCTACGGCCCCAAGCTCGACTTTATGGTCAAAGACGCGCTCGGCCGCGCGTGGCAACTCGGGACCGTTCAGCTTGACAACAACCTGCCGGAGCGTTTCGACATCACGTACGTGGGTGCCGACGACGAGAAGCACCGTCCGGTGATGATCCACCGCGCGCCGTTTGGCTCGCTCGAGCGCTTCATCGGCGTGCTGATCGAGCACTGCGGCGGCAATTTCCCTGTGTGGCTCGCGCCCGTCCAGGCAACCGTGCTGCCGGTGGCTCAGGACTTTTTCCAGTTCGCGGAAGAAGTTGGCAGCCGACTGCGAGAGGCCGGTATTCGGATCGAAGTCGACAGTCGCAATGAGAAGATCGGGTACAAGATCCGGCAGGCCGAGTTGCAGAAGATTCCGTTCATGCTCGTCGTGGGCGCGCGCGAGGCGGAGAACGACGGCGTGACCGTGCGCAGGAAGGGCCAGTCGGAGCAGGAGTCCCTCTCCGTCGACGCCTTCATCGCGATGATCAAAGAGGAGGTGGCCGTAGAGATGGGCCGGCGCGGCGCTACCTGGCGAGACGAACTGGCGGCATCGGCGGAGTAAAGGAACGAGGCCCGGGGACGGTACATTGCCGACTCCGGGCCTCGCCCTTCGTTACAAAGAGTTGCTCCGCCACCGCCTTTGGGCTGCGTACCTTTCGTCTTCGCAAGAGGATCGAACGGCAGCAAATAGAGGTTGGAATGGAGCTTAAGGGGAAAGTAGCGGTCATCACGGGCGCGGGTTCCGGCATCGGCAAGAGAACGGCGCTTCTTTTCGCTCAGGAAGGATGCCGCGTCGTGGCCGTGTCTCGCACGAAAGAAGAGATTGACGAGACCGTTCGGGAGATCGAATCGAACGGTGGCGACGGCCTTTCCATCGAGGCAGACGTGTCGCGCGCTTCCGATGTGGAGCGCATCTACAGGGAAACGGAAAAGCATTTTGGGCAGCTCGACATCATCTTTGCCCACGCAGGCGTAAACGGCGTCTGGGCACCCATTGATGAACTCGATGTAGCGGAGTGGGCGCAGACGATCCAGATCAACTTGGCCGGCACGTTCCACACGGTCAAGTTCGGCGTGCCTCTGCTCAAGAAAACCGGAGGCGGGTCGATCATCATCACGGCCTCGGTTAACGGCACCCGCGTCTTTTCCAACGGCGGCGCGAGCGCGTATTCCAGCTCGAAGGCCGGCCAAATGGCCTTTATGAAGATGATGGCGCTGGAGCTTGCAAAGGATCGTATTCGGGTGAATGCGATCTGTCCGGGCGAGATCGAAACAGAGATCGACGACAATACCCAGCCGCGGCACGTGGAAAAGGCACAGGAGCCGCAGGAATTCCCTGAAGGCCGCATTCCGCTTACCGATGGCAAGCCGGGCCGACCGGAGCAGGTTGCGCAGCTGGTGCTTTTCCTCGCGTCCGACCGGTCCGACCACATCACCGGAACGCCCATCTGGATCGACGGCGGCGAATCGCTCCTACAGGGCTAAGCGCTCATCCGATGGTCAAGAGGATGATGCCGCCGATGGTCAACGCCATGCCGAGGATGGTCTTCAGCGTCAGCGGTTCACCCCCGAGCATGACGGCCATGAGCGCGCCGAAGAAGGGCGATGTGAAGGCTATCGGCATGACCCGCGTGAGCGGCGCTCCCTTAATGGCTGCGTAGAAGCACAACATTCCCACCGCTCCCGCGACCACGCCCCCACCGACGACCATGTAAAGCAGCGCCTTCGGCTCAGCCGTCGCCAGCGACTTCCACTGCGGGAACGAGACAAGGCTCAGGATCACGAGCGCCACGCCCGTCCGAATCGTGATGCCGAGTTGGGGCGAGAAGTCGCCCATATGCAGGCCTTTCTTTTCAAAGTAGCCCCCGATGCCCCATGCGGCGGCGGTCAGGATAGCGAAGATGTAGGGTTTCATGTGCGGGCAGACAGGTGTGAACAGCGTCGGAAGCCCTGTAGATACGAAATGCAGGCACACCCCGCGCGCATTAACGCAAATTCCGCAGACGAGCGGCGCGACAAACGCCTGCGTTCGTGGGAGAGAAATATTCTGACCCTAAATTCAGCAGAGGTCGGCACATGGCCGGCCACCCGTGAAAGGTCGCCCGAACACCGCTAATCCTCAAGAAAAACAGCAAGGCGCGATCAGCCGCCAAGTTGGGAAACCGTCTGCGAACCGGCGCAAAAGCTGTCGAGACAAGGACACCCGCACACTCCAGCAAGAATGACGCGCCGCCGGCTCAGAGATGAAATCCTGCTGTGGCGGGAGAGACTGCATCCAGCACCTGTTCAGGATACCGTGCGGCGACCTGAAGAAGCGCACGGGCGGGACCAGTTGGCTCTCTCCTTCCCTGCTCCCAATGCTGCACGGCGGCCAGCGACACCCCGAGAAGTTCAGCCATTTCCTCCTGCGACTGCCGCAGATGGTCACGAAGCAGCCGCACGAAGCCCGCCCAAGTGTTCGGCAAGGTAGCCTCGCCGGAGTCCACGGCTTCCCTAAGTTCAGCGGCGGCTCCGCCGAGGCTCCACACGACTTCGCCGTTCTCGCTGATCTCCCGGAGGATCTTGCCTACGAAAACTTTTGAACGGGGTACCGAGGCTTCTCCGTTCTTGATCGCCATCATCTGGCGAACACTCGCCTTGAGCCGCTCAAAATCATTCGGATCCATACGCCAACCTCTTGTTACCTATTGCCCCTGGTCTTTTTGAACAAGATCAGAATGCCCGCGAGTTCAGCCGGGAGAGAGGCGGTGTTTCAATCGCTGCGTCAAAGACAGCAGTTCAATGAATGCCATCCTCGCGACAGAAAGAGCCAGTCGGATATGTAAGTCGTTGACCTACCTCCTTACACGTCATCGACGTAGAACCGTTTCCGGAAGGACGCAAGGACGACTGGATCAAACGGCCTACGACAACTGAGAGCGTTGCGAATGAGCAAAGCCTGCAAAGGCAACCCTAACGCGGATCAGCTTCTGCAGACTAATACGGCAAGTCCCGCCCCTTCGTCAGCCGGCGAGCTATGCAACAAAAAGCCCCGGAATCGGCCTTGGTGGCTAATTCCGGGGCGTTTTTGGTGCGTGCCCGGGAGGATTTGAACCCCCGACCTTCTGATCCGTAGTCAGACGCTCTATCCAGCTGAGCTACGGGCACGGTTCGCGCGTGGCGAAGAATGCCTATTATACGGCGTTTTCTACTCCCGCGCAAGAGAAGCTTCCGTTAAAGAACGCCGCTCTCGTTTCGAATGCTTCTACGTCCCCCCGAAAGGCAGGATCCCCTTTCCCCTGCACGTTCGCGATCTTTGATGCTCGATCCTAAGATGGCTCCCGGGACCGGCCCCTCCCAAACGTACTACGACTTTGTCGTGGCGGGCGGCGGGATTGCCGGCGTGTGCGCCGCCTTCCATCTCAGTTCCCACGGGACAACGCTGCTTCTTGAACGCAGTTGCCTCGCCGCGGGCGCATCCGGCGCGGCGGCCGGACTTGTAAACCCACTCCTGTCGAATAAGGCGCGTCCGGTGTGGCAAGCCGACGCGGCTATGAAGGCGCTGCACCGACTGCTGGCCGACGCCGGAGCGTCTCACTTGTTTGACGGCCGCCCCACACTTCGTCCGGCCCATGGTGCCGAGCAAGCCGACACGTTTTGCCGCGCCGCGCGGGAGAACCCTGACCGCGCCTCCTGGCATCTCTCCGAGGACGTTCATGCGCGGTTCCCACTCCTCCACGCGCCATTCGGTGCCCTGCGCGTGCATGGCGGCGGAGCCATGCGGGTGCCGGAATTTGTTCGCGCCGTTGCTCGTGCTGCGCAGCGCCGAGGGGCGGAGTTGCTGGAAGGCACGTCCCTCTCGGGCTTCTCGCAGCGCGCGCATGAACTCGCGTTAACCATGAAAACGCCAGGCACGGACCTCAATCTAACGTGCGGGCGTCTTGTCCTCGCGCTCGGGGACGGCTGGACCGACTTTCCGGCACTTCGGCCCTTCCGCCTGCACAACGTGAAAGGCCAGCTCGCAAGGGTTCGCCCGCCCCCCGCGATGCACCCTTCCCAGCTTCCGCACCTCTCCGGAGCAGGTTACGTTGCCGCCGAGGACGAAACTCTGGTTCTCGGCAGCACCTACGAGCACAGCTTCTCCCACAGCGACCCCACGGCGGAGGGGTTAAGCGCCATCTTTGAGAAGATAGAACCCGTTCTGCCGGGCATCCTCGAAGCGACACTCATCGAGCAAATGGCGGGCGTGCGGGTGAGTACGCGCGGATCGAGGCTGCCCGTCGTGAGTCCGCTGCAGGCAGCGGACCGCGTTTGGCTTTTCACCGGCTTGGGATCCAAAGGGTTGCTCCTGGCTCCGCTGCTTGCGCATCACTTGCCGCCATGGATCTCCGCGCCTGCATCCGTCCCACCGGAACTGCAACCCCGACTGAGGTGACGGCGCGCAGATCCCGTCACCGCCGTATCTTGCCCGCTCGCGACATCTGACCAACAACAAGGATTCCTGCGATGGCCACGCCGAATCAACCCGATACCCAGCATACTTCGGAAACCGTGACGCCCGACTATCCTGTCGTTGCCGCGTCTCTTCCGGAGTGGGCGCAAGATCTGGCGCGCAAGTATTTTACCAAGACCGTCATTCAGTTCATTCTCTACGGCAACGTGCGCGATCTCGTGCCGACCACCGACACGCAGGGCGACGCGCAGTACGTCTCGCTGAGGGATTTTCTCACGAATGAACTCTTCGGCGCGCGGGACATCGTGGTTTTCTACGACCGCTCCAGCGGCATCCACTTTGCCGATGCAGAGTCTCAGAAGGACTTCAATCGCGCGGTTTCCGGCTATGACACCATCTTCGGGACGGACTACGCGCAGCGCGTCCCGCGCGACCCCGTGCGGGTCTTTTCCGTACTGGAGAATTACTTCCGAACGCGCCTCATGGATGGCAAACGCATTGCCGTGATTATCGACTACGCAGAGACGGTCGTGCCCATGGCCGAGGCATCCATGTATAGCGCGGAGGACCGCAATGCGCTCGTTTTTCTTCATAAATGGTCCCACGACCCGCTCTTTTTGCGAAGCGACTTCACGGCCTGTTTGATCACGGAGAACCTCAGTGACCTGAACCAACAACTCGTCCAGAGTCCGTATACGGCTGAAATTCAGATCCACTTGCCGGATGAAGCCAACCGGCGGCACTTCGTCAACTGGTACCTAAAGGACCGCGAGAATGCCTATACCACCGCCGCTGACGTGCCGCCGGCGGTGCTCGCGCTCAACACGGCCGGCCTCGGCTACATCCATCTCCGCACGATCCTTGCCGACATACTCGAGAACGGCACACGCCTGACGTATGACTCGCTATCAGACCTGAAAAAGGAATTCATAGAGGCGGAGGCGTTCGGAATGCTGGAGTTCGTCGAAAGCGACGACTCCCTGGATGATGTGGCCGGTCATGCCCAGGCAAAGGACCATCTCCGCCAGGCCGCACAGGCCCTACGGGCGGGCAGGACGGACGTGCTCCCCATGGGCTATCTCGTGAGCGGACCCGTCGGCACCGGCAAAACTTTTCTCATCTCGTGCTTCGCCGGGGACATCGGCATTCCGATGGTGAAGCTGAAAAACTTTCGCTCCCAGTGGCAGGGCCAGACCGAGGGCAACCTCGAACGCATTCTGCACCTCATCGAGGCCATGACGCCCGTTGCCGTCATGATCGACGAGGCCGACGCCGCTCTTGGTGATCGCGATTCAGGCGGAGATTCGGGCGTATCGCAGCGCGTCTTTGCGCAGATTGCCTCGTTCATGAGCAACCCGAGGCACCGCGGTAAAATCATTTTCTTTCTTCTGACCGCGCGGCCCGACCTCATGCCCATCGACCTGAAGCGGCAGGGGCGCGCCGAAGAACACATCGCGCTCTTCTACCCGGACGGACCGGACGAGCGCCGTGAACTCCTCGACGTGATGCTTCGCCGGACCGGCATCAAGCTTCCATCGGACGAGATGCCGGACGTGCTGCTGGATTCTGAACGCACCTTTAGCGGTGCCGACATGGAAGCCCTGCTCACGCGCGCCAAGTTTCGCGCCGCCGCCGGATCGAAGGATGGTGCCGTAACCCCCGACCTGATCCGTGAGACGGTCGAGGACTTCATCCCGCCGGTTTATCCGCTCCAGGTTGAGATGCAGACGCTCGCCGCGGTGCTCGAATGCACCAGCCGGTCGTTGCTGCCCGAGCGTTACCGCGACATGAGCCGCGAGAACGTCGTTCGACGGATGGAAGAACTGAAGCGGCTGGTCGGCTGAGCAGGTTCAAAATAGAAGACGGGAACCCGGCCTCCCACCACAGCGACCGGATTCCCGTCAACTATACACCGCGCGTAAGCGCAGGACACCAGCCGTAAATCCCACCCCATACTGGCAGTGGTTCGGGGCCGAACTCAGAGCGGGTCGGGCGGCTGCCCAGATACCCGACCCCCTCAACGGCACCGTGACCGGCGTCTGAATAGAGTATCGGCACCCCCCGCGGCGGCCTTAAGCGGCTGAAGTCGAAAGTTTGTGCGAAGCCCAATTGTTATCGCTATCGATCACGACCCGGGCGCAAGAGGTGCGGCGCGGCCTACGCCATCCCCGGCGTAACGTCGAGAAAGCCGCCCCGTCCGACCGTAAATGAGAGGATGTTGCAATTCGCGGCGGGCGTCGAATAGACCATGCGTTCGGCACAGGCGCGGAGGAGAAGAAGCCCAAAGCCACGCTCCGGCAGAGGCTGGAGCACGTCCTTCTGCCGCTGCAACTGCTTCAGCAGGTCGAATCCGCTGGAATTGTCCTCCACTGCAAACTGTATCCCCGTTCCGTTGTACTGAACGCGGATTTTGACGGTGGGACGCCGGTCATCGAAACGCGCGTGCTGAACGAGGTTAGCCAGCCACTCGTGGATCATGAGCCGCGCGTAGACAAACGCTTCGTGATGAGCGGAAGCACAAGGGTTTGAAGAAAGCTGCGTGACGAATTCATGTCCTTCGTCCACAACGATCGACAGGTCTTCAATGACGCGGCCGGTCATGAACTCGAAATGCTCGGTTTCCATCGGCAGTATGGTCTCGTGGCGGGGTTCAGGGTCGATTATGCCTCCTGCAAATACCCCGCCGGATCTTTGAACGCTCTCTTCGCCCCTCTCTTCAATAGCGGAGACCTTCATCGAGGATTCACGGTTCCTTCAAACTCATCTCGCTGCGCACCCGTTGCGCAAACGGTGCACATGGTGCGCTGCGGGTAAAAACCGTCGCGGACTTCGCCTGACTGGATCCCGATCAGAAAGTCAGCCGCGCGGCAAACCCAAGCTGCGCCTCATCAACCTGCGGCACCAGCTCCCACTCGCCTCCGCCTGCCGGTGCCTTGGTGGGGCTAAGGAGCGCGTCGAGGTAACTGCCGGCCCACACGGATCCCGCAAGCAGGAGAAAAGCGCGGTTCCACGACCGGACAAGCTTGTAATCATTGTACAACTCGTTCTCTCGTCCGGGGGAGGCGGCATCCCGGTACTTCTGCCGAGCCGTGCGCGCAGCTCGGAAGGTCCCGAGCGATCCGGCAGCGCCCACCGTCCACATGGTGAGCATGAACCCGCCCTTCACCGGCTGCCGTTTATACAGCTGCCCCCAGCCGGGCAGGACGGCCGAGCGCAACGTCGCCTGGAGGGCGGGATCTTGCAGCATCACATACCTGACCGTCTCGCGTCCGACGCCGGCCGCCCGCCATCGCCCGGCAGCACGCACTTCGTCCAGAAAGGCCAGGATCTTGGGCGAGACGAGCACAGGATCGAGCGAGAGATCAGGATCGAGCGTCAGCGCCGCTTCGAACTGGACGCGAGCCGCTTCCGGATCTGACTCTGTGTACGACACGAGCGCAAGCAGCGTATGCGCCTCCACGAGATCGCTCGTGCTGTACTCGGAATAATCGTCGACAACACGCTGCCCGAGCCGGATCACTTGCGGAAAGTCGAGACGGCGGTACGCTTCCCGCAGGCTGTCCATTGCTGGAGAAGATTCCTGAGCAACTGCCGGCGCGGGGATCGCGAGCAGCAGAAGGACAACCCATCCGAACGGACGTACAACCGACATGGCTTTGGGGCAAAGAGACGCTTGCTGATCAACTCCCGCGGCAGCACATTCAAACATCGCACGTGCCACACGGAGCGTAAGTTAAGGACGGTACGCGGGCAGAACCTGATTCCGCACTGCAACCGCCGTTCGTCCTGCACTTTCGCTCAGTTGCCGAGGAGTTTTTGCAGGTCGTACTGCATCGTCTCTTCGCTTCCTGCCTCGATGTTTATCTGACGCTGATACGTTCCCAATTCCTGGTGATAGAACGTGAGCGTGTGCGATCCCGGCGTGATGACGAGGGTCGCAGGCGTGACGCCCTGAGAAACGCCGTCGACCAGCACATTGGCAGAAGGTGTCGTGGCAACATTCAACCGGCCGACGGAATCCCAGAGCGACACGGTAACGCTCTGCCGCCCTCCCGGCTCGAGTCGCACGCGCTGGTGTCTCGCCGGGAAGTCCGGGTGGCGCAGGTCGAGCGCGTAGGAGCCCGGCGGCACGGAGATCGGCCGCTCGAGCGGCGTCACGCCGACGAGCCGCCCATCCAGCACGACTTCGCACCAGGGCTGACACACCACCAGCAACGAGGCCGGTTCGCTGCCTGCCGGAAAAGACATCGAGTCCTGCACGGCAGACCTGGCCCGCAATGCTCTGTCTGAACGCCGGGGCGGTCGCGCGTTCTTGGCCGTTTGATCCGCCGCTGCCGGATCGGACACCGGGCGCAGCAGCGAATCCGCAGCGGCGGTGGCAGCGGAATCCTGCAGCGCCAGCGAATCGGAAGCGGTGGAAAGAAGGGCGGAGATCGGCCGTGGGGAAGCCATTCTTCCGGAGAGCCAGCGCCCACCCACGAAGAGCAACGTCAAAGCCGCCGCAACCACCAGCAGCGAACGAGCCAAAACGGAGGTGCGCCGCCGCTCCCTGCGTGCCGGAACGGCGGGTGACACCGTTTGCACCTCCTGACCGACATTAGCTCCACTACCCCGTCTACTCCCCTGCCACGGCACGACGACCTGCTTGGAGTAACCGACGACCGGCACCAGGGGCCGTTTCGCCTCAGACCGGAAGGCGTCCGGCTCCGCCAAATACTTCGCGACCGACAGCTCTCCCGTGGCGGGCGCGCTTTTCTGAAGGGTCTCTTCCAGCGCTGCAGCAACAAAAGCCGCCGAAGCCGGCCGCCGCATCGGATCTTTCCCGAGGAGCGACTTGCAGAGCGCAACGAGCGCGTCGGGTAAGTCCCGCCGGCCGTTCAGAAGCGTCGTCGGGTCGTAGTGAACGGTGGCGTGGAGCACTTCGCCGCTTTCTTCACCCTCAAAGGGCGGCGTGCCCGTCAGCAGTTCGAGAAGGGTCGCGCCGAGCGCAAAAAGATCCGACGCCACCGCGAATTGCCCGTTCAGTACGACCTCGGGTGCCATATACCCGAGCGTGCCACACAGGTCCTCCTCCTCTTGATCGGCCACATCGTACAGCGCCAGCCCGAAATCGGATACGGTAACATGGCCGGACTGCGACACGAGGATGTTGTCCGGTTTGACGTCGCGGTGCAGAACCCCTCGCTCATGTGCCGCATGGAGACCGCGGGCGGCCTGCGCAATGACGAACGCCGCAATCTCCCACGGAAGCGCGCGGCCCGACGAGAGTTGCCGCACGCTGACGCCCTCGACGAACTCCGTCACCAGGAAGGCCTGCCGCTCGTCTCTGCCGAAGGCGTGGATCGACACGACATTGGTGTGCTGCACGCGGGCAATGAGCCGGGCTTCCTCTTCAAACCGGGCGACGATCTCCTCATCCGCCGCATATTCCGGCTTTAGCACTTTAAGAAGGACGTAGCGGTCCAGCGACTGGTCGTATCCCTTGTATACAACCGTCGTTGCCCCCTCGGTCAACAAAGCGAATGGCCGTATGCCCCCTACTGGGTTGGCAATTCCCATTCCTTCAGCTTGTAATGAAGCCAGCGACGCGACACGCCGAGCACGCGCGAGGTCTCTGAAATATTGCCGTGGCACTCCTTCATGGTGCGGGCCACGAGCCGACGCTCCGCTTCCTTTAGCGTGACGCCGGGTTCGAGCGGATCCGCCTCCGCAACATCCGGGAGCCGCAGGTCTTGCTGCGTGATCAATTCGCCGCGCGAAAGCACGACCGCGCGTTCGACCGTATTCTCCAACTCGCGCACGTTGCCGGGCCAGGGATACTTTTGCAGCGCGTCCATCGCCTCGGGCGTGAAGCCCTGAATGTGCGCGCGTTTCTTAATAGCGTACCGGTCGAGGAAGAACTGCGCCAGCAGCGGCACGTCGCCGCGACGGAAGCGAAGCGGCGGCATGGTGATCTGGATGGTATCCAGCCGGTAATAAAGGTCTTCTCGGAAGTCGCCCTCTTTGATCAGTTCACGAAGCGGCTTATTCGTGGCAGAGAGGATGCGCACGTCCACCTTGCGCACAAAAGTCTCGCCGATGCGTTTGATCTCGCCTTCTTGCAGCACGCGCAGCAACGCCGTCTGAATCGGCAAGCTAAGGTCGCCCACTTCGTCAAGGAACACCGTCCCGCCGTCCGCCGCCTCGAACAAGCCGCGCTTGTCCGCCATTGCCCCGGTAAAAGCGCCCTTCTTGTGCCCGAACAGCTCGCTTTCCAACAGATTCTCAGGCAGCGAGCCGCAGAAGAGCGCGACAAACGGCTTGTCCTTGCGGTCGCCGTTGTAATGGATGGCTCTCGCCACAAGCTCTTTTCCGGTGCCGCTCTCGCCTTCGATGAGGACCGTGGCGTCGGTGTCGAGCACCCGTGTCATGGTGTCGAACACATCGCGGATGGCGGGGCTTTGTCCGACGATTTCCTCGAAGCCGTGCGCGCGCTGCACTTCCTGCCGCAGCCGCCTGTTCTCGTCCCGAAGCGTCTGGTAAAGCCTTGCGTTTTCGATCGCAATAGCGGCCTGATCGGCAAAGGCCTCCAAAAACGGAAGGCTGCTCCGGGTGAACCGACCGCGTTTGGAGATGCTGTCGAGGTAAATGGCCCCGATCTGCCGGTTCTTGATTCGAAGCGGCACGCAAGCGATGGACTGGATCTGCTGAAGGACGATGCTTTCGGTGTCCCCGTAGCGCTCGTCCCGCAGGGCCTCGTAGAGAAGGACCGGCTCGCCGGTGGCGAGCACTTCTTGCACGACGCTGGTGGAGATGCGCACCACCGTCCCAATCTGCTCCCGCGTAAAATTGCGGCTGTTCTTAACCTCGAACCCTTCCGAATGCGTGCGCGAGGAGAGTAGCAGCAATCCGCGCTCCGCGTCCAGCGTCGACATGGCAATGTCGAGCACCTGGTCGAGAAGCGCCCCCGGTTCCAGGATGGAATTGATGGTCGAAGCGATCTCGGAGAGGGCTTCGAATGAGGCCGGCAGCTGTTCGGTCGGGGCGGGTATCATGCGGTGGGTGGGTGTCTTCAGGCTCCCCAACGCACCTGCCCCCGCAAAGTGCCAAGACCGGGGGGCCTCTCTCTCTTTAAGTCGTGTTTTTTCATGCTCTGCTCATGCAGGATGCCCTCGCAGGCCTCGCCCGATCAGAGCAGCATGACGCTCTGCACTTTTGCCCCGCGGATGTCTTCGTCGCTGTCGAGCATCTGCGTAAACGGCTTCCGGCCGCCGGGCGCGATGTTCGTCACCTCGATCTGCATCGTCGAGACGCGCTGGTTGTCCTCGTCGTAGAGCGAGACTTGTACCTGCGCGTTGCGGATCGAGTCCGCGCCGTTGTTCAGCAGCACACCCGAGAGGCGCCGGTCGCCTTCTCTCGTCCTGGCGTAGGCGAATTCCTCAACCGTGACGGACGGCTCTCCCTCGGGCAAGCGGTTCTCTTCCGGTCCTGCGCATCCCGCGAACAGCGTCAACCCGAGCGCGAGGCTCAGCAGCATTCCTTTAAACATCGTTGTCGTTCTGTGGTGGAAATCGAATGGAGGAAGAAGCCCCAAAGATCGGGCCGCTTCTCAATCCAGCCCGTAGGCGGCCGCAATCTCCTGCGGAGACATCTCCTCCAAACGGCCACCCGGCATTCGGCTTTTCTCGACGAGGAAGGAGCCAAGAACCAGCGCGTCCATGTGTGTCCTGCTGAAACACCGGAAAGCGTCCTCGGGGGCGCACACGATCGGTTCGCCGCGGACGTTGAAGCTGGTGTTGACGAGCACCGGACACCCGGTTTGCCGCTCAAACGCCGCCAGGAGCCGGTGGAAGGTGGGGTGCGTTTCTGCGTCTACCGTCTGCACGCGGGCCGAACCGTCGACGTGCGTCACGGCGGGCAGCGGCGAATCGACGCTTGCAAGGCGCTCGAACCCCTCGCCCGTGGCCGATGCGCCGCGCACCGCCGCCACAAGGAGCATATAAGGACTTTGTACGGAGAGATCGAAGTACTCCGCCGCGCGCTCCGCGAGAACGGCGGGGGCGAAGGGCCTGAAGCTTTCGCGGTACTTGATCTTGACATTGACCGTTCGCTGCACGTCCCTGCCCCGCGGATCGGCCAGGATGGAACGCGAACCGAGCGCGCGCGGACCGAATTCCATCTGCCCCTGAAACCACCCAACGACGTTCCCCTCCGACAGCAGCCGGGCGGTGGATTCAAACAGATGATCGCCTTCGAGCTTTTGATACGGAACTCCCGCGCCGTCGAGAAACGCCTCGATGCCCTCGTCGCTGTACGAAGGTCCGAGCAGACTCCCGCGCATTGCATCCGGATTTCCGGTCCGGCGAGGGAGGCCGGCGTATGCGTACGCCGCCATGTATGCCGCTCCAAGCGCGCCGCCCGCATCGCCCGCAGCAGGCTGCACCCATAAGGACTCGAAAGGACCTTCGCGAAGGAGCCGCCCGTTCGCGACGCAGTTGAGCGCCAGTCCGCCGGCCATGCACAGGTTCTTTTCGCCGGTGACGGCGTGAACGTGTTGCGCCATGTTGAGCACGGCTTGCTCCGTTACCTCCTGGATCGACCGCGCGAGATCCATCTCGCGCTGCGTCAGCGCGCCCTCCGGCCGCCGCGCGTGACCGCCGAAGAGCCAGGCAATCGCGCTGCCCGTCATCCGCAAGCCCGCCGGGTACGGAAAGTAGTCCATGTTCAGACGAAACGAGCCGTCGGCGCGCAGGTCGATCAGGTTGTCGAGGATCGTCTGGACGTAGCGAGGCTCGCCATACGGAGCCAACCCCATCAGCTTGTATTCGCCGGAATTGACCTTGAAGCCGCAGAAATAAGTGAACGCGCTGTAGAGCAGTCCGAGCGAATGCGGAAAGTGGATCTCCGCCTGCAGCGCGAGTCCGTTGCCCGACCCCACGCCGAACGAAGTCGTTGCCCACTCGCCCACGCCGTCTGCCGTAAGCACGGCCGCGCGCTCGTAGGGCGAGGCAAAGAATGCAGAAGCCGCGTGCGCCTCGTGATGCTCGGGAAAGATGACCGTGCCGGAGTAGCCAAGCTCCTTCTCGATGAGGTCGGGAATCCAGAGCTTCTGCCGGAGCCAGAGCGGCATCGCTTTCAGGAACGACGGCAGGCCCGAGGGCGCATACGACAGGTACGTCTCCAGCAAGCGTTCGAACTTGAGAAACGGCTTGTCATAGAAGGCGACGAGGTCGAGGTCCCCTCCCCGCGCGCCTGCCGCTTCGAGGCAGTACGCAACCGCATTCCGCGGGAAGGAAGCATCGTGCTTGACGCGCGTGAACCGCTCTTCCTGCGCCGCCGCGACGATCTCGCCATCCCGAAGGAGGCACGCGGCGGCATCGTGGTACCAGCAGGAGATCCCAAGCGTCAGCATGAAGCAGGTGCCCGCGTACTTGTCCGCCGTGGACGATCAGGAACGGTCCAGGTCGGCGAGGCTCGCCTGAAGCCGCTCGACTTCCGCACCCGCGTCGCGCTCCTTCTGCCGCTCGCGCTCCACCACGTCTTCCGGCGCGCGACCTACAAACTGTTCGTTCGCGAGTTTCCGCCGAACTGCAAGAAGAAAGCCTCTCTTCTGTTCGATCTCTTTCTCAATTCGCGCACGCTCCACATCGAGATCGATCATCCCGGCGAGTGGCGTAAAGACCTCACAAGCACCGATCACGCTGGACGCGCACGCGGCCGGTTTTTCAAGATCGATCCCAACTTCAAGATTGGAGACGCGGGCAAGCTTCCCAAAATACCGGCGATGGTCCTGCAGCACTTCGAGCAGACCGCCCTGCGAATCCGGCAAGCTCACATACGCTTTGATTTCCCGCGAAGGCGTCACGTTGTATTCGTTGCGGATGTTGCGCAGCCCTGAGATCATCTCCTGGATCAATCCGAAGCGCTCTCCCACCTGGCCGTCCATTTCGGCTCTATTCACGACCGGCCACGGCGCGCGCATGATGGTCTCGCCATCCTCCCGCGGCTGCAGCCGCTGCCATAGATCCTCCGTGATGAAGGGCATGAACGGATGCAGGAGGCGCATCATTGCGTCATACACCTCCACCGCCAGGGCGATCTTCTCGTCCGACAGCGCCTCTCCCGCAGCGGGCTTGATCAGCTCCAGGTACCAGTCGCAGTAGTCTCCCCAGAATAGCGCGTAGATCTTTCCGAGCGCTTCATTGAGCCGATAGCGCTCCACGTCCTCATTGACCTCCGTGATGGTCGTGTTCAGCCGGTGCAGAATCCACTGCTCTGCAAGCTCCAAGTCGGCGAAGGTGCGCGTGCGTTCGTAGCGGCGCCCTTCCTCCATGAACTGTCCGAAGACGCGATGCGCGTTCCAGATTTTGTTGGCGAAGTTCCGGCCCATCTCGAACTTGGAAGGCTCGAGCTTGATGTCCTGACCCTGCGCGCAAAGGATGGTAAGGGAAAAGCGAACGGCATCGGCTCCGTACTGCTCGATCATGTCCAGCGGATCAATGCCGTTGCCGAGGCTCTTGGACATCCAACGACCCTGCTTGTCCTTGATCATGCCCGTAATGAACACGTCGCGGAAGGGCACTTCGCCGGTAAAATGGATGCCCGCCATGATCATCCGGGCGATCCAGAAGAAGAGGATGTCGTAGCCGGAGACGAGGACGGTCGTCGGGTAGAAGCGCGCGAGGTCCGCCGTTTCTTCGGGCCAACCGAGCGTGGCGAAGGGCCACAGCCAGGAGGAGAACCAGGTGTCGAGCACGTCTTCATCCTGAACCATGCCGGGCGCGGGCTGCTCGACCGACACCACGAATTCACGGCTCTCGTCGATGCCGCCCTCTTCGTCGGTATAGTACCAGACGGGAATGCGGTGTCCCCACCAGAGCTGCCGTGAAATCGTCCAGTCGCGGATATTCTCCAGCCACCTGAAGTATTCGTTCTCCCACCGCTTTGGGTAGAAGACCACGTCGCCGTTGCGGACAGCCTCCACGGCAGGGTCGGCAAGGGGCTTCATGCGGACAAACCACTGGCGTGAAACGAGTGGCTCTATAATGGACTTCGACCGGCTCGAAACCGGCACGGTCGAGCGGTACGGTTCGATCTTCTCCAGAAGCCCGAGTGCGTTCATGTCCGCGACAATCTGCTCCCTCGCCTTAAACCGCTCGATGCCTGCATACGGGCCGGCGTGCTCGCTGAGCGTGGCATCCGGGTTCATGATGCCGATGGAGGGCAAGCCGTGTTTCTGCCCGATCTCGAAATCGTTCTTGTCGTGCGCCGGCGTCACCTTGAGGGCACCCGCGCCGAACTCAGAGCGCACGTACTCGTCTCCTATAATCGGGATAATGCGGTCCACAAAGGGCAGCCGCACATTTTTGCCGATCAGGTCCTGGTAGCGCTCGTCGTCCGGATGCACGGCAACGGCCGTGTCGCCGAGCATGGTTTCCGGCCGCGTGGTCGCGATCGTGATCGTGCCGGAGCCGTCTTCGAGCGGATATCGGAAGTACCAGAGCGACCCGTCGCGCTCGACATTGTCGACCTCTTCGTCGGAGAGGGCGGTCATGTCCTGCGGGCACCAGTTGACGAGATAGCTGCCGCGGTAGACAAGCCCTTCTTCGTACAGCCGAACGAAGACCGTCTGGATGGCGCGCGTGAAGCCTTCATCCATCGTGAAGCGCTCGCGCGACCAGTCGCAAGAGTCGCCGAGGCGGCGCTTTTGCTGGAGGATGATGCCGCCGTACTCTTCTTTCCAGTCCCACACGCGGTCGATGAAGGTCTCGCGGCCGAGATCGTGGCGTGTCGTTCCGTCCTGCGCCTTCAGCGTCTTCTCGACGACGTTCTGCGTGGCAATGCCGGCGTGGTCGATGCCGGGCACCCAGAGGGCTTCGAACCCCTGCATTCGCCGCATTCGCGTGAGCGCGTCCTGCATCGTGTCCTGCAGCGCGTGGCCCATGTGCAGTCGCCCCGTCACGTTGGGCGGCGGCATCATAACGACGTGCGGCGGACGGCCGGAGGCGGCATCTGCCTTGAAAAAGCCGTTCTCCTCCCAGTAGCGGTACCACTTCTCCTCAATCCGACTCGGATCGTAGGCCGAGGGGGACGGCTGCTCCACTTTCTTGTCTTCGACAACGCTCGCCATAAACTCAGGACTTTGTCAGCAAATCACGGGACGGAGGGGCAAAGCGTAAGCACCCTCTCGAAAGTCGAAGGATGACAAACACGGGCTGCCAGAGCCGGTTCCAGGAAAGTTACTTCAGCGCGGCTCCGGTCGCTGCCGCAAACTGCCCGGGCTACGGCGCGACAGGGTCCGGCACGATGGTGTCCAGCACCCGTGCAGACGAAAGCACGCCGGGAACGCCGGCACCCGGGTGCGTGCCCGCGCCCACGAGGTACAAGCCCTCCACGTCCTCACTCGCATTGTGCGGGCGAAACCAGGCGCTTTGCGTTAGCACCGGCTCGATGCTGAATGCGGCTCCCTCGAAGGCCAGGTAATCCTCCAGGAATCCCGCCGGTGTCAGCACCCGCGACGTCACGATTTCGTCCTCCAATCCGGGCAGGATCGTTCGGGACAGTGACGCTTCGATGGCCTTCCGGTAGCGCTCGGACGCTTCGGGCCAGTCCACGCCGCTGCCGAGGTGCGGTACGGGCGAAAGGACGTAGAAAGCTTCATGTCCCGGCGGTGCCATCGAGGGGTCCGTAGCCGTTGGACGATGGAGATAGAGGCTGAAATCCTCAGCGAGCACCTTGTTTTCGAAGATGTCGTCGAGCAGTTCGCGGTAGCGCGGCCCCAGCAGGATCGTGTGATGGGCCACATCCGGATACTGTTTTCGCGTACCGAAGTACCAGACAAACAGACCCATGGAATACTTCATCTCCTCGATGCGCTTGTTCGTCCACCGCTTGCGGGCGCTCTCCGGCAGCAGGCGCCGGTAGGTCCACGCCACGTCGGCATTGGATATGACAATGTCGGCGTGGAGCGTTTCGCCGCCTTTGAGGCGCACGCCCGTCGCGCGGCCATTCTCGACGAGAATCTCGTCCACATCTGCGCCGAGCCGCACGGTGCCGCCAAGCCCCTCGATCAGCCCGACGATGCCACTGACGAGCGTGCCCGTTCCGCCCATCGCGTAGTGAACGCCCCATTTGCGTTCGAGAAACGCGATGAGCGTGTAGATGGACGTCACGTTAAACGGATTGCCGCCAACGAGCAGCGGGTGGAACGAGAGCACCTGCCGCACCTTTTCGTTCTTGATGTACTTGGACACCAAGCCGTAGACGCTCCGCCAGCTTTCCAGAACCGCCATCGCCGGGGCGATCCGGGCCATGTCGGACACGTTATCGAATGGCACGTGGGCCAGCTCCTCGAAGCCTATCCGGAAGATCTCTTCGCTTTTGCGGATGAACCGGTCGTATCCGGCCACATCGTCCGGATCAAACCGGGCAATCTCTCTGCGCATCGCCTCCGCATCGCCGGTGTAGTCAAAAGACGTTCCATCGGTAAAGCGGATGCGGTAGAAGGGCGTGACGGGACGCAGATCGACATCGTCCGCCATCTTGCGGCCCGCGAGCGTCCAGAGTTCTTCCAGCAGAAAAGGGGCGGTAATCACCGTCGGACCGGCATCAAAGGCGAAGCCGTCCTGCCGGAAGACGCGCCCGCGGCCCCCGGGCTGGTCGAGCCGGTCCAGGACAGTCACACGGTAGCCGCGCGACCCGAGCCGGACGGCGGCGGCCAGTCCGCCGAACCCGGCACCGATGACCACCGCGTGCGGCGAATCCGGGCGAACCGGCACCGGCGGCCCTTCCGTTCTTAAGCGGCTGTCCCTTCGCCGGACGAGCCCTTCCATCCAATCTGACATATATGTACTTTGCAGGCGCACGTAGCGCCGGATGACCGCCTACTCACCAGACCTTTTACTGTTGGCTGCTTCTCGGAGCGTCGCGCACAACCGCTCGGGGGTAAACGGCTTGGCGAGGCACATGTACGCTCCCGCCTCCACCGCTTCCCGCGACTTCGGCCCCGTGACGCCACTCGCCGCTACGATGGGGAGATGCTCGTCGATCTCCCGGAGCGCTTTAATCGTCGCAATCCCGTCAAGCACGGGCATCATGATGTCGGTCAGGACGAGGCGAATGTCGGCTCGATGCTGACGGTAGAGGTTGAGGCCATCAACGCCATTCGAGGCGGTAAGAACGCGGTAATTGAAGCCTTCCAACGTGTCTCGCGCGGCGTCCAGGATAAACGCTTCGTCGTCAATGACGAGAATCAGTTCGTCGTTTCCGTCGCAGTCGAGAGGCTGAGAATCATCCGCGAGCGCGAAGGCGACTTCTTCCGATGCGGGGAGGTAGATATAAAACGTCGTTCCCTCGCCCTCTTCGCTGTAGACGCTTACAAAGCCGCCGTGACTCTTGATGATGCTATAGACTGTTGAGAGACCAAGCCCGGTGCCTTTACCGACGGCTTTTGTCGTGAAGAACGGCTCGAAGATGTTGTCGAGGACCTCCGGCGGAATGCCCGAGCCGGTGTCGGTGACGGACAACTTCACGAAAGCGCCCGCCCGCGCTTCAAGGTTCATGCCCGCGAGGTTCTCATCGACGACGAGGTTTTCCGCGCGGATGATCAGCCGGCCGCCCTCGGGCATGGCGTCGCGGGCGTTGACGCACAGGTTCATAAAGACCTGCTGAAGCTGCGTTGCGTCTCCGTTAACGACCCATAGCGTGTCCGATATGTCGCTCTCGATGTTGATGTCGACGGGAAACGTTTCCCGCGTGATCTTTTCGACCTCGCGGACGATGCTGACGGGGTCGAGCGGCGCCCGGTCCCCTTCTACGCCGCGGGCGAAAGCAAGGACTTGCTTGACCATATCCGAGCCGCGCTGGGCGCTCTTTTGGATCATACTGAGCGTCCGAAGGCTCTTCTCGTCGTCTTCGAAGCGTTGCTGCAGCACCTTCGCTCCGAGCATGATGGGGACCAGCAGATTGCCAAGATCATGCGCGATGCCGCCCACGAGTCGGCCGATGCTTTCCATGCGCTGCGACCGCAGGAACTGCGCTTCAAGCTTCTTGCGCTCGGTGATGTCCGTGTTGATCATCAGGATCGAGCGCGGCTTGCCGGCACCGTCCTGCACGAGCGTCCACCGGCTTTCCACGATTACCTCGCCGCCGCTGCGGGTGCGCTGGCGAAGCTCCCCGACCCACTCGCCACGCGACAGAACGGCGCGGCGGGCCTGCTCTACCTGAGCGTTCTTCTCGCCGTAGAGCAGTCGGTCCATCTCGTTGCCGAGTGCCTCCTCCGCTTTCCAACCGGTGAGGCGTTCGGCACTGTTGTTCCAGTAGAACATGCGCCCGCTCAAGTCGGAGGCGGAGATGGCGTCGCGGGCTTTTTCAAGCAGCGCCGCCTGCTCGCGAATCTGCTCATCGGCGCGCTTGCGCTCGCGGGCGTAGCGGATAGAGCGCTCCAGCAACTGCGCGTCGATCTGGCCCTTGACGAGATAATCCGCCGCGCCCGCCGCCATGGCGGTAAGGTCCACCTCGATGTCCCCCTGCCCGGTTAGGAGGATGATCGGGGTCGTATAGTCACGCTCTTGCGCTTCGCGCAGCAGGTCGAGCCCCGTAAAAGCGCCGAGTCTGTAATCGACGAGGCAGACGTCATACTCCTGCTGCTCCATCGCCTCGAGGGCTTCGTCATAGCCCTGCGCCCATTCGAGATCGAACGAGATCGTGTGCGACTTGGAGAGCAGATTCTGCGCTATAAAGAAATCGTCCTCATCGTCTTCCACGATCAGGATCGCGAGGTGCTCCCGTTCGGCGGCAACAGCGTCCGTACCGGCCATAGGTTTACTTTTCGTGCTGTGGAGGAAACTTCACGATCTCGAACCAGAAGTCGCCGAGCCGCTGGATGGCACCCGCGAGGCCGTCGAAGGTTACGGGTTTCGTGACGAAGGCGTTCACGCCAAGGTCGTAGCTCTTGAGGATATCCTGGTCCGCTTCGGATGTTGTCAGCACAACCACGGGGATGCGCCGCAGAACGGGGTCGGTCTTGATCTCCTGCAACGCTTCGCGCCCATCCTTGCGCGGCATGTTCAGGTCGAGCAGGATCAAGCCCGGTTGCGGGGCGGCTCCTTCTTCCGCATACGCTTTACGGCGGCGGAGATAGTCCATCAGCTCCTCTCCGTCCTCCACGGTCCGGATCTCGTTCGCAAGCCGGTTGCGCTTGAGCGCCCGTGTGGTGAGCATCCTGTCGTCAGCATCGTCATCGGCGAGAAGTATTACCACTGTGTTGGTCAATTTACTCATCAACTACATAGCACCCTCTGTTCCTGTTAGGCGTATAGAGGGATGATCAACTGAATGCCGCAGCCCGCGCTGCCAGGCCGCGCAAGTTGCCGGCTGCCCATTGCATCGCGCCGAGGCGCGCAGAGAAGCCTGTAAGATATCAGGCCTCCTGCCCAAAGCCTGTTTGTTTCGTGTAACACTGCTGAAACAGTTGCGAATATCGTGATCCGACGCCGGGCAAAGCCCTCCGCAACGCACAAGGCTTCGTCAAGTTCGGCGCCTGGCGCGTAGCCACTGAGGGACCGTAGCAGAAAAGTTCTCCGCGCATTTTCGCGATGTGCGCTTCCGCTCGACGGCAGCCGGACTAGCGGGTCATCGCGAGCGCACGCATGAGAGATTCTTGCTCAGGCTGGAAGCGCCCGGATATATACCGCGTCTCTGCGCCAAATCCTGTTCGGCCCCGGGTGCCGGAGGAAGTGGGAACCCGAGGAGCGTTGCGCAGGCGCTTCTACCGCGCAACGGCCGCGCGTTCCGAGGCGAGGCGCGCTTGCAAGTCCGAGAACCGGTCTCCGCCGAAACGTTCCATGAGGGCGTTGGCGATGACTACGGCTACAACCGCTTCGGCCACGGTCGATGCGGCGGGGACGCTCGTTACGTCGCTGCGCTCGTACCGCGTCGGCCGGCCCTCGCCCGTGGCAATGTCGACCGTGCCGAGCGGCTTGATCAGGGTCGGGATCGGCTTCATGTAGCCGCGTATAACGATTGGTTGCCCGTTCGACATCCCGCCTTCAATGCCCCCGGCATGATTCGTCGACCGGCCGTAGCCTGCATCGTCGCGCGTGATCGGGTCATGGACCTTTGATCCGAGCAAACCCGCCGCTGCGATGCCGTCGCCGATCTCCACCGCTTTCTGCGCCTGAATGGAGAGAATCGCCTGGCCGAGCAGCGCGTCGAGCTTCCGGTCCCACTGCACGTACGACCCGAGGCCGGGCGGCACGCCGGTGATGACGACTTCATACACCCCGCCGAGCGAGTCGCCATCCTTTTTCGTCTGGCGGATATGCTCGATGCACCGGGCCGTGAGGTCCTCGTCCAACATGCGGACCTCACTCTTGTCTGCTTCGCGGTAGAGGCTCTCCGCTCCGTCTGCGACGAGCGGGCGTGAAAATGCCCCAGCCTGTTCGCTGCCTTCGTAACCGACTTCGCCGATCCGCAGCACGTGACTGCCGATCTCAATGCCGAGGTGCCGCAGCAACATTCGGGGCGGTGTGCAGCAAGCCACGCGCATGGCCGTTTCGCGCGCGCTGCTCCGCTCGATGACCGGGCGGATGTCGTCGAATCCGTACTTCTGCGTGCCCGTCAGATCGGCATGGCCCGGGCGCGGCAGCGTTACCCGCTCGATGCCGTCCCCGTTACCGCTCACGGCCATCACGTCCGCCCAGCCCGCGCGGTCCTTCTCATACGCCGCGTTCGCGAGCGCGAGAGCGATGGGGCTTCCCATGGTGCGTTCGAAACGAACGCCGGAATAGAAGTGAACCTGATCTTGCTCGAACTTCGCGCGTCCGCCGCGACCAAATCCCAACCATCGCCGCTGGAGATGCTCGTTGAGGTCCGCCGCTGTCAGCGGCACACCTGCCGGCATCCCTTCTACGATGCCGACGAGCGCTTCGCCGTGCGATTCGCCGGCCGTAAAGTATCTAATCATGAAAATGCGTCAGAGAGAACAGGAGTGGCGTGCAACGCACGTAAACGAGCCAAGGGGCGTGGCACGGTCGAAGGTAAGATCGCGAACCCACGTGCCGCCACCCTGCCGGAGAAAAGGTTCTTCCAGTCGAAGCGGCGGGGACGGCGCTTTACCTGCCGGCAGCAGACGATTCGATCTCGTAGAAACCGGTCGTTCCATCGCGCCGGACGACGCGCAGCAGCACCGGATCGCCTTCGACCTCCGCGAATGCATCCACGGCTTCGTAGGGAGAGAGAACGGGCACGTCGTCTACGGCGTTCAGGATGGCCCCGCTCGGGAGGCCGCCGGCGTCACTCGGGCTGCTCTTCCGAACATAGGCGATGAAGGCCCCGCCCCGGGTGCCGAAGGCTTGCTGCTCGCGCGGGGTGAGGGCGCGTACGCCGAGTCCCCACGACTCGAGATGAAGCACCTCTTCGTTTGGCACGGGCATCGGCGCGGCGTGGGGGTTCGTCATCTCGGTCGGACTGTCGGCCGCTAACCACCCTTCATACGAGGGATCGTCTTTGCCGAGCAATTCGATCTCGAGTCTGCGCGACCCGCCGGAACGCCACACCTCAACCAGAAGGCGTTCGCCGGGGCGGTAGAGTGCGATGCGTCGCTGCAGTTCGTTCGGTGCATTAACCGGCGTCGAGCCGACCGAGAGGATGACGTCTCCGCCGCGAAGTCCCGCGCGGTCGGCAGCGCCCTCCGGCCTAACGCTTTCGAGATAAACCCCTCCGACATGAGCCAGTCCAAGCCTGCGCGCCTCGGTGGACGTAACCTCTTGAATCGTGACGCCCAAAAATCCCCGGTGCACCTCGCCATAGGCAATCAGATCTTTCGCGACGCGCGCCATCAAGTTGACGGGCACGGCAAACCCATAGCCTTCATACGAACCGCTCTCGGTAGCAATCGCCGTCGAGATGCCGATCAGTTCGCCCCGCGTGTTGACCAGCGCACCGCCGGAATTGCCCGGGTTGATCGCCGCGTCCGTTTGGATAAAGTCCTCGATCCCGAAACTATCCGTAATGATGTTCACCTGCCGGCCGAGGGCCGAGACGATGCCGGCCGTAACGGTGCTCGTAAGCCGAAAAGGATTCCCCACGGCGAGCGCCCAGTCCCCCACCATGAGGCTGTCGGAGTCGCCGAGCGTGATGGTCTCGAGGTTCTCCGCGTCAGGAATGCGAATGACCGCGAGGTCGGTGGCCGGATCGATGCCGACGATATGGCCCTCGTACTGCCGCTTGTCGGTGAACGTCACCATGATGGTGGAGGCGCCTTCCACGACGTGGTTGTTCGTGACGATGTATCCGTCCGGCCGGATCACCACCCCGCTGCCGACGCTCTGGCGCGGCGGCTGGTTGTCGAACAAGCGTTCGCGCCCCTGTTCATCAAAGTTATGAAACCACTCGCCCGGTTTAATCTCGTTGGGCGACTCCACCTGGATGAACACGACGGCAGGCGTGACGCGCCGCGCAACCTCGCGAAAGGCGTCGCTGAGCGCCTGCGGCCCCGGCACGGCGCCTTCTACAGGACGCTTCGTGGTTTCCGCCCGCACCGGCACGGGTGCGCCAAGCCGGACCTGTTCCGCGAGCGGCGGCGCGGCCGGCCGCATTTCCGGCGGATGGTTCAAGAGCAGGGTGAAAAGAATGCCCACCAGCAATCCGACGATGAGCAGGCCCATCGCGGCGAACAAAGCGTATAGGCGGCGAACTTTTACCTCCATGAACGAGACACGAGTTACAAGGTAGCCGGCGTCAACCCCGGTATCTGCGCCGCCCCGCAAGTCGGGCGCGCACGATCTTTACACAACGTAAGCACCAACCTTTCTGTTGTTTGTTTCAACGGGATCCGGGCCGCCCGGCAACAAATCGGTAGCGGAAGGGCAGTACCACGGCCCTTGAATGTAGAACAGCGTGGCCGTCACGCAGCCGCTTGAAGCGCGCTGACCATCGCGTGCGTCTCGGCGGCGAGTTGCTTCCGGTTCTTACCCGTCGTATCTGCCGGCGCTCCGGCGGTAACTTCGAACCGCACACTCTTCAGGTTCAGCAGCTGAAAGAAGTGCTCGTAGAAGGACAAATCAGAATCCGCCCACGTCACAAGCCCACGGGCGGAAGCATCCGCCTTCACACCGTTGACTTCTGCGACGCGCAAGTACAGCGGCTGCACGCGCCCGCCTTCCGTCCCGGCCACGGCTTCGAACGCGCCCGTCTTGAACGGCTTGACTGACTCGGTCGCGCTGGTAGTCCCTTCCGGAAACACGGTAACCGGCACGCCGGCGTCCATCTTCGACTGCACCTCCGCCACGAAGGCACCCGCGCGCGAACTCCGTTCCCGCTCTACGAAGATGACCCCCATCTCGCGCGTCACCCATCCGACGAATGGCCAGGAGCGGATATCGGCCTTGGCCGCAAACGACATCGGACGGCACGCGGCGAGTACGAGCGGGTCCAGAACACCGCGGTGGTTGCAGACGATCAGCGTCGGCTCGTCCGCGTCCGGCAAAGGCGGACAAACGACCTCGACTCCGATGATGCGGCAGAGGGCGCGGCAGCCGACCGTCTGGCGGTGAGCGCGATACCGGTCGCGGTCCTCAGGAGGCAACCGGCGCACCTTCACCGCGAGGTAGGCCGTGTGCACGGCCGTTGCCGCGAGAAGTCGGAGCAGTTTGAAAACCTGGTTCATGGCGGCCCGTACGCGGGATCATGCCGAAAGCGGCTCGAAGAGTTCGTGCTCGGAGGACCGGTATGCCGGAAGCGACACGGTAAAGGTACTGCCTTCGTGCTTACGGCTCTCCACCGAGATCGTGCCCCCGAGCAGTTTTACGAGCCGCGCCGTGATCGCAAGGCCCAAGCCGGTTCCTTCGTGGTTTCGAGACAGTCCCGTGGACTCCTGCGTAAACTCCGTAAACAGGTGCGGCAGGAACGATTCGTCCATACCCTCGCCCGTATCGACGACGCGGAGCACGGCGGCTTGCTCCGTTCGCTCCACCTCGATGGTCACTGAGCCGCTGTTTGTAAACTTGAGCGCATTGCCGACCAGGTTGTACAGGATGCGGTCGAGGCAGGTCTGATCCGCCCGTGCAAAGACCGGCTCGTCAGGCACGCTTGTTTGAAGCACCAGGTTTTTGCGGTTCGCCAGCGGGAATAGAAGCCGTATCGCGTTCTCGGCATGGAGGCGCAGATCGACGGTCTCGACCGTCACCGGCAACACGCCCGCCTTCAGCTTCGCAAGATCGAGCATGGAATTGACCGTCTGCAGAAGACGATCCCCGTTCTGCTCGATGATTTCGAGGAACTCCTGATGCTCATCGGCGACTTCTTCTTTCAGTACGGCCGCGAACCCGAGGATGGCCGTGATCGGCGTACGCAGTTCGTGCGTCGTGTTGGTGAGGAACTCATCCTTGAGACGGTCCGCCTGTTGGAGCGCGCTGTTCGCATCGACGAGCCGTTTGTTGGCGTGTTGCAGTCGCTCGTGGGCTACCCGTTCCTCTTCCCACTGCTTCATCTGCTGCCTTGCCTTTCGGCTTTCGATCAGCGCCCGGCGGTAATGCAGGAGCAGCAGGCATCCTGCGACGGCGAGAGCGGCGTACAGGAGGTACGCCCATACCGTGCGGTACCATGGTGGAAGATGAACGAACGCGAAAGAAGCCACTTTGCTCACGTCCCCCTGTGGGTTGCGGGCGCGCAAGAGGAAGGTGAACGTGCCCTCCTCCAGATTCGTGTAGATAACCTGCGTCTGCGACGTCCATGGCTGCCAGGCGCTGTCTCTGCCCTGGAGCCAATACTGGTACTCGAGTTCGTCCGCCTGGCCAAAGGCCGGTGAGGCATAGTCGATCTCGAGGTTGTCGTCGGACCACTCCAGAATTGGCTTCTCAGTCTGCTCCGAAGCTGCCGCAAACGACACGTGCTCTGTACGATGCGCGCCGCCGAACACCAGTGAGTCTGAACCGACCACGGAGATCTTCCGGATCAGCGGCTTCGGCGGAGGCGGCATATTCGTATCGATGCGGCTGTCATAACGGAGGAGCGTGCGCCCGTCCGCGATCCACGCAACACCATCCGCTTCAACGAAGACTGATGTAAACTCCTTCTGACGGAAGCTGAGCACGTCCGGCACGGTTCGCTTGAACGAGCCGTCCGCCTGCTCGGTAGCGAGTTCGAAATGGTTGTTGAACGCCAGCCAGACGCGACCGGAAGGCTCAACGGTAACTGAGTTGAGGGTATCCGCCGCCTCAGATCGCGAGAGGGCAAACTCGGTCGCGTTCACGAAGCGCGGCTTTCCGGCACCGGCATCCGACAACTTGTAGATGCCGCCGAGGGAGAGAAAGTACATGTCGTTCTTCACGGCAAACGGCATGACGAGCGATCCCGGAAGCCCATCCGTCGTGGTGTAGACAACCGGATCGCCGTTCCATGAGCCGTCTGCGCCGACCGGCATCATGAACAAGCGGCCGTCGAGCGTGCCCGCCCAAACGTTACCGTCCGTATCCTCGTGCAGCGCGCGCACCGGGCCAATATCCACCGCATTAAAATCAACCTCCGTGTCTGCCTTAAAGGTGACCTGCGCGATACCATCGTCAAAGGCTGCGTAAAGCCGGTTCGCGTGGAGATCCGAAGCCACAAAGGCGGAGACGTTGCGGCTCAGGCGGCGGACAGTTCCGCGCTGGTTTACCTGATAAACTCCTCGCCGTCCACCCACGATCAGGGAGCTTCCAACGACCGTCAGCGCCTCGACTGTCTCGTCGATCCCCGGCATCTTTTCGAATGCAGGAGCGTGCAGTGCAACCTCCGCAGGAGAGGCCGGTGCGAGGCGGTATAATCCGGTAGTGGTGCCAACGTAAAGCCGGCCCTCATGCTTGGCGATCTGCAGCACCTGACCTTCCAAACCAAGCCTGCCGTCGAAGCGCGTGAGCACGTTCGACACATCGACCCTCGCGATACCTCGTGAGTTCAGCGCGATCCATAAACCACCCCGGCTGTCGGGATAAAGATAGTTGACGCCGTTCTCCGCCAGTCCCCATCCTTCGCCAAGAACCTGGAGTAGCTTACCCTCGGTGTTAAGCAGGACCACCCCTCCACCGATCGTCGCGAAGGCGTAGATGCCCTTCTCCAAGTACGTCCCATAGTAAACCGGGAACGATGCGAAGTAAGCTTCGGCCCCCGTGCGGAGAGGCTTCAGCGTGCCATTTTCGAAGAGTAACAAACCCTCTTTACGAGTCGCCAGCAGAAGTGCGGACGATCTATAGGGCAGCATCGCGTAGATGCCAAGATCCGCCAATTGCTCGCCGCCCGGTACCAGGTCGAGTTCGCCATCGCGCAGCGTCAACAGTCCTTTCCACTGTTCCCGGATATACAGTTTCCCGTCGACTACAAACGAGTTATGGAATACATGCGTCGCTTTCCAAGAATGAATCTTTTGCCCGTCCCACCGGAAAAGATAGTTGCGCGTCTGGAAATAAACGCCGTCCGAAAGCGCGTGCACACCCCACACATCCCCGAACCCGGTGTCCTTCTCGGGCACCCTGTCGAGAAGCGATACAAATCCCAACTTGCCCTTTTCGTCGGGCAACAGCGCTCCGAAATCGCCCTGAAGGCCGACGTAAACAGTGCCCGAGGAGTCGCAGGCAAGCGCACGCGCCGTGGCAGCCTGCGGCAAAGAAATCGGCCGCCAAGAAACGCCGTCAAAAGTTCTGACACCTCGATTGCTCCCGACGTAAAGGACGCCACGAGGGTCCTCAACGATCGACCAATTCTGGTAAATGCCGCCGCGGTCTTCCTGGTCAACGTAGAACTGCGTTGTTGGGAAACCCAGGTCCGGTGCCGTAGGCACCTGCCCGAACGCCCGCTGCCCACTGGCGACCGCGCCCCCGTAGAGCATCAGTAGCAGGATGACAGTTCGAAGTGGGCGCATTATAAAGTCCGTTGTGGAAGCCGAAGACACTATTGCGATTGAAAATAAGTAAATGCCACGAAATCGTTACGGCTTCATCCAAAAGCTACTAGTTCGCTCGAAATATACGCCAAAGATCGCCGGCGTGGAATCAATGCAGATTGTTCCTTTACGGCGTTCATGAAAGCCGAGGGCGGTTTCAGCCACCGCCTTCCGGGTTCCATCTTCTGTTCATCACACCCCCTACTACCAATGAAAGCAGTAGCCCCCAAGAGCCTGCGCACGATCCTTCTGGCCTCCGTTTTCGGTTTCGCCATGATGCTCACCGGTTGTAACGCGGATGGGCTTGTCGGCCCAGAATCGCAGACGTCCGCCGCCCACGTGCAAAACGCCACGGGTAAGGACCCGGTCAATAGCCCCACCACGCTTCGCCCCGTTCAGGACCATAACGACACCTGCGACGTGGAGACCTACAAGTGCGAGGTGGTCCCTGGCGCATGGCAGTAAAATCAAGCTGATTCAGTTTGGTGTTCCTTCGGCCGGTCCTCTTCCTGAGGATCGGCCGTTTTTGTTTTACTTTAAGCAGGCGTCTCAAACTTCATTCCGTATACAGGTTGCGTGGCCGTGATCATGCCTCTACCCGTAGATATTCTCTTCTGCATGACCGGAGATGCGCGCCGCAACTCACGGGCTTTACGGCAGTTACGCGCCCTATCCGGTGCCGGTTGGCGCGTTCACGTACTCTGCACCGGCGATGCAAGTGCCTCAGTCTGGCCGCTGGACGGCGTGGGCGTGACCTTCCTCCCGGCGCAGCCCGGAAACGGACCTGCGTTCTTCAGGCGGAACAGTGCGTCTTTTTTAGACGCCGCAAGAAAGCTCCCCGCGCACGTCTACCACGCCAGCGACCTCTTCGTGCTTCCGGCAATGGCGAAGGCGGCCCGGGCGCACGGCAGCAAGCTCGTCTACGACGCACGTGAGTTGTACCCGCACGCCGCGGGAACGGCCGGTAAGCCGTGGGCAAAGCTGTTCTGGTACCTGCTCGAACGCCGCTACGCGCGCACGGCCGATCTGGTGCTTACGGTCAACGGGACGATTGCCAACTGGATGCAGCGGCACTACGGCATCGCGCTTCCGTTCGTCCTGCCGAACGTACCTCCGCGGCGAGAAGTGCCGCGAACTTCGTACCTGCGAAGCACTTTCCCGGTAGAAGAGGGCCACTGCCTCTTTCTTTACCAGGGCCTACTCTCAAAAGGTCGGGGCTGTGAACTCGCGCTGCAGAGCATCGCGGCGGTTCCGAACGCAGCGCTCGTGTTTCTCGGCGACGGTCCTCTCAAAGCGCAGCTGGAATCTCAGCGGGCGAGCCTCAACCTCGAAACGCGCGTCTTCTTCCACGACTTTGTCGCTCCGGATGACCTGCTCTCCGTCACGGCGTCGGCGGACGTGGGACTATGTCTGATCGAGGACGTCTCGCTGAGCTACCGGTACTCCTTGCCCAACAAGCTCTTCGAGTACCTCATGGCGGGGGTGCCCGTGCTTGGTAGTCACTTCCCCGAAATCACGCGCGTCGTGAAGGGCTACGGCGTCGGGCGCTCGTCTGCTCTGACGGTATCCGCGGTCTCCGAAGCCATGAGCGCGCTCGTGCAAGCGCCGGATGACCGGGCGTTAATGGCCTCCCGCACCGGGTCGGTTTTTGAAGACGAGTTCAATTGGGCGCAGGCATCCGAGCGCTTCATCACGGTTTATCGGGATCGCTGCTTCCGGTAGCTCTCTCGGCGGAAGGTGCAGAGACCAGCGTTTTCCATTTGAGATGGACGATGAGCGGCCGGTGGTCGGAAAGCGTCGGCTGGTCCGCCACATAGGCGCCATCGACTGCCCACTCGGGTCCAACGAGCACGTGATCGATGCGAAAGAGGGGCACCCGCGCGTGGTAAGTCGCTCCCCACCCTCGGCCCGCGACGGTGAAGGCGTCCACGAGGCCGCGCGCGACGTGCCGGAACTCCCAGTGATGCACGGTGCTATTGAAGTCGCCGACGACCAGGACGGGGAGTGTTTCACGGTCGAGCAGCGCGCGCAGACGCACGGCTTCATCGGCGCGGCGCAGGTAGTTCGAACGATACTGTTTCAGATAAGCCTTCCACGCGGAGGCGGTTCGCCAGGAAAGCGAGTCCTGCCACGGCTTGACGAGTCCGGTCGTGTTGAGGTGAACGTTGTACAGCACGGCGTCACGGTTCTCCCACGAGAACGCCACGCGGGTGGCAAACGTCGGCCGGCCTTCTGCATCGGGCGGCGAGAGGGTAAACTGCTGCGCCTCGACGAGGGGGAATGTTGCGATAACGGGCTGCATGATCGCGCTCAGCCGGGTTCCCGCGCGCGGCCGGGGCGCGTGGTAGTCGAGCGAGTCGATGAGCGCCTGAAGATGCGCAGTCGCGCGGACCTCTCCCGAGGGTTCGCGCCAGATCGCGGGTTCCTGCAGCGCGAGCACTTCAGGTTGCACCTCTCGAACGAGTCCGAGCGTTACCGCAATCAGCGTGTCGGGGCTGGGACCGCGAACGGGCGCGTTGTAGGTCATAAGGACGAGCGCCGGCCCCTCCACCTTTTCGTCCGCACGCGCGAAACCGTTGGGCAGGAAGCGCAGGTAGCCGAGCGTGGCGAGCAGCACGATCAGGGGCACCCATCGCCAGCCACGCTCAACGAGGGCCAGGAGCGTAGCTCCGACGGCGGCGGCGAAAAGAAACGGCAAACCCGACGCAAAGATGCCCGTCCACCAGAAGAACCTCGGGGGCAGAAAAGCAGCGGCGAAGCCGATGAAGAACATGACGGAAAGGATCCGCGCGAGGAGTCCGGCCGTCCACCGGAGCAGCCGGTGCCGTTTTCGTCTTTTTGCGCGCGCAGACCCGCCCGCCTGCAAGCGTTCCTCGCGAGCGGTGGCGGTAAGTACCTGATCGGCGTCTCGGCCTCGAAACACGCGCGTACCGAGTGGGTGTAGATTGTTGCAAACAGTGGCCGAAAGAACGGAAAAGCGTATTATTGGTTCTCGCTGCTCCCCGGCACCTTTGTGCCTGCTGACCTGTCACACAATCCTTTCGAGCATTTACCTTGTCGACAACAAAGAAGACGGTTTCCGCCTCTCGCTGCGTCATGACCGAAATGGTCCTGCCGAACGATACGAATACGCTCGGCAATATGATGGGCGGGCGCTTGTTGTACCTGATGGACGTGTGCGCCGCCATTTCCGCGCAGCGACACGCGAACCGTGTCTGCGTCACGGCGGCGGTGGATACTGTCGAGTTTCATTCGCCCATCCGGCAGAGCGAGATCGTCGTGATCGAGGGACAGGTCAACCGCGTGTTCAAGACGTCGCTCGAGGTCGAACTGAACGTGTGGGCGGAGAACCCGCGGGAGCAGACGAGTCGCAAGTGCAACCGGGCGTTCTACACCATGGTCGGCATTACGGAGGACGGACAGCCGACGGCGGTGGACCCCGTTCACCCTGAAACCGAACAGGAGCAGGAGCGATATGAGAACGCCGCCCGCCGGCGCGAATTCCGGCTCGTACTCTCCGGCCGTCTGCCGATTGAAAACGCCAAGAGCATCCGGGCCGACCTATCGGCCGCGCTTGGCAGGGAAGCTTAACGTCCGCATTTTCAAAGAATAAGATGACGATTCGCAATCTCGTCGCGACGCTCTTCGTTGCGATCTCGTTCGATGTTGCCGGTCAGACGGCAAGCGCCCAGGGCGCGCCGGGTACGTTCGGCGTAGGCATTCATCTCGGGGATCCGAGTGGTCTCAGTTTCAAAATTGCCCACGCGGGCCGCGGCGTTGGGGCCTCGTGGGGCGTGTCGGCGTACGACCTGCTGCTTTCCTGGAAAACGCGCGGTGCCGACGAGTTTTTCATCGGCAGCCACCTTCTCTTCGATTATCCCGTCGCCGATCCGCCGATTTCCTTCTACTACGGCCCCGGCCTCTTCCTCCAGACGCGGCAGCGGACGCAAAGAGACGACGATCTTTGGCTCGGCGTCAGCGGCAACTTCGGGATCGACTACTTCATCGATCGCTTGGAGTTGTACGTCCAGATAACGCCCCGCCTTTCCGTCGTGCCGGACACGCAGGCCGAAGTGGGTGGCGGCTTTGGGGCGCGTTTCTTTTTCTGATCCGGCCGCAGCGTCGCATCCGTTCTGCAGATCATGCTCTTCCATCGCGTACTTATTACCGGAGCCAACGGACTCGTCGGGCAGGCGCTCGTCGCGCTGCTGAGCGAGCGGCCGGAGTACGACGTGCTGGCTACGGGCCGCGATCTGTCCCCCCGCTTTGAAGGGGGATCCTGCGGCTACGTGCCGCTCGATGTCACGTCCACGCTGGACGTAAAGCGCCTCTTCCAGGACTTCACGCCCACGGTGGTCGTAAACTGCGCCGCCATGACGCAGGTGGAAACCTGCCGGCGCGAGCGGGAGGCGTGTTGGGCGACGAACGTGACCGCCGTCGAGTCGCTCGCGAAGCAGTGTAGCCGCTATGGCGCGCGCCTCGTCCACCTCTCGACCGACTTCGTTTTCGACGGGCAGGAAGGCCCCTATCGCGAAGACGCGCGGCCGAGTCCGCTCAACTTCTACGGCCGCTCCAAGCTTGCGGCTGAGAACGCGGTCCGCGCCGCCGGGACGGATGCCTGGACGGTGGCGCGCACGGTGCTCGTTTACGGCACGGGCAACGATCTTCCGCGCTCCAACTTCGCCCTCTGGGTGATCGACAAACTCTCTCGCGGCGAGCAGATCGACGTCGTGTGCGATCAGTTTCGCACGCCGACGTACGCGCCGGACCTTGCGGAGGGCATCGAGCGGATCATTCGCTTCGACAAGTCGGGCGTTTACCATCTCTCCGGACGCGAGTATATGTCCGTCTTTGACTTCGCCCGAGAGATCGCCGGTGCCTACGACCTCGACGGCTCCCTCATCCGTCCAACCGACGCCTCGCGCTTCGAGGAGCAAGGCAGGCGGCCGCTTCGCACCGGATTTATCATCTTGAAGGCCGAGACGGAAGTGGGATACAAGCCCCGACCTGTTCGCGAGGCGCTGCGCCATCTCGGCCGTAGGCTCGGGCTGCCCGTCACGACGTGAGGTGCCCGGCGAGCATTTGCAATTTCTATTTAGATCATCATGCTTGACATAAATCTGATCCGCACCGACCCTGACCGCGTCCGCCAGGCGCTGATCGACAAAGGCTACGGCGACAGCGGCGTCGTTGATGCCATTCTCGAACTGGACGTGGACCGGCGGGCCGCCATCACGAAGCTGCAGGAAGCGCAGTCTCGGCTAAAGGTCGCCTCGAAAGAGATTGGCGCGCTGTTCGGCGCGGGAAAGAAAGAAGAGGCGGAAGCGCGGCGGGAGGAGACGGTCGGACTCAAGGAGGCTATTAAGGCGCTCGACGAGGACGCAAAAACGCGCGACGCAGAACAGGGCCGCCTCCTGCTCGAGGTGCCTAACCTTCCGCATGAATCCGTTCCGCGCGGCCGCTCCGAAGCGGACAACCAGGTCGTCGCGGAGGTGGGGACGAAGCCATCTTTTAGCTTTACGCCCCTCCCCCACTGGGAGCTGGCCGCCCGCCACAACCTGATCGATTTCGAGCGCGGTTCGAAGGTGGCCGGAGCCGGGTTCCCGTTTTATCGGGGCAAGGGCGCGCGGCTGCAAAGGGCGCTCATCAATTTCTTCCTCGATCTCGCGGTGGCGGAGGGCGGATACGAGGAGCTGCAGCCGCCCGTCGTGGTGAACGCCGATAGCGCGACCGGCACGGGGCAGTTGCCGGACAAGGAGGACCTGATGTACGAGGCGGCGCGCGACGGCCTCTATCTCGTTCCCACAGCCGAAGTCCCGGTGACGAACTTTCTTCGCGGCGAGACCCTTAGCGAAACCGATCTACCCGTTCGCTTCTGCGCCTACACGCCCTGTTTCCGCCGGGAAGCCGGTTCGTATGGAAAAGACGTACGCGGCCTCAATCGCCTCCATCAATTCGATAAGATCGAGCTTGTGCAGTTCGTCCATCCCGAGGAAAGCTACGACGCGCTTGAGAAGCTGCGCGAGGACGCCGAGCGTCCGCTGAAGAAGCTCGGCATCCCCTACCATCGCCTGCTGATGTGTACGGGCGACATGGGGTTCACGCAAACGAAGAAGTACGACCTGGAGGTCTGGAGCGCGGGACAGGAAAGGTGGCTCGAGGTCTCCTCGGTGTCCAACTTCGAAAGCTTTCAAGCGCGTCGCATGGAGATCCGGTACCGCCCGTCGGAAGGCGGCAAGCCGCAGTTCGTCCACACGCTGAACGGAAGCGGCCTGGCGCTGCCGCGCATCGTCGCGGCGCTCCTCGAGAACAATCAGCAAGAAGACGGCTCGATCCTCATCCCCGAAGCACTTCGCCCCTACACCGGGTTCGACGCCATTGGCGCGTAGCCTCCACCGCTTCGGCACCCTGCCTTCGCGCGCGGCGTCCCGTCTCGGGCGATGCGCCGGCGCGGCGGGATTGCTGCTCGGCCTGCTCCTGCCGGGCGGCTGCACGCCCGAGCGCGGCGCGGCCGTGCCGAAGGCCGAGCGGCCGCTGGAGCAGAGTGGCCCGGCAGGCTTTTCACCCGAGGCCCGGCGTATGGGCGCGGAACGCCTCCTCGTGCGCGCCCTCGCTGCGATGCAGCAGGAAAGATTCGAGGACGCCGCGGCCATGCTGCAGGAAGCGCTGCTTCTCGTCCCAGGCGAGCCGACCCTGCTGGCCACCCTCGCCGAAGCGTACTCGGCGCAAGGCGACTTCGAAGCGGCACGCTATTACCTCGCCGAGGCCACCGAACGCGATCCACACCAGCCTGCTTTTCTGATGCAGCTTGGCGCGCTCCACCGCGCCTCCGGCGACCCGGCGGGAGCGGCAGAGGCTTTCGAGCGGGCGCTCGTGGAGGTGCCCAATGACCGCCGCGCGCTGGCGGAGCTTGCCGACGCTCAGGACCGCGCCGGAGACCTGTCGGCTTCCATCGATAGCTATAATCGGCTGCTTCATGCGGGCGCAGATCCAGCGGCCGTTCACGTCCGGCTACATCGCCTGTACATGGCCACGGCCGACGCGGAAGGTGCCATCCGCAACATGCGCGCACTGATCGAGCTTGACCCGGAGAACGCGGACTATCGGCGGACGCTCGATCAGCTCCTCGCGGCGAATGAAGAGAACGTTTCCGGTCGACGGGTTACGCCCGGTGTGCCGGGCACCGCAGATCCCGGCGCGGACGCTCGCGAACTCATCATCGGGGCGGACAGCAGCCGATGGGCGCAAGCTGAAGTATTACTCGGTAACGCGCTGCAGGCAGAGCCGCGGCGCGCGGACTTGCTGCAATTGAGGGCGTTGCTGCTCGAGCGGCGTTTGCGCTTTGCCGAGGCAGCCGGCGTGCTGTACGAGGTTGTGGCGCAGTCGCCGCGCGAGATCGAACTCTGGGCGCGGGCGAGCCGCCTGTATACGCGTAGCGGTCGCGCCGACAGAGGCCTTGCCGTGGCAGAGGAAGGCGCGCTCTTGTTTCCCTCCCGCGTCGACCTGCTGACCGCCGCCGGAGAAGCCGCGCTTGCCCTCAGCGACACGGATGCCGCTCGCCGTTTCGCGGAACAGGCACTGGAGCGTCTGCGCGTTACATCCGAAGGTGGCACCGACGCCCTTGCGGACCTGCTCGCACAGGTGGGGCGGCGCGGCACCGCCGACAGCCTCTACCTGGCCATGCTTGATAGGAACGCTGCCCCGGAAGTCCGCGCTTCCTACGCGCTCTTTCTTGCGGGCGACGCTGCAAGGCTGCAACAGGCGCTCGAGGAGGCGGACGCTGCGTATGCCGAGGATTTGGCTTCCCCGCACACGCTGCACGCGCTCGGCTGGGTCCACGTGCGCCTTGGCAACACCGACGAAGGCGTGCGACTGCTGGAGGAGGCGGCGCAGCTCCCCGGGGCAGGCTCCGGCGTGTTCGAGCACCTTGGCGAAGCACTGTGGGAGCGGCAGGCTTTTGGCGAGGCGGAAACCTTCTGGCAAGAAGGGTTGCGGCGCGAACCCGGCAGCCCCTCCCTGCGTGCAAAGCTGCTACGGCTCCGGCAGCGAAAAGACTGAGAGGATGTCGAAATCATAGCACGCGCTGTATGTAGCTGACGATGCGAGCCAAAGTACCAACGCTACATCCCCCCTGAGGAGGATGCAGCTGGGTGTGAGACGGCATTTCAGTCACGTCCATCGTCCCAAGTATCTGCGATACATCCCGCCGATAATAGATCAACAGGCTCCTAAGAATCACACCGCCACCATTCTATGACTGAGCTTTCTCTCATACCGCAGCGGCCTCCCCGACGCGCGCCGGGCGCAAAACTCTGTTGGCTGGCGCTTCTGCTCGCGGGTGTCTTCGCGAGTGGGTGCCGGAGCACGCAGCCCATGGCGGAGCCGGACCGGGTGCTTCCGGATGCGTTCCCGAACCACAGCGCCGATCAGATCCTCGGGAGGCTGCGTCTTACGGCCGACGACATCCACTCCTTCTCCGCCCGCGCGAGTTTGACCATCGAGTCGCCGAAGCGCGGCGGGCGGTTCTCATCCGACGTGCGTTCGCGCCAGGGCGATTCCACCTTGATCACCATCAGCCCCGGCCTTGGCATCGAGGCGGTGCGGGTGCTCGCCACGCGCGACTCGCTCTACCTCTATGACCGGTTGAAGAACGAGATCACCTACGGTCCGCTGGCCGACGCTGCCGGAATGCTCGGCCTCCCGTCCGACGCCGAGAGCCTCTTCCGCAACCTGCTTGGACTTCTCGCCCCCGCGGCTGAGACAGATTGGCAGATAGACGCAGACTCCCTCCACTATTTCCTGACATCACCTGACGGAAGCGAAACGATTACGGTCGATCCCGCACTGTGGCGGGTCATTCGCTACAGGAAGACCGCTCCAGACGGCTCCCTCCTCGAAGAACGCTCTTTCTCGGATTGGGGCGAGGTTGACGGCCTGGTCATTCCCGGGCACGTCCACTTCAGCCGTCCACCCGAGGAGACGGCCATCACGCTCGACTACCGCTCGGTGCGCCTCAACCCCGGGTCGCTTTCGTTTGACCTTCGCGCAAGCGCCTCCGCGCGAATGAAGCGGCTCTGACCGCACCGGGAGAGGTAACTTCCGTGGAACTGACCCTTTACCCTGTGGTAGCAGACGTGCTCTCTCGGCAAGATGGCCGAGGTGCGCGCGTTAGTGAAGGTTGCATTTGATTACAGATTGTCCTATGTCCGACGTTGCCGTTGCCCCCGAAGTGAAAGCGCCGATCAGCCTGAGCGCCGGTGCATCTGAGGAAATCAAGAAGATCATGTCCACGAAGGAGATGCCTGAGGACTACGGGCTTCGCGTGGGCGTGAAGGGCGGTGGCTGCTCGGGGATGAGCTACGTGCTCGGCTTCGACCGGATGCGCGAGCATGACGTGCAGTTCGAGGTGGAGGGCATCACGGTCTACATGGACAAGCGCCACGGCCTCTACCTCATGGGCACCGTCATTGACTTTCATGACGGGCTCAACGCGCGGGGGTTTTCGTTCGAGAATCCGAACGCGGCCACAACCTGCGGCTGCGGCTCCTCCTTCGGCGCGTAGCGCAAGCGAGAGTGCGGGGCAGAGGGCGTCCGCTGTCCTGAAGGCGACGCGGTTGGCTGCCATTTCGCGACAGCGGTCGGCACCTGGATGTTGGAACAGCGATAGAAGGGCACGGTTTACAACGTGCGTTTCAAGGCGGCTGCGCCCGGAAGCGCGCCTGTGCCGGTGCCGTCGTGTGGTGCGGCCGGAATCCGGCCCGATCTTTGTTTATTATGGGGTTGTAAACCCTTTTGCTCCCAACCGGCAGCGGCGGAGCCTCTTGTTGAATAGCACATGGAAGGCAACTTTTCGAACCGTGTCCGCGACGTAATCTCGTATAGCCGCGAGGAAGCGATCCGCCTGGGGCACGACTATATTGGGACCGAGCACCTGCTTCTGGGCATCATTCGCGAAGGCGAAGGCATCGCCGTCAAGATTCTGCGTAATCTTGGATGCGACCTCTTCAAGCTCAAGAAAGCCGTAGAGGATACCGTTCGGAGCACGGGCGGAACGCTCACGGTGGGCAACATTCCCCTCACGAAGCAGGCTGAAAAGGTCCTCAAGATCACCTACCTCGAGGCGAAGCTTTATAAAAGCGACGTCATCGGCACTGAGCACTTGCTGCTGAGCTTGCTTCGCGACGACGAGAACATCGCCGCCCAGATTCTCCAGCAGGGTTTTTCGGTTACCTACGACGCAGTGCGAGCCGAACTCGACTCGATCATCAGCGGAAAGGCCGGTGGGCAGCAGCGCAGCGGCGGCAGTAGTAGTGGCCGGTCATCGCAGGGACAGGGTAAAGAGCGTAGCAAAATGGAAAAGAGCAAAACTCCCGTTCTGGACAACTTCGGCCGAGATCTCACGAAACTCGCCGAGGAAGGCAAGCTCGATCCCATCGTAGGTCGCGAGCGCGAGATCGAGCGCGTGGCGCAGGTTTTGAGCCGGCGCAAGAAAAACAATCCCGTGCTGATCGGCGAGCCGGGCGTCGGCAAGACCGCCATCGCTGAAGGCCTTGCCATGCGCATCGTGCAGCGAAAGGTCAGCCGCGTCCTTTATGACAAGCGTATCGTGACGCTCGACCTCGCAGCCCTCGTTGCGGGAACGAAGTACCGCGGGCAGTTCGAGGAGCGCATGAAAGCGGTCATGAACGAGCTGGAGAAAAGCCCGGACGTGATCCTGTTCATCGACGAGCTTCACACCATCGTCGGTGCGGGCGGAGCCTCGGGAAGCCTCGATGCCTCTAATATGTTCAAGCCCGCCCTCGCGCGCGGCGAGATCCAGTGCATCGGCGCGACCACGCTCGACGAGTACCGCCAGTACATCGAGAAGGACGGCGCGCTCGACCGGCGCTTCCAGAAGATCATCGTCGACCCCTCGACCGCCGAGGAGACGGTTCAGATCCTCAACAACATCAAGGACAAGTACGAGGAGCACCACAACGTCCACTATTCGGACGAAGCGCTCCAGCTTGCCGTCAAGCTCAGCGACCGGTACATCACCGACCGCTTTCTGCCTGACAAAGCCATCGACGTGATGGATGAGGCCGGCGCGCGCGTTCACCTGTCGAACATTCGCGTTCCAAAAGAGATCGTACAGTTCGAAGAAGAGATCGAAGGGATCCGGGAAGAGAAGAACCGCGTGGTAAAGAGCCAGCGGTTCGAAGAAGCGGCGCGCCTGCGCGACCGGGAAAAGAAGCTTCAGGACGATCTCGAAGAGGCCAAGAAAGAATGGGAGCGCAAGGCGGAGACCGAGATCCACGAGGTCGCGACGAAGAACATCGCGGAAGTCGTCGCCATGATGACCGGCATCCCGGTGGACAAGATCTCGCAGCCGCAGCAGCGCAAGTTGCTCGAGATGGAGAAGGCGCTCCAGGGCCGCGTCATCGGCCAGGATGAACCGATTGTCAAGCTTTCTCGGGCCATCCGGCGGACGAGGGCCGGCCTCAAAGATCCGAAACGTCCCATCGGCTCGTTCATCTTCCTCGGGCCGACCGGTGTGGGCAAGACGGAGCTGGCGAAGGTGCTGACCGAGTATCTGTTCGACTCCCAGGATTCGCTCATCCGAATCGACATGAGCGAGTACATGGAGAAGTTCTCCGTGAGCCGCCTCGTCGGCGCGCCTCCCGGATACGTCGGCTACGAAGAGGGCGGGCAGCTTACCGAAAAAGTTCGCCGCAAACCCTACTCCGTGGTGCTGCTCGACGAGATCGAGAAGGCGCATCCGGATGTGTTCAACATCCTCCTGCAGGTGCTCGATGACGGCATCCTCACCGACGGCCTCGGCCGCCGGGTGGACTTCCGCAACACGATTGTCATCATGACGTCGAACATCGGCGCGCGGGACATCAAGAACCTCGGCAAAGGCCTCGGTTTCTCAGCCGCCGACACGCCGGTCAACTACGCGAACATGAAGAACACGGTCGAAGACGCGCTCAAGCGTGTTTTCAATCCGGAGTTCCTCAACCGTATCGACGACGTGATTGTCTTCCATCCGCTGGAGAAGAAGCACATCTACGACATCATCACGATCATGTCCGGCGACCTGCTCAAGCGGGCGAAGGATCTCGGGATCACGGTGGAGTTGTCGCAGACCGCGAAGGATTTCTTGGCGGATAAGGGATACGACCCGCAGTTCGGCGCGCGCCCGCTGCGCCGCGCCATTCAGAAGTACGTGGAAGACCCGATGGCCGAGCAGATTCTCGGCAATGATCTCGGCGAGAACGACACCATCACGCTGATGCACGACGAAGAGGCGAAGCCGGGTGAGCTGTCCTTCGAGATCACGAAGGGCGAAAGGCCGGTGAAGGAAGAGACGCCCGCGCCTCCCGCGGAGGACAAGGCGGACGATCCGCCGTCTTCGGAAGAGGCGGCTCCTTCGAATGCGAAGGAGGAGACGCAGGAGTAGGTCTGCGTTAATAATGAGTGAAAGGCCCTGTTTTCCCTGGCGGGAGGCAGGGCCTTTCCTTTTGCACCATGCCAAACAGGAAACAAACCCTTCGCTCTCGGTAGAAGCCGAAAGCGCTTACGGCCGAAGCGTTGCCACCGTAGCGCCCCAGGAGCCGCCGTCTGTGGCCAGGCTGAAGGATGCCACCTCCGGCATTCGCCTAAGGATGGCATGAACGGTCTCGCGCAATGCGCCCGTACCCTTTCCATGGATGATACGGATATGAACGATGCCTCTCTCGCGGCAAGCGGCTATGTACTCCGGCACGAGGCTGCCTACGTCCTTCGGCGAGAAGGCATGAAGATCAAGAACGCCGTCGATAGGATATTCTACAGGTTCCACGGGAGCGGGCTTAAGAAGGACGGTTCGGGGATGAAAATGAACACAGAAGTCGGTCGCCGCGATCCCGGCGAATCGCCCGGTTCTTGCGGGATCACCGGTGCGCGCGTGTCGTTCTCCGGCCAAGCGGTGGCGACCCGCGCCGGCTGCGTCGACCCCTTGCGTTTTCAAGGCGACGGCCACCGCACGGCAGCGACGCTGCCGCATGTCTATCAAAACGTTTGATTAAGAGCGAATTGATCAAACCTTAATAGGCGGGAGAGAGGCTGAACCTCTTCGATTGGCTATCTTGATGCCGTCCAACCTCCCGCCGCTCGTTGAAGAAGAAGCTCGTATGCGACGTGTCCGAATTGCGATAGTCTTTTCCGCCCTTTGCCTATCCTTCAGCGCCCCGGCGCTCGCTCAGGACGCCTCGTTCGAGGAGGCCGTCGTGGACATCGGGAACGTGGGACTCACGATCACGAACGCGGGCTTTATCGGCCGCCCTGCCGTTCGGAACAACCCGATTGGCGCGCCCTCCTTCGAGTACCCGCTGAACTCCGGCGTGGAGCACCTGTTCGATGCAGGACTCTGGATTGGTGTGCAGCGAGCCAATGGCTCGGTTACGGTTCGTACGGGTGCGGCTACGTCCTCCTCCGGCTACGCCCCGGGCCGCGAGGGATACGAGTTCACGCAGCTCACGCCGATCTTCAGCCGCTCGACGCTTCCCACGAGTTCGGCTTTCACGCGCAACGCCATTAGCCACCAGGACTTCTATACGAGCTTCGTTGACACCGCGCGCGTGCTGCCCGGCACCTTCATCCCCACGCCCGACCCGCAGAACCGGATCGGCGCGAAGGTGACCATGGAAAGCTACGCATGGAATTTCCCGTTCTCCGAAGAGTTCGTCATTCTGCAGTTCAACATCGTCAACATCTCCGCCGAGCCGTGGGATAGCGTCTACGTCGGTCTGTACCACGACCTCGTCGTGCGCAACGTCAACACGACGACCGATGCCGGCAGCGCCTATTTCAATAAGGGCGGCTACGGGTACATCGACAGCTTGCAAACGACTTATGCTTTTAATGCAGGTGGCCCCGAAGAGACCATCAACACCTACGGAGCCATCAGCGTGCTGGGCGGGCAGTGGCCCCTGCCGGGGTCCGGCGACCGCCGGTTTTTCCACCCGAGCGTTGCGCAGCGGTACGTGGACGACGGTCTGACGGCTCCTAAAGTCAACTATCGCTGGTGGAAGTTTTCGGGCGGTGACCCGGGCCTGACGCGCCCTGCAGACGATCAGGAACGCTACCGGCGCATGTCCACCCCCTACCCCAACCCGCTCTCATATACTTCCGACGCCGATTACCAGGCCGCCCTCACGGCGTGGCTGGAGACGCTCCGCACATCGGGCCTGCGCGCGGACGGTAACTGGATCGGCATGACCTCTCTCGGCCCCTTCCCGACGGTGGTACCGGGCGACACGCTCTCTGTCACGTTCGCCATGGTTGCCTCCTCCAAGCCGGAAGAGTTCCAGGGCCAAGCCGGGAAGGCCATCGACAATGCGGACACGCGCGCGCCGCTGCGGAACAACATTCTTTGGGCGCGGCGCACGTTTGCCGGAGAAGACAACAATTACAACGGTATACTCGACCCCGGCGAGGACATCAACGGGAACGGCGTGCTGGACCGCTACCTCATCCCCGAGCCTCCCGCGACGCCGAACGTGAAGGTGGTCCTCGAAGAAGGCGTGGCAACGCTCTACTGGAGCGACAATGCCGAGTACTCGCGCGACCCCGTGACGGGCAAAATGGACTTCGAGGGCTATCGGGTTTATAGGACGGATCCGGGGGCGGACCTCTCCGGCAACATTACGCAAAGCGTCAACCTGATCGCGCAGTTCGATCAGCCCGGCAACCGGACCGGCTTCAACAACGGCTTTGCCGCCGTGCGCCTTCCCGAGCCGGTGACGTTCCCCGACGACACGACGCAGTATCACTACAAGTTCGTCGCGGGCGACCTGCTGAGCGGCTGGCAGTACCTCTTCGCCGTTACCGCCTTTGACGAAGGCGACCTGCAAGCGGGCCTGGAGCCGTTCGAGTCCTCCCGCCTTGCAAACGCCGTCCGCGTCTTCCCCGGCACTCCGGCATCCGGAGACGAGAAGCCGGCCGTGGGCGTCTACCCGAACCCGTACCGCGTCAATGCTGCGTGGGACGGCACGACATCGCGGACGCGCAAGTTGAACTTCTACAACCTGCCTGCCCGCTCGGTGGTGCGCATCTACACGCTCGCCGGCGAGCTGGTCGACGAGTTCGAGCACGACGCCGCCACCTACACCGGCGACATACGCTGGTACAACAACTTCAGCGCCGAAGGGCGGCTCTTGCCGGGCGGCGAACACTCATGGGACCTCCTGACCGAGAGCGGCCTCAACATGGCCACCGGACTCTACCTCTTTACCGTCAAAGACAGCGAATCGGGCGAAGTTCAGACCGGCAAGTTCGCCGTTATCAAATAACGCCGCACGCGCGGCCTCTTTGTGCCGCCACGAGCGGTTCATGTTCAACCAAGCCATCTACATCATGATGAGAAGTAAAGCTACAACCCTTTTAACGCTCTTCGCGCTGCTCGTGCCGTTCTTCGGGGCCAGCGCGCAGGAGCAGGTGACGGTCCGGCAGATCAACACGCTCAGCCCGGATTCCATTGCCGTTCTGAACGCGCAGGGACCGAACCTAACGTCGGCGCGCATCACGGGCCTGGTTACCACGCCGCTGGTCGGCAAGAACGTGACCTTCACCGCCGTCGTCGTGACGGACCCGTACGACTCCGGGCTTGCCTCTTTCAGCAACAACCGCGTCGGACGTATCCACGTGTACGTGCGCGACACGACGGCCGCGTCGCAGGGACCGGCAGGCATGGGCATACAGATCGTCGATGCCGCCTATGACCAGACTGGCCTGATTGGGCTGATCCCGGGCGACGTCATTACGGTGACGGGCAGGCCTGCGGTGTTCAACACGCAGATTCAGTTCACCGTCGAGGCCATCGTGCCAGTCGGTGATCTTGAAAGCTTCGGGCTGCCGGAAACATTGATGGCGCCCGTGGGGACGATTACGACTTCCGAGATCAACGAGCCGCTTGAAGGCTATCCGAATTTCGTAGCGCCCAATTGGGATCGCTTCGGCGAGTTGCGGGGCAACTACTACGAGATCAAGAATGCGCGCGTGGTGTTTCGTACGCTCGCCGCCGCTGGCCGCCCGAACTGGGCCGTCACGACGGACGGCGGCGCGACCTACGTCCCGGTATATGACGTCTCTATCCGGTACCGTAACGACCATCAGACCTATCCGGATACGTTCAACAAGCATCCGAACAACGAGCCGTTCGTTCCGCCGCCGGTGGGATCGATCGTTAATTTGAAGGGATTCGTCATCTTCAACGGCTTCGATCCGGTCGGCAACTCGCAGCCTTCCGGTCGACTGCTGAGCATCGCTCCCATGAGCGACATGGACCTCGTCATTCTGGAGACGCCGCCGGTTATTTCCAGCGTCTCCGTTCCGACGATCGTGCCGAACTCGACCGATCCGGTCCTCGTTACCGCTGCCGTCGCGGCCGACCCGACGCGTACGCTGCAGTCCGTCGAACTGATGTACTTCAGCACCTCGCAGTCGGACACGATGACGATCTCACCGACCGGCAGCAACGAGGAGGGCTACACCTTTGACGTTCCGGCCGCGGCCGATGGCGACTTCGTGACGTACTGGATTCGCGCCACGGACAACACCGACGCGGAGTCCATCTCCGATCCGCGCCGCTACCGCGTGCTGAACGGCGGCATCCAGGATATCGCCGACATTCAGATGACGTACGACGGCAAGATGGGCGATAGTCCGTTCACCGGCATCACGACGGCGATGGACATCACGGCCACGGTTCAGAGCAACGTCAACCAGTCCGGCTTCCTCATCGTGCAGGACGATCCGGAGCTTGGCCCCTGGTCCGGCATCGAGATCATCCCGCCGACGACCATGGCGTTCAATCCCGGCGACGTGATCCGCATAACGAAGGGCACGGTTCGGGAGCAGTTTGGCGTCACGCAAATCATCGACCCAGAGGTCGAGTCCGTCTCGACGGGCGGCACGACGCTTGGCTACAAGAACGTGACGACCGGCATTCTGGACGACTTCGCCGTCGCCGAAGCGCACGAGAACATGATGCTGCGGTTCGACAATGTGCAGGTGACCAACATCGACACTTACGGCGAATGGCGCTTTGCCACCGAAGACCCGGACGGAAAGCTCCAGAAGCCCGCGCGTGGCGACGAGGCTTCCGCAGCCATTCCGAACGACGTCAATCAGTCGCTCGAAGTGGGTAAGACCTACGACTTCTTCCGGGGCATCTGGACGTACAGCTTCAACACCTGGCGTCTGGTACCTGAGCTTTTGGCGGACCTGAGCGGCGTGGTCGTAGCGAACGAGCAGTCGGAGGCACCGGAAGCCTACGTGCTGCACCAGAACTACCCGAACCCGTTCGGCACGTCCACCGCCATCGAGTTTGAGGTCGCCCATGCGGGCAATGTATCGCTGGAAGTCTACGACATGCTTGGCCGCCGCGTGGCCGTCCTCATTGAGGGCGTCATGGCACCCGGCACGCATGACGTGAGCTTCGACGCGAGCGATCTGAGCAGCGGCATGTACCTCTACCGCCTGTCCGTGGCGGACCAGGTGCTGACGCGCAAGATGCTCGTCGTGAAGTAAACCGATAGGAGATCCTTTCGGGGGATCGGCCGCGTTGCCGGTCCCCCGAATCGTCTCCGGACTATTCCTTAGCCGGCCGAACGAGTAGCCGGCCACTCTTTCATGAGCATGCGACTGCTTTCCCGTGCCGCCTTTTTCCTGACCTTTGCCGTGGCGGCAATGGCCGGGTCCGGCTGCGAATCGAACATCTCCGGAACGCCTTTCGACAATCAGCCGCCGGATACGCAGCTGAGCGTCCGCGACACCTCGCTGGTGGACAACCTCGGGGAAGAGGACCGGCTGTCGAGCAGCGTACAGGTATCCTGGAGCGGCACGGACTCCGACGGTTTCGTAGAGGCGTACGAACTTCGCTACTATGCCGATGGCGAGCGCCCGGCAGCGGAAGCCGGCTGGACGCGGACCATGCGTTCGGATTCACTCGTGCTGCTGCCGATCCCGCGCGGCGAACGCGGAGCCAACGTCGTTTTTGAAGTCCGCGCCGTCGACAATGACGGGGCTGTGGACCCTGATCCCGCGCGAACGGTGTTTCCCATTCGGAACTCGCCCCCCACGATCCGCCTGAGCGCCTTCGACCTCCCGCCCGACACAACGTTTACCGTGTTCACCGTCGGCTACGAAGCAAAGGACCCGGAAGGTGCCGCGAACATCAGCCGAATAGAAGTCGCGCTGAACGACTCCACGTCCTTCACCAGCCTTCCCGCCGACATCGACTTCGTCGCTTTCCTCGCGCAGCTCGATGAGAACAATCCCGCCCAAACGACGGCCGATGCGCGGGTATATATCGGGCGCGGGTTCCAATCAACCGGCATCACGGTACCGGGCCTTAAACTTGACTCGGAAAATACCCTTTACCTGCGCGCCGTCGATCAGACCGACACCACGAGCGCGCTGGCGTCTTACTCCTGGTACGTCAGGAAGCCTGCCGGAGACATTCTCTTCGTCAACGACTTCCGCACCCCGAGAGCGCCGCTGATCGGGGCCAGACACATGGAGCTTCTGCAGTCGTACTTGCCTGTCGGCGAGACGGTAGACGTATGGGACCTCTCGCGCCCCTCCCTCACCGGTTCGGTCAGCAACTTCGTCCGCTCCGACGCCCTTCCGCAGAACGCCGACCCGACGCTGCGGCAAACGCTGGCGCTCTACAAGCATATTTACTGGGTCTCGAGCGGCAGCACGGCAGGCGTGCAGGGATATAATCTGCCCTTCGCCGCAAGTGTGATGGACCTCTTCTTCGAGCGCGGCGGGAGCATCATGGTTCACACGCCCGTCTCCCTGCCCAATGACCCGGAAGCCAACCTCGGCAATGCCGCCATCCTGCTCCTTCCGCTGAGCGACCTCATCACCCTGCCATCCGGCACCACGCTGCGCGTGAACGTAGGTAGGGACCTGACCTCGCTCGAGCCCGTCCCCGGAACGGGTGAGCAGTTCCCGCAGCTCGAACCTGCGCTTCCGATCTTCCGAGAGCTTCCCTACGAGGCGGAAGGAACGACGATCGTGCCGCTCCTGAGCGCACCCTTTCAGCCGACTTCCGGCGGCGAGTGGACCGGCCCCACCGTCGTCGCCTCGATGAGCGCCGATCAGCGCGTCGGACTTTTCGCCCTGCCGATGTACAATGAAATTACAGGCGGTTACATTCTCCGCGGCACCGACGGGGATCCGCAGGCTTCTGTTCGCGCCATCCACCTTATGCTCCGGGGACTCGGTTTCCCCTCTCGGTAGGGTTTTGTCCGGCGCTTTCATCGGCGTTCCGCTTCTTTGCGTTTTCATTTGCTCATGAACACACTCGCCCTTTTCCACACGCTGCGCCGCCGAACCTTCGCCGCCGCACTCGTGGGTACCCTCGCCATGTTTGCCGTCACGGCCGGTGCCCATGCGCAGGGACGCATTGCAGGTACCGTCACGGACCAGGCTTCCAACGAGCCGCTGATCGGCGTCAACGTGGTCGTGCAAGGCACCGCGCTCGGCGGCGCGACGAACATCGACGGCGAGTATGAAATTCCGTCGCTGCGGCCGGGGGCGTACAACATTCTCGTCTCCTACATCGGCTACGAGACGACCCTTTTCACCAACATTCGCGTCCAGGACGGCCAGACCACCACGCTCGACGTGAAGCTTGAAGAAGCCATTCTTTCCACGGACGACGAGATCGTGATCGTTGGCGAACGCCCGCTCGTGGACGTAGAGCAGGCGACCAGTTCCTACGCGATCTCCCGCGAACAGATCGAAGCAGCGCCCGTGCGCGACGTGCAGGACGTCATCGCCAACCAGGCCGGCGTCGTTTCCGACCCGACCGGCCTCTACATTCGCGGTGGGCGGGCAAACGAGACCGGCTACGTCGTCGACGGTGTTTCCGCCAAAGACCCGCTCGCAGGCACCGGATTTGGCCTCGACATCGGCTCGAATGCCTTCAGCGAAGTCGAGATCACGACGGGCGGCATCGGGGCGGAATATGGAGACGTGACCTCCGGCGTCGTTGCCGTGCGCACCCGGGAAGGTGGCGACAACTTCACCGGCTACTTTGCCCATAAGCGCGACAACTTCGGCTCCACCACCGACTCCTGGGACTCGAGCTTCCGCGAAGAGCTGTACGAAGTCAACCTCGGCGGCCCGCTGGTCAGGGGCAAGCTGCGCTTCTTCCTCTCCGGACAGGTGCAGGTCTCCGACGAGTTCACCCGGCAGGTGAGCACGGCAGACCAGGTGCGCAGTTCGCTCGTGGACGGCACGTTCTTTCTGCCGCGCACGGACAACCGGTGGAACGGCCTCGTCAAGCTGACTTACGACATCAAGCCGGGCGTCAAGCTGCAGGGTTCTTACCAGCGCTCTCTTACCGTCAATCAAAACACCCGCATGTTGCAGGTGACGGGCAACGAAGACGTGGTGCGGCCGGGATTCCAATACCTTTTCGTCAATCAGCCGGACAACGCGACCACCTACGCCCACGACAACATCATTGGATATCTGCGCTGGTCGCAGGTACTCAGCGACCGGTCCTTCTACGACGTCCAGGTCAGCCGCCTCTTCACGCATCTTCGCGCCGACGCGAACGGGCGCGACTGGCGGCCGCAGACGGTCACGACCGAGCTTGACCCGGGCAGCGTAGTCCCCTACCCCGCCACGCTCTTCACCGACGAAGCCGGCAATCCGATTGACCCGAACGCCGTGTACGTCTTGCCCGGCCCCGGTCTTTATAATAACGGCGGCATTTCGCCGCTCTGGCACGATCACTTCGCGGAAGAGTGGACGATTCGTACGGGCTACACGATCTTCTCGAAGAGCAAGAGCAGCCGTCTCGATGCCGGTTTCGAGGCGAAGTTCAACGACTACCGATGGATCGACATCATCCGCCCGTGGGTGGGCGCGCCGATCGGCGAGGGCGAGCAGGCCACGAGCACGGGTCGCCTCGGCGAAAGCTCGGACATCTGGCGCGTCAAGCCGCGTCGCGGCGCGCTCTATGGCACGCAGCAGTTCCGCTACCGCGGCCTCATCGCCAACCTCGGCGCGCGGCTCGAATACTGGGCACCCGGCAAGTACGTCGATGATCTCGTAGAAGACGAAAACAATGGCGCGCCCATTCTGGCGTCGGTGCGCAAGAGCTATCTGGACAACACGTACGACGTTTTCGGCCTGCGCTACAAGCTGCGGCTGCTGCCGAAGCTGCGCGTCTCCTTCCCGGTGCAGGAAAACCGCGTCCTCTTCTTTAACTACGGCCACTCGACGCGCCTTCCGCATCCGACGTTCGTCTATACCGGCCTCGATCCCTACTTCCAGGACCGCTCGTTCTTCGCTGACCTCGGCAATCCGGACCTCAACCCGGAAGTCGACATCTCCTACGAACTCGGGCTTCGGAACCAGCTCTCGAACAATGACGTGCTCAACGTCACGGCGTTCTGGCGCGACAAGTTTGATTTCATCACGATCGAAGACGTCATCATCAAAGACGTAACCGGGCGCGAAACCACCCGCGCCTTCCGCGTCAACGGCGACTTTGCCCGCGTGCGCGGCATTGAAGTCAACTACCTCAAGCGCATTGGACGCTGGTTCGAAGGGCAGCTCTCCGGGTCGTTCTCCCGCGCGACCGGCCTCAGCTCAACCAACAACGACGCCCTTTCGCAGTACCTCGCGCGCGGCGACATCGAGAACATGTTTGAGACGCCGCTTGCCTGGGACCGGCCCCTCGACCTTAAGGGCAGCGTCACGCTGAGCCACGACAAGAAAGAGCCGCTGCTTGGCATCCCCGGGCTGAACCGGCTGCGGCTTTACCTCTCCTCCACGTTCCGCAGCGGACAGCGCTACACCCCGGTGGTGTACACCGGGCGGCAGGTCAACCCGTTCACGGGTGAGCAGGACTGGCGGCCCATTTACGAGACCGTCGCCGACCCGACGAAGCGTTACTCGAAGGTTGGCGAGCCGTGGTTCTTCACGGACCTCAGCCTGCAGCGTGCCATCGCGCTCGGCGGGTCGGATCTCCGGCTCACGCTCGAGGTGACGAACCTCTTCAACCAGCAGAACAGCGTGCTTATCAACCCGGTCACGGGCCGCGCGTATGAGGATTGGGATCCGACGAACGCTGCGCTTGTCGAGCAACTCCGCGGCAACCGCGACTATGACGTTCCCGTCGGCGTGCGCGACTTCCGCTACGAGGATCCGAAATCGTCCGGAACGCCGCCGTTCAACCCGGCCCGATGGCTGCCGCAGCGGCATATTCTGCTCGGCGTTTCTTACCGGTTCTAATTCCATGTCGATGCTACTTTCTGCCCCTTCCACTTCGCCACGCAAGAGTCCGCGCCTGTTCGCCGGACTCCTGGTTGGTGCGCTCTTGCTCGCTGCGACCCCGGCTTATGCGCAGCTGATTCCCTCTTTCGGAAGGGATCGCGCCGGCACGTCGGGATTCCAGTTCCTGAAGATGCCCGCCGACGCCCGTTCGGCAGCGCTCGGGGAAACTGCCGCCGCGAACGCCTTTGACGGCAGCGCCCTCTTCTGGAACCCGGCGCTCGCCGCGCAGGCAGACGGGCACCAGGTCGCGTTCAGCCACACGCGCTACTACGCCGATGTGAACCTCGAATACGCGGCGGCCTTCTTCCAGCTTCCGCGCCCGGCCCTCACGATTGGCGCGCACGTTCAGGTCCTCAACTCGGGCGACATGGACGTGACGACGGAGACGATGCCCTTCGGGACGGGCGAGACCTTCCGCTTCACCGACATCGCCGCCGGGCTTACCGTGGCGCAGGCACTGACGGACTTGTTCAGCTACGGCGTCACGGCCAAGTATTTGCGGGAGAGCGTTGCCGGCGTCGCGTTCAACACCGCCGTCATCGACCTCGGATTCTTCTACCGGATCGGCACGACAGGTGCGCAGATGGCCGTCGCCATTCGCAACTTCGGTCTCGACGCGGGTGGATCCGGCGAAATCTCGCGCATCGACATGGGGACGGGCGGCGTACCGACCAAGGTCGTTGAAGACGAGTTCGAGAGCCTGACGCCGCCGACCACATTCCTGCTCGGGCTGACCTACAACGTCTTTCGGCCCGGCTCCGGCAACGAACTCATGCTTTCCGGGCAGATTACGAACCCCAACGATAATGCGGAAAGCCTGAACTTCGGCGCGGAGTACATCTGGAACCACGTGCTTGCGCTGCGGGCGGGCTACAGATTGGGGACGGAAGGGTATACGGTTCCGAGCCTCGGCGCGGGCATTTACGTGCCACTCTCGGCGCAGCGTCTACGCGTCGACTACGGCTTTTCGCGGCTCGAAGAACTCGGGGCCGTTCACCGCATCGGCGTCAACCTTAGCCTGTAGCGTTTAGCACCGACGCAGCCTCAGCGCAGCGGCTGCTCGTTCAGATTGGAATAAGACATGGACTTGTTTTCACGCGGCTTTTCGCTCGCTTTTATGGTCGCGGCCGTGACGGTTCTCGCCGGGTGCGGCGACTTGCTCGGCACCAAGGACGACCCGACCGTCGACGAGATCTTTATAGCAGGTCGGCAGGAGCCGGGGCAGCTCGAAGAAGCGGAGTACGTGCCGCTCTTCCCGTTCTTTACCCAGGGGGCTGGTGACGCCGGCACGTTCGATAATCCCCACGACGTGTACGTCGGTTACGACGAGTTCATCTACGTCGTGGACGATGACGGGCTGCACATGCTGAACCTCGCCGGGCAGCCGGTCAACCTTGTCGCCATGCCGTATCCCGCCACGTCCGTTATTCAGGATCGGCGGCTCGACGTCTACGTCACCTCGAAGCGCGACACGACCATTACGGACCCGGTCCTCAACCTGACACGCACCTGGACGCTTCCTGTCGTCTATCACTACAGCGGCCTCACGAGCGGGACGGCGGAACTGGTGGATATCATCTGGCACCCGTTTGACGACGATACGCGCAAGTTCAACCGCCCTGATCCGGTGAGTTCGGACGAGGAGGCCGAGTTCACGGGCGTCGCCGTTTTGCCGGACAACCGCATCTACGTTTCTCGGCGCGGGACGATCAATAATCTAAACTCCGTCATCCTGCCGCACAACGTGATCATGATGTTCTCGCCGGAAGGGGAAAACATAAAGAACATCATCTCCCTCAGCCCGACGCGCCCGAGTCTGCAAAGCGCCGTCTATCCCGGCGACGTGATGACGTTCGTTCAGCCGCCGCAGCGGGACGCTTTCCCCTTGTCGGAGGACTTCTTGATTGCGCAGACGCCCTCCGCCGCCATTCCGCTTACTTTCCCCGTCCTTTCCATAAAGGCCGTGGAGACGCCGGACGGCATTGTTTACCAGCAGGACGCGGAGCGGCTCGTGACGGCGCAAAACCCGGATCGCGGCGCTGGTTTCCTGTACGAAGAGTCCAAGTTCCTCAAGCCAACCGATCTTGCGTATGCGGCCGACGTGACCAACTACATCTTTGTGCTCGATGGCGGCAAGGATAGTCTCTTCGTCTTCAACCGCGCGGGTATCGAGGGCGTAACCCCGCCCACCGGCTCGAACAGCCTCATTCCCGTCGTTGTCTCTTTTGGCGGATCGGGTGACGGCGCGAGGCAGTTTAACCGGCCGGAGGGAGTGGCGTACTTCCAGCGCGTCGTTTACGTCGCCGATACCGGCAACAACCGCATCGCCCGTTTCCGGCTGAACACCGACTTCGAGTAGGCGTTACGCCGCTCCCTCCCCAAACCGCAGTTCCTGTGCGCCTACCCGTATTCCTGCTGTCGGCGCTCATCGCGTGCCTCCTTGCTACGTTTGACACTTCCTACGCGGTAGCGCAGGACCTTCCGCCGCTCGGTGCCGAGGCAACGCTCGACGTGGGAAGTTGGAACGTGGTCTGGTTCGGCGATGACGTAGAGGGGCCGGAGGACTCGACGCAGTACCGCAACGTTCGGCGCGTTCTCCGCAGCGCCGCCGTCGATCTTTGGGCGCTGCAGGAAATATCTGATACGGACGACTTCAATCGGCTCGTCGCGGATCTCGGCCCGAATTACGCCGGTCGCCTCTCGACCTACAGCCAGCCGCAGAAAACCGGCTTTCTCTGGAACACCGACGTGATCAGCCTCCGCTCGATCACACCGATTCTGGAGCAATACGCCACCGCCCCGACGGACTGGTTCGCAGGTCGGCCCCCGCTGCAACTCATCGCCGACGTGACGCTGCCCGACACGTCACTGCGCATCGCCTTCATTGTCGTTCACCTCAAAGCCGGACAAACGGCGGAGGATTATGACCGGCGAAAGAAGTCGGCAGAGGTGCTTAAGAACCGGCTCGATTACCTTCCACCCTCCGGCGTCGACGGCATCATGGTACTTGGAGACTACAACGACGAGCTTCTGAGTGCCATACGGGCAGGGGAACCGTCCCCATTCGCGGGCTTCGTTGCCGATCCCAAATACACGTTCACCACGCTCGAGCTTGAGCGCGCCGGTATCAACACGCACTGCAGCAACCGCGCCTGCTCCGCCGGCACGACGCGCGACCACATCCTCATTTCCCGAAAACTGCAGCCGTTCTACGTGACCGGCTCAACGCGCTCGTACCGCGAAGCCATAGACGGCATTGACGTTTTTATCAACACGACGTCCGACCATTTGCCGGTCGTATCCCGCTTTGCCTCCTCGCGCGCGTCCGGCAGCGAGAGTCCGGCGGACATCGGCGGCTTTGTCGTGAGCGCGCCGTATCCCAATCCGGCCCGGGAGTCGGTTTCCTTCAGCATCGGCTCGCCCGGTGCGCTGCCCATCGAGTTGTCCGTGTACGATCTGCTCGGGCGGCGATTGATCCGGCAAAGCTTTGCTGCGGGGACGCAGATGATAACGCAGGCGCTCTCCGGCCTTTCATCCGGCGTCTACCTGGCCGAGGTACAATCCGGAAGTGAAGTGCGCCGTTTCTCGTTCGTCGTTCAGTAGGCGGATCAGGTTAGTTCAGGCGCGTTTCCTGCGCGTACTCAAACCAGATCAACATGCCCTCGATGCTTATGCCGAAAGGGTACCCGGCTCTTTCGTAATCATCAACGGCGGTTCGGTAGAAGTCCGCTATGACGCGCCGCAGATACGGTGTCGCAACCTGGCGCGACATCCTACTCTCTGACTCCTGGCGATTCTGATCCATCTGAATGTGGTCTCCTGATACGTGTTCGGCTTAGGTCATGTATCGGATATCACCCCGTGGACTATATAGCCGCGCCCGTTTTAGCGAAAGCTTAATCCTGCAGCCCGTAGTACCGCGCCACCTGTTCGTAGCTCGAAAGGTCGGGCGCATTCTTTCCGGCGGGCATTTCGCTGATGACGACCATCTTCATGCGCGTCGCGCCGGGAAGGGTCTTTACCGCCGACGGCGGAGCCGAAAGCTCGTAGAAGACTTCCAGAAAGCCGGTGTCATAGGCAAAACCGAGCGTAACGGCCACATCCGGTTTCGTCGAATCCGCCGGAACGGCGAGGTACGTGTACGGCATTGCCGTCCAGGTCTCCTGCGACCAGAAGTAAACGAGTACGGCACCGTAATCGGCTACGTCCGGCGTGATCGCCGGAGCATCAAACTGCTGAGAGATCACCATCCCGTTCACTTCCGCACGCGAGGGGTCGAAGGTAAACGTGTCCGTAAAAATGGCTGCATCGACCCGGCCGGGGTTGGAGTCGCAGGATGTCCCAACCAGGGCCACGGCGAACAGGATGACGGCTTGTAAAGCATTCTTCATAACGTTTGACCCGGTTGATTGGATGATCCGGCAGCAATCTCTCTGCCTCTCCCGCATTAACACAAAGCGCGCGCCACTCCGTCGGACTGACAACAAATCACATCGACATCGCTTCGTTGGGCCGCTGAATGGCCACGAACCGAGACAACACGTTCAGGGATCGCGACGGCATCGGAGCGCGCAAGAGCCGCACCTGTACCCTGTGGAGGACACTCGGCCTACCGATCCCGAAAAATCTTGACCAGCAATGCGCCTTCCGTGTCGATAAGGCCCCGGTACATCCCCGCCGTGTTGAAGGGCATTGCCACACGGCCTGCGCCGTCCATCGCGATCAGCCCCCCGTCTCCACCGAGCGCCGGAAGCGTGCCGTGGATCACCGCTGCGGCCGCGGCCTCTACGGAAAGGCCCCCAAACTGCATGAGCGAGGAAACTTCGTGCGCCAGCACTCCGCGGATGAAGTATTCACCGGAACCGGTCGCGGAAACGGCACACGTCCGGTTGTTCGCGTACGTGCCCGCACCAATGAGCGGCGAGTCCCCGACGCGGCCGGGGCGCTTGTTGGTCATGCCTCCCGTGGACGTGCCGGCGGCAAGATTTCCGTTCCGGTCGAGCGCCACCGCGCCGACGGTCCCGTACTTGAAGTCGTCATCCGGCCCGGGTCCGGACTCCGAACGTTCCCTGTTCTCCGACGACTCCGCAGCCCGTTCCCGGGCACGTTGAAACTGTTCGAGGCGGCGCGGGGTAATGAAATATTCCGGGGGTACCTCCTCCGCACCCTGCTCTCGCGCAAAGGCATCGGCACCCGAGCCGGTCAGGAGGACGTGCGGCGTGCGTTCCATCACCATTCGCGCCAGGCTGATCGGGTGCTTTGCCGTATGAACACCTGCCACCGCCCCGGCGCTACGGTCCTTTCCGCTCATGATGGCGGCGTCCAACTCCGCCACCCCTTCCGCCGTCAACACCGCCCCCTTGCCTGCGTTAAAAAGCGGCGAATCCTCCAGGAGGCGAAGGGCCGCATCGACGGCGTCGAGTGCGCTACCTCCCTGCAGAAGCACCGCATGTCCTGCGCGAAGCGCCGCTTCGATGCGCTCGCGGTAGAGGGCTTCATCTTCAGCGGAGAGGTGCTCCGGCAGGATCGTTCCCGCCCCGCCGTGTACCGCGATCGCCACAGGATGAACATCGGAGATCTGCGCCGCCACCGGAGCCGTTCCGGCAGCAAGCAGCGTGGCGGCGAGTACGGGCAGGAGGGTCAAAAACGGAGCGGTTACATGGTTCATGACGGCGGTAGTTATGGGCCTTCAGCCCGATCTACGTGGCGGCACCAGGCTTCTGTCCGAAAGATAAAGGTAGCAGACACGCTTTGCACGCCTTTGAATGATATGTAATAACCCTCCGGACCTTTCGCATAGCGCTCCCATCCGGAGTACCTTCCGGTAGTTGGAAAAGTCCCAGGCCCGTTTAAAGCATCAATTCGCCTCTTTCGTGATAAAGAAAACTCCTTCATCTACAGACGCCGCCGTGAAGGTCTCCTCGCCGCAGACCGCCGATCCCATGGCGGAGCTGCGCGACATGCCGGACGAGGACCTGATGGAACTCTTCCAGCAAGGAACGGTCGAGGCGTTCAACATCCTCGTCGAACGGTATTCCGAGCGGCTGAAGCACTATCTTTACGGCTTCCTCGGAGACCAGCGCCGCTGCGAGGACCTTTTGCAGGATACGTTCTTGCGTGTCTACCGCAACCGGCACTCCTACCAGCGCATTGCCAAGTTCTCGACGTGGCTCTATACCATTGCGGGTAACCTCGCGCGGTCGGAGTACCGCAAGCGCAAACGTCGCCGAATGACCTCGATTCAGTCCGTCAGCAGGGATAATGAGGAATACGAACTTCCGCTCCCCGACGAGACGTACCTGCCGGACCGCTTTGCGGAAAGCCAGCTGCAAGACCGGTACATCCAGGACGCCCTCCGGCAGATCCCGACCTCCTTCCGGGAGGTGGTCATCATGCGCGACATTCAGCAGCTTGCTTACGAGGAGATTGCTGCGATCACCGGCCTGCCGATGGGCACGGTGAAGAGCCGCATCAATCGCGGGCGGACAAAGCTCCAGGGACTCCTGAAAGACGTATATCATACCCAAGAGGCGTGAAAAAACGTCCCTCGTGTCTTTCGTGCCCCTCCGGAGAGGTATTCGGAGGGGCACGATGCTTTTTACTGATTGAGGCTTCTCTGCCTTCAGGCGATCAGGCTCAGCATTGCCATCAGCGCAGCGACCGCCGCCAGAATGCTTACGGCCGTCAGCAGTTCGCGGCGCTTCTTTCCTTTCATAAGGTTGCCGTACGTCATGGAGAATGTTCTCCTCTATTACGGCAAACCGATCGTCCGATGCTGCGGGGGAAACCCGCAACCTGCAGCGGGCGAAGCTCCTAAAAGGCTGTTAAAATAACAGAACGCGCTGAATGTAGCTGATGATATAGACCAATGCACCCAAGCAACTTCCCCCTTGAGGGGGATTTAAGGGGGTGTTAGACGGCACTCCAGTCGCGCACGTTGCCCTGAAAATCTGCAATACATCCCGTCGATCGGAAATCAACAGGCTTTTAGTCCACCTCTCACTGCGACCATTCAGTCGGAGTGCGCTCCCAACGGTAAGAGCGCAGGCGCTCGATCATTTTTTTCGGAGAGGCCCTGTCCGTCGGAGGCCGCGAGGTTCGCCGCCGCGTGCTTCATCTTGCGCATTCCGGGAATCACCGTACTCACGTCCGGGTTGCTGAGGATAAACCGCAACGCCATTTCCGGCAGATCCATTCCCGGCGGAACGAGCGGCTTCAACGCCTCCGCGTGGTCGACGCTGGAGTCGAGATTTTCCTTGACGAAGTACGTGCTCCGCCAATCGTCGGCCGGCCACGAGGACTCCTTTGTCAGGTTTCCCGTGAGACTTCCTTCATCGAAGGGCACGCGCGCAATGACGGCCACGTCCATCTCACGGCACGCCGGAAAGAGCTCGTCTTCCGGGTTCTGATCGAAAATGTTGTAGATCGCCTGCACGGCGTCAACGGCGCCGCTCCGCACCGTACGAATACCATTCCACGGCTCCCATCGGTTGATGCTGATGCCGGTGGCGTCAAAAAGGCCTTGCCGCTTGAGGTCGTCTACCCGCGCAATCCACTGGTCGTCGTCGGCCCAGGCATCTTCCCATACGTGGAATTGAAACAGGTCGAACCGGTCGAGTCCGGCGTTCCGCAAGCTGCGGTGAACGTACTCCTCGATGTAGTCCGGCGGGAATACGTCCTCCACCTTCGCGCCTCGGCGGCTCGGCCATTGCCGGTTCTTCGGCGGGATTTTCGTTGCCGTGTAGAGCCGCGTGCCTGGGTTGGCGCGGACGAGATTGCCCAGCAGGGCTTCGCTTTTGCCGTCTCCGTAGGCATAAGCCGTGTCGAAAAAGTTACAACCTTCATCCACAGCAAACTGCAAAGCTGAACTGGACTCCTCATCGTCGCTGCCGCTCCATCCGGCCATGCCCCACATGCCGTATCCCACTTCGCTAACGCGCCAGCCTGTTCGTCCAAATGTTCTGTACTCCATGATCTGAAATGATAATTAAGGTTCGAGCAGAAACAAATGCACCACCGGGCGAGGCTACAGCGCAGTCTCCACCGGAGTAGAAACATGTATTTGCATGGCTACCGCCCTCGTGCGTACACGCCTTGCAATAAAGAAGTTGTACAGGTGACATAGTCTTGACGTTCTCGTAACATGCCGTATCTTACGACCGTCGGCATCGGCGCTTCTCCGGATGACGTGCGGGCGCGATGTTGTTACGCCTTCCTCCGCTCTCCCTCCACTCTGTCCACATGAACGTTTCCTCTACTTCGCTCGTGATCGTGTTGGCGGAAGATGATCCGGATGACCGGATGTTCGCCGTGCGCGCGCTGAAGGAGAGTCGCATTAGCCACCGCGTCGAGTGTGTGGCGGACGGCGAAGAGCTGCTGGCTTACCTGCGCCGCGAAGGCCGCTACTTGGACCCCTCGCTTTCGCCCCGCCCGGGCTTGATTCTGCTCGACCTGAACATGCCGCGGATGGATGGTCGGGAAGCGCTGGAGGCCATCAAGTCCGATGCGGCGCTGAGGCGCATTCCGGTCGTGGCGCTCACAACCTCACAGGCCGAGGAGGACATCGTGCGCCTTTACGACCTTGGCGTGAACGCCTTCGTCACCAAGCCCGTCACGTTCGACGCTCTCGCCCAGGTGCTGCGCGCACTCGGCGAGTTCTGGTTCGAGATCGTCAAACTGCCTCCGCAGGACTGACGCCGAAGCGCTCGCGAGTGGCGGGCCTTTGGTTCGAGTCGCTACCCGACGGCCGCTGCGCGAAATTTTATCGTCCTCCCGCGTGGAACCACATCCTTGCCGATGCCTTTGTATCAAGGCTATTGAATGGCGGCTGTGCAGGGCGCGTCACCTCGCGGCCGCCGTCATCCGGTCCCCTTTCGATAAGGTTTATCTTCTCCATCAGCCGGCATGTTGCTGCAAGGCTTACTTTTTCTGGTTGGACTGGTGGTGCTCTACTTTGGTGCCGAGTGGCTCATAAAGGGCGCGGCCAGCCTCGCACTCGCCCTCGGCGTGCGGCCGCTCATCGTCGGGCTGACGGTCGTTGCGCTCGGCACGTCCATGCCGGAGTTCATCGTGAACGTTACGGCGGCGATCACGGGCGAAGACGCGCTCGCGCTTGGCAACATCATCGGCTCCAACATCTCCAACATCGCGCTCATCCTCGGCGCGACGGCCCTTGTGATTCCGCTGAAGGTGGGCCGGGACATGCTCAAGCGCGAGTACCCGATGATGCTCGCGGCCATGTTCATCTTCTTTGGTCTTGCACTCGACGGCAGTATCGGCTTCGTGGACGGCTTGCTGCTGGTCGGCGGACTCGCCGCATTTCTCATCTTCCTTATCGTAGACGCCCGCAGGCGCACGGCCAAAGAAGCGCTCGAAGAAGTGAAATCGGTCGAAGAGGTAGAGAGCGGCACTTCAACCCTGCACAAGGTCGCGCTGATTCTTTTGGGTATGATTGCCCTGGCGTTCGGCGCGCGCCTCATGGTCTCAGCCGCCGTATTCATTGCCGAGTCGCTGGGGGTGAGCAGCATCGTCATCGGGCTAACGGTGGTCGCTATTGGCACGAGTTTGCCGGAAATGGCAGCTTCCGTGGTGGGCGCGCTTCGGGCGGAGCCTGACCTTGCCGTAGGCAACATTATTGGCAGCAACCTGCTCAACGTTCTCTTCGTGATCGGCTTCGTATCGCTCGTTCAGCCTTTGAAGGTTGAGACGTCGAGCCTGCAAATACACTTCCCGATCATGCTCGCGTTCACGATCATGTTGTTTCCGATCATGCTCACGCACTACAAGATCAGCCGGTTCGAAGGAGGGCTTCTTCTCGCGTCTTTCGTGGGATACCTGGCGCTGGTGCTCTTTCCTTATATGTAGGCCTCCCGGCGCCTCGCGCGACCGGAGAGCCTGCGTTCTGGTTTAAGCTCGCCTATGCATCTTTCCTTCGGAAACAGCCTCTGGGTGATGGCGCTCCTCGCCGTCGGCGCGGCAGTGCTGGCTTTCTGGATGTACCGGCGAACGACGCCGCCCCTTGCCGGCGCGCTTCGGTGGATCCTGACCGGTCTGCGGTTCCTCTCGCTGTTCCTGATCCTTCTGCTGCTGGCCGACCCGCTGTTGCGCAGCGTCGCGACGGTGTCCCGGCAGCCCGTCGTTGCGGTGCTGATCGACGACAGCGAAAGCATCGCCGTTGCCACCGGAGACAGCCTGCCGGACGCCTACGCCGAGGCGCTGCAGCGCCTGCCCGTTGATGCCATGGGCGGCGACGTACGCGCCTACCGGTTCAGCCGCCTCGCCGGCCGCCTGCCGGAGCGCGCGGCGCGATGGAGCGATTCGTTGCAGCTTCGCGGCACCCGAACTAATCTCTCCGGCGCACTTGCGCAGGTGCGGCGGGATTTGCAGGACGAACCGCTCGCTGCCGTCGTCCTCGTCTCCGATGGCCAGTACAACGCCGGGCGCAATCCTGTTTATGCGGCGGAGACCTATCCGGTGCCGATCATCACGGCCGTCGTGGGCGACACGACGCGGCGCACCGATGCGGCGATGCTGGACGTTGCCGCGAACGACCTCGCGTACGTGCGGGTGGAGCAACCTGTGCGCGCCCGTGTCCGACTTGAAAATGCGCCCGCCGGCGAAGTCGCCGTGACCCTCCGCGAAGGAAACCGCGTGCTCGCCCGGCAGGCATTCGAGGCGCAGCAGGGAACCGTGGAATACGATGTTGAACTCTCCTTCACGCCGGAGGCGCCCGGCCTTCGGCAATTCACCGTTTCCGTATCTCCTCTGGGGGGCGAAAAGACACTCCAGAACAATACATCGTCGTTTGCGGTGCGCGTGCTCGACAGCAAGCGCGAGGTGCTCGTGGTGGGGGGCGCGCCCGGACCCGACCTGGCGGCGCTGGAGCGAACGCTCGGCAGCGACGCCGACATCCGGCTTACGACGGCCGTGCAAAAGGATGCGACCAGCTTCTATGACGCCGCCCCTTCCGGCGACCTGAGCCGCTTCGCCCTGATCGTGCTTGTTGGCTACCCGGCGGATGCGGGGGATTCGGCGCTGCTCCGGCGCGTTGCAGCGGCGGCGGCAGACGGCACGCCGCTTCTCGTGCTCGTAAATGCGGGCACGCAAACCGATGCGCTTCGCGCCTCACTCGGCGACTTGCTGCCGGTCGTTCCGCCTCGTGGTGGATCCGGCCTCACGGAAGTGCGACCGACGCTTACCGCCGAAGGGCGCGGGCATCCCATCCTGGACGTGCAGAACCTGGCCGACATGCGCCGCCTGCCTCCGCTGCAACTTCCTTTCGGCCCGTGGCAGGTTCAACCCGACGCCCGGGTGCTGCTTGCGATGCAGGTCAACGGCACCGCACTCGACGCTCCGCTTTTCGTCGTAGGCAGCCGCAGCGGGCGACGTTCGGCGGTGCTTCTCGCCGGTGGATTTTGGCGGTGGACGAACCTCCCGCCCTCGGCCGGTGCGCTGAGCGACCTCTGGCCCACCGTTCTTCGGAACACCGTCTCCTGGCTGACCGCACCGGAAGACGCGCGGCCGGTTCGCATTCGCCCCGTCTCCGCGTCCTTTGAAGGCGGCGAGCCGGTTCGGTTCTCTGGCCGCGTGCTCGACGAAAGGCTGGAGGCCATTCCGAACGCCTCCGTCACGGTGGAAGTCTCCGCTCCCGGCGGAGCAGCCACCACGGCGAGCCTCAAGCCGCTCGGCGGCGGGCGGTACGAGGCGGATCTCGGCGCATTGCCGGAGGGCACGTACACCTATTCGGCAAAAGCTATAGGACCGAGCGGCCCCCTTGGCGAAGACCAGGGTTCCTTCTCTGTCGGCCGGAGCAACGCCGAGTTTGCGCAACTTCAACCGAACACGGCGCTCATGCGCCAGATCGCCCTCCGCTCCGGCGGAACCATGATCAGCGCCCAGGAACTCGGCCGGGTACCCGTGTGGCTTGCGCAAGGCGATCATCTGAAACCGCTCGAAACGTCTGTCGAAAAGACCATCGCGCTGCGCCGCACGGTGATCATGCTCGGCATCATTCTCGTACTGCTTTCGGCAGAGTGGTTCTTGCGGAAACGTCGTGGTCTCAGTTGAGACCGCCGGGCACTTGAGGATGAAGCCGCCGGTGAGTATGTTACCTCCCGCTGCGCCCGACCTGCGGGCGCGATCGGTCTAGCGTCCGCGATCCCTATGGCCCAGCGTCGAATTGTAGCCAAACTCGGCACGAGCGTGCTCACCGGCGGCACCCGGCGACTGGATCAGGCGCGCATGGTAGACATCGCCCGGCAATGCGCGGCTCTTCACCGGGACGGGGTTGATGTCCTCATTTGCACGTCAGGTGCCATCGCCGCCGGACGGGACCGCCTCGGCTTCCCGACGCTTCCGCCGACCGTGGCGGCGAAGCAGATGCTCGCGGCCGTAGGCCAGAGCCGCCTGATGATGGTCTGGGAACGCCTCTTCGAGATCTACAACATCCACGTGGGCCAGGTGCTCCTCACCCGCGCCGACGTAGAGAACCGGCGGTCGTTTCTGAACGCCCGGGATACCCTGCAGACGCTCCTAGAACACCGCATCATTCCCATCATCAACGAGAACGACGCGGTCGCTACGGCGGAGATCAAGCTGGGCGACAATGACAACCTCTCCTCGCTCGTCAGCCTGATCGTCGAGGCTGATCTGCTCGTACTGCTTACCGATCAGGAAGGCCTCTACTCCGCAGATCCCAATACGCACCCGGACGCGCGGCTCATCACGGAGGTGAGGGAGATCGACCGCGAAGTGCTCGATTCTGCCGGCGGCAGCGTGTCCGGACTCGGCACGGGCGGTATGCAGACGAAGATTCACGCGGCAGGCATCGCGCGGCGGGCCGGTGCCGACGTGGTCATTGCTGCCGGACACAAGCCGGACGTGCTCCTTCGCATCGCCGCGGGCGAGTCCATTGGGACGCGCTTCCCCGCGCTCGAAACGCCGCTCGAAAATCGTAAACGCTGGATTCTTGCCGGTACGCGGCCGAATGGCGTCCTCCACGTTGATGAAGGAGCCGCGCGCGCGCTGACACTTAACGGCGGCAGCCTGCTTCCTGCGGGCATCGTCGCGGTGTCCGGCACGTTTGAACGCGGCGACACCGTGCTTGTCCGCGCGGCCGAAGGAGACATCGGCCGCGGCATCTGCCGCTACGACAGCGGCGATCTCGCTCGGATTGCCGGGCTGCAGTCGGATAGAATTGCCGAACGACTCGGTTTCGCGTATGGCGCGGTCGCCGTACACCGAAACGACCTGATCCTCAAACATCCCGCTTAACGCCATGCAACCCGATCACCTGACCGAGCAGACTACAGCCGGCGGCCTCGACCTTGTCCAGATCGGCAAGGCGGCGAAAGCGGCCGCGCGCGTGCTCGCCTCTACGCCCACGCGGGTAAAGAACGAAGCGCTCCGGCGCATGGCTTCTCGGCTGGAGGCGGATAGCGCCCTGCTTCTGCGCGCCAACCGCCTCGATCTCGACGCCGCCCAAAGGAACGGCCTCAGCGAGGCCATGCTCGACCGGCTCGCGCTCGACGAGAACCGCCTGGCTGCGCTTGCAGACGACCTCCGCCACGTCGCAACCTTGCCGGATCCTGTGGGAGAAGAGTTCGACAGCCGCGTGCTCGACAACGGCATGAGACTAAAGAAGCGCCGCGTGCCGCTCGGCGTGCTCGGCGTCATTTACGAGGCGCGTCCCAACGTGACGGTCGATGTGGCAAGCTTGTGCCTAAAGACCGGCAACGCGGTTATTCTTCGCGGCGGCAGTGAGACGATCCGCTCGAACGAAGCCCTAACATCTACGCTCCAGCGCGCGCTCGTTGACGTGGAGCTTCCTGAAACGGCCGTGCAGCTCATCGCAAGCACCGACCGGCGATACGTGAGCGAGCTGCTGCGCCTCGAAAAGTACGTCGACATGATCGTGCCCCGCGGCGGCGAGGCGCTGCACCGGCTCTGCCGCCAGGAGAGCACGATTCCCGTCATAACGGGCGGCATGGGTATTTGCCACCTCTATGTCGACGATTCCGCCGACCTGCCGCGCGCGCTCGACGTCATAGAAAATGCGAAGGTTCAGCGGCCGAGCGTCTGCAACGCGCTCGACACCCTGCTCGTACATCGCGCCGTGGCCACGGAGATTCTGCCCGGTCTTTCGCGGCGGTTGGCCGCGTCCGGCGTGACCTTGCACGCCGATCCGGATGCGTTGGCCCTCTTGAAGGACGTGCCGGAAGGTGCCCCGGTGCGACCCGGCGAATCGGACGACTTCGATCGGGAGTGGCTTTCGCTCGATCTCGGCGTCCGGCTCGTCGACAGTCTCCGCGCCGCCATCGACCATATCCACGAACATGGAACGGGCCACTCGGACGGCATTCTGACCAAGAACCTGGAGCACGCCACCCGCTTCGTGGACGAAGTCGACTCGGCGGCGGTCTACGTGAATGCGAGCACCCGTTTCACAGACGGCGGGCAGTTTGGCCTTGGTGCGGAAGTGGCCGTGAGCACGCAGAAGCTGCACGCCCGAGGTCCGATGGGCCTCCGGGAACTGACGACCTATAAATGGATCGGCATTGGAGACGGCCACATCCGTTCATAAACCCCTCGCGCACGGACGCAGTCGGCTGTATATTAAGCGCAGAACCCGATCCCGTACGTTCATCATCATTCAGCGTGACCTCTCATGGCGGATCGCAGATCCTTCCTCAAACAAACGCTCGGGGTGGTCGCTGCCGTTGGCACCGCCGGCCTCACCCGCACAGCATCCGCGTTTCCAATGAACACCGGCCCCTTCAAGATCTCCCTGGCCGAGTGGTCGCTTCACCGCACCATCCGTGCCGGTGAAATGGACCCGCTCGATTTTGCCCGCGTCGCGCGCGAGAAGTACGGCGTCGGCGGCATCGAATATGTGAACCAGTTCTTCGCCGACAAGGCGCGCGACGCCGAGTACATCGGCGAGATGAAGCGCCGCGCCAACGACAACGGCGTCCAGAGCGTTCTCATTATGGTTGACAACGAGGGGCGTCTCGGTGATCCGGACAAAGCTCGTCGGCTGCAGGCGGTGGCCAACCACTACCAGTGGGCCGATGCCGCAAAAACACTCGGCTGCCATTCGATCCGCGTTAATGCGGCCTCGGAAGGCACTTACGAGGAGCAGCAGAAGCTCGCCGCCGACGGCTTGCGCCGCCTGGCCGAGTACGTCGATGCCGTCGGAATCAACGTGATCGTGGAAAATCATGGCGGACTTTCCAGCAACGGCCAGTGGCTCACCGGCGTTATGCAGAGGGTCGATCATCCGCGTTGCGGAACGCTGCCCGATTTCGGCAACTTCCGAATCAGCGACGAAGTCCAGTACGACCGCTACCAGGGCGTCGCCGAAATGATGCCTTACGCGAAGGCCGTCAGCGCCAAGAGCCACGACTTCGACAAGGCCGGGTATGAAGTCCATACGGATTTCTCGCGCATGATGGACATCGTTCTCGCGGCCGGATACCACGGCTTTGTCGGCATCGAGTACGAAGGCGACTCGATGAGCGAGCACGAAGGCATTCTCGCCACGCGCGATCTGCTGCGCCGCATCGAAGCCGAGAAGGCATAAGCACTGCCGCCGGTTCGCAATTCGCACTGTAGCGGGCACGTTTTCACATAAGCTTTTCCACTGCAGGACGCTTCCCCCGGAGCGACCTGCCTTTGTGCGCGTATCTTGACTTTCCCCATGAGCAAGTAAGCGCACGCAACGGATATTCTTACATGGCAAATACAACCTACGACGTCATCGTCATCGGCAGCGGCCCCGGCGGGTACGAGACCGCCATTCGGGCTACGCAACTCGGGTTCAAGACCGCGATCATCGAGAAAGGCAAGCTCGGCGGCGTCTGTCTGAACATCGGCTGCATTCCCACCAAAGCCCTCATCAAGAGCGCCGAAGTGCTGGAAGAGTCTCGAAACATGGCTGACTTCGGCCTCACATTCGAGGGCAGCGTCAAGCCCGACTTCCCGAAGGTCATCGAGCGCAGCCGCGGCGTTGCGGACAAGATGAACAAGGGCGTCCAGTTCTTGATGAAGAAGAACAAGATCGACGTCATTCGCGGAGAGGCAAAGATCACGGGCAAAGGCAAGCTCCACGTCGAGCCGTCGACGAATGCCGATGGCGAGACCGTTGGCGAGGGCCGCGACGTCGAAGGCAAGCACATCATCATCGCGACCGGCGCGCGCGCGCGTGAGATTCCGCCTCTTCCACTCGACGGCAAGAAGATCATCGCCTACCGCGAGGCGTTGCTGCAGAAGGATCAGCCGAAGCGGCTCGTCATCTGCGGCGCAGGTGCCATCGGCGTTGAGTTCGCCTATGTTTACCACAACATGGGCACCGAGGTCACCATTGTCGAAATGCTCGACCGGCTCGTCCCCGTGGAAGATGCCGACGTTTCCAAAGAGCTGGAACGTTCGTTCAAGAAGGCAGGCATCAAGTCGCTTACGAGCGCTCAGGTCGAGTCGGTAGATACGTCCGGCGACGGCGTGAAAGTGAACATCAAGACGAAGAAAGGCACGCAAACCATCGAGGCCGATCAGGTTCTTTCCGCCGTTGGCGTTGTCGGAAACGTAGAGAACATCGGTCTTGAGACCGTCGGCATCAAAGCCGAGCGCGGCGCGATCCTCCACGACGAGTTCATGCGCACGAACGTCGACGGCTTCTACGCCATCGGAGACGTGGCCGGGCCGCCCTGGCTTGCGCACAAGGCCAGCCACGAAGGCATCCTCTGCGTCGAAAAGATCGCCGGCATGGACGTGCATCCGATCGACTATAAGAACGTCCCGGGATGCACGTATTGCCAGCCGCAGATCGGCTCTGTGGGTTATACGGAGCAGACGGCGAAGGACGCAGGCTTTGAGCTGAAGATCGGCAAGTTTCCGTTCTCCGCTTCCGGCAAGGCGACCGCGCTTGGACACACCGGCGGCTTCGTTAAGATCATCTATGACGCGAAGTACGGCGAGCTGCTCGGCTGCCACATCGTCGGCCGGGAAGCGACCGAACTCATCGCGGAAGTCGTGACGGCGCGCCATCTCGAGACGACCGGGCACGAGATCATGGAAGCCATGCACCCGCACCCGACGCTCTCGGAAGCGATCATGGAAGCCACCCGCGCTGCGTACGACCAGCCGATCAACACGTAAGAGCAACGGCGCTCAGCGTCAGTCACGGCATCAGGGGCGGGCACTTTTCCGCGTGCTCGCCCCTTCCGTTTTCTATCCGCCTCAAGTACAGGATCACGTCTCCGCGCGCAGCACGGCGAGGGGCGGACGGCTGTAAATGCCCCGGCTGTTGGCCAGCCCAACCGCCATGGTCAGCACCACGACGCCGACGAGTCCGGCGACGATGGCCAGCGTGTCGATGATGAAGGGGCTTTCGAAGACGAAGTGGGCGAGCGCCCAGGCACCGGCCACCGCCAGCAAGATGCCGGTCAGCGCCGCCATCAAGCCCAGGAACAGGTATTCAACCACCAAGATCTGCATGACTTGCCGGCGCGAAGCCCCGAGCGTTTTAAGCAATACGCTTTCCTCGACCCGCTGATACCGGTTCACGACTACCGCCCCGGCGAGCACGAAAAGCCCTGTAATAATGCTAAAGAGTGCCATAAAACGCACGACGAACGCAATCTTGCCGAATACCTCGTCGATGGTGCGGAGGACGAGCGATACGTCCACCGCAGACACGTTGGGAAACGCCTGCACCACCTTCGACTGAATCCTCGCCGAGGCCTCCGGCGAACCGCCGCGCGCCAGCATGACAAAGAACTGCGGGGCTTCCTCAAGAACGCCGGTCGGGAAAAGAACGAAGAAATTGGTCGACACGCGCCGCCAATCCACTTCCCGAACACTCGTCACCACAGAGGGCATCTCCACGCCCTGCACGTCCCACACCAGCGTATCGCCGAGTGTGACCCCGAGCCGTTCCGCTACGTCTTTCTCGATGCTGATCGGAGGCACCGCACCTTCTTCTTCCGCGAACTCGCCCACAAAAGTGCCTTCCAGCACCGTCTCAGCGTCCGTCAGGAAGTCGCGGTACGAGGAACGGTATTCGCGGGTGAAAGCCCAGTCCGCATTCGCGGAGGTGTCGGCACGCAGTTCCTCTATGGAGCGCCCCCCGACTTCCGAGAGCCGCATCGTAACGATCGGCACCTCATCGATCACCGGCGCATCGGCACCGGAGACGATATCCCGAACGCCTTCCAGCTGATCGCGCTGTATGTCAAAGAACACGAGATCGGCCTGTCCGGCACCGCCCGCGAGATCGAGCTGGGAAAGCAGGATGCGCTGCACGAGCAGCAGGGAGACGATCAAGAACGTGCCGAGGCCGAGCGCGAGCATCATCACGCCCGTCTGATTGTGCGGCCGGTAGAGGTTCGCCATGCCCTGCCTCCACACGTAGGAAAAGCCTGACGGGAAGAACTTTCGCACCGCAACCATGAGCAGCTTCGCCACAATGCCGAGCGAGCCGAAGACAACCGCCACCCCGGCCGCATACCCGATCCCGACGAGCGGGTTGGGAGCCTGGAGAACGGCGAAGCCGGTGATACCGCCCGCCGCTACGACCAGCAGAACCCACCACAGCGCATCGCGCCAGTTCTTGACCGGCGACTCGACGCTCGAACGCAGCGCCCGCAGCGGCGACACGTGCCGCACAGACACGAGCGGCAGGAGCGCAAAGAGGATGGTGACGAGCACACCGACGAGCAGACCTAAGCCAACGGCACCCCATGCGACGGAAAAGTCCACGTCGACGGGGAGAAAAGGCCCGAGCACAACCGGCAGAACGACTTGAATAGCCATGCCGAGCGCCGCCCCAAGCACACCGCCCACGACGCCCATCGCCAGCGCCTGAACGACAAAGACGCCCACCGTCGGCCACGACCTTGCGCCGAGGCAGCGGAGCACTGCGATGGCCTCGATGCGGCGGCGCACGTAAACATGAACGGCGCTCGCAACGCCGAGCGCGCCGAGAAGCAGCGATACGAATCCGATCAAGCTCAAGAACCGGTAGAGATTCGAAAGACCTTCGTTCCAGTTCTCCTTCACCTCATCCACCGTGTCATACCCGATCCGGTTGGCTTCGGTGTGCGGCCGGATGCGCTCGGCAAGCGCGTTCACGTCCGTTCCTTCAGGGAAGCGGAAAAAGACCTCGTACTGCGCGCGACTGCCGGCCGCAAGCAAGTCGTCGTCCAGGTGCGCCAGCGGCACGATGATGCGCGGGCTGACGAGCGACATCGCCTCCGCCTCCTGCGTCGTGCTGATGAGCTTTCCCGCCACCCGGTACCGCACGTTGCCGACCTGCACGGAATCGCCCACGGCGAGGTTGAAAGGCTCAAAAAGCGACACGTCGACGAGTGCATTTCGCCCGTCGAGGTAGGTAACGCCGGCCTCCTCCGGCTCCGTTTGCATGGCACCGTAGAAAGGGAAGCCTCCTTCAACGGCTCGCACGGACACGAGGCGCGTGTCTTCTTCCGGAAATAGGGCCATGGAAGTGAATGACACCCGCCGCGAGACCTCGCCGCCGAGAGAGTCGATGAGCGCTTCCGTGTCCTTCCCGAAAGGCTTGCCGCTCTCGAGGCTCAGGTCAGCTCCGAGAAGGCCGCGCGCCTGCTCGTCGATGGTGCGCTTCAGGTTATAGCCGAACGAGTTGATGGCTACGAGCGCCGCGACGCCAAGCACCATCGACGAAAGGAAAAGCAGCATCCGCCGGCGGCTACCGCGGCTGTCCCGCCAGGCCATTTTTAACGTCCACGATGCAGCCATATCAGGAGGAGATTTGCTGCGTCTCCGGAGCCATGTCCGCGGAAGCCTCAGCGGAGTCGGAGTCGACGGTACCGCCGCGAAGGCGAATGATGCGACCGGTGCGGCGGGCGAGGTCCAGGTTATGCGTAACAACCACGAGCGTCGTTCCCGCTCGTTCGTTCAGCCCGAAGAGCAGGTCCTCGATGAGTTCACCCGTCTCGGCGTCGAGGTTGCCCGTCGGCTCGTCGGCAAAGAGCACGGCCGGTTCGTTGATGAACGCCCGCGCAAGGGCAACCCGCTGCTGCTCGCCGCCTGAAAGCTGTGTCGGGTAATGTCCATGCCGCGCCGCAAGTCCGACCGACGACAGCAGTTCCGCCGCGCGGCCTTTTGCTTTTCGATCCCCGCGAAGCTCGGCCGGGACCATGACGTTCTCCAGCGCCGTCAGCGTTGGAATGAGCTGGAAGGACTGAAACACGAACCCGACATACTGATTGCGCAGATCTGCGCGGGCGTCTTCCGAGAGCGGTGTCAAGTCGATGCCGCTCAGGCGAACCGTACCTTCGGAGGGGCTGTCCAGCCCGGCACACAAGCCGAGCAGCGTCGTCTTTCCGCTGCCGGACGGACCAACAATCGCGCACGTCTCACCCCGGGACAGGCTGAAGTTTACGTCGCGGAGAACCGTCAGCGGAGCGCCTCCGCTAAGGTACGTTTTTGTAAGGTGTTGAGCCTCCAGAACCTTTGGGGCGAACATAGAGCACGGACTAATGAAACCTCGGTCGAGAACAGGCTGTAAAGGGGGCCGACCCTTTGTTTACACCTGTTTGGCTATGCGCGTACTAACGCTGTTCATGTTTGTTGCTTCGCTCCCGTTGCTCTATGCCGGCTGCCGGAATGAACCCCCGGCCGAGCCGGAAGCCCTCGCCGACACGGACGGGACAACATCCGCCGCCGCCCGCTCCGCCGATTCTTCCCGAACTGCGCCCGCGATCCTCTTTTTTGGCGATAGTATTACGGCAGGTTACGGCCTCGATCCTCAACAAGCCTTCCCCGCGCTCATCCAGCAGCGACTGGACTCGGCGGGCATTGCGTACCGCGTCGTGAACGCGGGCCTGAGCGGCGAGACGAGCGCCGGAGGGCTGCGGCGCATTGACTGGGTGCTCAAAGGAAACGCGGATGTGGTGGTGGTCGAACTCGGTGGCAACGACGGCCTCCGCGGCATCCCGACCGAGAGCACACGGCAGAACCTGCAGGAGATCATCGACCGGGTGCGGCAGACGCAGCCGGATGCGAGCATCATCCTAGCCGGTATGCAGATTCCGCCGAGCATGGGAGAAAAGTATGCTTCCGACTTCCGGTCAATCTTTCCCGAACTCGCGCGCAAGAACGACCTGCCGCTCATTCCCTTTATACTCGAAGGCGTCGGCGGAAGGCCCGGCTTGAACCAGGCCGACGGCATTCATCCCACCGCAAAAGGCCATAAGATCGTGGCCGAGAACGTCTGGGCGGCCCTCGAACCTGTCCTGGCGACCCGCCTCGCCATGCAGGACTGAACGGCGAATGAACGCGGGCATACCCTTTGCTGATGCGGATGGAAAGTATTCTTCCCGCCGCAGATGCAAAACGGCCGCGCTCGTTCCGTGCTTTTGTTCTCCGTGTATGCTCCCCTTCGGCACGGCCGGCTTGCGTGCGTGCTGCTTCTGCTGCTCGCCCGGGCGGCCGCGGCGCAGCCCTTGCCGGAGGGTTCTGAAAAGCAACTGATCACGCTCAAGGAACAGCTTGCCGCCGATCAGCGCCGCCTCGCCGATGCGGCCGAGGACGAACAAAGTACGCGCAATACGTTGGAGTCGCTCGACCGAGAGATCGCGACCCGCGAAGCGCTCTCCGTCGCCTACCGGCGTCATCTCGAAATGCTCTCCCTCCGCAGCGATTCCTTATCGCTGGCCCTGCGCGACCTCGAGTCGGAGGTTGACACCCTGAAGACGCAGTACCGCGCCCGCGCGCTGCACGCCTATAAATACGGCCGGCTCAACGACCTCGCGCTCCTGCTATCTGCGGAGTCCATCAACCAGATGCTCGTTCGCTCGCGATATCTCGCCCGTTTCAGCGACCAGCGCAACCGCAAACTGGCCCGCATACGGCGCATTCGCGAGTCCCTCGACGGCCGCCGCAGTGAACTCGATGCCACACACGCGCGCACGAGCACGTTGCTCGCGCAGGCGCGAGCCGAGGAAACGGACCTCGTCCGGTTGCGGAAGCAGCGGGAAGAACTCGTGGCCACGCTTCGGATCGAACGTAAGGAACTCGAGCGGGCGGTTGCCCGCAAACGCGCGGAGCGCCAGGCCCTCGAAACCTTGATGCAGCGCCTGGCGGCAACGGAGGACAAGCGAATGCGCACGCCTTCCGCCGCGGCCCCGGCGGCCAACGCAGCTTTTGCGACCCTCTCCGGCTCCTTTGCGCAGAACAAAGGCCGCCTGCCCTGGCCCGCCACGGGGGCGCTGCTCGAACCCTACGGCGACCGCATCAACCCGCTACTCGGCACCACGACAGACAACCCGGGCATCCTCATCGCGACGGCAGCGGCCGCGCCCGTTTACGCCGTCTTTGATGGCGAAGTGATTCTCGTTGAGAAGATGCCGGACTTCGGCACCATCGTGGCCATCGCGCATGGCGAATATAAGAGCGTCTACAGCAACTTCTCGTCGCTTGCCGTTCATGTCGGGCAGCGCGTGAAGGCCGGCGATGCGATCGGACGCGCCGGAACGGACGGCGAGCCGCGCGGTGCCGGCATCTTCTTCGCACTCTTCCGGAAGGGCGGTCCCGTGGACCCGCTTCCATGGCTGCTGCCTCGATAGGCCAACGAGACGCCGTGTTCTATCGACGAACGCCGTTCTACCGGAGAAAGACGTACGTCACGCCCGCGCCACCCTGGTTCCAGGGCGCGTCGTCGACGGAGGCCACGTCTTGCCGCCGCGCGAGGTCTTCCCGGATCGCATTCCGCAGCGCGCCCGTGCCTTTTCCGTGTAGAATCTCGACCTGATTCAATCCCGCCGCTATGGCCTCGTCCACAAACGAGGTGACCTCCGGCAGCACTTCCTCTACTCGCCCGCCACGCACGTCGATGCGGTTACGAGCGGCAAGGACAGGCAGGCTTCCGCCCGCTCCCGGCATCTTAACGGTGACCTGCCGGCGACGCGGCCCGCCGACCTTTTGCAGCCGATCCAGCGCCACGCGGGCGCGAACGCTGCCCATAGCGATCATGGCGGTTGACCCGGAAAGCTCCAGCACCTCTGAAACCGCGCTGCCTCCATCGAGCGTCACCTGATCACCGACTGCAATCGCGCCACGGGACTGCTTCGGTGCCTGCCGATTCGCGCTGCGCGCATCGGCTTTCTTGCGCGCTGCCGACCGGCCGCGTCGTTCTTCTCGATCCCGCCGCGCCTCGATATCATCGCGAAAAGCGTCCAGCCCCTGCCGCGCCTTCAACGTCGCCTCGCGCTCCGCTTGCGATTCCTTGATCTCCCGAATCGTTCGCTCGACCGCAGCGTTCGCCTCCTGCATGAGCCTTTCCGCGTCCGAAAGGGCGCGCCGGCGGATCTCGTCACGCTCGGTCTCCACCCGCTCCAGGCGCGAGCGGTAGCGCGCCTCCAACTCGCCCGCGTTTGCGCGGATCTGCTCAGCTTCGGAGAGTGCGTCCTGAACCTCTCTGTTCCGCGCGTCCAGCGTGAGGATGAGGTCTTCCAGCACCGACTTCTGCGGACCCGTCAGTTCGCGCGCGCGGACCAGCACGTCCGGATCGAGACCGATGCGCCGGGCAATTTCAAACGCGAAAGAAGAACCCGGCACCCCCTGCCGGAAGCGGTACGTGGGGCTGAGCGTGTCTCGGTCGAACTCCATCGAACCGTTCTCGACCCCGGCGGCTTCGTGCGCGAACGCCTTCAGCGTGCCGTGGTGCGTAGTCGCGATCGTGGAGGCCCCCGCCGCAGTGAGCCGCTCGAGCACCGCCTGCGCCAGTGCGCCGCCCTCCGCCGGGTCGGTTCCGGTCCCCGCCTCATCAATCAGAACAAGCGTCCGCGCGCCCGCATGGCGGAGCATATACTTCAGATTGCCGACGTGCGACGAGAACGTCGACAGATCCTCGTCCAGCGATTGCTCGTCGCCAATGTCCACGATCAGATGGTCGAATACGCTCAGCGTCGACAGCGGGTCGACCGGCACCGGCAGCCCGTAAGCGAGCATGACCGAGAGCAGGCCCACCGTCTTCATCGCCACCGTCTTGCCGCCCGCGTTCGGTCCGGTGACTACCAGCGTCGCCGCTTCGCCTCCGAGGGCGAGATCGAGTGGAACCACCTCCCGAGGCGCTTCGCCCGGCTGCCGTTCGCGGCCAAAGCGCAATACCAAAACGGGATTGCGACCGGCGCGGATATGAAGAGCAGCGCTTTCGGTCAACTCCGGCACGACGGCGTCCATGCTGTTGGCCAGCCGCGCCTTCGCCTGGAGCAGATCAAATTGCGCCAGGATTCGGAGACCTTCGCGCACTTCCGGAAGACTTTCGCGCAGCGCCCCGGCCACTTCTTTCAAGATGCGCTCGACTTCGCGGCGCTCCTCGGCCTCAAGCTCGCGAAGCTCGTTGTTCATCTCCATGGAGGCCGCCGGCTCGACGTAAACCGTTTGCCCGGTGGCGGAAACGTCCTGCACGAGGCCCGCCACCTTGCGCCGCGCCTCGGCGCGAATTGGAATTACCATGCGGCCGTTGCGGATCGTTGGTTGGTCTTCCGTGGCGAACCCCTGCCCGATGGCGTGGCGGAGGGCTGCGTTCAGCACCTCCCGCACCTGGGCGCTCCGTTGCAAGATGAGCCGCCGCAGCCGCCGCAGCTCGGGCGAGGCGTCGTCGCGGACCAGCCCGCTATCGTCCACCACGTTCCGAATGGCCTCTTCGAGACCTTCAAGAGCGGTGACGCCGAGAACAACGTCAGCAAGGCGAGGATACTTGGCCGCGCGGCTTATGAAGTACGACTTCGTGCGGCGCAGCGTGGCAAGCACGTACGAGACCGCAAGCAAATCATCCGAGCCGACGAAAGCGCCCTCCGGCCCCACGCGGCGCAGTACATCCCGCACATCAAGTATGTGCTCGAGCGGCACCGGGTCGTCGAAACGAAAAGCCTGCTGCAGCTCGAAAACACGCACGAGTTCCCCCCGCACCCACGTTACCGACGCCGAGGGCTGCATATTTCGCAGGCGGTCCTCTCCAAGCGTGCTGCGAACGAGCGACAGCAGCCGCTCGCGCAGAACATCAAACCCGAGCTTGTCCTCTGCCGAGGGTGGATAGATCTTCATAAACGCACAAACAACATCGTCCCGGCAGTCCGTAGCCGTTCAACCGAGGCGCGATCAACCCACTTCCGAATGGTCGCCGATGTTGAGGCGCGCAACGTGTCCGTTCACCGCCGCGTGCCGTCCGAAGAGCGAGCCTTCCGCAACGATTCCGTTCACCTTCGCCTCGGCAAAGACGATGCTCTCCCGCAGCACGACGTCGCTGACCTGCGCGCCCGCCTCGATGCTCACGAACGGGCCTATGACGGAGTTCTTGACCGTTGCGCCGGGGCCGACGTACACCGGATCGATCAGCACGCTATTCTCGATGTTGCCCTGCACGGCGTCCCCCTTCTCCCGCTCGAGTACGACTTTCGTCGTGTCCATGAGCGCCGGGATGGTGCCCGCATCGAGCCATTCCGTCACCTGCGCGGTCTTGAACAGGAGGCCCTTCTTGAGCATTGCGTCGAAGGCGTCGGTCAACTGAAACTCGCCGCCATGGCCGCGGATGTCCTTTTCCATCAGCCCCTCGATGGCGCTCCGCAGCGCCTGAAGCTCTTTGACATAGTAAATGCCGATAAGCGCCTCGTTCGAAATCAGCTCCTGCGGCTTCTCGACGAACTCCACGATCTTCTCGCCGCGCCGAACGGCCACGCCGAAGCGGCTCGGGTCCTCCACGTGCTTTACCCACGCAATCACGTCGGCAGAGCCAAGGTCCACGCCCGGCTCCATCTCGAAGAGCGTATCGGCAAACACCACGATCCCTTCCCCTTCAAGCCGGTCATCGGCGCAGAGGACGGCGTGTCCGGTGCCGAGCGCGACCTCCTGGATCTTGAAGGTCGCTTTCATGCCGAAGTGGCTACAAACCTCCGTAAGCTGATCGCGCACGTCCTGACCGAAATCCGGCCCGAGAATGAAAACGCCTTCGTCGAGCGGCCGGGGGAGCACCGCAGCGAACGTTTGAACAATGCGTTCGACCATGCTCTTGCCCTTGATGTGCATGAGCGGTTTCGGCGTCACGTGGGAATGCGGGCGAACGCGCGTTCCACGTCCGGCCATAGGAATGATGAGCTTCATAACGAGTCTTTTGTGCTAAAAAGAAGGTTGCGCAAATCCTGCGCGGCGTTGCGAACACTGCCCAGATCGCAAGCGGGTTGTCGGCAAATTAGGACACCTTGGGCAGCGAAACGTGCCCTTATCGCCCGCGCGTAGCCGAGTCTCAGGATTATTACAGCGCCCAGCTATGGTGTCAGAATAGCGAAAATAATTGATTTAGAGCGATTTGAGCCGCCTATTACGAGCTTTGTCCGCTAATCCTCCGGTGGAACTCCGCCCGCCCTGCCTGAATACGAAGACGGCGAACGGATGCCGACGCACCAAGATTGGCATCAACGTTGGAATTGATCAATCTGATTCATTTCTTTCATAGAACAACGAGGATTGTACCCATGAGGACGCAGTTTACTAACAAATTCTTTGCGCTGCCGATCTTTGCGCTCCTGCTTTTCGGCGCTGCATTAATGGGCTGCTCGAGCATGAGCCGGACGGAGAAGGGCGCGGCGACGGGTGCCGGGGCCGGTGCCGTTATCGGCGGCGTGATCGGGCGGGCCACGGGCAGCACGGCGAAAGGAGCCGTCATCGGAGCCGTCGTTGGCGGCGGTGCCGGTGCCATTATCGGCGCGCAGATGGACAAGCAGGCCGATGAACTCGACCAGGAACTCGAAGGCGCACAGGTCGAGCGCGTGGGCGAAGGCATTCAGGTAACGTTTGACTCTGCCATCCTGTTTGGCTTTGACTCGGACAACTTGTCCGCCCAGGCCAAGACGAACCTTTCAGACCTTGCCCAGAGCCTCCAGAAGTACCCGAACACGGAAGCCGTCGTCGTAGGCCACACCGATGCGGTTGGATCGGACTCCTACAACCAGCGCTTATCCGAGCGCCGGGCGGCAGCGGCCGGTAACTACCTCATCAGCCAGGGCGTAGCGCGTAGCCGCGTGACGACGCTCGGCCGGGGCGAATCTGAGCCGGTTGCTTCCAACGAAACCGAGATGGGCCGCTCTTCAAACCGGCGAGTCGAGATTGGCATCTTCGCCACGGAAGAGTACCGCGAGCAGCTCGACCAGCAGAATTAATCTGCCGTCAAGCAAAGGATGCGGAGAGGCGTTTCGATGCAAGTCGGGACGCCTCTTCGTTCTTGGCCCGATCAGCAGCTGTGCCCGTTGCCTTCTCGTTTAGAATTGCTTCGATCCGTTGGATGCCGCTGAAATATCCGAACGCGCTATATGTCGATGCCGGTTTGGACCAAAGTGCCGGGGCGACCTCCCCCTCGAGGGGGATTCCAGGGGGTGTTAGGCAGCCTTCCAATCAAGTAATTACACCGCAAGATTGTGAAGCGTCCCGTCGATAGTATTACGGCAGGCTCAAAGGAACGACAAACGCCATTTTTCCGCTCAAACGAACCGCGCTGCGACTTACCCGTAGGAGAATATCCTTTGGTAGCCACTTGCGAGGAAAGATGGGGCGTCGAATATCAGAGACGGCTCAACGGCGCGCCGGCGCGACTTCCCGTAAGCAGAGGCACATAGGGGTGTTTTTCAGCGAGTACACGGCGTAACGGCGGCTGCTGACTCGTATTACATTAAGCCGCACCCAGGCCGAGTCGCGCAAAAGAGACAAGGCTAAAGTAACGCAGGGATTCAGGGTAGTATGTCGAAAAGGTATCAGGTAACGCAGAAGGAACGCCGGACGAACGGGAACGGAGCGGCGGAAGCAGGAACGGAGCAGGACGTACAGGGGCAGGACAAGATGACGGCCGGCGAAGTGCAGGCGTGGCAGCAAAGCCGCGTCACCGACCTGTGGCGCATCTTCCGCATCATGTCTGAGTTCGTGAGCGGATTCGAATCGCTGTCGAGCCTCGGCCCGTGTGTTTCAATTTTCGGTTCTGCCCGGACTACGCCCGACAACCCCTACTACGAAATGGCCGAGGCCGTGGCGCGCAAGCTCGTCAAACACAATTACGGCGTGATTACCGGCGGCGGCCCCGGCATTATGGAGGCGGCAAACAAGGGCGCGCACGAGGGCGGGGGCGTGTCGATCGGCCTGAACATCGTCATTCCGCATGAACAGGCATCGAACCCATACGTCGATTCCGACAAGCTCATCAACTTCGACTTCTTCTTCGTCCGAAAGGTCATGTTCGTGAAGTACGCGCAGGGTTTTGTCGTGCTTCCCGGCGGCTTCGGAACGATGGACGAACTCTTTGAAGCGTTGACGCTCATCCAGACCGGCAAGAGCACCCGGTTTCCTGTTATATTGATGGGAACCTCGTTCTGGTCTGGTATGGTAGATTGGCTCAAGGAGTCCGTGCTCGGCGCGGGTAACATCGCCGAGGACGATTCCTTGCTCTTCAACGTCACCGACGACCCCGACGAAGCCGTCCGCATCATTGACGAGTTCTACAGGGAACATGCGTTGACGCCAAATTTCTGAGCGACCATTGCAGGCGACACCCACGTTTTGAACCGTGTACAGGAACCGCTTCTTCTGCTCGCCGTGAATAATCCGACCCTTCCGAAAACCTCACGTGCGGCATCTCTGAGACTCTCCATGCGCGACCGGGCCGTTTTGGCATAGTCCTCGCATGGAATCAGGACAGAATGCGGGCACAACTGCATACGACTCAGCATTTTAACCCCACAACAGGAATAAGAGGAGGCAATGACCGCAAAACGCTTTTTAACCCACTCCGCTCTCTTTCGCGCACTCGCCCTGATCGTTCTTTTTGGTGTCGCCACGGCCGTGCCGTCGCGTGCACAGGCCGATCAGGAGTACAAGAAGAGCTATAATTCGGCTCTTGAAGCCGCCAAAGCGAAGAAGTACGACGACGCTTACGGCCTCTTTACGAAGGCCGCTGATCAGGCGAAGAAGGCCGGCGACACCGAGATCGCCAATAAGGCGAACAAAGTCGTTGCGCAGCTTGATTACATGCGCGGCAAGAAACTCAGCGATGCGAGCAAGTTTGACGAGGCGCTGACTCACTTCGAGAAAGGCATCAAGCGCTACCCGCAGTACTCTCAGAACTACCTCGGGCAGGGCCTCGCGCTGGCAAAGCTCGGACGCGAAGATGAGGCGCTGGCCGTGTATCAGAACGCGATGAAGAGCACGGATGCGCAGATTGCCAACGCGGCTAAGGACGCCGTTCGCCAGAACTACATCTATCTCGCCTCGACCGCGCTGACGCGGAACGGCGGCGGCACGACGCGCGCCGATGCGCAGGAGGCGATCAAGGACCTTACCGACATGCAGAAGTACGTGGAGGCCGATGCCGACACCTACTACTACCTCGGCGAGGCTTACAAAGTGCTGAACGACTACAACAAGGTCGTCGACTCCGCCAACAAGGCGCTGGCGCTCCATAAGGGCAGCAAGAGCGACAAGGCGAAGATCTACTTCCTCAAGGGCGAGGCCCATATGTCGCTCGGCGACAACGCCTCAGCCAAGGCCGCCTTCTCCGAAGCGCGCTTTGGATCCTACAAGGCCTCCGCCGAACATTACCTGAGCACGCTCTAAGGTCAGGACGTATTCTCATCCGAAAAGCCTGCATCCTTCATGGGTGCAGGCTTTTCGTTTGGGCAGCCGGAAACAGGTGGAACAATCGCTGAGGCGCTACGTCACGCACTGCGTAACCCCCGCCGCATCGGCAGAGGACAACACGAAGGAAGGTTCATGAAAGGTTTTAAACTGTCGTACGTGCTCCCTGCCGTACTGCTGCTCGTAGTGGGTGCGTTCGTCGGGACGAAGCTGAACACCTTCGTTCCCGGCAACGACACCATGAAGTACCTCCAGAAGCTGGAGGACGCCTTTCTGATCATCAACCGGCAGTACGTCGATGAAGTGGATGCCTCCACCGCTGTTGAAGGGGCCATCGAAGGAATGCTCGAAGGGCTGGACCCCCATTCCGCCTACATCAGCGCCGAGGAGATTCAGGAGATTCAGGAAGGATACGAAGGCTCGTTCGGCGGCGTTGGCATCCTTTTCGAACAGCGGGACGACACCGCGCGGGTCATCTCGGTCGTCCCCGACGGTCCGAGCGAAGCCGTCGGCGTCCTCGCCGGAGACCGCATCATCCGCATCGACGACTCGAGCGCCGTCGCACTTCCCAATGGCGGCATTCAGAAGCGCCTGAAGGGTCCGATCGGCACCGAGGTGAGCATGACCGTCGAGCGCCACGGCATCGCGCGGCCGCTCACCTTCGAAATCACGCGCGGACGCATTCCGCTTTTCTCCATCGAGAGCGCGTACATGATGAGCGACAAGACCGGCTACATCCGGATCGATCGCTTTGCCGCCACCACGTACAACGAGTTCATGGAGGCGCTCGAAACGTTGAAGAGCGAAGGCATGGAACGCCTCATCCTGGACCTGCGCGACAATCCCGGCGGCATTATGGAATCTGCCGTCCGCATCGTGGACGAGCTGCTCACGGGGGGCAAGACCATCGTTTACACGCGCGGACGGGAGGCGGACATGGACGAGACCTACCGCTCCACGGCGGGCGGCGCGTTCGAGGAGCAACCGGTGATCGTGCTCGTCAGTCCGCTATCCGCTTCCGCGAGTGAAATCGTCGCGGGCGCGCTGCAGGACCACGACCGGGCGCTCATCGTCGGGCGTCGCACGTTCGGCAAAGGCCTCGTGCAGCGTCAATTCCCCCTTCCCGATGGCAGCGTACTGCAGATGACCGTCGCGCGCTACTACACGCCGTCGGGCCGCCTCATCCAAACCGCGTACGAGGATGGCGACCAGGCGGAATACTACAAGCATAAGTTTGACGGCTACGAGACGACGTTCGACCCGCGGGTGTATGAGGAGAGCATCCCCGATTCGCTCAAGTATGAGACCACCCACGGACGGATGGTCTTCGGCGGCGGCGGCATCCTGCCCGACTTCGTCACGCTGCCTGATTCCACTTCGCCTTTCTGGAAGGTCGTCGGACAGGGACTTGACTTCAGCTTTGCCCGCGATATGTTCGTCACGCAGGAGTATTCACTCCGGCAAAAGTGGGGCGAGGACCGGGAGGCATTTATAAAGGGCTTCAGCGTAAACGATGGAATGTGGAATGATTTCACGGCGTACGTTGCTGCCCGCGAGGACTCCGCTTCGGCAGGCCAGGCCCTCACGCAATCCGACTTGCGCTCCGTCGAAGATCGCCTCCGCGTTTTGCTGAAGGCTCGCCTTGCGCAGCAGCTCTTCGGCAGCCGCGTCTGGCACCCGATCTACAACGAAGTCGACCCGGAGATCATCGACGCGCGGCGTCACTGGAAAGACGCTGAAGCGCTGGCTTCCATGTAGATCTGTCGGCACGAACGCGACCTATGATGCCATAGGCAAGTGCCTCTGCGAACCCGTTCGGGTTATCGGGAGGCACTGCTGTTTCTACCCCTCTCCACGATCCTTCCGACGCCCCTGTGATGCCTCGTCTGCTCCTGCTATCCGCCCTCCTGATGCTCGCTCTCCCGGCGAGTACCGTCCACGCCCAGCGCGTTCCCGAACCGGCTCATGACGCGCGGGTTCTTCCTTACCCGATGCAGCCGCCGCAGGAGTTCGTTCGCGCGCTCGATGCAGGCACTCGCTCCGCCACGGGCGCGCCGGGGCCAACCTATTGGCAGCAGCGGAGCGAGTACGCGCTGAAGGTTCGCCTCTTTCCCGAAAGCAACCGGATTGAAGGCTCGGGTACCATCCGGTACCACAACGAATCGCCGGACACGCTCTACGAATTGCATCTGGAGATGGTGCTGAATGTCCACGCCGAGGGTGCCGTGCGCAATAGCCCAATGGAAGTCACCGGCGGTATCGAACTCACCGGCGTGCGTCTGAATGGAGCCGTCCTCGGCACGAGCCGCCGCGAAGACGCCGCGTACTCCGTTGACGGCACCCAGCTCATTCTCTACCCGGCCGATCCGGTGATGCCGGGCAGCGTCTCCGAGATCGGGATCGACTGGTCGGCGCAGATTCCCGCGCGCGGCGCAAGCGGACGGATGGGGCATAGCCGGGACGACTTGTTCATGCTCGCCTACTGGTACCCGACCATGTCCGTCTACGACGACGTGGTGGGCTGGCAAACGGATCCGTTCCTCGGGCGCTCCGAGTTCTATACCGGCTTCGCCCACTATGACGTGACCATTGAAGCGCCGGCAGGATGGCTCATTCAGGCGACCGGCGTGCTGCTCAACAGCGAGGACGTACTTCAGCCCGAAATTGTCGCGCGGCGCGACGCGGCGCATCGCTCTTTCACTCCGCAGTCCGTCGCGGTGCCGCAGGACTTTGAGAAAGGCCGCGTCACCACCGGCAAGCGCGGCGCTACGCTCGCGTGGCACTTTGCCGCCGACAGCGTGCGGGCCTTCGTCTTTGCGGCAATGCACCACCACCACTGGGACGCGGCCCGGCTCGCGCTCGGCTCGGCTGACAGTGGAAGGGCTTCTTTTACGGAGATCAACACCTTCTACCGCCCGACCGCTCCACGGTGGAAGAACGTGACCACATATCAGCAGCAATCGCTTGCCTTCCTGTCTGCGTTCACCGGCCTCCTCTATCCCTATCCGCAAATGTCCGCCGTTGAAGGGTCCGGCATTATTGGCGGAGGCATGGAGTTCCCGATGATGACGATGATGGGCGACTACAACGCTGCCGGCGACGCGAGTCTATACGGCGTCACGGTCCACGAGCTTGGCCACATGTGGATTCCGATGATCGTAGCGACGGACGAGCGGCGAACGGCATGGATGGACGAAGGCACGACGACGTTCAACGAAAACAATGCCCTCGCGTCACTCTTCAAAGGCACCAACCCGTATCTCACCGATCAGGCCACGTACCTCATGACCGCCCGTTCAGGCGAGGAAGGCGAGATCATGCGCCGTTCCAACTATCATTACTCCAGCCGCGCTTACGGGAACGCATCGTACAGCAAGCCGGGCTCTGTGCTTCACGCCCTTCGCGGCGTGCTGGGCGAGGAGGTCTTTAATGCCGGGTACAAGACCTTCTTCAGCGAGTGGGCCTTCCGGCATCCGTATCCTTACGACCTGTTCAACACCTTCGAGCGGGTGAGCGGCCGCGACCTCGACTGGTTCTGGCGAAGCTGGTACTACGAAACCTGGACGCTCGACCAGGCGGTCGCCGACGTTCAGGCGTCGGGCGACCACACCACGATCACGATAGAAGATCGCGGCGGCATTCCGATGCCGGTGTACCTTGTGGCGACCACCGCTTCCGGTGACGCTATTCGGCGGCAGATCCCGGTGGACGTATGGCTCGCCGGCGCGCGCACGGCCACGCTCGACATAGAGACCACGGACCCGATCGTGTCCGTTCAGATCGACCCGGAGCTTTATTTCCCCGACGTGGACCTCACCAACAACTTCTGGTCCCTCCCCGTCGGCGCGCGGTAGAAGCAACAGGCCTCAATTGGAGCCGACTGCCGAATGATGGTGATGAAGAACGATCCGGGCCGAGCTTACATAACTGAGGTCGTTTCCGCGAGGGGCGGTATTAGGACCGTTGCCCACGAATCCTCGTTGCGGCGTCCAGATCGCGCCCTGGCGCGGGTCGCCCGTGCGGTGAGGCGGTAGGCGGATGCTCCGCCGCCGGGCCTAACAGCCTCCTGACTCACCTGCCTCTTCGGGGCAGCGCCAATAGAAAAGGGGCGGTGCCGCGAAGCACCGCCCCTTTTCAGTTGTCAACAGAGCCGGTAGGGTCAGGCGTTCGTGTCGCCTTCCTCCTCTGAGCGGCGAGCGATCTCCTCAGCCTCCTCATCGGAGTCTGCCACGATCGTCGCACTGGCACCGCCGAGTTCTGCCGTCGTCTCCGAGGACTCGTCCTCGTCAACCACGTCCTCGGTGGTCACCATACGCTCTTCATCGGCTCCGGTGGGATGCGTAAAGCTCTCCACTTCGCCGACCGAGCGGCCCGGCTCCAGCGTGGTCATCGGCTTGCTGCCAACGTCCTCCACCGGCGTTTCGTCGTCCGTAACTTCGGCAGCACCCGCGGCAGCGCCTTCGAGATCCGTCTCGCCGACGCCCTTAACGGCCGCCTGCGAAGACTCGGACGGCGGGAAATTGCCGGCAGTCTCGCGAACCTGGCTCTGATCCGCCGGAGGTGCCGTCGGATCCGAGTCGCCGGTCGGCTGCTTGGCAATCGCGCCGCGATTGTCCATGCCCGCCTCTGCGGAGAGGTCGGCGTTCGCCTGAGGCGACGTTATGGCCGTGTCCGCAGCGGCACTGCGCTCGGCGTCCTGCATCTGCTGGCGAAGAGCGGCGAGGCCGCTGAGTTCGCCGAGGGTCGTCGGGCCTGTCGCTGCCTGCTGCTCCTGATAGCCGCGAACCTCGCGGCGCTCCTGGTCGCGAACGGAACGCTTCTCGCGCTCTTCCGTCTCGCGCGAGGCGCGCTCCTCAGCCCGCTGCTTGGCGATTTCGCTACCGATGATCTCCTTGTTGTTGGCATCGAACCGGATGACGCGCATCTGGATCGTTTCGCCCGCATGGTAGAGATTCTGGAAGCCCTGGCTGTTGCGCAGCTCGCCCGCCGGAATGAACGCCTCCACGTCGAGCGGCAGTTCGATGAGAACGCCTTTTTCCTCGACACTGGAAACCGTGCCTTCCGTATCGGAACCTTCCGCGTAGATCTTGCCGAACTGGTTCCACGGGTTCGTCTCGACCTGCTTGTGCCCGAGCGAAATACGCCGCTCCTTCTCGTCGATATTGAGCACCTGCACGTCCAGCTCCTGGCCCTTCTTGACCAGTTCGCTCGGGTGCTTCAGGCGCTTCGTCCAGGAAAGATCGCTGATGTGAACCAGCCCGTCGATGCCCGGCTCGATCTCGACAAACACACCGAAGTTGGTGATATTGCGAACCTTGCCGCGCAGCGGCGTGCCGGACGGGTAGCGGGCGGCGATGCCCTCCCACGGATCCGGCTGAAGCTGCTTCATACCGAGGGAAATCTTCTTCCCGTCGTTGTCGATGTTGAGCACCTTCACGTCGACGAGTTGACCGAGCGAAACCATCTGGCTTGGATGCCGAATGTGCTCCGTCCAGCTCATCTCTGAGATGTGAACGAGGCCTTCGATCCCCTTTTCCAACTCGACGAATGCGCCGTAGTCGGTGATGCTGACAACCTTGCCCTGAACCACGTCGCCCTCGTTGAACTTCTGGCCGATCGTGTCCCACGGGTGCGGCTGAAGCTGCTTGAGGCCAAGCGAAATGCGCTGACGATCCTTATCGTAGTCGAGAACGACCACGTTGAGGTGCTCGTCCAGCCCGACCAGTTCAGACGGGTGCGACACGCGGCCCCAGGAGAGGTCGGTGATGTGCAGCAGTCCGTCCACGCCGCCGAGATCGATGAAGACGCCGAAATCGGTGATGTTCTTGACGATGCCTTCGAGAACCTGTCCCGGCTCCATCGTGCCGAGGATCTTCTTGCGCTGCGCTTCGAGGTCCTTCTCGATGAGCGCCTTGTGCGAGACGACGATGTTCTCGTTGGCCGGGTTGAGCTTGACGATCTTGAACTCCATCCGCTTCTCCAGGTAAGCGTCGAAGTCGCGCACGGGACGCACGTCGATCTGCGAACCGGGAAGGAAGGCTTCTACGCCGTCGAAAAGCTCGACGATCATGCCGCCCTTGATGCGGCGAACGATGGTGCCTTCGAGAACCTGCTCGTTGTTGAAAGCATCCTCGATCCGCTGCCAGCGACGAACGGTGTCGGCGCGTGATTTTGAGAGGACGAGCTGGCCCTGGTAGTCTTCGATGCGCTCCAGGAAAACCTCGACCTCTTCACCGGCGACGAGGTCGTGCTGGAACTCGTTGCGGGAGATGATGCCGTCGCTCTTGAAGCCGATGTCGATGACGATGTCCTTCTCGCCGACACTCACGACGCGGCCGCGAACGATCTCGTTCTCCGACACGTCCGTGAGCGTCTGCTCGACGAGGCTCCGAAGCTGGTCGTAGGAGCCACGGGTGGATTCGTCCTGGTCCGCTTCGTTCAGCTCCGCAAGCGTGACGACGCGGCCTTCGATCTCGCCCGTGAATCCGAGCGACTCGCCGGGAGGCGTGATGTCGGCGGCGCTGTCGAGGGAGGTCAGCAGTTCGTCCGGTGCGTTGGCCGTAACGCCGGCCTCCGATGCGGAGGGAATGTCGATGTTGTCCGAGACGCGCTCGAAGGCGTCTTCGATAAAGCTCGTGAGCGGCTCGACTGCGTCCGAGGCGCGTTCCGCCACGTTCTTTACCGCATCCGTTGCAGCCTCGACGGCATCTTCCACGGCGTCGCGCGCGCGTTCGAGAAGGCCTTCTTCCTCAGGCTCCGGGGTTTGTTCCGCAGATTCAGGAACCGCCTCGGTGCCGGCCGGCGCTTCCTGTTCCGCTTCGTTGATGTTACGCTGTTCTTCAGCCATAAAGTTTAGAAGGGCAACGATGACGCGCGGCTAAAACCCGGCGTACACCTGCCCCAGTGTAGAATGTGCTCTGCCGCCGCCCTCCCCCTTTGGCGTATCGGCACAGCCTGGTTTGGTTGTACAAGATCGGGGGATTTCTTCCGCAAAACAGCCGCGCACGAGCCGTCAAAAAGCGCGTGCCCGGCTGAATGGATTCTAAACGGAAGAGGACCCGAGTCGTTCCCTTGCGCGCGTCTACGATGAGGCCGACTTGCTGGTCAATCGAATAGTCGGAGGTGTCGAGCACCACGGCATCGGCGGCTTGCCGCAGCGGCGAGGCCTCGCGCTCGGTATCCTGCCGGTCGCGCCGGAGCATCTCTTCCATCACCTCTTCGAGCGTCACAGCGAGACCCCTGCTCTCCAACTCCGCCCGCCTCCGCTGCGCGCGCACTTCCGGCCGCGCCACCATGAAGAATTTGAGATCGGCATCAGGAAAGACAACCGTTCCAATGTCGCGCCCTTCCAGCACCACGCCTCTGCCCTGTTCAACCTCTTTTCGGGAGACGCCGCGCTGCACGTCCACCAGTTTTCGCCTCACTTCCACCGAGGTGCTGATGCGGCTTGCCATCTCTCCCACCGCAGGTGTACGAATCTCCGCCGTCACGTCCTCGCCGTCGATCAGCACGTGCATACCGTCCGCCTCATGATGCAGACTGACGGTGGGCGGCGCGATCTGCGAAGGATCCTCGATCCCGGCACGCAGGGCCGAAAAGGCCACGGCGCGGTACATGGCTCCCGTATCGACAAAGGTGTACCCGAGCCGTTCGGCCACGAGGCGCGCGGTTGTGCTCTTGCCGGAACCGGCCGGTCCGTCGATGGCAAGGATGAGTGGCGGGTGCAATGAGGCAGCGGAAGGTTGATCCATAGCGACGCAAACTACGCAAGACGCCGCAGATCATCAACGGCCGCCGGTTCGATACGACCGTCTCGCTGCCGCTACTGCCTGGCTCCTCCCACTTCCCGGCTCACGACGGTAATGGCGTTCGGATACCGAATCGGGCCGATGGGCGTGTCGATGGTCGGGCGCACCTTCAGCATGACCCGCTTGGACGCGCCGCCCTCACCGGAGATCGCCAGCGCAAGATCGAGCAGATCGGGAAGGTTCTTATCGAAGAAATTGACAAGGTCCAGCCGGATCCCTATCGGGATAGACGTGCGCGCGCCCGCCGGAATGAGCAAGTTCTGGTCGAACGTCCCACTGACCGTCTCGCGCTCATCCAGAAAGAGCGTCCAGTCCATGTTGACGAGTCGCGCTTGCACCCCGTTCTCCTTCGGATTCTCCGCGCCCACATTAACGGTGAACGAGAGCGGCAGACTACCCGACGTAAGGGCCGCCGTGAGCCGCATGAGGTCGGTTGCGCGGAGATCGTTATAACCCCGAACGTTCTGCACGTCCACACCGGCCAGCTGCGTGCCCGCAACGCTGTCGAGATCAAAGTTGACATTGCGCAGGTTCGCGACTTCCTGCAGCGTCTGACAACCGGCAAACATTGAGAGAAGCAAGGAGGCCGTGAGGATCGTTCTTACCTTCATACCTGTCGGACTATTTGATTTTGTCTATCACAGCACACCGTCGGTGCCTATACATCATGCGTAAGTTGAAGCACGAAGAGATCGCCCGGGCTGATCCGTCGGAGGTGATCTCGTTACCGAAGCATCCCATCAGCGTCGTCGTGAACGACTTGCGGTCGGTTCACAACGTTGGGGCGCTCTTCCGTACGGCGGATGCCCTCGCGCTCGCGCATCTCTACCTTTGCGGCCACACGGGAACGCCCGCCAACCATGCGCTGCGTAAAACGGCGCTCGGGGCAGAAGAAACGGTGTCCTGGTCCTACCATGCGGACGCTTTAATGGTCATCGAAACCTTGCGCGCAAGCGGCCACACGCTCGCCGTCCTTGAAATTACCGACGATCCCACGCCGGTCGAAAGCCTCACCGCCTCGGCGTTCCCCCTTGCGCTCGTCGTTGGCAATGAGGTTGACGGCGTCGACGACGGCATTGTGGAACGGGCGGACCTCGCCCTTGAGATTGCGCAGTACGGCGCCAAGCAGTCGCTGAACGTCTCGGTTGCGTTCGGCATCATGGCGGCAGACCTTGTCCGCGTCTTCCGCCGAGGGCGTACGCTCGGTCAGCCGAGGCGCTGAGCCGCCGCGCGCAGTCGGCGCAGGCATGTTTCGCGTCCGAGCACGACCATCATGTCGAAGAGGCCGGGTCCTGCCGCCGTGCCGCTCAGCGCAAGCCGAACCGGATGTATGATGCGCCCCGCCCCGGCACCCCTTTCCTCGGCAAGAGCGCGCAAAGCTTCTTCCAATCGGTCGTGAGAGAAGTCCGGCAGCAACTCGATCTTCTCGGCGTAGGCAAGGACCAACTCCGCCGAGTCTTCCTTCCAGCGCTTCTTGAGTCCGGCCGGGTCATAGTCGCTCGGATCTGCAAAAAAGTAGCGCGCGCTCGTCGCGAGTTCGTCTGCAAACGCGACCCGCTCCTGCATGAGCGAAGCCACTTCTTCAAGATAGGCTTCAGATGGCGAGAACCCCGCGCTTTCGACCGAACCCCGCGCGCGCCGCGCCAGTTCGGCCGGCGGAAGCGCCCGAAGGAACTGCTCGTTGAACCACTGCAGTTTCTCCAGATTGAACTGCACACCACTTGACCCGACGCGCTCGAGCGAGAATGCAGCAACCAGCCCCTCGAGCGTGAACACCTCCTGCTCCGTGCCGGGATTCCAGCCGAGAAACGCGAGAAAGTTGAGGAGGGCGGCCGGCTCGTACCCCGCTTCGCGGTACTGCCGCACGGACACGGGAATGCCAAGCTCGTCCGCGTTGCGCTTGGACAGCTTCCCGCCTTTGGGGCTTAGGATCAGCGGCAAGTGCGCCATGACCGGCGCTTCCCAACCCAGCGCCTGGTAGAGCAGGATGTGCTTTGGCGTCGACGGCAGCCACTCTTCGCCACGAATCACGTGCGAAATGCCCATGTCGTGGTCGTCCACGATGTTGGCGAGGTGGTACGTCGGCATCCCGTCGGATTTGATGAGCACCTGATCGTCTACCTCCGCGTTCGCGAAGGCCACCGTCCGCGGACGGCATCCTCGAAGCGGACCGTTCCCTGCTCCGGCACGAGGAGGCGGATGACGTACGGCTCGCCGCGTCTGATCCGGTCCTGCACCTCGGCCTCCGGCATGTTCAGGCTGTTGCGCAGGGTGTGGCGCGTGCGCGCGTCGTAGCGACCGGCTTCTGGTCCGAGCGAGCGCATGGTCTCCAGTTCGACGGCGGTGTCGAAGGCGTAGTAGGCGTGGCCCTCTTCCAGCAGCCGCTTCGCCACGTGGGCGTAATGCTCACGCCGCTGAGACTGGTAATACGGCCCTACCGGCCCTCCGATCTCAGGACCCTCGTCATAGTGCAGACCCGCCCACACGAGCGAGGCGAGGATATCCGGCTCCGCTTCCGCCTGGTAGCGCTCGCGGTCGGTGTCCTCGATGCGAAGGATAAAGGTGCCGCCGTGCTTGCGCGCGAACAGGTAGTTGTAGAGAGCCGTGCGCAGCCCGCCGATGTGCAGCAGGCCAGTCGGGCTGGGGGCAAAGCGAACGCGGACGGGGCGGGAAGAAGAGTCGGACATCCGGCAGTTGGGGTCGAAAGCAGTGATGGGCGGGTGGCCCGGAAGGAGCCACGGAAATATAACGGCGGACTGCTCTCGTACACACCGCCGCTTGTGAAGAAAGGCATCGTTGTACGACGCAGTGACCCCGGTAGTGTCGCCGGGTTCACGGACCAAGCCCGCCGCTCTCCGTAACCTTGCGCCGTACTGATCCGTAAGCTCCAGGAAACGCCGCGCCTCACAGCGGGCGGAGGATTGAAGCGGTGAGGGTGAATGCCATGATCCGTAGGCCGACGATCCGTCATTTCCTCCTGGCAGCCGTGTCGCTCCTGCTGCTGCTGGTCGTGCAGCTCTGCATTGTCAGTGCGCTGAAGCAGTTTGCTCGCGCCGAGACCACGATGCGAATCGCTGAGACGCTGGTGCAATTCGGCTGCGGACTGCTGAGCCTGCTCGTTCTGCTGACTTGTTTCTGGTGGCGGTGAAATAACTCCGTTCTTTCAGCCGGGTTTTAAGTTAGTGCGGGCACCTGTGGAAAAGACAGGCTCCACGCTGCACCCATCAGCCGCTCGCTGACGAGAAAGCAGGGGACGGCGACAACGTACCTCAGCGCGCCACTACGCCGGGGCGCGTTTCTACGTAGGACTCGCCGGACGGCACCTACACGCAAGCGCATTAGCGGGAAGGGACACTGGTCCTGCAGCATTATCATCATAGACGACTCAGCCTTCTCTAATGCACCACTACGAACGGCTCGCTCGAAGTGAACGAGCTTCCGATCACCCGAAGTAAGTGCAGTCCCGAGGCCAGGCCGCTGGCCTCTATATTGAAGCGATGTATCTGCCCCGCCGCGAGCACACCCTCATGCACCCGCGTAACGGTCCGACCCAGCACGTCCACTACCTCTACCCGGACGTGCTGTGGCTCACGCAACGTAGGCGTCGCATGCGATTGATGCCGGACAGGGTTGGGGTATACTGCAGAAAGATGACATTCGGCGGGCGGCGCACTACCTTCCTCAATGGAAACATATGGTAGCCGATTGTGCCTGACCTTCCACTGTACATCGCCCTTAGCATTGTACCTGATCGTTGCGCTCTCACCAGTCGCAACGACGCTCCCGTTATCAGCCGGGAGAATATCCGTAATGCCGACGAAAGGATACAGGTCATTCTCGTAGGACTGCACCCATGAACGCGTGCCGTCGAGTGCCACTTTTATGACAAAGAAGTCGTATTGATAGTGCAAACTGTAGGCCCCAATATAAACACCAGCCCCGCTGCCGCTATTGTGAGCCACCATCCAAGTAGGGTTACAGTTGGAGTACTCCCCACCGGAGGGGAGGGATACGGTTGTTGTCCACTGCTGCTGCAGGAGGCTGTCGTAAGCGGCAAGAGCGCATTCTGCGTGTCCCGCGGAGGCTACGTACAACATTCCATCCTGGTTGAGAGCCGCTGCCGTGTTTTCGAGCGTCGGCACGCTTTCTCTTAAAAGGCGGCCACTGGTATCATACACGCGGAGATACCATCCCCCGATCGCCAGTAGCCGGTCCGACGCATACCACATCCTTCTAATCTGAGCCGGCATGGCCTTCATCCACACTATTTCGCCCTCCGGGGTGAGCTTCAGTAGTATGTGCTGAAGGCGTTCATTGAAGTCCTTTTCTAAATCATAGAGCCAGACGTAGGCGAAAATATTCCCCAATGCATCGAAGGCAGCTCGTCTCACGTCATGCCACTTTCCGTCGAGACTGGCATCTCGTACGGTGTGAGTATCAACCAGTTCGCCATCGGAAGTAAAGCGGGCAGTGAGAATACCGGGCTCGGATGAGCATATGAGCTGCCTAGAATCGTCGGACGAGAACCATGCCCTCCAGTCCACGGCGCTGTTTTCACATGTCACACCTTCTGGGACATGAGACCGGATTCTTTGGCCAGTGGGCGTATACGTGGCGAATAATACTTTACCGTACGAATGCCAGATGTCATTGTAAATGCCCGCTATGTTGACGTTTCCAGATGAATCGAACTTGAAAACGTGAACGATCAGTGGGATGCCAACGCTCTCTTCAATAAAGGGCTGATTAACAAACCAGAGCAGGTTACTGCCGAGTCGTATTTCGAAATTACATAACCACCCACAGGAGCCACTCCTCCCCCCGCCAAATACGTATTCCCTTTATCATCTACCAGAAGCCGTTTAGGATATTCTGTAGCGTAATCAGGCGCATCCGTTTGGGCAATGGCCGGATTGCTCGTGCAAGAAATTATAAGAGCTATGACCAACTGCGTCGCTGCTCGCATCGTACCACCTCCAGATTTATTTCACCAGCATCATGCGCCGTATCTCGCGATACAACCCTGCTTCTATACGGTAGAAGTACAACCCACTCGGCAGGTTGCGTGCGTCGAAGGAGACCTCGTGAAGCCCTGCCGCCAACCCCTCATCCACGAGTTCAGCCACGGCTTGCCCCGATACATTGTAGATCACAAGCGTCACGTGGGACTGTTCCGGGAGTGCAATCCGAATAGTCGTAGTGACGTTGAATGGATTGGGGTAGTTCTGAAAAACAGCAAACTGAACGGGCATGGCTTCCTCAGTCTGGGCAGCCTCAGCGATCGAACCCGACGCATCCGCATCATTGACGCGTACCGCTGCCGGCGCTCTAACGAGCGAGGAAGTCACTGGCACGTATGGATTCGCGACGATTTCTGCCCGGAGGGAGCTTCCGAGTTCCGCAGTGAACCCGGGCCCGAAGGTGATGCTATCGTAGGCACTCAGGGTCACGGAAGCACCGCTCCAAAGGTTCACGTCTCGAACCATGATGGATGGAGCGCTGAACGAGTGCGAGGAGGTGAAGACGACGTTCTCCAGCACCAGCGTTTCTTGTATGGCAAAGAGGCGACCTTTGCCTGGCCCGATTGAGATGGGAAAAGTATTGACTCCTGGAGCAAGCGTAGCGACGGATTGCCCGATCCCCACATCCACCATGCGCCTCTCATAGCCAGGCGCGTCCCTCAGTTCAATCTCTATCGACCGCGCGTCCACCGTATTGCGGTTCACGACAAGAATGTAGTGAAGTCCGGTCGTGTTGTGAACGAAGGCGCCTACGTGAACGTCTTCAGCCGGGTTACCATTTTCTCGAATGGCACCCACGCATCCGGAAGGAAAAGGGGTAGCGTCGCCGCTGTAGTAGACGCCTTCTGATTGCAAAGCCAGCAATGTCGGGGTAAGCTGCTTCATCTCCTGATTGAGGGCACGGACGGCATCCCAGCGGTCGCGATAACCGGTCCAGAGTCCGTTCAGGGCAGCGTCGCAGTTGGAAGCGTGACTACCACTACGTGCGACGAGCCCCACGTTGCCTTTCGCTGTTCCGATCGTATGATACAGGTAGTAAAAGATGCCGCGAGCGCCGTAGGCGAGCCCCATGTACACCTGAGCCGATATCTCCGGTCCCAGGAGCGGCCTGTACGAGTAGTCGATCAGCGAATCCGTAGCTCCATGCGTTTGGGGCACGTGCCAGAAATCAATGCCGTGCTCTTGCGACGTTCTTCTTGCAATCGACAATTGGAGAGCAACTTGATTGAGCGCACTCCTCGTCGCGGAGAGGTAGGTGCCCCGATCATAAGCGGGAATACCTCCACTGCGACACTCCGCTGCGGGAAGGCTCGGGCCGCCCGAGACGCCTCGGCCGGTGAAAGGATAGATGTCCACTATTAGTTGGGCTGGATCGGCTACGCGCAGATACCGGCGAGTGAGTTCCTCATCGTCGGACCACAGAAACGCCGTAGCACCTGATGTCCCTCCCCCATACGCGCCAAGACGATCATCCACGTACCGCTGGGAACGGAAGCGTGCGTAAAAGGGCTCATCTCCAAGCATGAAACGCCCCAGAGCGGCAAAATTGCGGTAATCTTCTGCAAATCGTCTGACCCGGGTGCTATAGGCTCCTCCAAATAGCGAGACACCATCAGAATCTTGCATCTTTACATAGTCAATCACTACATTGGACAACCCAGACTATGTTATTTCATAAAGCAGCCAGCTGAGTACATTTTGTATGGCCGAAGTGTGAGCGCTAAAGGTAACGCATCTAAACTCAATGCTTTCGGGACAGGTAGGCGAGCTGACGTATTTGAGCCAGGTGATTTTAGAATCCGTTATTATCGTCGTGGTGCTATCGTCATCTGGATCCTGGATGAACTTGACGCTCAGGACGTTGGATTGAGGATCAGGAGGCACATCCACTTTCATTGCGACGGTAACGTACATGTTAGAGGACCGTACAAACGCGTAGTTGTAGGCCGTGCGAAAACTACTGGCGATAACGAGTGGTACTTCTGGACGTTCGGCTACGGCCGTCACCACGCCTTGGTAAGTCTCATCTCCCACGTTGGCAAACTCCGGAATGTGAGCCTGAGGGTCCACTCTTTTGGTTGCCCGGGGGTCCACCGTGGCGTACTCGTGATCTTCAACTTCGTAGATGACGCTGATAGCACGGGAAAACGTTGCCATCTCCCGGTAAGGGACCCAGATCTTAACGTCATTGATTTCGGCAACGGGAAGCAAGGCGTTGAGCAGGGTGGATCCTGAATCTGAGTAAACCCTGCTATCCGGAATCCACCATGTCAACCCCAGAGCGTTAAGGTCCGGCCAGTTGTACAGGTCGGCTGCGTAGGTGTCGAGAACATGTGTTCCGTAAGCTCCTATTGGGAATTCTTGTGCCCGGACTGGAGCGACGTACAAAGTGAGCAGCAAGGAGGCCGCAACAAGCGGCAAACAAGCACAGTACCTCATCGTGGTCACCTACTTCTTCAGGCGCTCAATCTCGGCCCTGAGCGCTTCTATTTCGGCCTGCTGCTCCTGGATGGCCTGCACGAGGAGGGGAATCATGCCGAGATAATCGACCGTCTTGTACGTGATCGTCTCCGGCTCAGAGCTTGCTTCGCTCTTTTCCGGGCCGCCATCTGGTGGCGCAGGTTCTGACGGCAAGACGTGGGTTTCTTCCCTCACGAGTTCAGGGAAGATCTCTTCTAGTTCCTGCGCTACGAAACCGACCTTCTTACCCTGTGAAAACCCCAACCTTCTACCGGTGGCGTCCTGTTTGTACTCGTACGATCTCGGCTGAACCTGTCGCATCTGCGCGAGAACGTGCCCGCCGTCGAGCGCAGCAACATTTTCCTTGAACCTCCCATCTGATGCCTGTGTAAGGGTTCCGGTGACGTGTACGTTACCCGCGAAGTACCCGGCATACGCATAAGAGTAAGGCACCGCCGCAAATGCCGCGGCATACAAGCCGTAGGCATTTTTGTACGATTTTGTGACGCGTGCTGCCGCGTACACTCCGTAGGCGTCCCCGCTCGGAGCATCCGGCGTATAGCCGTTCATTGCATAGGCGTACAGGCCGTAGTTGATTGCGGAGTAGGCTCCATATGCATACATGCCGTAAGCGGTCGCGCCGCTCTGTGCGTATCCGTACACACCGTACCGCGTGCCGTTACTGCCAGAGGTCAAGCTCTGGGCGAGGATTCCCGTGCCGCCGCCAGTGCAGTACCCGCCATAGCCATAACCCGGTGCAGGAGCGGCGTACCCCACCACTCCTTTAGCGGAGTAATATCCAGTGCCGGTGTACTTGCCGGTTACGGCCACTGCGTCGCTGCTCTGCCCGTTGAACTCGACGTTGAGCTTTAGATCATCATGGGTCGCGCTGGTCCCGATGCTCACATTTCCTGAGCCGTCAAGCTGGATCTGCGCCGCCGAAGGGCGGCACGGGAGCGCCAGCAGAAACAGGACGGCACATCCCGTCAGAAGCGCAGCGGGGGGGGGGTGGACATCATGTGGACCTCTTTATGGCTAAACCGGCACCGCGTTGAACCGGTGCCGTTCAGAAGGAAGGCTACCGTTCTTTAGGTACGAAACAGATAACTTCGCCATGAAGGGTGAAAGCGCTTTTAAGTGTAGGGAAATGCCTGCCAATATCGAGGCGACCTCCGGCGCCTTCTTACCAGATTGCCGAAGACGGCCGCTCTGGCGGTCTTCTTTACAGCGCTTGCCCTACGTGTCCCCACCTAAAGTCTTTCCGGCTGCACGCCCTCGCTCGGCTTTGCGGCCTCGACCGTGAGGCCAGGATAGAACACGTACACCGCTTCGGACCCAAGCGCGACCTCGGAGGAGAGATCCACCTGTTCCTGCTGCCCGGAAACGATGGGCAGCCGGTGCGGCGATGCGCCCCACAGCGGGATCAGCAACCCGACCAGGAAGACGGCGGCAGCGATGGCTACGGCCGAGCGCAATGAAACCGGCACGCGTGAACTCCACATCGGGTCGCGGTCCACGCTCACGCGCCGGGGGCGGCGTTTGGCACCGGCCAGCCGTTTGAGGAACGCATCGTCGACGGCGGGTGCAATAGCGATGTACTCCTGCCGCCCGTATCGCCGAAAGCGCATGACGCTGTCGAGCGTCCGCCGGCAGGATTCACACCGCGCGAGATGGTTGAAGAGTTCGGCCTGCTGCTCCAGCGGCAGCTCGCCGTCCACATAGAGGTTCAGCGCTTCCTCCTGCCCTTCGCAAGAGCCGCTCCATGAATTGTTCATCTGGTTCATGCAATAACCACCTTCGTGCCGGCGGCCTGTCGCGTTACGCCTTGTGCTCGTGCTCCCGCATGATCGGCTCCATGTAGTCCGCCAGCTTGCGCCGGGCCTTGAAAAGCTTCGACTTGACCGCACTAACTGTCGTTCGGGTCACCGCCGCAATCTCCTCGTAGGAGAGATTTTGATACTCCCGAAGCACGATCACTTCGCGATAATCTTCCTTAAGCTGCCCGAGGTAGCGGTTGACGAGTTCAACCTGTTCGCTCTTCTCAAGTACCGAGACGGGCGTTTCGAGCACAGGTTGCAGAGCCACCGCATCTTCTTCGAGCGTAACCATCCGATTGGCCTTTCGCAGATGGTTCAAGCACTGATTGCGCGCAATCGTAAAGATCCACGAGCGGAAAGAATCACTGCTCAGTAGTCGATCCCGGTTTTCGTAGACGCGCAAGAATGTCTCTTGCAGAACATCCTGCGCCATGTCACGGCTCAGCACCATCTTGAAGCAAAAGGCATAAACAGGCCCTTTGTACCGGTTGTAAAGCGATACAAAGGCGAATTCATCCCCCGCCTGGAAGGATTCGATAAGCGCTTTGTCGTCGGTGTGGTGCAAGGCCTCGGCGGTTTGGATCCGGTTCGGCAGGAGTAGACTCCCTGTAGAGAAGACAGGCGACCGCCTCAAAGGTTGCCGAGGGCCGGCCGCCGCGTTCGCCCATTGTAAAGAATATGGAACCGCTTTGAAGCCGCAGCGTCAACCGGCACCGATCTACCGGGCTGATGCCCGGATCGTTTGTCCCTCCAGGTTTACACGCTTTTACTATGATGCGGTTCTTTAAGCCTCTGCCCGCGCTGCTCGTTGCGCTGGCGGTTTATTCCGGCTGCGGAAGCGCCGAACGCGCCGTCCGGCCCGCGCAGACGGATCCCTCCGTGGTGGCCGTCATTGGGGATGAAACCCTGACGCTCAACGAGTTCGAGGCCCGCTATGCCCGCTCCGTGGGCGGGGCTGATGCCGCCCGGCAGGATTCTCTTGCCGAACTGAAGGATTTCCTGAATCGCTATGTCGATTTCCGCCTGAAGGTCCATGCCGCCGAAGCGGCCGGCTTGAGCGACGATCCTGCGATTCAAGCGGAGGTCGCGCAGTACCGCGATCAGCTTGCCCAGCCCTATTTAATGGAGCAGGAGGTGATGGAGCCGCTTCAGCGCGCCCTTTACGGCCGCCTCAAGGAAGCGGTCAACACCAGCCACATCCTGGTCCGGGTGCAGCCGGATGCATCCCCTCAAGATACGCTCGCAGCCTACAACCGCGCCGTGGCCATCCGTGACAGCGTGCTGGCAGGTGCCGATTTCGGCGACCTCGCGGAAAGATTGTCGGAGGACCCGTCCGCCCAGGCGCAGGGGCAGCCCGGCTACCGTGGGGAACTCGGCGTCATCCCGGCGGGGCGCGCCGTCGGTGAGTTTGAGGACATGGCGTACAACACGCCCGTCGGGGCGGTGTCTCCCGTCTTCCGCTCCCAGTTCGGCTACCACCTGCTTCGCGTCAACAGCCGCAAGCCCGCATCGCCGGAGCGGCGCGTGGCCCACATCATGATCATCCCGGCTTCGCCGTCCGCCGCGGACAGCCTCGGAGCGATTCAACAACTCGAGGATCTTCGCAGCCGCGCCCTTGCCGGCGAGGACTTTGGCGCGCTCGCAAAGCAGTATTCGCAGCACCAGCAGTCCGGACAGCAGGGCGGCGATCTTGGCTTTTACCTTTCAGCGGACATCGAGCAGGGCGCGCCCGAGGGGTTCAAAGAGGCCGCTTTTGCGCTCAAGAATGAGGGAGATATTTCCGACGTTGTCGTCACGCCGTTCGGCATGCACCTCATCAAGCTTCTCGAAATAAAGGAAATCGGCTCCTATGAAAGTATGCGGGACGAGCTGAAGGGCCTTCTCGCACGGATGCCGCGCACCCGCGAGGCGCAGTCGAACTTCATTAAGGGTGTGTTCGACCGGAACGCGCTCGCGATCGATACCGCTGCCGTCGTGTCCATCTTCGGTTCCGTTCCGGCAGATTCCCTGCTGCCGCACCTGCGCCGTCTCGACTTCGCCGACGCCGATCTGTCGCGGCAGGTCGTCAGCCTCGGCGACTCCGCATGGACGGTCCTAAACGTGGCCGAGTTCGCCGCAGCATCCAATGTGCCGTACAATCCCGATCTGACCGCGCAGGTTACCGCCATCCTTGATGCCTTCGCAGCGAGCAAGGCGATGCCCTACGCCATGGCCACGCTCGAAAACGAGGACGCCGAGTTCGCCCGGATCATGCAGGAGTACCGCGACGGTATGTTGCTCTTCCGCCTGATGGAGGATTCCGTTTGGACCGCCGCCTCGCAGGACTCTGCTGCTCTCGAAGCCTACTACGCGGCCCACGCCGCCGAGTACAATTTCGGCGACCGTACGCGCGTCGTGACTTTCTACTCCGGACGCCCCGCGACGCTCGAGCAGGTTGGCACGCTGCTCGGACAGGGCTACTCTCCCGAAGAGGTCCTTGCCGAAATGCGTTCCGATTCGCTCCTGAACATCCGGGTTGACACCACCTACCTTTCGGGCGCTACGAACTCCGTGTTCGACCGCGCGCTTTCGCTCTCTGAAGGGCAGTACACCGAGCCGCTTCAGAATCAGCGCGGGTACATCCTGCTCCTGAACGCCGGAACGGACGCCGCTCGCCCGCAGACGTTTGCAGAAGCGCGCGCGGAAGTCGTGGCGGATTATCAGGAGGTGCTCGAAAAGGCGCTGATGGAACGCCTGCGCAACGCGACCGTCGTGCGGACGTATCCCGAACATCTGGCCAATGCCTTTGCAGGTCAGCAGGATGAAAGCGGGGCCGTCTCCGCATCGCGGTAAACTGCGAAGGGACTAGGGAGAGGAGGTGGCTCGCGTCGCCTCCTCTCCTGTTTCATGCCGGATCCCGAGGGCGTATGACCATGAACGGGCCAAAGACTTTACTGCGTGCCGCGGCGGTCCTGATTGCGTCGGGTGTCCTCTTTCTCGCCGCGTGCAACGAACCGGAACCCGCGCCGGACTATGTGGCAAGACTCGGTGACCGGATTCTTACGCGCTCGGAGGTCGATTCGGCACTTTCCGCGATGGCAACCGGCATCGACAGCACGGAGGCGCAGCGTCAGATCGTGGAGCAGTGGGTCTCCGACGCTTTGCTCTATGAGGAAGCGGAGCGGCGCGGCTTGCGCACCGAACCGGACGTTCAACGCCTACTTCGAGAAAGCGAACAGTCGGTCCTGATCAGTGCCCTGCTCGCCCACCTTTACGACGAAGTCCCCGCCTCGCCCTCGGAGGCGGAGCTGGGTGCCTACTACGAGCGCTATAAGGATCAACTCCGCCTCCGGGAGCCGTTCGTTCGCGTTCGGTACCTTTCTACCGCCGACGCGGACTCGGCGCGCGCCGCGCTGAACCTCATGCAGCGCGCCCGCCCCTCGTTATCAGACAACGCATGGATCCGCCTCGTGGCCCGCTTTGCTGCGGACAGGCAGGGGTCGCTCGCCCTCTCCTCCACGCATCAACCTGAAAGCCGCCTCTTCAGCAACGCCCCCGCCGTTCAGAATGCGCTCGTTGCGCTGAAGGAGGGCCAGATCAGCCCGATCATCGCCACAGACAGTCTCTACACCATCGTTCAACTCGTAGAGCGCGTGCCGGCGGGAAGCACTCCTGAAATGGAGTGGATTCGCGACGAGCTTGCAAGGCGGCTTGCCATCCAAAGCAGGAAACAGATGTATGCGCGTCAGGTACAAAAACTTCGCAATGAAGCCCTTGCGCGCGAAGATTTGGTCCTTCCCGAACCGTAAGACCTTATCTCCCGGTGAATAGGTCCGCTATTTGCCCCTGACTCTTCGCAATCTTCTTCGCCTCCGATTGAGCGCCCGCCGCGCTTTCCATTACTTTTCCCGTCCGAATGGTGTCCATGAATAAGGTCAACCGTGCGTTTCAGACGCTGCTTCTCTCTGCGCTTCTTGCTCTGATCCTTACGCCGGCCCGCGTCCAGGCGCAGGATCTTGGGGTCGTCGATGAGATCGTCGCGGTGGTCGGGGGCGAGATCGTCCTTCAGTCCGACGTCAACGCGCTCGTCAAAGGCATCATGCAGCAGCAGCAGGTGCCGTACTCGGATGCGCTCTGGAGCGAGGCCCTCGGGCAGATCATCAACCAGAAAGTGCTCACCGTGCAGGCAGAGAAGGACACGACCATCATCGTCACCGACGATCAGGTCGAGCAGTCTCTGAACCAGCGCATCAACCAGCTTGCGGCGCAGGTGGGCGGCGAAGGGCGACTCGAGGATATGTACGGCAAGAGCGTCATTCAGGTCAAGGACGATCTTCGCGGCGAGTTCAAGGACCGCCTTCTCGCCGAGCAGTTTCAGTCGCGCAAGATGCAGAGCATCAGCATTACGCCGAGCGAAGTGAAAGCCTGGTTCGCCCGCTTCCCCTCGGATTCCCTGCCGACGCTGCCGGCCACGGTTCGCATCGCGCACATCGTCCGTTATCCGGCGATCACCGAAGAGGCGCGCGAAGATGCCATGGACATCATTACCGCGATCCGCGACTCCGTTGTAAACGGCACTGCAACCATCGAGGACTACGCGCAAAGATTTTCCGACGATCCCGGTTCAGCCGGCAACGGCGGCGCGTACACCGGCAGCCGGTTGAACGAACTCGCTCCCGAGTTTGCCGCTGTCGCAGCGCGCATCCCGACGGGCGAGATCTCGCAGCCCTTCGAAACGCAGTTCGGCCTGCACATCCTCCGGGTGAATGATCGCCGAGGCGACGTGGTGGACTTCAACCACATCCTTATCGCGTTTGACGAGAGTAAGTCCGACGGCACCGAGGCAATGGCCTACCTCAACACGGTCCGGGATAGCCTGATCAAGTACGAGATGCCGTTCGAACTCATGGCGAGGCGGCATTCCGAAGAACAGATGAGTGCGATAAGGGGCGGCCGCGTGGTGGACCCGCAGTCGCTCAATCGCGACCTGCCGCTGCAAGCGCTCAGCGTTGCGTGGCGCACGACGATCAATGCGCTCGAAGAGGGCGAGATAAGCCAGCCGACGGAGGTGGACTTGCTCGACGGCAAGCGCGCGTTCCACATCCTCTTGCTGCAGCGCAAAGTCCCCTCCCACCGCGTCGACATCATCACTGATTACGAGCAGATCCGGCAGATCGCGCTCCAGGAAAAGCAGCAGCGCGAACTTGGCGAATGGCTGTCGAACCTCCGCAAGGACGTTTATATCGGCTACCGGGGCAAAGCCGCTTCTATGCCTATGGCCTCCCGGTAATCACCGCCGGAACGGCCCTGCCCTCGCCACGTCCGAACGCCCCTTTTGCTGCGCCGCCGCTCGATATGCTCTCTGCCGCCCCTCTGCCCGACCGTCACGCCGAGACACTCGATGACCTCCAGGCAGACTTTGCGCGCCTTCGAGCCGAAGTCGGCAAGGTCATCATCGGGCAAAACGAGGCCATCGACAACATCTTCGTCAGCCTCCTGTCAAGGGGACACGTCCTGCTCGTCGGCGTGCCCGGCCTCGCCAAGACGCTCCTGATTCGCACGCTCGCGCGTTCGCTGCACCTCTCGTTCAGCCGCATCCAGTTCACGCCGGACTTGATGCCGAGCGACATAACCGGCACGGAGATCATCGAGGAGGATCTTCAGACAGGCCGACGCTCCTTTCGCTTTGTGCGCGGACCCGTTTTCGCGAACATCGTTCTCGCCGACGAAATCAACCGGACGCCGCCCAAGACCCAGGCCGCCCTTCTGGAGGCGATGCAGGAGCACCACGTCACCGCCTCCGGCGAGACGTTCGTCCTGGAAGAACCCTTCTTCGTTCTCGCCACGCAGAACCCAATTGAGCAGGAGGGTACCTATCCACTGCCCGAGGCGCAGCTCGACCGGTTCATGGTCAACCTGTGGCTGGATTATCCCTCGTTTCAGGACGAGGTCGCCGTTGTGCGCAGCACCACGGGCATGACGCACGCGCCCGTTGAGGCCATCCTGAGTGCAGAAGCGCTCCAGCGCTATCAGGATCTCGTTCGCGAAATCCCCGTCGCCGATCATGTGATCGAGTACGCCGTCACCCTCGTCTCGCGTTCGCGCCCCGTGGACGCGCACGCGCCCGACTTCGTCAGGTCCTACCTTGGCTACGGTGCCGGTCCGCGTGCTTCGCAGTACCTGATCCTTGGCGCGAAAGCCCGCGCAGCGCTCGACGGCCGCTTCACGCCCCTGGTGGATGATGTTCGGGCGATGGCCGTGCCGGTCCTCCGCCACCGTATCGTGCCCAACTTCAACGCCGATGCAGATGGCGTTTCGGCAGTAGACATCATCCAGCGACTCCTTGCAAGCCTGCCCGCCACCGGCGTCCGTGAAAACCGGTAGAGGCTATGCGCCGCAATGCCTTTCGACGCTTTGCCCTGTTAATACTGGCACCGCTGACGGCGCTTCAGTCATGTACGCCCTCCCCGCCTCGACAGGCGCTGCCGCCCATGGATGATAATCGTCCGCCCGTATGGAACGTAGCCGCCCTCGCCATGCGCATCCACGAGGCGAGCAACGCGGCGCGCCGCAAGGCCGGGCTGACGGAACTCGCGTGGGACGAGCCGCTTGCCGCCGTCGCAACGGCGCACAGCGGCAACATGGCCAGGCGCGGCTTCTTTGCCCACGAGAGTCCCGAAGGCGAGACGCCGTCGCAGCGCGCGGAGCGGCTTGGCGTCGTCTGCCGGAGGGAGGTCGGCATGATGATTTACATCGGCGTTGCCGAAAACCTGTTCAAGACGCCGCCCTTCGGCAGTCATGAATACTACCGCCTGCCGGACGGCACCGAGTCGCGGACGTACCACTTCAAGGATGAAGCCACGGTCGTGCGCGACGCCGTGGAGGGCTGGTTGAACAGCCCGCCGCACCGAGAGAACCTGCTCTCCCCTGACTTGCGGAGGCACGGCGTCGGGGTGGCCATTGCGCCGGACGGCACGCTGCTCATCACGGACGATTTCTGCTAACGCGCCGCCTCGGACACGTCCTGCTGCGTGGCGGCCAGCTCGGCCGTCTTGGCAAGCGTCTCCCGGAGCAGCCCAGCCGTGCGCGCCACGACGGCAGCGTTCGACTCGTCGCCACGCTCGCGCAGGGCCGCTTCGAACCGGCGAAGCACCTCGTCGAGGCTTCCACCCGCGCGTAGCAGCGAGCGCTCGATGCCTTCAAAAGAATCACTCGCTCCGTTCCCTCGCGCCGTCAGCTTCTCTCTGCGCTCCGGCGTGACGATCCTTTCGATGCGGTATGTAGCCAGCGGCTCGGCGGAGCCGATGGGCCTCTCGCGCCGGTAAAGGACGTTGTGCGATACGGAGGTTGACATGGCGGCAGAGGTTCATTAAACGGCAGTGGCGAGCCAAAAGGCTTCGTACAGATTTCACGCAGCGCCGGCCGAGTAGTTCACGTCGAGACTACCTTCTAATTGGAAGAGCTTGTTCCTTCTACCCCGAAGGTCGCCGCAAACGTCATTTATACGCCAGCCACTTTGTCTTCCCAAGCCTCCAGAATCGCCGCCGGGTCGAGCGCGAACACACTCGACAGCGCCTCGTAAAGCGCCGGATGGCGACCTCTTAGCGCCGCCGGACGCTCAAAGAAGTTCTCCACCGAGACCGCGAAAAACTCTGCCGTGTTCGTCGCTGCATACCGCCGCAGCAGCGACTTCCCGATGGAAGCGGCGCGCATCTCGCGCCGGGCCAGCTTTTCCCACGCTTCGATGGAAGAGGAGTCGAGGAGAGACGGAATGCCGTCCGCCGCATGGTTGGCGAAGTCGAACAGGTGCGCCAATTCGTGCAGGACGACGTTGCTGCCGTCCTCAGGATGCTCCCAACTCTCGACGACCGCGCGGGCGGAGAGGATGATCGGCCCCTGCTGGTGCGCCATTCCGTCGAAATCGGCGTAGTCGCCGCCTTCGTAGGCGTCGTCGAAGCGGTCCGGATAAAAGAGAATCGTCTGGAACGTGGGCAACTCCCATTCCGGCAGTCCGTGCAGGAGCAGCGCGCCCGCCGCAGCCACCCCGGCGCACATCTCGGCCGTCACGGTGACGCCCGCTACGCTCTCGAACCGCCATTCGGCGAGGATGAACTGCATGTCGCGGGCGAAGCGCGCCTGGTCCTCCGGCGGCAGCGCGCGGTAGAGCGGTACGTGCTCGTCCAGCCAGCACTTCCATTCCGCCGGTGGTTTTCGGCGCGCGGCACGAAACCGGCGATAGGGGCGGCGGAGGCCGAAGAACAGCGCCGCGGCACCCACGAAAAGCCCGAGGATCCAGCCGCCATGCACCTCCTGTTCCGCTACGAACCCCGTCGCAACGCCAAGCAGGAGCGCGAGGCCGCCGGTAAAGACGAGCGCGGATGTTCGAACAATCTGCATAAGCGAAGTAGTCCTCCACCGTCATCGAGGTGGCAAAAGATGCCGGAAAAATAGGAAAAAGGCATCAGCGGACAGCCGTCCGGCACCGCCACAGCATCCAAAGGGCACGCAAAGGGCACGCCGGCCGCTTTGGCAAAGCCTTTGTTGAGGCAGTCCTTAAACCAAACCACGCCGAAAGATGCTCCTACGCCTCCAGAACAGCTACGCATCCATGAACGAGATGATGCGGGCGCAGGAACGCACAGCCAACAATCTGGCCAATGCGAACACCGTCGGCTACCGGGCCGATCGCAGCTTTACGACCGCGCTCAACGAGCGGCTCGACGAAGAATCGGCACCCCGCACCGACCGCGTCGCCACGCAGTGGGCGGATCAGGCGGCCGGTTCCTACGAATCAACCGGCAACCCGCTCGACGTTGCCATCAGCGGCGAAGGCTTCTTTGCCTTGCAGGATGAGGAGACCGGCGCATCGCGCTACTCCCGTGCCGGACGGTTCGTGCTCGATGCGGAAGGCACGCTGCGCGACGCCGGCGGCCTCGCCGTCGAGGGCGAGGGCGGGCCGATTCAGATTCCCAACGACGGCGGCGAAATTGCCATTGCCTCCGACGGCGAGATCACCGTCGATGGGCAAAGCGTCGGCAAGCTGCGCGTCGTCCGTTTCGAGAACCCCAGCGCGCTGCGGCGGCTCGACGGCGCAGCCCTCGATGCCGGCGAACAGATCCCTGAAGACATCGCGAACCCGCAAGTGCGGCAGGGCTTCGTCGAGGGCAGCAACGTCGACCCGATGAAGGAGATGATCAACATGATCTCCCAGTTCCGCCTCTTCGAATCGCAGCAGAAGGCGATCCAGTCCTCCAATCAGATACTGAGCGCGATCACCCGCGATCTCGGCCGATTTTAGCAACCGATAAACCCGTACGAATATGCTCCGCGCGCTCCACACAGCGGCCCTCGGCATGGCCGCCCAGCAGACCGGCGTCGACAACATCGCCAACAACCTCGCCAACGCCAACACGACCGGTTACAAACGGTCCACGGTTGTTTTTCAGGACCTTCTCTACCAGTCCATACAGGCAGCAGGTGAGGGCGAAGCCGGCGGCACACCGCCGCCCGCCTCTCTCCAGCTCGGCAGCGGCGCAGCCGCCATCGCCACCGTTCGCAATTTTACCCAGGGCAGCCTCGTCGATACCGGCAACTCGCTCGACTTGGCCATCAACGGCGACGGATTTCTGCAGGTGCGCAAAACCGACGGCACCGTCGCCTTTACCCGCGACGGCTCCCTCTCGCTCAATGCCAACGGCACGATCACGACCCAGACCGGCCTTCCGGTGGAGCCGGACCTGAGCGTCCCGTCCAACGCGACGGAGATCCACATCAGCCAGGACGGCATTGTCAGCGCCCGTCTACAGGGCGACACGGACATGATCGAGATCGGGCAGCTTGAACTCGCACGCTTCCAGAACTCCGCCGGTCTTCGCTCCGTCGGCGGCAATCTTTACGAACAGACGGAAGCCAGCGGCGAGCCTTCTATTGGAACCCCCGGACAGGACGGCCTCGGAACGGTCCGGCAAGGCTACCTCGAAGGTGCCAACGTGGACGTGGTGCAAGAAATGGTCAACCTCATCTCCGCCCAGCGCGCCTACGAGATCAACTCGAAGATGGTCACCACCAGCGAAAGCATGCTCCAGGTGGCCAACAACCTCAAGCAGTAGGCCCCCCTCTTCTCAAAGGAGGTGGCGCGAAGCGACAGAGGGGTGTGGCTCAGTCCGGTGGAATGCTCAGGTTGCTGTTATGCTGAAAAAACCCCCTCCCCCCGGAGCCTGTCCCGCACGAGCGGGAGGGTACTCCCCCTGGAAGGGGGAGAGTTTATCAAGCGTTAACGTGCAGGAATGTCCCCGGCCTTTCAGCACAGGAAATTCCTCCCCTATCAGGGAGCCTGTCCTGAGCGAAGCCGAAGGAAGGTGGCGCGAAGCGACGGGTGTGGCTCAGCCATGCCTGTGCGTTCCGCCCGGCACCCACGCCCCGCCGACCCTCCGCGTCTCTGCGTCGGCCCCGTTGCTTCTCCACTCGACACTCGACACCGCCACCTCTCACTCTGTGCTCCCCAATGCCCCTCCCCTGCCGTCTCCTCCTCGCCGCCCTCCTGCTCCTAACGCCCACTCGCGCCTACGCGAGCGGACCGTCGGATGAGGCGCGGATACGAGAACAGGCGGAGCGGCAGCTATTCAGCACGTTCCCTTCCGGCAAAGCGCGCCTCCAAGTCCGCGTGCAACAGGTACATGTCGACTCCCTGCCCCAGGGCAGATTCGAGCTGACCTTTCCCTCCCCCGGCGAAATGCCCAGGGCGCACACGCAGGTCGGCGTAATGGTTCAGCGCGAGGGCCGGTCAGAGAAAGCCGGCTGGGCGCTTCTCTACGTCGCCCACTACGACTCCGTCCTGGTCGCCGCTTCGTCCGTGGAAAGCGATGCAGAACTTGCCGCCCCGATGGTCAATGTTGCCCTTCTGGAGACTACCCGCTTCAACGGAAAACCCCTCTCAGCGGCCTTTTACCGCGACATGGCGGCTTCGGGACCGCTCTTTGCAACCCGCTCCCTCAGAACCGGACGGGTGCTCCGGCAGCGGGACGTACGCGGCGCGTACGCCGCCGACGCCGGAGACCCGGTGCTGATGACTTATCGCCGGGGTCCGATCGTGCTGCGGCTCACCTGCACGGCCCGCGAACCCGGAGCGATGGGAAGCATCATCCGCCTTCACAACGCCAAAAACGACACGATGTACCGCGCGCGCCTCAACGGCAGCGGCACGGCAGACTGGATCGAAACGCTGTAACCCTCATGCCGAAGCTCTTTTCACTTCTCCCCAAGTCTTTCGCGGCGCTCTTCGCGCTGATGGCCCTCTGCGCGCTGGCGCCGGTGGCACAGGCTCAGACGTCGCTTTTCGCGGACCCGAAGGCGCATGCTGAAGGCGACATCGTCACTATTGTTCTTGCTGAACGCACCGCTGCGAGCCGCGAGAGTGGCTGGAAGAACTCCTCTGATTCGAAGCTCGGCGCGTCGGCAGCCGTTGCCGGGGGCGAAATGGCCGGATCCTTCGGCGCAGACGCCCGGTTCGAGAATGACGCTGCCGCCCGCAACCAGTCGGTTCAAAGCGATCTCCTGCACGGCACCATCAGCGCGCAAGTCGTCTCGGTCGATGCGGCAGGCAACCTCGCCATCAAAGGCCAGCGGCGGCTAAATGTGAATGGCGAAACGCACCTGATGACCGTCACCGGCATTGTCCGCCCGTATGACATTCAGTACGACAACACCATCCTTTCGCACCAGATCGCGAGTGCCGACATCGTCTACGAGCGGGAAAGTGGCGGCTTCCATCTCTCCAGACCGGGCACATTCGCCAAGATCGGTGCCGCCGCGGCCCTGCTCGCCGCGCTCGTCCTCGCCGGTATGTAATGCAAATGATGATGCGATTTCGATTCCTTTCCCTCCTGATCCTCCTTTTGGCCTTCTCCTTTGGGGAGAGTAGCGCGCAGGTCGCAGCCACGGCGCGCCTGAAAGAACTCGTCGTGGTCGAGGGTGCCGCGCCCACGCAGCTCGTCGGGTACGGCCTCGTTGTCGGCCTCGACCGCACCGGCGACCGCGCGCGGGGCCAGCGAGGCTCTCCTTATACCGTGCAAAGCATCGCGAACATGCTGCGGCGCTTCGGCGTCACGGTCGATCCGGAAATGCTCGCCGCCCGGAACGCCGCCGCCGTCATGGTGACTGCCGTTCTCGACCCGTTCTCCGGCACCGGCAGCTTCGTCGACGTCACCGTCTCCGCCCTTGGCGATGCGCGTTCGCTCTCCGGCGGCATCCTCCTCCAGACGCCGCTGCTGAACCCGCTGAGCAATTCCACCGCCGCTCTCGCGCAAGGCCCCGTATCCACCGGATCCGTGCTTGCGGCCAGCCACGGTTCGAGCGTGCAGGTCAACCATACGAACACCGGCCGCGTGCCGAATGGCGGCATCGTCACCGCCGCGCCGGCCGTCAACTTGACCGGCATCGAGAAGGTTGGCCTTGTGCTCAAACGCCCGGATTTCACGAACGCCGTGCGCATCGCCGACGCCATTAACGCGGCCTATCCCGGGAGCGCCGAGGTGGAGCACGCCGGACTCGTCCGTGTCGGCGTACAGGGTTCCGGTGGCAGCGCCGCAGGATTTCTCGCCGCCCTCGAACCGCTCACCGTCTCCGTCGATATGCCCGCGCGCGTCGTTATCAACGAGCGCACCGGCACCATAGTGGCGGGCGGCAACGTCCGCATCAACGAGGTTATGGTGACCTACGGCAGCGTTGTCATCTCCACGCAGACGGATCCGCTCGTGTCGCAGCCTGCGCCGTTTTCGCAGGGACAAACAACCACCGGGGCTGCGGGATCGGCGTCAATCGATGAAGAAGGCACCCGTTCGGTCGTGCTGCCGCCCAACACCGACGTGAACCAGCTCGCCGCCGCTTTGAACGATCTCGGCCTGACTTCCCGCGACGTGATCGCCATTTTCCAGGCCATAGACCGCGCCGCCGCGCTCCAGGGCGAGCTGGTCATTCTTTAAGATCAACACCCGTAATGTCGATCCCCATTAATAGTACCCCGGCCGCCGCCGTGCCGCCTTCCGCGGGCGGACCGCTCAAGCGCGCCCGCAACCCGGAGGAGGCCGCCGCGCAGTTTGAACAGGTCCTCGCCAAACAGTTCGTGCAGAGCATGACCAAAGACCTATTCAAATCCGGTCTCGACGGCGAAGAAGGCTTCGGCTGGACCGACAGTTACGGGGATGCCCAGCGCGACGTGCTCACGGACGTTTTGACCAAGAACCTGCTGGATAAAGGAACCTTCCGCCTCTCCGAACTGCTGCTGCGCCAATGGGATCGCGCCGCGACGCCGGAGGAGGGTGTTCAACCTGCAAATGCCGCCGCAGCGGATCAGCAATCATGAATTTCGACCTCACTACCGCCGCGCCCGTAGATGTGCCCTCTCTCGTGACGGCGCTCACAGGAACGCTGCAAGAGGAGCTTTCCGCCCTAAAGGAGATGACGGCCATCCTCGACGAGCAGGCTGCCGCGCTGCAGGGCCGCCGGCCTGAGCACCTGGAGGAAGCCACCCTCGCGGCGACCGAGCAGATGAGCCGGTTGGCGCGGCTGCAATCCCGCCGCGAGGAGCAGACCCGCTCTCTCGGAAGGCTCCTCGGACTCTCCGCGCCCCTGCCTGCCATCGCAGAGATAGCAGCGGGACTCGAGAGCCGGTCCTTGTTGCAGTCAGCCGCTGATTCGCTGCGAGTCCTCCGCGAGCAGGTCCGCTCCACCGCCGGCGACGTGCATCGCAAGCTTTCCGTAATCGAGTTCGCCATTCAATATGCCATGCAGCTCGGCGCGCAGATGATTCAGGCCGTCCATGGGGCGGTCGACCCCTCATCCGGCTCCGTCTACACCCAACGCGGGCATATGGCGCAGTCCGCTGGGCTTCGTTCCTACGTCAACCGCGTCGGCTGATCCCTTCCGGAAGGCAATCGCAGAGAAACGATGAGCATCAACCAGCTTTACGAACTCAGCCGACGTTCATTTCTTGCCCTCAACGCCGGCATGAACGTAGCGGGGCAGAACGTCGCGAACGCAGAGACGGAAGGCTACACCCGCAAGCGCGTCTCCTTCGCCGCCGACTCGCCGGCCCTTGGCGGATTGCAGAACGGCAATATGCGGTTTGCGACTCCCGGCACGGGTGTCAGCGTGGCCACCTTCGAGCGCGTTCGCGACGGGATGCTTGGCGCAGCGGCGCTCGACGGCCGGAGTGCCCTCGGCCAGGCCGAAGAGGAACACCGCGTCCTCTCCGCCCTCGAAGGCATCTTCCCCGCCGACGGTGCCGGGTCGCTCGGCGACGTGCTCGACGGCTTCTGGAAAGCCTGGTCCGATCTGGCCGACCACCCCACCGATAGCGGCGTGCGCAACGCCGTTCGTGGCCAGGCGGAAACGCTTACCTCCAGCCTGAACAGCTTCTCCTCTCGGGTTGACGGTCTGCAGGCAGAGACGTTTACCGCGCTCCGGCAGGGGGTCTCAGAAGCCAACGGGCTGCTAAAAGGCATTGCCGAGCTGAACGAGCGCATCTCGCGTCCCATGGCCGACGGCGCGAAAGACCTCGAGGCCGCCGACCAGCGGGACCGGCTCGTCAAGCAGCTTGCCTCATTCGCGCCGCTCAAGGTGCAGGAGGATGCCACCGGTGCCTACAACATCTCGATCCAGGGCGTCACCGCCGTTCAGCGCGACCAAGCGTTCGGGATGAAGGCGACGCTTGGCACCGACGGGCAGGCAGGCGTCCAGTTCGTCGACTCCGGCGCTGCGTTTCGCCCAAGTTCATCGAGCGGCGGGCGGATCGGCGCTTTCCTGCAAACGCACAACACCGACATCCCGGCCGCAAGGGCGGATCTCGACCGCATTGCAGAAACGCTTGTCAATGAGATTAATGCCGCACACATTGCCCGGTACGATCCCGCGACCGACACCACCACGTCAGACGGTCCGCCGTTCTTCCAGTGGAACGCGCTCGACACCACCGACAAAGACGGACGCACCGCTGCCACCATCCGCCTGTCTGCAGATGTCTTAGCGGATGCGGGCAAAGTCGGCGCGCCCGGTAACCTTTCCGCCGACAAGACGGAGATCGCCGTTTCCATTGCCGCGCTGCGGGGCAAGAGCCATGCGGGAACGGGCGGAGACACCATCGAGAACTTTGCCGTTGCCGGGCAAAGTCGGCTCGGCGCGCGCGTCGCCGGTGCCGTCTCCCGCGCCGACGGCCATTCCGCAACCCTCGCCCACATTGAAGGGCTTGAACAAGCCGTCTCCGGCGTCTCCGTTGAAGACGAGATGACGAGCCTGATCAAGTTTCAGCAGTCCTACGCCGCCACCGCCCGCGTGCTCAGGACCGCCGAAGAAATGATGTCCACGCTCCTCGCGATCTAACGGCACCCTTTCGCACCAACGCCATGACACCCGTCTACCTCTCGCGATCCCTCGGCATCCAGTCCTCCTCGAGCGAACGCGGCCTTGCCGTTCGTCGCGGCGAAATGTCGCGCCTGCAGGAGCAGATGAGCACGCAAAAGTCCGTCAACCGCGCTTCGGACGATCCCGGTGCTTTCTCGGTCGCCCGCCGCATGGAGTCGCTGACCAATCGGCTCACGCAGTACCAGCGCTCCATCCGCGCCGCCGGCACATGGGTCGACAGCACGCAAGACGCCCTCAACGGCATCGTTGACCAATTTGCCGAAGCCCACGAACTCGGACTCCGCGCCGTCAGCGGCACCTTCAATGCGAGCGACCTCGAATCGCAGGCGCAGCGCATCGAGTCGATCATTGAAGAAACCGTGTCCTCGCTCAACGCGGAGTCGGACGGCGAGTACATTTTCGGCGGCTCCAAAACCGGCACGCCGCCCTTCGCCTACGACAAAGCCGCGGGCACCATCTCGTACGCCGGCGACGATCTCGCGCGCCAGCGCCAGATCGGCCAGCAAACCCGTATCGCCGTGAACGTTTCCGGTCAGCGAATCATGGACCAGGGCGAAGCCTATTCACCCGTCGAAAGCCTCCAGAGCCTCGTCGATGCCATGCGCAGCGGAGACAACGATGCCATGCGCACGGCCCTCGGCCAGGTCGAGACGTCGCAGAACCACTTCATCGATCTCGGCGCGCAAGCCGGCTCCGTCGCTGCCCGCCTCGAGTCGGCCGATCATTCGCTCGAAGGCACCATCCTCGAGGCCGAAAGCCGCCGCTCGGACGCCGAAGACCTCGACTTCGCGGACGCTTACATGGCTTTCCAAAAGGAACAGACGGCCCTTCAGGCGGCGCTCAGCGCTACCGCCGGCATCCTGCAAACTTCCATTGTGAACTACCTCAAGTAACGCAGAGCGGGACCCTGCCCTTCCCGCCGCGCGCCTGACCCACCACACCATGCTCCAGTCTCACCTCCCCTTCCGCGCCTTCGCCGGCGACCCGGCCTCTGCCGCCTCGTTTCTCGCCAAAGAGGGAGTGACGCCGCTTCGCCTCCTGCGCTCCGGCCACGCTCCCGAAGGCCTCGCCGCCGTGTGGCTTGCACTCGCCGACCATGACTATGAAGGTGCCCGCGCCGTGCTTCGGCGCGCGCTCACCGGCACGGCCGCCGAAAACGTGGCCGCCGGCAAAGCGCCCCTCTACCTCGCGCAGGCGCTCGCCGATCTCTCGACCGGTCGCCTGCTCGCTGCCGAACATGCCGCCCGCCTTTCTCTTGACGCAGCGCCCGATCAATGGGCGGCGCTGCGCGTGCTCGTCGAGGCGCTTGCGGCCCGGCGGCAGTTCGCTACCGCCTACGATTTGCTCATGACGCACGCGCCGAAGCATCCGCTGCCGGCGTGGGACGAGCCTTTTCTCGCGCGCGAGTTCGACCTTGCCGCCGCCGCGCTCGCCTGGTCGCTCAAGCGCTGGGATGTCGTCGCGGCGCACCTGGACCTCGCCTTTCCCGAAGGCATTGCTTCCATGCCGTACGGGTTGAAAGAAGACGTTTTCCGCCTCTCCTTCTACCGCGAGCGTCCGGCCGATGCCGCTGCAGCCGCCGCCCTGCTCATCCAGAGTCGCAGCGAAGAATCCACGGACGCGCTCATCCAGGCCATCGTGCAGCAGGGTTGGACGGCCCAGGCGCTCCCGCTCTACCGAAGCGCCTTTACCGAGGCGCCGCGCAGCCCACTGCTCCGGCGGCGGCTCGTCGCCCTTTGCCTGAAGGAAGGTGCCGTCGAAGAGGCGCGCGTCCTTACCCGGCAGTCCGCCCTCGAAATGCCTTCCAGCCGCACCCGCCGCGGGTAGTCGCGCTTCCGGGCGCACTTCGCCTGACTTGTCCTAAATACGGAGCCTCTGCTCCGCCTACCACCCGTACCATGACGCTCGTCGACCTGAACAATTCCGGCACGCCCCCGCGCGCCACGCTGGGGCGGCTCGAACTGCGCTATCCCCCGCTTCCGCAAACGCTCATGGAGGCCATGGACCTCATGGAGCACCCCGAGAAACTCGAGGTCGGCCCCGTGACGGAGATGGTGCAGCGCGACCCTATCGTGATCGCGCGTCTCCTCCAGATCGTCAACTCCTCCTATTATGGCCTGCACCACTCGATCGGCAGCGCCGAGCGCGCGGTGATCATGCTCGGGCCGGTGGCCGTGACCGGCATCGTCGTTGGGATGAACATGCTGAAACTCAACGCCGCGCTCCAGGGCGATGCGTCAGACTGCTTCTTCAAGCTCATCCGCCATAGCGTCGCCACCGCGTTCCTGACGCGGCACCTCATCGAGGGGCCGCCCCGGGTGGACATGGGGGCCGCCCCGCGCGCCCACTCCCGCCTCGGCGTCAGCTTCACCGCGGGCATGTTGCACGACTTCGGCAAGATCATCCTCGTCTACAACCGTCCGGAGGAAGCCGTCGGCTTCTACGCCGAAGGCGCGCTGGAGAGGCAGATCGACCTCGGCGACGAGCGCGAGCTGGAGCAGCTCCTTTTCGGTTACGACCACACCGAGGCCGGCGAGTTCGTGGCGCGCAAACTCAACTTCCCCGATCTCCTCATCGACATCATCCGGCTGCACCACGATTCGGAGGCCTTGCAGGGCCGGCAGGACACGCACCGGCTCCTTCGCGCCGTCACAGCGGCCAATCTTGCCGCAAAGGCAATGGGATACGCTTTTTCGACGGAAATGACGTGGGAAGAAATTGCCGAGAACCCCGTCTGGTCGCTCATCCTCGAACGCGAACGCGGCCGTCGCGACGGCATAATCGGCATTATGAGCGAAATCTACGGCCTTCAGGAGCATCTCGACACCTACGTCAACAGCATGATTTCTGGCCCGGAATCTGCAACTCCTCCAAAACAAGATGCTTCCCCGCCCGCAGAGGCCGCGGGATGATCGGACCGGCCGGCACCTGCGGATGGGGATTGCAATCGACGCGCAGACCAGCCACACAGAAAGAACTCACCACCAACAAAGGACTCGGTAAACACCATGGGACTCGGCGATTCAACCCGCGTGAACTCCAATCTGCAGTCGCTTTCCGCCCTGCAGGCCCTTCACAAAACCAACGAACGGCTCTCGATCCACCAGCAGCGCCTGGCGACCGGTAGCCGCATCAACCGCGCCGAGGATGACTCGGCCGGCTACTCGATTGCCAAGAAGCTCGAAGCCAAGGTTCGCGGACAGGCGCAGGCCCTCTCCAACATCGGCGACGCCAAGGGCATGCTTACGGTAGCCGAAGGCAGCCTCAACTCCGTGATGGACATCCTCCAGACGATGAAAGAGAAGGCCACCCAGGCCGCCAACGATACCATGGGCGAGAAAGAGCGGGGAGTCGTTAAGACCCAGCTCGACGCGCTCACGCTTGAGATCGATGATATTCTCGGCGGAACGAAGTTCAACGGCATGGACCTCTTCGACGGGACGGCCCGCAACTTCCAGGTCGGTGCCAGCGGCACCGAGGAGACCGACAACTTTGCGGTGAACCTCGGCACAGCCGATGCGGACGATCTGGTCGGCGAACTCAAGACGGCCGTTGCGACTTCGGGTGGTGCAAACGCCAGCATCGTGAGCGAACAAACCTTCACAGGTGGCAAAGACGTTGCGGCCAAGACCTTCACTATCACCGGGACCGGCGCTGCCATGAAGCTCATGGAGGGCACGAACGAAGTCGCTGTGGGCGACGCCAATATCAACGGCAAGACCCTCAATTACGAGGGCTTCTCTTTCAAGTTGACCGCTGGAGCGGACACGAACACCTTCACGCTCGCGGGCACCGGCTCCGGCGGACTGATCGTCGAGAGCAACGCGGAGGCCCGCACGTCAATCGACAAGCTCGACACCGCCATTCAGACCGTCTCTGACCAGCTCGCCGGCATCGGCGACGCGCAGAGCCGCCTGACCTTCAAGCAGCAGAACCTCTCGACCTCCATGTCGAACTACGAGGCCAGCCGCAGCCGCATCCAGGACGCGGACTTTGCGAAGGAGCAGATGGAGATCGTCAAGCTCCAGATCCTCCAGCAGACGGGCACGGCCTCTCTCGCGCAGGCGAATGCCTCCGCGCAGGGCGTGCTCTCGCTGATGGGCAACTAAGCGCTTCTTTCAAAAGCGGCATGAGAGGCCGGTTGAGCTGTCGAGGCTCTGCCGGCCTCTTTCGTTTTTGCCCCCCGCCCTTCATAGACGCAGGGGCGCAGAGACGCAGGGCATCATAGGCGCCCCAACGCAGCGCTCGCTACGACAAGGATGCAGGGGACGCCCATACGGGAAGGGCGGAGAGACACTTCGCTTCGCTCAGGATGAAAAGCGCCGGGCGATACGTCGGGAAACTGGACGCGGGGTGCCGCCCCCCGACCCTCCCTGCATCTACTTCAAAACGATAGCGGACCGCTACTGGTCCTTGCGACGAGCGAAGCGTCGACGCAATCTCCCGCAGCCCCTTTCCGCCTGTCATTGCGAGGAGCGCAGCGTCGACGCAATCTCCCGCAGCCCCTTTCCGCCCGTCACTGCGAGGAGCGAAGCGTCGACGCAATCTCCCGCAGCCCCTTTCCGCCCGTCACTGCGAGGAGCGCAGCGTCGACGCAATCTCCCGCAGCCCCTTTCCGCCCGTCACTGCGAGGAGCGCAGCGTCGACGCAATCTCCCGCAGCCCCTTTCCGCCCGTCACTGCGAGGAGCGCAGCGTCGACGCAATCTCCCGCAGCCCCTTTCCGCCTGTCATTGCGAGGAGCGCAGCGACGAAGCAATCTCGCCCAGTCCATTATACAGTTCGAGATTGCTTCGCTGCGCTCGCAACGACAAGGATGCAGGGGACGCCCAGGCGGGAGGGACGGAGAGATCCTTCGCTTCGCTCAGGATGAAAAGCGCCGGGCGATATGTCGGGAAACTGGACGCGGAGTGCCGCCCCCCGACCCTCCCTGCATCTACTTCAAAACGATAGCGGACCGCTACTGGTCCTTGCGACGAGCGAAGCGTCGACGCAATCTCCCGCAGCCCCTTTCCGCCCGTCACTGCGAGGAGCGCAGCGTCGACGCAATCTCCCGCAGCCCCTTTCCGCCTGTCATTGCGAGGAGCGCAGCGTCGACGCAATCTCCCGCAGCCCCTTTCCGCCCGTCACTGCGACGAGCGAAGCGTCGACGCAATCTCCCGCAGCCCCTTTCCGCCCGTCACTGCGAGGAGCGCAGCGTCGACGCAATCTCCCGCAGCCCCTTTCCGCCCGTCACTGCGAGGAGCGCAGCGTCGACGCAATCTCCCGCAGCCCCTTTCCGCCCGTCACTGCGAGGAGCGCAGCGTCGACGCAATCTCCCGCAGCCCCTTTCCGCCCGTCACTGCGAGGAGCGCAGCGTCGACGCAATCTCCCGCAGCCCCTTTCCGCCTGTCATTGCGAGGAGCGCAGCGACGAAGCAATCTCGCCCAGTCCAGCAAGAGGTTCGAGATTGCTTCGCTGCGCTCGCAACGACAAGGATGCAGGGGACGCCCATACGGGAAGGGCGGAGAGATCCTTCGCTTCGCTCAGGATGAAAAGCGCCGGGCGATACGTCGGGAAACTGGACGCCAAGGGGCCGCGCGCCCTCCCCCCCGCTCCTTGGCGGACACGACTGGGCATTTGAATAGCGTAAATCGGAAAATAAATGCGCTTAAGATGGGCGCTGGGCCTCCGGCTCGGCAGGATGGCTGAATTCTTAAATGCAAGTCTTTCGCGGAAAATAGTTAAGGCGGGCAGAGAGCGGTCCGATACATCATGCAACGACGGCGGCGGCGCAACGGCAAACAGCCCACCCACTCGCCGCTCGCCGCTCAACACAACACAAAGCCATTTAACCCAAACAGGTAAAACACCATGGCACTCGGCGATTCCACACGCGTCAACTCCAACCTGCAGTCTCTCAACGCCCTGCGGGCACTCCACAACACGAACGAGAAGCTCGGCGTCCATCAGATGCGCCTCGCAACCGGCAGCCGGATCAACCGCGCCGAAGACGACTCCGCCGGCTACTCGATCGCCAAGAAGCTCGAAGCCAAGGTCCGCGGCCAGGCGCAGGCTCTCTCGAACATCGGCGACGCCAAGGGCATGCTTACGGTAGCCGAAGGCAGCCTCAACACGGCGATGGACATACTCCAGACGATGAAGGAGAAGGCCACGCAGGCCGCCAACGACACCATGGGCGACGGCGAGCGCACCGCCATCAAGAACCAGCTCGACGCGCTCACGAAGGAGCTTGGCAATACGCTCGAAGGCACCAAGTTCAACGGCATGGACCTCTTCGACGGGACGGCCCGCAACTTCCAGGTCGGTGCCAGCGGCACCGAGGAGACCGACAACTTTGCGGTGAACCTCGGCACAGCCGAAGCGGACGATCTGGTCGGCGAACTCAAGACGGCCGTTGCGACTTCGGGTGGTACAAACGCCAGCATCGTGAGCGAACAAACCTTCACAGGTGGCAAAGACGTTGCGGCCAAGACCTTCACTATCACCGGGACCGGCGCTGCCATGAAGCTCATGGAGGGCACGAACGAAGTCGCTGTGGGCGACGCCAATATCAACGGCAAGACCCTCAATTACGAGGGCTTCTCTTTCAAGTTGACCGCTGGAGCGGACACGAACACCTTCACGCTCGCGGGCACCGGCTCCGGCGGCCTGATCGTCGAGAGCAACGCGGATGCCCGCACCTCGATCAACACGCTTGACACCGCCATCCAGACCGTCTCTGACCAGCTCGCCGGCATCGGCGACGCGCAGAGCCGCCTGACCTTCAAGCAGCAGAACCTCTCGACCTCCATGTCGAACTACGAGGCCAGCCGCAGCCGCATCCAGGACGCGGACTTTGCGAAGGAGCAGATGGAGATCGTCAAGCTGCAGATCCTCCAGCAGACGGGCACGGCTTCCCTCGCGCAGGCCAACTCGTCGCAGCAGGGCGTCCTCTCGCTCTTCTAAACCGCCCGCCCCGTAAGGCACGGTTTTCAAAAAGGCCCCTCCGCACCGTAAGGCGGAGGGGCCTTCTTTGTTGTGGTGCCGGCACGAAGGCGCTGCCCGGCCTGAGCCAAACCCCTCCGTCGCTTCGCGCCACTGCCATTCCTGAGCCGCACCCCTCCGTCGCTTCGCGCCACCTCCCCTGAAAGGGGAGGAGTTTCTTTTACTGAACGCTCGGTCAAATTCCTGAACTCTAGTTCCGGCAAACTCTCCCCCTGCCAAGGGGGAGTACCCCGAGGGGGGAGGGGGTCTTTGCGTGATGCAGGCACAAGTCATTCGATTACTGAGTTGCCGAGGTGAGCCGCACCCCTCCGTCTCTTCGCGCCACTGCCATTCCTGAGCCGCACCCCTCCGTCGCTTCGCGCCACCGCCATTCCTGAGCCGCACCCCTCCGTCGCTTCGCGCCACCTCCCCTGAAAGGGGAGGAGTTTCTTTTGCTGAGGGCATGGTCATATTCCTGAACGCTAATCAACGCAAACTCTCTCCCTGCCAAGGGGGAGTACCCCGAAGGGGGGACACGCTCCGGGCGGACGGGGTTTTTTCAGCATAACAGCAACCTGAGCATCCCACCGGACTGGGACACCCCTCCGTCGCCATGCATGGGGCACAGAAGTTGCTTCCTTGCACCGAGCACGAGCGCTTAAAAACGCCGTAGCGGGGCCGATACTCATTGGTGAAAGGACAACCTTCATCAGCAGCCCTACCCACCCTTTACATAATAGTCCCCAATGAACACCACCTACATGCGCCGCTACCAGGAACAGGCCATCGCATCGGCCTCGCCGCAGCAGCTCGTTGCCAAACTCTATGACCTCGGCATCGGCGCGTGCCACGCGGACAACCGCGCGAAGGTCCGTGCCGTGCTCGTCGAACTCGTCTCCAGCCTCGATATGGAGAAGGGCGGCGACGTAGCGGCGCGCCTCTATGCGCTCTACCAGTACTGCATGGAGGAGAGCATGACCGGCGATCTCGGAACCGTCTGCACGCTCTTCGAGGGTCTGCGCGAAGCCTGGAGGGAAGGCGTTCTCGCCCGCCGCGCCGCGTAAAGCCGCCTCTATCCTCTAACGGTCCACTATTATGGCCTCGATCTCTTCGCTCAACTCCGACGACCCTTACGAAAAGCTGATTGCGAGCATGGTCTCTATCGAGCGCCAGCCGCAGGCCAAGCTTCAGAGTGTGCGCGACGACAAAGCCGTTCTGAAGGGCATCATGAGTGACATGGACAGCAAGGTCTCCGCCCTGCATACGCTGCTCAAGGGGTTCACGGACCCGTTCTCAAGCTCGTTCAAGGCGCGCTCCGCCAGCCAGCCGTCCTCCGGTGCGTTCAAAGTCACGGCATCCGACGAGGCCGCCCTCGGCTCGCACTCCCTGGCCGTCGAACGCCTTGCAAGCACGGACACCCGCATCAGCAGCCAGCGCACGGCTACCTCCACCGCCCTCAGCACCGCGTTTGCAGGCAAGGAGCAGTCGTTTTCGATGCAGGTCGGCAGCCCGACGACGGAGGACCCGAACAACCGCGTCGATGTGGCGGTTACCTTCACGCCGCAGGGCACAACCGACGAGGAGGTTCTCAAGGAGCTGTCGACTGCCATCAAGGATGCGATGGCCGGTGCCGTAGAGTCCGGCACCATCAAGTCGCAGGATGCCGCCTCCGCTTCCATCGTCAAAGAGACGAGCGGCACGGCCCGGCTGTCGCTGCGAAGCGGCGGAACCGGCTTTGCAAATCGACTGGGCTTTACGGATTCGTCCGACGGCCTGCTCGCGGCCATTGAGCTGAACAACGAAGCCGTGGCCCTTCCCGGCGGCGGTGGACAAGTCTTTGACGTTGGCACGTCCGAGCAGACCTCGGCCCTTAACAGCAAATTCACCCTCGACGGGCTGACCCTCTACCGCAGCTCCAACACCGTGAGCGACGCCGTCGACGGCCTTTCGCTGACCCTTTCCAAAGCCGGGGAGCCGGCGGAGTCGTTCGGCATCGATCCGGGCACCGACACGATCAAGTCGAAGGTGCAGGATTTCATTTCCAAGTACAACAGCCTCGTCTCGCACATCGTCGGCAAGACTTCCGTTGACGGCGACACCGGCGATCGCGCCGTGCTTGCGAACGACAGCCTCTTCACGGGCCTCCGCTACGGCCTCCGCAGCGACCTTGCGCAGGGGGTCTCCGGCCTACCCGAAGGGGCACCCTCCACCCTCGCCGATCTCGGCATCGAGACCAAGCGCGACGGCACGCTCTCGCTCAGCAGCGACAGCAAGCTTACGAGTGCCCTTCAGAAGGACAGCGGCTCCGTCGCAGCCTTCTTTACCGGAGAGAACGGCCTTGCGACCAGGCTGCAAAACCGGCTCGACGCGTACGTCGGATCCTCCGGCCTCATGAAGTCGCGCAAGGACTCGGTCGATACGCAGATCAAGCGCCTCGACACGCAGATCAAGGCATGGGACACGCGCATGGCTTCGCGAGAGACGGAGCTTCGCAACCAGTTCGCGGTGATGCAGACGACCCTCGCCTCGCTGCAGAGCCAGCAATCCTCCCTCAGCAGCTACTTCTACAGCATGGGTCTGTACTGATCCGGCCGATTGTACCTCCCGCGTAATCATAGCGCCAAGCCGCAGACGATCGCTCTTTGGAGCGGTGGTCTTGCTTATTTTGGGTAATCTACCATTATTGGGCCTGTGCGCTCGCGATTCATGCCTTCTCAAACCGCCTCATCGCTGCTCGACGCCATCCACCGCCTTGGCGAGAGGATGCAGGACGCGCTCGACCGCGGCGACTTCGACGCCTTTTACGGCCTCGTCGCCGAGCGGGGCGCCCTCATCGATGCCCTGCCCACGTGCGAGCCGGACCTGCTGCACGGTTCCGAAATGAGCCGCGTCGCCGGCATCCTGAAGGAGCAGCACGCGACGCTCGAAAGCGCGCTCCTACGCCGCCAGGCGGACGTTCAGCTTGCCCTCACGGATCTGCAGAAGCTCAAGACAGCCAACCGCACGTACGCCTCCCCTGCTCCGCGAGGCGGCATTCTGCACGCGGGCGTCAAGGGCTGAGCGGCACCTTTGGTAGGCAAGCGGAAAAACTTTCCCTTCCGTCTCCCCGATCATTTAAGTTCTCCTCCGGCGCGCCGATACTATCTTCAGACGGGCGAACGAACTTTCCGAAACGGCCCCTACTGGAAACCCACAAGAGAGACGACGATGAACATCCGGGACGTAAGCATCAACACGAGTCGCGCAGACGGCGCACGCAACGGCTATGTAAACGGCGTCAGCCGGGTCGCGGGCAGCTACGCCGCCGGTAAATCCGCAGGCGAAGTTTCCGGCCGAGACAAAGACACGGTCGAGATCTCCGAAGCGGGGCGCGCCGCCGCCGGACAGACGCGGGAGCTTGGCGCGGCGCGCAAAGCCCTTGACAGCATTCCCTCGATGAGCGCCGCGCGTGCCGCCGAGGTCCGGGGCCGCATCGAAAGCGGCTTCTACAACAAGCCCGAAGTCACGAAGGCCATCGCCGCCAGTGTCACGGACGAGATCCGGGGCAAGTAAGAACCCGCACCCCGTCGCTCAAGAAATAAATCCTTCTTCCCGGTACTTTCGCAGCTTGTTGCGGATCGTCCTCGCGCTGATGCCGAGCCGGTCCGCGGCAAGCTGCTGATTGTTATTGCTGTCTTGCAGCGCTTGAAGGATCATGTAGCGCTCCATGTCGTCGATCGTTTCCATCTTGTCCGCGCTTCCATTCTCCGTCGCTCCAGTGCGGCTTTCCGCGTCGGTAAAGAAAGCGTTGAAAACGTCGCCCGGTTCGATCACGTCGCGCTCGGCCGAAAGCAGCACGCCGCGCTGAATCATGTTTTCGACCTGCCGCACATTGCCCGGCCACGGGTACTGCTGCAGCTGCCGCTGAAGCTCGGGACTAACGGTTTTCTTTGGCAGCCCGTAAAGCCCCGTGTACTTCTCAACGAAGAAGGAGACGAGCAGCGGGATGTCCGAGATGCGGTCGCGAAGCGGAGGCACCGCGAGCGGGAAGACCGAAAGCCGGTGATAAAGGTCTTCGCGAAAGATGCCCCGGTTGATGGCGTCGCTCAGGTTCCGGTTGCTTGTCGCCACGACGCGCACGTCGACCCGCTGCGCCTCTGAAGACCCGACCTTCGTGAACTCGCCTTCCTGCAGAACGCGCAGCAGTTTGGCCTGGACCGGCAGGGCCACCTCCGTAATCTCGTCCAACAGCAGCGTGCCGCCGTCCGCGCGCTCGAAAGCGCCGGTCATGTCGTCGATAGCACCCGTGAAGGCCCCCTTGCGATGGCCGAAGAGGTGACTCTCCACGAGTTCGCTCGGCAGATTGGCGCAGTTCAGCGTCACGTACGCGCCATCGGCGCGGTCGCTCTTTTGGTGAATGAGTTTCGCCAGGATCTCCTTACCCGTCCCGCTTTCGCCCTGGATGAACACGGGAGCTTTATTGCGGGCGATGAGCGGAAGCATCCCCTTGAGCTGCTGAACGGAAGCGTGCTCGCCGACATAATTCACCTCGGCGGTTGCTTTCTTGCCCCGCGTCTTGCGAGCGGGCCGCGCCGCGGCGGGTGCCGCCTCTTCCTCCTCGTCCCTTGCCGCCCGCTCGGCGAGGTGCCGCTGAACGCGCTCGACAAGCTCCGTCGTCGAGAACGGCTTCGGGATGTAATCGATCGCGCCGTTCTTCATGGCGCGAACGGCGTGCTGCACATTCGAGTGCGCCGTAATCATAATGACGCGCGTGGACGGGTACTCCTCGCGGATGTGCGCAAGCAGCTCCAGGCCGTCCATGTCCGGCATCATGAAATCCGTCACCACGAGGTCGAACGGCTGCGCCTTCAGCACCTCTATTGCCTGAACGGCACTGGAGCAAGCGGTAACCTTGATGCCTTGGCGGGCGAAAAGCCGTTCAAAAAGGCCGTGGAGAAGCTGTTCATCATCGACGAAAAGGAGGTGGGGCTGTTGTGACATGGACCAAACGTGAGGCAACTACCTGATACAGTGACAAAGGTCCACTCGCCTTCGGAGCCGGGGCGATGGGGAGCCGATGGAAAAAAGAACCTACGTAATATTCTACAAATCCAGCACTGTTGCAAACTGTTTAGAGCAAAGTGCAAGATTGATTGAAAAACAAGTCCCTTTTTCCTCACTGTTCTCAGCGATGCCGAGCGTGCCGCCATGTTCGCGCACGATTCGGGAGGCCACCGGAAGGCCGATACCGAGGTTCTGCGCCTTCGTGGTGTAGAATGGCACGAAGATGCGCTCCGCAGGCCCGTCGACGCGAATGGCACCTTCGTTCCAGACACCCACCGACAGCCGATCATCGCTCTTCTGCACCATGATTCGCACTTCCGAGCGGCGGTCCGTTGCATCGAAAGCATTGTGCAGGAGCGCCAGCAGCGCTTGCCGAAGGAGCGGCAGATCCGCCACGACGAGGTCATCTTTCACGCTTTCCATCTCGATCCGAAGCAATTCAAGCTCCAGGTCGTCCAGAAGGAACGTCGTGCTCTCCATCAGCTCGCCCACCGAGATCACGTTCATTGACGGGACGAGGGGCTGTCCGTACACCTGCAAATCGGAAAGCACGCGCTCGATGCGCTGCGCACCTTCCATGATACGGAAGGCGAGGTCGCGTTGCTCGCGTGTGGCAAGAGTCTCCGCCAGCAGGTCCGTATACCCTTCGATACCCGCCACATAAGAGCGTATGCGATGGGCGAGCGTGACCGATAGGTCCATGAGCGCCTGCTCTCCGAGTCCGGCGTCCAGCGTATCTATGTCAGGGGTCATCATGAGCGGCGAGCGAAAGGGAGTTGGGGCGGACCGGCAGCGAGCCGGCCCCTTCACCTTTCCAAACGGTATGCCGCGCGGCGGATCCGGTCCCTTTCGCAGAAGACGGCCCTTTGCAGGAGTGTTACGGCAATCCTTTCCGGGAGGGCCGGAGCAAATAGCCGCCGCAGCGGGCGGAGAACCCTCTCTCGCGGCTGATCGGCCGGTCACGCAATGGCACGGCGCTTGAATAGACGCCATCCAAACAGCAAAACTTCGACTGATGATGGAAACGAACAAGGTCGCCCTCCTGCGCAACGCGATGCAGACCTACACGATGCGCATGGAGGCGCACGCGGGCAACATCGCTAATCTCGACACGCCGGGATACCGGCGCATGTCCGTCTCCTTTGAAGAGGCGCTGCAGAACTCGCTTCACAACGTGCCCGGCGTGAGGGACGGATCCGAAATAGCGCCGAAGATGGAAGTCGGCGACGGCCCGCCCGTCCTTGAAGACGAGCTAATGGGGCTTGCCGACACGCAGATGCGGACGCAGCTCACCACGCGCGCGCTGCGCGAGCACTTCGATCTCCTCCGCACCGGCATCATCGGGCGTGCCGGATAACAGAGCCGAGTTTCGCTGCCGTTCGTCTATCGCACCCCTGCCATGCTGATCAACAACCGATTCTTTTCCGTCTTCCGCACCGCCGCGCGCGGAATGGAGGCGCAGCGCATCGCGCTCGGCACCGCGTCCGAAAACATTGCGAACGCCGGAACGACGCGCACGGCGGACGGCGGCTCCTACGCCCTCAAGCGCGCCGTGCACCAGGCACCGGCAGAGGGTCAGAGCCGGTTTGGAACGCTCATGGCACGCGCGGAGATGGACGTGCAGCGCTCCGATCCGCGGCATCTGCTCGGCGGCGAACTGAGCCTGCACGAGCCGGAACAGGATTACGGCCCCACGACCGAGGTGCAGTCCGAACTGCGCCTCCGCGCCGAGTACGACCCGACGCACCCCGACGCCGACGCTGCCGGATACGTTCATTACCCCGACATCAACGTCGTTGAGGAAATGGCACGCATGGTTTCGGCGAACCGTATTTACGAGGCCAACTTGACGGCCGTTCAGGCAGCCAAAGAAATGATCAAGCGAACGCTGGAGATCTAAGAGACGCTTCGGCACGCCGGATGCACGGCGAGTCGATACGCACCCAAACCCGAATTGTAAACAGCACGACGATGAGCTACGGAGTCAACGCATACCGCCCTTCAGGCATCCAGTCTTACGCGAAAGCCGCCGAGATGACGGCCCCGCAGCCTGCAGCGCAAAGTGCAGCCCCAAAGGCGGCCGCTGATCTTTCGCGGGACGAAGACGAGATGATTCGGAAGTTCTTTCCCGGATCGGAATCGATGTCGCTTCGCCTCTACGGTCCGGAGCGGACGGCGCGCACGGTCAATCCTCATGCGCTCGGAAGCCGCTTCGATATGCAGGGCTAAACCGCACGGGCGCAAAGAATCTAAGTTATGACCATTTCTGAGCTACAACGACTTCGCACGGGCGCCACCGGCCTGAACGACGGTTTCGGCAGCCTGCCTCGCCCCAAGGAATCGGGCGGTGCCGGTTTCGGGGAAACGCTGAAGGAGGCGGTCGAGCAGGTAGACGCTTCGCAAAAGGAAGCCGGTCGGCAAATCACCTCCTTCGTTGCCGGCGAGCAGGAGAACGTACACGACGTCATGATCGCCATGAACGAGGCCAAGCTCTCCTTCCAGCTCATGACCGAGGTGCGCAACAAGATGCTCGACACCTACCAGGAACTCATGCGCATGCAGGTCTGAAGCTGCGCCTCGCTCGACCTTCGCCGCCCACCACCCGCTTCGGCCCTGATCTCGCCCCATGAACGGCTACCTGGACAACCTCAAACAATTCCTCACCCGGCTTTCCATCGGGCAACAAGTCGCCCTCTCGATGGTCGTGCTCGGCGGAATCGGCCTGCTCATCGCGATCGCCTACTGGGCGGGAAAGCCGGACTACACGCTGCTCTTCGGCAAACTCGAGTCTACCGAGGCGAGCCAGATCGTCGAGTCGCTGCAGTCGAAGGGCATCAAGTACGATCTGCGCGACAACGGCACCGCTATCTACGTCCCTCGCGAAGACGTTTACGAGCTTCGTTTGAGCCTGGCCGGCGAGGGCCTCGTGTCGAAGGGTCCGGCCGGATACGAGCTTTTCGATCAGGGCACGCTCGGCATGACGGACTTCATGCAGAAGCTGAACATGAAGCGCGCGCTCGAAGGCGAACTGGCGCGCACGATCTCCAGCATCGGCGAGGTCGAGCTTTGCCGCGTCCACCTCGTCATTCCGGAGCGCTCTCCTTTCCGCGAAGCGCAGACGCACCCGACGGCCTCGGTCGTCCTTCAGATGCGCAACGGAAACGGCCTCGCGGGCGCGCAGATAGAAGGCATCACGTCCCTCGTTTCGGGTGCCGTCGAGGGGCTGGCGACCTCGAACGTGACCGTGCTCGACACGCACGGCAATCTCCTCTCCAACCCCGACGCCGGCGACGAGACGGTTGCTGCAGGCAACTCGTACCTCAAGATGCAGCGCTCGGTCGAGGGCTACCTGACGGAGCAGGGACAGAGTATGCTGGACCGTATGCTCGGCCCCGGCAACGCGATCCTTCGCGTCAACGCGCGGCTTGACAACTCCCGCACCGTCTCGGAGTCGGAACTCATCGACCCGGAGAGCGCCACCATCGTTAGCGAAGAGCAGCTCGAGGAAACCGGCGACGGTGCCAACGCCACCTCGGCCGTTCGCAACTTCGAGATGAGCCGCACGCGCGAGCGTTCCGAAAAGAACAGCGGCGACATTTCTTACCTGACCGTCTCCGTCATCCTCAATTACAAGCAAGTCCCCGACCCCGACCCGGAAGACGAGGCGGTGCCGGAGCCGGTCCCCTACTCGCCCGAGGAGATCCAGAACATCGAGTCGCTCGTGCGCAACGCTGTGGGCTTCAACGAGCAGCGCGGTGATCAGGTGGCGATTCATCAGACGCGCTTTGATACCAGCGTGGACCAGACGATCGCCGAGGATGTTCGCGCGCAGCAGCGCACCGAGCAGCTCCAACTGCTGCTACGCTACGGCCTGATGCTCCTGGCTCTCGGGGTGGCGGTCTGGCTTATCCGCTCCGCCTCGCGCAACATGCAGACGGCGAAAACACCCGTCGCGGCAGTCGCCCACAGGCGGGGTTCGTCGGTGCTCGGCGGCGCGAATCGAGCGCTCCCGGCGTCGAGTGGCGACGGGTCAGGCCCTCTTCCGCTCACGCCCAATGGCGAGTCGGACGGCGATGAAGAAGACGAGCTTGTGGATGTGAACGATGTATTTGCCAGTAAGCTTTCTCCCGAAGCGCGCAAGCGGCTCAAGGCCAAGCACATCATCTTCGAAGAGATCAAGCAGCAGGCTCTCGCCAATCCGCAGGCGGTGGTGGAGCTTGTCCGAACCTGGATGAACGAAGATCAGAAGCAGGGCCGCAGCAACTGAGGCCACAGACTTAAAGAAGCAAAAGCATGTCCGTTATAGAAGCCGAAGCCCCTGCCGCTGCCATGTACACTACGCCACCAAGCGCGTCCGGGGATGGCACGGTTGCACCAGCGGCCGAAAAGTCGCTGTCGGGGGTTCAAAAAGCAGCCGTGCTCCTCATCGCCCTTGGCACCGAAGCAGCCGCTCAGGTGCTCAAGACCATGCGCGACGACGAGGTCGAGCGCTTGAGCGTTGAGATTGCCACCTTGCGCGGCATCGGGAGCGAAACCGTGGAACAGGTGCTCGTGGAATACCGCGACATCGCCATGGCGCAGAACTACATGCAGCAGGGAGGCGTCAGTTTCGCTCGCGAGGCATTGGAAGCAGCCGTAGGGCCTCGTCGCGCGGAAGAAATCATGATGAAGGTCGAGGCCGCTATGGAGGTCTCCGCCTTCCACCTGCTGCAGACGGTAGAGACGGCGCAGCTGCAGAGCTTCCTTGAAAACGAGCACCCGCAAACCGCAGCGCTGATCCTCGCTCACATCAATCCCCGGAAGGCCGCAGACATCATCTCCGGCCTCACCGTCGAGGTGCAGGAAGAAGTGATGTACCGCCTCGCCACGATGGGCAAAACGTCTCCGCAACTCCTTCGCGACATCGAAGAGGTGATTCGCGGCCAGATTGGTCTGCTCTTCGGCGGTGAACTCTCTGCCGCCGGCGGCATCGAGAAGGTTGCCGACATTCTGAACAGCACCTCGCGTTCTGCCGAAAAGAGCATCCTCGAAGGGCTGCGCAATCGCGATGCAGAGCTTGCCGCCAACGTCAAGAACCTCATGTTTACCTTTGATGACATGGTCTTCATGAGCGACCGCGATCTGCAGCGGGTACTCGTGGAAGTGGAGCAGCGCGACCTCGCGCTGGCCCTCAAGGCAACGTCCGACGAGCTTAAGACGAAGATCCTGCGCAACATGAGCGAGCGCGCCTCCGCGATGATCAAAGAAGAAATGGACCTCATGGGGCCGGTCAAGGTGCGCGACGTGGAAGATGCCCAGCGGCGAATTACCGATGTAGTGCAGACGCTGGAAGAGCAGGAGCAAATCAGCCTTTCTTCCACGGGAGACGAAGTCCTGTAAACGCGAACTCGCACGAATATCTGAGGCATTGACATGGAGCTGCGTACGGGCACGTCGGACCGAATCATCAAGCGCCACTCCTTCGGAGCGTTGGAATCGGCAGGCCTCGATACGGAGTTCGTCGCTCCTGAGCGCATCTTCAAGGCCACTTCGGTCCGTTCAGAGGAACGGGTGGCGGACGAAGAAGTCTTCACGCGCGGCATTCTTCGAGGTGCGAGTGCAAGCGTCGGAACGCGGGCCTACGAGCTGCGGCCGTTAGAAATGCCGACCAAGCCCGCACCGGAGCCTGTCCGCGCCGAAGCGCCCGCAGCGCCGGAAGTCCGAACCAAAAGTGCCGACGAGATTCGCGCCGACCTTGAATCCGAGTGGACCCGTCGCATGAACGCCGCCGTGGAGGCAGCGCGGGCGGAAGGGTTTGCGTCCGGCGTGCAGGAAACTACGGTTCGGTATGAAGCCGAAATCGAGACACTAAAGTGCGAATCGGCGGAGACCGCGCTCGGACTCGAGGCTGCGTTCAGGGCTGAGATTGCCGCGCTCGAGCCGCTTCTCGTAGAATTGACATTTGAGATTGCAGAGACGTTGCTCGACGGTCCGGTGCCGGAAGGTACACGCGCGATCGCCGGCCGCACCCTGAGCGAAGCGGTCGACGCCATGGCCGGCAGCTCGCCCATTGATGTTTCGCTGCATCCGGTGGACTTCTTGCGGCTGCAGGAATCCGGACTGGTGGATCAATTGACGGCGCTGCACAGCGGGCTTCGCTGGGAACCGTCGGCGGAGCGCCTGGCGGGCGAGTGGGTCGTCCATTCCCCCACCGCAGTTATCCGCCGACTGCAGCACGAACTTCTCGCTACGCTGCGCAAGCGTGTCGGCCTCTCCGCCCTTCCCGCCGCTCAGGAGACGCCCACCGGCGCGCTGCCGGCGACCCGCGCGTAAGCGGTAGTATTTTCATCTTTCGGCCCATCGCCCCTTCGTGAGTTACCTTCGAGAAACCCTCCAGGACGTGCGCGAGATGCGCCTTCAGTCGCTCTCCTTCGGGCGCGTTCAGTCCGTCGTGGGCTTGCTGGTGGAGGCGAGCCATGTTCGCGCCGCTGTAGGGGAGCTTTGTTTCATCTACGAAGACGACTCGCCGGCGAGCCGGAAGATCAAAGCCGAAGTCGTCGGCGTGCGCGGTAGTACCTGCGTACTAATGCCCCTCGAAGAGACCGTCGGCCTTCGCGCCGGCTGCCTTGTGCAGCGCTCTGCCCTTCCACTGACCGTCCGCGTGGGCGAGAAACTGCTCGGCCGCGTGATCGACGCCAACGGACGGCCGCTTGACGGACTCGGTCCGCTCGCACTGCGGCAGGAGCAGCCCGTTCACCGGGAGCCGCCGTCTCCGCTCGAACGGCGCATCATCGACACGCCGCTGCCCACCGGCGTCAATGCCATCGACGCTTTTCTGACACTCGGGCGCGGGCAGCGCGTGGGCATTTTTGCGGGATCAGGAGTCGGCAAGAGTACGCTGCTCGGCATGATCGCGCGGCAGGCGCAGGCGGATGTAAACGTGATCGCCCTCATCGGAGAGCGAGGCCGCGAAGTTCAGGAGTTCATTGCAGACAGCCTCGGCGAGGAAGGACTGGCGCGCTCGGTAGTCATAGCCGTCACCGGCGACCAGGCGGCGATGAGCCGCGTAAAAGGCGCGAGTGTCGCGCTCGCCGTGGCCGAATACTTCCGCGACCAGGGCAAGGACGTGCTCCTCATGATGGACTCCGTAACGCGCGTGGCCATGGCGCAGCGCGAAATCGGATTGGCCGTTGGGGAGCCGCCGACCACGCGCGGCTACACGCCGAGTGTCTTCGCGCTTCTTCCCCGCCTGCTCGAACGCGCCGGATCCGACAAACGCGGCAGCATCACCGGCATCTTCACGGTCCTCGTCGACGGCGACGACATGAACGAACCGGTTGGCGACGCCGTCCGAGGCATTCTCGACGGACACATCGTGCTGTCGAGGAAGCTAGCTCATGCCAACCATTTTCCTGCTATCGACGTGCTGCAGAGCGTCAGCCGCGTCATGCCGCGTGTCGTTGCTCCGGCAGATCGTGCCGCAGCCGATGAAGCGCGGTCGCTGCTCGCCGCCTACCGCGACGCCGAGGACCTGATTCGCATCGGCGCCTACAAGCGCGGCACCAACGCCACCACCGACCGGGCCATGGCGGTGCACAGCAGTCTGCAGGGCTTTCTGAAGCAGCCGGTACATGGCGCACTCGACCCGCATCCATTCGTCTCGCTGCGGCGCGCGCTCGGCGCGGCTTAGTTATCCACACTCCGCTATTTGGGTGGTTTTTGGCCGACGCTTTGCGCTGGGGTTGGATACGGTACATAGACCCCATCACCCTGCGAAATCCTTTCCATGTCGGGAAAAAAGTTCACGTTTCCGCTCGATAGCGTCTTGAGGCTCCGCCGCCACGAGACCGAAGAAGCCCGCCAGGCGCTTGCCACCGTTGCACAGAGCCGCGCCGAATTGGAAGAACGCCTCGAAGAAGCGCGGCTGCGTCTATTGGACATTGCCTCGTCCGTGCCCGGCGGCTCCACGGGAGCGATGAAAATGCGGCAGTTTGATGCTTTCCGCCGAGATGCGCAGCGCGCGCTGACCGAAACCGAACGCGCACTGGCGGCGAAACGGAAGGCCGAAGACGACGCGCGCGGGCACCTGATCGTGCGGCGCGGCGAAGAGGAAGTGCTGAACAAACTCCGCGAGCAGCAGCAGGCCGCGCACGTCTCTGAGCAGCAACACGCTGAGGGGGCCTTTCTGGACGAGCAGGCTGTCGCCGGCTTCTTCCGCAAGCCCGGCCGGGAGAATGCAAACTCATTCCACCCGCTTTCTTAAGGCAGTCGTTTGTCCGCGACAGGTACCCTACCACAGTGGAAAAGAAGAAGTACATACTGGCTGCAGCTATCGGGATCGTCTCCTTCATTGTGGGGGCGGCCGGACTGTATTTTGCCATGCCTTCCATCAACCCGGACCGGGCAGACGCGGCGCGGGTGCGTCTCGACAGCCTCGCCGCCGTCGATTCGAGTTCCGTTCGTGACGCCGGCGAGTTCGTGCCCGGCGACTCGGCGGGCAGCGCGCTGCAGTTTTCCGTTCTCGATAGCGCGACTCTCCACCTGCCGATGGACTCCGTTCGCGTGATGGCCGAGCGCGCAGATACGATGCGATCGTACTACCAGAGCAGGCTGATTGCCGTGCTGACGGACAGCCTCAATCGCACCTCGCTCCGACTCTCTGAGGCGACGCTTCAGAAAGCCGCGTTGGAAAAGCAGGCCGAGGTGCTCCAGGAACGACTCACGGCCAAAGGCGTGCAGCGGGTCGACGCCGCGGGGATGAGCAGTACGCTTTCGAAGTTAGAAGACAAAGAGCTTCGGCCGGTGTTGCAGAACATGGAGGAAACCGTTCTCGAGCAGATTTACCTAAGCTCATCGAGCCGGAACCAGTCGAGGCTGCTGAAAGCCCTCAACCCGGAGCGCGCGGCCGGCCTTGTCCAGCGCCTCATGCGCGGAGACCCCGCCCGCAATGGCCAGGCGACCGCTGCCGGCACCGTTAAAACCGCTGCCGGCGAGGGCACCTGATAGGATGACAGACCTCCTGCCCCTCGCCTTTTCGAGCCGTGTGGAGCGGGCCGCCGCCGCCACCGAGGCCCCCGCCGCCTTAGACGCTCCCGCCGACGCCGCGATCTTCGCCTCCTTGCTCGGAGCGGCGCAGATGGCCCTGCAGGCTCCCCCGGCGTTGGCACCGGTGCCGGAAGAAGCCGCCACCGCCACGCCTGTGCTCCAGGAGCGAGGTTCGGCTGCTGACACAGACGTACCCGGCAGTCTCGAGGAAGAAGCCTCCGCCGATAAACAACCCGTCGCACTTGAAGAACCGGCTCCCTGTCCAAGCTTCGGGGCGGACGAGGATCAACCCATGGCCACCCGTGCCGAGACGCAGCCCGAAGCCTTCCGCGCAGAGGACAGCGATTCGCGCCCGATGCAGGTCGAGACGCGAGAGGTTGCGCTCGAAAAGGAGCATGCTGCCGTGCCGGTTAACCGAACCGCCCCAACTCACGCTGTTGATCGAGCGGCCCCGCAAGAGCGCGCGACCGTGCAGCCGGTTCATTCGGCGGCGGGCGAAAAGCCGGCGGCGGCAAGCGCGCAAGGTTCTCCGTCGGCGCAGTCACCGATCCGTTCCCCCCAGTTCGAAGGGCCGCCCACCGCTCCCCAGGCGCGGCAGGCAGCCGGCGAAGTTACAGCCGCAGATGGCACCGCGGGCGAAAAGCAAACCCCAGTTGTGGCGGACGAGGATCAACCCATGGCCACCCGTGCCGAGACGCAGCCCGAAGCCTTCCGCGCAGAGGACAGCGATTCGCGCCAGATGCAGGTCGAGACGAGAAAGGTTGCGCTCGAAACGGTGGACTTGACCGTGCCGGCTAACCGAACCGCCGCAACTCACGCTGTTGATCGAGCGGCCCCGCAAGAGCGCGCGACCGTGCAGCCGGTTCATTCGGCGTCGGGCGAAAAGCCAGCGGCGGCAAGCGCGCAAGGTTCTCTGTCGGCGCAGTCACCGATCCGTTCCCCCCAGTTCGAAGGGCCGCCCACCGCTCCCCAGGCGCGGCAGGCAGCCGGCATAGTAACAGCCGCGGATGGCGCTGCGGGCGGTAAGAAAACCCCAGTTGTGGCTGAAGAATCGGCGAACGTGGCCACCCCGATGCCAACGACGACATCCGGGCCGGTGCCGAGATATTCGCGCGCGCCTGAGGCGGGTGAACGAGCAAGTGAGGCGCAAGCGGCGTCACACCCGTTCGCCCGATCCGCCGCACCTCTGAAGGCAGCCAAGATTCCGTCGCCGACGGCAGCAGGAGTTGCGCCGCTTGCCGGGGACAAACCGGCCGCCCGGCTTTCCGAGACAGCCGCTGCCGAAGCAGAAGCGACGCCGACGCTGCAGGCGGCGGAGCCGTCTCCGGGCGAGGTCGCACCCGCGCAGAAGGAGGCGAAGGCACAGACCTTTCCGGACGCTCCCTCTATACTTGCCGCTTCGGACCGTGATCTACCCCCCGGGGAAGCGGACAGATCGCTGCGTGCGGATTCTGTCTTGTCGGACAGCGATACCACCCTCGGCCCCCGGTCCACGACCTTTCGCACGACAACCACGCACCCTGCTTCCGATCTTCCGAAGTTACCGGCGGCACCAGATGCAGCGAAGGCGGCGGAGGCTACATCGCTTGTGTCCCCCACGATTGATCAACACGCGGCAGCTGCGCCGCCGGCCGCTCCCCACCATTCGCCTAATGGAACGAACGTACCGGATTCAATCGCGCCCGCCACTTGCGGCGTAGTTGACACGGCAGCCGAACAGCCCGGACTCGCGTCGGGCGTTTCAACGCGGCGGGCTAAAGAGGACGCGACCGCGAAGGATCGCATGGTAGAAGAGGAGACGGGAACGGACGACCATTTCATTGCGGCCGACGAAGCGGACACGACCATAAAATCTACTGAGCGAAAAGGCATCGTTCGGCAGCAGGCGCATACGGACGAGTCTGCCCGTGCCACCGGCAATTCGGCTCGGCCTGCCGCAAGTCCTTTGGCCCTTGAAGTTGAAGAAGCGGTGGCCGGCAAGCGCCCTGACCAGGCCAATCAGGTGAACGCAGGCGGGCAGAAGCAAATCGGCGCGACCGAAGACGCACCCGGCTCCGCAGTTGATCGTGTTGGTTCGGAAGCTCTTTCCGATTGGACGGCAGATGCTTCTGCTTACTCCGCGACGGACGAGGCGGCACCTCCGCACGAAGTCGCTTCCGGGCACGATCTGAAGCCTTCCGCGGCGCATCTGGAGCCTGCCGCGCGTGTAGCTGCGGAAGCCGCGTGGGTCCGTTCCATGATCGCGAGAAACAGGCACAGCGTTGGCATGGCCGATGGCTGGAATGTGTTTGAAATGAAAATGGACGAAGGCGGCTCATCCGTTACGGTGAAGTCGAAGCGAACGGAGGAGCGCGTGAGCGTCTCCGTAAGCTTCAGCGATCCGAACCTGCGCGCGCTCGTGCAATCGGACGCAAACAAGATCGAAGAAATGCTGGCCGCTCGCTACGATTCTGCCGTTGATCTCTCCTTCAGTTCTGATGGTGGCAGCGCCGAGCGCGGGCACCAGCAGGAAGCGGCAGGAGCCGGACCGACGCAACATAAGTCGCAGAAGCGTCCGGCGCTCTCTTCGCCATCCCCGCGAACGACGCGTTCGCGCAGCCGGCACGACTGGATCGGCTGAGCCGGTTTAACAACAATAGCAGATGCCACGCGCATGATCAACGGCGTTAACACAGACACGGCGGCCGCAAGCGCCGCAGGGAGCCTTACCGGCACCGGTAAGAGCGGGGCCATGGGAAAAGACGAGTTTCTTCGTCTCCTCGTGACGCAGCTTTCGAACCAGGACCCGCTCAATCCCTTGCAGGGCCACGAGTTTGCCGCTCAGCTTGCGCAGTTCTCCTCGGTCGAGCAGCTCGTGAACATAGAAGCGCGGCTTGGCGAGGCGTCTGAAATGAACGGCCTTGTCGCCGCGAACGTCAACAACGGCGTGGCAGCCGGACTCATCGGCAAGCAAATTGAAGCAAACGGCAACGTCGTCGGGCTTTCAGGCGAAGGCGGCGCGAGCTTCGACCTCAACCTGGAGTCAGCCGCCGCCGACGTAAAGATCACCATCCGCAACGAAGCCGGCGATCCCGTGCAAACGCTCGATCTGGGAGCCGTCGGCAAGGGCACGCGCAACATGTCCTGGAACGGTGACGGCCAGAACGGCTGGCGAATGCCGACAGGCAACTACACGGTCGAAGTACAGGCTACCGACCAGGCGGGCGACACGGTGGGGTCGCTAACCTCCATCCACGGCAAAGTTGACCGCGTTACGTTCGGAGCAAACGGCATTCAGCTCTGGATCGGCAACAATCCCGTCTCCATGGCTGCCGTCCAGTCCGTCGGAGCCGAATAGAAAGACCCGGGCCGGGTCGCGGCTCGATCAATACACACGCACACCTTATCCCTTAACCGAGAAGAATCATGATCCGTTCGCTTCGCACCGGCGTCAGTGGCCTCAAGAGCAACCAGACGCGCATGGACGTTGTCGGCAACAACATCGCCAACGTAAACACGGTCGGCTTCAAGCGCAGCCGCGTCGCTTTTAACGAAGTCCTGGGCCAGCAAATGCTCGGCGTGGGGCGTACTGCGGGAGGCAGTGGCATCAACCCCTCCTTCGTCGGACTCGGCGTCTCCGTCGGTTCCGTGGACAAAAACTGGGGCCAGGGCGCGCTTGAATACACGGGCGTCAAGACCGACTTTGCGCTCTCGGGCGACGGCTTCTTCCTCGCCAGCGATGGCGACCGGACGATGCTGACCCGCGCGGGCAACTTTACCTTCAACCGCGAAGGAGAACTGTCCACGTCCACCGGTCTCAAAGTTCAAGGCTGGAAGTTTGATCAGTTGACGGGCGAAATCGGAGCGGGCGCGCCGGCCAACATCCAGGTAAACTTTAACGCGCAGGCTCCGGCGAAGCTGTCGACGGAAGCTTCGATCGTCGGCAACCTGTCCAGCGGCACGGAGGCGGGATCAGGAACGACGCTCACGAAGGCCTTCTACGACGATCAGGGCAACGCGCACACCGCCGTCATTCGCCTGACGAAGGATCCGAACGCAGCGAACACGTGGACGACCGAGATCACGTATTCCGGCGATCTCACGCCGCCGCCTTTTACGCCTCCGGCCAATGGCTCGCTCGTCTTCAAGTCGGATGGCTCGATCGATGAAGCCAATTCGAACGTGGGTGCGCTGCAGTGGAACGACAGTTATTCCATCAATCCGGGGCAGTCGCTTGCCTTCGACTTCACCGGACTGACGCAGAACAACGGTTCGACGACAGCCGTTGTCGGCGACCAGGACGGTTATCCGTCCGGATCGCTCTCCGACTGGTCCATCGATGCCGACGGCGTGCTCAAGCTCAACTTTACCAACGGCGAACAGCAGAAGCTCTTTCAGCTTGCCATCGGGCAGGTTAACAACGCCAACGGCCTTGAGCAACAGGGCGACAACTTCTACTCGACGACCTCCGCTTCAGGCGACCTCATGGTTGGCCGCGCAGGGCGCGACCTTCGCACCTCCGTGGTAGCCGGCACCGTCGAAATGAGCAATGTCGATCTCGCAACGGAGTTCACCGACATGATTGTGGCGCAGCGCGGCTATCAGGCCTCGGCGCGCATCATCACCACTTCGGACGAACTGCTTCAGGAGACGGTGCAGCTCAAGCGGTAATCTCGGCCGCCACTCCCCTCGACAAAACGCTCCGCGAACCACCTTTGGCGCGCGGAGCGTTTTGCATACGTTCTCCTCCAAACTCATCCCCTCGGCGGGTTAAAGCGAGAGAAAACGGGCCGATACAAAGAGCGTCGGCACCGCCCCAAGCGGTGTGCTTCAGACGTTCTCCACGCCGCCGCACTCCCATGCAAGCCCTACTCGACCCGATACAACTGAGTCCGACCCGCGGAACGGAACCGCTACTGAGCGACCGATCCTTCGAGCGGCTGCGGGATTTCATCTACGAGCGGACCGGCATCTATTTTCACGACACGAAGCGTTACCTGCTCGAAAGCCGAATCAGCCGGCGCGTGATGGCACTCGGGCTACGCAGCGCTGCCGAGTATGCGGACGCCCTTGGCGGGTCGGCCCCGCCGGCAGAACTTGCGCGCTTCATCAACGACGTTACGGTCAACGAGACCTATTTCTACCGCCATCCGCCGCATCTGGAGGCGCTCGAGTCCACGATCCTTGCCCAGAGGGCGCGGGCGCGCGAGCGGGATCGTAGCCGCCGCGTCCGCTTCTGGAGCGCCGCCTCCTCGACGGGAGACGAAGCGTACACCCTTGCGATCCATCTGGAAGAAAACGCGAAAAGGCGCTTTGCCGGTCTGCAGTTCGAGATCGTCGGCAGTGACCTCAACACGGAAGTCGTGGACCGCGCCAGGGAGGCAATCTTTTCAGAATACGCAGTTAAGAATGTGCCGCCTGCGATTTTGGCGCATCATTTTGCGCCTGAGAACGGCCGCTACCGATTGAGCAGAGCCATTGCGGATCGCGTTTCCTTTCGCGCGCTGAACCTGACCGATGCAGCAGCCACGGCGTCCATGCGGGACTTCGACGTGGTTTACTGCGCCAACGTGCTCATCTATTTCGATGTAGACAGCAAGCGCAAGGTTGTGGCCGCGCTGAGCAAGAGCCTTGCGCCCGGCGGCTACCTCTTCCTCGGGCTTTCCGAAAACCTGTTCGGAGTAAGCCACGGCCTGACTCCCGTGCGGTTCGCAAACTGCATGGCGTACCGCAAGGACGTTTAGTTGCCATAACAAACAAGTACATAGACCTTTAACTTATCCCACCTCATCTCGCAAGATAATTATCATGAAGTTTCTCGTTGTAGATGATTCCCCGACCATGCGGCGGATCGTCGGAAATGCGCTTCGGGAGATCGGCTACCCCGACTTTGTCGAGGCCGAAGACGGTGCCGACGCCCTTAAAAAGCTCTCGAGCGGTGGCGTCGACTTTGTCGTTACCGACTGGAATATGCCCAACCTGAGCGGCCTCGATCTAACCCGTGCCATCCGTGCTCATCCCGAGATGGGCGAGATGCCCGTGCTCATGATCACGACGAAAGGGATGCGGGACGACGTGCTCGAAGCCATGCAGGCCCGCGTGAGCAACTATGTAGTCAAACCGTTCACACCGGAGGTGCTGCGGGAGAAGATCGACCTCATCCTCAAGACCACCTAAACGCCGGCAGACCATCCGCTATGAAACCTTCGCAAATCGGCCTGCTGCTCGAGCGCACCACCGAACTCAAACACCTGTTCCTCGTAGGGCAGCGTGCAATACCGTTCCTCGAAGAGGTATTCTCGTTTCTCAGCGAAATCTCGCCGTTGATGAACGAGATCGATGCGTCGCTGCGGGACACGACGTCCAAGATGCCGCACGCCAGCAACCAGATCTTCAACGTTTCGCAGGCGACGGAACTGGCAACGACGGAGATCCTCGATCTCGTCGACGCTGCGCTCCGGAGCTTGAGCGTGCTTCAGGAGGACGTATTGCGCCACGCCGCCGACGAGGCCGAAGGCGCGCAGGTCGGACAGGCGCTTCTCCCGGAACTCGCCGCCGCCCTTGCGGGCCGGCAGGACGATCTGCTGGCAAGGACAGAGGCATGTTTTCAGGAGGCTCAGCGCGTGCGCGGCGAGCAGGCCCTCGTGCGCGCCCGAAGCACGGATGAAATGCACATCGTGCGCCGCCGCCTGAACGAAATCATGCTTGCGCTGCAGGTTCAGGACATTACGTCGCAGCAACTTGCTGCGGTGAATCACCTGATCGAATCGGTGCGGGCGCGCATGGCGCTGCTTACGAGCAGACTCTCTTCCGAAGCGGAGACATCCGACGCGGCCTCGGCGTTCGGAGACGACACCATGACGTTCAATCCGGCCGCACGGTTCACGCCGACGGGTTCGCACCAGAACGTCGCGGATGAGGCGATGCAAGGCTTCCTCGGCGCCAGCGACGGCTCCTCCGCATTGATCGAAGAGCCGGCGGCCCCGGAAGAGCTTCAGCCGAATGCAGAGCGCGACATTCCCACATCGGAGGAACAAGCCGCGGCCTCTGGCGACGGGGCAACGGACAAAGGCCCCGCTTCTCAAGAAGAGATCGACGCGCTCTTCCGCAGCGCGTTTGGCGGCTGAGCAAAGGCTACGGTTGCAAGGCGCAGCGGAGAGGGCATGGCAGATTCTTTTGCTTGGTGCAAGCATGAGATACCCGCCCGGCGCGCGGGATAACGTTCAGCGGTCGTATTTTGGGCGTGCCTTCTCCTGTCGCACCCGCAACAGCAACCCCCGCCTTATGCCCAGGTCCGCAGCCCGCCGCACCGAAACCACTGCTCCCGTTCGATACTGCCTTGTCACCGACGATGCTGCAGTGGAAGCTGCCCTGCGGGTAAGTTGTCCGCTGCCCCACGAGATCCTGTCTTTCCCGCTCGAGGGGCTTGTCGCGAGCGACTATGTTCTCAGCGCCGCCGGGCGCGAAGTGATCAGCGCCGCGCGCTCGGCAGGTGCCGTGCTCGTTTCCTGGCGGTTTGACCTGGCACCGGACATTAACACGCTCTGCTTTCATGTGCGCAAGGAGCTTCTCGCGCCGGTCATCGCCCTTTGCCGGGGCGGCCAGGAAGAACTCATAGCGGCGCTTGCCGCCGGCGCAGATGATGCGCTCACGTTTCCTCTCTACGCGCCTCATCTTCATGCGCGTACTTTTGCCTATCGCCGCCTGGTTGATGCGGCGGGTAAGCTGGCGCGCAGCGGACGCGAGACGGGCCACGACATCGCAGCCGAGGTTCCGGGCGACACGCTGACCTTCGGCCCGCTGACGCTCGACCGGGACGCCCACCGCTTTTTTGTCCGTGGTGAAGAGGTTGAACTGACACCCCGCGAGTTTGCCCTTCTCTCCTACCTGATCCGGCATCACGGCAGCCTTTGTACCCGCGATCAGATCCTCGACGGCGTGTGGGGCATCAACTTCGACACCGGCACCAACATGGTCGATGTTTACACCTACTTCATTCGTCGCAAGCTGGAGGCACGCGGCGTCACCGGCATCATCCAGACGGTTCGCGGTCGCGGCTACCGGCTCGTGCTGCCGGAGAACGCCCCAGAGGCGGCTTTGCAGTAAGACGAAGAAGCGTTGCTTGCGGCCGGGATTCAGGAGAAGGGCTGCGGGGCGTGGCGCCGGACTAACGTTCTCCTCTCTCATGATCTAATGAAACCGCAGACCCGTAAGGCCGACTTTTCCGGGAGGCTCAACCTGATGAATTGTAGGGTGGACTACTTCCCCACGGCTCGCGAGCAAACGCATTTAATCCGTCTTTAATGCAGACAGGCGCGCAAGAAGCGACCTTGCGCAAGGTTCAAACAAGCTGCATTTGGGGGTGATCGTGTGTTGGAGAGTGGGCGCAAGATGGGCGGTGTGGCGGCGCTGGCCACGGGGATTTGTGGAGCCGCATTTGTGGCTGCAACGATCTTCGCCTCGGCCGAACTTGCCGGGACAAACGAAGAAGCGCGGGCGTGCCTGATGGCTGACTATGCGCTGGCGCTCACGGGCCTCTTTGGGCTTGCCGCCATTCCGGCACTCACGGCCTGGATCACCCCGGCCGCCTTCGGCTGGATCTCGTGGACGCGCAACGTTGCCCTCCTTGGTTGCGGCGTACTGACGGTGCTCAGCCTCTGGCAGGCAGATTATGACCGGCTGCCGTCGGGCGAAGACATCGGCGCAGCGACGGAGGCGATGGAGGCCGGCCTGCCCGAGTTCGATCCAGCCGTTACCACCATGGTGAAGAGCCTTGTGGACCGGGCACCGACGGGATGGCTGGAGGTGGCGGGTATCGGACTGTGGATCGCGAGCCTGAGCGCGGCAGCCTTGCGCACCGGCACGGTACCGGCCGCATGGTGTGGCATCGGCATGGCCGCGGGCGGACTCTCCTTTTGCACCTCCTTCGGTGCTGCCTTGGGGGACATTTCTTTGCAGACCTTTGGCGCGTTCAGCGGTCTCTTCGTTGTGCCGTTCTGGTTCGCGTGGTCGGGAATGCTGCTGCTCATGAAGCCACATAAAGCTGCGACAGAGCGGGTGCTGCCGGTTGCCGAAGCTCGTCCTGCGACTCCGCCGCGTAGCCGCCGATCGGCGGGTGTGCGCCGCGCCGCCATTCGGTTGTGGCCGAGTTAGCTTAAAGGCTGATCCGACGGAGGCTGCAAGTCGGAGAAGTCAAATGCGTCCTTGCCGAGGACTACCATGGTGCGCACGCCTCTGGCACCCCAGCGGTTCAGGCGCGTGAAGTCCCGTTCGTGAATCGGCATATGGTGTCCCTCGTACGCCGGCGTGTCGTCCGGCACGTAGGGATCATGAATGTAGACAAAGTGCTCGTCGTAGCCGGTTACGACCACCCAGTGCGGCACTTTCTCCCCGTAAAGCCGGTAGCCGCTCACGAGCAAGATGACGACGAGACCCAGATCGACGGCGCGTCTGATGTGGGCGGGTGAGAGGTGGCGGTACGCGACTGGCCTCCCGAGTTCCTTCAGCGTGCGCTTGAAGGACCGGTGCGCCAGTTCGATCACCTCCTTCTTTTCCGCATTGCGGACGGTTGCGATGAACGGCACATCGCGGTCGCTGGTGACGACGAGCGGCACGAGGCCGTGCCTCGACGCTGCTACGGCCATCCCTTCCGCGCTGCACCCGCCGACGCCCGAGGTCATGAAGATGGTCGTTGCCTCTCGCCACAAGTCGATTTCAACGTACCGCGTCAGGCGCGTTTTCGGATTGAAGTGCTTGAGCGCCATCATCAGGCACGCAGCGCCGCAAGTGAAATCGGTAGTCTGCCGGTAAAACGGCACCGGCAGGCTCGTGGCGGGGACGTGTCCTTCGACGGCGCTCATCTGGAGGCGAAGCGCCGTTGCGCCGTCCTCGTAGTAGTCCTCGATGTGCCCTGCGGGCCGAAATCCGCGTTTGCGATAAAGCTGAATGGCTTCTTCATTGTCGTCGCGCACTTCGAGCCGAAGCAGCAGTCGGCCACGCGCAATGGTTGCCTCCAGCGAGGCGTCCACGAGCGCGCGGCCGAATCCTTTGCCGCGATGCGCGGGCGAGACTGCAAGCGAATAGAGACGGGCGGCGGCAAGTCCTTTTCTAAAGAGCAGCACGGCCCCGCCGACAATCTCGCCCGCTTCCTCCGCCACGAGCACCGTTGCAGAATGGCGATGGAGTAGACGCCGGTAGCTGCTGCGCGTAATGCGGTCGCCGGAGAAACTCAAGATCTCTATTCCGGCAAGCGCCGGAAGATCATCGAGGGTTGCCGGGCGAATCATGGGAGGACCGGTTTAAAGAGGGCGATCCGGGTTTTCGACGAGATGGCGAACGATGCGCTCATAAAGATCCGGCGCAAAGCGATCCTCGTCACCGGCATTGATGGAAGGATTGTCGTTGACCTCGATGACCACGACTTTGCCGTCTGCCGTCTGCTTCAGATCCACACCGTAGAGGCCCGTCCCGATAACGGACGCTGCCCGGACGGCCACGTCCACAACCTCCTCGGGTGCCTGATGCACCGGCACGGTTTCGACGCGGCCATATTCGATGTGCCCGTCGATCACCGCCTGAACTTTGAACGTTTTGGCCGGAATGAGGTAGCGGCAGGTGTAGAGCGGCTTTCCGCCGAGCACGCCGACACGCCAGTCGAACTCGGTGCGAATGAAAGCCTGCACGATCAGCCGGTCCGCCCGGTGAAGAAAGCGCCGGCCGGTTTCGACGAAGGTGGCCGGCCTGTCGACCTTCTCCACATGGGAAGAGAACGAGCTGCTGGGCGCTTTGAGGATCAGCGGACGGCCGAACGCCACGAACATCTCTTCAGCCGCTTCAAGGGTCACCTCTTTCGGGCGTAAGAACCGGGTGGGCGGTATAGGAACACCGGCCTTCTGCAGATGCCCGTACATGGCTACCTTGTCGCAGCAAATGCGGATCGAGCGCGAGTCGTCGATGACCGGCATCCCGTTCATCTCAGCGATACGGGAGGCGACATAACTTGCGTTGAGCGGATCCGTGAGCGCGCGTATGAACAGCGCGTCGTATCGCGGGATCTTGTGCAGTTCCGGCCTGAACAGGTAATGCACTTCGTTTCCAAGCCCCTCGGCCGCACTCTTGAACCGCATGAGCGCTTCGAGTTCTTCCGACCGTGAGATCGTGTAGCGCTCGACGAATACTGCCAGTTTAGCCATACTACTTACTTTCCTCTTCGGCCGCTGAAGAAATGCGGTCAAGGCGGTTCGCGGTGCCCTGCCGTGTCCGCGGGCGCTCGATGGCGCTGAGCAAGAACGAGCCGTCGGCGCACTCTATTAGCCGCACGTGAGCGGCGGGCAGGCCGAAGACGTCAGTGAGACGCGCAGCCCACTCCTTGAAACGGGCATCTGAAGCCGCGCCGTCCCACAGGTCAAAGTCAACCAATTGCGCTCCCGCCGGCATAGCCTGGCAGCAGATGACGAACTTCCCTCGGCGGGAGACGCGGCGGGCGGCCTCGTGCCAGTCCTCGTCCTCTCGAACCACCGCGAAGCTCCTCGCGAACGGATTGACGCCATAGAGGACCGCAGGCGGCTCAAAGGCTCCGTTGGTAAACGTCCATTTGGGAACGGGAATGCCGGCCGCACGCGCCTTCTCCAGAGCGATGGGCACGATGTAGGCATCCAATACCTCCTCGCACGTTGGCACGCCGGTCGTCTCCTCCAGCTCTGCCTTCACGCAGGCATAGTAGCCGTCTCCCAGGTACTCGTAATCGTGCCCCGGGGGTGCAGAGGGTGGCTTTTGAGTGTTCAAAGAGGAAGTATCAGGATGCGTGCGTGAGCGCGGTGCTGCTCCGCTTTAGAGGAGCGCGTTCTTAAACGGCGCTCATTACCGAAGGAACGCTTGCAAGTTTCGGCGCATCGCGCCCTCAGGCGGCGGCTCCAGATCTCGCTATCTTCTTCATTTCAGCCATAAAGCGCTCCGCAAGGTCCTGCGCCTTTTCCGGCGTTTTCGCTTCGGCATAGACCCGGATGATCGGCTCCGTGTTGGACTTCCGGAGGTGAACCCAGCCGTCGGCGAAATCTATTTTGAGACCGTCGATGATCGAGTGTTCTTCGCCGGCATACCGTTCAGCCATGGCGGCGAGCACCGCGTCGGGATCGCTGTCGCCGGTGGGCGTCTTGCTCTTGCAGATATGATATTCAGGAAGCGTGGCGCGAAGCTCGGCGAGGGTGCAACTTTCGTTGGCCAGATGCTGAAGAACCATAGCGATGCCGACCAGCGCATCGCGTCCATAGTGCAGATCCGGCAAGATGACACCGCCATTGCCTTCGCCGCCGAGCACCGCGCCCACCTCCTGCATTTTCTTGACGACGTTGATCTCGCCCACGGCTGAACGCCACGAGCGGACCCCGTAGCGTTCCGCAAGGTCGTCGATGGCGCGGGAGCTTGACAGGTTTGTCGCAAAGTCGCCGGGGCGGAAGCGCCATAGAAAATCAGCGGCGATCACCTGCGTAAGTTCTTCACTCACATAGCGGCCGCCGTTCTCGATGAGCGCGAGACGATCTACGTCGGGATCGACCACAATGCCGAGATCTGCACCTTTCTGCTTGACCGCCTGAATGGTTTCCGTGAGGTTTTCCGGCAGCGGCTCCGCCACGTGCGCAAAGAGGCCGGTCGGCTCGCAGTTCAGGCAGATGATGTTCTCTTCCTCGACGCCAAGCCGTCTTAGTAGCGCCGGCACCGCCAGGCCGCCCACCGAATTGATGCCGTCCACAACGACGCGGAAGTTGCGGCCGCGAATCACCTCGCGGTCGATGAATGGCAACGCGAGAATGGCATCGAGATGTGCTTCCAGAAAGTCCTTTTCTGAAAACGCGCCGAGCGCGTCATAGCGAACCGCCTTGCCCGGACCCTCTTCAGCCAACCGGATCACCTCCTGGGCCTCGGCGGGAGAGAGAAACTCGCCTTTCTCATTGAGCAGTTTGAGCGCGTTCCATTCTGCCGGATTGTGGCTCGCCGATAGAATGATTCCCCCGGCGGCACCTTCCTGGAGGACCGCCATTTCCACCGTTGGCGTCGTAGCCATGCCCGCATCCACGATGTCGCAGCCATACGACTGGGCGGTCGCAGCGACGATGCGCGCGCAGACCTCGCCCGTTATCCGGCCGTCCCTTCCCACGATGATGGTGGGGCGGCGATCCGCACGGCGGCCTCGGCACCAGGTGGCAAAAGCAGCGGTGAACCGGACGAGCACCGACGGGTCCAGCCCGTCGCCGAAGATGCCGCGAATGCCGGAAATGGAAACAATGAGTGTGCCCTCGCTGGCCATAGGTTGACTTCGATTTTAGAAGATGAAGTGCGTAAGCCGCAGTTTAGGAGGCTGTTGAGACAAAGGGAATTCAGACCGGGCATCAAAGGCGGTGTGAGTGGAGTCCACAGTGAACGAAAGCAAGGCTTGGATGCTTCGCTTCGCTTCGCATGACACGCGCGGGATGTTCTGCTTTTCATGTGCGCCGCCCTGTTTCGCCTCCTCCGACACCCCCGCTTGCCATCCTGAACCGAGTGAAGGATCTACCCTTTCCGGCTGCTAAGAGGCTGTCGCGGTATGGCGCACATACCTGTTGTCAACGTTCAAATGAATTAGATCGACAGTCCCTCAGCGAATGTGGGCGACTTTCCCGAGTTTAACGGCATCGCCCGTGCGTAAGCTGAAGAAGTAAATGCCGGACGGCGCAGCGGCGAGGGCGGGCAAGTCCACGCGCGCGCCGGGTGCCAGAAGCCCCCGGAAAGATTCTCCCACCGGCCGGCCCAGAAGATCGTATACGCTGATCGTGACCTGTGCTGCCTGCGGCAGGTGAACAAACAGCGCACAGTCTGAAAGGCAGGGGTTCGGAACGGCAACGGCAGACGGCCCGGCGAGATCCTCGTCCGGCGTCTCGGTCTGAAGCCGCGCGCGAGCCATGCGGATCGCCTCCGCAGCGTTGACAATGCCCCAGCCAAGATCGTTGTCCGGTGCGGCTGATTGACTCGCGGTGGAAAGCAGAATCTGGCGCACGTCCATCGGCTTCAACGTCGGATTGACTTGAAGCAACTGCGCCACGACGCCTGAAACGAGCGGGGCAGAAAACGACGTACCGTCGCCCATCCAGTACCCTCCACCGGCCTGCGCCGCCACGACTCCCGAACCCAGCGCAGCTACTTCGGGCTTGATGCGCCCGTCGACCGTTGGGCCACGGCTGCTAAAGAAGGCGCGCGTCGAATCCGGCCCAACCGCGCCGACGGTAAGGATAGAGTCCGCGTCACCGGGCGTCCCGATATAAAACCAGCAACCGTCACTCGGAGCCGCGCACCCTTCGTTTCCGGCAGACGCTACGATCACGACGCCCCGCGATGCCGCGGCGGCGACGGCGCGCGACGTGATCGCCGTGCGCCCGTTGATGTCTGCCCGCGTGTACGAACGTTCGCCGGGATCGAATTCGGTGTACCCGAGCGAAACATTGACGACATCCGCGCCCTGAGCTTCCAGCCACTCCAACCCTGCGACGAAGTAGTCTTCCTCCTGGTTCGTCTCCGACGGGGCGTACTCGGTCGTCGCCGCAAGGACAGAGGCACCGTACGCCGGGCCTGCAAACACATTGGCCTGATAACCCACCGCGATCGACGCCACCCAGAAGCCGTGGTAGCTCGTCTGCTCCTTTCCCGTGAAGTTGCGAACTGCCAAAAGCCGATCTTCGGCCTTCATCTTGTCGAAGACGGGATGGTTGAACTCGTTAAAGCTCGTGTCGAGAAAGCCGAGCCGCACGCCCGTGCCATTGATCCCCTCCGCGAGCGGCCCAACGTCGTTCATGAGGTCCAACTGGCGACGCGCGTACCCCGGATTGATGTCGTCAGGCGAAGCCGCAACCATGCTCCACGCGCCCACAGGTGCCTCGTCCGGCATCTTTGCCGAAGTTGCAGGATCGACGCGGCCAACAGGCACCACGGCATCGACGAAGGGCAGCCCTTCGACCGCCGCCCGCTCCTCCGGAAGCAGCACCGCACTCGCCGCCCGGAGCCACCGGCTGACGACGAGCGGCTCGACCCCGGCCGCGCGAAGGCGCTCAAGTGTCGCCTCCGAAACTGGCCGGTCCAAGACGGCGGCACCCGCACTCCCCCGCAACGCCCGGCGCTGCACGGCGGCTTCTTCCATGGCCTCCGGCAATGGACTTGAAGAACCTGGATCAGATTTGAAGAAAACCCAGTACTTTACGGAGGCACCCGGCGCGCTTTGCGCGAGGGCAGCGGGTGCGTAGAAGAACACGCCGAGAACAATCAGGAGGCGAAAGAACGTGCGCATGTTTGGGTCGGCAATGGTAGCGGAAGAAGCCTCTGTGACGCCCGGATCGTGCGGCGGGATCCGGAGGCATCCCCGGCGTCACGCTCGGCGGCGTCTTGAGAAAAGCAAGATCGGTTTGTAGGAGATTCCCCGCTACCGGCGATCCGCCAAAAGTACGCACTTTCCTTCCAATGTTTAGTTTGCAATCCAGAAGTGCTTTTGTTGACGAGGTAGAATTGCGATGATGCACCAGATAGGAACTGAAGAACAGCCGCTCCGCGTTGCGGTGGTCGGAGCCGGGCCTGCAGGATTTTACGCGGCGGATCACCTGCTGAAATCAGGCGAGGCCGTCGCTGAGGTCGATCTGTTCGACCGCCTGCCGACGCCTTTCGGGCTGGTGCGCGGCGGCGTTGCCCCCGACCACCTAAAAATTAAATCCGTGACGCGCGTCTTCGATAAAGTGGCCGCGCATCCACGCTTCCGCTTTTTCGGCAATGTTGAGTTCGGGCGCGACCTCACGCTCGACGATATGAAGCGCTTCTACCATGCCGTCTACTTTTCCACCGGCGCGCAGACGGACCGCAGCCTCGGCATCCCGGGCGAAGAGCTTTCCGGTAGCCACTCCGCCACCGAGTTTGTAGCATGGTACAACGGCCACCCGGACTATCGCGACCTGAAGTTCGACCTGGACCAGGAGCGCGCCGTGATCGTCGGCGTCGGTAACGTCGCCATCGACGTAGCCCGAATCCTTTGCAGGACGCCGCGAGAGCTGATGGAGACGGACATCGCAGCGTATGCCATGGACGCACTCTCCGCATCGAAGGTGCGGGAAATCTACGTGCTCGGGCGGCGCGGACCGGCGCAGGCGGCCTTCACCAATCCCGAAGTGCGCGAACTTGGCGAACTGGAGGCGGCGGACATAGTGGTTCTGCCGGACGAGGTTCAGCTTGACGATGCCAGCCTCGCGGCGCTCGAAGAGGATTCCGACCGGACGGCCCGCCGCAATGTGGAAATTCTTCAGGAATATGCCGAGCGCGAACCCTCGGGCAAGCCGAAGAAGTTGTTCATGCGCTTTCTCGTGTCGCCGATCGAGATTCACGGCGAGGACGGGCATGTGTCCGGTGTCCGGATCGTGCGGAACCGCCTCGTGCCCGGCTCCGATGGAAGCCTTCGTCCGCGCCCTACGGAGCACTTTGAAGAACTACCGGCGGGACTTGTCTTCCGCTCCGTCGGCTATCGGGGCGTGGCGCTGCCGGAGGTGCCGTTCGATGAAGCGTGGGGCACCATCCCGAACGAAGCCGGACGCGTTCTCGACGCGCGGGGTGGCAGTGTCGTGCAGGGGCTATACGTCGGCGGGTGGATTAAGCGCGGTCCGAGCGGTGTTATCGGGACCAATAAGCCGGACGCCATCGAAACGGCGGCCGCCATTATCGAAGATGCCGTGCGCGGCAGCGTCTTTCGGCCGGAGCAGCCCGGCGCTGCCGCTGTTGAAGCGTTCATTCGCAAACAGCGCCCGGATTATTTCTCGTACGAGGACTGGCAGCACCTCGACGCCTGTGAGCTTCGGGCCGGGAAAGCGGCCGGTCGGCCCCGCGTCAAGTTGACGTGCCTCGACGACATGGCGGCCGCGCTCAAAGAGGAGCGGTCCCGCCCCAAAGAGGACAGTCCGAAGGCCGCCGCCCGCCCGTCAATGCCTGCCGGAGCGCCGGGGAGGCCCGGCGGTCCACCGCCTCCCGGAGGCCCAAAGCGCCCGCCATCCGCTAGGTAGCCCGCACGAGAGGGTGTTGCAGGGTTCCTCCTGCAGCGCCCTCTCATTGACGTGAGAGGCTAGTCTCCTACCCTTCCGCGCCCTCCGCCGCCCCACTCCGGTAAGCGATGACCATGCGAGGCAGCCGGGCAAGGTCATGCTTCAATTCCACGTTTTCGAGTCCGGACCTGCGGCACACCGCAGCCACGTTCTCGGCGAAGTCCGCGTGGGTTTCCAGGACCAGCACACCGCCCGGCTTGAGCCACACGTCGGTATTGGCGACGATGCACCGGTAGTGCGTCAGCGGATCCGCGCCGGAAAAGAGCGCCAGGTGCGGTTCGTGGTCTATTACCTCTGGAGCCAGTGTAGAAGCCTCTTCGATCGGGATGTACGGCGGGTTTGATACGACGAGATCGAAAGGTCCGCCGAGTCCTTCTACATCAACGCTGCCGCACATGTCGGCCTGCAAGAAGTGTACGGGTAGGCCAAGATCATCCGCGTTGCGCCGAGCAACAGCGAGCGCATGGGGCGACAGGTCGATGCCCGTGAGCCGGGCGTCCTCGCGCCGGCTGCGAATCGCGAGCGCAATGCAGCCACTCCCCGTTCCCACGTCCAGCACGGCCGGCTTGCCCACGTGGCGGATCCGGTGCAGCGCCTCCTCCACAACCTCTTCCGTTTCGGGCCGTGGAATGAGAACGGCCGGCGTGACGCTGAGGGTGAGTCCGAAAAAGTCCGTTTGACCAAGAACGTATTGCACGGGAGTTCGTTGTGCCCTCCGAGCAGCCATGCTAAAAGCGTGGTGCCACACCGACTCCGAGACAGGTCGCTCGTAAGCAATGTAGAGCATGTTGAGCCGGCATCCGACCGCATCCGCTACCAGCCATTCCGCGTTGCGACGCGCCTCCTCAATTCCTGCCTCCGACAGAAAGGTGCCGACAGCACCAACAAGTTCGCGGACGGACCGCTTTTCCCCTGTGCTAATCTCCTTCTGGTCTTTAGCCATTGCGCGCCCCTGCTCCAACTGCCGGCCTTCCTGACCTTCGTCTTGGACGTGGTATCGTGAAGAAAGACGCGATCTGCGGGATCGGCATGAAAGTTGATTCTTCTGAATTCAGGTACAAGAATTTTACTACTCGGCGCTCGATTTCAACGACTGATACGTTACTTGAACGCTCAGGAGGCAGCGGGCGACATCCCTTTCTCGCGATCGGCGTATCTTTGCCTTCTTGTCTTGTAGGGCCTGCCCCTCGCATCAACATCTTTGCATAGAATGACGACGAAAGAAAAACTTGAAGCGCTTGCTTCCAACCTCTGGTGGAGCTGGAATCCGGAAGCGATCCAGCTATTTAGCCGTCTGAACCCGGAAGCGTTCCGGTCCTCCACGAATAGCCCACTGGCGGCTCTTCGAGCGGCTGACACGGCGCTCTTCGACGACGACGCCTTTGCCGGCGACGTGGACCGGCAGTACGAGCGCTTGCAGCAATATATGAACGCGCCGCGACGCTACGGCGATGCCGACAAGACGGCCTACTTCTGCATGGAGTACGGCCTGCACGAAAGCCTTCCGATCTATTCCGGCGGTCTCGGTATTCTTGCCGGTGACCACGCAAAAGCTGCCTCTGATCAAGGACTGCACTTCACCACCATCGGGCTGCTCGTTCGCGACGGTTACTTCACGCAGCAGTTTACCGATGAGGGCCGGCAGAGAGAACTGCACGTGGACTTCGATCCCGAGCAGCAGCCGATGCACCTCGTCCGCAAAGAGGACGGCGAGCCGGTTGCGGTAACGGTGCATATCGGCCGCGAGCCGGTCGAACTGCAGGCCTGGCACGTCGCCGTGGGCCGCACCGATCTGTTCCTTCTCGACTCAGACCTTCCCTCCAATCCGGATCATCTGCGGCCGCTTACGCGCAAGCTCTACCAGGGCGATCACCGGACGCGGCTGCGGCAGGAGATCGTGCTGGGCATTGGCGGCGTGCGCCTGCTGCGCGCCCTCGGGCGCGAGGCGGAGGTCTACCACATGAACGAAGGCCACTGCGCGTTCCTTACGCTTGAACTCCTGCGCGAGCGCATGGAAGCCGGCGCGAGCAAAGAAGACGCCGAAGCCTGGGTTCGGGATCACTGCGTCTTTACCACGCACACGCCCGTCATGGCCGGGCACGACCGGTTCGACCCGAACACGCTCTCCGCGGACATGGAGACGCTGCGCGAGGCGCTCGGCCTCTCCGGTTACGATCTGCTTTCCTACGGGCGCGTCACGCCGGAGGACCCGACAGAAACCTTCACGATGACCGTGCTCGCGCTGAAGATGAGCCGGCAGGCGAACGGCGTCTCGGCTCTCAACGGTGAAGTGGCACGGCGGCAGTGGCAGCATCTCTACCGGGTCGACGACTCGGCGGAAGTGCCCATCGGCCACATCACGAACGGCATCCATTTGCCCACGTGGGCCTCGCCCATTGCGCATTCCTTCTTGAATGAGCATTTTGGTGACTGGCTTGGACGGCGCATGGATCCGGCCTTCTGGCAGCAGGTGGGCGAGCTTTCCGATGAGGAACTCTGGAAGTATCGGTCCAGACTTCGGGCCGCTCTGGTCGACTTTGCGCGGCAGAAAGTTGCCGAGCAGTCGATGCCGATGACGTCGACCCTCGACCCGAACGTGCTCACCATCGGGTTTGCCCGGCGGTTCGCCACCTACAAGCGCGCACCTCTGCTCTTTCTGGACCTGGAACGCGCCGTTCGCCTCTTCGAGCGCGCCGAAGGTCCCATCCAGATGCTTTACGCCGGCAAGGCGCACCCGGCAGATGAGGAAGGCAAGGCGTTCATCCATGCTATTTTCAAGCTGACACAGCACCCTTCGTTCTCCGGAAAACTCGTTTTCCTCGAGAACTACAATATGGAAGTTGGACGCGCGCTGGTCTCAGGGTGCGATGTCTGGCTGAACAATCCGCGCAGGCCGATGGAGGCGAGCGGCACGAGTGGACAGAAGGTGTCCGTCCACGGCGGGCTGAACCTTTCCATTCTCGATGGATGGTGGCCGGAGGGCTATAATGGCAAGAATGGATGGACCATCGGCCAGGATGCCTCTGCCAACTACATGGACCCCGAAGAACAGGATCTACAGGATTCGACGTTCCTTTATGAAACGCTGGAGAACGATGTGATCCCCCTCTTCTACGACCGCGGTGCCGACGGCATTCCGCACGGCTGGATCGAACGGGTTCGCGAGGCGCTTGTCACGCTTCCCTACGCCTTCAGCGCCGAGCGGATGGTGGCGGACTACATCGAGCAGATCTACGCGACCGACCCGGTGGCCTCGCGCTGATCGGGGGCGGCGATAAGGAAAGAAGGGGCGGCGTTCACCAGAGCGCCGTCCCTTTTTGCTTACCTCTGCAAGCCGAAGGCCAAAAGGTCAGAAGTCAAGCCCGATTGAAATGTAGAGGCGACCCTTTCCCGCCCTCGTGGCCGAATCTCCGTTGCTGACCAGCCCACCCGCGTCGGGCTGCGGCGTGACCATCGGCCATGCGTAGTCGAAGCGGATGGGGTAGCCAAAGATTATCGTTCTCAGGCCAAGCCCGGCCGACATCAACAGATCGTCCACGACCCGGTGGCCGGCCTCGTTCGTCGTCAACAGGTTGAAGCGCTTATCTGTGCCCCGCCCGCCCCAAATACTGCCCCCATCAAAGAAAGCGACGCCTTGAATGTTGTAGAGCGGTATGATCGGGATAGGACCGGGGAGCAAGGCCGCGATAAGCGGGAAGCGAAACTCGGCATTGAAGAGGCCGAAGTACGATCCGTTCTGGGCATTAATGTCGTAGCCGCGCAAGGGCATCACCGGCGTGGCAAACACGAAGTCGGAGATGTCCTTGATCGGGAAGCCGTTCATTGGATCGAAGAGCCTATTGATCCAGTTCTGCACGCCGCCGGCATAGAAGAGCTGTGGATCCGGCCCCATTGACGCCGCAGCGGAAGCACGAAGGGCGAACGAGTACTGATTCCTGCCAAAGGACAGATATTGCCGCCCGTCCGCCAGCAGCGTCATGAACCGAAGCTGCCGGCCGGTGAAACTGCCGGGACTGCCGCTCAGGCTAAGGGCAAACCTGCGCCCTCCGGATGGCGACAGGTAGCCGGGCGTGGTCACGTCGACCGTGTACGTTACCGACGGATAGAAGAGCGCGCGCGATTGCGGCATCTGAACGGGATCGCCAATGTCGGCCTGACTCACGCCGAGAACACCTGCGTCCGCGTCAATTCTCCTAAACTTGTCAATGGGATAGCTGGCCGAGATGGACCCGCCGTACTGCCGGTACCGAAAGTACGTCCCTCTGTTGTAGTCCGGAAGAATCCGAGACATATGCCGCGCCGACACCTGCCAGTCAACGCGCCTCGGCAGATAGCTGTACGCGAGAATGTAGTCGGAATTGCGCAGGTCGATCAGCAGATTCGTGGCGACAAAGATCTGGTGGTTGCCGAGCATGTCGCTGAACAGCATCTGCGTAATGCCTTGCACCCCGTAGAGCATGTCGTACCCGGCCGTGCCATAAACAAGGTCCGACGAGAACGAGAGCTTGTAGCGCTGTTCACGGTACGAGCCGTCGGCGTCGAGATTGTCGTCCACATCGAAGGGGCGCATCTCCTCGAGGTCTTCGGCATCGACCCGCCTGTCATTCTCTTCGTCGAAAGCGGAGCTAAAGACGTAGTTGCGGAAGTCGACCCGAACCCCGCCGTAGCTGGATGAATCTGACGCATCGTCAAGGCCGTCCTGGCTGAAGGGTACGAGGCGCGGCGTTTCCCGGGAGGCGTAAAGCACCGGCTCCTCCTCCCGATCCCGCTGATAATCAATGCCGTCGGCCGCATCCCGAAGGATGGGGTTGCTCTGCCGCAACGTAGCGTTGGCCAGCGCAAGTGCCGGAGCCGGTTGCGCCGAATTTTGCCGCACACGCTGCGCCCAAACCGAGGGCGTCAGGGGGTCGCGCTCCAGTCGGCGTTCAAGCGGATCGCGAATAACGTAGATCGAAGGCACGCCCTCCTTCAGGCTCACCACCGCCGCCTTCTTGCCATCGGCCGACACGGAGAGTTGGGTAAGCCCGATGGTAACATCCGTCAGCGGGCGCTCGACACCGGTTACAAGGTTCTTCTCGTATAGATTATAGATGCCGTTTCGGTCCGACAGAAAGAGCACGCGCGACTCGTCGCCTGCAAAGTGCGCGCTTCGGTCGTCCCACGTCGTTTCCGTCGTCAGCCGTTCTGCCTTCGGAGCGCCGGGCCGCAGGAGATACACGTCGAACTGGCTGTAGTCCTGGTCGAACATCTCATGCCGGCCGCCTCGGAAACGACCCAGCGCCGTATAGTCGGCGCGATCCGAATGGAACACGAGGGAGCGCCCGTCCGGACTCCAGGAAGGTTCCAGATCGCTGAAGAGGTCGTCCGTGTAGTTGACCGTCTTGCCCGTGGTGAGGTCGAGCACGAAGAGGTCGCTCCGGCCGTCAACCGCCGCCGAGAAGGCGATTTGATCCTGCACGGGATTCCATGCGACGGAAAAGATCTGGTCGATACCCGGAATCCGGTAGTGGCGGGTGCGGCGCGTTTTAACGTCCACAACCGCAATCGCGTCGCTCGGGCCGCTCTTTACGGCGAGGGCTATGGACCGGCCGTCGGGGCTCCAGGCGAGGCCGGGCGTAAGAATGCGAAGGCTCTCAAAGGACGTATTGTCCTGCCCGTCGATGAGCTTACCGAGAATCTTGCCGTCCTCCGTATCGGCGAGATAAACGTCGAACAGCGCTCCCTGCGTGGTCACGTACACCATGCGGTCTCCACGCGGCGAGAGCGCCGGACTGCTGTTATAGTATCCCTCCTTTCTCGTCACGAGCGCCTTGGCAATGTCATCGAGGTTCTCGCGCGCGGCGACTTCAGGAAAGTAGATTTCCTTGAGGGTCTTCTGCCACCGCTCGGAAAGGTCTTCGAGGCTGAGTCCGGTCGCAGCCTTGACGCCGCTTTCGACCGAGCGCGAGGCCCGGGAACGCTGCAGGATGTCCGCGATCTTCTCCGAGCCGTACTGCTCCGCTATATAGTCCCACACCGACTGCCCGCCCCGATAGGCGAAGTAGCCGCCGAGGTAGCGAATCGGTGCCAGATCATCCTGCAGAACGGCTTCACGGATGTACATATCCGACTGCGTGTCCCACCCGAGGGCGGCATATTCGGCCAGGCCCTCGTTGAACCAGAGCGGGATGTCGAGCTGTATGTTATTCCGGATGATCGACTGCAACGACCCGCCGTAGAACATGTCGTTCAGCACGGCATGGACCAGCTCGTGGTGAACGACACGCCGGTAGTTTCGGTAGTCACCCGTAAACGGCACCGCCACCCGGTTCTTGAATAGCTCCGTTACACCGCCGATCCCTTCAGCGTTGGTGGGCAGATCGATAGCATTCGTCACCGCGAAGTCGTTGTGGCTCTGGTAAGCAATGATCGGTATGCGCTCGGTGATCTCGTACTGAAAAAGACGCGAGATCTGCTTGTAAGCCGCCTCAGCCGTTTTGGCCGTGTAGTTCGCAAGCTCGTGGCCACCTTCGTAGTAGTAGACATCAAAGTGCTTGGACTGCACGAAGAACCACTCGTGATCGCCGTACTGCACTTTATTCTGCCCATAGCGGAAGTACTGCGCATCCGCGCCAGGCGGGAGCGCCGCCGAAAAGAGTAGAACGAGCGCGCCCGCGAGCAGAAAGAACAACCGCTTCATCATAAGGGGACGCGCAGAGCGCGGGAGGCGGGGAGGACCGGCGTGAGGCGCTTTATCGCCGCACATAAACGCAACGAAATTCAGCCGTTGGCGTCCCTGTTTCAAGACCGTGGCAAGAAACATGTTCCTTGTGTCTGCGAAGGATCGGCCGCTACGAAGCCTCCCGAACTTGCTGATGATGTTGGTCGCGCGTCATGCCGATATGAAGGATGCCGGCCTCCCAGAACGTCTCGCCATAGGGTTCAAAACCAAGCGAGGCGTAGAAAGCCTGCAAGTGTGCCTGAGCGTGGATCGTTTGCACCTCGTACCCCGCCGCCTCCGCGTCGCTTATCGTAAAGGCAACGAGCGCCCGTCCGAGGCCGCGCCCTCGGTACGCCGGTAATACCGCGAAGCGCTCCAGCTTGGCGGCGGTTAAGGACCCGCGCGCGACCGTTCGCCACCGCGCTGTTGCAACAGGCTCGTCGCCCAACGTGCCCAGGAGGTGCCGGCTTGTCGCGTCGTACTCGTCCCATTCTTCTTCGGGCGGGCACGCTTGTTCTTGGATAAAGATGGCGGTACGGATAGCTACCACCTTCATCCAGTCAGCTTCGGTTTTCACGGTTTCGATGATCATCCAGGCGTCCTCACGTCAGTATGCAAACCTCAATCTACGAAACAGCCGGGGTCCGCACAGGTCCGCGGCGAAACCCCTCCCCCGCCCTCCGGTTCTACGAAAAACACCGACTGCAAAAGCGTATGACGCGGCCCGTTTATCTCGACTACAACGCCACCACACCCGTCGATGCTGCGGTGATGAAAAAGATGCTGCCGTTCTTTACGCAGCACTACGGCAATCCGTCCAGCAAAGGCCATGCGGCGGGGTGGTACGCCGACGAAGCGGTGAGTCTCGCTCGCGAACAGGTCGCTGCGGCGATTAACAGCGCCCCGGAAGAAATCGTCTTTACGAGCGGCGCAACGGAAGCCGTTAACCTCGCCATCAAAGGCGTTGCGGCGGCCTACGGCAATAAAGGACGCCATCTGGTGACCGTCGCTACTGAACACCGCGCCGTGCTCGCTACCCACGAGCGACTGCAGCGCGAGGGCTTCCAGGTCACCGTTCTTCCGGTGTCGACCGACGGCAGCCTGGATCTGAATACGCTGGAAAACAGCCTGACCGGTGGCACAATCCTGGTCTCGATCATGTGGGCGAACAACGAGATCGGGACCCTTCATCCCATGGCGGAGATCAGCCGCATCGTGCGAGATCGCGGCATTCTTCTCTTCTCCGATGCAACCCAGGCGATCGGAAAGGTGCCCGTAGACGCCGCTTGCGTAGACCTGCTGGCCTTCTCTGCCCATAAGTTTTATGGACCTAAAGGGGCCGGCGGGCTTTTCGTCCGAAGGAGAAACCCGCGCGTACGCCTTGCGCCGCTTATCGACGGGAGCGGGCATGAGGGAGGGCTTCGGAGCGGTACGCTGAACGTGCCGGGCATCGTGGGTGCCGGCGAAGCAATCCGAATGGCTACGGACGGGCTTCAAGAGAAAGTCGCTCGAATGGAGGTTCTACGTGACCTGTTTGAGAACCTTCTTACGGAGCGCGTGCCGACCATCACAGTGAACGCAGCGGCGGCACCGAGACTCCCCAATACGTCCAGCGTGACTTTTCACGGCGTCCGCGCTGCCGAGCTGACACTCGCGCTTCGCGACTTGGCCGTCTCGACGGGCAGTGCCTGCTCCACAGGAAGCAAAAGGCCCAGCCCCGTTCTGAAGGCAATCTCTCTTTCGGATGAGGCAGCCTTTTGCACGGTGCGCTTCAGCCTTGGACGCCCGACCACGGAGGAAGAAGTGCGCTTCGCCGCCAAACTCGTGGCTGAGAAAGCAGCCGCCCTCCTCTCCACCCGACGTTCTGCCCTCCAGCCCGTTTGAACCTTATGAACTTACCAATAGCGGAAGCTGAACCCATCGTCAACCGCGTTGCTCAGAGCGAGATCGAAGTTTTTGACCTCGCCTCGTTGTGGGATGATCGACCGCTCATCGAATTCGACCTCGCGCCGTTCCTCTTCAAAGGTCTCGTCCTGAGAGAAAAACCGTTCAGAAAGAGCGTCAAAGAGCATGACTGGCAGTCCTACCGGGACGCCCATGTTGCGGTATCCTGCTCAACGGACGCGATCCTCCCCACGTGGGCACCCATGCTTGTAGCGGCGCGCCTGCACGGCGTCGCCCGCAGCGTCACGTTCGGCACCGGCCAAGACCTCGTCCGAGAGTTCTTCAGTCGCGCCATCGAGGAGGCCGACTGGGGCCGCTACACGGACCGTATCGTCGTCATTAAAGGATGCGGCGGGGCGGTCGTGCCCTTGAGCGCCTACATGCAAGCAACTCAGAAAATGCAGTCGGTAGCGCGGAAGATCATGTTCGGTGAACCCTGCTCGTCCGTGCCGCTCTGGAGAAAGCCGCCTTCCGCTTCGCAGCAGAAGCGGTAACCCGCGCGCGCCCAAATGCAAAGCGGGTGCCGGAGCGTAAACGCCGGCACCCGCTTTCACTTTCCGAAGCAGAAACTACTGCTCGAACTGGCTGCGGTTGTCCTCCACGTCAGCGTTCTCGCGCAGGTTGGACAGCCACCGGTTCATTACGGCAGATCGGCGCTGGTTGAGCAGTTGCTGACGAATCTGTTCGCGCTGACCTTCCGTAAGGGCGGGCGCTTCGTTGACCTGCGTCGGCTGCACAACGTACACGGCGTTCTCTCCTTCAACGACCCCCGACACCTTGTCCTCTCCAAGCCCGAACAGGGTGCCCACAAACTTCGGCTCGCGCCCGAGTCCGGGTACGATCGGGTTGCCGAAGGTCAGGTTCGTCGCGGACTGTACCGGCTGACCAACCTTCTGCGCCACGGCGTCGATGCTTGTGGCACCGGCCTGCGCCGCCGCGAGGCGCTTCGCCAGCATGGCGCGCTTCTTCTCAAGCCGGGCACGCGGTTCGATTTCGCTGCGCACTTCGTCGAGCGAACGTACGCCCGCCGGCTTGATATCCGTTGCCTGCGCGACGATGAACTGTTCGTTCAAGTCGATGATCTGTGAGATGTCGCCCTTCTTCGCGTCTGCAATAAAGTTCAGCAAGCGGCGGCTGTTACCAATCCCGGGGATGAACGGCTGGTCCTCCTCGATGGTGACAGTCTGTCCCGAGATGCCGCGCCGCCCGCCTTCTTCGAGCAAGTTCGCCTTGCTCTCCTCAGCGTAGTAGCGCGCATCATCCAACGTCTCCTGGATCTTCGTGATTGTCGCAACGTCCGCCCGGATGCGCTGCGCGTAATCAGCAATCTGCACCTCCTGCGCTGCACGGTCCGTGACGCGAATGAGATGGTAGCCGAACTGCGTCGCCACCGGGCCTACGATCTGCCCGACCTGCGCGCCAAAGGCTGCCTCTTCGAACGGACCCACCATGCGGCCCCTTCCAAACCAGCCAAGATCGCCGCCGCGCGATGCGCTCGGATCGTCTGAGAAGCGCCGGGCAGCCTCCTCGAATCCGAGGCCGCCGCTGCGGATCTGTCCAAGCGTGCTTTCGGCCTGCCGCAGCGCTTCGGCTCGCGCACTCTCGTTGCCTTCGGGAGCCTGGAAAAGAATGTGCTGCGCGCGAACGGCCGCGTTCTCAGACGGGCGCACATCTTTGATCTTGACCAGGTGCGCCTCAGTCCCGGAAACGACCGGCCCCACGACGGCACCTTCTTTCAAATTGCCGAACACCGCGCTCGCGACCTCCGGGTCCATCTGGTCGGCCGTCATGTACTCGCCGGAGTAAGGACGCTCCGAGGCGTTCCGCGCCAGGAAAACCGAGTCGTCGGTGGCGGCGGTAAACGTGGGGCGAAGCTCTTCAAGGTCGCGAACCACGGCCGCCGTATCCTCCGGCGTCGGATTCTTGGACATCGTCAGATACTCGACCGTCACGGTGCGGGGCCGCTCAAACTCCTCCTCATGCGCGTCGTAGAACGCCTTGAGTTCACGGTCGGACACAGCGGCCGAGTCGTCCGGGATCGAGGCGTAGCGCAGCGCGACGTATTGCGCCGAGCCGCTCCGGGTGCGCCGTTCGTACTCGTCCTTCACGTCCTCTTCGGTAACTCGGACGCTTGCCGCGATCAGATTAGACAACTTCTCGTTGCGCCGCTCCGAGCGTAGGTATTCTTCCAGTTGGAGCCACTGCTCGCTCGCCGCCGGGTCTTGCGCGAAGTTCTGCAGCAGCGGCCGGTTGATGCCGCCCTGCCCGTCGCCGAAGTACGCCTGAATGATCTGGTGCGGGTTGTCACCCAAAACCATGTCCTCCAGCTCCTCGTCGGTGACCTTGATGCCGAGGCGCTCCATTTCGCGACGGCGGAGGCGGTCTTCGATCAGCGCATTGTACACCTGCTCGCGCGCCATCTCGACGAGCTGCGGCGACATGGATTCGCCCGTCTGCGACTGATATGCCTGCATTTGCGCCTCGAGCGCGCGCGAGTATTCGTCGTATGGGATCGGCTCCCCATCAACAACGGCGACGTTGGTCGTCCGCGTGACGCCGATCGCGTCGAACGCGCCCGAATCCTGGAGGACCCAGAGAATGCCGAACGCGAACACCAGGATCCAGAGGACCACGCCGGTGTTCTCGCGCATCTTGTTCATTATGCCCATCAACCAACCTCAACTACGGTTTAATACTGGTACACGAGAAGGCCACTCCCGGCGCGGCTCCAAAGGAGAGCGTAACCCCTTACAGAACAATGGGATGTAAAGCGCCCATACGGCCGGGCCTCTGGCTTAGCCTCGCAATATACACCCTTTCGGGTCAAAGGTTCAGGTCCGTTACATTCCTAACGCGACCTTCTAACAACGTCCGAATGGATAGAGACGAAGGACCCTCACAGCGGCTGAAGGCACGGCAGGATCGAAATACGACGAGGGTTGACGCACAAGCGGGGCTACGCCGCCATGGCGCGCGTCCGGTTGAGGCGGCCGCGCAGCGTTATGAGAATCTTGCCGATGATCTGCGAGATGCGCGCCTCCGTCAAGCTGAGAAGCTGCGCGATCTCGCGAAGGGTCAGGTTCTCGAAATAGTAGAGCGCCAGAATCGTTCGCTCCCGCTCGGGCAACTCCCGGATGAGCGTCTCCACGTACGCGAACATCGAATCGCGGTCGATATCGTCGAAGGCCGTGAATGCGTCTTCGTTAGCAATCGTTTCAAGAACTGACTGCTCGCCATCGACGCCGGAAGCGTCGTGGAGCGAGAGGGCGAAGCGGCGCTGCGCGTCGGTCAAGATCCCCTGATACTCCGATATGCTGATGCCCAGGTATTCCGCAACGTGATGGTCCTGCGGCTCATCCCCCATGCTCTGACGAAGCCTTTCGATGGCGTGCTGCGCCTCCGCAAGCTGTTTGCGCCGCTCTCTCGGCAACGCATCGATTGACCGCAGATAGTCAACGATGGCCCCGCGAATCCGCCCATAAGCGTAAGAAACGAAAGGCGTTCCGCGATCCGGGTCGTAGCCGTCGAGCGCCTGCAGAAGGCCCAGCAAACCGACGTTCTCCAGGTCTTCGCGCGCGGCGAGTATATGGTCGGGCAGACTCAGCCGGCCGATCAGCGAACGAACGAGCGGTACGGCCGCAACGACAACGGCTTCTCGGTTCGCCGGCGTCGGGGCGAGGGCATGAAGCTCGGCAAGGGCTTGGAGGTCATGGGCCATGGTGGGCACGCGGAAGAGAGTGCAGCGGTCGTCAGGCGTTTACATTGCCGGCTCCAGATGGAAGCGCAGTGGCATTGCATTTTCGGCGTCTGATGGTGCTGCCGGGGGTGGAGGGACTTTGGTAACTACAGATCAGCAAGAAGGGCAGGTCTCGCTGTTCTTCAGCGGTCATGCAGTGGCGAGTTCGTGATGCTCGTGGCGCTCCCGGCGCGGTTCGGCAGCCGGAGGAGGAGGAGCCTTCGTCTCGCTTTCCTGCGGGACGTGAGCAATTATTTTCCTCACGATCAAATCAGCCCCATTCAGGAGCAAATAGACGAGCATGCCGGCTACCGCGGCGGTAAAACCTGCCCGCTCCGCAGGCGCGAACTTCCACATTTGCATGAGGAAAATAACCAGACCAACGAGGCCACTAAACTGAGAATACAGAACTTGCATGGTTGGAACGCGGTTGCCTGTGAAGGGCGAAATGCTACTGAGCAATCCTTGCGCAAGAGGTGTGCCATTCAAGAAGTGCGGCGGATGGTTCACCGACTATATTATGGACGTGCGATAACGTGCGACTTGCCGACCCCCACCAGATTCCGAACGAGCACATCGAACGTGCTCCGCAGCGCCTCTTCGGCATTAACGACCGGCATCTGCGTGGAGACGGAGCGCCTCACTTCCGCGGAAAACGGGACCCATCCAAGATATTGGGCCGAGCGGCCGGTGAAGTGCGTTGTCAAACGCCCGAAGCGCTCGGCAACCCCGGCAGCATCTTCCGCCGAATCGGCAAAGTTGACGACCGCAGCAAGCGGATACTCGGGATCGGACTGCCAGATCAGTTTTGACAGCCGGTACGCATCCGCAATCGCCGTCGGCTCTCCAACGAGCACGAGCAGACCCACGTCGGCGCGGTCGAGCGCCCAGCGGACGGACCCATCGACGCCCGCGGGAGCATCGATGATGATGTACTCGTGCCGCTCGCGTAGGTGGTCGAGCACGGCGTCGAGTCCTGCCGTCAGGAGCGCATCCTGCCCGGTGGCAGCCATCGGGTCGGAGGCGCTCTGAACGAGCGTCAGTCCGGATGCCGTCGTGTGCAGCACGTCGGAGACGAAAGCAGTGCCGCGTGCGATGTCGAAGACGCTGTGGAGGGGCGTCTCGTTGAGCAGGATCGGGCAGGCACCCTGCCCGGCATCCGCGTCGATAAGGGCGGCGGCAAGCCCGGCCCGTGCCAGCGTCTCTGCCAGGTTCACCGACAACACGCTTTTTCCCACGCCGCCTTTGCCACTTGCAACTGCGATTACGGTGGACGTTTTTTTCATAAGACCCTAAGGTGAAAAGCGCAGCGCGAACGGACGAACGTCCGCTCCGCCGGGGCTAAAACTGCATCATTTCCTCGACAAACCATCCCGCCGAAAAGGCGACCAGGCCGTCCGGAATGCGGCGGCCGTTCGACACGTATTGAACCGGCGTGCGAAGCGCCGCAATCCACTCGACGATTCTCCCCCACCCGCCGCACTCGTCAAGGTGCGTCAGCGAAACAGCGTCCGGCCGGACGGGCAACTCTGAGAAGAATGACTGATTGAAAGCGTCGAGCGCGCGCGTGGCGCTCAGCACGAGGTGCACTTGCAGGGGAAAAACCGGCTCGGTGATGCGCTTGATTGCAAGAATCATTTTTCGCGCTTCCGCTTCCTGCACCGGCATCGGCGGCGTATCGATCAGGATCTGGTCGAACCGATCGGCGCGCTCCAGCGCCTGCACCATCTGTTCGGGCGTGGATACGGATTGCACCGGCACCTCGAAGCGATGATACAGCGGTACCGGGTTCAGGTACGCCACCGCCGCATCTTCTTCGGGCTGAATGACAATCGCTGTGGTCTTGCGCCGACCGAAAAAGCTCGGATGACGCGCGAGCTTGAGCGCCAGAGACGTTTTACCGGAACCACCTGGACCGAGGAGCAGCATCGTGCCCGTGCCGGTTTTGGGGGCCGCCACGTCGATGAGCTTGCGCATTTCACGCGCCAGCGCCCAGCGGAGCGTCTCCGCATCGGCGTCCGGCGCAAGGCCCTGCGCGGCGACACGGTCAAAGAGCCGCGCCGTCGTAGCCGGCTGGAGGTTGTGCTGCAAACATTCACCGAACAGTGGGTGCGCGGCCCATTGCATCGATGAGCCGATCACCCGCTCGCCGAACGTATTTTCGAACTGCGACAGCCGCTCGTTCAGCATCTTGAACTGCGACGCCACCATGGAGGCAACATCCGGTACGGGTTCCGAACTGGCTCCGGGCCGCCCGGCCGCAGGTGCTTCGGCGGCGCTCGCCGAAGCGGCGGGAAAGAGGCTCCCCCTCGCGCGAGGCGCGTCTTCCCGGCGCGCCGTGTCTTCAAGGCGAGGCGTAGATGAGACGACCGTATTCGCCTCCGCCGCAGAGGCGGCAGGCCGGCTCGTAGCCCCATACCCGCCACGCAACATCGAGGGTGCCGCCGGAGCCGGTGCGAAAGAAGCCGCAGCCGATGGCTGCTCGTCCACCATGACGGTAACGCGAGCGGGCATCTTGCCGGACGGAGCCACGGACTCGAGCAGAACCACATCGTCCCCCAGAATCATGCGCGCTTCCGCGAGCGCGGCATGAATGGTAGGACCTGTCATTGTTTTGACCTTCATAGGGAGGTCTATGCCGGATAGTTACAGGGTACGTTCGGGGCGACGCGCGCCCTACGGAAGCTTCAGCTGGTTGTCCACCTCGACCGAAGCATCCGGGACAAGATCGTTATAAGAGAGCACTGCGATGTCCTTTAACATGGGCGCGAGGAAGTTATAAATCGTAGGGCGAAGAACGGGCGAGCATAAGAGCACCGGCGCGCGTCCGGCCCCGATGAGCCGGCGGGCCTGATTGTCCGCCTCCTGGATGAACCGCTCCGCCCGTTCGGGCGTGAGTCCCAGCGTGTTCGGATTCATTTCTCCGGCCTGCGCGCGTTCGAGCAAATGCTGCTCCAGAAGGGGTTCGAGCACAAAGGCGTGCATCGTGCCGTCTCCACCCGTAAACTGCCGCGTGATCGTGGCTGCAAGCGAGGCGCGGGCATACTCGGTGAGCACGTCCACATTCTTTGTAAGAGGCGCGTGGTCGGCCAGGGATTCGAGGATCGAGATGAGATCCCGAACCGGGATACACTCCTGCAGGAGCCGCTTGAGCACCTTTTGCACCGAACCAATGGACATGAGGCTCGGCACGAGTTCTTCCACGAGCGTCGGCGCGGTTTCCTTGACCTTGTCGATGAGCTTCTTGACCTCCTGGCGGTCCAGCAGCCGGTAGGCGCTCTTGCGAAGGACCTCCAGCAGATGGGTCGTGATGACCGCCGGAGCCTCGACAACCGTTAGGCCCTGGCGCTCCGCTTCGGCAAGATTTCGCTCGGCGACCCACACGGCCGGGAGTCCAAAAGTCGGGTCGTTGACCCGGATGCCGGACGGAACGGATGGATCGTTTTCGTCAGCCAAAAGGGCGAGGTGATAACCGGGCAGCACTTCGCCTTGCCCGATGGGATTGCCGCGGAGCTTGATGACGTACTGGTTCGCACCAAGAGAAACGTTGTCGCGAATGCGCACGGGCGGGATCACAATGCCCAGCTCGATAGCGAGCTGCTGCCGAAGCATCTTGACGCGCTCCAGCAGATCCCCGTTCTGCCCGGGATCGACGATGGAGATAAGCGCATATCCAATCTCCAGTTCGAGCGGGTCTACGAGCAGGAGGTCCGAGGGCGCTTCGGAAGGCTCTGGCGGCTCGCTTGCCCGCTGCGCCGCTTCGGCCGCGTCGACAGCTTCCTGCTTCTCGACCTTCAACCGGTTGCGCCCGAGGATGACGATGCCGCCGCCGAGCAGCCAAAACGGCAAAATAGGCAGTCCCGGAATCAGCCCCATGATACCCAGAAAGGCACCCGTGATAAGCAGCGGGTTGGATTTGCTAAAGAGCTGCCCTTTGAACTCGGAGGCCATGTTCCCCTCTCCGCTCGCCCGCGCCACGATGATGCCTGAAGCGGTCGAAATGAGCAGCGCGGGAATCTGCGAGACGAGGCCGTCACCGATGGAAAGCAGGGTGAATGTAGCCGCAGCGTCGCTCACCGTCATGCCGTGCTGAACGACCCCGACCACGAGGCCCGCCACGATGTTGATGGCCGTAATGACGAGGCCCGCAATCGCGTCGCCGCGAACGAACTTGCTCGCGCCGTCCATAGCGCCGTAGAAGTCCGCTTCGCGTGAGACTTCCGACCGCCGTTTGCGCGCGTCCTTCTCCTCGATCAGTCCGGCGTTCAGATCGGCATCGATGGCCATCTGCTTGCCCGGAAGCGCGTCGAGCGTAAAGCGCGCCGCGACCTCGGCAATGCGGCCGGAGCCTTTCGTGATGACCACGAAGTTGATGAGCACGAGCACGACGAAGATGATGCCGCCGACGATATAGTTTCCCGAAACGACAAACTGCCCGAAGGCGTGGATGAGCGACCCGGCGTTGGCTTCCGATAGAATGAGGCGCGTCGAGGCGACGTTCAGCGACAGCCGGAAGAGCGTCGTCATCAGGAGCAGGCCGGGAAAAACGGCAAACTCCAGCGGCCGCGCGGCATAGAACGCCGTCAGCAGGACCGCAAGGCTAATGGCAATGTTCGTCGCCAGGAGCATATCCAAGAGAAAGCTCGGCAGCGGGATGATCATCACGAAGAGAATCATCACGACGCCGCCGGCAATCAGCGCCTCAGACTTCGTCTGGGTGGCGGGAGGGGGAATGGCCTGGGCTGTGTTGGACACGCTCGATGCAGGGAGGTTATCGGCCCGGCGCGCCTTGCAGCCGGGTACCTCACGTCTCTTTAGCAAGAGGCACGCCAACGCCGACCGAAATCCGGCGGAAGAGCAAAATCAGTAGCCTTCGTGCGAGAATGAGGGCCTTTCGTTCTCCCGCCTCCCTACCAGAGAGGGGCGGCACCAGCGCGTAAGCCTTCTCGGTCCGCTTTGCGGCACCCGTTTTCCGCCATTCGGCAATCGTTTCCCCGACGCATGCCGGCGCCTAAGACCGCGGCCGGTTGCGGAATACCTGCGCAAGGATGGTTGCCACGGCGGCGAAGAGTTCCTCCGGAATGGAATCGCCTTCCTTTACGGAGGCATAGAGCGCACGCGCCAGCGGCCGGTTCTCGACCATGGGCACCTTGTTCTCGCGGGCCAGCTCCTTGATCCGGAGCGCACGCTTGCGCATCCCTTTGACGAGCACGATCGGCGCGTCAGACACGGTCGCGTCGTAACGAAGGGCGACCGCGTAGTGGGTCGGGTTCGTGATGATCACGTCCGCCTTCATCACGGAATGGTCGAGGCGAGGACGCTTGAGCAGCTCCCGCGCCATCTGCCGGCGCTTGCCCTTCATCTGCGGATCACCGTCCGATTCCTTGGCCTCGTCCTGCACCTCCTGCCGCGACATCTTGAGCTTCTCCGTATGCTGCCGCTTCTCCCAGATAAAGTCGACCATCGCGAGCGCAATCATCGCGAAAAGAATCTGCGAGACGAGCGTTACGGCCCAGCCCCCGGCATTTGACAGAATGTTCTGCAGCGGCAGCGTGTGCAGCGTCATGATCTCCGGCATTCGCGCCTTGATGACGTGGTACGCGATCGGCCCCACGATGAAGATCTTCAGGACGGATTTCAAGAACTCCGCGATGCTCTTCTTGGAGAAGATCCGCTTCAAACCCGATAGCGGACTGATCCGATTGCCCTTCGGTGCCAGCGGCTTCGCCGATACATTCCAGCCGGACTGCATGACGCTGAAGCCGATTCCCGACGCCGCCATGACCAGAAAGACCGGCATCAGGGTCACGGTTATGTCGAACCCGATGTCTGTGAGAATGACCGGCAGCGATGTTATGGTAAGCGCAGCGTCGGTCGCCTGCAGGAACGTGCGTTCCATGATCGCGCGCAGGTGGCCGAAGATGGACCCCGACATCACCGCCAACATGCCCCCGCCGATGAGTAAGCCGCCCGCCGTAAGCACCTCGCGCGAGCGGAACACGTCGCCGTCCTCCCGCGCCCTGCGCAGTCGCTGCGCGGAAGGATCAAATTGTTTATCGGCCTGATCACTCATGCGGGCGCGCTGGGCTTAACGGGGACTTATGGCGATGATCATGTCGGCGAGGTGGCCATACATCTCGTCCAGAAGCCCCGGCATTACCGGAATGAAATACTGAATGTAGAGCAGCGTCACGCCGAGACCGACGAAGAGCTTGACGGGCAAACTGATCGAGAAGAGATCCGTCTGCGGCGAGAGGCGCGAGAAGACGCCGAGGGCGGCGTCGATGAGGAGGATCGTTACCATGAAAGGAGCGGCAAGCCGAAGCGCCCCCGTGAAGAAAGCACCTGTCCAGGAAAGCAGCATGGGCCCTCCCGCGGCGAGATGCGCCGCCCCCAGCGGCACGGCCTGAAAAGAGAGCATAAGCGCCCTGAGAACCTGATGGTGCCCGTCGATGAGCACGAAGGTCAAGAGGGCCACCATGCCGAGAATGCGGCCCACCGGATTCGTCGTCGTTCCACTGCTCGGGTCAAAGGCTTGTGCAAGCGTCAGGCCGATCTGGAAGCCGATGATTTGCGCGGCAAACTGGATCATCCAAAACACGAGCTGCGCGCCAAGCCCGAGCAGGATGCCGGTAAACGCCTCGATGCCGATGGAGAGGGCCATGCCGACCGTCGTGGTCGCATACGGCGGAAGATCGCCGGGAATCAGTCCGGACAAAGCATATGCAAGCAGGACGGAGAAGAAGATTCGAACCCGGACCGGAAAGGCGGCATACGAGAAGAACGGCGCGCTCATGAGCACCGCACCGATGCGAACGAAGATCAGAAAGATCTTCAGGATGTACTCCGGGTCCGTCAGTACCACGCGCGGCCTTCAGTCGTCACTGTGAGATGCTGGGGATGAAAGCAAAGACGTGCGTCGTGAAGTCGACGAGCATCTGCAGCATCCAGGGAGTCAGCACGAGCAGCACCACCGCTACGGCGAGCATCTTCGGGATGTACGTCAGCGTCATCTCCTGAATGGACGTGATCGCCTGAAAGACGCTCACGGCGAGTCCCACGACGAGGGCCGCTCCGAGAAGGGGCGCGCAGACGAGGATGGCGGTTTGCAGCCCTTGCTGCGTCCAGTAAAGCGCGACGTCGGTGTTCATGTCTGCAATTCTAAGCGTTTATATCCGGTTGAGTCAACCGCCGTAGCCTTTCACGATGGACTCGACGATGAGGTACCATCCGTCGGTGAGGACGAAAAGGAGCAGCTTCAGCGGAAGCGAAATCATCATCGGTGGGAGCATCATCATGCCCATGCTCATGAGGACGCTCGCTACGATGAGGTCGACGATGAGGAACGGCAGGAAGATCATAAAGCCGATCTGGAAAGCCACCCGAAGCTCGCTGATCACAAAAGCGGGCACGAGCACGTAAAGCGGCACGTCATCCGGGCGCTCGAAGCCGTCGATCTTGCCAAGCTCCATGAAGAGCATGAGGTCCTTGTCGCGCGTGTGGGTCAGCATGAACGCTTTCATCGGAACGGAAGCGCGTTCTATGGCGACTTTCTGCGCCACCTCTCCCCGCAGGTAAGGCTGCAGCGCCTCGTCGTTGACGGTCTTTATGACCGGCTGCATGATAAAGAACGTCAGGAAGATGGAGAGGCCGATGATGACCTGGTTCGGCGGTGCGCCCTGGGTGCCAAGCGCCGTACGGAGAATGCTGAACACGACCGCGAGCCGCGTAAAGCTTGTCATCAAAATGATGATGGCCGGCGCGAGCGAGAGCACGGTCATCAGCAGGAGAAGCTGGATGGGCAGCTCGAAGTCCTCTTCCCCCTTGATCGGGAGGTTCGGCATCAGGCTCACGGGGTCCGCAGGTGCCGCGGTAGAACCCACGGCGCTGCCTGTCGTCGTGGTCGCCGTTTGCGCCAGCGCTACGTTCTGCGTCACCGCCGGGAGGCTTACCAAGAGGAGCGCGAGGACGGCGACGAAGCGCAACGTGACTATCTTGCTCATGCGTGCTTCCCGTTAGAATGGCCGTCGGTGATGCCGGAAAGACTCTCCAGCAGGTCGGCGAACCGGGGCTGGGGGGCAAGAAGCGAGCTTGCGCCGTCTCCGGAGGCGGCGGCGAAGGTCTCTTCGGGGAAGGAGCGGATGAGACCAATTCCCTGCGCGGTCACGCCGAGCAAGAGCACCTCGCCGCCACAGGCAATAAGCCGAAGCTGCTGGTTCTGTGCAATCTGCACGCGGCCGAGGGTTCGAATCGGCGTGCTTTCGACGCCGGGCGCGCCTCGCTGCTTCCTCAGGTAGACGGCAAAGGCGGCACCACCGGCGAGCAGGACGATGGCCACGAGATAGCCGGGACCGAACAGACTCCGCTCATGCGGCGCGCCGGCGGTGTTGCGGGCGATCGCGCCGGTCTCCCCGGCATAAACAGGTTCGTCCGTTTTGGGCGCGCTGCCGTCGGGGAGCAGCGAGACGGCGAGCCAGAGCAGGAGCAGGGCCGCGCCGAAAAATAGAATCCGCTTCAGCAGGGTCGCGGGCGGTGGCGGGGCAGCGTCACCTGTGCGGCCGGAAAAAAGGCGGTGGAACATTTTGCTTGGCGAAGGAAGGCTTTTCAGGGCAGAACGCCGGTTTTGCGTTCAGAAAAGCCTTCTCGCCAAAAGGATGCCGACCGTCAACGGCCGCGCGCTTCAAACTCAGTGTACATACGATCCGGCGTTCAGATCGATGGTGCAGCCGGTCGCGTGGTCCGCCAGGCCGGATGCAAGGAGCACCGCTACCGGGGCGATGTCCTCTGGCTCAGTTAGGCGATCGAGGGCGATGTCCTGCACGGCGTAAGCCTCGCCGAAGGTATCGATGTACTCCTGCGCCATGTCTGTGCGCGTGAATCCTGGGGCGAGGGTGAACGCCTTCACGCTGGCCTTTCCAAATCCGCGTGCGATGGAGCGCGTGAGGGCAACCATACCGCCTTTGCTCTCTGCATAAGCCATGTAGTCCGGCTGATCCCCACGGAAGGCGGCGCGGGAAGCGACGTTGATAATGCGGCCGCCGCCAGTATTTATGAAGTGCGCGAGCGCCAGCCTGCAAAGCAGATCCACCGCGCGCAGGTTGACGTTGATGGTACGCTCCCACGTGCGCTGCCACTCTTCGATGGAGGCATCCATAGGCACGAGGCCGCCCGCGGCCGCGTTGTTGACCAGCGTGTCCACCCGGCCGTAGGCGTCTACGACGGCACCAAACAGCGAGCGGCAGGCTTCGACCTCCCCCAGATCCGCTTGAAACGCCTTCGATCCGTGGCCGATCTCCTCGGCAAGCTTTTCGGCCGACTCTCGCTGCGCATTGTAATGCACCGCCACGGTCGCGCCCGCCTCCGCGAAGGCGCGGGCCATTGCCTTCCCGATGCCACGACTCGCGCCGGTCACAAGGATGATTTTTCCGCTGAGGTCAATCGTCATTCGGGTCTACGCGAAAAGCAAGCGTTTGATGAAGTGGCAGGAGTGCTGCGAACAATGAGACGCCGGCCGCGGAAACATCAGCAGCAACAGGACCGGCAAAACGCCGAAGCGTGTCACTCCGAGCGCCCGCGCGACAGGGGCTTTCGAAAGGGTGGAAAATGAACTACTGTTGGACGGCGTATGGGTTGCAAGTGACACGTATCAGCCGCCGGCCCCGCCATGTCATTGCGAGGAGCGAAGCGACGAAGCAATCCCGCGACGAGCGAAGCGACGAAGCAATCCCGCGACGAGCGAAGCGACGAAGCAATCCCGCGACGAGCGAAGCGACGAAGCAATCCCGCGACGAGCGACACAAGGGCCGAGGCTGCTTCACTCCGTCCGCTATGGCAGCATTCCCGGGAGGCAAGTTCGACGCTGCCCCTGCACGTAGCTTGTCGCAGCCAATGCGTGGGTCGTGTCGATTAGCACCGCAGCGCAGGATCTCAACCGGCATCCTGTAGCGGCGGCCCCTCCCGCACCTGCGTGCAAAGACGGTCGAGGAACGAACGTCGCGCGTCTCCGCGCTGCCCCGCCGTTTTACGCTGCGTCCTCCGCCATGAGCACATCGAGCATCGGGCGCAGAATGTCTTCCGTGAGCATTCCCGGCACGGTCGCCACGATCTGTCCGTTGCGGTTGATCAGAACCGTCGTCGGTAGCGCCTCGGTGGCTCCGTATCTCGACGCAACGGTCCAGCCTTCGTCCACGAGCAGCGGGTAGTTGATCTTGTATTCCTTCGCGAACGGCCGCACCACCTCAAAGCCCTCTTCATCGAGCGACACGCCGACGAACTGAACGCCCTGTTTCTGCAACTCCTTTTGCAGCTTGACAAACGAGGGAATCTCTTCGCGGCACGGCGGGCACCACGTGGCCCAGAAGTTCAGCACCACCACCTGTCCGCGTAGCGCCGACAGGCTGACTTCTTTGCCGCTCAAGTCCGTAAGGGTGAAATCCGGCGCTTCCGGACCGAAGGTACCTTCCTCCTCCTGAACGGCGGCCGCTTCCGGAGAGGGAGCAGCGACGTCCGCGACGACCTCCTCTTGCGCCTCCGGCTCGTCCTGCTGCGCGCAGCCACTCAACACGCTACCCATAGCAGTTAAGAATGCGAACGCGGCGACCTTCAGCACGCTAAGTGCGGTTGCGAGAGGTGCCCTTTTCGCGCTTATGCCCGCGCGGGACGACACAACAAACGTGAGTTCAATCATAAGATCTTTCAAATTAAGCCAGTCCTTCGGTGCTAATCATTTCATCGGCGAGCTGGAGCACATGCTGCTCATTCTTGAACGTGAGCATCCGGAGCGCGTCCTTGATTGGCACCCATCGCGCTTCCACGACCTCCCGGTCATGGTCGCTAACCTCGCCGGAGCGGTAGGAAAGCAGGTAAAAGGACACGCGCTTGTGAAACCGCACCGCGCCACGGCGGCTGTGGCCTACGTACCAGTATTCGATCGTTTGAAGGGGCGCGACGATTTCCGCCGTCAGTCCGGTCTCCTCTCGAACCTCGCGCAGCGCTGTAATTTCAAGTGTCTCGCCCGGATCGAGCGTGCCCTTTGGCAGCTGCCATCGCCGAGCGCGCCCAACGGCAATTAACGCCACTTCCACCCCGTCTTCTCCGCGGCGATAGACGACGCCCCCGGAGGAAACCTGTTCGCGTACGGGAAGCGAGTCCTCGTAAGAAGAGCGAGGGTAGGCCGAATCGCTCATGCAACCACCCCGTCGTCTTGCTTCAACGGCAGCTCGATCTCGAACGTGGATCCGGCGCCTGCCGCGCTCGTCGCGGTGAGGCTTCCACCGTGCCTTTCCACGATCCGGCGGCAGATGGCGAGTCCGATACCCGTCCCCGGATACGCTTCTTTCGTGTGTAGCCGCTGGAAAGGCTGGAAAATGCGCGAGAGGTACTTTTCGTCGAAACCGATGCTGTTGTCCTGCACCTCCAGGCGACAGGCGGCCGTTCCGCCCGCCTCGGACGCCGTGTATTCCACACGCCCACGTACGTGTACGGTCACCGGCCGCTCCGCGTCCCGGAACTTGATGGCGTTGGATATGAGGTTCTGAAACATCTGGTGCATCTGTGTCGCGTCGGCCTCGATGGTCGGCAGCGGGTCGACCGTGACCTTCGCGCCGCTCTCACCGATGGCGATCTCGAGATCGGACACGACCTCGGCGAGTACCCGGTTCAAGTCGACGGCCGCGAAAGGTTTTCCCCGCGTAGCTACCCGCGAGAAGCTGAGCAGATCCGATATGAGGCGAGACATGCGGACAGCCGCCTCTCTCATACGGTTGAGGTAATGCTGCGCCTCGTCGTTCAGCGCGTCCGCGTAGTCTGCGAACAGCAAGTCCGAGAATGAACTGATCTTCCGCAGCGGCTCCTGGAGGTCGTGTGAGGCCACATAGGCAAACTCCTCCAACTCGCGGTTGCGCTCCTGGAGCCGCCGGTTAAGCGTGCGGAGATGATCGGCCTGTCGAGAGAGCGCGGCGGCCACAGCCACTTGTCGCCCCATTTTCTGCGCTTCAATCTCGGCCAGCACGCGCGCGGTGTTGTCCTGAAAGATGAGCATGATGCGGCCCTTCCCCTCTTCGCCGCTCAGCGCCGTGCCCGTCACGTCGATGTACTGCTGCCCGCCACCCGTCGCCCGGCGCTCGAACGTCTCGGTGAGCGCACCGCTGCGAGGCGCGCGACTTCGATCCAGAAAGCTGTTAAAGCGTGCGGCTTCCGGATCAGGAAAGATCCCGGCGATCGACGTCCCGATCACATCCCTTTCGCTCGCGCCGAAGATGGACTCGGCGCAGCGGTTCCAAACGGTGATCTCAAGAGACTTCTCCACGATCACGATCCCGATAGGAGCAAACTCCATCAGGCGGTCGAGATACATCGCCGTGGCTACGGGTGCCGGAGCCACCGTTTGCAATCGTTCCTGTGCGGCGTGAACAAGCGCTTCGTACCGAACCTGCGTCGCCGTTCTTTGAAGCAGCCGCCGAAAGGCCGACACCATTCCCGCCTCATCGTCTGTCCCGACGCAGACAGTCGATGCGCCAAGGAACGGCGAACGCGACGCCGCTGCGCGCAAACCAGAGAGCGCCTGCGGCGGCGACACCAGTAGCAGCTCGATGCCGGGCGCAACGGTTCGAAGCTGCTGCGCGGTACGCACAGAATCAGGCAAGCCGGCACCCAGCACCACCAGGTCAAAGGACCGCGGAGATGTGGAGGCGGTCCGGACGGCCGCACCATTGCCGTTTACCACTTGCCACTGCACCGACGCATCCGCCGCCCCCTTGAGAAGGGCGGTCGTTTGCTCGTCGAGTCCTGATAAGAGTACGATGCTCATCCCGTACGCAAAGGCATTTGGTGGAACCGGGCCGGTGTTCAGCCGAGAAGGGGCTGCCCGAGCATTGCTCTCCCGGCCCACGTTCTCAAAATGTCCGTCGTAGGGGCCATAACGTGCGAGGCGCGCGCGTCGCGCAGCAGCCGTCCCATCTTGCCGTGTTCGCGGTAAGCAATGCCGCCCATGAGGGTCATCGCCTCATTGGTGACGGCCGTGGCGCAGTCCGCCACCTCCGCCTTTGCGGTGCAGACCAGCGCGAGGCCCTGCGCGCCGCCCGCGTCGGCGTCCCGCCCGGCGTGGTAGACGAGCTGCCGCGTGCGTTCAATCTGGCCGTAGAGCGTGCCCACCCGGTGCTGCAGCACGGCAATTTCGCTCAGGTGCGCGCCGCTATGGTCGTAATGCCGCTTCTTCAGGTGCGCCATCGCCTCCTCGACGGCTGCCGATGCCACGCCGAGATAAGATCCCGCCATCGCCATGAGGAAGTACGGAGCAACCACCTGAAAGATGTACCAAATTTGATCTCCGGGACGCCCAAGCAGGTTCTCGTTGGGAAGACGCACGCCTTCGAGCGTCAGCTGCCGGGATGAGTTGCCGCGCATCCCCAGTCCCGCCCACGGTGGGCCCCAGGTCATGCCCGGCGTCCCCTCCGGGAGTACCACGCACGAGAACTCGCCGATTGGGCCGTCTTCCTGCGTGACAGTCGAGACGACGTACGAGTCCACATGACCGCCGTTGGTCACGAACGACTTGCCTCCATCCACCCGCAAGCTGCCTCCTGCTTCATGCGCGAGGCGCGTTTGCGGAAAGTAGAAGTGCGACCCGGATCCCGGCTCGCTGAGCGCCAGCGTTGTGAGATGCTCTCCGCGAGCAATCGGCTCCAGGTACGTCTTCTTCTGATGCTCCGTGGGCTTCGCCGCAATGACGGCCGTCCCGACGCAGTGCATGCCAAAACAGAGCGCCGTCGATGTGCAGGACTTCCCGATCTCTTCGCAGACGCTCGCAAGGGCAAACAGTCCGCCTCCGAGTCCCCCCGACTCTCTCGGCACCACCAGTCCGCCGAGACCCGCATCGAGCAGGGCGCGCATTCCTCGCTCCGGCCAGCGCGCTTCGGCGTCCACCGCTTCGGCGTCCGGCGCGATCACCTCGGCAACCACCCGCCGCACCGCCGCAAGAATCCCCTCCAGGTCACCCGGCTTCAACACGGATTCCCGCCTGGACTGAGGCACAAGAAGCATATTCTCCATGAAGACGCCACCATATTAGAAGCAGGGCACCGCTCCTCGATCCGCGTTTGTTGACGCTCGCGCCCTGCCGGTTCTAATCCTTTAACATACGGAACGGAAAGGGAGAGGCAAAGCACCGCACCACTCCTCCCGTGTGACCTCTTTGATACCGCTCCCGCGGAGACGTTCCACAACGCGAATCGATTAAGCTCGCACGCCGACGAAGAATCCGCGGTCCGGCAGACCGCGACGCGACGCTCACTGCACTGCAAACGCTGAGCACGCGCTCCGTTCAGGCGGATCAAAGAACCATCCGCATTCCTGCTCGTACCGAATTTTCTGTGCAACCGCTCCCCCGCCCGTTTATGCCCCGCCTCCCGCTTTCCACCCTGTTGTTTGTTGTAGCGCTCTGCTTCACGGCCGTTCCGGCGCACTCGCAGCTCCGCGAGCCGGTGCCCGCGCTCCCGGCGGCGAAGACGCCGACCGTCTACGAAGAACCGCAACTCGTTCGGGAGTTTCAGCAGCTCATCACGCCCGAGAAACTCGCCGCGCGGCTCTATTACTTTGCCTCCGATTTCTTCGAGGGACGGGAGACCGGGATGCCGGGGCAGCGCATGGCGGCGCTTTACCTCGCCTCACAGTACCGCCTGATGGGCCTCGAGCCGAAAGGCAGCGCCGCCGAGGATCCTTATTCTTTAAGCGCATATCTGCAACCCTTCCCTGTTTATGGCTCGCGCGTTGACCGCGCCGATCTTGTCGCGACACGGGGCCGCGACACCCTCATGCAGGCGCGCTTCGGTCCGGATCGGCAAACGGGAGAAGCGTTCCTCTGGGCGGGCAGCGAGTCGCTAACGAAAGGCGGCGTCGCCTTCGTGGGGTACGGCATTCATGCGCCGGAGCTGGGCTACAGCGACTATGACGCTGCTTCGGATGCGGGACTATCGCTCGACGACAAGTGGCTCCTGATGCTCGGCGATGAGCCGCTCCGAAACGATTCGCTCAGCCTGCTGCCGACGCAAGACGGCCGGGTCTCCGAGTGGACAACGCGGGGGACAAGTAAACTCCAGGCTGCCTACGACCACGCCAGACCGCGCGGGCTGCTCATTATCGGGGACTCCAGTCCGCGAGACAGCCTTTCCGTCCCTGAACAGGCTTTTCGAAGGGCGCAGAACTTGAGCCGCTCGCCCGGAAGACTCGCGCTCGATCCGCCGACCGGCTCTCGTGCGACGCTGCCCATCTACGTTGTCTCCAGCGAATGGGCGAACGCGCTCCTTTCCGGCACCGGCCGCGACATCGCCGACGTCCAACGCACGATTGACGAAACGCTTCGCCCGGTTGTCCTGGATTTAGACGGCGTGGAAGTCGGCAGCGATATCAGCGTGGCTCCGCTCGAACTGCAGACGGAAAATGTTGTCGCCTCCATAGAAGGGAGTGACCCGGCGCTGCGGGATGAAGTGCTCGTCCTTTCGTCCCACTACGATCATATTGGCATCAACGTCTGGGCGAGGGGAGACAACATCAACAATGGCGCAGACGATGACGGCTCCGGCACCGTGGCCCTGCTCGGACTTGCTGACGCTTTCATGCAGGCGAAGCGGGCAGGTTATGGTCCCCGGCGGTCCGTCCTCTTCCTGAACGTCACCGGAGAGGAGAAGGGCTTGCTTGGATCATCTTATTACACGGACCAGCAGCCTGCCGTGCCGTTGGAGAAGACCGTCGCCAACCTCAACATAGACATGATCGGGAGGTATGATCCGACGCACCCAACCGGCAGCAAGAACTACGTGTACATCATCGGATCGCGCCTTATCTCCGAACAGCTCCACCAGATCAACCTGCGGGCCGACAGTCTGACCGGCGTGGGCATCGAGATGGACGAGCGCTTCAATGACCGCAATGATCCGAACCGGTACTACGCCCGGTCCGATCACTGGAACTTCGGCAAGAACAACGTGCCGTTCATTTTCTATTTCACCGGCACGCACCCCGACTATCACGGCGTCGATGACGAGCCGGACCGCATCGCCTATGAGCGCATGGCGCGCATCACCCGGTCCATCTTTGCGACGGCATGGCAGGTAGCCAATCAGGACGACCGCCCGGCCGTTTCAGGCACCGGCTTCAACTGATCGTCCGACCATTCCCAAACTGAACCTTTCGCGATCCGTGCTAAACCGCATCAAAGCGCTCTCCGACGAAATTTTCCCGGAAGTAGTTCGGCTGCGCCGCGTCATCCACAGAAACCCCGAACTCGCATTTGAGGAAGTGCAAACGGCGCGGCTCGTTCAGGAAACCCTCCAGCCGCTCGGCTTCAACCTGCGCACCGGCGTCGCCAAAACCGGTATTGTTGCCACCATGGAAGGAGCGAAACCGGGCCCGGTGACGATGCTGCGGGCCGACATGGACGCGCTTCCGATCCATGAACAGGCAGACGTGTCCTTCCGCTCAGAGAACCCGGGCAAGATGCACGCCTGTGGCCACGACGCCCACACCGCTTCGCTACTCGGCACGGCAATGATTCTTTCCAAGCTGCGAGAAGAGATCAGCGGAACGGTGCAACTCATCTTTCAGCCCAGCGAAGAGCGGCTACCCGGAGGCGCAAAGGTCATGATTGACGAGGGGCTTTTCTCCGGCGCGCTCGGGACGAAAGTGCCGGACGGCATCTTCGGCCAGCACGTACAGCCCGACCTCGCGGCGGGAAAGATAGGCGTGCGGAGCGGTATGTATATGGCTTCCGCGGACGAGCTGTACATAACCGTCTCCGGCGGCGGCGGTCACGCGGCGGCCCCCCACAGGATGGAAAGCGACGCCGTGCTGGCGGCCGCGCACATCATTGTTGCGCTTCAGAGTGTGATTAGCCGCTGGTGTCCTCCGGACGTGCCGAGCGTTCTCTCTATCGGAAAGGTGGTAGCAGACGGCGCGACGAACATTATCCCGGAGTCGGTGCGGCTCGAAGGTACCTTCCGCGCCATGGACGAAGCGTGGCGGTTCCGCGCGCACGAACTCATCCGCCGCACCATCAGCGGCACGGCCGCGGCGTTAGGTGCCTCTGCCGAAACAGAGATCGCCGTCGGTTACCCGGCGCTCTGCAATAGCGAAGCCGAGACGGACCTTGTCCGGAGCGCCGCAGCGGCATACGTGGGTGAGGAGAACGTGGTCGAACTCGACCGCTGGTTCGCCAGCGAGGACTTCGCCAGGTACCTGCAGCAGAAGCCCGGCTCTTTCTACCGGCTCGGAACGGCCGATCCGAACGGCGGCACAACCCACGGGCTGCACACGCCTCGCTTCACCATCGATGAGGCCGCGCTGAGGACCGGTCCGGGCTTTATGGCCTTCCTGGCCTGGAAAAAGGGCGTGGAGCACTGCCCATGAGCGTGCGCTTTGTCCATCTTCTGATTCTGCTGGCGGCTGGTGCGACCCTCGCCGCTTGCGGCTCGTCACGCCAGATCATCGCGCAGCCGCCGGTGTCCGGCATCGAGCGGGGCGGCATCGATACATCGAGTGGCCTGACGTTCCCGCTTACGATCGTTCTGCAAACCGGCGCGTCGGCGTTGGAGAAGGATGTCGCCACGCTCCGCTTCCAGGTTGATTCAGTTGGGCTGAAGTCGCCGGAGCAGGCCTGGCGTTGGTATCCCGCGGACCGCAACCTTTTTGAGATCAGCGCTGGACATCTTCCCGAACGCATCATCCTGTCCACGCGGGTGCCGGAGAGCGCCTATGATTCGCTCGCGCTTTCCTTCCAGGACGTGTACGTGCAGTTCAATCCACACGCAGGCGCGCCGCTCACGGCGGGCGAACACGTGCCGTTGACGCTTCCGGCGCGCATCGCAGCCGAAGGCACGGGCAGGCAGATGCTAACGCTCGTCCTTGAACCCGGCCCCTCCGTCACCCGCAGCGCGGACTGCCGCTGGTACTTTGTGCCGTTCGTCGTGGACGAAGACCCAGCCGCACAACCCTGAACGCGGGTTTAATAGGGTGCGACTGCGTTGACGGCTTCTACGCGCGCAATTTGCGGCACGCTCCGCTTGAGCGCCTGTTCGATGCCGGCGCGCAGCGTCATGGTGCTCATGGGGCAAGACCCGCACGCGCCAAGCAGTTCCAGTTCTACTACGAGATCCGGCGTCACGTTGAGCAGCCGAACGGAACCGCCGTCCGCCATCAGGTACGGGCGGATCATGTCCAGCGCTTCCTCGATCTGCCGGCGCAGTTCAGGATCGGCACCCGGATCGTACGCTTCGCTTCCGGAGAGCACTTCTTCTTCCAACCGGCTCAGTTCGCTATCAGTCATGGCGCAAAAGTAAGGGACGTTACGTTGTTGTCCGAAGTGAACGACGCAACCTTTGAAAAGATCGCAGCTTCACGCCGCCTCTGCTTCGACCGTATTCGCGTGCGATTTCAAGCTTTTCGGAAACGTCTCCCGAATCAAGGCGCGCGCAATGACGTCCGTCGGGTCGATCATTCTCACTTCGTCCACTTGCGACTCGTGGATCGCCAGCGGCAGTTCCGTGCATCCCAGGATGACCGCTTCCGCGCCGAGCGACGCCAGGTGGTGAATGGCCTGCAGCAGATTGCCGCGCGCCCGGTCCGTGACCGGATTCCCCTGCCCTTTGATGCCCCAATCAGCATTGAAGATGGTCTCGTTCACCAACTCCGTCTCGACCCGCTCGTCCGGAAGAATGGCTTCGATGCCCGCTGCTTCCAGAGCATCCGCATAGATGCGCAGCTTGTAAACGGCCAGGGTGGAAAGAACGCCGACCCGTCGGACATTCGGAAGCTCATCCCGCACGAACCGCGCCGTCTCCTCGATCATACTTAGGAGGCGAAAGCGGTGGCCGGTGCGTTCGAGTTCAGATTGGATTACTTCGAAGATGGCAGGCGCATGAGCGGTGTTGCACGGCATCGCGCCAACGGTGGCGCCAATCTCTTCGAGGTTGCGCGCAAGCTCCGCCAGCGCATAGGCCGGATTGGTGTCGGACCGGCCGAAAAGGTACTCGCTCCGGTCACCGATCTGATGCGGACAAGAGACCAGCGCCACCGGAAGATGCTCCTGGTCGCGATGGGCATCGGTCTGGTCGAAGATCTTGCGAACGAGATCCAGGCCCGCATAAGGTCCCATGCCGCCGATGATTCCAATTGCGCCCTCGCGGGTGATCGTCTCCATGTTCTTCATGCTGCTCGTCGTGTTTCGCCCACTACATTGCCCTTTGAATCGGCCTCTGCTACTCAGCGGGCCGGCTGAGGATCGGCGCGAGGTGCAATTTGTGTGTTATGCGCCACTGAGCGGGCTGAACAGTTCGCCGGTGCGAAGCGGCGGGTCAAATCCAAAATGACCATAGGCACGCGCCGTGGCGGTGCGCCCGCGAGGCGTGCGCTCGAGAAAGCCCTCCTGGATGAGGTACGGCTCGTAGACCTCTTCGATCGTTCCCGCATCCTCACCGACAGAGACGGCGAGGTTGGACAAACCCGTCGGCCCGCCGGCGAACTTCTCTATGAGCGTCAGAAGGATGCGGGTGTCCATGTCGTCCAGGCCCTGCTCGTCCACATCGAGGGCGTTGAGCGCGCGGTCCGCAACGGCGCTTGTGACCCGCCCGTCGCCCTCAACCTCCGCGAAGTCGCGGGTCCGGCGGAGCAAGCGGTTGGCAATGCGAGGTGTTCCACGGCTCCGACGCGCGATCTCCCATGCGCCCTCGTCCGTAATTTCCACCCCGAGAATGGCCGCCGAACGCTGCACAATCCCTTTGAGCAGGTCGGCGGTGTAGTAATCATAGCGAAAGTCAATGCCGAAGCGCGCGCGAAGCGGGGCGGTGAGGAGGCCTTTCCGCGTTGTCGCACCGATAAGGGTGAAAGGCGGCAGCGTGATCTTCAGGCTCCGCGCGTTCGGTCCCGAGTCGATGACAATGTCGATGTGGTAGTCCTCCATGGCCGAATAGAGGTACTCTTCCACGACGGGCGACAGCCGGTGGATTTCGTCGATGAAGAGGACGTCGCCCTCATTGAGGTTCGTCAGGATGCCGGCCACACTCGCCGGCTTGTCGAGTACGGGTCCGCTGGATGTTTTGATGGCCGCCCCCATTTCCTCGGCGATGATATAGGCGAGGGTCGTTTTTCCAAGGCCGGGCGGACCGGACAGCAGTACGTGGTCGAGCGTCTCACCGCGCTGCAGGGCCGCCGTGAGAAAGACCTTCAAATTGTCCTTTATCTTCTGCTGCCCGATAAACTCGTCAAGGCGACTCGGCCTCAGTGCGCGCTCGAGATCTTCATCTGAGCCGAATTTCCTCGGGCTGGCAGATCCGTCTTTCTTGTCCGTCATAATGCAGAAATAGTATTGGGAAAGGTCGCGTCTTTGCCGCCACCTTTCCGAACGCGCGCGGGGGCCACTACGTTCGGGCCGCCGCCCCGTGCTCCTCGGCAGGAGAGATATTCAGTCCACCAAAAACCGCCTGCTGGAGGTGCATCGGAACGTCCGTTCGGCGCATCGTGTGCCATGAAAACGTCCGCCGAATGGGATACGACCGGCGCAGCATCTGAAACGCCGCCGAGCGCTCCGGCGAGGGTGTGTTCAAGACCTGCCTGAACCGGCGGTCGTCCTCCGTCACGTCATACATTTGCCGCACGACCTGCCAGAGCCAGTCGGCGTCTTCCTTATCGGGCGCGACGAGCCGGGCCTCCTCGGGTCCGCCGGAGGCCTGGACGGCCGCGTCATCCCACGCCGTTGGAAGGCTGGCGTGCAGGGCCAGGGCCTCGTAGAGCATCCTCGTTCCATTGAGCTTGCCGTCGAACGAATATCCGGCGATATGGGGCGTCCCGATCGCCACCTCCCGGATGAGGCGCGGGTCAGGTTCGGGTTCGCCTTCCCACACGTCAAGGACAGCCGCCGCCGGGCGACCGCCGGCAAGCGCCTGCACCAGGGCACTGTTGTCCACCACGGGGCCACGGCTCGTGTTCAGGAGCCATGCGCCGGGACGCATTCGCCCCATCTGTTCACCGCCGAAGAGATGAACCGTACGGAACGGCCCTTCCCGCACGAGGGGGACATGAAACGTAAGCACGTCGGCTTCCGCCACCAGATCATCAAGAGGACGGAAGGCGTGATCGCGCCCGTCACGCTCGGCGGCGGCGCGGAGCGGCGGGTCGTTCAGCAACACACGGCATCCGAACCGGGGTAGGCGGCGGGCGAGACGGCCACCGATCTGTCCGCAGCCTACAACGCCGACGGTCTTGTCTGCAAGCGGCTCATCAAGCGAATGCGAGAGCCACAGCAGGCTCGACAGCACGTACTCGACTACGGAATCGGCGTTTGAGCCGGGGGCCGAGGCGAAGGCGATGTCATTTTCCGCGAGCCAGGCGGTGTCTACATGATCCGTTCCGATCGTAGCCGTGCCGACGAACTGCACCGTACTCCCCTCGAGCAGCGCCCGGTCCACCCGCGTGACGCTGCGGACGAGTAGCGCATCGGCCTTCTCGATGCGCGCCGCATCTATTCCACGGCCGGAACAGAGGTCAACTTCGCCGAACGCAGCGAACACCTCCCTCGCAAACGGGATATTTTCATCTGCAACGATCTGCATTGGCCGCATTGAGCAACACGCTGTTTCTTTTAAGCTTAAATCCTGCCCGTTGAGTCGGGGGTGACATCGCGCGCCGCCTCGCCGGCTGCGCCGTAGAAACTTGTATTAACCAAGGGTGTTGGGCCGAACGATCCAGAAACGCAGGGCCGTTCTTTGATTTTTCTTGATCTTCGGACCTGAGACGATATAGATGCCGCTGCGTCACGCGAAAATGCGCTGCTTAGCCGCAGAAAGCGTTCGCTCGTGGCGGCACCTTAAGCCGAACCTGACGTGGTCTCAACAGCAACCGGCCGCTTCAGGGTTTCTCTTCACCAACCAGAATCGCTTTTGAAGAAGATAGCTATTTCGCGCATCGTCGCCGGCAGCATGGCACTCGTTTTTCTCGGGGCCATGGCTTTCCAGCACGCCGACCTTATCAGCCGCGCCGCCGCGAGTGCCCTCATTCCGGCCCGCTACGCCGCTGCAGTTCAAACGTCTGCGCCCGCTCCGGCGGAAATGGCAGAGACGCAAGACCCTGTCGCCGAGCTCTACTCGGCCACCGGGATGCAGTTCGAGAAGATCGAGCCGCTCCCTCCGGCAGTCGTCGACCAGGAAACGCTCTGGCTTGCGCGATGCGTGTACTCGGAAACAAAGCGGCCTCAGGAGCAGGAGCTTGTTGCTTGGGTCGTTCGCAACCGGGTCGAAACGCGCTACCGCAACCGGACCTCCTACGAGTCTGTGGTGCTCGATCCCTACCAGTTCAGCGGCTTCAATGACGGCCGCGCCAAGGATTTCTACGCCGGCTTAACGCCGCATTCGCGCGCCCGTGGTTGGCAGACGGCGCTTCGGATCGCGTATGAAGTTCGCCGTGCCGATTCTACTTACCGGCCCTTCCCGCCCGACACGCGCCACTTCTACAGCGAGCAGTCGCTGCCGCAGCCCGGATCTCCCGATTGGGCGGACGGCCTGACGCCGGTGCTTCCAGAGCGGGACTACGAGATTGCACCCCATCGCTTTCGCTTCTTCGCAGACGTAAACTGACGGCCAAACACGCTTATCCGGATCGTTTGCGGCGGTTATTGCAGCGCTTACCCGAGGCGTCGCCCGTAACGGCGACGCCTCGCCTATTATTAGCACGCTCTTCGCGACGCAGCCTGAACCGCTCCGCAGGAGGTTCGTAGCACCGGAAATCGCGCCCCAAGCGGGGCCAACACCCTCTTCTTCCGGTCTACCAAACCTATGACCTGCCGCTCGTTCACATCTACCTTGCTCGTCTGCGCCGGCCTTGCGCTCTCCATCGCGGGCGCGGGCTGCCGAAGCGCCGAACCGCCACCGGCTGCCCCCGCCGCGTCTCCCGGCGCGTTTCAGTTCACGCCCGAGCAGCCGCCGAAAACAGTTGAAGGGTTCAGGGTCGCAACGTTCAACACCGAGTTCCTCTTTGACGGGCTGGACAATGAGGGGCAGGCGACCTTCGCATGGAAAGGCGATCCCGCCGCAGCTCGGGCGCACATGAAGCGGGTGGCTGACGTGATTCGCACGCTCGACGCAGACGTTATCATGCTCGAAGAGGTAGAGAATATCGGCGTTCTTGAAGAACTCGCCGGTGGCATGCTCGCCGGCATGGGCTACACGCCTTACCTCATCGACGGCACCGACACGTTCACGGGGCAGGACGTGGGCCTTTTGGCGCGCGTTCCCATCGACACGGTGGGGCGCACCGATGACCGCGCCCCTGTGGCCGGTTCTGACGACGATTATGGCGTCAGCAAAAACCTGTTCGCGCGGCTGTCCTTGCGGGGCATTCCGACCACCTTGATCGGCGTTCACTTCCTCTCGCAGCCGACCAACGAAAGCCGGAAGCCGCGCAGAGAAGCGCAGGCGGAAGTCATCCGACGCCTTGTTGAACGGGAAGAAAATGCAGGACGGGCCGTCATGGTCCTCGGCGACTTCAACGATTTTGACCCTGCCGTTCCCGATCAAATGAGCAGCACGCCCATCTCAAACGTGCTCTCGCTGATCCGGTCGGCCGGGCCGGGGACGGAGGACGACCTTCACAACGCTTTGGAGCGCGTCTCGCAGAACGAGCGCTTCACCAACTTCTGGGATCGTGATGAGGACGGCGAAATTGAGGCGAATGAGCTTTCCGCTATCGACCACATCCTCCTGTCGCCCCTGCTCTTCGAGCGCGTAAAGGATGTCGATGTCGTGCAGGCGCACGATCCGCGGCTCGCGCCGGACCACTTCCCCATCGTCGTCACGCTTGCGGCTCCGTGACCTTACGAGCGTTCTGGGTAAAGAAAGAGGCGGCGGCTCTCGAAGAGCCTGCCGCCTTTTCCGTGAAGTCCCATCCCGGCGAAAGCTGCGCGTACACTACTAAAGGCTAATACCGGCCGCCCCGGTCGCCCCGGTCGTAATCTGAATCCCGGCTGTCCCGGCGGTTGAAGTCGTCGTCGCGGCGCGGCCCTCCGCCACCGCCGCTCCTGCGGCCACCGCCACCGCCGCCGCTTCCGCCGTTGCCGGAGCGCTTGTCGCGCGCTTCGTTAACCTGCAGATTCCGGCCGCCGAAATCGACGCCGTCGAGTGACTCGATGGCGTTTTCCGCTGCGTTTTCGTCCATTTCGACGAAGCCGAAGCCGCGAGGCCGGCCGGTTTCCCGGTCGTTGATGAGGTTGACGGAATGGACCGTCCCATACTGGGTAAACAGGTCTCGCACCTCGTCCTCGGAAGCGCGGAAAGGCAGGTTGCCTACAAAGATGTTCTTCATGACTGCTGTGTCTCTTGCGTTACGTGCGGCGTCTGAGCCTTCGATTGGGGACAGGAATTCTCCGAAACCAGAGTGATCCGCACCCGGCAAGCCGCTAAACAGGTCGGCGAGCCTGAACTGCAGATGCTCCGGACAGCTAATGATACGAAGGTTCTATGAAATATTCACGTCCACTCCGCCCACGGAATCGTTTTCTCACATTTCAACTTCGTGCACGAGAGACGCGGTAGATCATCCATCCGAGGCTGCGCTTCCGAGGCAAACAGAAACGGCGACCCCGGCGAAGCCTCCGTTCTGGTTTACCCAAACCCGGCCAGAGCACAAGTAACCATTCGCGCAGACGGCCGAGATGAGGTAGGAGATGTGCAGTTGTTTGATCTGCTCGGACGGTTAACGCGGTCCGTTCTTGATTGCCCGCTTTCTGCTTGCACGATAGAGACGGCGGGATTGGCTCCGGGCCTTTATGTCTTGCGAATACAGGGAGAACACGGTCTGCTGACGACGGCCCGGTTCATGGTGACTGAATAATCGCCGAATGTATAGTCTCTTTGACCGGTGCAAGTCCCATTTCAACCTTGCACATGATGGAACCGGGCTATGCAGGAGTTGCGGCCGATTGGCCCTCCTGCTCATGCCTGCAGAACTGCCGATTTGTCCATGAAACGCCTATAAGGTAGTGTGTCCGTTGGCCGCAGGGCTCTGTCGCAATCGGCTAAGTCATGGCGCACACTGACGAAGGCACCCGGGTGACGCAAGCGCCCACTCGGCTTCCGGTGCTATCCTGAAAGCGCGCGACCCGCCTGTCTTCGTGCGATATTCTTAAATAAGGAGTTCAACGGGGAGGAAGTAATCGTTGCGAATCCTTATATTAGTCAGTCTATGCCACGCCGCGTTCGTCTAGGGGTCCAGGACGCCGCCCTTTCACGGCGGTAACACGGGTTCAAATCCCGTACGCGGTACACCAAAGAAGCTCTCCCCGTAACGCCTTAGAGTTAGGCACTTGCGGCGAGGGCTTTTTTATTTGCGCCCGGCACGCTACCACCCGCTGCCTATCGTGTCTGGCCGATTACGTTCCTCGGACCGCGTTTGGGATGATGGCCGGGGAGGCCGGGGACAGCCGGTACCGGCGGTGCGACATGACGCAGGAAACGAGGACGATGGTACATACGGCGAAAACCGTTGGGCGAACGGCAGGGTAGGGATGGTGACGATTGACAGGCCCTCGTCTGCCTGCTGTTCTATGCACCATTCGGGGGACGCGATTCGCAAAGAACAGGCTCAATGCTAACGTTCATATACTCGTCAGAGAGGCCCCTGTCGCTTCGTATCGACGAAGAGCTTGCTGCGCGCGGGCGTGCCCATGCTCAGCGGCGAGCCTGTACCAGCGCACGGCTTCAGCGTCGTCCTTCTCGACGCCGGGGCCGTGGCGTCGCGACACGTGCACTCTCAGGCGGTGGCGGATGGTGTTCAGTAGCCACTGCCCGGCCTGGTAACTCCGGTTGCATGTTGCTGTAAGGCATGACGCCTATTGCGAACACGAAACAGGATGTGTACCTTTTTTCTCTACAATTCAGTAGACCAAGATGCCCGAACCGAACGTCGTCACGCCCGCCGTTGCCGCAAAGGAGAAACGCTGCACGGCCGCCGCCATTCACCTCGCCGGCCGGCGTGAGGAGTTAACGGCGCACCGCTTCGGCGGAACCGTGCTCGTCATGCGCGACGATAGGTACGACGCCTATCAGGTACTGGAAACCGGCGGGCGTTTGCACCGGAGGTACAAGGCCGGACAAGAGGATGCCCGATGCGGAAAGTAATTCTTTATCCCGGAGAAGACGGATACTTCGTCGCCGAATGCCCATCGCTGCCCGGCTGCGTAAGCCAGGGCCGGACGCCGGATGAAGCCGCCGAAGGCATCCGCGAAGTCGTCTCTCTCTTCATTGAAACACTCCGTGCCGAAGGGCTTCCCGTACCGGAAGACCGCCTGGAAGTGCTCGATCTCGTTTCCCCGTGAGCGGCCTTCCGCACGTTTCCGGCCGTGAAGCAATTCGCGCCCAGGAGAAGGGCGGTTTTGAGCGGGTACGGCAGAAAGGCAGCCACGTCGTCTTGAAGCGCCCCGTTCCGCCCGGCTTCGTCGTTGGGCCGGACCATGCCCAACTTGACCGCGGCACCCTGCGCGCAATCATCCGGCAAGCGGGCTTGTCTGTCGAGGATTTCAATAAACTCCTATAAGCAGACGTCTCCGCAAGATCGGCAAGAAAGCCAAACGGTTCGCCGTCTTCCAAAACCGCCGCCGGACTCCCACCGCTACCCTATGCCATCGACGCGTTTTTGGCCGATCAGGCGCACCTACGTTCAGCCGCGTTAATTACCTACCGGCAGGTTCTGTAATCCATACCCGCGCCGCCCGGACTTGAATTGACGGACTCATCCGCCCGTCATGGGGAAGCGTTCATCGGCGGGCCTTAACGAACGTACGACAGAGTCCGGCCTGCATCTCGCAGCGCTTCAAGCACTTCTGCCGCCTCTCCAAACCCCCGGAGCACATCCGCGTCCATTCCTTACGGCACACCGCCGCCTCCCGGCTCGTAACACGCGGCGTTAATTCCTGCCACTCAGGGGCCATTAACCAGTGCCGAGAAGGGGACTCGAACCCCTACGGGAGTTACCTCCCAGCGGATTTTAAGTCCGCTGCGTCTACCGTTCCGCCATCCCGGCATGAGTGCTAAAGATACGAGACCGGGACCTCTGTTTACAATCGCCGGTGAATATCTATCCGCGCTGCGGCGTCAGAAACTGCACACTGAAGTACGCCCGATCGTCGGTCCAGACGTTCGTTACCGCCAGCCCCGCCTCTTCTGCAAGCTTCCGGAAGCCCTCGAGTGTGTACTTGTAGGAATACTCCGTGCAAATCGACGCTCCCTCGGCTATCGGAAACGTCTCTCCTTCAATATGAACCTCTTGATCGGCACGGCTGATCAGGTGCATCTCGATGCGTCCCTCCTGCTCGTTGAAGAAGGCGCGATGCTCAAAGGCATCCAGTACGAAGTCTGCACCGAGGTCCCGGTTGATGCGGCGCAGCACGTTCAGGTTGAACGCCGCCGTCACGCCCTGCGCGTCGTTGTATGCAGGCTCCAGCACGGCGACGTCCTTGCGCAGATCGACGCCGATCAAGAGTCCGCCGTTCTCGCCGATGACCTCACGAATATGTTCGAGAAAAAGGACGGCCTCTTTGGGCACAAAGTTGCCGACGGTAGACCCCGGAAAGAACACGATCACGCGGTGACGCCGCGCGCTCTCGGGCAGCGTGAAAGAGCCGGTATAGTCCGCCGCCACAGGCGTTACTTCGAGGTTCGGGTACTTGGCCGCCAGCCGCGCCGCCGACTGCATGAGGTGCTCGCGCGAAATGTCAATGGGCACATAGGAGAGTGCGCCGGAGAGAGATCGGAGCAACACGTCGGTTTTCAGGCTGCTGCCGCTTCCGTATTCAACCAGCACGACGTTCTGCCCGACGGCGTCCGAGATAGCGGCGGCGTGCGTCTCCAGGATCCCGACTTCCGTCCGCGTCGGGTAGTACTCGTCAAGCTCAGTTATTGCGTCAAAGAGGCGCGATCCCTCTTCATCGTAGAAGAGCTTGCTGGGCAGCGTTCGCGGGCGCGCCGTTAGCCCCGCACGCACCTCGGCGAGCAGCGAAGCCGTGTCGGGCGAGTGGTCGCGGAGGTCAAGCAGTGGAGCAGCAGCCGGTTCCATAAATGACGGGTTGGTGCCGCCCCCAGGCTGCACGGGTTGAAAAAAGACACTCAGCTTACAGGCGGACGAGACAGGCTCAGCCGTCCTGTGCCAGGCGGACGCCCATGAACTGCCAGGTCGATTCCGGCGGGAAGAAGTTGCGGTAGGTAGCGCGAATGTGCGACCTGGATGTAGCGACCGACCCGCCCCGAAGCACGAACTGGTTGCACATGAACTTGCCATTGTACTCGCCGAGGGCACCTGCATCCGGGCGGTAGCCGGGGTACGGCTCGTACTGGCTGCGCGTCCACTCCCACAGGTTGCCGTACATCCCGAGCAGCTTGCCCTCGCCCGCGGCCGTACCCGTGGGAACGGGGTGAAATGCTCCATCCTCGACAAAATTGCCCTGTATGGGCAAGGCCGCCGCCGCAACTTCCCATTCCTCTTCCGTCGGGAGGCGCGCGCCGGCCCAGCGGGCGAACGCATCGGCCTCGAAGAGGCTCAGGTGCGCTACAGGTTCATCCGGATCGAGCGGGCGCAGGCCCGCCAGCGTAAAGACCTTCCATCCGTCGTCGTGACGCTCCCAGTAGAACGGCTCCGACCACTCTTTCGCCTGCACGGTCGCCCAGCCGAGGCTCAGCCACAACTCCGGCCGACGGTAGCCGCCGTCCTGCATGAACTGCAAGTATTCCGCATTTGTAACCGGCCGGTTCGCCAGCTGGAAGGCGTTGAGATACGTCCGATGCCGAGGCCCTTCATTGTCATAAGCGAAGCCGCTCCCATCGTGGCCGACTTCGTGGATGCCTTCGTCGAAAGGCACCCACGTGAGGTCCGGGGCGGAAACACCCGGCTTCGGCGCAATCTCCCGGTAAGCCGGCCGCAGCGGATTGACGGAAAAGACGTGCTTGACGTCCGTCAGGAGCAGTTCCTGATGCTGCTGTTCGTGGTTCAGCCCGATCTCGATCAGCGGCGCTATTTCCGCCGCCTTCTCGTCCGAGGCCGTGCTTATGAGGCGCGCCATGTGCTCATCAACGTAGGAGCGGTAATCCAGCACCTCCTTCACCGTCGGACGCGACAGGTAGCCACGCCGGTCGCGGCAGTGACGTTCGCCGGCCTGCACGTAGTAGGAGTTGAAAAGATAGGCATAGGTGTCGTTCAGCGCCCGGTATCCTTCCAGATGTGGCTTGAGCAAGAAGGTCTCGAAGAACCAGCTCACGTGAGCCAGATGCCACTTGGTAGGACTGACGTCCTCCATCGTCTGCACAACGCAGTCCTCCGGAGCGAGGGGTTCCGCCAGATACTCGGTAAAAGTCCGCACCGCCTCGTACCGTTCTAAAGGCGACGCATTGGCATTTATCGTGAGCGGACCGGCGGGTTGCAAGGAGGACGGCTGCATGGCGATAAAAGATTGGTGGAAAGTCGTTTCTGCGGCTATGTACTGAATCAACCAGAACCGCATCGTAGATGTTGCGGCAAACACCTCGGGTAGATGCTACAGGAAGGCAACAATGGGTCAGGGCGCGTCCTGCATCGGATCAGAATACTTGAAGCGGTAGCCGAGCGCGCGCTTCAGTCGCTCGTTGCTGACGATCTTGAACGAGGCGTCTCCCCCTTGCTGAAAGTGCGGCGGTTCGAGGCCGAGCGTTTGAGCCACGTGCGTATACAGTGCGCGCCTGGTTGGGTGTTCATCGGCGCAGGCGCTGAGCACTGCGCCGGCGGGGCGAAGCGCAATTGCCTGTTCCGCAACACCAATGCAGTCGTCGCGATGGATGAGGTTCACCGGTGCCCCTCCGGCGGACGGTTCGCGCCGTCCGGCGAGATACTTTGCGGGGTGCCGGTCGTAGCCGTAAAGCCCTCCGAAGCGCAGCACACAAACGTGTGGGTGGAGCGAACCCAGGAAAAGCCGCTCCGCGTCCAGCAACTCGGCAGCTGTGGCAGACGCGCCGGCATCCGCATCCTCCTCGCGAACGACCCGGTTCAGGTTCGGGTAAACGCCGGTCGAGCTAACGAAGACGACGAACCGAACGGGCGAGCTTTCAAGGAGCGGCAGAAGCGGCGCGAAGAGCGCCCGGTACGAACCGGAAACAGCAGGACGCGGCGGCGGGACGTTGACGACAAGCGTCTCGACGTCGAGAAAAGCCGCGGCCGTCCCTGCGTCCATTCCCGCCCCGAGGCGCAACACGAATGGGCGGATGCCGTACTGTTCGAGGCGCTGCGTTTTTGACGGCGACGTGGTGGTGCCGTGGACGCGCCAACCTTTTTCAGCATACCTTGCGGCAAGCGGCTCTCCGAACCAGCCGCATCCGAGGACTCCGATCCCCCGGTTACCTGCTTCGCTCATGTGTATTCCTGCTTGTGCCGCTTTTAGCTTAAAGGCTTGAAAGTCGCCCTCGCAGCGTAGTTCAAGCATTCGTTTCTACGATAGTCCGCCCTCTCGCCCGCTTTCACCTCGTCGACATGGATAATGCGCCCGAACTTCAACCGCTCGACCCGGCGATCCGTAACGTGTGGCGCTTGCAGATGGCCCTCAGCCTCGGCGTGGCGTTTCTGATCGCCGTCATCGTTGACCTTGCCCGGTTCATAAACGACAGCGCCGGCTTCCCGCAGCCCTTTATCCTGTCAGCGCTTCTGCTCGTCGTCTTCGCTGCGCTGCTCGCCTTCGTGCCTTCCTACCGGTACCGGTACTGGCGCTACGCCCTGCTGCCGGGTGAGCTTTACCTCGAGCGCGGCAACATTGTTCGGGTCCGCACCGTCGTGCCTCTGCGGCGCATTCAGCACCTCGACGTTTCGCAGAACCTGTTCGAACGGGAGTTTAACGTGAGCAAGCTCATCGTGCATACAGCCGGGGCGCAGAGCGGGGACATCATTCTCCCCGGACTTCAAAGCGAAGAGGCCGAGCGCCTGCGAGACGTCGTAAAAACCCTCATTTTGCAGGATGTAGACGCATGATTTCCAGCTCGCCTCCACGACTGGATGCGCCGCTGCGGCGCTTGCATCCCGTCACGTTCATCCAGAGGATTATCGTAAGCCTGCCCGGGTTCGTCGTGCTCCTGCTCCCCCTCTTTCGCACAGGAGGTGCCGAGGCTTACTTCCAAATCGGTTGGGTGATTCTCTACGGCGTCGTGGCGGTGCCGCTCGTGTTCATGCACTACTGGCTGTTCCGCTATGCCGTGCGGCCGAGCGAGATCGTGATCGAGAGCGGCGTTCTGAACCGGCGCACGCGCAACATCCCGCTCGAGCGCATACAGAACGTGGAGATCGAGCAGCCCCTGCTGGCGCGGCTTTTCGGGGCGGCCAAGGTCAAGATCGAAACCGGCGGCAGCGGCGAGGTCGAGGGCGTTCTGGAACTCGTCTCCATCGCGGAGGCGCACCGCATCCGGCAGGTAGTCCGAGGAGCAAAGGTGGCGACCGCAACAGGGGCGCAGCAAGAGGGTGCCGCCTCCGGGGCAGACGCCGCCCCCACGATCACAGCGCCTGCGTCTGCGCTTGCGGATGAGATCGGCCGGACGCCTCTGCTCACGATGAGCCTCCGACGGGTATTGCTCTCGGGAATCTTCCGCTTTTCGGTTCTTTACGTCGTTCTGATCGCCTCTGCGTTTCAGTACCTCGACCTCACGCCGGACGCGATCATTCGCGCATTCGAGCGGGGAGCGTTGCGCCCGATCACGGACTACGCTTCATCGTCGCCATGGACCGTCGCCGCATTTCTGATCGGCGGTGCCATCGGACTGGCGTGGCTCGCGGGTATTGCCATCAATATGAACCGGTACTATGGCTTCTCGCTCTATTCAGAAGAGGACCGGCTCCTGCGCAAGCACGGCCTTCTGACGCTTCGGCAGGGCGCGACGCCGCTGCGGCGCGTGCAAACACTCGTGCTTCGGGCCAACCTCATCATGCGGCACCTAAACTGGTGGCGGCTCGAACTCCAGGTCATGGGCTTCGATGTGAAGGAGCAAGGGCGGCAGGTCATCGCGCCGCTGGTTCACCTGCGCGAGGCGCTGGATATTACGCGAATGGTCCTGCCGGTCGAGTTGCCGGAGATTTTCTCTCCCGTATCCGAGCTATACGTGCGGCGGGCGACGTTGCGCTACGGCGTGCTGGTTCTGGCACTTGCCGGGGCAGGGTGGCTCGCGTGGTCCCCGGCACTCTGGCTTCTCTGCGCGCTGCCGCTTGCCTGGATCATGGCGCGGCTTCAGTATCGGCAAATCGGATACGCGCTGCAGAACGGGTCGCTGTTTGTCCGTTCGGGACTGATCATCCACTACGTCTGGATCATTCCTGCCGAGCGGTTTCAGGTATTCTATCGGTCTGCTTCCTTTTTCCAGCGGCGGCTCGGCATCAGCAACGTATATGTGGACACGGCGGGCGCGCAGCGGTTTCGCCGTCCCGTCATCCGCGACTTGCCGAACGCCGTGGCCGCGGCGCTGCTCGAAAGGCTTCAGCAATCGTTCTTGCACGAGGAACGGCAGGCCGTTGCCGATCACTCGGCAGGAGCCGGCGGCGCGTCTATCGTTCTTAACGAGCAAAGTCCGAGGTAGAGCACGAGCGGAACGGTTTTGCGCAGTGCCGGCCCCTGCAAATCCAGCACCGCCCAGCCGAGCGACGCCGACCACGCCACCGGGGCAATCCAGCGTATCCACCACGGGAAGCGGGACGCGAGCAGCCGAAAGATCTGCATCGATAGCCTGCGTCCGAGTAGCCGCGCGATGCCGCCAAAGACCACGCCGCGAATAAGCCCGTCCACAACGACCGTTCCGAAGGCCTGGATGAGGGCGGGCACCGCAAAGACCCCGGCGGACGTGCGGAGGAACGATGCTGCCTGCTCCCTGTCGACGCCGAGATCCATCAGCATGTGCTGCTGCTCCTCTCGGGACAGGTCGGAAAAGCGCTGCGAAGCGTACTGCAGCGTAATCGTCCGTACCCGCTCTGAAGCGCTGCCGACGCGGGGTGCCGGCACTTTGAGGACGTTCGCGGCGTCGCGGATGATCTCGTTGAAAGACACACCTGGCGTGCTCCCAAGAACCATTCGGCCGTAATATGCAATCTCCGCAGATCCGAGATAGCGAACTTCATGCTCGATCTGCCGGTTGAGCGCGGCGCGCGTTCCGGGCGCGTCGTTCTGCTCCACCTCTTGCAACAGGTGCGAGAGCTTGTCGTCGTCGGTGAGATTGACGCTGCTGCGGATGAGAGCGACTACGAAAGCGAGATCGGTCTTGTCCAGACCGGCAAGCAGTTCTTCCATGGAGGGAGCGGTTGGAGTCGTTTGTCCGTAGACGCGCCCCGCCGGCCGAAGTTACACCACCGCCACCGGCGTTCCAAAGACGCGCGGAAGGCGCACGTTGAACGTTGACCCGCGTCCTTTCTGCGTCTGAACGTCGATGTCTCCGCCCATGAGTCCGATGAGCCGGGAGGCAATGGCAAGGCCGATGCCGCTGCCTTCGTGGGCGCGCATGACACCGGAGGACTCTTGATGAAACTCGGTAAACAAGTGCGGCAGAAAAGCGTCGCTGATGCCGCAGCCTGAATCCGAGATGCGGACGGCGACTTCCTCATCCGTCCCCTCTACCTCCACATGCACGGCTCCTTCCCCGGTGAACTTGATTGCATTCGAGACGAGGTGGGTCAGGATGCGGCCTACCGCCGAACGGTCATGGATAACCAGGTTGACATCGTCGATGCCGCGAACCAGCAGGTCCACGCCCTTGGAGGCAGCTTGCGACTCGAAGAGCGCGACAATATCCTGCACCTCCGCCGCGAGGTCGAACGCCACAGGCACCAGGTGCATGGACCGGCTTTCGAGCTGCGCCAGGTCGAGCACGGCATTCAGCGTCTCGAGCAGGCGTTGGCCGCTACGGTGGATCAGAGCAACAAACTCCTCTCCCTCACCCCGAAAGTCCTCTCGTAGAATCTGCGAAAAACCGATGATGCTCGTGAGCGGCGTGCGAAGCTCATGACTCATATTCGCGAGGAACGACGACTTCAGGCGAACCATTTCTTCAGCGCGCTCCTGCGCCCGAAGCAAATCCTCTTCCTGCCGCCGACGCTCGGTGATATCCTGAATGATGCCGATGGCGCAGCGCGGTCCCGCCGGCTCCTGAACCAGCGACGCGGTGATCCGCCCGATAATTGTCGAACCATCCCAGCGACGGATGCGGCACTCCGTAATGAAACTGCTACGCGCCCCTTCACGAAGCTCGTCAAACAGGACGCGCAACCCTTCACGGTCCTGCTCCACGATCATGTCGCTGACGGAGACTGCGTGCAGATCGACGCTCGAGTGCCCGACGAGCCGTTCAAGCGTAGGGTTGATTTGCAGAAAGCGCCCGTAAAGATCGACCACGGCGATGCCCGCTGCGGCGCTTTCAAACAGAGACCGGAAGCGGGCCTCGCTCGAGCGAAGTGCTTGCTCGGCAATGACGCGCTCCGTCACGTCCAACAGCATTCCCAACACAGCGGGTTTGCCTTTGTGCATCGCCCGGCGGCCGCGCACCTCGCACCAGACCGTCTGCCCGTCGGAGCGAAGGCCACGAAACGTGTACTGCGTCTCAAAGTCCGCACCGCTGAGCCGCCGCCCGATTTTAAGTTTCACGAGCTTTCTGTCGCGCGGATGGACCAGCTGCTCCATCTGCATGGAGTTCATGATCTTTGAAGGCGTATAGCCAAAGATCTCGCCAAACCGGCGGTTCACATAGGGGACGCCGTCTTCGCGGATCACATAGGCACCCCCGAGCGACTGCTCGACCAGCGCCCGAAAGGCCTCGTCGAAGGGGGGCTGATCCGCGGTCTGTACAGCGTCGGCCTCCGGCAGCGCCGAAGCCGACTGATTGAGCCGGCCCATCAGTCCAGCGGCCGCAATGCGCGCAGCCGCCTGGATCGCCAAGGTCTCGAGCGCGCCGGGCGTTTCATGCAGGTTCAGCACTTCGATGCAGCCCAGCGCCTCGCCCTGCGCTCCCAACAACTCGGCGTAATAGCCCTTCGCCGGGGCGTCATCGGCATCAACCACGCCACTGTTCCCCTCGCCGCTGCGGCCGGCAAGGGTCCCATCTTCAGCGACTAAACCGGTTAAGTTGGAAGATCCGGGAGAAACATCTTCCACGCCATACTGGATCACGCGGGCGCGGGCACCTGCAATGTGCCGCTCGATGATGGACGATGCCTCGCCCAGGATCGACGGCAGAGGTTCACCGGCGGTGATCTTCGCCAGAGCCACGCGCTCCTCCTCCGCGATAGCATCGACGGCAGCTCGATGCGCGCGCTCGCGAAGCAAAGTCAATTCGCGCTCCGCGATTCGTGCTAAAAGCTGCAGGTTCTCCCGATCCTCCCCTGTCCACGCGCGCGGACGCTCTGCCATGACACACATCGCGCCGAGAACAAGGCCTTCCTCCGACATGACCGGCACACCCACGATCGATGACGTTCGATCGTCAGACGATCCCTCTCTGCTCCAATCCACAGGGCCAGACGCTCCATCGCCGTCATGAGCGGAGGCGCCGGTTTCTATGATCCGTTTGCAAAGGCGCGCAACGTTCGCGAGAAAGTCCTTTTCTGCAGCGGGCGAGGCCATGGAGACGGCCTGTAACCCGTCAACAACCCGCACGACCGCAGCTTCAGCGAGGAGGAGCCGCCGCGCAAGCGTCAGGACAGGACCGAATGATTCGTTCATATCGGCTTCCCAGGAAAGATTCCGTCCAGGAGCAGGACGCCGCTCCCCCTCGATCTGAGATATATAAGTAGACAAATCGTTTGGGTAAATAGCGGTGCGGCATGGGCAAGATCTGCGCACCACTCTTCTCGACCGCCGTGCCGTTTTGCAAGGCTACAAGCCCAGTTCCCTTAAGGAAGGAGTACGGCGGCCGCAAGTCATAGTGAATGCAGCACATACCATGCCGCACCCGGGCAATGTCCGGGTCAAATAGGAAGCAGGCGTTCGGGCAACCGGTATCGACGGAATTGCAAAGATCTAAAACAAAGCGGCCCGCCCTCGTCCAAACGGCGGAGCCTGCGGCGGGAATAGCGGTAAACGCAAGACCAACGGACCCGTCCATCCCGCCGTCTCGCCCCTCCCCCTTACCCTTCAGTCATGCGATTTCCTCGTTCCAGCGGTCTTCTTCTTCATATATCGTCCTTGCCGGGGCCCCACGGCATCGGCGACCTTGGGCCGGCGGCCTATCGCTTCGCGGATTTTCTGAGTAGCACCGGGCAAACCATCTGGCAGGTGCTGCCGCTCGTCCCCACCGGCCACGGCAACTCGCCTTATTCGAGTCCCTCGACCTTTGCCGGAAACCCGCTCTTCATCAGCCTGGAAAAGCTGCAAACCCTCGGGCTGTTGACGGAAGAAGACCTTGCCGACGCGCCCGACTTTCCCGAGGACGAGGTTGATTTCGAGGCCGTGAACCTGTTTAAGCTGCGCGCTCTTTCCGCCGCTTACAAGCGATTCTTGGAGCATGGCGCGGCAGATATGAAGAAAGGCTTCTCCCGCTACTGCAACGACAACGAGGACTGGCTGGAGGATTTTGCCCTGTTCATGGTTCTGAAGAACCGGTACGACGGCACCGCCTGGACCCAGTGGCCCGCCGAGTACGTCCGCCGCGACCCAGACGCGCTCGCTGCGCTCCACAAAGAGGAGGGCCGGCTGCTCGACGAGCAGCGTTTTCAGCAGTTCGTCTTTGCGAGGCAGTGGGCAGACCTCAAGGCGTACTGCGGCGAGCGCGACATATTCATCTTCGGAGACGTCCCGATCTACGTCGCCCACGACAGCGCGGACGTCTGGGGCAATCAGCACCTCTTCCACCTGGAAGCGGACGGGGCGGCGACGTTCGTATCGGGCGTCCCGCCGGACTACTTCAGCGAAACCGGTCAACGCTGGGGAAACCCGATCTACCGCTGGGACCTCATGCGTCAGAACGGCTACGGCTGGTGGACGCGCCGGATTGCGTCGACGCTTCGGCAGGTAGACATACTGCGGCTCGACCACTTCCGCGGCTTTGAAGCCTTCTGGCAGATTCCGGCGTCCGAGCCTACCGCCGTTCATGGCCAGTGGGTAAAAGGCCCCGGCGCGGAGCTGTTTTACGCCGTCCGAAGGCGGCTCGGCGAGCTGCCGCTCATTGCCGAAGATCTCGGCCTGATTACGGACGAAGTTCGTCACCTGATGCAAGAGCTGGGTTTCCCTGGAATGCTCGTGTTGCACTTCGCATTCGGCAGCGACCCTACTTGTTCGTACCTCCCGCACAACTACACCCCTCATGCCGTCGCATACACCGGCACGCACGACAACGACACGACGCTTGGCTGGTGGGAGTCGCTGCAGCTCGAATCCGAAGAGAACGGCAGCTTGAAGGATGAAGCGGAGTACGTCCGCCGCTATCTTGATCTGGACGTAAACAAGGAAGTGCATTGGGCGGCCGTTCGCACCATCTTCGCGTCGGTCGCGGACATGGCCGTCGTTCCGGTGCAGGACATTCTCGGTCTCGGCACGGAGGCGCGCATGAACCAGCCCGGCCAGGGCGGCGACAATTGGGGTTGGCGCTTGGAAGAACGAATGCTGACCGAGGGCGTCGCCGCGCGGCTGCGGGAGCTGACGCAGCTGTTCGGCCGGTCCAGCATGGGTGTTTGTGCCGGCGCTCAGGCCCCGATGCCCGCCTGACTGGTCTCCCGTATTAACCCGGCATCGGTGTAATAAAGCTGCCATCGGCGGGGCAAGATGGGCACACGTGCGTGGTTGAATCCGTAAACGCGCACGGCCGCCGTTCAGGATCTATCCCCCAGCCACATGCCCCTTTCCGCAACGATTCCTCATACCCGCACCCTTGGAGCCATTCCGGTCGATGGCGGCGTCCAGTTTCGCGTCTGGGCACCCCGCTCGCGTACGGCTGCCGTTCGGATCGACAATGATGGGCGGACGATTGCCATGCAGAAGGACGAGGACGGCTACTTCAGCCTTTTCGTCGCCGATCTTCCCGTAGGTACGCTTTACCGCTTTCTGCTCGACGGCCACAACCTCTTTCCTGACCCTGCTTCGCGTTTCCAGCCGCAGGGCGTCCACGGGCCGAGCCAGGTCGTTGATCCGGCTGCATTCGATTGGTCCGACGCAGGGTGGAAAGGGATCAGCAAGAAAGATCTTGTTTTCTACGAGCTTCACGTCGGTACTTTCTCTCCGGAGGGCACTTTCGACGGGCTGCGCGGAAAGCTGCCCTACCTCCGAGATCTCGGCATCACCGCTGTCGAACTGATGCCTGTCGCCGACTGGCCTGGGCGGCGCAACTGGGGCTACGACCACGCGGCGTTGTTTGCCCCTTCGCGTGCCTATGGCAGTCCCGACAGCTTGCGCCGCCTCGTCGATACGGCCCATGCAATGGGGCTGGCGGTCTTCCACGACGTCATCTACAACCATCTCGGGCCGGACGGCGCGTACGCCAACGCTTACGGGCCCATGTACTCGGCGGGACACCAGACGCCGTGGGGATCCGCAATCAACCTGGATGATGAGGAAAGCGACGGGGTGCGGCGGTTCTTCATCGAGAACGCCCTGCACTGGCTTGAAGAGTACCACTTCGACGGCCTTCGCCTGGACGCCACGGACTGCCTGATCGACGAAAGTCCCACCCACTTTCTGCGAGAACTTGCCGAACACGCGCACGCGGTCAGCGATGGGCCGCACCGCTATCTCTTCGCGGAAGACCATCGCAACGAAAACGTGCTGGTGATGGACCGGGACGTGAACGGGTATGGGCTGGACGGCGTCTGGGTCGACAACTTCCACCACCTCGTCCGCAACCTCATAGCAGGTGACCACGAAGGCTACTACGCCGACTTCAAGAACTCCACGATGGCCGAGGTTGCGCTGACCATCAACCGGGGGTGGTTCTTCGACGACGTGCGCGTCTCCCCGACGCGCGGCGCGCCGAGAGGCACTTCGCCCGCCAACATACAGCCGCAGCACTGCGTATTCTGCATACAGAACCACGATCAGATTGGAAATCGGCCGCTGGGTAACCGGCTGACCGATGACGTATCGCTACCGGTTTTTCGTGCTGTCTCTGCACTACTGCTCTGGGTGCCCGAGCTTCCCTTGCTCTTTCAGGGCCAGGAATGGGCCGCCTCAACGCCGTTCCAGTTCTTTACCGATCACCATCCGGCTCTTGGGCGTAAAGTTACCGAGGGGCGGCGCAACGAGTTCAGGCACTTCACCGGCTTTTCCGGAGATGTGCCCGACCCGCAAGACGAGGCCACCTTCGAGCGCAGTCGACTTAGTTGGGATGAAGTTCAGCACGGCCCTCGTTCCGGCATGTTGCGCCTCTACAGGCGGCTGCTCCATGAACGCCGGGAGCTTGCGCCCCACGTCGAGGCCGAAGCACGGGGTGAACACTGCATCCTGCTGCGTCGCGGGGAGCGGATCCTGGCGGTCAGTGTCCGCGGCGAGGAGCATCTGAAGGTGCCGGAGGGTGCGCGTGTTATCTGGCATACGGAAGAAGCCGGCTATTCCGATGATCCGCGCGCTCCGGAGCTTACCGGCTCAACCCTGTTCTTCCCGGTTGCCGCAGCGGCTATTCTATCGAGGTAGCGCCCGCTCTACTGCTTCGCTTTACCGTTCTCATTGTTCTATGATCGCCACCTATCGACTCCAACTCAGGCCCGAGTTTACGTTCAAGGACGTTGAAGGCATATTGCCATACCTCGTCCGGCTCGGCGTGAGCCATCTTTATCTCTCTCCAATTTCCCAGGCGCGGCGCAACAGCACGCACGGCTACGACGTCATCGATCACAATCTGATTCGAGAGGAGTTCGGCGGCCGCGATGGATTCGATTCGCTGCTGGAACGGGTCCGGGAACACAATCTGGCGCTCATTCTCGACTATGTGCCGAATCACGCCGGCGTGGGCCCTCGGAATGTCTCCTGGCAGGACGTGCTGGCATACGGGCCGAACTCCATCTTTGCCCGCTACTTCGACGTGGACTGGGACCCTCTGAAACCCGAACTCCACGACAAAATACTCCTGCCTTTCCTCGGAGATACCTATGGAGAAGTGTTCGACCGGGGGGAGATCAAGCTCGGCTACGATGACGGCCGGTTCTTCGCGCGCTACTGGGACGACCGTTATGCGCTCTCCCCCGCCACCTACGCCGACGTTCTTCGCCTTCTCCTTCCCCATTTCGAGCGGACAGACCTCTACTGGGACTTCAAAGAACTGGCCGAAACGTACGAGAGTTTTGAGCCGCACGAACGAGAGAAAGCCGAGGCGCTGCGCCCGCGCCTGATCATTTATGCTAGCCAAACCAACCTGCCCGAACTGCTCGACGGCATCGTGGGCGAAGATCTGCATGAGCTTCTGAACCGCCAACACTGGCGGCTGTCGTACTGGAAGACGGCCGGGTACGAGATCAACTATCGCCGGTTTTTCGACATTAACGGCCTCGTCGGGCTGCGGATGGAAGATGACCAGGTTTTCTGGGACGCGCACCGGCTGCTCGGTGAACTGCTCGCGCTCGATGGAGTCCACGGGGTGCGCATCGACCACGTAGACGGGCTTTTCGATCCGCACAAGTACCTTCAGTGGCTGCGCGACCTTGGTGCGCAGCGGATCTGGGTCGAGAAGATTCTCGCGCAGGGCGAAGTGCTGCCGGAAGAGTGGCCGGTCGAGGGAACGACCGGATACGAGTTCATGAACGACGTCATGGGCATCCTCCTTCGGCCGGAGGCGCGCGTGGATCTCGAGCGCGTTTACCACCGCTATGTACCCGAGGCGCAGAACTACGAAGAAACCGTCCGGCAGAGCAAGGAGGTGGTCATGTCGACCACCCTGTCGAGCGAGCTATTCCGTCTCGCCTACGAGCTTGATCGCCTTTCCGAATCCGACTACCACACGCGCGACTTCACGCTGGAAGCACTGCGCGAGGCGCTCTCCGAGGTCGTGGCGGCCTTTAGCCGGTACAGGACCTATCTTCCCTATGAGGTGGAGGAGTCCGAAGAAGTCATCAAGGAGGCGGTTGCCCGTGCGCGGCAACGGAACCCGGCGATGGAAAACTCCGTGTTCCAGTTCCTGGAGGATGTCTTGCTCGGCAACGTAAACCCGCAGCTCAAGAAGGTGCGGCGCGCCTGGACCGGCCGATTTCAACAGTATACGGCACCCGTGGCCGCCAAGGGCGTGGAGGACACCGCGTTCTACCGGTACTTTCTGCTCGTGGCGCTGAACGAGGTAGGCGGGGAACCGGATCATTTCTCCGTGCCGCTACAGTCGTTCCACTCGCACTGCCGCTACCGGGCGCTCCGGTACGCCTGCAACCTGCTCGCCACGGCGACGCACGACCACAAGCGCGGCGAGGACACCCGCATGAGGCTTCTCGCGATCGCCGAGGTGCCTCGGGAGTGGGAGGACGTAGTGGCCGCGCTTGGCGCAGTGGCCCTGAAGCACCGCAAAGATCCTGTGCCCGGCCGGTCGGACGAGTACCTGTTCTTCCAGGTCCTTGCCGCGCTCTGGCATGACTCGGATCGCGATGCGCTGACGGAGCGCATGAAGGAGTATATGCTCAAGGCAACCCGCGAAAGCAAGCTGAACACAAGCTGGATCAACCAGGATGACCGGTACGAAGGGGCGCTCATGCAGTTCGTCGAGGACGTGATCTCCGACCCTCAGACCGATGCCATTCTCAATGCGCTCTCCGAACGGCTCAGCGAACTCGGTTTCTTCCATACGCTTACGCAGATCGTGCTCAAGTTCACGAGTCCCGGTGTGCCGGACGTCTACCAGGGCAGCGAACTGCTCGACTTGACCCTCGTTGACCCGGACAACCGGCGTCCGGTGGACTATGACGAACGTGCCGCGCTTCTCGACGGCGCAGGTTGGTGGCTCGAAACACCCTCTCCCGAGGGCATCGTGCCGCTCGTGGAAGCTTACGACGCCCGCGCCAAGTTCTTCCTGACGGCGGCGCTGCTGCAGATCAGAAGGCGGCGCGAAGACCTGTTCACCTCCGGTCAGTACACAAGCATCGAGGTCAGCGGGGACGGAGCCGAACACTGGGTAGGCTTCTCCCGGACTACGAGTGAGGAGGCGGCTCTCGTGCTCGTGCCACGCTTTCCGGCGAGCTTGGCCGAATCAGGTCCTGCCTCCGTTCGGCTGTCGGAGGAGCTTGCGGAGAAGCGCTGGCTGAACGTCTTCACGGGCGAAGTGATTGAACCAACGGAGACCATCGATACCGACGGCTTCTCGATGCCCTGGACGGTGCTGGTGAACATTTGATTGCGGCAGCGCGCCCGGTGGGTGCCGCGCCCCTCTGGCTCATCGTCGCCGGGGGGGCGCTGTTGGGGCTTGGCTATCCGCCGTTTAACTTTGCGCCGGCGGCATGGGTGGCGCTCGTGCCGCTCCTTTGGCGCTGGACCGACGCCCGCACCGCCGCAGGCATGTTCGCCCCCGCCTTCGCCTTCAACCTCGCACTGTTTGGCGTGGCCTTTTCGTGGCCCCTGCGCCACGCAATGCCGCACGTTGCCGTTGCCTCCTTTGCAGGCGTGGTGGCGTTGCCGCTATACCTTTCTCTTCCCTACCTCGTCGCTATCCCGCTCAGGCGCCGCTTTGGGATGGCGGCGGGATGGGTCCTGCTCCTCAGCCTCTACCTCTTGGCCGAGGCAGCCCTGTCGCGGGGTCCGCTTGCGCTTCCGTGGACGCTGCTCGGACATTCACAAGCGGAGTGGCCGACGACCCGCGGGCTGGCCCGGTGGGGCGGGGTGCCGCTCATCACCGCCTGGTTGTTCCTCGTCAACGCCGGACTGGTTGCGGCGCTCAAATACCCGCATCGCCGGAGCGCTGCCATAGGGGGACTTGCTCTGCTCGGACTGCTACCCTTCGCCGCAGCCACGGGACATAAAGAGGATGGTGCCTCGCGTGTGCTCCGGGTCGGCGTCATTCAACCTGCGGTGCCTGCTCTGGAATGGGCCAACGCTGACGGGGAAAGTCGCCTGGGCCTCCTTTTGCACCTTTCCGACCGTCTGCTTGCGCAAACTGCGCCGCCGCCCCAACTCCTCGTCTGGCCGGAGACAGCGCTGCCGGCGGAGACACTGTTCACCGGCAACGTTACGGAAAGTCTGCAGCGGTGGGTGAACCGCACGGGCGTTCCGCTGCTCTCGGGAGCGGTCGTTTGGGACGCGAGAAATAAGGCATATCATAACGCGGCGCACCTCTTCCAACCCGAGCGTCGCGTGCAGACGTATCGCAAACGCCACCTCGTACCTTTCGCAGAGCGAGACCCGCTGGCCTCCCTCCTACCCGGCGGCTGGTCCCTTTCACTGCCCGCCGGCGGCGTCGAGAGCTATGCTCCCGGCGGCGATGCGCGCCCACTCGATCTACAAGGATCGCGCCTCGGCGTGCTGATCTGCCTCGAAAGCGTCTTTTCGGCCCCTGCGCGCGCATACGCGGCCGACGGTGCCGACCTTCTGGTAGTTCTGAGCCAGGACGGCTGGTGGGGCGAAAGTGCCGGGTATCGCCAGCATCTCAGCTTCACGCGCTTCCGCGCCGTTGAAACGGGGTTGCCGGTGCTCATGGTTTCGGTTAGCGGTGCGAGCGCGCTGACCTCGCCCGATGGCCAGAGCGTGTGGGAAGCGGGTTGGATGGACCGCACGGCCGCCGTCCTGGACATACCGCTCCCTTAGACGCTCCGCGCAAGAGGCCTCTGCCGCGGCGACGGCTTCAACTTGCTGTATGCGATGAAGCGTCGAGTTCCGCCGCGAGGGTGCCGAAGGCGCTGAATACGAAGTCTGCTCCAGCCTCCTCGAGCGCCGGTCGATCGAACGAAGTCGTGATGGCGGCGACCTTACAGCCGGCCGCTTTCGCAGAAAGAACGCCGTTTACGGAGTCCTCGATGACGAGGCAGTCGGCGGCGTTTATGCCCAGCTTGGCGCAGGTGATGCGGTAGGGTTCCGGATCTGGTTTGGCACGCTTGATGTCCCCTGCATTCACGACGACGCCAAAGAAGCGCCCGAGGCCAAACCGTCTGAATGCAAGCCGCTGCGCCTCGGGAGTCGCCGAGGTAGTCAGCGCGAGGCGATACGAACCTTCGAGACCTTCAATGAAGGCGAGCGCATCCGGCACCAACTGCAACTCCTCCGCCAGGGCTTCATCGCGCACCCGTTTCTGCTGAATCACCGTTGCTTCCTTGAGATTCTTCTCGGGATACAGGCGCTGCATGTGCACGACGATGTCCGCGTCCGTTCGCCCTCGAAATTGGTCAAACTCCTCCTCGGTGAGGTCAATGTCGTAAAGCCGAAGAACCTCGCGAAGAGAGCGCTCGTGCATCGGCTCGGAATCGATGATGACGCCGTCGAGATCGAAGATGACGGCTTGAACTGAAAACGTGGGCATTGGAAAACGTGTTAAGGGCGCAACCGGACGGCAGAATGCAGGAGGAGCGCCCGAAGTGAATGTCGGACACGCAGGGTGTGGCAGGGCGAGCAGGAAAGACGTATTTTGGTGCGTCTCAACGAAACCATCGCGTCCGTCCCGAACAAGGTATTAGAATGAATTTCGTCCTGATCAAGCTGATTTTCGTCATTCTGCATGTCATCACGGCGGCGGCCTGGTTTGGCCTCGCGCTTCGCGTGGCTTCGACCGGGCGGCTGCTCATCCAGGTGGAGACCTCCTCAGCGAGAAGCGTCGCCGCGTATGGCGCGCAAACCATCAAGCTGATGGGCATCTTCGCCCTTCTCACCTTCGGATTTGCCCTCGGGGCGTTCCTCTTCGGCGGAGCGTTCGGTGCCTACGGAGCACCTTACCACACGAGTTTGCTGCTCTTCCTCATCCTCGTCGTCGTGCAGTACACGCTGATTTCGCCGTCGTGGAAGAAGATGCAGCACGCGCGCCTCGAGGGCGACGTTGCGGGCGCACCCGAGCAGCACCGCAAGAAGTTGAGCATGGGTATCGGCATCTGCCATACCCTGTGGCTGATCGTGCTGATCCTTATGTTCTGGCCGCAGGTGCAACTCCACCTCTAAAGGATCAGCCGGCCGACGCCGTCAGGCTCTGTTCGCCACGATTTCGTGCTCCGGGAAGAAATAGCCCGCTTCAATTCGGCCGTTCTCTACGGAGTCAGAGCCGTGGACCATGTTCTGCCCCTTGGACTCGGCGAGATCCCGGCGGATGGTGCCTTCAGCCGCCTCCGCGGGATCGGTTGCGCCGATGAGGGCGCGGTAGTCGGCAATGGCGTTTTCCTTTTCGAGCACGACGGGAACGCAGGCCCCGCTGGACATGAAGTCGGTCAGTTCGTCAAAGAACGGGCGGCCGCGATGGACGGCGTAGAAGCCTTCGGCCTCTTGCTTCGTAAGGCGGATGAGCTTCATGGCGCGGATCTGAAATCCGGCCTCCTGGATGCGCTTGAGCACTTCGCCGGTGAGATTGCGGCGGACACAGTCGGGCTTGAGAATGGCGAGTGTACGTTCGAGGGCCATGCTGGTGTTATGCGGTAAGATGGGTGATTCAAAATGGGCGCGCCGAGAAGAACGGGCGGCCGGACGCTGAAGATACGTCGGGGCGGGTCCGTTTTCCATGCGAAGCGCGCAATACGGGTTTCGAGATTCGATACGCGCGGAGAACCGGGGACTAACAACAAGCGGTCAGCACGTTGAGCCACCTCGCAACTTGGGTAAAGACGAGGTACTCGGCGGCGGCTTTGTGTTCGCCGTGGCGACCCCACTCCTCGAGGCGCTCGGGCCGAGCGAGCATCTCGTGAAGAACGCGGCCGATTTCCTCGGGGTCTTCGGAGTCCGTGACGAGCCGTCCTTCGACGCCGTCGGTGACCTGCGACCTAATGCCGGCCGCCTGGCTCCCGAGAATCGGGCGGCGTTTCCACATGGCTTCCGTTACGGTCAGACCAAAGCCTTCGCGCAAAGAGTTTTGCACGACGATGGTTGAGCAGCGCTGCAGCGCGTTAACCATGTCGGCGTTGCGCTCGCGTGAACTCATAGGAAGCACAAGCACTGCAACGTCGCGCTGCAGCTCTGGCGGCAGGTCCAGCCAGACCCTGCTGAGCGCGTCAAAGGTGGCCTTGCCCTCGGGGTCATCCTGAACAGACGCCGGGTCGGGGCCAATCAGCACTAAACGGACGCTGTCGATCATGCGCGCGTGCGTGGCACTCTCGACCGTCAGCCCGGCGATGCGGCCTTGCTTCATGCGGACAAACCCTTCAAGCAGAGGCCCAAACCCCTTGAGCTTGTCCCAGCGCGACACCTGGCTGATGATGGGCCGGAAAAGCAGGCCGATGTCTTCGGGTTCCGTCGCAACGCCAAAGGAGCCGTCCGGCTGCAGTCGCATCGCGGGTTCGTCAAACGCGGCGTGGCCGGTGGGATGCGGCGTGTCGACGAGCTTGGCGGCGGCGAGAATGCCCGTGAGGGCGTGCGTATCGAGATCCCGGTTCTTTTCGTTAACGGGATCAATGGCGGGCGGGATGAGCGCGGCGCGGTCTTTCAGAAAGTCGGGAACGTAGGCGTCCAGCGTAAAGACGACCCGGCCATACGGCCGTACCCACTGCTCCAGAAACGCCCACGCCGCGTCGGTTGCGGGAAGCCTCTGATCAAGGCCAATGTGGCAGCGCCAGACCGCAGGCACGCCGATGCGGTCGTGCAGGATGGCTCCGGCCGCAAGCGGCTGCGGATCGTGGATGACCAGCACGTCGTTGGGCTTTACGATCTCCTGCAGTTCATCTGCAAAGCCTTCGCTGATCTCCTCGTACAAAACACGCTCTTCATGCGTCAGAACAGGACTGCCGACGCCATGCAGCAGGTTGTGGATGCGCTTGGTCAGGGCGAAGAAGCGATCGTCCCGCGTGCCCACTACCACCCAGTCGATTTCGACGCCGGCTTCGCGAATGAGCGGGACGAGCTTCGGCAGCATTTCGGCCACCCCGCCGCCGGTCTCCGTAGAGTTGACCATCCAGACCTTACGGCCCCGCAGCGAGTCGTTGGAGCGGCCGAGACGGCGCAGCGCGGCTACGGGTGCCGCCAGTCGGCTGTGGGATGCATACTCATCGAGCGTCGTTACTTCGGGCGTCGGAATAATCTCAATCATAAAGGCCGTGCTGGACGTCAGTTTGCCTCTATGTACCCCCTACACCGCCCTTCGAGCCGCCCGCCCGGTAACAAAGCTGCATCAACCCCGCATTCACGAGCGTCCGCTACAAGCGGCGGAGCGCCACGTTACCGACGCCGGTGTGCAGTTCGAGCGTTGCTCCGCCCCCGTTGATGTCGCCCGCGGCTGCTTTGCTCATGAAGTTACCCTCCACCCGCAGCGGGAAGTCCGTTTCTATGGAGCCGATCCCTGCGGAGGCATCAACCTGAGCGGGCACTTTGTCGGCGATGAACACCGTCACGTTGCCGGCACCGGAGTGGAAATACGAAGATCCGTCCCACGGTCCCACAATGGCGGCGGTGATATTGCCCGCCCCTGTCGAGACCTCCGCTCGCGCCGTCACGCCTCGCACATTGACGTTTCCTGCACCCGTCTCCACATTAAGGATGCCGAGCACGCCGGAAACATCAATGTTGCCCGACCCAGTGCTAAGATCCGTGTTCCCGACCACACCCTCTACCCGAACATTGCCGGCACCGGTGCTACCCTCCAGCACACCGGTCAAGTTCCGCGCCACGACATTGCCGACGCCATTGCGGAAGTCGACGCTATACTGCTGCGGAACCTGCACGCGGATTCGCACCTCGATCTCCGCGCGATTGCGCCAGCGCCGCCAGCCTGAGTCGCCTTCCGAGAGGCTGCTGCGGACGGACACGCCTCGGTCCGTGGGTTCGAACGAGACCCGATTGCGGCTGAAGAGCGCCTCTGCTTTTTCCCGCTCGGACGTGAATGCAATGCGCTCGACCTGGATGAGCACCTCGCTGCCCCGTCCGGATTGCACCTGCAGGTCCGCGTGGTCGGCATCGACGTACAGGGTTCCGCCGGGGCGGACCTTGAACGCCTCTTCGATCACGTCCCGGGTTGTCTGTGCCCTTCCGACGAGCGGCAGCAGCAAAAGGGCCGCGCCAAGGAGCGCAGCGGAAAGGAAACGGCGCGGAAAGGAGGTAGGCATAGCATATCGACAGGGATGGTCCACCCGGCTATACGGGCCGCCCGGCGGCTTAGTTACGCGCCTTTCGCTCGAACTTTTTGAAGTCGCCGCGAGACGTATTAACACACGTCGCCGGAAAACAAAGCGCCCCGGCCGATCCGAAGACCAGCCGGGACGCTTTACCTGCCGTTTGGAAGCTACGGCACCTATCCGAGCGTGCCCATGGACGAGAAGCGGCCTTCGCCCGCACCGTTGCCGGTGCCAATGCGCTCGGCCGTGCCGGAAGCGGCCTGCAGCTCTTCCAGCTCCTTCTTCGACCCGACGACCACGTCCCGGTAGCGCCGCTGGCCGGTGCCTGCCGGGATGAGATGCCCGACAATCACGTTCTCCTTCAGGCCGTAGAGCGGATCCACCTTGGCGGTGATCGCCGCGTCCGTAAGCACCTTCGTCGTTTCCTGGAAGGAGGCAGCGGAGACGAACGAGTCCGTCGAGAGCGCCGCCTGCGTGATTCCCAGAAGAATCGGCGTTGCGACGGCGGGTTGCGTTTCGCGCACCTCCATCGGCCGCAGATCGCGCCGCTTCATCTCCGAGTTGACTTCGCGGAGCCGGCGGCGATCGATGATGTCGCCCGCCAGGATGCCCGTGTCGCCGGAGTCGGTCACGACAAAGCGATCATACAGATCGTCGTTGATCTCCTCCAACACGAAGCGGTCGATGTTGTCGTCCTCGAGCAGCGTCGTGTCACCCGGATCGGTGACGCGCACCTTCTGCATCATTTGCCGAACGATGACCTCGATGTGCTTGTCGTTGATCGTAACGCCCTGCAGGCGGTAGACCTCCTGCACCTCGTTAACGAGATACTCCTGAACCGCCTTCGGGCCAAGGATCGAGAGGATATCCTGCGGCGAAACCATGCCGTCCGAGAGCGCGTCGCCCGCGCGAACGAAGTCGTTTTCGTGAACGAGCATGTGCTTCGAAAGCGAGACCAGGTACGTCTTCGAAATCGCGCCGTCGCGGCTCGTGACGATCACTTCCTGCGCACCACGCTTACGAGTGCCGAAGCTGACAACACCATCGATCTCGGAAACGACGGCCGGATCGGACGGCGTGCGGGCCTCGAACAGCTCGGTAACACGCGGCAGACCGCCGGTGATATCGCGCGTCTTCGCCGACTGGCGCGGGATCTTGGCCACGACCTGACCTGCCTGCACCATTTCGCCGGCGTCCACCTGAATGCGCGCACGCACCGGCAGCGGATACTCCCGGCTCGCGCCCATCTCGCCGATCACCGTGATGGCCGGCGTGATGTTGCGTTCGCGGCTTTCGACGATGACCTTCTCCTTGTAACCCGTCTGCTCGTCGGACTCCTCCCGGTACGTCGTACCCTCGATGATGTCCTGGTAGCCGACCGTGCCCGTGACCTCGGAGATGATAACGCTGTTGTACGGGTCCCATGAAGCGACGACACTCCCCTTCTCCACGGTTGAGCCTTCGCTGACGAGCAGCTCGGCACCGTAGGGGATGATGTAAGTCACGAGGACGCGCCCGCGCTCGTTCGTATCGACAATGCGCACTTCGCCCTGACGGGAGAGAACGACTTCGCGCTCGCCCTCGTCGCCTTCGAAGTTGACCGAGCGCAGGTTCTCGAACTGAACGAGGCCTGAGAACTTCGTCTGGATCGTGCTTTCTGCCGAAATACGGCTTGCGGCACCACCGATGTGGAACGTGCGAAGCGTAAGCTGCGTGCCCGGCTCGCCGATGGACTGCGCGGCAACTACGCCGACGGCTTCACCCGTCTCGACGAGTCGACCCGTTGCCAGGTTACGCCCGTAGCAAAGCGCGCAAACGCCGCGCCGAGCTTCGCACGTGAGCGCCGAACGGATCTCGACCTCTTCGATCGAAGTCTCCGAAATCTGTCGCGCCTTCTCCTCGTCGATTATCTCGTTTGCCGCGACGATCTGGTCGCCCGTGAACGGGTCCGTGACGTCGTGTACGGACACGCGGCCGAGGATACGGTCCGCCAGCGGCTCGACCACGTCCTCGTTGTCCTTTAGCGCGGAGATCTTCAGGCCGCGGAGCGTTCCGCAGTCGTTCTGAATGACGATCACGTCCTGCGACACGTCGACCAAGCGGCGCGTCAAGTAGCCGGCGTCGGCCGTCTTGAGGGCGGTATCGGCAAGGCCCTTACGAGCACCGTGCGTCGAGATGAAGTACTCGAGAACGGAAAGTCCCTCCTTAAAGTTGGAGATGATCGGGTTCTCGATGATTTCACCCGCATTACCGACGAGCGTTTTCTGCGGCTTGGCCATGAGGCCGCGCATACCGCCGAGCTGCCGAATCTGCTCCTTGGAACCACGAGCACCGGAGTCCGCCATCATGTAGATGGCGTTAAAGCCATCGCGGTCGTTCTTGAGCGTTTCGAAGAGAACTTCGGAAACACGGTTGTTCGTGCGCGTCCAGATGTCGATGACCTGGTTGTAGCGCTCGTTCTCCGTGATGAAGCCCATCGCGTAGTTCGCCCGCGCGCGCTCGACCTCCTTGTTCGCCTCCTGAATCAGCGTTTCCTTTGCGTCCGGGATGACGATGTCCGACAGGGAGAACGTCAGGCCGCCCATGGTGGCGCGCTCAAAGCCGAGGTTCTTGATGTCGTCGAGGAACTTCGCAGTCGCGGCGAGGCCGGTGGTCTTGAAGACCCGGGTGATGATGTTACGAAGGTTCTTCTTCGTAAGCACTTCATTGATAAAGCCCGCGGCCTCGGGTACCACATCGTTGAAGAGCGTGCGCCCGACCGTCGTCTCCACCACCTCGCCATTGGGCAAGCGCAGGAAGATCTTGGCGTGGAGCGCCACAAGCCGCTGATCGAACGCCTGCCGGAGTTCGACCGCATCGGCAAAGCGACGGCCGTCTCCTTTGACGTTGTTCAGCGCCTTCGTCATGTAATAGAGACCGAGCACCATGTCCTGGCTCGGGACGGCAATCGGGCCGCCATGCGCCGGGCTGAGGATGTTGTGGCTCGCCAGCATCAGAATCATCGCCTCGAGGCACGCCTCGTGGCTGAGCGGCACGTGGACCGCCATCTGGTCGCCGTCGAAGTCGGCATTGAAGGCCGTCGTAACGAGCGGATGAAGCTGGATGGCCTTGCCCTCGATCAGCACCGGCTGGAAGGCCTGAATGCCGAGCCGGTGCAGCGTCGGGGCGCGGTTGAGCAGCACCGGCCGCCCGTCGATCACCTTCTCAAGGATGTCCCATACGTCCGCCGTACGCCGGTCGACCACCTTCTTGGCGCTCTTGACCGTCTTGACGATGCCGCGTTCGATGAGCTTGCGAATGATGAACGGCTTGAACAGCTCGACGGCCATCTCCTTCGGCAGCCCGCACTGATGCAGTTCCAGTTCCGGACCCACAACAATTACCGAACGGCCGGAATAGTCGACGCGCTTGCCGAGCAGGTTCTGCCGGAAACGTCCGTTCTTCCCCTTCAGCATGTCCGAAAGGGACTTCAGCGCGCGGTTGGAATCCGAGCGGACCGCGTTGGCCTTCCGCGAGTTGTCGAAGAGCGAGTCGACCGCTTCCTGCAACATGCGCTTTTCGTTGCGCAAGATCACCTCCGGTGCCTTGATGTCGATAAGGCGCTTCAGGCGGTTGTTGCGAATGATGACGCGGCGATACAGATCGTTCAGATCGCTCGTAGCGAAGCGTCCGCCTTCGAGCGGAACGAGCGGGCGCAGCTCCGGCGGGATGACCGGGATGACGCGCAGCACCATCCAATCCGGATGATTTTCCATCCGGCGGTTGGCTTCGCGGAAGCTTTCAACAACGTTGAGCCGCTTGAGCGCGTCGCCCTTACGCTGCTGGCTCGTCTCGGTGCGAACCTGAAAACGAAGCTCGGACGAAAGCCGGTCCAGCTCGAGTCGCTTAAGCAGATCCTCGACGGCCTCGCCGCCGATCTTTGCGATGAACTTGTCCGGGTCGTTGTCGTCGAGCCGGTTGTTGTCGTCGCGGATCTGATAGAGGATGTTGAAATACTCGTCCTCGGTCAGGAGCTGGTTCGGTTCGATGCCGTGGTTGGCGGCCGAACCAGGCTGCACGACTACGTAGTTCTCGTAGTATACGATCTTCTCGAGGTCCTTCGACTTGATCCCAAGAAGGTGTCCGATCTTGTTCGGAAGCGTCTTGAAATACCAGATATGGACCACGGGGACGCTCAGGGTGATGTGCCCCATGCGCTCGCGACGGACCGACTTCTGCGTCACCTCGACGCCGCATCGGTCGCAGATGATGCCCTTGTAGCGAATCCGCTTGTATTTGCCGCAGTGGCACTCCCAGTCCTTGACGGGCCCAAAAATCTTCTCGCAGAAAAGCCCATCTTTTTCCGGCTTGAACGACCGGTAGTTGATCGTCTCCGGTTTGAGCACCTCACCGTAGGACCGCTCCAGGATGCTTTCTGGAGAGGAGAGGCTGACGGTCATGCCCGTAAAAATCTTTCGGGGCTTTTGCGTCTTCGTAAATGCCATGTTGCTCAGGTATGTTAATGGTCCCGAAGGACGTACCGTGTAGACCAGGGAGAGACTGCCCGGCTTTTCTCGGCCGGGCAGTCTCGCAATGAGGCGCTTCCGTTAGTCGAGCCTGACCTCGAGGCCAAGACCCTGCAGCTCGCGAACGAGCACGTTGAAGCTTTCCGGAACGTTCGGCTCAGGCATATTCTCGCCCTTGACGATGGCCTCATACGCCTTGGAGCGACCCTGCACGTCGTCTGACTTGTACGTCAGCATTTCCTGCAGGGTGTTCGCCGCGCCGTAGGCGTAAAGCGCCCACACCTCCATCTCGCCGAGGCGCTGGCCGCCAAACTGCGCCTTTCCACCCAGCGGCTGCTGCGTGATCAGGCTGTACGGCCCGATGCTCCGCGCGTGGATCTTGTCCTCGACAAGGTGGCTCAGCTTCAGCATGTAAATGTACCCAACCGTTGTCGGCTGGTCGAAGGCCTCGCCTGTGCGCCCGTCGTAGAGCTGCGATCGACCGTCGGCCGGCAGACCGGCTTCTTCGAGCACGCTTTCGATGTCTTCCATCGTCGCGCCGTCGAAGATGGGCGTAGCGAACTTCTTTCCGATCCGCTTTCCGGCCCAGCCGAGGAGCGTCTCGTAAATCTGCCCGAGGTTCATACGCGAGGGCACGCCCAGCGGGTTGAGGACGATGTCCACCGGAGTTCCGTCCTCCAGGAACGGCATGTCCTCCATCGGGACGATCTTCGCCACGACGCCCTTGTTACCGTGCCGGCCGGCCATCTTGTCGCCCACCATCAGCTTGCGCTTACGGGCGATGTAGACCTTCGCGAGCTGAACGATTCCGGGGGGCAGCTCGTCGCCCATCTGGATCTGATGCTTGAGGCGCTTCGCTTCGCCCTGGACGCGGTTGTACTGCGCGCTGTAGTTGCGCAGCAGCTTTTTCGCCCGGGCGTTGGTGGTGCCGTCCTGCACGAAATCGTAAGCGGCATTGAGCTGCACCGGAGCCACTTCGTCGAAGGCACCCTGCGTGATCTTTGCCCCTTCCGAGACGATGACGCGGCCTTCCCGATCCTCGATACCCGCCGAGGTCTGCCCCTCGATGATGCGGAAGAATCTTTCCCAGAAGCGGCGATTCAGATCGGCCATGTGGGCTTCGAGGCCTTCCTCGATCTCCGACAGACGCTGCTGCTCGGCCTTTTTCGAAGCCGGATCGAGCTTGCGACGGCTGAAGAGGCGCGTGTCGATAACGACGCCCTTCATTCCGGGAGGTGCCTTGAGGGAGGCGTCCTTCACGTCGCCGGCCTTGTCGCCGAAGATGGCGCGAAGCAGCTTCTCTTCCGGCGTCGGATCGGTTTCGCCCTTCGGCGTGATCTTGCCGACGATGATGTCCCCCGCTTTCACTTCCGCGCCGATACGAATGACGCCGCGCTCGTCGAGGTCCTTCGTGGCCTCTTCCGACACGTTCGGTATTTCGCGTGTTAGCTCTTCCTCGCCCCGCTTCGTATCGCGGACCTGGTGCTCGAACTCCTCGATGTGGATGGACGTGTAGATGTCTTCCGAAACGACGCGCTCCGAGATGACGATGGCATCTTCAAAGTTATAACCGCGCCAGGGCATGAACGCAACGAGCACGTTCTTGCCGAGTGCCAGTTCGCCGTTGTCCGTCGAGAAGCCGTCCGTCAGCACGGTGCCCTTCTCCACCCGATGCCCGACGCGAACGATGGGCTTCTGGTTGACGGACGTGTCCTGGTTCGTGCGGCGGAATTTGGTCAGGGAGTACGTCTTGACCGGCTCCTCGAACGTAACATCCGCATCTTCCTCGCTCTGGTCATAGCGGATCGTAATGCGCGTGGCGTCGACATACTCGACCACGCCCGCGCCTTCGGATACGATGACCGCGCGAGAATCCCGCGCGACGCGCCCTTCGAGTCCGGTCCCCACGAGCGGCGACTCGGCACGAAGAAGCGGGACGGCCTGGCGCTGCATGTTCGACCCCATGAGCGCACGGTTGGCGTCGTCATGCTCCAGGAACGGGATCAAGCTGGCCGCCGGCGAGACGATCTGGTTCGGCGCAATGTCCATGAACTGCACCTTCGAGGGTTCCACGATCGGAAAATCACCCCGAAAACGGCACTTCACGGTCGGCGTCAGGAACTTGCCGTCCTTGCCCACCTTCGCGTTCGCCTGCGCAATGACGGCGTTATCCTCCTCCTCTGCCGAGAGGAAGCGAATCTCGCTCGTCACGACTTCATCCTTTACAACCTGGTAAGGCGTCTCGATAAAGCCAAACTCGTTGATCTTCGCGTGGACGCAAAGCGAGGAGATGAGGCCGATGTTCGGGCCTTCCGGCGTCTCGATCGGGCAGAGGCGGCCGTAGTGCGTGTAGTGAACGTCGCGAACCTCGAAGCCCGCGCGCTCGCGCGTCAGGCCGCCCGGCCCGAGCGCAGACATACGGCGCTTGTGCGTCAGCTCGGCCAGCGGGTTCGTCTGGTCCATGAACTGGCTGAGCTGGTTCGTGCCGAAGAACGTGTTGATGACGCTCGACACGGTGCGCGCGTTGACTAGGTCCTGCGGCGTAAAGTTTTCGGCGTCGCGCAAGTTCATGCGCTCCTTGATCGTCCGCGCCATGCGGGCGAGGCCGAGTGAGAACTGTGCTGCAAGCTGTTCGCCGACGGTGCGAACGCGGCGATTGCCGAGGTGGTCGATGTCGTCAACGGCGCTGCGCCCATTCTGGAGGCTGATCAGCTCGCGAATGATCGCGATGATGTCTCCGGAGGTCAGCGTCAGCGTCTCCTGCGACTCGTCGATGCGGAGCCGCTTGTTGAGACGATAGCGACCAACGTCGCCGAGGTCGTAGCGTTTTTCGCTGAAGAAGAGGCGGTCTAACACGCCGCGCGCGGTTTCGAGGTCCGGCGCTTCACTGCCGCGAAGCTGCAGATAAAGATACTGCAACGCCTCCTCGGACGAGTTCGTCGGATCCTTCCGGATCGTGTTGAGCAGCGTACTCTTGTCCAGCTCGTCCTCGTCCACGTTCTCTCGCGTGAGGAACATCATCGTGACGCCCGCCTCCTGCAGCGAGGCAAAGTCGCCCTCGACCAACTCGCGATCGGCGGGGAGGATAACGTCGCGTTCCATCTGCTCGCCGAGGACCTCACCGGTGTCCTCATCGATCACGTCCACGGCGCGTTCCGCCGTGATGGTCGTCGCAAGCCGACGGCCGAGCACTTGGCTAAACGCTTCCTGCGTGCTCACTTCCACGAGATCGGCGAGTTCGAACGTGCGAACAAGCTCCTCGTTAGAGGAGAAGCCCAGCGCGCGAAGCAGCGTCGTCACGGGCAGCTTCTTCTTGCGGTCGATGTAGGCCCACATGACGTTGTTCACGTCCGTGGAGAACTCGATCCACGACCCGCGGAACGGGATGATGCGGGCCGAGAAAAGCTCCGTCCCGTTCGGGTGGATGCTCTGCCCGAAAAAGACGCCCGGCGACCGGTGAAGCTGAGACACGATCACGCGCTCGGCCCCGTTGATCACGAACGTGCCCCGTTCGGTCATGTACGGCAGATTGCCGAGATAGACTTCCTGCTCGATGGCCTCTTCAGCCTCATCTTCGTCCTCGTCCTCGCGGCTGGAGAGGCGGAGCTTGGCCTTCAGCGGGATCGAATAGCTGAGACCCTGCGCAATGCACTCATCGACGGAGTGCTTCGGCGCGTCCAGCAAGTAATAGATGAACTCGAGCGTATAGCGCTCGCGGCTATCTTGTATGGGAAAGTGCTCCGTGAAGACTGCCTGAAGGCCGATGCCCTCCCGTTCCTCGGGAGCCACATCATCCTGCACAAAGTCGCGGAACGATTGAAGTTGAACGTCGAGAAAATCGGGGTAGTCCATGACGGCGTTCGTACGGGAGAACGAGCTCCGGTACTTGGCACCATCGTAAGGCTGACCGTTCAGGTTGGGCATGAGTGCTTTGGCTGGGTGTTCTAAAACCGTTGCCGAGAGGACCGCCTGGTCCCGTCTCCACTTAACCGGCAGAAAATGCCCCGGCGGCTCAGGTGAAAATCACCGAACCCGGAGCAAACAGAACTTGAGACTGGATTACACAGCGCGTATAATGGAGCGTATGAACACGCGATGTTCGGGTGCGCAGGGGCAGATTGCCGGACCGGCCGCACCCACAAACAAACTTTAACGGGTTCATAACGACCGAGTCGTTACGAGGTTTCTGCTTGCGCACGGCTCGGCTGGGCCGCGCCGTACAAGCGCGGGAAGCCGACCCCCCGTTCGAAGGTCGGCTTCCGCCCCTGGCGTACCTGGAAGTACGGCTCGATGGCCGGGCCTCAAGGCCGGCCCATGAAGTGAGGTCAAGGGCTACTTCAGTTCAACTTCAGCGCCTGCCTCTTCGAGCTTCGTCTTGACCTGGTTGGCTTCGTCCTTGGAGACGGCCTGCTTCACCGCATTCGGCGCGCCGTCGACGAGGTCCTTGGCCTCCTTCAGGCCGAGGCCGGTCAGCGCGCGCACTTCCTTGATGACCGCGATCTTGTTGGTACCGACGGCCTTCAGGATAACGTCAAATTCGGTCTGCTCTTCGACGGCAGCGGCGGCACCGTCGCCACCGGCGGAAGGCGCTGCCATTGCAACGGCCGCAGCCGCAGGCTTGATGCCGTACTCGTCTTCGAGCACTTTCGCCAGCTCGCTGGCCTCCTTGATGGTAAGGTTAACGAGCTGTTCAGCGAGTTCTTTGATGTCTGCCATTTTGGTTCTCTGTTCCTGCAACGGTCACAGCCGGGTGGCTACGCTGCGCATTAAGGGTTAAGTAAATCGTCGGGATGTATCGTCCGGCCCGCAACCGTTCCTCTCCCGAACTGTGAGGAGGGCTGCCCGAAGGCCGGCGAAAGGGTTATTCGGCTTCTTCCCGCTCCGCAATCGTCTGCAGCGCGCCCACGAGGGTGCTGCCGGGAGCGTTGAGGGCACCGACGAGGTTCGCTGCCGGAGAAAGTAGCAGTCCGATGATGTCTCCGATCATCTCCTGCTTCGACTTGAGCTTGCTCAGCACGTCGAGGTTGCCCTCTCCGTAGACCGCGCCATCGATGTAGGCGGCCTTGACTTCCGGCAACTGAAGGTTCTTATCCGAGAGAAACTTCTTAATGATACGCGCGGGCGTAGCGGGATCCTCCGAAAAGGCAACCGCCGTCGGGCCACTAAGCGAAGAAAGGAACTCCTCGTAGCCGCCGAGCCGCTCCATCGCGATGCGGACGAGCGTGTTCTTGAGGACCTGGAACTCTACGTCCGCCTCGCGAAACCGGCGACGCAGATCATTGGCCTGCGCGACCGTGAGTCCCGAGTAATTGGTCAAGTAGATGGTGGAGTGCCCTTCGAGCATCTCCTGAATGGCGTCGAGGGCGTCGGCCTTCTGATTCTTGGTAAGGGGCATTTGCGCTACCTATCTCTAAAATGCTCTGGTAAATCCGCTCCTTAGCGAATGCCGGAAAGCACGACGTTGCGGTCGATTGAAATCGCCGGACCCATCGTCGAGGACATGGTGACCGAACGGACGTAAACGCCCTTGGCCGAGGACGGGCGAAGGCGCATGACTTCCTTCAGGAAGGCGTCCGCATTCTCCTTGATCTGCTCCGCCGTAAAAGAGGTCTTGCCAACGGCCGAGTGCAGGTTGCCGTTCTTGTCGACGCGGAAGTCGATCTTGCCGGCCTTCACCTGCCGAACGGCCTCGCCGACGTCCATCGTCACGGTGCCGCTCTTCGGGTTTGGCATGAGGCCGCGCGGGCCGAGAACGCGGCCGAGACGGCCAACTTGGCCCATCACGTCCGGCGTGGCCACGACAACGTCAAAATCCGTCCAGCCGTCGTTCTGGATGCGGTCGATCATGTCCTGCATTCCTACGAAGTCGGCTCCGGCTTCGCGGGCTTCGGGCTGCTTGCCCTCGTTGGCAAGGACGAGCACCCGGACGGTCTTGCCCGTCCCATGGGGCAGCGCGACCGTGCCGCGCACCATCTGGTCGGCGTGCCGCGGATCGACGCCGAGGCGCACGTCCAGGTCAACCGACTCGTCGAACTTGGCGAACGAGGTCTTCTTGACGAGATCAGACGCCGCTGCGAGCGAGAGCGCGCTACCCGCCTCCTGCACGAGCGCGGTCGCCTGCTTGAATTTCTTGCCTGTTTTCGGCATGTACTTTACCGGAAATGCGGTTCAATCGTCCTGTGCCTGCAGGACTCCCGCGTTGCTTGGTTTGCTCAGGTGCGGCGAGGCCGACCACCTTCGCGCTTTTTGGTGAAGCGCCTGCTCACGCAGGTTGGCCTTCCACCTTGATGCCCATACTGCGAGCGGTACCCGCCACCATGGCGGCGGCCGACGCTTCGTTGTGGCAGTTCAAGTCCTCCATCTTCGTGCGCCCGATCTCGAGGCACTGATCCCAGGACACCGTCCCCACCTTCTGCCGAAGCGGATCAGCCGCGCCGGATTCGATCTTCGCCGCCTTCTTCAGCAGGATCGCTGCCGGAGGGCTTTTGACGATGAAAGTGAATGACTTATCGGAGAAGACCGTAATGACGACCGGCAGAACCAGTCCCATCCGCTCCTGCGTTGCAGCGTTGAACTGCTTGCAGAACTCCATAATATTGACGCCCTTCTGGCCGAGCGCCGGCCCGATTGGCGGAGCCGGATTGGCCTGGCCCGCCTTGATCTGCAGCTTGATGTAGCCGTCTATCTTTTTTGCCATACGTTCGTTGCGGTTGTAGCGTCCCGGTTCATCGGAACTCCCGCTAAATACATTTACGTGATCAATATCCGGCTACAGATGCCGGGTCAGGCACTTGCCTGCTCATCCTTCGTGTTCTACCTGCAAATAATCCAACTCCAGCGGCGTCTTGCGGCCAAAGATGGAAACCATCACCTTGACCTTCATCTTGTCGGGGTAAACCTCCTCGACAAATCCGGTAAAGTTGTTGAACGGGCCATCGACGACCTTGACGGCGTCGCCGTTCTTGAACGGAATCTCCGGCTGCTCGCCCGCTTCCCGCGCCTCGTCCATCTTGCCCATGATCCGGTTCAGCTCATCGGGACGCAAGGGCGTCGGCTGATCGCCGGTCGTGAGGAAGCCCACCACCGAGGGAACGTTCGAGATGACGTGCTGGACTTCATTGTCCAACAGCACGTTGATGAGGATGTAGCCGGGATAGAACGTCTTTTCGCGCGTGCGCTTCTTGCCGCTGCGCATTTCGAAGACGGTCTCGGTCGGGATGACGATCTCGCCGATTCGGTCATCGACACCGAGCCGCTCAGCCTCGCGCTCCAGGTACTGCTTCACCTTCTTCTCGTGTCCGGAGAAGGTGCGAAGCACGTACCACTTGCGGATGTCCTGCCGTTTGATGATCGCCATAAAACCTTCCTACACGTACAGAATGCTCATAACGGAGCGGATGACCCAGTCAGTGGCAAAGATGAAGATGCCAATGACCACCGTTCCGAGAAGCGTAAGGACGGTGTTGTCGATGAGTTCGCTACGCTTGGGCCAGTTGACCTTGCGCATCTCCTTGACAACTTCGTCGAAATACGTCTTAATCTTGTTCATGCTACCGTCGCCTCGTGGGCATTACTAAAACCGGCTTCTGATGAAGCCTTCTTTGCACGGGCGGCAGGACTCGAACCTGCAACCTGCGGTTTTGGAGACCGCCGCTCTGCCAATTGAGCTACGCCCGTTTCGCCTGTGTTGAATGCCGAGTGGAACGTGCCGAGCCGAGTTGGGGTCCGCCCGGCACGCCGCCACCGGCGCTCGTCATATTAATCGAGGATCTTCGACACGACGCCGGCACCCACCGTGCGGCCGCCCTCGCGGATCGCGAAGCGGAGGCCTTCCTCCATCGCCACCGGCTGGATGAGCTGCACGCTGAAGCGCGTGTTGTCTCCCGGCATGATCATCTCCACGCCCTCGCCCAGCTCGATGTCTCCCGTCACGTCCGTCGTCCGGAAGTAAAACTGCGGGCGGTAACCCTTGAAGAACGGCGTGTGACGGCCGCCTTCGTCCTTGCTCAAAATGTACACCTCGCACTCGAACGCCTTGTGGGGCTTGACCGAGTTCGGCTTGCAAACCACCATCCCGCGCTCGACCGAGTCCTTGTCGATGCCGCGAAGCAGCAGGCCCACGTTGTCGCCCGCCTGACCCTGGTCGAGCAGCTTGCGGAACATCTCGACCCCGGTCACGACCGAGACCTGCTTCGTCTCCTGCATGCCTATGATCTCGACCTGCTCCTGAACCTTCACGATCCCGCGCTCGATACGGCCCGTCACGACCGTGCCGCGACCCGTGATCGAGAACACGTCCTCGATCGGCATCAGGAACGGCTTCTCCGTGTCACGCTCCGGCGTCGGAATGTAGGAGTCCACGGCGTCCATAAGCTCCATGATCTTCTGCTCCCACTGCTCGTCGCCGTTGAGCGCCAGGAGCGCCGATCCCTGGATCACCGGAATGTCGTCGCCGGGGAACTCGTAGACCGACAGCAGCTCGCGAACCTCCATCTCGACAAGCTCCAGAAGCTCTGGGTCGTCGACCAGGTCCACCTTGTTCATGAACACGACCAGGTAAGGCACGCCCACCTGGCGGGCCAGCAGGATGTGCTCGCGCGTCTGCGGCATCGGGCCGTCGGTGGCGGCGACCACGAGGATCGCGCCGTCCATCTGGGCCGCGCCCGTGACCATGTTCTTCACGTAGTCCGCGTGCCCGGGGCAGTCGACGTGCGCGTAGTGGCGCTTGCTCGTCTCATACTCGACGTGCGCCGTGGCAATCGTGATGCCGCGCTCGCGCTCTTCAGGCGCGTTGTCGATCGAGTCGAACGAGCGGAAGCTGTTGCCCGAGACGTGCTTGGCCAGCACGTTCGTGATTGCTGCCGTGAGCGTCGTCTTGCCGTGGTCGACGTGGCCGATGGTGCCCACGTTCACGTGCGGCTTGCTCCTCTGATAGGTTTCCTTTGCCATAGCTGATTGCGCTGCCTTAACGGTTCTTTTCAAATGCAAGGCCAAGGCCTTGCCTTAATAAAAGGCGCGCCTGTCGGGGGCACGCCTGTGCATGAGCCGCCTATCGGATTTGAACCGATGACCCCTTCCTTACCATGGAAGTGCTCTACCACTGAGCTAAGGCGGCAAAAAGCGCTCAGCATTCGGCCCAATTACCGGCAGAACCGGCACAGGCTGAACGCCAAGTGCTACACGAGCGGGAGACGGGATTCGAACCCGCGACCCTTAGCTTGGAAGGCTAATGCTCTACCAACTGAGCTACTCCCGCCTCGCGCCCCGCCGGAGGCGCACCTTTCCTTCCGGCGATCGCTTTTTGTGGGCAGGGAAGGATTCGAACCTCCGAAAGCTTAGCTAGCAGATTTACAGTCTGCCCCCGTTGGCCACTTGGGTACCTGCCCGATTCAGACCGTCTTTAATGCACAAGCGACTCCGCTGTGCCCGGCTCACGCGAGAATTATAAATGAAGAGCCGGCGAAGGGACTCGAACCCCCAACCTGCTCATTACAAATGAGCTGCTCTACCAGTTGAGCTACGCCGGCATTAAAGACAGAATTACAAAATACGCAATTACCCTGCCGCTGTCAACCATGCCGCGCTTAACGGTTACGGTCGCCCCCGCGTCGTCCCGGTTTGCCGAGCAGGAGCGAGCGGTATTTCCACGCGAAATACACCAGCACGCCTCCCACCGTGACACCTAATACGATCCGGCCGTAAGCGTTCAGGTACTCGCCGACGAAGTGCCAGTTCTCGCCGAGCGCGTAACCGGCGTACGTGATGAGAACCGTCCAGAGGAGCGCGCTGAGCGTTGCAAAAACGAACACCTTGGCAGTGCTCATCTCCGCCACACCGACCGCCAGCGCGATCACGGAACGCGCGCCGCTCAAGAACCTGTTGCCAAGCACGACCCAATAGCCATGGATCTCAAGCCACTCATGGACACGCCTCACCCTTTCTTTCGGCATCCACTGCAGCCGCTCAGGGTCTAAAACGGCGTGCCCGATGCGACTCCCAATCCCGTACATGGTCATAAAACCGAGCGCGCCGCCCAGCGTCGCCAGCACAACGACCAGCAGAAAATTCAGGCGACCGGTACCGGCGAGGTATCCACCGTACACCACCACGAGGTCCCCCGGAATCGGCGGCACCACGTTCTCTCCGTACGCAATCACAAGCACGGCCACATACGCCCAGAAGGGTGAGAGCGCCAGCATCCAGTCGGAAAACTCGGCAAGAAAGTGTGGCAACGGAATCTGAAGGCAGTAGTGGACCGCTCCTTCAGCCGGTCGGCAGAAGAAGGCAAATCGCATACGCAGCCGCCCCCTCGCCGGTGCCCACGAAGCCAAGCCCTTCCGTCGTCGTCGCTTTTACGGAGACCATTTCAAAACCAATCCCCAGTGCGCGGGCGATGTTGTGCCGCATTGCGTCGATAAATGGCCGCAACTTGGGGCTTTGCAGCGCCACGGTCGCATCGATGTTCGAGACCGCGAGACCGGCCTCTGCTACCCGCTCCCCGACTGTGCGGAGAAGGTCCATGCTGTCTGCGCCGCACCACTGCTCATCCGTGTCGGGATATAAAACGCCGATGTCTCCGAGTGCCGCCGCGCCGAGCAGGGCATCCGCCACAGCGTGAAGAAGCACGTCGGCGTCCGAGTGTCCCGCCAATCCCACCGCAGACGGGATGCGCTCGCCGCCGAGGATGAGCGGTCTGTTCGCCACAAGCTTATGTACGTCGTACCCGATTCCGACCCGCATGATGTGTTATAAGAGGCTGTTGAAATTTGGTGAACCCGAATCGAGTTCTTAAGAACATCTAAATAGCGCCAACGCAACCTCCCCCTTGCGGGGGATTCAAGGGGAATGTTAGACAGACGCCCAGTTGCGCACTACGACCTGAATATCTGTGACGTATCCCATCAATTAACAGGCTCCTGAAGATGCTTGTGTTATACGATGTCATTCTGCGCCCTCTTCCGAAGGCGACCACGCGCCCCAGAGCATCTGCGCCAAGTCCCAGTCGGCCTTCGTCGTAACTTTGATGTTGAGCGCGCTTCCTTCCACCACATGAACCCTCACGCCGAGACCAGCGACGAGCGCCACATCGTCGGTCTCCTGCCGCCCATGTGCCGCGGCGTGGGCGCTTTCGAGAAGATCGCGGCGAAAGCCCTGCGGCGTGAGCATCCGGTAAAGCCCTTCTCGAGGGATGGTCTCTCCAAAAACGCCGTCTCCGGCCCGGCGAAGCGTATCGGCAACCGGTATGGCCACCGCCGCCGTGCCGTGCTGTTTCGCAGCCGCGATAACGGCTGAGATTTCTTTTAGGGAGACGAAAGGCCTCACCCCGTCATGAACAAGGACCCATCCGACCCCCTCCGGGAGCGCACCGAGCGCAGCGCCGACGGAGTCCTGACGAGTAGCCCCGCCCGTCGCCGTGACCACCTTTATCTCGAGAGCCGCTTCAGCAAGAAGCGCCTCGACCGCCTCTCGCTCGTCCTCCGGCAGCGCAAGCACGGCGCATTCCACCTCCGGATGCCGGTCGAACGCGCGGAGCGTCTGGACGAGAAGGGGCGCGTCGCCGAGCAGCCGAAACTGCTTGCGTCGCCCGCCCATGCGCGATCCGGTCCCGGCGGCGGGAATGACTACGGCGACCTTTCCCTCTCCGGTCGGCATCAGAGAATGAGCATAGCGTCTCCAAAGGAGAAGAGACGGTATTTCTCCTCCACGGCCACACGGTAGGCTTCCATCATGAACTCGTACCCGGCGAACGCGGAAACAAGCATCATGAGCGTGCTCTTGGGCATGTGGAAGTTCGTGATGAGCCGCTGCGTGATGCGGAACTCGTACGGCGGATAGATGAACTTGTCGGTCCACCCCGAGTCCGCCTTCATCTGGTTGAGGGCGGAAATGCTGGACTCGATCGCGCGAACGACAGTCGTCCCGACGGCCGTCACAGTCGCGCCCGACTGGTCCAGCGCCTTGTTCACGCGCCCGGCCGAGTCGCGGCTGATGACGTAGTACTCCGAGTCCATCCGGTGCTTTGTCAGGTCTTCGACTTCAACGGAGCGGAACGTGCCGAGTCCGACATGAAGGGTCACCGGTGCAAGACCAACGCCTTTCTGGAGGAGCTCTTCCACCAGTCGCGGCGTGAAGTGCAGCCCGGCCGTGGGCGCGGCAACGGCTCCTCTGTTCTCGGCAAAAACGGTTTGATATCGATCCCGGTCCTCCTCCTCCGCCTTCCGCTTGATGTACGGCGGCAGCGGTGTTTGCCCGATGATATCGAGTTCTTTATGCAGCTGCTCGTTCGGCCCTTCGTAGATGAACCGGATCGTTCGGCCGCGCGAGGTCGTGTTGTCGATCACCTCCGCCACCACGTCGTGGTCGAAATAGAGCTTGTTGCCGACGCGGATTTTCCTTGCGGGATCAACGATCACGTCCCACAGGCGGCTGTCGGCGTTTAGTTCGCGGAGGAGAAAAACCTCGATCCGCGCCCCCGACTTCTCTTTGTTTCCGTAGAGACGCGCCGGGAAAACCTTGGTATCGTTGACCACCAGCACGTCGTCCGGATGGAAATACTCCGGCAGGTCGGAGAAGGTGCGGTGTGTAATCGTGCCGGCCGACCGGTCCAGCACCATCAGGCGGGAGGAGTCGCGCGGTTCGGCGGGGTACCGCGCAATCAGGTTCTTCGGGTACTCGAAGTCAAAATCCGAGAGCTTCATATACCAATTGTGAGAGGCCAATCAAGCTCACCGGCCGGCACACGCGATTCAATTCGCCGGGAGAGCTGAAAAAAGGGGTTCCTTAGCAGGCGGCCGTTCAACGACATAGCCGGAAGGCGCAGATACGCCACCCGCGCCGCACCAACTGCGATGCGCTTGACCGCCCATAGACCGGCGCACGCGGCCACATGCAGAGGCGTAATATAATCCCGTTTTGCGCCGGCACCAAATCCATTCGCGCGGGGCGGAATCTAAACCCGAGCGGCGCGACTTTCTCGAGGCGCTGCGCGTTCTCTCGCGTTCTTCTTCGAGAGCTTGCCGAACGTGACACGCTGCTTCTAACTGTCCGCGCCTGCGAGTAGCTGAAACCGGCCGACCGTCCTCTTGAACGGATGCCGCATCGGTGCGTTCGCGACGTGCTCACCGACTACTCGGGTGCGCCACCCGGAGTCTCTCCCAAATGGCGCAAGAAAACAGTGTCTATATTGGAAGAAAGTCCATCACAAGCAGCGCAGCACGCCCGCCGGATGTTACCGGAGGCTTTCGTAGAACGCCTGTCGCGAATCATCCCGGCCGAGCGGCAGGAGGAGGTCTTCGCATCATTCTCCTTCCCGCAGGATGTTGGCGTGAGAGTCAACACGATGCGCGCTGACGGAGCGAGTGTTCAGGAAGGCCTGCTGGAGCGCGACTTCACCATCCGCCCCCTCCCCTGGTTCGCCGATGCTTTCGTCGTGCCTGCCGCAGAGCGCGCGCGGCTGCTCGCAAGCGACGCCTTTGCAGCGGGACAAATCTACCTGCAGAACCCGTCGAGCATGGTGCCGCCGCTCGTCCTTGCACCCGAGCCGGGCGAGCGCGTTTTGGACCTCGCCGCAGCTCCGGGAAGCAAGACGCTCCAGATGGCCGCCGCGATGCAAGGCAAAGGCGAACTCGCGGCCGTTGAAGTTGTAAAACCACGCTTCTTCAAGCTGCGCGCGAATCTCGACGCGCAGGGTGCCGGATTTGTCCGCACCTTTCTAAAGAATGGAGAAGCGGTGTGGCGCAACCGGCCCGAGTACTTTGACCGCGTGCTGCTCGACGCCCCCTGTTCGACCGAGGGGCGTTTCAGCACGAGGGAGCCGGAGTCGTTCGCCTACTGGAGCATGCGCAAAGTCAAAGAAATGGCAGGTAAGCAGCAGCGACTGCTCTACTCGGCCATACAGTGCGCGCGTCCGGGAGGCGTGGTCGTGTACTCCACGTGCGCCTTTTCTCCGGAAGAGAACGAGGCGGTGATCGAGCGCGTGCTCTCGCGCTTCGGCGACGCCGTCGAACTCGAGCCGGCGGCCATCGACGGTGTCGTTCAGGCAGAAGGCCTGCACGAGTGGGAGGGCACGCCGTTCAGCGCGCCCACGTCGCTAACGAGCCGCGTCTTGCCGAACGGCACGATGGAAGGCTTCTTTGTGGCGAAGATCCGGAAGAAAACGTCCACCTTACCGGCCGGCTTCCGGCAACGGTAGCTTCTTGCGGAGCACAGAAAAGGCGTCCGGATCGCCTCCGGACGCCTCTCCCGCTCCTTTCGCGAGCCTACCTCGTGAGCACGACCGAGCGCGTCTGAACACCTTCGTCCAGTTGCATCCGCACAAAGTAGAGACCGCTTGGCAGCCCGGCAGCATCGAACGTGACGCTGTGATCACCCGCAGACTGCACGCCTGACACCAGCTCCGCGACGGCACGCCCCAGCCCGTCATAAACGCGGATGTGTACGGACCCCGTCTGACCCAGGTGATAGGCGAGTCGTGTCGCATTGCTGAACGGATTGGGGTAAGCGGCATCGAGCGCCCACTCCACCGGCAAGTCGGCCGCCTCATTCGGCGTTGCACTGTCTCCGTAGCGAAAGAGCGTTCTGTTGGCACTTGAGAAACCGAACAAGCTGGTTTCGGACTTATAGATGCTGATCCTGTCTTTGCTGTCGTAGACATACGTTCCGACCAGATAATCTATCCAGGATGTTTCATCCGCGATCTGCAGGCGTGTCGTGTCGAGCTTCCCGCCGGCGTAAGAGATCAACTGCCGTGCTTCAGTGACCCAGCCGGTTTCACCCCACGAATTCGTGTTAACGATAACAGGGCGACCGTCCTCGTTAAGCTCGGAAGTCTGCTGCGCGTCATTGACCCAGTCACCATCCGTCCACGTTTGCTCGGTGAAATCAAAGTAGCCGAGCATGAAGACTTCAATGAGTTCTCCCGACCGGTGGCTCAAATCCAAAATGGTATCATAGTAGGATTGCAACGTTTCCCCTGGATAGAGGGTGCGCGACACGTTGACCCATTCGGACCCGGCGAAATCCTGATCGAGGTAAACCATCGTCGCCGCTTCCCCGGTCCCTTCTACCGACATTAGGAAGCGCGAGTCCGGCTGCCAGGCGCTGCCGTCCCACACGTAGTAAACGCCACCGGTGATATGCCCATCCTCGACGGAGAAGACGCTCCGTTCGGTGTTGATCCAGGCGGTGCCGGTCCAATCTTGGTCGATCGTCTCGGCCATGACGCCGGCTTGATAAGCGTAGGTGCTCCTGGATTCGTTGACCCAGCCGTTATTCCAGATGTCGTGCGTTTCGGCCGCGATCATGCCATCCTGCATTTCGTACGTGCTGCGCTGCTTGGGATCCCAGTCGCTGCCTGACCAGTCGTAGTTCGTGATGGTCTCGCTCGTCCCGTCGTACGAGTACAAGTTGCGGTAATCGTTCGTCCAAACGCCTGCTTCGAGACTCTGAGACGTTGTTTCCACGAGGCGATCCTCCACGACCGCAACCTTTTTCATGTGCGCAGCCAGTCTCTGGATCGGCACCGGCAAGGATTCGATGCCGGATGGACGCACCATCTCCGGCCGCTGCGCAGCGGCATCGGGTGCGACGTTCAAAGAGAACAAGCAGAGGAAAGCGATAGCAAGCTTCGTCTTCATGTCTTTACCCGCTCCATTGGGCGCGGCTTTTATGTGAATTTTGGTAGAACTTACGCGCAAAGGTACGACAGACTGCGGACGATGTTATGATCCAAAGCGATAAATCGACGGGTATTTTTGCTACCGGAATCATGAACCCAGAGCGGCGCAAAATCCCCATCGCGCTCCAACTCGCACGTTCGCGTTCAGAGAGAGCGGCCTCCTCGAGAGGCAGGTGGAATAATGGAAACCGCTCTATGGTGCTGACCTGAGGGGCCAGCGCAACCGCCTATCGAGAGGATTCAGTCGGGTGTGAGACAGCGTTCCAGTCACGCACATCGCGCCGTCAATCTGAGATGCACCCCGTCGATCGTGAATCAACAGGCTCTAAGAGGCCAACGATAGCCATCTCCGCGACTCTGCGCCTCTGCGTCAAGAAACCGGAGCGGCGGGCACTAACACCCAACCCGGGCTACAAAGCAGGGACCATAATCTCTGCCCCTCCGCGCGTCTGCGTCAAAAAGGCGTCACGGCGATTTCTGCGTCAAAAAAGCAGGCACAAAAGAAAAGGGCCGACCCCGGAGAGCCGACCCTTTTGGATCTCTATGCGACGCGAGATCAGGCGGTCTGCGCGGCAGCCTGTTTGAGCGCGTCCACCATGTCGAGCGCTTCCCACGCAAAATCCGGTCGGCCAAAGTGCCCGTACGCCGCGGTCTGCCGGTAGATTGGACGCCGCAGATCGAGCCGGTCAATGATCGCGCGCGGCCGCAGGTCGAAGACCTCCTTCACCAGGTCGGAGAGCTGCGCATCGGACATGACGCCGGTGCCGAAGCTGTTGACATTTACCGATACCGGCTCGGCCACGCCGATCGCATAGGCGACCTGCACGAGCACCTCGTCGGCAAGTCCGGCCGCAACCAGGTTCTTAGCCACGTGACGCAGGGCGTAGGCAGCCGAGCGGTCGACCTTCGACGGGTCCTTGCCGCTGAACGCGCCGCCGCCGTGGGCACCCTTGCCGCCGTACGTGTCCACGATGATCTTGCGGCCGGTAAGACCGGTGTCGCCGTGCGGTCCGCCGATGACGAACCGGCCCGTCGGATTGACGTGCAGGATAAGGTCGTCATCCATCAACTCCGGCGGGATCACGCGGGGCAGGACGATCTCGCGCACATCCTTCTCTATCTGCTCCGGTTCGACATCGGGATCGTGCTGCGTGGAGACAACGACCGTATGCACGCGCCTCGGCGTCTTGTGATCGTCTTCGTATTCAACCGTCACCTGGCTCTTTGCATCGGGACGAAGGTACGGCATCTCGCCGGTGCTCTTCCGTATCCGGGCGAGTTCCTGAACGAGCGCGTGCGAATACGCGAGCGACATCGGCATGAAATCCGGCGTCTCGTGCGAGGCGTAACCGAACATCATCCCCTGGTCGCCTGCTCCCTGCTCCCGGTGCAGCCCGGACTCTTCATCGACGCCCTGCGCAATGTCAGGGCTTTGACCGTGGATGCTGCTGATAACGCCGCACGACTCGGCATCGAAACGCAGCGTCGGGTCCGTGTAGCCGATGTCCCGGATAACCTCGCGGGCAATCTCCTGCACATCCACATAGGCGTTCGTGGTTACTTCGCCGGAGAGGACCACGAGGCCGGTGGTCACAAGCGTCTCCACGGCCACGCGGCTATAGGGGTCCTGCGCCAGCAGCGCATCGAGGATCGCATCGGAAATCTGATCGGCGACTTTATCCGGATGCCCCTCAGACACGGACTCCGACGTAAAGAGATAGGCCATTAACCTTTATGTTTAAGTAGAGATACATGAAGAAGCCCTGCCGCATCCCGGCAGCAAAATGCCTCTTAAAGTTGAGGAAGAAGCGCTTGTTCCGAAGCACCGCGCCTGCGCGCGATCACTTCTGCTTGAAGACGAGCGTAAGCGGCACGCCGGCAAAGCCAAACGCCTCGCGAAGCTGATTCTCCAGATAGCGCCTGTAGCTCTCTCCCACGCCTTTCGGCTGGTTGCAGAAGAAGGCAAACACCGGCGGCGTCTCCCGCACCTGCGTCACGTACTTGATGCGGACGAACTGGTTGCGGTACGTCGGCGGATGGTGGCGTACGATGGCTTCCTGCATGACCTCGTTGAGCCGGCTCGTCGGGACGCGCCGCCTCCGGTCCGCCGCGACCTTCACGGCCGTTTCAAGCACTTTGAAGATGCGCTGCTTCGTAAGTGCGGAGATAAAGATCACCGGCACGTACTCCAGCGTCTGCAGCCGCTCCTGAATGGCACGCTCGTAATCCCGCGCAGTATTGGTCTCCTTCTCCAGAAGATCCCACTTGTTCACGGCCACGACGAGGCCCTTCTTCATCTCCTCGGCGTGTTTGAGAACGCGAATGTCCTGGCTTTCGAGGCCCTGCGTCGCGTCGAGCAGGAGAATGGCGACCTCGCTCTCAGACATGGCGCGCTCCGTGCGCAGCATCGAATAGAACTCGACATTCTCCGAGACCCGCGACCGCCGCCTGAGGCCCGCAGTATCGACCAGCACGACGTTCTTGCCCTGGAACTTGACGGCCACGTCGATGCTGTCGCGCGTCGTCCCACTGATTTCCGTCACGATGCTCCGATCCTCGCCGAGGAGGGCGTTGGTGAGCGACGACTTGCCCACGTTCGGGCGGCCGATGATGGCAATCCGGATCTCGTCCTCGTCCTTCTCAACTTCCTCTTCCTCCGGCATCGCCTCCACGAGCGCGTCGAGCAGGTCGCCCGTTCCGGAGCCGTTGATGGAGGAGATAGGGTAAACATCCCCGAGGCCGAGATTGTAGAACTGACTCGCCTCCCACCGGCGCGACTCGTTGTCGGCCTTGTTCACCGTCACGACCACGGGCTTACTGGACCGGCGCAGCATCGTTGCCATTTCCTCGTCGATGTCGGTGATGCCCGTCAGCACGTCCACCACAAAGATGATGGCATCCGCCTCTTCGATGGCGATCTGAACCTGCTCGCGAATGGCTTCTTCAAAGCGGTCGGCCGAGCGCGGCACGAACCCGCCCGTGTCGACGACCGAAAAGTCGCGCCCGTTCCAGTTCGCCGTCCCGTAAACGCGGTCCCGCGTCACGCCCGGCTGATCGTGGACGATCGACTGGCGAGACTCGGTAAGGCGGTTGAAAAAGGTGGACTTCCCGACATTCGGCCGGCCGACAATGGCAACGAGGGACATGAGAACGGAGCCTTTATAAATATAGTCACGTCGGGGTAAAAGGCCCGAACAAGGTGTCTGTGGATGAGAGGAGGCGAGGGGCTAAAACCGCTCTTTGGCCTCGACGAAGAGCGCGCGGAAGAGCATGAAGGCCGTCTCAGCGGTTTGCAGTGTAAACCAGTAGTTGATGCCGGCCCCGACGGCCGCACCTGCAATCGGGATGAGCTGCCCGAGCTTGCGACCCACGATGTTCTTCGCGATCTCGCGGGGAAGGTGGCGGTTCTGGTCGCGCAGCGTGCCTGAGACACGGCCCTTATACTCGGCTTCCCTCGCCAGCGCCGCCGCCGCAACCGTCACCTCGCGCATGGCGTCATGACGGGCGTCTTTCGAGCCCGACGCCGCTACGTTGAAGATGGCAAGTACGAGCGGGCTGAATGACGCATCCTGCATCGGATAACCATACGAAGCGCCGATCTGCTGAATCAGACGAAAGTTGATCGTGAAGAGCAGCGGTATGTCCGCCACGATCAGCATGGCCCCGCCAAGCCCCGTTCCCCCGCCCTCGACAGCCGCGGCAACCGCGTTCTGCGTAAAGAACGAGCGGGCCAGCGCATCGAGCTTTTCCAGATCCTGTTTGCGGAGTTCCTCCACCCGCTCCACGGGAAGTCCGCGCTCGCGCGCCATGCGAAGCACGTCGCCCTTATCGATGGTCCAGGCAGACGCATCGTTCAAGTACGACAGTCCCTCCGAGACCGCCCGTCCCGCCTGGTCAATGATCTCCGGCGAAACCTTCTCCACAGCCCAATCGAGCGGCTTTACGGCCCAGTTGATGGCCTGCATGAAGATAGAAGCCTCCTGAGAGACCCACTTGTCGATCTCGCGCTGGACGTTCTTTTCGTAAGCTGTCAGGTGCATAATCGTGATGGCAAGGACGGGTAGCGGGACGAAGCGCAATGAGGTGCTCCGTGCGGCCCTCTGTACCGATGCCGGGGGCTGCAGGTTGCACGCGAAGCTATGCTCTTTTTCGCAGCGCGCGAATCTCCTCGCGCAGGCGTTTCCGCTCCTCTACGTTTCGCAGCACGATCCCGAGCCGAAGGAAATCGTCGAAGCCCTTGGTCACGTAGTCGTATGCGCCCATCTGTACGGCTTCCGCCGCAACCGTGTGGCTGCCTTGCGCAGATACGATCAGAACGGGCAACTCGGGGTAGCGATCCTGGATGCGCCGAAGGGTCTCAAGCCCCCCGATTCCGGGCATCATAATGTCGAGCAGAATCAGGTCGGGCGGGGGATCGAGCTTCTCCACAGCGGTTTCGCCGTTCTTGAAGATCTCCACACGAAGGTCGTCCCGCTTTCTGAGTCGGTAGGTGATCAGTCGCACATAATGATCGTCGTCATCAACGACGAATACCCGCATGGCCATGTTCGCTCCCTTCGCCTCGTTGATCGATGCACCAACTCCACGGCCCAATAATACAAACGGGGACGCGATAATCGAAAACTACTCCTCTCGGCCGCGGGCGCGAACCTCACGGTAGTACCCTATCCGCTCCTCCGTAATGCGCGCCCAGGAGTACGCCCGCGCAGCCTGGAGCGCTTCGCGGCATAGCGCGCCGTAGGCATCTTCATCGAGATCTATGATGCGCAGCATGGCCGCCGCCATGCCCTCGGGATCTTCCGTCTCAACCACTTCGCCGACGCCGTAAACATCCGGACCTCCGGTGCGGGTGGTCACGATCGGCTTTCCGCATCCCATCGCTTCGAGCGCAGCAATGCCAAACCCTTCCGTCCGCGAGGGCATAACGCTGAACCGCGCCAGGTTGTGAAAGCGCGCAATGACGCCGTAATCCTGGTGGCCGAGAAAGTGGACGTTCTTCAACTCGTAGCGCTCCGTGTCCGACGGATCCATTGCATCCTCCAACTCGCCCGTTCCAAAGACGACCAGATGAACATTTCTCTGTTGTTGAAGAAGCTTGTTTGCTTCGAGCAGCACGTCGATGCCCTTCGTCCGGGAGAGCTTGCCCGCAAACGTAATGAGGGTTGCACCCTCGGGGATCGAAAGGTCGAACGCTTTCAGCAGCGCGGGGCGATCCACCTCCATTGGGCGGAATACGTCCTGGTCGTAGCCGTTGGGAATCACGACGACCCGCTCTTCCGGGACGCCGTAGAGGTCCAGCACCTCATCCCGGTTGCTGTCCGTGATGGCAAAGATGTACTCAGCGTTGAGCGCGGCCTCGGTGGCATAGGGGCGGATGCGTTCGTCAAAGGCAAAGCCCATCTGGTCGCTGTGATGGGCCACGCAGACGTACGGGTGGCCGAGCCTTGCCACGGCGTAGGCCATGAGCCAGATGTGATGGCAAATGACGATGTCCGGCGCGAACTCCGCCACGGCTTCTTCAAACCGTTTCTGAAAGGCAGAGATATAGAGATCCAGCTCGTTCTGGCTCAGGTCTCGAAAAGTCCACGCATTGCGCAAGTTGGACGGATTCGGATCCGGAATCATGAGCGGGAACGTGTAAAGCTCTACCCCGGCGTCTTTCAGGGGGAACTGCCACAGCGCCTGCCGGATACCCGGCGGCGGCTGCAGATCCGGCGCGCCCTCCTCCGGTTGGGGATTCGGGCAAAGGACCATCACCTCATGCCCGCGCTCGATGAGTTCGCGGCTCACCGCCTCGACGACCGTTCCGCTGCCCGTTCCCCACGAGCCGGTCATGGTAAAAAGAACTTTCATACGCCCTCTTGCGTGGGTTCAAAGAGGGCTAACGGCAAAAGGATGCCCGCGGGTCCGTTCCTTGCCACATCTGGACAAGCCCGTAGGCCTCGACGCCAGAAGAGCAGCGTCTATTCCTCCAACACCCCCACTTCCTCCAACACCCCCACTTATCATCCTGAACGAAGTGAAGGATCTGTCTTTCTCGAAAGCCGAGATGCTGCGCTTCACCGGCATGGCTCGGTAGGCACGTTCCGCCTTTCAGGTGCTCACCCCGTTCCCGCGTCCTCCGTCCGCCCAGTCCGTCATCCTGAACGAAGTGAAGGATCTGTTTTCCTGAAGCCCGAAATGCTTCGCTTCTCCCGCATTGCTCGGTAGGCGCGTTCTGCCTATCAGGCGCTCACTCCGTTCCCGCGTCCTCCGCCCGCCCAGTTCGTCATCCTGAACGAAGTGAAGGATCTGTTTTCCTGAAGCCCGAGATGCTTCGCTTCTCCCGCATTGCTCGGTAGGCGCGTTCTGCCTATCAGGCGCTCACCCCGTTCCCGCGTCCTCCGCCCGCCCAGCCCGTCATCCTGAACGAAGTGAAGGATCTGTCTTTCTCGAAAGCTAAGCGGCAGTTGTAACGGTGCGAGGCGTTGCATATTGCTGAAACTCCCGCCAAATGCCGAGTACCCATGGAGGGCACCCAAGCGGTATCGCGAAGCGATCCAATCACGTACATCGGCTCGTATTTTTCCGAACGGTGAATGAGATCGCGCGGGCGCGGCGCAGTGTCACGGCGGAAATGGCGCTCCGCTTCGCGCGTTTCTTCAACATGAGTCCTGAGTTCTGGCTCAGAATGCATGAGGACTATCACCTTGATCTCGCGCAAGAGGCAATCCGCGAAGCAGTCGGCCGCATCGAGCCGTCGAGCGCGCTTCCTGAAGCCGAACGGACTTGCACCGCTGCGGCTGGAGAGGCCGAGAGGCGCGCCAAGCAGCCTCGTTACCGGTTCACCCGCAAAGGCCGTCCGGCGTGAAGGATCACGCGCCCGGCCTACACCCCCACCTCCCTCCTGATCTCTTCCACGATCTCTTCAGGCGTTCCGGCGGCGCTTACCCGGCAGGCATCCCTCGGCACTTCAAGCGTGGCAATCTGGGACGACAGCAGGTCCGGGTTCATGAAATGTCCCGTACGTGCCTCCAGTCGCTCCTGAACAAGCCCGGGCGTGGCCGCGAGATAGACGAAACGGACCTCCTTGTCGCCGCCGTGCAGGATGGTTCGGTAGCTTGCTTTCAGCGCCGAACACGCCAGCACCGCCGGGTGCGTGCGCTCGATGCACTCCTCGATCAGCGCGCGGAGGGCGCGCAGCCACGGCATCCGGTCGCCGTCGTCGAGCGGCAGCCCGCTGCGCATCTTGACGACGTTGCGCTCGGGATGGAAGTCGTCGGCGTCGTAGAAATCCCATCCAAGCGTGTCCGCCAGGAGCCGGCCGACGGTCGACTTTCCCACACCGGATACGCCCATCACGACGATTACGAGAGGTTTGCCTTCTGTTGCTTCCACGATGACTATATTTAGGTAGCAGATTACCCGCTGCAACTACCCGCCTCAACTATCTCTTTGAAGGTTGGCGCGGGCGATACACGTTCCCTCGGAATATAGAATAGAGCAACATCATGCCCAAACCGCTCCGCGCCGGCGTGCTCACCGGCGGCGGCGACGCGCCCGGCCTCAACGCAGTCCTGCGCGCCGTCACGAAAAGCCTTATCGTCCAGCACAATGCCGAAGTTATAGGCTTTGAGGACGGCTTTCAGGGACTGATCGAGCAGCACGTACGGAACCTTTCCTATCGCGACGTGAGCGGCATTCTCACGCGCGGCGGCACGATCCTCGGCGCGAGCAACAAGGCCAACCCGTTCAAGTACGTCCGGCGGGGCGGTGCCGATGTCTCGCCGGAGATCATCCGCTGGACACGCGAGCGAGGCCTAAGCGCCATCGTTGCAATCGGCGGCGACGGCACCATGTCAATCGCCCAGGGACTACAGGAACGCGGCATCAACATGATCGGCGTCCCGAAAACCATCGACAACGACCTCGTCGGCACCAACCGGACGTTCGGCTTCGACACGGCCGTGAGCATCGTTACGGAGGCCATTGACCGGCTCCACACGACGGCGCAGAGCCACAACCGCGTCATGATCATTGAGACGATGGGGCGCTACGCAGGCTGGATTGCCCTCTACGCAGGCGTCGCGGGTGGTGCCGACGTGATCCTGCTCCCGGAACTTGAATATGACATCGACGAGGTGGCGCGCGTTTGCACCGAGCGCGAATCAGGCGGGCAGCGCTTTACCCTCGTCGTCATCGCGGAGGGCGCGCGCGCGCGCGGCGGCACGCTGACGGTCAGCGAAGTAGTGGCCGATTCGCCGGACCCAATCCGCCTTGGCGGCGTCGGCAAGACGCTTGAAGTGGAACTCGAAAGTCGCATCCGCAGCGAAGTGCGCACCACCATTCTCGGCCATGTGCAGCGGGGCGGAACACCTACGGCCTACGACCGCAATCTTGCGACGGCATTCGGCGCGTTCGCCGCCAAAATGGTCGCAGACGGCGAGTACGGGCGCATGGTGGCATTCCAGGGACAGCGTTTTACGAGCGTTCCACTCGCCGAAGTCGCCAACCGTACACGCACGATCACGCCTGACGCGCCGATGCTCTTCGCCGCACTCGCCGTCGGCACGTCCTTCGGCGTTCGCGACTTCACGCCTGAGATGATCGGCAAGGTGTCGGCCGGACCGAGCGGCTAAGACTCTTCCGCGTCTCGCTCCGCCTCACCAGGAAGCCCCAGCCACCTGAGCGCCTCCGGACGTGACTTGAAAGCTCGAAGCGCGTCGTCACCGCGCGTCCGGCTGCGCTTTGCCACGAAAAGCTGCGCGAGAGCAAAGTAATCCTCGTTCGGTGCGACAAAGGCCGTGAAACGCGGCTTCGCAGAAGCGCCGAGACTCTCCACTTCTCTTAAAGCTTGCTCCACCTCTTTCAGCGTGACGACAAGCTGCTTCACCGACGTGGCGTCCCAGAGCAGGGTGAATTCTGGAGACCAATCCGGGTGCGTGAAAACATCCCGAACGGCCTGGACAAAATCCTCCCCCGTTGAACCATCCAAGAACGTCACGGCCGCAGTTTGCAAGACGGGATCAACGTGTAAGGTGTACATATCGTGAGTGCCGGCTGAAGGAGGAGGCATGTCGGCACGAACGACCTTCACTTCAGGATCGCGGCACCACAGCTTATGCTAAAGACAAATGCACTTGAAATCAAGCGGGCGTCCTGAGATACTATCCCCAGAACGCCCGCAATTTACCATTTCAGGTAGGCTGGAAACGCATCACGCCTCCTTTGCTTTAGCTTCTTTCGGTTTTTCGTTCTTTGGCTTCTCGGCCTGCACGGAGGGCGGCGTGGCAGGTTCGGCCGGTGCGCCGTCGCCCGCCTTTCCATCATCGGGCGGAGCCGGGATGACGTGCATGCCGCCTCCCTCGGACCGGTAGAGCATGTCCTGGTCCACGATGTAGTGGTACTGCTGCCGGAAGTCTTCGACCGAAATACCCGCCGTGGCCGCGTACTTGGCCAGTTCGTGCGGATCGTCGAAGTTGTCCTTTGTAAGGCGCAGCATGTACGCACGCGCGATTTTGTAGTACTCGGACGTGATGTCCACCATGCGCACGCGGGTCCGGTTCGTCTTGGGGTCGAAGATCTCCTTGAACTTGAGCGGCACGAAACGGCCGTTCTGCATCGAGACCATGACCCCGTTGCCGCCGTTCATAATGTAGTCCGCCGCGCAGTAGCCGAGGTCGCGCGTGTATTCCATGTCGAACGGGATCGGATCGGTGCAGCGAAGCTCGTAGCCGATGTTCTTGGCGACAATCGTCTGCTTGATGCCGTACTTTTTGAGGCGCTCCTGCACGTTGTACTTCACGATTTCGCCAAAAGAGATTTCAGCGAGGCGAATGTTGCCGTGGGCGTCACGCTCGACACTGTTCAGAATCTCCATATCCTTCGGATCGAGCTGCTCGAGCAAGCCCTCCGCAAGGATCGCCACGCCGTCCGTGTGGCCGTAGGAAAGGCGCTTCAGCGTGGCTCCGACGAGGATATCCACGATGTGCGAGAGGCTGATCACGTCTTCCGGAAACTCCTCGGGGATGAGCGTAAGCGTTGCCCCGGCCGCCTTGCCGATGCCAAGCGCGAGGTGGCCCGCCTTACGGCCCATCGCGACGACGTAGTACCAGCGCGAGGTCGTCTGGGCGTCGACCATGAGGCTCTTCACGATCTCGACGCCGACGTGGCGCGCCGTGTTGTAGCCGAACGTTGGAATGCCGAGCGGAAGATCGAGGTCGTTGTCGATCGTCTTCGGGACATGGACCACGCGGATGCGGCCCGCCGCCATCTCTTCAACTTTCATCGCGCTGAAGGCCGTGTCGTCCCCGCCGATGGTGATGAGCTTATCGACGTTGAGCCGCAGCAGCGACGTAACCGTGTTTTCGAGATGTTTGGGGTTCTTCGTCGGGTTGTCGCGGGCGATGCCGATGTACGAGCCACCGCGGAAGTGAATCCGGGAGACCTTGTCGATCGTCAGGTCCTCGACATGCGAGATATCACCCTGCATGATCCACTTGAACCCGTCGCGGACGCCGACGACTTCAACGCCCTCTTGACGCGCGGCAATCGTGGCCGCGCCAATGACACTGTTGATACCCGGAGCGGGACCTCCGCTCACGAGAATGGCGAGTCTTTTGCTTGTAATCGACATAGGAAAAAGAAATAAAGGTGACAAGGCACTGCTTGCGCTTCGGCTTTCAGGCCGATCTTAAAACAATCGTTTTCTGACGAACGTAGCTGCAAGGAGTCGGACAGCCGCCGTGTAAGCGGTTTCAGCCGTCGGAGCGTGCGGGATCCCCTTACAAGGTGACGAACCCGGTCGCCGCTTGAATTTTCCTTGTCTGAAGGGGATATTCGCTTCGCCGCTTCATCCGACCCGAAGCAGGGACGAACGCATGGCGGCCTCCTGAAGATAAACAACATGATGCAAATAGATCAGACAAAGAGCATCGGCCTCTTGACCAGCGGCGGCGATGCGCCCGGCATGAATGCGGCCGTTCGCGCCGTCGTGCGGACCGCCCTGGATCGCGGAGTCGAAGTATACGCCATTTATGAAGGCTACGAGGGCATGGTCTCCGGCGGCGACGGCATTCGAAAGATGGATTGGACCTCGGTAAGCGGCATCCTCCACAAAGGTGGAACCGTCATCGGCACCGCGCGGAGCCAGGCTTTCCGCACGCGCGAGGGCCGGCGCGAAGCGGCCTTCAACCTGCTTTCGCGCGGCATCACCCGCCTCGTCGTCATAGGCGGTGACGGAAGCCTTACCGGCGCGAGCCTCTTCCAGGAAGAGTGGCCGTCGCTGCTCGCCGAATTGGCGGCGGAGGGACGCATTACGGAAGAGTCGGCACGGCAGTCTCCCTACCTTGCCGTTGTCGGACTCGTCGGCTCCATCGACAACGACATGGCCGGCACCGATATGACCATCGGCGCGGACACGGCGCTCATCCGCATTACGGAGGCCATCGACGCGATCTCGTCGACCGCCGCAAGCCACCAGCGGACGTTTGTCATCGAGGTGATGGGGCGCAACTGCGGCTATCTCGCCCTCATGTCCGCACTCGCCACGGGCGCGGATTACGCCCTCATGCCCGAGTTCCCTCCGGATGCGGAGGACTGGGTAGACGATATGTGCCAGACGGTTTTGGCAGGCCGAAGGGCCGGGCGGCGTGACAGCATCATCGTCGTGGCCGAGGGCGCGCGCGACCGGAACGGCCAGCCGATCACGGCGGCCTACATCAAAGAAGCGCTCGAAGAGCGGCTGCACCTCGATACGCGCGTCACCATCCTCGGGCACGTGCAGCGCGGCGGCGCGCCGAGCGCCTTCGACCGCTACATGAGCACGCTGATGGGCAACGCCGCCGTCGACGTCGCGATTAACGCGCAGCCGGGCGACGAGCCGCAGATCATTGGGATGAGGGAGAACCGCATCAACCCCGTCCCGCTTCGGAAATGCCTCGACCTCACTCACCGCATCGCCGCCGCCATCGAGGCGCGCCAGTTTGATGAAGCCGTCGGGATGCGCGGCCGGAGTTTCTCGGAAGGATTGCAGATCTTCCGAACGCTATCCCTGGCGCTCCCCCATCCGGTTCAGCAGGGGCAACGGAGGCTGCGCCTCGGGGTGATGAACGCGAGCGGACCCGCGCCCGGCATGAACACCGCCACGCGGGCAGCGGTGCGTCTCGGACTCGATAAAGGCCATATTATGCTCGGCATCGAGAATGGATTTCGCGGCCTCATCCGTGGGGAGATCCGCGAACTTGACTGGATGAGCGTCGACGGCTGGGCATCACTCGGTGGTTCCGAGTTCGGCACGAGCCGGAAAGTCCCGCACGGCGGCGAGTTGTATGCCATCGCGCGCAACATCGAGGACCACGAAATCGACGGTTTGCTCATCATCGGAGGATGGACCGGCTATGAGGCTTCGTATGAGCTGTTCAAGCACCGAACCGAGTATCCGGCTTTCAACATCCCCATCATCTGCCTGCCGACCACGATCAACAACAACCTTCCGGGGTCGGAACTGAGCGTCGGGGCGGATACGGCGCTGAACTCCATCGTGGAGGTGGTCGACAAGATCAAGCAGTCCGCGGTGGCCTCAAACCGGGCCTTCGTGGTCGAGGTGATGGGGCGCTACTGCGGCTATCTTGCGCTCATGAGCGGCCTCGCGACGGGTGCCGAGCGCGTGTATTTGCACGAGGAGGGAGTTACCCTTCAGGACCTCCAGGACGACGTGCAGAGCCTCATATCCGGCTTCGCTATGGGCAAGCGCCTCGGACTCATGATCCGCTCGGAGTACGCGAATCCGGTATACACCACCACCTTCATGGGGTCCCTCTTCGAAGTGGAGGGCGGCGATCTTTTCGGCGTAAGGCAGGCCATTCTCGGCCACCTCCAGCAGGGCGGCGACCCAACGCCGTTCGACCGGATTCAAGCCACGCGCCTCGCGTCCCGGTGTATCGATTTCCTGATCCAGGAAGCGCGCAAGCCCGTTCCGGCCAGTGCCTTTATCGGGTTGCAAGGCGGGCACGTCGAGCTGCACGACATGGAGGATATGCTCAAGATGATGGATCTCGAGTTCAAGCGCCCGCGCGAGCAGTGGTGGCTGGCCCTGCGCCCCGTCATGCGCCTCCTCGCCCAGGCCGGCCCGAGCGAAGGGCAAGCGCGCGTGAATTAGATTACTCGCAGATACCAAGAACACTGAAGCCCGGCTGCGCACAGCGGCCGGGCTTCAACGTTATTGTCACTGGGGATATTCTTACCGCCGGTAGCCGATGCTATTGGCACAATGGAAGAAACATTTCATTCTGGAACAGGAGCAGATCCTCAGGTACGTTGCAAGCACTGAAGCGGCATAGAACCCGCAGCTGAACCGGTGCCGGACGCGGATTCACTTTCTCCACTGTAACCACGGCTGCGTTCGCGCCGATCTGTAGCAGCTCCGATGCCAGCGTAGATAGGTAACGGGGTAAATAGCCCGGTACGAAAATGTCAGGCTCCGTCCGAAGAAGCACGGCATCAGGATCTCGTTCGTTCTGCGGATCAGGAGCCATGAACAATCTCGATCCCGGCTCTATGTCCTCCATAAATGCCTGAATGGTCGGATGACGATGGCGCAAACCTCGCAGAAAAAAAGTAGACTGGAGTGATCCGTCAGCCTCTCGCTCCGGGCGCCGAAATAGTTCAAGTGAGTCCGTTTGCCGGGTCCCATTTGTACGTTCCAGAAGCACGAGCGGCGTGGTCTGACGGGCCGGAAAGTTCAGCCATTCGAGGTGGTCCGCATAATCCACACGAGATGGGGTCATCAAGCGGTTCTGAAAAACGGCAAAAAGCTCCCTGCCTTCGTACGTTCGATCAGTCTGCGGAAAGGCAGGCAAGGTTTGAAAACCTTCTTCACGAGCAGCGGTTATTCCACGGGTATACACAAATTCGTATCCTGAATCCTGTTCCGACAATCTGCCCACTACGAACCATTGCCGCGAATCCGGGTTTTGCCAACTCAGGTACAGCGTTCTCATATTCATGGCATCATCGCGTTTAGAAGGCGCTTTCGGTTGAAGTCGAGCAACTGCACAGCAAAGTCCCTGGCTGGAGCCGTCAGCCATTCGGCAGGAAATAACGCAAACACTTCTTCTACCCTGTCTTTCGAGATTGATCCTAAGCGTCCTTTCCAGAAGCCGGCTGCAGAAGTGAAGAAAGACGACGCCACTAAGAACGCTTGTATGGGTGTCAGCCCCTTGTCATCCGTGCTGTTCAGGAACAGGCGACCCACTGCACGCGCACTCTGCGCGTATCCTTCCAGCCAGTGAGTCACGTCGCCTGATTGCGCCCGCGACGCCTTCATCTTCGCTGCGCGCTTTGCATCGGTAAGTTCGCGACCGAGGCTTGAACCATGATCATATGAAGGTGCGAGGTATCGCGCCTCCGGCAGGGCACCGGCCGGTTGCACGACACCCCAGTTTTCGTGGTGCCGGTCCCGATTCCCAATCCATGCATCAAAAAGCAGATACCCGATGAATTGCTCCGCGGCGTTGGACATGACGCCCTGCAAAAGCGGGTGGGGCCGCGTATCGGCGAGAACATCGAGCACTGCTGACACCGTGTGCAGGCTCGTGCGGCTCTTCACCCGATCATACCCTTCTATTCTGCCCTCCAACAACTCGTTACCATGGTGAAGTGCGTCTTCTTCGGTAATGAATTTCGGCGAGAGCGTCCCCTGTTCGCTCTTGTCCGACCGTTGCCAGAGGGCAAGATGAACCTCTGCAGCCGGTATTCCAAGCAGGGTTGCAAGATGCCAGCACGCCTTCTCAGCCCAATTTTCCCCGCTGCCGGTACGTCCAATTTTCAATAGACTAATGCCGTACGTCGGATCGTCATACCAAAATTTCGTCTTGGTGCCAAGCTGTTCATCTGCAGCAAGTTTGGCAGGATTTATCTCGACTACGCGGTACATGGACTGATGCAGACTTTTCGTCACTGGAGATCCCCAATTGGTCCCCTGTACCTGTGGGAATCTTTTCGCGATCTAACCCCAATTTTAGAACCAGTGCCCGTTCTGTTGCTCTGCTCGTTCTGGCCACCTGCGCACTGGCAGCATGCGCATCGATGACGATCGACCCTCAATAACAGACAGAGTCCAGACGGTACGACCCGCCCGGACTCCGCTCCGAAACAACCAAAAGCACGTCGCGCTTACGCGATTGTGACCTCAGAGTCCAGGTACACGTCCTGGATGGCATTGAGGATCTCGACGCCTTCCTTCATCGGGCGCTGGAACGCCTTGCGGCCCGAGATGAGGCCCATGCCGCCGGCGCGCTTGTTGATGACCGCCGTCTTGACGGCATCAGCCATGTCGTTCTTGCCACTGCCGCCGCCCGAGTTGATGAGTCCGGCGCGGCCCATATAGCAGTTGGCTACCTGGTAGCGCGTCAGGTCGATCGGGTGGTCGCTCGTAAGCTCGGAGTAGATGCGCTCGTCCAGCTTGCCGTAGGATGAGTCCCCAGAGTTGAGGGCCTTAAAGCCGCCGTTGTTGGTCGGCTGCTTCTGCTTGATGATGTCCGCACCGATGGTGACGCCGAGATGGTTGGCCTGGCCCGTCAGGTCCGCCGCCGTCTCATAGTTCTTGCCGTCCACCGTGAAGCCGGAGTTGCGGAGATAGCACCAGAGGATCGTCGCCATGCCCAGTTCGTGCGCGCGGGAGAAGGCTTCCGAAACCTCGACGAGCTGCCGCGTGCTCTCTTCGGAGCCGAAGTAGATCGTCGCGCCGACCGCCACACGCCCATGTTCCAGGCGTCCTCGACCTGCGCAAACATGACCTGGTTGAACTGATTGGGGAAAGTCAGCAGTTCGTTGTGGTTGATCTTGAGGATGAACGGGATCTTGTGCGCGTACTTGCGCGCCACCGTACCGAGGCCGCCGAACGTGGACGCAACCGCGTTGCAGCCACCTTCCATCGCCAGCTTGACGATGTTCTCGGGGTCAAAGTAGATGGGCGACTTGGCGAATGAAGCGCCCGCGCTGTGCTCGATGCCCTGGTCGACGGGCAGGATCGAGAGATAGCCCGTCTTGGCAAGGCGGCCGTTGTCGTAGAGCGACTGCAAGCTGCGGAGCACCTGCGGGCTGCGGTCCGATGTTGACCAAACACGGTCGATAAAATCCGGACCGGGCAGGTGAAGCTGGTCCTTGGAGATCGTGGTGCTCTTATGATTGAGCAGACTATCCGCCTCGCTCCCGAGGAGTTCGGCGACTTTGGAAATTGCGACTTCAGCCATGATGTATGCTGTATGCTGGTAAGAATGGCGTGGTTACCGGTGCCGTAGCGGGACCGTTGCGGTTAAAGACGCACGGGCCGGGGCGGGTGGTTCCCCAAAACGAATCATCACAGGATACGGAGGGGCGGCGTACGCGCGTGCCGGGTGCCGCCGCCGCCGGGCGACGGGTTCTGGAAGGTCGGCATGACGGGAAAAGCCCTACGGCACGGATCGGGTTGGCGGCGGGACAAACCCCGTTCATCTTGCGCCCGGACCACCCTACGAACTGCCTTGACTTCACCGCGGCAAGCACCTACCACTACAAGAGCGCTTCCGGAGCTGCGCCTTGCCCCGGCAGTCCGTCCGCTCCGCTGTCTTGTAACTGAAGAGATGATGCTGTGCTGCGATGCCGAACCGCGCTCATGAGCGCTCTGTTATTCCTGCCACTGCCGATAATGTATTTCGCCGGATTGATGTTGGGCAGCGAACCCTGTCGGCGTCGCCACCGATCTCCAATCCGGGCCGGTTCGTAGCCGCCGTCGCCCCCGCGCTCAATCAAACGGCGGCTGTGGCTGCATTGGGTGGAGAAATCATCAGGAGACTGTTGACTGATCATTGATGAGATACATCAAAGAGTTTTAGACCCTTGTACGCAAATCGGAACGCAGCTAACACATACTTGCATTTCTATCCAGGTGGGAGGTTGAGTTGGCGCTTTTTAGATGTTCTTAGGAAATCGATTCAGGTTCACCTTATTTCAACAGGCACCTGGAAATCTCATGACGATCTGCAAGCATCGGCCGATGATGAGGAGGCCCTATATGGTTCTTCTTCCCGCCGGGATAGCCGAGCGTCCCTTCTAATTAGACGACGGGCGGACCAGGCCGCTCAGGAGCGCGTGACGCTCCGGCTGGACAGAGACGTTCTTGCCTTCTTCTGGAGCACTGGAAGGGACTACCATGTGCGCATCAATACTGCCCGGCGTCTCTCTGCCGAACGTATGGACTGACAACGCGACCCGGCTGGATCGCGTGTACGGCTTAAACAAACCGGTCCGCGCCAATGGCTTCTTCGAGATGTGCGGTGTCGGCGAGGAGTTCGATGTGCCAGCCATGCTCGTCCCGAACGGCCTTGACGAGGCTCGCCAGGTGGCACTCGAACGCGGGACAGTCCGCTACCAGCCCCTGCGCTCCACCCGTGACGGAGATGCCATGCCCGACGAAGAGCAGGTGACCGGCATACTCGTCCGACAGCCTCCGAACCGTGTCCCCGCTCCGGCGGAATGCCGCCGGGGATTCCTCCGGGAAACGAGGATGCAGGATGGACCGGTAAGAAACATCGACGCGAGGAAAGAGCGCGTGAAGCTCTTCGACCGGCAGCGTCTCGGGACTTCCGTCGAACCACTGCGGGCTGAGCCACTCGCAGATGCCCCACTCGAGCTTGATCGGAAGGCCCACGCGCTCCGCCACTGCGCTCGCCGTTTGCACGCAACGAAGAAAAGGGGACGAAAAAATGTGCGTCAGGCCCTCCGGCACCAGCCGCTCGGCCAGCCGCTCCACCTGCTCCACGCCGTCGTCCGAGAGGCCCGGATCGCCCGGCCGCTCTGCAGTCGCCGCCCACGCCGGATCCACGAAATCCTGACGATTACCATGTCTTGCAATCCAAACAACGTCGGCCATAGGATCGGAAAGGGATAAGTTCTGACGGTTTCTATGCGCAAAGGAACGCGCCGGCCGTCCCGTTCCTTTCCGCGCTGCTGTGACGAGGAAGCTACTATTCTTCCTTTGTGAGAGGCATTCGAGGCCCGGTCGCCACGCTGCGCAAAGAAAGCCGAACAGGCGCGGTCCCGACGGCGCAAGCAACCGGCGACCGCCATATGTTGCGACCGCAGGGCGATTGGTCAACCATTCCCTCCCTGTAGGCACACCAACCAGACGGGCGCGTCTATGTGAGAGGGCCACCACACTCCGAAACACCAGGCTGTCATCCTGAACGAAGTGACGGATCTGTTTTCTTTCGCAGCCTGATGCTTTTCGATGCGCCCGCAAGAATCGGCGGGGCCGTTCTGCCTTCCAGGTGCGCATCCCGTCCTCGCCTCCTCCGGCCTCCCCGCCTGTCATCCCGACCAAGGCGGCGCTAACGACCTTCATCATGAGACTACTTCATCCGCCGCCGCGCGGAGGGACCTCCTATCCGGAGCAGAAAATAGCCCCCGGCTCCCGCGCCGCTCCCAACGAGCGCATTCTTCGCATCCCCTCTCTCATGCGCGTACTTGGAATCTGTGCTTCCGGCCGCCTGAGATGCTTCGCTGCGCTCAGCATGACACGCGGGGAGGGTGCTGCTTGTCTAATTCTCCTCTCTACCCTCCACACTCCGAAACACCAGGCTGTCATCCTGAACGAAGTGACGGATCTGTTTTCGTTCGCAGCCTGATGCTTTTCGGTGCGCCCGCAAGAATCGGCGGGGGCGTTCTGCCTTTCAGGTGCGCATCCCGTCCTCGCCTCCTCCGGCCTCCCCGGCTGCCATCCCGACCAAGGCGGCGCTACCGACTCTCATCGTGAGACCGCCTCATCCGCCGCCGCGCGGAGGGACCTCCGATCCGGAGCAGAAAATAACCCCCGGCTCCCGCGCCGCTCCCAACGAGCGCATTCTTCGCATCCCCGCTCTCATGCGCGTACTTGGAATCTGTGCTTCCGGCCGCCTGAGATGCTTCGCTGCGCTCAGCATGACACGCGGGGAGGGTGCTGCTTGTCTAATTCTCCTCTCTACCCTCCACACTCCGAAACACCAGACTGTCATCCTGAGCGCAGTGAAGGATCTGTTTTCTTTCGCAGCCGGAGACGCTTCGCGTGGAACGGGCGGAGGACGAACCATGCAGCCATGCCAGGATTTGACGCGCTCAGCCGCAATCTTTCGTCTGTTTTTCCTTCCATTATCACTCGGGGGCGGATTGTTACGCGCCGACCTTCAACTTCGGACACTCTTACGCCGCTATATTGCCGCTCTTCCGCCGCTTTCGATTACCATTAACTCGCTTCCTGTCATCAACATGAAAGCCACTGCCAGTTTCAAGGTCACCGGGTGGGACCCGGCACCGTATGACCAGCCATCGGACGGCCCGGAGTTGAGCCGGATCAGCATTCAGAAATCGTTCCACGGCGACTTTACCGGCGAGAGCACCGGCGAGGGGTTGTTCTGCGGCATGAACAATCCGACGGCCGGCGCAGGCTATGTCGTAAGCGAAAAGGTTACGGGGCGTCTTGGGGATCGGACCGGCAGCTTTGTGATCCAGCATGGCGGGGTAATGGGACCAGGGACCGCTCCACGCACCTTCGGCCATGTCGTGCCGGGTTCAGGAACCGGCGATCTGGCGGGGCTTGTGGGCACCGTCGAAATAGATCAGGCGGAAGGAGAGCACACGCTGACGCTGGAATATGACTTCGCCAATGGTGCGGCCTGATCCGGCATCACGGCAACATCGGACCGGCCGTTCGCGGTCGGCCCGCCGAAGGCGCGGACTCGTCTCGCCGGCTACCATCGACTTCTGGAGATTTCACGACCGCATACCTCCTGAACGAGCCACAAGCCCGCGCTCCATGGACGATGCGGCCAGGACGGCGGCGCGATGCGCGTGGCGCGCCTGAATGTTGCGGCACGGAGGTTCCTGTGGAGTGAACGTCGGAGGTAGTCGTTTCAAGCGCTCCAAGCCAAGAGCCATAATACGGCCGTTGCGGATCGGATGCGGCGAAACCGACCCACAGCCCCTCCCGCCTGCATGGATGAGGGGGTTCGCGCAGCACCGTTTTGCGCGGAGCGGCCGTGATAAGTCTGCAACACCCATCCCACGGCGCAGAGAACTCGCAAGCCGGAGAAGGCTTTTTCTTACTTTACGAAGCTCCTGTCCCCTCCGCAGACTTCCATCCATGCGCACGTCCACGCCTCTCCTTCTCCTGCTGCTCGCCGGACTCCTTTTACCCGCGAACGGCCCGGCTGCTGCGCAGGCGCAGCCGTTGAAAGGGCTGATCTGGCAGGAGCCGCAAGATGTGCGGCGCGCCGAATCCGACCTTCTCGAAATGAGCCGGATGGGCGTCGAGGCCGTCCGCACGAACATCGTTCGAAACGAACAACTGCTGTATCACGCCGATTCGCTCGGCATCCTCTTCTTTCAAGACCTCCCGGTTCGCTACCTCCCCGCACAGTCTCTCGTCGACACCGTAGGGTACGCTGCGCGCCTCATTGAACTGATTGCCGCCCGCGCGCGGCTCCACCCGTCGGCGCGTTACTTCGGGCTTGCCACAATGTCCGACACGAGCGACCCGGCGGCTTGTCCCTATTTCGAGCAGCTCACGGCGCGCGTGAAGGAGCGCGTGCCGAGCGGCAAGACGTACTACATCACCCCATACGTGGAGGGCGAGCAGTGCGCCGGCAACGTTGATTTTGTGCTTCTCAACACGCTCGGCACCGCCCCGCCTTTGCAGATGCTACGCCGCTGGCATACCGCCGAGACCCGCAGCACTCCCGTTGGACTCGCTTCTCTCGGCATTGCTTTTCTGCCGGAAGCGCGGCGGAGCGGAGAGTCGCCGGTGCCGCTCGAAGCGCAGGCACGCTATGTCGAAAACATCCTCGACAGCCTCCTTCAGCGCCAACCCGCCGCTGTGACAGCGGCCGTCTTCGTTCACCGCTGGCGGGACCTCCCCGACTCCCTCGGGCAGGAAGCCCGCGTTCCGCCGCCGGGACTCAACAGCGCCCAGGGCAAACGCCGCCCGCTATACGATGTGGTCTCGGGAATGTACTCCGGCAGGCAAATGGTGTTTGCCTTTAATAGCGTGCAGACCAGCGGGAGCGGCTGGTCCTGGCGCATCCTGCTCGGATGGGCGGCCGTAGCTGCGCTCGCGATTGCCTATGCTTCCTCTCCGCGCCTCCGCTCGACGGTGCCACGCTACTTCGGCGCCCATGCATTTTACCGCGACGCCATTCGGGAGGGACGAGATATTCTGCTCGGATCGAGCGCTTTGATCCTGCTCGTCGTCTCGCTCGCAGCCGGTCTGGCCGCGGCGGCGCTGTTCGAGCAAATACAGGCCGGACCTGTTTTCACGCTCATCGTGCAGTGGAGCCTCCCCGGTGTGGCAAGGTTGCTCATTGCCATGCGCGACAATCTCTGGATTGCCGTGCTCGTGGTGGGGCTGTTCTACGGACTGAGCGCCTTCATCTGGAGCATCGTGCTCGCGCTCGCGTCACGGAGGCGGTACAGCCTGACGTTCACGCAAGCGTTTATGCTGGTCGTATGGCCGCGTTGGCCGCTGCTGTTCCTGCTGCCGGCAGCGCTCGTCGTCCCCGTCCTTGCGCCCGGCAGCGCCTTTGATGCCGCCGCCGTGCTCGTGTTCGTATGGCTCATCCTCACGGTTTATGGCGTTCTGCGGTCGGTTTACGATTGTTACCAGGTCTCGCGCGTGCCGCTTCACGTGCTGCTCATCGCGTGGCTCCTGAACCCCTACTTCCTCGCGCTCATCGCGATGCTCGTCATAGCCGTCGTCGCTGAGCCGTACATTTGGTTCCTCTACCACCTCGTCCAGTACACGTAAGACGACCGTCCTTTCGGATCGAACCTGCTGAACCGACGCAGATCCCGTCAGCGGAAGGCAAACAAGGGCGAACCGCGAACGACATTGAGCGACTGCACGACGCGGAACCGGAAGGTCACCGGCCCTGCGTAAGCAGCAAAAGCGCCGGACGAGTGGTGCTCATCCGGCGCTCTCTGCTTTCTTGTGCAACCGAAGCCGGGCACCATTCAGCCCGGCGACGAGGTAGGGCGTTTAATCAAATAGGTCGCCCTGGAACTCGCCTTCTTCCAGGATGCCGTTCCGATTGCGATCCCAGAGGCCGTAGTAGCCGGAGTAAACCTCGTTTTGGGCAAGCTCGTTGTTGCGGTCCGTGTCCCACGAGGTATACGCTCCCGTCCGCATCTCGTTGTCATCGAGTACGCCGTTGCGGTCCGTGTCCCACTCGTCGTACATACCCTCATCAAGCCCCCACTCGTCGCGGGCGATCTCCCGATCAGCGTTCGTGTCCCAAGAGTTGAACAGCCCGGCCGATCCCCAGCCGGTCTCCCACTCCGTCTGGTCGATGCCGCCGCTTGCGTCCGTGTCCCAGCGGTTGTAGTAGCCCGTCGCACCGGCTCCGGTGTTGAACTCATTGTCATCGAGCATCCCGTTTCCATCGAGATCCCAATCGGCGTAGTAGCTCGACGTGCCGGCACCAGGGGCAACGCCCTCCATCGGAGCGACCGTTTCGACCTCTTCGTCCCCCGCTTCGCAGCCGGTGATAAGCAGTGCTGCAACGGTAAGCGCGCTCAGTAATAGTCGTTTCATGTTGTGTTTACCTCCTTTGTCATCGTGTCTGGTGATGTGAGACGAACGGACAGCCTGGGTCCGTTCCATAGGCACCTGTAAGCTTGGCGTCCGCCTCAGAGTTTCCGCGGTTCCACGAAGGTAACACGAGTCCGGCGTGGCCGAAGCCGCTCGGCGGTTCAAGTTTTCAAACGTCAAAGCACGCCATTTCGGCCGGTTCGCGTATTTTGCGACCCCGCCGCACTGAAGCAATCAAAGTCATTCATATAGATGCTCTTTCCGACGCTTTCTTCATTCTCGCCGCAAACGGCCGCGGGCGGAAGCCTTCATCTCCTGGCGCTGATGCTCATTGCCGCACCTGCGGCACGCGCGCAGAACGTGGCCATGGAAGGCACGCTGCCGGACTCGATCGTGGTGACGGCCACGCGGCAAGCGGAATCGATTCGCAGTGCCGGCCGCCGCGTCGACGTGCTGACGGCGGCCGACATCGCCGCGCTTCCCGTTTCTTCCGTCGATGAACTGCTGCGCACCGTCGGGGGCGTTGAAATACAAAGCCGGGGAGGATTCGGCGTTCAGAGCGACATCACGATGCGTGGATCGACGTTCAACGGCGTCCTTGTTCTGCTCGACGGCATCCGCGTGAACGACCCGATGACCGGACACTTCTTCGCTGATCTGCCCATGCCATTGTCCGAGATAGCGCGCATCGAGGTGCTGCGCGGTCCGGGCACCGTGCTCTACGGCCCGGATGCCATCGGCGGCGTGGTTCAGCTCTTTACCTACGAAGGGCTTCGAAACGCTCCTTCGAGCCGGGACCAGATCGGCGGTTCACTCGCGCTGCAGGTGGGCGACCATGCGCTCTACAAAAGCAGTGTCGCCGCGCGCGCGGCCGTCCGAGCATCTGCGATGAGCATTGCGTCCACCTTCGAGGGCACGGACGGGATGGACCTCTACCGCAACGGCGAACCGGTGGTTGGCAATGACGGACCCGTTCGCGCGGATTTCCGCCGTAGCGCCCATACGGCGGCGCTGTCTCGCCCGCTCGGAGGCGCGCAGCTCTTTACCCGCGTAGGCGTAGATGCCCGGGAGTTTGGCGCGTACCACTTTTATACAGACTCCCCCTCCGATACGGCGCGCGAGAAGACCGCGACCCTCTGGGCGCAGGCACGGCTCGAGCAGGCGAAGGGGCCGCTCCCCTGGCGCGTCCATGCGGCTGCTCGTCGGCACACGGACGAGTACTGCTTTTACCCGCGCCTTCAGCCGAACAAGCACACCAGTAGCCTCTACACCGTTCTTGGCGAAGCAGGAACGGTGCTTTCGAACCGTGTGGGGCTGACGGCGGGAGCCACCGCGACGGCACGTACAATCGACAGCAACAACCACGGCGAACATGCGGATGTGTCTGCCGGCGTCTTCTCGCTGTTCCGGTTCGAAATGCCGCTGGGCATCGTCGTTCATGCGGGAGGGCGGCTCGACTACGACCCGTCCTACGGCATCGAACCTACACCGCAGATCAGCGCCGCCTACTCGGCCGGTATGCTGACGCTCTACGCGGGAGGCGGACGCGCCATTCGCGCCCCAAACTACGTGGAACGCTACATAAACACCGCCATTGCGCGTCCCCGAGGCCAGAACCTCGGCGATCCCGACCTTACACCTGAACGGGCCTGGACGTACGAAGCCGGCCTCGACCTCTACCCTGCCTCCGGGTTTAGCATGCACGCGGCCGTATTCAACCGGACCACGGACGGCCTCATTGACTTTGCCAAAGTCTCTTCGGCGGATACCGTTTGGCTTGCTCGCAATCTGCACCGCGTGGTGACCCGAGGCGTAGAACTGGACGGCAAGATGTCGCAGTCGTTCCGCTTCGGCAGGCTGCGCGCGGGCGCTTCGTACGCCTTGCTTGACGCGACGCTGCGGCGGCCGGACCCCACCGTGACATATAAATATGCGCTCTCCAACGCGCGTCATCTCGTGCAAGGAACCGCGTCGTTGGAAGTGGGCGATGCCTCTCTCGGCGCTCAGATGCTCTGGAAAGATCCTCTTGAAGGCAATCCCTATCAGACGGTTTCATACGCCGTATTCAACGCCTCCCTCGGGTACCGCATCTATTGGGGCAGACAGCGCCTGGTACTCTCTGCGGAGTTGCGAAACATCTTCGATCAGGCGTACTATGAACTCTTCGACGCTCCGATGCCGGGTAGATGGTGGATCGTCGGGGTGACACTCGCCCGCTAAAGCCGCGGCGTAGGAGAGAAAGGTGAAGAGCAGGTCGGATGCAGCAATTGGAGTTTCAGACTCGGCAGGAAGGACCGGATCCCGTTCCGCGGGACCGCTGCCCGATTGTGGTTGATCTGGACGACTGCTTGCTCTCAACGGACGTTCTGTGGGAGAGCCTTTTCGTGCTGCTGCGGAAAGAACCCATGGCCGCCATCCGCCTCATCCCGTCAATCACGCGCGGCAAAGCTGCGTTTAAGGACAAACTCGCGAGGCTGGCGGTCCCCGACCCGGCGGAACTTCCGGTTCGCCGAGACCTCCTGACGTTTCTGAAGCAGGCCGATGCGGCGGGAAGACCCATCATCCTTGCCACGGCAACCCACAAAATTGCCGCCGAGCGGATCGCAGAGGGTTATGGCCTCTTCTCCGCCGTCATCGCGACCGACGACAAGAATAACCTTTCGGGCGTGCGCAAACTCGCGGCCATTCGCAAGATGCTCGGGGAAAGTGCGCCTTTTGACTACATCGGGGATGCGCCGGTCGACGAACCCCTCTGGAGAGCGTCGCGGCGCGCGTATGTCGCCCATAGATCCCGGCGGCTCACCGAGCGCGTTCGCCGCACGGGAAAGCTGGAGCGGGTTTTCGAACCGGCAGAACCGAGGCACAAGGCCATTCCCCGCGCGATGCGCGTTCATCAGTGGGTCAAGAACGCGCTGATCTTCCTTCCCCCGTTGCTGGCACATCGCTTCAGCGCGCCCGGCGTCTGGCTGCACGCGGTGCTCGCCTTTGTAGCGTTTTCCTTCTGCGCCTCCGGCGTCTACGTGCTGAACGACCTGTTTGACCTTTCGTCCGACCGGCGGCATCCTTATAAGCGGCACCGCCCGTTCGCTTCGGGCGCGCTACCCATCCGCACCGGCGTACTGCTCGTGCCGCTCTTGTTCGCAGCCTCATTCGCCCTCTCGCTAACACTACTGCCGCCGGCATTCACGGGCGCGCTGGTGCTGTACGTAGCCGCCACCACGGCCTACTCGTTCTGGCTGAAGCGGGTGGTACTGGTAGACGTGCTGGTGCTCGCCTGCCTCTACGCACTGCGGGTTGTCGCGGGCGGATTCGCGACGGACGTTCCCGTGTCGCAGTGGCTCCTTGCCTTCTCGCTCTTCCTCTTCGCGAGCCTTGCCTTCGTGAAGCGCTACGCCGAACTTCGCCACCTGGAGCAGCGCGAGGCTCTGTTCTCGCACGGACGCGGCTATGCGGTCGCCGATCTCGACATGATCCGAAGTATCGGAACCAGTGCCGGCCTCATTTCGGTGCTCGTGTTCACGCTCTACGTCTCGTCGGAGGACGTGGCCGCGCTCTACGCCAACCCCAACGTACTGTGGCTCATCAGCCCGCTGCTCCTCTACTGGATCGCGCGGATGTGGCTGCTTGCCCATCGCGGACGCATGCACGACGATCCGATTGTATTCACTGCGCGGGATCCCGTGAGTTACGGGATTGGCGCTGCGGTGGCGTTGATCGGTGCCCTTGCCATTGTTCAGGTTTAAGAGGGAGTCCGCCGCATGAAGCTGTACGAATCGTGGGGGCGTTTCCCCACCGCCCCCCCGCGTGAGGCATGGCCCGTCTACTGGCAAGACGCCGTGCCGGACCTCTCGAACAGAGACGCGCCCGTGCTTCCCTACGGCCTCGGGCGCAGTTACGGGGACGTCTGCCTCAACCGAGACGGCTACCTGCTCGACACGTCCCCGCTCGACCGCTTCTTGCACTTCGACGCCGAAAACGGACTCCTGCGCTGCGAGTCCGGGACTTCGCTCGACAGCATCCTCCGGCTCATCGTGCCGAAAGGATGGTTCCTGCCGGTCACGCCCGGCACGCGGTTCGTCACCGTCGGCGGTGCCATCGCGAACGACGTTCATGGCAAGAACCACCACGTTGACGGCACCTTCGGCCGCCATGTCGCGCGTTTTGAACTCCTGCGCTCGAGCGGCGAGCGCCTGATCTGCTCCCCGAGCGAGAACCCCGGCCTCTTTGCTGCAACGATCGGCGGGCTGGGCCTCACCGGGCTTGTTCTCTGGGCAGAAATCAGGCTGCGGCCCATCCGTGGTCCGCTCATAGACGCCGACACCATCCGGTTCGCATCGCTGGACAACTTCTTTGAGCTTTCTGCGGAGTCGGGGCAGACGCATCAATACACGGTGGCATGGATCGACTGCCTCGCAAAAGGCAAGCGGCTGGGCAGAGGCCTGTTTATGCGGGGCAACCATGCCGACATACAGAAAGACAAAGATCCGCAGCGCGCATTGCTCAGTATGCCCTTCAACGCCCCTCCCGCGCTCTTGAACCGCGGGACCATTGCCGCCTTTAACACCCTCTACTATCGCGGCCGACCGGCCAGAGTGGAGCATCGGCTCGTACTGTACGCTCCCTTCTTCTACCCGCTTGATGCCGTGGCTCACTGGAACCGCATCTATGGCAAGCGAGGATTTCTTCAGTATCAGTTTGTAGTGCCTTTTGCCGACGGTCGCGATGCGATCCGCAGCATCCTTGACCGGATTGCGCGCTCCGGCCGCTCATCCTTCCTCGCCGTGCTCAAGGTCTTCGGCGACGTGCCCTCGCCGGGTATGCTCTCCTTCCCGCGCCCGGGCGTGACACTCGCGCTCGACTTCCCCTACAGTCCAGCAACCGTCGATCTTCTGCGCGAGCTGGACGTGACGGTCCGCGAAGCGGGCGGCGCGCTTTACCCGGCCAAGGACGCCTGCATGATCCCGGAGACCTTCGCGGCCGGTTATCCAAACTGGCGTGAGTTCGTCCCATTCATCGATCCGGCTTTCTCGTCTTCCTTCTGGCGGCGGATGGGCTTTGGCCATGCACAGTCGCAATGAACGTCCTCCTCATCGGTGCCACCTCCTCGATTGCCCACGCTACGGCCCGCCTGTTCGCCTCGGACGGCGACAGCCTCTTTCTCGTCGGGCGCAACGCGGATCGACTCGGGGCGGTCGCGGCGGATCTTGCAGCGCGGGGCGCACGCGGCACCCACACGTACCTCCTGGATGCCGCGGATCTCGACGCGCACGCGGCCATGTTCGAAGCCGCCACGCGGGCGCTCGGCCGAATCGACGTTGCCCTCATCGCCCACGGCGTCCTCCCGGACCAGCAGCAGGCGCAGGATTCCGTCCCCGCCCTCGTGGACGCATTTCAGGTGAACGCCCTCAGCGTCATGGCGCTGATGACGCGGCTTGGCTCCGTGTTTGAGGCGCAGGGTGGCGGATGTATCGCCGTGATCTCTTCCGTCGCGGGAGATCGCGGGCGCGGGAGCAACTACGTCTACGGTGCCGCCAAAGCAGCGGTGTCAACCTTTGCCGGGGGCCTTCGAAATCGGCTCGCGAGTGCGGGTGTGCGGGTCGTAACCATCAAACCCGGCTTCGTGGACACGCCGATGACCGCTGCCCTCCCAAAAAACGCGCTCTTTGCCTCGCCCGAGGCCGTCGGGCGCGCCGTTTACCGGGCGACGAAACGAGGGCCGGAGGTCGTATATGCGCCTTTCTTCTGGCGCTATGTCATGGCGGGCGTCCGGGCCGTGCCCGAGCGGCTCTTCAAGCGACTCCACCTTTAGCCTCTACCGGCCGGCCGCTATCGGAAACTCGACCGCGTATGCCGCTCCGGCCTCGCTATCTGAAGATTGCCCGACGAACGCCCACGGCCCGCTGAGCGCCACAGACGAGCCGAAATGAACTTCTCCCACATCGACGATACGTTCCAGGGACCACCGGCCACTCTCAGGATCTCGTTTGTACGCAAAACCGACGCGGTCAATGTTGAAGTCGAGGCCCAACTGCTCGTCGAATCCGATGACCAGCGCCCGGTCGCCGGAGAGCGCAACTGGTGATCCGAATGCCCCGTGATCATAGGCATCGCCCGGCCGGATCGTCGTGGCCTGCCGCCAAGTCCCGGCCGAAGAGCGCTCGAAGACAGTCACCGCCCCGGTCTTTTTGCGTCCTTCGCGACTTTCGCCTACAATCAGCCGGCTGCCGTCGAGATCGAGCGATATGAAGAAATCGTCGATGCCGGGCAGGCGCTTCTTCTGCTCCCAGGTTCCGGTCCGCTTGTCGCGTTCGAAGATATAGACGCTTCCGGGCTCTCCCTTGAAGTATGTGGAGGCTGCCACCGCCAGGCGGTCGCCGTCGAGGTCGCCCGAGCCTCCCATGATGCCGAAACGCACGTCTTCCGTCGGCTGCAGGCGAGCGGTCCGTTCCCAGCGGCCCGTCTTCGCATCGCGTTCGAATAAGTACGCCGCGCCGTGGTAGCGTCCGCCTGAAATGTCTCCCGATGTGGTAATGAGCGCACGGGTCGAATCCAGGGCAACGCTGCTCGCAAACGCGCCTTCTTCGAAGCCCCTGTCCGCGTTCATGCGTGCCACTTGCGCCCACGATCCATCGGTCGAGTCCCGCTCGAAGATGTAGGCGGCGTTGCGCGAGGTCATGCTCAGCACCGTCTCGGAGGAGCCGATAAGCACGCGGCTGCCACTCAGCGAAACGGTGCGCCCGAAAAACAATCCCGTGCGGCAATCCTTCGGAACGAGTCGCGCCTTCTGAAGCCATCCCAGCGATTTTGCGTCGAACTCGTAGACATAGGCGGCACCGGAGTTGGCACCGCAGCTCGACTCGCCGCTCGCGCCGACGACAGCGCGCAGCCCGTCAACCGAGACTGAGACGCCGAAGAAGTTGCCGGCAAGCGTATCCGGTGGATCGAGTGTCAGTATCTGCGAAGAGGCGGAAAAAAATGGCAGCAGCCCGACGGCGAGGCCGAACAGAACGGCCCGAACCGGTCGACGGCGGCCGCTACGCCGGCGCTTGTCCGGCGAGGACGTCCGCGAGCGATTCCCAGCGGTGGTACATGGATTCAAGTTCCTTCTTGAGCTTTTCATACTCCGCCATCTTCTCCTTCAGCCGCGCGGGATCTTGGTAAAGATCGACCGCCGCCAACTCCCGTTCCACCTCTTCTTGCCGCGCTTCGCGCTTTAAGATATCACTCTCCAGCTTTCCATACTGCCTGCGTACAGCTTGCGGAGAAAGGTCGGTAGCCGCCTCCTTGCCTGCCGGCCCCGGCGCAGGCGAAGCGTCCCGGTAACGCCGGTTTCGCTCCTCGGCTTCGAGACGCTTTTGCTCTTTCGTTTTCGGCCCACCGCCCGAAGAGCCGTTCGTACTCACCGGTGCCGACGCCGGCGCTGCGGCGCTCGCAGGCGTCTCAACCTTGGCCGCCGTGCCGTGCTGGATCTGCCACAGATAATCGGAATAGTTGCCGGCAAACGTGCGCACGCCGCCGTCCTCAACGCGCCAGATCCCGTTCACCACCTGATCCACGAAGTGCCGGTCGTGGCTCACGACGACGAACGTCCCTGAATACTGACGCAGCGCCTCGATGAGCACGTTGATAGACGCGATATCGAGGTGGTTCGTCGGCTCGTCGAGGATCATGAAGTTGGCAGGATGCAAGAGCGTCCTTGCCAGCGCCACGCGGCTCTTTTCTCCGCCGGAAAGCACCGCCACCTTCTTGAAAACGGAGTCGCCGGTAAAAAGAAACGCGCCGAGGAGCGACCGTATCTGCGTCTCACTCTGCCCGCGCGAAACGACGCGCATGGCGTCCAGGATCGTGTCCTCCCCCTCAAGCGCATCGGCCTGGTGCTGCGCGAAGTAGGTGCGTATGGTGTTGTAGCCGAGCCGCAGCTCGCCTTCGAATGGCTCTGTGCCGTTGAGCATCCGGGCCAGCGTGGACTTGCCCGCGCCGTTCTTCCCGATCAGCGCAATCTTGCTTCCCCGCTCGATAACGAGCGGTCCGGCGTGGTCGAAGACTGCGATGTCTCCTTCCGCCGATTGGTAGGTTTTGGAGAAGTGCGAAAGCTCCGCGACCACCTTCCCGCTTCGCTCCGGCTCGGGGAAACGAAACGAAATACTGGACGCCTCGGACGGCGGCGGAGCCAGCCTATCCATCTTTTCCAGCGTCTTGATCCTGCTCTGCGCCTGCTTGGCTTTCGTCGCCTTTGCACGAAACCGTTCGACGAAACGCTCCATCTGCGCAATCTCGCGCTGCTGGTTGTCGAAAGCCGCTTGCTGCTGCGCACGGCGGAGCTGCCGATCCTCCAGGTAAAACGCATAGTTCCCGGCGTACTCCGTCACAGCGCCCGCCGCCATCTCGGCAACCGTCGTCACCATGCGGTCGAGAAAGTAGCGGTCGTGCGAGACGATCACGACGGTGCCGGAATACGAGCGTAGAAAGTTCTCGAGCCAATCGATACTGTCGATGTCGAGGTGGTTCGTCGGCTCGTCGAGGAGGAGAAAGTCCGGGCGGCGCAGAAGAAGCTTCGCGAGCACGACGCGCATTCTCCAGCCGCCGGAGAAGGTGCGAAGCGGCCGGGCAAGATCCTCGTCGGCAAAGCCAAGCCCGGAAAGCACGGCTTCCGTCTGCGACCGGATGCGGTGCGATTCCCGGCCGATGAGTTCGGAATGGACCTTTTCGAGGGCGACGAGCAGCTTGTGGTATTCGTCGGTCTCGTGGTCGTCCGAGGCTTCCAGCTCGGCGGTTATGCGGATCTCTTCCGCTTCCAGAGCCAGTATATCGTCGAAAGCCTTGAGCGCCTCCTCGAGCACGGTCCGCGCGGCGGGTGTTTCCTGCACGTCCTGCTCGAGGTAGCCGATGGACATGCCGCCCGTAAGGGCTATCTCGCCGCTGTCAGGCCGTTGCCTTCCGGCAATGATGCGAAGAAGCGTCGTTTTTCCAGCCCCATTGGGACCTACAAGGCCGATTCGTTGATTGGTACGGAGTGTCCAGGTCACCCCGTCGAGCACTTGCTGCCCGCCAAAGGCGAGCGATATATTCGAAAGCTGAAGCATCTTCTATTACTATGGCCGAGAGAGTGGCGCGGGCACCGCAGCACGTTTCGTCGGCCTCATGCGACTACTATAACGTGGCCTATCCTATGATTCAGCGGCATTAATGTTCAGCACCCTTAGAGCCGCATTTCAAAGAATTCTGCCAGGCGTTCGCAGCGGGTCCAACACGGCGGCCTGTTGTCCAAAGTGGCGCTTCCGTGCAGAGGGGCGGCGCCGCCCGTCGTAGGCAGCCGCAGGGCAGCAATAATCCGGCCGCTTGTTGGCCGCACCAGGGATCATGCTGGACCTCGTCCCTCGGCGCTCAGTAGGCGTTCTCGTTGACGAGTCCTTTCCAGAGGGTCATCCACATGATCTTGAAGTCGAGCTTTAGCGACCAGTTCTGAATATAAAAGAGGTCACATTCGATCCGCTTCTCAATGGACGTATTGCCGCGCCAACCGTTTACCTGTGCCCACCCGGTGATTCCCGATCGCATTTTGTGGCGCAGCATATACCTCGGCACACGCCTACTGAACTCCTCGATGAACACCGGCCGCTCGGGACGAGGGCCAACGATGGACATGTCTCCCAGAAGCACGTTGATGAACTGCGGCAGTTCGTCGAGGGAGGTCCTTCGCAGGAATCGGCCGAAAGGGGTGGCGCGGTCTTCACCCGGCCGCGCCCACACCGGTCCTGACCACGCTTCAGCGTTGACCGGCATCGAGCGGAATTTGAGCATATAAAACCGGTGCCCATTTAAGCTCATGCGCTCCTGGCGGTAGAACACCGGCCCAGGAGAAGAGATCTTTACTCCCGCCGCGAGAATAATAAGTATTGGAGAGATGACGAGCAGAAATGCCGCAGAAAGGATGATGTCAACGGAGCGCTTGACATAGTGGCGCAGATCCAGCGGCGCCTCATCGATGATGTGAATGACGGGCATCCCGTCCACATCGGTCACCCGGCTATTGATGATGTCGAACTGAAACAGGTCCGGGACGAGGTACACGTGTGCCAGCCGGACGGAGAGCTGGTTAAGCAGATCTTCGACGTGGGCGACCGCAGAAAGCGGAAGGGCGATGTAGACGTAGTCAATCGGCGTGCCCTCGGCGTAGAATTGGTCAACAAGCTCGGCTGCCATCGTCGTTGGCCCCAGCACGTCCGAGTCACCGCCCTTATTGTCGTCGAGGAAGCCGACGAGTTCGACGCCCATCCACGGATACTGCTCGAAGGCGGCCTGCAGCCGACGGCCCGCCTTGCCTGCTCCGACGATGAGCACGCGCCGGACATTCTCCCCCCGGAGACGCGCCCGGCGCACCCTCCCGTACACCGCCACACGGAGGAGCACCATGATCAGCGGCGTCAACAGGCCGAAAAGCAGCATGTGAACGCGCGAGAACGAGAACGTCCGGTAGAAGAACAGTGCGGCAAGCACGGCAATCATGCCGAAGAAGATCGCCTTTGCCACGCCATAGATGAGCGAGGGCAGCCGCTGAATGCGACGCGGATCGTAGAGGCCGGAGATTTGAAAAGTGGCTCCCCAAAGGATCAGAACCGCCGGCAGGATGCGCAGATAGACCCAGTACGGCGGCGCGTCGAGCGCATTTTTTACGGGGATTCCCAAGCCGCTCAGTAGCCCCGCTCCAGGGAGCGTCGAGGCCGAATGAAGCAGGACAAACCGCACGTAGTAGGCCGCAAGCCAACTCAGCGCGATGATCAACAGGTCCGCTGCGAAAAGGGACCTCTGGATAAACTGACTCTGTTCTTTAAGCATGATACCGGTACAGACGTTCTACTCGCCCGTTCAACCGGGCGTTTTAGAGCGGGCAACCATGCACGCTGTAGCGCTGATTCATGCAGAACAGGATGGGGAGAGCGGACGGACTGGCCCTAAGTTACATCATACCGGCCCGCTCTCCAAGGCGATTCTGCGTGCCCCCGACGGAAACCCGCGTTTGCGCTCGGCCGATTAATGTCGTATCTTTTGAGGCTATAACAATCCCTGCTCCCGCCACCGTGGTGGGGGCCTACCTGAAACAGCTCCCAAAGGGAACCGATGCCAGCCAATACCTATGAGCTGACGTACATCATCAACGGTGTGCTCGGCGAAAATCAGATCAAAGACGTAGTGGCCCGCGTGGACCGCTACATCAACGAGCACGACGCAAAGGTCGTGGAAACGGACGAGTGGGGATCCCGCCGCCTCGCCTATCAGATCCGCAAAAAGCGCACGGGATACTACGTCAACCTGTACTTCGAGTCTTCAGGCGAAATGATCCCGCGCCTCGAGCGATCGCTGGAGATCGACGACGACATCCTCCGCTATCTCACCCTGCGCCTCGACGCCAAAATGCTGCGTCACTACGAGGCCCAGCGCGTCAGCGGCCAGCGCGCCCGCGCTCAGGAAGTCGAAGATGCCGCCCGCCGTCGCGACGAGGAAGACGACGACTGAGCCGGACCGGCTCACCATCCCAAGAGTATCCCCATTGTAATCGAAGATCATTATGGCAGTGCCCATACAGGAAAACCAGTCGAACTACGACACCAAAGGTATCGAGTACGTCGACTACAAGGACATCGAGCTTCTCAAGCGGTACATCAACGAACAGGGCAAGCTTCTGCCCCGGCGCGTCACGGGTGTCTCCGCGAACTTTCAGCGCCAGCTCACGCGCGCCGTCAAACGCGCCCGGCACTTGTCCCTTCTCCCCTACGTCGCCGACACCGTCCGATAAGCAAGAACATCCCGGACGCAGCGTCCGGCTTTAACTCTATAGAACGATGAAAGTCCTGCTTCTCAAAGAAGTTGATAACCTCGGGGCGGAAGGTGAAGTGGTAACGGTTAAGGACGGCTACGGCCGTAACTTCCTCATCCCGCGTGGCCTGGCTCGCATGGCGAGCGCCGGCACCATCCGCGCCCGCGAAGAAGAACTACGCCAGGCGTCCCGTAAGATCGCGCAGGCGCGCGAGGAAGCCCAGGCAACCGTGCGCCGCCTCGAAAGCCTCCAGATCGACGTCCCCGCCCGCGTCGGCGAAGAAGATCGCATCTTCGGAACCGTCACGGCGCAGCAAGTGGCCGTTGCCCTTGCAGCGCAGGGGTTCGACGTCGACCGCCGCAAGGTGGAGCTGAACGAGGAAATCCGCAAGCTCGGCGTCTACACCGCCACCGTGCGCCTCCATCCGGAAGTCGCAGCACAGGTCAAGGTGCGCGTCGTGCCCGAAGAGGACAGCGCAGCCTGATTCTCGTCCGCAACAACGAAAAGGGATGGTCGTTCTTTAAGCGGCCATCCCTTTGTTGTATCCTCCCGGTCCTGCCGAATGCCCCCCGTCGAACACAAGCGTAAGGTCCGGCCCCGTCTTGACGCCGTTGCCGCGGGGCTTGCGGCGATCCTCCTGCTTACGCCGCTCTTGCCGGCACGCGCGCAGACGGCGCAGGAAGTCGTCTCGTGGTCCGCAGAAGTGCGCCCTTCCGAAGCCGCTCCGGGCGCACCCCTGCAGCTGCACCTCGCCGCCCAAATCGGCGACGGCTGGAAGATGTACGCCATGGACTCGCCGCCGCCCACACGCGGCGTCAAGATTACCACTGAGGACACTCTCGGCATCCTCTTCACCGATGCCGCCGCGCAGTCTGAGCCGGAAGAAGGCTACGACCCCAACTTCGACATGGACGTGCGCTACTTCCACGAGCGCGCGCAGTTCACCCTTTCCGGCCGAGTGGAGGATGGCGCGTCTCTCGGCGAGCGCGTGGTTGAAGGAAGCGTCCGTTTCATGGTCTGCAACGCCAGGTTGTGCTTGCCGCCCACGAGCGTTCCGTTCACCGCCGCCGTTACGGTCGTTCAAACCGCCGCTCTCGCCGGCGACACGGGCATAAAAGCGCCGGCCGATTCCGCCGCGCTACAGCCGGTCCTTCCGCCGGAAGAGAATCGGGCTGAGCTTACCGGGGGCACGGCAGGCGAAACTACGAGCAAGAATGCGGGCCGGCAGGGCTCCGGTGGCCTCTGGGCCTTCCTTTTACTCGCCGTCGGAGCCGGGCTTGCCACCCTTCTAACGCCTTGCGTCTTCCCGCTCATCCCGCTCACCGTGTCCTATTTCACCCGGCACGCCGAAGGGCGTGGCGAGGCGGTGCGCATGGCCACCGTCTACGGCCTCGCGATCGTTCTCACGTTCACATCGCTGGGGCTGCTCATGGCGCTATTCCTTGGTGCCGCGGGCGCGCAGACGATTGCCGCGAATCCCTGGGTGAACTTGTTCATCGGCGTCGTTTTCGTGGTTTTTGCGCTTTCGCTCCTTGGCCTTTTCGAGCTAAGGCTGCCGAGCGGGATGGTGAACTTCTTCAACCGGCAGGGCAATGAGCGCGCCGGTTACGTCGGCGTTCTTTTCATGGGCCTTACGCTCACCCTCGTCTCCTTCTCCTGCACGGCACCCTTTGTCGGGGGCCTGCTGGCGGCAACCGTGCAGGGCGAGCGCTTCTATCCGCTCATCGGGATGCTTACTTTCAGCACGACATTTGCGCTCCCCTTCGTCGGATTTGCCCTCTTTCCAAAGAGTCTGAGCGCCCTCCCAAAGTCGGGATCGTGGATGAACGCCGTGAAGGTGGTGCTCGGCTTCGTCGAGCTTGCCGCCGCCATCAAGTTCCTCTCGAACGCGGACCTCATCTGGGGCTGGGGTCTGATTTCCCGCCCTGTCGCCATAGCCGTCATCGTCGTTATCTTTTTCCTGGCGGGACTTTACCTCATCGGCAAGCTCCAACTCACGCATGAACCGTCGCCTGAGCACGTCGGGGTTGGACGGTTGCTCTTTGCCATCGGATTTTTTGGCCTGTCGCTCTTCATGATCCCGGGACTCTTCGGAGCGTCGCTGAACAAGCTCGACGCCTACCTCCCACCGCGCCAGGGTACGGATGCGAGTCTCCTTCCTGCATTCTCCCGCACGACCTCGGCGGACGACGAGACGGAGTTGCCCTGGTTCGTGGACGACATCGACGCGGCACGAGCAGCGGCGAAGGCACAGAACCTGCCTCTCTTCATCGACTTCACGGGCTACACCTGCACGAATTGCCGGGAGATGGAGGCGAACGTTTTCCCTCGCCCTGAGGTGTCGCGCCGTTTCGAGGAGGACTTCGTGCTCCTTCGTCTCTACACAGACGGTCTCGAAAATGGCGAGGAGTTCCAGCGCTATCAGCTCCAGACCACAGGAACGGTCGCCCTGCCGACGTATGCGGTGCTCGCGCCGGAGGACGGCCATGTCGTCGCACAGATCTCCGGCCTCACGTCACTGGAGAACTTCGTGGCGTTTCTGGATGAAGGCTCCGCCCCCTTCGTAGGGCGCAGTCCCGCGGCGACTTCCGCAGGCGTGTAAGAGGGCTACGGCGTTTCTGCGCCGGAAGATGCAATGAACCTGAGCCGATGGAGCGAGAAGATATGCACCTTTGGTTGTAACGAAGATGCAAAGTGCCCACAAACGGGTAGACTACTTAGCACAAAGCCAGTGTTTGTTCATACATATAGATAGGACGGCTGCCGGGCATACTCAATAATAAACTCCGGCTGGCCGATCCCGCGAAAGCATCTCAACTATCCGGACAGTGCCATGTCAGAAAACGTCTTTATGCCCAAGGGACTCCCGCTTCTGAGTGACGCTACCCTGCTTAGAACACTCCGCGAGTATGGACGGTCCTACGCTGCGCTCGGCCAGAGTGTCTTTCCGAGCACCGCACGGCTGCGCCGCACCATTGGCCTGGCCATGCTGTCGATTGAACAAGAGCTTGAAGCGCGCTGCGTACCTATTCCTCCGCAGACAGAGGAGATCACGCTGCCGATCGGTAGCGGGCTTGCCCGACCGCTGAATCACGCCTCTGTTCCGGTAGACTCGGCCAGCGCCTGAGTGCAGTTGCTTTCGTTTTAATCGATGCCCGTTGTGCTACCCGCGCAGCGGGCGTCGTCATACCAGGGTCTCTCAGCGGTGCAACATGCGCTCGATCGTGTGCGGACGATCTCTTGCTCCGAGCGATGTGCCTACAAGATAGCCGAGCGCAAAGACGAGAAGCCCGAACAGAATCCACACCCAGAATCGTTGTAGAAAGGGGCGGGAGGCGCGCATATGCGTCGGCGTGAGCTGCTAAGGAAGGGCGTTGAGGGTGCCGTTATAACGCACCCCCGCCGGCTGAGTTCATCCTTCGTCCGGGCAGTACCCTCGCCGACAGTTGTGGCCGAACTTTAGGAAGAGATCCGGTGCTTCCAGGCGGGGCAGTGGACCTGCGCGTGCCCGACCGGACTCCTGCTGACGCGCGCCTGCAACCGTGTTCTTATCCGTTGCTCCGGCGTGGAGGGCAGCAAGGGCGTGGGCGGTAAAGGATCCGGCGGCGGCGGCGGTTCGTCCGAACCACCCTCATTATTCCTCTTGATCATGCGAATGGCATATAGGCCGATCAGAAACGGCATCGCGCCGATAAGGAGTACGATCATTTCGAACATGTTCTTAGAGGCCCCGACCGTCCTTTACGTGTCCCTCTTCCGTGTAGATCTTTTCTTTAAGTATTCAGCGACACGCCGGCAAGTTCTAAGAGGTTGTTCCGATCTTCTAACGATGTCCCACCCGACAGCAAAGCTGGGGGCTGGTAATAGAAAGATCACAATGAAGCCGCCGGCAAGCGTGTAAATGAAAGCCTTAAACGTAGAAGTCAAAGCCCGTTGCGCCGATCTCGGACTCGCCCGCGAACGTCTGATGCGGCGCGGAGCGCGCTCCGTGGGAACGGATCACCAGGTCGACACCTACTTCCTCGTCCCGCAAGGCCGGCTCAAGTTGCGCGAGGGGAACATCGAACGCACGCTCATCTTCTATGACCGGGAGGACGAGTCCGGCCCTAAAACATCGAACATTGAACTTGCTCGCGTCGGGGAAGACACGGACATCGGACCGGTGCTGAGGAAGGCGCTCGGCACCCTCGTTGTTGTAGACAAGGTGCGGGAGATCTTCTTCATCGACAACGTCAAGTTCCACCTCGACACGCTCGCCAGGCTCGGCACCTTCGTTGAAATTGAAGCAATCGACACCGACGGCTCGCGTTCACGAGACGCGCTTCAGGAGCAGTGCGAGTCCTTCATGAATTACCTGAACATCGCCGGCGACGCCCTCGTGCAGGGTTCTTATAGCGATATGCTGCTAAGCGCTGCCGAATTCGACCTGCCTTAAGAGGCCGCTGACATATTAGCAAACGCTGTATGTAACGGACCAAAGTACACACGCAACCTCCCCCTTGAGGATGATACAAGGGGACGTGAGACGGCATTCCAGTCGCAGACACGGCCCCGGATATCTGCGATACATCCCGTCGAGAGTTAATCAACGGCCTCTTAACACGAGGCTATCCATAGCTCCGCCCGACCGTATGTACCTGCGCCACCTCGGCTACGCCTGTCAGAACCTGACGCTCGAACGCACCACCGGCCGGACCCTACGCCTCGCGAGTCTTGAAGCCGAGCGTGTTCGCGCGCTCGTCGAGGAGAACATCGCAGCCCTTCTCGACATCCTCCGCTGGAACGTCGAGCACGATATTCGCTTCTTTCGCGTGTCCTCCGACGTGGTGCCCTTCGCCTCGCACGAACGGTTTCCACTCGATGCAGAGGCGGCCTTCGGCGATGCGCTGCGAGAAGTTCGAGCGTTCGTTGAAGCCGAGGGCGTTCGCCTGTCGATGCACCCGGGCCAGTACACCGTCCTCAACTCGCCGCGCCCGGAGGTTGTCGACGCCGCCATCGCAGAACTGGAATACCAGGCGTGGTTCGTTCACTCCGTCGATCCTGCACAGGGCACGCTGACGCTGCACGTCGGCGGAGCCTACGGCGACAAAGAAGCGGCAATCGAGCGCTTTACGGCCAACTTCGCGCGACTCTCTCCCCGCGCGCAGCGGGTGCTCGCGCTGGAGAACGACGACAAGACGTACGCCGCGCACGAGGTGCTTCCGCTCTGCGAACGCCTCGGCCTTCCCATGATCTTCGACTACTTTCACCACCGATGCCTTCACGCCGGCCGGACGCCGGATGAAGACGCGGTTAGCATCGTAGAACGCGCGGCCGCCACGTGGGGCGGGCGCGTTCCCAAGCTGCACCTGTCCTCAAGAAAGGACGGCACCAAAACGTCCCATGCGGACTTCATCGAGCCGGACGACCTCAAGCACTTCCTTGGCATCATGGAGAACGCGGGCGAACACGCGCCATTCGACCTCATGCTCGAAGCCAAGCAGAAGGACTGCGCCTTGCTCCGCCTCCAGCCGGTCCTGTCGGAACGCGAGGGTTCACAAGGCACTTGATTCCAGACGGTTCAGGACGCCGGCAGGAGCGCGGTGTCTACGAGTTCCGTGTCGTCGAGGTGAGGTTCCTCGCTTCCCCCGTGGCACGTGCTGATCATCGCCACCACGAGCACGAGAAACGCAATGACGATGACGAGGCCAATGATCTTACCTTTTGACATGGAGCGACGCCGGCTTTGATTAACGGTGCAGAGTAAATGGAAGAGGAGCGCCGGCAGTTGCGCAGCGCCGTCGCATTTCCCGAATAGTAACCCGCCGCCCCGCTCAGTATCCGTCCGTACGCAGGTACGTCGGCCTGCTGAAGATCGACTTGTACTGTTCGAGTAGAAGCACTCCTTCCGGCGGACGAATGTGGCCGCTCTTGACCTTCTGCTGAATGAGATCACTCATGCGCCGCTCAAGGTCGTTCGGGAAGTACTGAACGAGCGCCAGCTGCTCCTCGACGGTCGCGCCCTGCAATATCTTTTCGATGTAGAAGTTGTTGGGCTCCTCCTCGTCGACATACACATGGGCTTCCGTCACCCGGCCAAACAGGTTGTGCATGTCGCCCATGATGTCCTGGTAAGCGCCCATCAAGAAGCACCCCAGAAAGTAAGGCTGTCCGGGGAGTAGCGGATGCAGCTCGATAAAACGCTTGTCACCCTCAGGCGCTACAAAGTCCGTTACTTGCCCGTCTGAGTCGCACGTAAGATCGGAAATGGTACCGCGCCGCGTCGGCTCTTCGAGCAGGCGGTGTAAGGGCATGATCGGGAAACGCTGCCCGATGGCCCAGTAATCCACCATCGAACGGAAGACGGAAAAATTGCAGAGATACTGGTCGCGCAGCTGTGGATCGAGTCCGTACAACGTTTCCGGAACGAGATGCGCATCGCCGGCACGAACGCCCGCGTTGATTGCGGCGCAAGCAGTCCAGTAAAGCCTCTCCGCATACGCCTTTTCCTCGAGCGTAAGCTTGCCCTGCCGGAAGAGCACGAGCACCCGCGCCCGCAGCGACTCGGCCAGTTCGTGGGCCTCGGCAGACGCGCGCAGATTCTCATCTCCGTCGCGCCGCACATCGGCCAGCACGCCTTCGAGTTCCTGCAAAACGGGGTGCGACGCATCGCCCGCCGGGTAGTGCTCCACGTGATCCTTCTCGCGCGCCCCCAGCGTCTCCAGTACGAGAACAGAGTGGAAGGCCGTCACGGCGCGTCCGCTTTCCGAAACCAGCGTCGGATGCGGCACCCCTTCCTCGGTGCAGATTCGTCCGAGCGCCTCCACAACGGCGCGTGTGTAATCATCAAGGACGTAGTTGATGCTTCCGGCCACATCCGGATTGCCTGCCTCGTAGCTGACGCCCAGTCCGCCGCCGATATCGAGGTAGCGCACCGGCAGGCCGCGCTTGTAAAGCCGCGCGTAGATGCGCGCCGCTTCCTCCACCGCGTCGCGCACGTTCCGCAAATCCGCAATCTGGCTGCCGAGATGGAAGTGGAGCAGCCGAAAAGCCGGCGGATGCTCCCGCTCGCGCAGGCGGTCGACAAGCGCGAGAAGCTCTGTCAGTGAAATGCCGAACTTGCTATTCTCGCCGCCCGACTCGGACCACAACCCCGCCCCACTCGTCGAGAGACGGATCCGCACGCCGAACTGCCCTTCGACCTCAAGATCACGCGCGTGGTGCATCAGCAAATCAACGTCCTCCACGCGCTCGATGACGGGGAGGATGTTTTGCCCCAACTTCTGCCCGGCAAGCGCCAGGCGCATCGATTCGGCGTCTTTACAGCCGTTCCAGATGAGCAGCATCCGGTCCGTCTCCAGGTACGGCATACACGCGATCATCTCCGCCTTTGAGCCGCACTCGAGGCCGTAGTTGTACGGACGCCCCGCCTCGAGAAGCTCCTCGACCACCTCGCGCAACTGGTTGACTTTTATCGGGAAGACCCCCTGATAGGACGCTTCGTACCCGGTCGCAGCGATGGCCGCCTTGAACGACTCGTTGATGCGAATAACGCGGGCTTGAAGAAGGTCCTGCAACCGTATCAGCACCGGAAGCTGAACGCCGCGGGCGCGCAGCGCTTCAACCACTTGAAAGAGGTCAATCGCGACCTCGCTCTTCCACGCAGGGCGTGCCGCCACGTGACCGGCTTCGTTGACGAAAAAATAGTCGCCGGCCCAGTCCTGAACGAAGTACGTTTTTTCCGCATCTTCCGCCGTCCAGGCAGGAGCATCCGCGAGCGTGGGGGATTCAGGCAAAGTGATCGGGATCTAAAATGGAGCAAGCTTGATGAACCGGCAAAAAAACGCGCGCTGAGTTCGTGAGTTTCGTTGCCCCTGCCCGAGGAAGACTCACCAGCATGTATCATGGCAGGGCGGTGGGGCGGTATCATTGCCGGGCAAGATTCCGTAGCTTTGCTGCAGATGATCCCACCCTTTACGGCCATTGCGGAATCGCGAATGGAAGGCGCAGCAATCGATCTCAATGTGAACGCGGCAGGAATAGACGTTCGTTTCAAAGACACGGCGGAGGTGCGGTGGTTCTTCGAGGGACCGCCGCCGGAAAGCGTGGTCCACTGGTTCGACCGCCTTGGCGGTTCGCGCGAGGCGAAGCGGACGGATCACTACCGCCCCCCCGTTGACGATTCGATCAACGTCAAGCTGCGCGAGGGGCGGATAGAGGAAAAACGACGTCTCTCCGACGGGAGCATCGTGCAGTTACATTCCTCCTCAAGCGGAAGGGTGGAAAGATGGCGCAAGTGGTCGATGAAACCGGCAGACGCCGGGTTCACGCTGCAGACGGACGGGCACATTGCCGTAACGAAAGCGCGCCGTTTAGTAGGCTTTGGGTTCTACGGAGAAGCGCTCGGGCGCGTGTCCGATCCGGAGCGAAGAAGAGGCTGCGACCTGGAGCTTACGCGCCTGCAGATCGGTCAAGAGCACTGGTGGACGATCTGCTTCGAGGCATTCGGCCCCTCGGACTCCTTAGCAGCAACGCTTCGACGCGCCGCAGCGTTCGCCTTTATGGCACCCGGATCACCTGCCCTTGCCGGCCATCACTCATTCGGGTACGCCCGCTGGCTTCTCCAACACAGTCCCGCTGCCGCGCGTTAGAATACTTCAACCTGGATGGCTTTTTTTGAATCTCTCAAGCCGGGGGGCGTACGACGGGATAACCTGTGGCGCCGCATCTCAGGCCCGCAGCTCTTCGTTTTCTCTTTTCTGCTTCTGATCATTGCGGGTACCATCGGTCTGATGGCGCTGCCGGGCCTCTTCGCAGGCGAAGACCTCAACTGGCTCGATGCGCTCTTCACAGCGACCAGCGCCGCCTGCGTGACCGGGCTGATCGTGGTTGACACAGCGACCTACTTCACCAAAGCAGGCCAGGGCTGGATTCTCTTGCTAATTCAGTTCGGCGGCCTTGGCATGATCACATTCACGACGCTCATTATCGTAGCGCTCGGCCAGCGCCTCTCCCTCCGCACCGAGGCGCTCAACGACACGACGATGAGCGTGTTGAACAATGTCAGCGCCGCCCGGCTGACACGAGACGTGGTGATCTTTACATTCGGTATCGAAGCCGCAGGTGCCCTCGCGCTGTACCTGTTCTGGTTCAACCAACTGGGCGCAGTCGGGGCCGTTTGGCCTGCCGTGTTCCACTCCATCAGCGCGTTCTGCAACGCGGGCTTTTCGACCTTTACAACGTCTTTGATGGACTTCGCGGGCAATGGCGGCGTCATTTCCGTCATTATGATCCTCATCGTGCTGGGCGGCCTCGGCTTCCTGACCATGGAAGAAGTCTACCTCTGGCGAAAGAGCCACCGACTGGCCGAAGTGCGCCGGTTCAGCCTGTCCCTCCATTCGCGGGTGGTGCTCGCTACCACTGCCATTCTCATCTTCGCAGCGTGGCCCATCTTCACCGCGCTCGAGTGGAACACGACCCTCCGCGAACTGCCGGTCTGGGCAAAACTTATCAACGGGCTGTTCTTGAGCATAACGCCGCGCACTGCAGGTTTCAACTCGGTTGACTACGCCCTCACGACCGACAGCTCCAACTTCCTGACCATCCTGCTCATGTCGGTCGGCGGCTCCCCCGGTTCCACGGCGGGCGGCGTCAAAACGACTACGATAGCGCTGATCGGCCTTCTTGCCTGGGCACGCCTGCGAGGCAATGACCTCGTGAGCCTGCAGGGCCGCTCCGTCCCCCAGGAAACCGTTCAGAGAGCCGTCGGATTGTTCGTTCTGGCGTTCGGCCTGATAACGGCCTCGATCATGATTATTACCATCACGGAACTGGACATCCTTCCCACTCAGAACGTACCCCGACCGTTTCTGGCCTTTATGTTTGAGGTCGTGAGTGCCTTCAACACCGTGGGCCTGTCGATGGGCGGCACGGCGGCCCTCTCCACGCCGGGCAAATGGCTCGTCATTCTTCTTATGTTCGTCGGGAGGGTAGGCCCGCTCACGTTCGCCGCCGCCGTGGCCCGCCGTGTTCGGCTGCCTTCCGAACGGTTCCGCTACGCGTACGAAGATATCATCGTCGGCTGAACTTTCCCTTTTCTTTAGAAACGCAGATGAAACGATTCGTAGTCGTTGGACTCGGAAACTTCGGCACCACCATCGCCGAGACGCTTTACGGCCAGGGCCACGACGTTATCGCCGTTGACTCGGACGAGAACGTGGTTGATCGCATTGCGCCACACGTCTCGCGAGCCGCCTTCGGCGACGGCCGGCAAGCCGACGTGCTCGACCGGATCGGCGCGCGCGAGGCGGATGCGGCGATTGTCAGCACCGGAGACGACATTACCTCCAGCGTTCTTACGACGCTTGCCCTGCGCGATCTCGGCGTGAAGGATGTTTACGTGAAGGTCGTCTCCCGCGATCACGCGCGCGTCATGTCGCGCCTCGGTGCCACGGAAACGATCTTTCCTGAACGCGAAAGCGCCCGCAACCTCGCCGCCCGCCTTTCGGACCAGTCCGTGCTGAATTATCTTCAACTCGGCGGAGGCTTCATCATCCAGGAGATGGTGGTGCCAACGCGCTGGGAAGGGCAGAATCTGAGGCAGCTTGCATTGCCGTCGCGCTATCGCATCTCCGTGATCGCCATTCACGATGTGCTTACCGACATCATGGAAGTGCCGCCCAATCCGGATGCGCCGCTGAAAGACTCCGATACGCTCGTGATCGCGGGCACCGAAAAAGCCTGCCGCGCCGCAGCCGAGGCGGCAGACTAAAGCCAAAACGGACAAGAAAAGCCTTTACTAATAGATGAACCCGACCGATTTTTCCATCGTCCTGCAGTCGGCGCTCACGCCCGTTGCGCTCATTTCCGGCGTCGGATTGCTGCTACTGAGCATGGTGAACCGATACAGCCACGCGCTCGACCGTACGCGCCAGCTCATGAAAGACCGGCCGCACCGCACGGGCGCGGAACGGGAACGGCTCGAAGCCGCTATCGATCTCATCTACAAGCGCTGCCGGATCATGAAGAATGCCATGCTCAGCGTCTCCAGCAGCATCATGGTCAGCGGGTTCATCGTCTTCGCCACGGTGCTGGAGGGCCTGGCGGATATCTCCCTTGCCGCCGTAAAGGGGCTTCTGCTGCTGCTGTCCATGGGACTGGTCGTTGTGGGGGCCTTCCTGTTTGTGATTGAAGTCCGCTACTCACTCCACGCCATCCACCTCGAAGTTGAGAGCCGGGGCTGACGCGGCGCTTCCGCTCGGGGCGGAAACGCAGGCGGCGAAGCTTCGTACCCTTTGAACTATTCTTCAAAATCAAGTGCTACGCATGAACCACCCCTTCTACTTCGCGGCAACCCTCGTTCCAGCGACGCTGATGCTGCTTGCCGGCTGCGCCGCGCCCCGGCAGTCGGCAATGCCCGAGGCTACGCTCCCGGCAAGCTCGGCAGTCCAGTATCCGGAAACCCGCCGCGTCGATCACACCGACACCTACCACGGCACCGTCGTTGCCGACCCCTACCGCTGGCTCGAAAACCTCGACGGGACCGAAACAGCAGCTTGGGTTGCCGCGCAGAATGCGCTCGCACGGCCCTATCTGGAGAACGTTGCTGGGCGCGAGGCCATCGAGTCGCGGCTGCGTGAGTTGTGGAACTACGAGCGATTCGACGTTCCTTTTAAGGAAGGCTCCAACTATTTCTATTCTCGCAACGACGGGTTGCAGAACCAGAGCGTTCTCTACGTCACCCCCGATCTGAACGCTCCGGCCCGCGCCATCATTGATCCGAATACTTTTAGCGAGGACGCGACGATCTCCCTCGGCGGCCTTTCCGTTGGTCCGGAGGGACACCGGCTGGCGTACGGCGTCTCCGACGGCGGCACGGACTGGCGCATCTGGCGCGTCCGAAATGTCGACACGGGCCAGGACCTCCCCGACGAACTCCGCGGAATGAAGTTCGCGAGTGTGGACTGGGCGAAGGACGGCTCCGGCCTCTATTACAGCCGCTATCCGCAAACGCCCGACGGCACGTGGGATGACTCCAAGCAGGTCCGCGTCTACTTCCATGAACTCGGAACGGCGCAGAACGATGACCGGCTCATCTATGAGGTCACAGACCACCCAAGGCGCAATCCCTACGCGAACGTGACCGACGACGGCCGCTTCCTCATCCTGAACCTGTTCGACGGCTACCAGGCCAACGGCATCTACTATAAAGATTTGGCGCAGGAGAACGCACCTATCGTGCGCCTTCTCGACAAGTGGGACGGGCTGTACAACTTCCTCGGCAACAACGGTACCCGCTTCTTCTTCTCAACTACGAAGGACGCGCCGCTCGGCAAGGTGGTCAGTCTGGATATCGGCGAGCCGGAAGCCATTAGCACGGTTATTCCGGAAGGACGTGAACGTCTCGAAGGCGTGAGCTATGTCGGCGGAAAGCTCGTCGCGCAGTACCTGAAGGACGCGCAGTCCGTCGTGCGGGTTTATGACGAGAATGGCGCGGGAGGAAGCGAAGTAGCCTTACCCGGCATCGGCACCATCAGCGGCTTCTACGGCGACAGCGACGCCACGGAGACGTTCTTCAGTTTCTCGTCGTTCACCACGCCGGGAGCCATCTACCGGTATGATCTCGCCTCCGGCGATGTAACGCTCTGGAAAGCGGCCACACCGGCGGGCATCGACCCCGGGGATTTCGATGCCAAGCAGATCTTCTATACGAGCAAGGACGGCACGCGCGTGCCGATGTTTATCATTTCCAAGAAAGGTCTCCAGTTGAACGGCGCCAACCCAACGCTGCTCTACGGCTACGGCGGATTTGACGTCTCGCTCACACCCGGCTACAGTCCTGCACGGATGGCATGGCTGGAGATGGGCGGCGTTCTGGCCATACCGAATCTGCGCGGCGGCGGCGAGTACGGCAAGGCGTGGCACGACGCCGGCACAAAGCTCCAGAAGCAAAACGTGTTCGACGACTTCATCGCGGCGGCGGAGTGGCTCATCGCCAACAACTACACCCGGCCCTCTAAGCTCGCCATTCAGGGTGGCAGCAACGGCGGACTGCTCATCGGCGCGACCATGACGCAGCGGCCGGACCTATTCGGCGCGGCGCTGCCGGCGGTTGGCGTGCTCGATATGCTGCGGTATCACACCGCAAGCGCGAACGCATGGCAGTGGTCCAGCGACTACGGCCTGAGCGACAACGCCGACGAGTTCCAGGCGCTGTATGCGTATTCGCCCGTTCACAACGTGGACCCCGGCACTTGCTACCCGCCGACGCTCATCACGACGGCGGATCACGACGACCGGGTCGTTCCGTGGCACTCGTTCAAGTTCGCCGCAGCGCTGCAGGCGGCGCAGGCCTGTGACAACCCGATCCTGATTCGAGTTGAGACGCGCGCCGGACACGGCGCAGGCACCCCCACGTGGATGCGCATCGAGCAAGCCGCCGACCAGTGGGCGTTCTTGACGAAGGCGCTCGGAATGGAGGCACCTTCCTACTCCGAGGCGAAGTGACGGGAGAGACACGAAGCGCAATCATGCCAGTTCAGCGACGCCACTGATCGCCGGCTCGTTCGCTCTTCGTTCCTAATGTTGATCAAGTGAGAGAGGCGACTCAGGTTACCCCGAGCCGCCTCTCTTACGCTTACAAAGTCCGACGATCAGCCGCTGCCTTTCCGGATCGTCTCATCCTTTCCCGTGACCGGCGGACGATACCCGCGCTTGGGTTCAAGCACGATGTCAATCAGGCCATATTCCTTAGCCGCATCTGCGCTGAGCCAGTAGTCGCGGTCGGCGTCGCGCTCGATCTGTTCGGTCGTTTTGCCGGAGTGGTGCGCCATAATGCTGTAGAGGCGCTCCTTGAGCCAGAGGATCTCCTTGGCCTGGATCTCAATGTCGGACGCCTGTCCCTGCGCTCCGCCAAGCGGCTGGTGTACCATTATGCGGGAGTTCGGAAGTGCCGACCGCTTGCCCTCCGCGCCCGCAGCGAGGAGCACGGATCCCATGGACGCCGCCAGACCGACGCAGCTCGTCGCCACGGGGCAAGAGACCCACTGCATCGTGTCATACACGGCGAGGCCGCTGTAAATGACGCCGCCGGGCGAGTTGATGTACATATTGATGTCCCGCTCCGGGTCCTCGCTGGCCGCGTAAAGCAGCTGGGCCACGGTCAGGTTCGCGATCTGATCGTTGATCGGAGTCCCAAGCAGGATGATACGCTCCTTGAGCAGGCGGCTGAAAATATCATAGGCGCGCTCGCCGCGGGTCGTCTGCTCGACGACCATCGGCACGAGGGCGCTGATGGACTGCTCCTGAAACGGGCCGCTATAGATGCTGCCCGGAAGGGTCAGACTCTTGGTAAATTTGAGAAAATCTTCTACCATAAACGGGCATGATCAAAGTGGTGAGGGGCCGAAAGGGCGAAATTGCTACGGCACCCCCTCTCCTTGGTTCCTACTCCGAAAGGTCCGGCACGGCCCGCGCGCAGCCTTGGCCTGTCCGAGCAATAAAGCGTGGGGACGGGCCGATCCAACACGCCCTTACGTGAGGAACGGATTCTCGACCACCAGTTCCTCGATCTGCTGACCATGCTGGAGGTCTTCCGTCAGGAGCCTCCCGCACCCTGCTTCAAGCGCGGCCGCAACGATGAGGGCGTCGTAGAAACTGGACTTGTACCGATCTCGACTTTGGAGGGCGCGGCGGTGCATCGATGGGGTAGGGTAGACGCGCCAGAGCGGAAGAAGCTCGGTTTCAAGAAAGTCCATGGCTTCGAAAGGTGATGACAGCGCTGCCAGAACCGGCCGCTCCATGGACAAGGGACACCGACAGCTCGCGCTTGTGCAGGTCCATGTCGTCGAACAGGTAAACGAGGATGTTAGAATCAAAAAAATCAACGTTGATTCATTTCCTCTCGTTTAAACTTCCTGCCTCCAGTACGAACGTGCTTTTGCAAGCGTCGGATTGTTGCCATTGCCGCATCGCGCCGACCTTTATCCACCTTGCTCTGAAAACACATAACCGCGATACTTCTGTGACACGCGCCGGGAGGCGATGTCGTAAACTACCGTCCAGTCAATGCGATTTCTTCAATGAACCAGTCAGAGGTGTTACGATGCTTGCCATTCGACGAACGCTCACGCTCCTGTCCTGCCTCGCCGTGCTCGGCCTCTCAGCCTGCGACACGCTCCAGAGCAGCGACAGCGACGCACCGGATGATCCGATGCTGGTTGCCTTTGCAGCAGACCTTTCTTCCGAATTGAACCTTTCCGCCACAGAGGGATCGAACGTACGCGCCACGCTCGCCCGGCATGAGGGACGCTGGGGCCAGGCGGGCTACCTCTGGTCGGTCGCCGCCGATCTGCAGGCGACGCTTACGGCCGAACAGAAGGAGGCGCTTTTTGCGCGGCTGGATTCGTTCAACGCGCGGCGCGTCCCGAACTGGTGGCGCGAGCCGCTGCGGCATTTTCATGGAGATGAGGGATGGGCTGAGAGCTTCGCCCGCCTGAACCTCACGGAACAGCAGCGGCAGGCTCTTCAGGAAATCCGCGGCAGATATGCGCCCGAGTTCCAACTACTTGCCAATAACCGGCGTTCGGGCACGCTGACGCAGGAGGAGTTCCGCGCACAGTTCGACGCGCTGCGCACCCGGATGCGTAACGAACTCCATGCAACGCTGACGGATGAACAGCAGGCCCGGATGGCGGCCTGGGTGTTGCAAGCGCGCATCAAATTCCAGGCGGGCGGACAAGATCTCCAGCAGTACCTCGGCGACTGTCGAGACGTCATGGCGGAAGCGCTCCAGCTCGACGCAGCGCAGCAGGACGCCCTCTCGGCCCTTTATCAACAGCATAAAAGCGATGTTCAATTGCTGCTCGATGATGTCCGATCGGGCGAACTGGACCGCGCCGACGCTGTGGAAGCGTTCCGGGCGCTCTATGAAGCGAATCTCGACGCTCTCGCCGGTATCCTGACGCCGACACAGCTCGAGATCGTGAAGATTCACCGCGCTCTAACTATTCGGATGCACGTGCGCTACAACCAGGGACCCCATCATGGCATGGACAACGGGAATGGTGGTGGCAATGGAGGCGGTAATGGAGGCGGCAATGGATCAGGAAATGGTAACTGAACAGCGGTCGGCGGCGGCATGATAGATGCCGCATCGAGAAGTTAAGAAAGGTGAAGGCCCGGCTCGGGACCACGATGGTCGCGGCCGGGCCTGTCTGTGGCACATCCCCCGAACCGAATGTCCGCCGCCCGGTTCATACCGCTCCCTTCTTCTCACCCGCTCTCCTTCTCCTGTGATCCTTATTCTCCGCCCCGACGTGCAGCCCGAAGGTGCCGAATACCGGCAACTCATGGACCACCTCGCGCACCTCGAAAGCATTCAGACGCACGTCCACCGCGTACAGGGTACGGAACAGACGCTTACCGAAGTCTACCTGATCGGGCGCACTGCCTCACTGAGCGTAGACGTGATGAAGGTCCTGCCGGGCGTGGAGCGGGTCATCAGGATATCAGAACCGTATAGGGTGCTCGGACGCCACAAGCTGGACGACCGGCCCTCGCACTTCGACTACAACGGCGTTCGTTTCAGCCAGGACAACCTGAATGTTTTCGCAGGCCTGTGCGCCGTCGACACGCCGGACCACGTCGAGCAGATGATGCGCGCGCTGCAGGAGAATGGACAGGTTTGCACGCGCATGGGTGCCTACAAGCCGCGCACCAGCCCGTACGCCTTCCAGGGACTTGCCGCGTCGTGCCTGCCGTGGGTTTTTGAGCTTGGCGGCAAGTACGGTATGCGGGTCATCGCCATGGAAGTGACGCACGAGTCGCACGTGGACGAGATCCGCGAAGCGCTCCGGCGCACCGGCTCTCCTACCGGCGTTATGCTCCAGATCGGCACACGAAACACGCAGAACTTCGAGCTGCTAAAGGCCGTAGGGCGGCAGCACGATTTTCCGGTGCTGATCAAACGTGGATTCGGCATCACGCTCGACGAGTCGCTGAACGCTGCCGAGTACCTGGCGAGCGAGGGCAACACGCGCGTGGTCTTCGGCCTTCGAGGCATGAAGTCGAACATGGGTGATCCGCATCGCAATTTCGTGGACTTCGCGCAGGTGCCGGCCGTGAAGCGGCTCACCCGGATGCCGGTGTGCATCGACCCGTCTCACTCCGTAGGCTCTCGGGAGCGCAGCCCGGAGGGCATTCTGGATGTCATGCACGTCACGGCCCAGGGCGTCATCGCAGGGGCAAACATGGTGCTCGTCGACTTTCATCCAGCGCCGGGCAAAGCCCTCGTCGACGGCCCGCAGGCCATGCGAATGGAGGAACTGCCGTACTTTTTGGAAGACGTTCGCATTGCGCGGCGCGCCTACGAGGAACGGGCGGCAGCATCGCAGCGCTTTAAGGCAGAGACTGCCAATATTCCGCAGACGGCGTAGGGCGCGTTATGCGTCGACGCCAACGGCTTCGGCGACATTGCTGAATCCATCGCGCTCGAGCAGGCTCACCAGTCCTTCTTTAATCGCTCGCAGAAGCCCGGGGCCTTCGTAGACGAGGCCGGTGTAGAGCTGCACGAGGGAAGCGCCCGCCCGGATCTTCCGGTAGGCCGACAGGGCGGAGCGCACCCCTCCTACCCCGATGATAGGCACCTGGCCGTGCGTTCGGTGGTAAAGATACCGAACGAGGGCTGTAGATCGCGCTTCGATGGGCGCTCCGCTCAGTCCGCCGCTCCCGATCAAGGCGAGTCGCTGATCGGGCGTATCGAGGCCGTCGCGGTCCGAAGCGGTGTTCGTCGCAACGTACCCGTGTACGCCGTGGACCGTTGCGATAGCGAGTAGCTCCTCTACCCGGCTGTCAAACGCCAGCTTTTCCGTGTAGGGAGGCGCGAGTTTGACAAGAACGGGTACTTCCAAGTTGAGGGCGCGGCGCTCTGCAAACAGCGCTTTAAGGAGCGGATGAAAAAGGTCAGGCTCTTCGAAGGTCTTGCCCTCGGCCGTGTTTGGGCACGATATGTTGATCGTGACATATTCCGCCAGCGGGGCAAGCGCTCGGAAGCTCGTTCGGAAATCCTCGATGCCGGCCTCCCCAACGATGCGCGCATCATGGGTTTTCGCGATGTTGATGCCCAGCGGTCTCTCGCGTTCACCCGCACGCCCGCGAAGCCGCCGGGCCACTCGATCAGCGCCCTGGTTGTTCAGGCCCATCCGGTTGATGATCGCCTCGTCGTCTTCAAGCCGGAAGGCACGCGGACGAGGGTTGCCGCGCGACGCCCGCGCGGTGACAGATCCCACTTCCGCAAAGCCGAATCCGAGCGCCGTCCAGAAGGACTCCAGCTCCGCATTCTTGTCAAATCCCGCTGCGAGTCCAACCGGGTTCGGAAAGGTGAGTCCGAGCAACGACTGTTCCAGCACGGCGTGTTCAAACCCGAACTGATCGGCAACCGTGGGATTGCCGAGACGCTGCGACGCGCGCGCCGCCGCCAAGGTCAGGCGATGGGCGCGCTCGGCATCGAGTTGGAACAGGAAGGTGCGTACCTTATCGTACATCGTTCGGTAGGTGCATTCGTGAAGTTGTTTAAGTTAACGCTCCAAACGTGTCCCGCAGACCCAGATTCCCTTTTCGCTCGTAATCTTTATGGCCGTTGCCTTCGCCCAGATCGATGCCTTTACCGGCACGCCCTTTCGCGGAAATCCCGCCGCCGTGTGTTTGCTGCAAGAGTGGCAGAGCGTCGCCTGGCTCCAGTCCGTGGCAGCCGAGATGAACTTGTCGGAGACGGCCTTCCTCGTCCGCAGCGGCGACGCCTTTGACCTGCGCTGGTTTACGCCCACCGTCGAGGTCGACCTGTGCGGACATGCGACGCTCGCCGCCGCGCATTTTCTGTGGGAGAACGGCCTCGTCCCGCTCGCCTTGCCCGCACGCTTCGGGTCGCGCAGCGGCAACCTGACCGCCACGAAGGAGGGAGCATGGATTACGCTCGATTTTCCCCGCGCAGATTACCAGACCACCGACGCGCCTGAAGGTCTCGATGAAGCGCTCGGCGCACACGTTGAGGCGTGCTTCAAGACGGGCGACGACCTTATAACGATCCTGCCGTCCGCGAGCGAAGTTGAAGCCGCCGCGCCGGAGTGGGAGCACCTGAAGCTTCTCCCCTACCGCGCGGTCATTGTCACCGCGGCGGCGGAAGAGCTGCAGTGCGATTTCGTGAGCCGCTTCTTCGCGCCGGCGCTCGGCATTCCCGAGGACCCGGTGACCGGTTCAGCCCACTGCTCGCTTGCGCCCTTCTGGTCGGAACGTTTGGGCAAAAGGTCGCTCTCTGCGCGGCAAGCTTCTTCGCGCGGCGGTGAACTGCGCCTGCAGGTGCTCCCGGAGCGCGTGCTGATCTCAGGAAGAGCAGTCACTGTTATGCGGGGGGAGCTTCTGCCAACCCGATGAATCAGGCGGGGCGCGCCTTTCAGCACGCCCCGCCACGCAATACCTCAATTCCTTACCAGCCCGGCATCAACTGGAAGCCGAAATGCCAGCCCTGTCCCGGTCGCTGGAAGGGAAAGGCGTAGTACGTCTCGAGGATCAAATAGCCAAGCAGATTCACGCGCGCCGAGACGCCGACGCTCGTTACCGGAATGCGCTCGGTGGAGTTGCGCTTGAACTTCAACACCGGCGGATCACTCGCCGTCCACGCAACGCCGGCATCTGCGAAGAGCGCGAGATCCGTCGGTAAGTACGGGAAATTGATGAGCGAAACGCCCTCGATACCCAGAAGCGGAATGCGAAACTCGGCGCTACCCATCGCAAGACGGCTACCGAAAAGCCGATCTGCCTCAGCACACGACGAGACACCGTCCCCTTCCTCCACGCGTGTACACTCCGACTGACTGAAGTTGTTGAGGTTGTAGCCGCGAATGAAGCCCTGATAATAGGAGTAGCCCAGATATTCCTGCCAGAACACCGCGTCACGATTGCTCTCGTCCGCACCGTAGTTGCCCACGTGGAGACCTCGGAAGGCAAACGTGAACGGGCGCGCGTAAAGGTAGCGCCTGTAATCCGCCGTGACGGAGAGGAAGGAGTTCGTCCCCACAAGCGGTGCCACCTGGAACCGGTAGCGTCCACCGGCAATCGGCGAGGTGAAGCCCATTCGCGAATAGTCGCCGACGAGGCCGAGCGAGGCGGTCGCGAAGTAGATCGGGTCCGGCTCGGTCAAGATGGCGAGCAGTTGCTGATGGGCCGGATTGTTCTCGTCCAGATCCTCGCGTTTGATCCGGTTTCGGGTCGTGTAGTAGTTGGAGAGGCCATACAACTCCATCTCGTAGTCGAACCCGTAGCGCATGAAGCCGAGGCTACTTTCCAACCGTCGCGTTTGAGAAAGCGGATACTGCGCGATGCCGCTCAGTTGATCAATGAATATCCGCTGGTACAGGTTGAAGTAGGAGAACTGGTTCGTTTCCGGGTCGGTCACGTAGCCACCCCGTCCGTAGAGAACGGGAATATGCCCTCCTCCGAAGCCCCAGTTAAGACGATTGCCCTGGTTGAGGTAAGACGCCTGTGCGCCGATATCTTTGAAGGTGCCGTTCGCCTGCGCCACCAGCGTCAGGTTCTGATTTCCCAGCATGTCGCTGAAAAAGAAACCGACGCCGCCGCCTGCGCGCGTGCCAAACGGCCCGCCCACCGAAACGCCCACCGAAGGAGGCGCGACGTAATCGAGCTTGAGCCGCGGGCTGTATCTGCGAATCTCGTACTCAACCGAAGCGGGCGGAAGGCCTGTCAGCGGGTCGTTCAGGTAGCCGCCCACGAGTCCGGCCGAAACAGCGCGAAGGGGCGGCAGGGTACCCGCGGTGGCCACGCCCTCCGACTCCGGACGGACCGGGGTGCCCACCGTTTCCGACACTGCAAGCGAATGGACGTTATAGTCGCTCTGGTTCGAGAAAACGGAGAACATCATGCGCCCGCTCTGGGCCGCCACCGTCATGGCCGGAGAGAGATCGGTGATCCCGCTCACGCCGGTCTTCAGATAGGTCACCCGGAAAAGCTCGCCCGTGTTAAGCACCATCCGATAGATGTCTTTGAATCCGTCCTGATCGGAAATGAAGTAAAGACTGCGGCCGTCGGGTGAGAATTGCGGATTATGATGCTGCGCCGGTCCGAAAGGCCGAAGCACCTGGATCTGGTTCGCCGACAGGTCAAAGAGCGCCAGGCGCATCTCCGAATACTCCAGGTTCTTGAAATCAGTGCCACCCGGGCCGCGATCCGTCGTGAAGGCAATCATTCGCCCGTCCGGCGACCAGGCCGGCTGCATATCGGCGAACTGATCGTCCGTCAACTGCCGCACTTCGCGCGTATCCACATCGAGCAAGTAAAGGTCGCTGATGCCGCCCTGGATGCCTGCAAACGCGATGGTCTTCCCGTCTGGCGACCACGCAGGGTTGGACATGGCTCCCACGTCCCGAACCATGATGCGGCGGTCGACCTGCTCTGTTTCTACGTCGTAGATGGTAAGCTCGTTTTCACCCTGAGCGAACGTGACGAAGGCGAACTTGCGTCCGTCCGGCGACCACGTCCCGGCCGTGTTGATGAACCGCAGCGCGTCGAAGTGGGCGTCCGAGTTCATGTCCACGAGCTTCTTGATCACCTTGCCCGTTTCCGCATCGGCAATGAAGAGATTGATGCTGATCACGTCCCGCTCGGAAAGAAACGCAACGTACTTGCCGTCCGGACTGACCGCCGGCGAGATGTTCATTTTACCGGCGTCGATTTCGTCCGAAAGAACGATGCGGCCGACGGAATCCGGATGGGTACGGCCCTCCATGAGCGGCGTGTACGTGGTCCTGACCACATCCGCCCATTCGTGCGAGAGCGAGTCGCTCGTGATGCCATAAGTATAAACGAAAGCCGAATCGATGCCGATGCGCCCGGCGAGGCGGTAGAGCGCAGCCAGCGAGGCATCCCCGTATTTACCGCCGAGGTAGGCCATGTAGGCCTGTCCATAGCGATAGGGGAAATAGCGCTGATCGCGCGTCAACTGGTCCATCGTCGGCAGATCGTCCTGAAGGACGGCGTTACGCAGCCACATCGCCGTGTGCGGATCAACGCGGCCGACGGACAGATATTCTGCGGTGCCTTCGACAAGCCAGAGCGGCAGAAGACCCAGGTTGAACCGTGCGCTATCGGCGGCCGAGAAGGCAATGTCATACTGGAACGAGTGGACGAGCTCGTGCCCGAGCACGTGATCGGTACTGCCGTAGGCACCCGTAAGCGGCATCACCACGCGCTGCTTCAGCCCTTCGGTAACGCCTCCCGTGCCCTCGCCAATAAAGCCGCCGATCACGTTCGTTTGCTGGAAGTCCGCATCGTTTGCGTAGAGAATGACGGCGCGGCGCTTGTCAAAGTCGCGCAGAAACGTGCGCGAGTGGCGGCGATACCAGCGCTCCGCCATGCGCGCGGCGTCCTTTACCGCCTCTTCCTCTTCCGGGTAGAAGTAGATGTCGAAATGGTCCGTCCGCAGAATCTTGAAGTCGAAGTTGTCATACTGGACCTTATTGCGGCCGAAGTACTGCGCCGCTGCGGGGAGAGCGGTGAACGCTACGAGAAAGAGCACGGCGGCGAGCGCCGTCAGTCGGGTGCGTCTGTGCATGAACGTTGCTTGTAATAGTCCTTTGATTACCTGTGGAAGCCGGCGTCCCGGCACTCCGCCCGTGGCTGCGCGCGTATGAACTTTTACGTCCGGACGGCAACCGTTCTTAAGCGCATCATTGTACATAATGTAGGTCGCCTTCCGAGCGCCGGTATACAGTTCAACGGGAAGCAGGAGGGTAAAAACATGGCCCTGACCCCTTTCGCTGCGAAAAACCTGCCGGCGGGTATGCTGACGCTCCGTAATTCAACAATCGGTCCGGCCGTACGTTATGGCAGTTAATCTACTTTCTTTACCTGCAGCGAGGCCCCGTGTTCAGGATCGAACGAAGGCGTGTGTAACATTGGTGTTGAAGCGTCCGTGACCTGCAGTGTTTACAGGGACTTCGAGCGTACAGATTACAGATTTATATGCGGGGCGGCAGGCTTCTTGCAACGCCTTTCGTTATTTACGTCCAGGGCCACCCGGCAAAGGAACTGCCGTCCCGTTCTGGTTCGTTCTGTTCTCGAGCGCAGTGTTACGGTAGCCCCAGATCTCGAATCGTCATGGATGAGTATCGCGTCAGAGTAAGAATATTCGCTTCTATTGTGCTGGTGGTGCTATGCATCCTCGGTCTCCGGCTGGCAAAGCTGCAGATCCTGGATGCCAAGAACTATACCACCGAATCCCGTAGCAATGCCGTTCGCGAAATGCGCGTGCAGCCGGCTCGCGGCGCGATTATGGACCGCAACGGGCAGCTCATCGTCGACAATGTGCAGACGTTCACGATAACGCTCACGCCGCGCTACTTCGACGAACAAAAGATCGGACTCTTGTCGACGCTCATGCAGGTGCCGGATTCACTCGTCGAGGCCCGGCTGGCGGAAGCGAAGAAGCGCAGTCCGTTTCAGCCCAGCAAGTCGTTTCGGGAAGTCCCTTACGCCATCTTCAGCCGCGTTCTCGAAAACCACTACCGTTTGCCGGGGGTGAACTTCGAAGTCGACCAGAAGCGGCGCTACCTCACGCGCGCCCGCGCGCCCCACGCGCTCGGATACATTCGCGAAATCACCCGCAACGAACTCGACCGCCGCAGGCAGGACGGCTACCGCCAGGGAGACATCATCGGGATGACGGGGCTGGAGAAGAACTACGAATACTATCTACGAGGCCGGCTTGGCAGCGAGTTTCGTCTTGTGAACGTTCATGGTCGGCAGTTCGACTCCTACCTCGGCGGTTCTCAGGACAAGGTGCCCTCGAGCGGTTACAGCCTGAAACTGGCGATGGACAGCCGCGTCCAGGCGCTCGCGGAGAGCTTGTTTGTGAACAAGCGCGGGGCGGCGGTGGCGCTCGATCCGCACAACGGCGGCATCATCGCCATGGTGAGCGCGCCAAGCTACAATCCGGAAATCTTCACCCACTCCATTGACCCGGAAACCTGGCACTGGCTTAACAACAGCCCGGAAAAGCCGCTGTTGAACCGTGCCACGATGAACCTCATGCCACCGGGATCCACCTGGAAGCCGTTCATGGCGCTGATGGCCCTTCAGGAGGGTCTCATAAAGCCGGGAGAGACGTACACCTGCCGCGGCGGGCACCCGCTCGGGCACGGCCGCTACTTCACCTGCATGGGCGTCCATGGAGCGCTCGACGTGGTCGGTGCCATCAAGAACTCCTGCAACACGTTCTTCTTCGAAATGATGAACCGCGCGGGCGTGCAGCGCGTGCATGATTATGCAAACCTGTTCGGCTTCGGCAAGCTCGTTCCTCTCGAAATAGACGAGCAGACACCCGGACTCGTAGCTGATACCGCTTACTTCAACCGGAAGGTGGGTAACCCGAACTGGGGCTACGGCTGGTACTTGAGCATGGGCATCGGGCAGGGCGACATGGGCGTTACACCCATGCAGCTCGCTCGCTACGCCGCCGCCGTCGGAAACAAGGGAACGCTGTACGCGCCGCACTTTGTGGAGTCGCTCGTGAATCCGGAGACGGGCGAGGTGATCTACCCGGCCATTCCGGCCCCTCAGAAGCTGCCCATCGAGGAGAAGTACTTCGACCTCGTGCGCCTCGGCATGAAGAAGGTCATGGAAGAGGGCACGGGCCGGCTCGCGCAGATCAAGGGGATTCCGGCAGGCGGGAAGACCGGAACCGCGCAGGCACCGGGACTGAACCGCAAGGACAACTCTCTCTTCCTGATGTACGCTCCCTGGGACGATCCTCAGATCGCCGTGGCTGTGGAAGTTGAAAACGCCGGATATGGCGCTTCGGCCGCCGCTCCCATTGCTAGCCTGATGGTTGAACTCTACCTTACAGGCAAACTCCCGCCGGCCAATGACATCCGCTGGATACGCGCCCTGTCGGCGGAGAGCCAGGCCTTGCCGGGCGAGCGCCGGTCGGAAACAGACTAAATCTTAGCAGCCTTTACGGACGAGCAGCCCCGCCATGCGCAGTTGGTATCGCAATCTCGACTACACGATAATCCTGACGTGGATGATGCTCGTGGGCGTAAGCCTCGTCGCCATCTACAGCACGACGCACGGTCCGGCGTCGGAATACCTTCTGCAAAGCGTTCGGCGCAACTTCGAGCGGCAGCTCATGTGGGCCGTCATCTGCTCGGTGATGATCACGGTGGCGCTCATGCTGCCGGTTCGCTTCTTCCAGAACGCCGCCTATCCCGTTTACATCTTCACGTTGCTGCTTTGCGTAGCGACGCTCGTAGGCGGCAAGACGGTTAACGGTGCGAAAGCGTGGCTGGTCATCGGCGGGTTTGCGCTTCAGGTGTCGGAACTGGCAAAAGTCGGAGCAGTGCTTGCCGTCGCCCAGCTCCTCTCGTCGCGGCGACCGAACTCGAGCAATGTTCGGTATGCGCTCGCGGCCATAGGGCTGCTGCTGGTTCCTGCAGCCATCATCCTCCTGCAGAACGACACCGGCACCTCGCTCGTGTTCATTGGCCTCGTGCCGATTATTCTCTTCTGGAGCGGACTGCCGCTGAGCATTGTCTTTCTGCTCATTGCGCCGGCCATCGCCGGATATTTCGCTATCGTGTATATGCCCGTTGCAATTGCGTTCGCGATCCTGTTTACGATTGGAATGCTCTGGCAGACGCGCGACAAAATTATGACCGGCCTCGCGCTGGCCTTTACCGGAGGCGTGGCCGGACTGGCCTCGTTCGCGCTCAACAGCGTCTTGCAGCCGCACCAGAAGGCGCGCGTGATCTCGTTCACCAACCCGGAGGCCGAAGAGTTCAGAAAAGGCGTCGGGTTCCACCTCGTTCAGTCGAAGGCAGCAATCGGTTCGGGTGGATTGCTCGGCAAGGGCTTTATGGAAGGGACCCAGACGCAGGGCGCGTACATCCCCGAGCAGTCCACGGACTTCGCCTTCACGGTTATTGCGGAGGAGTGGGGATTCGTCGGGTCCGTCGTGATCCTCCTTCTTTTCGGCATCCTGCTCGTTCGCCTCGTGACGCTCGGTTCTCGAGTGAAGCATCCGTTCGGCAGCATGGTCGCAGCCGGCGCGGCCGGTATCTACCTGATCCACATCTTCATTAACATTGGGATGGTGTCCGGGCTGCTTCCGGTGATCGGTATTCCGCTACCTTTTATATCCTACGGAGGCTCGGCCCTGCTGGCGAACACCGCCTTGCTTGCGGTTGTGCTTAACCTGCACATGCGCCGCGACGACTTTTCGATCTACGGTTATTAGCGAGCGCACCCCGTCACCGAATCCTTCCGGCGGCGTGAGGCACCCGGCTTGAAAGCCATGGACCCGTTCGGCCCTGGGCTGCACCTTTCGGGGGACACGCTCTCGCAGTCCGAGGCGACGCTGCGCCGGGCCGCTCGCGCGGGTGATCTGCCGCATCTATTCTTCGAAGCGTACGCGGCGATCAGCACCCGCGCCCGTGCGAGTAGGCGCGACGTGGGCCTCTCCCGCTCGCGCCTCGTCGAAGAGGCCGTGGCACATAGCGGGGTGTCCCTAAACGTTCTGACGCCCAGCGGACGCTTGCTTGCCCCCGCCTCGGGGCATGACCCGGAAACGGTTGGCGGACTCGTGGCGGTCCTCGCGCCCGTTTCGGACGGCGGTGCATGGCAGGTCTTAAAGGGCCTGCCGCCACACTCGCTCCGGTATGCGCCGTCCGAGAGAAGAAGCTTGCTCGAAGAAGCCGTAGATGCCGCCTTCTCCCTCGACGAGCGGGTTACCCGGGTGGAGGCAACGCTGATGGAGTCTCTTCGGCAGACAAGCGTCGTGCTGCCGGAATCTGCGCCCGTGCGGGAGCAGCAATACTTGCCCTCGCTCCGCGTACTGGTCAAGATGGAGGGCGCGGGCCTTCCGACGGTTGCGCACGCCATTGGCAGCACCGAAACGAGCCGGTCGCCGGCTGAGGTGGCGCGAGATGCCGTAAGGCAGGCCTTGGCTGCGATAGCGGCCGGGCCTCTGCGCGCGGGGACGATGCCGGTCATCATTGCCGGTGGATGGGGCGGCGTCTGGCTGCACGAAGCCGCCGGTCACCTCTTCGAGGCCGACGTGGCCGGACGTGCAGACGAGCGGCTCGCGACGCCGGAAATCACGCTCGTCGACGACCCCACGCTCCCGGACGGCCGTGCATCTTACCTTTATGACGACGAAGGCACCCCGGCCGCGCGTACCGTTCTGCTTGACAAAGGACGACCCTTCGCCCTGCTCACGGATCGCTACCTTGCCCGGGAGCTGGGCATACCCGCCACGGGCAACGGGCGAAGACAGCACTATGCACGCGCGCCGCTGCCCCGCATGTCGAACCTGATCCTCCTCCCCGGCAGCGCCGATCCGGCAGACCTCGTTGCGAGTGTAGCCGACGGCCTCTACGTGACGGGAGTCGAGGGCGGCGCAGTTAATCCACAGTCCGGGATCTTCTCGTTTACCGTCGTGGAAGGCTTCCGCATCCAAAGCGGGCGTATCACCTCCTCGATTGGCCGCTGTACGCTCTCCGCGCGAGCGGCCGGGTTTCTTCGGCGCGTGCGGGGTGTCGGAAGCGACTTCAAGCTGGAGCGGGATCGAGGGCTGTGCGAGAAGAGAGGGCAAGTCGTTTCTGTTTCCGTCGGCAGCCCGACGGTGCTGATCGACGGGATGGAGGTCAGCTTTACGACCTGATGGCCGCTGCCCGCGCGCTCAGATACCAGAAAGCCGCACGCTCCGTCGCTGGAGGTGCGGCTTTCTGGTTTGTAAGGAATGCAGGGAGCAAACCTTACTTCCTACCGGCCTTGCTCAGAGGCCGGATCGGGGAGTTCCATATGGAGAGTGCATCATCGCGATGCTCAGTCCATCATTTTCCGAAGGAAGGCGGGCATATCGACATTATCCTTGCGGATGCGCTCCGGACGGTCGCGCATATCGTCGAGCGTCAGCCGGCGGATCTTGCCGGTTGCCTCCGTGCGCTGCTCTACCAGCGGCTCCTCCACGACGGGGCTGGGCGTTGTGCGGCGAACGTAGGCGGGTTCATCGAGCTGCTTCAGGTTCTCCTCGCCCTTGTAGTCGTTGATGGGCGTTCTTTCTTCGATGGGCGACGTGAGGCGGGTCCGCGCGCCCTCTTTGGCGGCCTTTTTCGCCTTGTCGAACCCGGTCGCGATAACGGTGACGCGCAGATCCTCGCCGAAGCTGTCGTCGATTACGGTACCGAAGATGACCTCCACGTCGTCTCCCGCTTCCCGCTGGATGATACTGGTCGCCGTCGTAGCCTCGCGGATTCCCATCGAGCGACCGGCGGTGATGTTGACGAGCACATTCGTTGCGCCGGCGATGGAGAGTCCGTCGAGCAGCGGACTGGAGATCGCCTCGATAGCCGCACGCTCGGCGCGGTTGTCGCCGGCCGCCGTGGCCGCGCCCATGAGCGCCGTGCCGCCATTCTTCATCGTCGTCTTCACATCGGCAAAGTCGAGATTGATGAGGCCGTGGACCGTGATCAAGTCGCTGATGCCGCGCGTGGCGTTGTAGAGCACATCATCCGCTTTGGAAAATGCCTCTATGAGCGTGGTGCCTGACTCGGCAATATCGAGCAGTCGCTCATTGGGAATGATGATGAGCGTGTCGACGTTCTCACGCAGGAGTTGCAGCCCCTCTTCCGCCGCTTTAGAGCGCTTGCGCCCCTCGCAATCGAACGGCCGCGTAACGATGGCCACCGTCAGGATGCCGAGCTTACGCGCAATGGCCGCCACGACCGGCGCACCACCGGTGCCCGTGCCGCCTCCCATTCCTGCCGTGATAAAGACCATGTTGTAGCCCTGCAGCACGGACTCTATGTCGTCCACGTTCTCGTGTACGGCTTCCGCGCCAACGGAGGGGCGTGCACCCGCACCGAGGCCCCTCGTCAGGTCGCGCCCCGCCTGGATGCGGTGCGGCGCTTTGTTGACCCCAAGCGCCTGCGCGTCGGTGTTGATCGCGATGTACTCGACGCCGTGGATACCCCGGTCCACCATGCTGTTGATGGCGTTCCCGCCGCCGCCGCCCACACCCACGATGCAGATCTTGGGATCCTCATGTACGTCGTCGTCAAAGGCGAACTTCGTGTTGGTTGATTCGAAAGGCATTTTGTTCTCCCCGTTCATAAACTTGGTGGTAGTTATTCCAACCGGATTGAGCGTTTCCGGTCGTACGTCTGTAGGTTGACCGAAGGCGGCGGGCGAGTAGCACTGGGAAGGCATCATTTGCGTCTGACCTCTCGGTACCTGCCGTACCGCCTTTAGGTGAAAAGTGAATGTTTACAGTTCGTCGAACCAGGACTTCATGCGCCCGGCGATGCGGCCGAACGCCGATTCCGTGTTCTCAGGTTCTTTTTCCGGCACTGCCTCGGTCGGCATCCGGCGGCGTTCACCCATGTCCGCGAACGGCGTCCCGCCGATCAGTTCGGGTTTGAGGCCGTAAAGCACGAGTCCGGCCGCCGTGGCATACTTGGGGTCGCTGACTTCTTCGATGAGTCCGCCGGTAAGCCCCATTGGCGTGCCGATGCGCGTCTCCACGCCGAGCACTTCCGAAGCCAATTCGGCCGTGCCTGGAATGAGCGCACCGCCACCCGTTAAGACGATGCCTGCCGCAAGCTGCCTCGAATACCCGCTCCGCTTGATCTCGATGGCCGCGATCTCGAGAATCTCTTCCATGCGCGGCTGAATAATCTGCGCGAGCGTGCTTCGGCTGATCGTCTTGTCCGGACGGCCGCCGAGGCCGGGTATGGCTATCTCGTCGCCCGCATCGACTTGCTGCACGACGGCGGAGCCGAAGCGGCACTTCAGCCTTTCGGCCTGGTCGCGCATGACGCCAAGTCCGCGGCGAATATCGTCCGTCACCTTGTTTCCGGCGATGGCGATGACGGCGGTGTGGCGGATCGTGCTGTCCTCAAAGACCGCAATGTCCGTTGTGCCGCCGCCAATGTCGATCAGGGCCACGCCGACTTCCTTCTCATCCGGGTGGAGAACGGCGTATGAGGATGCGAGCGGTTCGAGGACGATGTCCGCGACCTCGTAGCCGGCTCGTTCTACGCAGCGGTAAATGTTCTTCGCCGCCGAGATCAGCCCGGTGATGATGTGAACGTTCGCCTCGAGGCGGACGCCACTCATGCCGACCGGGTCGGCCACGCCGTCCTGTCCGTCCACGATGAACTCCTGCGGGATGACGTGCAGGATCTCGCGGTCGGTAGGCATGGCCACGTGGGTGGTGTCCTCGAGCAGCCGGTCCACGTCTTTCTGCGTGATCTCGCCGTCGCGGTTCGAAATGGTGATCACGCCGCGGCTCTGGAAGCTCTGGATGTGATCGCCGGCTATGCCGACGATGACGCGGCGAACGGAAACGCCCGCCGCCCGCTCGGCTTCGGCCACCGCTTCTTTGACCGCCGACACCGTTTTGTCGATGTTGACGACCACGCCCCGGTTGATGCCTTCGGACTCAGCTACGCCAATGCCGAGCACGTTGATGCGCCCGGTGCCGTCGGCGGCGGCCACGACCGCTCCGATCTTGGTAGTGCCGATATCCAGCCCAACTACAATTTGTTCGTTCATGCGAGAATGAGGTTGCGCACCGCGTCTCGACCGTCCCTGTCGCGGGTCGGATGCGAGGGAGTGCCCGCTATCGGTCACTAACACTTTCCTTGGTTACTATCTGATTGATGAATCGAAGATCTATGGCCGCATACTGCACCTGCGGCCGCGTGATGACGGCTTGTTGCCAGAAGGCCTGCAGCCGCCGCAGTTTCTCGGCCACGCCGCCGGCACCGAGCCTCACTTCGAGGGAAGGGTGCGCGGTGGTAGCGGTGGTCCGAAGCCACCACTCTTTTCCCCGCCGCTCGACTGTCGAAATGATGGCGTCGCCGTAGGGATCGAGTCCGCTGAGGGCCGTCAGGACTTCGCGGAGGGCGAAATCCTGCGTTTCCTTTCCCACCTGCAGTGCCGGCGCGACGTTGAGGAGCACCGGTACGTCGAAGGCTCTCCCCCGCACCGGAGGCATGGCCACGCCGTCGGCGGAGAGGTAGAAAAGGGGCCGCCCGGAGGCGTTGAGCGCAAGTGCCACCGGCGTGCGCTCCTCTACCGTCACGCGAAGCCTGCCGGACGGCAGCCGAGCCACGTCCGCCCGCTCTACCCACGGGTGGCGCCTTGCGCGGTCGGCCAGCAGGACGGGATCCATGTCGAAGAGGCGCATCGTCGTGTCGACCCGAAGAAGCGAAGCTACGCCGGAGCTGTCGGCCAGCCCGTTGCCGACCACTTCGATGCCTGACACCTTGAGCGTGTCGGCCCATTCGCGGGCCTGCAACGCGCCGAAGACGACAAGCGCTGCCAGAAGGAGCAGGCCGAGCACTTTGCCCGTCCACTTTGCTATGCGTGCTGCTTTGCTCATGCTTCCCCTACCTTGCTGAGCTTCTCCAGCAGTTTGCGCCCATACCGCCACACGTCGCCCGCTCCCATCGTGATCACGAGATCCCCGGAGCCGATGACGCCGCTGAGGTAATCCGGCAGGTTTGCCGGGTCTTTGACATAATGCACGTCGCGGTGCCCGAAGTTGAGCGCGAGGTCGGCGAGCAATTTGCCGTCGACGCCCGCTAAAGGCTCTTCGCGCGCTCCGTAGACGTCCGTGACGACGAGCACGTCGGCGTGGAAGAATGCCCGGGCAAACTCCGTCTGAAAATCACGGGTGCGCGAGTAGAGGTGCGGCTGGAATACGGCTACGATGCGGCGCTCGGGGAAGCCGGTGCCTGCCGCCTGCAGGGTCGCCATGACTTCGGTCGGATGGTGCGCGTAGTCGTCGAGTACGAGGATGCCGCGCGCCTCGCCAATGTACTGGAAGCGCCGCTGCACGCCGGTGAACCCGCCGAGTGCCGCAACGATGCGGCTAAACTCGATGTCCAGTTCCAGGCCGACGGCAATGGCAGCGAGGGCGTTGCGCACGTTGTGCTCGCCCGGCATCTGCAATTCGACCGTTCCGAGCACTTCACCGCGTGCAACCGCCGTAAATCGCGTCTTCATGCCCGCCTGCTCGATGCCTTCCGCCCGCACTTCCGCCTGGCGTGAAAGTCCGTACGTGACCACGCGCCGATCCACCATCCCGATGATCTCCTGGACGTGCAGATCGTCGAGGCACATGATCGCCGCGCCGAAAAAGGGTACGGCGTTGGCATACTGCAAGAAGGCCCGCTTGATATCCTCGATATCGCAGTAGGTGTCGAGGTGGTCGGCGTCGATGTTCGTGATGACGGCGAGCGACGGGGTCAGACGAAGGAACGTGCGGTCATACTCGTCCGCCTCGATGATGATGATATCGCCCTCCCCAACGACGGCGTTCGAGCCAAACACCGTCACCTTGCCTCCCACGATGATGGTGGGATCAAATCCGCCCTCCGCAACGACGAGGCCCGTCATGGAGGTGGTCGTTGTCTTGCCGTGCGTGCCCGCGATGCCGATGCCGAACTTGACGCGCATGAGTTCGCCCAGCATGACCGCGCGTGGAATGAGGGGAATATGCCGGCGGTCCGCTTCGACCGTCTCGGCATTTTGCAGCGGCTTCACGGCCGACGAGTAGACGACGACATCTGCGCCGGCCACTTGCCCTGCCGCATGGCCTTCGTAAACGGTCGCGCCGAGCAACTCGAGCCGGTCGGTAACGTCCGTCTTTTTGCTGTCAGAGCCGGAGATCTGGAAGCCGCTGTTGAGCAGCACCTCGGCGATGGCGCTCATGCCAATCCCGCCGATGCCCACCATGTGGACATGCCGGATCTTTCCGAGAAGTGACTGTCTGCGACGTTCCGTCATCGTGAAGGCGTTGTCTGAAGTTGAATAGGATTTGTGACCGTGTCCGTGACTATTTGTCTCTCTGCGCGGCGAGTGAGAGCACGTCGCGCGCGATCACCTCTGCGGCATCCGGCCGCGCAATGGAGAAGGCGGCCTTGCGCATCGCTTCGCGCTCGGCGGTATCGGCGAGAAGCTTCTGCACTTCCTCTACAAGGTTTCGTCGCATAAGTCCCTCCGGAAGCAGCACGGCCGCGCCGGCCTCCGCCATGCTGAGCGCATTCTTCGTCTGATGGTCCGCCGTGACGTTCGGCGACGGCACCAGAATGGACGGCGTGCCGGTCACCATAAGTTCGCTGCACGTGATGGCACCGGCGCGGCAGAGCGCGAGGTCCGTAGCGGCGTAGGCGAGATCCATTCGGTCGACGTACTTCAGCAGTCGCAGGCGAGGGTGCTCGGCCACCGCTTCGCGCATTCGGTCGTAGTAAAGCCGTCCCGTCTGCCAGACGACGAACAGGCGCTCGTCGGCGAGTAGCGTGTCCAGGTTGGCCTGAACGGCTTCATTGAGCGCCTGACTGCCGAGCGAGCCGCCGAAGACGAGCAGCATGAGCGCGTCCGCAGGCACCTCATAATAGCGCCGGCCTTCCTCCCTGTCCGCTCCTTGCAGGTCGTGCCGGGTGGGATTGCCGGAGAGCACGCAGCGATCTGCCGGAAGCTGCTGCGTCGCCTCGGGAAAAGCGATGTGGATGCGGGTGGCGCGGCGGCCCATGAGCCGGTTGGTCATGCCCGCAAAGGCGTTTTGCTCCTGGATCACGACAGGACGCCCGCGCAGAGACGCTGCAAGCAGGACCGGCCCGGATACATAACCGCCCGTTCCAACAACCACGTCGGGGTCGAAAGCGCCAACGAGGGAGAGGCTATCCGCCATGCCCTTTATGAGCTTGAAGGGAAAGGTGATATTGCGCGCAGAAAGCTTGCGCTGAAAACCGCTAACTGTAATCGGGTGAATGGCATATCCGGCTTTCGGAACGGCCTCCCATTCCATGCGCTCGCGCGTGCCCGCGAACTCGACCGCCGCGCTCGGCTCCAAGCGACGAACCGCGTCCGCAATGGCTACGGCGGGATAGACGTGTCCCCCCGTTCCCCCGCCGGCCATCAAGATTCTTGGTGCGCGTGTCATATTAGTCTGTTCCGTTCTCTAATTCGATGAACCGGTGTTAGTCGTCCAGTAATTCGAGCGTTTCGCCGCTTACTGCGTGCCGCGAAATGTTCAGCAGAATGCCCACCATGATGCCCGTCGCGACGAGCGACGTGCCGCCGTAAGACACGAACGGCATCGGCAGGCCCGTAACCGGGAACAGTCCGCTCGACACGCCCGCATGGATGAAGGCATACAGCACCACGGTGGTCGTGAAGCCGACGCCGAGAAAAAGCCCCAGTGGATCCGGAGCACGCCGCGCCGTCCGCAGGAACCCTCGAAAAAGCAGCATTGCAAAGATGCCGAGTAGCACCACGACGCCGATCAGCCCGTACTCCTCGGCGACAATGGCAAAAATGAAGTCGTTGTAGGGCGCAGGCAGGAAGTCGCGCTGGACGCTGCGGCCCGGCCCGACGCCCGAGACGCCGCCCATGGCGAAGGCGATGCGGGCCTGCTGGGCCTGATACCCCTCGTGCTGCGTGCTGAAGACCTCTTCCGTGCTCGTGTTGGGGAAGAGCTTTACGCCAACATAAGCCTCGACGCGCGCGGCCCGTCCGGGCGAGGCAAGCAGTAAGCCGTAGGCCAGCACCAGGCCGACCGCGCCCATGCCGCCGAGATGCAGAAGACTCGCCCGCCCGACAAAGCACATGACGATGGCCGCAGCAAGAAGCAGCGCAGCCGTCGACAGGTTCTCCATGCCGATGAGCACGACCGTTGTAAGAATCCAGAACAGGAGCGGCACGAAAGCGCGCGAAAAGCTCTTGATGTAAGCCTGCTTCTTCGTCAGCAGCACGCCGACGTAGAGGATGAGCGCAATTCGCGCAAGGTCCGAAGGCTGAAATCCAATCCCGCCGAAGCGCAGCCACCGGACGGCTCCGCCGGATGCTTCTCCGACGAACTTGACGAGCAAAAGCAGAACCAGCGAGGCAAGCAGGGCAATTCGGCTGTACCGCGCGAGGGTGTGATACCGCACCACGCTAAAGAGCGCCATGAACCCGAAGGCCAGCCCGAGCCGAAGAATGTGCCGGGCGAGAAAGCGCGTCGGCTCGCCGCCGGCCTTCGTCTCCGCCAGAAAGGTGATCGCGCTGTAGACCGCTACCACGCCGATCGCGGACAAAAGCAGCACGAACCAGACGAGGTAGCGGTCCACCGGGGCGGGCGCTGCCAGTCTGGCTCTAAGGCTTTGTGTTCCGGACGCGAAGGTCATGGCTACAGGCTTTTGAATGGTTCCTTATCTATAAGGCGTTGACGATTCGCTTGAAGGTGTCGCCGCGATCTTCGTAGTTCCTGAACTGGTCAAACGAGGCGCAGGCCGGACTCAGGAGAACGACGTCGCCGGGGCGCGCGGCTTCACGGGCACGCGCAACCGCCTCTGCCATGGAATCAGCCCTCACGGACGATCCGGCAAGCTTACCCAGCTCCTTTTCCACCTTGTCTGCGCTCTCCCCTACGGCGATGACCGAGCGCACGCGATCCTGCACCTGCGCCTGGAGCGCCGCGTAGTCATTGCCTTTGTCGCGCCCTCCGGCAATCAGGATGATCTGCGAATCGAAGCTGTCGAGCGCATAGCGAACAGCATCAACGTTGGTGGCCTTCGAGTCGTTTACGTACCGCACGCCGTCGATTTCGCGCACCATTTCCAGCCGGTGCGGCACGCCGCCGAAGTCCGCCAGTCCGGCCCGCACCGCTCCCTCACCGGCACCGAAGGCAAGCGCGGCAAGTGCGGCGGCCATGCTGTTGTAGGCGTTATGACGGCCCGGTAGTGCCAGATCGGCAACCGCCATCAGGGGGCGCTCGGTGCCGTCCTCCCGAAAGACGAGTTGATCGTCCTTGACGAACATCCCATTTGGCGGGGCCGTGTACAGGCTAAACCGCTGTTGCTGAATATTCCGGCGGGAGGCGGTCCAGGCGACGGCTTCGCTCACGAGAGCATCATCGGCGCTGTAGACCAGCACGTCGCCGGCATCCTGGTTCTCAAAAATGCGAAACTTGCTGGCTGCATATCGAGTGAAGAGGCCGTCGTAGCGGTCCAGGTGGTCAGGCGTGATGTTGAGCAGCACGCCAATCTTTGGCTTAAAGTCGCGGATGCTGTCAAGCTGGAAGCTGGAAACTTCCAGGACTACCACGTCCGGCTCCCCCTCTTCGGCGACAATGTCGGCAAAGGGCCGCCCCAGATTGCCCCCTGCCGCCACCTTCATCCCGGCTTTCTTCAGAAGATGAGCGGTCAGGCTGGTCGTAGTCGTCTTGCCGTTCGATCCGGTAATGGCAATAGCCGGTGCCCGGCAGAACCAGGACGCGACTTCGATCTCTGCAAGAACGTCGACGCCCTTTTGCAAAAGCTGCCGCACGAGCGGAATCGTCCGCGGAACACCGGGGCTGATTACGGCGAGTTCGGCTTCGAGCGCTCGGCCGGTGTGGCCGCCTTGCTCCACCTCCACTCCGGCGCGCTCCAGCTCCGCCTGCTCCTCGCCGCCGACGGCCCCCGCGTCGGTCAGGAACACGCGGGCACCTGCCGACGCCAGCAGCCGCGCGGCAGCGACGCCGCTGCGCGCTCCGCCGATGACGGTCACTTGCATTTCCTGAAGTTGGGCCACGTCCATAGCGAATTATCGAATGCGAAGCGAGAGCAGCGCCCCCACGACCGTGACAAAAGTGATGATCCAGAACCGGGTCACGATCTTGGCCTCGTGCAAGCCAAGGGCTTCGTAATGGTGGTGCAGCGGAGCCATCTTGAAGACGCGCCGCCCCACGCCGAAGCGGCGCTTGGTATACTTGAAGTAGACCGTCTGCAAGATGACCGACAGCGCCTCCATAAAGTAGACGGCTCCGAGCAGGGGCAGGAGCAGTTCCTTACGGACCATGAGGGTGAGCGCCCCGACGGCCGCGCCGAGCGCAAGGGAGCCGGTATCCCCCATGAAAACGGTGGCTGGATACCCGTTAAACCAGAGGAAGCCAAAGCAGGCGGCGCTCATTGCGGCGGCGAAGACGGCCAACTCGCCGGTTCCCGGCAAGAACATCTCGTTTAGAAATCCCGCCAGAACGGAGTTGCCCGAGATGTAGCAGAGTGCCACGAGTCCGATGGACACGAAGGCCGTGACGCCCGTCGTTAGCCCGTCCAGGCCGTCCGTGAGATTGACGGCATTGGAAACGGCGGTGAGGATGAAGATGCTGACGGGAATATAGATGATCCAGCCAAGGTCCAGATCCGTAAACCAGCCGTGGAAGAAGTAATAATCCACGCGGCCGTTCGCGACGAATGGCAGCGACGTGTAGGTGTTGTAAGCGTCGAAAGCGGGCGAGAAATACAAGACGCTTCCGACGATGAGGCCAATCAGAAGCTGCGCAAGCACTTTAAATCGTGGAGACAAGCCCGTCTTGTCCTTCTTTACCGTCTTGATGTAGTCGTCTGCAAAGCCGACCGCGCCCATCCAGAGGGTGGCCAGGCAGATGAGCCAGACGTACGTTTCGGCAATCGCCCCCCAGAGCAGCGTCGATACCAGAATGGCCATCAAGATGATGATGCCGCCCATGGTCGGCGTGCCGGCTTTGTGCGCGTGGCTGACTGCGCCCGCACCTTCGCCTTCACGGACGCGCTCGCCGAGCTGCCGGTCGGCCAGCCACCGGATCATGCTCCGCCCCATAACGAGCGCAATGAACAGCGCCGTGATGGCTGCAAGCGCGGCGCGCACCGTGATAAACTGAAATAGCTGGAAGCCGGGCGGCTGAAAACGGATTTCCAGGTAATGAATGAGGTAGTAGAGCATTGTGGCCGGTTGGTGGCGCAGCGAGGATTCTTGACTATGGCAGGGCGGCGTACTCTTTCGCCCGGCGCTCAAGATGGTTTCTCAGGAAGCGTGGCTCTTCATATTCTTCTTGATGACGGAACTGAAGGTGCGCTTGACTTCTTCACGGTCGTCGAAGTGAAGCCGCTCTTCGCCTACGATCTGATAGGTCTCGTGTCCTTTGCCGGCAACGAGCACGACGTCGCCAGCCTCCGAAAGGGCCACGGCATGGCGAATGGCCTCCCGCCTGTCCGGCATTATCGTTGCCGCACCGGGTCGCTCGAGTCCGCCCACAATATCGGCGATGATGGCCTCGGGTCGCTCGCTCCGCGGATTATCGCTCGTAATGACGAGGTGGTCCGCAAGGCGTTCGGCAACGGCTCCCATGAGGGGTCGCTTAGAAACGTCCCGGTCGCCGCCGCACCCGAACACGCACCAGACGGCCCCCTCCCCTGCTTTCGTTTCGCGGATAGTGGAAAGCACGTTCGCCAGCGCATCCGGCGTGTGCGCGTAATCGACAATGGCCGTTACGCCGTCTTGGGCCAACTGCTCGAACCGCCCCGGAACCGGCGACGCCGCCGCAAGCGCCTCGATCAAACGCCCGCGTTCAATCCCGAGCGCACGCCCTACACCATAGGCCGCTGCAAGGTTGTAAGCATTAAAGAGGCCAACAAGCTGGAAGTGTCGTTCTTCGCCGTCGAGTCGGAGACGTAAACCGTCGAGCCGGTCTTTCAGCACCTCGAACGGCACGTCGGCACCCGCCGTCCGGCCGTAGCGCTGCACAGGCGCGCGCGTCCCGTGGACCATCTTTTCGGAGCTTGGGTCGTCTGCATTGACGACGGCCGTGGCGGTGGCGTCGAGGCCGTCGAAGAGCTTCTTCTTCGCGGCGACGTACGCTTCCATGGTACCGTGATAGTCGAGATGGTCCTGCGTGAGGTTCGTAAAGACCCCTACATTGAAGTCGATCTCCGCCGCCCTCTTCTGGTCGAGCGCATGAGACGACACTTCCATCACGCACGCCGCGCATCCGGCATCAGCCATTTGCCGGAGAAGACGTTGCAACGCTACCGGGTCCGGCGTAGTCATCGCCGAGGGTTGCCGTTCATTCCCGATGAGCGTAGCGACTGTTCCGACGAGGCCCGCCTTCCCGACGAGCGTCTGCAGGAGATGATGGACCAGAAATGCGGTGGTCGTCTTGCCGTTCGTGCCGGTGATGCCGACCATCTTCATGGTTCGCGACGGATCGCCGAAGTACACGGCGGCCGCGACGGCAAGCGCTGCGCGGCTGTCGCGGACCCGGATCACGCTTACGCCGTCTCCCCAAGCGAGGCCCGCCGGCACACGTTCGGCAAGGACGATGTGGGCACCCGCCGTGATCGACTGTTGAACGAAGTCATGCCCGTCGAACGTGTCCCCTTCGACCGCCACGAAAGTACCTCCCTCCTCGACCGCGCGGCTGTCGGACGTGGGCGCGCCAAGCGGCTGCTGCGAAACAGCCAACGGCACGTCTGGCAAGAGGCCGGCGTGCTGCAGCCTGTCCATCAGCTCACGTACGGTAGGTGTGGGGCGGTTCCGGGTCAAAGTTGCGGTGCGATAGGGAGTGGATTGAGGAAGAGGGTCGTTTCAGTCAAAGGTCATTCACAGACGAGTTCGGCAAGGAGCGGCATCGGACTTCCGGGTGCCGGACTCTGCTCAACGACGCGGCCGTCGCCGTTCAGATGTACGTCGACGCCGCGGCTCTGCAACCAGAATAGCGCCTGCCTGGCGCTGAGACCCGCGAGGTCCGGCATGGCGACTTCTCCTGCCGGCGCGCGCCTCAGCGACACCAATCGATTCTGCTCGCTCCCCGCTACGAGGGTTGCCGTGACCGGCCCTGCCGCGTCAAGACCCTCGGCTTCCACGCTCTCGCCAATCGCCCGCAATGATGCGGCGGCCACTGCAAGGGGCCAGCCGTCCACCCGCGGCGGCGCAACGGCCGGGCGGGTCGGAAGGGAATCCGTTGGGGCCACCCGCTCGGCCACTTTCGGAAACGTCGCAATCCACCGGCTGGCCGTGCGCTGGAAAATCGGTGCCGCCGCCGTTCCGCCGTAGGTCGACTTTCTTGGCTCATCGAGGATCACGAGCAGCACAACGGAGGGATCATCTGCCGGGAAAAAGCCGATGAAAGAGGCGCGATAGGCACCGGCCTCGTATCGACCGTTGCGGACTTTCTGCGCCGTGCCCGTCTTCCCGGCTACCCGCAACCCGTCGAGGGCGGCGCGCTTGGCGGTGCCTTCACTTACGACGCGCTCGAGGGCAGGAAGCAGCTTCGCTGCCGTTTCGGGCTTGAACGCCCGCCGAACGGAGTCCGGAGCCGCGTGCCAGATCGTGCGGCCGGTCACGTCCCGCCGCTCGGCTACGATGTGCGGGTGAACGAGCAGCCCGCCGTTGGCCAGCGCGCAGTAAGCGGCAGCCATCTGCAGCGGCGACACGTCCACTTCATAGCCGCGACTGAGGGCTGAGCGCGTTGAACGGCTCCACTCTTCAGGCTTCTTCAGCCGCCCTCCGATTTCGCCGGGCAGGTCCACGAGCGTCCGCTGGCCGAAGCCGAGATTGCGGGCGTACTGGTATAAGGACCCGGGCGATAACCGCTCCGACACGAGCGACATCCCGATATTGCTCGAGTTGGCGATGATCTCCTCGAAGGTCGCCTCGCCAAGCGCGTGGGAGTCGCGCAGCGTCCGCCCGTTCTGCACCAGCCATCCCGGTCCCGTGTCGATCACCTCGTCCATACGAACCTTTCCTTGCTCGATAGCCGCGATTGCGGCGATGAGCTTAAAGGTCGATCCCGGCTCGATCCGATCCGTAACGGCGCGGTTGCGGCGCGCGTTCTCGCCGAACGCGGCGGCGCGATTGGGGTCGTAGGTGGGGTAATTCGCGAGCGCGAGGATCTCGCCGTTGTGCGGATCGAGGGCGATGGCGGTCCCCCACGCGGCGCCCATCTCCTCCATGCCGCGCGCAAGCTCTTCCTCCAGAATCGTCTGGCGGATCAGGTCTACCGTCAGCACGACGGATTCGCCGTGGCGCGGCTCGACGAGCGGACCACCGACGAAGGCCTTGATGCGTCCGAGCCGGTCACGCTTCACCGCCCGCCTGCCGTCATGCCCTTTTAAATACTGCTCGTACTGCTGCTCGACGCCCGCAAGACCGACGCCATCCGCAGAGACGTGCCCGAGCGCGTGCGCGCCCGTTCGGCCGTAGTTGTATCTCCGGGCAAACTCGGGATGCAGGATCACGCCCGGAACGTCCCACGATTCGACCTGGTCTTTCTGATCCTCATTCAACCCGCGCGCCAGAAGCACATACTGGCGGCTCGAACGCTCGCGCAGCTTCCGCCTGATCGCGGTAGCGGGCGTACCCGTGAGGCGCGAGAGAACGGACGAATTTTGTGCGCACTGCGTCGGTAAAACCCTCGCTCGTGGGATCGAGACCGAGATCGTACCGCGCGGCATTCACCGCGAGTACCCGGCCAGCGCGGTCAAGGATCGCGCCGCGCATGGCGGGAATCACCTGCATAGAACTGGCCTGCCGCTCTCCACGCGCCCGAAGGTCCGGGCCGTCGCCGAAGTAGATGCGCACCGCCTGGAACGACACGAGCAGCGGAATGATGCTCAGCGCGAGCAGCACCACGTACATACGAGACAATATTTGGTCTCTCGGCGTCACTTACGACTTTCTCTTACTGGTTGCGATTTGGAATGGCGGCATCGTAGCGCGCGTCATTGGGGGTGGACGGCGGCGCAAGGTGTATCGTGGGGCCGTAGCTGAATCCCTCCTCGAGTCCGAGCGCACGGGCGCGTTCGTAAATGACGGCCGGACCTGTTTTGTACTCGAACTCACCCTTGAGCCGATTAGACTTCAGGTGCAGCCGCAAATTCTCCCGCCGCACGCTTTGCAGATCGGATAGGACCTTCTGCGTGGCGTAGACGTGGCCGACGTAGAGCGTAAAGGCGGTGGCGATCGTAAAGATGACCACCACGAACCGGCGGGTGGAGATTCGCTCGACAAAGTCCTGCCCGAGATGCCGTGGTTTGCGCTCTGACTTTTCGACGAGCGCAATGTCCTCCCACGTCGGCAGATGCGCCGCATGGGCGCGGCGACGCGCGGCGAGCGGTGCGCGTCGCGGTGCCTCCTCGCTGCCGAGGCGATGGGTACGCGCGGCTCGGCCGGCCTCCGGGGCGTACGTTGCATTTGTCGCGAGTGGCTCCATGGGCTTACAGGTGGGTTTCCGCGTCTGGTGCGCTCGGGGGCACTTTCTCGGCCACGCGCAAGCGCGCGCTCCTCGCGCGCGGATTCGCGGCGCGCTCGGCGTCACCGGCTTCAATGGGGCGGCGCGTGAGGTCCTTCCAGGGCGTGACGAGATTGCCGAAAAAGTCGTGTACCGGCTTCCCCTCCAGATTACCATAACGGAAGAACCGCTTTACGCGCCGGTCTTCCAGCGAATGGTAGCTGATGACGGCCATTCGGCCGCCTGAACGCAGCACCTGCAGTCCCGCGACGAGCGCCTGCTCCAGCCGTTCAAGCTCGCCGTTCACAACGATCCGGATCGCCTGGAAAACGCGCGAGAGTGTCTTGATTTCGTCCGATCTCGGCACTTCGCGGCGCACCACTGCCGCCAGATCAGCCGTAGTATCGAGAGGCCGCGCCGCTGCAATGGCAAGTGCCAACCGCCTTGCACGCGGCTCATCGCCATAACTCTTTAGCAACCGGCGCAGCTCTGCCGGGTCCCAGTCGTTGACAACATCGGCCGCCGTGATTCCCGCGCGCTGGTCCATGCGCATGTCCAGTTCACCCGTGCCCATGTAGCTGAAGCCACGCTCCGGCGCGTCCACCTGGTGGGATGAGACGCCAAGGTCGAGCAGCAATCCGTCGATGCCTTCGATACCCGTCTCCGCGAGCAGCCGCTGGAGATCGCCGAAGTTGCCGCGAAGGGTGAGCAGCCGGCCCGACTCAACGGCACCGGAAAGACGCGACGCGGCTTCTGCGATTGCTTCAGCATCCTGATCGACGCCAACGACGCGGCCCTCCGGAAGGAGCGCGTCCAGAAGCGCGGCCGTATGCCCGCCGCCGCCCATGGTGCCGTCGACATACGTGCCGCAGGAATCAGTGACGAGCCGCTCGACCACTTCTTGCCAGAGCACGGGCGCGTGGTAAGCAGCCGCGTAGCGGAGCGGATCAGCCGTGACAGGGGCGATATGTCGGGACGCCTCCGGCCTCATGTCCCCATTACCCGCTCGGCGAGCTGCTCGTAATCTTCCTTCTGCTCCTGCAGGTACTCGTTAAACCGTTCCGGATTCCAGATCTCGATATGATCGAACGCGCCGAGGATGAGCGCCCTCTCCCCGATGCCCACTTCCTCCTGCAGCGCCTTCGGAAGACCGATACGGCCCTGCCCGTCGAGAACCGCCTCGTCCGCCCACATCATCATGCGGCGTATGAAGTCGCGCGACTCGGTGCGATACGGGTTCAGCCCCTGGATTTCCTCTTCCATCTTCTCCCAGCGGTCCAGCGGGTAGAGGAAGATGCACTGTTCGAAGCCGAGGGTAATCGTAAAGGTATTCTTGGCGTTGGGGTTCAGGGCGGCACGCATCTTTGCCGGGATCGCAACACGACCCTTCGCATCGACGGAATATGCTGCCTGCCCTTTGAACCCTGCCATCGCTCTTTTCCTTCATCTGAGGGACCGCCTACCACCGCACTGGGATGACTCCCCACTTTTCCCCACTCGCCTGTTAAACTACTATATTTCCGACGAAAATCAACGGGACGAACGCGCGGAAAATTGAATTTCAACCGAGCGAAAGCCTTGTGCAGCACATGTAGTTGCGCGACTTTAGAGGCGCAGAGACGTGGCCACATGCCCCATAGCAGCGTTGCACACGGATCGTGAAAAACGCGATCTCGCTCTGGAACAAATCTCGCGGCGTAAATGAGTCGTATGGACTTCCATATCGGCCACTCCGTTGGGCGGCACATCACGCTCCGCCCGACGCCCGGCACCGAATCTGACGCATGATCTCACCCGGGCGCGCGACGTGGCGTATATTCTGTCAGTTCGGGCCTTCAGAGGCAATTCCCCCTGGTTCACTCGCCCCTGGCTTATGCAGAACGGACTCTTTCTCGTCGGTACAGATCGCGGTGTGGGCAAGACGATCATCGGCGTGGGCCTCGTAGCGCTCCTGCGCGACCTCGGCGTCGACGCGGCGATGATGACGCCGATCTCGACCGGCGGATCGAGCGAGTATGCCTCCGAGCTGATGAAAAGGATCGGCGTTGAAGAACCTCGACGCCTTGCCAATCCCGTCAGCTTCGAAACCCTCGCGTCCCCCTTCGTGGCCGCGCGCGTCGAAGGGCGCGTGGCAGACCTCCAGGCGGTGCGGGATGCCTACCGCGAGCTGCAGGAGCAGGGCAAGTTCGTTGTAGTCGAGGGCGCCGGTGTCATGGTGCCGATCACCCGCACGTACAACATGACCGACATGATGCGGGAGTTTGACGTGCCCTCGCTCATCGTCGGCCGGACCGGCCGCGGCACCCTCAACCACTGCCTGCTTACGCTTCGGATGCTGCACGCCATGGGCGTTTACCCGTCCGGGTTCATCTTGAACGGATTCGGGCAGTTCGGCGACGGCTTTGCCGAATCGATCAATCCGGACGCGCTCGGCGAGCTTGCCGAGCCGACGCCGGTACTCGCTACGCTCGAATGGCGGCCCGAGTACCAGGATAATCTGCTCGCGTTCATCCGCACGATGCAACAGGAAACGAAACTCGTCGCTTTTTTACGAAAGCTTACCGGAGCATGAACAGGTTACGTGCGCTAACGTAACAGCAAGACCATCCAGGCTTGCGCTGCGCCTGCTGCCGACGCCATAACAACCCTTCTACTAACTTAGAATCATGTCTATCGCCGATCGCGCTGTGTACCCGACCCAGCGTAGTCCCCTTCGCGCACGGATCGAGGAGCTTCTCAAAACGGCTGAACCATTCGACGTTCCGGGCGAAGTCCTCGCGCTCGTCGTGCCGGACACGAACCGGATCGAGAGCGCCCCCATCGCGGCGCGTATCTACAAGTCGCTCGAGGGCCGCGAGTATGATACGGTTGTGGTTGTGTCGCCGAGCCACACCGGCGCTTTCAAGCGCATGAACATCACCCGTCTCGACTCCTACTCGACACCCCTTGGAGATATCAGCGTCAACGACCGAATGCGCAATGAGCTTTGCGATGAGGACGACGACATCTTCATGGACGATACCGGGCACTTCCAGAATGAGGGCATCGACGTCCAATTGCCGTTTCTACAGATGGTGCTGTCCCAGTTCGATCTTGTACCGATCGTGATGGGCGACGAGTCTCCGGACTTCTGCCGCGAACTCGGCCATGCGATCGGTGAGGTAATCTACAATCGGCGGGCGCTCGTTGTGGCCACCGCCGACGTCTTGAAGAGTACGCCGGAAGGATTGGAGCGTCTGTCCGAGCTTTTTGAGGCGCGGGATCTCTCGCCGCTCATGGCACTCCTCAACAGCGAAGAGGTGCACATGGAAGGAAAAGGTGCCCTGCTGGTGGCGCTCATAGCGGCCACGCACCGCCGGGCAGCGGGATCCCGGGTGCTACAGGTGGACATGCCGGAAGACGGCGCTCCCGGGTCCGTCGCGGCCGTACTGTGGCGGTAAGGCTTCCCGCCGACGGCGACCGGCCTCCTCGCGAGGGCGACCGGCCTCCGGTGGTTGCCATCATCGGTGCGGGCGCTGCCGGAACAGCCCTCGCGCGGGGCCTACACTCGGCCGGGTACCCCATCGCTGCCGTCATTAGCCGCCACCGCGAATCTGCGGAGCGGCTTGGCGGCGTTGTGGCGTCGCCCATTGTTTCCGACCGGCTCGAGGACGTTCCGACGCCGGTTACCTTTGTCTTCATCTGCGTTCCCGATGCGGCTATAGGCGAAACGGCCGCGCAGCTGGCGTCCCTCAGCAACTGGCGCGGTGCCGTCGTCGCGCACCTTTCGGGCGCGTTGCCGGCCTCTTCGCTCGCGCCCGTCGCCGAGGCCGGCGCGCGCGTTTTGAGCTTTCATCCGGCCCAGACCCTTCCTCCCGGTTCAGGCGGCGAGGCGCTGCGCGGCGCGTTCATCGCCCTTGAAGGCGATGCGGAGGCGGTAATTGCGGGTGAACGGATTGCGGAAGACCTTGGCGCTCACCCGTTTCGCATCGCGTCGGAGAAAAAGGCGCTTTATCATCTTGCCGCGGTGATGGCGTCAAATTACCTCGTCACGTTGAACGCTGCCGTGCGCGAAACGCTCAGCGTGGCCGGACTGGACCAAAGCGCACAGCGAGCCTTGTTCGACTCGCTCGGTACGGCAACGCTCCGGAACCTCCGCGACGGCGACCCCGCCGAGGTACTCACCGGCCCCATCGTCCGCGCTGACGCCGGAACCATCGAGCGGCATCTTGCCGCGCTACGCCATGACCTGCCGCACCTCGAGACGGTTTATAAGGCCATGGGACGCGAGACCGTGAGACTTGCCTTGAACGGGAATCGAATCGCTTCCAGTGATGCATCGATGCTGCTGAATCTCCTAAAAGAGGGCGATTCCGGCTTAGAATAGCACTTGGGATCCTTTGCTAAGGGCCTCCGTTGCACGCTGCTGTTTTGTGCGGGGTAGTCGATCTATTAAGATTCTGTTGTATATTTCCGGGCCTTCCTTGCTTGACGGACGCGCATGCGTTTTTCAGGACGGCGCTCCCGGTACCCCCGTGAACGCAGCCGTTTTTAGATGAATATCGCTGATTTTTTTCGTCGGAGCGCAGTCGAGCCTCTGTTTGACGTTCCTGTCGAGAACGACGCATGGATGGTTGCAGGCGGAAGCCTCGCCGAGCACGGCTTCGCCCTCAGTCTGGCGGACCTAAAGCTCTCCGACGCCGAACGCATACGCCTCTTGGCCCGGCACAGCCAGGCTCAAAGCGTCGTGTTTCAGTCCGTCGCGGTCTCTTCCCTTCAGATGCTCGATCGCGTGCTTAGCAGCGAAAGGCGCTTGGCCGATACCGCCCTCTCCCTCGGGCAGCAGGAGATGATCGGGGCCATGATTGCCTCGCTCGAGGTAACGGTGGAAGCCGTAAAGAGCACCCTCACGGCTCAAGGGTCGAAAATGCTTGCCATGAGCGCGCGCCCGATCTCACCACATGATGGGGAGCAGTCGTGGTGGTATGGCCTCAGCGACGCCATGCACTTGCTTGAAGAAGCCACCGCCTGGGTGTCAGCCGCCGTTGCCGGGCAGCCGAAAGGCAGCGCGTCGCGCACCCTGAGCAGCATCGTGGCGCGGCTCCTGCACAGCCATTACAACATGCTGCACAGCGAAGCCAGCCAGTGGATGGATTAGTCTGCGCGGGGCGATCGAAGATCATGGATCTTGCCAACCTGCTGGCGTCCGACGATGACGCGCTCCAGAGGCGCTGGGATGCCCTGGTTGAGCGCCTTGGTGAACGCTTTGGGCAAAAGCCGGGCCTCGAAGGCGTGCTCTTTCTGATCGGTATCCAGTCGCGGGGCCGTGGCTACGAACCGAAGCTGAAGAAAGAGCGGAAGCAGGCGCTCATCATGGAAGGAACGTGGTGTGCCTTCGAGTCGATAGGCCTTTACCAAAGAGTCGGTGCCGACGAGAACGGCGCGTGGATCTGGCAGCCACAGGCTGACCTGCCGCACCTCGACGTGGAAGAGCAGGAGAAACTTCTCCGGACGGCCGTCTTATCGTACTTTGACGCCAACGACGCACCGGTCTGATGCGCCGCTCCTCCCTTCTACCCTTCCGCGCTCGCCCTATGATGACGCTTCACCTCACGCTCGCGGCGCTGCTCGCCCTCGCCGGTTGCGGCCAGATTGGATCGCGCACCGACGGGGTCGCCGCCGACTCTGTCCAGCTTCCGGAAACCAACGTCTATGAGATTCTGACGCCGGAAGGCCGGATGGTCGTCCGGTTGTTCGACGACACACCGCTTCACCGGGACAACTTCAAGCGACTCGTTCAGGAAGGACTCTATGACAGCACGACGTTCCACCGCGTTATTGAAGGCTTTATGATCCAGGGCGGCGACCCGAATTCAAACGACAACGACCCTTACAACGACGGCGAAGGCGGACCCGGTTACACCATCCCCGCCGAGTTCCGTGCGGAGCACGTCCATAAGCGGGGGGCGCTGGCAACCGCCCGTGAAGGTGACCTCATGAATCCGGAACGCGCCTCGAGCGGAAGCCAGTTCTACATCGTCGACGGCGGCACCCCATTCGACAGCCTGACCCTCGTCGATCTGGAGGCGCAGGTCCAGCGCATGTCGAACAATCCGAACTTCCACTACTCGCCCGAACAGCTCGCCGCGTACATGACCGAAGGCGGTGCGCCGACCCTTGACATGCAGTACACCGTCTTTGGCGAACTCATCGAGGGCTTCGACGTGCTGGACCGTATCGCTGCCGCGCCCACTGCCCGAAAAACGCAAACGCCTGCGCCAGAGCCGCTCTTCGACCGCCCGCCGAACAAGATCACGATGGTCATCCGTCCGGTGGAATAGCCGCGTTCGGCGAGACGCCGTGAGCGGCTGCCCACTAACCACGGGTTGCGCGTGCTTCGAAAGCCTTTTCTGCTGTTGATGTGATACCCGCCGGTTGTGTCACAACGAGATCGCGGGAGTGCAGGACGAGCATAGTGAACGGCTTGGCCGAGCATCCCCTTCGATGGGCTATGTGACAAGGCAGAGTGCGTTAGCTTGGTCTTCTTCTTCAAGATCGGTCTCGATCCCGGTTCAACCGCCTCCGCCGCTCCCCTTGCCTAATCCATTCCCTCGAACTCTATATGCCCGCCTTGACTGAACAAGAAATCCGCCGGCGCGAAGAGCGCGCGGCGCTCGACGCCCGAGGCACGAATCCGTATCCTTATAGCTGGCAGGTCACGAGCCACGCCGACACCATCCTCGCCACCTTCGACGACGCGCGGCACCAGCCCGGTGACGAGGGCGTGGCTGCGGAGCCGTTCCGCGTTTCCCTCGCGGGCCGCCTGATGTCCAGGCGCATCATGGGGAAAGCTGCCTTTTTCGATCTTCAAGACGCCACCGGGACGATCCAGGTATACGTCCGCCGGGATGATTTGCCGGAGGGATTCTACAACGAGGTTTTTAAGAAGCTGCTCGACATCGGCGACATCGTAGGCGTGGAGGGTTTCGTGTTCCGCACGAAGATGGGAGAGCTGAGCGTACACGCGGAGCGCCTCGAACTCTTGTCAAAGTCGCTACGGCCGCTCCCCGTCGTCAAGGAAGTCGAGGGCAAAGTCTACAACGAAGTTTCAGACAAGGAATTCAGGTACCGCCAGCGCTATGTGGATCTGACGGTCAATCCCGAGGTGCGCGACGTTTTCCGGCTGCGCGCGCGCATGATCTCCTCCATGCGCCGCTTTCTGGAAGAACACGGGTGCATGGAAGTGGAGACGCCCGTCCTGCAGCCCCTCTATGGCGGCGCGGCGGCGCGCCCGTTCACGACGCATCACAATGCGCTTGACATGGGCTTGTTCATGCGCATTGCGCCGGAATTGTACCTCAAGCGCCTGCTCGTGGGCGGGTATGATGCCGTGTTCGAGATCGCGCGCAACTTCCGGAATGAAGGGCTGAGCCGCTTCCACAATCCGGAGTTCACGATGATGGAACTCTACGTCGCCTACAAGGACTACGGGTGGATGATGGACTTCGTTGAGCGCATGATCGAGACCATCGCAACGGACCTGCATGGAAGCGCCCGCGTCACCATTGGCGACGCAAGCATTTCCTTCGAGCGTCCCTGGCCGCGCCTTCCCATTTTCGATGCCATCGAGCAGTTCACCGGCCACCAACTCAGGGGCAAGGACCGGGACACCGTCGACGCCGCCGCAAGATCGCTCGGCATGGACACGGACCCGTCGATGGGCGCGGGCAAGTTGATCGACGAGATCTTCGGCGAATTCGTCGAGCCGAAGCTCATCCAGCCGACGTTCATCACCGACTACCCGGTCGAGCTGAGTCCGCTTGCCAAACGGCACCGGACGGAGGAGGGTCTGGTCGAGCGGTTTGAGATGATTTGCAACGGCAAAGAAATCTGCAACGCCTTTAGCGAACTGAACGACCCGCAGGATCAGCGCGAGCGATTCGAGTCTCAGGCGCGGCTGCGCGCCGCCGGGGACGACGAAGCGATGCAGGTCGACGAGGACTATCTTCGGGCGCTCGAGTATGGCATGCCGCCCGCAGCAGGCCTTGGCATCGGGCTTGATCGGCTGGCCATGCTGATGACCGGCCAGGAATCCATCCGCGACGTCATTCTCTTTCCGCTCTTGCGTCCCGAGGGCGGGCGCGACGCGGGCGAAGAGGAGGCGTAGAAGCGCTGCTTCAGTCTGAACAGGAGATTGGTCCGGCAGGAAGCCTTAGCTCTTCTTGCCGTGCACGCCTTCGTTCCCGAAGACGAGACCGCACGCCGGGCAGTGGTCGTCATTGACGTTGATCCGGGCCTGCCCGCAGGGGCAGGTTACAAAGATCTCCGTGTCTTGCAGGGGCGCGCCGCAGAAGACGCACTCGAGCGCCGTCGGAGGGTTCAGGTTGCGGCACTCCGGACACTCGCCCGGCTCCAGGAACGGCGATTCCGCGACGAGCCGTGTCAGCCGCTGGTGAGCGATGTACGCCAGCACGCCAAGTGCAGCGAGGCTCAGCATCGCCGCGTACGTGTCCTGGATGAACAGCAGAAAGTTGGACGCAGCATGAATGGCTCCGGCGAGAAGCACCGCCGGAAACATCACAACGGCCGCACGGCGCTCCGGGTGGACGAACCGGGCCACGGCGAGACCATACCCCCAGACGGCTGCGTAAGACATATGCGCCGGTACCGGCCAGAGAAATCGCACGAGCAGCACGTCATTGCCGAACCGAGTTGCATACAGCGCATTCTCCAGCGCCGCAAAGCCAAGCCCTACCGTCATGGCGTAGATCATGGCGTCTATCGGCTCATCGAGGTTGCCGAAGCGGGCGGTAGCGTAGACGGTGGCGGTGGCCTTCAGCGCCTCTTCGGCCATGCCCACGACCAGCGTAAACGTGGCGAGGCTCCAGAGCGGAATCGTTCCGGTGTCGGAGAATACTTCGGAGCGAATGCCCAGCAGCCGGCTAATTCCCTCGTTTACCACCGCCGCGAGTACCACGCTCGCAAGGCCACCAATCACGCCCACGAGCACGAGCTGCTTAATGCCCTCCGGCTCTATTCGGTCGTAGCGCCGCAAGATCCACAGCCAGATCGCGGTACCAAAGGCGATGGCACCAACTGTAACCAGTACATCCATGCGGTGGGTGCGACAGCGGCCCTCGGTGGTTCAGAGATTCGGCGGGCAGACGCCGCAGCGGAGGCCCAAGCGCGATTGAGGTGCTTTGAACCTGACTCCGTAACCGTTGATCCGCAAAGAGGTTGTATGCCGATTCAGTCAGGAGTTTGAGCGGCCCGTCGAACCTTTGGCTTGGAACGCGGTAGGTGCGGCTGCCCGCATTTCTATTGAAGATCCGCTCCGCCCTCCCGTGGAAATTTCCTATCGCGCCGAAGTCCGCAGGAAGGCCCTTCACCTGATTGCGCTGGTCGTGCCCCTCGGCATGGCGCTCCTTGGAAAAGAGGTGTCGGTGCTGCTGCTCGTCCCATCAGCGCTCTTCGCGCTGCTCATGGACTACCTTCGCGTGCGTTCGTCCTCGGTCTCTCATCTGATTAGCCGTGTATTCGGCTTCATGATGCGGCCGGAAGAAGTCCCGCCGGTAGGCGGCCCCGTGCGGATCAACGGTGCCACGTGGGTGCTCGTGTCCGCCGCTCTGCTCGCGTTCATCTTTCCGATCCGAATAGCGGTACCGTCTTTTGTCATGTTCATGATTTGCGACGCCGCGGCCGCCCTGGTGGGTCGCCGCTACGGTCGTACGCACTGGGGCAATTCGCGGCGCACGGTGGAAGGAAGCCTCGCGTTTGTGGTAGTCGGCGTTGTGATCTTCGCGCTCTTCCCTTCCATCCCGTTCTGGATCGGGGCGGTCAGCGTGATCGTCGCCGCCCTTGCGGAAGCGGCACCGAAGCCGCTGAATGACAACATTCGCGTGCCCGTCACCGCCGCCGCCGTGATCTTCGCGCTCGAGTACTTCGTCCTCGGCTCCGGAGCCGGCCTCTTTCTTTGACGGACGGAGCAAGACGCTTCGACAGATGTTCAACTCTATTCCTTTTCTGCACCTAAGAGGCTCCGACCAATGGCGAAGGTAGCACGCATGCCCGCAATTGCGGATGCGGCTGTGCAGCGCATTACGGCGCTCGACGCTTTCCCCGAGCCTGCGTTCATCCGGACGCGGTATCCGTTCGTCATGATGCACGGCTTTGGCGTGCTGGCCTCGCTGCGGCGGGGAGGCCATTTGCTTGAAGAAGCCATGCACCTGCGCACGCACGGCGTCGCGGCCTTCGCGCCGAATGTCGCGCCGTACGCGACCGTGCCCGTTCGTGCCGCTATGTGGAAGGAGCGCATCGAACAGGTACTCGCGTTTACCGGCGCTGAAAAAGTGAACCTGATAGCGCACTCTATGGGAGGCCTCGACGGTCGCTACCTGATTGCGCACCTCGGGATGCACGCCGTTGTCGCCTCACTTACGACCATTTCCACGCCGCACCGCGGAACGGACATCGCAAGGCGCACGCTCCAGCAGCCGGATAGATTGCGCGACTGGATCGCTTCACTCTGCAACTGGGTAGGGTCTAACACGCTCAACGGCTGCGATGCAGATTTCGAGCGGTGCGTCAGCGAAATGACGCCGTCTTTCGTGAAGGAAACGTTCAATCCGGCCGTTCCCGATCATCCCGACGTGCAGTACCGCTCGTTTGCAGGTGCAGCCGGGCGCGGCGCTTCGGCTCCGGTTCACCCCTGGCTCCGGCTGCAGAACGGGTTGCTCTATAAATCAGAGGGCGTGAACGACGGGTTTGTATCCGTAGAAAGTGCCCGCTGGGGCACCTTTCTCGGCACCATCCCCGCTGACCATCCGCGCGAAGTCGGGATCAACCTGTTCCCGGGGAGCGACTTCGATGCGGCCGGATTCTACGAAGACCTCGTCCGGCAACTCGCTACGGAAGGCTTATAGCCGCGCGACTTTGCATAAACGTTGAGGTCCTGTATCGGGACAGTGGCGTAGACTGCTTCCTGCCGTCTCTCTGAAAACAACAACCAACAGCCTTTGCCAATGCCTCAGCAGTGGAGCAAACCTCCAGAAATGGAGATCGACCAGGACCAATCGTACACCGCCATCATCAGCACCGATCGCGGGGACATCGAAGTGGCCCTATCGGCGCAGTACGCGCCTAAAACGGTCAATAACTTCGTCTTTCTTGCGAAGCAGGGATTCTACGACGGAACGACATTCCACCGCGTGATTCCGCGCTTCATGATCCAAGGCGGCGATCCTGACGGCACCGGCCGTGGAGGACCCGGCTACCGCTTCGCGGATGAGTTCAAGAACAACCCGCTGACGCATGAGCGTGGCGTCATCTCAATGGCGAACGCAGGCCCCGGAACGAACGGCAGCCAGTTTTTCATCACCCACGACCCGCAGCCTCACCTCGACGGACGCCATACCGTCTTCGGCAAAGTGACGAGCGGCCAAGACGTGGTCGACAAGATCCAGCAGGGCGACGTGATGAATAAGGTAACGATCAAGGAGGAAGCTAAAGCGAAATGACGCCGTCGACCTCGGCGGCCGCGCGGTAGACACGGATCACTTCGTCGCTCGAAGCCATACCCATCGTCGCGGTGACGCTCACGTAGTTGCCCTTACTGGAGGCGCGCACGACGACGGGTTCATCGCCGAAAACTTGCTGCAGATCGTCGGATCCGTCTCGGGGAACGATGAACTTGAAGGTGTACTGTACCGGCCAGTCGTTCTGCTCGTCCAGCAGCGCCTGAAACCGAGTCCACCATTCCTCATTGTCGCCGTGGGGCATCTGCATTCGATTCATGCTCTTCCTGGTCTACGGGTGCGGCGCGTGCCCGGTGCAGTCGCGCGTCTGCCATGGCAACCACAGCCGGCGGAATACCGTTCCAAGGGCCGGAGTGCTCGACGGCTTTTCACGAGCCACGCCGCGCGCGCATTGACTCTGGAGCGGCTCGGCCATCGCTTCCCCGGCTGATACGCCATGTAGGACGCAACACCGGACTATCGGCAAACCTTCGAGCGCCCATCCGGCTATCGCGGCTGCTGCCGGCAAGGGAAAGTGGTTGGCAAGTTCATCCATGCTCCGAACGCCCCGTCCGAGGATGCGGTTGACCAAGAACGGCTGTCAGCGACCGGCTTCCGCGGAGCGATTTCGAAACTCGTCCCGGACGGGACGGGGATCAATTCTGACTGGAAGGTGCCGTGGACGCTCGGTTGAACAAAACAGGGGGAGCCGGTTAGCTCCCCCTGTTAAGCGGCTGATGTGCTGACACCTGCCTGTTTATAGTTTTACGGCCCGAACCGCTATGCGCCGCGGCATTCGGATCGGCTCCGTGCGGGCACGCTGATCAGAGTACGTGCGGAACCGGTGCCACATTGCGATCATGTGGTCTGCCAGTTCAATCGCCTCCTCCGGATCGAGCTGCTCGCTATCCATCGCGTTCGTCCCGCCAAAGTCCAGTTCGAAGCTTGACCCATCGAAGAGCCAGCGTTCGTCGGTGTTCTTGGCGGAGAGGCCGACAGTGCCCCTGTGCAGGTACACCCGCCTGCCGGTACTAAGTACCAGATGGCCATCTTCTATTCGCATTGAACCATCGGGTTAGGTGATTAAGTGCTTGATTATACGCGCGAAAGATCGAAAGCCCTTCCAACTGCGGCCTTGTTACAAATAAATGGCCAGCCATGCCGAACTGCGGGAGTTTGCAACCGGCACTTACCTTTTATTGATAAGGTTGCAGGCTGAGTCAAGGCAGCGGAAGCGGCCCGGCAAAGCCGCGCGGACTCTCGCGATCGCTACGCGGCCTTAAGCCCTGCATCCCTTCTATTTATAAACGATACCACAACGCCGACAATGAGTCAAGCTGATTCGCCCTCTGCCAAGCGCAGCATTCGGATGTTGATCGTTGACGACGATGCCGACATCAGATCGGCACTCAAAGACTACTTCGAACTCCAGGGACTGAGCGTTACGCTCTCCGCCGACGGCGTAGAAGCCATTGACCGGCTACAAGGCACACCGCTTTTCGACGTGGTTCTCCTCGACATCATGCTGCCCAAGCGCTCCGGCTTCGACGTGCTCCGCGAAGCGCAGAAGCGGAATGTGCACACGCCCATCATTGTGCTGAGCGCGCGCTCGGAAGTGGACATGATCGAGAAGGGGCTTTCCTTCGGAGCCGTCGAGTACGTAACCAAGCCGTTTGATGCCGAAGAGCTGTCCGCCCGCGTGCGCGCTGTGCTCTCTCGCACCATGCCGTCGTCCGAGGCACCCATGGACGTGTACCAGATGGGGAGCCTCAAGGTTAACTTCAGCACGTACGAAGTCAAGCGCGACGGCGAAAGGGTAGACTTCTCCGAAACGGACTTTGCGCTCTTGCAAGTGCTCCTGCTTACCCGTGGTCGCACGCTCTCCGCCGAAGACATTTCCGCGGAACTGGCGCGATCTGAAGCGCCTCCGCTCCCCCCGCCCGACGTGCCGGCGGCCCTCCGCCACCTGGCAAGTAAACTCGAGCCTGATCCCTCCGCGCCTCGATACATCCTGCAATCCGGCGAGGACAACTTCCGCTTCAACGCGCAATAGGCAGCCTTGAGCCGGAAACTACAAGGCTTATGCGCGGTCCGGCACGCTATGTGCAATATGCTGAGTACGCGCGCAAGTGCTTGTGTATTACGCCTTTGGGTGCGGAGCGCGCATGAATCCACCAGAAACTGTCCCCTATGCGATACAGTCGTCCTCTCCTTGTACTGCTCTTCGCCGGCGTTTCGGCCGTCCTGCTCGCGGCAGCGGCGTTTCGTCCGGAGCTAAAGCAAGTTTTTGCAACAGAGGCGCAGTTCGCACAGTTGCCGCAGGCCATCGGGCTTCAACGCGCCACGTTTGGCGGCGGCTGCTTCTGGTGCATGGAACCGCCGTTCGAGGCGCTATCGGGCGTCAAAGACGTGATATCCGGGTACGCCGGTGGAACGACGCCGAACCCGACCTACGCCACGGTTTCCTCCGGTCGGACGGACTATATAGAGGCGGTGCAGGTTTACTACGACTCTGCTCAGGTGTCCTATGATCAGCTTCTGGACACCTTCTGGCGCAGCATCGACCCGACGGCTTCCACCGGGCAGTTTGCCGATCAGGGTGCGCAGTACGTGACGGCTGTGTTCTACCGCAACGACGACGAGCGCCGCATTGCCGAGCGGTCGAAAGCGGCACTGGACAAGAACGGCCCGTTCAAGAAGCCGGTCGTTACGCCGATTCGTCCGTTTACCACGTTCTACCCGGCGGAGGAGTATCACCAGGACTACTACAAGAAGGCGACCGAACACTACAAGCGCTACAGCAAAGGTTCGGGACGGGAGGGATTCCTGAAGAAAATGTGGGGCGAGAAAGATCAGCAGAAGAAGACCACAAGCGAGGCTCGCCCGGCGAAAGAGAGCACGTTCGGCACCGTGGTGGCCGGCGAGGCCTGCCCGCCCAAGCTTACCCTCAAGGAGCAACTCACGCGAACGCAGTACTATGTGACGCAGGAGAACGGCACGGAAACGCCGTTCAACAACGCCTACTGGAACAACAAGGAAGACGGCATTTACGTGGACGTGGTCTCCGGAGAGCCGCTCTTTTCCTCGCGCGATCAGTTCAACTCCGGCACCGGCTGGCCGTCATTCACGCGCCCGCTGGACCGTAAGAACGTCGTTCAGATGGGCAAGGATATCGGGAGCTGGCGCGGTGTGGAGGTGCGCAGCAAGAACGCGGATTCTCACCTCGGGCACGTTTTCAACGATGGCCCCAAGCCGACCGGCCTTCGCTACTGCATGAACTCCGCGTCGCTGCGCTTCATCCCGGCCGACAAGCTGGAGAAGGAAGGCTATGGGCAGTACGCCGCGCTCTTCGCGAAGTAGAGCTACTTCGCGCGGTCAAGCTTCGAACGTGCCTCTGAAAACCGCAACGGCAGGTCCTTCGAGGTAAAGGTCGCGCACGTCCTCCCCATCGATGTGAAACCCGACCGAGAGGGTGCCTCCGGGCATTTCTACGTCGATGCGCTCTGCTGAAACGAGGCCCATGAGCCGTGCCGTAACAGCCGACGCCATGGCTCCCGTACCGCACGCCAGCGTTTCCCCCTCGACGCCCTTCTCGAACGTTCGGACCCGCACGCGGGCATGGTCCGGGCTGCCGTTCTGCACCACCTGCACGAAGTTCACGTTTGCACCGGCCGGCTGCAGCGACTCGTCGTGGCGGATCGCCTTGCCGCAAGCGTCGACAGGCGTCGTCTCGACATCTTCGACGAAACACACCGCGTGCTCCACGCCCGTCCAGATATAATGAACGGGGCCAACATGGCGGGCAAGGCTGCTTACGACCGGGACGTTTACCTGGAAGTGGCGCGGCGGCTGCACGTAGAGCCGAACGGGAGCAGACAGATCGTCTGGAGAGACCGCGCGGTAGACGCCCGCATCTGATTCAAAAAGAAGAGACTCGTTCTTTATTCCGGCCATGCGCGCGTACCGGGCGAGGCATCGCGCGCCATTGCCGCACATCGTACCGAGCGATCCGTCGGCGTTGTAGTACTGCATCCGGTAATGGTGCTGCTCGTCTTCCGGCCGGGAAAAGCCAAGCACGCCATCGGCACCGATACCGACGCGGCGCGGACAGAGGCGGGCCGCTATCGCCGAAAGCTCCTCGCCCGAGAAGTTGAAAAAGCGGTTGTCAATGACGATGAAGTCGTTGCCCGCACCGTTCATCTTGGTAAATTCCACAACGAGCTTCTGAGCCATGCGAATGATCTGTTATGTTTGACCGATCACGCCTCCTCGCGGCACCGCCTGCGCGATGCACCGTTTGCAAGATGGACGCCGATTCTATACCCGTTCAGAACGCTCTGGATCTGCCGGCCGCGTACCGAATCCGTACATTCTAAACAAAGCTACTTCTTTTGGCAGAAAAACGCATTGCCATCGACGGGGTTGAGCCGCTCCTACTGTTCGGTTTCAACGACATCTTTCTTCGCCGGATCGAATCCGCCTTTCCCGATACGCAGATCACCGCGCGGGGCAACCAGGTGATGCTGCGGGGCGAGCCGGCCGGCATCGAACGGGTCGAGCGCGTCATAGCGGAACTGACGCTCATCCTCAATCGCAACAGCAACCTGACCGAGAACGACGTTGACACGGTGCTTGCCCTCTTCACCATCGGCGACGGAATGGGAAGATCGAGCCTCGACACGCGCGACGTGATTCTGTTCACCCCCGCCGGCGGGTCCATCAAGGCCAAGACGCCGCACCAAGCCGAGTTGGTCCAGGAGGCCCGGAATAATGACATCGTTTTCGCGATCGGGCCGGCGGGAACAGGAAAGACGTATACGGCCGTCGCGCTGGCCGTGTCTGCATTGAAGTCGCGGCAAGTCAAGCGCATCGTTCTCTCGCGTCCCGCCGTCGAGGCAGGTGAGCGGCTGGGCTTTTTGCCGGGCGACCTGCGCGAGAAGATCGATCCGTACTTGCGTCCGCTCTACGACGCGCTGGAGGACATGATCGCGCAAGACAAGCTGCGGGGCTACATGGATCAGAACATCGTCGAGATCGTGCCGCTTGCCTATATGCGAGGGCGGACGCTCAATTCAGCGTTCGTCATTCTCGATGAGGCGCAAAACGCGACCACGCAGCAGATGAAGATGTTCTTGACGCGCCTCGGAGCCAACAGCCGCGCCATTATTACCGGCGACACTACGCAGACCGATCTGCCGCACATTTCCCAGAGCGGCCTCGTTCAAGCGCAGGAGATTTTAGAAGGCGTCGAAGGGATCGAGTTCATCTACTTCGACAAGTCGGACGTGGTGCGCCACCGCCTCGTGAAGGACATCATCGATGCCTACGAACGGCACGCGAAGGAGCGGGACGCTGAGTAGCCTGGAAGCGGCAATGTAGCCGTTCGTACGGCTTTTTAGGCGATGCCTATGAGTCGCGCGTTCGATCAAAGCGGGCCGTAGGACACTCCATCCACACCCTGCAGGCCATGCCACTGCACTGTTGCCGGCAGTCAGCGCGTCATATCCGCTGAACGGCAGCGCAACGCCGGTCGGGTAGATTTCAACCTGCGCATCAAAGACCTACTTATCAGCATGACACGGGCGCTATGTTCTGCCGTCCTCGTGCTCCGTCGCCTTTTAGACTCCTGCAACGCCCCCGCGTGTCATCCTGAACGTAGTGAAGGATCTACCCTTGCCGAAAGCTGAGGGGCTGTTGATTAGCTACCGGTGGAGTATATCGCAGGTATCTGGGACGATGTGCTTGACCTAAAAGCTATCTAACACACCCCTGAAATCCCCTCAAGGGGGAAGTTGCGTCGGCGCTATTTTGATGTTCTGAAGAAATCGATTCAGGTTCACGTTACCTTAATAGGCTCTTAGCCGCGATCAACGATTCGATAAACTCTTTGAAATCGACACTCAGATCCATGGTGAAAACGAATGTATTCCTGCCTGATCCGCTCTAATGCAGCCAGGCGCTCCGCGACCGGCCGTGTCTGCCAGTAACCTGCCGTCGGGGGGTCCTCTCCGAGGTTGTAAACCGCGACGTGCGACCGGTCGACGCGCCGTTCCGTTTCTTTTGCCTTGTCGTTCATGGTACCTGAGAGGACGTTGAACCAGAGAACGCGGACTTCCTGCCAACCGGCTCGAGTGCACGGCTCGGGGGCAGAAGACCGCCCGGCGTTTCGGCCTCTCCTGATTGAACGCGCCACGCTCACGTGAGATCGTGAGGTTCGCAGAGCTATCCCCCGTAGGAATAGAAGCCGTGCCCTGTTTTTCTGCCGAGCCTTCCTCCTGTTACCATCTTCCGAAGCAGCGGACAGGGTCGATACTTGTCCTCTCCGAGTTCACGGTGCAGAACCTCCATGATGTCGAGGCAGATGTCGAGGCCGATAAGATCAGCGAGGGCGAGCGGCCCCATGGGATGCGCCATGCCGAGCTTCATGACGGTGTCAACGTCCTCCGGCGAGGCCACGCCTTCCATGACGCAGAAGATGGCTTCGTTGATCATCGGCATGAGCACCCGGTTCGATACGAACCCCGGCGCATCCTGCACCTCGACGGGCGTCTTGCCAAGCCCTTCCGCCAGCGCCCGCACACGCTCGTAAGTTTCGTCCGATGTGTGCAGCCCGCGCACGATCTCCACCAGCTTCATGACCGGCACGGGATTAAAAAAGTGCATGCCGATTACCCGCTCCGGTCGAGCCGTCTGCGCCGCGAGCCAGGTGATGGAAATCGACGAGGTGTTTGAGGCAAGGATGGCATCTTCCCGCGCCCTTTCGCTGAGGTCGCGAAAAATAGACGCCTTCACCTCCTTGCGCTCCGAAGCGGCCTCGATGATGAGCGACGCCTCCCCCGTTTCCGGGTGATCACTACCAGTTATTCGAGCGCGCGCAGCGTCCGCGTCTTCCTGCGAGACCTGATCCTTCTTGACCTGCCGTGCAAGGTTCTTTTCTATCGCCGCAATGCCCTGCTTCAGCGCGGCACCGTCGAGGTCGACCAGCGTCACGTCATGTCCGCCCAGCGCAAATACATGGGCGATGCCATTTCCCATCGTCCCGGCTCCGACTACGACAATCATCCCTCCGGCCCCTCTTTCGTTAATAGATTCTCGTCCTCCGTGACGAACGCTCCAACGGCCTCCAACATATCGCCTGCCTCCTCGGCCGATAAAGACGACATCATGTCATAATCGGCGCGCGTTCGCATCTCCTGCGCATCTCTATACACCTTCATGGTTTCTAAAGAGATTGCGCCGTTTAACAGGTACGTCTTCCTGAGAGCCTGTTGAGTTACTATTGACTGCGTGTTTAGCAGATATCTCGGACGATACACGCGACCTAAATGCCGACTAACACTCCCTTGAATCCCCCTCGAGGAGGAAGTTGCGTGGGCGCTTTGGCCCGTACCGTCAGCTATATACAGCGCGTTTTGTTATTTCAACAGCCTCTTAGCAATAGCGAGACACTCACACGCCTTCTCTAAATACCGCTGAACGTACCGCATCACAACGCCTGCCCCTCAACGAGCACTTTATGCATCAACGGATGATCAGCGTCCGCATTTGACTCTTCTGAAAACGGGATTAACGAAATGTATACGTCGTGCCGATCCCACGGTTTTAGACCGACGCTTCCGCGGCTTCTCGTTGCGTTAACGGCATCGACCGGGCCTCTCACAGAACGACAAGAATGTCGACATCCGACTTTCCACTCGCCTCGCCACGGGCGTAGGAGCCAAAGAGTACCAGGTGAAGAAGCCGCTCGCCGCAGTGCTTTTCGAGTTCCCGCCTCACATCTTCGCGAAGGGCCGAATGCTTTTCGCGAGACAACGGAAGTTCGTTATTAAAGCCGGCTTCCACGCTACGCCACCGTCTTGACCTCGCTCACGAGCTTCGCTATCGTATCCTTTGCGTCGCCGAAGAGCATGCTGGTGTTGTTGTTGAAGAACAGTTCGTTCTCCACACCGGAATAACCCGGCCTCATGCTTCTCTTGAGCACGATCACGCGGCGCGATTGATCCACGTTGAGGATCGGCATCCCGTAAATAGGACTGGCCGTGTCCGTGCGTGCTGCCGGATTCACCACGTCATTTGCGCCAATGATCAGCGACACGTCGACGTTCGGAAACTCGCCGTTAATGTCGTCCATCTCGTACAGGTCGTCGTAGGAGACGTTGGCCTCGGCGAGGAGCACGTTCATGTGCCCCGGCATACGCCCGGCCACCGGATGGATCGCGAACTTCACGTCCACGCCCTTTTCCTGCAGCAACTCGGCAAGCTCCCGCACGACGTGCTGCGCCTGCGCTACGGCCATGCCGTATCCCGGCACGATCACCACGCGATCGGCATAGCTGAGCAGGATCGCGGTATCATCTACGGTCGTCTCGTTGATCGATTTGCCCTCCATCGTCGCGCTATGGACGGAGCCTTCTCCAGTCGCGTCGCCGCCGAAACCGCCGAGCAGCACGTTTATGAGCGAGCGGTTCATGGCGTCGCACATGATCTTGGTCAGGATGACACCCGAGGCTCCGACGAGCGCGCCACTCACGATCAGCGCGGTATTGTCGAGCACAAACCCCGTCGCCGCGGCCGCGAGGCCTGAATACGAGTTCAGGAGCGCAACCACCACCGGCATATCCGCCCCTCCAATAGGAATAACGAGCAGGATGCCGAGGATAAAGGCTACTACCCCGAGCACGATCGCGCCGTAAACTACGACGTCGGTCTGTACCGGAAACACCGGCGCACCATAGGCCATGTATCCAAGCGCGCCGAGGCCGAGCAGCGCCAGCAGCGCCGTCAGCACCCGCATACCGGGAAACGAGATCGGGTTGCCGGAGATGTACTCGCCTAATTTGCCGAAGGCGACGAAGCTGCCGGAGAACGTCACCATGCCGATCAGAATGCTGAGGGCAATCGTGATCGCAGCCGCGTACCCGAACACGGGGACGACCGTTGCCTGCGGCAGGAGCGCCTGCGTTACGACACCGGTTCTTGCCGGACCGTTTTCAGCGATGACGCGCGCGATCTCGGCACCGGCCACGAGCGCCGATGCGAGTCCGCCGAAGCCGTTAAACGCCGCCACCAGTTCCGGCATCGACGTCATGGCTACGCGTCGGGCGAGCACCGCGCCGATGGCCGAGCCGACGATCAGGCCGCCGATCAGGATGAACGGATCTATGATTTTGTGCTCGAATAAGGCAGCCACGACGGCAATCAACATGCCGACCGCCGAGAGCTGATTGCCCGCACGAGCTGTTGCGGGAGAGGTGAGCCGCTTCATCCCCATGATGAATAGCGCGGCGGCCAGAAGGTAGGCCAGTACGATGATTGGATTCGCCATCTTTACGCGGACTTAAAACGAAGGCTGTGCAGGTGAGACCCGGTTGCGCGGACGCAATCAGGCGGAGACGGATTGCTTGCTCGGAGCGTCGGTTTTGACCGTTTCTCGCGAGGCGGCAGGCAGGCTCCGGTCCTTCTTCTTGAACATCTGGAGCATACGGTCGGTCACAAGAAAACCGCCGACTACGTTGATCGTGGCTGCGATGAGCGCGACGAGTCCAACCCACGTGGCGATGTTGTCGTCCACCATGCCGACCACCACAAGCGCTCCGACAATCGTGATCCCGCTGATGGCATTGGTGCCGGACATGAGCGGCGTGTGCAGCGTCTGCGGCACTTTGCTGATCACCTCGATCCCGACAAAGGAAGCGAGCACAAAGACGATGATATTCTGAATCATGAAAGTTAAACCGTTATCAGGCGACAAGGATATTGCGGACGCGCTCATTGACGACTTCACCATTGTACGTCACGCAGGCTCCCTTGAAGATTTCGTCCTCAAAGTTCGCCTTGAGGCCATCCGGCCCCACGAACTCCAGCAGCACGGCGGTAATCGTTCGGGCGTACATCTGGCTGGCGTGAACGGGCATTTCGGAAGCGAGGTTGAGCGGACCCATGATGGTGACCCGGTTCTCGACAATGGTCTCTCCGGGCTTCGTCAGCGCGCAGTTTCCGCCATTGGTGGCGGCCAGGTCGACAATGACCGAGCCTTCCTGCATTGCCGCAACCGCCTCTTCCGTGACGAGCAGCGGGGCGGGCCTGCCGGGAATAAGCGCCGTGGTGATGACGACGTCCGCTTTTCCGATGTGCGGGACGAGCAACTCCGTTTGTCGGCGCTGCTTTTCTTCCTGCAAGGCCTTCGCATAGCCGCCGGAGTCCTGCATGTCGTTGGTGCCGAGGTCGAGTTCGACAAACGTGCCGCCGAGGCTCTGAATCTCTTCTTTCACCGCCGCCCTTACGTCGTACGCAGCAACGCGCGCACCCAGCCGCTTGGCGGTCGCAATGGCCTGCAGACCGGCGACACCCGCCCCGAGGATCAGCGCGTTGGCCGGCTTGACCGTGCCCGCGGCTGTCGTGAGGAGCGGGAAGAACTTCGGAAGCGCAGCAGCGGCAAGCAGAACCGCCCGGTACCCCGCCACTGAGCTCATGGCGGAGAGGGCGTCCATTTTTTGCGCGCGTGAGATACGCGGGACAAGCTCCATGCTGAGCGCCGTCACGCCTCGCTCCGCAAGCCGCGCGGCCACTTCCGGGTGATCGAGCGGCGCAAGGAAGCCGATCAGCGTCGCACCGGAGCGCATAAGGTCGATCTCTTCTTCCGACGGAGGCTGAACCTTCAGCACCACGTCCGCCCCAAAGGCGACTGCGCGGTCCACTATGCGCGCGCCCTGCGCGGTGAACAGTTCGTCAGGTATGTACGAGTGCTCGCCGGCACCGCGCTCCACAAGCACCTCGATGTCTTTCTTGACAAGGCGTCCGACAAGCTCGGGAACGAGCGCCACCCTGTTTTCACCGGCTTCGCGCTCGGCGGCAATCCCTACGGTTACGGCCATAATGAACCTGTAAACGGAAAACTATTGATTTGTATACAGCTTGCAAAAGGGCTACCCCTTCAGCGCACCGAGCAGCGGCCGGCGCACGCCTCCGGCAGACTCTCTATATAAGCAGAACGAGATCGATCCGCAACGACTTTGTTGCACGTACAACCGGATGCGCTACAGAGGCCGGCAGATTTTCGCTAAGCACGCGGTGAAATAGACAGGACCGGTACAAACGTGGGCAGGCGTCGCACCGGCCCCACTCCTGCGCCAACTTCTCGCAGTCGCTCGCACAAGGAAGCCACCTTCCTATCCGTTCTTCTGCTCAAAATCATCCATGAAACCAACCAGCGCGTTGACGGCTTCGGGCGGACAAGCGTTGTAGATCGAAGCACGGATGCCGCCGACGGAGCGGTGTCCCTTGAGCGCCAGCAGTCCCGCCGCCTTTGCTTCCGCGATAAACGGCTTCTCAAGATCCTCGTTCTTCAAGCGGAAACAGACATTCATGAGTGAGCGGGAGTCCTCGTCCGCCGTACCGCGATAGAACTCCGTCCGGTCGATGCGCTCGTAAAGGCGGCCCGCCTTCTCTTCGTTCTGCTTCTCGATCGCTTCAAGCCCGCCAAGGCCCTCCAGCCACCGGAGGACTTTTTCAACCATGTAAACGGCGAATACCGGCGGCGTATTGAACAGGTCGGCCGTGTGCGTGCCGTAGTCCAACATGGTTGGCAGACTCGCATTGCGCTTTTGCAAGAAGGAGTCTTTGATCAGGACGACCGTAACACCCGCGGGACCAAGATTCTTCTGCGCGCCCGCGTAGATCAAGCCGTAGCGATCCGCGTCTATGCGGCGGCTGAGGAAGTCGCTGGAGGCGTCGCAAACGAGCGGCACGCCGGCCTTCGGCTCCTCCTTGAACTGCGTTCCGAAGATCGTGTTGTTGGACGTGAAATGCAGATACGCGGCCTTGTCGTTGAGATCCCAGGTATTCGCCTTTGGAATGTAGGAGAAATTGCGGTCCTCGCTCGTGCCTGCCTTCCTGCCGTCGCCGAGGTACTTGGCTTCCTTTAAGGCTTTCTTCGCCCAAGCGCCGGTAATAAGGTAGTCGGCCGCGCCGTTTTTCGGCAGGAAATTGAGCGGAACCTGGTAGAACTGCATGGACGCGCCGCCCTGCAGGTAGAGCACGTGCCAGTCGTCGCTAAGCCCGAGCAGCGACCGGAAAAGCCCGGTAGCCGACTCCTGAATGGCCGCGTACTCCGGCGAGCGGTGACTGATCTCGATCACCGAGGCCCCCGCCTTTCCATAAACCGGAAGTTCGCCTTTGACTTCCTGAAGCACCGACTCCGGCAAGACCGCCGGCCCGGCAGAAAAATTGAACTGCCGCTGCGTCGGGTCGGTGCGCTCCGGCATCTTGTAATTGACAGGCTGCATCATGATGTGCGTTGTTTTGGGTGCAAAGATCAAAGAGCAATGACGGACGCCGCAATTACGTCCTCTTGTGCCGTTATGCGGTTGATCACGTCCTCCTGCGCGTCGCCGTGGAACCGAATGCGCGCGCACGCGGCGTGCGCTCCTTTGAAGATGAGGTTCTCCATCTCCTGTACATTCCATCCGGCACCCCGCACGTCGTCGAGCACACGGGCAAGCACGCCAACTTTGTCGAGATGGCGCACCGTAAGCAGGTGGGTCGCCGGAGAGCGTTCCTCAAGATTGACGCAGTTGAGAACCTGCCCCGTTTCGGCGTAAGTCAGAAGGATGCGGACGGCCTCGGTCGCAATCGCATCCTGCGCCTGTTCGGTGGATGCACCGATGTGGTGCGTCATGTAGACACTCGGATGGTTCTTCAGCGGATGCTCGAAAGGCCCCTCCTTACCCGACGGCTCACCCACCATCACGTCCACCGCCGCCCGGACGCCTTTCTCGTCGAGCGCCCAGCGAAGCGCTTCCTCGTCAACGACGGACGAACGGCTCGTGTTGATGAAGAAACTTCCCGGCTTCATAGCCTCGAAGAAAGCCCTGTCGGCCATGTTCTTCGTCTCCGCGCCGCCTGCGACATGGATGGACACGATATCCGACAAGCGAGCCACTTCCAGCGGTCCATCGGCGCGCCGGACGCCAAGCTCCGCCGCCGTCTCGTCCGTGAGCGAGCGGCTCCACGCCACGACCTTCATGCCGAAAGCCTGCGCGCGCCGCGCCACTTCCCGGCCAATATTACCCAGGCCGATAAGCCCGAGCGTGCGTCCTTTCACTCCCTGCGCTTTCGAATAGTACGCCTTCTTCCACTGGCCGCCGCGCGCGTCGGAAACGTTGTCCGGCAACGCCCGGTCGAGCGCCAGCATGAGTCCGATGGTGAGCTCCGCCACTGCGGCGGCGTTCTTGCCGGGACAGTTTGCTACAAAGACGCCGTGGGCGGAGGCCGCCTCCACGTCGATGTTGTCGTAGCCTGCGCCGGCCCGCACGATGAGTTCAAGCGCCCGCCCTGCTTCGATAACTTCCACAGGCACTTTCGTTGAGCGCACGATGAGCGCCTGCGGCTGCTCTTCGCCGACCGCCGCGCGCAGGTCATCTCCCTTCAGCCCGGCGCGCACTACGACTTCATGCCCCTTTTCCTCCAGCGCCTTGTTGCAGGCGTCCGACAGCTTGTCTGCAATGAGTATTTTCATGATTAAACGCAGTTTTGGATCCCCCGCCGACAGGCCGCATCGATGGGCGCGGGCAAGCGGATCGGGTTTAGAAAAGGTGAACGAGCAGGCCGCTTCGGAGCTTCGGTTCAAACCAGGTCGACTTCGGCGGCATCAGCGCGCCCGCCTCCGAGACCTCGATGAGCTGCTCAACTGAAGTCGGATACATGGAGATGGCGAGCGCTGCCTTGCCACTGTCAACGAGCCGTTCCAACTCGCCGGTGCCTCGTATCCCTCCAACAAAGTCAATGTTTGCGTCGGTGCGAGGGTCGGTAATTCCCATCATCGGCGCAAGGACGTGCTCGCTCAGGCGCGCAACGTCGAGATTGTCCGCCACCGAGTCGCTCGACGATGGCGGCAGCGTTGCCCCATGCCACTGACCTTCGAGGTAAAAAGTGATGTCCCCTGGGCGCTCCGGTGTTTTCTTTCCTTCGCCGAGGCGCAAGTCGATGCGCTTTCCGAGCACTTCCAGGAATACATCCGGGGCCATCGGCAGCCGCCGAATCACGCGGTTGTAAGACAGGATTCGCATCTGCGATACGGGAAAAAGAACGGCCGGGAAAAACCCGTATTCCTCCGCCTCGCCGCCACTCACCCGCCGTTCTGCGGCAGCACGGCTCGCCGCTTTACACCGGTGGTGACCGTCGGCCACAAAGAGCCGCTCGACACGCCCGAACGCATCGACCAGATCGCTTGCCTCATCGACCTTCCAGATCGCGTGTTCCACGCCGTCAGAGGCTGTGAACTGGTAGAGCGGCTCGCCTCTTACTACGGCGTCCACAATGCCGTTGATATCGGAGCTGTCGCGATAGGTCAGCATCACCGGCTCGGCGTGTGCTCGCTGCGCGAGGATGTGCCGCGTGCGGTCCTCCTCCTTAGCCACGCGCGTAAGCTCATGCTTCATGATCGTGTCGGCATCGTACTCCGCCACGGACACGCACCCGAAGATGCCCGTCTGCGGCCTGCCGTCCATGATGAGGCGGTACACGTACACAGCCGGACGCTCTTCCTGCAGCGTATAGTCGGCCGACACAAACGTCTGAAGGTTCTCCGCCCCTTTGTCGTACACCGCGTCGTCGTGCTCGTCCGTGCCCTCCGGCAGATCGATCTCGGGGCGAATCACGTGAAGGAAGCTGATCGGATTTCCCTCTGCCAGCGAGCGCGCCTCTTCGGTGTTGATCACGTCGTACGGCACGCACGCGACTCTTTGCGCACTTTCAGGTTGAGGGCGGACGGCGCGAAACGGGTGAAGGGTAGCCATACGGTAGCTGTCGGATAAAGGGGCCGGTTCGGTGTCGCAGCGTTTGCTAATGCAGAGTATACGTCAGAACACACATTCGAGGCGAAACAACCCCGTTACCGGCCGATGAACTTCGCGTTAAGCGGTCGCAAACAGAAAAGGGGAGCGTGCAAGCTGCGCACGCTCCCCTTGCAGGTGAACAGGATCGAGCCGCTCAGGCAGGCTGCGGCGTAAGCCGGAGATATGGCTTCAGCGTACGATGACCTTTCGGAAACCGCTCACTTAGCTCCTTTTCATCGGTGATCTTCGTGGAGATCACCACGTCGCCGCCCTGCTGCCAGTCAGCCGGCGTCGAAACGGCGTAGCGGTCGGTCAGCTGCAGCGAGTCGAGCACGCGCAGCAGTTCCGCGAAATTGCGGCCGGTGCTGGCCGGGTAGGTAAGGGTCAGCCGAAGACGCTTGTCCGGATCGATGATGAACACGGAGCGCACCGTCAGGGTGTCGTGCGCCTCGGGGTGGATCATGTCGTAAAGATCGGACACCTTGTGGTCCTCGTCGGCGAGGATCGGGTAGTCCACCTTTACGTCCTGAACTTCTTCAATGTCCTTAATCCAGGCGAGGTGGCTGTCGACCGGGTCGACGCTGAGGGCGATGGTTTTCGCATTCCGTTTAGCAAACTCCTCCTGGAGTCTCGCCACCTGCCCAAGCTCCGTGGTGCATACCGGGGTGAAATCCGCCGGATGGGAGAACAGCACGACCCACTGGTCGCCGGCCCATTCGAAGAAGGATATGTCGCCCATGGACGACTTTTGCTTGAAGTTGGGAACGACGTCCCCGAGATGTAAAGCCATGATGTTGTTGGAAGATTTTAGGAAAGTCGAATGGCGCGCCGGTCCAGGCGCGGGGCGGGCAGGACTCTTGACCCTCCTTGGTTTCGGATGGTGAGCCGGTGACGGGATCTCCGACTATTCGGCCGATGCCTGCACGCTGGCCGCGCTTTCGGCCTGAACGCGCATGCCGTTTATACTACAACTGTAAGTTATAGTGGCGGTCGATTCGAGCATTCTTGCGACGGAGCAATACTTCGTCACACTCAGCTCGACTGCCCGCAGCGCCCGTGCGGCGTCGACGTCGCCGGTAAACAGAAACTGGAGGTGAATGGCTTTGAAAGGCGTCGGCGGGCGGCCCTCCGGACGTTCCCCGTCAACTTCGACGGAAAACGACTGCACGTCCTGCCGACTCTTCTTCAGAATAGCCACGACATCCATCGCGCTACATCCGGCGAGGGCCATCAGCACGGTCTCCATCGGTGCCGTTCCCTGTCCGGACCCGCCTTTGCCGGGGGCGGTGTCGATGTGCATGACGTTTCCGTTTTCGTTGGTGCCGACAAAGTGAAAGGCTTTGTCGACCTGATCAAGACGTACCTTCATAATGGTGTAAGGGTGAGTTAATGAGAAAAGCGGCTCTCGCCTTCCATGAGTGTCGTTGATGGCTCGGTCGTTACCGAAGCCGCGTCTCCCGATAGGCCCTTTGCACCCGCCGGGCCGGGCACATCACTACCGCAACGCCGGGCACCCGTGTGCCGTAGCCAACACTTGAGAAAGGCCGGACTACCGGCGCGCCGAAAAACAGCCAACCCGCGGCTGCGGCGGCGGCTTCCGGTAATCACGAAACGAAACTACCTCGCCACCACCTGCAGCACGCCCGAGGGTGTCGGCTTAGGAACACCACGGAAGGCGCGGAGTGCTTCACCGCTGCCGGGGCGGGAGGTGCCGTGGTCGGCGTGCCTCGCAGGGACAGCCGGCGAGATGAGTACCTTCCGGTACTGCCGGGGTGAGGCGAGTTACCGGCCACTGCACGATGGATTCTGCGAAGCCCGACTCAACTTCCTCCGCAACGGCTTTGCGACGGCATGTTATGCAGAAAGACAGCCACGGAGACCTGATCGAGCGTCGAAGGTCTACGCCTCCCTCGTTCCCAGCTTATGACGCCTTGTCTGCCAGTCAAACCCGAGTTCCGCGCTCTTCATGGTTACCATCATCGACTACGGCATCGGCAATCTCCGCTCGATTGAAAAAGCGTTCCAGGCCGTTGGCGCAGAGGTGCTTCGCACAGACAAAGCCGAAGACCTGCAGCGCGCCGAGCGGCTCGTCTTGCCGGGCGTTGGCGCTTTCGGCGCGTGCGCGGCCGAGATTCGCCGCCGGGACCTCGTGGAACCCATCGTCGACGCGGTAGCGGCGGGCATTCCCCTGCTCGGGGTATGCGTGGGCATGCAGCTCCTCTTTGAAACCGGCGAGGAAAAAGGATTGCACAAAGGCCTGGGCCTTCTTCCCGGCCGGGTGCGCCGGTTCGACTTCGAAGAAGAGGAAGAGGGCGCTTCCTGCGAGTCGCCCGCACGCCCCGCGACGGGCATTGTGAACAGCCGGCAGCTTAAGGTGCCCCATATGGGTTGGAATACGCTCCTCCCCACGCGCCCCTCTCCCCTGCTCGCCGGACTTGACGACGGCGCGTATGTCTACTTTGTCCATTCCTACTACGCTGAACCCGCCCAGGAGAGCGATGCGCTGGCATATACCGAATATGGTGTCCGCTTCACGTCCGTGGTAGCGAGGAACAACGTTTTTGGCGTCCAGTTTCATCCCGAGAAAAGTCAGCAGGTCGGCCTTCGCGTTCTGCATAATTTTAGCCGCCTGCCCGCCTGAATCCGCCTCTCTTCTCACGCACCTCCGTGCGCTCCCGGGTTTAGGACCCGGCATGAAATTTGGACTGTAGCGTCCTGTCTCTTCTTTGGTTACGTGGCCCGCGCGGTCCGTGCATCAACGGGTTTAAGTTCTCTCCGGCATGATCCTGGTTATTCCTGCAATTGATCTTCGCGGCGGCCACTGCGTTCGGCTCCTTCAAGGCTCCTACACGGATGAAACCGTGTATTTCGAGGATCCCGTCAAAATGGCCAAGCTCATGCGCGTGCAGAACGCGCGGTGCCTGCACGTGGTGGACCTCGACGCAGCCAGGGGCGGCTCTGAAGATCGCGCGCACAACCGGCAGGTCATTGCGGAAATCTGTGCCGAACTTGACATCCCCGTTCAGGTCGGTGGCGGCATTCGCACCATGGAGGATATCGAGGCCGCGATCGAAATGGGCGTTTACCGCGTCATCATCGGAACGGCTGCGGTGCGTGACCCGGACCTGGTTTCGGAGGCGGTGGCTCGTTTTGGTTGTAGCCGGATCGCCGTCGGGATCGATGCGCGCGAGGGCGAGGTGCGCGTGCATGGATGGACGGAAGGCAGCGGCGTCGGTGCCGTCGACCTTGCAGTAGACATGGAGCGCCGGGGCGTCCGCCGGATCATTTACACCGACATCAGCCGCGACGGCACGTTGTCGGGCCCCAACATCGATGCCTATCGCGAGATGGGCAAGGAGCTTTCGCGCGCGCGCATTACGGTGTCAGGCGGCATTGGCGGCTACCCGGACCTGCTCCGGGTCAAGGAACTAAAGTCCTACCGGGTCGACTCCGTCATCGTAGGCCGGGCGCTTTACGAAAACAAGTTTCCCTGCCAGAAAATCTGGTGCTGGCACGACAAGGAGAAAGTGGATCTCGACAGCTTCTCAACAGCGACGCTCAGAGAATCGCCGGCAGCAGACGTAAGTTGTTGTCCGCCCGCCTGACCTGATTTTCTCGCTCCCGTTCTGCTTATGCTCGCAAAGCGCATCATTCCCTGCCTCGACGTCGACCAGGGCCGCGTCGTGAAAGGCGTCAATTTTCTTGGCCTCGTCGATGCCGGTGATCCCGTCGAACAGGCCCGCTTCTACGATGCGGCCGGGGCGGACGAGCTGGTCTTTCTCGACATTACCGCCACCCACGAAGGCCGCGGCATCATGCACGATGTCGTTCGCCGCACCGCCGACCAGGTGTTCATCCCACTGACCGTTGGCGGGGGCATTCGTACGCTGGAAGATATGCGGGCCATGTTGCGCGCCGGAGCGGACAAAGTATCCCTCAATTCGGCCGCTATCTCCAATCCAGATCTCATCTCGCAGGGCGCGCAGGATTTCGGCAATCAGTGCATGGTGGTGGCGATCGACGCTCGCCGGGTGCCGCAGGAAGGGCGCTGGGAAGTCTTCACCCACGGCGGCCGCCGCTCGGCCGGACTGGATGCGGTGGAATGGGCGTTAGAAGCCGAACAGCGCGGTGCCGGCGAAATCCTGCTCACGTCCATGGACCGGGACGGCACGAAGGACGGATACGATATCGAACTCCTTCGCGCCCTCGGAAGCCGCCTGAGCATTCCCGTGATTGCCTCCGGAGGTGCCGGCACCCTCGATCATCTGGTCGCGGGCATAAAAGATGGCGGCGCAGATGCGGTCTTGGCCGCTTCCATCTTCCATTTCCGCACGTACTCGATTCGTCAGGCAAAAGCCCATCTCCAGGAAGCCGGAATAGAAGTGCGCACCGGAATAGACGCCGCCCCGGTCGTTTCGCCGAAAACAGCCCTTTCCGATGCCTGACACCCGCACGCCCCCTACCGTGGCGCTCCTCCGCGGAGCGGCGGTCCTGTTCGTCCTGCTGTGCCTCGGCATGATTGCCTGGCTGGTGGATAAAGCCGTGCGCTACCCTGAGATCCACGCCTCTCAGCTCGGGCATACAGCTCCGCTGTGGGTTCCGATGATTGTCTTTATGACGCTCGGTGCCGCCGCAGTGGCCTTTCTCTTCCTGCGCGCCGCTCGCCGAGAGTCGGAACGCGTCGGGCCTCAAGAAGGCCGGTAAGTTCGCGGTCGCCCCCTGGCCTCCTCGGTTCGGCGGGGGCAACTTGCCCGGTCCAACCCACCTTCCGGCGGACGGGCACAACGTTTGCACTCATGCGTGAAGAAGCCGGCGAATCTGCGCATCGCCGCCCATTACTCAGATCAACAAGGGTTCACTTCGCATGAACAACAGCTATCATAATGCCTTGCGCGTCTCTCTCTTGGCGCTCGTCCTGTTTGCTGGACACACAACTTCCCGCGCGCAGTCTGCCGACGCGCTGCTCCAGCGGGTGGAGGCGAAGTACGAAGACGTCAGCACGCTTCGCGCCGAGTTCACCCAGACCATGTCGTCGAGCTACGGCGACCAGGACCAGTCTTTCGCGGGCACCGTCCTCCTACAGGCAGACAAGTACCGCGTTGAGACCGGCAACCAGACGCTTGTCACCGACGGCAAGACAACATGGGTCTTCAACAAGGACGAGAACCAGGTCGTGATCAACAGCAACGTGGACGATGAGACGAGCTTTTCGCTGAGCGGCTTCTTGTTTGACGTTCGCAAGCAATACGACGCCGTGAGCGCCAGAAGCGTGTCGCTCGACGGGCAGAAGCACTTTCTGCTCCTCCTGAAGCCGAAGGACACCGAGTCCTTCTTCCGCGAAGTGCGTCTGTGGCTGCGCGACGGCGACACGATGGTTACACGCCTCGAGGTCAATGATGCCAACGAGACGAAGATGACCTTCAACCTCAGAAACGTGGAACTCAATCCGAAACTCAGCGCCTCCGCGTTTTCCTTCAAGCCGCCTTCATCGGCGGAAGTGATCGATCTGCGTTCATGACGAAACCTTGACGAGGCTTGTCTATTTAGCGGGCGGGAGAGCATCAGGCTTTCCCGCTCTTTTTCTAACGGCGGCCCGCCGGCTCCGGGCAAGCCACAGCAACGGCTTCTTTGAACGCGCGAACCCGAACCCGTCTGGCGCAAATCGGCAGCTTCGTCCTCGCAGGCATACTGCTCTACCTTGCGCTGCGCGGGGTGGACTTCTCCGAGATCGGGCACGTCCTCCACGACGCCAACTATCTATGGCTCATTCCGCTCGTCTTCATCGTGCTCTTCAGCCACTGGCTTCGCGCGTGGCGGTGGAAGGTACTCGTGGATGTGCTCCCCGAAGTGCGCGAGCCTGAACGAAACGGCCGCGGCGTCTCTACCACGACGGCATTCTACTCCGTCATGATCGGCTACATGGTGAACTATGTAGCCCCGCGCCTCGGCGAGGTGGTACGATCGGCCAATCTGGCGCGGCAAGAGCGGCTGCAGTTCAGCGGCATCTTCGGCACCGTCGTGGTGGAGCGCATCCTCGACATGATCGTGTTGCTCATCGGCCTGGCCGTCACGGCGGTCCTGTTGCTCGATCAGTACGCCGAGATCGACCGCCTCTTCCTCCGCCCCATGGTGGAAGGTATCGGCCGCATTCCGATGGCGGGCTTAGCCCTTTTGGCGCTCTTTGTCGCGGTGCTGGTCGGCATCGGCTTCTGGAGCGCCGCTCGGTATAACTCGCCCGTGCAGCGCTTCTGGGCAGGACGGGTGCAGCCGCTACTCGCTTCGTTTAAGGAAGGCCTGCTGACGCTCCTCCGCACGCGGCGCAGAGGCGTCCTGCTCATCAGCACCGTCGGGATGTGGCTGTGCTACGCCCTGATGGCCTATCTGCCGTTCCAACTGCTCCACCTCGCCGCCCCTTACGGCATTTCCTTCGCAGATGCCTTTGCCATCATGATCATCGGCGCGGTCGGCATTGTTATTCCTTCTCCGGGAGGAACAGGTTCTTATCACTTCATCACCACCACGGCGCTGCATGGTCTTTTCGCCATGGACCTCTCCGCCGCCGCTGCTTACGCTGTTTTAACGCACGGTGCCCAGATGATCCTGTACATCCTCTCCGGCTTCGTGGCTATTCTGATCCAGGGCTCAGGGTTTAGCGGGTTGACTACTGCCGAGGAAACCGTTCCCGTCGACGAGCCGGAACGGCGCATTGAGGCCGCCGAAGTGGAGTGAGCCTTGGCGCGCGCTCGCTTCGCCGAAGGCCGCCGCTAAGCCGCTATTTTTGCAGCGCCTTAACTGTTCCCGCTAAGCTTTAGCACGGCCTTGCCGGAATTGCTCGACGCCGAGTAGCAGACCCTATCGTATTAATAAAAAGGATTTTATCAACTATTCACGGGTGCGCTTCCACCGCTCGGCGTTCACCTTGTACGGTTCGTGAGGCTTACCGGGCGCAGGGAGGCAGGATTAAGTATCCTTCCGTTGCCGCCTCGGGTGAGGCATCGTCTCAACCCGCGCGCTTCCACCGGTTGACCTCAACAAACAGGAAGTCGCTATGCAAGCATCCTTGCAGTACGATTCGCGCAATCCGCTCGAAGAGCTTATGAGTGACGAACTGTTCCAGGTGCTGGAGCAGCACGACTTGCTCAGCGAAAAAGGCGTGCGGGATTATCAGATCCGCAGGAAGTTTCGTCTACTGCGCGCCGAAGATATGCCCGCTTCAGACGCGATTGAATACCTGCGCGAAGAGTACCCGTATCTGCAATTCGACACGATCCGGAAGATAGTCTACAGAGGAAGCGCAGCCGGAGACTGACGCGCCTTAAGGCCGCACCTTGGCCGCCGCGAAGAGCAGAATGCCTGCCGCGACGGAGGCGTTCAACGACTCCACATCGCCGCGAATGGGAATCGACACGCGGAAGTCGCACGACTCTGCCACGCGCGGGCGAAGGCCCTTCCCTTCGCTGCCAATAACGAGGACCACGGGGCGATCCCAGTCCATGTCCCACACGCTCAGTTCCCCGTCGCCGGTTGCCCCGGCCACCCAGTAGCCTCGTTCCTTGAGCTGAAGGATGGTCTCGGCAACGTTGGTCACCCGCGCAATGGGCACGCGCAGCGCAGTCCCCGCACTCGCCTTAACGGCCACCGCGCTGAGCGGGGCCATGCTTCGGTTCGGCACGATGATCCCCGCCGCCCCCGCCGCAACGGCACTTCTCAGGATCGCGCCAAAGTTATGCGGGTCCTCCATGCCGTCGAGCAGCACCAGCAGCGGCTTGCGGGCGCGCACGTCGTCGAGGGACGGCGCGGCGGCGGTCAGGAGCGCCTCCACTTCGAGATACGGTGCCGGCGCGCACACCGCAACGACACCCTGGTGATTCGCGCCCTTTGCAAGCGCATCGAGCCGCTGCGCCGGCACAAACTGAACGGTCACACCCGCCCTTACGGCGCTCCGCCTGATCTCGTCTACGGGTCTGCCGGACGCGCCCCGAGGAAGGTATATCTTTTCCAGATCGGCGTCCTGCCGCTCCAATGCTTCCCGCACGGGGTTGCGCCCCACGAGGATGCGACTCCCCTCCTCTTCGCCCCTCCGCTCTCTCGCCATCGGGCTTTCCTTCATCTTGTTATAGCGACGCCGCAAGCTCAACCAGCCGCTTGTAAATAGATTCGGTCGCGGCTTCGTGCTCCGGCTTCATCAGGACGCTTCGAAGGATCCGCGCCTGTGGAATATCCGGCTCGATGCCGGCAAGCCGCGACGACTCGACGCGCAGCAAGCTTACAAATAGCGGATCTGCATTTCCCATCCCTTCTTCAAACACGGCTGCAGAGAACGCATCGACCGCTGAAGCCTTTCCGGCAGACGGAAAGTACGTCACGATATCCAGTTCGGGGCTGCCGTAGGCGACATATCGGTCGCCCCGTGTGATGCGTTCCGTCAGATCTCGCGCCGCGTGCAGGCACGCGCCAAGAACGGGGCCGAATCCTGCCTCGGCATGGAGGGGAAGCACCTGAAGCGTGAGCCAGAGTGCGCCGGCCGCCGCGCCGGCCCGAGAGCACTCGAGGCTGATCTCGCCGAGATGAAGCGCGTCGCTGGTAAAGTAGGTGTACGGAGAATCGTGCTTGTACAAGCGCCCGACGCTCGGGTCCGCGAAGAGCACGCACCCGCAGCCATATGGCTGCAATCCATGCTTGTGCGGGTCAATGGCAACTGAGTCGCACTGTCCGATTGCTCGCAGATTGCGGCGTGTCTCCTCAGAAAGTGTGTCGTCATCTCCCCACGCAGTCACGGCGAAGAATCCGCCATAGGCCGCATCGATGTGTACGCGGCAGCCAAAGCGCCGCGCAAGCGCAAGCCCCTCTTCAATCGGATCAACGGCTCCGCGCGCCGTCGTCCCTGCCGTGAACACCACCGTATGGATGCTTCCTCCTTCGAGCACCCTCTCCAGCGCATCGAGGTCCATCCTTCCGTCCGCATCCGCCGGGATGTACGTGTGCGGCATCCGAAGCACTCCGGCCATGCGGCCGTGGGTGTAGTGCGCTTCCTCGCTGAAAGCAATCCCGCCTTCCGGGTGAAGCTCACGCGCAATCCAAAGCGCCTCCAGATTCGCGAGGGTTCCGGAAGTCGTCAGGTGCCCGAGGCGCGGCTGCGGCAGGTGGACCATGTCCGCCAGCATCGCTACGGCCTCCTTTTCCATCTCCGCAGTTGGCGGTCCGCCGTCAAGCGCGTGGTTATTGGGATTGATGAGCATTGCGCCCACATACCCGGCTACGGCGGCGGGATGCGGCGGTTTGAGCATCTGCCCTGCGTAGCGAGGATGGAAGAACGGGTAATTGCCCTCGAGCCGGTTCGTGTACGCCTCGATGGCCTCTGCCATAGCGGCCGGAGCCACATTCGTCGCGGGGTGCGAATCGAAAGCCCCCCACTTCTTTTCCCAGGCTTCCACGGCTCCGATCACCTGCGCCACAAGGTCTGCTCTGTCCATCCCGTTCTCCTTCTTGTCGCCAGTGCGCCGGCATCAGACCGACGCGGGCTGGGTCGTTCTTCCGTCTGCCGGTACCGAATCCAACGGCCGGCGGCGGGAGGTAAAGGCCATGCCGGCGGCACCAGCCAACATCAGCACCGTGGCAATGACTTCCGCCTGCGTCACGGTCAGCCCCAGCAGTTGAAACTCGTTGTTGACGCGAATAAGCTCGATCAGAAAGCGCTCCATTCCATTCAGAAACAGGTAAAGCGAGAAAAGCCACCCGGCCCTGAAAGGATGCCTTCGGAGCGACCACAGCACGCCGAAGAGCGCCAGGGCCATGGCGAACTCGTAGAGCATCGTCGGATAGACGCCGTCGGCCAGCGGGCCGCACCCGTTCAAGATCACCGCGTCGTTCACCCACTGGTTGCCCTGGTCCAGGATGCTGTTCGGGAACGTCTCGCTCCAGAGGCGCGCCGGAATCCAGCCGGGCTTGTTCGCAAGGTTCGAACAGATGCCCCAGTCTCCGTCACCGGCCAGGTAACACCCGATCCGGCCGATGCCGTACCCGATCATAAGCCCCGGCGCGACGGCGTCGGCAACGAGCGGGATGCGCAAGCCTTTCTTGCGAACCAGCATCGCAATGGCGATGGCGGCTACGATCAATCCACCGTAAAACGTGAATCCTCCGCCCGAGAAGAGCATCCGTCCGGGTGCCATCAGGAAGCTGTCGAGGTTCTCCAGAACGTGAAAGAACTTTGCGCCGACAAAGCCAAAGACGACGGCGAACACCACCATCGTTCCTACGAGCGCCGACGGCGGGGCCAGTCGCGTCGACGGCCCTTTGCGCCCTTTCCGGTTCTTCTCCTCGATGGGGACGCGAACGCCCTTCAGCCGGCCCTCGCGGTATAGCCGGTCCAGATCCTTCCCCGTGAGCCAGGCCGCCGTGAGGATTGCCACCGCCACCATCGCGCCGAAGGAGTAGATGGTCAGGCTGCTGTGTCCAAACAGCGAGAACGGCAGCGGAATATCAAACAGGATCGGAAACATGGGCGAGACGCTTGGTTCAGGCGGCCGGTTCTTTAATTGCTCGACTCAGATAAGCAGCCAGCTCGCCGAAGGGCACCTGCTCGGTAGCACTCTCTCCGCTCATTTTCTTTACCGTAGCCACGGACGAGGCGAGTTCATCTTCTCCCACGAGCACCGTATAGGGGGCACCCTGCCGGTTGGCCTCGCGCATCTGCGCTTTGCGGGAGCGGCCTTTCACATCGAACGCCGCCCGCAGTCCGGAGCGGCGCAGCTTCTGCGTTTCGGCAAATACCCACGACGTGGCAACCTCGGACACCGCGACAAGAAACACGTCCGGCACCGGCGGCTCCATCACCTGTTCGCCTTGCGCCTGCACGGCCAAGAGCAGCCGTTCGATTCCGGCCGCAAACCCTACGGCCGGAACGGCCGCCTCGCTGCCAAGCTCGACGGCGAGACCGTCGTAGCGGCCGCCTCCGGCAAGCGCGCTCTGCGCCCCAAGGTTCGGACTTTCCAGTTCAAAGGCCGTGCGGCCGTAGTAATCCAGACCCCGCACGAGAAACGGGTCCTCTTCGTAGGCGATCCCGATCGCATCCAGCAGGCGCTTGACTTCCTCGTAATGCTCCCGGCTTTCGCCATCGATGAACGCGCTGAGCAGCGGCGCATCCGCCAGCAGGCGACGCTCCTTTTGCTCCTTGGTATCGAGAATGCGGAGCGGGTTCGTCTCAAGCCTGCGGAGGCTCGTCGGCGTCAGCTCGTTTTTGAAAGGCTCAAAGTAGTTGCGCAGCGCCTCCCGGTAGCGCGGACGGCTCTCGTCGTCGCCCAGCGAGTTGATGCGCAGGCGCGTGTCGCTGATTCCGAACGCCCTGTAAATCTCCATCATGACCGCGATGGTCTCCGCGTCGGCGCGAGCATCCTCGCTGCCGATGACTTCGCAGCCGAACTGATGAAACTGTCTGAAACGGCCCTTCTGCGGCCTTTCGGCGCGGAAGCAGGGACCGATGTAGAACAGCTTCTGCACCCCGCCACGCTGGTCGAGGTGGTGTTGCAGATACGCGCGCATAACGGGCGCGGTGATCTCCGGGCGAAGCACGTACTGCGTCGTCTCCCGCTCAAAAGCGAACATCTCCTTGGACACAATATCCGTCTGCCCGCCGATTCCGCGCGCGATGAGAGGCGTCGGTTCGAGGATCGGGGTGCGGATCTCTCCGAAGTTGAACCGCCGCATCACCGCGCGGATGGTCGTCTCTACAGCGTACCAGACTTCAGAACCGGCATCCGACGACCCACTCGAGGATCCGCCACCCGGCAGAATATCAAAGGTGCCTTCGATATTCTGAAATGCTACTTTCATGCTTGCCTACGCTCTAAACGAAGCCGCCTTTCGGCGCTCAAAACAGACGTGGTTGTCCTCGTGTCTGCAACCGAGTAACCGGCCGCTGCGTGGCCGCCTCCGAGTCAGTGTTCGGCCAGTTGAAGCTCTCCCTCGTGGAAGATCGCGAGCACTTCCGAGACGTGCGTGGTCTTCATGAGGCGGTCGCGAAACGTATCGCGATTCATCAGGCGAGAGACGCGGCTAAGCAGCTTGATATGCTGCGACTTCGCGTGTTCACTACCTACCAGCAGGAAAAGTAGCCGCACGGGTTTATTGTCGATACTCCCGAAGTCGATGGCCTCTTCCGTCACGGCAAACGCGGCAACCGTATCCGTGACGGCGGCCGTTTTCGCGTGTGGAAGGCCGAGGCCCTTGCCGACGCCTGTGGACATCACCGCTTCCCGCTCGAATACTGCTGCGCGCACCCCTTCGAGGTCTCTAACGTTCGGATGTCCTTTCAGTAAGTCGATGAGCGCATTGACGACCTGCTCTTTCGAATGCCCCGGCAAATGGACGCGCACCGCTCCGGGCGACAGAATATCAGTTATCTCGGTCACGGAAGGGTCGGCTGGTGAATAAAAGGTGTCCTGGCAATTCAGCCCGTTCGTACGCCGACAATATAGGGTTGTTCGGCCGCGCGTCGCGCGCGAAGGCGCACGAACCTCAACATCCTGGCCACTAAAGAGGAGGTTCTACGCTTTCAAGGCGGGAAAGTACCGCCTGCATATCCTCGGGCAAACCGCTCTCGAAGCGCATTTCTTCGCCCGAAACGGGATGAATGAACCCGAGCGCTGCTGCGTGAAGCGCTTGCCTCGGCATGATCTCGAAGAGATTTTGAAAAAATGCCCGCCGCTTGGCAGTAGACGGGCCGAATCGGATCGCCTGTCCATCATACGTTGCGTCGCCGAGTACCGGATGCCCTCGATGGCGCGCATGGACGCGAATCTGGTGCGTCCGTCCGGTTTCAAGCCTGAACCGAAGAAGGGTCGTCGCGGCATGTCGCTCGAGGGTCTCGTAGTGCGTGACGGCGTGCTTGCCCTGCGACTCGGGAACGACCGCCATCTTCTTCCGGTCCCGTGGGTCTCGCCCAATGGCCCCTTCGATCCGCCCGGCCTTCGGCTCGGGGTGCCCCCACACGATGGCGAAATACCGGCGAAAGATCGTCCGCTCTTCAAACTGCCGCGCCAGAAAACGGTGAGCCACATCGTTCTTCGCGACCACCATCAAACCGGACGTATCCTTGTCCAACCGGTGTACGATGCCGGGCCGGATGGAGGGGTCGCCCTGCCGGGCCGGCGCGGCATTGATCATAGACAGACCAACGTCCTCGTCTTCTTCTTCGCCACCCTCCAAGGAAAGGACGCCCCCGCCGACGTGGTAGAGCAGCGCGTTGACGAGCGTGCCATTTGCGTTGCCGTATGCCGGATGCACGACCATTCCCGCCGCCTTGTTCACCACGATCAGGACGTCGTCTTCGTAGACGATGTTCAGCGGAATGTTCTCCGGCGCAGCCTCCGTGGGCGGAGGGCGTCGCAAGAGACAGGCAATCTGGTCAGATGCCTGGACGCGATACGACACGCGCGTGATGACCTTCTCATTCACGGTCACCCGCCCGTCGCGGATACCCTGCTGAACTTTTGCCCGCGAGGCGTTCGGAAGAAAACGGGTTATGTAAACATCCAGCCGAGCGTCCTCCCGGTATCCGGGAGGCGCTTCCATGGTGTAGAGCCACTCTTCCCGTTCACCCTCCGATTGCTCGTTCTCTGCACCACTGCGATCCCACCAGTCGAATGGGCGGCGTTCATTGCTCGGCATAGGGCGGACGGGATAGCGTACGGACTTCAGGCGTGGACGGGTGCCTGCGTATACGCCCGAACGGCCTCGATTGTCCGCTCCGCCTCCTCGGCGGTGTTATAGAAAGATGGCGAGAAGCGCGCAAGGCCATTGCGCAAGGAGGCGCTGATCCGTTTTTCCTTGAGCGACGCGACCAGGCCGGGCGCATCGTCGTGGTAGACTGTCACGATGCCGGAGGTATGAGCGGGATCGGCGGAACCGTAGCGCCGTAGCCCTATCCGGTCCAACCCCTCCGCCAACTGCTTCGCGCGCTCGAGCACGCGGGTCTCGCACCAGGCCGGCCCGGCCTCGAAGTAGAGTTCGAGCGCCGCTCCCAGCGCAGCGATACCGAGGTTGTTCATCGTTCCGAGATGAAAGCGTGAGGCGTCTTCGTGGAACGTCAGGCGGTAATCGTAGAAGTTGTCCCAGTCGACCGGACCGTGGAGCCATCCCGCCGGCGGAGTGATTTTCTCCTGAAGTCGCTGCGAAACATACATAAACCCGATGCCCTGAGGCGCGAGCAGCCACTTCTGCGCGCCACTGGCCAGAAAATCGATACCGGCGTCTTCGACGGATAGTTCGAGCGCACCCAGCCCCTGGATGGCGTCCACTGAAAAGATGATGCCTCTGTCCTGGCAAAGTTGCCCGATGGCCTTGAGGTCCGCGCGGAATCCAGATACGAACTGCACCCAACTCAGGCTCAGCAACTTGGTGCGCGGCGTAAGCGCCCGCTCGACCTCCTCGATGGTGAACACGCCTTCTTCATGGGGAATGAAGTCGAGCACCACCCCTTTCCTTTCGAGGTGCATGAATGGATACACATTGGCCGGAAACTCGCACGCCGGTACGGCGATGTGGTCGCCCGCCTGCCATGAAAGCCCTTCCGCGAGGACATGGAGGCCGTACGACGTATTCGGCGTAAAGGCGATGCGGCTTTTGTCCGTTCCGAGGAGCCTCGCCACCGATTGGTGCGCGCGCCCGAAGATGGGCAAAAACTCCTGGTAGTTTTCGATGCTGCCTACGTGCCGGTCCTGCATGAACCGGAACATAGTCTCCATAACGCGCCGACTCAGCGGACCCGTGGCCGCGTGGTTGAAGTAGACGGCCCGTTCCGTATGCGGAAACTCGCGCCTGAGAAGATCGATGTTCATCGTCGTTGTTCTTTGTTTGTTTGGCTCCAGACCGACCGAAGGGCGGCTACTTCGCGACCGTCGCCCTCGCGGGTCACGCGGTGGAAGAATACGTCCCGACTGTCATCCGGCGCTCCGGACTGCGCGACCACCGTATCGCCGTAGAGCGTTTCGGCGCGAAAGACCACTTCAAGCTCCGCGATGCGCCGGTTCTTGAACAGCTCCTGCGGAACGCTCTCGACCGCCCAGTCGATATACCGGACGTTGTTGACGTGCCCGTTCACATCGAGGTCGCTGTACCTCACCGTGAATCGCCTTGCTTCGAGCGGATCGAACGCCAGAGCGAAGCGCGGAAAACTGTCGTCCAGGGCACGCTCCTCGTTGCCGGCGAGCACGCCCAGTATGAAGGCCGGTGGGCGAACCGGCTTTCGTCGTTCCGTATGAAGGAGCAGCCACGCACTCGTGCCGCGCACAAGCAATTCATCCTGCTCATTGTAGACCAGAAACTCACGCGTTGCAAAGATGCCTTGTGTACCCGAAGGCCAGGTTTGAACGCGGACCACGTCCCGCCAGCCGGGGTACGAATGCACCTCGATATGCAGGCGCGAGAGTACCCAGATCAGGCTGTGCGCCTCCAGGCTCTCTATGGACGTGCCGAGGTGCTGCGCGTGATTGGAAGCCGCCTCCTGCAAGAGGTTACAAATTGTTTGAACGGAAGCATAGCCCGCTGGATCGACTTCGTACGATCTTATGCTGAACGATTCCGACCAGGAGTTGGCTTTGACCTGCATGACAAAAGGCGCAATGACGGCGTGGTTCGTGCATTATAGCGAATATCCGCTTTAACTGTGCCGCCCGTGCACCTTACGCTGCGCTTCTTCTTTCGCGCCGGCGAACAGCGATCCACATAAATCCTTTACAATATGAACTTCAAGGACAAGGTGATTATCGTCACCGGCGGAGGGCAGGGCATCGGCAGAGGCGTCGCGCTCCACCTCGCGAAAGAGGGCGCAGTGGTCGTCCTTGCTGAAATCGACCGGGAGGCCGGTGAGGAGGCGGAGACCCTGCTCTCCCGCACCGGAACGGCGGTGTTTATCCAGACGGACACTGCGGACGAAGGCTCCGTCGCGTCCATGGTGAACGAGACTCTCCAGCGGTTTGGCGGCATCGACGGGCTGGTGAACAACGCCGGCATCGCATCTCCGGAGAACAGTCCGCTCGAACGGCTAAGCCTCTTCGACTGGAACCGCGTGCTCGCCACGAACCTCACCGGCTACTTCCTCTGCGCCAAACACGCCGCCGCGCACCTCCGCCGCCGCCACGGAGCCATCGTCAACATCTCCTCTACGCGCTCGCTTCAGTCTGAAGCAAACACGGAAGCCTACAGCGCCTCCAAAGGCGGCGTGGACGCGCTCACCCACGCCATGGCGATCAGCCTCGGTCCTGACGTGCGCGTCAATGCAGTGCTGCCGGGCTGGATCGTGGTAGATGAATGGAAAAAAGATTCTGCGCGAAGGGACGCAACGCTTTCCCGAGAGGACAACGAGCAGCACCCGGCCGGACGTGCCGGCAAGCCCGAAGACATCGCTTCGCTCGTGGCCTATCTCCTCTCCGACGCGGCCTCGTTCGTCACCGGGCAGCGCTTTGTCGTTGACGGAGGCATGACCCGCAAGATGATCTATCACGATTGAGGCCGCAGGAGTCCGTCGCCCCTGCGGCCTCATCGGCCGTTTACGGCGTGTAATTCTCCGGATAGAGCACGACGCGCACGCGGCGGTCGGCGTTGAGGTAGCGCCGGGCTGCCGCCTGAATGTCGGCCGCCGACGTCGATTCGATGAGCTGATTGTACCGAAGCACGTCTGTCGGCGGCTCGTTGTCGTGGCTGAAGTAGTAATCCAGAACGCCGAGCCAGAAGCCGTTCTGCTCCAGTTGCGTCTCGCGTTCACGACGCTGCTGCTCGCGAACCTTCACCACATTGTCCGCGGAAGGGCCTTCGGCTTTCAGCCGGTCCACCTGATCCATGACGGCACCCACCATCTCGTCAACACGCTCCGGAGCCGTCGTAAAGCTGATGGTGACGGTGTACGTCGTATCCGGCCGGTCGGACGCCGAAGAGTTGACACCCACGCCATACGTCCCGCCGCGCGCTTCCCGAAGCTCCTCGCGCAGCATGAGCGAAAGGACCTCCTCCATGCTTCGGAGCGCGTGCCGGTTCTCGCGCGTGTAGTCGAACGGACCTGAGAAGATGACCGCAACCTGGCTCTGCGGTGCCATGCCCTTCTTCGCCTCTTTCTCAACGACGCCCTTTGGAAGTTCGGGATAGACATTGCGCCACGCTTCTCCCCGCTGCGTTGCCGGAAGCGTGCCGAGGTAGGTCTGCGCAAGCTGAGCCAGCTGCATTTCGTCAAAATTACCCACGAAAATGAACGTGAAGTCCGACGCATCGGCGAATCGATCCTTGTAGATCCGGAGCGCATCGCGGACGTTCAGCGAGGCGACATCGGCAAGCGTCGGCGCGTCGCGCCTCGGGTGATAGTTGTACAAGGCCGCTTGCAGCGTGTCCTGGAAGGCAGCCTGCGGGTCGGCGGAGCGGTTCAGGAGGATGGCCTTCAGCTGGTCCTGCATGGAGGAGAGCGCGCTGCTGTCCGCCCGGGGCGCAGTAAAGTACAGGTAGATCATCTGGAAAAGCGTCTCCAGATCCTCGGGGGATGCGCTGCCCCGGATTCCCTCTTCAAGATCGCCGATGTACGGCTGAACGGAGACAACTTTTCCGGCAAGCATCTTTTCGAGATCCGTCCGTGAGAAGGTGCCTACGCCGCTTCGCGCCACCAGGCCCGGTGCCGTCTCGGCGATGAACTCTTCCTCGTCGGAAACAAGGGAGGACCCGCCGGGACTGAAGGCGGCAAACTGAACCTCGTCTTCTTTGAAGTCGGTGGGCTTCATAACGAGCCGAACGCCATTGGCAAACTGAAGCACTGTTACACCGATCGAATCGATGCGCGCCGCGCCGACTACTGCGGCAGGTTGCGGCACGTTCTCGACGAGCGGGTCCGTGCTTACGGCATCGATGTACGGCTGAATCGGCTTGTCCGCCACCCGTGCAATGACGCCCGCGAGGGCCGTCTCCGACGGCGGCGTGAGGGCGGGTTTCTCCGGCATCGTGACCATCACGAGGCGATTGGCGTCCGCCAGCAGTTCGCCGGCAAGCTCGTTGACTTCCCCCACCCCGATCTGCGGCAGCAAGTCCTGCACGAGTTCGTACTCGTAAGCAATGCCGGGGAAAGGCTCGCCTTCCAGAAAGTTATCCACGTACTCCCCGGCAAGCGACGCCGAGTTGGTGTTGTCACGCTCGGCGTAGGCCTGCGCGTAGCTGCGTAACACGTCGTTGCGCTGGCGATCCAGTTCCGTCGGCGTGAAGCCGTATTGCCGTATGCGGCCCGCCTCGGTAAGGACCGACTCCAACCCCGTCAGAATGCTGTCTTCCTGCACCTGCGCCGACAATCCGTAGATTTCGGCGGGACGCACGAGGCCGCCCTTGTAGGCGGACGCGCGAAGGAAAGGCGATCCGGCTCCGCGCGCAATCTCAGCAAATCGCGCGTTCAACATGCCATTAAAGAGCATCGCGACAAGATTCTCGCGGAAGCCCTGCACCGTCGAGGCCGGCTGGTTCGGCCGGATGTAATCCACCTCCACCGACGTATACGGATACTCGGGATCTGTGACGACCATATACCGGGTCGCGGCGTCCACCGGAACGCTGAGCGTGGGGCGCTCGGGAGCGCCGGTGGGATTCGGAAGCGAAGAAAAGTGCGACTTAATGAGCGCTTCGTAAGCGTCCACGTCAAAGTCGCCGACAGCCACGACGGCCATGAGGCCCGGCCTGTACCATTCCCGGTAGAAGCGGCGGATCGCGTCGTAGTCCAGCCCCTCGATGGTGGCCGGATCCCCGGCGAGGTACTGCGAGGTGTATTCCGAGTCGCCCAGCAGGGCCGGAACGACCTTCTCGCCGATGCGCCCCTGCGCGTTTTCGCGGCGAAGGCGGTACTCCTCTATGATGACGCCGCGCTCCTTGTCGATCTCCTCTTCCGAAAGCGTGGCGTAGGCCGCCCAGTCTTCGAGCACATCAAAAGCTCGGTTGACGACCTCGGCACTGTCCGTCGGGATGGTCAGCATGTAGACGGTCTCGTCGAGCGACGTGTAGGCGTTGATGTGAGGGCCGAACCGCACGCCCGCCCTTTCGAGGAAGTTGACAAGCTCCATCTTTTCGAACCGGCGGGTGCCGTTAAAGAGCATATGCTCCAGAAAGTGCGCCGCTCCGCCCTGATCCGGTGCCTGAAGGGCCGTTCCGGCATCAACGGCGAGTCGCAGTTCCGCGCGCGCGACCGGCTCGGTGTTCTTGCGAATGTAGTACCGCAAGCCGTTCGGCAACGTGCCCGTCCGCACGGCCGGATCGGCGGGCAACACGAGTGTGCCGCTCGGAGCGCCCGCGACCGGGTTCACGGCGACTGAAGGGACGTTCTCTTCTGCGGGAGAGGGCACCGCCGGCTGCGTCCCGGTTCTGTCGGTTCCGGAGCAGGCGGCTACGAGGAGCAACAGGGCCAGCGGCAGCGCCGGCGAGTAAGAGGGCAGCTTCATAAGGTAGGGGATTTTGTTTCCGTCACTTCGCAAAGGCCGAAATGAACGGTCCTTCCGAAGCAACTTCGATAAAGTGCAAGCAATGTACGATTAACACCCCTTTCCATGCTACCCATTTATAAAGACTAAACGGCCTTGTCGAGCGCCATTGAAAAGAAGGAGCGACGAGACCCACCGCCGTTGGCGATGCCGGTTCCTTCGATCTATCTTCCCGGCACACGACCCCTCCACCGAGTCCCGACCTCGAGATGCCCATCACCGACTTGCAAGCCTTCGCGAACCTCAACCAGGCTTCCGCGCTCATTATCTTTGCAGCTTCGCATCAGAGTCCTGCCTACGAAAAGCAGATGCAACTTCTGGCGGGTCAAGACCAGACGCTTGCCGAGAAGAAGCTGATCATCGTCTCCTGCTTTGCAGACGGAAAGGGCAACATCGGTGACGATCCGCTGCAGGCGACGGCGGGCAGACAGCTTCGCGAAGCCTTGCAGGTTGATGACGAAGACTTTCTGGTGGTTATCACAGACGAACACGGAGCGGAAGTCGGCCGCTTCGACGCGCCGATACCGCCGGAAACGGTAAGGACATCCAGCGCCGGCACCACACCCGCCGGCCGGTAAGGAGCGAATGAACACATGACGAGCACACCCGCATGGCGCGCGCTGCTACGTCTGCTCGACGGTGCAGATCGGACGATGGACTTTCTTACCCGGCGCTTGCGACGGCGGCTCGGGCGCGTGCGGCCGCTGTCCATTCAGCCATATGCCGGGCATGGCACGCAGGAGCGGCTCTGGATCGGTGGCCGCGTGCTCGAAAAACAAGAATTGCCCAAGGCCGCCGCAGACGCGCCGATTCTCTCGAACGTTAAGGCCATGTACCGGCGCTTCGCCACGCACGAGGCGGCCGGTGTTCGGGTGCGCGTCCGTGTGGCCGGCACTGAGACGGAAGTGCTCTCGGATGAAGAAGGCTACTTCAAGGCCGACATCGTTCCAAAGGCTTTTGCAGTAGAAGCCGAAACCCTCGTCTGGGCCGCGCTCGACCTCCCTGAGCACGCCGGCAGCCTCACGCGCGGCCGCATCTACCTTCCGCCTTCCGATGCCGAGTTCGGCGTCATCAGCGACGTGGACGACACGATCCTGCAGACCGGCGCGGCGAGCAAGTGGCGCATGATCCGAACCACACTCACCGGCAATGCCCTCACGCGCATGCCCTTCGAAGGCGTGGCCGCATTCTACCGCGCCCTGCGCCGCGGCGCTCACGGCACGTCGCACAACCCGTTCTTCTACGTCTCCAGCTCGCCCTGGAACCTCTACGACCTGCTGGTGCAATTCGTAGATTTGCAGGCGCTGCCAAGCGGACCCCTCTTTCTGCGAGACCTCGGCATCGATCGCCAGACGTTCATCTCGTCGGGCCACCACACGCACAAGACGGAAACCATAGAGCGCATCCTGTCCACGCATCCGACCCTTCGCTTTATCCTTATCGGCGACAGCGGGCAGGAGGACCCGGAGATCTACCGAGACGTCGCGGTGGGGAATAAAGGCCGCATCGGTTGTATATACATCCGCGACGTGAGTCCGCCGGCGCGTGACGAGGCCGTGCGCACAATCGCCCGCGCTCTCGCTTCAGAAGCCGTCCCGATGATTCTCGTCCGGGACAGTGTCGCCGCGGCCGAGCACGCGGCGCAGCACGGCTTTATGCAAGCCGATGCCCTCGCCGACGTGCGAGCGGATAGAGCGAAGGACGCCTAATGACCACTTCGCAGCATTAGAAGCCGGTCCGTTCGAGTTCGAGCAAGCGCGCAATGCGCTCCTCGGTGTCCGGATGCGTGGAGAAGAGGCTTCGGAGTCCACCGCCGCCGCCAAGAAGCGGACTGATGATGAACATGTGCGCCGTGCTGGGATTCGCGTCCATCGGCGTGTTTTCCGCGCCAAGCTGAAGCCGGCGCAGCGCATTCGCAAGCGCCCCGGGATTCTGCGCGATCTCGGCACCGTCGTGATCAGCCACGAACTCGCGCGAGCGCGAAATGGCCATCTGGATCAGCATAGCTGCGACGGGCGCGAGGATGAGCATCATAAGCGAGCCAAGGACACTCCGGTTGCGGCCGCCGCCGCCTCCAAAAAAGAAGGCAAACCGCGCAATGAGCGTAATCGCGGAAGCCATGGTAGCCGCAATGGACGAGGTCAGGATGTCCCTGTTCTTGACGTGCGCCAGCTCGTGCCCGATGACGCCTTCAAGTTCCTCTCGGCTTAGGAGACGCACGATGCCGCTCGTCACGGCAACGGCCGAATGCTCCGGATTCCGGCCCGTCGCAAAGGCGTTCGGCTGCGAGCCGGGAATGATGTAGACCTTCGGCATCGGCAGGTTCGCCCGCTGGCGCAGACGGTCGACAAGGTCCACGAGTTCAGGTGCCTGGCTGCGGTCCACTTCTTCAGCGCGGTACATCTTCAGCACGATCTTGTCGCTGAACCAGTAGCTGCCGAAGTTCATGGCAATGGCGAGGCCGAAAGCGAGGATCATTCCCTGCTGCCCGCCCAGCGCTTGTCCCACGAGCGCAAAGAGGACCATAAGCGCGGCCATCAGCGCCGCCGTTCGCATACCGTTCCACATACACTTACCTATCTATGTCTATTCGCTATTGTCCGCCGACCAGCCTTCAAAAGCTGCCCTCTCTCGGCCCGGCAATTTTACAGCAAGGCCCGTGCCGCTTGCGCCCCGAGCGCCTCAACTTAGAACGACGCCTGAAGGGCGCGGTTCAGGTGCAGGATCAACCAAGAAGAGACGTGACGACGAGCACATCATAGAGCGCGTGCGTCCACGCCGCGACGCCAAATCCTCGCGCGAGAAAGATGCCGTTCAGCGCCAGTCCGAACAGAAAGCGGAACGTGAAGGAAGGCAGTTCGAAGGCGTCCCCAAGGACGCCGATGTAGTGAACCCAGCTAAAGATCAGCGCGCCTACGACCGCGGCAACCGCATAGGCCGTTCCGCGACTTGCGAGTATGGAGCGCAGTATGACAAAAAGTCCACCGACGAGCACGACTCGAAAGACAAGCTCTTCGTAGAGTCCAGCCCCGATAGAGAGCGCCAGCTTCAGCGGCAGACTCTCCTGCAGCGGCATAGGCGCAGCGGCCGCGCTCACGGGAGCCGCGGCGAAGATCATTCCAACCACCGTCGAGATCAGAAAGGCCAGCAGCACCGCGTAGACCGCGCTTTCGCCGACCATCCATCCGAAGTACTTGGCTCGAATCGGGATGTGGCGTTTCCTTTCCCAGACGTACACGCCGATTCCGAGGCCAAGCACCACTGCGCCGGTCAGCAGCATTCCATGAACGCCGAGCGAGGCAAGCAGCTCTTTCGTCCATACTTCCGCGCCCACGCGCACGCCGCCGGTCACGCCTCCATTGGCGACGATGATCAGCACTTCATAGAGCAGCAGCAGCGGCAGCGACGCAAGAAAGCCGTACGTTGCCGTTCGGGTGATCCGCTGATAGCTGTTCAGTTCGCGGGCGGGGATCGGTAGAGCCATACGGCCTTGGAGAGGTATCTACAGGTTTGAAGCGGTCTACCAACTCTCGTCGCCCAGCCCTTCAGCGGCGAGGAGCGCGTCCTGCAACTCGGCCCGGGCATGATGATCCACCTGTTGGGCTGCGACTGCAATGCCGCTTCGGAAGGTCTGCAGCGCTTCGTCGTGGCGGTTCATCTCAAGGTAGAGCTTGCCGAGGTGATAATAGGTGCCCACGTAGTCAGGCTGTTCGCGAACGAGCGTCTCAAAACAGGAGACGGCGCGGTCCAGATCGCCTTCTTTGCGGTACTCCGTAGCCAGCGCAAAGCGGGTGAACGCATCGGAAGGGTCCTCCTCCAGGTAGGAACGCAGCAGTTCGATTCGATCCATGACTAAGTCGTATGTCGCGCGGCACCGAACGGCCGAAGCTCCGGCTTACCAACCACCACTTGCTCCGCCACCTCCAAAGCTGCCGCCGCCAAAGCCGCCGAAGCCTCCTCCACCGCCGCCAAAGCCACCACCGCCGAAGCCGCCGCCGCCGCCGCCAAAGCCGCCCCCGCCGCCCCAGAGGATCACGGGAATGTTGCTGTGCCGGCTCCGGTAACGTCGCCCGCCGCCGCCGCCGCCGCCGCCGCCACCCCGGCGGCCCAGCGCCGAGAAGACGAAGTAAATGATGATAAACAGAATGAAGATGGTTGCCGCGTTCATGCTGCCACCGCCTCTGGTCTCGTCCGGCATATCCTCGGCCGTGAACTCGCCCGAGGCCGCCTGGATGAGCGCGGTCACACCCGCCGAGAGGCCTTCGTAAAAACGACCTTCCCGGAACAGCGGGACCATGATATTGCGCCGAATGCGGTCCGCGAGCGCGTCCGGAATGGCCCCTTCCAGACCATACCCGACGGCGATGGTGATCGTGTGTTCGTCTCTGGACACGAGCACGACGATGCCGTTGTCCTTCCCCTTCTGCCCGACGCCCCAGGCGCGGCCCAGCTCGACGCCGTAATCGATGGGATCCTCGTCCTGCAGCGAAGGCACGGTCACGACCACGATGCCGGACGAGGTGGTGTCCGAGTAGGCAGATACCTGGGCCGTCAGGGCCTGTTCTTCCGCAGCGTCAAGCATATCGCCCGCATCAACCACAGGCTTGCCGGTGAAGGGGAGCACTTCCAGCCCCTGCGCCCCGGCTACCGGGACGAGCAGGTACAGACTGACGAGAAGCAGGAACCGCCGCAAGAGAGAATACAAAGCCATCTCCGCGCTGAATGAAACCAAGCTTTAAAACGCAACCGTCGGGGCATTCTCCGCGCCCGCATCGGCCTCGAAAGGCGTGCGCCGGTCGAATCCGGTAAAGGAAGCCACAACATTAGCCGGGAAACGTCTCACAGCCGTATTGTAGCCCTGCACCGCCCCGTTGTAGTCGCGCCGCGCTACGGCAATGCGATTCTCCGTCCCGGCCAGTTCAACCTGCAAGTCGCGGAAGGCGGCGGTCGCCTGGAGTTGCGGGTAATTCTCCGCCACCGCCAGAAGGCGGCCGAGCGCGCCGCTGAGCTGCGACTGTGCTTCCTGGAACTGCCGGATCTTCTCCGGGTCGTTGAGATCGTCGGCCGAAACGTTGATCGAGGTGGCGCGCGCCCTCGCCTCCGTCACGGACTCGAGCGTTTCCTGCTCAAAGTTGGCAGCGCCCTTGACGGTATTGACAAGGTTAGGAATAAGATCGGCGCGCCGCTGATACTGCGTCTCGACGTCCGCCCAGGATTGCTCCACCGCTTCATCTTGAGAAACGAGCGTGTTGTACGTGCCACAGCCCGCACAGCCGGCAAACCCGAGGAGCAGTACAACAATGAGGAGAACGATCGCTCCGGTGCTACGCATTATTCTTTCTTAACCCTTAGCTTGTGTTTCGACGTGGACCGCGCCGCAAAAAGGATTTTGCCGCGCTGACTTGCCTTACGTTGCGCCCTGCCTACTGTTTCGGCGCTCGCCGTCTACCCCTGCATTGTTCGCACGTAAAGCCGAATCTCATGCACTCCCCCCGCCCCCAACGGCTCGCCCTCTTCACCGGCGGCACGCTCGATCCATACAGTTCCAAAACGGCGGTCGGCCTCGTGCGTTACCGGCCCGAGCAGGTCGTTTGCGTGCTGGACAGCCGCCATGCGGGGGCCGACTTGCCGGACCTCATTGGGACAGGGGCGGGCATTCCCATCGTCGGAACGGTAGACGAAGCCCTCGCTTTCGCTCCGACAGGGTTACTGCTCGGCCTCGTCTCGCCGGGCGGTGAACTGCCGGAAAGCTGGCGGCACGTCATCAATGATTTTCTCGATCGAGGACTGCACGTCGTCAGCGGACTGCACACCTTTCTCGCCGACGACCCGGATATGGCGGCGCGCTCGAGGCGCTCCGGTGCCACGATCACGGATCTCCGGCGTCCGCCCCATGATCTTGCCGTCGGGCAAAATCGAGCCGCCGCGGTGCCCAACCTGCGGGTTCACACCGTCGGGACGGATTGTAACCTCGGCAAGAAGATCACGGCGCTCGAGCTTACGGCAGCCGCACGCCGGAAGGGGTGGGACGCGGTGTTTGTAGCAACCGGCCAGACGGGCATCGCCATCGACGGGCACGGCATCGCCGTCGATGCGGTCGTCAGCGACTTTATTGCCGGAGCCGCTGAACGCCTCGTGATGGAAAACGCCCGCAGAGAAGTGCTCTTCATAGAGGGGCAGGGCGCGATTACCCACCCCGGCTTTAGCGGCGTCACGCTTGGACTGCTCCACGGGTGCGCGCCGCAAGCGCTCGTGCTCTGCCACCATGCCACGCGACGCCACATGAGAGCCTGCCCGGTTCCGACGCCGATGCCCTCCCCGGCAGCCGTGCTCCCGCTCTACGAAGCGCTTGCGCGCGTTAACTTTCCGTCGAAGGTGGTGGCGCTGAGTGTAAACACGTCAGAGCTTGGCGAAGACGATGCGCGCAGGGTGCTCGACGGACTACAAGCGGAACTCGAACTGCCGTCCACCGACCCGATCCGGTTCGGCGTCGATCCGATCATGGACGCGCTCGAACTGCTGTATGCAGAGCAATTTGGAATGCCGGATCTATAGGGACGCTTTCGACGCCGTACTCGGAGGCTTTATTCGGCAGCATCTTCCGAAAGGCGTCCAGCCTCCGGGTCAGCTTCCGACTCGTTTCGAGTAGTTTCGGCCTTCTTAAATGCTTCGCGATATAGTCCGTCGGCCATCACCTGCCGCACAATCTCGCTCACTCTGCCATTCACCCTCGCCATCACCAGTTCGGTCGGGGTGTAAACGATGACGAACAGATCTCGTATCGTGGAGCGGTTTTCGCGGTAGAGCACCCAGACAGTCTCGCCTTCATCCCGGACGCGGGCGGCAACGTCCCAGCCTCCTCGCTGAAAGCGTGGCATTCTGGAAAAGTCAAGCGGAGCGGGTTCAGCCGGACCGTCGATGCTATAGACGCCCACCTTGACACGTTTCACCTCCCGAAGATAGCGGCGCGCCATGTCGGACTCCACCGCGTCCGGCAGACCCGCCATCCAGCTCGCAAAGCGCAGCGAAGCCGGTCCGAGGTTGAGCACCAATTCTTGCTCGATGCGGGCCTCCGGCACTTGCCGCTCGATCTCCCGCCGCGTCTGCGAAAGCTCGCGCGAATAGATGCAACCCGAAAGGAGCGTCGGTAGGGCGGCGGCCAGTAAAACATAGGTAACGGCTCGGTGCATATGCGTCTTGCGGATGTCGTAAGAAAGCGGCGGAAACCGGAAAGAGGAAGGTGTCACTTGCTCATGCCGTCGAGCGGATGGATGTTGAACTTGCGCCCGATGCGCCCAATCTCCGCCGGATCGATGTCGCCAACAATGTTGACGAACACCGTCTCTTGTTCCCCGGGCGAGAGCACCATCACCATGAGGCCTTCGATCGTCCGGGCACCGGACTTAACGTACATATGGACATCCTCGTCCTCCTCCCGCACCCGCGCGACCGTTTCCCAGCCAGTCCGCTCAAGCCTTTTGCCGAGATCCCTCGCGCGCAAGGTCGCGGACTTTGCCTCTTCGGGCGTAAGATTATAAACACGAACCTGCACGGCTTTGAGCCGGCTCAACAGGGTAGCGAGATCGGGGTCTTCGCCGCGCGAGGCTTCGGCGACAAGCCGCAGCAGCGCTCCCTTGACGTTCACCTCGACGGAAGCCTCCTCTCCAAACCACGCTTCGATGTTTCCGAAATCAAGGTATCCCGGCTCCCGGTCCAATGCCTGTTCTTGCGCCGAGGCGCTGAACGCGAACAGGCACAGCAGCGCCGCCGACATCAACATTCGTTTGCCCATTGTTCCACCCTCTATTTTAGTACATTGTTGTTACTGCGCGGAGATCGGACAGCGCTCTGCCGCGCAGCGCCGTCAGGCAGCGCCTCGTCGCGCACGACGCTTCCTGCCTGCCGGCCCGCTTCCCCGACGATTCCGAGCGCCCAGCGCACCTCGGTGAGTGCCTGCCGAACTTCCGCATCCGTCGGCTGCGAAGGCGTTTCAATACGAGTTGACAGGAGCACGAGCAGTACGAGCGCCGCCGCCGAGAAGGCGGGCTTCAGACTGCCCGTCCATCTGCGCCGGAGGGCTTCCCGGAAGCGGGCACCGCGCGCCAAGCGGTCCCGCTCGTGCGCCTCTTTGAGCACGCGCGCCGTTGCGCCCTCGCTCAGACGAGCGGATGACAGATCTCCAAGTGCCCGTTTGAGCTTCATTGCGCGTTCGAGATCTTCCGACACAAGAACGCGACCTTTTCTGAAACGGAGAGCGTCGGCCGGCCTGAGGTCGCCGTCGAGATAGGCTTCGATGTTCGCCGTAAGCCAGGCCCGTTCGGCCGTGCCGTCATACTGATTCATGCGCCACCTCGGTCAATTTCTCCCGGAGCCGCCGCCGCGCCCTGTGCAGATATACCTTGACGGTGTTCAGCGGCAACCCGAGCACTTCACTAATGGTCTCGTAAGTTTGGTCCTGAACCTCCCTGAGCACGACGATGCTTCGGTAAGGCTCGGCCAGACCTTCAACAGCTTTTTGCAGTCGACTTTCGAACTCCGCAGCCTCGAGCACGGCATCGGGCGGCAAGCTGTCCGAACACGCCACCTCAATGAGATCGTCGTCTGTGGAGACCAGCCGATCGTAGGAACGCCGCTTTCTAAGTGCATCCAGGCAGGCGTTGCGCGCCACCCGCAGAGTCCATGGCAGCACGCGCGGCTCTTCGAGCGTGTCGAGATGATCCCACAGCCTCAGAAGCACCTCCTGCGTGAGGTCCTCCGCGTCTTTGGCGTCGCCGAGCAAGTAGCAGGCGTAACCATAAACGCGGTGCTGATGCATCGCGACGAGACGCTCAAACCGCTTGTATCTGCCGGATCGGAAGAGTGCCACGCCGCCGCCCGTTGGTCGTGCCGGACAGCGCGTTTCACTGCCCTTTCAGATGAAGGACGGACACCGGACGGGAAAGGTTACTCGGCGGCAATAAAAAGAGTAGCGCACGCTCTCGCAGAGAGCAGGCAAACGCCGCCTCAGCGCGCGCCCGGCTGAACTGCTCGGATAAAGCGCGCATCAGGCAAGGGCACTCGGGGCGAAGGCCCGGTCTCTACACCGTACTTTTGCTGCCCGCCCAGATGATGAGGATTAGCAGGAGCAGCGGAAGGAGAATGGCGGTAAAGACCATCCATTCCCGGCCGGTGCCAGCATCGACGGCGTGGAGGGTGTTCTGCAGGAGGAGCAACAGGGTGGCAAACATGGCCGGAAAGGGTTTAATGGACCAGAGCGCTGAACCGAAGCAAACTTACGCCACCGGAAGCTCCCGCGCCTCTGCCGATGCCAATTCTTCACCGGGATTGATGAAGCGATCCTCCTCCCAGAGATGCTGCCGGTCGTGCAACTCGCGGTAGCGCCCGCCGAGCGCCATGAGCTGGGCATGGGTGCCTCGCTCGACGATACTCCCCTCCTCCAGCACGAGAATCTGATCAGCGCTGCGGATGGTGGACAGGCGGTGCGCGATGACGAAGCTGGTGCGCCCCTCGCGAAGCCGCCGGAGTCCTTCCTGGATCATGGCTTCGCTCTCGCTGTCGAGGCTGGAGGTCGCTTCATCGAGGATCAAAATGCGCGGGTCCGCCAGGAGCGCACGTGCAATCGCGATGCGCTGGCGCTGCCCGCCGGAGAGCTTCACGCCGCGCTCACCCACGAGGGTGTCGTAACCGTCGGCAAACTCCCCGATGAACGGCTCGCAGTACGCAATGCGCCCAACAGCCTCGATGTCGTCCCGGGAGGCATTTGGCCGGGCAAACGAGATGTTTTCAGCAATCGTGCCGTCGAAGAGGAAGTTGTCCTGCAGCACCACCCCGAGCTGCGCACGGTATTCGGCCAGCCGCAGGTCGTTCAGGTCGCGTCCGTCCACGAGCACCCGTCCTTCGTCGGGACGGTTAAAGGCCATGATAAGCCCGACGAGCGTGCTCTTGCCCGATCCGCTCGAACCGACGAGCGCCGTCGTCGTGCCTGCCGGCGCATCGAGCGTGATGCCCTTCAGTACGGGCACGCCTTCGTTGTAGGAGAAGGTCACGCCTTCCATTTCGATGCGACCCTCCAGGCGGCCGGCGGGCGCGCGGGTCTCGTCCCCTTCGCGCTCCGTCGGCGATTGCATAATCTCGCGGATGCGGTCAAGCCCCGCAAACGCCTCGCTGATCTGCGTGCCAATGGCTGCAATCTGAAACACGGGCGCGGCAAGAAGTCCCGTAAAGAAGATGTACATGATCAGGTCGCCGAGCGTCATCGTCTCTGCAAGGATCGCGTGCCCGCCCATCAGGATCATGACCACGCCGGTGACGCCGGTCACGACGCCCGCGAAAGAGGACATCGCGGAGACGCCCGTGATCGAACGCGAGATGTTGGTGAAGAGCCGTTTGACGCCGTCCGTGAAAACGTCCTGTTCCCGCTCTTCGGTGCTGTATGCCTTCACCACGCGGATGCCGCCGAGCGTCTCGTTCAGCCGCCCCGTCACGGCGGCGTTGATCTCGCCGCGCTCGCGAAAGATCGGACGAAGTCGCTGCATGGCAATGACGAGCGCCACGCCGAAGAGGATCAGCACCACGAGAAGCACAGACGTAAGCGACCAATTGAGCCAGAACAGCACTCCGAGCGAAATGGCCGCCGTAACGAAGCCACCGACGAGCTGGATGATGCCCGTACCAACGAGGTTCCGTATGCCCTCGGCGTCGGTCATAATGCGCGAAATTAGCACGCCCGACTGGGTGCTGTCGAAGTAGCGGACCGGCAGAAACGTGACGTGCCGCTGCACGCGCCGCCGCATTTCCATAATCGCCCGCTGGCCTGTAACTGAGATAATCTGCGAGAGCGCAAAGGAAGTCCCCGCTCCGATGACGGTCGCCCCGGCAACGGCGAGCGCGAGCGGGAGGAGCATACCGACATCGCCCTTGCCAAGAACGTCGTCGATGAGATATTTGGAGCTTGCCGGAAGTACGAGTCCTGCCAGGCGGCTGACCAGCATGAGGGCCATGCCGATCGCCAGCTTGCCCCGGTGCTCCCACATCAACTCTCGCGATTCGCGCCAGACGATGGAGAACGTGATCTTACGCTTCTCTTTTTTCAAGTAGATCGCCGTTGAGGCGTTTATAGGTTCATGCGAGATGGGTACCGCCGCTCCGGCGAGGAACCCCGGCACGGCGCGCGACCTCTGTTCTGAGGTCCGCCACGGTTTGCCGCGCGAGCGCTTGCTTGAACGCCTCTTCGGCTTCCCCAAAGACGCCTTCCAGGTAAGCGGTAATATGGCGCCCGATGACGCACGACGTGCTCGGCACCCGAGGGTGCATGGCAACGAGCACTTCCCCGGCTTCGACCGCCTCGTATACGTCCCGAAGCGTGATCGACTCTGGAGGGCGCGAAAGCCACACGCCGCCGCCGGCACCCCGCCGCACCTCCAGGAGGCCGGCCCGGCAGAGATGGCCCAGCAGTCTCCGCACGACCACCGGGTTGGTGTTTATGCTCCGGGCCATTTCTTCCGAAGTCACGCGGCCCTCCGCCTGCCGCAGAGCGGCAAGGCCGAGCATATGAACCGCCATGGTAAAGCGACTGGTCATCGGTGGCAGACGTCTTAATGTAACCCGGCGCGTTACATAAAAGGAGCTGAGTAGTTCCCGAATCCGCGACGAGAGGCGCATGCAGGACCCAAGCCGCTACTCACAGCCGGTCGCGGTTGCTACTCGTCTTCTTCGTCCTCATCGTCGTCATAGCCTGCGCCGCCGTCGTCCGGCAACGCGTCGCGAAGGCGGTCGCGATTGCTCTCGGGCTGCACCCACGCGGCCCCGGTGACGATGTGCATGGCCGCCTCGATCAGGTCCGGAAGGTGCCCGGACTCCATGAACTGGGTCGGAGCCTCGAACTGGTTGATGAGGAACTCTTCAGCGGCGCTCTCGAGCGCCTCGCTGTAACGGTGACGGGTAAATCTCATGCGGCAAAGTATTGAACAGGTACGGACATGCGATTGCTGCGGTGAACAACGTCCGCGCGGCGCTAAAGATGCACTATAGTCGATGGACGCGGCCGGCCTGCATCATCACTGTCTGCCGCACCTCCATTCGAAAAAGAGCCGGCTTATGACCCTGAAGACCTGATGCGCAGCTGCGGACTAAATCCACTGCGCCTTTGCGCCTCTGCGCCAAAAAGCCTGCGCCTACAGGCCGAAGGACTCGCCGCAAGCGCAGGTGCGGATCGCCTGGGGGTTGCTGAAATGAAAGCCCTTGCCCTCCAACCCATCGGAGAAGTCGAGTTGTGTTCCTTCGATGTACAAGCTGCTCTTGAGATCGAGGACGAGTTGCAGCCCGTCCAGCTCGGCCACTTCGTCGCTCTCCTGCACCGTGGTATCCCATCCCATCTCGTAAGACAGACCGGAGCAGCCGCCGGGAACCACCGCAATGCGGAGCATGGTCGAGGCCAGGTCGACGCCTTCGCGCGCCGCGATATTCGTAAGACGCTCCTTTGCCTGTGGGGTAATCGTGAGTTCCATGAGCCTGCAGCTTTGATTGATGTTGCCGGAAATGCCCTGCCGTTCTTGCGCCGGCTCATCAAAAACGACCGCACACGCCGCGTGTTTCTGCGTTAAACCCCGCCGGGCAGGGGAACGATCAAGCCGCGCGGGCGGTACCATCGGTTCTTAGACGTAATCTAAATAAGGCGCTTCGGGCTTCTTTCTGCAAGCGACGACCACCGTTCCCGCCTCCGCGGATCGCCCCGATCATGGCGTCTTTGTCGATGCGCGAACCCGGCCCTTTTCGACTCCGAACATGAGCACTTCCGAAACGGACTTCCTCCAGGAAATAGCGGACAGCGAATACAAGTATGGATTCTACACGGACGTAGACGCCGACACCGCGCCGGCGGGGCTGACCGAGGAGACGGTCCGCCTCATCTCGTCCAAAAAGAACGAGCCGGAATGGCTGCTCGACTGGCGCTTGCGCGCGTTCCGGCACTGGCTCACACTGGAGGACAAGTACCCCCAGTGGGCGCACATCAAGTATCCGGAGATCGACTTCCAGGCCATCTCCTACTATTCGGCCCCGCGCCAGAAGGCCCAGTACAACAGCCTCGACGAGGTGGACCCCGAGCTGATCGACACGTTCGAGAAGCTCGGCATCTCGCTCGTGGAGCAGCAGCGACTCGCGGGCGTCGCGGTGGACGCGGTCATGGACAGCGTCTCTGTCGGGACGACCTTCAAGAAGGAACTGTCAAAGCAGGGCATCATCTTCTGCTCCTTCGGAGAGGCGGTGCGCGAGCATCCCGACCTCGTGCAGAAGTACATGGGGTCCGTCGTGCCTTACTCGGACAACTTCTACGCCGCCCTCAACGCGGCGGTCTTCAGCGACGGCTCGTTCTGCTACATTCCCAAGGGCGTTCGCTGCCCGATGGAATTGTCGACGTACTTCCGGATCAATCAGGCAAACACGGGGCAGTTCGAGCGCACGCTCATCATCGCCGACGAGGACTCGTACGTCAGCTACCTGGAAGGCTGCACGGCGCCGCGCCGCGACGAGAACCAGCTTCACGCCGCCGTCGTGGAGATCTACGCCCACCGGAATGCGGAGGTGAAGTATTCCACCATCCAGAACTGGTATCCGGGCGACCGGCAGGGCCGCGGCGGTGTGTACAACTTCGTAACGAAGCGCGGCCTCTGCGCCGGCGACCACGCAAAGATCTCGTGGACGCAGCTCGAAACAGGCTCGTCTATTACCTGGAAGTATCCGAGCGTCATCCTCAAAGGGGATTATTCAATCGGCGAGTTCTATTCCGTGGCCTTTACAAAGGGCAAGCAGCAAGCGGATACGGGCACGAAGATGATCCATATCGGTAAGCACACCAAGAGCACGATCGTCTCGAAAGGCATTTCGGGAGGAGAGAGCAACAACAGCTATCGCGGGTTGGTGCGCGTGCAGAGAGGTGCCGAACACGCTCGCAACTTCTCGCAATGCGATTCGCTGCTGCTTGGCGATCGCTGCGGCGCGCATACGTTCCCCTACATAGAGATCAACAACCCTTCGGCCACGGTGGAACACGAGGCGACGACGTCGAAGGTGGGCGAAGACCAGATTTTCTACTGCAACCAGCGCGGCATCAGCGAGGCCGATGCGGTCAAGCTGATTGTGAACGGTTTCTGCCGCGAGATCCTCGCCGAGTTGCCGATGGAGTTTGCCGTCGAGGCGCAAAAACTTCTCGCCATTGAGCTGGAAGGGAGCGTCGGCTAAAACAAGGGTCGTACAAACAGCCGTACAGACACAGCCGTACAACCAATTGCATCACGGGAGCCGCCGGTGAGCGGCAATCAAGGACAATCGAGTTAAAACATGTCGTTACTGGAAATCAAGAACCTCCGCGCCGAGATCGAGGAAAAGGAGATCCTGAAGGGACTGGACCTGGTGGTGAACCCGGGCGAAGTTCACGCTATCATGGGGCCGAACGGCTCCGGTAAGAGTACGCTGGCCTCGGTACTGGCCGGGCGTGAAGAGTACGTCGTGACGGGAGGCGAGGTGCGGTTTAAAGGCGAAGACCTGCTCGAGATGGCACCGGACGAGCGCGCCCGCGAGGGTCTCTTTCTGGCGTTCCAGTATCCGGTCGAGCTTCCCGGCGTGAGCATGACGAACTTCCTGCGTCAGGCGGTGAACGCCGTGCGCGCGCACCGAGGCGAGCCGGAAATGACGGCCGTGCAGTTCCTGGGGTTTATGCGCGAAAAGGCCGCGCTGGTCGAGATGAGCGCGGACTTGACGAAGCGCTCGGTCAATGAAGGTTTCTCCGGCGGCGAGAAGAAGCGCAACGAGATTTTCCAGATGGCGCTGCTTGAACCCTCCCTGGCGATCCTCGACGAAACCGACTCGGGCCTCGACATCGATGCCCTTCGCATTGTCGCTGACGGCGTTAACCGCCACCGCTCGCCCGAACGCTCCTTCGTCGTGATCACGCACTACCAGCGGCTCCTCGACTACATCGTGCCTGACGTAGTCCATGTGCTCGTCAATGGACGCATCGTGAGGACCGGCGGCAAGGAGCTTGCGCTCGAACTTGAAAGCAAGGGCTACGAGTGGGTGCGGGACGAGACCGTTGCCGAAACCGCCGTTTAGCAGTCACCCGTTCAGCATACACTCTTTTCAGTAGAATCGTGACCGCACAGCAGACTATGCCGACGCCGCCCCTCCCGATCGAGGCCGATCGTCCCGAAGCGTTTTACCTGGCCGCGTTCGAGGCCATGGAAGGCGTGACGCTAAACGGCACTCATGCCGGCCTTCGCGCCACGCGCCGCGACGCAATGGAGCGTTTCGCCGCGCTTGGCTTTCCCACCCGCAAAGTCGAGGCGTGGAAGTACACGGACATAGCGAAAGTTTTTGCGCAGCCGCACCACCCCGCCAGCCCGCACGCTGCCGCTCCGGAAGACATCGATCCTTATCTCATTCCGGGGCTGGATGCGCACGTGGTTGTGCTGCTGAATGGCCGCTTCCAACCCACGCTCTCCTCCTCCGAAGCTCTTCCTGGCGGCATGATCGTGTCGAGCTTTGCTTCGGCGGCCGAGGAAAACACGGACCTCTTCGACAAGCATTTTGGTCGCTACGCAGACTACACAGACGCTCCGCTTACCGCGCTTAACACGGCTTTCGCGCAAGACGGCGTGTTCGTCTATGTGCCGAAAGGCGTGGTTCTCGAAAAGACGGTTCATGTCCTCAACCTGATTTCCGGCGAGGACAACGTCCTTGTTCAGCCGCGCAGCCTGTTCATCGTGGAGGAGGGTGCCTCGCTGCGTGTAGTGGAGTCAACCGTCGGGAGCAGCCACGCGCAGACGCTTTCCAACTCCGTTATCGAGATCTACGTGGGGCGCAATGCCAACGCGCGATACTACCAGATCCAGGACGCGGGCGACGCGGCTTCGGAAGTGAACACGGTCCACGTGTACCAGGAGGCCGACAGCGTATTCTCGACGCATACGCTCACACTCAGCGGTGGGGTTGTCCGCAACAATCTCTCGATCCTTCCCGATGGCGAGGGGTGCGAGTCCAACCTGTACGGCCTCTTTCTCTGCTCGGGGAAGATGCACGTGGACAACCACACGCTGGTCGATCACGCGCGGCCCAGCTGCAACAGCAACGAGATGTACAAGGGCGTCCTCGACGACACTTCGAGCGGCGTTTTTAACGGGAAGGTGCTCGTCAGGCGCGACGCGCAGAAAACCAACGCTTACCAGTCCAACAAGAGCATCGTCCTCGTACCGACGGCCAAGATGTACTCCAAGCCCGAGCTTGAGATTTACGCCGACGACGTGAAGTGCAGTCACGGCGCTACAACGGGAGAACTCGACCCCGAAGCGCTCTTTTACCTGCGATCCCGTGGCATTCCCGAGCAGACCGCGCGCGCGATGCTCCTCCTTGCCTTCGCAGGCGACGTCGTGAACACCATCACCCTCGATCCGCTGCGCGAGATTCTGGACAGCGTAATCCACAACCGGTTCGCGCGGTAGGCGGCGCGTAGTGCGAAGGGAAATCCATCTGCGGCGAAACTGATGAACTCTACTACAGCCTCTCCAAGTGCGCCACCGGCGATGGACTTTCCGGTAGATGCCATCCGCCGCGACTTCCCGGCGCTCGGTCGCCGGGTGTATGACCGCCCGCTCGTTTACCTGGACAACGCCGCCACGTCTCAGAAGCCGCAGGTCGTGATCGACCGCATCGCGGCATATTACGAGAACGAAAACAGCAACATTCATCGCGGCGTTCATCTCCTGAGTCAGGAGGCAACGGATGCGTATGAAGCCGCACGTGGCCGGGTGGCGCGGTTTATCGGTGCGCAGGATCCGGCCGAGGTGGTCTTTACGCGCGGCACGACCGAGGGAATCAACCTCGTTGCCGCGACCCTCGGTCGCATGGTTGTGGGCGCGGGCGATGAAGTCGTCATTTCGACGCTGGAGCACCATTCGAACATCGTTCCGTGGCAACTTCTCTGCGAGGAGAAAGGTGCGCATCTAAAGGTCATTCCGATCAGCGACGAGGGCGTGATCGATCAGGATGCCTACCGCCGGTTGCTGAACGACAGGACGCGAATCGTGGCGGTTTCTCACATTTCCAACGCGCTGGGCACGGTCAACCCCGTAGAAGAGATGGCGCGCGCGGCTCGCGAAAGCGGCATACCGTTTCTCGTTGACGGCGCGCAAGGCCCGGCGCATGGCACGGTCGATGTGCGAGCGCTCGGCTGCGACTTTTACGCTTTTTCCGGCCACAAGATGTGCGGTCCGACAGGGATCGGTGTCCTCTACGGCAAGCGCGCATGGCTGGACAAGATGCCGCCGTACCAGGGCGGCGGCGACATGATCGAACAGGTGACTTTCGAAAGAACCACCTTTGCCGATCTTCCGCACAAGTTCGAGGCCGGAACGCCGAACATCGCGGGTGTCTTGGGGCTTGCGACCGCTGTCGATTACCTCGAAGGCGTGGGACTCGACGGCGTCGAGCGCTTCGAACAGGAGCTGCTTGCCTATGGCACGGCGCGTTTGCAGGAAGTCGAGGGACTGCGCCTGATTGGCACCGCGCCCCATAAGGCGGCCATTCTCTCGTTCGTGCTTGACGGCATCCACCCGTACGACACAGGGACGGTGCTGGACCGGCTTGGAATCGCGGTGCGGACGGGTCATCACTGCACGCAGCCGCTCATGGCGAGGCTTGGCTTATCCGGTACAGTGCGGGCGGCCCCGGTCTTCTACAATACGAAGCAGGAGATCGATGCTTTGGTCGAGGGTCTCGCGAAAGTGAACGCGCTCTTCAGATAAGCGCGGAGCAGGAAAGAACGGCCGGAAGTCTCATGAGGCTTCCGGCCGTTTTCGTTATGCTGCTTCGGAGACGGTGACGTAGCGAAGCACGTCAACTTCTGCGGCGGCAATCTCCGTTTCGGCTGAAACGGCTGCCGGGTCAATTTCCCGCAGACGCAGTTCCCGCTCGATCGACTGAATTGCACCACCGAGTCGGTAGCGAAGGCGGGACTGTTCAGCACTCTGCTCCGTCGTGAGCGCGTCCGCTTCCGAGCGTAGGCCCACGAGCGCGTTAACGAGAGCAGCGTCTGTCATGAGAGAAATGCCCACCGGCAGGTGGACTCGTTCGGCGTATGCCATACTTGAATGGGTGTGGTTTTACCGTTAAACAGGAGGAATGGTACGTTCTTCGGCCCAATCCTGTGGGCTGCCGGGCAGCCCTTGCGCAGGTGCAGCGCGCCGCAAAACGGCGCGTGCAACCACGCCGTGATTCGCGTTCTCCTCTCCGCCCGAGATTCAGCTGGAGGAGAGAACACATGAATATCACTCTGCCCATAAGATACGAGATCCGCCCGCAAGATCCCACCCGGGAACGCCCGACCGCCTTGTAGGGGAAAAGCGGTTCCGGGTTCGTAGGGGACCGCCGCCCTACGCGCTCTCCTCTCCGTGCAGGAGCACCTTTGCAACGATCGGCAGATGGTCAGAGCCGCGCCGGGCTGCAGGCGTGTCATGGACGTGAAGATCGAGCACCTGCGCCCTGCGGGCGTAGATGCGGTCGAGCGAGAGGACGGGGCGGGCGGCCGGATAGGTCGGCGGCCACTTAAGGTTGTTGTGGCGATCGGCGAGAGCATGATCCAATTCCCGCGTCGCGCGGCACCTGCGCCAGGCGTTCATGTCTCCGAGCAAAATGGTGGGGCCTTGCAGCCACGGATGTGACAGGAGCGAGCGAACCTGGTAGCGTCGCGTGCGGTCCACCAGCGCGAGGTGCGTCGCAGCCACCGTGAAACTGTCGCCCTCGCCGCCGAACTGCGTGACCACCGCCCCGCGCTGTTCGAGCATTCCGTAGCTGAGATCGATGGTGAAAACAGCGTTCATCGGCTGACGTGACAGAATGGCATTCCCGAGAATGCCCCGCCGATGTACCCGCGTCGGAACGAAGGCGAGATTCAAACCGAGATCGCGCGAGACTCGCAGCACGATGTCGTCTTCATCGTGCGGGCGCAGCACCTCCTGCAGCGCGATCACGTCCGCGTCCAGCTCTTGAAGCACCGACGTCGCAAGGCGCGGAAACCAGCGCGCCCCTCCGGTAAGACCGGTCCATCGATGCACATTGTAGGTTGCGACCGTCACAACCCGGTCCTCCCCATGCGACAGGTCCGGCACAGCATCAGCAGGCATTTCCGGGTGGGAGCGGGTATCCGTCATGTTATGGCTTCCGTGCTTTGTGAGTGCTGCTTCAGGTGGGCAGATCGGTCAACGGGTTCAGCGTTCCGGACGCAACTGCTTGGCCGAACACAAAAGAGGATTGCAAGTTATGATCCAGAGCGGTACTCCGTTTCAACCGCGCCCCTTTTTTCGGCTTCCATCCTGCAATGACGCGCTTCTAACCCGTTTTCGAGGGAAGCTTCGCCAACGCTCCGGGAGCGCGGCTGAGATCGCAGCAACACGCGGGTTCATAAGGAAGAGGCAAGCACCTTTACTGCCGCCGGCACGACGGGGTTTCGAGTTTACCAGCGCACCGGCCACAAGGGCGTTGGCATGATTTTTCGTTATAAATGAAGAGCTTGTCCCGGGTGGACCTGCGGCCGGAGCGGGTAACGGCTGGACAAGTGTTCGCGCGTTCGTTCCACGTGCATCTATTGCTTCAATGCACCTAAAGTGGGATTAAAAAGATGGTAAACGATAGACATTTCCTTAGGTTGGCTCGGTTATATGCAGATTCGCCGTCGAGTTTGTACACGATGGACGACTTTGTCGTTCTGTCAGGACAGGCCCGTATTACGTTTCAGACGGAGAGTGAAGACCGGGATGCCGTTGGGCTGATCGACCGGACGCTTTATTTCAAGCTCCTTTCCGATGCCTCTTCGATGGCGGCAGGATCGCTCGTGGAAGACCGGTTCGTGCTGGCTGAAACCTTTGATCTCTATGTGACGCGCTCGGTCACCGGGGGGCAGCTCGTGGCGCTTGCGCGCGTGGTGTCGAACCGCAGCGGCCTTCTTACGGTTGAGGCCGTTCTTACCGACGACCAGGGCCGCAAGGTTGCCGGAGCGCACGGCGTGTTCTCGCGGGCACCCATCGCCCTGCCCGCTGTAGCGTTCAGCGACGACGAGCCGTCGGCCGATGAAAACCTCGGCACCGACTCCTTGTGGGACTCCCCGCTCGGCCCCGTGCATCTCAACTGATCTCACTTCTTGCAAGCTCACTTAGCCCTGGTGGACCCGCTCCGCCGGGGCTTTGCTGTGCAACGGCCGAACGTATATTCATGCCGGGCGTTTGCCGACGACGTTTTCCTCCCATTCACCTGGCCCGTCATGGTACGCACTGCGGCATTGCTGCTGCTCTTGTTCTGCTTCTGTTCGGCGGGAGAGGCGTTCGGACAGCAGACAACGACGACATTTTATCTGAACGCCCGTACGGTCGAGGGCGTTGTCGAGCGCGTTGAGTCGCCCGTGGTCTATTTCGCCGATGGCCGGATCCTGAGCCTCCAGGTGGTCGATTCCGTGCGCACGGCGGACGTTCAGCTCGCCGACCTTCTCGCGCAGCAAGGTGCGACGCAGATGCGTGTCACCAGAAGAGGCGAGGCGCTCGTACTGGACCTTACGCGTACAACGTGGCCCCTTTCACGCACGGAAGTCCGAACACCGTCTGTGTCGCTTCTGGCCGCCGGACTGAACGCGCGCAGCGAAGCGCTCCACCGACTGAGCCTCACCGCGGACTGGCAGGTGGCGAAGTGGTCGCCGGTCTTTTTCACGACGTTTGTCGGGGCCGGAGTGCAGTCAGCAAGCGAGGCCGGCGAAACCCTGTACTACAGCGGGGCGGCTATTGGGCAGGGAGTTGGCGTTGCGGCGGAGGCACAGAGCGTTCGCTTCTCCGCGTCGGCGTTTTACAGTTTCCGGCAGAGTTATGTCTCGGAGCGGAGTGCCTCCGATTCGGCTGTCTTCCTGCGCGGGGCGCTCTCTTTGCGCCCGGGCGACGGCCCGGTAAGGCTCCAGTTGGGGGCGGACGTTTTCCTGATCCGAAAGGCTTTTATCAACGGGGATGATCCTCGGGTTGCCGGGTTTGGCGGGATCGCATACGTGCTTTGACCCGAGCACCTGCTACGCGGCGGAACGCCTATGTGCCTTATCCTTTTTGCATATCGAACGGACCCCGAATACCGGCTCGTGCTGCTCGCGAACAGGGACGAGTTCCTGGATCGCCCGACCGCACCTGCTGCTTACTGGGACGATGCGCCCAGCTTGCTCGCCGGGCGGGATCTGCGCGGGGGCGGCACATGGATGGGCGTCACGAGAGACGGCCGGTTCGCCTCCCTCACGAACTACCGCGCTCCCGAAGAGCGGCGCGCCGACGCGCCTTCGCGGGGCGCGCTCGTAGTTGATTATCTGCAAGGCGACGATCCGCCACAGCGGTATCTGCGGAAACTCTCAACGGCAGACGACCCTTACAACGGGTTTAACCTGCTCGTCGGCGACCGGGAGGCTCTGTTTTACTACTCCAATCGGGATGGCGATTCTCATGGGAATGCGCCCGTGCAGGCGCTTCAGCCGGGTGTCTTTGGCTTGAGCAACCATCTGCTCGATACCCCGTGGTTCAAGGTAGAACGAGGCAAGCGGCTTCTGGCGGCGACGCTGGAAAGGGGCGACACCTCAACAGAGGCCTTGCTGGGCGTCCTGGCCGACGCGGAGCGTGCGCCGGAAGAACAACTGCCCACGACGGGCGTCGGTCTCGACTGGGAGCGCGTGCTCTCCCCTATCCGAATCGTCGCAGACGGCTATGCGACGCGCTCCTCGAGCGTCCTGCTCCTCCGCGGGGACGGCAGCGGCTCGCTGACGGAGCGTACACACGGCGAAGGAGGCATCCCGGCCACCGACCGCACGTTTGCGCTCGATGCTTCGTCCTAACGCACCCCCACCAAACCCGACCCGGGAGGCTGTTGAGATAAAGAAGAGAGCTGTACTTGGCCGAAATTACGGATCGCAGTACCGAAGCTACTTCTCCGACGAGGGAGACACAAGAGGGCGTTAGGCAGCATTTCAGTCGCGCGCATCGTCTCGATTATCTACAGTGCATTCCACCGACAGTAAATCAACAGGATCTCAGCAACAGACAACAATGAAAGCGATACTCGTCAGCGCTCCCGGCGGAGCGGAACAACTCACACTTGGAACCCACGAAACACCGGAACCCGGACCCGAAGACGTCCTCGTTCGCGTTCATGCAACGGCGCTGAACCGAGCGGACATCCTGCAGCGGGAAGGCAAATACCCGCCGCCGAAGGGAGAGAGTCCGCTGCTCGGGCTTGAGATGGCCGGCGTTGTGGAGCGTGCTCCGAAAGGCGGGCGTTGGAAAGAGGGCGACCGCGTCTGCGCGCTGCTGGGCGGAGGCGGGTACGCGGAGTTCGTCAAGATTCGGCAGGACCTGCTCATTCCCGTTCCGGAGAACCTTTCGTTTGAAGAGGCGGCGGCTGTGCCGGAGGTGTTTCTGACCGCCTTTCAGGCGCTGTACTGGCTCGGCGACCTACAGGCAGGATACCGCGTGCTGATTCATGCAGGCGCGAGCGGAGTTGGCACGGCTGCGATCCAGCTCGTCCGCGCCGCAGGTGCCGAGCCTATGGCGACGGCGTCGGCAGGCAAGACGGAGCGCTGCCGTGCGCTCGGCGCTACGCTTGCCGTCGATTACAAGAGCGAAGTGTTTCAGGACCGGGTACTCGAACATACCGACGGCCACGGCGCGGACCTCATTATAGACTTCATCGGCGCGCCGTACTTCGACGGCAACGTGAAAGCCCTCGCGCTCGACGGCCGCATCATTCTTCTCGCGACCATGGGCGGCAGCCGCGTGGACGGGTTCGACATGCGGGGACTCTTCCGCAAACGCGGATGGTTCATGACGAGCACGCTGCGCACCCGCGCGTTGGACTACAAGGCCCGCCTCATCGATGACTTCTCACGACGGGTGCTCCCTCTTTTGGAGGACGGCAAGCTGCGCCCGATCGTTGACACCGTCTACGACTGGAAGGACGTTGCCGAGGCTCACCGGCAGATGGAAGCCAACGAGAACGTCGGTAAGATCGTGCTAAAGGTCGGGTAAAGCAGCCGGGGCTTGCCGGAAACGACCTTGGTTGCAGCAGAGGCCCTTCGCCGGTCGTGCAATGGTCTGCGGAGGCCGACCTGTGCCCGCGGCTTGGCCCGCTCAGGCGCTTCCGCAACGTTACATTTTCGATACATCGCAGGCTTCTGCGGTAATGTATATCGCCGAAGAGTGTTGTATTTTGTGAAGAATCCATGTAGAACAGCCGGATAGCCCCACCGAATAGACGTTTCGAAGCCGAGACATGGCCGACACCGACGACAGCCCCCACTTCGGTCGACTCATTGCCGGCATCACGGTGTTCGTCATCGCCGGCGCGCCCATGGTAGCGTACCTGTGGGAAACGCTCAACATGGCACTTGCGCTGCACGTCACGGCGGCGCGCGTCCTTGTGTCACTCCCTGTGCTGGCCGTGTTCGCCGGAATGCTCTACCTGCTTTCCCGCCGCGTGCAGGCGTGGGAGCGCCGCTCGAGCGAAACGCAGCGCGAGGTATAAATGGCCCCCTTCAACCAGCCTTCGCCCCACGCTCCCGCCACCGGATCCGCCGACCCGGCCGACACGGAGCTTTCCAAAGAAGAGGAACCAGTGACAACGGGCACCCTCTTCCTGACGATGATCCTCCTCATGCTCATCTTCGGATTCTGGATCATCATGTACGTCATGCTGCTCGACCGCTGAGGCGGTATGTGCTCCCACCCTCTTGCCGCGCCCGCGGGCGTCCTGCATGAAAGTCCATACGTACGAAAGAGCGTTCCTGTCTGTGGGCGCGGTGCTGCTCGTCGCGTGCCTCTTTGCACTTCTGTTCGCCAGCATCGGAATGGGCATCACCTTGCCGGGGCGCTCGGGGAACATCGACCCCAAGACCGTGCGAACAACTGCGCCCTTTGACAATCCAGGCGTTCGGCAAACCGGCCCCGACGCTTACGAGGCAGTCCTCTACGGACAGATATGGGCCTTCGTGCCGCAGGAAATTCGCGTTCCGAAGGACGCCGAGATCACCTTCACGGCCACATCGGCCGACGTCATCCATGGGCTTAACGTTGAGCGGACCCGCATCAACATGATGCTCATTCCCGGGCAAATTTCGCAGAACACGTACCGTTTCAAGGAAGCCGGCGAGTACCTCATCATCTGCCACGAGTACTGCGGCGTCGGACATCACACCATGTATGGAAAGGTCATCGTCGAATGAGCGCCCTCACCCCGACCGTCTACGATCCCGCCCTCTTTCGCCTGCCGGAGAGCCAGAACCGTGCGCTGCGGTACATGCTCTACATTGGCTATCTGGCACTCACAGCCGGGATTTTCCACGGACTGGCGCAGGCGCTGTCGTACGCCAAGATTGACATCCTCCAGTATTTCCCCTTTCTCAAAAGCTACTATCAGGGACTGACGGCGCACGGCGTAGCCAACGTTCTCATCTTCACGTTCTCCTTTTCCAACGCCTTTCTGCCGCTGATGACGGCTCGTGCGCTGTCGCGGACGCTGCAGCCGCAACTTCTCTGGGGATCGTTCGGGCTGCTCGTGACGGGTAATGTGCTTGCGGCCTATGGCATCATCAGTAACCAGGCCTCCGTGCTTTACACTTCCTACGCGCCGTTGCAGGCGCACTGGACGTACTACATCGGGCTGGCGCTCGTGGTCGTAAGCACGTGGCTTGCCCTGGCCAACATGGTCTGGCTCCTTTACAACTGGCGCAAGGAGAACGCGGGTAAGCGGATCCCGCTGCTCGCCTTCATTTCCGTGGCATCCTATGCCATGTGGTTTCTCGCCTCGATCCCGCTTGCGATCTCGTTTCTCGTCTTCCTGACGCCGTGGACGCTTGGCCTGCGCACCTTCGTTGATCCGCTGCTCACGCGGACGCTCTTCTGGTTCACCGGCCATGCCATCGTCTACGCATGGCTGCTGCCTGCGTACGTGTCGTGGTACGCACTCGTGCCGAAGCAAGCGGGCGGCGTGATCGTGAGCGACTCGCTGACCCGGCTCGTATTCATCCTCTTTCTGCTGCTCTCCATCCCGACGGGCTTCCACCACCAGTATACCGATCCCGGCATCTCGACCAGCATGAAAGCGCTGCACGGCGTGCTCACGTTCGGCGTCTTTTTTCCGAGCCTCGCGACCGCCTTCTCCGTCATGGCCTCGCTTGAGATTGGCGGACGAAAGCACGGCGGCCGCGGACTGCTGGGTTGGATTCCAAAGCTGCCGTGGAAGGACCCGTCGCTGCTTGCGCAGATGCTCGCGATGCTTACGTTCGTGCTCGGCGGCGTGACGGGATTGATCAATGCTTCCTACACCATGAACCAGGTCATCCACAATACGACCTGGGTGCCGGGGCACTTCCACATGACCATCGGCAGTGCGGTGGCGCTCACGCTCATGGGCATCGCATACTGGATGATCCCCTATCTCACCGGGAGGAGACTCTGGGGAAGCGGCATGGCGGTGGCGTCCTCCTGGATCTACTCCGTCGGCGTGTTCATCTTTGCCCGCGGGATGATTTCGGCGGGCCTGGAGGGAATGCCGAGGCGCATCTACCGCGCGCAGGCCGTTTACGACAATCCGAAGTGGGATCTCGGAGGCGCGCTCACGGGCGTGGGCGGATCAATGATGTTCGTTGGCATCTTCATGTTTTTCATCGTCATAGCCGTGACCATTCTGGCGGGCAAGCGCGGAGAAGGGCCGGTGGATATCCCGTGGTCCGAGACGCTTACGGCACCGACCTTGAAGGGCTGGACGGTGAGCTTCGACCGGCTGGCCATATGGGGGCTTGTGGCCGTCGTTCTGATCGCGATTGCCTACGTTCCCTTCTTTGTTACCTATTCTCCCCAGTTTGTCTCGCCCGGTTTCCGCCTCTGGTAAGCACTTTGATGAAAGCTTTCGTACATTCGAGAGGTTCTTTATCCTGTCACCCCCTTTCAAGAGAAGTATGAAAGCAAGCACATTCACTCGCGGCCTCCTTGTCGGCGGCATGGTGTTCTTCGGAGCAGCATGTGGCGGCAACGACCAGCCCGCGACCGTTGACACCAACGCGACCGACGCGACCACCGCAGACGCAACGACGCCCGCGGCAACCGGGGACATGGCCGGCTCCGGCCAGGCGATCTTCACCGGAGCCGGCCTCTGCTCCACCTGCCACGGACCAGATGCCATGGGCACTGCCCTCGCACCGGACCTTACGGACGACGTCTGGCTTAATCTCGAACAGCCGATTACGCAGGACAAGATCGTCTCCCTCATACGGACCGGCGTTCCTGCACCGAAGGAGCATCCGGCTCCCATGCCTCCGATGGGCGGCGCTTCCCTTACGGACGATCAGATCAACGAGGTTGCATCCTACGTGATGAGCCTTCATAGCTGATCTCGTGCAGCGTTACCTCCGTTAAAACGAGAAGGGCGAGCCGCAGCGCTCGCCCTTCTCGTTTGCTCTTCCCACGACTTTCCGGTTGATCCGGTATGCCCCAGTCTGACGCGATCATCATCGGCGGTGGCCTGGCGGGCCTCAACTGCGCGCGCGAGTTAACAAAGGCCGGCGTCCCTTTCATGATGTTCGACGCCTCCGACGCCGTCGGCGGCCGGGTCCGAACAGACGCCGCAGATGGCTTTCTCTTCGACCGCGGCTTCCAGGTTCTTCTGACGGCCTATCCTGAGGTGCAGGAAGCGATCGATCTCGACGACTTGGACCTTGGTTATTTCTTCAGCGGCGCGCTCATCTGGATGAATGGGCGCTTTACCCGCGTGGGCGACCCGCTGCGCGAGATGTCGTCGGTCGCGTCCACGCTGCTCTCGCCGATCGGGACGTTCAGCGACAAACTGCGCCTGGCGGCGCTCCGGCAGTCGGTCACGTCCGGTCCGTTCGAGTCCGTCTTCTCTCGTGAGGAAATCACGACCATCGACGCACTGCGCGACCGGTGGGGTTTTTCGGAGGAGATGATCGAGCACTTTTTCAGGCCCTTTCTCGGCGGCATCTTTCTGGAAAACGACCTCCTCACATCGAGCCGAATGTTCGAGTTCGTTTTCCGCATGTTCGCGCTCGGGCGAGCTGCCCTTCCTGCGAATGGCATGGGTGCCATTCCAGCCGCCCTCGCATCCGCGCTACCGCCTGATTCCATCCGCCTGAACACCCGCGTTGAACGCGCGGCGCGCGGTGAAGTGGTGCCTGCCGGCGGCGAGACGCTCCTCGCGCGTGCGGTGGTGGTCGCTACGGAAGCTCCGGCAGCTGCCGCGATTCTGGGCCGTGACGTACATCCCTCCGGATCGCGAGGAACGACCTGTCTCTACTTCGCCGCCGATGAGCCGCCGCGGAAGGATCCGGTGCTTACGCTCAACGGCTCAGCGAAAGGCCCTGTTAACAACGTCACGGTGCTCTCGAATGTCAGCCCCTCCTACGCGCCGCCGGGGACCGCGCTGATTTCCGTCACCGTGCTCGGGCGTCACAAGGAGGACCCTGCGACTTTGCTGCCGGCCATTAGAACACAACTCGCGGAATGGTTCGGAAAGGCAGTTCGCGACTGGCGGCTGCTGCGAACGTACAATATCGAGTATGCACTCCCGGACCAAACGCCTCCTTTCCTTACGCCGGTAGAGCGGCCGGTGCGCATCGAGCCGGGCGTGTACTTGTGCGGCGATCACCGGCGAACGGCCTCCATCAACGGAGCAATGACCTCGGGGCGGCGGGCTGCTGAGGCTGTGGTTGAAGACCTGAAAAGTGGACGCATTTAGTCCGCTCCGACCTGACGCCGTTTTAACGGGATTGCCGTCGCTCTGGAATAAGACGATCCGCCATCGCCTCCGGACGCGCGGCGTCGAATCCGCGCGCAAGTACCGGATGACTCCGGGGCTGCCTCACAAAAAACATGGTAAGGGCCTCCCCGCGAAGGTGGCGTCTTTCGCGCGCCCTTACTTCTGCCCGTCAATCTTGATCGCTTCGGTCCACTCCTCGATCTCCTCTTCCGTCATTTCGCCGCGCGGCATGAGGCGCGCATCGATCTGGCCGCCTTTCTCGACGTCGTCCAGGTACTGCTGACGCGAGAGCAACGTACCGTAGCAAACCCGCGAGGTCGGTGTGGGGCTGTCCCGTTCCGACTTCAGGCGTTCGAGAAGCGCGTCCATCACTTCGTCGGGGATGCGCGACCGCTCTGACGGATAGATGAAGCCGAACAGCAGCAAGTGAGAGAGCAGCACGCGCCAGTGCGACCCAAAAAGGTGAAGAAGCCGCTGCCAGTTGAGTCGTTCGGCGCTGCCGCGAAGGAGATGTGCCACATCTGCGCCGTCATATCGCTCCCGCTCCATGATGAACGCCTTGGTCCACAGGATTTCTTCCGGCGCGGCAATCAGCGCCGGTACGCCGAGAACGGTGTCGTTTGTGGCCCGCTCCAGCCAGGACTCGTCTACGACCGAGACGCCATTGCCGGAACGGAAAATGAGGTCGACGCAGTCCTCGCCTTGCTTCACCTTGGCAAGCCAGTGTGAGAATGCCACCTCCGCCTCGAAGCCGGCCTTGTGCATAGCCTCGATCGCGGCGTCAACATCCTTCTCGCAGATGAAGAGATCGAAGTCCTTGGTGTGCCGTTCAATGCCCGTGTACCGGCCAAACGCGTACGCCCCGGCCACGATGAACGGAAGGTCGGCATCGTTGAGCACGGCCATGGTTTTGCGGTAGAACGCCGCCGTTGCTTCCGGAAGTTCGGCCGAGAGCGATGGAGATTCGTCCGCCATAGAGTTGGTACGATGATGCGGGTTGCCGAAGACGTTGCAGGGCCGCGTTGACTTTGATCCGCGGCAGCGAGATTTTCGAACGAACGCGCGCGTGGAAAGGTGTCTCACCCGCGCCGAAGTGCTGTTACAAACCAGGAATCAATGTCGGAGAAGCCCAAAGTCCGCATCGGAGCGGTAAGCGACATCCACTACAACCGCAAGTCTGCCGGTAGTATGAAGCGGCTTTTTGAAAAAGCCTCGCGCGAGACGGACGTGCTCCTCATCTGCGGCGACCTTACGGATTACGGGCTGCGCGAGGAAGCCGAAGTGCTCTGCGAGGATCTCGCTCACTTCCTTACGGTACCGGCAGTCGGCATTCTCGGGAACCACGACTTTGAATCCGGCACGCAGGACGTGGTATGGCAGGTTATGGAGGACGCCGGCGTCGCGATGCTCGACGGCGAATGCGTTGAAGTATGCGGGATCGGCATTGCCGGGGTGTCTGGCTTCGGCGGCGGCTTTGGTCCACACATGCTCAACGCTTGGGGCGAGCCGCTCATCAAGCAGTTCGTACAGGCGGCCGTGGACGAGACGATGAAGCTGGAGCGCGCGCTGTCGAACCTGCAGACCGAAACGCGCGTCGTCATGATGCACTACGCCCCTATCGAGGACACCGTGCGCGGAGAGCCGGAGGCCATTTTCCCGTTTCTCGGCTCGAGCCGCATGGAGGCACCGATCAACACGTTTCGGCCTGCAGCCGTTTTCCACGGGCACGCGCACAAAGGCGCGCACGAGGGCCGAACGGCTTCGGGCGTTCCCGTTTATAACGTAGCCGTTCCGGTGTTGACGGCGCGCGACCCGAACGGCGTTCCGCTGTGCATCGTCGAAGTGAACGCTTAGATCGCGCTTTCCGCCGGCAGTAAAGAAGGAGGACTTCCTCGCTTATCTATCACTCCAGACGGCTCTTCCGGGTACCTGTCACGTCGCGTTGCGGATGGCATCGAGCGTAGAGGGGTCTTCGAGGCTGCTGATGTCGCCGGTGTTCTCCTGGAGATAGGCGGCCCGGATGAGTCGCCGCATGACTTTGGCGTTGCGCGTCTTTGGCAGAGAGGTCACGAACAGGATCTCGCGAGGGCGCAGCGCTCTGCCAAGCTGTGAAGCGATGGAGTTCATCAGTTCGGCACGCAGCGTTTCGCTCGGCTCGCCGGAGACCACGCAGAATGCAACGAGCGCCTGCCCCTTCTTCTCGTCCGGAACGCCGATCGCTGCGCTTTCGCGCACGGACGGGTGCGTGTTGAGGGCGGCCTCTGCTTCAGCCGGGCCGAGCCGCTTTCCCGCCACCTTGATCGTATCGTCACTCCGACCGAGGAGATACCAGAGGCCGTCGCGGTCGATGGCCGCGAAGTCGCCGTGAACCCAGACTCCGGGGAAGCGCCGCCAGTAGGAATCGAGGTAGCGCTCACGGTCTCCCTTGAAGCCGCGCGTCATGCCGATCCACGGTTGCCGAATGACGAGTTCGCCGACAGCTTCGCGGATCGACTTGCCGGATTCATCCACCACATCCGCGTCCATTCCCGGGACCGGGCCTGCAAAGGCGCAGGGCTTCAGCGGCTGAAAGAAGTTGCCGCTGAGAATGCCGCCGCTGATCTCCGTGCCCCCCGAATAGTTGAGGATCGGCTTGCGGCCTTCGAGCACATTATGAAAGAGCCACAGCCAGGACTCTGGATCCCACGGACTTCCGGTGGAAGCGGCAGCGCGGAGGGAAGACACGTCGTGCCGCCGGACAGGATCCGTGCCTTTGTCGCGCAGCGCCCGGATGAGCGTGGGAGAAACGCCGAGGTGCGTGACGCCGTGGCGCTCGACAAGTCCCCAGACTCTCGACGCATCCGGGTAGTCGGGGGCACCGTCGTAAAGGACCATGGTAGCGCCGATGAGGAGCGTACCGAAGACGAGCCAGGGTCCCATCATCCAGCCCATATCGGTCATCCAGTACATCGTCTCGCCGGGCTTCAGGTCCATGGCCTGGAACATGTCCTGAGCCGCTTTGATGGGGAAGCCGCAGTGGGTATGGACGGCTCCTTTGGGCCTGCCCGTCGTCCCGCTCGTGTAGATGATCATCAAGACGTCCTCGGCAGCGGTCGGCTCCGTCTCTGCCTCAGCAGGTGCGGTAGAGACGAGTTCATGCCACCAGTGATCGCGGCCGCGGGTCCACGGAACGTCCCGATCCCCTGCCCGGTCGAGGACGATGACGTGCTGCACGGTTGGGCAGGAGATCAACGCCTCATCCGCAGTCTTCTTGAGCGAAATACGCCCGCCCCGGCGAAAGAATCCGTCTGCGGTGAAGAGCGCCTTTGCTTCGCCGTCTTTGAGCCGGTCTGCAATGCCCCCCGGCCCGTACCCGCTGAAGAGTGGCAGCACCACCCCGCCGATCTTGATCACCGCAAGAAAGGCGACGATCAGCTCAGGCGTCATAGGCATGAGCAGGCCGACAGCGTCGCCCTTGCCGAGGCCAAGCGAGCGAAGCGCATGGGCGCACCGCTTGACTTCCCGGTCCAGTTCGGCGTAGGTGTAAGTCCGGGTCGCGCCTTCTTCTCCTTCCCACCGCACCGCGACGCGCGACGCGCCCGGCCCATGCAGCCACTTCTCCAGCATACTCTCGACGATGTTCAACTCGCCGCCCACGCACCAGCGAGGAAATGCGGGTCCATCCGAAAGATCGACCACCTGATCGTACGGCCTGCTGAAAACGATGCCGAGATCTTCAATGGCCGCGTTCCAAAACCAGGATATGTCGTCGATGGATCGCCGGAAGAGATCATCGTAGCTCTCGATTCCATGGCGGTCCATGAATCGCTGGAGATTCGCGTTCGCGAGCGTACGATCATCCGGACGCCAGGCGATCTCCTGGTTGAACGGAAATGCGGCGGCGGAAGACGTTGACTCGGTTACACTCATGAGGAAAGGTGCTTTTGCAGAAGAATGAAGCGCTTCCGGTAAATATAATTTGTCTTCGTTACGCTTGCCTATTGCTTCTTGTCCAATATCTGTGTTTAATCGCAGTGGAATCGATCCTTCAGACCAGCCCCCTTCTGCCCGACTCCATGGCCCAGCACGATCAACTCTATCGCCGCGCCGTTCTGTATGACATCGCGCTGCGAAGGGATGTCTGTCCCGAGGTGGATTTCGTTCTCGATCTCTATCGTGACTTCCACGGGGGCGCGCCGAGCCGTGTGTTGGAGATCGGGTGCGGACCGGGGTATCATACCCGCGAACTGGCGCGGCGCGGCATAGACGCAGTCGGGCTGGATCTGAGCGGACCGATGATCGAACTGGCGCAGGAGCAGGCGCGTGAGGAAGGTACCTCGGCGGAATGGATCGTCGGGGATATGCGTTCCTTTGCCCTCTCTGCGCCGGTAGACTTAGCGGTATGCCCGTTCGACGGCATCGACGCGCTCCTCTCGACCGAAGACCTGGTCCTCCACTTGCGCACCGTGAGGGACAACCTGACGCCGGGCGGTTTGTACGTCATCGACTGCACGCACCCCGCCAAGTGCTCGTACAGTGATTATGGCGCGTACAGCTACTCCGGCGAGCGCGACGGCGTACAGGTGACGATCCGCTGGGCGACGAATACTCCCGTTATCGATCCTGGATCGGGTGTCGCGGAAGTGGGACTTTCCATTCACGTTGATGACCATGGCGCGGCGTCCGTCATCGAGGACATGGCGCGAGAGCGCTGCTTTACCGCCCCGGAACTGTCGCTCCTCGTGCAGCTCGCGGGCGGATTCGAGCTTTGCGGGTGGTATGGAGACTACAGGACAAACCAGCCGCTGGATTCAACCCCGTCATCGCACCGCATGATCGCGGTGCTCAAAAAGCAGTTGTAGATGCCGTTATGGACGAAGGACCAACATCTTTTTTATCGCCCCTCGTAGAAAGCCGAATGGTTGACGGGTCGCGCAGCGCCTTCGCGCGCTTCCCCATCCGCAAGGGCGACGTGATCGCGATCTGGGGCGGGCAGGTGGTTTCGCGTGAGCGGTTCACGCAGCTGCCCGCGTCGCTTCAGCAGATCAGCGTCCAAATTGAAGACGACGTCTATCTCGCCCCGACGCGCGAGGGTCCGGGAGAGTGGATCAACCATTCTTGCGACCCGAACGCGGGGATGAGCGGGCAAGTGGTGCTTGTGGCGCTGCGAGACATCCTTCCCGGTGAACAGGTCTGCTATGACTACGCGATGACGGACGGCAGCCCTTACGACGAGTTCACGTGCGGCTGCGGATCGCCGCTTTGCCGCGGGCACGTCACGGGAAACGACTGGAGCCTCGCCGCGCTCTGGGATCGCTACCACGGCTACTTCTCCCCCTACCTGCAACGCCGGATCGACATGATGCGCGCCGGGCTTCGGTGGGACCTCTCGCCGGACATGCAGTTCAGCAACCGCTTCATGCCGCCCGGCGAGGTGCAGCACCGTTCAACGGGTGACGGGGTGTAGCGCGAGGGGTTAGAAGCTCGGCGGACCGCCCCGGTCGTTCATGTATCCATCCGGAGGGCCGCTCGGGGCAGACATGCGCCCGGTCAACGTCGAGAGGCGGTCCATTGCCCTTCCGTAAACATCCGCCGCCTCTTCCGGGTGCCGGCCGTAGTAGAGGGCGGCTTGCTGGTACGCCACCGAATCTATCCCGTGCAGAGCGAGGATGGAGTCTGCCGAAAACGGAGGCGTCTCCCCCCGCTTCGCCATCGTTGCGGCCAGGTGCAGATCGATAAGCACTTCCGCATAGAGACTGTCGGTGACCGGCGGGCGATCGTTTGCCACAAACCCGCACCCCTGCACCGCGAGCAGGAGAAGTGGCATCAAGACGAGCATATGCCTGTGCAAACCGACTTTCATGTTCGCCATGAGTAAGAGGCTGTTGAAATAGGGTGAACCTTGGCCAGGTATTAAAGGTTGTCTGAATTGAATCAACAGCGCCGTTGCACAAGGCTGAGATGCTTCGCGTCGCCGGCGTGACATGGACGGGACGTTCTGACTTTCTTATGCTCCGTCGCCTTTTCGCCTTCTCCGACACCCGCTTGTCATCCTGAACAGAGTGAAGGATCTACCCTTCCAGGCTGCTAAGAGGCTGTCCGGGTATGGCGAACACGTACCTATTGTCAAAGCTTAAGTGATTAAATCGACAGCCTCCCATGCACGCTCCCACTCCCCACGCCGCCATGATTCCTTCGCGGCCCCGGGTGTCCGTCGTCATTGTGTCCTGGAATGCGCTCGACCTCGTTAAGAAGTGCCTGCCCTCCGTCGTAGATACAGATTACCCTGATCTCGAGATTGTTTTCGCCGACAATGCATCAACGGACGGCACGGCAGAGTGGATTGCGGAGCAGTTTCCTTCCGTCAAGATCGTGCGGCATCCGGAAAACTGGGCTTTTTGCCGGGGCAACAACCAGGCGATTCCGCATACGAGCGGGAAGTATGTCGTTCTACTCAACAACGATGTAGAGGTCCCGGCCCACTGGCTAACGCCGCTTGTAGCCGCTGCAGAAGCGGACGACCGGGTCGCAGCGGTGCAGCCAAAACTGCTCCAGTATGAACATCGTACGCGGTTCGAATACGCCGGCGGCTCCGGTGGATTTCTCGATCGGCTCGGTTATCCGTTCACACGCGGCAGAATCTTCGACACGTTGGAGGCAGACACCGGCCAGTACGACGACGCACGGGACATCTTCTGGGCCTCCGGCGCTGCGGTCCTTCTGCGCCGTTCCGCACTCGACGAAGTCGGTCTGCTCGACGAGCGCTTCGTCATGCACATGGAAGAGATCGACCTTTGCTGGCGGCTGCAGCGTGCGGGATACAGGATTCGGGTGGAACCCGATAGCGAGGTTTACCACATCGGCGGCGGGTCGCTGCCGGCTTCGAGTCCGCGCAAGACCTACCTCAACTTCCGAAACAACCTCCTGATGCTGTACAAGAACTTGCCGCCGGACAGGTGGGCGGACGTGTTCCGGAAACGCCTGGTGCTCGACGGCGCTGCGGCTGCGCGTTCGGTATTCGCGGGCAAGCCGCTGGAGGGATCGGCCATTCTACAGGCCTATGCCGCCGCGCACAAGATGAGCAAGATCTATGCGGCCGAGCGACCGGCAACGGACTCAGCCTTTGTTTTGCCTTCTTACCAAGGCAGCGTGGTATCCGATTACTTCCTGCATCGCCGGCGGCATTTCAGCGATCTGCCCGCTGAACGTTTCGTGTCCGCATAGGCCGACCCGCCTACCCGGGTCATTTAAGCAGTGCCGTCTGCGGGCAGGCTTCGCCGCGCGGTCAGGCGGTGCTTAAAGACGACGAGCGTTACGGAGAGGAGCACGATGAGAATGCCAACGCGCGCTACCCACCCGGGCAACTCGTCGAAGAGCACGTACGCCATCGACGTGGCACCGACCGGTTCCAGCAGCGTCAGCAGACCGAGCGTTGCTGCTGAGATGTACTTCAGCGCGTAGTTGAACGAGCCATGCCCGAGCACCTGCGGTCCGACGGCCATGAGCAGGCATAAGCCGTAGAAGCGCGGTGAATAGTGCCACAAATCGACGCCTCTGATCAGGGCGACGGCAAGCGTGGTCAGCGAGGCGGCCGCGTAAAGTGGAAACACGTAAGCAAGCCAGGATGCGCGCTGCCGAACAACCCGCCCGATGATCATGTACGCGCTCGCTACCACGGATGCCAGCAAGGCAAGGCTGTTACCGAGCGTCGGATTGCTGCCGAAGGACGTCCCGGCATCTCCGAGGCCGATAAGCCCGGCACCCAAAACGCCAAGAACGATCCCGCCGATTTCCACGAGGCCCAGGCGCTCCTTCAAAAAGACAAAACCGAGCACAGCGACGAACACGGGCGTAGTCGTAACCAGCACCGACGCGCTTGCTACAGTGGTCAGGTAGAGCGATTCGATCCAAAAGACAAAGTGCAAGCCCAGCAGCACGCCGGCGCAAACCATCAGGACGAGGTCCTTTCCGCGCGGCCAGTCGATGCCGCGCCGCTTGGCAAAAGCGAAGGGCGCGAGCGAGGCCGCAGCGAAGAACGTCCGCCAGACGGCCACGGCAAGCCCCGGCGCTTCATCCGCGAAACGAATCAGAATGGGACTAAACGCGAAACTCGTCAGCCCGAGCGCTACGATAATGAAGACGGACGCCGGTGCGGAAGATCCGGTATTTGCAGGTGCACCCGCCCGCTCCGTTTTCAACGCAGGCGGTCCACGGACCGCACCAGTTTGATGTCGCGTTCGATTCCACGCCGGGCCATATAGAACAGGATGTAGGCCGCTATAGGCAGGAGAAGCACGACGAGCAGGGTGGCGAGGGGCGGTTCGCCGCCGGCGCGAAGGAGAACCCCCGACAGGAAGAGTCCGGCGTATAGGATGACCATGAAAGCGATCGTGACAACCTGCGCAAAGACCACGATCTTGCGCTGTCGCTGCCGGTCTCCATACAGGAAGATTGACCAGATGGCGAGCAGTACCACGGCACCGCCGGCCACGAGGACAGCGGGAAGAAACCACGCGAGCATCTGAGCAGGCGGACCATTCCAGAGAAGGTCGATCAGCATCAGGGCAAGGATGGCGAGCGCCCCGAGGGCGAGGTAAACCGACTGTATTCGCTGAATCATGGGTTGCGGATATGACAAAGGCAAAGGCGAGACCAGCCGTTCTATGAGGCTATTACACCGCCGACGGCGGAGACGTGAACGATGCGGAGAGCAAGCCTGTGCCCTTTGATTCGGGGGGACGACTCAAAACTGCAAGATAAGGCGGCCGCGCAGGGTGAAATAAAGAAAGCCCCACCGTGGCAGGGCTTTCCAATCCTTTCAACAAGCTGGAGAGAGCAGAATGCTAAAGCTGCCGCTTGCTGGAATAGTTGATGCGGAGCGTGCCCGCTTCGCGCAGCTCCTGCTGCACGTCAGTCACCTGCCCCATTTGCGAAGTCTCGTCGACACGGAGCGAAACGATGAGTTTCGGTTGCTCGACGAGCTTGGCGTACATGATGTCGCGTATTTCCGACGTTTCCCCGATGAGCGCGTCGTCGATCTGAACTGCAGACTCGCCGACTTGGTTGCCCGCTAGCTTCTTCGGGCCGACGTACACGTACGAGACGAGGCGCTTCTGGTCGATCTTCGTCAGCGCCTCCGCCTCCGGCAGGGTCGTGCGAACCTGCAGGGTATTCTCGCGAAGAACCGTCGTCACCATGAAGAAGATGAGGAGCATGAAGATGATGTCCGGCATGGATGCCGTCGGAATCTCCTGCTTCGTTTTCGCTTTCTTCTTAAAATGTACTGACATTGCTTATCCGTTTAGAGAAGATCAGGTTCAGCCTTCGCCGACCGGATCCGGCTCTGCGATGGAGATGTTCGCCTTGACCATCTCACGAATTTCGTTATCCGGACCTTTCTCTTCGCGATAGGTCTCGTAGTTCGGATAGCCGCGCTGACGCGCCTCCGTGTCCCAGATCTCGCGATAGGCCATCCAGACTTCATCGAGGACCTGAATGTACGTGTCGTACTTGGTGCCGCGGTCCGTCTTGATGGACACAATAGCCTGGTTGGGGCTTTCGGAGTAGCCTTCGAGCTGCCCGTTGTTAAGGACGTGCTTTTTGACTTCCGCGCGAATCATGTTCACTCCCGAAGACTTGTCCTCGAGCAGGACCTGGCCCTGCGAGTTGACCAGGATCTTGAGCATATTCCGCTCCTTGACCGGAGGCGGATCGATGTTCTCGTCGAGCTTCGGCGGAAGCTGCATACCGATGCCGGTATCCACGTCAATCGTAGTCGTGACGAGGAAAAAGATCAGGAGCAGGAACGAGATGTCCGCCATTGAGGAGGTCGGGATATCTGCCCCCGACCTGGAACGCTTTTTAAGTAGAGCAGCCATAGGACCTTGCGATAAGTGCGTCTTTGGGGTGCCGCCACCCGAAAGGTGAACCCTCCGAAATACAGGTGTTACCTGAAGATATTACCTGCTGCCTGAGTCGCCGTTCCGTTGGGCGGGCACCAAGCACACAGGTGGACTGCCTCAGAGGCCCGTGAGGCCGCGAACGCCGGAAAGAAGAAGCGCGCCGATGGCAAGAGCCAGGATGACAAGCGTGGCGATGACGCCCGCCTCTATCCACGAATCGACTATCAGGCGAATGATGAGGGCAATCACGAGCGGCACCGCGACCATGGCGGCAGAGAGCATACTGATCTTGCCCTGAACGACGCTTCGGATGCCGAAGCCGGCTACGGCCAGAATCCCGAGGCCACCCACGATCAGCACAAGCCAGACGGCAAGTTGAAGTATGGTATCCATTAAACTTTCGAGTTTGGCGACGCAGCACCGCGCAGGTGGGCCGCGCCCATCGTCAACGATTCTCAAAGGTGGCGCGGCGCGTTTGGGCACCGCGCCACCATCGAGAGGACTTACTTTAGCGGCTGTCTCAGACGGAGCCTGTCGTCGGACCCGTAGAGGTCACAACCTTGGTCGTCTTCGTGCTCTGAACCGTATCGACCGGACGACCGGCCTGGAGCAGCACGAGCGAATCGATCAGTTCGATGGACGCCTCCTCCATATCGACCACGATGCGGTCTACCTTGGAAACGGCGTAGTTATAGAAGAACTGAAGGATGATGGCTGCGATAAGGCCGAAGACCGTCGTAAGAAGGGCTACCTTGATACCGCCGGCAACGAGGGCCGGAGAGATATCACCGGCGGCCTCGATGGCGTCGAACGCCGCGACCATGCCGACAACCGTTCCGAGGAAGCCGAACATCGGGGCCAAGCTGATGAACAGCGAGATCCAGACGAGGCCGCGCTCCAGGAAGCTCATTTCGATGGAGCCATAGGAAACGACCGCCTTTTCGACGGCTTCGATGCCTTCGTCGGCGCGGAGCAAACCGGCCTGGAAGACAGACGCGACCGGGCCGCGCTTGTTGGCGCAAACCTCTTCAGCGGCGGGAATACCACCGTCCTCGAGGGCGCGCTTGACTTGAATGATGAACTTGCGCGTGTTGATGTCCGCGCGGTTCAGGGTGATGATGCGCTCGAAGGCGATCGCCAGACCAATGATCAGGCAAACGAGGATGGGCCACATATAGTCGCCACCCTCATTAAACCGCAGTACGAGCGTGTTGATAAAGCCTTCACCTGCGGCATCGGCGGCAACGGCGTCCGTTACCTGCTGCGGAAGCAGCATGAGTGCGCTCAGAAGCTGCATGGACAAATTCCCCCTCTGGATTCGTGCTGATGAACGATAACTGAAATTTCCTGCTAAGGCAGGCTGCGGAGAACACCGCGACCAACGCTGTTCGATACGCGTTGATGATATTGAAATCCGAAGCGAAAGTCAACGCGGCTCCCCGAGGTGCCGCTGATTCTTTCCCGCCCTGCAAGAAGACACTTAAACCGCGGTGAAGTTGCCACGGCCTTTTTGAATCAGATCAAAAGTAATAAAATTTCCGCCACATTGCGCACCTTCTTCGGCATTTTCTCGTAGGGAGCGCCCACCGCCTCGCGTAGGAGATTCCCCGGTACGCCCCGCACCGACCTTCGGCGGCTGAAGTCGGCCTTAAAGATGCCGCTCCGCATGGTAGGACGAGCGGACGAGCGGGCCGCTCTCGACGTGTTCGATGCCGCGCCGCTCCCCTTCCTCCTTGTACCACGCGAAAACGTCGGGGTGCACGTACTCTTCCACCGGGAGGTGCATGCGCGTGGGCTGGAGATACTGTCCTATCGTCATGACGTGCAGGCCAAGACCTGCGAAGTCGTCCATCAGTGCGAGGACCTCCTCCTTCTGTTCGCCAAGACCGACCATGATGCCGCTCTTCGTGCGGAGGCCTTGCGCGCGCGCGCGGCGCAGCACTTCGAGCGAACGATCATAAATGGCCTGCGGACGAACCTTTCTGTATAGACGCGGCACGGTTTCCACGTTGTGGTTGAGAATGTCCGGCCGGGCATCGAGCACGATCTGCAGAGCATCCCAGAGGCCGCGGAAATCGGGAATCAGAACTTCGATGGTGCAACCGTCCTGCACCTCGCGAACGAGCCGGATGGTTTCCGAGAAGATCGGCGCGCCGCCATCCTTGCGCTCGTCGCGATTAACGCTCGTCACGACCACGTGCCGCAGGTTCATCAGGCGCGCGGCATCGGCCACGCGGCGCGGCTCGTCATAGTCGAGGCCCGAATCGGGGCGGCCCGTCATGATCGCGCAGAACCCGCAGGAGCGCGTGCAAACGTTTCCGAGGATCATGAACGTGGCCGTTCCTGCGCTCCAGCATTCGCCCATGTTCGGGCACCGGGCGCTCTGGCAGACGGTATGCAGGCTATGCGAGTCGATCGTGTCCGCCACGGACTTGTACGTCTCCCCATAAGGCAAGCGCACGCGCAGCCAGTCGGGACGCCGCCCGGTGCCCGGGGCAGAGGCCCCAACGACGGGAAGCACCATCATTTCTCCGTCGCCCGATGAAGGCTCGGCGCGCACGGTGCCGAGCGTGAGATTACCCGGCTTTGACGGCCGGCGGCGAGGGTGGGCGGAATCAGTCATGGATTGGGAGCAAGTTTGCGTGATACAAGGTCGATGCCAAGATGCGTCGGCGCTTCGGGAGGCACTTAAGATTACCCGACGGCGATCAGGATCTTGTTACCGCCGCGCGGTATATTAGCGTAACAGTTTCCAGAAGATACCGCCGCGTCAACGCCCTTGGTTCGGGCGCGGTTGCCGAGCCTTTGCATTTGCTTCGCCGGCCGACCTGCCGGTGCTTCTACAAAAACCTTCCTGTATGCAGCCCTCCATCAGCCACGCCGTGGCTCCCGAAGACGTTCGATCCATTCTAAGCCGGCACCTTTTGACCCGTGGAATGCTCTCGGTGGTGCTCGATCTCGAGCGCAGCAAAGGCCGTGTACTCTATGACAAAGTCTCCGGACGCCCCTTTTACGATTTCTTCGGCTTCTACGCTTCGAATGCGCTTGGCGTCAATCACGAGGGACTCACGGACGACGCAGATTTTAACGCGCGGCTCCGGCGCGCAGCCATCAACAAGGTTACGAACTCCGACGTGCCGACTGAAGCGTTTGCCCGCTTTGTGAGCACCTTCGGGCGCGTCGCGATCCCTGAGTACCTTCCGTATGCCTTCTTCATTTCCGGCGGTGCTCTTGCCGTAGAGAACGCCCTCAAGGCCGCGTTCGATTGGAAGGTGCGCAAGAACTTTGCAAAGGGCTACCGGCGCGAGGTCGGGCACCAGGTGATGCACCTCGAGCAGGCGTTCCACGGGCGCACCGGTTATACGCTCTCGCTCACGAACACCGCCGATCCCCGCAAAACCGCATATTACCCGCGTTTCGACTGGCCGCGCATTGTAAATCCCAAGATGCGCTTCCCGCTGACGGAGGAGAACCAGGAGGCGACCGAAAAGGCAGAGCAGTTGGCGCTCGATCAGGCCAAACGCCACTTTCTGGACCGAAAGGACGACATCGCGTGCATCATTCTTGAACCCATTCAGGGCGAAGGGGGCGACAACCACTTCCGTCCGGAGTTTCTGCGGGCGCTCAAAGAGCTTACGCTCGAGAACGACGCGCTGCTCGTCTTTGATGAGGTGCAGACGGGCGTCGGCATTACCGGCGCGTTCTGGGCACACCAGGCGCTCGGCGTCGAGCCGGACCTGATGGCCTTCGGTAAGAAAACGCAGGTTTGCGGTTTCCTCGGCGGCCGACGCCTCGACGAGGTCGAGGACAACGTCTTCCGCGTCCCGAGCCGCATCAACTCGACCTGGGGCGGCGACCTGACCGACATGGTCCGGTTCGACCGGATCCTTGAAGTCATCGAGGAGCAAGACCTCGTCGCTCACGCCGGCCGTGTGGGCGCGCATCTGCTCGATCGGCTTCATGCGCTCGACGAGGAGCACGTTGCGATCTCCGGCGCCCGCGGCCGGGGCCTCATGTGCGCCTTCGATCTTCCGGACCGAGACTCTCGGGACCGCGTCATCCAGCGGTGCTTTGATAACGGGCTGATCATTCTCGGATGCGGCACCCGGTCCATCCGCTTCCGTTCTCCTCTTACGATCACGACGGATGAGGTCGATACCGGGATAGAAATCATCTCCGACGCCGTTCATGGGCTGGGACTGAACGACGAGGCTGAGGTGAGCGCTTCCGCCAAATCGCTGATCGACGGCGACTGAACTGTCGGGCGGAGATCCTTTTTGAACGCGCAGGTTTTCGCTCAGGGGGCGATTAGTAAATCATGAAAGTATCAACACGTGCTCTCGCTTGCCGTGCGGGCGGGCTGTTGGCCCTTGCGGCTTCCATCGTCCTCTTCCCGGCGGGAGGGCCGGTGGCTGCGCAGACGCTCCCGCGCCCTGCGCTTCGCACCGTGAGGGCAGCCGACTACAACGCCTTTTCTTTTGTGCCGCGCACGGACGCAGCCATGAAAACGGCCGTTGCGCCCGCATCCACCTTCCGGGTAGATTTTAGCGACAACTTTCCTGAAAAGGCCAAGATTGCCTTCCAGTACGCCGCCAACATCTGGGCGTCCCACCTGCAGAGCAGCGTCACGGTTGTGATAGAGGCGCACTGGGAGGCGCTGGACGAAGGTGTGCTTGGGTCAGCCGGGCCGTACCTGACGGGCAATTTTAATGGTGCCCCCGTCCGCAACACGTGGTACCCCTTTGCGCTTGCGGACGCTATTTCCGGCACGAACCTGCATGGCGACTCGCCCGATATCTTCGCGCAGTTCAGCAGCGCCTTCGACAACTGGTACTTTGAACTCGATGGCAACACGCCTCCGAACACGTATGACTTCGTGACGGTGGTCCTTCATGAGCTCGGCCACGGCCTCGGGTTTACAGGATCATTCGACTACGACAACGGCGACGATACCGACTACGACGAGTGCCCCAATGTTGGGACGGGATACGGCTGCTGGGGTATCCCGGCGAACGAGAGTGGCACGCTTGTTTACCCTTATATCTTCGACCGGTTCACCGAGGACGGACAGGAGCGCGCGCTGCTAAATACTGCGGTGTATGGCAACCCATCACTGGAGCTTGGGGTCGCGCTAACGAGCCGCGCGGTTTTCTTCGACGGCGACGCCGTTCGCCTGATCAACAAGGACATCCCGGTCGATCTATTTGCACCTGAGAATTTCGAGGCCGGCTCCAGCTACGCGCATCTCGATGAACAATCATTTCGCCCAAACACGCCCCAAGGCGTGAACGCGCTGATGACGCCGTATCTTGCCGCCGCGGAGGCCATTCATAGTCCCGGGCCGCTCGCGTGCGCGATCTTTCAGGACATCGGTTGGCCGCTCGCGGCGAACTGCCTGACCCTCATCTCGACCGGCATCGAGTCGTATCAGGAGCCGGTGGTGGCCGGCACCGACGTGACGCTCTCCTGGCAGCTCGCTGCCACGCTGAACCTCGACCGCATCGTCATCGAGCGCCTGCGCCGCTATACCAGCACGACGTACGACTCCGTTGGCGTCGTGACGGGTACCGCGGCCAAGGAGATGACGCAGCAAATCAAGCTCGAAAACCAGCCCGCGGGAACGTATTACTACCGGTTGCGCCTCGTTTATGCCGCTGGCGCGAGAACGGAATACAGCCCCTCTCGCGAAGTCGTGATCAAGCTCGACGGCGACTACGAACTGTCCGCGTTTAGCCCAAATCCGACGCGGAACCGCGCTCAGGCGGTCGTCATGGTGGGCAAGTCGCAGCGCGTGTATGCCGAACTGTACGACGTTGTCGGGCGGCGGCTCTCGTACGTCTTTAACCGCAACCTCGTGGCAGACAGGCAAGACTCGATCTCGTTCTCGATGGCCGGAATGCCGTCCGGGATGTACTTCGTCCACGTCGTTGGAGACGACTTCACGGCAACGCGGCGGATCACGTTCGTTCGGTAGACCGGGTCCCCTCCGCCCTTGCTCGTAATTTGCAAAGAAGCCCCGTCACTCGAAAGGGAGACGGGGCTTCTTGCAAGGGGCGCTGTTGCTCACGGGGGCAAGTCGTCTATAGGATGCGTTTCAGCATTCTTGGTGGCATGAGCCAGATCAGCTCGCCCTCGCCATGCCCAATATCTCGCCACTGCTCGGCCGCTACATCGATACGAATCATAGCCGCCGTGGGGAAACGAACGCTTCCGCCGCCAGAGATCTGCGCCGCAAAGTCTGACATCGCCGGCTCGTGGCCGACAAGCATGATGCGGTCGAGATCATCGGGTGCCAGGGCGAGGGCGTCCCACATGCCGTCCGCCCCATCTTCGTAGAGCGCCTCGTTCTCGATCACGTCCGCGTTCCACCGGCCGGCTTTCGCCGCTTTTTTGATCGTCTGCTTTGCCCGCACGGCAGGAGACGTGATGATCAGGTCCGGCTCCTCATGAATCAGCTTGAGGAACTCGCCCATTCGCCGGGATGCCTTACGCCCCCGTTTTTTGAGCGGCCGAGAGGCGTCGGTGTCGAAGGGTGCGTTCCAGTCCGACTTTCCGTGGCGGAAGAGGATGATGGTTTTCATAGGACCGCGTCGATATGAAGATGCGCGCTCACACATACGAGCGACGTGGAAGTGCGCAGCAGGGCTTTCAGGGTGCTACGCCGGGCCGATTCAAAAGCTGCCTTGCAGGTCCGTTTCGGTCGCAACTATGCCGTAACTGCAAGGCGGATTCAAGAACGATTTCAGAAAGATACCCGTGTAAGACACACGCGACCGGAGCGGGGCAGCCCGCCGGTTGACCTCACCCACCCGCACTATGGACTATATGGCTCAGCTTGTTCGACGAATCACGGACGCCGATGGAATTACGGGAGACATCCTGTCATCCAGTGATGCCGGTGTGCGCGTCGATGCAGGTTCACTCGGGATCGTTCAGCTCCGCCCGGATCAGCTACGAGAGAGCTATGAGGGCCAATTAAGCACCGACGTTCGGTTTGCCGATGCTGCTTCGCTGAGCGAAGTCGAAGAACAGGAAGTTATCGCAATCGGGGAGGAACGCCTGTCCGTCGAGAAACGGCAGCGTGAGACCGGCCGCGTGCGGGTGTCAAAGCTCATCGACACCGTCACTGAAACCGTGGATGAACCGCTGTTGCAGGAGACGGTCGACGTCGAGCACGTGCCGGTTGGCCAGGTCGTGAAGGCAGCGCCGCAACCGCGGGAAGAGGGCGACACGCTCATCATCCCGGTTGTGGAAGAACGTCTCGTAGTGCGCAAAGAACTGTTCTTGAGAGAGGAAATTCACGTCCGTCGCCGCCGAAGCGAGCATCACGAGCCGGTTGAGGTCAGTCTCCGGAAGGAGCGCGTGGAGGTTGAACGTTTGCCCGGCGGCGAAGCCGATGAGGGCGCACCGACGACTCGCTGAATAACCAGCATTCGTTTCATTCTACAATCAAAGAGGTACTCACCATGGGATCCACAGTAGTTGGTCTCTACGACCAAAAAGAAACCGCACATAAAGCCCACGAAGCCATCAAGGCTGCCGGGATCGACGCTAAGGACGTCCATATGGTGTCCCACAGCGACACCGATGACAAGAACTGGAAGGCCGAAGATCGCAACTGGCACAAAGGCGGCTACGGGCATGATCTTCCCGACAACCTTTCCGACCTCGGCGTCCCGGAAGACGAAGCGATGCTGTACGCCGAGGGCGTCCGCCGTGGCGGCTCGCTCGTAGTCGCCCGGGTGGACGACGACAAGGCCCAGCGCCTCGCCGAGATCATGAACACGCACCGCCCGGTCAACCTCGAGCAACGCAGTGCCGGATGGAAAAAGCGCGGATATACGGGCTATAAGCGAACGGCCGCCCCGCTGAACCGGGAGGACGTAGCCAAAGAGCGCGAGCACGCCGAAAAGGAAGAAACCTTGCAGGTGGGCGAAGAGGAAATCAAAGTCGGCAAGCGTGAAGTCAGTCGAGGCGGCGTGCGGGTTCACACCCGCGTTCGCGAAGTTCCGGTTGAAGAGCGCGTCAGCCTTCGAGACGAGTTTGTCAACGTCGAGCGCCGCAATGTTGACCGCGCCGCGAAGGCGGGAGATCGCCTTTTTGAAGAGCGGACGATTGAGATGCGCGAGACGGATGAAGAGGCCGTCGTCAGCAAGTCAACCCACGTGACGGGCGAAGTCGTCGTTAAGAAGGGCGCGGAGACGCACACCGACACGGTCAGCGACAAGGTCCGCAAGACGGAAGTCGAGGTTGAGCAGCTCGAGGGCGACGCCAACTTGAAGCGCGGCTACGACACGCACCGTTCGGCATTCCAGTCCCACTGGCAGACGAAGTACGGCAAAGACTGGGACAAGTACGAGCCGGCCTACCGTTGGGGCTATACCAGCGGTTCGAACGACACGTACCGGGATCGCGACTACAATACCGCAGAACGCGACCTCCGTCGCGACTACGAGACCCGTCATGGAGAAGGCACCTTCGACCAGGTTAAGGATGCCATCCGGATGGCGTACGATAAAGCTCGCGCGAGAGTCTAAGCGAGCATCCCAAACCAAATGCCTCCGAGGGCGGGGAGCTACCCCTCCCCGCCTTCACTGAGGCGATCTTTCACCCACACAGCGAAAAAAGGAGACGATTTATGGCACGCATACCTGTAGAAAAAGACCACAAAGGAACTCCGTGGTGGCTATGGCTGCTCGGTATTCTCTTGATCATTGCCCTGATCTGGCTACTCGTCGAATGGTTCGACAATGACGACGACGACGTGGTCGTCCAAGATCCGATTGAAACAGTCGAACCGCTGCCTTCTGTCGACACGGGCGTCATTACTTCTGTTGCTACGCTGCTTGCAGCGAACGACATTTCTGAATATGTCGGCCGCCAGGTGAGGCTCGACAATATGTACGTGACCGCCGTACCTGGAGACAGCATCTTCTTCGTCCGCCCCGGAGGCGATTCGGGCAACATGGACGCAGGCGGTGGCGACATGAACAGTGAAATCATCGCCGCGTCGCTTGCCGAAGAGTCCACGCCGACGAATATGGTCGAGGGCCGGTACGACGTAAATCCGGGCCAGACGATCACGCTTTACGGCGTGGTGCGCGAACTCAGCGACGGAGACCTTACCAACTGGGGCCTTACGCAGGACGAGCTTTCGAGCCGTGGAGGTAAAAACAACTTCTACATCCGGGTGAACCGGATCGAAAACCTGCCGGAGTCCGCCGTGGCCCCTTCCGTTCAGTAGCGGACCGTTGTTCGGCACCGATCTGTTTTCATCATTTGACTCTGAACGAAATTATGGCACACGCAAGACTTTCTCAATTAACCGACTGGCACCTCGTCCATCCTGAACAGGACGTTCGCGGATGGCCGGTCCAGGACGCAAGCGGGACCTCCATTGGCCGTGTAGATGACCTTCTGGTCAGCACCGACACCGAGCTTGTCGAGGTGATTCGCCTCGATGACGGGCAGGAGTTTGCAGCTAAGGACATCGACCTGGGAGACCGGGTCGTGATCGTCCGCGGCGCGCACGCCGAAACCGCCGGAACGAAGTTCACCGGAGACTCGGTAGTCAAGGTCTACGGCGAGGCAAAGGTCCAGCAGCGAAAAGATCTTCCGGAGGGTTATGCGACCTACCGCAACGACTTCCATACGCATTACAACAGCCAGTATGGGTCCTCCGGACAGGACTTTCCGTTCTACGAGCCTGCCTACCAGTATGGCTACGCGGGAGCGTTCAATGACGACTACGCAAACCGCGACTACAACGCGCTCGAACCAACCTTCCGTTCGGATTATGAACGGCAACATGGCGAAGGCACGTGGGACCGCATGAAGGATGCCGTCAAGCACGGCTATGAGCGGGGTAGACACCATCGCGGTACGCGGCGAGACGTTTAGGTGCGTTGCCGACCTGTAAGGCAATTGCGTCTTAGCAGGACACGATCGCTCTTTCGCCGGCACCACAAACCCGTGGCCGGCAGCATTCCTCGGCGTGCTGCCGGCCATTTGTTTATCCACGCTTTCCACGAACTTACATAGTAAAATGGCACATAAAGAACTCAAAGCACTCTCGGACTACCACCTCGTCAATCCGGAACAGGATATCCGCGGCTGGAAAGTAGTCGACGAAGCCGGTGCAACCATCGCGCGCGTGGACGAACTCCTCGTGAGCACCGACACCGAACTGGTCGAGGTCGTCCGCCTGGACAACGGGGCGGAATACGCCGTGAAGGACATCTCTCTCGGAGATAGGCTCGTCTATTTGAAGGGCGCTTCCGGCCCAAAGACGGGATCCGGAGAGGTTGTCAAGACCTACCATGACACGCGGATACAGCGCCGCGAAGTGGGCGGCGCGGAAAGGAACAGAGGCGCAGGTCTCGCCGACCGCACCGGGTCTTCTGCGGGTCCGACTTCCGTCGCCAATACGGGCGAGACGCTGGCAGGCACCGCCGGAACAACGGGCAACACTACCGGCACGAAGCCGATCCTTGGTTCAACGCGCCACGAGGTCGCCACCTCGCCTACGGTGCCCACAGGATACAACGAGTACCACAACGACTTCCTTTCGCACTACGACACCACCTACGGCGCGCGCGAAGGAAGTCGAGGCAGCGAAGGTTTTAGCGGGTACGATTCCGCTTACCGATATGGCTATAGCGCCGGTATCGACAGCCGCTATGAAAGCCGCGACTATGACGATGCCGAAAAGGACATCCGTCGTGATTATGAGCGCGAGCATGGCAGTGGCACCTGGGAAGGCGTGAAAGATGCCGTTCGCTTCGGCTTTGATCGCGGGCGCGGCCACATCGGAACGCGGCACAGTTGAGTCGCGACGAGCGCCAACCAAAGGGGCAGGTGTGCAAGCGGCGCGCCTGCCCTTTGCCTTTTATAGCCGAACTACTCTCTTCGGACCCGAACGCTGCTCACCGTAGCCGTCCCGGCGGACGCTGCGAACCGCACCTGAAGCCCTTCGTCATCTGACACAAACACCTTCGCGCGGCGCGTCACGACTCGATACCGGCCAGAGGTTGCGGCAAGATCAATGTCGCTGAAGAGGGGCGACCCGTTGGCCGTGACGCTGAACACGCGCTCTCCCGGTGCGCGATCATCGAGTTCGACGAGGCCGACTTCAACTTCGTACGCTCCGGCAGGTACGTCGAACCGGTAGACAGATGCCGAGTCGCGCGCGGCTTGAAAAAGCGGATCAACCGACGTGCCGTACAGCCGGTGATGCGAGAGACGCCCCTTGCCGCCCTCGTAGCCCCACCTTGCACCGGGCGCGTAGGTCTGATCGGCCTGCCATACGGTGCCGTCTGCGCCGATGACTTCGTACGTCCCTCCAGCGTTGACGGCAATGGTGCCCGTAGACACATCGTTCTCCGCAAAGGCATCATCGGATAAAAAGACGTGACTTATATCTGCGGCTGGTTCGCCCGAACGTGTGCCCCGCGCCTCGATCAAGTTGCTACCGGGCTGCAGTTGGATATGAAAGACGGCATTGCTGTTGACGACCGGCTGCTCGCCCGCCGGACGCCCATTGAGCGTCAGAGTTACCTGATCGGTGTTGGCGTAGACTTTCAAGGGGAAGGGCTTGCTACCGGCGGTTCGGCTCCAGTCGCGCGCTATGTGGATCTCGGGACGATCTAAGAGTGAAGCCCGATAGTAGAACGCGACGTCCTTCGGGGTTCGGTCAAAGAAGTAAAGCCCCTTTTGGTTAATGGCATTCTTAGAGTCCTGCCGCCCGGAGGAGCCGAAATCGAACTGGTTCCACACCGCACTGCCTGCGAGATAATCCCTCGAAAGCAATTGAGGAAGAGCCGTTTCGTGGAAGAGTTGCCCCCATTCGGTGCTGAAGTCGAACGCCTCCGGGGCGCGCGAATGGATGCGCTCATCCGTACCGGCGCCGTACTCGCTCACGATGAGCGGCTTGCCGGGGTGGCGGGCATGAACCTGGTCCAGGATGGGGCCAAGCGTCAAAAAGTCGTTGTAGTACCAGCCGAAGTAGAGGTTCATTCCGAGAATGTCCGCAACGTCCTGAAACCCCGTCCCGTTATCGACTTCCCCGTGCGATAGGGCAGTCGTCGTGGGGCGGTGCGGGTCCTCTGCTTTGGCGAGGGTGTTCAACTCGGAAGCAAGCGCCACAACCGCCTCTTCATACCCCTCCGGTTTTGGCCTTGGCTCCACCAGCAGCACCTCGTTCATGTAGCCCCACATGGCTATGGAGGGATGGTTATAGTGCTGCCGAATCATCTCGGTCAACATCAGCCGACTGTTCTCCCGGAATGCCTCGGACGTGGAGATCTGATTGACGACCGGTATCTCCTCCCACACGAGCAAGCCGAGCCGATCCGCTTCGTCGAGAACTGCGGCATCTTGCGGGTAATGTGCCAGCCGAACGAAGTTGAAGCCATTCTCTTTGATGAGGCGCATGTCCAGGCGATGCTGCTCATCCGTGAGCGCATTACCGGCTCCCTCCCGGTCCTGATGCCTGTTCGTGCCCGCAAGATAGAGCCGGCGTCCGTTCAGAAGAAATCCTTCCGAGCCGCTCGTCTCAATCCAGCGCACGCCAAACGGAACGCGCACCCGGTCAGCTAACCGGTCGCCGTCATAGAGAAGAGTCTCGAGTGTGTACAGGTACGGGTTTGCGGGCGACCAGAGATGCGGATTCTCTATGACCTGCTCGGCTTCAGCTACGCTTGTCTGACTTTGAAGAGGTACCGGCGACGTGAACCGGCTTACTTCACGCCCATGGGCATCGAGAATGCGATGGAGGACGCGGGCAGCTGCCTGAGCGCCATCCTCTTCCACAATACGGCTCCGCACGCGAACGGTAGCGCGCTCGCGCGACGCCTGCGGTGTGTCGATGTACACACCCGGAGAGGCATGATCGAGGACGTCGAAATGCAGTGGTGCCGTGGCGAGGAGCCAAACGTCTCGGTAGATGCCGCCGTAGAAGGTGAAGTCGGCGTTGAGCGGCGGCACGTCCGGGTCGTGACGATTGTCCACGGCCACGAGCAGCCGATTCGGCTCGCCTGCGCGTACGAGATCCGTTATGTCGAACGCGAAGGCCGTATAGCCGCCCACGTGCCGCCCGGCCTCTTGGCCGTTCACATACACGGACGCCTTTTGGTTGACTCCTTCGAAGTGCAGAAAAAGCCTTTTGCCGGCGAGCGCCTCCTCGATCACGAAGTCCTTTCGGTACAACCCTACGCCTCTGCGGTACCCCTCCTCCTTATCGAAGGCATCTTCCGCATTCCACGTGTGGGGCAGATCGACCCGCGTCCAGTCCCCAATAGCTGCCGCGGCGGGAAGCGCCTCGTCTACGCCGCCCTCCCGGTAGAGCCAGCCTTCATTGAGCGTGCGCCGGAGGCGAGGCGAACTGGACGCGCCCGGCTCTTGGGCATCCGCTTCAGCACCCACCGTCAGGAAGGCAAAACACAGGAGATAAGCAGTCAGACGGCGCATCGGCTTGCCTACTCCATTAACCGGAAACGCAGCGCCTGAACATCCGCCGAACTGCCTCCCACCATCGCCTTGAAGTATCCTGGTTCTGTCATCCACTTCATGCCGGGACCGTAGTAGGCGAGGTCTTCGGGTGTAAGGGTAAACGTCACGGTCTCAGACGCTCCGGGCGCAAGCGCCAACCGCTGGAATCCGCGCAGTTCCTGGACGGGGCGGGTGATGCTCGCCACTTCATCCTGCACGTAGAACTGCACGACTTCAGCGCCCTCCCGCGCGCCGGTGTTCGTGACCCGCACCGAGGCGGTCACACTCCCGTTCGGCAGCATGAGAGAATCAGAGAGACGGAAATTGTCGTACCGGAAGCTGGTATAAGAAAGCCCGTGCCCGAAGGGATAGAGCGGCGTCCACGGCGAATCGAGATACTTCGACGTGTACTTATTGTTGGCATCGGCGGGCCGGCCGGTGTTCTTGTGGTTGTAATAGATCGGCACCTGGCCGACAGTTCGCGGGAACGTGATCGGCAGCTTACCGCTTGGATTCACGTCTCCAAAAAGGACATCTGCCACGGCGTGCCCGGCCTCGACGCCCAAGTACCAGGTCTCCAAAATAGCGGGAGCCGTTTCGTCGAGACGGCTTACGCTGAGCGGCCTTCCGTTTACGAGCACCGCCACGACGGGCTTACCCGCGCCGAGCACCGCGTCGGCGAGCGCTTGCTGAACGCCCGGCAAGTCGATGTTCGTTCGATTATTCGCCTCCGCGCTCATTTCCTGGTGTTCGCCGAGAACGAGAACCACGGCGTCCGCGGAACGCGCGGCTCTGAGAGCTTCGCCAAAGCCGCTGCTGTCCATCTCCGTCACGCCGGCACCCCGCGCGAACACCACCTCCGTTTGCGAACCGACGCTTTCGCGAATGCCCTGTAGAATGGTGACGGCATCTTCAGCGCGCCCTGCTGCGGCCCAGTTGCCGAGCATGTCTCTCGGGGAGTCCGCGAGTGCCCCTATGACTGCGATGCGGCCGAGGGACGATGATAGCGGCAGCGCGCCGCCTTCATTCTTGAGCAAAACGATTGATTTCTGCGCCATTGTTCTCGCGGCGCGGCGGTTGGCGTCCGTGAGGGTCTCGCGCTTCTCGCGCGCTGCGTCGCTGTAGCGGTAGGGATCTGCGAAGAGGCCGAGCTTGTACTTCGCCCGCAGCACGCGCCGAACGGCCTCGTCCACATCCTTCGTAGAGAGCCGCCCCTGCCGCACAGCCTCGGGAAGATCGTTCAGGTAAATGGCGCTAACCATGTCCACATCCACGCCCGCTTCGAGAGCCTTAACACCCGCCTCCTCCGGCGTGGCCGCGATGCCGTGGGGCATGAGTTCCATGACGCCCGTATAATCGCTCACCACCAGGCCGTCGAAGCCCCATCGGTCCCGCAGGACCCCGTCGATGAGCGTTTCGTTGGCGTGCATCGGCACGCCGCCGACTTCGTTGAAAGAAGCCATAATAGAGCCTACGCCCGCATCAACGGCCGCTTTGAAGGGGGGCAAGTATGTTTCCCACAGCGTCCTTTCCGAAATGTCGGCCACGTTGTAGTCGCGCCCGCCCTCGGCGGCTCCATAGGCGACGAAATGCTTCGCCGTAGCAAGCATGGTTGTGGGGTCCGCAAGGTCTCGGCCCTGAAAGCCCCGCACGCGCGCTTCGGCGACGCGGCTCCCAAGGAAAGGGTCCTCCCCCGCCCCTTCCACGACTCGCCCCCAGCGGGGATCTCGCGCCACATCGACCATGGGAGCGAAGGTCCAGTGGAGTCCGGCCGCCGCGCCTTCCCGCGCAGCTACGCGTGCAGCGTCCTCCATAGCTTGAAGGTCGAAGGAAGCGGCCTCTGCCAGCGGAACCGGGAAGATTGTCCGGAAGCCGTGGATTACGTCGTGAGAGAAGAGGAGTGGAATGCCGAGCCGAGACTGCTCGACGGCGACCTTCTGCATTCGCTTCGTGTACTCCGCTCCGTAGATGCCGAGAAATGAGCCGACCTGACCGGCGCGGATCTGCGCCTCACCGCCTTCCAGCACCTCCGGGCCGGTGTTGCCCCAGCGGCCACGATACTGCGTAAGCTGTCCAAGTTTTTCATCGAGCGTCATCTCGCTGAGAAGGGAATCGACGAACGTCTCCATGCGACTGTCCGGCGACTCGCGCACGGCGGCCTTGCCGCTCAGCACCCGAACCTCGATGCCCTGCGCCGAGGTGGATGAAAGCGGAAGAACCGCAAAGAGAAGAAGGGCAAGGAGTAAAACGCGGTGGCTCTTCATAGCGACGGTGGAGACAAATAGCGGAAGCGCGCCTCCCGGGGCGCGCGCGGGTTGATGTAAACGTTTACAGTATACTATGGAATCCAGTCTCCGGCAAGCGAAACCCTTGTGACGACGTGCGCTGGTTTGCCTTTGTAGTGGACCGCTGCTCTTTTTGAAAATGGATGCCGGGCGTCAGGCAGAATCCGCGAGCAGCATGTTGCAACTATATTTTGAGGTATATAACTTTCCACTTGCGAATGGCTGCGACATGCCCGCGTCGCCTTATTACCCCAGATAGTTCTCCCAATGCGAAACAGCTTCTATTTGGCGCTCGCAGCAGTTCTTCTGCTGTCTGCATGTGACGTTATAAATTATCTGCCGTCGGATCCGCAGGAAACGCAAGTGCCGCTCGATTCGCTGCTCGCTGGGGACGTGGCAGTGACCATGAACCCGAGCGGCATCGCGCCGCTGACGGCGCTCGCGCAGTTCCAGACGAAGCGGCCCGCGCGGATTCACCTTGAGGTGTTGGGGCGGGAGCCTCTCATACATGCGTTCCCGGAGGACGCGCGAGCGCATGTGCTTCCAATCCTCGGCCTCTATGCGGGCCGGGAAAACCGGGTGGTACTGCGCATCACGGAGGAAGGCGTCGGGTTCGCGCTCGATACGCTCCGGCTACAGCCGCCCGCTTTGCCGGAGAGCCTTCCTGCCATTACGATCAAGACGGCCAACATGCAGTCCATGGAGGACGGTTGGACCCTCAGCGAGCTCCACCTTGGAACGAGCGGCATCTACAAGTCGATGCCGTTTATGTTTGACACACACGGCGATATCCGCTGGTACCTCGACCTTAGCGCTTTCGAGGGCAGCCCTTCTTATGGGGACGTTGTCTGGATGGCACCGCGCCTGGCGAACGGGCATCTTGGACTGGCGTATGGCAGCTCCATTTACGAATACGACATGCTGGGGCGAGAAGTGGACCGCTGGGATTTCGAGGGCTACTCCGTCCATCATGACCTTGTTGAAATGCCCAACGGGGATTTCCTGATCGGTGCCAATCGGGACGATCTTACCACAGTCGAGGATCACGTTCTTCAGATCGATAGAAGGACGAAAGCGGTTAAACGTGTCTGGGACCTTCGCCAGATCCTCGATAATGATCGCTTCGACCTTTTCGATTCCGCCTCGGACTGGCTGCATCTCAACTCCGTCTGGTACGACGAACGGTCAGACGCTCTCGTCATCTCCGGGCGGCAGCAGGGCATCATGAAGGTGTCCATGGATAACGAGCTTATCTGGATCCTGGCACCGCACAGGGGCTGGGGGCCGGCGGGACCCGACGAAACGGGACTTCTTACCTCCGACTATCTGCTGACCGCCGTTGATGCCGAAGGCGTTCCTTATCCGCAGTCCGTGCAGGACGGCACCACCAACGCCGCCGGCTTCAGCTGGACGTATGGGCAGCATGCAGCCATGTATCTACCAAGCGGCGAACTGCTGGCTTTCGACAACGGCGCGCGGCGCAACTTTCAGAACATCTACTCAGCCTACAGCCGCGCAGTCGCGTACCAGATCGACGAAACCAGACGGACGGTGCGGCAGGTCTGGCAATTTGGAATGGAGCGAGGACCCGAATTCAGCTCCATGGCCATCAGTGACGTAGACTTTTTGCCGACGACCGGGCACATTCTCGTTGCACCGGGACAGAACAACGAGCCGGATCCTCATGCCTATGTAACGGAGGTGACCCGGACCGGTCAGGTCGTCTTCGACGCCCGGATTGCGTTTAAGAATGCGCTATCGAGTGGAGGAACGGGTTGGGGAAAGGTCGACATCATCTACCGGTCCGAGCGGATGACGATCTATCCGGCCTCTGAGGCGGAGAGGGCGGTTGCCATATACTGAGCACCCACGGCGTTCAGCCGCGCGAGCGCTTCGGGGGGCAGTTCGAGAGAAGCGGCTTGCATGTTCTCACGGAAATGGGCAACGGAAGAGGTGCCGGGAATCAGCAGGACGTTCGGTGCGCGCTTTAGCAGCCACGCGAGCGCGACCTGCAGCGGCGATGCGTCCACCGTCGCCGCAACTTCCGAAAGCACCGTGGATTGCAGCGGACTAAAGCCCCCGAGCGGGAAGTACGGAACGTACGCAACCCCGTCCTCAGCGAGTTCGTTGATCAGTTCGTCATCATGTCGGTGCGCCAGGTTGTACATATTCTGAACGCTGACAACCTCTACCATTCGCCGCGCCTCTTCCACCTGCGTCGCCGTGGCGTTGCTCAAACCGATGTGCCGCACCAGCCCCTGCTCCTGCAAGGTGGCCAGGGCGGACAGCGGCTCCTCGATTGGGTGTTCACGCGGACCCTGGCCGCTGCCGCCGAAAGTCAGTCGAAGGTAAACGAGATCGAGCACGTCCATGTGCAGGTGGCGGAGATTGTCATGCACCGCCTGCGTCAGTTCGGACGGAGACATGGCCGCGTTCCAGGACCCGTCCTCGCCGCGCGTAGCGCCGATCTTCGTCGCGATGAGCAGATTGTCCGAATACGGATGCAGCGCCTCGCAAATGAGCTTGTTCGTGACATAAGGCCCGTAGAAGTCGGCCGTATCGATATGGTCGATGCCCGCATCAACGGCTTCGCGGAGCACGGCCAGTGCGGCGTCGCGGTCCCGCGGCGGCCCCCAAACGCCCGGACCGGCAAGCTGCATGGCCCCGTATCCCATTCGCTGGACGCGTTTGTCCGTTCCCGGAAGGGTGAACAGCCCTCCAAGGGCGGATGGATCAATTGAGAGTAGTTGGGGCATCGACGGTGGAGACGGTGTTCAACAAGAAGAAAAGCGAAAGCGCGAGTTTTGCCGCGCGCGCTTATGGGCGTTTGAAATGGATTGATCCTCCTTGCCCACCGGAGACGCTATAAACGCGCGAGGCGGGCTGGATTGCTCCGGCCCGCCTCGCGCTTCAACCTGTCCACGTCTCCTTTAGAAGGGACGCTCTTCCCGCGACATCTCCCAGTGCTCCGGCGAACGCCAGACGCTGGAGAGCATCAACTCGCGCATGAAGATGAACTCCTTCGGGAGGCGGTCATAAAGCTTGGCGAAGAGCGCTTCGTGCGAAAGGATCTCCTCCTTCCACTCTTCCCGCTCGACAGCCATGAGCTTGTTGAAGTCTTCCCGGCTGAAATCATCGAGGCCCTCCCACTCCAGATCGTCGTAGGTCGGCATCCAGCCCAGCGGGCTTTCGGTCGCGAAGGCGCGGCCGTGGACGCGATCCACGATCCACTTGAGAACGCGCATGTTCTCGCCGAAGCCTGGCCACAGGAAGTTGCCATCCTCGTCCTTGCGGAACCAGTTGACGCCGAAAATACGCGGCGGATTCTTGACGAGGCGCCCCATGTCCAGCCAGTGATTCCAGTAATCGGCCATATGGTAGCCGATGAAGGGAAGCATGGCGAACGGATCGCGACGAACGACGCCGATCTTTCCGACAGCGGCCGCGGTCATCTCCGAACCCATCGTGGCGGCCATGTAGACGCCGAAGTTCCAGTTCACCGCCTGGTAAACGAGCGGAACCACGTTCGAGCGGCGACCGCCGAAGAGGAAGGCCGAAATCGGCACACCTGCCGGATCCTCCCACGCCGGGTCGATCACCGGGCACTGGCTCGCAGGAGCCGTAAAGCGCGCGTTCGGGTGCGCCGCAGGCGTGCCCTTGTCCGGCGTCCATTCGTTGCCGCGCCAGTCAATGACCTTGCCCGAGGGCGGCTCTTTGGTCATGCCTTCCCACCAGACGTCTCCGTCCTCGGTAAGCGCAACGTTCGTGAAGATCGTGTTGCGCTCGAGGGAGGCCATCGCGTTCGGGTTCGTCTTCGTGTTCGTACCCGGTGCCACGCCGAAGAAGCCCGCTTCGGGATTGATCGCGTAGAGGCGGCCGTCCTTGCCCGGCTTGATCCATGCGATGTCGTCGCCGATGGTCGTTACCTTCCAGCCGTCAAAGGCGGGAGGCGGCACGAGCATAGCGAAGTTCGTCTTTCCGCAGGCGCTCGGGAAAGCCGCCGCGATGTACGTCTTTTCTCCATCCGGATCCTCGACGCCGAGGATGAGCATATGCTCGGCCATCCAGCCTTCTTCGCGCGCCATGTTCGAGGCGATGCGGAGGGCGAGGCACTTCTTGCCCAGCAAGGCATTGCCGCCGTAGCCGCTGCCGTAGGACATGATCGAGCGCTCCTCGGGGAAGTGAACGATGTACTTCGTCTCAGCGTTGCACGGCCACGGAACATCCTGCTCGCCCGGCTCCAGCGGCGCACCGACCGAGTGAAGCGACGGCACGAAATCGCCTTCCTCACCCATCACTTCCCATGCCTTCTTGCCCATGCGCGTCATGATGCGCATGTTGGTGGCGACGTAGGCGGAATCCGTCAACTCGATCCCCAACTCGGAAATCTTTGACCCGAACGGCCCCATGCTGAACGGGATCACGTACATCGTACGCCCGTGCATCGAGCCTTTGAAAAGAGAATGAAGAATTTCCTTCATCTCCTTCGGGGCCATCCAGTTGTTCGTCGGGCCGGCATCCTGCTTGGATCGGCTACAGATGTAGGTCGACGCCTCGACGCGCGCCACATCCGACGGATCGGAGATGGCGAGATAGCTGTTCGGGCGCTTCTCCTCATTCAGGCGAGTATAGGTGCCGGCGTCCACCAGCTCCTGGGCCAACCGGTCATACTCCTCCTGCGATCCGTCGCAGAAGTGGACCTGATCGGGTTCGCACAGATCCACCATCTCCTGGATCCAGCGCTTGGCCTCCTTATTCTTTGCATAGTCGGGATACTCGACCTTCCCAACCTTTCCGTTCTGCGCTTTCCGTTCTGCCCCGACGGCAGTATCTGCGGCAAAGCGCACGTTCTGTCCTGCGTTCTTCATGCTATGCGACTCTCAATGGGTGGAGAGGTATGTGCTAACTGCGTACGCGGGCGACTCACAAAGCCTGCAATTCACCGATCGGCCCCACGCGGGGGCGGGCGCGATACGCGACATCGGGGGACTCTTGGGCGCTGCCTCAAAATCCGGCTTGCCCTTTTTCCAAACCCTCCGCACTAAAGATATGAGTGGCACGGGAGCCTGTTCCGATATCGTCCTGAAAATAGCGCCCTGCGGCGCGCGGCGTTGTAAGTGGCCTCCTTGACTCCTTATAAGGGGAATCACTACACCAAACCTGTTACGCCTTTCTGTAGCAGTGCAGGAGAAAAGAAGCGCCTCCGCCGAGGGCTCCTTGCACTGCTTCTTAAAAGCTGACCGGGCGTCTCAGCGGGCCGGGAGGGAGAGAAGGTTGACGAGAAGCAGTCGGAGGTAAGATTCTCGGAGCAGCTACGGCCGACGAGCGCACGCGCTTCTTAGATGCGGTGTCGCTCCTGGGAATGCGCAGCCAACGATCCGCCGCCACCTCTGTCACTTGCCTCCTTCGGGCAAAATCGAACGCTCGAGCCAGAAGCTGCGCAGCGCGTCAAAGACTTCGCTGAGCGCGTCGGTCTCCATGGGCCGTTTGACGCAGGCGTTCACGCCAAGGCCATAGTAAAACGCCACGTCCGCAGGGTTCAACGTGCCTCCCAAGACGATCACCGGGATGCCCTTATACAGCTCATTTCCACGGACCTGGCGGATCACGGCCTCGACCGTGTCCTGTGGCCCCTCGGCGCTGTGATCGAGGTCCAGCACGATGAGGGCCTTTTGCGCATCGCCGAACCAGCGGGGCCGCTTAAAGGAGGTCAGCGCCCCCTCCAGATCTTCCACGCGCTCCAGAAGCGAGAACTGGTCGCGAAGGTTCGCTTGCTCGAGAGCCTTTAGCGTGTCCGACTCGTACTGCTGATCACCTGCGTATAGAAATAACATACCTGCCTGTGGAAACTCTGTCCGAATTCGCGTACTGCTCGATCTCTTCAAGATACCCGCAAGAACGCTTCACTTGCGCAATGCTACCCAAGCCCCACGGCCGGGAAGCTCGTTGCGCTTCATTCGTGCGCAATCGTTACAAGCCGGACGCTCGCGGCCTAATGAACCACCGTCATCAAGGCGGACGATTCCGTACCGCCGGCGCACCGAGCGCGAACGGCGTAGGTGCCGGAGGGGAGCGGTTCTCCGGCAGCGCCCCGTCCGTCCCATAACACCCGCCCCTCCCCCGTTGCCTCCGCCTCGATTTGGCGGACGGTTCTCCCCATCAGGTCGAATACGGTGAAGGACGCCGCTTCGGAAGGGCATCCGTCGAGCGCAAAGGTCGCCGGACCCGCCGACGGATTCGGGGAGATCTTCAGGGCGCAGCCGGGCTGGACCGGGACGGGAGCCTCAGCCACGGCGGTCGTCTGGCTTTCGGAGACGATCAGCGATCCTTGCAGCGGACTCCCCGTCAAGTCCGTGGTTATCATGGCAATGGATCCAGACCGGGCGTAGTAGCTATAGACCAGCGTCTCCTGGCGCTGAAACTCGATAGGCCGTCCGAAGATCGTCAAGATGAAGCGGTAAAGGCGGCGCGTGCTTACCATGAGCGCATCCTCAGCCTGGTTGCCGTCGCCGCGAGGCAGCAACATGGTGCCCCATCCGACAACCTCCGATGCCTCCGTCGCCTCCAACATGAGCGTTAGGCCGCCCTGGCTAACGGGCGCTTTGTACGCGCTCGTCCATGAGGTGCCCATCGCGAGCGGCAGCGCAAGTAGCCGGACGGCGGGCGTTGGTTTCAGGGTCGTTCTCGACGCACCCGCAACGATGACTGCGCCAATGCCGAGCATCGCATCCTGCCGGAGATCGATGTACTGATACTGCACCGAGTCCGCCTCTCCGGGTCTTGACCAGCGGGATGCAAGGACGAGATTGGCACTGGCGAAGAACGGATCGTCTGCGCCCGGCACCGGCGGCGCGGCCTCGGCGATGTTCAAGCTGTAGGAAGCGCGAAAGGGCAGCGCCGCGAAGTCCCACACCTGCGCCGGCCCGGCGGCCTGCGCCAGCTCCGCCAGTCCATAACTCGACCGCGCTTCCCACGTCTCGAACGAACCGCCGCGCGCAGCCCGGTCTCGGATATCCGCCGCAGTCAGCGTTGTTTGCGCCGCCGACGGCCGGGCCAATAGGATCAAGCAGGCGAGAAGAAAAGGCATCTTCATCATCTCGTACCTCATGAATCCGGGCTTGCAAACAGGACGGATCGATGCGGGAGCGGCCCCTACGAACCCGTAATCAGATAGAACGGCTCCGAACACGGCAGACCGGTTGCGGTAGAAGAGATCCGTCGCAAGCCGCGACGGCACCCTGTCCAACTGCAATAATCCTTGTCTTGTGAGTCAATATAGCTATTCTGACCGAGAATTGAGCTGGCTCGCCTTTAACGGCCGGGTGCTTCAAGAGGCGGCCGATCCGTCGGTGCCGTTGTTCGAGCGGATCAAGTTCCTGTCCATCTATTCCTCGAACCTCGACGAGTTTTTCCGTGTTCGCGTGGCATCTCTGCGAAGCCTGCTGGGCCTGAAACGCCGCTCGCTGGAACGCCTCCCGATTGATCCAGCCGCGGTGCTTAAGGCCGTGCACGCGGTGGTAAACGAGCAGCAAGAAACCTTCGGCCGCGTCTTCCGCGAGGGTATCTTGCCCGCACTCGAGCGGGAGGGCATCTACCTCGTCGGCGCGGACGGCCTGTCGCCGGAGCAGAAGACGTTCCTCAATGCCTTCTTTGAATCGGACATCCGTCCACATCTGGACCCTATCGTTCCAGGCATTGCGGACCAGGCTCCGTTTCTACACAACAATGCGCTTTACCTGGCGGCGGAAATCCTGCCGGAGGCGGGGAGACTCGGAGTGGTTGCGGACCGGGCAAGCTACGTGCTGGTCGAGATTCCAGCCATGTTGCCGCGCTTCGTGTGGGTTCCTGCCGAAGACGAGCGGCGGTACGTCACGTTCACCGATGAGATACTGCGGATGAACATGGGCCGCCTCTTTCCCGGCGTGCCGCTCGGCCCTGCTTTCGAGATCAAGCTCACGCGGGATGCCGAGCTGCATCTGGAGGACGAGTTCTCCGGCTCCCTCATCGAGAGTATTCGAAAGGGCCTCCAGCGCCGCGACCGGGGCGTGCCCTGCCGATTCCTTTATGACGCCCACGCACCGCAAGCGTTGATTAATTCGCTCCGAGAAAGCCTCGGGTTGGAGGATGAAGATATGGTACCCGGTGCCCGCTACCATAATTTCTCGGATTTCATTCGCTTTCCGCGTTTCAACCGGAGGGACCTTGCTTACCCGCCTTCCCCTCCCCTGCCGCATCCGGAGCTTGAGGCAGCTACGTCGATTCTGGACGCGATGCGAACGCGAGATCACTTGCTGAGCGTGCCTTACCAGTCCTTCAGCTATGTGCCCCGCCTGTTGCGCGAGGCCGCTGATGATCCGGCGGTCGACGAGATATGGATTACGCTCTACCGCGTGGCCGGCAAGTCTGCCGTTACCGACGCGCTCCGGCGGGCTGCCGCCCACGGCAAGCGCGTCACGGCGTTTGTCGAACTGAAGGCGCGCTTCGATGAAGAAACGAACGTCGAAGTGGCAGAAGCGCTGCAGGCGGCGGGCGTGCAGGTGTACTATGACGTGCCCGGGCTCAAGGTACACGCCAAGCTGCTGCTCATCCGCCGCCGCGACCGTAGCGGTCCGCGCCACTACGCTTATCTCGGCACCGGCAACTTCAACGAAAAGACCGCCAAGCTTTACGCCGACCACGCGCTGCTCACCGCCGATCCGCGCCTGGCGGACGAGGTTCGCGGCGTCTTTGCGCTGATCACCGGCGAATCAGAGAATCCGCCGTTCGAACATCTGCTCGTCGCCCCCAAGACGCTGCGCAAGGGCTTCTACCGGCTCATCGATGCTGAAGCGAGCGCTGCGCGGGCCGGAAGGGCGGCGCGCATGACGTTGAAGATGAACAGCCTGGAAGATCGCCGCGTGATCGAACGTCTTTACAAAGCGTCGGCGGCGGGCGTGGACATCCGGCTCATTGTTCGCGGCATCTGCTGCCTCATTACGGGCGTGCCGGGGCAGAGCGAAAGGATCGAGGCCACCAGCATCGTCGACCGGTACCTGGAGCATGCGCGGATTTTCCATTTCCACGCAGATGGGCAGGACAAGCTTTACCTCTCGTCCGCCGACTGGATGAAGCGCAACCTGAGCCGGCGCATCGAGGTCGCCTTTCCCATTTACGACGAACGTATTCGCCATGAGCTATTTGCGCTGCTATCTATGCAAGCAGAGGACAACGTGAAGGCACGCCGCATCGAGGCGGACGCGCAGAACGCCTATGTCGAGCCTGAAGGATTGCCCCGGCGCGCGCAGGAGGAAGCGTTCCGATACTTCGAAGAGAGGCTCCGGAAGGCGGCCGACCTCTCCGGCGTGAGCCAGGGAGCAGCCTCCGAAAAAGCGGTGCAGCCATGAGCGGACGTTCCCTGCCTTTCGGAGCGGTTACCGCCCTGCTCCTCGCCCTGCTCTGCGGTTGTGGCGAAGACGCGCCGCCACAGATTTCCGCGGAAGATCCGCCGCCGTACGACTTTGCCCGGCCGGACACCATTTTCCAGTTGCCGATCGAACTTTCCGAAATATCCGGACTCGCCGTGGCGGACAGCAACCTGCTCGTGTCCATTCAGGATGAGGACGGCGTTTTATACTTTATCGATGCCTCTTCGGGCCAGGTTGTTCGGAGTGTCCCCTTCGGCTCCCCCGGCGACTACGAAGGCATCGAGCGCGTGGGCGAGAGCCTGGTCGTGATGCGCAGCGACGGCGTGTTCTTTCGGGTGACGGGTTGGCGTCCGGAGGGGATCATCAAGAGCGAAAGAACCGAGCGGCTGATCTCGCAGCGGTGCAATGCCGAAGGGCTGACGCTCGGTGCCTCGGGAGGAGAATTGATCATTGCGTGCAAGAACAACCTCTCCGGGGGTGGAGATCGCTACATCCGAGCGGTGTTTACCGTGCCGACTTCGCTGGAGACGCCGGCAGGACTTCCGCTGTTTTCGCTCGATGCCCGAACCATCAACGAGCATCCGAACTACGACAGCGGCATCGACCGCCGCCTGCGCGCCATACTCGCGCCCGTCATCGACCTGAGCGGATTTACGCCGTCGGGCATCGCCGTTCATCCGGATACGGGGCTGCTGTATATGCTTTCTTCCACGCAGCGCACCATACTGATTCTGGACGAGAGCGGGGTCATCGTTGACCTTTATCATCTGCATGAACGGTTCTTCCCGCAGCCGGAAGGGATTGCGTTCTTGCCGGACGGAACGCTCTTCATCTCCAGCGAAGGTCCGCTCGGGCGTGCGACGCTTGTCCGTTACCGGCCGAACCGCCCGTCATAAGGTGCCGCCGGCGGCTACGGTGGAACAGGTGCGCGGCAACGAGTTAAAGGTTTTTGAGCTTTAACACCCGGGTTCCCCATGCTGCACGCCTCCGTCATTCATAATTCCGAGATGCACATCGAGCCGGCGTTTGAAGAGACGCTGGAGCGGCTGCTTCAGGCGTGCCGCGAAGGGCTGCCCTCGGTAGATGAAGGAATGATTCGCCGCGCCTTCATGCTCGGCTACTGGGCGCACCGCAACGACCGCCGAGCGTCGGGTGAACCCTATATCACCCACCCCCTCGAGGTGGCGATGATCGTTGCGCGCGACATCGGCTTCGACGACCTTTCCGTCGCTGCCGCGCTCCTGCACGACGTCGTGGAGGATACCGAGCTGACGCTGGATTACATCCGCGAAGAGTTCGGCGAGACCATGGCGACCATCATCGACGGGCTGACGAAGATCCGCGGCGTCTTTGATACCCGCGAGCTTGGGCAGGCGGAGAACGTGCGCAAGCTCATGCTGTCCATGGCGACGGACATTCGCGTCATCCTCGTCAAGTTTGCGGACCGGCTGCACAACATGCGAACCATCGAGTCGCTGCCGCGCCACAAACAGATCAAGATTGCTACCGAGACGCGCGACCTGTTCGCGCCGCTGGCGCACCGGTTTGGACTTTTCGCTGTAAAGAGTGAGCTTGAAGACCTGACGCTCAAAGTGCTCGATCACGATAGTTTCCAGAGCATCGAGCGCTCGATGAAAGCGTCCAAGGGCGAGCGGGAGGCCTACATCAAGAATTTCATCCAGCCCTTGCGCGAGCGCCTGGCGAGTGACGGCTTCGAGTTCGACATCAACGGTCGGTCGAAGAACATCTACTCCATCTGGCGCAAGATGAAGGAGCAGGAGAAGGAGTACAGTGAGATCTACGACGTCTTTGCCATCCGCATTATCCTGAAGAGCGAAGGGCGGAAAGGAAAGGAAGATTGCTGGCGCGTCTACTCGATCATCTCCGATCTTTACACGCCGATTATGGGCCGCTTTCGGGATTTTCTCTCGACGCCCAAGTCCAACGGGTATCAGAGCCTTCACACAACCGTGTCCGGGCCGGAAGGGCGCAACATCGAGGTGCAGATCCGCACGCAAGAGATGCACGAGATCAACGAGCGCGGCGTGGCGGCGCACTGGAAGTACAAAGAAGGGATCAGCGAGGCGGATCGCCGCATGGAGACGTGGCTGAACTGGGTGCGGGATCTTCTCGAGAACCCGAAGCCCGACCAGGCCACCGAGTTCGTCAAAGAGTTTCGGCTGAACCTCTATGATGAAGAGATCTACGTTTTCACGCCGCAGGGCGATCTGTTGAACCTGCCCAGCGGCGCGACGCCCGTGGACTTTGCCTTCACCGTCCACTCGGAGGTCGGCTTCCACTGCATCGGCGCGAAAGTGAACGGCAAAATGGTGCCGCTCTCCTTCCGCCTCAAGAGCGGCGATCAGGTTGAGATCATCACGTCCAAGAAGCAGACGCCGAATCCGGACTGGATGAAGTTCGTCGTCACGCACAAGGCGCGTAGCCGCATCCGGCACTGGATCAACGAGAAGCGCCGGAAGGCGGTCGAGCTGGGGCGAGAGGTCTGGGAGAAGAAGGTCAAGAAGGGCAAGCTCGAAATTGACGAGCAGGACTTGAACCGCATCGTCGCCCGTCTCAAGTTTCCGAATCCGCAGCAGATGTTCTTCGAGATCGGAACGGGCCTCTACGACGCGGACGACTTCGTGGGCTTTGCCAAGAGCGGTGCGTCCTCGCGCGCGCCGGAGGATCTGGATCAGGACGCGCCTCGCGAGGAGGAGACGCTGCGCCTCCAGTACGAAAGCTTCCTCGACACCGCGCAGGCAACGGGGCGCACCTCGCTGATGATCGACGGGGAGCTGCACACCGACATCGTGACGAAGTACGCCACCTGCTGCAATCCCATTCCGGGCGACGAGGTATTCGGTTATATCACGAAGGGCAGCGGCATCAAGATTCACCGGCTCAACTGCCGCAACGCGCCGAACCTGCTCATCAACCAGCCCGACCGGATCGTGCCGGTCGAGTGGAGCCGGCAGAAGGACGTGCAGTTCGTCGCAGCACTGCGCATTATGGGCGAGGACCGCGTCGGCATCGTGAGCGACGTTACCACGGTCATTTCGCGTAACCTGAAGACCAACATCCGCTCCATCACCGTCGACTCGGATGACGGCATCTTCGAAGGGACCGTCGTTATCAACGTAAGTGATCTCACCCATTTGCGCCGCCTCATCGAACGCCTCAAGCGAGTAGAAGGGATCCACGGCGTCTACCGGTTCGAGGAATAGCCGTGCAGGGTGCGTTTGCGAAGCGGCCGGCCGGCCGGCGTCCACACCCGCGCATTGCCTGTCTGTATTAGCGGCTGCCGTGTTCCTTCGAGCAGCGCCGCTCTGCCACTAAACCAGCCGCTCCCGGGATCGAAGTACGCGGAGAGGCCTCCTGAAAACAGCATAGAACGACCGCCGACTCCCCCACCGCCCCCACGCGTCCTCGTGTCCACAGCGATGGAACTGCGCGCGGAATGACGTGAACAGAGGCCGGGGAGCCTTGGCGTAGCGTTGGTGTCATTCATCATGCGCGACCAGGTGGAGACGCGAACGGGCCGCAGTTCAACGTCTTCCGTATTAAGAGGCTGCTGAAATAATAGAACGCGCTGTATGTAGCTGACATTGGGGACCAAAGCACCACCGCAACCTCCCCCTCGAGGAGGATTCACGGAGGTGTTAGGCGGCATTCCAGTCGCGCACGCTGCCGCGTAAATCTGAGATGTATCCCACTCATGGCCAATCAACAGCCCCTTAAGCACCATCGGCGTAGCCTCTGCGGAGCTTGCCCGTGTCTGTCCTCTTTCTGCCGCATCTTTCCCGATTGCGCATCAGGAAAACCCCGTGATCTGCGCGCGCTCGTTTATCTTACGTGCCAACGACCTCCTGCTGCCGAGTAACCATGTTCACTGACGACCTCCCCACCCCCTGCCTGCTTGTCGATCAGGCCCGGCTGGAGCGCAATATGTGCGCGATGCAGCAACGCGCCGATGCGAACGGCGTAGCTCTGCGGCCGCACACCAAGACGCACAAGTCGGTCGCGATTGCCGCGCGACAGCGGGCGCTCGGGGCCGCCGGACTGACCGTCGCCAAACCCTCTGAAGCGGCGCTCTTCGTAGGCGCGGGCTTTGAAAACGTGCGGGTGGCCTATGTCGTGGTCGGTGAGGAGAAATGGGCGCTCTTGCGCTCGCTCATGGAAAAGGCGCGCGTTTCTTTTCTCATCGACACGCCCGAAGGCGCTCGCGGGGCCTCCGCCTTCTTCGCAGCGCAAGGCCGGCGCGCAGAGGTTCTCGTGGAGGTCGATACCGGCCACGGCCGCTGCGGCGTTCCGTGGGATCATCCCGATGCGGTGGCGTTCGTCCGCTTCGCGAGCAGTCTGCCCGGCCTGAAGGTTCAAGGCATCCTGACGCACGGCGGATTCGGCTACGCCGGTCCACTCGGCGAGACCGAGACGCCTGCGGCCGCCCTGCAGCGGGCCGCCGCGTGGGAGCGCGACCGGATGCTAGACCTGGCGGATCGTCTGCAGCGCGCGAGCGTGCCGAACGTACGTCCCGGCGAGTTCGAGGTCAGCATCGGCTCAACGCCAACCATGCGCGCCTTCGAGAATGCAGCGCGTGAGGGTTTCCGGATATCGGAGATCCGTCCGGGCAATTACGTTTTCAACGACGCCATGCAGGTTGGCCTCGGCGTGGCGGAGCCGGAAGACTGCGCCCTGACCGTTCTGGCAACGGTCGTCAGCAAGCACCGGAAGGACGGGCGCGAGCGCGCCTTTATTGATGCGGGCAAGAAGATCTTGACTACGGACGGGGGGTTTGGCACTGATGGTCATGGCCTGTTGCTTTACAATCCCACAGCGCGAACGCTGCTCCCGCACGCCCGTATCGCGGCGCTGTCGGAAGAGCACGGGTGGGTGGAAGTGCCGGGCGGCGCAACGCTCAGTGTCGGCGACCGGGTGCAGTGCATCCCGAATCATGCCTGCGTCACCATGGATACGCAAGACTCCTTCTACCTCGTCGATGGAGACGATGTCCTCGAACGGCTCCCCATCGACGCGCGGGGCTTATCGACATGAGTGAACAAGGCCCGACGGCCGATCGCAGCCAGGTCCTCACTACCGGTGACGTGGAGAGTCGCTTTATCTCCGTCGAGGGTGTACGGGTGCATTACCTGTTCCGAGACGGAACCGGTCCGACGGTGGTTTTCGTGCCGGGCGGGATGGTTGATTCGCCCTCGCTCTCGTGGAAGCCGGTCCTGGAAAACATTCCGGCAGGATGGCGCATGTATTCGCCCGAAGCGCCCGGCTACGGGGCGTCCGGCGCGCCGCCGGCACAGCCATACACGACCGAGTTTTACCTCTCCTTTCTGCACCACTTCCTCGATGAACTGGGCTTGAGCGACGTTTACCTCGCCGGTTCGTCGCTCGGCGGGGCCATCGTCCTCGGGACGGCGCTTACGTTGCCGGGCCGGGTGCGCGGCCTTATCCTCATGGGTGCCTACGGCGTGCAGGACCGCGTGCATCTGCAGGAAGCCGCGTGGGCGCTCTGCCACGTTCCAGAGATCGAGAATCTGGCCCGATGGGCGCTGCGCCGGTTCCCCCCGCTCTTTCGCGCAGCGCTGCCCGTTGCCGTCCACCACCCCGAGTGCATCACGGAAGAACTCGTTCGTGACTGCTACCGCGGCGTCAACGACTCCCGCGCGCTGGAGGCGTTCATCCGGTGGATGCGCAGCGATCTATTGCATCATCGCACAAGGACCAACTTCACGCGAGAACTGCACCGCTTGCGTATGCCGGTGCTGATGCTCCACGGCCGCTACGACTTCATGCTTCCCGTTCGATTTGCTGAACGCGCCGCGAAGCTCATCGCCCGCGCGGAACTTCATCTTTTCAGCAGCGGCCATCTCGTGGCCCGGGAGCAGCCGTCGGGTGTTCTTGAAGCCGTGTCACGGTTCGTCGACCGCGTGGAAGCCGAAGTCGCGGCCGCAAACGTGACGTAAAGGCCATGCAGTTGGGCGCGCTGCCGTATCTTACAAGATCGAAGCACCGACAAACAGCCAGTTTTTTTATGTCAGGGCATAGTAAATGGTCGAAGATCAAGCGCCAGAAGGCCGCCACCGATGCGCGCCGTTCGAAGATCTGGGCGCGGATCACGAGAGACATCATGGTCGCGGCGCGTGAAGGCAGCGGCGACCCGGAGATGAACGCCCGCCTCTCGCTTGCCGTGGAGAAGGCGAAGAGCGAAAACATGCCCCGTGAAAACATCGAAAGGGCGATCAAGCGCGGCACGGGTGAGATCCAGGGGGCGGATTATGAAGAAGCGTCTTACGAAGGGTACGCTCCCGGGGGCGTCGCCGTGTTTGTGGAGGCGCTGACGGACAACACCAACCGCACCGTGGCCGATCTACGCTCGCTTTTTTCCAAAGCGGGCGGCAGCCTCGGGCAGTCCGGCTCCGTCGCCTTCCTGTTCGACCGTAAGGGGGAGCTGCAGATCCCTGCCGAAGGCCGCGACGAGATGGACCTTTTTGAACTCGCGGTCGAGGCCGGTGCGGATGACTTGCGGCAGGAGGAGGACCTGTTCATCGTGTCGACTTCCGTTGAGCACTTTGGCGCCGTCTCCGCTGCGTTCCGGGAGCGGGGCGTGGAGGCAGTTGAAGCGGGCCTCGTGCGCATTCCAAATACGACGGTTTCGTTGGAGGAAGCCGAGGCGCGCCGCGTGCTTCATCTGCTCGATGCCATCGAGGAGCACCAGGACGTTCAAGCCGTCTACACTACCCTGCTCTTCGACGACGCCGTAGAGGAGGCCGGTTGAGGTAGAGCGCGCGGCTCGCAACCGCACTGACAGGTCGCTGCATGATCGTACTGGGCATAGATCCCGGCTCGCGTCACACCGGGTACGGCGTCATCGAGATTGAAGACCGCAAGGAACGGCTGGTTGAGTACGGAGCGCTCCACCTCGACACGCACGACGCGCATGAGAAGCGGTTGAAGAGCATTTACGACCGCCTCACAAAAGTGATCGAGCGGTGCCTGCCCGATGTCGGTGCCATCGAGATGCCGGTCTACGGCAGCAATCCGCAGAGCATGCTCAAGCTGGGCCGCGCTCAGGCCGCCGCCATGCTTGCCGTGCTCAACCGCGGCATCCCTGTGACCGAGTACTCGCCGAAGGAAATCAAGAAGGCCGTCAGCGGGAACGGGAACGCCTCGAAGGAACAGGTCTATTTTATGGTGCGCACCATCCTGGAGATGCCGTCCGAGCCGGATGCGATGACGCTGGACGCCTCGGACGCGCTGGCCGCCGCCATATGCCACGGTCAGCGCCTCTCTCACGGAGCTGCCCGGTCGTTCAAGAACTGGGAAAGCTTCGTGCGCGCCCATCCAGACCGCGTCGGATAGGCTGGTCGGACTTTAGCGCTCCGCATCCCGGGCGCGTATGGCTTCCGCCACTTCCTCGTTGGAGATCTCGCCTTTGCTCATGCTGTGGATCAGGTGGCCGATCTGGCGCTCCTTCTGGGCAGCCTGCGCCCATTCAGGGTGCGCCTGTTCGACGATGCTGATGAGAATGCGCACGTAAGGATGCCGCTTCTCCTTCGGCTCAAGCCCGGCGACGACACGCGCGAACAGCTCCGCGTTGCGCCCGACCTGTCGATCGACTACTTTATCCTGATAGATATTCATAACATGATCCTGCCTTCGAATTGAGATCTGACGCGGCTCCGCGTCCCGGCGTCGACCACTCTATAATAACGAATCGGCGTATGGTTTTATGATACTCCCTACCGCGAGAAGATGAAAACTCTGCGACCTTCGCTCTGTGGCACCGCACGCGGCATGGACCGGCACGTGTGCCCACGTTTTCCTTTGTCACGGATTGGACCCAAGCGCCTTAACTTTAGTAGTAGCACGGCTACCGCTTATTGTAGATTGACGGTGCGGATGACATTGCAAAACACGGGGTTAACATATCGATTGGAGCTGCTGCCGGTGGTGCCGGCGTTCCATCGCCGCGCGAGACGGATGAACGGACTCGAGCAGGGGGAACTGGTTTATTATGGCCCCATGCCCACCTACTACGGGATCGGCGAAGTCAAGCGGGTGGTCGGTTCGTTCGTTGCCGTGGACTTCAGAGGAACCGGACTCTTTGGCGTACATGAGGATGTTTTTGAGCCTGCCTATCTCATTCCCATTCCGCCCGCGACGCGCTCCCTGCTGTAGCGCCATCATGCCCCGCCCGTTCCTCCTCATACTCTTTGCCTACTTGCTGACGGCGGGATGCTCCGGAAGGGAACCGGCACCGTCTCCCGCCTCCTCCGCCGGCCTTCCGCCGGAGACTACGGCCGAGGCCGATGCGCCGCAGGTGCCCGCTGTGAGTCTTGTACCGGACGGGCTGCGCATCGTTGTTTCAGACAATGGATCGACGCGCGCCCTCGACTTTGGCATGGAGAAAGCTTTCGTACGGAGTGTGCTGTCTCACGTTCTGAGTCCCCCTGCCGATTCGTTTCTCAACGCGGAGTGCGGTGCCGGACCGCTGTTCTCCTACGACTGGCCGAACGGCCTCTCGGTGCTTTTCCAGGACGGCGCGTTTGCCGGCTGGTCGCTTCGGGCACCGGCGGACAGCGTCTCTAACCAGCCGGTTTTGACCACGTTTTCCGGACTCGGGCTTGGTTCATCTCGGTCCGACCTTACGGACGCCTACGACGCGGAGATTACGGAAACGTCCCTCGGAACCGAGTTCAGCGCCGGCGCTCTGTCGGGACTGCTCTCCTCCGCCGCCCCTGATGCCACGGTCGCTCATCTATGGGCCGGCACGACGTGCATCTTTCGGTGATCGGCCGACAGAGCGACTCTCACGGCGGGCTGTTCGCACATTCTGTTAGCACGACGTATCTTTTACGTTCCGGTGCCGTAGCGCCGGTCGTTCCCCCTTCCCATCTTCTCTCTGCCCATGCCGAACCTGAGCATAGATCGCGTTACGAAGCGCTATGGTAATTTCGTTGCGGTCCATAACGTTTCCTTCGAAGCCGTGCCGGGGCGCATCCTGGGGCTACTGGGTCCCAACGGCGCGGGCAAGACGTCCACCATCCGCATGATTGCCTATATCACGGCACCGGACGAAGGGTCTATCCGAATTGGAGATCGCCCGGTTGGCCCGTGGAGTCAGGCGATCATGGGCTATCTGCCCGAAGAGCGCGGCCTGTATAAAAAGCTGAAGGTCGGCGAACAGCTCCTCTATCTTTCTGAACTGAAGGGCCTCTCCAGGCCACTTGCCAAAGAGCGCATCGCCTACTGGCTGGACCGTTTCGACGCGCGCTCCTGGGCCACAAAGAAAACGGAGGAGCTTTCCAAGGGCATGCAGCAGAAGATTCAGTTCATCGCGACGCTCATCCACGAGCCGGAGCTTCTCATTCTCGACGAACCGTTTAGCGGACTCGATCCGCTCAATTCGGAGTTGCTGCGCGAAATCATTCTGGAACTGAAATCGAGCGGCCGCACCATCCTTTTTGCCTCGCACCGAATGGAACAGGTCGAGCAGATGTGCGACGACATTTGCCTCATTTCCCGGGGAGAAATCCTCATCGAGGGGGCTTTGCGCGACGTGAAGCGCAGCTTTGGCAAAGACACCGTTCTCATAGACTTTGAAGGCGACGGAGCGTTTGTCAGCGCGCTCGAGGCGCAAGGACTCGTGGCCGTCGCCTCGCGAACCCACACGCGGGCCGAACTCAGGCTGCTCAACGGCACGCCGTCGCGCGTGGTGCTTGAAGCGGCTTTCCACGGCACCGAGGACATTCACCGGTTCGAACTCGTTGAGCCGTCGCTGAACGAGATCTTTGTGAGCGTGGTGGGCGAGCGCGAGTCCAAGGTCCCCGCTTCACCAGTCCCTGCGCTCGCGTAGGCATCCGCTGACCCATTTTTTCAGGCCTCACGCCGCATCGCCTTTATGCACAAGATCCTTATCGTTCTCAAGAGCGAGTTCATGCGCCGGGTGCGCTCGAAGTGGTTTATCGTCGCCACGCTCCTTGCTCCCATTCTGCTCATCGGCATCTCCGTTATCCCGGCGCTCGTAGGCATCTACGCATCCAAGACCGACCAGAAGACGGTTGCCATTATAGACGAAACGGGGAAACTCGGCGATCTGATCACGGCAGCTTCCGATGAACAGCTTACGCTCGTAGCCTCCTCGAATCCTGAAGATTCGCTGCGATCCGGCACGCTCAGCGGCGCTTACAGCGGCTACCTCATCATCCCGCCGGACGTACTTTCCGGGCAGGGGCGCATCACCTACTTTTCGTCTGAAGGCGGCGGCCTCTCCCTTCCCTCGCGGCTCGAGCGCATCATCGAGAACGCCATCCAGGAGAAGCGGCTGACGGACCAGAACGTGTCGTCCGAGGTGCGCAGCATTTTTAGCACCCGCATCGACGTGGAGACGATGAAGCTGACCGATACCGGTGAGACGGCGGGTAACAGCGCCTTTTACTCGATCCTCGGCTACATTATGGGGTTCTTCATTTACGCGCTGATGTTCATTTACGGCGCGCAGGTGATGCAGGGTGCTATGGAGGAGAAATCAACGCGCGTCGTGGAGATCGTCGTCTCCTCGGTGCGTCCGTTCGACCTGCTCATGGGGAAGGTGCTCGGAATCGGGGCCGTGGGGCTGGTGCAGATGGCGATCTGGATCTTGCTCTTCGTGGGGGCGGCGGCGCTGTCCGGGTCCATCGTAACCTTATTTGTGAATCCGGCGGACTTCAATCTGCCCGACGCCGCATCACAGGCGCAAGTGCTCGAAGCGATGAACTTCAGCATTCCGGCCATTTCGCCCATGGTGTTCGTCTGGTTCCTCCTCTTCTTTCTCGGAGGATACCTGCTCTATTCCAGCCTGTTTGCCGCCGTCGGCTCGGCCGTGGATCAGCAGCAGGACGCGCAGGGACTGATGATGCCCATTACGATGCTCATCATCATACCGATTCTCTTCATGACTTTCGTAGTGGAAAGCCCCGACTCGACCTTCTCCACCGTTCTGTCAATGATCCCCTTCTTTTCGCCGATCCTGATGGTCGTCCGTGTGGCGGTGACGGACGTGCCCTTCTGGCAGGTCGGCTCGGCGTTCGTGCTGCTGATCCTGACGTTCGTCGGCGCGATATGGCTGAGCGCACGCATCTACCGCGTGGGCATTTTGATGTACGGCAAGAAGCCTTCGATCAAGGACCTGGCGAAGTGGGTCCGTTATGCCTGAGCGCTCGGCGGCCTCCCGGTGAGCCGCTCAAAGCGCGTGATCTCGGCTTCCAGACCCTCCCGTAGCGACACCAGGCGCGGATCGTTCTGCGACCTCGCTGCAGCCAGCACGGCGCTGTGATACCAGCGCTGCTCTTGCGGCCCCGCGCTGAGTCCGGTCCGAGTGGCGGACGTGGTAAACACGTCGATTCCGGCTTCGAGCGCCGAACAGATCGACCAGAGGTTGTGCAACTTGTCGGCAAGGCTGATGGCCACGGCCTCCGCCGGTGCCGTCTTCAGGTGCGCGATGTAGTCGTCCTTGCGCGCGCGCCAGGGTCGCGGCCGGCCGTCGTCGGTATCTTTTTGCTCGGTCACGTGCCCGACGAGCGAAGCCACGTCTTCACCCACAAGTTCACGAAGGCGCTCTGGAGGGAGGCGGCGACCGTGACGGTCCGGGTCTTCAAGCGTGTCGTGCAGAAACGCAGCGGCGACCGTGATCTCGTCCCAGCCGCTTCGCTGCAGGATCGAGGCGACGGCTGCAACGTGCGCAAACGCCGGGATAGGCGAGGGCGTCCCGTCAGGGCTGAGGAAAGCCGGCGAGCGCCAGCTGCCTTTCCGGTAGGTACCTTCGTGCCACTGCGCGGCCAGTTCAATGGCTTGCTCGATCAGCGGGCTTAATGGCATGGCATTCTAAGAGCCTGTTGATATCCTATCCATGGGATGTCTCGTAGATAGTCGGGACGATGCACGTGACTGGAATGCTGCCTGACACCCTTAAAGCCCCTCACGGGGGAGGTTGCGTTGGTGGTTTGATCCCTAATGTCAGCTACATGCGGCGCATTTCTATTATCTCAACGGCCTCCTAAAGATGAACGATCTGATGCTGCGTCGTCTCGGTGGACAGCGTGCCGGAGAGACGAAGGAGCAGATCAGGGCCGTACTTCGTGAGCAGCGGCAGTATGGAGAGCGCCCGTTCCTGCAGTTTGCCGCCGGGCATGAGTGACGCCTGCACCTTCTCAATGTGCCCGCGCATATCATCGTGCTGCCGTTTCTCGGCCTTTAGCACCTTGCCTCTCAAGCGTTCCCACTCCTTGTGCAGCCCTGTGCGCGAGGCCTCGGCCGAGGGAAGGAGGCTCTTGTCCACAGACTCAACGAACGCCAGAACACGGTTCACTGCCTCGTCCAGGTGCTTTGCTGCATGACTGAACTGCGCGTCCAGATCGGCACCCGCGTCGGCGAGCACGAGTCTTTGGAATAGCGCGTCCGGATCCTCAGAGAGGGCCGCAAGGTCGAGCTTGTAGCGTTCGAGCAGGTTTGCAATGCGCCCCTCCACGATCGTGGCGCTGGCCCTCGGGTAGATGATGGGCATGGGCACGCCCGCCCAGGCGTAAAGCGGACGCAGCTGCGCAAAGTAGGCCACCTCCCCGGGTCCGGCAATGTACGCTGCCGTCGGGAGGAGGGTATCCTGCACGATGGGACGAAGCGCCACGTTTGGCCCAAACCGTTCCGGACGGCGCTCTACAAGGGACTTCAACTCGCCTTCCGAAAGCGCCTCGTCAAAGCCGCTGAGCGTTAAGCGGTCGCCTTCTCGCCCGACCGGGGTGCGCGCTCCATCGATATAAAACAGGTTTACCGGGCGCACGGAAATCTGCGCGTGATACGCGGCCGCGAGAGGCTCGGATGTGCTCCTGAGTTCCGATTCCGCCTCCGCGGCCCCCGTAACGGCCCGCGAAAAGAGAGGCGCAGCAAGGCTCTTGAGCCGCGGATCGGTTGGATCGATAAAGACGAGACCGGTATCAGGAAAGAAGGAGCGCATGAGCCGTGCAAACGCGTCCATCAGGGTCGTTCCGGGCGCGTATGCATCCCTGACACGGGCCATCACCGCTTCCTTGAACTCGGTCGGACGCAACGCTGCGGCAAGTCGCTCGATGACCGGCTCGATGGCGGCCGTGAGTTTTCGCGGGCCTACCGGGCCGCCGTTCGGCTCTGTTTGCGCTTCGTCGGGCGCGTACAACAGCGTGGTGAGATCGGCATCCTGCTGGATGAGGATGGAAGCAATCTCTTCAAAATCATGATCTTCGCCTTCGAGCCAGAACACCGGCACGACGGCCCGGCCGGTCTCCTCTGACAGCTGCTTCGCGAGTTGCAGCGTCGTGATGGTCTTGAGCGCGGTGTAGATCGGCCCGCCGAGGATGCCGACCTGCTGCCCCGTGACGACGGCAACGCTTTCTGCGGCGCGGAGCTTGTTGATGTTGGCGCGAACCCGCTCGTCCGCGCCCCAGCGTTCATTTTGCTGGAGCAAGATGTCCGCGAGCGCCTCACGATCGCGGGGGTAGGCGGCGGCGCGGTCGGCGGCGGCGACACGGTCGGCTTCGCTGCGGAAGTCGCCTTCAAAGAAGGAGGCGAGCGCCGCAGCGCCGGTACAGTAGTCGCGAAAGAGCGGCGAGAAAGAAGGAACGCTATCGAACGGCACACGCTCGATGGTCGAGTCTACAAGTAGATCGGCTGACATACGGTGGGCGATGGATCAGGTGGCGGCGGGCGTCTGCACGTCGGAGGGTGATGATCTACAGCAAAAAGCGAAGCCTCACTCGGCTGCTGCCGCGAAGCTTCGCTCTGGCCTTTACGAGAGGACTGCGCGGAAGCGGCGTTCAGTTCTGTTCGCCCTTCATCTTTGCAATCTCGTCCCGGAGGTGGGCAGCCTTTTCATAATCCTCATCCTGGATGGCTTTCGCCAGCTGCTGCTCCATCCTTTCGAGGCGCGAAACGGGCGCGGAAGCTTCTTCCTTGACGACCTCCGGTTCACTCACGGGTGCCGCAGTCATGTTCTCCTCTTCCGTCGGGATGCCCGCTTCTTCGATGACGGCCGGGGAGACGAAGATCGGCGCTTCGGCGCGCACGGCCAGCGCGATGGCGTCGCTCGGACGGGCGTCGAGCTGGCCTTCCTCGCCGTCGTGGACGTAGCGAATCTTGGCGAAGAAAGTCCCTTCGCGCAGCTCGTCCACCACCACGTCGACCACCTCGGCACCGACGGCTTCGAACACGTCGCGCAGAAGATCATGGGTCATGGGCCTCGGCGGCTGGATTTTCTCCAACTCCAGCGCGATAGCCTGCGCTTCCGCCGAACCAATGATGATGGGGAGTCGCCGGTTGCCGTTCACTTCCCCGAGCACGAGCGCATACGCGCCGCCGCTGGAAGGGCTGGTGGAGAGGCCGACTATATCTACCTGAATAAAATCCATCTGATCGTTTTACCCGAACACGTAAGGAGGTATTTGCAAGCGCCCGTTTTTCAAGAGGAAGTCCCCTCGGAGGCCTTACTGCCGCAGCGCGTCTTCTAACGCGGCCAAAAATGCCGTGTTCTCTGAGGGCGTACCGGCATTGACCCGCACATATCCGCCAAGTTGTCGATAGGAACTGACGTTGCGCAGGAGCACGCCGGCGTCTGCAAGACGGGACACCAGAAGGCCGGGCTTCACGTGCGTTTTGAATATAAAAAAATTGGCTACGCTCGGGACGACGTCTTCTACGCCCGACTCTTGAAGGGCAAGAAACAGCGCGCGAGTAGATAGCTTCATTGCCGCGACGCGGTCCGCAACCAAGTCGGGCTTCGCCAACAGCGCCAGCGCCGCCGTTTCGGCGAGACGATCTACCACAAAAGGCAGCCGGGCTTTAAAGAACTCCGTGATCACCTCGGGCCGCGCTACCATGTATCCTATTCGAAGCCCCGCCAGGCCGGACGCTTTGGAGAACGTACGCAGGATAATTACATTCGGATACTCGTCCAGAAGCGACAGGGCTGACGGCTCGGTGTTGAACTCAACGTAAGCCTCATCGATCACTACAAATCCCTCCGCGGCTTTCACGAGGGCTTCGATCTCGCCGAGAGGCATCGCAATTCCGGTGGGATTGTTCGGCGAGGCGATGACCGTAAGTGCCGGCCGATGCGCCCGGACGGCGTCGATGAGTGCGTCGGCATCGAACGACAGGTCTGCGCGCGGTTCTACCTCCACTAAATCGGCCTCATGAAGGCGCGCCACTTTGCCGTAGAGCGAAAAGAGCGGTGCCGGCAGGACGACCTTCGTGCCCCGTTCGAGGAGAACCAGCCCGAGCAAGTACGTCAACTCGTTCGAGCCGTTCGAGATGAGCATCCAGTCCTCCGGGACGCCGAGCTGCTCTGCGAGCGCTGCCCGAAGCCTGTCCGGATGCTCGTCCGGATACCGGTTGAACGGTATTTCGAAGATGCGCTCAACGAGGGCGCGTTTGAGGTCCTCCGGCAAGTCGAACGGACTTTCGTTCTGATTCAGCTTAACCGGCGGCGCGGCGTGTCCTCCCACGACGTATGGATGCTCGTCGCGCACGGCCGACCGAATGAAGGAGAGAACGCCGTTTGGCTGCGTTGAGGCTGAAGGCTTGGTTCTCATGAAAAAAATAACGTATTCACTGCGAAGCGGTCCCGTCGAGGCGCACCTGGATCGATAGCGCGTGGGCGTCCAGCGACTCGGCCCGGGCGAACTGCATAATATCCCGGCCCACGCGCTCGATTCGCTCTTTCGAGTAGGCGATCACAGACTGTTTACGAACGAACTGGTCCACATTGAGCGCAGACGCATAACGTGCGGTGCCGCCGGTCGGGAGTACGTGGTTTGGTCCGGCAAAATAGTCACCCACCGGCTCTGGCGCGAACGGTCCAAGAAAAATGGCACCGGCATGGCGGATGCGCGTCATCACGGTCCAGGGTTCGCGGGTGATGATCTCCAGGTGCTCGGGTGCAAGTTCGTTCACCAGCGCGCACGCCGCATCGAGATCCGGCGCTACGATGCACGCGCCGTAATCTCTGAGTGAGGCCTCGATGATCGCGCGCCGGGGCAACTCGGCCGTAAAGCGCTCGATCCATTCACCGACGGCCTCTGCGAGCGCGTGATCCGTGGTGACGAGGATAGCGGAGGCGCGCTCGTCGTGTTCGGCCTGGGAAAGCAAGTCGGCCGCCACGGAGCGCGGATCCGCCGTGCTGTCGGCGAGAACGACGATCTCGCTCGGCCCCGCAATGGCGTCGATCGCCACCCGCCCGAAGACCAGCTTCTTGGCCGCGGCAACATAGGCGTTGCCGGGTCCGGCAATCAGATCGACGCGCGGAACACTCTCCGTGCCGAAGGCAAACGCCGCTACGGCCTGCGCTCCGCCCACGGCGTAGACATTCCGGATGCCGAGAAGATGGGCCGTCGCAAGAACGAGCGGGCTTGGCATTCCATCCGCGCCCGGTGGCGACGCCACGAAAATCTCGGGCACGCCGGCTACCTGCGCCGGAATGGCGTTCATCAAGAGGCTGGACGGATAGACCGCCTTCCCCCCCGGAACATACAGTCCCACGCGGTCCATCGCAACGACCCGCTGCCCGAGCACGACGCCGTCGCCGTCTTCGACGAACCAGGAGTTTTGCCGCTGCCGTTCGTGAAAGCGGCGGATGTTGTCGGCAGCTTTGAGGATGACGCCCCGCAGCTCGGCGTCCATGCCTTCCGCAGCTTCGCGAAGACGGCCCGGAGGCACGAGAATTGACGAAGGGCGAACGCCGTCGAAGCGTTCGGTAAGCTCGAGCAGCGCTGCGTCGCCGCCCGTTCTCACTTCCTCGATGACCTGCGCCGCTCTACCGGCGATGGCCTCGCTGAAAGAGGCATCGCGGTTAAAAACGGCGGCAAGGCGCGCGTGTCGTTCGTCAAAACCGATGATTGGAATCATGCTCTATCGACAACGGAAAACGGGTCGCTCCGGGAAGGATCAAACTGCCGAGCCTTGGCCACTCTCCATGAGGCGCGTGCCCGGTAGCACCGCACGGCGCGTCTTCAAGCTCGCGGGCGGCACAGCAACGCGCGCCGAGGGTTCGTGCTCGTTGAAGTTGCGCAGCAACTCGATGGTGTCCTTCATGGCCGACTTTTCCATAATGAGGTGCCGAAGCCTGCTTGCATTCGGGAAGCCTTTAAAATAGCCGCCGTACATGCGGCGCATCTCGAGCACGCCCTTCGCTTCTCCAAGCCACTCGCATTTCAGGGTCAGGTGCTCCGCCACTACGGCGACCCGCTCCTCCCACGAAGGCGGCGGCAGTACCTCACCGGTCTCCATAAACGCCTTTGCCTCCCTGAATATCCACGGATTCCCTATGGCACCGCGTCCAATCATGACGCCGTCCGCGCCCGTATCCTCAAACATGCGCTGGATGAGCGCCGGCGTCGTGGCGTCGCCGTTCCCGATGAGCGGGATGCGAAGGTCCGGCATGTTCTTGAGCTTGCGCAGCCACGCCCAGTCCGCCTCGCCCTTGTACATCTGCGTGCGGGTACGGGCGTGAACCGTGAGCGCCTCGATGCCGGCATCCTGCAGCATCCGGGCCACGTCGAGAATCTGAATCGACGAATCATTCCATCCGAGGCGCGTCTTGACCGTGACGGGCCGCGACGCCTGCTCCACGACGGCGCGCGTGATGCTCTCCATCTTCGGCAGGTTGCGGAGAATGCCCGCGCCGCCATCCTTGCACACGACCTTCTTGACCGGACAGCCGAAATTGATGTCGATCGCGTCCGGCCCCGCCGCGTCCGCTATGGAGGCCGCCTGGCGAACCTGGTCCACCTCGCCGCCGAATATCTGGATCCCGAGCGGACGTTCTTCAGGATAAAACTCCAGCTTTTGAAGCGAATCCTCCGCTTCATAAACGAGACCGCCCGAGGCAATGAACTCCGTGAAGAGCATATCCGCCCCGTACCGCTTGCACAAGACGCGAAAGGGCGGATCGCTCACGTCCTCCATCGGCGCGAGCAGGAGTGGCTGCCGGCCCAGATCTATGGATCCTATCTTCATGCGCGAAAACCGTCAATTAGAGGCGACGGCTCGAACGAGAACCTTGCACCGCTGTTCCAATGCAGAGGGATTCAGCGCGCGAGCGCGCTTGTGCATCCTTTTACAGCAGGGTAACGTAAGCGGCTACTGTTGACGGGCGCGCCGCTCCTATAATGACAGGCGCTGCCTTCCCCTGAACCCCCGGCCGGTAATCCCGGGCACCCGACCCCCTTATCGCTATGCGAAAAACAGCCGCTCTCCCCGTCGCACTCGTTTCGATGCTTGCTCTCGTGTTCGCCGGATGCGGGCCGAGTTTATTTGACCGCGTAAGCAACTTCTGGTCGCTGTCCTGCTGCGGCACGGTGATTGTCGTCCTCGACATTCTTGCGCTCGTCGAACTCGCCGGCAGCGCGCGGTCGCTTGGAAGCAAGATCATCTGGGCGCTGATCATCATCTTTATGCCCGTTCTCGGTTTGATTCTGTACTATTTCTTCGCGCGGTAGCCGGGACGGTCGGAACCTTTTGTGCAGCAAGGAGGCTTCAACTCCGTAGGACGCCGGGCACCCATCCCGTCCGGCGTCTGGATTCCTCTACAGTTGCATTGACATGCCCCGCTGCGTCGTTCCGCGCCTGCTCCTGCTGCTTCTATTCGCCGCCTGCCCGCTGCTTGCCCACGGGCAGGATACGGCGCTCCTGCTCGGCGTCCGCTACAGCGAGCGCATCCCCCGACCGCTGCCCTACTATGCGGGAACCGGCGATTCGCTCTCCAGGCCCGTCTACGGCACGCTCTATATTGCTGCGCGGAACGGCAAGATCTCGGCGACACCGCGCCTGAGCGGTCTCTACGTGCCCCGCAGCGACGGCTTCTGGCGCGTAGACGCGAAAAGGAGCATCTATAACGACTGGGTGGAAGACTTCGTGTGGGCTGCCCCCGTCGGCGACTCGCCGCAACTCAACGGCATTCCGTCCTACAATGGCGAATACTGCGAGGGCCACCGCACCCAGCAGATAAACTTCGCGTCGAGCGATCTGCTCGCAGTAGAGGTGCGCAGCGCCGGCTACTGCGAAGACGCGGCGCACCCCTGGAATTTCAACACCTTCGCCGTCATCCCGATTGACAGCGCCGACCACCTCGGCGTGCCGCTGTCGCGCCTCTTCGGATCCCCCGGCCGCGAGGCCCTCTATGCCGGAGCGGACGCGGCCATCGGAAAGCTGCGCGCCGCCGACCGCGAGAAGTACGTCTCCCGCCCCGATGAGGCGAGCTGGAACATAGCACGTGGCAGCGGAAAGTGGGTCGTGAGGGGACGACTGGACCCGAGTGTCGTTACCCGGTCCGAGGTCCTTGACTTCGACGTCGATCTCAAAAACCTCACGCCCGTTACCGGGCGGAGTGGCGGCGGCACGACCTGGGATGTCGTGCGCGCCTTCGCGCCCGGTGCCACTGACGCCTTCGGATCGCCCACGGGCGACCTCGTCATCATTCAGCAGGCAAACACGCTCACGGTCCACCGCGTGGCGGAAGGCAAGATCCAGCCGAGCGCGCTCACCATACCCCTGCCGGCAGGCACCCGGGCTGTCTCCGCGCGATGGGCCGGCGGCGCGGAAGCGCGGCGGTGGTCGACGCAGTTTCCCGATCTCGTTCGCGCCGTCTCGGGAGCCAAGCGCATCCGGTAGCGACCTCCATTAAGGCCGAACGAGCGCCATTCCGGCGACGACGCAGAGCAAGCCCAGCACGACGCTACCCCCGGCATTTAGAAGTGCAAGACCGAGGCGGCCGTCCTGAAGCAGGGCGATGGTCTCCACGCTGAAGGTTGAAAAGGTCGTAAACGACCCGAGAAACCCCACCACGGCGAAGTAGCGGAGCGGTCCGCCACCGCCCTGGCGCTCGAACAGACCCACGGCCGCGCCGATAAGGAGGCACCCAATCAGGTTCACGAGCCAGGTACTCAGAGGAAGTGCTCCCTTCCAGTACTGCGAGACGAGCAGGCCCGCGGCGAATCGCGCGAGCGCGCCGCTCGCCCCACCGAGCGCGACCATCGCGACGGCGTAGGCGGCTTCAGCGGGCATTGTGCTCCTCGAGGTAAGCCGCTCCCCGGCCCTTGATGTTCTCATCCCAGAACTGCATCCACGTAGGACCGTCTGCCGCGAGGCGCTCCCAGTCGATGTCCATCGGCTCGATGCGTGTTCGGCCAATCCAGGCGGGCATACGCGCCTCGTCGATGTCCTCGCGCACGGGAATGCGGTAGAACCGCTCCGCCTGCTCGACGAGAGCGCTGTCCGAGGTGACGTACTCGTAGAACGCTTTCGCAAGATCCGGCGCAGGCGCACCGGCCACGAGCGCAATGCCGTCCACGAGCACCGGCGTACCGCTCTGCGGAACCCGGTAGCCGAACGGATAGCCGTTCGTTTGCGTCTGAAGTTCGATGTCGGGCATATTCCACAGCGTCGCGTCCCCCTCTTCTCGCGCCAGGCGGATGTAGAGCTGCGTCGGGTCGGCGGCGTAGGTCTTCACGTTTTCGTCCAGACGCGCCAGCCAGCGGTAGCCCTCCTCAACGGTTGGTTGCCTCAGAATCATCGCGCCGAAGATGGTGCGCATCCCGGAACTCTCCATGGGCATGCGGATGAGGATGCGGCCCTTCCACTTCGGGTCGAGCAGGTCGTCCCAGTCGCGCGGCGCCTCCAGCGAATCGACTGTTCGGGTGTTATAGGCGAGTACCTGGGGCGTGAGGAAGGTGCCGTACCAGCGGTCTTCCGCATCGCGGGTGTAAGGCGGCACCGCGCCGGCCCAGGAAGGCGCATAGGCCGCGAGAAGGCCCTCCTCGGCGGCGCGGGCAAACGTCGGACTATCACCACCCCACCAGAGACTTGCCTGCGGATTCTGGCTTTCCGTCCGGATGCGGTCATACGCCGTCTGCCCGCCCATGTCGATCCACTGCACGTCCACATCGGGGTGGCGCGCCTCGAACCCCTCCTCGTAGAGCGACAGCATCTCCTTGCCATGGGGCGAGTAGACGACGAGCCGCTCCCGGCGGTCCGACGAACAGCCGCTAACGGCGGCGACCAGTACGAGTGCGAAAAGCCCGCGCTCGATCAGTATTCGGCCGATCCGCAGCCACTGTGATCGCGTCCTCATAATCTGTCTTGATCTATTCTAAACCTTCTTCTTCGGCAGTCGCCCGTGCGGTCCCGAACTTCATTCTTCTATTCGGCGGAGGCCGGCGAGCCGCAGCTTCATCTTTTTCTGCCCGACTTCTTTGAAGAACACCATGGCCGAGGTTTGTTCGCCGGTCCCCTCCAAAGAGAGAACCTTGCCTTCGCCAAAGAGCCGATGTTCAACACGGATGCCCGGCACGATCTGCGACGCCTCTTCGTCATAGACGATCTGCCGCTCGCCCTTCTTTGCCGCCTTGCGTCCGGCCTCCGGTACGTCGGTGCGCAAGCTGCGCCGCCAGTAGTTCGGGTCGACGCCCTCGAAGCTACTCGACCGAGTCTCTGCCGCATCGAGACTAAAGCGGCCGGACTTGGTCACGAACGCCGCTCCTGTTTCGGTGCGTAGCACTTCGGCATCCGCTTCATCAAGAAAACGGCTGCGCGTCGACGACTGCGATTCGCCGTAGCGCCACCGGCTTCGCGCGTAGGAAAGATAGAGGCGGTCTTCGGCGCGCGTTATGCCTACATAGAAGAGCCGCCTCTCCTCCTCCAGTTCTTTAAGGTCCTGCGCGGCCTTCTGTAGCGGGAACAGCCCCTCCTCCATGCCGCTGACGAACACCACCGGATACTCCAGCCCCTTCGAGGCATGGAGCGTCATGAGCGTCACGCGGTTTGCGTCGCCATCCTCGTTGTCGGCGTCGGTGAGCAGCGAGACTTCCTGAAGGAACGAGCTTAGGGTAGCCGTCTCGCCGGAAGCAGACGTGAACTCAGCGATCGCGCTGATTAGCTCCTGCACGTTCTCCCAGCGAACCAGGCTTTCCTGCGTGTTCTCCTGGCGCAGCTCGCTCAGGATGCCCGTCTCCTCGATGAGCGATCGCGCCACTTCATCAGCCGGATGGCCGTTCGACTGCGCGGCGTGTTTGGCGATCATGAAGCGAAACCGCTCGACCGCCGCGCGGGCGCGTTGATGAATGCCGGACTCCTGCACCCGCTCGACGGCTTGCCAGAGCGTCAGGCCCTCCCGACGCGCGAACTCCGCCAGATCCTCCTGCGACTTCGCCCCGATGCCGCGTACGGGATAATTGATGACCCGCTGCAGACTCGCGGTGTCGTTCGGATTGACGACGAGCCGAAGGTACGCGATGACGTCCTTGATTTCTTTACGCTGGTAGAACGACAGGCCGCCCACGATGCGATAAGGAATGCTGCCGCGCCGCAGACCATCTTCCAGCGAACGGCTCTGCGCATTCGTGCGGTAGAGGATCGCGAAGTCCTTGTACGAATGCCCGAGCCGCACCTGAAGATCGCGGATGGTGCGCTCGATCTTCATCGCTTCGTCCTTTTCGTTATCCGCAACGATGAGGGTGATCGGGTCGCCTTCGCGGTTCTCCGTCCACAGCGACTTTTTAAGCTGATTCTTGTTGTTTTTGATAACAGAATCGGCCAGTTGCAAGATGCGGCGGGTCGAACGGTAATTCTGTTCGAGCCGGATCACGGCCGCATCTTTGAAATCCCGCTGGAACGAAAGGATGTTGCCAATATCCGCTCCGCGAAAGGCATAGATACTCTGCGCGTCGTCCCCGACCACGCAGAGATTGCCGTGCCCCTGTGAGAGCATCCGCGCCAGACGGTACTGCGCGTGGTTCGTGTCCTGGTACTCGTCGATGTGAACGTACTTCCAGAGCCGCTGGTACCGCGCGAGGGTTTCCGGGGAGCGCTCGAAAAGCTCGATGGGGCGAATGAGAAGGTCGTCGAAGTCCATCGCGTTCGCCTGCCGAAGCGCGGCTTCATATGGACCGAAGATCTGCGCCGCCTTGTCCTCCGGCGGCGTGGAAGCGAGCCGCGCGTATTGCGCCGGGGACACCAGCTGGTTCTTGGCTCCCGAGATCAGGCCGCGTAAAAGGCGGGCGCTGAACTGCTTCGGGTCGACGTTAAAGCGGGACATGAGGTCCTTCAGAATGCGCTCCGTATCATCCGGATCGTAGATACTGAAGTTCTTCGTAAAGCCTATGGTCTCCGCCTCGCGCCGCAGGACGCGGGCGAAGGTGGCGTGAAAGGTGCCGACCCACATGCTTCGCGCGCCTTCGGGGCCGAGCAGATGAAGGATACGGTCCTTCATTTCACGCGCGGCTTTGTTGGTAAACGTCAGCGCGAGAATGTCCCGAGGCTCCGCGCGGCCGGACGCGATCAGGTAAGCCACGCGGTGCGTGAGCGTACGGGTCTTGCCGGAGCCAGGCCCGGCGATGATCAGAACAGCGCCCTCCGTGGTACCGGCGGCTTCTTGCTGAGCCGGGTTCAACCCGCGGAGAATCGCGTCGGCCTCTTCCTGTTGTGCGGGATCTACGGGGACGGCGGGCAAACTAAATTCTCGCATGGACGGCCGAGGTAAGTACAGAACGCGAAAGTCTCAAAACGCAATTGTCTTAAAGCGCAGAGGTCTCAAGATAAAGAAGCGGCACCGTTTCCGGCAGAGGGGTAACGGAACGTACGCCGGGCGGATCCGGTCACATCCGGCGGGGCGACCCTTGTTGCGCGAAGGAGGTGCATTGGCGTTGCGCATTCACCGCCTCTTCTTGCTTGAAGCCGTATATTGCGGCCGCCGCCGGAGCCTTTCGGCGCATGGATGGAATCTGAACTCGCTTTTCTATTCGGCCGCTTACTCGCATGGACTTAATTTCGCTCCTTCGGGGCATCTTGGGGCTGACCGTCATCCTCGGTGTCGCCATTCTGGTGTCGAACAATCGGCGTCATATCAACTGGCGAACCGTTGCCGCGGGCCTCAGCTTGCAGATCATTCTCGCCGTCTTTTTGCTGAAGGGCAAGAGCATGGCGGCCTTCTTCTCGCCTCTGGGCTGGCCTGAGCGCGTGTTTGCGTTCGTTAGTGGATTCTTCGTGCAAGTGCTGCGGTTCACCACGGAAGGAGCGAGTTTCGTCTTTGGCAGTCTCGCCCTTGGGCCCCCGGCTGAGCAAAGCCTCGGTGTGTTCTTCGCATTTCAGGTGCTGCCGACGATCATCTTCTTCAGTTCGCTCGTCTCCATTCTTTACTATCTCGGCGTGCTTCAGTGGGTCGTGAAGGTCATGGCGGTGGTTGTGCTGCGCTTTCTCGGCACGAGTGGCGCGGAAACGCTTTCCGCTACGGCTAACATTTTCGTCGGACAAACGGAGGCTCCGCTCGTCATCAAGCCGTTCATCAAGACGATGACCTACTCGGAGCTAATGGCGATCATGACGGCGGGCATGGCGACGATCGCGGGCGGCATCATGAGCGCGTATATCGCGATGCTCGGCGCGTCGTTTGCTGCGGCTCGCGGCATTCCGGTCGCCGAAGGGCAGCTGCTCTTCGCGCAGCAGCTTCTCGGGGCGAGCGTGATGGCCGCGCCGGCAGCGCTTATGCTCGCGAAGATCATGGTGCCGGAAACGGAAGAATCGCCGACGGCGGGCAAGATGGCCGTCAGCGTCGATCGCGTCGGCGGCAACGTGATCGATGCCGCGGCGGCAGGCGCAGCCGACGGCTTGAAGCTCGCCCTGAACGTGGGTGCCATGCTGATCGCCTTCATCGCACTCATTGCGATGGTCAACTACACGCTCGGCTGGGCAGCGGGCCTCTTTGGTGCCACTCTGACGCTGGAGATGATCTTCGGCTGGATCCTCGGTCCGTTCGCGTGGCTCCTCGGCGTGCCGTGGGCAGACGCCATGAACTTCGGCGCGCTGCTCGGTACGAAGGTGGTGGTGAACGAATTCGTCGCGTATCTCGGCCTTGCCGACGCCATTGCCGCTGGATCGATGCTGCCGAAAACGATCGTCATGGCAACGTTCGCCCTCTGCGGATTCGCCAACTTCTCGTCGATAGCCATTCAGATCGGCGGCATTGGTCCGCTTGCGCCGGAACGCACGTCTGAGCTGGCGCGCCTCGGGCTTCGGGCGGTGCTCGCCGGAACGCTGGCGAACTTGATGACGGCAACGATTGCGGGCGTCCTGCTCGGCTGACGGAAAGATGCCGCCGCCTGGCACACCCGGGCGGCGGCACGCAAGGCAGCAACGCGCGGCCTGGCAGCGCGCGCCGGAAGAGGCGACCACAGCCGACTCCGGCCGCTGAGACTATAGTCTCCGGCCTTTAAGAACGGTGCTCCAACCTCTTCGCCGCGACCAGCAGCGGAGGCGAAGATGCGGTTGTACCCGGCCCTAAGCCCGGCTCAACCGGTCCCCCTTCTACTGCGCAGGCTCCGGAGTGATAATGCGAAAGGCGCGCTCATTCTCCGGGCGGCGAAAGAGCGTTCCGCGAGAAGAGCCTACCCGCGTCTCCCTGAGAACGGGTTCCCAGTGCTCGACAATCGGCCCCGGATCGCCCGCGAACGGGGCGCTGCCGGTGGAGCCGTTACTGTGATTGAAGACGTAGAGGTTCTGCGGATTGCCAATGAGAATGTGAGTATCCATAGAGCGCTATTACGGCAGGAAAGAGAATCGATCAGCAAAGTTACGGCAAACTTCCGCTATTGGTCCACCTCCTCGTGAATTTTTGCTTGCCGGGTTCCGCCGTAGGTCCTCCTTGCCTCCAGCCACTGCGAAGCTGAGCGGCTAGCTGCACCTTCCAGCCATTCAGCAATTATGTCCGCAGGCGCAGAGAACAAGAACGGGCCCGGGTCGTGCACCACTGCCATCTACCTTTTCGCCGATCCGCACAATCCCTCGGCCCCCTTTTTACTGCGGAAACTGCTTTGGGCGCGGGCGCGTAGGGGCGCGAGTGCCTGTTGCTTAAACCGTTGCCTTCAGGACTTGCCGCCTATCAGGTGCCGCGCACTTAAACCGCTATACAACCTATGACTGCCGGCCTGACTGCTACGGGCGCGCTTTGGAAACGCGAAATCATCAAGTTCCTGCGGGATCGAAGCCGGGTGGTCGGCGCGCTCGCCCAGCCGGCCGCCTTCTGGCTGCTGCTCGGGCTTGGCTTCCACGGCACGTTCCAGATGCCGGGCGAGGCGGCCTACGGGGTGGGATACCTGGAGTTCTTGTTTCCCGGTATCATCGCCATGATCATCCTGTTTACCGCCATCTTTGCGACCATATCCGTCGTGGAGGAGCGGAAGTCGGGGTTCATCCAGGCGGCGCTCGTAGCTCCGGCATCCCGCACGGCGCTCGTCTTTGGCAACACACTCGGCGGCACGAGCCTTGCCGTCGCGGAAGCGGCCCTCTTCCTGCTCCTCATGCCTCTTCTTGGCCTGACGCCTTCGCTGCCCGGCATCGCCGTCATTCTGCTCGTGAGCGTTCTCACCGGACTCGCATTTACGAGTCTCGGGTTCATCATCGCCTGGCGAATGTCTTCTACGCGAGGTTTTCACGCAGTGATGAACCTGTTTCTGCTGCCGCTCTGGTTCCTCTCCGGTGCGCCCTTTCCGGCTGAAGGCGCTTCCCTCCCGCTGCGCTGGATAATGAACTTAAATCCCGTATCTTATGCAGTGAGTGCTATTCGGCAGGGGGCCTACTACCCCAATGCTGCCCCGGTTGCGCTTGCGCCGCTCAGCGTTTGCATCGCCGTCACCTTCGCCACCGCCGCCTTGTGCGTGAGCGTGGCGGTATGGACCGTTCGAAGCACGCGAATGGAGACGGCTTAGACGTCGTGCCGAACGAACCGGACACCTCCTTTGTGCGTACCGGACGGATGGAAAGCTTTACCGAAATTGAGGAAACTGAAGTAGATGCGGAGGTCGCGCTTCGCGACATCCGAACGCTGTCGCGGAGCGAGATGGAAGCGCTGGCCATCGAGATGGGCCAGCAGCCGTTCAGAGGCCGTCAGCTTTTTCGATGGCTGTATGCCAAGGCAGCCCGCTCTTTCGACGAGATGACGGATCTGCCGCGCTCCTTCCGGGAGCAGCTCGAAGCCTCCGCCGTCATTCGCACCAGCGAGCCGACGCTCGTGCGCGAGGCGACCGACGGTACCGTCAAGGTGCTCTTTCGCCTTTCATCCGGCAAGCAGGTCGAAGCCGTCCTTATTCCAGACTTCGATGAAGAGGGCGATCCGCGCCGGATGACGGTCTGCGTGTCGAGCCAGGTCGGTTGTGCGATGGCGTGCAGCTTCTGCGCCACCGGGCAAATGGGCTTTCAGCAGAACCTCTCGGCGGGCGAGATCTTCGACCAGATCCACCACATGAGCCTTCTCTCGGACGTGCGCTTTGGCCGGGGGCCCTCAAACATCGTGTATATGGGCATGGGCGAGCCTCTGCTCAATTACGATCAGGTGCTCAAAAGCATCGAAGTGCTTACCCATCCCGATGCGCTCGGCATGGCTGCGAGGCGCATCACGGTTTCCACGGTAGGGCTTGCACGGCGCATTCGGCAACTCGCTGATGAAGGCACACGCTTCAACCTCGCGATCTCGCTCCACGCCCCAACGGACACCCAGCGGAGCGCGATCATGCCGGTCAACCGCGCCGCCTCGACCGACCTGACGGCCCTTCGAGAGGCCGTCCAGCATTATACTCGGACGACGGGCCGCGGCGTCACGTACGAATACTGCATGTTCAGCGGCTTCAACGACACGGAAACCGACGCGCGCAACCTTGCCGATGTGGCCGCGTGGGCACCAAGCAAGGTGAACCTGATCATGTACAACCCGGTCCCCGGCCTTGGCTTCGAACGCACGCCGGAAGAGCGGCTCAACCAGTTTATCAAGGTACTCGTCCGTCGCGGCGTGACCGTGACGGTGCGCCGAAGCCGGGGCGAGAGCATCGACGCGGCGTGCGGGCAGCTTGCTGCGCGAAGCACTCGGCGGCAGCTATAGGCTACTCGCCGCCCAGCGTGCCGAAGGCGTAGGTCGTGACGGAGTGAAACACATCCCCGGGCCTCAGTACGACGGATGGAAACGCCGGCTGATTGGGCGAGTCCGGGAAGTGCTGGGTTTCGAGCGCAAGCGCGTGCCGCCGCTGCAGTGGAACGCCGTCCCTCCCCTCTACCGTCCCGTCGAGGAAGTTGCCGGAATAGAACTGAATGCCCGGCTCGGTAGTCCTCACCGCCATGGTGCGCCCGGAAACGGGATCATAGACCCAGGCAGCGGGCTCGAGGTCGCCTTTGCGGCCGTGAAGCGCGAAGTTGTGGTCATAGCCCGGCCCCCGCCTGATTTGTTCGTCGTCGGCATCGATGTCCCGGCCAACGCTCTTCGGGATGCGGAAGTCGAACGGCGTGCCTTGCACGGAGCGGATGTCGCCGAGGGGAATCTGGTGTTCGTCCACCGGCGTGAATCCGTCCGCGTAGATCTGCACGAGATGGCCGAGCACGTCCTTCGAGGGGTCGCCGGTAAGATTGAAATAGGAATGGTTGGTCAGATTGATGATGGTCGGGGCGTCGGTTTCGGCGCGGTACTCGATGGCAAGCACATCATCGTCTGAAAGGGAGAAGGAGACCTGAACATTCAGGGTGCCGGGATAATGCTCCTCCCCCTCGGGGCTGGTTCGACTCAGGCGAACGCTACGTCCCTCCCGCTCCTCGGTCCATTCACCCGTCCAGTACTGACAGTTGAAGCCCTCTTTGCCGCCGTGGAGATGATTGGGGCCGTTGTTGGTGGCGAGCTGGTAGTCCTTGCCGTCGAGGCTGAACCGGCCTTCAGCAATACGGTTGGCGAAGCGGCCGATCGTGCCGCCGAGGTAAGGATGCTCGCCGAGATAGCCCTCCGGGTCCGGAAGGCCGAGCGTCACTTCGCCCACCCGGCCGTCGCGGTCAGGCACCTTGACGGAGATGATCGTCGCCCCAAAGTTCAGAATTTGAACTTCCGAGCCGTGAGCGTTGCGGAGGGTATAGACTTGAAGGGAAGAAGCGTTATTCATCGGGCGCGACCAGCGGTGTCGAGGTTGAAATGGCCCCTGCTTCCACTCGTAGGCGTTTAGCGAGAGCCTGCCGAAACCGCAAGATACGCACACGAACGCCTACTTCGCCTGCCGGCGGCCCCTGTTCGTTCGGAAGTTGTACGCGACGCCTACTTCCAGCCCGCCCTGCGCCACGTCGAATGCGCCCAGCAACACGAGTGGCCCGAAGTTACCGACGGCACCCAGAGAAACGCTCGGGCGGTACGCCGTTCGGTCGTCGTAGCGAAGAATCATCACTCCCAGACCGAGGGCAGGCTGAACGAGACTTCGCGCGTCGACCTCATGAAAGGAGGTGACCTTGATCGTCAGCCGCTCGGTGCCCTTGCCTCCTCCGAGCGCGTCGGAGTTTGCGGCCGCTTGCATCAGGAAGCCGCCGAAGGGCCACACCGCTCCGGCCGTAAGTCCGATGGGCGTATGTTGCGCATTGCCGTATATTCCGACGGTGCCGCCCGCATACGCCAAAACGCCGACGGCCGCTGCCGCAGCAAGGGCGGCGGGCAGTAGCTCCGCCTTATCATCATCATCGTCGTCATCGTCTTTCTTGGGCACGCGCGCTTTGGGTTTCCTTGACTTGCGCTCCGTGCCGACAGTAGCATCGGTGCCGGCAGTAGCATCGGTGCCGGCCCCGGAGCGGCCGACGTCGGCGGTGGACGCTCCGCCACCTTCGCCCTCGCCGTCGCGCCCGGTCGAGCGCGTCCCGCGCGCGTCATCTTCGCCACTCCGGCCTCCTTCATTGCGGCGCTCCCGGCTGCCCTGCGGACCCGTCCGGTAGGTTCGCAGCCGGGGCCGGAAGATCCAGCCGACATCAACGATCACGTCGCCGCCGGGAGGATAGGGATAGGGGCGGGCCTGCACGTCGCCCGGACGCCTGTGCGCCGCCTGGCGGACGCGCGCCTCTGCCATCTGATCGTTCGGCGCGCGAAAACCTATCTTCTCGATGCGGAGGTTCTGCAGGGGGAGATCGTGCTGCAGCAGCGCTTGTGCCGAATCCGCCGACAGGTCCATGAAGAACGATTCCCAGCGCAGCCCGTGAGCCTCATACACGTACCGCTCCGGCAGCGGCTTCAGGTTCATCCCGCCGAAGAACCACTCGACCTCGCCGACGACCTTCCCATCAACAACCGCCTCGGCGCGGAGCGTAACAGATTCTATGCGGACGGAGTCCGGCAGCTCTTGCGAGGCAAGCACCCGGCCGTCGAGGACGCCGCGCGAGCCTCTGCGCCAGGTCAACGCGGCGCGCATACCGAGCGTCTCGCCTTCCGGCAGGACGTTATAGACGAGTTCCAGCCCGTCCATAAAAGGGAGCAGGTCGTACTGCGCCAGCATCCTTTCGGCCTCCGCGTCGAAGTTGCCCTCGGTATCCTGCTGCAGCCACATGTCCGGCCATCCCGTCAGACGAAGCGTGCCCGAGAGCGGCTGGGCCGTCTGCGCCTGCGACACCGGAGCTGCAAGAAAGAGGAAGAACGGTACGAAAAGCGTCAGTCTGCGCATGGGTTTGAGCTTGCCGGGTACGCCCGTTACTAAAGGTCTACCCTTATGAGCCGCCTCGCGAAGGAGCCAGGTAACGGGGAAGACCGGGTCTACTAATCCTACGAAGCGACGTTCGACAGGTTACGTGCGCACGCCGCCGACCGCGCCTTTAAAACCCCCGGCGGCAGACGCTTAAGAGGCAGCTGAGTCACCTTGGATGGACTACATCGCAGATGAACGGGGCGATGTATGCGACTGGAAGGGTACCTAACACCTTTTTGCATTTCGCTCAAGGGGGAGGTCACGTTGGTACCTTGGCTCGAGGTTTCAGCTATACAGAACGCTATCTACTTTTTGATAGTCTCTCAGAAGAGATCCTGCGTCGCGGCGCGTACGGTCTCGAACGCGGTTGCCGTGCCGTCGCCGCTCTCCTGTCCTCGCATGGCCTCGAAGAAAGCTTCGTCATAATTGCGGGTGCGCACGACGACGGGCATCGGGACGGCGTGCCCGAGGATGAGCGCCTGCTGCTTGGAATCCAGCGACGCGAGCACCTGCCTCAGCGAGGATGCGTCGCGCGTGCCCACCAGGGCGGCGGCTATGTCCTTGTCGTCGTTGAGCTGCGCCACGATGCGCGTGCCGATCTGGCTCAGCACTTCCTCGTCGATCGCGCTCGGGCGCTGGTCCACAACGAGCAGCGAGACGTAGTACTTGCGCATCTCCCTCGCGATCTTGCCGAAGGGCGTCTCGTGCGCGACACCGGGACTCAAGAACTTATGCGCTTCCTCGATGGTGATGATGAGCGGGATGGGCTTGTCCGCCTCATTGCGCGTCTGCAGGTAAACGCTCGTCTTCTCCTCGTACCGCTCCCGTAGCCGACGTGTGATGACGTTTGCAACGAGCAGATAGACCTTGAGATCATCGTAGCGCCCGAACTCGAAGATGACCGACTTGCCGCGCTCGAGATTGTCGAGCAGCACGTCGACCACGTCCGGCGCGCCGGAGGGCAGCTCCGTTTTGAAGAAGTCATAGGCGACGAACTGCTTCAGCTTTCGCTGCAGGGCGGCAATGGAGGCTTCATGCGCGCCGCACTCCTCCGCGATCTCACCGAGGCGGGTCGCATCCGCATCGAGCAAAGTCGTGAGCCACTTCTTGCGATACCGACTCTGTAGCGCGTAGGTGCTCTCTGCGGCCGTGGCCGTCAGATTGAGCGTGTCGCGCAGCGGGAGCACGTCCCCCGGCTCGATCTGATCGGCATACAGGTAGACCGGCTCGTCCGGGCTGACGCCTCTGGAGCGGGTGCTCTTCGGATCGAGCGAAAAAACGACCACGCGGCTGGGGAAGAGCTTCCTCAAGCCCATCACAAGCTGGTTGCTTCCCTCCTGATGCGCGTTCAGCCCGTATTCGGAGTGCATGTCAAACACGAGGTTGACCGCGCGTCCGGTCTTGATGGTGCCCGCAAGAAGCAGCCGGGTCAAGAACGTCTTGCCGGTTCCGGTCTTTCCGAACACCGCGTTCGAGCGCTGCACGATCTTCTCGAGATCGACGCAGACGGGAATGCCGTCCATCCCGAGCGGGTCTCCGATGTGAAAGAACCGGTCTCCGCCGTCGTTCGCTTCGTTTCCGAAGACGCGCGAGACGTCCTCTTCCGTGGCTTTGGCAACGAGGGAGAAGTGAGCGGGCACGGTTTTGACAGCGCGCGCCTCCGCCTCGGCAAGCTCCTGATGCTTTTCGTTCGGCATCATGAGCATGGGCTTGAGCGAAACAGTTGTGTAGGTGCCCGAGCCTTGCATCACGCGCCGCAAGAGGTGTTCATCCTTGGAGGGCGGGTGGAGCAAGATGTTCTCGTTCGCCGCGTCGATGGTGACGTCGGTGATCATCGAGAAGAAGTCGTACCGGTCTCCCTGCACGACGACGAACGTTCCCGCCACAACGTCCTCGATGGACTCTGAAGCGTCGAGCTTCATGTCCACCCCGGCGTTGAGGGATCCGTGCGTGATGACGCCGATCTTGTCCGGGCGGTCGTTGGGCGAGGTGAGTTCCATGGGTTCTTGGCAGGCGGTAGAGGGCTGCTTGTGGAACCACCTCGGGGCAGCGTTGGTCCCGCCCTACTCGTCCGCCGTGACCTTCTCGGCCGCCTTTTCCGCGAGCAGGCCGGCAACGACAACCGTCACCACTTCGGCGAAGATGCCGAGGAGGAACTTGCGGGAGACGAACTTGATCGTCCGGGGAAGCAGCGAGAAGGCGAGGATGGTGCCTACAAACCCGAGCACGAGCTTAACGGCGCTGTCCTGCAGCGCGGAGCGGGAAAAAGAATCCATGGGATGAAGACGCGATGGGTGAACTGACTGGTAGTACGCTCAAATAACGCCGCACCCGGGCTATCACACAATGCCGAGGCGCTTTCTCTGAGCAAAGATGTAGCAACGAATGCCGACGCCTACTTCTCCGCTCGAACCACGCTGACTTCATCAGGCACGACTGCTGCGGCGGAGAAGCGCGTGCGCATGATCTGGGACGCTTTCATGGCCTCGCCGCGCGTGGCAAAGTCGCCGATGCGGACGCGGTAATAAGGCGCTTTGTAGACAATGTAAACGGGCGGGTCCTCAACCGCGAACAGCGCCGGGAGGTCCGTTCGGTCCCGGCTGTCGCGCCACCACGCGACGGCATCGGCGACGATGGCGTCGGCACCGGACTTGTCGTCCGTCTGGGCGACTTGCACCCGAAAGCCTTGCATCGAGGTAGCGATGCCCGCGGCCTGCTTACCGGTCATGAGCTGCGGAGGTACGTCGTGTTTGAGCGACTCGTCCTCAGCTTCGGCTTCATCGTAGGGCGAAGGGTCGAAGTCTTCGTAGTCGGAAAGGCGCACCGACGTCTCCGACGGCGGCGGCTCAGACGGAACGGGAAGGTCCGGCGGCTGGTCCACCGACTGCTGCGGTCCCGAGCAGGCGGGTAAGAGAAGGAGCACAGCCACGAGCGCGGGCGTGAGGCTCTGCATCAAAAGGGTGACAGGAACGGGCATTCGCATAAAGGGGGCCAGGCGGAATCAGTATTAAAGGCCTGTGCGGAAGCCGATGCAAACGGCATCGACAGGTCTGTTCTTCTAAATCGTAGACGCGCTTTGCGTGCAAGGGTTCGGGCATACGTCTCTTCGGATCGGGAGCATGCTCGGAAGGGGAAAGAAACGCGGCCGGAATTGGCGTTTGGAAGCGCGGGGGGCGGTCGTACTTGCGCTCCGGAATGTTGTCATGGCAGAATGAGCGAAGCAGTCTCGGCGCTCGTGCCGCTGTGACGTGATTGCTTCTTCGCTTCGCTCCCCGCAATGACAGGATTGGGCGGGCGGCTAATGCCTGTCCGTCCCCGCCTCCGCGTGGGCCGTTCATGGTACAGTTCCCGCCCGCCCGACAGCCCCTGTCGCGGGCGCTCAGTACGAAGAGGTGCCCTCCGCCCCTTCGACGATTGCCACCGACGCGCTCGCCCCGATGCGCGAGGCCCCCTGTTCGATCATGCGAACGGCGTCGGCATGGCCGCGCACGCCGCCGGACGCTTTGACGCCGAGGCGGGTGCCCACTATGCGGCGCATGAGGGCGATATCCTCGGCTGTTGCGCCGCCGGAAGAGAAGCCGGTGGACGTTTTAACGAAATCCGCCCCGGCGGCTTCGGAGATCATGCAGGCGACCGCTTTCTCTTCGTCCGAGAGGAGGCAGGTTTCGATGATCACCTTGACCGCCGCCCGACCGGCCGCTCGCGAGGCGGCGACAACGGCAGAGATGTCCTCAAAGACGTAGTCGAGGTGCCCGCTCCGCAGATGGCCGACGTTAATCACCATGTCCACTTCGGCCGCACCTTCCCGAACGGCCTGCGACGCTTCTTCGGCCTTGATGCGGGTGGCGTTGGCCCCGAGCGGAAACCCGATGACCGTACAAACGCCAGGCGTTGCGTCGTGCAGGAGACTCGCGCAGAGAGGCACCCAGCAAGGATTGACGCAGACCGTAGCAAAACCGTAACGGCGTGCCTCTTCGCAGAGCACCTCGATGTCGTGCTCGGTTACGTCCGGCTTAAGGGCGGTGTGGTCGATCATTCGCGCGAGACTGCGCGCGTCTTGCGGCACGTCCGCGAGTGCGTCCTTTGCGGCGCTGATCCTGCCGATGCCTTCTTCAAGAATGTTGCGAAGCGAGGAAGAGACTTTTGTCTGCCTGCCAAGATAGGCGCGAAGAGCTTCCGCAAGCGGCTGACTTTCCATAGAGCTTTGTCACAGGTTTACGATGAACCCGTGCAAAATATGAAATCGCGCGAAAGCGTCAGCCGGTGCGGGCGTAAACTTCCCAGATTGGTTCAGGCTACCTCGGCATCGAGGTTATAGCGTTTGCGCTTGTCCCAGAGCGTCTTTTTCGAAATCCCAAGCCGCACGGCTACGTCGCTGTAGCTGGTGTGGGTGGACTCCTGCAACACGTGCTTGATGTAGGCGCATTCGAGCGCTTCAAGGGTTTCTCCGCTCGGGAAGCGGAAGTTGCCCTCATCTTCTTCCTGCTCGAGCGCTTCGAGGCGGGTCAGCACCAGATCCGAGGCATCGACGGCGTCGGTCTTGCAGAAGATCATGGCGCGCTCGAGCACGTTGCGCAGCTCGCGCACGTTGCCGGCCCACGGATGCTCCAGCATCTTCTTTTCGCCCGCCGTAGTGAAGCCGCGTACACTTCGTCCAAGATCGCGGTTGAACCCGCCGATCAGTTCGGAAGCGATCAGGAGCAGGTCCTCCCCCATCGTGCGGAGCGGTGGCAGGTAAATGTTGACGATGTTGATGCGGTAGAAGAGGTCCTTCCTGAACTTGCGCTGAATGACGCTCTCTTCCAGATTGGCGTTCGTGGCGCAGAGAATGCGGGTAGTGACGCGAATCTCATCCACGCCGCCGAGCCTGCGGAACGTCCGGCTCTCCAGAAACGAAAGCAGCTTTGCCTGAAGCGCAAGGCTCATTGAGTCAATCTCGTCAAGGAAGATCGTGCCGCCGTCTGCGACCTCCAAGAGGCCGGGCTTGGCGGCGCGGGCGTCGGTAAACGCGCCTTTTTCATAGCCGAACAGTTCGGCTTCAAGCAGATTGTCGGGGAGCGCCGCGCAGTTGATCTCCACGAACCGGCCGGCATTGTAGGCCGAGTTGTGGTGGATCGTTTTCGCGATGAGGTTCTTTCCGGTGCCTGTTTCGCCGCGAATGAGCACGATGGTGTTCGGCACGTCGCGGAGGGTTTCGATCGTGTCCCGCACCCGCTGAATGGCGTCGCTGACGCCGAGAATGCCCGAGAGCGGATAATCGGCGCGGCGAGAGGTTTTGACTTCCTCCGAACGCGCTCCGGTGTCGTAGAGATCGAGCGCCTTTCCGAGCAGCGCGCGCATCTCTTCGAGATTTACCGGCTTCTGCAGGTAGTGAAACGCGCCGAGCCGCATGGCTTCGACGGCCGACTGCACCGAAGAGTTGCCGGTCATGATGATCACGGGCACGGAGAGCTTCCGGTCCTTGAGCGCGGTGATCAGTTCGATGCCGGTCATGCCGGGCAGCATCAAGTCCGTCAGTACCACATCCGGGCGCACGCCCCGGTCGATGCGCTCGAGCATGGCGGTGGTCGACAGAAAGGCTTGCGCCTCAAATCCGTCTCGCTTGAGCACGGTGACGAAGAGTTCTCCGAGCTTTGGCTCGTCGTCTACTACGAAGATTCGCTTTTTCGTTGCCACGGTTCCTTTTCACTTGCGGGTAAGTTCGTAACGCTTTCCTGCAAAGGGTATCGGCCGCTAAGTTGATAATTTTAACCGCTCGCGATACTTTTTGTAACCTCATGCCGAAACGGCCACCGAAAGCGCGCCCGGGATGGTAGATACTTCCACCTCCGTCGCCGCCCGCGAGGCAACTTCTCCGTCCACATGGACGAATATGGGCGTTTCGGAATGTAGCACGAGGTGCGTCAGGCGCTCCATGCGCACCTCGGGGGCGCGCGTGTGAAGACCGCGTGTAGCGAGCAGTACCAGCTTCAGGACGCGCGACATCGGCTGCTCGGCGACCATACATACGTCAAGAAGTCCGTCGTCGATGCAGGCATCCGGCGTAAGGTAGAACATGCCGCCGGAGCACGTCCCGTTGCCAATCGTCAGGAGCAGAAGCGCTCCGGAGAAGAGCGTACCCGGCAGATCACGGGTCGTGATCCGGACCTCGGGCGCGCGCCACTCCCGGAGGAGGCGCGGAAGCACGGCGAGGTAAGCGGCGGAGCCGGGCAGGTTCTTTTTGCCGGCTACCGCGTCCGCGACCCAGGCGTCGATGCCTGCACCCGCGATGTTCATAAAGATGGTTTCTCCGGCTTCCTCCGCGCCGGACCAGCGGATCCGGCCGCAGTCGAGTGGTCGGCGCCCCGCTCCCAGCGCCACCCGGAGCGCTTGCCGAAGCCCTTTGGGAACGCCGATGTTCTTGATGAGGTCGTTGCCCGATCCCATCGGGATGATGCCGAGCGCCGCCCCGGTGCCCGCCTCCAGCAGCCCGGCCGCGACCTCGTGTATCGTGCCGTCGCCGCCGACGGCCACGACGACCCCGGACCCCACCGCCGCCTCGCGCGCAAGGCTCGTTGCATGGCCGGGACGCTGCGTCACCTCCAGGCGGTAGTCGACGCCCTCCCTATCAAGTGCCCGCACGAGCGCCGCTTGTCGCTTGCGCGCCCGTCCGCCGCCTGCCGTCGGATTGAGAATGAACGTGTAGTGCATGGACGAAGAATGCAGAGTGTAGAAGAAGCCGGGCGTGGAAGGGGGCGAATATACGAGTTTACCCGGCTGCGCGCCCCAAGACGCGCCGATAAGGGAACCGTGCTCCGTCTCGGTCGTGCTCGGATCGCCCAACTTTGGTCGTGTGATGCGCTCCCTTCTGCTCCTGTTTGCTCTGCTCTCGAACGCCTGCGGCAACGCGCTGCCGAACGAGGCCGCGTTTGTGGACGACCTCGGGCGGCCGGTAGCCCCCCTGCCGAGTGCGCCGGACGTGGTGAGTCTTGCCCCGAGCATGACGGAAGTGGCCTTCATGGCCGGGGCCGGGCGTTTCATTAAGGCCGTCACGGTGGTTGACAATTACCCGCCCGAAGTGCTGGGTTTGCCGCGCATCTCGTCGTGGAACATCAACTACGAATCCGTGGTGGCCCTGCACCCTGACCTTGCACTTGCATCCGATCAGGTCAACAGCCTTCGCGACGGAGAGGCGCTCGACGCGCTGGGCGTTCCGACGGCTTTCTTCTCCATCGCCTCCTTTGAGGATGTTTTCGCCGCCATCCGCAGAACCGGCATCCTTCTCGGCACGGCAAACGTGGCGGCGCACCGCGCGGATTCGCTCAGCGAACGCCTCGCGGCCCTGCGGGCGCTGACTGCGGGCGTGCAGCGCCGCCCGGTGGTGCTCTTCCTTATCAGCGATGACCAGCTCAACGCCTTTGGCAGCGAGAGCTATATGCACGAACTCATCCTCGCCGCCGGGGGAACGAGCGCTACACGCGATATTGATACGGCCGCCCCCGTGCTTACGGACGAATATGTTCTTGCCCATCCCCCCGATGTGATCATAGGACCCTGGGGGGAGGACTACGCCGCGCCGGACTTGCTTGGCAAACATCCAGCCTGGGCGGACCTCGCGGTGATCCGCGGACGGCGCGTGTTTGGCGTGCCCGCCGACCTCTACTTGCGGCCCGGCCCGCGCCTGGTCGAAGGGGCAGAGGTTCTTGCCCGGCGGCTCCACCCAGAGCTGTTTCCCTCCGCAGTGGGAGATTCGAGTTCCTTATGAGGCGCGCGCGCGCCGCTTGGGTGCTGCTTCCGGTTCTGCTATTGGTCTCCCTGCTTGCCGGGATTGCGTTCGGCAGCGAGTCGCTGCCGGTCGGAGCCGTCGTGGCCTCGCTCGGCCACCGCATGGCTGGCAGACCCTTGCCGGAGAGCGCGTTTACGGCCGACACTATCATATGGGCGCTGCGCGTTCCGCGGGTGCTGCTCGGCCTCTTCGTAGGCGGAGGATTGGCGGTAATCGGAGTGGGCATTCAGGCGCTCGTGCGCAATCCGCTGGCCGAGCCGTACATCCTCGGCATATCGAGCGGCGCGTCGGTTGGCGCGTCTCTCTTTTACCTGGGTTTCCTGCCGCCGCTTTTGAGCAAAGTGTTTTCCATGCCGCTCGCCGCCTTCGCGGGTGCGATGGTCGCGATCCTGATCGTTTATTATGTGGCCAGCAGCGGACCGGTACTCTCTGTCGCGCGCCTTTTGCTGGCGGGCGTGGCCGTATCCTCGCTCATGGCAGCGCTGACTTCGCTCATCACGCTCGCCTCGCCGGATCTCAACCGGACGCGCGCAGTGCTCTTCTGGCTTCTCGGTTCTCTATCGGGCGCGCGTTGGGAAATGATCGCCGTGCCGGCGGTCGTCTCCGTCGCCGGACTCCTGACGCTCCTGGCCCTCTCGCGCTCGCTCGACGCGCTGCTTCTGGGGGAAGAGCCGGCCGTGAGTCTCGGCGTCCCCGTTGAAGCAGTCAAGCGCGTCATCATTGTCTTGGCAGCCCTCGTGACGGGCGGACTGGTGGCGTCCGCCGGAGCCATCGGGTTTGTGGGCTTGATCGTCCCGCATCTTGTCCGCGCAATGGCGGGCGTAGCGCACCGGCGGGTGGTGCCGCTCAGCTTCGTGGCGGGTGCCGTCTTCCTGATCCTTTCGGACCTGGCTGCACGGACGCTTTTGCCCGGCCAGGAACTTCCCGTGGGAATACTGACAGCCCTCTGCGGTGTGCCCTTTTTTCTTGCTTTGCTTCGCCGTTCATCGTATCGTTTCGGCTGAGAAGCGACTGCGGCAGGCGAAGTCCGCCGGCTGCCCGCGGCGTAAAACATTGCCGGTGATCTTGCGTACGACCTGAAGCAGTTTTCAATTTTTTCTGAAAGTACGACTATGGCGGCGTCCACGCAGCTTCAAAACACGGGAGACGGGTTCGACTCCGCCGCACCGGTGGCGCTGCTGCCACGCTCGCTCGACGAGATCCGCCGTCCGGTTGAGACCGAACTCGGCGAGTTTCGCGCGTACTTTCGCACCGCCATGCGGTCCCCGGTGGGCCTGCTGGACACGATCGTTCGGTATCTGCTTCGGCAGAAGGGTAAGCGCTTTCGGCCGCTCCTCGTTCTTCTTGCCGCCCGCACCTGCGGCGAGATTACGGAAGCGAGTTACCGAGCGGCCGCGCTCGTCGAACTGCTCCACACCGCAACGCTCGTCCATGACGACGTGGTTGACGGAGCGGACGAGCGGCGGGGAATGCGCTCCATCAACGCGCTCTGGCGCAACAAGATTGCGGTGCTCTTCGGCGACTTTCTGCTGAGCAGAGGCCTTTTGCTGGCGCTCGAGTACCGGGAGTATGACCTTCTGCACGCCGTCTCGGATGCCGTTCGGCGCATGAGCGAAGGCGAAATTCTGCAGATTCAGAAGTCTCGCCTGCTCGACCTTGACGAGGAGACCTACTTCCGCATCATTTCCGACAAGACCGCCTCGCTCGTAGCGGCGTGCACGACGAGCGGAGCCATCAGCGCAACCGACGACGCGGAAAAGATCGCGCTCATGGGAGAGATCGGCGAAAAGCTTGGCCTTGCTTTTCAGATCCGAGACGACCTGTTCGACCTGGGGATTGAAGATGTCGGCAAGCCGCTCGGCATCGACTTGCAGGAAAAGAAGATGACGTTGCCACTCATTCACGCGCTCCGCGTGTCGGCGAAATCAGAGCGGCGTCGTATAATGAAGATCGTTCGCAAGAAAAAGAAGTCGCGCGACGACGTGCGCACGGTCGCCTCTTTTGTGGACGGGGCAGGCGGTACGGCCTATGCGATCGCGCGGATGAACGCCCTTGCCGACGAGGCGCGCCACCTGCTGCTCCGCTTCCCCCCGAGCGAC